>NZ_CP013209.1:0-2943 GCF_001447315.1 Paenibacillus sp. IHB B 3084 | reverse complement strand
CATCGCCTGATCCAACGCATTTTGGGCCTGAGCATCCATCGTCGTATGAATTTTATATCCACCAACGATCAAGTCGTCTCCGCTGACTTCCGGCAGGGCTTCCTCCGCCTCATTCATCACATATTCCATAAAATTCTGATACTTTTGAACTTTTTCCGGCTGCTTGTAATCATAATCTACAGCCTTGGCCTCTTCCATTTCCTGCTTGCCGATCATTCCCTGCTCGAACATCAACTGGAGAACCACTGCACGTCGTTCCTTTGAGTTTTCCGGATTACTAATTGGATTATATTTGGAAGGCCCTTTTGGAATAGCTGCCAATGTAGCGATCTGCCATAACTTTAATTTATTTAAGTCTGACACTCCAAAATAGCCTTCCGACGCCGCTTTGATACCGGAGTAAGAACGTCCAAACCAAATACGGTTCAGATAAAGCGTAATAATTTGTTCTTTATTCAAATTCCGCTCCAGGGCCATCGCAATGGATACTTCGGTCGCTTTACGGAAAAAGGTCTTGTCACGCGTCAAAAACAGGTTTTTCGCCAACTGCTGGGTCAGCGTACTGCCGCCCTCAACTGCCGAACGGGCTACGATGTCCTTAACAGCCGCCCGGCCAATGGACCAAATATCGACACCCTGATGCTCATAAAACCGTTTATCCTCAGTTGCCACAAAGGCCTTTTTCAGCAGGTCTGGTATTTCTTCACTTGTGACAGGATCACTTTTTTGTACGGATAGCTCACCCATAAGCACGCCGTTGCGATCGTAAACCTTCGATGTCTCATTCACTGTAATTTTGTCTTGATTGGCCTTATAGATTTTTTCACCATTAACCATGACAAACAAATATCCACCAAGCGCGCAAAATATGGCTAACGCCGCCGTAATAAACAGTGTCCATCCAATTTGCTTACCTGTAATTTTCTTTTTCTTGCCCTTCGGCTTCTCTTTAGGTGTGTTTCTATTGCGATTGCCGGATCTGGACAATGAATCGTTTGGCATTCCCCTGACTCCCTTTCGCGAATAATCATATGTTGCCGAAAGTATATATAGCTTGCTGTCGGCAGCATGAAAGCAAACGGAATGAAAAGAACAACCCTGTTCAGGTTGCTCCCGGTCACATTCCTATACGGTTAGACGAGACGGACGCTTGAAAAGTTTCATCAACCCGGGCGACCGTCAGGCCGTAATCAGTTATCGCTTGCGTTATCTTGTTGCTGCACAAGCGACACATTGCGCTGCGGTGTAAAAGTGGAAATAGCATGCTTGTAGATCAACTGTTGCTTTCCATCCGAGTCGATAACAATTGTGAAGTTGTCAAATGCTTTAATCGTTCCCCGCACCTGAAATCCATTGATCAGGTACACCGTTACCGGTATAGAATCCTTGCGCAATTGATTCAGAAACGTATCTTGGATATTAATGGACTTGTTCATTTTAGCCGTACCCCCAATAATCATTTGGATTGTTTTGAAGTATATTCAAGGTCTGTCCGGAACTTTCCTGCTATAATTTCGTGTATTCGGGCTGCATGAGCAGAAAAATTTCCGAAATCGGTGACATCTACCCACTGGATATCCTTCATATGGCGAAACCACGAGAGCTGCCGCTTCGCAAAATGACGCGTATCCCGTTTTAGCCAAGTCACCGCCTCTTCCAAAGACACCTCTCCTCGCAGGTAGGAGGATATCTCTTTATAGCCTAGACCTTGCATGGAGATGGCATCGCTTCGCACTCCCCGTTCCATTAAGGAGGTTACCTCAGCAACAAGCCCTTGATCGAGCATCCCGTCAATTCGGTCTTCAATACGTTTATATAGCATTTGCCTATCCATTGTCAAACCTACGATGCATAGCTGATAAGGAGATTCCTTTTTTTGATTGGCCAATTGCGAGCTAAGAGTCGTTCCGCTAACATGATAAATTTCCAATGCTCGAACGACTCGGCGACGATCATTGGGATGCAGACGACGTGCACTTTCGGGATCAACCGCCTGTAGTCGCGCATGAAGCGCCTCAGCTCCAAATTTCTCGGCATAATCAAGCTGTTCCTGACGAAAAGCTTCATCAGCTCCAACCTCGGAAAACTGGTATTCATAGCAGACAGACTCCACATACAAACCAGTCCCACCTACGATAAACGGTAGTTTTCCTCTGGCATGAATATCCGGTATAAGGCGACGGCAATCTTCCTGAAATGCAGCTACCGAATATGGGTATTCCGGCTCATGAATATCAATCAAATGGTGCTTAATTCCTTCCATTTCCTGTTCGGAAATTTTGGCAGTTCCAATATCCATATGACGATACACCTGCATGGAATCTCCGGAAATAATTCCCCGTCAAATTGCCGTGCCATCTCGATGCTTAATTTTGTCTTGCCGACCGCTGTCGGGCCAACAAGAACAAGTAGTTTAGATGCCGCTGTCAATATCAATCACTCCGTACACTGTTTTCGTTGTGCCCGTTGCTCCACACGGAAGCCGAGGCGGGTAAATTCCCCGCTGCCCCGTTTTTCCTTCAATACAATTGTTTTCCTTGCAATCCGTTTTGCCTGAGCAATACTTTCCTCATCCAGCGCATCCGGGTTAGCCATTCAATGGACCGATGGCACTGGATGAGGAAAGTATTGCTCAGGCAAAACGGATTGCAAGGAAAACAATTGTATTGAAGGAAAAACGGGGCAGCGGGGAATTTACCCGCCTCGGCTTCCGTGTGGAGCAACGGGGCACAACGAAAACAGTGTACGGAGTGATTGATATTGACAGCGGCATCTAAACTACTTGTTCTTGTTGGCCCGACAGCGGTCGGCAAGACAAAATTAAGCATCGAGATGGCACGGCAATTTGACGGGGAAATTATTTCCGGAGATTCCATGCAGGTGTATCGTCATATGGATATTGGAACTGCCAAAATTTCCGAACAGGAAATGGAAGGAATTAAG
>NZ_CP013208.1:0-39609 GCF_001447315.1 Paenibacillus sp. IHB B 3084 | reverse complement strand
CCAAGCAATTGGCGGGGGTGGGGGTGCAACTCAAAAAGAACATAGGGATACAGCCTTTTTCGGCTCAAGTTAGAGTGGTTTTTCGGTGTTTCATGCAATTAAGTATAGCAAACATGCCTCCAGAGAAGAACCAAATCGACATAAAATGAACAGATACTCCCAAATTCGACAGACCAAACTAGGTCAATTGTATGGAAGAATCAGGAGTAGACAGGGCTAAAATAACAGGGAAGAATAGGAATTTAAAGCGGAGCACAGGAAGCCAGAACTAAATCAAAAATAGGTCCAGCGCGGCAAAAAAAAGAGAGCTAGAAATAAGTGCAAACAAAAAAGGGAAAACCCCGAAAAAAGAAACGCCAACAGAGAGCAGGGAAAAGAAGCCCACATAAAAATACACTAAGGTAGAGGCGGAGGCAAAATAGAGCAACCCCCAGAAAGCCCAGGGTAAACCCCACCCGCCACCCCCCTAGAACCTTAAATGTATTGGAGACTGGTACATTAATTATGTAACTATTTGTAAATTCTTGTTTTGGAAAAGGGATGATCTTGGCCGTAGTTTTGGTGGTATCTTTCGGCCCTACCAATCGAAGGGTTGTGCGTGCTGCTCGTCCCTTTCCGGATACCTCTAATGTTATTTTTTCCGTTTGTACTAAATTACATACAACTTCCTGAAAAGTAGACAGGGACATGCCGAAAGAAGCTGCAAGCTGCCGCTGCGATCCGGTAACTTGTTGGCCGGGCTGCTCTCTTAGAAATTCGAGTATATCACTTGCCCATTCTACATAATGGCTACGTTCTCTATCTGCTCTCGGCTTGGCCGCTTCCCACTTCGCTGCATGCGCGAAAGGAACCCCCGTTAAATAGTAAATCCAATCGGCTTTTGGCCCGGCTGGAGCGCCCGGCTTGTACGCACTCCGCACCTTTTGTTGAATAGCTCGCTCCGGAAGCGGCGAATCCAGACGGTTATTCCACCCATGCAGCTCGTCCTCTGCATCTGCCTGGTCATATCCTTCAGCTTTGTATACCAGGGCAAGCGTATACGCTGCATTATCCCTTTTGCCGCGCTCTACGCCCCGTAGAAGCGCCTGGACTGCTTCCCGCTCCAAAAGCCCACGCCGCGCCCAAACGCCCGTTCTAGCGCTCTCTTGCTCCGGCTCATGGTTAAGCCAATACCAATCGTTCAATTCTTCAAAAGCTACCCGTCGTTCACTCCGGTAAATAACGTTTTTCTCGGTAGGTATGCGGAAATAGCGCTCTGCTCCAACTGCCTGTTGATCTGCACCGATGGCTGTAGCCATAGCAAGCTGTAGCTTGTTGTAGGTCGCAACGGCATTAGAGAACGCTTTACGGGGGGAATCCAGCACAAAATAGACATGGTAGCCCCCGCTTGGGGTTCTCACAACCATGGTAGGCAGCGGCAGACCAGCAGACCGGATCTGTTCGAGAAGATCCGGCAAGCAAAGACCGACATTCACACCACGTTTTGTGTCCACGTCTAATACAATCGCATTAAGCCAGCGCAAAGTCTCCTGGTTGCGCGAACCTCTCCGATAGAAGGTATTAGGGGTATAGTATGTATAATGGTCACTAAGGACAAATAGGGTTTGGTAAGTACGAACAGCTTTGGCAGATTGGCAATCGTTGCTTAGGTACACCCATCCCAAACTATGATCACGGTTTTCAGCCTTTTCATAGCGTTTTGGCCGATCCGTGAGCTGATTATGATATAAGTCCCAAAATGAGTTATATGGTAAATTAGGTAAATTCGCATATGTAGGCATTAAAAAAACTCCCATTTCCAGCACCACGCCTAAAAAAAGGCAGTAGGAAATTAAGAGTTTGGCTTTACTTTCTTTTCGCAAATAGGGTATAATATACCCAGAAGCAAAAAACGAGTAAAGCACAACTCTTGGGGTTTTATGATGAAGGCAGGTCGCCAAACTAGACTTCTTCATAAAATTTGGGTGGTGCTTTTTCTTTTTGTCTTTTTTTATCTAAAAAGTCGAATAAGTACGATTCAAAAAAGTTATCCACATGTTGATAAATCTCTTATATCAGATTTTGCCACTATTCTTTGGTTTTTGCAAGTCTTTAATTCTACCGCCTGCCTTGCAGGTGGTTTTTTCTATTTTATTCCACAAAAATCAATTCGCATAATTTCATTCCCTTGAGTAGCAAGGGTTTTTTATGTGATTATTTGTATACAATATTGTAAACAAATAAATTGACTTTGTATACAAATAAGTATACAATAAAATCATACCAAAAATCCCCTATCAAAAGGAGCGAATCATTGCATGAAAAATGCCGAAAGAGCATTGGCCGTTGATATTGGAAATGATGCTGTAAAAGCCTATCTCAACAGTCTAACAGCCGATCTTACTATACCCAACGTTGTCGTAGATTTAGAGGATCGTGACATTATAGATATGGAAAAAGACCCTTTAGACGCACTTCATGTAGAAATTACATCTACTGCATTGAAAAACAATAAACGCAAAGTTGCTGTAGGCAATTTAGCAGCAAAGTATTCTAATAATGATGAATTGACTCCAGAAGAGGATAAAAGCGACTCTGACCAACCCATTATTATGCTCCTGACGACTGCTGCTCTGGATGCTGTATGGAATGGAACTCCAAATGAAGAAGGAGTTTATCAAGTCCCTCACTATCTTTCCACTGGCCTTCCTCTGGACGAAGCAAAGCGAGGGAAAAGAAAAGCTTTTAGAGACAAAATTAAAAACGGCCAGCATCTAGTTACATTTTTAAAGACTCCTTTATATGAAGGAAAAACTGTTCGCTTGCAATTTGAACAAGTTATTGTCAATACAGAAGGCTTTGCAGCATTTGTTGATCTTACAACCAATGATGATGGCTCAACAAAAAATGAAGATTTGATTGGTAAAAGCATTATCATAAATGACATTGGCGGGTTATCCACAGATACAGCCGTCATTACAAAAAATTCAGAAGTGGACAACCAATATTCAGATGGAATTAAAAAGGGTGTTTCGACAACCCTGGATAATATCATCCGGAAAGTTGACAAAGAACATAAATACGAAATAAAAAGTCGGCGGGTTCTTGTCGAAATTATTACCAATGAACAACCGGAAGAACAGTATCATATTTGGAAAAACGGAAATCGAATATCTATTAAAGATATTATCGAACCGGAATTAGCTGAACTAGCTAAGGAAGAATATAAATTAATCAAAGAAGTTTGGCGTAAGGTTCCTGATACACGTTTAGCCTATCAAATAGGCGGCGGGGCAGTTGTGTTGAAAAATGCTTTAACTGAAATCAATTCAAAAGAAAATCAATATCCATTTAGATTCGTCAGTGCAAAGGAAAGTGTATGGATGATTGCTCGTGCATATTTCAAAATTCTTCTAATGTATTTGGATGAAAAAGGAATTAAGATATCAGAAGCAGCGGCTACCGCTGAGTAAGAGGGGATACCCATGTCCGAATCTGATTTTCAAGGTGGGAAGGTGGTGTCATTCCGTCTCCCTCATGATGTGCCGAAAACTGTATCAGATTACTTAGGGAATCTAAAAGAGATACATCAACGAAAATTTAGCAGCGAGATTGCAGAACGATTTGTACAAGCTATTGAAAAAGAAGCGTTATTCCAACGGCCGGAAAAACAGTTGGTCATTCCTTTTCCAGAAAATTTGACTGAGGAAGAAAAAAAATTCTTAAAAAGTGACAAAACGAAAGCGCTGATTGGACAATTAGTTGTACAGTTGGTGAGCAATCCTAGTGAAGTTCCTATTCCAAGGCTCACAGCACCGGCAGTAGTCAATAGCAAGCCAAAGGACAACATACCTGATCCTCGACAAGCATCCTTTGAAACAAATTCAACTATAAGAAATTTTACTCGTAAGACATTCCTTAGTGATTTAGACGATTAAAGTTGAAATGCCCCCGGTGATTAGCCGGGGGCATTATTTGCTAACTGACCACTTGTGCGTCCAGCCTACGAATGTTCGGGTTTTAAACCAATTGGATCTTCCTGAAGGAGCTGGCCAAGCACGAAAAATCATTCTTTTTCCGAACAATCCTCAATCTATTGAGTTTTACCTTCATCTTTTGGAGTAGCAGTTTTGCGACTGGTTGTGCTCTTGGCAGCTCCCGCCTTCTCCCGCAAACTATCCACAATGCTATAAAGCTTTCGGATTTCAGCCGTAGATTCTTCACTTGAAACCCTAGCATCTGCCGAAAGCTTCTCAATCTTGTTCTGATATTCCACTCTGAGTTGAACCAAATCGCGCTCACGTTGAACATCCAGACGGGCTTGCTGCTGCTGCAATTCTTGCTCGTGCCGTTCGGTTTGTTGTTCCAATTGCTCCTGCCGTTGCTGCTCCAGAACAGTTATATCATTCTCCAGGCGTGCGATCCGGTCCATATGCTTGTCCTGGCTAGTTTGTAGCTCGGCCACTTGCCCCGCCAACTCTTTACTTTCAGCAGCAGCGGCTTTAGATTCATTCAAAAGCCCGCTTAATGTATCAATTTTCCCTTTATATTCTTCAATCAAGCTATCTCCCTTTTTCTGATTATCTCGCAACTGTTCAATTAGCTGCTCATGCTCGGTGTTCGTTTTTACCAGAACTTTGCTTTCTTCCTTGAGACGTTTAATTTCTACCGTCTGCTCGGCAATTGTCTGCTCCTGAGCAAAAAACGCCGCACTTCTTTCAGCAAGTACTTTTTCATGCTCTTGGGTGATCTCCAGTCGCGCCGCCGACTCTGACTCTATGATGTTGACTATTATTTCATATTCGCGGTTCTTATGATACTCCCATTCAGAGAGAAGGGATGCATATCCTCCCCCGATCCCTTCTTTAAGCCGATGCATTTCATAGACTCGTACCATGTCTTCCATGAAATCGTTTTGAGTTGACAAACCGCTTGATGATGCCAATTCTTCCATCTTCTCTATCAACTGCGTTTCCAATTTATACGTTTTTGGTTCCTTCATAACTCCTCACCGTCCTATGGTTTACTTTGAATTATATATAAAACAAGAGGTGTACCAGGTGTACTAAGTAAACTTTTAATAAGTTTATTATATATCACTTCCATTTAAAAGTAAACCAATAAGTCCTTATTTTAAAAAGAGTGTACCGGGTTTACTAAGTACACTTTAGCACAAAAAAATAATATCAGTTTCAAATCACGCAAACGACCATCCACAACCCGAGTGAAAAATAAAAAAAGTACACCGGTATACCCTCTATACTCCTCAATTAATTCTATAAAACAAAAAAAATCAAAAAAAGGTACACCTATATGCTCTTATAAATAATAGGGTGTACCTAGTATACTAGGTACACCCTATTATTATTTTAAACGCCGTGCGCCCTAAGCTCCTGTCAACCCCGCTGTTCAATTGACGACCTTGCCGCCTTAGAGCCGCTAGCATGAGCCATGTCACATAGATTATTGTAAATCATAATCACCATATAGATTATTGTAATAAAGAAGAAACGCCTTAGAAAGAGATTCCATCCAGTTCCGTGTCATAACTGCAACAAAAGCTTCTTCATCTTCTTCGTCCTTAATACTACAGTAATGACTAATCTGGCTAGGAATATCACCATAATTAATGAGAGCAACAGGAGCAAAGGCCCGACTAGCAAATTCCCACAAATTGATTGCGGCCAACGGGTCAGAAGAATAGCTTCGATACTGTCCTAATTCTCCCTCAATATCAATAGTACCTATAATATCCAGAATAACCGTGGCAATTTCTTCATCAAGCTCCATTCCCGGCTTCATAGACATGATCTGATTCGCTATCGTCATTTCAACACCACCTATTTTGGGATGTGAAGCTCTAACGCTAAAATTTAAGACTCTTCAGACCGATCAGGCACCCTTTACAGCTAGTTCTTTTTTTCGTTGTTAGAAGTAGATCTATCGCTCTACATATACATCCAGCGCATCACGAAGCCGTTCTATGGCTCCCTGACAGTCCTCCTTGTCGGTGCATGTGGCTGACTTTTCCCATGCAGCCTGTAAGACAGCCAACAACTCCGTCAAGTCTCCAATTGCTTGTAGTTGCTTTAAAAACTGTAATACTGTCGTCATGTCTCCACGCTGCAAACTGATCTGTTTAAAATCCGGAAACACTTGCAACTGAGTTTCAATATTCTCGATCTGCTCTTTAAGCAAAATTCTCCCTCTCCTTAATTCAATCTTTTAATTTTTTTCAACGATATATTCTTCCCCGATATTATACACTTTTTTGGAATAGCCTTTACCACACTTAGGACAATTCCCCTCTATTCTAGGAGAACCAGCGTCTAAAGGATATTCATGCTCCAAAACGTTATCACATGCATCATTAAAGCATTTTACTTTTACCTTAATAATGCCATATTCTTTAAATCCATGATACATAACAAAATATCCCCTTACTATGAATGTAATAGAATAAAAGATTTGGATAAAATCATTTTTGTATGGAATCCGACCTTATAAGCATCAGAACTTCATTAGACTTATAGACCTGTTCACGGAATCTATTTAAATAGTTTTCTGTAATTTTGCCCGGATAGTACCCTGCACGCTCACGCAAAATATTTTCAATAACCCATACCTTTCGAGTCCAGTACTCATAGTTTGCACCGCCCTGCTGCTGAGCTTGTCCAAAGCCTGGAGATAAAGCAGCCCCTTTGTTGACAATCCGCAAGCTGTTGTACACCTGCTTGCGCTGGCTGCGAACCAGCGTAAGCAGCTCCGTTAGGTAATAGCTGTCCAGTTCCATCAATTCGGACGTGCTGCGCTCGGCTCCGGCCAGCGTAGCGCCTGCCGTAATAGATACCGGCTTCCGCTGCCCATCCTCCTGCACATCTTCCCTGAACAATTCCATGTCACAAAAAGCGCAATAGTACATATTGGATTTTCGCTCCACCGCCGAACCGCAATAACCGCATGTTTTCATATTGATAACCTCCTTGATCGGTAGAGAGCGCTCCCTTACTAATACCAGGGAACATCCAACCAAGGGTACTCTTTACCTCTTGGTCAGACGCGTCCGCTTATGTTTACGTATAAATGCCCGGATCAGGCGCATTTCTTTACGGGCAGTTTCCTTCTGTTCCTCTGCTTCCTGTGGACTGCCTGCGCCTTCACCGTTCTTTAAATCATAATTCGCGTGACCGACTTCATTAAATGTGCTCAATAAGCTAATAGCTTCTTGTATAGCATCTGAGAGCGTGAGCGCCCGCTTCTTATCGGTTTCCCAACTGCTCAAGTGTTCTTGAAGCAGGCTGGAGCGCTTGGCATCGGATGCCCATGTTTCCTGTTCCCAGGCATATGAGAAAATGGATTCCTCCGGCTCACCCAAGCGGCTTAACAGCTCTATACGTAGCAATTGGCTTCGCTGCATGGTCTTTTCAAATTCCTTTATTCCTCTTGCGTTCGGGCCTGGTATCCATGAGGATTCTTTAGCCACGATAAAGCTATATTCAGTCACTAACTCCTGATTGGAAAGGTCTTTTATTTTCTTCGTCCTCATATGCTCTAGCCCTCCTTGGTGACTGCCAAACTAGCGTAGCATCCAGAATCAGTACAGTACGCCGCTGGCTTTCTGCTATATTTGCGGTTCATGCTTGGCAATATAGCCCCATCGTTGCATGCCGCTCGCCCCTGCTGCTGTGGTATAATTACGGGGCGAGTCCTCCAAAAGCTCGCCCCGAAAGTCGGCTGTCCTGCTATACAGTCGGCTTTCTTTCTATTTTCTGCCGCTGAAATTCATTCAGCGTTTGGTCTAGCTGCACGCTCTTGCTAATAACGCTCGGATGCCGAAACCCATAGCGCCCGGCCAGCTCGTGCAGTTCCCGGCGCTCTCGCTCCATCTTCTGCAATAGCTCCGCATTATTCATGCGACAACCACCTTTCTAAAGGGATTCAAGGCCGCTCGGCGGTACCTACTTTGTCAGAACCAAGCCTGCTATACAGCTCGGCTTCGGCATCCTCATGCTGCTCGTAATAGCTGCTCTGCCGATCAAACTCTACATACTCGCCATGTGACCAACTCATAATGGCTTCCCGCCCCATGTAGTATCCGTAGTCCTCATGCTCCAGCACTTTGAAAGGGGAAAGCTCTATAATCTCCGGATTGGTTTCATCCCCTGTTTCAAAATGACCAAACTCGACCTTCTCAAAGAAGCTTTCTATCGTCGCTGCGGTGTTCACGTCTACCGGGCCGATATCCGGATTGTTGTAAGCTTTACTGTAGTTATCCACCCAATCCATTAATTTAGTGGAATTGAGTTCGTGTTCCGATTCCTGATAAGCCAGATCATTCACCTGTTTCAGCAGCTCGTCCAAAAAGTGAATGCTCCGTATGGTGTTATCCCAACGCTTCATGTCTTTAAACCAGCCGATCACCAGGGTTCTATTCATGTAATTCATCCATATTCCTCGCTTTCTTGGTTTGATATGGAAAACAGTGTTACGCTGGCCGTCTAGCATCGTAAATCTCTAAATCCGTATTGGGCATGTAGTCCTCCCGCTTGACGTACCAATCCCCCGGCTCGACCATGTAAAAATCCTCTGCGTTAAAAGCAGCGTTGGGATCTAACTCTCCCAGCTCTGCAAAAGACTTTGGCAAAATCTGCACCGTCCCTCTGCCACTTGTTACCAACGTGGTAGCTTCGTCATTGTACACCCGCATGAATAATTCCCACTTTCTATTATTTATGGTCAAAATTCGGTTAGCAGCACGTAGGTTGCGCTTCCTCTAACCCTTTTGTCTTCCGCATAGAACCAGATCCCGGAAGGGCGAAAATGCGTGTTCAATACAGAGGAACCGGCAGCATGCCGGTTCTCTCCTTCTTCCTTGATCTACTTTCAAAACGGTTTTAATCGGTAAGCACGATGATGGAGCGAAGCGGAATCATGGTGCTGCTTTTTTGCAGAAAACACGATGATTAGCGAAATGGAGTGATGGAGCGAATGCGGAAGCGGCGAAATGTAGCGTTCATGGTGTTTTCTGCCCTCCCTGATTCTTCTTTCAAATGATTTTGATCTACGCCCCGTGGAGGTCGTTAAACGCGGGACAGGAACATAGAGCGCCTTGGCCGGGGCGCTCTCCCCCGGTTTAGGCGCTCTTGTTATCGGCCCAAGTAGTCCTCCAGCGGCGCTTTAGCAGGTCTTGGGTGGCGACCTGTGCCGCCCTAGAGCTGGTAGCGTGAGCCAGTCCCCCCGGTTTCGATCTGAAGCTTTTCAACCTGGCTGCTCCCCTCCCCCTGAAGCTTTCCGATCAGGAAGCAGCCAAAATAAAAAAAAGAAGCCTCGATCACAAGCCTTTGGCAAAATAAACGCTTGCCCAAATACACAGCTCCAAAGGGCATTGTACGAACACATTTGACCCAAATCTGCCACACCTTCAAACTCGGTTTGGTTTCAACCAAACCCCTGCGGTTGCAACCGCAACTGCTTAAAAGGGGATATCCCGAACGCATCCTGGGCAGTCCCGGCAGAATTGTTCGGAAATCTGCGCGGGATCTGACCGGATTATCCGTTGGCCGTGGATCTTACATTACTCTTTTTCCGAACGATAAGGGGTATCACCATAAAAGACGGAAGCCAGTTGGCTAAACAAGTAATCAATCTTTTGGCCGTCCAGCTCCAACAGTTCTTTGATGAACGGCAGCTCGTCGCTCAAGGCATTCATCATTTCATATTTCATCGCCTGGTCAGGCGTAAGTGACTGGCTTCTCAAAGCACGCTGCGGAAAGGGGATAATCTGGCCCATCGTTTCCCTAATCGGCGGGCAGGCGGGCCGACTGGCCGGATGCTCGGGTAAGGGGTTGCTGTCGGTCCGGTCAGCGGCAACGCTGGCCGGGCCAACTAGCTCCCCGGTTTGTAAAAGTACGCGCTCGGCTGCCAGCCATTCATACATAAGAAAATCGTCACCGGGCGCATGTCCTGGCTGTTCTTCCAAGTAGTGAAGAAGGAGCGCCCGGCGCTCGGGCGATAACGAACGGGACACGCTCACACGCTCGGCCCCGGCATAACGCACCCCTCCCATACATACCCTACTTCCTCCGGACGGCGCTGATTACTCTTCATCCATCCCACCGCTTCCTTTACATCCGGCTCTAACGGGCCATCTGTCCATTTGACATTCACACTGCTGCTTTGAGACGTTTCAGACGTACGCACAGTAAAACGAACACCGGGAAATTGCTCTTTCAGTACCTTACGTATTTTTTTGGCCGTTTCTGCGGCCGTTTCATAGATCGCTTGCATGACGAATTAGCTCCTTTGGAATGTTCTTTTAATGTGGGGGGTTCAGGGGGGAAAGTCCCCCCTGATCGCTGGCCCAGGACTGCCGCTACTACCGCTAGTAGTAGTAATCCAGCGCGAACGGCTCCATGCTCACCAGCCGCCCCCGGCTGTCCAGGGTAATACAACGGCGCGTCAGCCGATTACGGTAGCGATACACCCCGTTTTCATGCCCTTCATACATCACAGCAGCCAAAATCTGCTCTATTTCGTCGGGGTATGTCTTCATCAAATACCGGGTAAGGAGTACGCCGGGTTCCGGCGCACCCCCCTTTCGGAACAAACGGAATATAGCGGCCATTACAGTTGTACATGCCGCCGCACTACAATAGAGCGTGTGTCTAGTTCAAAATCGCAAATGCGGTCATGATCGCTCTCGGTTAAATACTCCAGCATTTCATGGATGCGATTCGTGACAAAATGGTAGATTGACTCCCCGATTCGCCAAATGCAGTAATACACCGGGACATGCGGATTGACACGCGACAGCATCGTTTCCACATTGCATACACCCTTTTCGCGGAGCTGCTGCGCGGTAACTTCATATTCATTGGATTTCTGGAAGTGTACACAAATGGGCTGACCGTCGATTATAAACCGGGCCTGATAATAGATACCATGAGCTACCTTAAAAGCGGCAATAACCTTCTGTTTATGGGCTTTCATCATGTTTTATATCCTCCTGATTTGCGGGAATTAAAAAACTATTAGGCTGGTACGTATCGCCCTGATTTTGAATATCCGTGAAGCGGCTGCGCCAGGCTTCAGGCAAAAGCAGCCAGCGGAAAATGAGCTGAAGACCAAGCGACCCCGAACCGTAGTAAAACCATGAAAAGCCTGTGAATTGAAATTGCTCATGCCGGGTACGGATGGTCAAGCGGTACCAGCGCCGGACGCTGTACGTTCCTCGGACTGTTACAATGTCCGCTGGTCGCAATCGGCCCCGCTCCAGCAAGCGCCGCACTGTTCGTATAGCCTGCTCGGTGGTTGGCCGTTTGTAGTATCTATAGATCATGGGTTCTCCCTGCTTTCTTGGTGTATGCTGCGGCCTGTAGGCCGCAGCCGCGTTTGTGCCGGTTGGTGGTTATAATCCCGCTTTCGCTTCACATAGAGCGTCATAAATGATGTTCAATTCTTCGTCAGCATCTTCCCAACCATCGGCAATCTGCCACGTTATCCCGCGTGCATCGAGCGTGATAACTACATTCGTTTTATAGTTGCTGTTATCCCGAAACATGCCATTATACGTGTACACGGGCGGTTTTTTAGAGACTTGCACGATTTCGCTTTCCTCAAAATCAAAAGCGTTATATTCTTGAAACGTCTTGCAAAACGTGATGAAATCAGCGTATTCCATGTGCTATAGCCTCCCTATGCTCTGGAGCTGCTGCCCCGGATTCCTCGTCAAATGTTACGCCCAAAATGTGGTCAGCCGCTTTTTGAGCTAGTCCCGCCGCCTGAATAATCCACATCGGTTCTTGCTTTAATTTGCGATTCCAGCTATCTATATAAGCCGCGCTGTTCTCGATCGTACTATTGTCAATGCCACTGGTAGCGCACAACATGGCCGCGCCCATTTCGGCAATTAGTTCTTCCTTCGTATAGTTGTGATCGCCAAATTCCCCGAATTGCTCAATGCCGGGACGGTTCAGCCGCTTACGGTGTCCCGTGCTGTGAACCATTTCATGAAACCGAACGCTATAATATTCCTCGGCTTTGGGGTAATCCTGTAACGGCGGTACGCTGATACGATCCGTTTTCGGTCTGTAGAAAGCTCGCCCTGAAACTAAACTCGTAGGCGGTCCACCTGCATATCCGTTTATGATCGCTTCGGCGGCGGCAATCGGGTCATGCTGAAATGTCAATTCCTGCCGTTTGCTTTGCAGCCCTTCGCATTGCGTTTGAATATTGAACACCGCATGTTTACGTAAATACGGTATTTTTTTAGGTTCGTCTTCTGCGCTGTCTTCGTCCTCCAGCTCCAGCCACTTCCAAAATACAATGGGCTGCGCCTTCGCCCCCTTTTTGACTCTGCCACCAGCCTCTTTAATTTGCTTGAACGTGGCATATTCGCCAGAGTCCAGCAGCATCGTATTAATGCCGCGATAGGGCTTTTGTGTTTTCCAGTTGACCGCGCCGCCGACAACCCACGGTTGCCGCCACGGGGCAACACCTGCCGCCAGCATATCCAAAATTCGTTTGGTTACAAGCTCGTATACATCATTTTTCATGTTGTTTGCTCCCCTCGTTTGGTCATGAACGACGGCTGGTGACAGCCGCCACCGGACAGTGAACCGGGTTCACCGCCGTTTCAGTCGTTCCGTGTCACGAACAATCAGAACCGTGACCAAACTTAGAAAATACTGAGCAGTTGCAACAGAATAAGCGGAAATAAATAATCTTGCATGGGGCTTGTCCTCCCTTTTTTTCATAAAAATCGTGTTATGATAGGAGGGTAGGAACGGAAAGCATCCGTCCTACCAACCTTTTCACCAAGGTTTGTTTAGCTATCTAGGTTTTGTTTTTTGGGCTTCAATCGTTCGCAGCGATTGGAGCTTTTCGCATTTTGCCGGGCCGTTAGCCACTCTAACAGGGCTTTGCTTAGTCCAAGCAGTTGTATAACCACCTGTAAGGACGCGCCTATCAGCGCCAGCCTGAGCAATGTTTCATTCTGCATCGGTTTCACCCCCTTTCAGAAGTTCCCCCTTATTCGGGCTTGTTCCGATCCACAAATGCTTTTAATTCTTTAAAAGCGGCTAATTCTTCCCGGCAATCGGTAAGAAGCTGTGCAATTTTTCGTCCTCGTCGCCCTCTTCCCGCCGCATTTCCAAATCGCTTATAGTGGATTCACACTGCTGAATCCGCGTTATGACCACCCACTCCAGAAATGACCAATAATCATCATTGTCTGCATCGTGTACATATCTGAAAACCGCTGTAAAATTTCTTCTTTCATGCCTGCTCCCCCTTAATATTCATCTGGCAGTAGCAACGTGGTAACGCTTCGATCAGCTTCCGTAATAATCCAGAACCTAACCCTCCGACTTTTCTATAGGCGGATACCAGCCGTCCACCCTCTTTTAAAGCCTGCTCGTTGCTCTCCTTGTCCTCTTCCGATATCTCGCCCCAGTTCCCCGAAATATGCCAGCATAGAGCTAACAAATTTCATCTTCCGAAACCGCTTGTAAGCATCCCGGCGTTCCCACAACTCGCCCTAAAGGGAATTTTCTAAGCATGTTTGGCATGTTCTTTCTTCCTTTCTGTCTTGAATTTTGGGTTGTCAAAGAGCATTTTTCGGACGTTGCCTGCCGCATGGCTGGCATCCCAAAGGGGATTTTTTTCCCTTTTGACGCATGCTTGGGATCAGTCTCATAGCCAGGCGGTCAAGGGATCAGCGCGCAAAACTTTTTCTTCCGCTTCTCTTTTATAATTAGGAAGAAAAAGTTTTGCCGCCCCTTGACCGCCTGGCTGCCCGTCTTGGCCCCCGGTGTGTGGAGGGGCGCAGCCGGAGGCTCGGCACGCCGGGGGCCTAGTCGGGCTGAGAGCTGATACCATGCGGAAGGCAAAAGGGAAAAAAATGCTTTCCATCAGAAAGAACCGGCGGATGCCGGTTCTCTCCATCTCCCTGATCTACTTTCAAATGCTTTTGATCTACGCCCGTGGAGGTCGTTAAACGCGGGACAGGAACATAGAGCGCCTTGGCCGGGGTGCTCTCCCCCGGTTTAGGCGCTCTTGTTATCGGCCCAAGTAGTCCTCCAGCGGCGCTTTAACAGGTCTTGGGTGGCGACCTCTGCCGCCCTAGAGCTGGTAGCGTGAGCCAGTCTCCCCGGTTTCGATCTGAAGCTTTTTAGCCTGCCGCTCCCCCTGAAGCTCACCGATCTGGAAGCCAGCTTCCTTTCTACAAGATCAAGTTGGTTTAAACCAGCCCAGGTAGTAACCAGCGCATGAAAAAGGGCGCTTCCGGATTGATCCAGAAACACCCTTGATTGAATAATTGTTTTTCTATTAAACTGCTACTTACGTGAAATCGGCGTCCACGATGGGCTACTATATGCATATCGCTTGGCATCCCATTTCATAGTTACTTCCTGAATCAAATCATGTGAAGTATTGCCACTTCCTTGAGAAAATAGATGCTGCTCAATCCAACGAATGCTGTCCTCTGGAACAACGGGCTTCTCCCAATGCTTTTCATAAAAGATTCTATCAAAAAAGCAATCCGTACTTTGGTAGCAATGTGTTCGATAAAATTTTGAACACCTGGCGGTGCATAAGACGTAACGACGACAGTAATCAACTTTCCGTCACGCATATCTTCATCTTGGCCGACGCGTAGCTCTACTTCACATTGATATACTTTGACTTCACCTTTATCATCCGGAACCGAATGCCCCCCAAATAAGGCCAAGTAAACCGATAGATGCCAGAATGAAAATGCAATTCTTCTTTCTTCATGAAACACGCTCCTAATCTATTTTTATTGAATGTTGCACATTCATTTTCTCTTATAGTATATCTTCCTTGTTTTAATTCGAGAAATAACCACTATCCTTTGGATTTTCCAAGCTACCAGCATATTGGCTACAAAGTTTAATGTCCGAATTTTTAGTAAAATACAAATTGCTTTAAAACACGAACAATATGATTGGATTGTCCAACTCTGGCAACCCAAAAAAAGACGCTTCCGGTTTCCCAGAAACATCTTTCTTCGTTCTTTATCCAATAAAAACAGGCACACAATTTAATACATTTTGTCATTTTCTCCTATTAATATACTAAAAACCAAAAATGTTTGATCTATATGAAATTATATGCTAGTATGTAAGCAAATAACTAGACAACTAAGATGTACATATGAAAAGGCGTTGTTACATGAACACTGTTTTGCTTTATCCTCCATTAGCTTACAACTGTGTGGCGCCACACATTTCTTTGTAAGAAATTGTAATTATTTTTTGAAAAATAATACGAATTGGAGTGATTGTTGTGAAAAGATTGGGTTCTATGTTGTTTGCTTTGTTCATATTTGCAGCTTTATCCGTTCCCGCTTTCGCAAGCCCAAGTTCCGAAAGTAAAATCGATGCCGTTACTAGCGATGCTGCTACTTTTGATTTAAACGAAAGAGTGGCTCAAGAAGTGACAGTAAAATCGGAGAATGGAGACACCATCGTCTTGGGCGTTAAACCCGTTGATACTATTAAGCCTTCTGGTGAATATCCTAATGCCACTGGCAAATGGAAGGTATATTGGTACTCCGGAGTATTGAACGGGGAATACTATATCGATATCAACAGCAGCCACAAAATCACAAGAGCTTATGATCCTTGGCACTCATTTGTTGGGTATGACGTTACCGATTCCGGTCTTGAATATACAAGCACAACAGCTAGAGGATGGTGGGATCTTTCCTTTAATGGCTGGTCGAACACAAGATGGGTACTTTCTGCCCAAATGAATGGTTCCACTCTTAAAACTTGGGTTAACTAACCTATTGATAGCCCAGCTCTAAATATGGTATTGAGACACTTATCGGTGTCTCAATACCATATTTTATTTTTTAGTTACATATACTTGAAACTTCACCCACCACTTTCTCACATTTGCTCCCCCTTGAAAGACGGTTGTTTTCATGGTGTTCGGTGAAAATAAAGTATTAGACTAGAGTCGTTGATTTAACGCGGTTTTTGAATTGAAAAATCGTCAGCTTTTGAAAAGTAAGTTTAGACTGATCAATTAAAAGAAGCAGCGGCGGACCAAGACTTGATAAATAAAGTCTTAGACTGCCGCTGTTGTCGTTCAACTAACGTATCCCGTTAGTTGAATTGACCTGCAAGGGTTCTTTATTTATCTTTTAATTTGATTCGCTGCATGTACTCATCGTATGCTTCTTCAACTTTTTCCTTGCACACCTTTTTCCATGTATCTAAGAGTGATGCTCTATGCTTTTGCTCTGTTAAATTGCTAATTTTTTTAGTGTACCAAAGTCATCCCTACAATTATCCCAAATATCATCCGGATTTATTTTCCATACAATGGTTGGAGTGGCTTTTATATTGCTCCCAGCGTCATATCTTGCTCTGGCTGTTAGTTGAAAATGGAATTTTTTCCTCCATCTAAAATATTGAAATAATCGTGACAATCGCCATAAGTGGATGTGATACCAGGAGTGTAGGTATCAAAGACCATACCATCTGGAGCATCGTAAACCACATTTGTATAGGATGTATGTCTCGGCGAACCATGGTTTGTGCCCTCATGATTGGCTTCGACTAGTCCCATTTGTTCAACTTTACGAACTGCATGGTAATCATTTAGTCTGATGTTAATAAATTCGTCTTGTAGATCTTCTAATTTCCTATTATAATTCTCCATTGCTTCCAGAGGAGGGACATTATTTTTTATCTCATCACCCAGTTCAATAGCCAATTTCCTTATCTTTGAGACATAATCTTCGTAATCTGTTAATGGTTTTAATGTTGATTCTTCAGGGAGAAATGATGGAATTCTTCTATCGGATATAAGAACGGACATTTTTATGCTCCTTTTTTTTTTTTTTCCTTGCACCATTAAGTTTTCCTGATTTATATTTTCTATACCCGTTATTACTTCCTAAATATCTCCATATTAACATGCTCCTTTCAGATGAGTACGCTTATAACTGAACTATACTGCCCGCTTAATGAAGCAACCGATCATTGTGGTCGGCTGCTTCCGTGTTTTTATTGAACTATCGTATCCCGTTAGCTCAATAATCCTTCTAACCTAAATATACAATTTCACCATTTTCCTTTTTTGCTCGAATTGTGATTTTACCGAGGCATTGCTTGGGATTATTATAACCATTCTCAACTTCTCCAAATAGCGTAGATAATAGAGTCTCAACTTCACCTAATGTTGTATCTTTAGAAAGTTTATGTACACGCATTAGTTCGACACCTTTATAAGCATCTTCACTACCTTGAACTTCAACTTCTCCAAATGCTCTAACCTCAATTTCTATTTTCATACTTATCATCTCCTTAAAAACTATTGCTAAATTTACGAATTAACTTCCAAAATATTTCAACTAAACTGCCCGTTAGCTTAATGAAGCATCATCAGTCTAATACTTTATTTCCTCAGTCTAATACTTTATTTTTTGAGTCTAACACTTTATTTTTCAGTCTAGAACTTTATTTTCTTCTGACACATGGCCATGTGATGGCCTATTTTTATGCGCTCATTTCACCTATTCTTGACTTGTAGAACCAAAAAAATAAAAATAAACAACAAATGAATATTGACTTTAACATAATTAAATAATACTATAATATTGTGAAAGACAATTGAAACGGGAGGATTTTTATGACAATTAGAATTATTCCTGATTGGATGGTCAATCTTGATGATGAAGATATAGTATTTATTAAAAACTTCGTTTTGGAATCAGGATCACTCAAACAAATTGCATCCATTTATAACGTAACATATCCTACAGTAAGACTTCGATTAGATCGTTTAATTCAAAAATAAACATAACTGAAAATGATGATAAGGACACATTTATTTCTTTGATTAAGCGTTTGGCAATAGATGAACGAATTGATTTTACAACAGCCAAATTACTTGTTACCGAATACAATAAATCAATAACAAAAGGAGATAATTAGTATGATGAAAGTTACGATTTTTTTGACGATTTCCTGGATTCTGTTTGCCGCATTGATTATTTTGGGCGTTATATTTCTAATCAGATTCTTTAAAAGATACAATGTACAATTGAAAAAAAAGAAAACATTACAGCAAGAAGAACTAGATAAAATGAAGATCGAGGACTTAAAATAATTTGAATGTTCAAACGGACCTCTAAGCTTCAATTGATTTCCTGGTCGAGACTCTCTGAACAAAGGGGATCCGGACGGACGCTTTGAGTCCGGACAAATCCCCTCCTCCTTGAATAAGCTCCAGACATATGGCCACTAGGGCCTTTGTATTTCGCTGATATCCACCCCTAAATATTCTGCCAGCCGCACTTCTGTATCCGCTTTGACCTTACTCCAGAGTAGTCTTAGGTCGTGTGTATACCCCCGGCAAAGATATTTGGCCGTAATACGATCCTCCAGTTGATGTTGCTCCAAGACTTTGATTCCACGCCTTCTCATCTCCTGGCGCACTCGGTACTGTTCCTTGGAAACCCGATCCTGCATCGTTTTCAAGTGCAGCTCAAACAGAGGGCCAAGCTTAAAATTTGACTCCTTTATCTTCTTGATATTCAATTCCAAAATCGTCAATAAAAAGGGAAGCTCCACATACTCAATGACAAGTTGCAATTCCTCCACATTATCTGTCTGCATTTCTCACCTTATTACAATCCATTTTTTCAGTTAGGTATCCCTTCACTTTTTACTAAAACCGCTTCATGTGATTACTATTTTGTCCCTTCAAGAGATTGTTCGTATACATTGTATGCACCCATAATGTCGTATACCTCTTGAATCGTCAATTTTTTCGTCTTTACGCCTTCTGCTAACCATCCGATGATATATGCCCCTGCAACCATCATCTTTTCTGAGTCCGATGCATCAGATCCAAGTATGTTATTTAACTCGTTCAAAACATGCTCTTTCAAATCCATACACTTCACCCACCTATTCATTTAATTAGATTGGACTGGCTGACACATGTGTATTGTTGATCTTGTTCTGGAGATAAATAATATCTCCCGGCAGCTCAAGAATCTCCAGCTTTTTACGACAGTTAGGACAAACAGCCGCCACATGTTCCGACGCTTTTATTTTATAAGTTTCGAGGTAAGGTGTCCCGTTACTGTGGTTAAAAGGAGCCATAGCACCACATAATTCACAAATTCCCGAAGCTCTTTCCAGGGCTTGGTTAGCAGCATATGACATATCAATTTGTTCCTGATTGACTGTCATCCCAACCAAAAAATAGTCTACCTCTACAGAGAAAAAGCGTGCAAAAATATGAATCGTTCTAAGGTCTGGAGTCCGCTGCCCACGTTCATACATGCCGATCGCGGATGAGGATAATCCTACTTTATCAGCAAGTTGCTGAATGGTCAGTTTCAATTTCTTCCTATATTTTTTTATTTTTGTACCATCTATTTTCATAGTTTACCATCCCCCTTCCTACTAAATCAGCCCTTCTTGTTCTAGCAGCTCTTTATATCCGTATTCTATAAGCTTTTTTTGACTGAGCTGAATACATGCTTCGTTCATTTTATCGATCCTCATTATGCTATCAGGAATCATTGTTGTTCTTTTCATTTCTGTTAGCTGCTCACGCTTTAAATACATATATTGAAGTTGCTTGATCTCAAGCTCAAAATATAGCTCGGAAATCCTATCTTTATTGGCTTCAAATTTATCAAAAAGAGCTTCACGCTTATTTTTTGTGGCTATAATCTCTCCCCATTTAAATTCCATTTTTTGTTTGATATTCATTACCGTTTTCAATTCTAACCCCCCTGTCCTTAATTGGTAGACAACTCTTCATACTTACTAAATTCACCACCAAACGACTGCTCATATTCTTTTACTCTGCGGTAAAACGTTCGGTTTTTCATATCTAATTCTCGCATAGCTTCCACCGCTTTGATGGCTCCAGATTTCCAATGGTTATATACACGAATAAATTCAGGCGTTATATTTTGCTTAGGACGGCCAAATTTTACCCCGGCTGCTTTCGCTACCTCAATACCTTCAGTCTGTCGTTGACGATTCTTTTTCCGCTCCTGCTCGGCTACATAAGCTAAGATACTCAAAAATTGAGTTTCCAAAACCTTTCCAATATCCCCCATTGCCCGAAATTTACGGCTATCAAATAAGGTTTCGTTGTCCAAGCATACAATGTCTGCTCCGATCTCCTGTGTGATGTATTGCCATTCTCTTATTATACCGTCATAGTCACGCCCCAAGCGGTCAAGAGCATCAAGGTAAATAAGATCACCTGCACGAATCATTAGCCGCATAGCCTGGTAATATGGCCGATCAAAATTTTTCCCACTCTGCTTATCTACAAATATATTTCTTTCCTCAACTCCCAGCGCTCGAAACTTAATGAGCTGCCTTTCCGGATTTTGATCTTTAGCCGAAACTCGACCGTAAGCAATTTTCAAAGTGAATCACTCTCCCATGCCCAATACTGCGCCATAACGTGGTTCCTTACTTTGGCGTGTGACTAAATTTTATTTTACTATGTTTTGGCACGTTAAAACAATAGAATTTCCTGTGTGTCAAAAAGCATGCTTTTAGGAACGCCACATTTCATCAATAATTGAAACAAATTCATTACACAACAAAAAGCAGCTCCTGCAGGCAATGCAGGAGCTGCTTTTTGTTACCTTGGCGCATCCCTGGTCACAGTTCATTTTTACGAAGCGAAAATTGATTCTATGGTCATGACTTTTTTTGGCTGCCAAACTGTGCGCTTTAAATATAAGAGGAGAAATGTAAGTTTAGTTTGAAATTCAAAACCCTGTTCACATGACAAATACTTTTATTCCAACGTGGAGAGCATGTGTCACAAAATAACGAGCACATCGCTATTTTATCTCTGCAAAGATTAGAACAGAGGTCAGACCGCAGCCAAGTTATAAAACATGTGCTCTCCATCTATGATCTTGTATCCTCACAAATATTGTAGAGGTAGAACGAAGGAAGGTGGTAACAGAAAAAAGGGGTCAAACTGAAAGTCATACGTTTCTCAATGTTGGACAGGCATTATAAATTCATTTACATTTGAAAGGGGTTTTTACAAATGCAACAATTTATTATTGAACAAATTCATCACTTCTTCACTTGGGCAGCACGAATCGACTGGAACGGGGTAATAAATACCCTCTTCGATTGGCTCAAAAAAGCCAAAATAATTCTTGATCTCATTCCCTTTGTAATGCCACATGTTGTAGACCCATCACCTAAAGGCTACCGTTCCCATTCAGGTACTCCAAAGCGGGGGAGAAAACGTAGCAGCTCCTATCGTCAAGGCAAAGGGATGCGCAAAAGATAATTGTGGCCGTTCAGAGAGCAGCTCCTGCAGATGCAGGAGCTGCTTTTTTGTCTGCACCAAACATTCAGTTGGTTGCGTCTCTGGTCACGGACCAGCGCCGGGAAAATCCAGTAATCTTCTGGATCCTCCCGGCGCTGGTCCGGCTCACATGAATAACCGATCTTGGCACGGTTATTATCCTGGCTACTACTACGAATACGAAATCTATATCTCAACCAAAAAAATACCATTTCATTACATTCAAATGTATTTTTATTTCAAATAAGGCATTTTATAGATATTGTGCTATAATCATATTCGTTATGTGACAGGAGGATTAATTTTGCATAAAAAAAGATGGATTAGAAAATTAGATACTTTGGGAAGAGTCGTTATACCGATGGATATAAGGAGGGAATTAGGCATTGTAAAGCAGGACGCTTTCTCATTAGCCTCAACAGAACAAGGCATCATCCTACATCAAATAGATAAAGAAAAATGTAGGTTATGTGGCTCTAATGATAGTCTGAAACCATATAGAGATTCCTTAGTTTGTATTCCATGTATGCATGAATTGAAATCATTGTGATTGGCTACAGCAATTGGGGTAGCTTCCTGGTTTGAAATATACGGTTATGCTGATTAATGAGTTCATCTAAAAACATAGATTGCTCAAGAACGCTGGCATGTGCAAAACCATACTGTTCAGATAAGTCATAAAGCCGCTGCCGAGCATCTTCCATCTGCTGATTCAATGTCTCATTTGTATTCATTCACATTCACTCCTAATGAATTTCATTTTAGGATAAAATGTGAAAATATGAATCGCCATTTTTCTAGTTAAAAAAATCTCCAAAATGAAACAAAAAAAGACCAGCAAAAAAGCTGGTCTGTGGTAAAGAAATTAAATTAAACCTGGATCATAATCCACCAATGTGTCCTTGAGTTTGAATTGTGCCAGGGCTTAAGTAACTAGCTTGAATTGGTAATGCGAATACCAGTAAAAAGCTAGTTACCACCAAGAAGAAAGCCATCTTTTTTATCATTTCTTTCCCACACCTCCTTAGAGATTTTTTCGTACTTAGCCATTGTTTCAGGAACAGCTTGCGCTCTGAAACAGTCAAATAAGCCAGTACAGTTGGAAATAAGTAATCCATGGTTTATTGTAACAGCTTTTTCAAAAGCGTTTATTAAACATTTGAAACCATATGGATATCTACCTTTATTTAGGCTGTACTTCGCCAATTTGTACCAAAATCGTGCGTATTCCTCCGGTAAAACTTGCTGTGTAAAGATGTCGTCAGATAAAGGTTCCTGATAAGCTTCGATTTGGGATTCAAAACGCTTTAAGATATCGTCTACATCTATATCGTACCGGTTGGCTGCTTCCATAACATTTAAGAGTTCAGCAAAAATGTGTTGTTCGCCCGCTATATACTCTACATAATCGTGCAGAACACTAATATCTCCAGACATGAGCTTGTTTACGTACGTATTAATTTTCGCAAAATGCTGAAATTGATCTAACCAATAGAGTGAATCAGGATCGTTTTCCTTCACCCAACTTAGATCGGCATAACCGCGAAGATGTGCTAAAGCCTGCTCATGGTCTCCTTGCGCATCGCAAGCGTTAGCGCACATTAGTTCCGCATAAGCTATGTAAGTGAAAAGCGGCCTGCTTGGTTTTTTTTGCGGCTCTGTTCCTTTACGTTTTGCATTATGCACCATGTCATATTGAACTTGTCCCAATTGGCCCATTTGATCCGAAAATTTATACACCTTATTCCAATGGCTCAATGATCTATACACATTCACTAAATCTTTCAGGGCATCTAATTGGTCTATTTCATTCAAACGATAGACATACGATTCAAATTTAGAAGCTGCTTCGAGATTAACAGCTTGATCTTTCCCAATTGTTAGCTTAAACAAGCGATAGTGGCATATAGCAAGTCGTTCCGAATGCTGCTGTTTTACACCTTCGGCCACATTTTCATAAAGATAAGCGGCTGCTTTCTGATAACCTTTTTGGTGAGAACCTTCGGCTAATTCAAAAAGGTTATCAAGATAGATAGGGTTATCTAATAGCATACTTACTACTCGCTGTAAACAATCCAGCCGATGAAGCTCTACACATCGATGTAAGAACGGGCCAATTCTTCGCCAGTTAATCGGTTCATCTAAAACGCTCTCTTCAACGTATCGTTCATAAAAATAATCCGGTGGTAAATTCATTCCCGCAGTAATGCTATCCAGTTGGTGTATGGATAAAGAACGGTTGCCCGTTACAATACCACTCATAGTACCGGGATTTAATCCTGTAATGTGTCCAAATTCAGTCTTGCTCAAGCCTTTTTGTTTCAAATACTTTTCCACTTCTGCCCGTATCGTAGGTGTGATTTTCATGGATAAACCACCCTTCCAGCGTGAATTATAATGTGATGCTCATTTTAATAAAAAAAATAGTTGGAAAACTTATAATATGATAAAAGGTTTTCCACCTACAATAGTACCATCTTCTGGAACAATAATAAATACTGCTATTTAATTGCTTTTTATCTTGGTAATAGGAGTTTTTCAAATGAACAATATCGCAATGACAAGAAAGATAGACTCGCTCGGAAGATTCGGAATCCCGAAGGAAGTACTATATATGAGTGATATTGCACTAGGCGAATCGGTGGAAATTTTTTTAGATGCAGAAACGGGTACACTATCTCTAGGTAAATACATCGGCCAAGCCTGTAAATTCTGCCAATCAACCGAAGGATTAAGCACCTTTAAAAATTCTCTCATATGCAGTGAGTGTAAAAGTCAAATGATAGCTTTAGCTACTCAAAAAGATAAACCGAAACATCAACCAAAGGAAGTAATGGCCCAACTGCTTTTGGATTTGCTGGAAAAGTACCCTGACGCTACACAACAGCAATATGCCGATATGTTACGCATACCAATAGCCCGTTTAAGGCAGCTCCAGCAAACCATTTCATAGCCAGGCTTCAATTCTTCTACACGATAAAGGAGAGGTTAACATTGAAAAATACAGGTATGATACGCTCCCTGGATACGTTATATCGGATTGTTATTCCCAAAGAAATACGCATAACCATGAACTTGGAGGTCGGTGATCCTATCGAATTTCTATGGAATGATGAAGGGAATTTCATTGCTCTGCAAAGGTATGTCGGTACTTCTTGTAAGCTGTGCGACGCGATTGAACACCTAACCTACTTCAAGGGGAAGCTTTTATGTGCGAACTGCATAACGGAATTGAAGGGGAATATAGGCGTTACTACAATACCAGTCCCTAAGATTAAGGAGCCAAGGCAAAAAAGAAAGCGACTGTATCACTCGACTGAAGACTTGATCGAAAAACTAAGGAAATTGGTACAGGAACATCCCAATGCCAAGCAAAGTGAATATGGCAAATGGCTTGGTGTGTCACAAGGTCGTATATCCCAACTTATAAAGTTGTTGTAAATATCGTTCGGGTTTTGTACCATGCCAGCACATTGGCCACAATATCAATGTTCGGATTTTGGAACGAAACCTGGATGGCCATGAATTGAAAGGAGATCCAGATTCAATTGTTTTCCGAACATTCTTGCATAACAAAAAAATGCCTGGCTTGAGAAGCAGGCATTTCATCTACAACGATTTGTGGTATAATGGTTATAAGATACTGGATAGAATAAGAGTAGCCGTGATGCGGAAACATCACGGCTACTCCGACAAAGGCCGGTGGGCAACCACGGCGAGATTTCAGTTCAATACGAAATGAAAAACCACCGGATTCCTAGGCTCCCATACCTATTCCCGGTGGTTTTTCTTGTCTTTGCGTGATTGTTTCCATGCCTGAACCAAAGTCTTCAGACCAGTAGTAATACTGACCACCTTCAGCACAGCGTCAAGAATCTTCACGATCAAATCAAGAGACACGGCATCACCCCCTTTCGGGTAGCTTCGCCGTGTCATTCCCCACCGGTTACCTTGTCCCTCTCATTATAGCATATTTTGGATTCATGATATATCCTGCGGTAAGCTGGAGTACATGCGTTCCAAAAGTTCAGAAGCTTCATATGAAGTAGATGGCTGCGCCCCTCTTATATCGAATCCTGCACGCAACATAGCTTCTGTGAAAACTGCGGGGTCAAAATGGGATGCATCCAAAATATAGACTTGTTGAATTTCTTGTAAAACCCATTGTTTCGGGTAGTTAATCCATCCGTTTCGGGCTGACGCGACAATATAATCCCAATCGTCCGTAATTACTATTTCCGGATGGGTGAGCTTGTGGAGCTGTATATAATCCCATATAGCCTTGGCATCGTACAGTTCTTCCTTACTATGGTATTGGCCGTGCTCATTATACCGAATACCGTAAAACATATGACCACCAACTTTCTATTTCTTCAATTGCTCTAAAAATGGCCGATAGATCAATTCCTTGTCCACATTGTTCAAGCCCCGATGCTCTGGCCCGGTGAAGAAGTATTCTCGCACGCCTACATCCTCGTATACAATGCAACGTAGTTCGGCCGGAATATCCTTTTTGCTTCTCCCGGTGATCATCTCGATCAGCTCAATAATGCGATTTTGAAACTGCACGTGCGTATCGGCCTGTAATGTCTCGCCGTAGTTCTGCCCAGGTGGATCAAGCAAATGGATGATACTCTGCTTGGCATCATAAGCATATTGGTACACGGATGATTTAGGCGAAAAATGGCTGTAGCTTTCGTCCAGCAACACACGCCCCGCGAAAAAATGGTTTGTAACTTGCAAAGGCTTTTCCCCTTTCGTTAACGAAAATAACCTTTCATGAATGTGGCATCGTCGGTCTTGAAATAAATAGAATCTGTTTCTATCATATCGTCAAAAGCTCGCACTTCAAAAATTCTTGCCACGGCCATACGCATTTCATAAATTTGATCCAAAAACTTCGCGTCCTCTTCGTTATCTTCCCGGTCAGTCCCTTCTATTTTCTTGCATTCCATCTTTAAAAAAAATGAAAACAGCGTCAGCCCTTTATAGCTACTTTCAATCCCATGTTTCTCCATGATCGACCAGGCTAATTCCATATCGTTTCGGTTCTCCCGGCAATATGCCTGTAAAACCGGTATATATTGCTTGTGAAGCTCCTGCAAGTAAACTTGGTACTTTTCTTCCTGCTCCAGCCATCGGCTTTCTGTAGAGCGTTTAAAGGGTTCTATGAAGTCGGATCTGCCTAACTTATAGCATGTCAGATACTCTACTCCTTCAAAGCTAGGCCCCGGCGGATTCCGGAATATAAATGTGTCGTCTTGCCAAGCGATCCCCACGGTCTTCCCTTCTTCATCCTGGCTTACACGCACAATAATTTTTTCATTTAGCAAACCGTTCGCCTTCCTCTTTATTTATTTAAGTCCAACATAAGGAGCCGGATTGACGTGTGTTCCATTAATGGCTATTTCAAAATGCAAGTGAGGGCCAGTGCTTCCACCTGTAGAACCACACTTTCCAATCTCTTGTCCAATCTGAATATCTTGGCCGACAGCGACCTCAATAGCGGATAAATGCCCGTATGTCGTCCGATATCCACCACCATGATCTATCCAAATGAACTGACCGTACCCCTTTTTCGGGTTACTGGCATCCTGCCATCCAGCAAAAGTGACCTTGCCTGCCTTGGCCGCTTGTATAGGGGTTCCCTTGGAGCATCCTATGTCTACGCCTTTATGGGGCTTTCCAACCTCTCCAGTGATTGGATGCACACGCGGGCCAAATGGAGACGTTACAGGCCCTTCTACCGGGCGCACAAACCCGCCCTTTCCCGGCTCGACGGTTTCAATAGGTTTATAGCCATCTTCGACGTACAAGGTCGCATACTTCATAACCTCGGCCACATATTCCTGACTCTGATTGTATGTGAATACGGCCTTCTCATACTCTCCGTTGGCCGCGCCATTAGCAGCCAGATAATGAGCAGCCGAAAAAATAGCATCCTTCACATTCCACATGTCTGCTTTCCCATCACCGTCAGCGTCTACCCCATATCCCCCATACTTTTGGATCAGCTCTAGGCTCGTTTTTTCTTCATCAGAAAAATGACCTTTTCCGTTAGTTCCCTTACAGCCGGGCGCTCCCCATCCAATAAAAGTACACGGCATAAACTGCATATGCCCCTCGGCCCCAACTTTGGATACCATCGGTTTCAAGGTGGAAAAACGGGTTTCAATACGGTGTATGGCTGCAAGCAGATTCCAAGGAACACCATACTTTTCTGCTGCTTCTTTGTAGATAGGAATAAATTCAGCCGGGATCTCGTTTTCTGCAATTTGGGATATCGTACCGGCTCCCCAGGAACCCGTACCCGCTGAAGCTTGTTGACCGCCCCCGATCATAAATAAGGGTATAAGCATGAAAATAACAAATAGTCCGATCGCAAAAATGATAGATAGAATGACCGGAAGCAAGAGCCATTTTTTCATAGGCTCCACTCTCCGGTCCGCACGCCTACATCATCTATTTTCCAAGCGTTATTCTCCCATTTCGCTTTCACTACAAAGAGCAGATAGTTGGTACTAACCTTTCCCGAAGCATCTGTTTGTTGAACCTCTATATCCGCATCCCACCACTGAACTGTTTGTCTAATGTCGGCAGGCGTCAGCTCAATATTGGTAATGGTTCTACGGGTCACATCTAAGGTGTACCGCTGCTGAGTAGCAGAAATTTTCTTGTAAAAGGATTCGGTCATATGCTCTTTCGATTTTTCAATATTGCTATTCGGCTGCTGCTTCACATCCCACGGAATATACGTTTTCAGAAATAACGGAATAAGTTCCTGTGCCTGGCTCATATCTGCTGCATCAATGGATTTCTTTTCGTCCTGCTTGGATTGATCCGATGCCGCATACTGGTGTACACGGCCCGGTGGTTTGACTGGCTGGCTCGCCTTCTTCTGCGTTTCATAGTCAGGAGAACTGAAAAAAAAATAACGGATCGTAGCGAAAAGTAGAGCTGCAACGACGATAAAAGCAACAATAATACTGACCCACGGCTTGGCTCGATCAGGAATGTTGGAACTCATGAAGCGTCACCTTCCTGATCGTCAGGCTCAACATTTTTAGGCTCGGTTTTATCCGGACGCTGCGGAACAGTTGCCTTAGATTTGTTTGTAAATAGGTTAGGGATAGAGCTTAACCCTTTGACGGTACGTATGGTTTCAGACGGCCTGCCAGCAGCGTGTGAAGATCGGTTTTGAGATACAACCGGGATAGCTCCCTCGCTCCTTCTTTGGCTGACCACCTGAGCCAGTTGTGAAGCCATATGAACTGCCGGCAGTAGCGCACCCGTATTTCCTCCCATAATGGTGTTTGGCAAGCCACTGGCTACATCACTCGGATAAGGCCCCATGACAGATTCTTGCACAAACGCGGCTTGCTGCTGCGGCGCAGATATCGTCTCTTCAATCAAACGGGCCTGATATCTCCCTCCGTCACCCATAGAGCGACTTTGGGATACGTTTGGAACCACTTTCCTTTGAGTGATTACCTGGGCCAACTGTGAAGCCATATGAGCTGCCGACAATGGCGCACCTGTATTTCCCATAACGACACTTGGCAAGCTGTTAGCTGCTCCTACTGGATAAGGCCCCATGACAGGTTCTTGTGCAGGCGCTACAAACGTACTTTGCTGCTGCGGATCATATAGTGCGCCGCCATTGAATCGGGCTTGGCCCCCTCCAGCATGACCCATAGATCGACTAGGAGACGCGACTGGTAATGCTGGCCCTGTTTGTCCGTTCTTTCTTTGACTGACGACTTGGGCCAGTTGTGAAGCCATGTAAGCGGCTGAGAACGGCACTCCCACACCACCCGGTATATGACTGGGCATATGCTCCGTTGACGGTACCACACCTGGGACAGTGGATAAGGCAGGAGCCAAAGATTCAACAGGTAAAGCCCCCACTCGGGATAAACCACCTGAACTGCTCGTCTCTGGAACGTCATACGGTATGGGTGCAGTTCCATGATTAGCAACCGATTCAGCCGCTAACTTGGAAGCTGTTCCGGCAAGCTTGCCCGATGATTGCGCCGTGGCCGCTGACTCTTGAGCTGCCAATGCACCCACGACCTGAGCTAACCGCCCTTGCTTCTTAGCACCAGCAGCTTGTCCACCTGTTGATACACGTGGAACAAATATAGAATCATTTTGGGGTAGCTCTGTTGTTGAAAGTGCTGCTGTATCCCCTTCGTTGTAATCCGCATCAAGGTCATCTACTTGACCAGCTTCATGCTGTGAACCACCTTCTCCCTTGGAACCTTTCGCAAGAGATATCACTTCGCCGCCCTCTTTATCGTCCAAAGGTACATTCTCTAAAGGTTTTTCACGGCCATGATCTCCCAACATGCCGTCAGCGATAGCCCCGGCTGCGGCTCCAGCAGTTGGCCCACCTGCCATTGTGCCTGCCGCTTGCGCTGCGGTGCGGACAACTTTACGCTTCATGTCCTGAATTTTAGATGTAATGTAATGATCAGCCTTGGAAGCTTCCATAGCGACACTACGCGCCATAGCTCCACCAGCAAACAAAATGCGTAGCAGACGTTTGCGAATCAAGATGATAACCACCAAAACGATAAATTCGACAACGGCTGTAGCCAAATAAGCATAATTATTGGTGTCACTAATCTGGTATACAATAGCCGACATAGTAAAAATAATAAGAGCCAAAATGGACATTGCTATTTTAAGAATCAAAGGCAGAAACAATTCTTCCGCATAGCGCCTAAAAATCCCGCCTTGGTTCGGAAAGGCCGCGATAACCAGGTAAAACGGGGCCACGGCTGCAACACCCAGAAACCAAAACTGAAAGGCCAGAATCGCAATAGCCAAAACGAAAATAGGAATCGACGTAAACGCATTGACGGCGCTGTACAAACCGGAAAATACCAAACGATCCGGCACGGCTCCGTAGGTCATATTCGTATTCGCTCGTTCTTTGATCTCGTTATCTTCTATATAAGACTGCCGCTGTTTCCCAGGGGGTATGACCAGCAGTTCATCCACCCTGCCGCTACCAATGCTCCCTTCCGAATCGGAACCGTATTGCAGAAACAGATAAGGCCGGTGGATAAACAGATTCCACATGTTATCGCCCAAAGTCGTCTTTGTATCGGTCTGACCGTCACTCGTTAAACCGGATGCAGCTCCCATGACAACAGCCGACATTTCCGTGGTCACGTTGTTGACTGTTTTTAGCGTGGCTGCGTAATTTGAAAAAAACAGCAAGGCGACGACCAGCATAGCTAAGGAACTAGCGGTCATGCTTGTAGCTTGCAGTTGCGCCCGCGCAAAAAAGTATTTATACAAAAAGGCAATGCCGATAGATATACCAATGATCTTTAGCATTTGCCCATAGATTCCTGAACCCATAAATGTACCGCCGGATATCCCCGTCAGTTTTTCCATGACTCCTGAAATGCCATCGATCAAGTCATTCACAATGTCGAATTTAAAGGCAAAATCAAGAACCGACAGCATGCCTTTGGTCATGAATACGTTCATCTTAAACATCGTATTGACCATAAAATTCATGCCTTCATAGAACTGAGCAAGGACTTCATCTTTTACAGCATCACCCGAAATCCAGCTTCCAAGGGTGCTAAAAAATCCGCCTTCTTCCTCTCCAGGCGTTTTAGACGTAACATCAATTTGGTAATATGCCTTGGAACCGTCGCTCGTCTGCTCATGATCCCCGCTGAAAAGATTATCTGAAATGCCGCCGCCATATACCATGTCCGGATCGGCTGCATAAGCTGGCGTAACATGAAGGGTAAAAATCAGCAATAACAAAAGAATCTGGAGCAGCTTCTTCATCATTACTTATCACCTTCTTTATTCTCGTGTACGGTCACGCCACCTTCCGGATTTGTAATCTTCCGTGAAACATCACGCGGATCTAATTCAGATATCTTCCAGTCTCCAGCTTCCTTTTGTATTTCAAGGTAATCCGTAAAGTATCCGTTATGCTTGGGACTGTAGTAAACCACCTTATAGTACAGCTCCTTGGAATCATCCGTATCTTTTTCAAAGCGCTGAATGGTATATCGTTCCCCCATAGCTTTGTACATCCCTGGATTCACATGACGGCCATCTTTTAAATTCAGGTAATGCGGATCATCAGGCGACAAAATTTGTTTGAATAAATCATGATTCCCTTCGGTGCTGGCTTCGATATATTTGAGGGCCAGCGCATCAGCAACGCCGACCTCCGCTGTGTCCTGAGTTTGGGTTTTAGAACAGCCCGTAATAAGCAGCAGAACTACACCCAGGAATATCATCATCCGTTTGACCATCTGCCTAACCTCCCATTGTGATGCGTTCCTGACGTTCATTTTCGTATTCACGTTCTTCTTGCGTGGACGTGGAGCTGTCAAACGCCTCCTCAATCTCTTTATAAACGGGATGAATGCGGACGGCTGCCGTCCGGCCATAGATATCCTGAAATAGAGCCGTTCCCCGACCTAAGCCAATGAGATAGTCAATATTGCTCTGTGTTGCGGGTAGGTTATAGTATTTAAGCATTTCAACCACTTCTTCATATTTTTTAAGAGCAAAAGAAAATTTCATCCCCATATTGGCTACATCTTCGTGATAGTCGGTGGCATTCTGCGTCCCCTTCACCAAAGATGTATTGTAGAAACGCCCCATCCGGTTGATAAAATTCATCTGTGCTTTTCCTTCAGATGAACGTTCAACGGCTTCCGCTTCATCCTGAACGACGACCTTATGAATAAACCGATCCTGATTGAACATGTATTGTTTGGTATAAGCAGCTATGGAAATCAAAATGGCTTCGGAGATTTTTTCTACAGGCCGGACAGACTCTTTACCTGCTCTTGGTAGCTGCAAATTTTGCACCATCAGCACTTGAATAGGCTTGCTGACTTCCAGCACGCGGTAGTCCTGGTTACGCTCCCCGAAAAGCAATCTTGCAATGTTACTCCGCTTGAGAGTATGCAGCGTTTCAATAATTTGTGCAGCAGCTTCTTGGCGATCCGCCCGATGTTCCACAGTCACCAATCGTTTCTCAAGGTCTTCCAGCAATCCACCAAGGCAAGGGTCGTCATGATAAGCCTCTCGTTCCGATGCTTCACTCAATATTGTGAACCCGACATCACCTAACTGCTTGTTGCACAAGAAAGACGTAATATCCAGTGCAATGTCCTTCGCTTCTTCCGGATTGGTACTGGTGCGGAAAGGATCAAGACAGCCCGCATCCGCTTCATCAGCGCCCAGCGTCCAGACCGATATAAATTCTGGTGGAATAAAAGGCAGTCCATTGGCCCACCCTTTCCGGTCGCCCTTCGGGTCTACAATAAGGGCAAGCGATCCGGTCAGAACGGAAAGATACGTAAACAAGTTAATGAAAAAAGATTTACCTTTCCCGGTCATACCAGCAACCATGACGGCCAAGGAATCCATTACATTCTGTGTTCCCTCAAAAGCTTTCGCGGCCAAGTCAGGCCGAATAAATACGGGACGGTTCAGCTTGAGCGTCTGACCGATATAAAATCCCCGGTTGTCCCCGATATTAGTTGTTGCGGCAAACATCATACCCGCCAGCTTTGTCGGCTCTAAATATTGTAAGTAATCCTCATTGAGTCTTGGAGCTGAAGGAATGAACTCCATAAAATATGAAATCGTCTCTCCGTATGGTGTTTGCAAATGGATACCGAATTTCTGCATCTGCCGCTTTAATTCGCTGGCCCGAACGCGCAATTCTTCCATGTCATCACCCGCCACACGGAATACAAAAGAACATGCGTAAGCAGGATATCCGGTTTCCCCAAAGCGACTTTCCATCTGAATTGCGCCGCTTTCGGACTTTTCAACACTTAGATCCACCTCACTGTTGCCTTTGGCTGCTTCGGTTCGTTGGTCTTCATAGGAGAGCCGGACATTACTTAATTTCTTCATGATTTGGTCATTTCGCAAGAAGCTGGCTTTAATCGAAACCGCAACCGGAAATTTCAAACTGTTCTGTATATGAAACATCCACTCGGAACCCGGATGTAGTGAGTGGGGTCGCATCTTATCTACGACTAGGTATTGTACATATTTCTCCTTAATTTCTTCCCCGACCAGCTTGTACAGCTTGAGCGTTTTTTGGTCATGTTCTTTAATTTCGGCATTTTGCAGCTCATAAAATGAATGAGCCTGGCCGCGCTGTGCTTCATATTTTTGGTTATTTTCATCAATCCCGCTAACATCAACACTCGTTTCGTAGCCTTTCCGAAGATGTGTATCGTTTGGGGTGACACTAAAGTTTTGTTCGATTAAAAATACCGTTTCTTCTTTGGTCGTATGTCGAACCAGGCAAGACATAGATGTGGTGAGAATTTCACGTAGGGCCTCGGCTTGATCCTGCCGTTCTTTAATATCCCGTTTTAGTATGTCTTGAGGCATCAAGCCCACGGCCCGATATAATGGAGACGTGAAGCCCTGCATGAACCGCTGGAATTGTGTAGTAAGCATTAATGCGGCATTTCCCTCACCATGAAACTTATTTCTCTTTTCGATCAACTGGATTCCGATATACGAATGGTACTCGTTCGTATCACGGGAAGAACGCTGGCTCGATAAGGTTTCTTTCAAGCTCTCAAAATACTGAATACCGTACTCCTTCAGCGCATACTCTTTTCGCTTGATTTCGGATATGGTTTCATCAATAATGCCGTTCACATCCGTTAGGGACGGAATCATCAGAAAATGAAGATCGTTCATATTCTCTACGTAAAAAGACAATTGATTGCTGTACGGCTCAAACTTCTGCATCATATCCCTAAAATCATAGGCAAACCCTTCAACTTGATAATAGGCCCATACTGTGCCGTCTCTGCCAAATACCAAATTGCCTTCAACATGTTTAACCGGGAACTGTGTGAAAACTTTCATTGATTCACCTTCTTTACTGGTCTTTCTCCAACCGTAAAGTAACCGTCAAAACGGTAAGTCGGGTTGAGCTTCTTTTTAGTAGCTTGCCGTTCTCTCGCGGTCAGTTGGCCGCTAAATCCGTAGGATTGAGGCTGGCCCAACTCCATTCCTTTGTAATAGGTCACCCGCTTACTTCTGCGCCAGTGATAGGCACAAAAGCTTTTAAAAAATTTGACTGGGGGCCGATTTTCGGTCCCCACATCAACCAGTAAATATGTGCCTAAAAAGGGTGCCATATATGAAAATGCATTGGGCAAAATCAATAAAGGTATATTCAAAATCGGAATGTGATACCAAATAAACATCACAAATGAAAGAAAAAAATATAACCTATCGTTTTGATCTTTAACGCTCTACCAAAGGCAAAACCTGCGAACTGATACAATCGTCTCTCAAATATTAAAAATTCATTGAGAACAAACAAGTCTCTTCGTTGCGGTTGTGGTTCCATCCGTAGGCCCCCCTTATTTCCCGCCTAAATTCATCTTGCTTGTAATAAATTCAGATATGGTACCAAACAATTCAGGTTTGGCAACAAAGGCATACGCCACCAAGAGGACTAGGAAAGTACCAATTGCGCCGATGAATTGTCTTCGGAACACCAACACAATAGCAAAAACAATACCAGCGATAAATATCGCGTTTTTCCCTTCGGTGGACAACCAATCTACAATGCCGTCTAAACTCATAATGCAAACCTCCTATTTTTCATCCAGGGTTGTCACAACATACCGACTGTTTTTCTCCACTACATACAATCGGTAATTCATGTTATAGCGGTCTTTCGTTTTAGGGTCTTCAAGCGTAATATTCGCCAACACAATATATTGCTTGGGAGCATTCCCTTGATAGACCTGAGCTGCATTCACACTCACAAAGTCCATCGTTTTATTTAGTCCATTCGGATGCTTGGGGTCTTCCAGCAAATAAGCCAATTTGTCTCGTGGATCGCTGGCATATGAACTAAAGAAAGTATCCAAAAAATTACGTACATTGGCTTTCTCTTGACTGTTTTCCGCATCCGTTAGCCCCTTGGCTGCGTCGTCCTTCTCAAGCGTAGTTTGTGAATCCATAAAGCTGAATTTGGGTAAATCATAAATACCGTAGCTTTGATCGTACCCCACAGGCACCACGAAAAACTTCTGAACCTCCATCGGCTTGTACTTGACCAAAGGAGCTGTCTTGCCCGTTCCGGCTTTTTGGTTTGGAACTTGCTGCGGTACTTCCACTTTCTGATATACCTTGAGCGTTACATAGGCGCGGTTGTCGCCTTTTTCTTCAATATTTTTAATTTCCGTTTTGAGAAACGTGGATTTAGTCTGCAAACCATGTGTCTCCAGTCCCGCTTGCTTGTCCAGCCCTTTCGCTAGAAATGGCTCCAGACGCTTTTGCCGCTGCTTTAAAGCCGCATCACCCGGCGACCAGGTAAAATACTCCTTGGCAAAGTTCTGCGCGTACTGTACGCCTGTTGTCGTCGTCGCTGGATTCAAGGTCGCTTTCTTTTCCGTTTGGTTGGCATCTGCTTGAGACGATCCTTTAGGAGCCATTACGGTAACAAATACAACCAGGAACATGAAGACAAACATAATCCAAAATAGGTAAAATCCCATTTTCCGCGCCACGTACCCTTTTGGCCGATAAGCTTTTCGCACGGACTTCTCTTCGCGTTTACTCAAATTTTTAATATGAGTCCACAAAGACACTTTTTCACGTTTCTCTCCTTCGCTTTTCTGCTTACGCTTTTCTAAACTCTTTGCCATGACTCAATCTCCCTCCTTTCATGAAGCACTTTCCTGAATCCCTTTCAGGTCAAGGCCGTTCCGTACATAAACACGGGCCACATATGGCTGTCCATCATCCCGCTTTTTCAGCTTACGGGCCAAAAATACTTCCCCCTTGGACAGTTCCTTAATTTCGTCCGGATGCGCTCTGAAACGCTGCACGCTCCGCACGGTTCCCATTTCAGATTCAAAATTCAGCCTATACAATGGGTCTTTTTTCACCTGGCTCGTAATATCATCATCCTCATAGGTTCCTAAAGTAGCTGCGAGTATGGATGCATCTTCACTATCATTCACGCGCCCAAATAAATACGTATTACAGTTGTTGATGATCTGCCGGGTCAAGTTTGGATCAACTTTGTCTGTATCCGATAAGCCCTGCATAGAGATAACACATTCCCCTCCCGCTGAACGCGATTTATTCACAACATCAACGATTTCGTGACTCGCGTATGCGGAAAATTCATCACAGACCATAAGCATTCTCTTCTTGCCGGCTTTTTGCCGGTAATCAACAATCGTATTAAATTCAGAAATGACAATCCGGCCAAGCATTTTGATATAGTCGCGGTATTTGTTACCGGACAACGAGAAAATAGCCATTTCGTTTCGATCCGTGACCTCAAGTAAGTCCATGCCGCCCCCGGTTTCCTCAAAAAGCGGCCCTAAATCCGATTCCATCAGCTCGGCAACCTGGTTACGAAGACTTACCAGCGTATCGAAGTTAATCCCTGTATCTTCTTCCTCGCTTTCGTCCTCCGAATCTTCACCAAAAAAACGTTCCCGATAATATTCGATTTTCTCCATCCGTTCCCGGTACCGCTCTGCTGCTTCTTCTCTGGATACATCCGGTTGCGGCGGGATCTCAATTTCTTCTTTGACCAGATCCACCATAGGAGCTGCGTGGGATTCATTATCCGACTCTGCGTCATTAGCTTCCTTCTGCTGAATTTCCTCATTTGTGGCTCCTGCTTTTTTATCCTGTCGCGCCTGCCGGAACCCAAAAAAATCATCGGCAGCTACAGGAGCAGATTCAGCAGCATCTTGCGGGTTTTCTGTAGATTCTTCCTCCGGTTCAGGCGTTAGAGCAACCGCATTCTTAGCTCTTTCGGCCTGATGAAGCACTTTCTCATAGTGTTCCCATTCCGTTGTTATCCGACTTAACTCATTCTTTTCACGCTCCTTCAGCTCCGATATATAAGCAGCTACTTTAGAACGGAATGTCATGCGATAAATGGTTGCCAAGTCTAATGTTTCGCCAAATTCCCGAAGCAACCGTAAGCTCAACTGTAAAAACCGGGAACAGTTGATTTTGTAGAAAGGTTCAGACCATTCAAACAGATTCATGATTTTATCACGTAATTGCGTAGGTGAACCGTGCCGCAAAAAATTGAAATTCAATTGGTCAATATCGGTAAATAAATGCACTTTACGGCCATATTTCTCTGCCTGTGCCTTAAACTCAAGCATGGATTCTCTTTCACCCTTGCCGTCCATGAAAAATACGGGTTTACCCTGCCGGATCGCATTTTCAATTACAGTCCCGATGATTACGGTCTTCCCGCCGCCAGTCGTCATAATGACTAGCATGTGCGAATTGAGTTCTTCATCCTCCAGTTCAACACGTTCCCCAAATTCGTCATAACCAATAAAATTGGCTGTCGATTCGGATTTGCGAAATTTGAGTTGCGCCCGATCATTGTATTTAAATCGGTTTAATCGGAATTTTTTGTACTTTCGGTCAGCCCGTTTTTTCAGCAGGCTGACATGTTTAGATTTAATGATCTTGCTCTCAAAGTATTGAATGATCGGGTGTACCACACAGGCCAATATAATACCAACCACACCAGCAGCAACGAAAGAATAACCAGTGAGTGGGAACGGCTTCCCATCATGAAAATATTTTTCTGCCAGGGTCGCCACAAACGGTAGCCGCACAGACGATAGAAAACCTAGGGATGAAAGCCATTCGCCCGTTCCATGTAATATAAGAATCCCGAAAAGAGCAAGCGGCAACATTGCGTACAATATCCAATAGCGCTTTATTACAAACCTAACAACCAGGTAAATGAGCAGCCCTGCAATAATGCCACCCATCGCAAAACAAAATATAACCACCAGGACAGCAGCTATGACCAAATAGCCAAGTGTTTTTTCCTGCTCCTGTTGTTCCGGGGTCGGCCCTCGGAACATATCGTCGAACCCACCATTTTGCACCTAATCCTCTCCTTTAACCTCAGGAGGTAAAGCACGGATTTGAATTTGCTGGAAAACATTGATCCCCTTTGTGTTGGTCATAGACCGGGCCGAAGCCGCCCATGCCTTGTTGACATAATCAACCGCCTTCTTTATAGCGTTACCCACCGAATTATCAGGAACAAAATACCATACATCTGTATAATCTCCATTTTTAAGCTGATTGGCGTATAAGTCGATTTTCTTCCTGAGCCGGGTAGCCTTTTTCACGGTCAGCTCCGCTTCAACAGCGATTGACAAGTTTGGTGGATACAAAATGAAATCCGGAATCGAATCCCGCGTCTCGTTTGTTCGTGTGATGATGGCCTGTCGATCCTCGATCCCCTTTAGCAGCTCAAACCGGTATTCACGCTCCGTCTTATATTCAAAATCCGATGCCGCCGCCGATTTCAAGTACAAAATTAGATCATTAATAATGAGATCATGCTGCGCCGTATAAAAAGAAGCATCATTTGATACCGTGACAGGATAATTCAAATAATCGCGTGCGTCTCGATGCGGAAAATACACATTGAGTTTGGACGCTAATTTCTTCCTCCAGATCAAACGTGCATTTTCAAGCTTCCTCAACCTGCGATAAACAGCATGACGTGACATGCTATCTGTATGCGTCATAATCTGCCTGGTTGTGACAATACCGTGCTTCAAAATGAACCTCAAAATAAGAAAATCATCGTCTCTAAAATCACTGTATTTCGTAATCAAAAAATCTCCTCCGGCTTCGTTTTCAAAATCACTCTCCCTTGTACACTATCACATTTTTCTAGTTAGAATAACCCGTTGTATCAAACATCAAATAGTGTAATTGAAGGTGCAACAGAACCAACAAAACAAAGGCTCATATCGCATACTGTTTATTCAATCCTGCAACCAGCTACCGGGGGGACTTCCCCCAACAGCAACACCTCAATCTTTTCCAGTAATATTCCAACATCACTATGACTAAACAACATCATAAAAGCAACTTTCCACATCAAAGCTCCAATGCATAAACATACAAAAAAAATCAAAAGCATGCGTTAGCATGGTTACCATCTTCCTCGATCAACCCCCAAAGTTTTCTTCCTCGCATTCACTCACACGTCTTTAGGTTTTAGTCTTTAAGGTTTTAGGTTTTGATCTTGGTTTTGGTTTTTATCTTTTATCTTTTAATCTGTTATCTCTTATCTTTTAATCTCTCTTCTCCCTCATTCTCCCCCTCTCTCATACTCTCTACTAATCACTTCACTCTTAATCTTTACCCTCCACCCCCACCCCCGCCAAATAGTAACTTAGAGTAATATAGATACTCGTCTTCCTGACCCCA
>NZ_CP013207.1:0-55914 GCF_001447315.1 Paenibacillus sp. IHB B 3084 | reverse complement strand
TTACTTTCAGGGATTGGTTTTGTCTTTTCCTTGTATCTGTCGGAGCATTCGAAACTTGACGATGCCGCATTATAAAGGATATTATATATAGATTAAATCCTGGATTGAGGTGAACCACCGAGGATGAAGTATTCTAAAGCGACGAACTATGCCCTTCACACCATGCTCTTTTTAGTAGTATTAACTCCTAATAATAAGCCTGTTGGTGTACAACAGTTAGCGGATCGACAAGGGGTTTCACCTACTTACTTGTCAAAAATACTGACCAAGCTGGTCAAGGCGGGAATGATTGAATCCACTTCAGGTGCCAATGGCGGTTATAGATTGAAGCGGAACTGGGAGGATATTTCGTTTCTAGATGTCATTCATGCGATTGAAGGCACAACTTCTTTGTTCGATTGTTGTATGAACCATGAAGCAGAATGCTTAATTCAAAAAGTAATGGTTTCAGCGGAGAACAAAATGGATGAGCATCTTAAAAATCAAAAGCTGTCCGAACTTGCCAAAGAAATAAAAATGGTTCTGTGAGCCATATTTATTTATGAAGGGCAAATTGTGAGCTGGCCCTTTGATGAAGCCATTGCAGAATTTGGAGGTGGCGCTCGTTTTGCGCTCGCTACCAATAGTCGGGTTCGCGCTGTTCATGCACGGAATCTGCTTGGCTGGAATCCGATGGGAGAATCGATTCATTCTTGGATCGACCACAACGTGAAATAGAATACCGAAAGGCACTGACACTTCGTTAGTGTCTTTTTTCTATCGGATGGGTATACATTGTGGAGATAAAAGAGGAGCGTAAGCCAAACCGATTAATACATGAGAAACCACCATATTTATTACAGCATGCCTATAATCCAATTGACTGGTATTCTTGGGGATCAGAAGCGTTTGAAAAGGCAAAATGGGAAAATAAGCCCATTTTTTTATCTGTTGGCTATTCCACTTGTCATTGGTGTCATGTCCCCAAAATACACCTACTTAAACAAGGCTTCTACTTGCGGAACATCGCCATTGCTGTAGAAAGAAAAAAAAGTATTAGACTGGCCCCAGCTATAAAAACAGCGGCAGCCGTGGACGAGTAAATAAAGTCCTAGACTGTCGCTGTTTTATTGAACTAAAGTTCTCCGTTAGTATAACAATGCATCATCTCTGCAGTTCCCGAAGGAGTTAATGCACAATGAGGACTGGGCAACTTGATAGCTGTGAAACCTTGTGGCTGACACTTCCAAGCATCATTTCTTTTATGCCACTTAGCCCACGGCTTCCAATAATAATGAGTTGCTGCTCGGAATCTCTTGCATAATTTAATATTTCATGTGCAGGATCTCCCTTAAGATGAAGTGTTTCTGGGTTAATCCCCGCAGATTCTAATTTTGATTTGGCTTGTTGCAACTGTTCCAAACTCGCTTTCTCCATTTCGTTCAATATTTCTTCCAAGAAATTCTTTGGTAAATATGTCATGCCATTCGATACATATTCCTGGCTGACATTAACCAAGGTAACTTGAGTTTGTTTGTTTCGGGCTATTTCAACAGTTGCGTCGAGGAGTTTGTTCGTTATTTCAGCTTTATCAATTGCCACAATAATTTTGTCAAACATATTTATCGTCCTTTCCGTGGCAGCTCGTAACTATTTCGGCTACCTACAAAACGGTTTCTTGCTGCTCCTATACCGACTAAAAAGAGTAAGACCGAAGCGCCAAGCAGAATGAAAAGTGGCAGATTCCAACTATTTGTCGCATCATGCAGAAATCCTATAAGGGCAGGACCGATTGCGGCAAGAAGATATCCGATCGATTGCGCCATGCCAGACAGTTCCGCTGCTTGATGCGCATTTTCAGTACGTAAACCGAAAAACATCATGGACAAACTAAAGGCGCAGCCTCCACCAATTCCGAGTATTATAATCCACAACAGAATGATATTGGAGCTTCCGTATAAAAGTCCGAGCGTTCCCGTCAAAAGCAAAATGATTGTGATGACCACTAACAAACGTTGGCTAGACATGCGCCCAGCAACAACGGGGACAATAAAGGTAAAAGGAAGCAGAGCTAACTGCATTATCGAGAGGTACCATCCTGATTGGTTTGAGTCAATTCCTTGCTGCTTTAAAATTTCAGGCAACCATGCGATCAACACATAGAAAACCATGGACTGTATACCCATAAACAAGGTTACTTGCCAGGCAAGAGGGGATCGCCAAACATTCACATCGTTGCTGGCCATCTGTTGACTCGTCGTGGTTGTTTGCTTCGTTTGATTTCTTAATTGGGGTAACCAAAAGAGAATCGATACAAAGCTTAGAATCCCCCATATTCCCAATGCTCCCTGCCATTTTAGACCTGCGTTCACGGCTAGCGGTACACTGATTCCCGATGCGATTGCTCCAAATAAACTCATTGAAATTGAGTAAACACCTGTCATGGAGCCAATTTTATTTGGGAAATCCCTTTTGATTAAACTTGGCAATAATACATTACATACGGCAATTGCGAATCCAAGAATTGCTGTCCCAATATACAGATTAGCTGCGCCAGAGAAAGAACGTATTACAATGCCAACAGTCAGAAAGATTAGGGCAATCAAAATGATACGTTCAACCCCATACCTTCGTCCTAATTTTGGTACTAGAGGCGATAATAAAGCAAAGGCAAGCAAAGGTACCGTTGTTATCAGGCCTGCTAATGTATTTGAAATATGAACGTCATCCCTTATGAGACTCACTAAAGGACCGACTGAGGTTAAGGGAGCACGTAAATTAGCTGCAATAACAATAATGCCGAGAATTATCAGTCCTATAGAGGATGGTACGGCTTTTTTATGTTGTTTGTTCGACATTCTTCATTTTTCCTTCCTGAATTCATACGTATAATTTGTTTCCTGCTGATTGAAAAACTATAAAATAACATCCGCGCGAACATTAAAAGTATAGTATAGTATATTATTTTTAACAAGAAGTATTTTATAACACATCTGAACTCATCTAAAAAAAATACAACTCTGAATTCCCGTCATGGAATTCGGAGTTGTATTTAATAAGTGGAATTTCGACTTTTAGAAACCATACTTTAAGGATATATGGAGCACTGTTTCGCTATTCGTATGATTGGTATAAGAGTGAGGAAAATCTGCACGAAAACTGATCGTATCATATTGATTCAATGTGTAAATCTCTCCATTAACTTGAATTTCAATGGAACCAGTCATTACTGTCGCAATTTCAGTTGTATTCACATGATGACCTTCAGGGTGATACGAGCTATTCGGCTGTAAGTAAGCCCGACACATTTCAATATCGTTGCTTGCGTTTTTAAAGACTGGTTCAATGATCCAATTTTTTTGATCATTAGAAAACCGCAGTCCTTCGCCTGCTCGATACAAACTAACAGGGTCTTCTGATTTCAACAAAGCCAATAGCGGTAAAGATATGCCTTTTGAAATTTTCCATATAATCGCCAAAGTTGGATTTGTATCGCCACGTTCGATATTCCCCAGAGTAAGTTTGCTTACACCCGTTAATTCCGCTAAGTCGTCTAAGCTCATGTTTTTTTCTTTTCTGTACTTTTTCAAGACACCGCCGATTTGTAATACAATTTGTTTTGATTCATCGATTTCATCCATTTGATATTCACCTCAACAGAAAACAATTATAGCTAGTATACTGTTTATCTAGACTCTTTTCCATACAATTAGTATTGGATGGTGGACTACACTCCTATGCAAAATTCTGACGTCTATGTAACTAATCTGCCAGTAGCTTAATGAAGCATCGTCAGTCTAATACTTTATTTTCTTTTGACAATTGTTATTCTTAATATATATAACCTTCTCAATGATTTCTTTTAGCAGACCATTTTGAGTTTCTGTTTCAACAGAAGTGCTATCAAGTATAGATATTACATCCTCAAACTTTTTGGCTTTTTGGTCATTAGTAAGATCGGATTGTTTTCGAAGTAATAATTGATAATCGACAATTTCTGCTTCTAGCTTATTGATATCTGCTTTTCTTTTATTTAGTCTGTCCAGGTATTCTTCTTTGTCGTAATCACCTTCTTCATACATATCTTTGATGCGAGAGCACTTATGAATAGTGGAGTAAGTAAAATTAGACAAATTCCTTCTGATGGACTGAACTTTATTACAAATCGAAAGTTTTCAAAAATTTCATCAAAAAAATTATGGGAGAAGATTAGTTTAAGGAGACGAGTGTAATGAAATTTTTCCCAGCCGTAGTAGCGGATCTGGATTATCGCATGATGTATCAAAATGACCAACATTAATCATATATTTGAACGAACATTAATCGATAGCACTACCATTTATCAATTATAAGGAGAAGGGAAGCCGTTTATTTTATTACATGGTTTGTTGAGTGATGGAGAGGGTTTGTTTCCTTTCGGACAAGAGCTTTATGAAAAAACTGGTCAACCTGTATGGATCCTGGATCTTCCAGGATTAGGACGTTCCCCTTTTAAACGAGAGGAAAATCTTCTCGATCTGTATTTGAATATACTGAAAAAGTTATTGGGGGAAGCTACTAATGGTGCGCATTTGATTGGCCATTCCTTCGGTGCGGTCATTCTTCTAGAAGCATTAGTACAAGAGTACATAGATACGAAGAATACTATTACTTTACTTCAGCCACCTGTTGCGAAAAGAAATTCTAAATCGTTTAATGCTCCTCAATTTATGAACAAATGGGCGTTGAAATTTGATAGAACGTTATGTATTAGATAATGGTCTGTTTGAACGTACGGATAGCATTCCAGAAAATTATCTTGCTAAAGTAGAAATAGCTTTACTTCGCCAAGAATTTTAAATACAACTATTCAGCTTAATCGTTTACTAATGAAAGACTATCAGGTTGATTTTAATAAAGTACCAAAGTATAATCCTCATATTATCTGGGGGAATCATGATAAAAACTATCTTGCTCCATTGGATCTTGGTAAGGTTGATTTGTTCAATATGGGCATCATTCCCCTCTTAGCCATCCCAGTGAAACAGCTGATTTGGTTATAAAAAATAGTAAAACCAGAAGATGATAGGTCGAAGGATTAGGGCTGTGGCTCAAAGCCGATGTAGTCAACAACGTCTTTTTTGAGAAATTCTATAAAAATAAGCTTCATGCCAGCCAATTTATGAAGCGAATCAATAAGCATCTGATGGAAACGATAGATCGCCTGCTTGTCAGGTTATAATCTTAATTGCGGTTTATATAGAAAGTGATTGTAAATGAAATTAAAAGAGAAAAACCATAGATAAATATATAAAAGGTACAAGGAGAAGTAACAAATTGATATCTCTCCATTGGGTAAATTAAGACTAGGCATGTTTAGGGCAATACTTACGTTAAAAAGACGGTTCCCCCTTTTGGGGAAACCATACGTTATACATAATTCCTTTAAATATTTATGAAATATCCGCATTAACCATACTCTGAATTTTTTATGTGAGAAATTGTGATTGGGTATTTATCCCTCTTTGTTATAGGAACTTCTTCATTTCATTAAATGCTAACTCCCTGTGACCTGCTTGGCAGTGTTGCTCACCACCCGTTTCTTTAGTAAATACTTTGGTTGTAATGGAAGCAGCATTTATTAATTCTTGTTGGATTTGTGCGAGTCGGCTAATAGGTACGTATTGATCATCTTCTCCAGCTAATAGAAGGACATCTTGATTAATGAGTGCCCCAACGCCTTGCATCGTGTGCTTTTCGAAATTAAAGGTAACTTGCTGAAACTTTGACTTTATAATCCCTGGCTAAGTCCTAATATCTGATCATTCACATGTACATTACTTAATCCCCCGTGATAACAAACTACGGATGCAATGTCGAGATCTAAATACTTTTTTAATGAGAGACGAGCTGCATCCATATCCGGTGTGGTCGGGACATGAATTCCCCCGAGAATCCCGTTTACACTGTACATTGAATCCCCAGCAATAAGAGTTTTACTTTGCCTTAAATAAAGGCTGATATGTCCAGGGGTATGCCCAGGCGTATGGATGACTCGAATTCTGCCGCAAAACGGCAGTTCCTGACCATCTATTAAGGTAACATCCACTTTGCCCTTCGGGGGATTCTCAAGGTGACTATCTTTTAAAAGGGGTATCTCCCCCTGAATATACGGCTTATCCAGTTCGTGTGCATATACTTTAATATGATTGCCACACTCCTGCAAAATCTCAGGAAGACTTCCTATATGATCCACATCCTGATGCGTCAAAATCACAACTTTTAATTTGTCGAACGACACGCCTACCTTTTCCATGGCCACGCGTAAATCTTCAATTTGCCCGGGGAATCCTGTGTCTATTAAAACAGCCATTTCTTGATCCCACAAAAGAATGGGGTGAATCATATTCCCATGAAAATCTAGATGAAGCATTTCTACTCCCTGTGAAATTTCCATAATATCGGGCCTCCGTAAAATGAAATTGCCGCCCATGCGGCTCGCCGATTCAACAAGACATGAAAGAATAGCGTGGTTTGTTGAATCGGCGAGTGTTAAGTAATGCTAAAATAGGTTCATGGGGCGAATCCAACTCTGTAGCGTTGCCGTTCCTTAATGTCAATGGATACGGTGCGAATGGACGTAATAGGAATAACAAGCGTCTGATATTGCGTAAGGTATTTAACGAACTTGTCGTCAATCTGATCCAATACCCCGTCGCATACATGGGTCCCATCTATAAAATGAATAGTTACTTCCTTGCCTTGTAAGCTTGCTAACATGATATCACCTCATATTTTCTTGAAGTTTCTTGCGGATCATTAGGTTTTGAGCATACTTTACAAAGAAGTTATCACTTGATCAATAACACCATATTCCAGTGCCTCCTGAGCGGTCATGTAAAAATCCCGGTCCATATCTTTTTCGACTTTTTCAAAAGATTGCCCGGTCCGTTCAGCTGTGATGCGGGTTGCCTTTTCACGAGTCCATAAAATTCGTTTTGCGCTGATCGCAATATCGCTGGCCTGCCCTTGTGCGCCTCCGTGCGGCTGATGGATCATAATCTCACTGTTCGGCAGCGCCGAACGTTTCCCTTTGGCGCCCGCCAGCAAAAGGATCGCGCCAAACGATGCAGCAAATCCCGTACATATCGTATGTACATCGGGTTTGATGTACTGCATCGTATCATAAATAGCAAATCCTGCGGAAGTAGAGCCACCCGGGCTGTTGATGTACATGTAAATTTCTTTTTCCGGATCTTCTGCCGCCAGGAACAATAATTGAGCAATAATACTGTTAGCCAAATGATCGTCGATGGCTGCCCCTACAAACACAATACGATCCTTTAGTAGTCTGGAATAGATATCGTACGATCTTTCACCTTGAGCGGTTTGCTCGACAACATAAGGAACATAAACACTCATTTTTGATACCCCCATTTTCTTGGTTCAGTTGATTTCTCCTTGTAAACGAACCGAGGTCGTAAAAAGATACGGAGGTTTCAAAGGGAAAACGATTTGCGTAAATGGTGTAACTTTTATAACCACTTGTTCGTTTACATTGGAGGTAGCAAATGGCTTTGCTTTAGAAAAGGGCAGAATAAGACCGTGGAGGAGAAGGCCTATGAAGATAGATAATTCTAAACAAATGACAGACAATATAATGAACATCGAGAACTTGGAGGAATTACAGGCAGTCCTGAAACGTTACTGTCTGTCGCTTACGAAATCAAATTGGGATGCGGAAGAATTGGCTCAGGACACTTGGGTAAAAGCATTAGGAAAGCTAAATAGCTTTGAGCATACAAATCCCAAAGCGCTTTTGCTGCGGATTGCTAAGAACACCTGGATTGATGATATACGGAGAAAAGCAGTTTACACTCGGATATTGAATAAGGAACAAGCGAAAGTAACCGTACCGGATAATGAATCTTTTGAAATCGAGATAGCGTTGCAGTCCTTAATGAATCATTTATCTCCGCTTCAGAGAACTGTATTTTTGCTGCGAGATGTATTTGGCTATTCGATTAATGAGACATCCGACATGCTCGAAACAACGGAGGGAGCTGTAAAAGTTGCACTCCACCGGGCACGAAAATCGCTTGGAGCAGTCAAGGAGGATCTTCTCAAAGGAGAGTTATCCTTACCGGAAAGTGAAAACTCGAAGACTTTTCTAAGGGCGTTGACGGCGGCATATCAGATGGGAGATATTGCAGCAATGGTTATGCTCTCCCATCAGGATGTAATGGAGCCGGATGTGGTGATCGGAATCGTCAATAATAAGCTGCACCGGAGTCTCGCTTCAGTAAAACAAACGGAGTCCCAAACCATGAGTATGATAGCGGCATAGTTTGCGAAGAGAAATGCGGAGCTGATCATAGTGAAGATAAGAATCCCATAGTTTTATATCATGTAGTGACACGTATTGGAAAAGAAGGCTTCCGCACAGAGGAAATAATAAAAAATTAAGTGAATTATCATTAAATAGGGAACATAAAGATAAGCTATTAGGTCATTATAAGGTGGGAGACTTAGCAATAGCGATTATGATAAAACTTGGAGAAAAGGAAGATGAAATATCTGGATTTAGAATTTTAGATGAATTTGAAAAAATCCTCATCTATAATAATTTTCATCTTCCTTGCTGTTGCACAGTTTTAGAAATCCTTTCATTTGTTTTAAAAAAGTTGTTTAATTGTTAAATCAGTGTGTAGAGATATTGGTATTAGTTTTAATGACCAAAAATATATGTCGCATGATACGTCTACCATCTGAAATATTTTTATTTCGGAGGGGAACAATATGTATAAGGAAGAAAGACTGCCTCAAACGCAAAAGAAGGCATATTATTTTTATTGATTATTTCAATTATTTCAGTGAACACGATCGCCTCGATTATTTGGGGTTGGAACGCGGCTTTAGTAAAGAAAATTATTTAGAAACGCTAAAGATTATTCCGTTTATGTGGATTATCGTTGTTTTGTTAGTAAGATTGGTTGCAGGACCGTTAGTGGGGAAGATGATAACCAAATTCGTAGGACAAACAGATGGATTCAATGCTAGAGTTTTATTGAATACTTTATTGAATGTTACGGTCTTATCTATTCTTCTAACCATTATAGGAACTTGGGTTGGTACGAAACAAATAAGCCTAGAATCTCTTCAGAACTTCTTTCACAGTTGGTTTAGAAATTTTAGTGTAGCATTTTGGATTGAGCTATTGATTGCTCAGCCAATAGCAAGATTTGCAATGAAAAAATACACGCAAGACAGGCTAGCCAAGCAGAAAGGGTAAATCCGTAACACGATACCAAAGTCATAATAAAAAACCGCATAACAACGTGTTTTTTCGTAAATCGGTAAAGTTACAAACCATGTAAAAAAAGCGCTGGTCCCAGGCTGGAACCAGCGCTTTTTCACGTTTCGGATTACGAACTTTCGTCAGGCCAAGCAGGCCGGGTTGGCGACTTATTTCCTAAAATGACGCATTGCCGTCCGTTCGCCTTTATTCTTACTGGGCCGTTAAAATCAGCGGTCCGTCCGGCGTAACTGCGATCGTATGCTCATATTGCGCCGACAACTTGCCGTCGGCCGTTCTCGCCGTCCACTGATCGTCGTCGATCGTGATACGGAACGTACCTTCGTTGACCATCGGTTCAATCGTAAACACCATGCCTTCCTTTAACCGAATGCCTTTGCCAGCTACGCCGATATGCTCGTAGCTCGGCTCCTCGTGCAGGCTCCGCCCGATCCCGTGCGCCAGCAGATCGCGTACGACCGAAAACCCGTTCGCTTCCGCATGCTGTTGAATCGCCGACGTTATGTCGCCGAGCCGGCCCCCGGGGAGTGCCCGGGCGATCCCCAGATCCAAACATTCCTTTGTCACCTTCATTAGTTTTTGCGCTTCCGGCCGGATATTGCCCACCGCATAGCACCAGCACGAATCGCCGAACCATCCGCCGTATTCCACGACGATGTCGAGCTTCAGCAAGTCGCCGTCCATAAGCGCACAGTTCGAAGGAATGCCGTGGGCCACCACATCGTTGACCGAAATGCAGGTTTCGGCGGGGAAACCGTTGTAGCCTTTCGTAAACTGCTTGCCGCCCAGCTTGGTGATGTGTCTGGCAACAAAGTCATTGATTTCCCGGGTGGTGATCCCAGGCTCGATCAGTTTGGCCACCTCGCGGTAGCAGTCCGCAACGATTTGGCTCGCCGGCTTCATCTCTTCAATTTCCCTAGGTGATTTTAAAATGATCATCTTTGTTTATTCGCTCCTTATCAATTCTATAATTTTAAAAATCGGGCGATATCCCTGGCCTCCTCGTGCAGCTTTCCGCGGCGAAGCGAAAGCGAGGCGCAGCCGACCAAGGCGGCCAGCAGCATTTCCGCGCGCTGTAGCCGATACGGCGGCTCCGCCGCGTTTCCGCCGGAAGCCCCGTCCGCCGCACGACCGGTTTCCAGAAGCGCGGCAAGCGGCGCGAGCACCTCCCGGCGAAAGGCGGCCGAGAGCGGGGCTGAGCGCGCTTCAGGCAGCGAAGCAAAGCCCTCACCGGCCAGCTTATGCAGCAGGTACAGGGCGTGGTCCTCCGCCCAAAGCTGCAGCAGCCGGATGCCGGCGGCGGCGACGGGGCCAAGCTCTGCGGCAGCGGCCGTTTCGCGGCTTCCGCTTTGGGAATCCGCAGCAGCCAAGCCGAAATGCCCGCCCGCCGATGCCTCCCCCGAAGCCGAAGCGCGTGGGGCCTTCAGTTGAGCCTCCAGCGGGATCTTTAGCGAAGGGGCCTCCAGCCATCCCCCGGCCCGCTCCAACGCGTCCCATAACAGATCGTGGAGCAAATCGCCCTTATTGCTGTAATAATGGTATACCGTGCCATAGCCGAGTCCCGCCTGCACGGCCACATCGCGGATTTCCAGTAAAGGCCCTTTATTCAAAAACACATCGGCAGCGGCTTTCCGGATTTGCGCCAGACGCCGCAGCCGGATCTCTTCGTTTTGTTCCTTCGTGCGTGGAGACATCTCGTCTGTTCACCTCTTTTATTTTTGACCTACTCTTATGTCAATATAAAACATCGGCTTGCGAATAACAAGAGTCGGGCAAACAAACGTCCCTGCAACACCTCGTAAACGAATGAAGATCAGTTATATATCAGCTCAATTTTAATAGTTTGATTGTACTGATATTATTTAGCTGGCCCCAGGTGAGCAGAAGTTATGCTATACTTGCGAAGTAAAAGGGGGTGCCTACTGATGGAGAATCTATTGGGATTGTCTGTGACTTCTTACACTCATGCAAAGCCAATTATTAGGAAAGCGTTACTTTGTATGGGGCGAAACAATTTTTAACGCTGAACAAGCTTTTTTAATATTTTTGGCTTTGCACCTTATTTTCAAGAATCAAAATAAGGGGCGAGCAAAATTGAGATATACGAATGCTACAAAAGTTTTACCTCAAAAACTAATTACGGAAATTCAAAAATATGTTCAAGGAGAGACTCTGTATATTCCTAAGCCAAAAACGGAATATATGAATTGGGGCAGTTTGAGTGGCGGGAGAAGGTTGCTTGAACAGCGAAATGCCGCAATCAGAAATGCTTTTCAAAATAGCAGCAGTATCGAGCAATTAGCTAAGGAGTTTTTCCTCTCTACCGAAACCATTAAGAAGATTGTTTATTCACATAAAAAGTAGATGGACATAACGTGATGAGCTTAAGGCGTGACCGGATGATCGCGGTGAAAAACCAATCCGGTCACGTCTTTTGTTTGGCAAAAGATTTGATCCCACCGCCGATAGGTACAGCCAACGTTCACCCAATCGGTAGTTTATCGTTTCCAGTTCTTCGTATTACCTCCCACATCCAGATTCCCAAATATTTTTATGGCATTTCATTTTCTATTCCAAAGGTTGTACTTCATTTTTTACATTATTGTTTTTATGTCAAAAATGATTCTAAATCGTTGTTTTCATTTATAAAGTTTATTTTAATCTTTAATATATGGATATAAACGACAGCAACAACGGATTTGGAACGGTGCCGATTCTGAATAAATGAAGGGAAACATGTGTTGATTCATTGTCATTAAAACAAGAAAGTGAGGAAACGATTACTATGGGGGAGCAAAAAAGTAGAAGTAGACATCTGATTGATCCAGAAATTATCAGTGCAGTTGATTTAATACCAACAACCGATCTTACCGAATCTACACTAATGGAATCACGTAAAATCAATCTCAAATGATGCAACAAATAGATGTAACGCAGATGTACCCTATTACATTAGAAAAAAAGGTTGTGCCAAGTTATTTTAGTGGTCCAGATATTCGAATAGAAATCATTAAGCCCAAACAATCAAAGCATCATAAGATGCCTCTATATTATTCGATACACGGAGGCGGGATGGTCTTAGGAAGTCCAGTCGTGGATCGTCCTGCTAATGCATCTCTTGCTGCACAACATGGTTTCTGTTGTGTATCTGTGTACTATCGCCTAGCACCAGAGCATGTACAGCCAAGTCAGTTACAGGATTGTTATTCGGGCCTAAAATGGTGTATTGAACATGCGGAAGAGTTAGGGATAGATACTCAGAAAGTTGCCGTAGGGGGCAGCAGCGCTGGCGGCGGTTTGGCGGCTGGCCTAGCCTTGTACATTCGTGATCAGCAGGAATTCGAAATCCATCATCTAAGATTAATGAGGCCAATGCTAGATGATCGCACAAGTACCGCACCAGAGCATCCATACGCAGGAGAGTTTATTTGGACAAAACAAAGTAATTATTTTGGCTGGAAATCTGTATTGGGGGATGAACCGGGTCAGGAGGAGGTAAGTGAGTATTATGTGCCGGCCCGTGCTAAGTCACTGGCCGGGTTACCACCGACTTATATAAATATAGGCACCATTGATTTATTCATTGATGAAGCCTTATTTTTTGCAAAACAACTGGCCTTTGATGGTGTCTTAGTGGAATTACATGTCTATCCCGGGTACCATCATATGTCTCCCGCGTTTCCGGATGCGCATTTTTCAAAAGAAGGGGCCAGAACAAGTGAATACGCCTTACTAAAAGCTCTGGAGATACTTGATATAAATTCTGAGTATAATGCTAAACGCTAATAAGATCCGAATGCAGTAAATAAAGCACTGATGGAGAATATCCATCAGTGCTTTTTCATACCTACTTATGATCGAATAAACAATTTATTGATAGATTCGGTTGAGAGTCATCAGTTTAGTGGCGGCCAGCCTCAGCGTGTCAATGTCGCCAAGGCGATTGCGCTAAAACCCAAGTTGATCGTGCTGGATGAGTCGGTGAGGGGGATGGATAATGGTGTACTACCTGATGTACTTTTTACCACCCATTTAGGGTAAAATAGTACCAAGCATAAAATCCAACTACGGAAGTGGTGATGTCCCATGTCAACGAGCAGCAAACCGAATAGATTAGCCAAGGAAAAATCACCGTATCTGCTGCAACACGCTCACAACCCAGTTAATTGGTTCCCTTGGTCAGATGAGGCTTTTGAAATCGCCAAACGCGAGAATAAGCCCATTTTCTTATCTGTCGGCTATTCCACTTGTCATTGGTGTCATGTAATGGAAAGAGAATCCTTCGAGGATGAAGAGGTTGCGGAGATATTAAACCGGGACTATGTATCCATTAAGGTGGATCGGGAGGAACGTCCGGATGTGGATCATATCTATATGTCCATCTGTCAGACGATGACGGGGCATGGAGGCTGGCCGCTGACGATATTGATGACCCCGGATCAGAAGCCTTTTTTTGCGGGTACGTATTTGCCCAAGGAGCAGAAGTTTGGACGTGTCGGACTGTTGGAGCTGCTGGAGAAGGTGGGAACCCGGTGGAAGGAGCAGCCCGAAGAGCTGGTGGAGCTGAGTGAGCAGGTGCTAACCGAGCATGAGCGACAGGACATGCTTGCGGGGTATCGCGGTGAACTGGATGAACAGAGCTTGAATAAAGCTTTCCATCAGTACAGTCATACCTTCGATAAGGAATATGGCGGCTTCGGGGAAGCTCCGAAGTTTCCTTCTCCGCATAACTTGTCTTTTTTGTTGCGATATGCACAGCATACGGGAAATCAGCAGGCACTGGAAATGGCAGAGAAGACGCTGGATGCGATGTATCGGGGCGGAATCTACGACCATGTAGGTATGGGATTTTCACGGTACTCAGTGGATGAGAAGTGGCTGGTGCCGCATTTTGAAAAAATGCTGTATGACAACGCTCTGCTGGCCATCGCGTATACAGAGGCTTGGCAGGTGACGGGCAAGGAGCTGTACCGGCGGATTACGGAACAAATCTTTACATATATCGCAAGGGACATGACAGATGTAGGAGGGGGTTTTTATTCGGCGGAGGATGCGGATTCCGAAGGAGAAGAGGGCAAATTCTATGTCTGGGACGAATCTGAGGTAAGGGCTGTACTCGGCGATAAGGATGCCGCCTTTTTTAACGATTTGTATGGGATTACACCTTACGGGAATTTTGAAGGCCATAACATTCCGAACCTGATTGATATTAATCTGGAAGCCTACGGGATCAAGCATGACTTGACCGAACAGGAACTGGAACAACGGGTAAATGAGCTACGCGGCAAGCTGTTTGCTGCCAGGGAACAACGGGTTCACCCTCACAAGGATGACAAGATTTTGACCTCGTGGAACGGGTTGATGATCGCTGCTTTGGCGAAGGCGGGACAGGCTTTTGGAGATACCAGATATACAGAGCAGGCCCAGAAGGCAGAGTCGTTCCTATGGAACCAACTGAGACGGGAGGACGGACGGCTGCTGGCGCGTTATCGGGACGGGGATGCAGCTTATCCCGGCTATGTTGATGACTATGCTTTTTATGTGTGGGGCTTGATTGAGCTGTACCAGGCCTCCTTTGACATACAATATCTGCAACGGGCGCTGACGCTTAATCAGGATATGATCGACCTGTTCTGGGATAAAGAACGGGACGGATTATTCTTTTACGGGTCAGATAGCGAGCAGTTGATTGCCAAGCCTAAAGAAATTTATGACGGAGCCATTCCGTCGGGTAACAGTATCGCGGCCCATAATTTTGTGAGGCTTGCGCGGCTAACGGGTGAATCTCGATTGGAGGACTATGCAGCCAAGCAGTTTAAGGCTTTTGGCGGCATGGTTGCTCATTACCCGTCAGGCTATTCGGCGTTGCTCAGTTCGTTGTTGTATGCAACTGGAACGACGAAGGAGATTGTTATTGTGGGCCATAGGGATGATCCGCAGACCGTACAGTTCATTCAGGCGGTTCGAGCAGGATTCAGACCCCATACAGTGATTATTTTGAAGGATGAAGGACAGCCGGAGATTACAGAGACAGTTCCTTATATCCGTGATTACGCTCTTGTGGATGGCAAACCAGCCGTATATGTGTGTGAACATTTTGCCTGTCAGGCACCTGTCACCCGTCTCGATGATCTTAAGGCTTTACTGAATTGATTAACCTAAAATAAAAAACAAATTTGATCCCCTTGGGGTAACAAGCATATGGTGATTTTCGAAAAATGACCTTATGTATGCCAACCTCAAGGGGATTATTTCATGTTTAGAGGTAGGTATAGTGAGTTAAAACTAACATTTCCTTAACATGTTCTGTGCATTTTTTTTAATAGTTTTTAGGTATATTATATTAAGGAATCGGTTCCAAGGAGCCTTGCTTCATTCAAAACTAAGTACATATACCTATTCGTTGTCGTGTTTATATCTTTTTTTGTGTCGAATTGTTTTAGAGGGAGATGATGAAGAATGGAAAAGGGGAAGTGAATTTGTCGAGTGAATAATCATTGGCAAAGCGAAGCGGTTCACAATATGCAAGCAATCCAGATGATGAAATGGAGATGTTGACTGATGAAGAAGTTTGCAGGAAAACCATGGCACGTGGGAAGGATGCTCAGCAATAATTTTAAAACGAAGCTGATGGTCGCTTTTATTGCTTTTTTGATCATACCATCTATGATTGTTGGGGCTCTATCATTTGTGAGCGCCAGACAGGAGATTCTAAACCAGATTGAAGATAGCGCCGAGCAGGTCATCATCCGCACTAATTTTATTATTGATAGCACCATTTCACCCAAGGTGCATGATGCAGATTATTTCGCTGAAAGGCTAAAAGGCAACCTGGTGGAGACGGAGGAACAAGCGGCGAATTTGGAAGAATTCTTTAAGCAATATATTGCACTCCATCCTGAAACAGAATCCATTTATTATGGAACGAAGGATGGTAAATTTACAACCTATCCACAAAAGGAATTACCGGATAATTATGATCCCCGAGTCAGACCTTGGTATGAGGAGTCCATAAAGGAACAAGCAAAAACAGCGATTAGTGCACCCTATTTCTCCGCATCCTCCAAACAAATGACGGTTACAGTGTCCAGAGCCACGACGGATGGTTCGGGTGTTATTGGCATCGATCTGAAAGTTAACGGTATTAAGGAGACACTGAACAAGATTAAAGTAGGTCGTGAAGGTTATGCCATATTGCTGGACAGCAAGCGCACTTACATTGTTCATCCGACGAAGGCACCAGGCACCAAAATTGCAGATATTGAATCACGCATGTATGAGAGCGACGCTGGTGAATACGAGTATCAGTATGAAGGTCAGTCCAAATATATGAACTATGCGACCAACAAGCTGACAGGCTGGAAAATAGGCGGAACGCTGTATTTATCTGAAGTGGATGAAGCAGCACAGCCGATTTTGATCAGCACTTTGCTTACGGTCGTCGGGTGTCTTGTGGTGGGGATAATCATTGTCTATTTCCTGATTCGTTCCATCATCAAACCTATTTTAAAATTGAAGGAACAAGCGGTTAATGTGAGCGCAGGGGATCTGACGCAGGACATTCAAGTGAAGAGTGAAGATGAGATTGGACAATTGGGACTGGCTTTCCGAAACATGCAGGATAACTTGCGATCTGTCATTCAAAACGTAGGGGAAAGTGCAGATCATGTCGCTAGATCCTCGAACGAGCTAACGGTAAGCGCAGAACAAACCAGTGCTGCAAGTGAGCAGGTATCACAGGCTGTACAGGAAATTGCCAGCGGAGCGGAGAAGCAGACTACAGGCCTGGAAAATAACTCAGTAGCCCTTGATGAAATTGCACAGGGAGTCACACAAATTGCGGAACGCTCCATCTCGGTAGCCGATTTGGCCAGACGATCCTCTTTACAAGCAGAGGAAGGACGGAAATCCGTTGAGCAAACAGGCGAACAAATGAATTCGATTCACCATTCGGTAGAGCAATCTAACCGAATGATTCAAACCTTGCAAGCCCGCTCTCAGGAAATCGGTGAAATTACCAAGGTTATTGGTGAACTATCCAATCAGACGAACCTGCTGGCCTTGAATGCAGCGATTGAGGCGGCTAGAGCAGGTGATCATGGCAAGGGCTTTGCCATCGTTGCAGATGAGGTGCGCAAGCTGGCAGAGCAATCGCAGACATCTGCAACACAGATTGCCACATTGATTGCCGAAATTCAGCATGAAACGGAAACCACGGTTCAGACGATGAACCGTGTTACGACTGAGGTTCAGGATGGGCTGCAGATTTCCAAAGAAACCATTGTCAAGCTGGGAGACGCGATGGAAGGCATTCGGGAGACCACACCTCAGGTGGAGGAGGTCGCTGCGATTGCACAACAGATATCAGCGAGTGTACAAGAGATTGCAGCGACAGCCAACGAGCTGGCGACGATTGCAACCGGTAATGCTGCTACATCTGAGGAAGTCGCCGCTTCCTCGCAAGAGCAGCTGGCTTCCATGGAGGAAATATCAGCCTCTGCTCAGCTGCTATCAACAATGGCTGCTGAGTTGAGGTCTATGATTAGTCGTTTCAAGTATTAAAACGAACTTGAACCCTATGGAATCTATAGTACAATGAATGCTCGGGACAGTTCTTTAAGCCTTATGGCATAAGGAATCTGTCCTGAGTTTTTTTATATTTCCAATATAGCTTACAAAGTAGGGAAATTACAGGAGGGAGAACATTTGATTCGAGATTTGGTTCTATATGTTATCGTGATATTATTAATTGTTTTGACTTTTCAGCCACCTATTACATTTGCGCGCCGCAATCTGATTTCTCAGCTCATTCGGCAGACGATCACGCGTGTTTTTTATGGAGTGACAGGAATTCTATTCTTATATTTTGGCATAAGTGATAGAGCTCTGATGACTTGTGTTCTGGAGCTAGTGATTGGTCTGATGTTCATCGCTTTGTTTGTACGCGTTTGGATCATTAAACATACATATGAACAACGTTTACTGGACCAAAACCGTGATCTCCTAAATGTGCTTCGGGTTCAACCTGGCTTTACCTTCAGGCTGGAGAAAAGCGGCGACGAATTTTATTATAGGCTGCTCGAAGGAGGCTTGCTGGAGCGCATGGGTCTGAATCTGCAAGTCAGCTATAATCGAAGGGAGCATGTTAAGCGACTCGGGGATATTTTTGAGCTTTCCTCTGAAACGCTGGAGCAGCTTAGCGAATATTACAAACAGGCATGGTTCGGTGACCGGACGGTATTTGAGCTGGAGTTTTGGGAATACTCGGCTTTAATTACCTTACATCCGGTCAGGGAGAACGGGATCACCAAGCATGTCATCGGTCACGTAATGGATATTACGGAGTATAAAGCTTCCGAGCAGAAAAGAAAGGAGGTAGACGAGGCTAACCATGCCAAAAGCGTTTTTTTAGCTCATATGAGCCACGAAATTCGCACGCCGCTGAATGGGATCATCGGTCTGTCCAAGCTGTTGAACAAGACGGAACTGACTGCTGTCCAAAAAGACTACCTTGACAAGCTGCTCGCCTCCTCGCGCATCCTCTCGTCCATGCTCAATAACGTACTGGACTTTTCCAAGATGGAAGCAGGCAGTTTGGAATTGGAAAGACAGGAGTTTGAGCTGGAAAAAATGCTTAGGCATCTTGCAGAGACGGTGGGTACTTTGCTGGAACACAAAGAAATAGAGATCATTTTTATAACGGACCCCAAATTACCCAAAAGTGTTAAAGGTGATTCATTGCGGATGGAACAGGTGCTTTTAAACCTTCTGACTAATGCCGTCAAGTTTACGGATCAGGGACATGTATTGTTAGAGGTGAAAATGCTAAGCCAGCAGAACGGACGGGTAGTGTTGTCCTTTATGGTGGAGGATACGGGTATAGGTATTTCCGAGGTGGGTGTGAACAAGCTGTTTGTCCCTTTTACCCAAGTGAATACATCAACCAGCCGCCGATATGGGGGCTCCGGGCTGGGTTTGGCCATTAGCAAGCATTTGGCTGAAGCCATGGGCGGGAATGTAGAGGTTGAAAGCCGATTGGGAGAATACAGTCGGTTTTACTTTAATGTCGAACTGAATATCGGGGATCTACATCCGGAAGGCGCACAAATAGAAAAACAAATAAGCGGCAAAGCCTTAATTGTTGTGCGGCATGAGCTGTTAAGATTTAGTCTGAGCGAATTAATACAAAGCACAGGATTAGAAACATACACCATTTCATCCTTTCAGGAATGTGTGGAAGCTTTTCAAAATGGCGAATATTTTGATTTGGTTATGGTCGACATGGGGATGAATGGCTTTAGAGAGCTGGATACACGGAGACAATGGCTTCAATTGCTAAATAGACAGATGACTCAGGTCATTGGACTTACAACAGTGTTCCAGATGGAAGGGATAGCAGTTGGGGACGAGGATAGCAGGGTGGATGCCTTTTTGTCCAAGCCCGTGACTCGAAACGCTGTATTGGAGGTTATCCGCTGGAGGCTGGAAAAGGAAAAGACAGTGTCTGTAGATGTTAATACTCTGGATACATATACGATGATGAGCCCTCGTTATGAAGGAGAGATTACAACACAGAAGTATCAAATTCTCACAGCGGAGGACAATGAGATTAACCAGGTGGTAATTACCGAGTTCCTGGCAGAGCGCGGTTTTGAAGTAACCATGGTTGCAAACGGAAGAGAACTGTTAGAGTCACTGGAACTGCGTTCCTGGGATATGGTAATGCTTGATCTGCATATGCCAGAGATGGATGGCTTTGAGACGGCCAGACATATTCGCAGAAAGAAAGCTTTTAACAGACTTCCAATTATCGCCTTTACGGCCGATGCTGCGCAGCATGAACAGGAGGTTTGCCTTCGTTCAGGCATTAATGCTGTGCTGCTCAAGCCTGTCCATGAACTGAACGCTGTAAGAGTGTTAAACAGTTGGATTCATTTAGCATGGCTGCAAGAACTAAATGGTGTCCACGCGGAACAGGCAATAGCCGGCATGGATGGAAAGGTATATATTTTCCAATTTGCCCTTTACAAATGGATTCAGGAATACCAGTATCTTGATAAAAGATTGACGAGGAAAATGGACAACGGACAGTTATCTGCCGCTCTCCGATTAATCCACTCGCTTAAGGGAGGGGCAGGAAACCTGTTTGCGTCCGGGCTGCTTGCAAAGGTCATAGAGCTGGAAAAGGGATTGAAACGTAGCCATGAAACCTCACCGGGGGAGCTGTATCCAGACTGGCGAGAGCAATTGAGCCTGGTTCAAAAGGAGATTAACCAAATCAAGTCATCGGTTCCCTGGAGCTGATCGTGCTATTGCACAAATTTATAACCAATTCCCCAGATGGTCCTGATTAATTTCGGCTTTTTAGGGTCTTTTTCGATTTTCCTGCGCAAATGGTTGATATGTACGTCTACAGCCCTCTCATTAATAAAGGAGTCTGTGCCACGAAGAGCTTGAATCAAGGCATATCGGCTGAATACAATTCCCCGGTTCAAATAAAAAAGCTTCATAAGCTCAAATTCCGAAAATGTCGTCTCCACAATCTGCCCATCAACGGTAATCATTCTTCGCGCCAGATCCAAAACAATGCCTGTTTCAGGCTCGGCTTCAGGCGCAAGGCCTCTTGCCTGTAACCGTGTGATTTCAATACGACGGAAAAGAGCCTCGATTCGCGCCTTTAGCTCCTGCATACTGAAAGGCTTGCAAATATAATCGTCTGCTCCCAACGTAAGTGTACGGATGCGCTCTGAGATATTGTTTTCTGAAGAAATCACGATGATTGGCACATCCGTATGCTTGCGTACCAGTGGGCAGGGATTGACACCATCCAAATCTGGAAGCAGCAGATCTAGCAAAATAATATCAGGCTGCACCATACCCAGCCGGGCAATTCCCTCAGCCGCCTGTTCCACCCGGGTAACGTTGTAGCCTTCTCCAGTCAAATACAAGGAAAGGGTATCTCCCAGCATATTGTCATCTTCAATAATCAAAACATTAGACATGATGATATTTCCTTATCTTTCTATCAAATTCGAGCCAAATGGTTAGGATAGGTTCAATGCATTCAAAAAGTTTTTGGCAAGTTCTTTTGATAGAGTAACCCCCTTTGGACAGTCTGTCAAAAGATCAGGGGGATCGGGCAAACCAATAGCCGGGCAGAACGGATTTATACTTTTTTGATATGGAAATGCTCTATTTATAAGATTTTTAGCTCTATTCCGACATTTTTCGTGGAGAATTAACAAAATACACCAAGCCCTCGACACTCAATTACAAAAATTTAACAAAACACATTAGAATCATGCATTGACTTCAAAAATATTTATGGTATTTTATTACATAGGAGTGACATCCACTGATAGAGACCCCTTAGAAACCCCCACCACTTAATCTTCTGGAGTTTAATTTACTCTCAATAGGCTACTCTGCATTTATTTATCTGTACTCTATTCGTTCTCGTGATCGTACTCATGATTCTTTGGTGTGGCTACCCCTTTGCGATTCAGGCTGTCTTCTCATTTCAGATTACATATTTACACTTTTTTTGCTTTCCATGCTTGTATTTTTTCAAATCAGGTCAGCGGGAGGACGAGAGATTATGAACACATTCGAAGCACTGGAGTCCAATGTAAGATCCTATTGCAGAAGTTTTCCGGTTGTTTTCAACAAAGCGAAGAACGATGTGCTGTACACAGAGGCAGGAGAGGGATATATCGACTTTTTGCCGGAGCAGGGGCTTTGAACTACGGGCACAATAATGATTTCATGAAAAACCGGCTTTTGGATTATTTAACCTCAGACCGGATTATGCATGGTTTGGACATGTTTACGACGGCCAAACAGGAGTTTATTGAATCTTTCTCCGAGCGTATTCTCCAGCCCAAGGGCTTGAATTATAAGCTGCAATTTTGCGGTCCGACTGGTACTAATGCGGTGGAGGCGGCATTGAAGCTTGCGCGCAAGGTGAAGAAAAGAAATGGAATTTTTGCTTTTATGGGCGCGTTTCACGGCATGTCGCTAGGCAGTTTGTCTGTTACCAGTAACAACTCCATGCGAGAGAGCGCCGGTGTATCCTTGAATAACGTTACCTTCATCCCTTATAACAGTACGTTTAACGGCTTGGATACCATTTTATATATGGAGCAGCTTTTAACAGATACCCATTCCGGGGTGGAAAAGCCAGCGGCCATCATTCTGGAAACGGTACAGGCTGAGGGCGGTATTAACATCGCAGATACCGAATGGCTGCGTGATTTGCGGCAGCTGTGCGATGATCATGATATTTTGCTGATTATTGACGATATACAGGTTGGCTGCGGTCGGGTTGGTTCGTTCTTCTCGTTTGAGCGGGCGGGTATCGTTCCTGATATGGTTGTTTTGTCCAAGTCAATCAGTGGCTATGGTTTGCCGATGTCCCTGTTGCTGATCAAGCCGGAATTGGATATTTGGAGTCCTGGTGAGCATAATGGCACCTTCCGTGGAAATCAGCTTGCTTTTGTCGCTGCAAAGGCAGCGCTGGAGTTCAGGGATACGGTAGGGCTGGAAGCACAGGTGAAGGAAAAAGAGGCTTTTGTCCAGCAATTTTTGCGTGAACATATTCAAACAATCGATCCTCTCATTGAAATTCGAGGCTTGGGTCTGATCTGGGGAATTGATGTATCCCACCTGGGAGAAGCGTTCGCCAAGGAGGTAGCTACTCTCTGCTTTAGTAAGGGCCTCATCATTGAGCGGGCTGGACGTAACGATACGGTGATTAAAATTATGCCTGCCCTAACGATCAGCTTGGAAAACCTGCGTGAAGGCTGCAACATCATTAAAGAATGCATGGTTCAGGTGTCCAGCACACTGGTTACTTTGTAAATCTTCATATTTTAACAGATCGACGGGAACCTCCATCACTGCTATTTTCTAGCGGTAGGAGGTTCTTTGTCAAACCACCAATAATCCGGTATGATGAGAATGATTATCAATGAAAAATACTGGAGTGAAACGCTATGCAGGAAGCTACTTTTCATCATAATTTTAATCTGTTTCTTGAAAAACTGGAGCTGAACGCTGACGTTACAGGTCATAAAGCTCCGATGGAACTTACACAAACCGTGGGGAAGGGCACTATTCGCCGTTGCTCCCCGCGTCTGGATATGGAGCTTGTGGTTTCCGACTATACCTTTCATCAACGCCGAACGATTGATTTTGTGGCTACTGTGCCTATGGTGGAGCTTACTTGCTGTTTTCGCGGCGGCCGTGAGGTTCAGGCGTCGGGAGTGCGGCATGAAATTGTTCCGGGGCATTTTTCGTTACAGCTTCTGAAGCCGGGCGAAGCCCACTTTGAATTTACGGCGAATGAGCAGTTTACGATGCTAGGCATTGGCATTCCGGTATCGACATTTCATTATTTTATGGAAGAGCCGGACGGGAGAAGGAGTGTTGATTTTGCGGATTTACTCGGACCTCATTCGTTTCGCGCTTTTCAGGCTCGCATGAATCCAGTTGCCGTCTTCAAGTTGACTCAGCTGATGCAGGGCATCCAATCCGGTTCGATGCGCAATATTGAAATGGAATGTGCCGTATTGGATTTGTGGATGCTTGCTTTACGCACCTTTTTCGAGGATAGGCATGATCCATCTGTCTCCTTGAACCGGGACGAAATCGCCAAAATTAAGAGGGCGCGTCAAATTATGCTGGAGCACATGGCGGAGCCGCCGTCTCTCTTGCAGCTTTCACATATGATCGGCATGAATGACTACAAATTGAAAATGGGCTACAAGGAAATGTACGGAACAACCGTCTTTGGAGATCTGCGTGAACAACGGCTGGATCAGGCTCTTCATTTGCTGCAAGTCGGAGGAAATAGTGTAACGGAAGTTTCTTGTGCGGTGGGTTATTCCAATCCAAGCTACTTTGCAGAGGCATTCCGAAAAAAATACGGCTGCAACCCGGGTACGCTCGTCCGAAATCGTCTATTCAGCTAAATAACCCATTCCCGCAAACCAGTAACGAATTCCGTTAGCTGGTAGATCAGAACTGAACCCCCGTGTAGGATGAATGGCAAGGTTACTGTACCTGTTATTCATTCATAAGAAGGGGGAATTAGGGTATGAATTCCGTACCACATGTACAAAAAGCACCTAACCCAAAACATTTCTGGACACTCGTCCTGTGCGGAACTTTACTGGTCATTACAACCACAGGCTTGGCCCGTATGGGTTATGGTGCTGTGCTTCCGTATATGCAGAAGGGGCTGCATCTGACAATATCACAGACAGGATTACTGGGAACGATCATGTTTCTGGGTTATTTGCTCACGGTAGGCTTGTCAGGTGTGCTGGCTGTACGCTGGGGAGCTAAATTGGTGCTTATAACGGGCAGTGCGGCTGTAGTGGTCAGTATGCTAGGATTGGTATGGTCGTCTTCATTTTGGGCTATCGGGTTGTTCATGTTCGTTATTGGGGCTGGCAGCTCACTTGTATTTACTCCACTGATGTCCCTGATGATCGGCTGGTTTCCGCAGCAGCGGGGGAAGGTATTAGGTATACTGTTGAGTGGCGCCGGTATCGGCATGTTATTAAGCGGTTTTCTGATCCCTGTGATCATACGGGTATTTCCTCATGACGGCTGGCATGCTGTATGGTTGTGCTTCGGGATTATTTCGTTAGTGGTGCTTGTGTTGTCACTATTTGTTCTGAAAAATCCGGCATCTGCCCGTCAAACGGTAAGCGAGGAGGATAAGCCCCAGTGGTTGAAAAATAAGGAGCTTACCCTCATTGCTGTTTTATATTTTCTGATTGGCATGGCCTATCTAATACCTAATCTGTATCAAAGCAGCTATATGCTGGAGGCAGGTATTTCAAGCAGCACGACAGGGCTGATATATGCGTTTGCAGGGGTATTCAGCATTATAGGCGGCCCTGTATGGGGAAGTATCTCGGACAAGGCTGGGGTGCAACAAACATTTATGCTGGCGTGGATTTTTGCTGTGCTTGGGGATCTCGTTCCCATCGTTATGGACAACGTGTGGGGCTTTGCGATTTCATCCATCATTTGGGGTTCGAGCATCGGAGGACTAGTCACCTTGATCCAGGTTAAAGCTTCACAGCAGGTTCCGTCCAAATATGTTCCCTCTGGCATCGGGTTTATCTCTGTATTTTATGCAGTAGGGCAGATGCTGGGTCCGGCGCTGTCAGGCTGGATGATCGAGCATATGGGGGGCTTTGCCGCCGCTTACGGCTTGGGGGCTGTCGTCTATGTATTAGGCTTCGTGCTGAATAGCAGGGGGAAAGTCGTTTCCATGCAATCAGAACGCAGTTCGTTATAATTCCTGATTTGAAAATTAAACTCAAAAAAAAGCCCCCTGGTCGGTAGACTGCCACATTCTGTGTCACAACAGGTGGTAGCTCCAACCAAGGGGCATTTTCCAATACAATTAAGAAGTAACGGTTTGCACGTATCTTTGCGCGGATTGCTCAAGCTCCTCATCGGTCAGAACCCCAGCGCCATATTGCACGAAATAAGGGAGCAATTTGACACCAATCATATGGCTTGTAGCTTCAAGAGGTCTCAAAAGCTCTTCGATCGTGTATTTGTTCCGTCCGTCATGTTGATAGTTTTCCTCTACACTAGCGGCAGACAGAGCAATCAGTAACTCTTTGCCCTCCAATTTGCCACCTTCGCTTCCAAAAGCCCAACCGTAAGTCAGAACCGCATCTTCCCATTTTTTCAGCAGGGAAGGGGTACTATACCAGTAAAAAGGAAATTGAAGTACGATACGGTCATGCTGCTCCAGCAGTTCCTGCTCTTGAGCTACATTGATTTTCTCATCCGGGTATACTTCATACAGGTTATGAACGGTTATACCCGATTGCTTTTTAAGCTCCTGGACCCATCTTTTGTTAACGCGGGACTCCGCAAGATTAGGGTGGGTTACAATAACAAGTGTTGACATATGAAAAACATCTCCCTTAACTTATTTTATGTAAGTAAATTACGTTATTACTTGTAAGTATTATAGTTTCAGCTTATATTCTTGTCAAATGGCTTGTCTTTAAAAAATAAATCCCCGGCAAGCGAGTGCCGGAGAAGTCATCCTGTGAGTATTCTCTGTCGAATTAGGCAATATGATTGAGCGAAACTATCTTATTCTTGCCAGAACGCTTGGCTTGATATAGATAGTCGTCCGCTTCCTGAAAGAACGCATCTTTGTTCATTTCTTCTGTATAGCTTTTCAGCCCAATGCTTACGGTTACGGAAATGTTTTGCTTTTTTTCGTAAAAAGTCATCTTTTCCACTTCGTGCCGGATGTTTTCGGCGATTTGATAAGCTTCTTCAAAGGTATGCTCGAACATCAGGATGGCAAATTCCTCACCACCATAGCGGGCCGCAATATCATTTGCTGTAATCTGCTCTGTAATGATTTGCGAAATGCCCTCCAAAATTTTATCTCCGAACTGGTGCCCATAATTATCATTAATTTTCTTGAAATTATCAATATCCACTAACGCAAGATGGATAATGGCGCCTTGCTCAGCATATTCGAGTGCTTTTTCATAGAAGTTCTGAAAGGACAAATAATTGTACAATTTGGTTAACCCGTCGGTCATCGACATTTTGCTTATAATCGCGTTACTGATCATCAGCTCCTGTTGGGCGCGCTGTGTTTTGTACAAATCCACTAACAGATCGCGACCGCTTGCCTGAATAATGAGAGCAATAAAAGTAGACATAATCAAAAAGGAAGGGATTGCCACGATATCAAAGTTCGACAAGTAGGTGCGGAATGATCCATCTACTGCCAGCAACAGAAAAAAAACCACAACTTGCAAGACAAAGGAAAGCCATATCAAGCGACGATTGAAAAACAGGATGGATGAGAAAATAGGCAACAAACACAACGCCGGAATAATTCGGATATCGTAGTTTAGTCGAATGATCGTCCAGCAAATGACCGTGCTCGCTATAAACAGAATCGCGAAAGAATACCTATTACATTTAAAATGAGCTATTTCTGCAAGCAAGTTGGAGCCGCTCATGATCAGCGTCGGAACAATAAGGGTTTCAACGTAAAATTCATAAGGCGAAGCGTGGTAATCAAGAAACAAATAGCTGCCCAACTGGGTGATAAAATGTACGACAATAATCATCCAGTATAATAAAAACATCCTCCGTACCCAGCGAGCTTCCTTTAACTTATAATCGGTTGTTTGAGTAAGTCGTGTTGTCTTATTCATGATGTCACCACACTTAATGTATCTTTAGCCATTCTCGTATTATAAGATACTATGTGATGAAGTTGAAGCTAATTTTTCAGGAGTCGATTTAGGTGCCAATGTACTTGTCAGCCCAGTAACACTTTAACCTGATGGACAGCACCATCCCCTGCGACCGGCAGAACATTGTCCGTGAGAACAGTCCCATCTATCGTGACTGTAGCTACACCCTTGGATATATGTTGTGGATTCGTGATTTGGATCACGTAGGTATTGCCGCGAAAGACGCGAGTGATTGTAAATTCGTCCCAGGCTACAGGAATGCACGGGTCAATACGCAGACCATCCCATTCGGGCTGGATACCAAGAATAGACTGGGTAATGGCTACAAAGTTCCACGCGGCTGTGCCAGTCAGCCATGAATTTTTGGCTTCGCCTTCACGAACGGCATCCTTGCCTGCAATCATTTGTGCATATACATACGGCTCGGTGCGGTGGATGTCGCTGATGTCCTCCAGGTAGGCAGGAGCAATTTTGCTATACAGCTCAAAAGCGCGATCTCCACGGCCAATCACGGCCTCCGCCATCATAATCCACGGGTTATTGTGACAGAAGATGCCCGCATTTTCCTTGTACCCTGGAGGATAAGAGGATATTTCACCTAGATTGATGTAATAGCGGGAATAAGGCGGATTTTGCAGTACAATGCCATAGGGAGTCTCCAGCCGATCCCGTGTAGAGTTGAGCGCTTTTTGAGCCTGACCTTCCTCAACGCCGATTCCGGCCATCACGCAAAAACCCTGAGGCTCAATGAAAATTTGGCCTTCCTCACAATCCTTGCTACCCACTTTATTCCCATAGTGGTCGTAGGCTCGCAGAAACCAATCCCCATCAAAGCCATGCTCCAACGTGGCGGTCCGTATCCGATCCACATGGGCCTGGGCCGTGGCTGCTTCGTCATCTAATCCTCTACGCTTGCACAGCTCAATAAAATCTGGCCCTGTATATACGAATAGTCCGGCGATGAATACCGATTCCGCTATGCGACCCTCCAAATTTTGCGTGGTCTGATAGGACTCATCCGGTGTAGCAGAAAAACAATTCAGGTTCAAGCAGTCGTTCCAGTCTGCCCGGCCAATCAGTGGGAGACCATGCGGGCCGAGATTGTTAACTACATGATAAAAGGATCGCTTCAAATGCTCAAACAGGGTAGCGGTATGCTCTTCAATCCCATCGAATGGCACCTGTTCGTCCAATATGGAAAAGTCTCCCGTTTCTTTGATATACGCAGCGGTGCCAACAATTAGCCACAGCGGATCATCGTTGAAACCGCCGCCGACCTCGTGGTTTCCTTTTTTGGTTAAAGGCTGGTACTGATGATAAGCCCCGCCGTTATCAAATTGAGTGGAGGCGATATCGATAATCCGTTCCCGCGCTCGCTCCGGTATCTGGTGGACGAAGCCGAGCAAATCCTGATTCGAATCCCGGAAGCCCATACCACGCCCGATGCCAGATTCGAAATACGAAGCGGAACGCGACATATTGAACGTAACCATACATTGATACGGGTTCCATATATTCACCATCCGGTTCAGCTTGTCGTCGTGGCTCTGAATGATGTACTTGGAGAGCAGGTTGTTCCAATAGGCCCGCAGCTCACTCAAGGCTCGTTCAACATCGGCATCATCCGCGAATTGAGCAATCATGGCATGAGCCTGCTTTTTGTTAATCACGCCAGGAGATTCCCATTTTTCATCCTCCCGATTTTCCACATAACCAAGTACAAAGTTAAGACTCGTTTCTTCACCTGGCTCCAATGTGATTTCGATGCAATGCGATCCTACAGGCGACCACCCGCTGGCAATAGAGTTAGAGGCTTGCCCGGAGGTGACGGTTTGCGGCTGATCCAGCCCGTTGTATAGTCCCAGAAAAGCTTCACGGTCTGTATCGAATCCTGCCATTGGACGATTGACAGAGAAGAAAGCATAGTGGTTGCGGCGCTCACGATATTCCGTTTTGTGATAGATGACGGAGTCCTGTATTTCGACCTCGCCCGTGTTCAGGTTGCGTTGAAAATTGGTCATATCGTCATAGGCGTTCCACAGACAAAATTCCACGAAAGAAAAGAGTTTGATCTTTTTAGTCTGTGCAGAGGTGTTCTGAAGCTTGACCTGATGTACTTCTCCATCAAAGGACAGCGGTACAAAAGCCAACTGCGTCGCCCGGATACCGTTACGTTCACCCATAATTGAAGTATAGCCAAGCCCATGTCGGCACTCATGCAGATCCAGCTCCCGTTTGACCGGCATCCAGCCCGGTGTCCAGTAATCCCTGTCATCATGAATATAAAAATAGCGACCGCCGTTATCGACAGGAATATTGTTGTATCGGTATCGTGTTAAGCGACGTAAGCGCGCATCCCGGTAAAATGCATAGCCGCCGCCTGTATTGGAGATCAGTCCAAAAAATCGTTCGTTGCCTAAATAATTGATCCAGGGATATGGGGTTTGAGGGGTGTGGATGACATATTCTTGGTTAGCATCATCGAAGAAACCGTACTTCATGGCGCAGAACTCCTCTCGAATTTAAAGAAATAAGGCCAAACACATTATTATATTCAAACATGAAGCTGTTCTTCCTAAAAGAATCGGTTTCCTGCCTGATGCAAAAGATGCTTGATTTCCCCGACCTTGTTTCTTGAATTTGCAAAATATTTGAAATGGGTAAATATACCTTTTTATGCTAAAATGAAAGAGTAAGGACTTAGCATGGTAGGAGGTTGCAAGGATGGCACCCATCACATTGTTTTTCATTCCATATGCGGGCGGATCGGCATCGGTCAGCTTCAAATGGAAAAAGCTGCTGCTTCCGCACATTAAGCTTGTTCCGCTGGAGCTGGCGGGCAGAGGTATTCGTTCCGGTGAACCGTTAAAGGACAGCATTGAGGAAATGAGCGAGGATTTATTGCTCAAGATCAGTCAAGAAATAGCCCCCGGCGATCCTTATGCCATTTATGGTCACAGTATGGGAACGATGATCGCATTCGAGCTGTATTACAAGCTGGTGGCTGGCGGTTATGGGAAACCTGCTCATCTGTTCGTATCTGGTGGACGGGCACCGCATGTCCCGAGAGATTTCCCGTGGGCCCATGATCTTCCCGCAGAGCAGTTCAGGACGCATTTGCAGCGGTATGGTCAGCTTTCGGAGGCCATTTTTGACAATCGCGAATTGTACGACTATTTTATTCCGGTGCTAAGAGCGGACTTCAAAGCCGTTGAGACGTATGAGTACATGACCCCAGCCGTACCTTTGAATTGTTCGGTCACAGCATTGACAGGGCTGACCGATAACACAATGACCTTGCAGGATGCGGAGGCGTGGGGGCAGCATACGGATCAGAATTTTCGTATTTTCACCTTTGATGGAGGACACTTTTTTATTCATGACGAGGTGGAGAGGATTACGCAAATCATTAATGAGACCTTGGAACGAAGTGCTGTGACAAACAGGATGCAACATTAAAAAAGAAGAGGTGATTGGAAGTGACTGTAGGCGTATTGGCGCATTTATTTGGCAAGTTGCCTTATCGCGAGTTGGCTGCAAAGGTAGGAGCGGCGGGCTTTACTCATGTTCAACTGGCTCCATGGAGAGCGATCAGTGATGTGGACTTTAACAAACCGGGCAAGTTCAGTCCGGGATTGGCACTGTCTATCGCGGAGGCATTCCGTCAGCATGGAGTTTCTATATCGGTGCTTGGCTGCTATTTGCATTTTTTTGAAAAGGATGAGGATCTTCTACGTGAAAATGTAGAGCGCTTTAAAGAGCTGATCCGATACGCAAGCCTGTTAGGGGCACCTATGGTGGCTGCCGAAGTCGGACGTAATGAGGATGGAAGCGCATATACGGAACGAGACTGGAAGGTTGTAAAAGAAGTTGTGCGCGAATTAGCGGACGAGGCGGGAAAATGGGGCGTGTTCGTCGGATTGGAGGCCGCTAACGATCATTTGGTCGGAACGGCGGTAGAGCTGGTTACCTTGCTGGAGGAAGTACCGTCATCCCAGATCGGCGTAGTGATAGATCCGGGCAATCTGCTGAAAACGGAAAATCTGGCACGACAGGATGAAGTCATCCGCGAAGCGTTTCAACTGCTGGGACCCCGGATTATCGCGGCGCATGCCAAAGACCGGCGTTTGTCATCGACAGGTGAGATCGAGACCGTACCGCCGGGCTTTGGTGACATGAACTATGGTCTATACATGGAGCTACTGGAACAGTACAAGCCGGGGGTTCACATCATTATGGAGGCCGCGCAGGAGCACCAGATGGCTGAATCCAAACGCTACATCGAGAGCCATCGCTTATCGGCTCAAAAGGCGCAGGAAGTACAGACGAAATAATATTATTCTTTCATATTTGGGAATTTCTCAGGAGATTTGGAAGCGTCTACTTTTCCAAGTCTCTTTTCTTTAGCTTTGTTTAACCCTGCACTACCGCCACAATCACAAGTACCCAACTTGTTAAAAAGCCACCCCGCCAATCGGGGTAATCGCTCCGAGCTTCTTCACACCGGACAAGCTAAGGGCATACAAACTGCCGGAGAACAGAAGAATACCTGCTAGCATTACCCAGCCTGCGGTAACAATCAGAGAAGAATGGACCAGATTTCCTGCAACTACTCCGAGCAGAATCAAGCCCAAGCCATGAGCAATATGATATTGGATACCTGTCTGGAATATGCTCATCATATCTGCGGAAAGTCTTTTTTTCAAAGCATGTGCTCCGAAAGCTCCCAGAACTACAGCTAAAAACATCATTATACAACCAAGCACCAGTAAAATTTTCATATTAAAACGCCTCCCTGTAAAATCGTACCGATTTCCTGCGATTTCGTCAATTTTCATTAACAAACCCTAAACATATTGATTTTTTCGACTCTCATTTGGCGGTGGGTATGGTATATTTTTTCCAGGGCCAATGTGAAGCATTTGGAGCTAATGGACAGCGTGTCCTCCACCTTTTTGACGGGAAAGTGAGGTGATGGTGCTGTCTTTTTGTGCTGTCGTTTTTCGGAACAAAAGCTTGTGTAAAGCCAAAATTGATATTGGAGAGGATGGATGCAAAAGTGATCAGCAGAAAATCCGTGTTCAGGAAATCTGTCTCTATGGTCATGTCAGCCATTTTGGTACTTCCGCTAACTTTGGGCATATTTCAAGCCGAACCCGACCGTGCATCAGCCGCAACACCGGAATCCACACGCTTCCTTCAATTGTATAAACAACTGAAGGACCCGGCCAGCGGATATTTTTCCAAGGAGGGTATTCCTTATCATTCGGTTGAAACCCTGATGAGCGAGGCTCCGGACTACGGACACTTAACGACCTCGGAAGCGTATAGCTACTGGATGTGGCTGGAAGTGCTGTATGGCCATTATACCGGGGATTGGGGACATTTGGAATCGGCATGGGATAACATGGAGAAATACATCATTCCTGTTAATGAGGGTGACGGCAAGGAAGAGCAGCCTACCATGAGTAACTACAATCCTAACAGCCCAGCCACCTATGCAGCAGAGTATCCGCAGCCGGATCAATATCCAAGCCGTCTGAGTGGTCAGTATAGCGGTGGCAAGGACCCGCTGGATGCAGAGTTGAAGGCAACCTATGGCAACAATCAGACCTATCTGATGCATTGGCTGCTGGACGTGGATAATTGGTACGGTTTTGGCAATCTGCTGAATCCGTCTCATACAGCGACCTATGTGAACACCTTCCAACGCGGGGAGCAGGAATCGGTTTGGGAAGCCGTCCCGCATCCATCGCAGGATAATCAAAAATTTGGTAAAGCAAATGAAGGCTTTATGAGCCTGTTCACCAAGGAAAATAATGCTCCTGCACAGCAATGGCGCTACACGAATGCCACCGATGCGGACGCACGGGCGGTTCAAGCCATGTATTGGGCTAAAGAGCTGGGGTATGACAACTCCGTTTATTTGGATAAAGCAAAAAAGATGGGGGACTTCTTGCGGTACGGCATGTACGATAAATACTTCCAGAAAACCGGAAGCGCATCCAATGGAACCCCGGTAGCTGGTTCCGGCAAGGATGCCAGCCATTATCTGATGGCATGGTATACGGCATGGGGTGGCGGACTGGGTCAAAGCGGCAACTGGGCTTGGCGGATTGGCGCCAGCCACGCGCATCAGGGCTACCAAAATGTCGTTGCGGCTTACGCGTTATCCGATCAGGATGGCGGATTAATACCAAATTCACCAACGGCGGGACAGGATTGGGCTACCTCGTTGAAGCGCCAACTGGAATTTTATACGTGGCTGCAATCCGATGAGGGAGCCATTGCAGGTGGAGCAACGAATAGCTGGGATGGTGCCTACAAGGCGTATCCGTCTGGCACAAGCACCTTCTATGGATTGGCTTATACAGGTGCTCCTGTATACCAAGATCCACCGTCCAACAATTGGTTCGGAATGCAGGCTTGGCCTGTCGAGCGGGTTGCCGAGCTGTACTACATTTTAGCCAAGAAGGGTGATACTTCTTCCGAGCAGTTTAAGATGGCTAAACAAGTGACGGAAAACTGGATTGCATGGTCCAAGAGCTATGTATTTGCCAACGAACGTCCTGTGACAGACGCGCAGGGGTACTATTTGGACGCTCAAGGCAAGCGCATTCTGGGTGGTAAAAATCCGAAGGTTGCCACTACAGCAGCTAAAGGCGAGTTCTGGGTGCCAGGCAATCTGGAATGGAGCGGGAAGCCAGAAACCTGGTCCGGATTTGCCAATCATAAGGGGAATGCCAATCTGCATGTGGTAACGAAGAATCCAGGGCAAGATGCGGGAGTGCTGGGCAGTTATGTTAAAGCGCTTACTTTCTTTGCTGCCGGAACGAAGGCCGAAAAAGGAGATTACACCGCATTAGGCAAGGAAGCCAAGGATCTGTCCAAAGCTTTGCTCGATGCTGCATGGGGCTACAACGACGGCGTAGGCATTACCACGAAGGAAGCACGTGAAGATTATTATCGTTATTTTACGAAAGAAGTGTATATCCCGAACGGATGGAGTGGTAAAACGGGGCAAGGCAACACCATTCCTGGCGCAGACGCTACCGCATCTGATCCGTCCAAGGGGGGCAATGGTACGTATTCCAGCTATACCGATATCCGACCTAACATCACCAAAGATCCGCAATGGTCTTATCTCAAGGACAAATATACAACTTCATGGAATAATCAAACGAAAAAATGGGATAAAGGCGCTCCGGAATTTACGTATCACCGTTTTTGGTCCCAAGTCGATATGGCGACAGCTTATGCAGAATATGACCGTCTCATCAACAATAGTGGAACAACCGAGCCGACAGCTCCCAAAGCTCCGGCCAATGTGAAGGCAAGCGCGGGGGATGCTCAGGTTACACTGACCTGGAGCAAAGCGACTGGAGCAAACAGTTATACCGTCAAGCGCTCCACAACCAGTGGAGGACCTTATTCCACGGTAGCCACGGTAACAGACAGCACTTACAAGGATACAGGAGTGGTGAATGAAACCACCTATTATTATGTAACAAATGCAACCAACTCCCTGGGAACCAGCCCGGATTCTGCCGAGGTCAGCGCCAAGCCGACAGCAGCATCCGTTCCGGCTACGGGAGATGTAATTGCCCAATACCGCGTGGGCGACACGAACCCGGGAGATAATCAGATTCGTCCGCTTTTCCGCGTTGTAAACAAGGGGAAAGAGGCTGTTGATCTGAAGACTGTCAAGCTGCGGTATTATTATACAGTGGATGGCGACAAGCCGCAGGAATTTCATTGTGACTATGCACAGCTCGGTAGCAGCAACGTTCAGGGACGTATTGTGAAGCTGGATAAGGCCGTGACAGGTGCAGATTACTATCTGGAAATCTCCTTTGGAGCTGGTGCGGGAAGTCTGGCAGCAGGAGCCAACACGGGGGATATTCAGGTTCGCTTGAACAAAACGGACTGGAGCAATTATAACGAAAGTGATGATTTTTCCTATGATGCGACCAAAACGTCTTATACAGATTGGGACAAAACGCCTCTGTATGTGAACGACCAACGCGTATGGGGTCTGGAGCCTTGAATGTAAAATAAACATTGGGTGAGACGAGCGCAATGCAAGGAGGGGGGGAACCTCACATTGTATTGCGCCCGTTTTCCAATGATATTTCTCCGATATTGTATATTCCCGCCGACACTCTTGTGGTACACTAAGATCGCTACATCATTACATATATGACCGAGGTGACCTGAGACATGAAAGACAATTTGGCACAGGCTCTGAATGAGCAAATGAATTTTGAATTTTACTCCGCTCACGTATATCTGGCAATGGCTGCTTATTGCTCCAGCGAAAGTCTGGATGGGTTCGCAAACTTTTTCCTGGTACAAGCTGAAGAGGAACGGTTTCATGCCATGAAGCTGTACAAATATATTAATGATCGCAGAGGACGCGCCACATTGGCAGCATTACCGGAGCCTAAAAACAGCTACGATTCTATGCTGGATGTGTTCGAGCACGGCTACAAGCATGAGCAGCAAAATACGCAGAAATTTTATCATTTGGCTGACTTGGCTCTGGACGGACGTGAGCATGCGACGATCCATTTCCTGAAATGGTTTATTGATGAGCAAGTCGAAGAGGAAGCTCTGTTCGACAGTGTAATCCAGAAGCTCAAACGGATTGAAAGGGACAGCAATGCCTTTTATATGCTGGACAGTGAGTTTGCCAATCGCACCTTTGTAGCCCCTGCGGAATAAAGCAACATGTATGGACGAAAAAGCAGAGAAGCCCGGTTTGCGGGCTTCTCTGCTTTTTTTATAATCAGGTATAGGCTTGACACATTAGCCGATTCAAGGATATTACAGACACAATAAGTCTTTAATTTGGGCGTAGTCATGAAATTTACAAAAGCGACGAATTATGCCCTGCACACCATGCTCATGCTCGTTACTGCTTCGTCGGTTAAGCCGATAGGCGTTTAGCATTTGGCAAGGAGATGAGCATCATGATTTACGATTGTGCTATTATTGGCGGAGAACCCGCCGGATTGAATGCAGCCCTTGTGCTTGGCCGGGCAAGACGAAGCGTGGCTTTAATCGACAACAACCAGCCCAGAAATACCGTTACGCATGCGTCGCACGGCTTTATTACGAAAGACGGCGTAACGCCGGCCGAGTTCCGTCGCGTTGCTTATGAGGAAGTACTGCGTAATCCGTCTGTCGATCATCTGCAAACCGGGGTTGTTTCGATTGACAAAACTGAATTCGGATTTGAGGTGCTTGATTCGTCCGGCCTTCATCGGCCAAAATGGACAGCATGAGCATCGGGCGGGATCAGGACGGATGAATCGGGAAGAACCTCAATACCTGGTGTATATGCCGCCGTGGATTCTTCATACTTCATCCCTTCCTAATTGATTTTTGCCGCGGCCGACGGCAGCCGAACCGCTATGTGTGTATATATGGATTTAACGGAGGAAGATTTTGCAATTCGTGCTCACTTTCGTTAGGTTATCGTTATTTTAAATATACTTATAGAAAAAATTAATTTGTCGCTGGATGGAGAGCATGCTACAGTTATTTTATCTTTTATACCTGATTAAGCAGATGGGATTAATAAATTAATTATACAGGAGAGGCGGGTTAACATGAGCGAAATCTATCGCCTGGCACAACAGGAAGATGCAGAGAGATTGCAGTATGTAACTTATGAGGCGTACGAAACGATTCGGCAGTTGGAGCTTAAATGGCCTGCCGCTCAGGCAGACATTCCTCTCATTCAGGAGAACATTAAAAATAATGACTGCTACGTGCTGGAAGTCGATGGCGTAATTCAGGCTACAGTGAGCCATCTCAAGAATAGAGCTCTTAATTTTATAACCGATCTACCATTTGTCATGTGGTTTGCCGTCGACCCGGCTGCTCAGGGCAAGGGCTACGGACGCAAGCTGCTAAACTGGGTAGAGCAGAATATTATCCGTGATCAGGTGGGAGCTCCTGCCGTTACGCTGGCAACAGCCGAAAAGCATCCCTATCTGCTGTCTATGTATGAGCGTTGGGGGTATGAGCGTATCCATGCGTTTGACCATGGTACAGGAGACGGAACGATGCATTTACTGCGTAAAGTTGTGAATCCCCAATTATTTGAAACGTATATTCGTGAAAAAAACGGAGCAGAGACTGCTAACCGCAATTAGACCCGATACCCGGGATGGGACGAAGCTGATTCGTTCTCCGAAAGGGGGTTTCATGAAATGAAGTTTGTGTTATTCAGCCTGATGGCTAATCTGCCTAATGCGATTACCGGGGAAACCTGGAGCTCGCAGCAAAAATTCCAAAATGTAATCAAGCAGGCTGTTCTCGCAGAGGAGCTTGGTTTTGATGCATACGGTGTGGGGGAGCGGCACGGTGCACCTTTTCTGTCATCCTCACCCCCGCTGGTGCTGACCGCTATTGCGTCGAGAACCGAACGGATTCGTCTCCTGACTATGGTAACGGTGCTTAGCGTGCTGGACCCGGTGCGCGTGGCAGAAGACTATGCGACGTTGGATCATTTATCAGGTGGAAGATTAGAGATTATTATTGGTAAAGGCAATGACCCGCGCCATTATCCGTTGTTTGGAATTACGGAGGAAGAACAGTGGGACTCGCTTGCCGAGCGCTATCGTTTGCTCAAACGGCTGTGGAGCGAGGAAGAGGTTACGTGGGAAGGAAGCTACCGCCCTCCGTTGCATCAAGTTACGACACAGCCTCGGCCGTATCAGCAGCATATTCCTATATGGCACGGTAGTGCTTCCAGTACACTATCGACCGAGCTGGCCGCTCAATACGGGGAGCCGATATTTTCCTCGAATTCTTTCCATCCTCAGGCCAAGTATAAAGCGCTTATTGATCATTACCGCGAACGGCTGGCTTATTACGGACATGATCCGGCACAGGCCGTAATTGGTGCCGGAGCAGGGAGTCTGTATCTGGCAGATACGGATGAGGAAGCGATTCGACGGTATCGTCCTTATTATGATGCCTACCACTCGACAGCGGCAGCTCAGCACAATCAGTCGCCCTTCACGAGTCTGGAGGATAATATTCGTAACGGTCCTGTTCTGATCGGCTCTGCGGAGAGCGTTCTTGAGAAAATACGGAACTATCATACCGCATTCGGTAATCAGGTACTCAGCATCAGCGTGGACGGGCTAGGTGAGCAAGAGCAGCTCGAACAGTTGCATCGGTTTACCGAGGATATCATACCAGTACTGCGACGAGAAATTCCGAGCGCGATTTGGCAGCATGGGCCGAATCTTGATGTTGGAAGCAGGTCAATTACCGCTGTAAAAAATGATGCGTCACCCATATCACCTATTTTTCAACTATAGATGTTGACTGTTAATCACCTTATCTCTAAAAAGCCTCCATTTAGGAGGCTTTCAGGTCCGTGGCGACCAGCGAGATAGGGTTTTTGTATTGGAAATATATGAAGAAGCAAATTGACAGAGACAAGTAAAAAGAGTAACGTGATTTTTATATCATTTAAATCTTACAAATTTCATCGGATTAATACATTTCTAATCTTATAGAGATCTGTGATTTGAGGAGGAATTGTTTTGAGTGACCCGCAATCCAGTATAACTAAACGCCATATAACAGCAGAGGATTTATACCATCTTCGGTGGGTCAGCGATCCTGCTGTCCATCCCGGTAACGGTGCAGTCGCTTACGTAGAGCAGTATATTAATGAAGACCGGACAGACTATAATTCTGACATTTGGGTTTTGCCATCAGAACAATCCGAGCGGTTGCCCTTCACATATGGGCCGAAAGATGAATCACCTGTCTGGTCACCTGACGGATCAAAGCTTGCTTTTCTCCGCACACTGGAAGGTAAACGTCAGGTATGGATCATTCCAGCTCGCGGAGGAGAGGCTCGGCAGCTTACATGGGCAGAGAAAGGCGTTCATTCATTGGCTTGGTCACCAGACGGTGCCTACATATCCTTTGTCGCAAAAACCGCAGAGAGTCTGTCACCCCCAACATCCGGCGCTGGAAAACAAGAGGTACATACACTTCGAACCGTCGAACACGGCCAGATCGGTACATCCAAACAGGGTGTGGAATCGACCCAGCCTCCTTTATCCGCTAGCGCAAACTCTAAAGTGCAGCCAAAAGGACAGGTCGTTAACCGAACAAAAGCCAAGTCTGATGGCTACGGGCTGTGGGATGATACGCGAAATCACTTATATGTGACTGATGTAAATTCAGGGGACACCGTCCAACTGACGTTCGGCGCGTATGATGTGGCGGAACCTGTCTGGTCGCCGGATGGAAAGCTTATTTTATTCGTGGCCAGAATAGCGGAACAATCAGAAGAGGACACGGATTTACGAAGGCAGAATGATTTGTTTACGATAGATCCTGCTATTTCAAAAGGAGGTATGGCAATACCACGTAAGCTAACTCGGTCGGAGCTGCAAATCGAGAGTGCTGCATACTCTCCCGATGGTTCAACGATTGCCTTTTACGGACATGATCGACATGCTAAAGACGCGACCCAGACCCGTTTATACATCATCCCTTCGAGTGGTGGATCAGCAGTATGCATTAGTGAAACGCTGGACGCACACCTCGGTAACGCGGGTATGAGCGATATGCGCTCACACCTTCATATAGGGCCACCACGTTTTAGTACGGACGGTCAATCCCTGTATACACTTGTAACCCGTGAAGGAAATGTACATGTATATCAGTTTGCATTTGATGGAAGCTTTGCAGTTTTGACGCAGGGTGACAGAGAAATTTATCAGTTCACGCTCACCCCGGATGAGCAGCATATTATTGCAGCTTCAACTCACGTGGCATTGCCGGGCGATTTATTTCGAATTGCGATCTCTTCTGGGACAGAGGAACGGCTGACGCAGGTGAATGACTCGCTGCTTGAAGAGATCGAGCTAAGTGTGCCTGAGGGCTTTTGGACCGAGGTCGAGAATGGTCGGCGGGTCCAAGGGTGGGTGATGAAACCTGTCGGTTTTGCGGAGGGAGTAACCTATCCCGCTATTTTGGAAATCCATGGCGGCCCCCATGCGATGTATTCCCACTCTTTTTTTCATGAGTTTCAGTTGCTAGCGGCGCAGGGATATGCGGTCATTTACACCAATCCGGGAGGAAGCCGAGGGTACGGCCAGTCTTTTACCAATGTCGTTCTTGGCGACTACGGTGGACGAGATTACACGGACTTGCTGAGTGCGGTAGATGAGGCCATTCGCCAGTTTCCATTCATTCATCCAGAACGACTAGGAGTTACAGGGGGGAGCTACGGGGGCTTTATGACTAACTGGATTGTCGGTCACACAGACCGTTTCCGTGCAGCCGTGACCCAGCGCTCCATATCCAACTGGCTATCCATGTATGGCGTGAGCGACATTGGCTACTCATTTACAGAAGACGAGGTTTCCGGCAATCCTTGGGACGATTTCGAGGTCTTGTGGAGACAATCCCCGCTGGCATATGTTAAGCAAATAAATACACCACTGCTTATTTTGCACGGGGAGCAGGATCTTCGTTGTCCCATTGAGCAGGGAGAACAGCTATTTACTGCACTGCGGCGATTGGGGAAATCCACGCAATTTGTCCGTTTTCCAGACTCAAGCCATGAGCTTTCACGAAAAGGGCATCCGCAGCTTCGTGTGGAACGACTTCAACGCATTACAAACTGGTTTGTCAAGCACCAGATATAGTACAAAACCCGTTGCTTTTACTCACTACACAGAAATTTTTACAAAAATTCATCAAAATTCATTAAAAAATTACAAACAATGCCTTATTTTCAGACCAAAGAGGGCATTGTTTGTGTGTATAATATACTTATACATTACAACGTCATACTTTAATTTACTTTTGTGTTTATAAGACCCTATCAATTTCTATTTATTTAATTTTTTTCTTATTAAAGGAATTTGAAAAAATATTGACATTTTTCAAGTCCATATTTATTATATAGTTAAAATATTTCACAATTAATACTTTCTTTTGGAATAAAATTGCGTTACCTTCGGTATTTTTTTCGACACACTCATCTATGATACTGGATTCTTAGGTCCCAACCTAAGTCTTTAGTCCACTCCAAGTTTTTCACACTTCCAAGTTTTTACACACACCTAACTCATTTTCAATTACACCACGAATGGCAATTCAATTACCTAATTAAATTTTAAATTGTGCTTATTGTTTTTTGGCAACAGTACAACTTTGCTTTGTTATGGTTTGCTACATCTATCTCCATATCTCCATACATATGTACATTAACACCTGAATCGTAAAAACATTTTTGTTTTGCCACATCTTTGTGGGGAGGAAAGGGGTTTCGTATGAATCGCATGGCTTTGGTTTTTCCAGGACAAGGATCTCAGTATGTAGGAATGGGAGCGGCATGGCGTAGCGATTTTACAGAAGGGGATCGCTTGTTTGAAGAGGCTGCTGATATTTTGGGATATGATCTGAAAGCTTTATGCATGGCAGGTCCGATCACCCAATTATCCAGGACATTCTATACTCAGCCCGCACTTCTTACGACCAGCGTCATTGCATTCCGGCGTTATATGCACGAAATCGGGATTATTCCGGAATTTTCAGCAGGTCATAGCCTGGGTGAATATTCAGCTCTGGTAAGTAGCGGTGTTCTATCCTTTGGCGACGCTTTACGACTGGTTCAAGAGCGGGGACGCTTCATGGAAGAAACCGCTGAGGCAGGGCCGGGCAGCATGATTGCCGTTCGCGGAGCTGAGATGAACGCTGTGGAAGAAATCTGTCGTCTGTACTCCACAGTCGATCAGCCTGTCGTCATTGCCTGTTACAATTCACCTAATCAGTACGTCGTCTCAGGTCATCATACGTCGGTAGTTGTGGTAGCTGGCGAATTAGAGCAGCGAGGGGCTCAAATTACCCGGTTGCAGGTCAGTGGTCCTTTTCATAGTCCGCTTATGCAACACGCTGCGGACAAGCTGACCGCAGAGCTGCAAAAATATACTTTCCATGAAGCGCAGTGGCCCGTGATTTCCAATGTGACCGCTCAGCCATACTCCGATGTGGACAGCATCCGTCAAGGATTGATTTTGCAAATGACTCACCCGGTTCGATGGATACAAACCATGCAATATATGGAAAACCATGGCGTGGAGCAAGGCATTGAGTTAGGCCCACGGACAGTGCTGAAAAATTTGGCGAAAGAAATAAACACCACTATTGAAGTGCTGTCTCTGGACAGAGACTTGGATCGCGTTGAACTGGAACGCCGTTTCTCGATCCGTGATTGGGTTGCCCGTTCCCTGTCACTGGCGGTGTCTACCCCCAATGCCAATTGGAATGAAGATGAGTATCGAAAAGGTGTTATTTTACCTGTCCGGAAACTGGAAGAATTACTGCGAAACTCAGAATCAGGCAGCAGTCCACCTCCTGCTTCTGAGCTAAGACAGGAAATACTGGGGTGTATTCGCCTGGTGTTACAAACCAAACAGGTTTCCGAAGGAGAGCAGAAAGTAATGCTAGAGCAATTGAGGAGGGATCAGGATGGAACAGTTTCAAACTTTAATTGAAATCATTCAAGACCGTGCAAGCCGGGATGAGAACGGGATCACCTTTATTTCCGGTGATAAGCAAGAGGAATATGTGTCCTACAGTAAACTTCTGGAGCAAGCATCACAGGTGCTTCATGCATTACAGGAAAAAGGGATACAACCTGGCGATGAGCTGATCATGCAGATCGACGACAATCATACCTTTGTGAATGTATTTTGGGGCTGCCTGCTCGGTGGAATCGTTCCTGTTCCTGTAAGCATCGGGAATAATGATGAGCATAAAATGAAACTGTTTAGAATCTGGAATACCCTATCCCGCCCTTATATGATTGCGGATGACAAGGTTTTGGAGCAACTGGAAAAGTACGCGCATCAGCACGAACTGCTGGATTCCTTTGAGCCTGTTAAAAAAGCAACTTTTTCAAGCCATACATTCGACTATTCCGGTCTGAATAAAGGTGTAGTTCATGCATCCAAACCGGAGGATTTGGCTTTTATCCAATTTTCCTCAGGCTCTACAGGTGATCCTAAAGGAGTCATGTTGACACATGAAAATCTGGTTTACAATATTCGGGATATCGCAAATCAAACAGGCATGAGCTCCAAGGATGCTTATTTGGGTTGGATGCCGCTTACGCATGACCTGGGATTGATCGCCTTTCATTTAACCTGTGTGGCCGCTAATGCCAAGCAGCTAATTATGCCGACGGCACTTTTTATCCGACGCCCGTCTTTATGGCTAAAAAAAGTATCGGAGCATAAGGTGACTCAAATATGCTCTCCCAATTTCGGATATAAATTTTTTCTTGATCAGTACAAACCTGAAACAGCAGATAACTGGGATTTGTCAAGCGTACGTATGATTTTAAATGGAGCTGAGCCGATATCTGTAGAGCTTTGCCATGTGTTTATGGATGCGATGAGTGTTCACGGCTTGAATAAAAATGCGATGTTTCCCGTCTATGGATTGGCAGAGGCGAGCGTGGGTGTTTCCACTCCCCCTCTGGACAAAGATTCCTTTATTCCGCTTTATTTGAATCGGCAGCAGTTACACGTAGGTGAACCCATAGAAGAAGTAGACAAGTCCGACAAGCGGTGTCTTACTTTTGTGGATTTGGGATATCCGATGGCCAGTACCTCTGTCCGCATTTGCGATGAACAAAATCGGGTGTTGGAAGATGGTGTGATTGGACACACACAGATCCGCGGCAAAAATGTGACAGCTGGATACTACAACAATCCCGAGGCTACCGCCAAGGTCAAAACAGAGGATGGCTGGCTCATCACCGGAGATTTAGGGTTTATGCGGAATGGCCGCCTCGTTATTACGGGTAGAGCCAAGGATATCATTTTCGTGAACGGACAGAACGTTTATCCGCATGACATCGAGAGAATTGCCGAGGAGCTGGATGGCGTGGATCTCGGAAAAGTAGCCGTGTGTGGTGTCCATGATGCGCAATCCAGGCAGGATCGTATTGTTGTTTTTGTGATGCACACGAAAAAGATAGAGTATTTTGTGCCGCTTGTCCAAAAACTGAAAAGTCATCTGAATTACCGGGGCGGCTGGAATATTCAGGATGTAGTTCCGATCCGGCGTATCCCTAAAACAACCAGCGGGAAGGTTCAGCGCTTCAAATTAGCCCAAAGTTATGAGCAGGGCGAATTCGATGAAATACTGACAACTCTGGCCGAGGCCACTCAAACCCTGCAAGCTGCTGAGCGTGCAGTCTTGCCTCAGGGAGAAATAGAACAGAAGCTGATTGGAATCTGCCAGGATATTTTAAATGTAAAGTCGATTGGTACGGACGACAGCTACTTTGATATCGGAGTAACTTCCTTGCAACTCGTTCAGATTGTGGACCAGTTGGAGGATCAATTAGGGGTTCATATTGAAGTGACGGACTTCTTTTCCTATCCGACCATCGCCAAGCTGGCAGCGTATATCTCCAGTCAGGGCCTAAGCAGCGACGCGGCTGCAACAGCACAGCCCGAGGCCAAGGAGGAAGCAAATGATCGGGATATCGCCATCATTGGCATGTCCGGCAAGTTTCCTCAAGCGGAAACGCTGGAGCAGTTTTGGGCAAATGTGTCATCAGGGGCAGACAATATCGGCCCGTACAGCGATGAAAGAAGAAAAGACGCCGAAGCTTTCATTTCCCGTCTGAATACCGAAGGTCGAAATATGCAAATCGCAGAAGGTGGTTATCTGGACGAAGTAGATAAGTTCGATTACTCCTTCTTTAAGCTGACTCCACGGGAAGCCTCGCTAATGGACCCCAATCAACGGCTATTTCTACAAACCGCCTGGAGCACGATTGAGGATGCGGGGTATGGAGGTAAGCAACTGGCAGGCCAAAAGGTCGGCGTGTATGTCGGCTTTTCCAAAACCAGCTTCGAATACGAGCGCCTGCTGTCCGAGGTGGAACCGGGTGCGCTGCCGAACTTTGCCATTGGTAATTTATCGTCCATTATTTCCAGCCGGATTGCATATTTGCTCGATCTAAAAGGCCCGGCGCTAACGATTGATACAGCATGCTCTTCCTCACTCGTGGCGGTGCATCTGGCCTGCAAGTCCATCCTCAACGGAGACTGCGATATGGCACTGGCAGGTGGAGTAAAGACGATTTTACTGCCTCTGAAAGCAGGCATTGGCATGGAATCCTCTGATGATCGGGCACGCGCCTTCGACGATCAGTCGGATGGAACGGGCTGGGGCGAAGGAGTTGGAGCGGTTTTCCTGAAGCCGCTGCGTAAAGCGGAGCAAGACGGTGACAACATTTTGGCCGTGATCAAGGGAAGTGCCATCAATCAGGATGGCACTACGATTGGTATTTCCGCGCCGAATGCGCTCGCTCAAGCGGAAGTGATTTCGCAGGCGTGGCGTGATGCACAGATTGATCCCGAAACGGTGAGCTATATCGAAGCGCATGGCACCGGAACCAAGCTGGGCGATCCAATCGAGATTGACGGCATTACCAAAGCTTTCCGCAAGCATACACAGCGCAAACAGTTTGTGGCGATCAGCACGGTCAAAACGAATATCGGCCATCTTTACGAAGCCGCCGGGATTGCGGGCTTGATCAAATCCGTACTGTCCATGAAGCATCGGCAGATTGCACCGCTCGTTCATTTTCGCACGCCAAACCAGAAGATCCATTTCGAGGAATCTCCGGTATATGCCAATACGAAGCTGAGGGAATGGAGAACGGACGGATTTCCGAGAAGAAGCGGGTTGAGTTCCTTTGGATTCAGCGGGACAAACTGCCATGTGGTGCTGGAGGAATATATAGCGAAGACGGAATCGGATCAAACCTCCACGGTCAGCAAGAATGGATCATCACCGGTGCTGCTGACTCTGTCAGCGCGGAGTGAATCCGCTTTGCGTGAGCTGGTCGGGCGGTACGCAGAACGATTCGGTCGCGCGGAAGAACTCGTGATGCAGGATGTATGCTATACGGCTAACACAGGAAGAAGTCACCTGAATCACCGGATTGCGATAACTGCCGCTGGAGCGGATGCGCTGAAAGCGAAGGTACTTCAATTGCACGAACAAGGCAGAGCCGTCGAAGGCGTATACACTGGAAAAGCGGATAGCACAGGTGGTGCAGAGACGATTACTGGAAGCTTGGACACCTTGCAATCACTGGAGCAACTGGCTGCCAGGTACGTGCAGGGAGCGCAGATCGATTGGAATGCCCTATATGCAGGCAAGCATTACAAAAAGGTTTCTCTGCCTACGTATCCATTCGAGCGTAAAAGATGCTGGATTAACGTGCCCGAACAGGTTCAAACGGAACAGAAGGTACCCGTTCATGAAAACTCAACAGTAAAGGAGTCTGGAATTATGGGGAACGAGTATTTAGCGTCGGCATCGGTTACCGATCAGCACAAATCATCTATTCTTCAAAGGTTAGCGAAAATGATCGGTAATGTGTCCCAGCTCAGTCTGGAGGAACTAGAGCCACAAACACATTTTCTGGAGCTTGGGCTGGATTCCATTAATTTGTCCCAGGTTCGCCACAGTATCAAGGATACCTTCGGACTGGACGTTCCAATGAACGAATTTTTCGAATCGTTGACCACGCTGGAGCTATTAGCCAGCTACGTAGCCGAGCGGGTGAGCATCTCCAATTCTGCTGAAACCCCGGTTCAGTCTGTGGAAAATCGTTCGGAAACCACTCTGAATCAGGTTGATTATGTAGCTTCCCCGCTAACCCAACCGTCTCATGAATCAGCCGTTTATGCTATAGATACGGCTGGGCAAACACGGGCTCAAAGCTTTCCAATCGCTACAGCTTCTGCGGGTGTAGAGCGAATTTTGGAGCAACAGCTACATCTGATGTCACAGCAGCTCGATGTTCTCCGGCATCAACCATCTGCATCCGTAATAGCTTCCGAGCCGTTTAGCCCGGAAACGGGCGTTTTGCCCTCGGCAAGTAGAGAAAGCGCGCAGATCATTCATACCGAATCCAAGCAGGAAGTCGCGGCTGCATTAGCACCGGCTCCATCTGTAAAGGCTGTTCCCAAGCAGACAGGCAATGAAGCCAAACCGTATACGCCTTATAAAAAGCTGGATGTTAAAGCACGCGAATTGCTTTCGCTCCGTCAGGAACAACATCTGCAAGAGCTGATTGAACGCTACACGGCCCGTACGCGTAGCACCAAACATTACACCCAGCAGTATCGCTCCGTATACGCCAATAACCGTAATGTGGCTGGTTTCCGGCCTGTTTTGAAGGAAATGGTGTACCAAATCGTTTCTCAACGTGCAGACGGATCAAAAATTTGGGATCTGGACGGCAATGAATATGTCGATTTGACGATGGGCTTTGGCGTGAATCTGTTTGGACACAATCCGGCCTTTATCCGTGAAAAAATTGAGGAAGAACTGAAAAACGGCATGTGTGTCGGCCCGATGTCCAACATGGCCGGGCAAGTCGCAGAGAAAATTTGCAAGATGACCGGCGTGGAACGGATTGCGCTGTACAATTCCGGTACTGAGGCCGTCATGGTCGCGCTCCGTTTGGCGCGTGCTGCTACGGGACGGGCTAAAGTCGTCATTTTTGCCGGCTCATATCACGGTACATTCGACGGAGTGCTGGCACTGGGGAGCGCGGGTGACAACAAGGAGCATTCGACACCTCTAGCTCCAGGTATCCTGCAGCATATGGTGGACGATATCGTCGTGCTTCATTATGGAGCGGACGATTCCCTGGATTATATCCGCACCCATGCGCATGAGCTGGCTGCGGTTGTCGTGGAGCCAGTGCAAAGCCGCCGACCGGATTTCCAGCCTCAAGCCTTTTTGCAGGAAATTCGCCAGATGACGGAGCAGTCAGGTACTGCCTTCATTTTTGATGAAGTCATAACAGGCTTCCGGATTCAGCCGGGAGGGGCCCAAGCGTGGTTTGGGGTACAAGCCGACCTTGTGACCTACGGTAAAATCATTGGCGGTGGGCTGCCCATCGGTATCGTAGCCGGAAAAGCCGCCTTTATGAACGGGATCGATGGAGGCACGTGGAGCTTCGGGGACGATTCCTATCCACAACATGAGCAGCAGCGGACCTTTGTCGCAGGAACCTTCTGCCATCATCCGCTGGCAATGGCTGCTTCCTTAGCGGTGCTGGATCATTTGGAGAACAACGGCGAGCAGCTTCAAAATCGCTTGAACAGTCGCACCTCGGCGTTAGCAGCCGAGCTGAACAGCTATTTCACTGACGAACATGTACCTATGAAAGTGGTTAACTTTGGCTCCCTGTTCCGCTTCGTGCTCAAAGGCGATCTGGAATTGTTCTTTTATCACATGCTGGACAAAGGCATCTATATCTGGGAAGGACGAAACTGCTTCTTGTCCACGGCCCATACCGAGGAAGATATTGCGCGAATTGTGCAAGCGGTCAAGGATAGCGTGAACGAGCTGCGTAAAGGGGGATTTTTACCGGACCCGCCCCCGAATGGAAACGGCCCAGGGCCGGGCAAGCAACCTGTACCTGTAACCGTACCTCCAGAAGCTGAAGCAGTGGGTGTTCCAGAAACCGTAATTGCGCTGACTCCTGATCAAAAGCAGCTTTGGTTCGCCTCTGTTTCAGAACGAAGTGACTCTCAATCTTTACACGAAACCGCCTTGTTGCGGTTTCGTGGTCCACTTCAGCAGAAGGCGTTCAACCAGGCTGTCCAGACCATCGTGAACCGTCATGAAGCCTTACACACCTTTATGAGCGGCGATGGGGAAACTCAGGTGATCGCTCCTGTGATGAAAGTGGAAGTTTTGCTTCATGATTTTACCAGTCACCACCCGGATGAACAGGAACAGCATATCCGGGCATGGATGATCCAGGACAGCGAAACCCCGTTTGCCATGACGCCAGGAGAGCCGTTATTCCGGATTCATCTGCTGAAAATATCAGATGAGGAGCATCTGAGTGTCTTTACGTTCCATCATTTTATCGCGGATGGCTGGTCGATTGGTGTATTCATTCAGGAACTGGAACACATCTATTCTGCGCTTGTCCGACATGCTGACTACAACCTTCCCGATCCAGTACCTTTTCGGAATTACGTTGTTTGGCAGCAGGATCAATTGAAAGCCGGGAAAGAAGAGGCCTTTGCTTTTTGGTCAGCAGTGCTGGAAAAGCAGCCGCCTGTCCTCAATCTACCATCTCCGGTGAGGGGAATACAGATTCCGTCTTCCTGCGGAAGCAGACATACTGTAATGCTTGAAGCGCCGCTCGTTAAACAATTGAGATCCACCAGCATAAAGCTTGGCAGCAGTCTTTTTATAACGCTGCTATCAGCCTTTCAGATTTTTCTGCATCGCCTGACAGGGCAGCAGGAAGTAACGGTGGGGGTTCCCACCGCAGGACAATCCCATATGGACGCCTTCTCCCTGATCGGCAACTGTGTCAACTTACTTCCGGTGATCAGCGAAGTGCGTCCTGATGCTACTTTTACGGAGCATGCCCAAACGGTCAAAAAGCGCATGAATGAACTGGACAGCTTCCAAAAGTACAGCTTTGCCGGACTCGCTCAGCTGGGGCTGAGGAATTTGCCTGTCATTAACGCTGTGTTCAATATGGATCGACCGATTCCGCGTTTTCAATTCCATGGAATGGAAGCAGAACTCGTTGAGAATGAGGTATCATTCAGCAAATACGAGTTGTTTTTGAACGTGACAGAGGCGCAGAAGCAATTACGTCTTGATTTTGACTACAATTCGGATCTTTTCAGCAAAACATCATCGAAGCCTGGTCAGGATATTTCCTGAATCTGCTGCATTCCATTGTAGAGGAAGGAGGGGCTCGCGTTTCCGCGATGTCTTTACTCCGTGCGTCGGAGAACGAACAACTTCGAACTGCATGGGCAGCAAATACCGATGCCAACGGAAACTATCTTTGCGTCCTTGATGCTTACAAGCATCTGGCACCTGTCGGGACAGCAGGGGAGGTGTATCAAGCCTCTGTAGCAGGCCTGTTGGGAACGACTCGGGAATGGGCTTACGTGGAAAACGATGGCAAGCTGCGGCATATTGGAAATTTGAATCGGACCATCCACATTCGTGGACATCAGGTTAATCTGGAACAGCTGGAGAAACACCTGCTGCACATTTTCCAATTGGAATCCTGCGTCATTACATCGCAAACGGGCGAAGCTGGGGAAGTCTCATATATAACGGCCTATGTGGTGGCGAATGCATCGAAGCCTTGGGAAGAAGCCGCACTGAAAAAGGCTATAATCGAGATTCTTCCAGATTATACACAGCCCCGTTTTGGATTCCTATGGGGCATATTCCTCTTTTGCCAGATGGTCAGCCTGATCTTCAGGCTCTACCAGCGCCGGGACAAGCAAGCGTATTCGCTAAAACAGACGCCGCTTCTGAGAACCACGGCGTAGAAGATCAGCTCGTGAACATTTGGATGAACGTTCTGAATGTAACGGATATCAGCTATGACGACAACTTTTTTCAACTGGGCGGTGATTCGCTAAAAGCGACGGTCATTCTGTCGAGAGTCAATAAGGAATTGGGTGTACACATTCCACTCAGCCACATTTTTGAGCTGCAAACGATTGCTGAGCTGGCTACATATATTGCGGGGGAACAAAGCAGACCTATGAACCGATTGTATCTGTAAAATCGCAAGCCTTCTATCCGGTGTCTTCTTCCCAAAAGAGAATGTACGTGCTGGATCAGCTGGGAGGCGGAACGGCCTATCATGTACCCGGTCAGCTTTTCATAGAGGGAAATCTGGAGGTCCCCCGCTTTATTGAAGCCGTTAAGGAAGTTATTTTGCGACATGAATCCTTTCGGACATATTTCGATCTGGAAGACGGGGAAGTGGTTCAAAAAGTTCGGGACACGATTCCATTCGAAATCCCCTATACCCGTATTTCCAAGGAAGAAGCAAAACAGGCTCGGGCCTTGTTTGTTCAGCCTTTTCATCTGGGAACAGCTCCTTTATTCCGCGCCGAACTGTACGAATTTATCGAAGGTGGCTTCATACTGCTAGTGGATATGCATCACATCGTGTCCGACGGTTTCTCCATGGCCGTGCTGCTGGATGAAATCATTCAACGGTATCAGGGCAGACAGCTTGCGAACATTCAGCTTCATTACAAAGACTTTGTTGCTTGGCAGAAGCAGCAGATCACTGACGACGCATTGCAAGCGCATGAATCATATTGGCTCCAGACCTTGAATGGCGAGCTTCCTGTACTGAATATGCCTACGGACTTTTCACGTCCGCAAGCACAAAGCTTTGAAGGTGACAGCTTGACCGTCACATTGGAATCCAACCTTACTAGCACACTCTACACATTGGCCCAAGATACCGAATCTACGATCTTTATGGTACTTTTGGCAGCTTATAATGTCCTGCTAGGCAAATATTCCGGCCAAGAGGATATTATCGTGGGTACACCTGTTGCCGGAAGACGGCATGTGGATACGCAAGCGATGATTGGCATGTTCGTCAATACGCTGGTTCTTCGCAATCAGCCGCAATCTTCTTTAACGTTCCAATCCTTTTTGCAGGAGGTTAAGCAAAGCTCGCTGCTGGCACTGGAGCATCAGGAATACCCGTTTGATGAGCTTGTAGACAAGCTGGAACTGGTACGCGACGTAAGTCGAAACCCGGTGTTCGATACGATGTTCAGTTTGCAAAATGTCGGCACAGATGTTTTGGAAACAGGAGGCATTCGTTTTAAACCGGAAGAATTCAACGCGGGCATATCCAAGGTGGATTTTTCATTGCATGTGACCGAGGAAAAAGAACGTTTGTCCTTCACTTTGGAGTATGGCACGAAGCTGTTTAAACTGGAGACCATCCGACGGCTGGCAGAGCATTTTGTGCGAATTTTGGAAACAGTGACGCAGGATGTCGGGGTGCAGTTGGCTGATATTACGATCGTATCTGATGAAGAGAAGCAATTGCTGCTGACCGGATTTAACGATACCATCGTACCTTTCCCGTACAATGAGACACTCCACGGGCAGTTTGAAAAGCAGGTCGTACAGACGCCGGATCATATAGCATTGGTGTTCGGAAATCAGCGTCTGACCTACCGGGAGATGAACGAACGCGCTAACTCACTGGCACGGGTACTTCAAGCGCACGGTGTAGGACCCGACAAGCTGGTTGGCCTGATGGTACAGCGTTCGGCGGAGATGATCATCGGTCTGCTGGCCGTGCTAAAAGCGGGGGGCGCTTATGTGCCGATCGACCCTGAATATCCGTCAGCCCGTATTGAATATATGCTGAGTGACAGTGAGGCCGCCGTACTCCTGACCAGTCGCGATCTGGTAGGAGAACACCATTACAGCGCCAACACCCTGTTTATCGAAGATGAGGAAGTATATCAAGGAGAAAAGACCAATCTGGAAGCCACTGCTCAGCCGGAGCATCTGGCTTATGTCATCTATACTTCTGGCTCAACCGGAAATCCGAAAGGAGTTATGCTCCAGCATCGCTCGGTGCTGAATTTTATTACAGGAATGCGTGAAGTGATCGACTTTGCAGCGGACAAAACGATTTTATCGCTAACCACCATTTCGTTCGATATTTTCGTATTGGAAACGATCCTGCCGCTGCTAGGCGGAATGACCGTTGTGCTTGGCGACCGCCATCATCAGGTTGATCCTCAAACACTTGGCGAGCTGATTACTGCACATCACATTGACATGCTGCAAATGACGCCATCCCGGCTGCAAATGCTGATGGGTCATGAGGAAGGTTTCCGTGCGCTGCAAGGTGTACAGGAAGTTATGGTGGGAGGAGAAGCGCTTCCGCCCAGGCTGCTGGAGGCATTGCAGAAATTGAACGGTCCCCGCATTTATAACATGTACGGACCTACGGAAACGACGGTGTGGTCGGCAGTGCAGGAACTTACGAATGCCAAACAGATTGACATTGGACGTCCCATCGCGAATACGCAAATTTATGTCATTGATGAACAGGGCAGATTACAACCTATTGGTGTACCAGGCGAGCTATGCATTGCAGGGGAAGGATTGGCCCGCGGATATTGGAATCGCGCGGAACTGACGACGGATAAATTTGTAGATAATCCATTTTCAACAGGAACACGAATGTACAGAACGGGCGATCTCGCCCGCTGGAAAGCGGATGGAAATCTGGAGTTTATCGGCCGAATCGACCATCAGGTGAAAGTACGTGGATTCCGGATTGAGTTGGGTGAGGTTGAAAATGCTTTGATTAGCCATTCTGCAATTCGTGAGGCTGTCGTCACTGTAAATCAAAGCAAAGATCATGAATCCGTTTTGTGTGCCTACATTGTACTGCATACAGAAGAAACACCAAGCTTAACCGTAATTCATGAGCATGCCGCCAAGTTGCTTCCTTATTACTCGGTACCGTCTCACTTTGTGTTTCTGGATCGTATACCGTTGACTCCGAATGGAAAAACCGACCGAAAAGCGTTGCCGGAGCCTGACGAGCTATTCCGACCGGATATTGCCTATGTAGCGCCACGAAATGATGTGGAAGAAGCTTTGGCCGCCGTATGGCAAGAAGTTTTGGGGCGCGATCTGGTGGGCATTCAGGATAACTTTTTCCTGCTCGGAGGCGACTCCATCAAAGCTGTTCAGGTCATAGCGCGCATGCGTCTTCACGGGTATTCACTGGATATCCGACACGTACTGGAGCATCCGTCCATTGAAATCCTGAGCGGCTATGCGGAAACACTGTCCCGTCCGATTGAGCAAGGCCCGGTAGATGGAGAGGCACCACTGACCCCGATACAACGTCATCTAATCGATTGGATCGAACGGCATCCATCCGAGGCACTTCCTGCCACAACATCGGTACTGTTGTTAGCAAAGTCGGGCTTTGATGAGCAGCCATTGCGAGCCGTATTGAAGAAAATCGTGGAGCACCACGATGCTCTACGCCTTGGCTTATTACAACAGGCTGACGGGTCGGTTACGCAAGCTCACAAAGGACTGAATGAGGAGCTAATCACTTTGGAGGTGCTGTCGCTTACGGGAACAGCAAGCGAAGCACGCAGCCAATTGGAAGCTGAATGCCAACGTATTCAAAGCAGCCTGCGGCTGTTTGAAGGACCACGAGTTCGAGCAGGGCTTTTCCGTCTGAATAACGGGGATCATCTTTTCCTTGCTATAGACCCGCTGGTGGTTGACTCCATTTCATGGAGTATTTTGCTCGAAGATCTGGCAACAGGCTACGGACAAGCTCTGAACGGGGAAATGATTGTCTTACCGGACAAAACTAACGCTTACCAAACATGGGCCGAACATCTTGAGAATTATGCGAATAGCAAAGAGTTGCTCAAGGAGCAGGACTATTGGAAAAAGATAGAGTTGTCCGAATGGGGACTGCTTCCCAAAGACCATGAAGTCATTACGGACTCTGGAACGGAACGGCAAACGAATCAGCTCCATCTGCAATTATCAGCAGACGAAACCCAGGACCTGATGACACAGGTCAATCATGTCTACAATACCGTGCCGGATGAAGTGCTGCTGTCCGTGTTGGGTCAGACCGTATCCGAATGGTCAGGACAAGAACGGATTGCACTCTACTTGGAGAACCCTGGCCGAGAACCGGGTGAAACAAATTCGCTGGATATCTCCAGAACGATAGGGCAGTTTACGTCCGTGTATCCGGTTGTACTGGACATCAAATCTGCGGATGAACTATCGCTGTTGCTCAAGCGTGTGAAGGAAACGGTTCGACAGGTTCCAAATCAGGGATTGGGCTACGGTGTATTGAGATACCTGACCGAAGCCAGCAATCCAACGGATTCTAAACATTCTCGTCATCCAGAAATCGGTTTCCGTTATATAGACTCACTGGACCCAGAATCAATTTATTTTTCAACATCGCCGCTGGAAGCTGAGATTGCACCAGGTACCAAGGATGCGAATAGCGATTCACCTTATGCTCTCTATATGAATAGCCGCGTGGAAGACGGTAAATTAAACATCCGTCTAATTTATGACCAGAATGCATATGAAGAACATACGATCAAACACCTTCTCTCTCGCTTCGAAACTCACCTGTTGAATGCCATCCGTCATTGTCTGGATCAGTCCGGTCAGGAACTGACACCAACAGACGTAGGAGCAAATGATCTGGACCTAGAAGAGTTCGAAGACATGAAGCAATTTTATGAAAGCTTATATTATTCGCCCGAGGGGGAAATACGATGAGTAAAAGCCTTGAAATCGAAAAAGTGGCTAATTTAACGCCTTTGCAGGAGGGGATGCTCTTTCATACGGTGATGGAGCCGGAATCACAGGCGTACTATGAGCAAGTGCGAATGACTATCCGGGTGAACTGAACCTGGAGGCTCTGCAAAAGAGCTTCCA
>NZ_CP013206.1:0-61492 GCF_001447315.1 Paenibacillus sp. IHB B 3084 | reverse complement strand
TTGCCGGGTATGTAGCCTATCAGATGCCTATGCTTTTATTGTACTTGCAGCGAAAATGCGGCGCTTGGATATGAGGCATGAGGTTTACCAGTTTCAGACGGTTATTTCGATTTTGCGAGCCATGGAACGAATGTCTGTTGAGGAAATATTGGAATGGCTAAACCGTTTTTCGGTTATTTTCAAAAGACCTTTACAAAAATGCTTGCTTCATTATGAGCACGGGCCTGAGGAAGCACTTGACTTGTTGAAAGAAGAAGCGCCACTGCCCGAATTTCAACGCTTGGTGGACAAGCTGCATCTGTCTTTGGGCAAAATTACGATTCGAGAGGCTTTCGACGATTTGGATTCCCATATGTCCTACTATTTTGAACAAAGAAAACAGGAGTATGAAAAAATTATAGATAGCAAGGCCATTTGGGGAAGGTTGATCGGTTTTGCTCCGATGTACGGTCTTATCTTTTTGTATTTGGTCATTCCTTTGATCGGTATGAGCTTTGTCCAAATGGATAGCTATTACGAGCAAATACAAAAGATTCAATAGCAGTTCTAATACGAATATTACGATATTACAAGCTAAGGAGAGAAAAATAATGAATAACGCATCAACAGCCTTAAAAGTAGCTGCTGGCATATTTTTGACCATTGCACTGATCACAATTGTAGTTATTTTGTTTATTTCAGCACAGGAGGCAACCAAAACGGCACAAAACAATTTTGCCGATATCCAGACCGAGTTGTCTCAAGCCTCTTTTACGGTGTATGACGGTACAACGATCAGCGGGTCCCAGGTGACCAATGCACTGCGGAAATTTCAGGGCAAGGACCAATTCGGGATTCAGATTAAAACTGGAAAAAACATGGCAGGTCAGTGGTATGGAAATGCGCTGAACATTAGCCCTGACAGTGAACAGTATGGAGCGGTGAACGGTGGAAGTGATAAGACCGGAAAAATAACGAATACGCTGAATGAGAAAGAAAACGAATACGTAAATCCAAGTGGTAAATTCAAGGCTGAAATCGTCAAGGATAAATCGAATGTTGTACGCGGGCTATTGTTCACTCAATCCTAAGCTCCACAGTAAGGATATCAATTGTAAGGGAGATGGGTAGCATGTCTGATCACGCTTCAAGTATGCTGCGGCTTGGTGTGTCAGTTACGCTGTTTATAACCGCATGTGTAGCGGCAGCAGAGTTGTCCAGTCAGATGGGCACTACACTGGAATTAAGATCGCAGCAGGAGGAACATTCCGAGGGCCGTATCAATCGTATTTTAGAGGTGAGTATGCCAGAACGGATCAAAGGCACTCAAGTTATGCAGGCAATCCGTATGAACTTGCAGGACGGCATTCCTGTCCAGGTCGATGGTACAGTGTACGATATGTATTCTGAACCGTTCGAGCCCGATGTAATAGCCCTTGATGCTTCCTCTTTATATTCCATGCATCCACAGCGTGATCAGTATGGAGATATACAAACCATACGTTTTGAGAAATTGGGGGAGGATTGAAGTGGTTCAATCAATATCCAAGCTGTTGGGGGCATTGCTCGCTGTCCTGCTCTTGTATATAGTGCCCGCAGCCCAAGCCGCTGAACGGCAGGACGATATATCCGGGTTAAATACATATCATTCAACCGTACGTTTTGTTGATATGGTGAGGACCAAGGGATATATTACACCAACGATGTACGACGATTTTATGCGCGAGCTGGATCTGACGGGAAATACGTATGAGGTTGAATTGGAGCATATGCACAAAAAATATGTACCTGACTATGCAGATGCGGCGAGGCCGGATAGCTTTCTCGGCTACTATTCCTCCGTATATGACGGTTACTATAACCCGCAAATCTTGCCTGTACTGTTTCCAGACAGTCAGCAGCCAAAGTCAGATCAAACACGTCGGTATACCATGATGTCAGGAGATTATTTTACAGTGCGGGTGCACAATACGAATCGCACTCCTGCGGACTTGTACAAATCATGGCTTCTTGGTGGGGCAGATAGCGGCAAACCGGCGGTTACAGCTTCTTACGGGGGCATGGTTCTGAATGAAGATTACTGATTTTGCAGTTATATTTATCCTGCTGTTTTTGCCCTTTGGCGTAGTTAGTGACCTGCGGGTGCAGAATCAGCGCGAAGTACAACAACTGGAAATGAAATATACCTCGGCCCTCCGTACCGCAGTTCAGGATGCTGGTGTCGTGCTTTCACAGAATGAACGTCAGGAACGAGAGGCTGGGTATGGCTCGGACAAGTTTTTTCGTGTAGATAAAGAAGAAGCGCTGCACACCTTTCTGCATAGCCTTTTTCTTAACATGGGAATTGATGGGGATACAGTGGCACAACGTGCACTATTGGATTATATGCCTGCTCTTATGGTTCTGGACTATGACGGCTATTATGCGTTTGCTTCCGTATCTTACACAGATGAGCATGGACAAGCTGTCCAAGGACCCAAATGGAGTGAAAAAAAACCTTATGCTTACGTTGATTCAGTAGGTAACAGTGTTGGATTTACTTTGGACAATTATGTACACGCCTATGATGCTCGGAATCACAGGTGGGTAGAGGGCTTTCAGAAGGAACTTCAGGGACAGACAACGATCTCGTTGCTTAATGACCCGGAAGCTTTTGAGCAAGTACGACGTTCCACCATTGTCCACAGCATTCAGGAGGATCTGGGCCGACTTATTAATCTCCATAACGAAAAGGCAGCACATAATGGTGTATCCTATACTTTCACGCTACCGCTCATCTCACAAGAGGAATGGTATAACACGGTAGATGATGTGGGGCTGATGGCGTTTATCCAGGGAATCCCGGTTGGAGACAGGTACTATAATAACTATGGGTTTGGTGGCGGAAGAGTCGTGAGGAAGCAAGCCATTATCGGCGGCGTAGAGCCGGATACCGGAATGAAATATTTTACAGAGATTCTTGTCCAGCTCCATTTAAAGCGACAGAGCGTTTTACGGATGAAAAATCTGCGGCGGCCGCAGGGTATTTTGAATATAAATGTTATAATGATTATAAATAAATCTTTAAACAATCTTTAAATAAATCACTCCCACGAGTGGTTTTTCTTTTTTTAAAGCAGGCAATATCAAAATCCTTCAAATTCACCCATTTTCAATATTCCGATAAGGCTACTGGATGTGCTACAATAAGGCTTTGAAAGAAATGCATATGAAATAAGAACAGTCGGCATTGCCGATGACAATAAGGAGCCAAAAACAGCTTATGAGTTTATTGACTGTAGAAAATGTATCCCATAACTTTGGGGACCGCGCATTGTTTAAAAATGTATCCTTCCGATTGCTCGGAGGGGAACGTGTAGGTTTGGTGGGAGCCAATGGTGTTGGTAAATCGACACTGATGAACATTCTGACCGGAAAATTGCTTAAGGATGAAGGCAAAGTGGAATGGACTCCACGTGTACGTTATGGGTATCTGGATCAGCACACCAAGCTGACACCTGGCAAAACAGTGCGGGATGTACTGAAGGATGCCTTTCTCCCGTTGTTGGAATTGGAAAAGGAAATGATGCAGATCACTGACAAGATGGGTGAAGCTTCTCCCGAAGAACTGGAAGTGCTGCTGGAAGAGATGGGTGAAATTCAGGAACAACTGGATATGGGGATTTTTACCTCATCGATGTGAAAGTTGAAGAAATGGCGAATGGATTGGGCCTTTCCGCGATAGGACTGGATCGGGATGTTTCCGCACTTAGCGGTGGACAACGGACCAAGGTGCTCCTTGCCAAGCTGCTGCTGGAAAAGCCGAATGTGCTGCTGCTGGATGAGCCTACCAACTATTTGGATGTAGAGCATATTGAATGGCTTACACGTTATCTGAAGGATTATCCATATGCATTTATTCTTATTTCTCATGATACTGAGTTTATGAATCAGGTCGTTAATGTCATCTATCATCTTGAATTTGCCAAAATGACCCGTTATTCAGCCAACTATGAAAAGTTCCTTGAAATGGCGGACCTGAACAAAAGCCAGCATATTGAAGCTTATGAGAAGCAGCAGGATTTTATTAAGAAACAGGAAGATTTCATTCAACGCAATAAGGCTCGCGCCTCTACGTCAGGTCGGGCGAAGAGTCGTGAGAAGCAGCTTGATCGAATCGAGCGCATCGATAAACCGGAAGAAGCGGCTAAGCCAACATTCCAATTTAAAGAAGCACGTGCGAGTGGGAAAACGGTATTTGAGGGTATTGATTTTGAAATTGGCTACACCCATGCCCTGTTGCCTAAAATGTCCATGACGATTGAACGTGGCGATAAAATTGCGATTGTGGGCTACAATGGTGTCGGTAAATCGACATTGCTCAAAACCATTCTGGGAAAAATTCCGCCGATCAGCGGCAAGACCTATCAAGGGGATTTCTTGCAGCCAGCTTATTTTGAGCAAGAAGTACGCGCAGAGAAAGTTACACCGATTGAGGATGTGTGGAATGAATTCCCGCACTTGAACCAGCATGAGGTACGGGCGCATTTGGCGCGTTGCGGTTTGAAAAATGAGCATATCACCCGTCCGCTATCCGCGCTCAGTGGTGGTGAGCAGGCCAAAGTCCGCCTATGCAAATTGCTAATGCGGGAAAGCAATTGGGTGCTTTTCGATGAGCCTACTAATCACTTGGACATCAAAGCGAAGGATGAGCTGAAACGTGCCTTGAAGGAATACAAAGGAACGGTATTGCTCGTATCTCACGAACCGGACTTTTACGAGGATTGGGTAACCAAAACGTGGAATGTGGAAGAATGGTCAAGTAAAGTCAACTAATATCCAGTTCTGTAGCAAGCTTCACAAGAAGCGGGGTTTGCAGGATTAGGAAAATATGCTAAGCTATCTTTAGCTGATACAATAAAATAGTTACACTAGGGGAGCCGCCCATGCGGCTGAGACGGAATAAACGGATTTCGGACCCTTTGCACCTGATCTGGGTTATGCCAGCGTAGGGAAGTGAGCGCCGTACAAACGAGGTAACGAAAATCATTACTTTGTTTGTTCGTGGGACGATATACGTATACGGATATGATGGTCCGTTCGGTTATTGGACGTACGTTAAACCACTTCCTTTGGGAAGTGGTTTTTTTGCGTTTTCGTTCGTGTTCATATGTTCGTATTCATATATCGTACCCCTTCATTTTTTTGCTGGTAAACGTGGCTAGTCCATACCGTATAGCACGATATGAGACTGTAAAGATACAGGGTCAGCTTACAACCATTTAGTCCATTGTGAGGTGAGAATGAGATCGAATTGCACGTAATTACGATGGAAGGCGATTCCAGTGCACATGCACATACTGCCCAAGTGGCTGCTGCTATTCATCCGTATGTTCATTATGTACACGTGCGCTTGAAGCAGAAGGGCGCATCTGAATTGCTTGCTTTAACCCGCAGTATGGTGAATCGAGGAGTTCCTTTACAGCAAATTGCAGTAAATGACCGAGTGGATGTTGCTTTGCTTACCTCCGTTGGAGCTATCCAGCTACCGGCTAACGGATTACCTGTTGAGGATGTCAAAAGTATACTTCCAGAGGGTACGCACTGCGGGGTGTCGGTGCATTCTTTGGAGGAGGCACAGGCTGCCGAACAGGCAGGAGCGGATTATGTATTCTATGGTCATGTGTATGAGACTCACTGCAAGCCGGGGGTCACTCCGCGAGGTATAGTACAGCTTGAGCGCATATGCAGGCTGCTGAGCATCCCTGTAATTGCTCTAGGCGGCATACAACCACGCCATATTCACGAGCTGTATACTGTGGGTGCAAGCGGAATTGCGGTGATGTCTGGCATCTGGGAGGCTGAGTCCCCGTTGCGGCTGCGATGGCGTACAAGCGAATGGCGGATCGGGTAGTGCACAGCCTGTAGTGGTGAAACGAAAGTAGGAGATCGCTGCAAGCAGAATCGTTAGTGGAGAGGAGAGATGGAACATATGCCAGAGATAAAAACAGAGGCACAAGCTATTGGACACGCTGAATGCTTGGTGATTGGTGGAGGTGTCATCGGTAGCTCCATTGCTTATCATGTGGCCAAGGAGGGTCGCAGTACGATATTGGTGGAACGATTCATTCCGGGCGGGGGAGCCTCAGGGGCTGCGGTAGGGATGCTGGCAGCAGAGAGTGAAGAATTCACCGACCCGGAGTTGGCACAGTTCGCCCGCACAAGCCGGGATGCATTTCCCGAGCTGGTTCGTGACCTGGAGCGTTTGTCTGGTGTTTCGGTGGAATTCCGTACAGAAGGATTTGTGACTCCCTTCCGTTCGGAAGCAGAGGGGCAAAAACGCTGGAATGCGGCTATTGCGCGAGAGGGTGATCATCCTGTGTGGTGGGATGCCAGAGAATTGGCCCGCCGAATTCCAGGTTTGGATGGTCAAGTGATCGGGGCTATATACCGATCAAAGGAGACACAGATTTCTCCTGCCCAGCTTTGTCGTGCTTATACGGGGCAGCTGTCGAACTGGGAGCAGCAATATGCTCTGGTACACAGGCGGAGCAACTCGTAGTACAGAATGGGCGAGTTTGTGGCGTACAAACAGACAGTGGTTTTTTTTACTGCGAACAGGTCATTATTGCTGGAGGCTTGGATAGTATGAGACTGCTGGAGCAGGTTGGTTTTGAATATCCGCTTAATCCGGTCAAGGGTGAGGCTGTTGCAGTCTCCTTGAAGGATCATCCATTGGAATATACCATTTACGCCGATGATATTTACCTGGTGCCCAAGCGGAATAACGAGCTTTGGATTGGGGCGACGAGTCTGCCACATCTGTATGACAAAGAGGTCACCATTGGAAGCCTGGAGGGGCTGCTGGCCCGTGCTTCTGCCTGGCTGCCTCGCGTCCATGAAGCTTCTTTTATACGCACTTGGGCAGGCTTGCGTCCGCAGGCAGCGGCGGGGCGTCCTTGTATTGGAGCTGTTCCCGGCGTGGACGGAGTATATACTGCGGTCGGACACTACCGGAACGGTGTGCTGCTGAGCGAAGCTACCGGGCGTGCGATTGCAGCGCTGTTAAAAGGGGCTGGTGTGGCTGAGCTTGGAATAAGCAGCTTTTCTCCTGAACGTATAAAGGAGGCGAGCAAATGAAGCTGACGATTAACGGTCAGAACATGACCTTTTCCAATCGGATCATTCATGTGGATCAACTGCTGAAAGAGCTGGATTTGAAAGTGAAAACTGTAGTGGTGGAGCTGAATCGTCACATATTGACTCGTGAAGATCATGATGAAGCGGTACTGAAGGATGGAGATAGCTTGGAAATTGTACATTTTGTGGGAGGCGGTTAATCATGTTAACGATTGGCAAAGCATCTTTTACGTCAAGGCTGCTATTGGGTACAGGAAAATTCCCCGATCTGGATATTCAATCCAAAGCTGTGGAAGCTGCGGAGACCGAAATATTGACGTTTGCCGTGCGGAGATTAAATTTGGAGGAACGGGATAAGCAACATTTTCTGGATACGCTGGATTTGAGTTGTTATACGTTGCTGCCTAATACGGCAGGAGCGACGACAGCGGATGAGGCAGTGCGTATCGCTCAGCTGGCGAGAGCCTCAGGTCTGTGCGATATGATTAAGGTGGAGGTCATTGGGGATAGCAAGACCTTGCTTCCTGATCCTTTTGAAACGCTCAAGGCCAGCGAAAAACTGCTGGAGGAAGGTTTTATCGTGCTGCCTTACATATCGGATGACGTGATTCTTGCCAAAAGGCTGCAAAAGCTTGGTGTACATGCCGTTATGCCTGGAGCTTCCCCCATTGGTACCGGACGCGGCTTGCTAAACCCGTTCTCATTGGAGCTCATTATTGAACAAGCGGAGGTTCCAGTTATCGTCGATGCCGGTATTCGCTCACCTGGAGATGCAGCAATGGCGATGCAACTGGGGGCAGATGCCGTGCTGTTGAATACAGCTGTCTCAGGAGCTCAGGACCCTGTAAAAATGGCTGAAGCGATGAAGCTGGCTGTTCGCGCGGGCAGATACGGTTTTGAGGCGGGCATGATTCCTGTAAAACGTTATGCCTCGGCAAGCAGCCCGACAGAAGGCTTGGTTCAGGCATGAAGGCGACTGAAAAAACTGGTGTGCAAGTACAACAAAATGATCGTTATTCCAGACAGGAAAGATTCGCCCCTTTCGGGCCGGAAGGACAACGTCATCTGGCTTCATCCCACGTACTGATCATAGGTGCTGGAGCGCTGGGTACCGGGATTGCGGAAACGCTCGTTCGTGGAGGCGTAGGCACTGTGACCATTGCAGACCGGGATTATGTGGAATGGAGTAACTTGCAGCGCCAGCAGCTTTTTCAGGAGAGTGACGCCGCAGAGAGGTGCCCCAAAGCAGTAGCTGCCCAGCGAAGACTAAAGGAAATCAATTCGGAAACGATCATACATGCACATGTACTGGATGTTGGGGTAGAGGAATTGGAAGAGCTGATTCAGGGAGTGGACCTCATTATGGATGCCACCGACAACTTTGATACCCGGCTACTTATGAACGATATGGCACAAAAGCATCGCATTCCTTGGATTTATGGGGGATGTGTTGGCAGCTATGGTGTAACCTATACCATTTTACCAGGGAAAACGCCTTGTCTTCATTGTCTGCTTGGAGCTGTACCGTTCGGCGGAGAAACCTGTGATACCGCGGGAATTATAGCACAGGCGGTGCAGATGGTCACGGCCAACCAAACCACGGAAGCCTTCAAGCTACTTGGTGGATACCCGGAGGATCTTAGGGGGAAGCTGCTTTCGTTTGATCTGTGGCAAAATGAGTATGTAGCGATAGCAGTAGACAGTATCAAAAAAGCGGATTGTCCTTCTTGTGGCACTCATCCGACCTACCCTTATTTGTCGGCAGCCCATCGCCAGAAAACAGATGTACTGTGCGGCCGGGATACCGTTCAAATTAGACCAGCGAAGCCGATACAGGTGAATCTTAAAGAAACAGCAGACAGACTGGCTTCTTTGGGAGAGGGAAGAGTGGAGCAAAATCCGTTTCTGGTTTCTTTCAGTCAGGGAGCGCACCGTTTAGTTATTTTTGCAGATGGAAGAGCCTTGATACACGGAACGAAGGACGTAACAGAAGCAAGGAAAATCTATCAGCGCTATTTAGGCTAAACCGTAAAAGCAGGAAGTCTTCCCCCGGGGAATGATTTCTCTGCTTTTTTGTTACAATATAATAAATAATGCTTAAATCATTTGTATCAAATACGTCTGTATCCATATCGCAGTCCTATGTCCAAACACAGGTGGGTGAGAAGAATGAACCCGTTAATTTTACTCGTGAATGGGAATGAAGCATCTGCTACTACGTGCGTGCATCAGTTGGAGCAGGAAGGCTATCAGGTGGTTTACGCCCGCAATATAGCGGAGGGAGAGTCCTATTTAGACGAAAATTCTGTGAATTTGCTGCTACTCAATATGGAGAATGAGCAGGCCGATACACAAGACTTGATCCGCATCATGCAGCAAAATGATCCCACTGTTCCCATGTTCGTAATGACCTCATCGGACGATGAAAACCATATTGTTTCCTGTTTTGAGCAGGGAGCACACGATGTGATTGTCCAACCCTTTTCCCCTAAAGTGTTTCAAGCCAGAGTGGCTAATTTATTGCGGATTTTTGGTACTGCACGTGATGTGAAAAGACCAATACAGGCGGGTGATTTACATATTGATAGTGGAAGTAGACTGGTAAGCAGAGGCGGACAGAAGCTGGAATTAACTCCGAAAGAATTTGATCTTTTGTTTCATCTGGCTATTCATCTAAATCAGGTTTGCAGCAGGCAGCAAATTTTGAAGGATGTCTGGAAGCATGATTATATTGTTGATACGAACGTAGTAGACGTGTATATCAGGCATTTGAGAGTCAAGGTAGACAAAGGACAAAGATTCAAAATGATTCGCACGGAACGAGGCATCGGCTATTCACTCAGAACACCCCCTGAAGCAGAGTAGTAAAGTATGGGGAAATATAAAAAAGCCGAGACCCAGAGTCCCGGCTTGAATAGGCTAAATCAAATGAATGCTACAGCACGCGGCGTGCTTTGATGTATGTTCTTTTCCAGTTGCCAGAGTTCAAATCGGAGTAAGTAACCCCAGGTCCGCCATATGTGTGTAAAATTTTACCTCCACCTACATAGACCGCTACATGTGTAATGTTGCGACCTGTGGCGCGGCTACCGCTCGAAAAGAACACGAGGTCACCCTTTTTCAGATTGGACTTGGATACGGCATGTCCAACTTTGGATTGTGCAACAGAGGTACGAGGCAAGTCGACGCCGTATTTCTGGAATATGTGCTTCATGAAGGAAGAGCAATCAAAATTGCGTGTTGTGCTTGTGGAAGCACCAAATCTATAGGGAGTCCCCAGATATTTTTCACCGTAGTTAATTATTTTTTGACCCACAGAAGTAGCGGTGGCAGCTTGAGCCGTATTTGTTCCCTCTAATGCAAACGTTCCAAAACCGATAGTGGCTGCCACTCCTACGATAATTGCCTTTTTTATGATTTTATGCATGTTCATGTTGTAAGTACCTCCAGAAATTAATTTGTGCAATATTTTGCTGAGCTGCTAACTAACTGACAGCGTTGAGTATAACAGCTTTGAAACCCCCTAATAGTTGGAAAAACACTCTCAAATGCTTGAGGGACAAGGCTTACAAGCCGATTATTAAAAAACGATTAAAAATTACAATTTGTAAAAAATATCGAATTTCACAAATCGGGATAAATGATAAAACTCTTGATTAGCAAGGGTTTTAAGCAGAAAAAATCCTTTTACAAAGGTTACAATAATGTCATAATTAATCTTTGCTTTGGATCACAAGCAGCAGTCCACTTTCGATGGAAATCGTCCCTTTTGGAGCGATCAGCTGGTTGCTGACACCGCGTGATTGTCCCATTTTAAGTGTGGCATTGTGCAGTGGATACATAAATCCATCCAGCTCTATACCGGTTACTTCGGCAGTCATAGGAATGAGAGATGTATATGTATAACCCATAGGCTCAATCTCCAGCGTGGATCCAGTGAGTTCAATATAGTTATGGGCGTCCATAATGGCACAGCTTATATGATGTTGCATCGCACGTACCAATATTTGAACATTAGCCAGCGTATGATCCATCCGTGTCCCCGTGACGCCAAGCATAAGCACATGCTCTGCCTGCTCATCCATGGCAATTTCCAGAGCAAGCTCTGTATCTGTCAGGTCCTTGAGCACGGGATCGCACGAAAGCATACGTTTACTTGCGGATTCAACCCGTGACTTTTCCTCAGGTGTTACTGAATCAAAGTCTCCTACAGATACGTGTGGCGTAATGCCGTGTTCGATCAGGAATAGGGCACCTTTATCTGCACCAATAATGAAATCCCCAGGTTGTATTTGTTGTAGATCTTCCTCGCTAAGACGGCCGCCGGAAAATACAATCGCGCGCTTCTTCGTCATATTCAACATCCTTTCTGTCTGTCATACATCTACATAGCTCATCAGCTTTTAAGTATAACGCGTTAAATATGGCTTGCACAATTTTGGAGGGCATAGCTACAATGAAACAGAAAAAAGGAATTGTAACGCGCATTAGGAAGGAGAGACAAATGATTAACGTTTTGTTTGTGTGTTTGGGTAATATTTGCCGTTCCCCGATGGGGGAGGCGGTACTGAGACATAAAGCGGAGGAACGGGGACTGGGTGCAAAAATTCGGGTAGACTCGGCAGGAACAGGAGACTGGCATATTGGGAATCCCCCGCATGAGGGAACGTTAAACCAGCTCAAGCTGCACGGAATTAGTGAACATGGCCTACAGGCGCGGCAAATGAAAGGTCATGATTTTGAAGCGTTTGATTATATCGTGTGCATGGATGACTCCAATGAGCGAAACATACGCAAAATCGCGGGCGGAGCAGAGGCTGACATATTAAAATTCATGGACCTGCTGCCACAAGAAAAGCTGAGAGAGGTGCCGGACCCATATTTCACCGGGAACTTTGAAGAGACATACCGATTAATGGATGCGGGGTGCAATGCCTTGCTGGACAAAATCATAGAAAAAAAGCTATAATGTGAACGACAGAAGACGGCAAAAATTGCCGTTTTTCGTTATCCAGTTTTGAAAGCGTATCCAATATGCAAAAAAGAGGAGAGAGCATAACGACCCACTCTGGTCGACAAATGCCCAATCCCCATTAGTCTCTGTAGCTTTGGAAAAGCTTCACTCAGGCGCGATCTAAAAAATACATTAGCGCGTCAGGCAGCTCATTTTGCCAAAAGCCCCACAAATGCTTGCCATCCTTTTCTCGATAGGAAACATCGGCGTTCCGTTCGCGGAGCAAATCAGCGCATTGGCGGTTAAGCTCTACAAAATTGTAAATGCCGGTGTCGCTCTCAAATGCATCTTCCTGAAGACCAACCGTCATCCACACTCGCAGATGGGACAGATCACGCTCACGAGCGATAATTTCTTGTGAAGCTTCATAGTAAGCACCGGACAGGCTGATAATACGATTGAACAGTTGGGGATATAGCAAGGCTAAATGCAGAGACACACTGCCTCCCAGTGAATCTCCAGCCAGAATCCGGGACGATGCATCTCTTCTTATAGGATACTTCTGTTCCACATAGGGAATAATCTCTTCTGCAAAACAGGCGGTGTACGCCTCAAAGCGATTGCCAAAGGGAGCATACTCCTGAGTTCTGATTTTCGTGTTGACTTCAACGCCGACGATGATGAAAGGCTCAACGCCTTCGTCCAGAATGAGACGGTTTGCCTGTGTTGCTATACGGCCAAAATTGAAAAATTCCTCTCCGTCCTGACAGTACACGACCGGATAGCTCAAAATTTCATTATAGCCGGGCGGTAAATAAATACGGAGTGTTCTGGTTTCGCCAAGAAAGCGGCTGTTTATTTCGTCTTTTAGGATGGTTCGTTTCAAATACCGGGAATCCGTCATTATTTGTCACCTTTCTGGGGTTTAATTTTGCATTCGGGATCACAATAAGTTAAGATTACCCTGATTGCAATAGATGTTTAAAATTTCAATCATGTACTAAGCTGTTATAGTAAAAAATGTTCCCTGTTACACAAACAAAAATGTGGCAAACTCAAAAAAAATAACTAAATCTTTGACGCAAGCAATATAACAGGTGTATAATAATCCTATAACAGCGGAACTTGATATTCAAATTTTTTTGTTGAGGTGAAGAAAATGAGCAAGGTTCCTTATGAAGTGTACACAGAGGAAGTTGAGGCTCTGTCCGTGCTTTCTCCGGATGGTGAAATTATCAATAAAGATAAATTGCCTAAACTTACAGATGATCAGTTGAAAGAAATTATGTATCGTATGGTATTTACACGTACTTGGGATGATCGTGCCGTTAACTTGGGTCGTCAAGGACGTCTCGGCTTCTACGCTCCGGTATCCGGACAAGAAGCAACAATGATTGGTAGTGAATATGCACTCCAAAAAGAAGACTTTATTGCCCCAGGCTACCGCGATATTCCGCAAATCGTTTGGCATGGCCTGCCATTATATCAAGCATTCCTGTATTCCCGTGGTCATCAACACGGCGGCCAAGTGCCGGACGGTGTTAATGTATTGATGCCGCAAATCATCATCGGCGCGCAAATTTTGCACGCTATGGGTATTGCAATGGGATACAAACTGAAAAAACAAAAACAAGTCGCCATTACATATACAGGTGACGGCGGTTCTTCCGAAGGTGACTTCTACGAAGGCCTGAACTATGCCGGTGTTTACAAGCTGCCAGTTATTTTCTTTGTGCAAAACAATGGCTACGCAATCACAACTCCATTTGCGAAGCAAACGGCTGCTCTTTCGATCGCTCACAAAGCCGTTGCTGCCGGTATCAAAGGCGTGAAAATCGACGGAATGGACGTACTCGCAGTTATCAAGGCTGTTCAAGAAGCTGCTGAACGCGGACGTAACGGCGAAGGCGCGACATTGATCGAAGCTGTAACTTACCGTTTCCGTCCACATTCCCTGTCTGACGATGCAAGTAAGTATCGTTCGAAAGAAGAAGAGGGCGAATGGAATGCGAAAGATCCGATTGCCCGTTTTGCGAAATATCTTGAGAAAAAAGGTCTTTGGACTGAAGAAGATACAGCTCGCGTAAAAGAAGAAGCTAAAGCGAAAGTGAACGAAGAGATCAAAAAAGCCGAGAAAACAGAAAAAATGACCATTTCCGGTCTGATCGACAGCATGTTCGAATCTACGCCTAAGCATCTGGAAGAACAAAAAGCTGATTTTAAATAATTGAGCTTGAAATAAATCAGAGTGACCGGGCGGCATCCCGATCCGGTCTGTCTTTCAATTGGACCTGAACTGAAACTGATCTGTCAATGTTTAAGGAGGAAATGAAGCAAATGGCACAAATGAACATGAAAGAAGCGATTCGTGACGCACTGCGCGTAGAGTTGAAACGCGACCCTAACGTCCTGCTTTTCGGTGAAGATGTAGGTCATGTAGGCGGTGTATTCCGCGCAACAGAAGGTCTGCAAAAAGAGTTTGGCGAAGAACGTGTATTTGATACTCCGTTGGCGGAATCCGCAATCGGGGGTCTTGCTGTGGGTCTGGGTGTCCAAGGATTCCGCCCTGTAGCTGAAATCCAGTTCGTAGGCTTTATCTTTGAAGCACTCGATCAAATGGCAATTCAAGCATCCCGTATGCGCTACCGTTCCGGTGGACGCTACAATTCTCCAATCGTATTCCGTACGCCTTTTGGCGGCGGGGTTAAAGCGGCTGAGCTGCATACAGATTCCCTGGAAGGACTTTTGGCTCAAACACCTGGTATCAAGGTTGTTGTTCCTTCCAATCCTTACGATGCAAAAGGTCTGATGATCGCGGCTATTCGCGATAACGATCCAGTATTTTTCATGGAGCATTTGAACTTGTACCATGCATTCCGCGCTGAAGTTCCTGAGGATGATTACACAGTTGAACTGGGTAAAGCGAACGTAGTTCGTGAAGGTTCCGATGTTACAATCATCACTTATGGTTTGATGGTACACACTTCTGTCAAAGCTGCTGATGAACTGGAAAAAACAAAAGGTATTAAAGTCGAAATTATTGACCTGCGTACCGTTAGCCCAATTGACATTGATACAATCGTGGCTTCCATTCAAAAAACAAATCGTGCCATCGTTGTTCAAGAAGCGCAAAAGAGCTCTGGCGTAGCTGCTGAAGTGATTGCACAAATTAACGAAAAAGCAATTCTGCATCTGGAAGCACCAGTTCTGCGTGTGGCAGGTCCAGATACCGTTTATCCTTTTGCTCAAATTGAAGATACTTGGTTGCCAACGCCAACACGTATCATTGATGCGGTTAATAAAGTACTGGAATTTTAATTAAAGCACACCGTAAATTTGGGAGGTTTTAAACGTGGCTAAATTTGAATATAAATTCCCGGAGCTGGGTGAAGGTCTTCACGAAGGCGAAATCATCAAGATGCACATCAAGCCCGGCGACAAAGTAACAGATGAAGATATCATCATGGAAGTACAAAACGACAAGGCTGTAGTTGAAGTTCCATGTCCGGTCAATGGTACGGTTCAAGAAGTATTTGCCAAAGACGGAGACATCTTTAACATAGGTCAAGTCGTAGCTGTAATCGATGCGGAAGGTGAACTTCCTGAACAAGAAGAAGCACCGGAAGCTCCAGCTGCTAGCCCTGAGCCAAGTGCTGCTGCACAAGGCGGAGCTGCAGGTACAGCTAGATTTGAATATAAATTCCCGGAGCTGGGTGAAGGTCTTCACGAAGGCGAAATCATCAAGATGCACATCAAGCCCGGCGACAAAGTAACAGATGAAGATATCATCATGGAAGTACAAAACGACAAGGCTGTAGTTGAAGTTCCATGTCCGGTCAATGGTACGGTTCAAGAAGTATTTGCCAAAGACGGAGACATCTTTAACGTAGGTCAAGTTGTGGCAGTAATTGCTGCAGAGGGTGAGCTTCCTGAACAAGAAGAAGCACCGGCTGCCGCTAAACAAGAACAGGATGCTGCACAAGGCGGAGCTAACACAAAACCAGCTGCAACTCCTGCTGCAACAAACAAAGACGTGCTGGCTACTCCTAGCGTACGCAAATTTGCACGTGAGCAAGGTGTAAACATCGCTCAAGTGAGTGGCTCCGGCAAAAATGGTAAAATCACTAAAGAAGATGTAGAAGCTTTCAAAAATGGTGGAGGCCAAGCGGCTGCACCAGCAGCGAAAGAAGCTGCAAAAGCACAAGAGCCAGCTAAAAAAGAAGCGAAACCTGCAGCATCATCCGCGCCAGTAGCAGATCCACGTGCTGAGGAAGAACGCGTACCATTTAAAGGTATCCGCAAAGCGATTTCCAACGCTATGGTTAAATCGGCTTACACAGCTCCACACGTTACGATTATGGACGAAGTGGACGTAACCGAGTTGGTTGCTTTCCGTACTCGTATGAAACCAATCGCTGAGAAGAAAGGCACGAAAGTAACATACCTGCCATTCATCGTAAAAGCATTGGTTGCAGCTTCCCGTCAATTCCCGGCTCTGAATGCCTCGATCGACGAAGAAGCAAACGAAATCGTCTACAAAAAATACTACAACATCGGTATTGCTACAGATACAGATAACGGTCTGATCGTTCCTGTAATTAAAGATGCTGACCGTAAGAGCATTTGGATGATCGCTGATTCCATTCGTGATCTGGCTGTACGCGGTCGTGATGGTAAACTGGCTGCCAATGAGATGAGAGGAAGCACAATTTCTATCTCTAACATCGGTTCCGCAGGCGGTATGTTCTTTACTCCAATCATCAACTTCCCTGAAGTAGCGATCTTGGGAACTGGCCGTATCAGTGAAAAAGCAGTAGTGAAAAACGGTGAAATTGTTGCCGCTCCTGTAATGGCTCTTTCCTTGAGCTTTGACCACCGTATTATTGACGGTGCAACTGCTCAAAACTTCATGAACTATATCAAACAGCTGCTCGCTAACCCTGAGTTGCTTGTTATGGAGGTGTAATCAATGGTAGTAGGAGACGCTTCTCTGGATATTGACACATTGGTTATCGGTGCGGGTCCTGGCGGCTATGTAGCTGCTATCCGTGCTGCACAATTGGGACAAAACGTATTGATCGTTGACCAATCGGAGCTGGGCGGTGTCTGTCTGAACCGTGGATGTATTCCTTCCAAAGCTTTGATCTCTGCAGCTCATCAATACGAAGCTGCCAAACACGGCGAGTCGTTTGGTATTACGGCTGAGAACGTAAAAGTAGACTTTGCTAAAACACAAGAATTCAAAAACAGTGTTGTTAAGAAAATGACTGGCGGCGTAAGTGGTCTGCTTAAAGGCAACAAAGTTGAAGTTTTCAATGGTGAGTGCATGTTCATCAACGAAAACGAGGCGCGTGTATTCAACGAACATGAATCACCACGCTACCGTTTTAAAAATGCGATTATCGCAACAGGTTCCCGTCCAATTGAATTGAAACCATTCCCGTTTGGCGGACGTATTCTGTCTTCTACAGAAGCGTTGAACTTGCCTGAAATTCCGAAAAGCCTGATCGTAATCGGCGGTGGATACATTGGTGCAGAGCTTGGACAAATGTACTCCAAATTCGGTTCCAAAGTAACAATCATTGAAGGTATGGATACCGTTCTTCCTGGCTTCGACAAGGATATGACTTCGATCGTTGCGAAGAGCATGAAGAAAACCGGTATTGAAATCTTCACTGGCGCTAAAGCGGAAAGTGCAGAGCAAACAGATAAAGACGTAACGGTGAAATTCTCCGTTAACGGCGAAAGCAAAGAAGTAACTGCTGATTATCTGCTTGTAACTGTTGGACGTCGTCCAAACACAGACGGTGAACTGGGTCTGGATCTGATCGGCGTAGAACTGGATGAGCGTGGAATGGTGAAAGTTGATCACCAAGGACGTACTAGCATTCCTCACATCTTTGCAATCGGCGATATCGTAGCTGGTCTTGCTCTGGCGCACAAAGCTTCTTACGAAGGTAAAGTAGCTGCTGAAGCAATTGCAGGCGAGCCGTCTGTAGTAGATTACAAGTGTATGCCGGCTGTTGTTTTCACAGATCCAGAATGTTCCAGCGTAGGCTACACTGAGACACAAGCTAAAGAAAAAGGCCACAATGTCAAAGTCGGCAAGTTCTCTTATGGAGCAAACGGCCGTGCCGTTTCCCTGAACGCTACTGAAGGCTTTGTTAAAATCGTAGCTGACGCAGACACAGGTCTGGTACTGGGTACGCAAATCGTAGGTCTGGAAGCTTCCAACCTTATTGCTGAGCTGGGTCTGGCGATTGAAATGGGTGCTACACTCGAAGATATCTCCTTGACTATTCATGCTCACCCTACACTGGGCGAAATCGTTATGGAAGCAGCGGAAGTCGTGCTGGGTCATCCGATCCACGCATTGGCACCACGTCGCTAATCCCAATTCATTATCTCGTTTTTGATTTTCATACATGGAAAGAGAGGCAAGGAGCGCTATATCTGCGTTCTTTGCCTCTTTTTTTCATATTTTAGGATTTTCAGGACGTCTATGAAAATTCACACAGTAGATAGTCAATAAAGCGTAGTCCATGATAAACTAAATATAGATATGTGTGCAGAATAGCAGGTCTTTTCTAGATTAGAATTTGACGCTGCGGACATTGAATACTGGATACTGTACGTGAATGTGATACGCTTTTAACGTTCATATACGTTCGGATTTTATTAATGCCGATGTTTATTCATGCTTAAAGGAGAGAAATAAAATGCGCAATTACTTGGATTTGCTGGAGGATATATTGAAAAATGGAGTGAAAAAAGAGGACCGTACTGGAACGGGAACACTCTCTGTTTTCGGAAGACAGCTCCGCTTTGATCTGGCCAAGGGCTTTCCCTTGGTAACAACTAAAAGAGTACACTTGAAATCCGTTATCCATGAGTTGTTGTGGTTCTTGCGGGGAGATACCAACATTTCTTACCTCAAGGAGAACGGGGTTACCATTTGGGATGAATGGGCAGATGAGCAGGGGAATCTGGGCCCTGTATATGGATCGCAATGGCGCGCGTGGGAAACAACAGACGGACAACATATTGACCAGATTACAAATGTCATTGAAGCGATTAAAAACAACCCGGATTCCCGACGACATATCGTCAGCGCTTGGAATGTGGCTGAAATCGATTCAATGAAGCTCCCGCCATGCCATTTCGTATTTCAGTTTTATGTGGCCGGAGGGAAGCTTTCTTGCATGCTGACCATGCGTTCAGTCGATACCTTCCTTGGACTTCCTTTCAATATCGCCAGTTATGCATTGCTAACGCATATGGTTGCACAGCAGTGTGGTTTGGAGCCAGGCGAATTCATTTGGTCAGGCGGCGATGTGCATATTTATTCAAATCATATGCAACAAGTGCATACGCAGCTGGAGCGTGATCCTTATCCGTTGCCTCAGCTCAAAATCCTTCGTAAACCGGATTCAATATTTGATTATACGTATGAGGACTTTGCTTTCGAGAACTATGAATATCATCCGGGTATCAAGGCGCCTGTCGCTATCTGATTTGGGGGAGCTGTGAGTTATGAGCATTTCGATGATATGGGCTATGGCACAAAACGGCGTCATTGGCCGGGATAACAGTCTTCCTTGGCGCCTGCCGAGAGACATGGCATTTTTCAAGGAGCAGACCATCGGTAAAACCGTACTCATGGGACGCAAGACATGGGAATCCTTTGGCGGAAAAAGCCTGCCTAAGCGGCGTAACGTTATTTTGACCCGTGATCAGAGCTACCTGGCTGAAGGTGCAGAAGTGATCCATTCTCTGGAAGAAGGACTCCAATTGGCGGCGCAGGAAGAACTGATGATCATCGGCGGCGCGGAGATTTATTCACTGTTCTGGACACATGCTGATCGGCTAATTGTCACCAGGATTGATGAGAATTTCGAGGGAGATACGACTTTTCCCGAGCTGGATTGGAACGGCTGGAATGTAGTCAGTGAGACTCCCGGTGTCAAGGATGAAAGAAACCCGTATGACTACCGTTTTGTCGTTTACGAGAGGACGAAGTAAGATTGGGATACATTTGACCTCGCTCATTTGAAAAATTAATGAACCATATAAAAAATCCTTTTGGCTGTTGATGCAGAAAGTTGCATAAGTTTTCATTACTTTTGCGCTGTATTGTGATACAATAAATCAAATTCAACGAGAATAGACCCTTTCATGATACAAACAGACAAATTCGAATTTGACTTGAGTTCGGATGGATGAACGGGGTTCATAAGCGAAGAGATGGGGGAACGTAACATGTCTACACCAACTGGATTTATGGAATACACACGACAGCTTCCTACAGACCGGGATCCGGCAGAGCGTATTAAGGATTGGGAAGAATTCCATAAGCATATGTCCGAAGAAGAGCTGCGTACCCAAGGGGCACGTTGTATGGACTGCGGAACTCCTTATTGTCATACGGGGATGGACATCATGGGAGCGACTTTGGGCTGCCCAGTTCATAATCTGATTCCGGAATGGAACAATCTCGTATATCGCGGTTTGTGGAAGGAAGCGCTGGATCGGTTGCACAAGACGAATAACTTCCCGGAATTTACCGGGCGTGTCTGTCCTGCGCCATGTGAAGGTTCCTGTACGGTCGGCCTGATCGGGCAATCTGTTACGATCAAGACGATTGAGGAAGCTATTATCGAAAAAGGCTTTGAGGAAGGCTGGGTTGTTCCTAATCCGCCGGAGAAGCGTACAGGCAGACGAGTAGCTATTGTCGGCTCGGGTCCGGCAGGACTGGCTGCTGCTGCGCAGCTTAACAAAGCAGGACACAGCGTAACTGTGTACGAGCGCGCGGATCGTGTTGGCGGGTTGCTGATGTACGGCATTCCTTCTATGAAGCTGGACAAAAAGGTTGTTCAGCGTCGTGTGGATTTGCTGGAGGCGGAGGGCATTCAATTCATTACGAATACAGAGATCGGAAAGGATATTCCTACCGATCAGCTGATTGCTGAGTATGATGCGGTTGTACTGTGCGGTGGCTCTACGAAGCCGAGAGAATTCAATATTGAAGGTAGCGATTTGAATGGAGTTCATTATGCGATGGATTATTTGAATGGTACCATCAAGAGCTACCTGGATTCCAATCTGGAAGATGGCAATTATTTGTCCTCCCAAGGTAAGGATGTTATTGTAATCGGTGGTGGTGATACAGGTTCGGACTGTGTGGCTACTTCGTTGCGTCATGGCTGTCGAAGTGTTACACAATTTGGTACACATGCCAAAGCTCCTGTGGAACGTGACCCTATTGCCAATCCTTGGCCACAATTTCCGAATGTGTACACTCTTGATTATGCACAGCAGGAAGCGAAGGCTATATTCGGGGAAGATCCGCGTGAGTTCTCCATCATGACCACCAAGTTTGTAGGTGATGAGAACGGTAATTTGAAAGAGCTGCACACGATTCAAATTCAGCGTATTGTGGATGAAACAGGTCGCAAGATCTATCAGCCTGTTCCGGGTACGGAGCGCGTATTCCCGGCACAGATTGCTCTCATTGCGATTGGATTCGACGGTCCTGAGCAAACAATTGTGGAGCAAATTGGTTTGGAAACCGATCGTCGTTCCAACGTTAAAGCACGTTACGGGAAATATGTTACGAATGTAGATAAGGTTTTTGCTGCTGGTGATATGCGTCGCGGGCAAAGCCTTGTTGTGTGGGCCATTAATGAAGGTCGGGAAGCTGCACGTGAGGTCGATAAATACCTGATGGGCGCTACCGTTTTAGTGTAAATATAAGTTATATATTTAGTTATCCAGTCAGAGCTCCATCCTCGGATGGGGCTTTGTTGCGTTTAAAGGACTAGCGTGCTCAGGTTAGTAAAATCTGAATGGATAACCATTTAATTACGAGATTTTTCTAAAACATTATTTGTTACCATTGTATGTAAAGGATTTTGAATTAAATGTTATATAATATGACTTATAAAATATTTTTCAAATCTATAGATCTGTTTTATACAGCGATCATAACATATAACAGGAGTAAAATGTAGCTTTTTTATTGAATAATGAAATTATTTTGCGTGAATAATCAAAAATTCGTTTTATGTGTTATGTAAAATAACATGAATATAACTCGTGTAGTTATGTAAAAGTGATTTTAGATGAAAATTCATTTAAATCATCATCCTGTATAGCTCTTTTACCATAGACCTTATAGATAATGACAGTAACTATTATCGTTACAAGGTTTCGTAAATCATCACCTGAGAGAATGATGCTATCTATGGTATAATACACGTATATTGTTGGAGCGCTAGAACAAGTGAATGGACAAAGGAGCTTTCGCCGGGAGAAGGCTCCTTTTGCATGAGGCCCTGCTTGTATTTCATTTACCTTTCGTTTATTACGTGTGAGTCAGGGAAGGGAAGCAGAGGGCCGTCAGGAAGGAATGGAATATGAATGAAGACGTTAATTATTGCTGAAAAACCGGATATGGGGCGCACCATTGCGGCTGTTATGGAGCCGAGGGCTAAAAATAACCGTACCTATCTGGAGGGGGAGAAATATATTGTAACTTGGGCGATCGGTCATTTGCTGGGTCTTGCTGAGCCGGATGCATACGATGCCAAGTACAAACGCTGGAATATTAAAGATCTTCCCATTATCCCTGAGCAGTTTAAAATCGTACCGAATCCGAAAACAAAAGATCAGTTAAAAATAATTGGTGAGTTGGCCAAACGCTGCAATGCAATCGTGAATGCTTGTGATGCAGGGCGAGAAGGGCAATATATTTTTGCGTTGATTCAACAGCAGTTAAAGCTGCGTCAGCCGGTCAAGCGACTGTGGATCTCAGATTTAACGGCAGAGAGTATTGCGTCAGGCTTCGAGCGCTTGCGAGATGCTTCGGAGTTTGAATTTCTGACTCAGGCTGCGCGGGCACGAAGTGAAGCAGACTGGTTGATTGGTATGAACGCCTCTAGAGCCTTTACAACACGGCATAATGCGTTGTTGTCAGTCGGACGGGTGCAGACCCCTGTGCTGGCATTGATTCATGATCGTGAAAAGGAAATTGAGGCGTTTCAGTCTCAAACGTTTTATGACGTGTGGGCCGAGTTTAAGCAAGATCAGATCAAGTACAAAGGTGCGTGGCAGGGAGATCGGCTCACCAAATCGGAAGAAGCTGAGGCGATAGCAGCCGCAGTTCGCGGAAAAACAGGTAAAATCATCAAATACGATGTGAAGCAGACCAAGGAATATCCGTTCAAGCTGTACGATTTGACGCTGCTTCAACGCGAGGCGAATGCCAAGTATAGTTATTCAGCCAAAAAAACACTGGATGTAGCACAAGCGCTTTATGAGCGGCATAAGGTCATTTCCTATCCGCGTACTAATTCCAACTATGTAACGGAGCAAAATATAGACGGTATGCACAAGGCGCTTCGTATGCTGGGCACAGGTCCTTATGCTGATCTGGTACAGCAAGCGAACCCCAATTTGGTCCATAAACAGAATAAAGCTGTCTGCAATCCATCCCGTGTTGAGGATCACCATGCTATATTGCCGACGCTGAAAAGACCGGGAACACTCAGCAAAGAGGAACAAAATGTATATGACCTGATAATCCGCAGGTTTTTGTCACATTTCTTCCCGCCTGCCGAATATAAAATGCATACCGTGATGACTCAGGTGGACAAGCATCTGTTCAAAACAAACATTAAGGAACTTCTGTCCTTGGGCTGGAAGGTAGTTCTGAGCAAGGCAGATCAGGATAAAGGAAAAAAGAGCAAAGCACCGAAGAAAGAGGAAGAAGAGGAAACGGACGAATGGACGGACAAGAAGTTTGAGATTGATGCAGGTCGTCCGGTGGATTGCACTCGTGCCGAGATGAAAGAGAAGGCCACGCAGCCGCCTAAAAGCTACACAGAGGGCACGTTGCTTAAAGCCATGGAGAGCGCAGGAAAGCAGATGGAGAACGAGGAGCTGCGCGAGGTCATGAAGGATGCGGGACTGGGTACGCCGGCGACACGTGCTGCTACGATTGAACGCTTGAAGAAGGTTGGCTACATTGAAATGAAGGGTAAAAAGATCCTCATTACGGATAAGGGGAAAATGGCTATTGATCTGATTCGTCATGCGGGGGTTGACCTGCTTGCCTCGCCGGAAATGACAGGCCAATGGGAACGCCGTTTGCATCAAATTTCCAAGGGGGAAGCTGCCCAGGAAAAGTTTATGGATAACGTTAAAAAGTTTACCTTATCCATCATTGACAAGGTGAGGCAGCAACCACCGGCTCCAGCGAACGCTTTTGGCGAGGAAGCAAGAGGCAAACGCTCGGGTAGTAAGGGAGCCACCCGTAGTGGAGGCGCAAGCGGAAGCATCACCACCCAAGGGTCTGCACGCGCTCCGTCACGGCGTACCAACAACTCGGGCGGAGCATCGTCACTGGAGCAAGTGCCATCGGGCGCAGGAGGGCGTACTGCGGCTGCATCGGGTTCAGCTGGGAGTAGCTCAAGCGCGAGGGCAGCACGAGCTTCGTCCGCCGAGCCGTCGGGCACTTCGCCGGGCCAAAGGCAGACTTTAGGCAGCTGCCCGCGGTCGAATTGCGGCGGGAGCATTATCGAAGGCCGCAAAGGATATGGATGCAGCCACTACAAGCAGGGCTGTGGCTTTGTCGTCTGGAAGGAATATGCTGGCAAGCAGATTACGGAAACGATGCTCAAGTCTCTGTTGACGAAGGGACAGACACAGCTGCTATCTTTTAAGCGTAAAGATGGTTCGACCGTCAAAGCAAGAATTGTTCTGAATGAACCAGGTACAGGGCAACTTAGCGTTCGTGAGGAAAACTGATACAGGTACAGAGTATGATTTTCGACAGATTGAAAAAGAAGGCCTTTTCTAGCTGCCATCAGATGATTTCTGAATTCATCAGGAGTCATCTTTTTTTATGTCCCGTACACCAAAATTCCCCATAAGAGATGCTTTTATAACATTTTATTAAACATTTGTAAGCTTCCAACCGATAAAACAAATAAGGGTTATGCAAAAGCATTTTTTTAAGGTAGTTTATAAAGCAGACTCTATGCATAGCGTTCAAAAAACTTTCCATAGCGGACTGTGCAAATCAGGAAGAAAAGTTGATGTGCTTTAAAACGTGAAGGCAATCGTTTCACATGAAAACTTTTTTACGGGAGATGATGGAAGGATCGTGGAAGAGAAAACGGTAAATGTGGCAGATTCACTGCAATTACGTAAGCTGGGCAACTCGGATTTAAAGCTGTCACCGCTGGGGCTTGGGTGTTGGCAGTTCAGCAATGGAAAAGGGATAGTCGGGAAATTCTGGCCAGTGCTGCGGCGGGAGGATATACGGCAAATCGTTCAGACCAGTTTAGAAGGTGGAGTTAATTGGTTTGATACCGCCGAAGCATACGGTGGCGGACAGTCTGAGCAGCTACTGGCCGGCACGCTGAATGAGATCGGAGGACCGCTCGCGGAACAGGCGAATATCGCTACGAAATGGTGGCCGGCCTTTCGGACCGCAGGCAGTATCACAGCAACGATTGATGAACGTATTCGCCATTTGGATCAACGGACGATTCATCTCTACCAGGTGCATTCGCCTTACTCCTTTGCTTCGGTTGGCGCCGTGATGAATGCGATGGCTAAACTGGTTGGGCAAGGAAAGATTAAATATGTGGGCGTAAGCAACTTTTCCGCGCAACAAATACGTGAAGCCGATCGTGTGCTGCGTGAGCACGGCCTTCGCCTAGTTTCGAATCAAGTGAAATACAGCCTACTCGACCGGAGAATCGAACAGAACGGAATTCTGGACACGGCTAAAGAGCTTGGCGTGGCGATCATCGCATATTCTCCGCTAATGCAGGGGATCTTAAGTGGAAAATTCCATAATAATCCTTCTCTGGTCAAGTCGATCAAGGGTCCGCGCAAGTGGACGACGGCATTCCGGGATTCGGGGCTGCGGAGATCGAAGCCACTAATTGAAACATTGGAACAGCTGGCTCAACAATATAACGTGACGCCAACGCAGATTGCCCTGAATTGGCTGATTAACGCTCACGGAGAGAACGTATTTGCGATACCTGGGGCTTCAAAAGTACATCATGCTGTGGAAAATGTGAAGGCGATGCAGTTTACCTTGACAGCCGGTGAGATTGAGATGGTCAGCCACGTTTCCAACCAAGTGCTGAGATCAAAGTGATCATGGCTCAAATAGTGGAATATTCCGTTGGAAAATGAACTTCGCCGGTATGCTGTCTAACACCTCCATGACTAGGACGATATTGTCCATGTGCGCTCCTTAACTCTTGGTTGACATTAATGCTTCGTTCGCAGGCGGAAGAATGGCATGCTTCTTCCTTGATAAAGGTTAGGCGCGACATTTCTTGCAAGGACATTCTTTTCTTCGGGGTGCTACGCTTTGTGACTAGACCTTGGATATATCCTCCGCAGTAAGCTTACTTGTTCTTAATCAGTTGTGGAGGGGGTTCCCTCTTGTTTTCCTGGTTTGATTTTGGCTTTCTCCTAAAAATGTTGGAAAAAGCACGTTTTACTCTTCCGAAGTTGCACTCCAACTGTCCTTCACTCCCCGTGTACACTCACGTCGCTATTTTCGGCGAAACATCGAATGCGAGAGAAGCTTTGGAACGTCATTTTTTAGGTGGATCACAAATCCATCATTTTTTAAAAAAAAGCTAAGCCGCTAAAGTTGTGCAGATTGTTATTTCTGAATCTTGGGGGATGAGAGAAATTAAGTAAAATGAACTGGAGTTGTCGGATGACAGGAATTTAGTGGCTTGCTGAAGTATTTTAATCAGCAGCTAACAACGTATTGTAAAACTATATAAAGGTAAATGTTTTGAGAACTCAAGGTCAGCTCCTACCGAATGTAGAAGGAAGAAGCATAAGAGCATGCTCAAAAGATCTAAAAAATATACGAATGTATTTCCCGTTAATCGTAAACACCTCGAAAGTGGTGGACACAAAGCCATGGGTCTAAAGCTGGATTAAACAGCCATGATTGCCAGGTTGCCGAAGGAAACCGGGCAAAGTCTGCTGTCTGTTCCTGTGCTTTTTATATGGGAACAGGCTTCTTTTATTTGTAGCGGAAATGATTTGGGCATACGGAGTAGAACGCATGAAATGATTAACAACAGGAGGGGATTTTATGCAAACAAGTGTAATAAGTGTCAAGGAGTATCCGTTAAGTTCCTATCAGAAAGATATATGGTTCGAACAGTGCATGTACCCTGGAAAACCTATTTACAATATCGGTGGGTATGTTGAGGTTAAAGGAAACCTGAATACGGCTATCATTAGGCAGTCCATGCAGTTATTAATCAGGCAAAATGATTCCCTCAGTGCCCGTTTATTGATAAAAAGGGAGAGCCTTATTTAACATTTTTGCCGGAAACTGACTATGAAGTTCCGTTTCATGATTTTTCGGTAAAGGAAAATCCAAACTCTTTTTGCATCAACTGGATGAAAAAAGAGTTTTTAAAGCCTTTTCAACCAGAGGACCTCTATTTTCAATTTGTTTTGTTGAAAGGTGCCCCGAACACATACTTCATTTTACTTAAAGTTCATCATTTGGTGATCGATGGATGGGGATTTGCTCTCTTAATCAGTCAATTGTTTGACAATTACAATAAATTGGTGCAAGGAATTGGCGAAATGAACAGAACGGTCTATTCCTATGCTGATTTTATTTCTGATAATCAGAATTATCTGAATTCTCCGGCCTTTTTAAAAGACAGGGCGTTCTGGCAGAACAAATATCTGACCATTCCCGAGCCTCTGTTGAGCAGAGGCATGGATACCGATGATGGTGACGGCGATTCCGTTTGGAGTGATCGGCGAACCTTAACTATAAACAAGGCGTTATACAATCAAATGATTGAATTTTGCAAAGAGGAAGGATGCTCGTCGTTCCACTATTTTTTAGGCATACTGTTCCTGTATTTCAGCAAGATTTGCAATCGGAACGAAATGGTGATCGGCGTCCCGGTTTTTAATCGGAGCAAAGCTAAATATAAGCAGACTATGGGACATTTCGCCAACGTGCTGCCGCTGCGGATCAGTCCCGAGAAAGATATAAGCTTCAAAGAACTGATTAAGAGCATCAAACGTGAGCTTATGCAATGCTATCGTCATCAGAAAATGTCTTTCGGTGAAATTTACCGGGCGGTTTACGAGAATAGCAATGAGAAAGGCAAACTGTTTGATATATCGCTTTCTTTCGAAGAACAGGAAACGAGAGAAGCATTGATCGGCGCAGCATGCCGGATTGTAAGTATGCCGCATCATCATGAAAGAAATGCACTCAATCTCCTGATATGGGGACAAGAAGGTGAAGCGGATGTAGCCGTTAATTTTGACTATCAGATACAGGCTTTTGAAAGATTCATCCCCATTGAGAACGTTATCTCCCACTTTGAATATTTATTTGCTCAAGTCATGGAGCAAAGTGAAACTCTTATTTCGCAAATCGAAATCGTGCCAGAGGAAGAAAGGAGTACGCTAGTTCGCGGCTTTAACCATACGGAGGTGGAATATCCGAAGGATCAAACGATCCACGGGTTGTTTGAGGAACGAGCGGAGCAAAGAGCGGATCACCTGGCTTTGGTCTGGGGAGAGCAAACGCTGACCTACCGGGAGCTGAACGAGCAGGCGAATCGGCTGGCCATTGTCTTGAGAGAGCGTGGAGTGAAGCCGAACGATATCATCGCCATCATGGCGGAGCGTTCCATGGAAATGGTCATAGGCATCCTGGGAACACTCAAAGCGGGCGGCGCCTACCTGCCAATAGATCCGAATTATCCGGAGGAACGGATTCACTACATGCTGGAGGACAGCGGCGCGTCCATTGTACTGACGCAAAAGCATCTCCGGGACAAGCTCACCTATCACGGGGCAATCATGGACTTGGATGACGAAAGCCTGAAGTATATAGAGCTAGACCGTGCCAATCCGGAGCCTGTTAACACTCCGGAGGATTTGGCTTATATTATCTATACCTCGGGATCTACGGGGAAACCCAAAGGGGTCATGGTAGAACACCGGGGAATCATCAACCTCCAGCATTTCTTCCAGGAAAAATGGGGCGTGGATGGATCGGACCGGATGCTGCAATTTGCCAGCAGCTCGTTTGATGCCTCGGTTTGGGAAATGTTCACGATTTTGCTGGGAGGTGGAACGCTGTATCTGGTTTCGCGGGATATTATTAATAATCTGAATGAATTTGCACGCTTCATGAACGAAAACCAAATTACGATTGCGCTGCTGCCGCCTACCTATCTGGCGGGGATTGAGCCGGACAGGCTGCCGACGCTGAAAAAACTGGTGACGGGCGGATCAGCGATTACCAAAGAGCTAGTAATGCGGTGGAAGGACAGCGTGGAGTATATGAACGCCTATGGTCCGAGCGAATCGAGCGTAATTGCAACCGCGTGGACGTACCGGGAAGAGGATATGGGGTATCCATCGGTACCAATTGGTAAACCTATTGCCAATACTCGAATTTACATTATGGATACACATCAAAAGCTGCTGCCGCTGGGAGCAGCCGGGGAAATGTGCATTGCGGGAGACGGATTGGCTAGGGGGTATCTGCACCGGCCGGAGCTGACGGCGGAGAAGTTTGTGGCGAATCCTTACGAAGCTGGAGAGAAGCTGTACCGAACAGGCGATCTGGTGCGTTGGCTGCCGGACGGGAATATCGAATTTTTGGGAAGAATTGACGATCAGGTGAAAATTCGCGGCTTCCGCATTGAGCTGGGTGAAATCGAAGCGCAGCTAATGAAGCATCCGCTTGTCCGGGAAGTGGCGGTGATCGCGAGGGAAGACAAGCAAGGCGAGAAGTATCTGGCGGCGTATTTTACAGCAGAGGGCGAACCGGGAGCGGAAGAGCTGCGGGAACAGCTTATGCAGGAGTTGCCTGATTATATGGTGCCGTCCAGCTTTATGCAGCTGGACGACATGCCGATGACTCCGAGCGGAAAAGTTGACCGAAAGGCATTGCCCGAGCCCGATCTGAGCGTGAATGCAACGGAGGAATACGCGGCACCGAGAGACAAAATAGAGGAGATATTGGCTGAAATATGGGAAAAAGTCCTGAAAGTCGAACGGGTAGGCATTAAGGATCACTTTCTGAATCTGGGGGGAGATTCTATTAAAGCCATCCAGATTGTGTCCAAGCTTCACGATTATAAGCTAAAGCTGCAACTAAAGGATCTTTTTGACCATCCTGTGATTGAACAATTGAGTGCCTATGTACAATCTGTCGAACATACTGCTTTTCAAGGAATGGTAACAGGGGAAATTATGCTCACGCCCATCCAAAGCTGGTTTTTTGAGCAGCCTTTTGCAGCAAAACATCACTTCAACCAGTCTGTTCTGTTACATAGGAAACAGGGCTTTGACGAAAAGGTGTTAAGAAAAGTGTTCGATGGCTTGGTGGAACACCATGATGCTTTGCGTATTGTAGTGCGTGAGAAGGCGGGACAGGTGGTTCTGTTCAACCGGGGCACGGAAGGCGAACTATATTCGCTGGAGGTAAAGGATCTTACAAATGATGATATATATGATAGCTCCGTAAAGGAAGAAGCCGCCCAGCTTCAGTCCCGCATGGATTTAGAATGTGGACCTCTGATTCAAGCGGACTTGTTCAAAACGAAAGACGGTGACTATCTGTGCGTAAGTATTCACCACCTGGTGGTTGACGGGATTTCTTGGCGGATTCTTTTTGAGGATATTTCTACAGGATACCGACAGGCGGAGAAGGGGGAAGAAGTCACATTCAGAGGGAAAACGGACTCTTTTCTGGTATGGTCTGAACAACTTTATACGTATGCCGGCAGCGGGGAGCTTCTGCAAGAAATCACGTATTGGTCCGAGCTGGAGCAGAATGAAATCAAGCCAATTCCCAAGGATCATTCCGTTCATAGCAGAAAATATATGGATAGCGATCATATCGAAATCGTGCTGGATGAAGTTGAAACCGCCAAGCTGCTTAGAGAAGTGAATAAGGCTTACAATACTGAAATCAACGATGTTCTTTTGACGGCATTGGGAGAGGCTATTCGGGAATGGACAGGAGAAGATAAGGTACTTGTTAACCTGGAAGGACACGGACGCGAAGAAATCATTCAGGATATGGATATCAGCAGAACCGTAGGCTGGTTTACCGCCCAATACCCTGTGATTTTGGATATGGCAGGCGTCAAGAACGTGTCTTCCCGGCTTAAAGCCGTTAAAGAAAGCCTCCGGCGCATTCCGCAAAAAGGCATCGGCTACGGCATTTTAAAATACCAGACGTTCCCTCGGGACGAGGAAATCTTAAGGTTTAATTTGCACCCTGAGATCAGCTTCAATTACCTGGGGCAGTTTGACCAGGATATTGATACCGATATATTTACCATCTCCGATGTTCTTGCCGATGAGACGGTTTCACCCGACATGCAAAGATCTTACTGCTTGGACATTAACGGAAGGGTGACTGATGGAAAGCTGCGGCTGAGTTTCGCCTATCACAAGCACGAATATGAAAAGGCCACGCTGATCACAGTGGCAGAAGGCTTTAAGCGCAATCTGGAGCAAATTATCGAGCATTGCGTATCACAGGAATATACGGAACTGACAGCCAGTGATGTAAGTTCAAGCAACATTACAACGGCGGAGGTAGAAGAGGTATATCGCGCGCTGGGGGATTCTAAGCCCAGTATCACGGATATTTATACACTGACCCCTATGCAGTCGGGAATGCTCTACCACTTCCTCAGAGAACAAAACTCTCATGCGTATTTTGAGCAAGCCGTAATCAGTTTGCAGGGTAAGATCGATAGAAGCTTGTTTGAGCGTGCTTTCCAGCAGGTGATTCAAAGACATGATATTTTGCGGACCGCCTTTGTTTATGAGAAGGTGGAAAAACCGGTTCAGGTCGTTTTAAAGGACAGACCGGCTGAAATGTTTTTCAAGTATATTTCCTTCTTGACGGAGGAAGAGAAAGAAAACTATCTCCAAGCCTATTTGGACAAGGATAGAGAAAAGGGCTTTGACCTCACCCGGGAGCCGCTGATCAGATTTGCCTTGATTAGAATTAATGCCCACAGCTATCGTTTCATTTTGAGTTTTCATCATATCATTATGGATGGATGGTGTCTTGGCATTGTATTTAAAGAGCTGCTGGAAATTTACAGTGCGCTTCATAAAGGAAGCATACCGCAATTAGGCACGGTGTATCCTTATCGTCAATATATCCAGTGGCTGGAACAAAAGAATGACCGGGAGACGGGGGCTTACTGGGAGAATTATCTGACAGAGTACGAACAGCCAGCGCTGCTGCCTAAAATCAAAAGTGGTATAGCTAATCCGGGATACATTCAGGAGGAATACGATTTTACGATAAATAAGGAAATGAAGGCGAGTTTGGAGAGAATCGCAAGAGAAAACGGCGCCACGTTAAGTACGGTGATACAGGCCGTATGGGGAATTCTGCTGCAACGGTACAACAATACCCAGGATGTGGTGTTCGGAACGGTTGTCTCGGGAAGACCGGCAGAAATTCAAGGCGTTGAACAGATGGTAGGGCTGTTTATCAATACGATTCCTGTCAGAGTCCGGGCAGAAAAGGAAGAAAGCTTTTCAGCCCTGGTTGCCAAACTGCAGCAGGAGGCATGGGCATCGGAGCAGCATCACTATTATCCGCTGGCGGAAATTCAGTCACGGACCGCCCATGGAGGCGGATTGGTGCAAAACCTGCTGGCCTTTGAAAACTATCCGATAGAGGAAGCTGACAAAGGACAGGGCGACCACGGAACAGATTTGAGGATTCTGTCCACGAAGGTCTCCGAACAGACGAATTTTGATTTTAATTTTATTGTTGTGCCTGAGAACGATTTGCAGATCAAATTCCGCTACAATAGCTTGGCCTATGACAGAGGCTTTATGGAGCGGGTAGCCGGGCAGATTAAAATGATCATCCGTGAAATCATCCGTTGTCCAAAGATAAGGATCGAAGATATCGAAATCGTACCGGAGAAAGAGAGCAGTGTGCAGCTCCGCGATTTTAACCGCACGGAGGCGGAATATCCGAAGGATTACACGATTCAGGGACTGTTTGAGGAACGAGCGGAGAAAAGAGCAGATCATCCGGCTTTGGTCTGGGGAGAGCAAACGCTGACCTACCGGGAGCTGAACGAGCAGGCGAATCGGCTGGCCATTGTCTTGAGAGAGCGTGGAGTGAAGCCGAACGATATCATCGCCATCATGGCGGAGCGTTCCATGGAAATGGTCATAGGCATCCTGGGAACACTCAAAGCGGGCGGCGCCTACCTGCCGATAGATCCGAATTATCCGGAGGAACGGATTCACTACATGCTGGAGGACAGCAGTGCGTCCATTGTACTGACGCAAAAGCATCTCCGGGACAAGCTCACCTATCACGGGGCAATCATGGACTTGGATGACGAAAGCATGAGGTATATAGAGCTAGACCGTGCCAATCCGGAGCCTGTTAACAATCCGGAGGATTTGGCTTATATCATTTATACCTCGGGATCTACGGGGAAACCCAAAGGGGTCATGGTAGAACACCGGGGAATCATCAACCTCCAGCATTTCTTCCAGGAACAATGGGGCGTGGACGGATCGGACCGGATGCTGCAATTTGCCAGCAGTTCGTTTGACGCCTCAGTCTGGGAAATGTTCACGATTTTGCTGGGAGGCGGAACGCTGTATCTGGTTTCGCGAGATATTATTAATAACCTGAATGAATTTGCACGCTTCGTAAACGAAAACCAAATTACGATTGCGCTGCTACCGCCTACCTATCTGGCGGGGATGGAACCGGACAAGCTGCCAGCACTGAAAAAACTGGTGACAGGCGGATCAGCGATCACGAAAGAACTGGTGACGCGGTGGAAGGACAGCGTGGAGTATATGAACGCCTATGGTCCGAGCGAATCGAGCGTAATTGCAACCGCGTGGACGTACCGGGAAGAGGATATGGGGTATCCATCGGTACCGATTGGCAAACCGATTGCCAATACTCGAATTTACATTATGGATACACATCAAAAGCTGCTGCCGCTGGGAGCAGCCGGGGAAATGTGCATTGCGGGAGACGGATTGGCCAGGGGATATCTGCACCGGCCGGAGCTGACGGCGGAGAAGTTTGTGGCGAATCCTTACGAGGCTGGAGAGAAGCTGTACCGGACGGGCGATCTGGTGCGTTGGCTGCCGGACGGGAATATCGAATTTTTGGGAAGAATCGACGATCAGGTGAAAATTCGCGGCTTCCGCATTGAGCTGGGGGAAATCGAAGCGCAGCTAATGAAGCATCCGCTTGTCCGGGAAGTAGCGGTGATCGCGAGGGAAGACAAGCAAGGCGAGAAGTATCTGGCGGCGTATTTTACAGCAGAGGGCGAACCGGAAGCAGATGAGCTGCGGGAACAGCTTATGCAGGAGCTACCTGATTATATGGTGCCGTCCAGCTTTATGAAACTGGATGACATGCCGATGACTCCGAGCGGAAAAATTGACCGGAAGGCATTACCCGAGCCTGAATGGCAGGGAAGCGACCACACAGTCAGCAGCCCTAGAAATGACGTTGATTTGAAAATCCAGAAGGTATGGCAGGAGATTCTCGGCATGGAGTCAATCGGAATTGATGAGCATTTCTTTAGACTGGGTGGCAATTCGATCAAGGCGATTCAGGTGGTTTCGAGGCTGGCGCTGGATTTTGAAGTGGGTATTAACGACATCTTTCAATATCCGACGATTCGGGCCTTGGCGGATAACATTAAGTATTCCAAAGACAGATTAAAACAATTCGTGTACGCCTTACGGGAAGCGGCAGCTCCCGGGGAAAACGGCGTACCTGGTGTTGTCTGGAAAATGCGCGAGAGTCTCAAAGAATACCGGAAGAAAAATCAGGGTTATGAAAATATCGATCTTTCTGAACGGGCTGACTACCGTAATGTTCTGCTGGTGGGAGGAACAGGGTATCTGGGAATCCATATTTTGTTTCAACTGCTGCAAAATACGGAATATAAGGTGTATGTACCTGTTCGGGGAACGAGTGACGATGAGGCGCTGGAAAGACTGTGGGCGAAGCTGAAGTTCCATTTTGGTCTTGAGCTTGGGGAGAATGCCTGGGAAGACAGAGTGTGCGTGTTTTGCGGAGACTTAACCCAGGACTACTTTGGACTGAGCCGGGAGCGCTATGAGGATTTGGCCGGAAGCATTGATGCGATCATTAACTCGGCGGCAAATGTGAAGCATTTTGGGCATTACTCGGAATTTCAGGCGGTCAATGTGGAAGGGAACGAAAGACTGATCGAATTTGCTGGTACAGGGAAGAAAAAGACCTACAATTTCGTTTCCACCACCAGCGTAGGTAGTGGCTGGATAGAAGACCAGAGCAGCATCATGTTCACTGAATATGATTGCAATGTCGAACAAAGCTCTGATAACTATTACGTTATGACAAAGCTCGAAGCCGAGAAAGAGATTGTTAAAGCAAGGCAACAAGGGCTTGATTCCAATGTGTTCAGAGTCGGGAACCTCGTGTTTGATTCCAATTCGGGGATCTTCCAGGAAAATATCTCGGATAATGCATTTTATTCGTTGGTAAAGTCGATGATCACACTTGGCCGGGTCCCCGCAATTCAAGATAAAACCATGAACTTCTCCTTTGTGGATGAGGTGGCCAAGGCAGTTGTACTCCTGTTCGACCGGAAAAATTTAATCAACGAAACCTATCATCTGTTTAACAGCCATCAGGTTAGCATGATATCTTTTTCCAAGCTTTTGAAGCAAGCGGATATAAATGTAAAGCCAATGCCAGTGGAGGATTTTACCGAATACATGTTTGAAAAATACGATGAACCAGAGACGGAGCAGGAGGTTGCCCGGATTCTTGTTCATTCCAACGTCTTCTTTGAGGGAGCAAGCAAAACGTTGTTCATGACGATGAACAAAAAGACTGACGGTATTTTGCAGGCGCTGGGGTTTGAGTGGTCCAGGCTGGACGGTCAAAAAGTGAAGCTGATGATGGATCATGTCAAAAAAGTAGGGTTTATGTAAAAGAATAGAAGGGAGGGAGGGAGAAAAATGGATGCGATTAAACTGGCGAGCACCTACTTTTTCGGAACTGAAGATTATATTTTATCCAATAGCATGATCGCAACGGTTACTTTTAAAAGAAGAATCGACGCTGAAAAATTGTTTTTCAGCTACCGTTCGCTCATCATGGACAATCCTTTGCTGCAAGCCAAAAGGGTGGAACAATTCGAAAAAGACACGTTTGTATGGGGGCGTTTTTCTCAGGAAGAGCTGGAACATTTTCTGGAGGCTGAAAAGGTGAAGCTTTCCCAATATTTTACGGAGGAGGAGGTACTGGCTCAATACAGACCGACCAATGCCAGACTTCCGTTTCGTATTTACCCTATAAATGAATATACAATGATATTTGCGATGAACCATGCGGTGGCTAATGGCCTGAGCCTGGTTTTCTGGATCAAGAGATGGCTGGAATATTACTCAGGCGAACCAGATTCCGAGCCGGAAAATAAGGCGGCAAAGGGCGACGTCTCCAAAGACAGGCTGTTGCGTATGAAAAGAAGATTTTCCGCTTTTATGTGGATGCCGGTTTTTGTTGCAGGTTTTATGACCAGGGTTAGGGGAAAAGGGACAGGCGCTGGCGAAACCGTTGATTTGAGTTACGGCAGAAGGCCGGAGCAAGGCGGCGGTTATGCCAAAAAATCGTATAGATTCAGCAAAGAGGAGACTGGTGAGATTTTACGGCGATGCCGGAGCCTAAAAATGACATTGACCGAATACATCTGTTATCGAATGACTGATGGACTACTGCAGCATGCTCCCGGCAAGCAACGCGTGTTTGTCTCCATGCCTATGGATTTGAAGTTTCTGCATAACTACTCGCCGGAAACTATGCACGGCAATTACGTCGCAAGCCTTCCAATGCAATTTTTCCGGGATGGAAATTTGGAAAAACAGGTGAAATCCGCGTTCAAATGGTTCAAAAGGGGGGTTCCTTATGCGTTGTCGCTCTTTTTTGCTTCGTTTTCCAATTCATATCGGAAATATAAACAACAGTGTCTTGAATTGATTATGAAAACAATGCCTGAAAGATTCCCCCTGTGGAATTTTACCATCACCTTGTCCAATCTGGGAGTCATATCGTATCCGATTATGGAGGAATGGGTGGATACCATCTATTTTTCCATCAAAAACCAGTCGTTATTGCTCACAACGGCTACGCTTTCGGGACGTTTAATGATGGAGGTCAGCGTATTGGAGAATCTTTACGATTCGGAAGAAGTCTTTGGTCTTTTTGCCCGAATTTTATCTGTGGAACATTTGTTGAATGGTTATCCCCTGTCAAGTAGATAAATAAAAAAGACTAAGCAGCCAGCGCGTGCCGATACTTAATCGGCGCGCGCTGTTTGAATTTGACTGAAATCGTTGGCAGTTTTAAAAGTAAAAAAATATCCCCTCCAAGTTCTCTCTAGCCTCACGATACCATGTGGACTTTTTTGAGTGTCTACTTGAAGGGGATATTAGCGGTGCTATCTAGCCGAGAGTCCTTTTTTGTTGATGCAATTGAATGCTTTCGTGTATCACTCGGGGTACTTCTGTTAGCTTCTGTATCGTATACATCACGGAGTTAACGTTTTTTTGCAGCTCTACCATATTGTAAACCCATTCCTTGGCCTGCTTGAGATATACAGCATGAATGCCTGCCGCAAGGGCGGGTGATACATCGGTGCGCAGAGAGTTACCAATCATCCAGGTGATGCTTCGATCAAAGCTATTCATCTGGATAATTTCCTCCAGAGCCTCGACATTTTTATGCTGACGAATGTAGATGCGATCATCAAAATAGTTAGCCAGCTTCATCTGTTCAATCTTCTTTTCCTGAATGACCTGCTCACCGCCGGTGTACAGATGCAGGGAATGTCCAGCTTTTTGGAGCGAATTTAACGTTTCGACCATCCCGGGATACGGTTCGATTTCCTGCTCGTACACACTTCGCCCAAGCGAGCGAAGCTCCTGCTCTTCCCGCGGATCGGTACGGCGTCCAAACTGTTCCGAAAAAAAGTGGTACGTATCAATCAAGGACTGTGGAAAATGCTCGCTGGCAAAGCCCACCTGATGCACTCCAGCTACATCAATTTCGATTTGCTTTTCACGAATTGTATTTTTCGTCAGGTTATGGGCTGCAAACCATTCCTGAAGCAAATCAAAAAAGTGGTTGAGAATAAGGTCGAAATACTTGTTACAGTGGACCAAAGTGTCATCAAGATCAAATAAAATATGCTGCTTCGGATACGACATGTTGCATACTCCTTCCAAGCCAACGCTTTAACGATGTTCGTTATAACTGAGGGTGCAGTTCAAATTACAGTCCGATATAGGATTCCAAAAATACCTGTAAATCAGCCGCTCCGTCGGGGCGAATGCTGAATTTTTCCTTGTGATAACGTCCAATGTGGATACGGAGCAGACCAGCTACTCGTAAAATCATCATATCAGACATGAGTGTGTCTTCCAATCGGCTCAAATCATGACGCATATCTTCGAGGGATTTAGGGCCTTGAGCCACATAACGCAGAATCCGCAGACGTTGTGGGTCATTTACCGCCCGGGTCAGCCGAAGCAGTAGTGTAGGAGGTTCTTCCTCACTTTCTTCGGGAACGTCTACCGGATACTGGATCAGCAGCATACGGGTATAAAAACAGTACGAATTAATCGGACGATTATGGACGACTGGAAACAGAACAACGGTATCCAAATCTTCCATATGAGGCACGATCAGTCCGGCTGTAGCGTATTCAACCAGTGCTTCCGGCTCCATTTTGCTCAGCAGCATGCGTTTTTCTGCAGCGTCTTCCTCTGCCAGCACACGCAGTTCGCTTTCCATGGCCCGGAAATAGTCCCGATCCCATAATTTGAGGAGAGGGGCATACACCTTGCGAATGCGTAAAGATTCTTCAAAGGTTAAAAAAGGAACATGCGGTACAATCAGCTCGAACATGTCTTCATCCGGGCCGTTGTCCAAATAAGCGATATAATCGGATATTTCATCCGATTCCGGTCGAAGCAAAGCCCAAACATAAAGCGCGTCATAATCGCTAAAAGGGCAATCCTGCGCCGTAGCAAGCTCGGAGCGCACTTCGTTTTGCAGCCGTGCATCCACCTTGTCGATCCACTCATGGCCCAAGTCCATGTCGTGTACCCATTTTTTGGTTACATAGGCCATAAAGCTGCCGAGTAATTCGTAAATTGGAGAAGTGTCTATTTTAATTTGATAACTCATGGAATCAAATGCCTCCTATTCTGTCTTCGAGCCCAGAGCGGTGAACGTAATTAAGCCCGTCCATAAGCACAACATGAGCATTTTGAAATTGCTCACTTATTTATTATGGCTTGTTCTGCCGGGCATTGTCCACTATAATATAAAATAGTGCGCTGTGACGTGATTCGGTTCGGATTGAACATACAAGGCTCCCTAACGATGCGGAGTTGGCTACTTATCAGACATGCTTTCCGTAAAATCGTCATCTTAGATGGCGATTTTTTTCATCCTTTCTTTTATGCACTAAAAATACCGGAATTTGCATGTAGCTTGGTTGTGTTTGCGTGACCGCTATACATAGTAATAAGAATATCTATTGATTATGTAATCAAATGCAAATCATTCCTTAACATTCATTTTACGATATTGATATTTTATATGTTATATCTGGAGGAAGCATAATGTCGTCGTCCATGCGGGTGCATTACTTTATCTTAATTGCGGTTATTGTTGTGGCCGGACTGTGTCAAGGGCTACTGCTGCCGATTTTGTCTATATCTTTGGAACAGATGGGAGTTTCTTCTTCGCTGAACGGAATGAATGCCGCAGCGTTGTATATTGGTTCATTTGCTATGACGCTGGTAGCTGAACGGACATTGGGATGGTTGGGCTTCAAAAAGCTGATGGCTGGAGGGCTTGTGCTTGTGCTTTTTACGCTGCAGCTATTCCCTCTAATCCCCGATATCCGGGTGTGGTTCATACTGCGATTGCTAGTCGGAATCGGGGACAGTGCATTGCACTATTCTGCCCAACTGTGGATACTGCTGGTGACTCCGGCAGAGAATCGTGGGCGCAACATTTCTTTTTATGGCATGTCCTACGGTCTGGGGTTTGCATTGGGACCGCTTGGATTGTGGTTACTTGATTACGGGATGCTGGTTCCATTTGCAGCGCTGGCCTTGCTGTGCTTGCTCGTTCTGCTGCTGGTGCTCATCAAGCTGCCGGATTCCAGACCGGAAAAGCTGGAGACCGAGGCGCGTCCAGCACAAAGATTCCGGCGCAGCTTTAGCTGGGCATGGTACGCGCTGCTGCCTGCATTTTTGTACGGTTATATGGAAGCCAGCCTGAACAGCAACTTTCCGGTATATGGTCTTCGCATTGGCTTTCATACCGATGAGATTGCCGCGTTGCTGCCCTTTGTCAGCCTAGGTGGATTAGTACTTCAACTGCCGCTAGGTATATGGAGTGATCGTTGGGGCCGTAAAAAGGTGCTTATAAGCGTAGGGATAGCGGGTGGATTGATCTTTATGTTGATACCGTGGAGCGGCAATCATTTTATGCTGACATTAGTATTGTTGGCGGTGGCAGGCGGTTTGGTCGGCTCCTTTTTCTCCCTGGGTCTGGCCTATGCTGCTGATTTGCTACCCAAATCGTTATTAGCCGCCGCCAATGTGCTGGCATCCTTTCATTTTAATCTGGGAAGTGTGATTGGACCTAACATTAGCGGGGCGCTACTGGACTATGGAACCCAAGGCAGCATGTTTCTGGTTCTCGGGGCAGCTACGTCGTTTTCGGGTTGTTGGGATTGTTATTCCGAAAAAGAATATCGGCGGCATAAAACTGCGGTTTGCATGGTATTTGTTTCACATTTACTATAAACTATAGACAGTATTGATGGCGGACAAAGGGGAATCACAAAGATGATCAGAATACAGAAGCTGACCAAGCAAGTGGGGCCAGAACGGACCCCGTTACTTCGCGGGATTAATGCTGAAATTCACCCGGGCGAACTGATAGCCGTAGTGGGACCGAGCGGAAGTGGAAAAACCACACTGCTGCGCTGCCTTGCTTTGCAAGAGCCATGGGAGGAAGGCAGTCTGATGGTGGACGGCCATGATGTGCTGAAATCTGGATGGACGGGCAAAATGAAAATAAAGCGGGAATGGGCATACCTGGAGCAAAATCCGCATTTAAATATGAATCGGACCGCTCTCAAAAATGTGCTGATCGGCAGATCGGGTCAGACTCCATTATGGAGAATGGTGACCGGAATGGTGCGTTCTGACGATTATATGGGAGCAATGGACGTGTTGGAGGAACTGGGCTTGCTGGATAAGGCCCATGACAAATGCGACAAGCTTAGTGGTGGTGAGCGGCAAAGGGTAGCGACTGCACGAGCGCTCGTTCACGGAGCCAAGGTCATTTTGGCTGATGAGCCTGTAAATGGACTTGACCCGACTTCAGCAGCTCATGTGATGGATACCTTCCGAAAGCTGTGCTCAGACGAACGGGTGACCGTAATCACCGTACTGCCGCTGGAAATGGCTGAACGCTTTGCTTCACGCATATGGGGATTGAACGGCGGCGAACTCGTATTTGATATTCAGGGCAGACGACTGACACAGGTGGAAAAGAACAAATTGTGAAGGGGACGGCAAGTGGAGTGAAAATGATGTTGTTGAGAATATTAACCGGTTGCTGTGTATCACTGCTCCTTGTTGGATTTTTAAGCGGCTGTAATGTCATTAGTGACCCGATTTCGCTGATGCAGTCACCGATGATGTCTGACGAGAAACAGCAGTTGAATGGTGCAGTGGTTACGCAGCTTGGAATGGTGCAGCCTCTGCGCCCAAATGACCCCGATGACCCGACGCCGATTCGTACGGGGGATCTGAACAATGATGGTACAGACGAAGCGGTACTTTTTTATGAAACGCCAGATGAAAGTGTAAAAATACATGGGGCGTTGTTCGAGGATCAGAACGGAACGTGGGTAAAGAAGCTGACGTTTGATGGAGAAGGTACTGTACTGGAATCGTTCAAACTGGTTGATGTAACGAATGATGGTACGCTAGATATTGTAGCAGGCTTTTCCAGCGGGGATAGCGGTGATGGTAACGATCAGAAGGGACTCATCGTGTATTCTTATACCGGAGGAACTTTGGAGAAAATATATGCTACTGGTTATACGGACTTCGTCGTAGACGACTTTAATCATAACAAGATGGACTTGAACGGGGACAATTTGAATGACTTGACGATTATCACGCTGCGCCGTAATGAATTTTTCACGGTCAAAACATTTCAATTCAGCGGGGGAACGTTTAAGGAAATCGGATCGCTGGATTTGGACAGTCAGACGCTTAGTATCTACAATGTCGTCGCTGGTAAGGTAGCCGAGGGCAGGCAGGGTATCATTATAGATACCAAGATTGCCCAGACAACTACGGTGTCCAACGTCATTGTGATGGACCATAGCAAGCTCAAAAAACTTGATCTCATGGATGTGACCTTTAAGGATGCTACCATTACTAGCGGTGATGTGGATGGTGATGGCATTCTGGAATTTGGCAATCTGGAGAAGCCGAAAGGATGGTCCAACAGGCCGCTGGATGAAGTCCCGTATTTTGTCTCGTTCTATCAGTGGGATGGTGCAAAGGGGACGATTTTCAAACAGCAACAGTATCGCGACTCCAATGATCAGATCTATTTCAGACTGCCGAAGGAACTGCACGGCAAGGTAACCATTGATCCGAAAGTATCAAAAAAGGACAGCTATTTGCGGTTCATTCTGGACAATACAGACAAAACGATTGCAGAAATTAAATATTTCTCGTTGTCGCAATGGGAGCGAAACAATGAAGGATATAGCCAGTTATGGCGAACCAATGCACAGGTGATCGGAATCAAGCGATCCAGTGAGCTGGAACCACGTAAAACCATTAAAAACAAGTTGGGGGAAAGGCAGGTAGAATAGAGTGAGTAAAGTTTTAATCATGGAAGACGAGGAATCCATTCGCAGCTTTATCGTTATAAATTTGAAACGAAACGGTTTCGAGGTGCTGGAGGCGTCGGATGGGCATGAGGCTCTTAATATTTTGAACACGGTACGGGATATTGATATCGCATTGCTCGATGTAATGGTGCCGGGCATGGACGGTTTCGAGGTCTGTCGAAGAATTCGGGAAACGAATGAGCGAATTGGTATTATTTTTCTCACGGCGAAGGTTCAGGAGCAAGATAAAGTATATGCCCTGTCGGTAGGGGCTGATGATCATGTCAGCAAGCCCTTCAGCCCGACGGAGCTCATTGCCCGTATTCAATCGCTGCTGCGGAGGGTAAATGTACACCGCGAGACGGCAGCCAAAGTATCCTTTCAGTCCGGTCCGTTCACGCTGGATCTAATTGCCAAGCAATTTAAGAAAAACGGGCAGCTGATTGAGCTGACGCCAACAGAGTTTTCTCTGATTCAATTTTTTCTTGAAAAAGAAAATACACCGCTCAGCCGGGATGTTTTGCTTGACCACGTGTGGGGCAAGGAATATATGGGCGATCCAAAAATCGTGGATGTGAACATCCGGCGGTTGCGTCAAAAAATTGAAAACAATCCTTCTGAGCCCGCCTTTTTGCAAACGGTTTGGGGACATGGATATAAATGGAAAGGTCAGGCTCAATGATTAAAAAAGGAATTCGCAGACAGATTGTGCTTCACTATTTTTTTGTGGTGTTCTTGGCGCTTCTGTTGGTAGAAACCATTTTCATGTTTGCAATCCGGGGGTACTACTACGACACGATTTATAAACACATCGAAAGCCGTATTGAATCAGTAGGTGAGTTTGCACCTAAATTCAAAGACCCAGAACAGTCTTTGCAATCGTATTTGTTGAATACATTTTCTTTGCCCAACACGGAATTTCAATTACTCGATGAACAGGGAAATGTAATTGATAACTCGACGAACTTCGCGGCAGATATAAGTGTGCAAACGAGCGATGTGCCACAAGCGTTAGCGGGGGATACGGGTAGCTGGATCGGGAAGCAACCGGGTACGGGGCAACAGGTGATGGCGGTATCCAAAAAACTGGACAATATTGTCGGAGATCAGGTCTACATTGTACGGTTTACCACCTCTCTGGAAAAGGTCAACGATAAGCTCTTTACGATTACGCTGTTTTCCCTTGGCATCATGGCAGCTGTACTAATTATTGTATTTGTGGTCAGTACAGGTCTCGCTAATTCCATCGTTAGGCCGATTAACAATATCCGCGATGTATCAGCTCAGATGGCGCAAGGACGATTTGATGCACGTATTAAAGGCGATTATCGTTATGAGTTGGGTGAGCTGGCTTCGACACTAAACTACATGGCGCAAGAAATTGTCAGAACGAATCAAATCAAAGATGATTTTATTTCATCCATATCTCATGAGCTGCGCACGCCGTTGACTTCCATTAAAGGCTGGAGTGAAACGTTAGATTCCGGCGGCTTTGACCCAGAGGAGACGAAGACTGGGATGCGAATTATTTCCAAAGAAACTGACAGGTTAATCGGTCTGGTGGAGGAAATTCTCGATTTTTCCAAGCTGGAGCAAAACGCAATGAAGCTTGTCATGGGAACAGTGGATCTACGGGAGCTTTTACAGGAAGTTATGCTGAACGTATGGGCCAAGGCGGAAATGAAGCAAATTAAACTCCAACTGGACTCGGAGAAAACAGCATATCTGGTTCATGGCGACGGCAACCGTTTGAAACAGGTGTTTTTAAACATTGTGGACAATGCCATCAAGTTTTCGCATGAAAGCTCTATTATTTTTCTGTCTCTGCAACGGATCGCAGACAACATTGAGGTATCTGTGCAAGACACAGGAATCGGGATTAGCGCGGAGAATCTTGCCAGAGTAAGAGACCGCTTTTTCCAGGTAGATCATCAGAATGGTGGTACGGGATTGGGATTGGCAATCTCACAGCAGTTTGTGGAGCGCCATCAAGGGCAAATGCTCATCAAGAGTGAATTGGGAGCAGGCGCCACCATTACAGTTTCATTGCCTGCATTGCAAGCCGAGCAACCCGTAGAGCCACCGCAACTCACTCAAGGCTAGTTATGTAACCTAAAAGTTAGTTAAACAGATTTAAATTAGAAAAACAGCCAGCACCTCACTATAGCGGGGTGCTGGCTGTTTGACGTTTTTCGTTCCATTATGAAGTAAAACCTTCAGCTCGCAAGCGTGTGTTGCGCTCATAAGCTTCTTTCAGCATGCGGGCCGTTTGTGGGCGTACCGCCATTTTGCCGAACACTGTTTCATTCGGTCCGATAACCAAAATTTCACTCGGGCTACCCTTGATGACTGCACCGTCACGAATTACAGCACCTTCCCCGATAATCGCGTGCTCAATATGCACATTACGTCCGATACGGGTGTTAGGCATAACGATACTTTCTTTAATAGCTGATCCTTTACCTACCTCGACGCCGCTAAATACGACGGAACGTTCGATTTGACCTTCTACTTGGCAAGAATCATGTAGGAGGCTATCCAATGAATCTGTTTTGCGGTTAGATAGCTTGTGTGCGCTCAACCTTGTACGTCGTTCACGCGTATACATAGGCCAGTCCTTCCGTTGAAGGTCAATGGCGCAATCCTCTTGCAACAGATCCATATGGGAATCCCACAGGCTTTTAACAGTACCTACATCCTTCCAGTAGCCCTGGAATTCATAAACGAATAGGGATTCTTGATCCGCCAGCATTTTTGGAATGATGTCTTTACCAAAATCATGGCTGGATTGGGCATCCTCTGCGTCCTCAAGTAGATATTTTCTCAGATAATCCCACTTGAACAGGTAAATGCCCATGGAGGCCAGGTTACTTTCCGGTTTTTCTGGCTTCTCGGCAAATTCTGTGACACGCAAATCCTCATCGGCACTCATGACTCCGAATCGGTGCGCCTCATCCCAAGGCACTTCCATAACGGAAATCGTAGCCACTGCACCTTTTTCTTTATGGTAGTTCAGCATTTCACGATAATTCATATAGTAAATATGATCACCGGATAAAATAAGCACATGCTCCGGGTTTTGGCTATCAATATATTCGATATTTTTATGAATGGCGTCTGCCGTTCCCAAATATTCAGCGTTGTCTGTATTATAAGATGGAAGTAAGGTAACTCCCTTGTCGTTCGTTTTGGTAAGACCCCAAGGAGTTCCATCCCCAATATGCTCGTGCAAGGATTCCGCCTCATATTGCGTCAGCACACCTACAGTATCGATGTCTGAATTAACACAGTTGCTGAGAGGAAAATCGATAATTCGGTAATGACCGCCAAAGGGTACGGCGGGTTTTGCAATCGTTGAAGTAAGGGGAGCAAGACGGCGTCCCTCTCCGCCTGCCAGCAGCATGGCAATGCATTCTTTATTAAACATTTTGTTTCCCTCCCGGTTTAGTTGTCTGTTGTAGTACATACATAAACGGTATGGGGTGCTCTTGAAACCATCAGGTGTGTAAGATCCCCCAAAATTTAAGGTTTATTTTTTTCATAGTCATTTTTCTGTTCATTGTGGCTAGAATGGGGTAATAACTCAAGTCAGCTTTGACCGGAAAGTAAATACATTTCCGAATCATACATTTTGTACGAAACAAACATATAAAGGTGGTGACGTGATGACAGACCAAACTCTCCCGCAACAGGCTGTATCGCCGGAAGATATTTATTTGTTTCACGAAGGAACGCTTTATCACAGCTACCGATCTTTGGGTTCCCGCCTTACTGTGGAGAACGGAGAACAGGGCGTCCGTTTTACGGTCTGGGCTCCTCATGCTCTCCATGTCGGGCTTGCTACAGATCGTAACAACTGGAATGGGGAACAGGATTCCTTATATAGAGTTCCCGAATCCGGCTTTTGGAGTCGTTTTTTTCCGGGTATATCCCAAGGAACTTTTTACAAATATCATATTACGGGTGCAAATGGTGAATGTTTTCTAAAAGCAGACCCTTACGCGGTACGCGCAGAATTAAGGCCGGCAACGGCTTCCGTGGTCGCTTCACTGGAGGGCTATGTTTGGAACGACGCGGCTTGGCGGCGTAAACGGAGAGAGCCTTATGGAAAACCTCTTCATATATACGAGCTGCATTTGGGCACCTGGAGACAAAAAGAAGACGGTACATTTTATACATACAGGGAAATGGCTGAGCTTCTTGTGCCCTATGTAACGGAAATGGGTTATACGCATATCGAGCTTATGCCGCTCAGTGAGCATCCGTATGATCTTTCCTGGGGATACCAGCTTACCGGATATTTTGCGCTGACAAGCCGTTATGGGGAACCGCATGATTTTATGTACTTGGTGGATCGTTGTCATCAGGCGGGCATTGGGGTGCTTATGGATTGGGTTCCGGCTCATTTCGCCAAGGATGCTCATGGTTTGAGACTGTTTGATGGATCGCCGCTGTTCGAATACGCGGACCCGCTAATTGCAGAAAAGCCCGGCTGGGGAACGCTGACGTTCGATTACAGCAAGCCGGAGGTACGTTCTTTCCTGATATCCAATGCGTTGTTCTGGATGGACGTGTACCACATTGACGGCCTGCGCGTAGATGCTGTGACGAGTATGCTGCGGCTGGATTTTGAAAAGCCGGAGGGTCAATATCGTTTTAACTCCAAGGGAGGTATTGAAAATGAGGAGGCTATTGCCTTCCTTCAACAACTGAATGAAACAGTCTTCCGCTATTATCCGTATGCGTTGATGATGGCAGAGGAGTCCAGTGCATGGCCGATGGTGACTTCCCCGGTAAGTGATGGAGGACTCGGCTTTAATTACAAATGGAATATGGGCTGGATGAACGACACGCTTGATTATATCGAAACGGATTTCGATCAGAGATCCGAGCGCCATAATTTGCTGACGTTCCCCATAGCCTATGCATACAGCGAGAATTTTACACTGCCGTTGTCGCACGATGAGGTCGTTCATGGTAAAAAGTCGCTGCTTGATAAAATGCCGGGTAGCTATGAACAAAAATTTGCCGGGCTTCGAGCGCTTCTCGGTTACCAAATCACCTCACCGGGTAAAAAGCTGTTATTTATGGGAGGGGAATTCGGCCAATTCATCGAATGGAAAGATGAGGAGCAGCTTGACTGGTTTCTGCTGGATTATGACAGCCACCGTGAGCTGCACGCTTTTACGAAAGCGCTGAATCATTTGTATCTACAGGAAAAAGCATTATGGGAGCTGGATCATTCGTGGGATGGCTATCAGTGGATTGAGGCAGAGGACCGTGGGCAGAGCGTAATTACGTATCTGCGTAAAGGTAAAAAACCGGGAGATACACTGGTCATTCTCATCAATTTTCAGCCTGTGGCAAGAGAGCACTACCGAATTGGTCTGGAAAAATCAGGAATCTATATCGAGTTGCTGAACAGTGATCATTCGGACTTCGGTGGTAGTGGCCAGTTGAACACCGAAGTGTTGCGCACGACCAAGATCCCTTGCCATGGACAACTGCACAGCCTGGAGGTGACCATTCCGCCGCTGAGCGTCGTTATATTGAAGAAAGCACCCCGGAGGGCTAAAAAGGCGGATTAATCCATGTTACAACTGGTTTAAAATAGGATTGAGGTCATTAAGGAGGAAGCATATATGAAGATTCTATTTGCAGCAGCAGAAGCACATCCATTTATTAAAACAGGCGGGTTGGCTGATGTCATTGGTGCACTGCCGAAGGCCCTTCTTCAGGCAGGGTGCGACGTCCGAATCATTTTGCCTAAATATGCGGGGATTCCCGATACTTATAAGAAGTCACTGCGTCCGGTAACGGTCAAGCATGTCGCTGTAGGCTGGCGTGATCAGTATTGTGGAGTAGAGGAACTGACGCTGGACGGAATTAAGGTTTATTTTATAGATAATGAATATTACTTCGGTCGTGACGGGATTTACGGTTATATGGATGATGGCGAACGCTTCTCCTTTTTCAACCGGGCGATTTTGGAAGTATTGCCTGATTTGAATTTCCAGCCGGATATTTTACATTGTCATGATTGGCATACCGCGATGGTACCGTTGCTATTGAACGCCAATTACCGTCATTTGCCCTTTTACAGTGATATTCGCACCGTGTTTACGATACATAACCTACTGTATCAGGGGGATTTTCCATATGAGGTCTTAACGGAACTGCTGAATCTCGACAATAGCTATTTTACCCCTGAGGGTGTGGAGTATCATGGCAGACTGAATTTTATGAAGGGCGGGCTGACCTACTCGGATCATGTCACCACAGTAAGTCCTACCTATGCAGAGGAGATTCAGACAGAATTTTACGGCTACGGGTTGGAAGGGCTGCTGCGTAAGCTGGGAGAGCAGGGGCGTTTATCGGGTATAGTGAACGGAATTGATACCAAAAGCTACAATCCTGCTACGGACAATCGTATTTATACGAAGTACCGCACCAGTCTGGTCAAGAAAAAGGAAAACAAGATCGGTCTGCAAAAGGAACTGGGTTTGCCGGTGCGACCGGATGTGCCTTTAATTGCGATGGTAACCCGACTTGTGGATATGAAGGGACTGGATCTGGTAACAAGGATACTTGATGAGATCATGTACTATGATGATATTCAGTTTGTCGTGCTAGGCACGGGAGATCCGGCCTTTGAGCACTGGTTCCGGGAAGCGGCCGGACGTTATCCCTTGAAAATGTCGGCGCAGCTGGCATTCAGTGAACCTTTGTCCCGTAAAATTTATGCTGCAAGCGATATGTACCTTATGCCGTCGAGGTTTGAGCCTTGCGGGATCAGCCAGTTGCTGGCGCTTCGCTATGGTAGCATTCCCATTGTACGGGAAACGGGCGGTCTGAACGATACCGTACATGCTTACAACGAGTCTACAGGCGAAGGGAACGGTTTTAGCTTTAAAAACTACAATGCACATGATATGCTGCATACGATTCGTCGTGCGGTTGATTTTTATCGCCAGCCTGAGCATTGGTCCAAGCTTACACACACTGCTTTTGCAGGAGAGTACAGCTGGGATGTGTCGGCGGGAGCGTATCTGGATATTTACCGTTCACTGATTGGAAACGAATGAACTGAGTGTACTGGGTAAAAGTGTTCAAATGATGCAGAATTGACAATGTACAATAGAAAAAGGGCATTCCTCATGAAGCCAATAGTGGCTGGGGAATGCCTTTTTTTTGATGTGATCAGTCGCCTCCGCCTCCACCACAGCTGCTTCCGCATGAGGAGCTACTGCTGCACGAGGAATGGCTGCCACCGGAATCACCTGAATCGTGGTGAGATGAGCCGTGGGAAGAGTGATGGTGCGAGTGATGCGTATCCCAGTTCGAGCAGCCACTTGCTGAACTACAGCCTGATGAGCTTGCTAATGCGGCACTTCCTGTAGCATCCGGATGCATGTGCAAGGCAAACTGTTGGGGTTGATACCAGGAATACCATACGACGGCCAGCAGTAGATAATCACTTTGCAAATAGTTGACCTTCGGCAGTCGCTTGCCATCTGGATCATCTACAGCTTCATTTACCCGGATACGTAGATGGTCCACGATCCTCTGAACCGCTTGCTGTGCCTGCTGAGAGATGCCCATACCCTCTTGCGTATTCCAACGGTCGCCTGCTGGCTGCCCGGAAGTTGCCAGCTTGTAATAGTGTGCAAGCTCGTTATTCGGTAATGGATGATTAAAAAAAGCCCCCCATAAGCTCGCACTATAGCGGTTCCAGCCAAAGCATTCTACATACAGCCAGTCAAACCATGCCCTTTCATCCGGCATCGGCTGTGAGCCGGAATGAGGGGCGTGGTGCAGCATGCGACCAAAGAAGGCTTCCGAGAATTGCTGGTACTCCCGCGTAAACATCAGCATTTCGTGCCACAGTTCATCTACATCCGGACTAAACATCGGCACCCGATTCATAATGGCGCATAGCATAAAATATCGTTTTAGCTCATTCCAGCGCCAATCATATTCCTGCTCCGTCAGGTGAGGATGGGCTTTTATTACACGCTGCCTGACACTATGAGCGTAGGAGGCTGGAATAGATCGTTCCAAAAGCTGCATCAGTTCAACAATTTCTTTATGGCGCCCCTGTTCAAGGGAAGAGGGGGACGGGGAGCTAAGAAAAAATGCATTACGTCGACGTGTCTTTCGGTTTCCACGGTTCCTTCGGTATAATGCTCGGAAAAAAAACCACAAAATAATGATGTCGATCACAATAAACAACGCCCAAAAGCTGCTCATATTATTCATTTTGAATGCTCCTTTCTGGAAAGAAGGCGTAATTAAAAAAAATTAACGTTCGCTTTTCAGCAGAGCGAATTCTTCCTTGATTTGAGCCAGCAATTCAGGTTTCGTAATTACATCACAGGCGGTCCATGCCAGGGTTCTGGCGGCTAACAACATTCCTTCCAGCGCCCGATCCTGCATCGCTAAATCGCGGAATTCAGGTGTATGCAAGGCGTGCTTCTCGTCAATAACTTGAATGTAAGGATGAATGGCAGGACAATGCAGCGACACATTTCCAATATCCATAGAGCCGTGATCTTCACCCTCTGTTATGTTCTCCTGTGCAATGCCAGCCAGCACCAGGTTAGCGGTAAAGGCATCAGAAAGCGCGCGGTTGGTCACCATTTCATCATAAGATGTTTCATAATTCGAGGTTTCCAGACGACACCCAGCTTGTAAGGCAGCACCTTCAGCAATTTGAACGACACGGCGAGTCAATGAATTCAGTTCATGACGTGTAGCAGCCCGTACATAAAATTGAGCAGAAGCATAATCAGGAATAATGTTCGCTGCCTGGCCTCCTTGATTAATAATGCCGTGAATACGTACCGTACTCTTCACCTGCTGGCGGAACGCATTAATGCCGTTGAACGTTTGAATCACTGCGTCCAGCGCGTTAATACCTTCGTGGGGACTGGCAGCGGCGTGAGCGGATTTCCCAAAGAATTCGAACTGAACAGCATCAATTGCCAGCGATTTGCCGGATTTTTCATAGCGGTCATAAGGATGTGTCATGAGCGCTATATCGCAATCATCAAACAAACCGGCAGCCGCCATGGGAACCTTGGCACCGCGCGTTTCCTCGGCAGGTGTGCCGTATACTCGTATTTCTCCGCCGATCTCGTCAATGACCGATTTGAGGCTGACAGCAGCTCCTGTACTCATCATACAGATCAAGTGATGTCCACATGCGTGTCCCAAGCCTTTCAGAGCGTCATATTCCGCCAGAAAAGCGATGACCGGCCCGGGTTTGGCTGCTTTATAAGTCGCAATAAAAGCCGTTTCTATATCCACAACAGGGGACTGAACTTCAAATCCGTGAAAAGCCAATTCCTCTTTTAGACGAGCAGCCGCCAAAAACTCCTCATTCCCCAGCTCCGGGTTTGCGCCAATATATAAAGAAATGTCCTTAAAACGTTGGGCATGCTGTTCAATGGTACGTTGGATCGTATTTTTGTTATTCATGGAAAAACTCCTTTGTAAAAGCTGAAATGTAGGTATTACGTCAGGTATGCTGAAATTGTACTATAACATTCATTGCATATTCATGCATATTCATTTATAATGACACAATCTTATTTATTATAAAGAATTTAAGGAGAGAAAAAAAGATTGAAAAAGGCATATCGTTTTACCGCCCTGATTTTGACGGCGGTTATCTTGCTGCTGGCTGGTCTTCCTATGCTCACTGCATACGGAACGGAAGCGAAGACACAGCAAAAACTTGTACTCGGCATGAGTGCCGATTTTCCGCCGTATGAGTTTCATAAAGTAATTAACGGTAAGGATACCATTGTAGGCTTTGACGTTGATATTGCCAATGAAATTGCCAAGGATCTGGGTGCAGAGCTGGTTATTGAGGACATGAGCTTTGACTCCTTACTGCCTGCACTGCAAAGTGGTCGTGTAGACCTGGTACTGTCTGGTATGACACCAACGGATGAACGCAGAAAGAGCATTGATTTTCGGATGTATACTACCACTCCAAGCAAGTCATTATGGTACGTCCGGAGGATAAGGACAAATATCCGACGATGGCTGCTTTGAAAGGCGAGAAGATCGGCGCACAAAAGGGCAGTATTCAGGAAGAGATTGCTCAAAAAGTGCCCAATGTCTCTGTAACTTCGCTGGATAAAATCTCCGACCTGGTGCTCCAGCTTCGGACACAGCGTATTAACGCTGTCGTGATTGAAGACACTGTCGCTAAAGGATACACATTGGATGGCACTGTAACACTTGCCAAGGCGGTGCCTGAGGAAGCAGGAGCAGAAACGGCTGTAGGTATTCGTAAAGGAAATACTGAACTGCTGGCATCTGTAAATAAAACGTTGGCTCGCCTGAAAGCAGACGGGTCTATTGAAAAGTTTTCCACGGAAGCGAGTGCGCTCTCTGCGGATCGACAGGTTTCATCCAACAACATTGTGGATATATTTTGGAAATATCGCAGTTTTTACGTTACGGGTATCGGCTACACATTGTTGCTGTCCGCCCTCGGGGTACTGTTCGGATTTATCATTGGTCTGATCATTTCTCTGTTGCGGATGAGCGGTGTACGTATCATTGAGTGGTTGGGTACAGCCTACGTGGAGGTGCTGCGTGGTACACCTATGCTGGTACAGCTTATGATCATCCATTATGGGGTTGCTTTGACGCTGGGCGTTAATTTTACGCCACTTCAGTCCGGTATTATTACGTTATCTCTGAATAGCTCGGCATATCTGGCTGAAATTTTCCGTGCAGGTATCCAGGCAGTGGACCGTGGTCAGATGGAAGCAGCCCGTTCACTCGGTATGGGACGAGGCAAAGCTATGCGTCACGTCATTTTACCGCAAGCGTTCAAGTCTGTACTGCCTGCGATCGGCAATGAGTTTATTACGATTATTAAAGAGTCCTCCATCATTTCTACCATCGGTATGGTGGATATTATGTATCAGGCTCAAGTCATTAAGAACATCACCTACGAAGGATTAAGTCCGTTCGTCATCGCGGCCGCTATTTATTTTGTAATGACATTCAGCTTGTCGAAGCTGTTGGGTTTATGGGAAAGGAAGTTGAGAGCCAGTGATCACCGTTAAACAACTGCGTAAATCGTTCGGCAAAAATGAAATTTTAAAAGGCATTGATATAGATATTGCCAAAGGCGAGGTTGTTGTCGTCATTGGCCCGAGTGGTTCGGGAAAAAGCACATTTTTGCGTTGTATGAATCTGCTGGAGCAGCCGACTGACGGGGAGATTCTGTTTGAGGGTGAACCGATTACGGCACGCGGTCACAACATTAATGCAACTCGTGAGAAAATGGGCATGGTGTTTCAGCACTTCAATCTGTTCCCACACAAAACAGTACTGCAAAATTTGACGCTTGCGCCGACTCAGGTTAGAGGCCAGTCAGCAAAGGAAGCAGAGAAAATTGCGTTGGAGCTGCTGCGTACCGTTGGACTTGAAGACAAAAAAGACACCTATCCAAACCAGTTGTCCGGTGGACAGAAACAGCGGATTGCAATTGCACGCGCCTTGGCGATGCAGCCGCATGTGATGCTCTTCGATGAGCCGACCTCCGCCTTGGACCCTGAAATGGTCGGAGAGGTGCTGGACGTGATGAAGAAGCTGGCTGAGGGTGGCATGACGATGGTCATCGTAACGCATGAAATGGGCTTTGCACGCGAGGTAGGAGACCGCATTATCTTTATGGATAACGGTCAAATTGTGGAGCAAGGTACACCGGAGCAGGTTTTTGGTACACCAAGCCATGATCGTACCCGGGATTTTCTTGCCAAGGTTTTGTAAGAAATGAGCTTGTAAAGGCTATGAAGCAAGCCCTCCGCGGTGGAAGTTTGACGGGAGGGCTTTTTCTTTTTTTGTCATCCTCGTTCAGATTTTTGTAACTGATTTCGATTTCATGATGACAAAATTGTAACAGATGTAGTATGATGTTCAAGGTTCCCAACATTTTCATGCAGATAAGGTTACAAAATTGTGATATTATGCAGTGAGCCAAAACTTACCTGGGCAGCAGACAGCAACGACAGACGCTGAATGCGGGACCCAAAACCATGGGAAGTGCGGGGGACGTAACAACGGCAGTCACTTCTGATCCGTCTTCATACGAATGGATGGAAGGTGCCTAGGGGTGAATTGCATTAGCATAGGGCTTCTCCTGAGTCCGAATCCGACAGCTAACTTCGCAGGCATATTAGAGGAGGTACATATCTTTTGAAACATCTGAAACGTATTGGAAAAACAATGAAATTTGCAGTGCTGGCCGCAGCTATCGCAGGATTGGCACAGACAGCAGGGGTAGCCGACGCCGCTTCGCTTCATACCGCCAAGGAAGGTGATACCTTCTTTTTGCTTGCTCAGCGTTACGGGGTATCTGTAGAGGATCTGCAAAAGGAGAACCCGGATGTTGCTGCCAGCAATATATATGCAGGAGTACAAATTAAGGTTCCGGACGAGAACAAGGTAAAAGTCGCTTCGGATTCGAAGCCTCAGCTTTTGTCCGAGAAAGCGCCGGCGGGTGACGATCAACAGGTTGAAGCATGGGGTAAAACATTTAACTACAGCAAAGTAGTTGATGTGAAGGCCACAGCGTATTCCGCAGCAGCCAGTGAAAATGGAAAATGGGGAGCAGTAGACTATTTCGGAAATCCGCTTAAACTCGGTACGATTGCCGTAGACCCGAATGTAATTCCGTTGGGTACGAAAGTGCTGGTTACAGGCTATTCCCATCCAGGGCTGCCGGATCAATCTTTTATAGCGGTAGCTCGCGATAAGGGCAGTGCCATTACGGGGAAACGGATTGATATTTTCATTCCGGGTAGCCCATCTTTTGTGAGTGACTTTGGTTTCCAAAATGTGAAGCTGTACGTCATTGATAAATAGTCTGTATAAACCAATGAATTATATTTACATAATATATATTATGTAAACCAATATCAAATAACTTAATCGCCGGTCCTGATTCATATGGGCTTTGTCGATTAAAAAAGGGCTATCTTGACGAGCAGAATGCATCTGCTGGTAAGACAGCCCTTTTACTATTATTTCCGCTCCGAGGTGTGAAGTAGCCGTGGAACCGTGACAAATTTGTACCCCTTGGCTTTCAGCGCTTGAATAAGACCCGGCAGGGATTGAACAGTGCCTTTCAGGTTGGAGCTTTGACCACCGCCTGCGTGCATTAAAATGATGGAGCCTGGTCCGGTAGCCGGGATCACATTACGCTGAATTTGTGTTTTACTCAGTCCCTTCCAATCGAGGGAGTCTACGTTCCAATTGACAATCATGTAGCCGTGACTACGCGCCCACTGGATCTGAGGCTCCGTAATTTCACCATAAGGCGGGCGAATCAGCTTGGGTCGAAAGCCAACGGTGGCCTCCAAAATATGTTCTGTTTTCTTAATCTGGTTGCGAAAGCGTTCCGGTGAAGCCTTCCTAAAATCCGGATGGGTATAGGAATGGTTGCCTAAGGCATGGCCTTCACGTACGATACGGCGAATCATGCCCGAGTGTTTTTCCGCACGGTGACCGACGATAAAGAAGGTGGCTTTGATACCATTCGCGTGCAAAATGTCCAGAACCTGCGGCGTATACCGTGAATCAGGCACGTCATCAAAAGTCAGGGCAATTTGCTGCGTATGCGGGCCGCACATTTTAAAAATATCCGAATGTTTTTTTCGAAGCATAGCTAATGTGGGAGTGGCTCGTTGTCTGCTCTTTTGTGCTGAAGAAACAACAACCGCTTCCTTGGGATGAGTCGTTCCGGTATCGGGAGGCGCATCCGCGTGAACGGGAAAACTCGAAAATGCTAGTAACAGTGCCATGATTGGCAATATTCCCCTGTACGGCATATGTATCCCCCTTTCCGTGCAGTGGTACCCCTGTTGCTTTCATTTATTATGTACCTGCCATGTTGAAATTATGCTGCTGAACAGGTTAGACTATTGAATGGTTGAGTGGAAATGCAGCACAATACGGATGTAAGTGCAGATCTCGAAGCTAAACGCACATATTCTATTAAACCTGACCGAAAACAACAGCATTTTCGCAAGTTTTAGCCTTTTAATGGATTCGGTATCCAGTGATAGCTGGTGTATAATGAGGTTGCAATTCATATTGTACAGAGTTGGAATTAAAGGAAGGATGGATAAAAGTGACCGACTTGTTTACTCCTTATCAATTAAAGGGACTTTCTTTAAAAAATCGGATTGTAATGCCCCCCATGTGCCAATATAGTGTGGAGGCCAAAGATGGAAAGCCAAATGATTGGCATCATGTCCATTATGTTAGCCGGGCAGTAGGTGGTACCGGGCTGATTATTGTGGAAATGACGGCGGTCCACCCGGATGGACGTATTACAGATCATGATCTGGGCATTTGGAGTGACGAGCATATTCCTGCATACCGTAAAATAGTGGAGGAAGTCCACAAGTACGGTGCCAAAATCGGAATTCAATTAGGTCATGCCGGACGAAAGGCTGAAGATACCGACTTGCCTGTTGCACCGTCCTCGATAGCTTTTAGCGAACGTTTCAAGGAGCCGCATGCTTTAACGACAGCCGAAGCCAGGGAACTGGTTCAGGCTTATAAGGAAGGCGCGCGCCGCGCGGTGGAAGCCGGGTTTGATACGGTAGAAATTCATGGCGCTCACGGTTATCTGATCCATCAATTTCATTCACCTTTAACGAACACCAGAGAAGATGAGTATGGACAGGATCTATCGCTGTTCGGTGTTGAAGTGATTCAGGCTGTTAAAGAGGTACTTCCGTCTGATATGCCTGTGTTGATGCGGATATCCGCCAAAGAGTATGTCGAAAACGGATATAATGTGGAATACATAGCGGGCATAGGGGAACGATATCGTGATGCAGGTGTGGATATTTTTCACATCTCCTCTGGTGGCGAGGGGCCGATTGGTTCTAACGGCGGTCCATCTGCGCGAGCGGGATATCAGGTGGATTTGGCACATAAAATACGTGAAAAGCTGAATGTACCTGTAATTGCTGTCGGTCTGCTGGACGATTATGAGGATGCCCGGCGGGTGATTCAGCAAAAGAAGCTGATCTGGTAGCGATAGGGCGCGCCATGCTGCGCGATCCGTATTGGGCGTTGCATGCATCGCGGGATCTGAAAGTACAGGCGGATATCCCGGAGCCATACTTGCGTGGTTTTTAGAATGTACTTTAAATGTACTTTATCGGATAATATTTTTGAAACTCTATTTGCAAAGCTTGCGTAAACATGTGTACAGAGCTTAAAATTTAAGCATTCAACTCTAGGAGGAACTTCACATGTCTATTTTCAAACGTTTAAGAGATCTTACGATGTCCAATATCAACTCCATTATTGACAAGGCCGAAGATCCAGTTAAAATGACGGATCAATACATTCGTGATATGCAAGAGGACTTGGAAGATGCAGAGAAAGCGGTAGCCGCTCAGATTGCCATTGAGAAGAGATTTAAACAGCAATATGAAGAGCAGGCCGCTTTGGTGAAAAAACGTGAAGAGCAGGCTCATACGGCAGCAAAAGCGCAAAATGTGGATCTGGCTCGCCGTGCGTTGGAAGAAAAGAAATCTGCTGAGCAAAAAATGACCGAGTTCAAGACGGGCTACGAGCAGAATAAAGCGGCAGCCGATAACCTGCGTGGTAAGCTGGATGAAATGCGCAGACAACTGACGGAAATGAAGAACAAGCGTGAAACGCTGGTTGCCCGTTATAATGCAGCCAAAGCGCAAACAGAAATTAACAAAGCGATGAACGGTTTTAGCTCCGATACGGCAACTGCTGGGCTGAAGCGTATGGAAGAAAAAATGCTGCAAGCAGAAGCGCGTGCTGAAGCAAGCAACGAAATGTCCTCTAAGGAAAAATCGCTGGATGAGGAATTTAAGGAGCTTGATAAGAAAAGCGCCGTGGACGATGAGCTTGCCGCTTTGTTGAAGCAATACGATAATAAATAAGGTTATAAGCATGGCCGCCTGCGTGGCTGCAAAGGAAGCGAAGGGGAACCGTTTTCTCCTTCGCTTTTCCCTGCCTGGAGGCGTGAATCAACATATATGAAGGTCAAGAAGATGTGGAGGATGGTATGAAATGCATTTTTTAGAAACGATGAAAGCGATGCTTGTATGGACTGGCGCGGGTGCCGTTTTGTTGTTCGTATTGATGTACATTGATTCTTTATTTACGAAGTATAAGGATTTTGCAGAAGTGAAAGCCGGTAATATGGCCGTAACGGTCCGGTTAATTATGAAGCTGTTTGCACAAGGGTATATTTTGTCAAGCTCGATTGCTACAGCTAACAATTTGCTGGAGGCGCTTGTGTATTCTGTGATCGCTTTTGTCATTCTGTTTGTTTTGGAAGTTATCGTTCGTCTCTTGCTTCGGTACTGGGCACAGCTTGATCTGGATAAAGGCACGCAGGAAGGCAAAATTGGCTTTGGTCTGTTTTCAGGTACGCTGCATCTGGTCGGTGCTTTGATCATTGCGGCATGTTTCTAGGCTAAAGAAAAGCAGGGGGAATCATCATGGGTGTATGGAAACGCATTTCAAATCTGTTTGCCAAGCCGGAGCCGCCAAAAGCGGAAAAAAGCATGCTTCATTTAAATCCGGGCGATATCTGTGAAGTGTCTCTTGTCACATATGAAGTGGTAGGCCGAGTACACAACCGTGCTCGGAATGCCGTTGTTTTGACGCTTCAGGATGGTAATCAAGTTAGCTACCTTCACATTGAGGAACGGGAAACGCTGCAATTTGGACTGTACCAGGCCATCGACGGCAGACTGGACAACCCGGAGGAAGTGCCAACGATTCTGGAGCTGGATGATACAACATATCATTTGGAAGAGCAGTATTTTGGGCATGTTACGGTTATGGGCCGTGCTCCTTTTCAACAGGGTGGAGAGCAGCACGTTTGGCAGTATCAGTCAGATGATTACCATTTGTTGCGTGTAGAGTGGCAGGATGGTCGCTTTATGCTATATGAAGGGGAAGAAGTAATTACCGGAGACGTCAAGGTTATTCGGGCAAGCTAGGAGAGGGTGACACATGGGCAAACGCACCTGGAAGTATGCATTAAAGGTCATTGTGGCGCTGAGCTTGTTCGTATCCGTGTTAAGCGGCTGCGGTGCGCCAAATGTGAAAGATACGTACCCGCTGGAATCGGTCAGCGGCAGCGGCAATTCGACCTCGTACGTGTATCGCGCCGCAGGCAAAACGGTTCCGGAAGTGGCGGAGGAACTGAAAGAACAGCGTGAACCGGAACAAATGTCGCCGCAGAGCAATGAGCGGATGTTTCTGGTGTACAGCGATGAATGGTACCATTTACAGCAAGATCCAGCCAAGAAGGAAGACACATTAATTGAAATTGACAGCAAGAAGTATGTCGAGCAAAATTACAGTTCCAGCTTTCTAAAAGGATACTTAACGGCAACCGTACTCGATGCTCTGTTTGATTCGTTACGCGGATCTGGCTCTTACCGGGGGTATTCAAGCAGAGATGTATACCGACCTTCTCAGGGCCAGTATCGTGCACCTACGGTGCAGGAGAAGAAAGCGATCCCGCCGATTACGGTGGAGCGGAAGGGTTCCGTTACCCGCAGGGGTAAGGGGTCTGATTCCAGTGTCGGTTCCAGCGGAAGTCTGTTCGACAGAGGCTCCAGCAGCAGTTCACCGAGCAGGGGCTCGATTTCACGTGACCGGGGCAGCAGTGGCGGTTCCAGCATTTTTGATTCGCCGCGGAAATCTTACAGCAAGCCTAAAACACGCAGCGGTTCCGGTAAAATCAGCCGACGAAGCCGACGATGATGGGGTCAAGAAGTGTAATGATGATCAAAATTCTAAAATAGTACCTGCCAAAACAGCCTGGGTATGAGATTCCGGGCTGTTTTTTTGCGCAAAGAGACTGACCACGACCCAATAAATACTGTCCGGATTTGCCAGATAACGGTTTTAGCGTTATAACAGAAAGAGAGCATTTTCAGAAGAACGGAGTGAAGATATGAATCAGGTACAATTAAATTCGGACAAATTTCAGCGCAAAGCGGTTCAAGTGGAAGAAGCGCAAAGCAGAATAGCTACTCATGTCAAACAGGGAGAGCGGGAGGATGTAGGACTCGAGCAGGCCCATGGACGTTATTTGGCGATGGATTTGACCGCACCACACCCATATCCCAGCTTCCGTCGTTCAGGTATGGATGGATACGCCATCCTTGGTTCGGACACTGAAGTCTGTTCGTCCGGTCAGGAAATCTGGCTACGCGTGATTGATGAAATTCCATGCGGCACCGTATCGGACAAGCGGGTGGAGACGGGATTGGCGGCGCGCATCATGACAGGAGCACAATTGCCTGAAGGGGCAGACACG
>NZ_CP013205.1:0-100758 GCF_001447315.1 Paenibacillus sp. IHB B 3084 | reverse complement strand
CAACTGATTAGCACTTCCCACCACTTGGTGTATTCCTCGTTCCACGCTTCCAGCTTTTGCAGGATACGACGCGTATTTTCGGAAAGCTGCTCTGGAGTATATCTGCCACCAGAAACCTGCTTCAATGCTGCATACGTCTGCTCATAGGTGCTGTCTGCCCTCATGTTTAGCGCATGCATCATTTTGCGGTCAATCTCACTCTGCTTGAAAGCTTCTTTTTCCTCCGCTGGACCCAAACGCCCGAACATTTGTCCCGATTGAACCGGAGCGTGAAGGATATGTGTTTTCTCAGCTTGATGTAAAATAATACCGTACTGATGCTGAACACCAATCCTGCGATAAAAAGAGTGATTCTGCGTATGTACAACCACTCCAGCTTGACCTCTGCACCGCTTTCCTTAAGCAGCCGGGTCAGTTGGAAATAAGAGGGCATATGCTGTCGCGGAATTAAAGCATCCACCACATTACGAATAATGGGGAAACGATACAGCTTTTGCTCCCAGACCCGTTTTCCTTTGCCCGCACGATATCCAGTCTCGTCGGTCTGTTGCAGCTTTTGGAGCAGGAAGTAAGATACTATAATTACAATATAGACGGACAATTTCGTGATAAAGCCCCATTTCCCCTGATAAAACTCGTCCATAGATGGAAAGCTGGATCTTGCCCATCTTTCGATTGGCATTGTAAAGAAAACAGGTGCAAGTGCGATCACATTTAAACTTTTGAGCAGGTAGTCCAGTTTATTTCTCCGCAGCAGTTCCAGTTGGATTTCGCGCGCAAGACTGCCAAGTCCCTTTAAATAAATGGAGCCTCCCTCTTCAATCCGGTCACCAAACTCCATTACCATATATGAAATACCGGCAAATGCTTTTAAAAACCGATTAGGAGCGGACTCATAGTATCTTTCCAGCGCTTCGTGCGGATCAGCGTCCGTCAACGCCTCATGAATAAGTCGCGCATGCCTTCCAGCCTCAGCCCCTGCCAAATCGGCCGCCTCGGATATTGCCTCTTCCACCATGCCGTGCTGATGATAATGATGGCGTACATTGGCGAACAATTCGATCATCTGTGCAAGCAGCCTTTTTTCCATCCGGCTAATCGCCATATCCAAAATGAGACTGTTAATCACCACTCCGCATAACAGAGCCAGTACGGCAAACTCTAGCCCCGGTTTCATCATAAGCAACACAACGCCGCTGCAAGCAAAAGCCCCCCAAATGAACAACGTCATCTTCATCGTCTCAAGGCGAAGCTTATATTCATCGTAGGCGTGCAAACCGGATAATCGTTTACGTACACTCGTGATATACCCGGATGTAACAGGAAATCTCATGCCTATCGTGTACAACCTGTGCATTGCAGATTGCATTTGCCGTTGCAGTACTGCCTTTCCCTTCCGTCCCTCTCGCACAGAATGAATTCGCCCTCTTCGGATTGCATGACCATTACGCTTGCGCAGCCACCACAAAGTCACATAGAGAAGCGCGAAGCACCCACCCGAAATGAGCAAAACCCACAGTGAAATTTCTTTAAGACTCATAGGCTTCCTCCCAATAGCGAGTCAGGAATCTGCGAAAATCTCCGGCATCCTTGACGTTCATCTGTTCACACATTTCTTCTGTACTTTTGACAGTCAGGGGCTCCATCGCCATATATCTCCCATTCCGATATTCCATAACATGACGGTAGCTATAACTCGATGCAGAGCTGGAGCCTGAACCTGTACGATCGGGATCGCGCGGCACACATTCCGTAATCCGTTCAATAAATCGCCGTCCCTCAGCATCACGCTTGAGATGCACATCAAAGTTAATGACATGAACGACCTGTTCCTCAGCAATACCTTCATGCTGAAACACTCCTGTTTTGAGCAGTGAATTACGAAGGGAGAACACAAGATCACGAAAGGTTTTGGCGTGATGGGTAAAAATGGTGAACAGACTGGCAACCTGCGACATTTGAATCATCCATGCGGCTACCTCGTCACTTGCTACTTCACCAAGGATATTGACGGTTCCATCTGTCTTTTTCTGCAAATCGAGCCCTTGTTGCCCTGAAATATGATCCGTTTCCCGAAAGGTCAGAATGTTACGGCGGCTGTAAATGCTTCGCAGATGCAGTTCAAAGGCCATTTCCTGCACACGAAGCGTATACGAAGCGTAAATATGCTTGACCATCGCCATCAGCAACGTCGTTTTACCTGAACCTTGCGCTCCGGTGATTGCTGTGATGCGACTGCCTTTCATTAAATAAGAAAGTAACTGTATCGGAAACTCGGCATTTTCTCCCTTAATTAATTGCTCATCGAATTTACGGACAAAGAAAGCCCACGATTCTGAAAAAGGAGGTCGTACCACAACAACCCGTGACCCATCCTTCATTTCGTTCACCTTATAACCATTGGCTTCGGAAAGCTGCCCCGGGTAGTTGTATTTGTAAATATTTTGGCACACCCTTTTAAGCTCCCGCTCTGAACCGAAGGAAAGGAACGAAAGGTGGATGGTCTTACCTTTATAAAAAATCCACACACTCTCATAACCATTCGCTATCGGTTCAGATGTTGGTTCGAATGCATATTGATCCTGAGGCCAATCGGCCGATACAGGGATTCCGCCTTCCGGCACACCGCTAACGCCCCCACTGACACCGTCGATCCGCTGGTCACGAATATCATCAATGACGGAAAAGCCTTTATAGTGCTGATAAATCCGCTGCACAATAATATCTACCTTCTCCAGAAAGGAGAGAGGGCGATGCTCACAGTCATAGATATAGCGGATATCCTCTGCTGTGATATGATAGCTTCCATCCTCTTCATCTTGCTGCGAATATCTCATTTCCGCCAAATCATAAGTATCCAGTAAGCGTGAAAGAGCATCGACACCAAACTTTTGCTGATATTGGTAAAATACAATTTCGAATTGGTCCTGTACGCTAAACAGCTCTGGTCTGGAGAATGGCATAACGGTATCAACGATCTTTTCATTCAAGCCATAACCGTTAATCAGCATCTCAGCCATCAAATTTTTAACAAAACGTTTGTCTCCACTGCTGCCATTGGCACAGTCCTTTAACGCCCTGCGCAGTTCGGCCCTTTGATGGATACGCCGCCTGTATTCCTCCTCATGTAATCCGGCATCCGCCATCTGACTATGACTTAGCTCGTGCAGCGCATTTTTGATATACTCCATCAGCACCTCCAATGTGGCATCTTCACTCTCTGGAGCTACTCGAATAGTTGAATGCCGCAAGCGAAGGCTCCCTCGGTATTTAACGATAACCAGTATGATACACAACAGAATGATGCAAGTAAGAATAAGCCCGTTGATCATTTGAGGGGAGAGCATTTAAGCGCCCCTCTCCAAAGCCTTGAGCCGAAGATCGGACTCTGCCGCCTCCAGAATAGCCTTGCTAATCTGCCGTATGCTCTGTGCCCATCCCACTGGCATAAAAAGCTTACGGTCCTTCTCTTTCCCGCTTCGTACATCCCGCTGCACATGACCGATCACGTCTCTGCGGTTCCACGCATCCATAAATTCGGTGCTATAAGGAACGGTATGGAGTGCTCCCTTGTAGCCATATCTCCTGCGAATATTAGCCACATTTGCTTGAGAGTGCACATCATATTTTCCAAGTACGATCAATAGCGGCAATTCTGAGTAAGTGGATAATGGAGACACAGATTCAAAGTAGGCATCCAGTTCTCTCATATTTTGAGTCAGCGAAAGAACTGCCAGCTTGGCTCGCACACATGCTTCATGCTGTACAGCTCCCCATCCTGCCCCGCTCCCTGCATCGACCAGCGTCAAATCATAATACTGATCTGCCGTATCCATCACTGCTCGTACAAGAGCAGAGGATAACAATGGCGGCGCGACTCCAAAGCTTGAGGTTCCCTCAAGCACATCGAGAGTCTGCTCCAGTACAGGCGTCGTATAATTGCGAATATTTTCTCTGGATAATGTCCCTCGCAGAGCTAATCGTGCAAGAGCATCCCAACCTCCCTCCTGAAGCTGTAAGCTTGGATCGTCCATCCGATGTTCTTGTATGGGAAATCCCGACTCAATCCCGCTCTGTCTGCGCCCCAAATGGGTCAGCAGCAGTCGCCCTCTATAAAGATTACCTATAGTAACAGCTATGGATGCCGCCAAAGAACTGCTTCCACTCGCTCCCTTAACCGGGCTCCAAAACAAAATAGTACTCATGCTTTTCTCCTTTCCGCACGCTTTAAAGCATGACGGCTCTCTTTGGGTTCCCAACCCATTAATTCTCCAATGCAACGACTCAGTTCTTTCTTATACATTCTGGACAATGGCTTAAGCTTGAGCTGTTGTTTGTGCTCATTTTCCAGCTTCAGGGCAAGATGCCCTTCATCCCATGGCAGTATATACGGCTCCTGCTGCCAAGAGGCCGGAAAGCGGTTCATGTATTCCCATAAATACGGCTCCTCCACACCACAATCGACGGCTTGCATAAATAACTTGTGAAAAACAAGATTCTTCGGAAAATCAGGTTGACTGAACAAACGTTCAAGCCACACCTGTCCGTTGTCCATTAACATCCGGCTATAATCACTGACCCAAATCCGCTGTTCAGCCTCTTGCCAAACAGATACGGGGCAGAAATCAGGTGACTCTACATCCAGAATAACAATGTCATAAGTCAAACCTGCTTTCCGATCAGCCATCATAGCGATATGCAGATCCTCCCAAGATGTAAAACCCGTGGCGACATTAAAATCGCCAAACTGCACAATGGGAAGTGGTTTGTCGAGCATCCCTATGCTATATCGATACTGTCCTCGCAGCGTAGCATCCACAAGTAATACCTGTTGACCGGATGCTGCCAATATACTGCTGATGTATAACAAGGTATCGCTTTTATCACATAGCCCGGCAAATATCCAAGTTTTCATACGTTTGTCCCTTTTCTCTGATTTATTTACCATATGGATCAGAGCTTCCACTCTGCGTCAAGATGTCTGCTTGTTCTTTGGCATCCTGCCCGTTTCCATATCCGTCCCCTGTACCTGTACTCTCATTCAAAGCTCCACCTGCATTCGCTCCCGCATGCTGTGCTGCAACTTCCTCACTCAGGCTCCTTTCTATAGGTGTCGATATGACATTGTTTGACGAACTAAGTGCATTTTCAAGAGAACCACGCAACTGCTTGGACAGCTTTTGTTCAGCAACGCAGATCAAATTAGGATCACTATTCATTAACTCTATCACCTTCGAATTGGGTGGATAGGTTGGAATCGCCTTCGGCTGGAATTGCGGATCGACATACGTTAATGCATATATAGATGCTTTATGCAGATAGGCGTCAACAATCCCACTCGAAAGCGATAATATCTCCTGCTCATTCAACGTAACCCAGATGACCGGACCTTCCAGCTTGGAAATTTTCTTTTTGGCTAGCAGAATATAATCCTGACCCGTTGGAAATTGAATACGAATATCTACTTCGTCTCCAGCTTTGAGGCTGTTTGGGAGGACCACCACCTTCAGCTCCCGATTACGTAAGTCTTTAGATGTAGGTTCTTCGGCAGTAATCATAGCTGATGTAAGCACGGACCCTTTTTTCAGCTCAATTTTAGCCGTGCTGCCGGAAGCTTCATTTTTACCCGCAACCAAATTGGCTGGAGCCTGAGAGCCAGGAACCGTAATTCCCTTCAAATCACTAGGTGTAATCTGCTCACCCGGAGAAATGTCACGAACGACAACCCATCCTTTTTTCGCCGTTCGTTGTTCTTGCTCATAGCCTTTCCATTTTTGTGCTGCCTCTGCTTCGGCCTGCTTCCTGACATCATTCAATTGATGGGTGTTAATTATAAGGTAGCTCGCGAAGACAACGCCAACAATACCCGCACCAATAAAACCGGCGTAAAGCTTTTGCTTACTGCTTTTTCTTAGCTTGGACACACAACTTCTCCCCTGCCTTTTTGATATATACCTTTTATCTAGCGCTGACTGCGTTTGAGGAATCCAAAGCGTTTCTTTCGCGTATCGGGAATGGCCCCACGAAACAGTTCATCCAGCACTTGATCCATCTCGTCCTCTTGCTCAAATGGATCGGAATGGAATGGTAAAGCAAACACTTTGTCGTGATCCAATTCCTTACGCAGCCTGCGTATAGCCTCCGTTGCTGCCAGCGGCAAACAGTAATTCCATTTATGCTGCGGATGGCGCTGGAGAGAACGAGCCAGTCCTGCTATATCTTGAATTCTCCACTCAGCTCCAGAACCGACCACTAACGGGTAATCGGCTCTCAAAAATTCTTCCAAGCGCTCATTATCCTGTCCGCTCCCCAAATCCAGCACAATAAATCTATAAGAGCCCCCAGTAACGCAATGACATCGGCACGGGATGTTTGACGCCAATAGTGTACTCCGTCTACCTCAAAGCGCCGGCTTGAACTCGCTCGCCCATCGGGTACTCCGTCTACCACTTCTTGAAGCCGGGCAAATGCTTTGGCTGTACTATGCAGTTCGACCAATGCCACTGAACGGGACCTTCGGGCCAGATAGTGGCTCACCGCAATCGCTGTGTGCGTTGCACCGGAACCAGAAGACACGCCCAGTACAGCTACAACCCTTGTACCTCCATATTCGATAGAAGCATCGCCAACGAACACTCCTTGTTGAGCAGGCTGAAAATCTGCACTGCGTCGAAGCTCCCCAATCACCTCTCCGGCAGACTGAAATCGCTCCCCTGGATGATGACGCAGCAGCTTACGAATCACCGGGATCAAATGACGAGGTAATTCTCCACGAATATATCCTTCTACTCCGGCCGTCCACTCGCTATATTTGCCACCAGTACAGAGATACAACAACAACGCTCCCAAACTGTACAAGTCCGAACGGGCATCCGTTTGGCCTGCTCCATATTGCTCCGGGGCTGCGAAGCCCACTGTGCCCAGCTTTACCGTATCCTGATTCATCTCAGCCTTATAGCTCCGCGCTATGCCAAAATCAATCAGCTTAAATTCCATTTCCGGTGTCAGCATAATATTCGTTGGTTTCAGATCCCGGTAGATGACAGGGGACTGGCGAGTGTGCAAGTAATCCAGCACATCCAGCAACTGCAAAGCTAATGGAACAATTTGCTCCTGCGGAATATGGCCTTGGTAACCCTTCATGTACGCTTCCAGCGTAATTCCTTCAATATAGTCCATAACCAGATATACCGCCCCGGATGGCAGATGCTCGAAGAAGTCAACAATTCTCGGTAATCGTGGGTGGCTCAGCGAAATCAGCATCTCAGCCTCCGCGCGTACAATCTTCATCATTTGCGGGTTGGCAACGGACTCCTTCACAGCCCATTGCTTACCTGGCAGCTTCAGATCCTCTGCCATAAACACGCTACTCATCCCTCCCGTACCCAACGTGCGGACAATCCGGTAACGCTCACCCACAACCGAACCGTATTCCAAATGTGATTGTTTTTTCATCTCTCTTGCCTCCTTTCTATAAGCAAACAACGCAAAAAAGGGAAAGCCTACCGCAAAAACACAATCTTCATGTCACCATGAAAACGATGTTCGCGGGATGCTTTCCCTTTATTTAAACGTGGTTATTGTATTTTTAAGGAACAATTTGGGTTTATTATATAGCACACCTATACCGATTGTAAAGCATTATTTTCCATACTTGATCATATACAATGTAATCTCATCCCGGTTATGGAATAGCTGCTTGGCCCGCTGGATCTGCATGCCGGACTGCTCGAACGAAGCGATCACATCATGAATAAGCGCCAAAGGCTTTTTATGCATTAGCTTGACCGTTACGATGGCAGTACCGCCGCTGCGTAAACTATACAGCAAATCAGTGACAAGCCTTGCCATCTGCTTTGGACTCCAACTCATATCACAGACCAGCAGATCAAATGTATTTTCTTTGAATTTGACCTCACTCGCATTTTTACGCAAAAAAGTCAGATTGGCATACTTCATCAACGAAGGCTCCATCTTTGCCGGATCAACCGCCGTTACTTTGAGTCCACGCTCCAGCAAAAAGGAAGTCCATCCACCCGGCGCCGCCCCGATATCCAGTCCTTGATAAAAAGCGCTAAAATCAATGCCAAACGTCGCTTCTGCTTCCAGCAGCTTGAATTTGGCACGAGAGATTTGCCCGTCCTCTTTTTGAAAACGAACTGCGCCTCCGCTCCAATCCGATAGATTATCCTGAGGATGCGACACACCTGCATACCATGTATCCGTATCCGCAAAAACGGACACAATAACCTCTGCTCCCTGCACCGTAAGCTCCATAGGAAGATCACTTAATTGCTCACTCAAAGCCTGCTTGAGCGCACCTGCGCTTTCAGCCCAACTGCTGTCAGCTCCTTTGCGCACCTGCAAAGAAACGCGCTGATCTATCAGTTCTCGGCGGTTACGGATAAAAGAAACCAAACGTTCCAGCACCTGAGCCAAGTTCGTTCCTTCCTCCTGAAAATGCACAGGAAATAAGTGACGCAAAAACATTGGCGGCTGACCCGTAATCGTTCCCACAGCCTCACTTGCATCCGCAGGTAATGTAGCCAGAAAAATTTCACCAGGTAAAAGTATTGTGCTTTTCACCGAGCCAAACATTCTTCTAAGCTCTTCCTGGGCATAAGGTGCAAACCCATGGTTAGCCGTGCAAACAAATCTTGATGATGACAAAGCGGTTCCACCCTGTTCATCTGTACTCATATATGTTTCCTCCAAAATAACGTTACCCTCCAGTGCACACCCGAATCCAGGGACGGTCTCCATCCCAATCCAGCTCAACTGGAACTTCATAGGTATGCATAATCAATTCTTTCGTTAAAACCTCTTTTTTCGGTCCGGCTGCTGCCACCTTGCCATCACGGATAAGTGCCACATGGGTAAAGAGGGGAACAATCTCCTCAATATGGTGGGTTACATAGACCACTGACAAATCCCTTTTGCGAAGCCGATCAATTTCAACCAGCATTTTTTCCCGCTCAAATAGATCCAGCCCGGCGCAAGGCTCATCCATAATCAGCAAACGAGGCTCCGCCATCAACGAACGGGCGAGCATTACCTTTTTGCGTTCCCCCTGAGATAAAGTACCCAACGGATGATTCATCAGCGAACCTAAATTCATCCCCTCCAGCAGAGATACGGCTTTTTCCTTTGTCTCTGTCGGAATCTCCTGATAAAAACGCAAAAAAGCATACGCTCCAGTAGCAACTACTTCCCATACCGGATCTTTTAAAGCCAATTTTTCCAACAACGTCTGGCTGATATATCCAATCTGCTTGCGTACTTCCCGTACGTCACATTGACCATATGTTTGCCCAAGCACTTTGACCGTTCCGCGACTTGGAAACATATAGCCTGTCATCATTTCCAGCAATGTTGTTTTACCAGAGCCGTTACGCCCCAGAATGGCCCAGTGCTCATTTTCCCGTATTTCAAGATTCACATCGTCCAATATTCGGCTTTCTTCCCTCTGCAATGTGATGTTCTTCATAGATATCATTCCACCACGCTCCTTATCCTGCTCAGCAAGTGTTCCACAGATTCCATTTTGTAGATAATCTCAGGAATTTCGTTCTCACCGTTATATAAAAGCAGCGCAGGAACACTGGAAATTCGGTACTCCTGTACCAGTTCGGGAATATAGTTAATGTTGCTCTGCACTACGACTCCTTCGGGGAGCAAATGCTCTGCCACCTCCAGCATCCGCCGGGTCGCCGCGCAGGTTCCGCACATGGGAGTGTACACAAACAAAGCCAGCTTGCATCCCTCCCATATGGCACGACGTACCTCCTTTTGTCCCAGTTCCTTCATCGTTCCAACTCTTTTCTGATCTCACGCATACGTTCCTCTGGTACCGGGCCGTTATACACGGTGACTCCTTCCGGCTTGTTGGCATACAGCAGCTCATACATGGCGCGTCTGCCCTCGGCACTGGAGGAATGCAAATAAATTTCACGTGGATACAACTGCTTCCCTGCAATGGCAGCAGCCACATCTTTCCCCGTTGGCTGACCCGGCCCCAAATCATAATCCAGCGATAACACCGAAATCGGGTATTCATGAAGCAATAACAAACACTCCTCCGCATCCCTTGCCAGCTTAAAGCCCGGAGGACAAGGCCGATAATCGTCCATAAACAAATGCATTAACGTCTCCTCCTTTTTCCCAAGGATGCAAGCTTCCTAAGCCTTAAAGATGAAGAACATCCGCCAAACTGTATTTACTGCCAGCTTAGGATTAATTGAATATCTTCGCGATGGGTCCCATCAGGTCCCGTTTCACTTTCCAAAACGACTGGAATGCCCCTTACAGGCTCCTGTTCCGTCATCCAACGCATGCCCTCCAGACCAATACATCCCTGCGCAACACGCGCATGTCTGTCTTTTCTTGAGCCATACGGATATTTGGAATCGTTCAGATGAACTCCGCACAGGGCTGGCCAATAGCCAAGACGATCCCCTTTTTCGATCAACGCCTCATCACTTCCACCGTTCCACAATCCTGCTGCATAGGCATGACAGGTATCCAGACAAAAGCCGACGCTGTCAGGGTATTGACACAACTGGCGAATTTGCACCAATTCCTCCAGCGTCGTTCCCATCGGACCGTGATCCCCCGCCTGATTTTCAATCAATATTTTAGCATTTCCCCGCCATCCTTCCAGCACATCATCAAGACAACCAATGATATTCCGATAGCCCTCCAGCGGGTCAGACGCATGGGTATGACCAAAATGAACGACAATCCCCTTGGAGCCACAGGCTTCAGCAATATCCAGATCATTCCGCAACGAAGCAACTGTCAGATCATAAAGCTCCTGACCGCGTTCGCGTCCGTGGGCTGGATTAACGGGATATGGCGAGTGGGCAATAGATTGGAGTTCGTGCTTTACACAGTAAGCTTTGCAAGCGGCTGCATCAGCCTCATTCCATTCCTTTAGCCTGAGACTACGCGGGTTTTTCGGAAAATATTGAAAAGAACGCCCTCCCTGCTCTCGTGCACGCGCAGCGGCTTTGGAAAAACCGCCACGCGTACTAACATGAGAACCGATCAGCAATTTAGGCATCATGCTGCTGTACCGGGCAATAAAATGCTTTTTTTCCCGCCAGCTCCACCCGTACAATTTTCCCGCCACTTGGCGATTCTTCTCCTTCACGGTCATACACCCGGCACTGATGGTCAAAACCGCCCGTTAGTGTATCCCCCTCCATCAAAGGCATTTCCATATAACCGCCTTCCGCAGTAGCTTCACGAAGCACGGATTGCATAGCATGATACAGCTTTTCCACTTTTTCTGGCGACTGTACAATGTTTTGTACTTTGGAACCTGGTGTAAATCCAGCGATATAAGCAATTTCGTCTGAATAACAATTCCCGATACCGGAAAAAACATGCTGGTTTACCAGCGTTGTTTTCAAAATACCCCGACGTCCCTTCAAACGTGCAGTGAACTTTTCCAGTGTCATACGACGATCCAGCGGGTCAGGTCCGAGTTCAGACATCGCCTCTTCTGTTTCTTTAGCCGTCAGCAGGTGCAGGTAACCCAAGCGCAGCCCGATAAAATAAAGCTTTACTCCACTGAAATCCAGTTCAATCTGAACCGTACGGTCAGGACGCTGCTCCTCCGTTCCCAGATACAGCAGTCCTCCCAGCATCAGATGCAGCACAAGCCGCCCGCCCGTGTTCAGATGAAAAATCAAGTGCTTGCCTCGACGCTCCATATATACAATGGTAGTTCCCAGCAATTGCTTCTCAAACGTTTCCACATCGGTATTAATGGACTTTACACGGTTAACCGTCACTCCAGTAATCGGAATGTCCAAAATTTGTTTTGACAATAGCGTTCTATAATTCTCCATCTCAGGAAGTTCCGGCATGTCAATATCTTTCCTTTCGTAGCTGCAAATCACTTTTGATTCTTGCAGATTATTTTAAAATGTATATTTACTATTACTTACACTCTTCCTGGAGCCAATCCCACAATTCATCCAGATTGTCAAAAATCAGGTCAGGCTTTACTCCAACGACACGTATATGTTCGTCCATGTTAATGCGGGTCGAAACACCCGATAGTATGAGAGCTGTTTTGCAACCTGCCGCCGCACCTGCCGCAATATCGGTAAGCATATTATCGCCCACAACCAGAGCTTCATCCGCTCTAATGTTCAAGCGATCCAGCGCATAGTTCATTAACACACTTGAAGGCTTGCCAATGACTACCGGTTTTACCTGTGATGCCGCTTCAATCGCAGCTCCAATCGTTCCAGCCCCCGGCGTGAGTCCATCCTGTGAAGGCAATTGTAGATCCGGGTTTGTCAAAACAAAAATGGCCCCTTCCCGAATCCAGCGCATGGCAGCAACCAGCTTATCATATGTAAATTGGCGATCTATCCCCTGCACCACATAATCAGGGTGATCCTCCACAAGCTGCAATCCGGCATCCGTAAGCGCCTGACGTAATCCCGTTTCACCAATACAATATACACGTGCTTCAGGGCTTTGCTGTGCAACATATTGTGCAGCCGCCAGCGCCGAAGTACATACTTCATCGCTAACTGCATCAATTCCCATACCGACCAAATGCTCCGCCACCGACTCAGGTGTGCGTGAAGCATTGTTCGTAACATAAGCATAAGGTATCTGGTTCGTGCGCAATTGGGATATGAGCAGATCCGCACCCTTGATCATCCGGTTCCCATGGTACAATGTTCCATCCAGATCAATTAGTAACGATTTTATCGTAATTCCCTCCCGCACTTCAAATCAATTCATCATAAACATTGAAATTATAATTCATCCCATGAATGATGTTCACCCTCTTATTTAATCACCTTAATCATTCAGGTCATAAAATAAGTTGGCCTCCCCATTTCATCTTATCTATCTTAAGTCAAAAATACGTATGAAGTCCATGAATTGCTGATAAACCGTTCAAAATAATGCCATTCCTCGCTAAAAGCCGTCGCTTTCCCAGGGAATAAGCTTGCATCTCCGTCGAAATCCATCGAAGATGCCTTTTCTACAAGGAAAATTTCCTGTATTTCCTGGCCCTGCTCAAAATATAAAATGCTTAAATTCGATATATAGAAAACCGAATATGACACGCCTCCATATGTGGTAGTACAAATTCATTCGACCCCGCCCATATGTCGTCCTCATCTCTTGTCGCATCCTGCGCTTTCCCGGAAAATAATTTTGCAGGAAAAACAAAGGCACCGGAGCAAGCCCCGGCACCCATACACGTCTATCTTTTATAACTACCGTTTATGAACCGATATCGGGTACCGGTAACAGCACATGCTGCTCCGCCAGCAATGAATTGGGGAATATACTCCGTGCTTCCTCCAGCAACGGCTGAAGCTGCTCCTGATCTTTATATCTGGAACTAAAATGCGTCATGATCAATTGGCCCGCACCTGCCGCTTTAGCTGCTTCCGCCGCCTGAAGTGCTGTACTATGATGATATTCATACGCCGTATCCGCCAACTCATGCAGAAAAGTAGCTTCATGAACGACAACCGTTGCATCTTGAGCCAATACTACGGTATTCGGACAAGGCCGCGTGTCACCAAGAATGGTGATGATACGCCCTTTTTTCGGTGTACCCAATACATCCTCAGGATGAAGAATGACTCCACCCTCCACCTCTACGCTTTCTCCACGCTTCAGCTTGCCATACACTGGGCCGGGCTTGATTCCGTATCGCTCCAGCAGCTCCTGATTGAGCTTGCCGGGCTTATCCATCTCTACAATACGATAGCCGTAGCTGTCAATACGATGGTCCAGCAGAGCCGACTCCACACGGAACTGCCCGTCATCAAACAACAGCCCTCCCGTATGCTCCACAATATGTAGTTGGTAGTTGATACGGGATTGGCTGATTCCCAGTGATAATTCGATGTACTGCTTTAATCCGGGTGGCCCGTATACCGTCAACGGTGTCGTACCTCCCTGATATGCCCTGCTTGAAAGCAGACCCGGTAGACCAAAGAGATGGTCTCCATGCAAATGGGTAATAAATATTTTTTCAAGCCTGCTTAGCTTAAGCGGCGAACGCAGTACCTCCTGCTGAGTTCCTTCGCCGCAATCGAACAACCACATGCTTCTTCGTTCCTCCAGCAAACGGAGTGCGATAGACGTCACGTTTCGCTGGATCGTTGGCACACCTGCATTCGTGCCGAGAAAATAAATTTCCATGACTTTAACCTTCTTCCTGCTGACCAGCAAAAAACCTCCGAAGCTCGGAGGGTCTTTGCTATCCCATCTGATAAAGGTGTTATACCTTTTCGACGTTAAAATACTGCGCCTGAGGGTGGCTGAACACCATGGCTGATACTGAAGCCTCCGGTTCCATCATAAACCCTTCTGTCAGTTCAACGCCAATATCCTCAGGTTTCAACAGTTGGAACAACGGCCCCTGATCCTCCAGATCAGGACAAGCCGGATAACCAAAGGATACCCGTATGCCCTGATATCTGGCACCATGCCGCTGTTTCATTGTCATATCGGCAGGGTCCGGGAAGCCCCAACTGTCCCTAATAATATGATGAAGCCGCTCGGCCAACCCCTCTGCCACTTCCAGAGCAACTGCCTGAAGCGCATGAGAACGCAAGTAATCGCCTTTTTCTTTCCATTGCGTGGAAAGCTGCTGAATACCATGACCCGCCGTAACGACCATGAAACCTACATAATCCATAACTCCGGATTCCACCGACTTCAAAAAGTCAGCCAGACACAGATAAGGTTCTACCTGTTGGCGTGGAAACGTAAAGGTGTGCAGTACCTTGCTCGTATCCACTGGATCATAGACCAAAATCTGATCTCCTTGGGACTGTGCAGGGAAAAAACGATACATGGCATGTGCCTGAATAATCCCGTCTGTAACGGCTTCAAACATGATGCTGTCTACGGTTTCCTTCAACTGAGTCGCTTTCGGATTCCCCGAAGCCAGCAACTGCTCTACATTTCCTCTTAAACCAAGATGATGCCCCATCAGCATCTGCATATTCACATAAGGCAAAATATAATTGAGCGGATAGTTGCGCAGTACGTGACGATCCGTATCCGGCGGCAAATAAACAGGTAAATCCTGAGCAATGTTAGAGCGAACCGCCCGGGTTAGCTTAGGCAACTGCTTAGTTTCCACGATCGTCGCAGCTTCCGCCTCTCGCTCGGCCTCCATGTCCTCAGCCATTTTCTTACGGGACTCAGGATTCATCAGCTTGTTCGCGATATCCAGACCATCCATAGCATCCTTGGCATAGACGACCAGTCCGTCATACTCTGGACGGATACGGTTTTTGGTAAACTTACGCGTCAAAGCAGCTCCGCCAACCATAATCGGGATATCAATATTCGCATTTTTCAAATCCTGTGCAGTCAACACCATCTGTTGAGCCGATTTAACAAGCAAACCGGATAAGCCAATCGCGTCGGCCTTTTCTTCACGGTAAGCCTCAATAATGCGTTCTGGTGGTACTTTATACCCAGATTTACAATATGGTAACCATTGTTGGATAGAATTATCTCCACCAGGTTTTTACCGATGTCATGCACATCGCCTTTGACCGTAGCTAGCAAAATCTTACCTTTTACCGAGGATTCATTTTTCTCCATATACGGCTCCAGGTAAGCTACCGACGCCTTCATGACTTCAGCGCTTTGCAGCACCTCTGCAACGATCAATTCATTATTGTTAAACAGACGGCCTACCTCTTCCATACCCTTCATCAGCGGCCCATTAATAATCTCCAGCGAAGAATACTTGGCGAGCGCTTGCTCCAGATCCGGAATCAGTCCCTCCTTACTGCCTTCTACTACATAGGAAGCCAGCCGCTCTTCGAGCGACAGATTGGACACCTTCTCCTTCTTCTCCACTTTCTTATTACGGAAAGCAGCCACAAAAGCGGCTAAAGTTTCATCGTTGGTTTTATAAATCAGGTCTTCGGCGAGCTTCCGTTCATGCTCGGGTATCGAAGCATAACGTTCGAGCTTCTCCGTATTTACAATCGCGTAGTCCAAGCCTGCTTTGGTACACTCGTACAAATAGACGGAATTGAGCACTTCACGCCCCGCCTCCGGTAAGCCAAAGGACACGTTACTGATACCCAAAATGGTGTGAACCCCTGGAAGTGCCTCTTTAATAATCCGAATCCCCTCAATCGTTTCCTTGGCCGAACCGATGTACTGCTCATCACCTGTTCCCACGGGAAATACAAGTGTATCAAAAATAAGATCCTCGGGTGCCAGACCGTAACGGTTCACCAGCAGATCATAAGAACGTTTTGCCACCTCAAGCTTATCCTCACGTGAAATAGCCTGACCACGTTCATCAATGGTTCCAACAACAACAGCCGCGCCGTATTTATGAATAAGAGGTGCCATTTTCTCGAATTTCTCTTCGCCATCCTCCAAATTAATGGAGTTAATGATCGCCTTTCCTTGCGAATATTGCAAGGCGGTATCAATGACCTGAATATCCGTGGTATCAATTACAAGAGGAACCTTTACCTTATTCACGACCAGCTTCAAAAAGGCTTCCATATCCGTCATTTCATCGCGGTCCGGGTCCTGTACACAAATATCTATGACGTGCGCTCCGCTCTTTACCTGAGCGCGGGCAATTTCAGATGCCTCTTCATATTTGCCTTCCACGATCAAACGCTTGAATTTGCGGGAGCCGAGAACATTTGTTCGTTCACCAACCATATAGGGACGATTTTCCTGTTCAATATAGACAGGCTCAATACCCGATACAGCCGGTGGGTGATGACCTTCCAGCGGGCGCGGCTCAAACTGCGCCATACGTTCACTCATAACCCGAATATGCTCAGGCGTGGTACCACAGCAACCTCCTGCAATATTCAGCCAGCCTTTTTCGGCGAAAGCGGCCATTTTACGGGCCAATGAATCAGGCGATTCATGATATTGACCGTTTTCATCAGGCAAACCTGCATTCGGATAACAGCTAATTGCTGCTGAGGACATATCGGAGAGAGAGCGAATGTGATCCCGCATAAACTCCGGTCCTGTAGCACAATTCAGCCCGATCGACACCGGGTGCAAGTGTTCCAGCGAAATGCAGAAGGATTCGATATTTGCCCTGCCAACGTCGTTCCCATCGGTTCAATCGTTCCCGAAATCATTATGGGAAGCTCCATATCCGTCTTCTCAAAAGCCTGCCGAATTCCAATACTTCCGGCTTTGACGTTAAGCGTATCCTGCGACGTCTCCAAAAGCAGGGCATCCACGCCGCCTTCAATTAGCGCCAAGGCTTGCTCTTCATAGCTCTCGATCAGCTCCGCAAACGTAACACCACCTGTCACGGATAATGTTTTCGTCGTCGGTCCCATGGCTCCTACAACAAAACGAGGCTTGTCCGGTGTGCTGTACTTATCCACCGCGTTACGCGCCAATCTAGCTGCAACGAGATTAATCTCACGGGCACGCTCCGGTATATCGTAATCCGCCAAAACAACGGATGTCGCTCCAAAAGTATTCGTTTCAATCAGGTCTGATCCGGCCTCCAAGTATGCTTCATGTATCCCTTGAATGACATCCGGTCTGGTCAAGACCAACATCTCGTTGCAGCCCTCCAGCTCTTCCCCACCAAAATCGTCGGGGGAAAGATCCTCTTGCTGGATCATGGTGCCCATGGCCCCATCAAGAATGAGTATTCTTCGTTGTAATGCATCCTGTAAGCTAACTTTATCCAAAATCTCTTCACCCCCGCAAAACGTTAAATCCTAGTTTAGCAGAAACCGTATCATTTAGATAGATTGAAGTAAAATCATACGTTTTATACGGCTTCTTCCGTACAAAAGCCACTCTCGATATTCATTTTTACAGTTTGTAGTATAAATTGTTACAAACCAATATTGTACAACGATTCAAGACATGGTATCCTGTATACAACATTAAACCAAGTGGAAAAGAGGGATAACCGATGGCTGAAATCCTAATACGCAATACGAATGTACGAATTAGCGATGAAGACAAGGTACGTGAATTTTTGGAGAGCCAAGAGGTATTGTACGAGCATTGGGATGCTTCCAAGCTGGCCGGGGAGCTGCAAGAAAACTTTATCCTGACGGATGAGCAAAAAGCGGCTGTTCTAAGCACTTTTGAACCCGAAATCAAGGATTTAGCCGCCCGTCGCGGGTATAAAATATGGGATGTTATCACCTTGTCCGAAGCAACACCGAATCTGGATGAGCTGCTTGCCAAGTTTGAGCAAATTCATACGCATACTGAAGATGAAATTCGTGCTATTGTGGCAGGCAAAGGCATTTTCATCATTAAAGGTCCTGAAGAAATCGGATATTTTAATGTTGAGCTTTCACCTGGTGACGTTATTTCGGTACCAGAAAATATTCCTCACTTCTTCACCTTAATGGAAAATCAGAAGATCGTCGCAGTACGTTTGTTCATCGAAGAAAATGGCTGGATTGCCGAGCCGTTTGAAGATTCATCGTTTATTAAGGCATAATACTATAATAGCGAATTCATCCTAATGTGGATAAAGCAACTCCCTCTGCTCTGAGACACCTGAGCGGAGGGAGTTTTTTAACTTGTTACTATAAATAAGAGCCGAAAAGCACTTACTTAAACGATTGAATAATCCCATCCAATTCGGACAGATGCTTAATTTCGAACTTTGGCTTGATTTCTGTAGTATTGGTTTTGGCGTTTCGGTTCACCCACACGGAGTGCACACCTGCCGTCAGAGCCCCTTGAATATCAGTCGTCAGCTTATCCCCCACCATTAAAGCATGTTCAGGCTCAATACCGAGAAGTCCCAAAGCATGCTGGAAAATAGACGGATCAGGCTTTCCTTTACCAAACGAACCTGAAATAACAACGTGATCAAAGAATGGGGCTAGCTGCGGAACCCCATCCAGCTTTTCCTGTTGTAGATCAGGGGAACCGTTTGTCAACAAAAGCAGCTTATACTGCCCTTTTAGCTGCTCCAGAATCTCAAATGTTTCTTCATAAACATGGGGGCGGGAGCGTCTTTCCAAGGCAAATTGGGTTGCCAGCTTTTGCGCCAACTCTTCATTATCAATCCCCAGCTTTTGAAGACCTCTACGCCAAGATTCCTTTCGATAAGCAGGGGCCAACTGTTCCAATTGCCGGAACTCAGGCTGCTCTCCTGCCGTAAAATTCGCCCACAATCCCTCAAACGGATTAATACCAATCAATTGAGTAAAACTAAAGGTTTCATAAGACTCATACAGAGCACGCGCTTCCTTGCGGACTGCTTCTTCCAAAGCCTTCGGATCAACGCCTGCTTCCTGGGAACCTGTCTGGCACGCCGCGTCAAATGCCTCTTCTACGCTGCGCTCATCCCACAGAAGTGTATCATCAAGATCGAACATTACCGCCTGAATCGTCATCTGAATTATCCACTCTCTTTCCACTTTATATGTACGCTTGTTCTGCCTTGTCGCGTCTACAAGCATTCCAATCGTTATGCCCATATTAAGCAAGAGGCCGCGATGTGTAATATGAGATAACATCATGCGACCTTATTTACAGAGGCTACAGCCCACAGACAATTTAAACGATTCGCACCAAAGAAGTCGTTATTTTTTGTCTATTTGAACCTGATTAGATAGCGCAAACTTCTCAAGCCGCTCTGCAATGGCATCCGTATCATAACGGCCCAGTGATTTTGTGAAAATAAAATTGCCACCTTTACCTTTTCTTTCAACCGTTACGTAACCCTTTTCAATCTTGATGGCTTTCATATCCTCTGCTGTCATTGGACGCTCTCTGCCACCCTTCAGCATATACAGCGTGCTCTTTCCAACCTTCAAATAAGGACGACGGATGAAAAAGATAACAGCCAGCATCAAATACAAACCGAATACAAGCCAGTCCATTCCCCGCATGCCAGTCTTAGTCAAAAAATAACTCATGAGCATGTACAAAACTGCAAGTCCAGCCAGCATGATTGGCACGGTAAAATTACGTCCACGGAAAATATCCATTGCAGAACCGGCACCACTAATGGTTTGAATACCTTGCTTTTTACGCGATTTATTCAAATGCGCTGTGTTTTTGCGAACTTTTCTTTCAAATGACCGGGCCATCTCTCAATTCCCTTCCCAAATATATTGCGTAAAAACAATTGCCACCAATCCTAATCTATATAGATACCAAAAATAGATACCTAAAAAAACGAAAAGCAAATTACGTGGGCTAAGCCGCTTCAGCAACATTAATGCGTCAGCCCACCATTTCCCTTCGATGTATCTTCGTCCACAATTTCAATCGTATCAAGTTGCTGCCGGAAATTACGGCGAATGTTATCCAAATAAATTTCCCGAAGATTGGCGCGCTCTGTTGTTTCCTCTTCCGTCAATCCTTCGGCTTTTGCTTTGCGAGCCAATTCATTGATGCGCTGTACCAAGCTGTCTATATCCAAATTCTGTCCCCTCCATATAAGCAAAGATATAATACACTTTGACATGTAGAAAAGAGCTTGTCAAGGTTCCCTCATTACGTTCCCTGACAAGCTCTAATCGTGACAGATCAGAAATGCGGAAGCTTTAAAACCTGGCCCGCCTGCACTCCCCGATCTTCCAGTCCGTTAATCCGAACAATTCCTTCTATATATACCCGTGTATCCATTCGTTCCGGTTTATGATTGGAGGCAATCTGCCACAATGTATCCCCATGTTGTACAATAAGTTTGGCCACCTCTTCATTCGAAACAGAAGGAGCCGCAAATACCGTCAGTACACCTGCACCCGCAATCCAGGCAACGATAACCAGAATAAGAAGTTTGGGCAGGAGACTGTTGGAAATGGTCCGTACAAACTGCGCCCTTCTCTCATTCCGGACATTTTGCATCTTTTCTAAATCCATTGGAAAAATACTTTGATATGTGCTATATTTCATCATTGGCTGCGTCCTCCAAACGTTTGTTCCTATGTTTTTTCACAATATAACACGAACATTTGTTTTGTTCAATAGAAAAGAGAACAAAAGTTCGTGATTATTTTAGGGATTATTTAGAACTTATGTTTGTACGAACGGAGGTTCTATGCTATAATTTTCCCAAACGTTACTAAATGGGGTTGATACGGTATGTCTAAGATTTCAAGCCGCCAGCAGGCCATTCTTGAATTTATCCGAAATGAAGTGCGTCTAAAGGGTTATCCTCCTTCTGTACGCGAAATAGGTGAGGCTGTCGGATTGGCCTCCAGTTCTACGGTTCACGGTCATTTGGATCGTCTGGAGAAAAAGGGACTGATTCGTCGTGATCCAACGAAACCGCGGGCCATCGAGTTACTCGGCCAAGACGAATCGGATAACAGCAACTTGATTAATTACTCCATTAGTCGTGTTCCGGTCGTCGGCAAAGTAACAGCCGGTCTGCCTATTACAGCAACAGAAAATATTGAAGATTATTTTCCTCTTCCCCAACATTTTGTTGGTGAGGATAAAATATTCATGTTATCTGTTGTAGGAGAAAGCATGATTGAGGCTGGTATTGCCAACGGAGACTATGTCATTGTACGCCAGCAGCAGACAGCCGATAACGGCGACATTGTCGTCGCCATGACGGACGAGGACGAAGCTACTGTTAAAACTTTTTACAAGGAAAAAGATCATATCCGACTTCAACCGGAAAATCCGGCCTTTGAACCGCTTCGTCTGACGCACGTCAGTATTTTGGGCAAGGTTGTAGGACTCTTCCGGGACTTCCACTGATTTTTCATTTTTCAGCCTCGTTATTCTTTTCACTACAACAAAACCGGCTGCCCATAGCAAGCCGGTTTTGTATTGATCTTATGTACATTGAATCTACCTCACTACTATCCTTTTCCCTTTGATAGCCCATGGATTAATCGGTATATATCTGCAATTACTGTTCTGCTTATTGGCGGATCAAAAATAACTTTGTAATTATTTTAGATAAATATGGTATATTAATATTTATAGTTTTATTTAGGAGAGATTAAATGAAAAAAATTATAATTTCAGTGTTTATTGTGACTTTTATCGTAATAGGTTTTACAGCTCCAACAATGGATTATGTGTATGCTAAGGAGAATTCAACCAGAACAACCTTTGATCGCATTCATTACATACAAATAATTATCCATTTTAAATCATTGGAAAAGCAACTTGAAGCTGTACTTTCCGAAAGAAATAACTACCCAGAGGACAGTCCAGAATATAAAGAGCTTTCTGAACAAATGAATCACATTCTTGAGCAGGAAACATATTACCAGAAAAAACTTAAAGCCCTTTATAGTAAGTAATATACTTCTCCCCGTTTGTTATCTTCACTTTTTATCATTTTGCTCGTGCTGATCTGCTGTAACTTTTCCTACAACGTAAAGTTGGTAAGGATAAGGCAGGTAAGCACGAGTTTTTTTGCATTCCTTACCTTTATACTTTATTAGTTTCTGAATAACAGGGTCATAGGTAATAGCTTCTTTTTGGTTTTAATAGATTTATGCTGATACATTGTTAGTGCTACTGACATATGAATAAAGTAGACCTTAGCAAAGGAGATATGCAGATGATCAAAAATAGAGTCAAAACGTATAAGCATCGTATTGGTAAGAACAAATTTCTGGTCGTAAAAGTCTTTCAAGCCGCTGCTGCCGAAACAAGAAGCGGTAACGCACTAGCCACCAATGCATTGAACATCAAAATTTCCAAGCGCAACCGTAAGCGGAATCATAAACGCTTCTAAGATTCATCGTACCTTCTTTTCCTGTGAAGGGAGGTGATATCATGTGTAAAAAACATTTCAAACGTCATGTGAGAAGAAGAGGATTATCGATCCGTTCAAATCAAAGAGCCATTGCGCGCGCTAGAGGTAATGCACTGGCTGTTAATCTGTTTAGCGTAAATGATAGACAACGCAGACGTTAAAGATCATTCTTAAGCGGGAAGGATTTCTTCCCGCTTTTTTTTGCGCCACGGTATACACCATCCCACAATACGATCAATGTGTTTCTCCTGCAAAGGTTAACTCATTCATCTCTTGGTACGAAGCAAAACAGGCCGGGTCAGGCACAGCATCTTATGCCATTGACAAGCATGTCAATAATAAAGGACCCTTTAGCAGCCGGAAGGACTTTATCATTTTCAACAGAATTTTAACATTTGAAGTAAGCGAATATTCATCCAGATAAATACGAAAAGGAACCACACTGGTATCGAATTCATCTCCATACGAATCCTTCACGAAAATCTCTGCAATAATATTGTTTCGTGGGGCAATTTGGGGTCAAACCTCATGATAATGCTTAACTCCCCCCTGCTCCCCACATAATTAAAAACCCTCAACGCTTAGAGCGTCAAGGGTTTTCACGGTTTAGTTTAGCGTCAGATATTGATCACGTTCCCATTGATACACTTGTTCATGTCGTTTTCTTTGTTTAATGACCTTACCATAAAAAGCCTCTCCCAAGTGTGTCATTAAAAAGTGGTTTTCTGACGAGTCTATATCCTGTATACTCTCTATGCAAACCTTAAAAGTATATTTGGGTATGGGGTGAAAAATGGCTGCATTCATTTCCCAAATCATTGCTGGAAAAAAGATGTTTTTTATGAGCATGCTATGAGTGCTTCCCCGATACCTAATGGCAACATGGAAGTGCTTAGGCAAACGGAGGGAGAAAATCTCACATCTCCTTTTCTATAGTTAGGCATCAAACCTCTTATATATACTAAATCCCAAAAAACAGGGACATTAACAACATAAATTCAGGCGCTGAAGTGTTTCATATTTCGGTATTATAAGACAATTATTTCCGACAAAAAAAGCCACTATGTAGTAGCAGCTCCTGTAAATATTATATTTGGGTTCATAATCCCCAATTCCTTTATAACTTCGTTATAGCGATGATAAGCAATAGGGCATCGCTGTGACAGCTTAGCTATTTCACTCTCGAAGTAAGCGTCTTTGAAAATACCATTCACAATTTTGACTTTTTCCACATTTAACGTTTTGCCTCTATCTACATTCAAAAATTTAAACCCGCTATTGTTAAGGAACGTTTCCCAATACTTTAGCGTACCTGTCATATAGAAGATTTTATCGAACGTGTGAACCATGATTTGGTTCCTCTTACGACCTCTAGATATATAGAGAACCTTATTTACTGGTATGTTTTCTCCACCACTAATAGCCTCGGGATCTGTTGCTACCGTTAGGTTTAACAATTTAATCACACCCCACTTATTTTAACAACTCTTCCGGTGGCTCGGGATTATGAATCCAGGATAAACTCGCTGTACTCACAGAAGCAACTGCGAGAGTAGTTAACAGAACAGCAACATTGTAGTACATACTAATCTTTAATTTTCTGAATTTAGGATTCTTCATTTCTTTACAACCTCCTCCTTATTAGTGTTAAACTCTGAACAAAAAAACTAGCAGCTACTACCGGTAAAGCCAGCCACAAATTAAGGGCGATCAAGGCAACCCCACAAGCTTTTAACAACGGGTAGTACCGCTTTGGTATACGAGTCTTCCCCTCTATCCGAGATGGACCATATAGCAAGACTAGTATAGTACTTAATATCGACGTAACAACAATTAAATTGTGGTTCAGATTTGCGAAGGATAAAGCGGTAAGTAAAACTGTAGATACAATAATGCACACCATACTACTTTTTAAATGTAACCCACCTACAACTTGGCGTAATAATGAAAAAGATAACATTGCCAATATAGCTCCCTGCACCTGCCCTGTCAATAACGAAATCCCAATTGTTAACAAAATGATTGACGCTGTATTAATCACCACGGCTATTCCGTGCTTTAAAACATTTATAGAGGATGGATGATCTGGCACAACATTTTTTATATGTGTGGCAATATCAAGGGCGATGGAATCAAGGCTTTTTATAATACTCACGCTCCGTTTTTAACGCATAATACAGGAACATTCCAGATGCCAATGCTATAAATAATATACTTAATGGAAAGTTATTAAAATAAAACATAAAAGTACAGGCAGCTAATACTCCGATTATTAAAAAAATAACCAATACATGTTCCCATCTAAACCTTAGATTCTCGTAATCTGCTGCAAATCCAATGTTGAATTTATATAAAAACCACGATATAGCGAGTACCCATGCACTGGTTACTGCTTGCGCCAATGATCCCTCTGCTGAGGTCTGCATTTCTGTTGTTAATGTTCCAAAGAGCATCACTATAATTACCGCTTGGAATAACGTATACAAAAATGTGCCTGTAATGGAAATTATAGCAGACCAAATAACTGGAATATTTACAACAGTAGTTATAAGAAAAATGAACAATATAATGTTTATGGTTGGAGCAAAGAAAGATAAAGATGTTTCTTCTCTCAGAATGAAACTCTGAAAATTCATGATCAATCCAATAAATAATGCAGGCCATATATAATCCAAAGCCCTAAGTCTAAATATAGTTAACATTAAAACAAACGCCGCAAACGTTTCTATAGTTGAAAAAAGTAAGAACCGTATCGGCTCCCACATAACACATATCCCCTTCACGTAAATGGTAATAGATATCCTTTAATTCTATATTTGTTACTTGTTAGAGGCAATCCAATTACTAATTTAATTGGAATTATTTATGTATTATGTGAGGTAATTATTTTTAATTTGCCGAAACGATATTCTCCAGCTCAATCCAGCTAAGTTCATCACCATGTCGTCGAACGGGCTAAATACGGTCACGGAGACCTCAATGCGACTGCTGTGACAAATCTCCCTGACAAAACCTATTATTTTTGAAATAGTGTAGATACACGAAACAGCGCGAAGTAAGGAGAACCTATGACAACGACAAGGAAGAATAAGAAATCTTCGCAGGAGCGATCAGCCTCAGTCTGTACCTGCATCAATCTGCGCCGTTCCTCGATGGCTGTTACGCGATTGTACGACCAGTATCTGGCCCCGAGCGGACTCAATATTGGCCAATTCTCGCTGCTCAAGCACTTAACTGCGCTAGGACCGGCAAGTGTAAGTGAATTGGCACTGGAGATGAGGCTCGACCGAACCACGATTGTGCGCAATTTGAAGGCGCTGGAGCATAGCGGGTATGTGGAGGATACATCTGCTGAGGGCAGTCGCAACCGCTGCCTTACTCTGACGGAGAGTGGAAGAACGATATATAACGACGCAGCAGAGCTTTGGGAGGAGGCGCAGCGTTTTTTGCAGGAGTCATTGGGAAACGGGAAACTGCAGATACTGACCGCACTCTTATCCAATATTGAAAATTTGGGTTGTGATTAGCCGCCCTCTCATACATGAGGTGTTTTGCTCAATTCGTATATATACACGAAAATATTGAAATGTTTATCGCGTATGAAGGCTAGAAATGTCTTTGGAATGCTATGATAGCGACCGTATTGCACTTGGGCATCGCCGGGCGGTCATCGGAGAAATACTGCCAGCTGTAGTAAGAGGTCAGTGATATACGTTAGCCCGCTACAAGGCTTCTGAAAGGAAGCTTTGCTGTGAACAAAAACCACGGAGAGGGATGTGGATAGGATGGTTAAATCCGTACCGGATATGAGAGAATCATCACCGCCGAGATAAAGGCCTATGTGAGAGAAGACAAAGGCAATATATGTGAAGAACTGCAGAGTCCTTATTACGAGGAGCCGATTATTCAATTTGCCAAGGCCGATGATCCTTTGTTTGAGGAGTACAAAAGAGTGGTGGGGCCCGACCACGCCACGCCGCAGGAAGCATTTGAACGTTCATTTGGAATGGGGAGTTTTGATGGAGGCACCGTTATCAGCGTTGTGCTGCCGATCAGCGAGACGATCCGCAAGGCTAATCGTGCGCAAAAAGATAGAGCCTCCAGGGAATGGGCACTGCTGCGGACCTTCGGCGATGAATATTTTGTACAGTCTGCGAGGCGGCATTTGACGGGATACTTAACAGGCCTTGGTTACCGTGCGGTTGCCCGCTGGATACGGATTGGTACAGCATCCATAGCGCCGCAGGAGGGCCGATCTCCAACTGGTCGGAGCGCCACATTGCATATGCTGCGGGTCTCGGCACCTTCAGTATCAATGACGGATTCATCACCGAAAAAGGAATTGCCATCCGCCTGCTGTCCGTGGTGACCGATCTCAAGGTGCCGCCTGATACCAGAGCATCTTCAGCCACAGGCCATACCGGAAACTGCCTGCTGTGCAGCAAGGGCATCTGCGGCGTATGCATTACCCGCTGCCCTGTTCAGGCCATCAGCAAGGAGGGCGGACATGACAAAATCGCCTGCATGAAATTTGTGTATGGCCAGGCATCGCGGGACTTTGCGGTGCTAAACGGCGGTGAGGCCAAATCGGGTGCCGGCTGCGGACTGTGCCAGACCAAGGTGCCTTGCGAGAGCAGGAATCCGATGCGGACCGCCCGGTGAATATGGAAACCTTGAGAACCGCCATTCTCAAGGTTTTTTAGTACAAAAAGATCATGCTAGTATTCCATCAGTCTTTAAATTGTGGATAAAGACGCTTTAACTTGATGCGGGCGTCGAGGTAGTAAACTGTCTATCGACTCCCTTTTGACTCTGATTGTGGGCCTGCTCCCAAACAGACAACTCGCTGGACAATTCCGCAATTGTTGGAACTCGACGTCTCTCCTGTTACTTTATTAACAATGTAAGGGGAACCCTGTCCTACTCAAAAAACTCATACCAGTTAACCAACAGAGCCATTTACATCTACTCTAAATTCAAACTAACCTCTCATATAATATTTTCCGGTGACTTTGACTGACTCTGGCGAAAGCTTTTCTATAGTGCCTCCATAGTCTACAACCACTAACAACTCATCGCCCAACAGGACTTTCACCCTTACCTACCATTCACTTCGACATACCCACGCAGTACTACATCTCAAAGCTGGGGCAGAAATGAAATATGTACAGGAACGTTTGGGTCACGGTAGCATTCAAATAACTTCGGACATCTATGCAAATATATCTAAAAAAATAGAGATGAATAACATGGAGAAATATGAAACTTTTACTGAAAAGTTATTTCGATAATAAAAATTTTGGGGGCAGTGGGTAATAATTATAAAGTCTATCTATGGCTTCCCCCAAATTAAAAATCCCTCAACGCTTAGAGCGCCAAGGGATTCTATGTTTTAGTAAAGCGTCAGATATTGATCACGTTCCCATTGATGTACTTGGGTGCGATACATATCCCATTCAATTTCCTTAAGCTCGTAGAAGTAAGCCAACGCGTGGTCACCCAAAGCATCCGAGATAACTTCGCTTCGAATCAGCTCGGACAGAGCTTCCTTCAAGTCCGCAGGCAGGCTTGGAATACCCTCTTCAATCCGTTCTTCCTCAGACATAACATAGATGTTACGATCAATCGGAGCTGGCAAAGCCATTTGACGTTTGATGCCATCCAAACCGGCTCTCAGCATCACAGCCAGTGCCAGATAAGGGTTCGCAGCCGGGTCAGGATTACGAACTTCGACGCGGGTACTCAGACCACGAGATGCCGGAATTCGAATCATCGGACTACGATTACTGGCAGACCAGGCAACATAACAAGGAGCTTCATAGCCCGGTACAAGACGTTTGTATGAATTCACCGTTGGATTCGTGATTGCTGCCATCGCACGTGCATGCTTGAGAATACCAGCCATATAATGGCGGGCCGTCTGGCTCAGTCCGAGTTCATCTGATTCATCATAAAATACGTTTTCATTTTCCTTGAATAACGATTGGTTACAGTGCATACCGGAGCCATTCACGCCAAACAAAGGTTTTGGCATAAAGGTGGCGTGCAGACCGTGCTGACGTGCAATGGTCTTAACAACGAGCTTGAACGTTTGAATCTGATCGGCAGCTTTGACTGCATCTGCATATTTAAAGTCAATCTCATGCTGACCGGGTGCAACTTCATGATGGGACGCTTCAATTTCAAAGCCCATCTCTTCAAGCTTAAGAACAATTTCCCGACGGCAGTTTTCACCCAGATCCATCGGTGCCAAGTCAAAATATCCACCTTGGTCATTCAACTCTGTAGTCGGTTCGCCTTTTTCATCGGTTTTGAACAGAAAGAATTCAGGCTCAGGTCCGACATTCATCGAAGTATAGCCCATCTCTTCTGCTTCCTTAAGTACACGTTTCAAAATACCGCGCGGGTCTCCAGCAAAGGGGATTCCGTCCGGCTTATAAATATCGCAGATCAAACGAGCTACACGATCCGAGGTTACCCAAGGGAATACTACCCATGTATCCAGATCCGGGTATAAGTACATGTCAGATTCTTCAATGCGCACATAACCTTCAATGGAAGAACCGTCAAACATCATTTTGTTATCCAGCGCTTTTGGCAACTGGCTAACCGGAATTTCTACATTCTTGATCGTACCAAGCAAATCTGTAAACTGCAAACGAATAAAACGAACATTTTCTTCTTCGGCAATCCTAAGAATATCTTCTCTGGTATAACTCACACTAACCTCTCCCTTTCTGTAGCGACTATATACAAATTAGCTGTTCCATAATTGTCTTAAATAAATGAGGTCTAGTCTTCAAGTAAAACGGTAGTATGCCAAAATGCAGGCTATACATTATCTCTTATTGAAAAAACGTGATAATTCACCTTGGATCAGGGATACCTGTCCTGGTCTTTTACCTGCCACAAGCTGTTGTTTCAGCAAGCGGTGAAGTTGGGTATCGGACATTTCACGGCGTTTGACTTCCGTATCTGCAGTAATAACCGTCGCTTCTTCCGATTCCTTGGTGACCGGATTCATGACTTGTTTAATTCCCGCAATGTTAACACCCTTCTCAATCAACGCCTTGATTTCAAGCAAACGCTCTACATCATTAAAAGAAAAAAGACGTTGGTTACCCGACGTACGGGCAGGAACTATCAAGTTATGCTGTTCATAATAACGAATCTGACGTGCTGACAAGTCCGTTAGCTTCATGACAATACCTATTGGAAATAAGGCCATGTTTCTGCGAATTTCGTCGCCCATTTGTCATCAACCTTCCAGTGATCTATTCTTCACCTTATTGTACATTTAGCTGATGCAAAGTGTCAATGATATGTTAGAAAAACTCACAATAATTTACGTTCTTTCATCGTTTGTAGGGCCATCAGCACTCCATATTTCACATGAGAGTAGGTTAAGCCCCCTTGCATGTAACCAATATAGGGTTCACGAATCGGAGCATCTGCAGATAATTCCAGACTTCCTCCTTGTATAAAAGTGCCTGCGGCCATAATAACCGGATGCTCGTAGCCCGGCATATCCCACGGCTCCGGTACCACATGGCTATCCACGGCGGCGGCACGCTGAATTCCTTGAACAAAAGCAATTAAATGCTCAGGTCCGCTAAAAGAAATGGCCTGAATCAAATCAGTGCGCTCCTCATGCCAGGCAGGTTTTGTTTCAAAGCCCATTTCCTCAAAGACCGCAGCCGCAAATATACTTCCTTTAACTGCTTGACCAACCAATGTTGGGGCGAGGAATAGGCCCTGAAAGATGCCTCTCGTAGTACCTAACATAGCTCCTACCTCTCCACCGATTCCAGGCGCAGTTAAGCGGTAGGCCGCCAGTTCCACATACTCTTGTTTACCGCAAATATATCCTCCCGTTTCGGCAATGCCGCCGCCGGGATTTTTAATTAGTGAACCTGCCATCAAATCGACACCGACCTGAGTAGGCTCCAGCTTTTCGGTAAATTCACCATAGCAATTATCCACAAAGACAATAACGTCAGGTTTAATCGCCTTTACACGGGCTGTCATTTCCTCGATATCTGCCACACTAAAGGAAGCTCTCCAATCATAGCCACGTGAACGCTGGATACCGATCACCTTCGTATTGGCATAGATTGCAGCCTCCACCGCTGTCCAATCTACTTTACCTTCGGCTGTCAGTGCAGTTTCTCGATAAGTAATGCCAAAATCCTGCAATGACCCGGTCCCGTCGCCGGGCTTGCCAATCACTTTGTGAAGCGTGTCATACGGTTGCCCCGTAATATACAACAGTTCATCACCCGGACGCAGAACGCCGAATAAAGCAATTGAAATCGTATGCGTTCCCGAGGCAAAATGCGGGCGTACCAGTGCCGACTCGGCACCGAACACATCGGCGTAGACCTCTTCCAGTACCTCACGCCCCCGGTCATTGTACGCATATCCCGTAGACCCAGCAAAATGAAAATCGCTCACTTGCTTCCGCTGAAATGCCTGAATAACCTTCCACTGATTTGCATCTACAATATGATCTATACGCTGTAGCCGTTCCTGTATTTTACGCTCTGCTGTTTCCTGAATATGTTGGATTTCTGGACTAAAAACTACCATTTTACCTTTCTAACCCTCTCTCTTACGCAGCCTTAGACTATTGATGTTATACTTCCGTTTGCTTTGAATGATGTGCATTATCATTGAATTGACCTAAAAACGTCATCAGATGTTAACCTTCTGTGAAGTCCTTAAGGGCATGACCATATTTTTCATACTCGCTTCGTTGAACTTCTACCTCATAAATGACATCATTGCCATCATACTCAGTCACAAGTACATCCCCGATCCGATAAAGCACCGATGTCAGATCCCCACGTTCCGCCGGAATACGGAATCTCAGCGTATCTCCGCTCAGATGCTCCTGAATCAGCTCACGAAGACGCAACAGATCACTTTCGTCGAATGAGCTGATTTTCAAATAGCCCTCGCCGGAAGGAAGCATTTCCAGTTGCTCAGAAGTACAAGCGTCTTTTTTATTAAATAGTACGATCTGAGGCTTGTCCGCAGCCCCCAGTTGCTGCAAAATCGTTTCCACGACTTTCATCTGTTCGTCACGCATATCCGAGGAAGCGTCGACCACATGCAAAATAAGATGGGCCTCATTCGCTTCCTCCAGAGTAGCGCGGAAAGAAGCAACCAAATCATGAGGCAGATTTTGAATAAAACCAACCGTATCTGTAAGAATAATTTCTTTTCCGCTCGGCAGTTCCATCGTTCTGGAGGTAGGGTCCAGTGTTGCAAACAGTTGGTTCTCAATATATACATCAGCCGCCGTCAGTTGCTTTAACAGCGTTGATTTACCCGCATTGGTGTAGCCGACAAGCGCTACCTGCACAATACCACTCTTTTGTCTGCGCTCTCTGTGTAAATACCGATGTCGGGTCACTTCCTCCAACTGACGCTTCAAATCGCTGATACGATCACGGATGTGACGGCGATCTGTCTCCAGCTTGCTTTCACCGGGACCACGTGTTCCGATACCGCCGCCGAGTCGTGACAGATTTTTGCCGTGACCAGATAAACGGGGTAACAAATAGGACAACTGCGCCAGCTCAACCTGAATAATACCTTCCCGTGTTTTCGCACGCTGGGCAAAATATCCAGAATGAGCTGCGTACGGTCGATAATTTTGAGATCCAGACTTTCTTCCAGATTGCGCACCTGAGCCCCCGACAGCTCCTGATCAAAATAGCCGTATTCGCGCCCAATTCCTCGGCAGCCGCACGCAGTTCTTCTACCTTACCTTTGCCGATAAACCATCTGGAATCCTTTACTTCCTTGTTCTGGGTCAAAACGCTAAGCACTTCAACACCAGCCGTCTCAGCCAGCTTCACAAGTTCATTCAGAGAGTATTCTGTATTGATGCCAGAACGCTTGACTTCATCCGTAATCAGACTGACCAGTACCGCCTTATCCTGCATTTCGGTTTGTGTATCATAAGTGGAGTTCGCCATATTGTTTGCTCCTTTATTTTCCATGTTAACTCTCGCACAGAGACCGACCTGATATTCAGGCCGGCCCCCGTTTGATGTTATACAATTCGATGTGGTTCAGATTTCTATTATCGCCTATCTTTTGTCCATTTTCAAATCCTCAGGACGCAGCGTCATCAGTTCCTGCTTTCCCGGCTGCCCGCTCCTGTATTGATTGAGCAACCGGACAGCCTGATGCCGAATCGCTTTTTCGATCACATTGCGGACATAACGCGCGTTGCTGAATGCATGGAGACTGTCGTTGCGTTCATTCAACAGATGCTCTTTCATTTTGAGTATGGACTGGGGCATGAGAATATAATCCCGTTCTTTGGCCATCATTTCGGAAATTTGGATAAGCTGATCCACGGTATAGTCCGGAAAATCAAGCTGGATGGGAAAACGGGAAGGCAAGCCTGGATTTGTACGCAAAAAGAAGTCCATCTCACCCGAGTATCCGGCAAGGATCAAAATAAATTGATTTTTCTGATCTTCCATGGATTTTACTAAGGTATCAATAGCTTCCTTTCCAAAATCCTTTTCCCCTCCCCGCGCCAAACTGTATGCCTCATCAATAAACAGCACTCCACCCAGAGACTTCTTGACCAGATCCCGCGTTTTTTGCGCTGTATGCCCAATATACTCGCCTACCAAATCAGCCCTTTCCACCTCAATCAGATGGCCTTTACTCAGTACCCCCATTTTTTGCAGCATTTTAGCGATAATGCGAGCTACCGTTGTTTTCCCCGTACCCGGGTTCCCTTTGAAAATCATGTGGTATACGTGCGCATTACTCAACAGTCCCGCATCAGTACGCATATGGGCAATTTGCAAAAATGCATATACTTCAAATACCAGTTCTTTGATGTTATCCAGACCGACGAGATGATCGAGTTCCTTCTGAATTTCCTGATAGAGACTAAGATACTGCGGTAACGCCTGCGACTTGGTCGAAGTTGCTGCATCCGTCTCGTCAACATTTACCGAAGCTATCGGCTCCGGGCTACGCAGCACGACATTGATTTGCCTGGAAGGTCTATCCTCCGTCCGCTTGCCCGCGGCGATTCCCCGTCCATTCATGCATCCATCACCTCAACATTTCTTCAGGCACAGCTTACCCTACTAATGTATTCGGCCCGGCATGTCCTTATTAGCACAAAAGCGACGAAAGCTCACGCAGAAGCATTTTGTATATGGAGATGAGACCTTTATGGAAAAACAATGTACATTTCAGGACATCCAAGTTTGGGCACCAAGCCACCACCGTTGCAGCGTCCATTTGGTGTAAGCCAGCACCTCTCTTGACTGGTGAAGCGGCATATTCAGCACTTTGGATTCCGCCAGAGCCATCTGGGGATGATCTAAATTCAAAAATCGGGCAATCTCCAGCGCCCGTGGACCATGATAGCTATGTGTAATAATCACGGTTGAGGTCCAACCATACTTCTTCATGATACGCTGGCTATATAACAGGTTTTCGTAGGTGCTAGTTGCATGATTTTCCAACACAATATGCTGCGCTGGAACACCTCTGTCGACCAAATAGCGTTGCATCCCCTCAGCTTCCGTATAGGGGTAAGTTGGTTTGTCCAATCCCCCGCTTACAATCAGATGCTTCACTGTCCCGTTGCGGTATAGCTGCAAGGCTTCGTTCAACCTCTCCTTCAGCCCAGGACTTGGCTCTGCTCCCCACATGGACGCCCCAAGTACAATACCTACCTGCGCCTGCTGAAGCGGAGTGGTAGAGGCTGCGTTATTCATATTCCAAAATCGAATACCCGCCCATACCAAACCGATTATAAAGATGAACAGCAGACAAATCATAAGACGTTTGGCTACTGTAAACTTTTTCTTCGGTCGGCTCAGCCTGCTTTTTAATTCAGATTCTTTTCGCCCAGTGCTTCTCATCCACTGCAAAACCTTCACCGATCCCTCTTAAAATCACCATTGTGAAACCATTCTTCCCGGTGTTTCAGCGACATTTTAAAATAGGGGAATGTATGGGCATCTATTCGTCGTAAAACGTCAGCCGCCGTACGATTAGACAATTCTGCCTCCTGTGCCGAGATATGCCCGCGCTGTAACGCATCCTCTAGCTCATCCTCGTCCACCAAAAAGATTTCGCCATTTTTAAGTACCACCACATCCAAATACAAATCGTCAAACCAGGGAACTCCCTGATCGGTCACACCCTGATTACGGCAGGTATCAATATACCATTCCACAATCTGCTCCCGATTGTCGAACATAGCAGTCACAACATAATGCTCACCCTTCGGGTAATATTGCAACCAGGAATAACCTTTATCCGCTATGCAAAACGTATGACCGCCGTAGCTTTTCCATAACGGCTCCTTGAGACTCAAAATGGTATACAAGGTCACATATCCTGTAAACACGTCACTTTCCACATACCGGCAAGCAAACTTGCGGTTCGTTATTCTGCGCCAGTTGGCCCGGTCTCCGAATTTGCGCTTCATAAATGATGTTCCTCTCCAACATTGGTAAAACCAGCTTACCATATTTAAACTGTACACTCAAAAATAACACTCTTCATCACAGCAAAAAAGGTATTCTCAGACCATGAAATGGTCCGAAAATACCTTTGGTTTGAGACAAATTCAACTTGCATACAACATATGCCTTCTAATTTCGATTGCGATGTCCACGATTGGAGTTCGGCTGACCGTTGGAATTGGTTTCCTGACTTCCATCCGTTGTGGTTCCTGTGGTAGGTGAATCCGTGTTATCTGGATTCACCGTTGTATCACTATTGAAGGTACCTGCATCCGGTGTTGTTGTCTGGCCATTCCCCTGACTCGGGTCACTTCCGGTGCCAGAGCTGCCAGTATTATTGTCTGTACCGCTAGTGTCTCCAGGAGTCGTCGGAACCTGTCCCGGGCTGGTGCCATTATCGGTACCTCCAGGGAATGTATTCCCCTGATCGGTGCCGTTCTGACCATCTGTAGTCCCGCTGTTATCCGGTAATGTTCCATTCTGATTCGGATCGGTTCCCTGCTGAGGATCTACCGGAGTGGTCTCTGCCGGAATTTCCACACGGATTGTATTCGATGGACCAGATTCCTTACCATCCGCTCCATAAGCCGTTACATAATAATCATACTTGGCTCCGGCTAATGGAGACGTATCTTCACCACTCGTGCCTTTCATCGCCTCCATAATCGCCGTAAAGCCCCCTTCGGAAGCCTCCTTGCGATACACACGGTATTGCATATTATCTCCCGCCGCGGCACTCCAGGACAGCGATACAATTTGGGTGTCCTGACTATAAGACCCGCTCAGTCCGCTTGGAGCGGTAACCTGAACTGGCTCATCTGGCTTCTGCTCAACTGGCGGTTCATATCCCTTCGGCTGGCTGAATTGCGTAACCGGGTGCCCCTTGAGGGCTTCACCCATGACCCTTCCGAAAAAGGCTGCCGACTGCCCACTGTAATTTCTCAGCATATGCTTGCTGTCCGGCTTGTCATAGCCCATCCATACCGCACCAGTATATTCCGGCGTATAACCGACAAACCAGATATCACGGTTGCCACTGTTACCGCTGATTCCACTCTGGGTTGTACCCGTTTTACCGGCTACAGGCCAATCAATACGGGCTTTACGACCAGTACCGCTATTGACGACATTTTGCATCATCTGCGTCATTTCATAAGCTGTTTTCTCGCTCATTACGGTTTTAAACTCTTCTTTGTGAGTGTAAACCGTTTTGTCATCACTATCATTAATTTGCTTGATAGAATAAGCCTTTTGGAACTGTCCGTTATTGGCAAAAGAGCTGTACGCCTGTGCCATTTCAAGGGTATTCGTTCCTTTGCTTAATCCACCCAAAGCGATAGCGAGCGAGTGATCATTTTTGTCCATCGGAATTCCTACGCTCTCCGCGAATTGAACTCCTTTTTCCACACCAATTTGGTTCAGCAGCCATACTGGCGGGATATTTTCAGACTTGGTAATCGCATCAGTCATACTGATGGTCGAAGAGTAACCGTGCAAGTTTTTCGGGCTGTACCCGTTAAAACTCTGTCGCTCATTACTCAAAGGTGTATCCATTGTAAATTTGCCAGATTCGAGAGCCGGCGCATACGCCGCAATAGGTTTAAAGGCCGAGCCTGGCTGTCTACGGCTTTGTGTTGCGCGGTTAAAGGTTCCCTTTTTGTAATCCCGTCCGGGTGCCATCGCGGCAATTCCGCCCGTCTGGTTGTTAATGATGACCATGGAACCCTGAACAGGCTGATCGTCCGGACTTTTTTCGAACATATCATCATCTGCCATCGCCTGATCCAACGCATTTTGGGCCTGAGCATCCATCGTCGTATGAATTTTATATCCACCAACGATCAAGTCGTCTCCGCTGACTTCCGGCAGGGCTTCCTCCGCCTCATTCATCACATATTCCATAAAATTCTGATACTTTTGAACTTTTTCCGGCTGCTTGTAATCATAATCTACAGCCTTGGCCTCTTCCATTTCCTGCTTGCCGATCATTCCCTGCTCGAACATCAACTGGAGAACCACTGCACGTCGTTCCTTTGAGTTTTCCGGATTACTAATTGGATTATATTTGGAAGGCCCTTTTGGAATAGCTGCCAATGTAGCGATCTGCCATAACTTTAATTTATTTAAGTCTGACACTCCAAAATAGCCTTCCGACGCCGCTTTGATACCGGAGTAAGAACGTCCAAACCAAATACGGTTCAGATAAAGCGTAATAATTTGTTCTTTATTCAAATTCCGCTCCAGGGCCATCGCAATGGATACTTCGGTCGCTTTACGGAAAAAGGTCTTGTCACGCGTCAAAAACAGGTTTTTCGCCAACTGCTGGGTCAGCGTACTGCCGCCCTCAACTGCCGAACGGGCTACGATGTCCTTAACAGCCGCCCGGCCAATGGACCAAATATCGACACCCTGATGCTCATAAAACCGTTTATCCTCAGTTGCCACAAAGGCCTTTTTCAGCAGGTCTGGTATTTCTTCACTTGTGACAGGATCACTTTTTTGTACGGATAGCTCACCCATAAGCACGCCGTTGCGATCGTAAACCTTCGATGTCTCATTCACTGTAATTTTGTCTTGATTGGCCTTATAGATTTTTCACCATTAACCATGACAAACAAATATCCACCAAGCGCGCAAAATATGGCTAACGCCGCCGTAATAAACAGTGTCCATCCAATTTGCTTACCTGTAATTTTCTTTTTCTTGCCCTTCGGCTTCTCTTTAGGTGTGTTTCTATTGCGATTGCCGGATCTGGACAATGAATCGTTTGGCATTCCCCTGACTCCCTTTCGCGAATAATCATATGTTGCCGAAAGTATATATAGCTTGCTGTCGGCAGCATGAAAGCAAACGGAATGAAAAGAACAACCCTGTTCAGGTTGCTCCCGGTCACATTCCTATACGGTTAGACGAGACGGACGCTTGAAAAGTTTCATCAACCCGGGCGACCGTCAGGCCGTAATCAGTTATCGCTTGCGTTATCTTGTTGCTGCACAAGCGACACATTGCGCTGCGGTGTAAAAGTGGAAATAGCATGCTTGTAGATCAACTGTTGCTTTCCATCCGAGTCGATAACAATTGTGAAGTTGTCAAATGCTTTAATCGTTCCCCGCACCTGAAATCCATTGATCAGGTACACCGTTACCGGTATAGAATCCTTGCGCAATTGATTCAGAAACGTATCTTGGATATTAATGGACTTGTTCATTTTAGCCGTACCCCCAATAATCATTTGGATTGTTTTGAAGTATATTCAAGGTCTGTCCGGAACTTTCCTGCTATAATTTCGTGTATTCGGGCTGCATGAGCAGAAAAATTTCCGAAATCGGTGACATCTACCCACTGGATATCCTTCATATGGCGAAACCACGAGAGCTGCCGCTTCGCAAAATGACGCGTATCCCGTTTTAGCCAAGTCACCGCCTCTTCCAAAGACACCTCTCCTCGCAGGTAGGAGGATATCTCTTTATAGCCTAGACCTTGCATGGAGATGGCATCGCTTCGCACTCCCCGTTCCATTAAGGAGGTTACCTCAGCAACAAGCCCTTGATCGAGCATCCCGTCAATTCGGTCTTCAATACGTTTATATAGCATTTGCCTATCCATTGTCAAACCTACGATGCATAGCTGATAAGGAGATTCCTTTTTTTGATTGGCCAATTGCGAGCTAAGAGTCGTTCCGCTAACATGATAAATTTCCAATGCTCGAACGACTCGGCGACGATCATTGGGATGCAGACGACGTGCACTTTCGGGATCAACCGCCTGTAGTCGCGCATGAAGCGCCTCAGCTCCAAATTTCTCGGCATAATCAAGCTGTTCCTGACGAAAAGCTTCATCAGCTCCAACCTCGGAAAACTGGTATTCATAGCAGACAGACTCCACATACAAACCAGTCCCACCTACGATAAACGGTAGTTTTCCTCTGGCATGAATATCCGGTATAAGGCGACGGCAATCTTCCTGAAATGCAGCTACCGAATATGGGTATTCCGGCTCATGAATATCAATCAAATGGTGCTTAATTCCTTCCATTTCCTGTTCGGAAATTTTGGCAGTTCCAATATCCATATGACGATACACCTGCATGGAATCTCCGGAAATAATTTCCCCGTCAAATTGCCGTGCCATCTCGATGCTTAATTTTGTCTTGCCGACCGCTGTCGGGCCAACAAGAACAAGTAGTTTAGATGCCGCTGTCAATATCAATCACTCCGTACACTGTTTTCGTTGTGCCCCGTTGCTCCACACGGAAGCCGAGGCGGGTAAATTCCCCGCTGCCCCGTTTTTCCTTCAATACAATTGTTTTCCTTGCAATCCGTTTTGCCTGAGCAATACTTTCCTCATCCAGCGCATCCGGGTTAGCCAACCCTCTCAATGGACCGATGGCACTGGAATCGAGCAACGGATCACGGAACATCGGGTCAAAATAGATAATATCCACACTGCGATTCGGCAAGCTCCGCAAATAGTCCAAATGATGGCCAAAACGAACATCAATGCCGGAAAATGCCGCATCTACCGCTGCGTTACCGGAACGGTAATGCCTCATTCCATCCTTGATTAAAGCATAGACAGGAAAAGAACTTTCCACAGCAATTACTTGTCCAGAGCTTCCTGTTCCAATTGCAAACAGGAGGGAATCCGTTCCGAGTCCTGCGGTGCAATCCAGCACGGTGTCCCCCGGAACGAGCCGAGCGGCGATCAACATCGGATCAGGTTCCCCTTTCAACACCCGCTTGGCGCGGATGAAGCCCATACTTGGGTGAAAAGTCATTGGTGGTTGTTCCGGACTAATCAGCCTCACCCCGCCCTGCACTAGCACCAGCGCCTGACGAACTTTATGAGCAGCAGTCAGCCTTGCTACCGATATACCACGACGGGGGGCATACAACACCCCCAGCTCGGCTGCAAGCATTTCCGCCCGCTGCACAACCTCAGCCGAGGGAGAATCCCCCGTCGTCACCAGTAAATCGGCTTGTTCCTTCCGAAGCCTTGCCTGCCTTTCTTCTTCACGGTTTTCCCGATCCTGCAACATATATAAACTCCCTTACATTACTCTTTTAAACAGCTTCTCCAAATCATATGTGGAAAAGGATACAACGATAGGTCGCCCATGCGGGCAGGTGTACGGCTGTCTGCATGCCGCCAAACGCTCCAGCAATACGACAGCCTGTCGGTCGGTCAGCTTCTGGTTCGCTTTAATCGAAGCCCGACAGGAGCACATGATCGAGGCTGCCTCCCGTAGCTTAGCAAGATCAATTGCTTTTTCATCCAGTACCCATCCTGCCATTTCCTCAATAACATCCGCTTCTTCTCCTTGAGGAAGCCAGTAAGGATAAGAGCTAACCCGGAAGGTTTGACCACCAAAATGCTCCAAATACACTCCCGCCTGCTCAAACCAGTGTAGCCTTGTTTTCAGCTTTTCCGTCTCTGAAGGCGTAAACTCTAATGTAATCGGCAGCAGTAGCTCCTGCGATACGGCCTCGGGATTTCCAAATTTCTCATAATAAAATTCGTAGTTAACCCGTTCATGCGCTGCATGCTGGTCAATTAAATACAGCCCCTGATCGTTCTGCGCAATCAAATAGGTTCCATGGTGCTGACCGATCAAATTTAGCTCAGGAAAAGCGGGCAGTTCGGGAGCCTCACCCGATACCACCGCCAACTGCTCTGCATTCAGTCGTGACTGACGTGGCTTCTGATTCGTGAAATAGCGGGAATCCACAGCGTTTCCTGCACCCGGTGAAGCAGAAGGCCGATAAGCCACAGAAGCTGCCGCTTCCTGTACTCCGCCGCTGTACAAGGAAGATGAGCCCGATACGGCTCTACTTCCTAGTATTTCTTGAGTATCGGGCGTCTGCCCGACAGCACCATCAGGCAATGGAGCGCTCCCTCTAACGCCATTTCCATCGTTTCCATCCACAAAATCTGCATCTAGCTCTTCGTCACTGACACGTTGCCCAGAAGGCGGGTTCACCCGACCAATGACAGGGAGCCTCTCCCTATCTTGACGTTGCTCACGATCCGCCCCATGCCCACGGTTCTCCTCATTTCCATCCAACCGAATAGATTGGCGAGGGTCACGGCCCTCTGGGTAAGATCCGGTAAGCGGCTGTGCCTCCACTTGACTCTCGCCAGCAGAAGAATTTCCTTCCATACCGTTTCCCTTCGAGAAATGAAACTGCTCCTGCACAAACGAGCCGCTATCCTTGCCGCCGATTTCGCGCTTGACTGCCTTCGGAATCAGCACCTGCTGTCCTAGAACAGCTTTTACCGAATCCTCAATCAACTGAAACAGCTCTGCTTCTTTGCTGAAACGCACCTCCAGCTTGGCGGGATGAACGTTAACATCTACCAGTGAAGGATGCATCTCCAACTGGATCACAGCCAGCGGAAAACGATTGATCGGCAGCAGCGTATGATACGCCTTAAGCAACGCCTGATTCAGCCCATAGCTGCGCACAAAGCGTCCGTTCACCACCGTCGAGATGGCGTTTCGATTCGATCTGGTCCACTCCGGGCGGCTGACATAGCCGCTAATACGGTAATCGAGACTTTCTCCTTCCAGCAGCAGCATGGATTTGGCCGCAGAAGTTCCGTAAACAGCAGCAATCACCTGAAGCAAATCACCATTACCCAGCGTTTGAAGCAGTGTATTCCCGTTATGTCGTAAAGTGAAGGCAACTTCCGGGTGCGAAAGCGCCATTCGGTAAAGCACATCCGAAATGTGCCCCAGCTCCGTCTGGATCGTTTTCATATATTTCAGTCTTGCAGGTGTATTATAAAACAGCTCCCGGACGGTAAAATCCGTCCCTTGCCGGGCGGCTGCATCCTCGTGCAGTACCAGCTTGCCGCCCTCAATAATCAATTTGCGGGCACGTCCGTCATCTGCGGCTGCTGTGAGCAGCTCCACTTTCGATACAGCCGCAATACTCGGCAGCGCTTCTCCACGGAAGCCCAGGCTCGTGATCTGGAACAGATCGCGTCCATGTCCGATTTTGCTTGTCGCATGCCGATAGAACGCCGTTTCCACATCTTCAGGCTCAATGCCACTGCCATTATCCGTCACCCGGATGCTTTGCAGCCCGCCTTCTTCCACCCATACATCTACGCGCGTACCGCCCGCATCAATCGCATTTTCCACCAGTTCCTTCACGACGGAGGCTGGACGTTCCACAACCTCACCGGCAGCAATCTGGTTGGCAATATGCTCATCCAGTACCCGAATTTTAGACATCCTTTTAACCTCCCCCTGACCTCAAAGTGTGATGAAAAACTGGAAATATCATATCGTGAACTACAGGCCGTTAGCCTTGTTTTTCAGTTCATTTAACAACTGCATCGCCTGCAAAGGTGTCATGTTCATGACATCGGCGTTTTTCACCTTGCGTAAAATCTGGCGCACAATCGGATTAACCTCGGCCGTCTCTGGCTGCGGCTTGGCAGGAGCAAGCTCTTGCTCTCCGAAAATGGACAGTTGTACGACTCTGGTAGCCGTATGGTCCAACACACTGGAGTCTTCCACAGCCTGCCGAGTGTCTTCCTTTACAACGGTGGCTTGCTGTGACACAAATGGAGCCTGCAATGCAGCTTCTCTTACAACGTTTTCCCTCGCTGCTGCAACAACCTCGGTGCCTGCCGTTACTTGGGCAGCTGCGTGCTCAAAGCCGTGCAACAGCCCGTTCGCGCGTTCAATGATATTATCCGGCAAACCTGCAAGACGGGCACAATAAATACCGTAACTGCTACTGGCCGCACCCGGTATGAGCTTGCGCAGGAAATTCACCTTGTCGCCGCTTTCCTGTACTGCCATAGAGTAATTCCGCAGCGAGGACAGGCTTTGCTCCAAATGAGCCAGCTCATGAAAATGCGTAGACACCAGCGCCTTACAGCCGATCGTATCATGCACAAACTCGATGACCGCCTGCGCAATCGCCATCCCTTCACTGGTGGACGTACCGCGTCCCAACTCGTCAATAATGATGAGGCTTCGCGGAGTCGCCTTGTCTGTCATGACCTGAATATCAGCCATTTCCACCATGAACGTACTCTGTCCACCGATCAGATCATCCGCTGCACCGATGCGCGTAAAAATGCGATCCAGCATCGGCACTTTGGCATGTGCAGCCGGAACGAAGCAGCCGATCTGCGCCATAATTGCGATAAGCGCGACCTGACGCATATACGTGCTTTTCCCGGCCATATTCGGACCGGTGATCAGCAAAATATGCGCATCTTTTTCTTCCAGTGCCGTACCATTGGCGATAAAGCTGCCATCCTTCATTACGGCTTCCACAACGGGATGCCGCCCCTGCTCCACCACGAAATCATATCCCGTGGTCAGTTCAGGCTTGACGAAGCCACGCTCTGCGCTGACCGATGCCAGTGACTGGTACACGTCAATTTCAGCCACCCGCTCTGCCAGCTTTTGCAGACGTGGAATTTCAGTATTTAGTTTACTGCGAAGCTCGGAGAAGAGAGAGTACTCCAGGTCCACCATCTTATCCTCGGCTTCCAAAATCAGAGATTCCTTTTCCTTCAGCTCCGGTGTAATATAACGTTCCGCATTCGCCAGCGTTTGCTTGCGTTCATATCGTCCTTCCGGCAATGAAGCTAGATTGGATTTGGTTACCTCGATATAATAACCAAACACTTTGTTGTATCCGATTTTGAGCGATCGAATGCCAGTCGCTACACGTTCCTTGGCCTCCAGCTCGGCGATCCAGCGCTTGCCGTTCACACTAGCTTCCCGTAGCTCGTCCAGACGCTGATGGTAGCCTTCCTTAATGAGGCCGCCGTCCCTTACGGAAATAGGCGGCTCATCCGCCACGGCTTCCTCAATCAACGCGCACAAGTCTGTACAGCTATCCAGCGTTTGGGCAATTCGGCGCAGTGTCTCCGATTCCGATTCTGCGCATAACTCACGCAAAGCCGGAATCCGGGTCAATGACAGCTTGAGTGCAATCAGGTCGCGTGCATTGGCGCTGCCAAAGGCAATTCGCCCAACCAAGCGCTCCAGATCGTAAATTTCCTTGAGCTGTGCACGCACATCCTCCCGAAAAATAAACTGATGATACAGCTTGTCCACCGCTTCCAGCCGTTCCTCGATCAGATTACTGCTAAGCAACGGCTTGTCGATCCAGCGTCGCAGCAACCGCGCCCCCATCGACGTCTCCGTCCGATCCAGCAGCCACAGCAACGAGCCCTTCTTGGAGCGCTCACGAACCGTCTCCACCAGTTCCAGATTACGGCGGGTAAATGGATCAAGAATCATAAAATGGTTCGGCTCATAAGCAGAAATCTGTGTCAACTGGCCTAACGATCTTTTTTGCGTTTCATTCAAATAAGCAATCAAACGCGATACACAATGCCTACGTTCCTCGTTGAGTCTGGCCCACGTTGCTTCACCAAATTGACCACGCACAAGATCATCCTTAGACTTGTCCCAGGCTGTGTATACAACACGCCGTCCTACGGGTGACATTCGGGAGGTCACAAAATCGAGCAGATGACCGTCCCCCAGCATTTCTGATGGCTCATAAATATTAATTTCATCCAATAGCCATTCCTTCGAATCCGGTACAGAGGTCACATACAGCTCACCTGTGGACAAATCGCAAGCCGCCAGTGCCAGCATCCCGTCCGTCTCGGTGACACATACCATGTAGTTGTTGGATTTGTCACCCAGCACCTTGCCTTCCATTACCGTACCCGGAGTGACGACACGGACAATATCTCGCCGTACCATCCCTTTCGTAACCGAGGCATCCTCCATCTGTTCGCAAATGGCAACTTTATAGCCCTTTTCTATAAGGCGCTGTATGTAATTTTCCGCCGAATGATAAGGCACGCCGCACATCGGAATTTTTTCCGTGCCGCCACCCTCACGTCCGGTAAGTGTAATCTCCAGCTCCTTAGATGCAAGAATCGCATCATCAAAAAACATCTCGTAAAAATCCCCCAGGCGGAAAAACAAAAACGCATCCTGCGCCTGATCTTTTATCGATAAATATTGCTCAATCATTGGTGTATATTTGGCCATACCTTTTACTAACCCCCATACATTGTTCCGTTTAAACTTACATTACCTTTCATTATAGCAAAAATGACAGTCGATAACATGAAAGCATCGCAGACAACGTCACACATTTTACGAAAGCTTCCAGAACGGACGCAAATCCCGCGATTCATCCCATTGTTTTCCCTGACGCAGGCTGTCCAGCAATGGACCGACATAAGCTTTATATTGCGGATATACATCCAGTGAAACAATATCCAAAATAAGAGGTTCCATATACTCCCCCAGCACGATCCGATTTCCTTCATAAAACGCTCTATGAGCCTCTTCCTCATCCAGCGGCCTGCGCTGCAAACGCGGATATTGAGACGCGATGAGAAATGCCATTCCAATCACGCCTTTCGCGAGCTGTGGCGAAACGAGAAAGCTGGGTAGTGTACGGTATTCAAAACCTCCATACGGTTGGCGGCGAAAATCGCCCAAATTGCCGTAATGCGGTCTGCGCCGAGCTGCTCGTTTATCTTCTAACAACGCCAAAGGCAGCGCTAAATAATTGTCCAGCGCACGCAACAGTGCCCCGTTCAGCGGAATTCCGCTAAAATGCAGATGCCCTCCCAGCGGAAAACCCGACTGCGGCATCCCGCCCGCTTGCCAAATCAGCGTACGGTCGGCAATGCGTCGGGCTGCCGCCGCAAAGGCATGGCGTAAATGTGTCAGTAAAAGGGCCGGATCGCCACTTGGCGTGGGTCGAAGCTCAGCGACCGGGTACAATGTCCGCCCCCGGCGCGTAACCGCATCGCATCCTGCCACGCCAAGGCGGCCCAAATATCGTGAAGCCGGTACGACCCGTCCTTCCGGCATGCGGACCAGCACAAATTCAGGGTCCATCCCAATTAGCAGCTGCTTATCCCCTTGTGCTGCTGGAGGGTCTTGTTCTTCACGAGCAGCGGCTTCATATAGCGTGTCTAGGTGTCTATCATTTAGCCATGGCTGCGCCACGACTTCACGTACCTGACAACTGCGCTCGCCCAGCAGTGTCAGCGCCACTTCACCGCTGTCGAGGCCGAGTGTGTACAAAGTACGTACAGCCAATCGCTCCATTCTGATGGACAGTTGAGAGCTGCTATCCAGCGCAGTCGGATCATAAGCGCGGACTTTGGAGTGTCCTTCAATTGTGCGTCTTCGAATTTCCAGCATTCGCAGTTGATGGATTTGCACTGCATAGCCTACCGCAAAATCTGCTGCGTTGTCGTCAATCCAGCGAACCGATATGCCGGAACGTTCCAGCCTGCGCTGCTTTTCATCATCCGGCATCTGTCTGAAGCGTCTGAGCGCCTGTCCCGCCTGCTGCATCATCTTACCCCTCCCTACCAGATTACGGACGACTGGAAAATTCCCCTTCCCTATAACAAGAAAAAGGAGGGCCTTTGCCCCTGCGCAGTCTCAGCCGGCGCAAAGAGTAAAGCAGCCCTCTTTTTGGTTACTTCCGTCAGAGCTCGTCGTCGATGAGGTCGGGGTCGAGCTCCTCATAGTCCCCTTCTTCCGCTCCAAAATCATAGTCCTTGTCAAAATCGTCACTGCTTCCATTCGGGAATACTTCTACAACAATCTTCGTTTCCGCCACCAGCTCCACCGCAAATTCCCGCTCGACCCGGATAATTACGCTGCCGCCCCCTGAAGACACACTGGCCTCAACGCAGCTTGGCTCCTGTGTCGCCTCGGCGGATACTTCCACTGTAGACGCCCGGTGTTTCGGATCAAGATACGAGAGCGGCACATTTTCCACATACGACACCGTTTCCTTAGCCACATCGGTCTGCGAGTTTTTATCGTATGAATACCAGATATTGATATCATACGTCCCCACCACCTCAATGCCGTCTCCAGCCGCCACAGCCTCATACTGGTGGTTAATAATCCACGCCCCCAAAATGCTGGTCGGATTATTAGGCGGAGTTACGGTATGGGTTACGGTAGAGAATTTGCGACCTTTACCGCAGATCGCTTTTGTAATAATCTCTCTACGATTTTTATGACTCAATGCCATTCTTGAACCTCCTCCATACAATCAATCATTCCATACATATGTATGCAGGAAGTAGGCGAATGTTGAGTGAATAGGCGAAAAGGAAAAAATATTATTTGTATAAGCTTATGCTCTAACGGCTTGAACTCATGCACGCCAATGTGTTACATGCTGCTCGACAATCCGTAAAAATTCGCTGAGCGCCGGGGATTTCCACTTTTTCGTGTGATAGGCGACCTGGGTAGCCACCTGCTGTTCGCTGTCATCCCAGCTTAAACGCGCCATCTTCCCTTCACGCAATTCATTTTGCACCGTAACCAGCGGAAGCAGCGCAACGCCCAATCCGGCCATGACACATTGCTTGATCGCTTCAATACTCCAAAACTCCAGACTCGGGTCTGCAAAATACCGTGTCTATTCAAATATTGCTCAAAAAGGATACGATAGGTGCAGCCCGCCTCTGTGTGCAAAATGGTTTCGTCCTTTAAGTCAACGGGCTCCACGTTATTATAGGAAACTAATGGATGACCCAGTGGCGCGACCAATGCCATCGGCTCGTGAATGAGTGTAGTGACATGCAGTTCTCTATCCTCCGTCTCCGGCTGAAGCAAAAAGGCCAAATCCAGCTCACCTGAGCGGGTCATATCGCGCAATTCCCAGCATTCTCCCGGTTTAAGCACGATTTTCACCTTTGGATACCGTTCCCTGTACTCACGGATCAAGCTCGGCAGGCGGAAAGCCGCCAGCGACTCTGGCGCTCCGATTTTCAGCGTGCCCGTCAGCACGGTTTCCGAACGTAGCGCATCCTTAGCAAGGGCATGCATCTTGGAAATTTCCTGCGCATAGGGCAGCAAGCGTCGTCCGGCATCTGTCAGCATGATTTTCTTACCTATGCGGTCAAAAAGAGGTGTGCCCAGCTCCGTCTCCAGCGTCTGAATTTGGGCAGTTATACTTGATTGTGCATAGTCTAATATACGCGCCGCCCGGGTAAAGCTGCCTGCCTCAACCACATTTAAAAACGTAAACAAATGCCGTGATTCCATAAATTGCTCCTTCGATCGTTTTTTTCGATACAAGCCATCGTTATATTCCGTTTTTCCGATAGATTGATTATCTGATAAGCTGAAGGAAATGACAAGAGAAAGAAGGCTTACCTGAATGACAAATGAACATAAACTGCAATCTACCATTGGTCTTCCACAGGCCATTGCGCTATATATTGGGGCAGTGCTGGGTTCGGGGATATTGATTGTGCCCGGTCTTGCCGCCGAAATGGCGGGTCCGGCCTCCCTATTGGCGTGGGGCTTTATGACCCTGCTCATCTTGCCGATGGCTCTATCTATGGGACTGTTGTCCGCCAAATTCCCGAACGCTGGAGGAGTATCGCATTTTGTCTCGCTGGCTTTTTCGCCGCGTGCAGGCTCTTATATCGGATGGTTTTTTCTGATGTCAGTTCCGATTGGGGCGCCTGTTGCCGCACTCACCGGAGCTGGCTATATGACCGCCGCCATGGGCTGGGGAGAGGGAAGCCGGATGGGATTGGCCGCCGCCATGCTGGCGGTTGGACTGATCATTAACTGGATCGGTATGAAGGTTGCGGGACGTATTCAGATCGCCGTTGTCATTGCTATCGTTGCTGTCCTTATCTTCGCCATTGTCGCAGCGCTGCCACAAATGAAATCGGTACACTTCACACCGTTTGCTCCGCACGGCTGGCTTCCTGTTGGTCAGGCGGCAGCAATTCTGTTCTGGTGCTTCATCGGTTGGGAGGCTGTCTCCCATTTGTCGGAGGAATTCACCAATCCACAACGGGCGGCTGTTAAGGGTGTCACCGTTGCAGCCGTTATCGTCGGCTTGCTTTATTTTCTTACTGCACTGGCTACAGTCGGGACGCAAAGCTACCTTGCAGGCGGATCGGACGCTTCGCTCGTATGGGTGATTAGCCGGGCCATTGGTCCGTGGGGCGCGGTGATAGCCGGCTTGACAGGCATCTTTATATGTACAGCTACGATTATTGCTTATGTGGGTGCTGCTTCACGCGTCGCATATGCTTTATCCCGGCAAGGCCATGCCTTCCGCTGGATGGGTCTCTTATCCCGGCGCTTTCATACGCCAATTGGGGGTATCGTGTTTCTCTTCCTTTGTTTCGTCGTCATTATGTCCCTTTACGGTAGCGGTACTGTTTCACTCACCAACCTGATTCAGTTCCCCAACGCCACTTTTATCCTGACCTATCTGGGCGGGTGTGCTGCGGGTATCAAGCTGCTACGAGGTAATCGCTGGGGTGTAGCCATCAGTTGGGTGTCGTTCATCTCGACTGCGGTGGTGTTTCCTTTTGTCGGCTGGGCCATGCTTTATCCTTGCCTGATCACCGTTGCCTTATGGATCGCAGGTCGAATTCGGCACAAACGCCCCCTTCCTGCTCCGCCCGTCATCACTGAACAAAAAAAAGCTACTGTCCATCGTTAGACAGTAGCTTTTTAGTTGGGGCCCTCGACTCTAAGCTTTGACTGGAGTGGGGGCCTTGTCCTTTTTGGCGATTTTCAAATACTGATGTAATTCATGTGTAAGCTGTAACAATGCCGAACGAATTTCGAATTCCTCCCGGGTTGAGGGGAGCTCCATTTTTTTGAATTCCTCACGTACCTGCTCCAGCAACTTCTCCGTCTGTCCCGTATAATGTCCGGCCAGAACGTCATTGCTGAGCTGATCAAATAGCTCGGCTAAAAGTTTGGCCTGCGGCATATGCTGGTACATCTGCGAGATCAACTGCATCATATTTTGAATGGATTCCAGCTGTCCCCTGCGCATATAAAAGTACACATTCCAGCCCTCTTGCGGACGAAGCATCTGATTTTCCAATGAACGCCCTGCCTCGGTCACCCCTCTGGCTATGACGCTGTTTGCCTCTATAACTTCCTTGCCATCCCATATGTATGCCGGACTGCGTAATGTATTGGCCATATTTCTGAATATAATGGAAAACGTCCGGTCTACCTCCTGCCGGATTTGCTGCATGGTGTTATCGGAGCGCGGCATGTAGGCCAAATTGACGACCATCGCGGACCCTAATCCGATGACCAGCAGACACAGTTGGGTCAGCAGCACCTGCATATCAATCACACCACCGCTGAACACGCGGAAAACCACGACCGAACCCGTGACGATTCCTTCCTTAAAGCCCACCCGTACAATGACCGGAAACGCCGTTAAAATATATAATGCCAGTACCCAATCATGGAATCCGAATAGAACAAACAAAACACAAGCAAAAAGAAGCCCCACGACGGATGCAAAAAATCTCGCCGAAATGGTACGGAGGCTTCTCTTGCGCGTGACATCCACCCCCAAAATAGCCAAAAGCCCTGCCGAGGTGGCTCCATGAATGCCAAAACCATCCGCAATGAGTACGGCCATTAATGCGGCAATAGCCGTTTTAATCGTACGAAAGCCCATGAAAAAATTCTGTCCTCTCTGGATGAAATCTGTTTTCGTAAATTTTGAATCATTTTCATTTTCATGGTACTTTATTTTCACGTTTTACACAAATGTATAGAAGTTTGATTCCTATCGCTGAGGACGATCAGACAGCAACAGACGCTCGACATACACGACCGCCTGGTACATCAGTGTCGCTACGACCGCAATGATAAGCAGACTGGACATCACCAGGGTAAAATTAAATACCTGGAAGCCGTAGATGATCAAATAGCCCAACCCGTTTTTAGCCACCAGAAATTCACCGACGATCACGCCAACCCAGGCCATGCCGACATTCACCTTCAGTGTAGAGACGATAGCCGGAAAGGATGCAGGCAGAATCACCTTGCTAAACGTATCGCGCCGCGATCCACCAAATGTGCGAACCACCTTGATCAAATTCGAATCGACTTCCTGAAAGCTGTTATACACGACTAACGTCGTAATAATGACCGTAATTGAGAGGGTCGTCATTAGAATAGCGGTAAATCCCGCCCCAAACATGACGATAAAAATCGGACCCAGCGCCACCTTGGGCATACTGTTGAACACGACCATATAGGGGTCCAGCACCTTCGACAAAAACGGTGACCACCAGATCAGCACAGCCAGCAGTGTTCCCAGCAGCGTCCCAAGTAAAAAACCCGCTAACGTCTCTCCAACCGTGACACCGACATGCCCCCACAGCTCGCCGCTGACCACATCCTTGCCAATTTGGGAAAATATTTTGCTTGGATAGCTAAACAGCAGTACATCAATCCATTTCATCCGACCCGCAATTTCCCACAACACGAATAAAAACACTAAAATAGCTGTCTGTACACCCGTTACCAACCGCCGCTCCGAACGCCTTCTGCGTCGATACTCCTGATACAGCCCTTGAATCCAGTGCTGTCCAAGCCGGTCCGATTCGTCCTTCATCCTTGATTCACTCCTTTGCTCCCGAAACCTCCAGTTCACCCCATATTTCATGAAAAGCTCATTAAAGCCCGGCTGCTCGCGCGCATAAAAAGGCTGAACTTCCCGGATCGAATCCGGAATTTCAAAGGTACGCCGGATGTGGCCCGGATTTCGGCCCAACACAATTATCCGGTCGCTGACCGCAATCGCCTCGGCCAAATCATGTGTGACCAAAATAGCCGTCTTCCCCCGCTCACGCAAGGTTTCGGCAATCAGATCTTCCAGTTGGAGCTTGGTCTGATAATCCAGCGCGGAGAACGGCTCATCGAGCAGCAGCAGCCCTGGATTGGTCGCAAGTGTCCGTACCAGTGCCACACGTTGGCGCATCCCCCCGGATAACTGGGACGGATGCAGATGCTCCTTTCCTCCCAGCCCCATGCCTTCCAGCAGCAGTCGGGTCCGTTCACGCGAGTCCTCATCTACCCGGTTGCCCAGCTCCAGACCCAGCAGCGCATTATCCATGATCGTACGCCACGGAAACAGATAATCCTGCTGCAACATGTAACCGACCTCCGTACTCGGACCGCTTACAGGTCGGCCTTGCAGCAGCACCTGACCCGCCGCCGGGCGCAATAGACCGGCGATCATGGACAGGATTGTCGTCTTTCCGCAGCCGCTCGGGCCAACCAGACTGATAAACTCCCCTGACCCTACCGCAAAATCTATATTCTCAACCGCCAGCGACGCCTCACGGTCCGTTACATACACATGCGTCACTTGCTTCAGCTCCACAACCGGGACCGTTGCAGCCGAAGTGAGACTACTCCGTTCTTCGATCATGGCGAGCCTCCGGCATCTACGCCTGTTTCTGTGACTCCACTTGTTCCCGCTTTTGCAGGCTGGTCAGCGTTCCCCGATGAGTCTGTTGCAATCGCCTTCTCTGCAAAGCTCCGATTCACCAGTTGATCCAGCGCAACCGGACTTTTCAATTCACCCGCCGAAGCCATGACATCCTGTAAATTTTTCCATTCTTTTTCCTCAATTATCGGGTTCACAGCATAGGTGCCTTGTTCCTTGTAACGCTTGACACTACTGGTCAGAACCGCCAGATCTGTATCCTTGAAATAGGGCGTAATGGCTTCGGCAATTTGCTCCGGTGAATGCGTAGCAATCCACTGTTGTGCCCGGTATACAGCCTTTGTAAATTTTTGCGTGGCCTCACCATTTTCGTTTAGATAGCTTTGTTTCGCCATATATACGGTATAGGGTAGCTCGCCGCTCTCCACACCAATGGAGGCCACTACCCGTCCCCTACCTTCTTTTTCGAAAATAGATGCCTGGGGCTCGAATAACTGCACATAATCCCCCGTACCGGAACCGAAAGCAGAGGCAACATTGGCAAAATCAATATTTTGAATCAGCTTCAAATCCTTGTGTGGATCAATGCCGTGTTTGCGCAGCGCAAATTCCAACGACATTTGTGGCATTCCGCCCTTTCTTTGTCCAAGAAAATTTTGTCCTTTCAGCTCTTCCCAGTCAAAGCTACCCTGCGTTTGCCGGGCAAACAGAAAGGTTCCGTCCGTCTGCGTCAATTGGGCAAAATTAATGATGGGGTCCTCTGCCCCTTGCTGGTACACATAAATAGATGTTTCCGCACCAATAAGCGCGATATCCGCCTGATTGGACAACAACGCCGTCATCGTCTTGTCGCCACCGGGGATCGTCGCCAGTTGGACATCCAGTCCCTCCTGAGCAAACATCCCCTGTCTCAAGGCTACATACTGTGGCGCATAAAAGACCGTTCGGGCTACTTCGCCCAGTCTGATCTCAATCGTCTGCCCCCCTTTGGGTGCGCACCCGCCGAGCAGCAGCAATCCGAGCAGTGCCGCAGCCGCCACAGCTTTGAAACGAGCGCCGATGTTCATCCCTGTTCCCTCCCCACCTTTTTGCATTATAGACTTCATATATTGTTATGCGGCTGTCGATATAATCGTTAATCTCATACAAAAACCCCACGTTCGCCCATGAACGCGGGGTAGATGCACAAATGATGATGTTATAGCTTGTAAATCACAGCTTGTAAATGGAGGTGTATTTTTCTTCCAGATAATCAGCCAGATAATCCGGGTTCAGATCCTCACCTGTAATGGCTACAATCAGCTCGGACGGCGTCCGGCTCTTGCCATAACGGTAGATCCGTTCGGTCAGCCATTGCTTGATCGGCTCCAGCTCTCCCGCAGCAATCAGCTCATCCAGATTTGGAAGCTCCTTGCGCAGTGTCGCCAAAATTTGTGCTGCATACATATTGCCAAGCGAGTAAGAGGCAAAATAACCAAAATCACCACCGGACCAGTGAACATCCTGTAAAACGCCATACCCGTCATCCGACGGGAGAAGTCCCAGATATTCCTTATATTTTGCATTCCATACTTCTGGAAGGCGCTTCACATCCAGTTTTTCGTTAAACAGCATTTTTTCAATTTCATAGCGGATAATGATATGTAAGTTATATGTCAACTCATCCGCTTCAATACGAATCAGTGAATTTTCCACACGGTTAACGGCCAGGTAGAATTGCTCTGCTGTAACCTTCGCCAGACGGTCTGGAAAATGCTTTTGCAGGTCAGCATAATACCGATCCCAAAAAGCACGGCTGCGTCCAATCATATTTTCCCACAAGCGAGACTGGGATTCATGAATCCCCATGGAGGTTCCTTCGGAAAGCAGCGATCCTGCCAGCTCAGGCGCAATATTTTGCTCATACAGCGCATGACCACCTTCATGCAATGAGCTGAAAATTGCGCTAGTCACATCATTTTGCAAATAATGTGTTGTTATGCGCACATCACCCGGATTTAATCCTGTTGCAAAAGGGTGCACGCTCTCATCCAAACGACCTGCGTCGAAGTCATAGCCCATTTGTCTCAGAATGAACAGGCCGAACTTCTCTTGCTGCTTCACATCAAACACACCGTCCAGAAAGCTCGAATCCGGCTGGTTGGGTGATGCCTGAATTTTAGACAATAGTGGCACAAGGCGCTTTTTGAGACGATCAAACACAGCATCCAGCTTTTCAACCGTCATCCCGGGCTCATATTGATCCAAAAGCGTATCGTATTCCGTGTCCTTAACACCCCAATAACCGATAAACTCACGTTTCATCTCTACGATTTTAGACAAATAAGGCTCGAATCCGGCAAAATCGCTATGTTCCTTGGCATCCTCCCACTTGCTCTCCGCCTGAGCAGCGAGTACGCTGTATTCCCGATAACGGTCAGCCGGAACCGAACGGTTCAGCTCATAATTTTTGCGGCATTCCTCCACCAGTCTGCGGTCATTGTCCTCCAGTTGCTCCAGTTTGTCTTCTGCGGCAAAAATTGCAGCAATTGCCCCATTTCATCCGAAATAACCAGCTTGAACATTTCAGTAGACAGCATCCCCAATGTTTCCGAACGAATATCAACGCCCTTGCGCGGAGCACCTGTTCGTAAGTCCCAGTGCATCAAGCCCACGGCCTCGCCATAACTTTTGATTTTGTGTGCTAATTCTTTTAAAGCCGCCAATTGATTCAACGTCTGTTGCACCATAATTGAGGTCACCTCTTTATCTAAAAATGGATAAAACTTTATACTTCTTATACTTGATGATACTTATATTAAAAAGTATAATCAACACACAACTTGTACGACCAGCTCCTGGAGGCTTTGGAATCCGTCGGATTGTACATATTTTCCAAGGAGTAAAGCCTGATTGCCGGTCCGTGTGGATCGGAATTAGGCTTCTTCCATGCTGGTCTGCAAAAAAAAATGGTTCAACATTAAACAGTATACGGAGGGAACAATCGTGGATCACATCAAAGAGATTTTGGAATACAACCGCGTTTTCGTGGAAAACAAAGAATACGAAGCCTATCGTACAGGCAAGTTCCCTAATAAGAGAATGGTCATTATTACCTGTATGGATACGCGTCTAACCGAACTGCTACCCAAAGCCATGAACCTGCGCAATGGTGATGTCAAAATTATTAAAATGCGGGTGCGATTATCTCCCAGCCTTTTGGAAGCGTTATGCGTAGTGTGCTCGTTGCCCTATATGAGCTGGGAGCGGATGAAGTGCTCGTCATAGGCCATTACGAATGCGGTATGGCCGCGCTGAATGCCGACCACATGGTCAATGAAATGCTGGAGCGTGGGATTTCACAAGAGGTACTAAGCACTCTGGAAAATTCAGGGATTAAACTAAACAAATGGCTGAAAGGTTTTGACAACATCGAGGAAGGGGTTAGAAGTACCGTAAAGCTTATTAAGAATCACCCCTTGCTCCCGCCTAATGCGCCTGTTCACGGTATGGTCATCCATCCGGACACCGGGGAGTTAACGCTGGTTGTTGATGGAAATAAGCAGTAAAAATCCTATAATTAACATTTAAGAGGGTATCTTTAGGCCGTATTTTACGACCCAAAGATACCCTCTTTTTATGAAAATAAGCACATATGAGTGTATGGTGATCGGAGTTAATTTTGGCTAACCTGTGAACGGCCTATCTGAAAGTTGTCAAACCATACAGTTTCAGTGTACACTTTTCATGAAGCGGCAGAACACCTGCCGTAGAGCCGTTATAACCGTTATTAAGATGGATGAAGGAGATAAAATCTATGAATTTACTATCGTATGGTCTGTTGGGCCTTCTCGCCAGAGAAGAATCCTCCGGCTATGATCTGATGCTGCGTATCCAGCCTTTTTGGCAGGCTAAGCATAGTCAGATCTATCCACTGCTAGCGCGTATGGAAAGCAAGGAATTGCTTGCTTCCCGCTGGATTCAGCAGTCCGACAAACCTGATAAAAAATGTATACCATTACAGACAAGGGAATTCATATGCTTCAGCAATGGTCCCAGGAATCACTGGCCGCTCCGGTCACACGGGACGAATTAAGCCTTCGGCTGTTCTGTCTCTGGCTGACGGACAAAAGCAGTGCCAACCGTATGCTGGAGGAACGCAAACGTCATTTTATTCAGCGAATAAGGCACCTTGAGGATATTCTGAAGGACATTCCCGACGAGGATCTGCATTTTGGCAGCAAAAACTTCGGCGATTACATTCTCGTGCAAAAAGGGCTTATGAATGCCAAAGCGGGTCTGGAGTGGTGCCAAATGGTACTGCGTATGTTGCTTGCCGGAGATGTAAGAGCGGACACTAATCCATTTTCACTTAAACCATAAGACTGAATGCTTTAGTCCAATCATGCATAGGCTTTATATATCAATAAAATTTGAATGTTTTAAATTTTTTGAAACCCTTTTCTATCCGTTTCGTATTACTGGTAAGCGGCTGTTTGACCTATATCAAACCAACATACTAAGGGGATTATATTTACATGAAAAAAACATTTACTTTGAAAAATATGATGATGCTGATGATGGCTTTTACCCTGCTGATTGTTATGGTCGCACCATCTACAGCCGACGCGAGGCGAGGCGGCGGATTTAAATCCGGGCAAAAAACGTACCAATCTACACCGAGCAAGGCCACAAACAGCAACGGTGTCAATAAGTCCGATAGCGGCACCAAATCCAGTGCAACTGCGGGTAATACAAGCAGAACGGGTGGATTCCTTGGCGGTGGCGGCGGATTCCTGAAAGGCATGATGCTGGGTGGTTTGGCAGGTATGCTATTCGGCGGATTGTTCGGCAACATGGGCGCACTGGGAAGCTTGCTTGGCCTTGCGGTCAACGTTCTCGCTATATACGTCCTGATCATGGTCGGAGTAGGTATCTACCGTGCCATTAAAAATCGTCGCAGACCTGATGATTCCCGTGGAGGACGTTACTAAGCTATGATTTTAAGTATGGATGAAATTGTCAACGCCATCTGTCTGCATATGGCTGAACGCAAAGGCGTCCAGCCCACTGATGTGACAGTAGAATTGAGCTGGGAAGAGGATACAGGATACTCGGCAGAAGTCCATGTACAGGGTCGCAGCCAGTATCTGGTGGAAGCCAACATGATCGAGGCTATCCTGAGATACCTGCATTCCGAGTACAATATCCGTGCCTATCGCGAGCAAGTCAGACTGGATCTGGACGAAGAAATCACTGCCATTGTCCAGACTTGATGGAATAACGCATAGGGACATCTAACAGAATATGCAGTGAAACGGAAGAACCGACCTTCGCTTGATGCAAGGGTCGGTTCTTTTTTTTGTTCTATAGGACATAGCTAAATGTGTGGAACTGATAATACCGGAACCTGGGGCGCCCTTTCAAGCAGACCACTGCCGTACATTTCCCGAAATGGCTGCTCCTCCATATGAATGTACCCGATATAACAGCCGCATTCCTTCATCCGGCACGGACGCTTGGCACTTAGTCCTTCAAGGCCATCTCTGTACAAGTGACCCAGCACTCGCCGATCCTGATAGCAATGTTTTACACGCCCATCACCCTGTACGTAAAATACATCCTCTCCAGCTCGACACGCCCGTCCCTGACTACTATAATCATGCAAATTCCATTGGAAATAGGGATCTATAGCCGTTAATTCATCAATCTCGGCTTCGGTATAATAATGGGGTCGATCTTTATAGGCGTTAACCCACAAATAAACATCCTTCGGAAGCTGTGATCTCAAGGAATGAATAGCGGGAAAAGCCTGTCTCAGTCCCACGGTGCCGACACTATAGGAAATACCAAGTTCATATAACTTCATTCCTTGAGATATAAAAGCCTGCTCCTTCGTCTCTCCCGGATGATACGTCGCCCACAGCGCAGCCGTCTTCGGATTCAGTTCTCTGGCCCAATCCAGCTTAGTGGACAGATTCGTCTGTACAGCCACTTTATCCACATGCGCCATATGGGAAAACTCAATCATGGTCTTGCGGTACCAGGAATGAATGAGAGCTTCTCCATACGGATTAAAGAATACGGATAGTCGATGTCCCAAAGTTCCCTGCTCCCGTACCCAATCGGCAAAACGCTCCAGTTGCGCCCGATCCTTGTCCAATGTTTCACGACTATCCACGTTTTTGCTGAACGGGCAGTAAGGGCAAGCATAGTTACAGGAAGTCAACGAGCCACGATAATATAGGGTTGCTCTCATGCGCCTACGTAGCCTTCCATCCGCTCCCGTACTGCCGTGGAGATCATCCAATCGCCAATCGCATCGGAATAAGCCATTCCTTCCTCGGTCAGTCGCAGTGTGCCATCCACAACCATCGCCATACCAGATTGCAATAGCAAGGACATTCCTGCAAAATCGTCCGCCAGAGACGCATCGAAGCGCGCCGCATAAGCAGCTAGCTCCAGACCTTCCCGATGGAGAAGCGCCTTAAGAATAAAGCGCCGCTTGCTCTCCTCCACATTTAAAATAAAACCGTAGTCAGCCAGATCATGACGCTCGGCGGCGACATAATCAGCAATAATGCCACGCGTTGCCACTGCACTAACACCGTATCGACTGGCATAATGGACATTACGCGTATAAGAACGCGCACCGCAGCCCAGACCGGCCATGCCTTCCTCCTGACAGCTATATGGCAGCAACTCATTGCCGGGTGCATCCTCATTTTTGGCAAAACGACGCATGGAGTACTGCACATATCCCGCCTGTTGGAGTCTTTCACGTGCTACTTCGTACAAGCTCAGACGAATATCATGCTCCAGCCCGGTATAGCCCGGCTTTAAAATCGTATTTTCCCGAATGTATAATGGATAAATAAAAATTTCACCCGGTTCGTATGATAACGCCTCTTCCAGAGAATACAGCCAGGTTTCTGCCGTTTGACCGGGGAGACCATAGATCAAATCCACGTTCAACAGCGGAAAATCGTACTCTACCAGCCGCGCAAGCGCTTCGCGTACCAGCTTGGGCTTCTGAGGGCGGTATATGGCCGCACTCTCCGACTCCACAAAGCTCTGGATTCCCATGCTGACACGGTCCGTTTGGCGGCGCTTGAGCACCTCCAGCCGATCTTCGGTTACCGTATCCGGTGACGTTTCCACCGAAATGGAAGCATGTTCTGGGTCTAAGCCCATTATATTCTCAGCAATATCAAACAAACGTTCGACCAAAGGAGCCTCCAGCAAGGTTGGCGTACCGCCGCCGATCGCAAAGCGTGAAAAAGGCCGACCGCCCATAATTGGTGCCCATTGCCTAGCTTGTCTTTCAAGCGCATCCACATACTCCTTATGCACATCCAGCCGTTTGTCCGGCAAAGTGAACAGATTACAAAACCCGCAACGAGCCGCGCAAAACGGAATATGCATATACAAAAAATAGCTCTCCAGCTCCTCCTTCTCCCACAACTCTTGCAAGGAGAGCGGTGTATCAAAAGGCCGATAGGCCGTTTTATGCGGGTAAGAGTACAAATAGGAGCGGTAGGGAGCTTCACGGATCGTGCGTGCCCATTCAACAGGGTTCTCAGGCCATAGAGACCTAGATGTTGAGCCTGTGTCCAGCCCCGCAGGGGGATTGGCTCCTGCTCCCGTTAGAAGCGAGTGATTCAGATTCATGGCTTTCATTTCTGCTCCCTCCTCGCGCTGGATTGATTCTTTACATTTTACCAGTGCAGTCTATCATTTCTTTTTCCCTACAATACAAATTCGCGATAAGGTACATTCCATACTACCTCATGCGCCAGACGATGCCCTTCGTAGCCGTCTTCCCCATAAGCCGTGCCATGATCGGAAAAGGCCATGCAAAACGTCTTTCCCCGTTCTCGTAATGCGTCGAACAAACGTCCAAGCTGCCCATCCACATAACGCAAGGCTGCGCGTTGGGACTCCACCGAATCCTTGGCTGAGCCCTCCAGAAAATAGTGATTAGGGCCATGAATAGCTGACACATTCAGGAACAAAAACAGCCGCTGCGCCGGGTCTGCCTTCTCCAGCAGCTTTAGGGCATGATTTACCTGGTGCTCGGTTGAACGGTGATTCGTAACGCCGAAGGTCATACGCCAGTAGCTTTCCTGAAAATACCCCGGCAGCACCTTGGCAAGCTTGTTTTTTTTCGTAAAAAAAATAACACCGCCGATGCAAATAGTCCGGTAGCCCTCACCCGCCAGCCCGGATACAATATCCGGTGCATCAAACAGCCACGTATGCGGATGCGTACGCAGTCCCGTATCTTTAGTATGAAACAGCCGTATGTGAGATGCCTTATCCGTATTAGCCGGTGTAGGCAAGAATCCGCCAAAAAACGCATGATGTGCAGCATAGGTAAAGCTGCCCGGCGTATGGCGTTTTTCCCACGGCCCGGAGCCACACAGGTTCGGACAGTTTTCTTCCTCCAGCTTGGCTACATCGTAACGCAGCGTGTCAAGCGTAATCATGACAATATCATGAGAACCGACAATCTGGTTCATATCGGTCATAATAAGCCTTTCCTTTCCAAAGTTGCAGTCCCATTGGCGAGATGCAGCATTTCCCATTCATATGGATTCCACCCCTGATGTTTCACCCGGTATAACAGATCGCCGAACGGATTTACATCCAGCACGTAGGGACGACCACCATGTGCAGGAACCAGCACATCCAGCCCGGCAACCATAGAGACCGGAAAAGCGCTCATCGCGGCTTCCGCAATTTGCCGAACCGATTCTACCGTATCCTGCAGCAACCCGGCGTCCTCCAGCAACAGCCGTTCATTGCGCAAATGCAGATTCGTAATTGGGCTTCGGCTTAAACGTAAAACGGCATGACAAGCCTCTGATCCGCAAACAAGCTGGCGTACATCGTAAACACGTCCGTTCAGACTCGCTTTAGGTATCCAGCGTTCCACATGCACCCCTTCCGAGCATAGCCAGCCCAGGATAGCATGAATATCCTGCTTGTCCGTATAACGGCGCAAGCGTCCCGCATTGTAATACACACGCTGACCGTGTACGATTTCCGTTCCAATGGTGGTTACTGCCAGCTCTGCCCGTGTCCGCGGATGCACCTGATAGGCCATTACACCGGAAGCACCGGACCCGCAAAATATTTTCACAAACAGGCGGTGAATCCCGCTCTCCTTCATCGCCGCGTGCAGATCAGCAACATCACGAAAGATACCCTCTGATGATACAAGCACAGGTGGTACCCTTATACCCGCCTTGTCCAATACGATGCTGCAACGCCGTTTATCGAACATCACAGCCACTTCCGCCGGGTCATTCATCCAGCGCGAGGAGGGCCATAGCAGGGCCGCTTCATACCGCAGCCACGCCAGCAGACGGCAAAAGCCCCGGAACCATTGTGCCGGGTGCCAAATACGACCGTGCTGCTCCAGCAGGGCTCGCGCTTCTGCCGAAGATATACTTGTGCCATGTGCTGATTCTGCACACAGAAACAAAGAATCGTCTCCTTCTGCATCCGAGGCGCCCAAAGCGATCAATTCACGCTCTACCTCAAAGCTTTCACCGGGTGCATCCAGACGAAGCAGCGGACTAATGTCCGCCCTTCCCGTCTGTAACTGGCGAATGATCTCTTGCACATAAACACTAGCATTTACGCTGTCTGGCGCAGCCTGTGCAGCTATTCGGGCCAACAACTCCCCCAGACTTTGCTTCTCCCGGATGGCTTCCAGCACATTTTTATAGGAAATCTCAACAGCGGGCGGCAGCTTCAATCTACTTCGCGCCTCCTGTAATCCTGTGGTCCGCCGATTCCCCGGATTGCCAAACAAAATAAACGGCTCGCTGATATTGCTGTCTGATATCCCAACCATAAAGACGCCTCACTTTAATTTTTGAATAAGCTTGATCGTAAAGAGTCCTTTTTATGGATTACTCGGTCAACGATGGATAACGCCAATCATCTTCCTCGTCCGCTTGCTGCTGATCTTCTACATTCACAGACAGTCCGGAGTTTTTCCAACGTTTTACCATTTCATCCGACATATAATGATAGCTCAAATCCAGATGCTTTAGCCCTTTGATACTTTCACTAGCGAGCAGTGTCTCAGCCCCTTTATCGGACAACGTGCCTTGAGACAGATCCAGTACCTCCAGTTGTCCAATCACAGGTGCGTTTGCCGCAGCAATCGCGATTTCATCCTGTATTTCACTATCCTTCAGCCCCAAATAGGTCAGCTTTGGAAAAAGATTGTCATTCAGAAACGGTAATACATCCTTCATACCACCGTCAAAACCGTATTGATCCACGCCCAAATACAACTCCAGCTTGCGCAGCTCAGGCAGCTCGGCATTACGAATTTCCTGAAGGACACTCGCAGGTAAACCTCCGCAAATAATAACCAATTCCTGAAGGTTTTTATGCCGTAACGGCTCCAGGCTCAGGTCCTGACTTCCTTTGACATAAAAGGATTCCAAAGCTGGAAACGCCTCCAACAGCGGAGACAGATTCGTCTGGTTAATCCACGAAACCTCACACTCATCATATTCCATATCCCCGATAAACAGCTTACGCAGCTTCGGAAATTGATCTTTGTGCTTTACCAGTACCGGAATAAAATCCTCCGGTGATTGTTCATAGGCTCCGCCCCAGTCTCCAATAATCAAATCTGTAATTTCCGCGCTCTCTGGCTTACCTGCCTGTTCTTCAATAGACTTAGCCATCGTTTGACCATTCTCATAAGCTTCATAATCCACAACCAGCTTTACTTCCATCTCGTAATACCTCCGATCACTGATCTGAAAATGTAATAAATCCCTATCTCGTAAACTATCTATTTCCAGTTTAGTCTATCCTATCATACCAATGTTCGTCAAAAATAGACCCCTGACGACATCAATCCTATGTAAAATGTAAGCGATGAAATTAAACAAGGCAGCCCGGTAAAACTGCTCCGGTCTGCCCTGCGCTTATACTCCCTAATAAATCTCTACTATATAATACAAGAAATTTTGAAGCCGAATTATTGGCTAATGGTGATCGGTGAGTTATCAGACAGCAACGCAAGATTATTCACGATTACATTCTCTTCGTTGCTCAAGCCACTGGTAACCAGTGTTTGTGAGCCTGTCGTCTGAACCGTCTTCACTTCCTTGCGTTTCGCATGGTCACCATTCACAACGTATACATATTGTTTACCTTGATCCTTTTGAATCGCTGCGGTAGGAACGACAATACCTTCTTGCGCATTTGCAGCGACAAAGCTGATATCAGCCAGCATACCGGATTTCAGTTTCACGTCCGGATTAGCCACCGAAATTTTCACAGGATATCCTTTTCCACTTGCGTCCAACGGGCTTACATTTTTAACGGTACCTGTTGTCACAATATTGGAAGCTGCTACACGTACCTGTACCTTGTCGCCTGCTTTTACATTGTTGATTTGCTCAGCCGGTACATAGATCAGTGTATTAACTGTACTCAGGTTGGCAATGACCAGCGCAGGAGCCTGTGCGGATACCATTTCGCCTACTTCTGCATTTTTCGTACCTACAATACCGTTAATCGGTGATGTAATCACTGTATCGTCGAGTGCGTCCTGAGCGATGCTCACATTGAGCTGAGCCTGATTGAGAGACTGTTGGCTGGACTCGATAACCGCTGTATTTTGAGATACCTTCAGTTGATTTTGTGCATTGCTGTAGCCGCTGTTAGCATTACTGTAGCTGTTTTTTGCTGAATCGTAGCTGTTACGGGCTGTAGTGAGCGCCTTCCGAGCAGCCACCAGTTGATCCTGGGCATTAGCCTGTGCGTTTTGCGCATTGTTGTATGCCGCTTCAGCGTTCACAACGGCTGTTTTTGCTTGTTCCAATTGTGCTTGGGTACTCGCACCCGCGTCAAACAGGCTTTGAGTACGTGTCACATTTTTCTGAGCATCCGCCAGCGCTTGCTGCGTTTGCTTCACTGTATTGGCGGCCGAGGAGACGCCGTGTGTCGCCTGTTCTACGGCTGTAGTAGCCTGATTAATGGCTCCCTGCGCCTGATTGATTGCGCTTTGGGACTGAATCACGCCGCTTTTGGATTGTACTACGCCCGAGTTGGCTTGAACCATCGTCGATTCATGGGAGGCCTGAGCAGAGCTCACTCCTGCTGCTGCCGCGGCGGCGGCGGCGCGGGCTTTCGCTACATTATTCCGCATGTCCTTGTCATCAAGCTTGAACAGCACTTGACCTTTTTTGACCTCTGAGCCAATATCCACAGGCAGTTCAACTACTTTACCACCCACTTTTGGCACAATATTCACCGTCTCCGAAGGTGTTACCGTTCCTGTATAAATGTTCCCTTGCCCAATGATACCCTGCTGCGCTTGGCTAATCTTGACAGGCACGACCATATCCTGCGCCGCTCCGCTATTACTGGAGCAGCCTGCCAGCACTGCGCCGCCGAGCACTAAGGCCGCTAATGTACTTTCTACTCTCAATATTTTCATGATAATTCCCTTTCTTTCTGTCCGTGGAAATAATGTAAGCCATCCAGTCGATATTTTGTAGTTATTTTGATTAAGCCTCCGGCTGTGTCTTTGCTTTCTTCCTTTGAATAAACAAAAAGATCAGTGGAATCGTGCAAAACAGCGGTATGGATGAAATGAGGAACGTATCCCCAATCCCTCTCGATGTGGCATCCAGCGTGATTAAACCACTTACAGATGACACCCAAGAGCTGCCCAACGTCGCTTGCAGCGCATGAGCCGCGTCCGGTGTAACAGTCTCCGAAATTTGTTGGGCATGAGCTGCCGAACGGCTTTGCATAATCGCTGTCAACACTGCAATGGCCATAGATGCTGCAACGGTACGCACCAGATTGGATGCTGTAGACGCATTCGCTACCTTGCTCGGATGAACTGCGTTCATACCAACGGTAGACAATGGCATCATACAAATACCGATTCCAAGACCTCGGAATGCCATTACGGTTTCCAGCCAAATATGCGGTGTGTCTGGCGTAAGTTGATGCAAATGGTATGTCATAAAGCTGGTCAGTGTCAGGCCAACAAGTCCCAGAGGTACAATGCCGAACTTATCAAATAACCGCCCCGCAATCGGCATCATAGCCGCCATTGCAATCGCCTGTGGAATGAGGATGATTCCGGTATCAATTGGTGACACATGCTGAATATTTTGCAAAAACAACGGTGTCAAAAAAGTTCCTCCATACATCCCCATCATGACGAAACTAGAGGCAATGACACTAATCGTATATTTTGAATTTTTGAATAATGAAATTTCGATTACAGCATTGTCTTTTCCGCTTTCTACATAAATGAGAAAGACAAGCGCCCAGAAGGCGACGAACAGTAGAGATACAATTTTAAAAGAAGTCCAGCCATCATGCTGTCCGTTTGTCAATGCGTACAAGAGTGTTCCTGCACAAGTTGCGGCCAGCAAAAAACCAGGTAAATCAAACGGCTTTGGCTTTACTTTAGGCGGCTCCTTGATCAGAAGAATAACCATTAAAATTGCAAATAAAGCTACCGGCACACTGACAATAAACAAGAAACGCCAGTTAAGCCATTCAATTAAATAGCCACTCAGTGTAGGTCCAACGGCTGGAGCCGCCATTGCGGCGATCCCCCATATCCCAAGGGACATACCGATTTGTTCACGCGGCATGATTTTGTAAATAATCGTCATACTCAGCGGCATAATGACACCGCCTCCCAGACCAGCCAGCACCCGTGCTGCGATCAGGGAAGAATCACTCCATGCAAAAATACATATTCCCGTTCCCAGCGAGAACACGCTGAGCGCAAGTATTAAAAACTTTTTGTATCCGATGCGCTGCTCCATATATCCGGTAATCGGGACGATTACACCAGATGCAAGCGTGTAACCTGTAATAACCCACTGAATACGTGTCGTCGTTGATCCTAAGTCCGTCGTCAATCGAGGAATGGCGACATTGATCAGACTGTTGTTCAGAATGGCGACAAAGGCGCCTAAAACGATGGCAAAAAAAGCAAGCCAGCGTTCTTTGGAAGAATCTGTCGAAGGAGCAGCAGCAGTTTCATTGGCAGCCACATGGACCCCTCCTTTTTAAGGTGTATGAATTTTAACTTCCACGTTCGTTCCTGGAATGAGCTTCATATCCTTCGGCTTGTTAACAGCAATTTCTACAGGCACACGCTGGGTCACCTTGTTAAAGTTACCGCTTGTGTTTACCGCAGGAATGAGCGAGAACACCGCATTCGAGGCTTCTCCCACTTTACGCACTTTGCCTTGAATCGTCTTGTCACCTGCTGCATCAAGCGTAATGTCAACAAGCTGTCCCGGTTTAATACGGTCAATATCGGTTTCTTCAATATTCGTGGAGACATACAGGCTGTTCATATCAACCATGGTCGCAACAGCACTGCTCGGAGAACCGATTTCATGCTCCTTCGAATAAATCTTAATGACGGTACCGTTGATCGGCGCACGCAGTACGGACTTGCTGATCATGCTGGAATCCAGCCCCGATACATCCTGCTCGGCAATCGGTTCATTACGCTGAAGGACATCGCCTTCCTCCACATCAATGTGTGTAATCTCTCCGGAAATTTGCGGCATTACCTTATACTGATCCGCTTGAATGCGCGCATCGTCACTCTTAACAAAGTGTGTTGTCTGGTACCAATAATAGTAGCCAATGACCCCACCGCTCAGAACGAGCAGTACGATGAGAATTGGCAGTACGGTTTTCTTACTCACTTCTTCCACCCCTGTTGTCCAAAAAATTTTATTATTCAACGCTAATATTTTAATTTTGAAATATTAGACCATCAAACCAAACCGAGAACGTAAAATAAGCACATGGCAGCATACCATGCAAAAAGAAAGAACATTATCTATGTACATAGGCAATCCTTGTCTATGCTCACACACCGTCTCCTTTTATATTTAAATATTTTCATATAAATATCGTACATTGAAATATTATAGTTACATTTATCTATTCAGGCAATATAAATTTTCAGTTTTTCAAAAAAATTTTCATAAAAAAGAGCCTTGGGAAACAAGGCTCTTTCAACGAAAAGGTATTACTTACATTTAAAGGGTTTCAAAAAAATAAACTAAGAGAGAAGCAAAGGTCCCCCTGACCGTTCTTTACGGTTTTTGGCCTCCTGCTGCTCTTTTTTGTTCTTATCCAGCCTGTTGCTATTGCCCTGTGATCGTTGTTCCCCCAGGCAGGCTCCGCAACGACATCGTTCTGTTGTCGCGTGTACATCCTCTCTGGAATCCCGCAATAGCCGAACGTAATCCAGAGATTGCTGTAAAGAAGCAGGACCCGGGATAAAGCGGATTTTTTTGCCTTCCAGCAGACAGTAGACCTCAATAAGCTGCGGAAGAGCGCCAAATGCATAATAACAAAAAACATTCGTCAAATGTTGAAATGTATGAATAACGTTGGGATTATAATCCACGATGTATTTCTGAATCAGCAAGGAATCGGCTCCAGCTGACAGTTGCCAGGCAGCCTGCACAATAAGTGAAATGTCGACCTCAAGCTCAGGGACCGGCGTGCAAAATTGCTCATACAACATCACCGGCACTGACAAGTCCCTATATAATGCACAAATTTTAGACAGCTCGCCTGACACTTTATTTTTAACGTCCCAGTAATGGAACAACGATTCGAAGCCGGTTGGTTGGTTGGGCCACCATTTCTCCAGCACGTACTGGACGGGGATTTCCCGCCGCACCTCTACTTCCATTCCGAAGTATTCATTTAGCGCATGCCCTACCGCATATTGAACCCGTTGCCTCCAATTCCAGCCTTCACGCCCGCGTTTTCCCTGTGATTGACGGGTAGACTGCGGAGTTCTCCACATCTCTTCAAGCTGATAGTCGTGCAGAAGAGGAAAGCCGCTTAAGCTATCGCTATTGCGCATACCTATCCCTCGCTCTCTTCTCAGGACACCCCAATACCAGCCTGTGCAAATTGTCTTCCGTAAGCCCGGCAATTTTCCTTCTCATCGTCCAGTGGGTTGAATTCGATCTTCAAGCTCTCCTGAATAACAGTTGCGCCGCGTTCTTTGACTTTTTCCTCTACCAGATCAACAGCGCCGCAGAATTGTGTATAGGATGTATCTCCGCTGCCAAATACAGCGGTCTTTTTACCGGATAGATCAAGCTCATCCAGTTCCTCGTAAAAATCTAAAAATTCATCAGGAAGCTCACCATCTCCCCATGTATATACACCCAACAGGAATCCGTCATAACCGAGCAGTTCCTGCGCGCTGCAATCATACGAAGCCTTCAACTCCGCCTCATGTCCTGCCTGGCGGACGCCTTCGGCGATCAATTCCGCAATTTCCTCTGTATTACCAGTCATACTGGCATAAGCAATCATGATTTTACCCAAGTTCATCCCTCACTTTTGTTTGGCATATGGAATGCATTCATTCCTACTACTCAAATAATATTTGATAATGATTCTCATTGTCAAATATTAATTTCAAAAAGTGTTTTATACTTGCTAAAACATACGCAAAACAGCCGCATAACATGCGGCTGTTCGCTGATAAATCCTATGAATAAGCTGCTTTAACAAGAAGCTTGTTATTTATTGCAACCATTATTTATTACGCCAGTACAGTTCATTCCATTGCAGCTCCTGACGGAACTGACGGATGTTCGTGTTGTTGTCAATAACGACGGCTTCTATGCCTGTCAGCTCTGCATAATCCAGCAACTGCTCAGTGGTTACAGCATAGGACAACACCGTATGATGTGCTCCACCCGCATGAATCCATGCTTCTGCAGATACTTCAAGCGAAGGCTCTGGTTTCCACAACACGCTGGCTACAGGCAGCTTCGGCATTTGCTTTTTATTTTCCACAGCTTGGATTTGGTTAATGATCAGACGGTAACGTCCTCCCAGCTCAATGATGGATGCTACGAGCGCCTTACCCGGTTTGCCTTCAAAAATAAGACGAGCTGGATCGGCTTTGCCGCCAATACCCAATGGTTGAACATCAATACGCGGTTTGTTTACAGCAATCGTCGGACAGACCTCCAGCATATGAGAACCCAAATTCAGCTCATTGCCCGGCTCCAAATGATACGTGTAATCTTCCATAAAGGAAGTATCCACATTGTTGGCCATCAGCTTCATCAGACGCGTTAACGCTGCCGTTTTCCAGTCACCCTCGCCGCCGAATCCGTAACCTTGGGCCATCAAACGCTGAACCGCCAAACCAGGCAATTGTTTCAGACCATGCAGGTCTTCAAACGTTGTCGTAAAGGCTCCAAATTCTCCGTCCTGCAAAAACTTTTTCAAGCCCAGCTCAATACGAGCCTGCTCCAAAATAGAATCACGTACTGCACCCGGCTGCTTGGCTTCTGCGGACAGCTCATACAGGTCATGGTATTCCTCGAACAGAGAGTTGATATCCCCTTCTGACACGTTATTAACGACCTCAACCAGATCACCGACACCATAGCCGTTGATCGACCAGCCCAACTGGGCCTGAGCAGATACTTTGTTACCGTCAGTAACAGCTACTTCACGCATATTGTCACCAAAGCGGGCTACTTTGAGATTTTGGCTTTCGCTATAAGCAGCAGCCGTGGACATCCAGCCGCCGATGCGTTTCTGAACGCCTTCTTCCTCCCAATAGCCGACAACCACTTTACGAGTTACACCCAAACGGGCACCGATAAAGCCAAATTCACGGTCACCATGCGCGGATTGGTTCAGGTTCATAAAGTCCATATCAATACTATCCCAAGGGATATCACGGTTAAATTGAGTATGCAGGTGCAGCAAAGGCTTTGCCAAACGCGTCAAGCCAGCAATCCACATTTTCGCTGGAGAAAATGTATGCATCCAGGTAATAATCCCTGCGCACAGGTCATCCCCGTTCGCATCAATAATAAGACGGCGAATCGCGTCAGAATTCGTCAGAACCGGCTTTAATACCACTTCAAATGGTAAATGACCACTTTGGTTCAATCCCTCTACAATTTGACGAGAATGCTCTTGTACCTGATCAAGTGTCTCGGATCCATACAAATGCTGACTTCCTGTAGCAAACCAATATTTAAACGGTTTCATAATTAAAAATTCCTCCTGTCAGGAAATAAGTATAATTGTAGCTGTGTTAACAGATAAACTATTATGTACGTACAATCCAATCTATTTCTCATAATTATGATGAAAAATGATTAGTTGTACGTACAAGTGGGATTGATTTCATTTTAATATGGAAGCGCTCTAATTACAAGTGTATTCGGCAAAAAAATATTTTTTTGCCTGCCAGGCTGTTGGCTTCTTCATAAAGGCTGTATGCTTCTGTACTCTCATGAACGTACTTATGAAAAATGCCAAGCCTTATGATTAGGACCTGGCATTTTTCGCATGACGGACAGGCTCAACTTATTTCCTTGATTACTATCGTATAATTCCCGTCAAGTAATACATCTCAATTCCTTACTTGGTTACGGTCAGATCGGATAGAACCTTATCATTTGCAGCTTGGAAGATTCGATGGATATCTTCACGATCTTCCTCATACGGAAGGAATAGAGAAATTTGAAGACCACTTCCTGTATGTGCAGACTCAAAGAAAATCGCTTTTCCCCGCCAACCTGCTCCTTCCCAGCCTTCAAAGTGCTGAGCATGTTTATGTCTTCCTGCATTTCACCCAAGTAGTTGAACACGATAGGCAACTGTTCAAGTCCCTTTTTTAGGATGCTGCTGGATTGTGGATAAGCAGGTTCCATCTCTTTGTTAAAGATCAGATTTAAGAAATTCAAGTGACGATTTGTGGCGATATCCAATAGTCTCTGGATATCGTTTTCATAGGATATCATCCCTTCCTTAGGAGTAAGGCAGGAATATGATCAATATATTCTCCCACTGACCCAAAGAAGTTCCGATCCCCATACTGTCTTCCATACTGCGTCAACCATATTGGAACTTCTAGCTGTTCGAAATAGTCGCTAAAAACTGGAACGCCATGTGCAATGTAATATCCCACAGGCTAGAATCACACCACGGGTTATACTCATTCTAGTATAGCCGAGCGAAGCAAACTAGAAATCTATACCGACTGGAAGGCGAAACCTACAGAGCAGCAACAGTTCAAACTGCGTATACAGTACGCCGATCCAGATACAAAACCAGCACCAAAACCGTTCCAGAGCCAGAAATACTAAAAATGCCAAGCCCTGTGATGAGGGCCTGGCATTTTGCATGCGTGGCTTATGAATTTGGATCAAGCTCTAGCTTATGTCCTCAGTAACGGAAGTTGGGGTTGCTCTTCCAATTTCCTCTGAAGGAATCTCAACCTGGCGAATATCCTTGACCAGAAACATGATCAAGCCGCACAATGCGGTAATCAGTCCGCTGAAAAACAGCACCTCGCTCAGAGCAAACCGTAAAGCTAACGCACCACCAATCAAGGCTCCTAATGGCAGGGCTGCGCTCGACAGGGTGTTTAGAAAGGATGCCACCCGTCCCATTAACGGCAGCGGGGTAATAATTTGAATCAAGGACGTTTGCAGTACATTGATGATGCCTGTAAAAATACCTAGCAACAGGGCGGCCAGCAGCTTCATCCACATCTCCGGCACAAGGGAAAACACGTAGATCGCCAGCCCCATGGCTACCCAGGAGACCGCAATGGTGATGCCGTTCTTTTTCAATACACTGACCAGAAAGGAACCGACAAAAATACCGATAAAATAGGCCACATACAGTAAGCTATAATAGATCGGTGAGCCATAGGATACCGCAATGGAAGGTATGGCAATCACCAAGATCGCCATCGAAAAGTTCGTCAGGGCAAAGAACGGAAGCATAATTCTCAGGAAGGTGTGCCGTTTTACAAAAAGATATCCTTCTTTCAGCTCCCTCAGATAGTATCCCAGCTTCAGTGAACCTTTACCGTTCGTGTCCTCCATCGCAGGAGCGTCGATTTGCTTGCTGAGCCTGATATACACAAAGCCTGCCAGAAACAGCATTGCGCTGGCTAGAAAAAACGTGTTTTTCATCCCCATGGCGATAATGAGCGAGGCTCCAGCCAGATATCCGGCGATATTAATCACCTGATCCGTCGACGAAATCATGGAATTCGCCCGGACAATCAAATCCGGCGAGCCTACCAGTTGCGGCAGCATTTTACTGTTGGCCGGATAAAACAGTGTAGAGAAGCAGGATGCAATAAAAACAATAACAAGGATAGCGACCAGATTAACCATCCCGTCCTGAATGAGAAACGGGACAGCCAAAATGAGCACAGCCTGCGTAAACAAGGCGATACTGGCCAACAAAGGCGGTGAATAGCGATCCACCAAAGGACCCACGAGAAAGCTGAAAATCGACGCCGCAGATACGGCCGTATACGTGAAGCTGGTCATCGCCACCGACTGTGTCGATTGCTGTACAAAATACAGCAGGACGATAGAATAAATGCTGTCCGCAATGTTGGCAGAAGTACGGGAAGCAAAGAAACGGATAAAACGACGATCCTTAAACAATTGATTCACATCTTCATCTCCTTACTGCGAAATGGTCAAGGCGTTTAAGAGCCTGTCACTGGCAGCTTGGAAGATTCGATGAATTTTCTCGTGATCCTCTTCAAAGGGAAGGGATAGAGAAATCAGCAATACACTTTCTGTGTATACAGACTCAAAGAAAATCGCTTTTCCTCCGTTTGCCTGTTCCTTCTTCCTGTCTAAAGCACCGATTTTCTTTAAACCTCCCTGCATTTCACCCAAGTGGTTAAACACGATAGGCAGTTGCTCAAGTCCCTTTTTTAAAATGGAACTGGATTGTGGGTAAGTCGGTTCCATTTCTTCGTTAAAGATCAGATTGAAGAAATTTAAATGATGATGTGCGGCAGTATCCAAGAGTTTCTGGATATCATTTTCGTAGGATATTCTCTCCTCCTTCAGGAGTAAGACGGGAATGTGGTCAATATATTCTCCCACCGATCCAAAGTAGTTCCGATCCCCATACTGTCGTCCATACTGTGTCAACCATAATGGAACTTCGGACTGTTCAAAATAGCTGCTCAAGAACTGGAATGCCATTTGCAACGAAATATCCCATAGGTTCACAGCCTCCTCCTGCGTTGGAATATCATGCAGGTTTAGATTCCAACGATATGAAGTAGGTGCTGCATAATTACACCCCAGCATCCGTTCATGGATACGACTATTATGATCCTCAAATGCCGGGAGCTTAAATTGCTCCACAATCTGCGGATCGCTGAGTCCTTGAGGACCTTGGCGGATATGATCGACATAATCGTGATAATGGAATGTTTTAACTGTCTGACTTTGCTGTATATGATCGTATTCCTCCAGAAGCTGATTATGCAAAACTACACCACTCGTCGCATCAAAGATGATATGTGAGCATGGCAGTAGCAGTAAATGTTCCCGCAAATTCAAGCGAACCAGCATCATCCGGTATTGCAGAGCGTGTTTCTGCTCATATGGTTCAAAATAAAGATTCGACATGAGGGATGAAAGAAGCTGCTGTTGGGTCTGTACCGGATAGATCGAAAGATCCACGCTAGGCAATGAAATATGCTCCGGTGTTGGCCGTACTTCCCATTCCCAGACTCCATCCGCGTGTACAAGCACACTTCTCAGTAATTCATGGCGATGAATTAACTGCCGAATCGCTGTATTCAGACGCCCCATATCCACGTATTGGTCCAACCGAACCACGGTGCCTGAGGAAGCCGGGTGCATCAAATGGTAATGCTGTGCAGGTGCGAGCGGGAAACGATGGATAGCCTCTGAGCTGAGTAGATGCTCATGCCAGCTAGCATTCATTTCAGCGATTTTTAAAATCCATTCTTCAGTCTGACGTTGATGACTGTTTTCCTGTTCCTCGTCTGTTTGCTCCAGCTCTGTGTGCCCTGTTCTGACCATTAGGCTGGCGTCTTCCCCACCCATCGGAACGATATAATGAGGATGGAGGTCGGAATGAACATGAGACGAGATTCCCGCGGTCATCTCATCCACCTGATCTGCCCGGAAGGGATGCACATACAGAAACAAGTAATCGCGTTCATCGTTAGGTACGAATTGAAGCATGGCCTGTACGCCAAAGGTTTCGCTAATCCATTGTTCAGCTTCCGTTACATCTGTAAGCAATGAAGTATCTTGCTTGGTGACAACTTTATCAAGGGATAACAGATCGGACAAGCTTCGAATGGTTTGATGTTGCAACACTTGGTGTATGCCGAGTGGAATACCTGATTCCTGTGCTTTGGAAACGAGCTGAATGGCCTTTAAAGAATGACCTCCAAGCTCAAAGAAGTTCTCGTCGATACTTACCTTTTCTACCCCAAGCACCGCCCGCCAGAGATTCGCCAATTGTTGTTCCACTTCATTTCTTGGAGCCACGTAAGCTATATCCGGGCTACTTGCCAATTCCGGCAGTGGCAGTGCCGTGCGGTCAATTTTACCGTTCGGTGTTAGTGGCATGGATTCCAGCTGCACAAAGTACGAAGGCACCATATAGTTAGGTAGCTTTTCACCCAGTAAGCTGCGTAACTCACTTGTACTCACTTCGCGCTCTGCCACATAGTACGCCACCAGTTGGTTTTGACCCTGCTCATCCTCATGGGATAGTACAATTACCTCTTGCACAGCCTCCACCTTCAGCAGGTTTGCCTCCACCTCGCCCAGTTCAATCCGGTACCCCCGGATTTTCACCTGGTGGTCGATGCGGCCTAAGTGCTCAATGTTGCCGTCCGGCATCCATCTCGCCAAGTCCCCTGTGCGATACATCCGTTCATATCCTGCTTCTCCGTCCGTAAACAGATTCGGTATAAATTTCTCATCCGTGAGCTCCGGACGATGCAGATATCCACGTGCCAGCCCTTCCCCCGATACACACAATTCTCCAGCTACGCCCACAGGTGCCAGATGTCCATGCGCATCCACGATATATACCCGGTGATTCGGTACGGGACGTCCGATAGAAATCCGTTCATCCGCATTCGCATCCTCAGACACCGGCCAGATCGTTGTGATAATTGAGTTTTCCGTTGGGCCGTATCCGTTATAATACGGAACCTGATCTTTCCATTGCTGTACAAGCTCTAATGAAGAGGCCGATCCGGCCGTAAACAGGATACGCAGACTCGACATCCGCTTCGGTTCCAGATACACCGCATACGTCGGTGGCAGCATGACTACGGTAATTTGGTGCTCTGCGGTATATTGTTCAAACCGCTCATAGTTTAAAATCGTCTCCATGGTCGGTACGTACAGTGTGGCTCCGCAGAACAGCGTTTGGAACACTTCCCAGCAAGCGGCATCAAAGGAATAGCTGGCAAACATCAGGACATGATCCGACAAGCTCATGTGTAGGGTTTCATCAAAATAGGTTTTCAGATTGCATGGCCCGTGATGCTCAATCATAACGCCCTTCGGCTGGCCCGTCGTTCCTGAGGTATAAATCACATATGCCAGATCGTTCGGGCCAGACACTGGCTCCAGATTCGACCCCTCTTCGTGATAGACCCCCTGCTCCCCATCCAGCACCAGTATCTTGCCGTCGAAGGCCACTTTTTCCAGCAGATGGCTTTGTGTTAATAAGAGAGCTACTCCCGAGTCGTCCAGCATATAGCGGATACGATCCTCTGGATACGTTGGATCTAGAGGAACATACGCGCCTCCCGCTTTCATAATCCCGAGCATCCCCACGATCATATCCACCGAACGCTCCGTCATAATCCCCACCAGGCTGTCTGTTGTTACGCCGTGACTCCGCAAGGTACGAGCCAGTCGGTTTGCACGTTCATTCAGCTCGCGGTAGGTCAACTGTGCTCCTTCGAAGAACAATGCTGCCTGCTCCGGGGTCTGCGCCGCTTGAGCCTCGAACAAGCCGTGAATCGTCTGCTCGCTCGGATAGTCCGCTGCGGTATCTCCCCACACGTTGAGAATTTGCTCGCGTTCTTGCTTGGTCAAGACATCCAGCTCACGCACTCGAATGTCCGGGTTCGACGTTACCTGCTCCAGCAGTTGCACCAGATGTCCCTGAATCTGTTCTATACTTTCGCGCTCAAAGACTAGTCCGTTGTAATTAAAGCTCATGTGAATGGATTTCCCGACTGTATCACCAGATTAAAGTCATAGCGCGTCGGTTCGATCTCAGTCAGGCGAAGACTGGTCTGCTGCCCTTCACCGAACTGCTGCATTTGTTTCTCCGCCGGATCACTTGCAAAATAATCCTGTGGTTGATCCAATTTTGCTTCAGGTCCGACAACGCCTGAATTTCAGTCAGCGGATACGCAGTATGCATATGAGTAGCTATAGATTGCTCCTCGTTTTGCTTCATCATTTGCGAGAACAGACTGTTCTCATTACTTCTAATCCGTACAGGTACTGTATTCTGAGACAGAACCATCATTTGTTCCACATTCAGAAGATCAGGCGAATGCCCGGAAACCGTACTACCCAATACGACATCATCTGTACCATTATATTTTTGGAGCAATATGCCCCAGACTGTCTGCATCAGTGTAGTCAGCGTCACCTGATGACGTTTGGCAATCCGTTGAATCATCGTCGTCAGCCCCACGCTCAAATCGGTGTTAAGCTGCTTTGCCTGATAATCCGTGTTTGACTGCATTTTGACTTGTGGTAAATGGGCCTGTTCTTCATATCCGTCGAGATATGCATTCCAGTAACGAGCAGCTTTTTGACGTTCCTGATGTATTTTCAGCACAGATACCGATTCTTCTGTAGTGATCCGTTCCAGTTCGCCCAGCGAGATATCTGGATTGGCTATGATGGTTTCTACCAAACGTACGAAGTGACGCGTAATCTGCTCGATGGTTTCCCGCTGGTAGAGCGATGTTGCATATTGCAATCCGAAATGGATGCCTGTTTCTTCTTCGCTGGCTTCCAGCATCAAGTCAAACTTCGCCGGAGCCTGCTCCATGCCGTATGATCGGAAACTCAGACCTTCCAACTTCAGCTCTCCTTGTTCGTTGTTTTGCAGTACAAACATCGTGTCGAACAATGGGTTGCGGCTCATATTCCGCTTCACGTTCAGTTGTTCCACCAGTTCCTCAAACGGATAGTCCTGATGCTCATAGGCTTGTAAGGTCCGGGTTTTCACATCATCTACGTAGTTACGGAACGTATGTGCTGCGGTTGGATAATTGCGTATGGCCAATGTACCTACGAACATGCCGATGATCGGCTCCAGATCAGCATGCGGTCGTCCGGCAATCGGAGAACCGACAATGATGTCTTTCTGTCCGGTATATTGATGCAGCAGCGCTGTGTAAGCCGCCAATAACACCATATATAGCGTCGAGCCTGTCTGTGCTGCCAGCTCCTTCAAGCGTTCGCTGACCTCGCGTTCCAGCCTGAACACGACCGTGTCGCCTGCCGTACTTCGAACCGCCGGGCGGGCAAAATCGGTTGGCAGGTTCAGCACGGGCAGCTCACCCCGGAAGGTATCTAGCCAGTAGGCTTCCTGGCGCTTCATCCAGTCCTGCTGCGATTCGCTTTGCTGCCATACGGCGTAGTCTTTGTATTGAATACGTAGCGGAGGTAACCCCTCACCGCTATACAAGCGAACAAATTCGTCGGTCAGTACCCTCTTGGATGCGCCGTCCGAGATAATATGGTGCATGTCCAACATCAGCAGATGCTGTGGCTCTTCTTCTATTCCTTGTACGCCCAAATCCACCAAGGCCACGCGCAGTAGCGGAGCGGCTTGCAGATCAAACGGACGTATAAAGCGCTGCACCAGCTCTTGCGCTTCTTGGCTGACAATCGTGTCGGATACGACTGCATAGTCATAATCTTTATGCGTAGCCTCGGCATCACGATCTTTGGAGCCCGCAGGTGTGACGGCGCTTGCTTCCACCTGGACTTTCGCATATTCCACCTCAAACGGTACCGTATCGGCAATCCATTGCATCGGCTCGTTGTCTACCCGCTCCAAGCGGGTACGTAAGCTGGCGTGACGGGCGATCAATTGACGGAACACTTCTTCCACTCGTTTCACATCCAGCGGGCCGCTCACTTGCAGCACGAACGGCATGTTGTAGCTCACATCGTACGGATCGAACTGATGCAGCACATATAACCGTTTTTGCGCTGAGGACAGTGGGTAGAAGCTACGCTCGTCCGTCACCGGAATCGACGCATAGGCCACTTGGTCCAGACCTTCCATGACCGCTGCCAACTGTTCAATCGTTGGCGCTTCAAAAATACTGCGCAACGGAAGCGACTTGTTTAGCTCCTTGTGAATCTTCGAGGCTAGTGTTGTCGCCCGCAGCGAGTGTCCACCGATCTCAAAGAAGTTTTCCTTCACGCCGACCTGCGCCAAGCCCAGCACATCCTGCCAAATTTGCGCCAGCTTCACTTCCACCCACGTCCGCGGTGCGACATAATCCGCTTCGCTTTGCAGGCTACCTTCTGGTGCTGGCAGTGCCTTGCGGTCGATTTTGCCGTTCGGACTCAGCGGCATCTGCTCCAGCTGTACAAAGTACGATGGCACCATGTAGCTTGGCAGCTCCCGGCCCAGTTCACTTCTCAGCTCGCTGGCTCCGAGCTCTTGTCCGGCGACGTAGTACGCCACCATTTGTTTTTGTCCCGTTTCATCCGCACGAGCCGTGACGACCGCTTCTCGTACCGACTCCACTTTCAGCAGCTGCGATTCGACCTCGCCCAGCTCGATCCGGTACCCCCGGATTTTCACCTGATGGTCGATCCGTCCCAAATATTCGATGTTGCCGTCCGGCATCCATCTCGCCAAATCGCCCGTGCGGTACATCCGCTCATAGCCCGCTTCGCCACCAGCAAACGGATCGGCAACGAATTTCTCTGCCGTCAGCTCCGGACGGTTCAGATAGCCTCGTGCTACGCCTACCCCGCCGATGCACAGCTCCCCTGCTACTCCAATCGGCTGCAATTGCTCCGTGCCTTCCTTGACGATGTACAGACGGATGTTCTGAATCGGTTTTCCGATTGGAATGATGGCATATTCCTCCATCGGCTCGCAATCAAAGTACGAGACGTCGACCGTCGCTTCGGTTGGGCCATACAGGTTGATCAGCTTCGCTCCAGCGATACCTGACACGAGCCGTTGGAACCGTGCCACATGCTGTGGCGGCAACGCTTCGCCACTGGCAAATACATGGCGCAGCGTTCCCAGCTTCGCTTGTATCACTTCCTGTGGCTGCTGCTCCACATACTCCAGGAACGCGTGCAGCATCGCAGGTACAAAGTGCATCGTGCTTACGCTATCGCGGGCAATCGTTTCGACGATGTCCTCCGGATTCTTTTCCCCGCCAACCGACAGCAGACTCACCTTCGAGCCAACCATCGACCACCAGAACAGTTCCCACACCGACACGTCGAATGTGAAGGCGGTCTTTTGCAGGATCGTATCCTCTGCACTCAAGCCGTACCGATCATGCATCCACAAAATCCGGTTCAGCACGGAATGGTGTTCGACCATAACGCCCTTCGGTTTTCCAGTGGAGCCGGAGGTGTAGATGACATAGGCTACATGGTGCGGACCAGCTAGTGGCTCCAGATTCGAGCCGTCTTCGTGGTACATGTCCTTGCCACCCACCACCGGACGATCCAGCACCAGCACCTTGCCATCGAAGCTCAGCGACGCTTGCTCGGCCAAATGCGATTGCGTCAATACCAGCTTCGCTCCCGAGTCCTCCAGCATGAAACGGATGCGGTCCGCCGGATATTCCGGGTCAATCGGCACATAGGCTCCGCCTGCCTTGAGGATCGCATAGATGCCTACGATCATTTCCAGCGAGCGCTGTACTAAAATGCCTACCGGCTGATCCGGTTCAACGCCTTCCGCACGCAGGGTGCGTGCAAGACGGTTGGCCCGCTCGTTCAGTTCACCGTAGGTTAATTCCTCTGAACCAAATATCACTGCCACCTGATCCGGTGTTCGTGCCGCCTGCTCCTCGAACAGCGCACTTAACGTCTGATCCTGCGGATAAGCTGCCGCCGTAGCTCCCCAAACCTGAACAATCTGCGCTTGTTCTTCCGGTGTTACCAATGCCAGCTCATTCACACGGATATGCGGATTGTCCACAATTTGCTTGATAACGTGCAGCACATGTCCCTGCATACGCTCCACGGTAGCCCGATCGTACACATTAGCGTTATATCTGAACATGATGCTGAAGACTTCATCCGGCATCACAATCAAGTCCAGATCATAATTGGTCTGTTCCACGACCTCTACATTCGTAATCTCAAAAGCGGACGGACGAACTTCGCCAAGCTGCTCCACCTGCTGCTCTACCGGGTAATTCTCAAATACCATAATGTGGTTAATCAGATTTTGCTTCTGCTCAGTCAGCGCCTGAATCTCATACAGCGGGAAGCTGTCGTATACTCCCGAGGCCAGTGCCTGCTCCTGCGTTTTCCGCATAACCTCCACAAAAGTGGCATTCCGTTCACTTTGAATCCGAACCGGTATCGTATTAATGAACAAACCGATCATATTCTCTACACCGACAATATCCGTCGGACGTCCAGATACGACACTACCGAAAATAACATCCTCATTGTTGTTATATTTCTGCAAAATAAGGCCCCACACGCTTTGCATCAGCGTATTAATCGTCACCTGCTGCTGCTTCGCAATCCGGTACATGGCTTCGCTCCACGTTTGATCCAGCTCCACCGTTATTTTTTCAGAAATATATTCGCTGGTTTCACTAGCTGTAGTGGATGGAGCATTTTCCCTGCTGTCCACGGCTTGATCTTTTGATGAAGCATCCGGGCCAGGTAACAAAGTCTGCTGTTCAAAGCCCGCCAAATAGCTGCTCCAATACTCTTTTGCCGCACGTTCATCCTGACGCTCCAGCCATTCGATATATTGGCCATACGGTGTGATCGCAGCAAGCTCCGGCTGCTTCTGCTCCAGCAGCGCAAAGTACGTACCAAACACTTCGCCTGTCACCAGCGACAAGCACCAGCCGTCCATGACAATGTGATGGAAGCTCCATACCAAGTGATACATCTCTTCATCTGTCTGAAATACCTGTACGCGCATGAGCGCATCGGTACCGAGATTAAAGGCCCGGGCCTGGTCCTCCTGCTTGAACGCATGGATATACGCCTTTTGCTCCGCTTCCTGCATTCCACGTAAATCCTTGAAGGAAAGGTCGCTATCTTTGTGACGGAACACGATTTGTAATGGCTCCTGACTGTGCCCTGTCTCAAACATATGGAAATTCGTCCGCAGCGCTTCATGACGCTGTGTCAGTAAATCCAGGCTCTTCCGGAAAACAGCTACATCAAAGCTGCCTTTTTGATCAAACGACGCTTGCTGGAAGTATGCGCCTGACTCCGGCTCCATTAAGCTATGGAAAAGCATCCCCTTCTGCATCGGCGAGAGCGCATAAACATTTTCCAGCTCACCCACAGCAGCCATTTGCTCCGTCAATTGTTCCAGCTGCTCCAACCTCAAGTCCTTGAACAATACATCGCTTGGTGTTAGCTCACTCCGCTCTTTGGAGGCACAGTGAACGATCACTTCCTGCAAGCTCTCCCGCAGTAGCTGCGCAAAGTTTTCCACATTTTCCGTGTGATATACCTTGCGGTCATAACTAATTTCCAATGTCAGTACACCTGCTGTGATCACTCCGTTCACATTCAGCGGCTGTTCCAACAGAGTACAGTCACTGACTGGCTCCCCTCCTGTATACGAAGAGAACTGGATACCGCTGTTTTCCAAATCCTGATCAAATTGTCCCAAATAGTTGAAGCTGATGTCCGGCTGGAACGCCAGCTCTTCATCGTTCACATCCTGAGACATATATTTCAGAATACCGTAGCCAATGCCCTTTTGTGGCACATGACGCAAGTCTTCCTTCACCCGCTTGATTCGCTGCCCCACTTCTGCCTTTCCGTCAACATCGAGCAGCACCGGATATTGGCTTGTAAACCAGCCCACTGTGCGTGTGATATCAATATCCGGCATGATTGCTTCCCGACCATGCCCCTCCAGGTTGACCAGCACGCGCTCCTGACCGCTCCAGTTATACAAGGCCGTGCCCAATGCGGTTAGCAGCAGATCATTGACTTCCGTGTTGTACGCGCGGTGCGCTTCCTGAAGCAGCAGTCGTGTTTCCTGCTCGCTCCAAGCTACGATCACCGTCTGGCTGTCGCGCATCAGAAAAATTTCTCCTTCGGCGATATCCAGATCCTTGGGCAGTGGCATCCATTTTGATTGGGCAAGATACCGCCAGAATGCACGTTCCGAATCCATAGCCGGACTATTCGCGTATTGGGACAAACGCTCTGCCCAAGCTGCGAATGAGTCCGTTTTGTATGGCAGACGAATCGCTTCTCCCTGAACGGCCTGCTCATATCCAGTTGCAAAATCCTCGAATATGATCCGCCATGAAATGCCGTCTATGACCAAATGATGAACCGTAATCAACAGATGGTCTCCATCCGCGCAGTGGAACAGTCCCAGCTTTAACAGTGGCCCTTCGTCCAGACGGATCGAACTCTGGATGGCATTCGCTTTTTCTTCTATGGCCTTCACCACATCTGCGGAGTCTCCTAGGTTTGTCAGATCAACAACGTCCAGACGATACAGCTCCCCTTCGTTCAGACCACGGCTCCACGCTTCATAGCCCTGCTCGGTCTGACGGAAAACGGTGCGCAGCGCATCATGATGCTCGGCCACCTTCGTCACCGTTTGACGTAATGCGGCTTCGTTAAAGCCTTGTGCTCTATACAGCATCACCGACTGGTTAAAATAGTGCGGTTCTGCTGATCGTTGTGCAAAGAACCACTGCTGAATCGGGGTCAGATGGACCGCCCCGGAAACCGTCCGCTGATCGGATGTACGGCTAGCCTTGTGTACATGACTGCTCAGCAACGACACGGAAGGATATTGGAACAGATCCTTCATGTCAAGCTTGTAACCCGCTTGCAGCAAACGGGAGGATACTTGAATCGCATTGATCGAGTCGCCGCCCAGATCGAAGAAATTGTCCAAAATGCCGACTCTCTTCGCACCCAGGACCGACTGCCACACCGAAACCAATGTCTGCTCCAGCGCAGTGCGAGGCTCTACATAATTCGCCCCACTTTGCAAACTACCTTGCGGTGCTGGAAGTGCTTTGCGGTCAATTTTACCGTTCGGTGTCAGCGGCATGTTCTCCAGTTGTACGAAGTACGAAGGCACCATATAATTTGGCAGCTCCTCGCCCAGCAAGCTGCGCAGCTCACTTGCACTCACTTCACGTTCTGCCACATAGTACGCCACCAGTTGGTTTTGCCCTTGCTCGTCCTCATGATCCAGCACAATCACTTCTTGTACGGCTTCTACCTTCAACAAGTGCGCCTCAACTTCACCCAGCTCAATCCGATAGCCCCGAATCTTCACCTGGTGGTCGATCCGGCCCAAATGCTCAATATTTCCGTCCGGTAACCATCTCGCCAAGTCCCCTGTCCGATACATCTTTTCGTACCCCGCTTCTCCAGAAGCAAACGGATTCGGTACAAAGACTCCATTTGTTAAATCGGGACGATGCAGATACCCACGCGCCAGACCTGCCCCCGACACACACAACTCTCCAGCTACGCCCACGGGTGCCAGATGTCCATATGCATCTACGATATAAACCCGGTGATTCGGCATCGGACGTCCGATGGATATAGTTTCTCCCACGCTCGGATTGTCGGACACCGACCAAATCGACGTGACAATCGAATTCTCTGTTGGACCATAAGCGTTGTAGTATGCCACTTGATTTTTCCACTTGTTTACCAGCTCCGTCGATGTCGTGGACCCTCCCGTGAGCAGGATACGCAGGTTTGGCATCCGCTCTGGCTCGAGATACACCGCGTATGTTGGTGGCAGTAGCACGGCTGTAATCTGGTGCTCAGTCATATACTGTTCGAACTGACCATAGTTTAAAATCGTGTCTGACGTCGGTACGTACAGCGTGGCTCCGCAAAACAGCGCCTGAGATACTTCCCAGCAAGCCGCATCAAATGAATAGCTGGCAAACATCAGGATATGATCTGACAATCCAATGTGCAGCGTCTGATCAAAATAGGTTTTCAGGTTGCACAGCCCGTGGTGCTCCACCATAACGCCTTTGGGCTTGCCTGTCGTTCCCGACGTGTAAATCACATACGCCAAATCGTTCGGCCCGGATACAGGCTCCAGATTTGAACCGTCCTCGTGATAGACCGCCTGCTCTCCATCCAAAACCAGCACCTTACATTCGTCGAAATCCACTTTTTCCACCAGATGATTTTGCGTCAATAACAGCTCCGTACCCGAATCGTCCAGCATGTAGCGAATACGCTCTTCCGGATACGTTGGGTCTATCGGCACATACGCTCCCCCGGCCTTCAAAATCCCGAAGATGCCCACAATCATATCCACCGAGCGCTCGGTCATGAGACCCACCAAACGATCTTTCGTCACTCCGTGACTACGCAAGGTGCGGGCCAAACGGTTGGCGCGTTCGTTCAGCTCGCGGTAGCTCAGTTGCTCTCCCTCGCAGAACAATGCTGCCTGCTCCGGGGTCTGCGCCGCTTGCGCCTCGAACAAGCCGTGAATCGTCTGCTCGCTTGGATAGTCCGCTGCCGTATTTCCCCATACGTGCAGGATTTGCTCCCGTTCTGGCTCACTCAATACATCCAGCTCACGTACCGAAATATCCGGGTTAGCCACCACCTGTTTCAACAGTTCCACCAGATGACCCTGAATTTGCTCCACACTTTCGCGTTCAAATGCCAGCGCATTGTAGACAAAGCTCATGTGGATCGTGTTCCCCGGCAGGACCACCAGGTTAAAGTCATAGTTCGTCTGCTCGACGGACTCCACTCCCGTAATGCGGAAGCTGGATGCTTCCCCCTCACCCAACTGTTCTATTTGTTCCTCCATCGGGTAATTTTCAAAAATAAGGATATGGTTGATCAAATCCTGCTTCAGCTCCGACAGCCCCTGAATTTCATACAGCGGGTACGTATCATAAGCTTGGGAAGCGATGGATTGCTCCTGATTCTGCTTCATCACGTCCGAGAACAAACTGTCCTTACGACTGTGAATGCGTACAGGAATCGTGTTAATAAACAGACCGATGATATGCTCCACATTTGGAATCTCTGCCGGACGTCCGGATACGACGCTGCCGAACACCACATCATCCGTACCGTTATATTTTTGAAGCAACATGCCCCACACCGTCTGCATCAGCGTATTAATCGTCACCTGATAACGCTTGGCGATTTGCTGAATCCCAGCCGTCAGACCCACGCCCAAATCAAAGTCCAGGCGCTTCGTCTGATAACCTGTTTTGCTCTGGATTTTAGCCTGTGGCAAACGAGACTGCTCCTCATATCCGTCGAGATACCTGCTCCAATAGTTTGAAGCAGCCTGACGATCCTGCTGCTCCAGCCACTCAATATATTGGCTATATGGCGTTACAGGTCCCAGTTCCGGCTGTTTATGGGCGAGAATCGCAAAGTAACTCGCAAATACCTCATTCGTCACCAGCGACAAGCACCAGCCATCCATTAAAATATGGTGAAAGCTCCATACAAAACGATATGTTTCCTCAGCCGTATGCAAAATCGCGACACGCATCAAAGTATCCTTCGCCAGATCAAAGCCTCTCTGCTTGTCTTTTCGCGTATATTCGAGGATATAATCGTTCCGCTTTTCTTCCTCCACATCTCGCAAATCCTCTACATACAACTCACTGCGTTTATTCCGGTACACAACCTGCAAGGGGTCGTCCTTCCAGCCGCTATAAAAATTTGTCCGTAGTACAGAATGCCGCTGTACCAGCAGTTCCAGACTCGCTGTAAACGCAGCCAGATTAAAACATCCTTTCAGGTCAAAGGAGGACTGCTCAAAATAAGCACCCGATTGAGAATCCATCAAATTGTAAAACAGTATCCCCTTCTGCATCGGTGATAGTGCATATATATTCTCTACTTCTCCAACCGACTGCGTTTGTTCCACAATGGCATCCAATTGCTCCACGGTGAGTTCCTTAAGCAGTACGTCGCTAGGTGTTAGCTCCGTCCGTTCTCGAGATATGCAATGCCTGATCACTTCCTGTAAATTCTTCTTTAACAGATGAACCAGATTTTCTATTGTATCCTTGCAGAATGCCTTGCTATTATATTTAATCTCAAGCTCCAACTTGCCACCTGTTACCACTCCCCCCACGTCTAAAGCAGATTTCAGCTCAATTCGGTCGCTGAAATCTCTTCCAGACGAATAGGGTGAAGTGTGAATATCGCTATTTTGGAGATCCTGATCAAACTCTCCCAGATAGTTAAAGTTCACCTGTGGTTCAGGATGGCCCCCTTTTTGACCTGTTTTACTCAGATATCTCCAAATACTGTAGCCGATTCCTTTATGCGGTATTTGACGTAGACCCTCTTTGACCTGTTTGATACGTCTCGACACGTCAGATTTCTCTCCAATATTCAACAAAACCGGATATTGACTTGTAAACCAACCAACCGTACGAGAAATATCAATGTCTGGTATAATGCCCTCCCGTCCGTGCCCTTCCAGATTTATAAGGATATTCTCATGGCCCGTCCAGGCATACAGCGTCATACCAAGAGCAGTCAGCAGCAAATCGTTCACTTCCGTGCTATATGCATGATGCGCTTGTTTCAACAGTTGAACGGTCTCTTCCTCTGTGAGTTGCATTGTTACGGTGTCCATGTCGCGAATCATAAATCTGCCATCATGCTTATAATCCTCAGGTAATATAGCCTGATCAGAACTGATTACTTCGTCTAATTGCTCCCAGTACGCGCGTTCGCTCTCCATTGCCGGGCTGATTGCATAAACAGCCAATTTTTCAGACCAGGCACGGAAGGAGTCCGTTTTATCAGGCAAATGAATTGCTTCTCCATTCACAGATTGCGCATAAGCAGTCGCGAAATCTTCAAACAAGATACGCCACGATACCCCATCCACTACCAAATGATGAATCACGATCAGCAAATGGTCACCATCCGCACAACGGAACAAACCGACTTTCATTAGCGGCCCTTCATTTAGAGAAATACTGCTTTGAATCTCATTGGCTTTAGCCTCAATTGCTTGGTTCAGCTCCGATCCAATGGGTATATCGTTGAATTCCAACACATCTAGATGATATAGCTCACCTTCTTGCACCCCCCGATTCCACGCTTCATAGCTATGCTCCGTTTTGCGGAACACCGTTCGCAGAATATCATGATGTTCCACCAGTTTTGTCAGTGTCAGGCGCAGTGCCGACTCGTTAAATCTTTGATCCTGGTGTAGCATAACAGCCTGATTAAAGTGATGTGCAGCCGTTTCATCCAAATCTGCAAACCAATGTTGAATCGGCGTAAGCAACACATTCCCCTTAATCTCACCCTGCTCGGCAGTTCTGACACCCGCCACACTCAAGTACGGAGCCAATTCTGACACACTCGGATGCATAAACAATGTCTTCATATCCAGCTTGTAGCCTGCCTGAAGCAGACGTGAAGATACTTGAATCGCCTTGATCGAATCGCCGCCCAAATCGAAGAAATTTTCTAGCAAGCCAATTGGCTTCTTACCCAGTACGGTTTGCCAGATGGAAGCCAGCACCTGCTCTGCATCCGTTTGTGGAGCAACATATTCACTTCTACCCTGAAAATTTGTTTCCGGTGCTGGCAGTACTTTGCGATCAATTTTACCGTTCGGGGTCAGCGGCATGTTCTCCAGTTGTACGAAGTACGCAGGCACCATGTAGTTTGGCAGCTTCTCACCCAGCAAGCTGCGTAGCTCACCTGCATTCACTTCTCGCTCTGCCACATAGTAGGCGACCAGTTGGTTTTGCCCCTGCTCATCTGCACGTGCCAGCACGATGACCTCCTGCACATCTTCCACTTTCAAAATTTGCGCCTCGACCTCGCCCAGCTCAATCCGGTACCCCCGGATTTTAACCTGATGGTCGATCCGGCCCAGATATTCGATGTTGCCATCCGGCATCCATCTCGCCAAGTCACCTGTCCGGTACATGCGTTCATGGCCCGCTTCTCCATTCGCAAACGGATTCGGTACGAATTTCTCCTCCGTCAGCTCTGGACGATCCAGATAACCGCGTGCCAGACCCGGCCCGGATACGCATAACTCACCCGCTACGCCCACTGGTGCCAGATGACCATGTGTATCCACCATGTACACCCGATGGTTTGGCACAGGACATCCGATGGAAATCAATTGTCCTGCTCTCGCATCCTCAGACACCGGCCATATCGACGTAGCTACCGAGTTTTCGGTTGGGCCGTAGCCATTGTAGTACGCAACCTGATCCTTCCACTTGTACACCAGCTCTATCGACGATGCTGATCCGGCTGTGAACAGAATACGCAGGCTTGGCATCCGTTCCGGCTCCAGATAGACCGCATAGGTCGGCGGCAAGGCTGCCACGGTAATGTGATGATCCGCCATATATTGCTCAAACCGCTCGTAGTTCAAAATCGTCTCTGACGTTGGCACATACAACGTGGCTCCGCAGAACAGCGCCTGGAAGATTTCCCAGCAAGCCGCATCAAACGAATAGCTGGCGAACAACAACGCATGATCCGACGTGCTGATGCGTAGCGTCTGATCGAAATAGACTTTCAGGTTGCACAGTCCGTGATGCTCCAGCATAACGCCCTTCGGCTGGCCTGTGGTCCCTGATGTGTAGATCACATACGCCGAATCGTTCGGCCCGGATACAGGCTCCAGGTTTGAACCGTCCTCGTGATAGACCGCCTGCTCTCCATCCAAAACCAGCACCTTACCGTCAAAAGCTACGTTGCCCACCAGATGGCTTTGCGTCAATAACAGCTCCGCACCCGAATCGTCCAGCATGTAGCGAATACGCTCTTCCGGATACGTTGGGTCTATCGGCACATACGCTCCCCCGGCCTTCAAAATCCCGAAGATGCCTACGATCATATCCACCGAACGCTCGGTCATGAGACCCACCAAACGATCTTTCGTCACTCCGTGACTACGCAAGGTGCGGGCCAAACGGTTGGCGCGTTCGTTCAGCTCGCGGTAGCTCAGTTGCTCTCCCTCGCAGAATAATGCTGCCCGCTCCGGGGTCTGCGCCGCTTGCGCCTCGAACAAGCCGTGAATCGTCTGCTCGCTTGGATAGTCCGCTGCCGTATTTCCCCATACGCGCAGGATTTGCTCCCGTTCTGGCTCACTCAATACATCCAGCTCATGTACCGAAATATCCGGGTTAGTCACCACCTGTTTCAACAGTTCCACCAGATGACCCTGAATTTGCTCCACACTTTCGCGTTCAAATGCCAGCGCATTGTAGACAAAGCTCATGTGGATCGTGTTCCCCGGCAGGACCACCAGGTTAAAGTCATAGTTCGTCTGCTCGACGGACTCCACTCCCGTAATGCGGAAGCTGGATGCTTCCCCCTCACCCAACTGCTCTATTTGTTCCTCCATCGGGTAATTTTCAAAAATAAGGATATGGTTGATCAAATCCTGCTTCAGCTCCGACAGCCCCTGAATTTCATACAGCGGGTATGTATCATAGGCTTGGGAAGCGATGGATTGCTCCTGATTCTGCTTCATCACGTCCGAGAACAGACTGTCCTTATGACTGTGAATGCGTACAGGAATCGTGTTAATAAACAGACCGATGATATGCTCCACATTTGGAATCTCTGCCGGACGTCCGGATACGACGCTGCCAAACACCACATCATCCGTACCGTTATATTTTTGAAGCAACATGCCCCACACCGTCTGCATCAGCGTATTCATCGTCACCTGATAACGCTTGGCGATTTGCTGAATTCCAGCCGTCAGACCCGCGCCCAAATCAAAGTCCAGGCGCTTCGTCTGATAACCTGTTTTGCTCTGGATTTTAGCCTGTGGCAAACGAGACTGCTCCTCATATCCGTCCAGATACCTGCTCCAGTAACGCGAAGCTTTTTGACGGTCTTGATGCACTTTCAACACATCCAATGTTTCTTCCACTGTAATCTGCTCCAGCTCGCCAAGCTTTGCATCGGGATTCGCCACAATAGTTTCAATCACTCGTACGAAGTGCCGAGCGATTTGCTCAATCGTTTCCCTCTTATACAATGCTGCTGCATACTGTAAATCGAACTGAATGCCATCCTGTTCCTCGGTTGCTACCAACGCCAGATCAAATTTTGCTGAAACTTGCTCCAAGGTATATGATTGAAAACTCAGATTTGCCAGCTTTAGTTCACTTTCTTCAGTATTTTGGAGTACCAGCATTGTGTCAAATAAAGGATGTCGATTCGAATCCCGCTTCACGTTCAGCTTTTCCACCAATTCCTCAAATGGATAGTCCTGATGCTCATACGCTTGCAATGCTTGGTTTTTCACGTCCTCCATATAGCTACGGAATGTTTGCTTTACAGTTGGATAATTACGCATGGCCAGCGTTCCGACAAACATTCCAACAATCGGCCCCAAATCGACATGCGGTCGTCCCGCAATTGGTGTGCCAACAATGATATCTTCCTGCCCTGTATATTGATATAGTAACGCTGTATAGGCCGCTAATAACACCATGTACAGCGTCGAACCTGTCTGTGCTGCCAGTTCTTTTAAGCGCTCGCTAACTTCACGCTCCAATCTGAATACAACCGTGTCGCCTGCTGTGCTCCGTACCGCCGGACGGGCAAAGTCGGTTGGCAGGTTCAGCACAGGCAGATTGCCCCGGAAAGTATTTAGCCAATACGCTTCCTGACCTTTCATCCAATCCTGTTGCGCTTCACTTTGCTGCCATACGGCATAATCTTTGTATTGAATCCGTAGCGGTGGCAGCTCTTCATCGCTGTATAAGCGAGCAAATTCGCGAGTCAACACGCCCGTCGACACACCGTCCGAGATGATATGGTGCATATCGAGCATCAGCAAATACTGCGGCTCTTCTTCTATTCCCTGTACGCCCAAATCGATCAGGGCAACCCGCAGCAACGGAGCGGCTTGCAGATCAAATGGACGTACAAAGCTTTGGATCATTTCTTGTACTTCCTTGCTCACAAGCTGCTCAGTCACCGATGCATACCGTTCCTGCACTGCATCACGATGTAACACTTCCACATCGGTTTGTCGATCTGCTGCTGTATAAGCTACGACATGCCCCACCTGCACCTTCGCATACTCCAACTCGAACGAAACGGTATCCTGAATCTGCTGCTTCGGCTCGTTATTTATCATTTCAAAGCGGGTACGGAGTGTTGAATGGCGTGAGATCAATTGACAGAATACTTCTTCCATCCGCTTCACATCCAGCGGGCCGCTTACCCGGAACATAACAGGCATGTTGTAGTTTACATCGTCAGGGTCAAGCTGGTGCAATACGTACATCCGCTTTTGCGCGGAGGACAGCGGATAAAAAGTTCGTTCTTCCGTCACCGGAATCAATGCATACTTCATCTGTTCCAAACTTTCAATCACTACAGCCAGCTGTTCAATCGTTGGAGCTTCGAAAATACTGCGTAACGACAGAGATTTATTCAGTTCTTTGTGAATCTTTGAAGTCAAGGTAGTTGCCCGCAGTGAATGTCCACCAATCTCGAAAAAGTTCTCTTTCACGCCGACTTGCTTCAGGCCCAATACATCCTGCCAAATTTGGGTCAGCTTCGATTCCATTGGCGTTCGCGGTGCGAAATAATCCATTCTGCTTTGCAGATTATCTTCCAATGCTGGCAATGCTTTGCGGTCGATTTTGCCATTCGGACTTAATGGCATCTGCTCCAATTGTATAAAGTATGATGGCACCATATAGCTTGGCAGCTCTCGGCCCAGTTCGCTTCTCAGCTCGCTTGCGCCAATTTCTTGCCCGGCGACGTAGTACGCCACCATTTGCTTTTGCCCTGTTTCATCTGCTTGAGCAATGACCGTTACTTCCCGTACAAAATCAACTTGCAGCAGCTTCGACTCAACCTCACTCAGTTCAATTCGATACCCGCGGATTTTCACCTGATGGTCGATTCGGCCGATAAACTCCAGATTTCCATCCGCTTTCCAGCGGGCGAGGTCCCCGGTTTTGTACATTCGTGTTCCTGTTGAAAATGGATTATCTACAAATTTGTCCGCCGTCAATTCCGCGCGATTCCAATAGCCACGGGCCAAACCTTCCCCTGCAATGCATAGCTCGCCTGGTACACCGATCGGCTGTAATTCACCCTTTGCGTTAATGACATAAATTTGCGTATTCGCGATAGGGCGTCCAATGTCAATCTGTTTGGCCTGGGTAAGTTCCTGTACTGCCGACCACACCGTCGTTTCTGTAGGTCCGTACATGTTATAAATGCGGGGACCGTTCAATTTTTGCAAGGCCTCCAGCAGCTTGGGTGGAAGCGCTTCTCCCCCCACCATAATTTCCTGTACACCTTGCAGCGCACGAGAGCCTTCCTCATGACCCAGCAGCATTTGCAGCCGGGATGGCGTCATTTGCAGCATGTCAATGTGATGTGCTGTAATCAGCTCGCCAAGTGCCTGAGGATTGACCTGATGACGGTGGTCACCAAGTACAACGGTCATTCCGCCCAGCAACGGCAGGATCGTTTCCAATACGAAAATATCGAACGAAATGGTGGTTAGCGATAAAATCGTTTTGTCCGCTGCAAAGTCAATCACTTCGCGCATTCCTGTAATAAAGTTCAGCACCGAGCGATGCTGGAGCATAACGCCCTTAGGATTTCCGGTTGAACCAGAAGTATAGATGACATAAGCCAGATGCTCCGGCTGAGCAGTGGCTTCCAGATTGGTCTTTTCTCCTTGATATACTTCCTCATCTTCGATAAACAGAGTGTTGGCGCTGTAATGGTGTTCTCCTACCAGATCGCGACTGGTCAGAAGTACGGCGGCCTCACTGTCATTCAGCATATAATCAATACGGGCTGACGGATATTCAGGGTCGATCGGCACATAAGCACCACCCGCTTTTAGCACAGCCAGCAGACCGATGATCATCTCCGCCGAACGCTGTACCATCAGGCCAACCAGCTTGTCGGGTCCTACACCGTGCGCTTGAAGTACCCGTGCCAGTGAGTTAGCGCGTTCATTCATCTCTAGGTATGTCAACTGCTCTCCTTCGAAAAATAGCGCTACTTGCTCTGGTGTTTGTAAAACTTGAGCTTCGAACAAACCGTGAATCGTCTGTTTATTTGGATATTCTATTGCCATATCTCCACAACCAACAAGGATTTGCTTGCACTCCTGTTCGGTCATCGCTTTCATTTCATGCACTTGAATGCCCGGGTTAACCACAACTTGTTCTAGTAGGTGCACCAAGTGTCCATAAATTTGCTTTATACTTTCTCGATCAAACACAAGTGCGTTGTAACTAAAGCTCATTCGGGTCTTTTTCCCTGACAAAACCACCAGGTTAAAATCATAGTTGGACTGTTCGACCGACTCAACCCCCGTAATGCTAAAGTGGGGCTCTATATCATCACCCAGTTGCCCAGACTGTTCCTCCACCCAGTCATTTTCAAAAATGAGTATATGATTAATTAAATTTTGCTTAAGTTCTGAGAGTTTCTGAATTTCATACAGTGAAAAAGCATCATATTTACTAGAAGCCACTGATTGCTTCTGGGTTTGTTTCATTACTTCCCAGAACGAGTTGTTCTCACTACTGGTAATACGTACAGGGAGTGTATTCAAAATCAAGCTGAACATACGCTCCTTATTTGGAATTTCACCCTCATTTCCGGAAAGCGTACTACCAAACACTACATCATCCGTGTCGTTATATTTTTGAAGCAAAATGCCCCACACCGTCTGAATCAGCGTGCTCTGATTCACCTGATAGCGGTTGGAGATTCGCTGAATCCCGCTCATCAGACTCGGGCTTAAAGCTACATTAAAATGCTCCGTTTGACACTCTGCTCTACTCTGAGTTTTAGCCTGTGGCAAACAGCAAGCTTCTTCATACCCGTCTAGATATGCGCTCCAGTAACGCGAAGCTTTCTGACGCTCTTGATGCACTCTCAGCACATGCACTGTTTCTACCTCTGTGATCCATTCCAGCTCCCCCAGTTTAATATCAGGATTCACCACAATAGCCTCAGACAACTGTATAAAATGACGCGTAATCTGTTCAATCGTTTTCCGCTCATACAATGATGTTGCATACTGCAATTCGAACCGAATACCTTCTTCTTCCTCGCTCGCTTCCAGCATTAAGTCAAATTTCACCGGAGCCTGCTCCATGTCGTATGGACGGAAACGGATATCCTCCAGTTTCAGCTCGCCTTCTTCGGTATTTTGCAGTATAAACATAGTGTCGAACAACGGATTACGGCCCATATCCCGTTTCACATTTAGCTTGTCCACCAGTTCTTCAAACGGATAATCCTGATGCTCGTAGGCTTGTAAAGCTTGGGTTTTCACGTCTTCCACATAGCTTCGGAATGTTTGCTTAGCGGTTGGATAATTGCGCATTGCCAGTGTGCCAACAAACATCCCGATGATCGGCTCCAGATCGGCATGCGGTCGTCCCGCAATCGGAGTCCCGACAATGATATCTTCCTGTCCAGTATACTGATGCAGCAGTGCTGTATAGGCTGCAAGTAGCACCATGTACAGCGTTGAACCTGTCTGCGCCGCCAGCTCTTTCAAGCGCTCGCTGACTTCGCGTTCCAGTCTGAATACCACTGTATCTCCTGCCGTACTTCGTACTGCCGGACGGGCAAAATCAGTTGGCAGATTCAGTACGGGTAACTCACTCCGGAAGGTATCCAGCCAATATGCTTCCTGACGTTTCATCCAATCCTTTTGCGCTTCACTTTGCTGCCATACGGCATAGTCTTTGTATTGGATCCGTAGCGGAGGTAACTTCTCACCGCTATATAAGCGAACAAATTCGCGGGTCAACACACTCGTCGACACACCGTCCGAGATAATGTGGTGCATGTCGATCATTAGCAGATGCTGTGTTTCTTCTGTCCCCTCTCCGTTAAGATCCAGTAAGGCTACCCGTAACAGTGGAGCAGCTTGCAGATCGAATGGATTTACAAAATTGCTAACCAATTTTTCTATTTCCGTCTCAAATGCAAGCGCGTCTCTCCCTGCCTGTTTTTCCTGTACCTTGGCATACTCCACCTCGAAAGGTACCCTTTCCTGAATCCGCTGCACAGGCTCATTGTTCACCATTTCAAAACTCGTGCGGAAGGCCTCGTGGCGTGAGATTAACTGCCGAAATGCTGCCTCCACCCGTCTTACATCCAGCGGTCCGCTCACCTGGAGTACTGCGGGCATGTTGTAGCTCACATCACCCGGATCAATCCGATGCAATATATACATTCGTTTTTGTGCAGAAGACAATGTATAAAAGGGACGCTCTTCCGCCACTAAAATAGATGCATACGCCACCTCATTCAGATTTTCAATCACCACTGCCAGCTGTTCAATCGTCGGTGCGTCAAAAATGCTACGTAGAGGAATTGGTTTGTTCAATTCTTTGTAAATCCTCAAGACCAACGTCATCGCCCGTAGAGAGTGTCCGCCAATTTCAAAGAAGTTTTCCTTCACGCCGACTTGCATCAAACCCAACACGTCCTGCCAGATTACCGATAGTTTCGCTTCCAACCACGTCCGTGGGGCAATATGTTCTGTCCCTCTTTGTAAATTACCTTCCGGTGCTGGCAGCGCCTTCCGATCGATTTTCCCATTCGGTGTCAGCGGAATCTGCACCAGCTGTACGAAATACGAAGGCACCATGTGGTTTGGAAGCTTTTGGCCCAGATAGCTACGCAACTCCCCCATACTCACTTCCCATTTAGCTACATAGTAGGCGACCAGTTGGTTTTGTCCATGCTCGTCCAAATGCGCCAGCACGACGGCCTCCTGCACGGCCTCCATCCTCAACATATGCGTCTCTACCTCACCCAGCTCAATCCGGTATCCACGAATCTTCACCTGAAAGTCAACCCGGCCAATGAAATCAATGTTGCCATCCGGCAACCAGCGTGCCAGATCTCCGGTGCGGTACAGACGCTCTCCACTCACAAACGGATTCGGTACAAATTTTTCCGCCGTCAGGTCAGGACGGTTCAGGTAGCCGCGAGCTACAGAAGCGCCTCCTAAGCACAACTCACCAGCTACGCCGATGGGTTGCAGACGCAAAGCTTCATCTACGATATATACTTTATGGTTCGGCAGTGCCTTTCCAATCGGGACGATACCCGATAGAGGAAGGCGTTCCGCCGTTTCTTCGTAAAAACTGGAATCAATGGCCGCTTCGGTCACACCGTAGGTATTCATGATGCGCATCTTATCGCCAAAGCGATTTAAAAGCGTGCGGTAATTTTCAATACCAAAACTGTCTGCTCCTGTAGTAAGCAGCTTCATAGCGCTGATATCTGTACCGTGTTCATACACATAGTCCATAAGTAACGTTAATAAGGCAGGCGGAACTTCAAACGTCGTAATTTCGTGCTGTTCAAGTACTTTGGCCAAGGCCGGAGGATCGTTACGTACGTCCTGCGGGCAAATGACCATGGTGCCTCTGTTTACGAATGTCTTGGCCAGATCACCGGCAAAGACATCGAATGACATACTGGCAATCTGAAGAAGCTTGACCTGAAACTCTTTTAACTGGTGAGCCTCTCTATAGCCCCACGCCGTATTTACGTAATGGCGATGCTCGATCATCACGCCTTTGGCGTTGCCCGTCGTTCCCGATGTATAGATGACGTAGGCCAAAGCCTCAGGATCATGGATAGGCGTGTAGATGGGCGCTTGCTGATGGGAATGGTTCCCTTGTGAAGCTTGTTGAAGTAATCCTGGCAAGTCCAGCGCTTCACCTGCAAAATCCACATCCGCCAGTAGTTCAGTCAGGAAAGACTGCGTGAGCATAATAGTAGCCCCGCTGTCCTGAAGCATGTAAGCAATTCTCTCCTTCGGGTAGGTCGGATCGACAGGTACGTAGGCCGCTCCCGCCTTCATAATCCCTAACACAGCGATAATCATGTCTGCTGAACGCTCAAGCATCACGGCGACGAGATGTTCGCGTTGGACCCCACGGCTTTGTAGAGCTTGAGCCAGCAGATTGGCCTTCTCATTTAGCTCATGATAGGTCAGTTCGGTATCCTCGTAGATGACAGCCGTCTGTTCCGGGATACGTTCTGCCTGCGCTTCGAATATTCCATGAAACGTTCCGGCAGGATAGTCGGCAATCGGTCCGCTCCATACATGGGTGAGCTCCGCCTCTTCTGTAGCGGTCAACAGACGAATGTCCCGCAGCAGGATTTCTGGTGTACGTGCAATCTGAACGAGTGTATGCTCCAAATGTCCGGCTAACCGTGTCATCGCTTCATCGCTGTAGACATAGTTGTTGTAGGACAGCATAAAGCTCAGCGCTTTTCCGTCCTCCACTTCGATGTTGAAGGGGTAAGGTGTTTCTTCGGACAGTTGGGCGTCCTCCACGACGAATCCAAGCTGTTCCTTCAAATCCGGCCGGCCAACCATATCCTCCAGCGGGTAGTTTTCAAATACAACAAAATGATCCATGAGTTGCTGCTTGAGCGCTGACTGGGACTGGATTTCAGCGAGTGAAAAATAGTCATATGCCCGGGATTGAACCGCGCTGCGCTGCACTTCACGAAGCAGACCTGAAAATGGCTGATCTGCATCCAATTTGATTCGTATCGGTATGGTGTTAATGAAAAGTCCCAACATCTGTTCCACACCTTCAAGCTCCGGTGGTCGACCGGAAACAACGGTGCCGAAGACAACGTCTTCACTTTGGTTGTATCCTCCAAGCACGACTCCCATGCAGCCAGAAATAGACTGCTCAGGGTCGTTCCGTTGCGTTCAGCCACCGTACGCAATTGACAGGTGGTTTCATCCGTGAGTGTTATTTTATGCTCATGCAGTAAGTACCCGGTAGCTGCCTGGAGCGGATGGGCTACAGGCAGGGTTGGCAGCACGGCTGGCTGATCATAGCCGTTCAGGATGGACCGCCAGTATTCCTTCGCCGCCTCCTTATCCTGCTTGTCCAGCCAGCGAGCATAGCCAGTATAGGGCTGCGGTGTTGGCAGTTCTACGGGTTTCCCCGCTTTCAGTGCTTCATAAGCCGCGAACAGCTCGTCCATGACGATACCAAGGCACCAGCCATCCATAATGATATGATGAAAGCTTAAAAGTAGCGTATATGCATCCTTTTGGGTGTGAAGCACAGCCAGACGGATGAGCAAATCCTTGCTCAGATCGTACCGATGGCTTCGGTCTGCGACTGCGTAGCTTCGAATCGCTTCAGCCTGCTTTGCCTCGGGAATATCCGTCAAATTCTCGTAATGAAGCGTTGGATTCCGCTCCTTAAACACGATGAGCCGCGAGCGGGAGGCACTTTTATGATAAATATTCGAACGAAGCGTTTCGTGACGCTGTACCAGGGCCTGGAAGCTCTTTTGCAGAGCCTCCAGGTTCAGTTCACCCCGGATGGTCATTCGTACTTGCTCATAGTACGCCTGTGATTCCGGCTCCATCACCGTATGAAAGAGCATCCCCTCCTGCAAAGGCGTTAAATTAGCCACTTTTTCGATTTCAAGGCTTTTACTCATCGTATTTCCCCTCGGGCGAATAATTATAGGTTTTCATAAAATTGCTTCATATCTTCGAGCTTTGATGACCTGTCCTACCATGACCTGTTCTACCGTCTGTCGGTATCGAATCCTAAACGGACAGATTCAGACCGTGACGAGTAATATTTAACATTGGGTTTGGAGAAGGAACTGTTTTATTGTGCGCGCCAGTTATGCATTCCGATCATAGAACAAACAGAGGATTCATTTTCAATTTCCTGTGCGGTTCTCCACACATAAACTCGACAAATCGAAGTTAGCCGCTTTATCAGGTTTAATAGAATGAGAAAATTTGAATTCTAAGTTGGGCAGCAAGCTGAGTTATTCATGCTCAGACACTTATTTAACCCTAAGCGCAGTTGGCTGATAAAAGTGTCAACGGCGAGATCAGTCCTTTGCAAAATTATCACACTGCATGATTGCTGTTGGTTTAAATATCAATTCAATAGGCACTGGGACATGACCTGTAATTCATACCCAACCCCTTTCCGCCCCACAAGTGATATTGCGAAACATAAATATTTTACGAAAATCATTATTACCGACAAAAAAACAATTTAATAAAAAACAGCTTTAAATAGATAAATGATCGAAAGTATTTCAGGGTGTGAGTAAATATTTCAAATTGAAGTGTGTGTTCATAGAAGTAGGTAAAACCGGGAGTAGGCTGAACCTTAGATTTAGAACTAAGGATTCAGTATCATAGATGAGATTAATAAGATAACATCGAGGTGAAAAAGTTGTTGTGTTCACTAAGAAAACTATAGATATAACAATTAATTATATCATAAAATATAAATCGAAAATGTCAATGATTTTTAATTTCTTTAATATAAATTATTTGGAAAATAACAATTCTGCAACATAACAAATATTTGCACATCACTAACCGCCATAAAGCGACAAAAAATGCTGGACTATAACGGTCAATACCAGCTTCTCCATGGAACATTCGATTGTTGCGAGTTTGTTGTACAATAGACTCCATATGGGATTGTGCAGAGGACTGCCGGAATCCTGAATTGAATGCTGAAGGATGGATTGTACATGTATGTAGCACAAGATGAAAGTTATGAGGTGTGGATACAGGCGGCGGCGAAAGCTGGAGCGTTGGGGCGATTTGTCCTGCGTCGGCCTGATCCGCAAATTATATGGCCTTTGTCCAGGAAACAGCCGAGTGCGCGATGTTCATGGACATTACCACCGCAGTTCCTCCGGGGGCGGCAGCTGGGATATGAAGAAGCCTACTCCCGAGCGTTGGACGATCAGCTACGGGCCGCTTAAATTCCACATTAAACCGACCAGTTCAAGCTACCGGTCTTTTTCCGGAGCAAGCAGCGAACTGGAGCTGGATGTGGATAAAATCAAAAGCGCAGGCAGACCGATTTCGGTATGAACTGTTCGCCTACACTGGGGGAGCCACTACTGCCGCAGCGTATGCTGGAGCAGTGTTGTCCACGTCGATGCGGCCAAGGCATGGTGCAATGGGCGAAGGAAAACGTGCAATTGTCCGGTTTAGCCGACCGTCCGGTACGCTTCATCACAGACGACGTATTCAAGTTCGTACAGCGGGAGCAACGCCGGGGAAACCGATATGATGCGATCATTATGGACCCTCCTTCTTACGG
>NZ_CP013204.1:0-115513 GCF_001447315.1 Paenibacillus sp. IHB B 3084 | reverse complement strand
AAAGCTTTCCGTAGGAAGCTCGCTTCGGAAGCATCATCCGACTGCGTAGTGGCACGATATATAGCTGAAAAGCTCGTTTGAGCTACCTTCTCCCCCACTCTCATTGAAAGCATCCCTGTAAATCGCTAGAATGAGGGGTACCGAACTCGGCAAGGAAAAAGAAGCTGACCAAATTGTGAAAGAGCACTATCAAAAGGCGGAGGATCTGGGTCAAAAGGTTTCCGCCAGCCCTGTAGCCGATGACTCGGTCCTGATCATCCGATTACCCCTTCTTGGAAAATAAGCTGGCTCCATTTTTATAGCATGACCGAATGCAAACACAAAGAGCATTGCCCAGTCGACAACATTGGCTTGGACAATGCTCTTTATTTTATAGCAACTGCCCTTGGGGTAGCATCTTCTACTCATTAACTTTAGAAGTCATAACAAGCGAATTTTTTAAAAAAACCTTCACTAATTACTAGGTTAGTGTGGAGGGAACGAATGCTTTTTGCCACCCCAAGCCACGAGAAGCGCAAGGAATAAGAGCGTGAATAATGCCCATGAAAATGATCCCGCACCAAAAGTTTCAAGTAAAATACCCCCAGCCATCCCGCCGCCGGCGATAGCCAGATTCCATACGGTCGTGTTAATCGGCATGACCATATCCACTTTGCTCTCCCCTGCAGCCTGAGCAAGCGCCGTTTGCAACAGCGTTGCTGCGCCGCCGAAAGTTAAACCCCATACCGTAACAATGATATAAATCATAAGGACATTGGAGTTGCTAAAGCTTATGGCCATAGAAATAAAGACGAAGGAAATAAGACTAATAAGGACAAGCTTACGCAGCCAACGGTCGATGAATACGCCAGTTATCCATATACCTACGAGAGCAGCAATGCCAAAGAAAGCCAGCGCCAGACCAACTCTCTCACCCATCCCATTGGAGGCAAGAAATGGAGCAATATAAGTATAGAGAATATTATGGGCTGTCATCCAGGTCAGTACAACCAATAGTATGGGCCGAATACCCGGTGTAACGAAAACTGCATAGATCGAAGCTTGCTTATCGGAGGATTGCCCCGGATAGTCCGGCACCTTCCAAAGCACCCAGGCGATCAGTATAACTGTCAGTAGCGACATGATTCCAAAAACGGAACGCCAACCCACGATGTTCCCCAGAAACGTTCCCGCAGGGACACCAATAGCCAAGGCGATGGGCGTTCCAACCATGGCAACTGCCATCCCCCTCCCCTTCAATGAAGCAGATACCATGCGAAGAGCGTAACCACCGATCATCCCCATAGAACTCCAGCCGAAACTCCTGCCAGCAGACGGGCAGCCAGCGTCAGTATATAGCTGGAAGAAATAGCTGTGACACTGTTAAAACCAGGAATCCGCAGATAGCCAGAAGTAACAATGGACGCCTCCTCCATTTGCGGGTAACTATAGCTACAGGGATGGCAGCCACTAAGGAACCGATGGCATACACAGTGACCAGTTGACCCGCCATTGCCTCTGAAATATAAAGTCCCCTGCTTATTTGTGGAAGCAAACCAGCCGGAATAGTTTCCGTCATAATACAGATGAACCCTGTCATAGCCAAAGCGAGCAGACCAAGCCAGGGAAAGGGCTTAGAGGAGGCGGAAGAAGCAATCTTTGCAGTAGTAGAAGAGTTATTGCTGGACATTAGCACAGCTCCTTAATATCGATTTCAAAACAAGTTCAAGCGGAAAACCAAGCAAATGTGGCCAGTGATTTGACCTCCTTATGTTTTATTTATGGATCGATCATTCCATATTTTAAAGATGCCTTCTAGTCTTGTCAATTACTTTTGGATCGATTAGTATATAAGTATAAGGTAAAGGAGGCTACTCCATGGTTAGAACCGGAAGACCACGTAAATTCAGTCGTGACGAAGCGATATCCCAAGCTATGATGTTGTTTTGGGAGCATGGATTTGAATCAACCTCTTTGGCTCAACTCAAAAAAGCGATGGGTGGCATCTCCTCAGCCAGCTTTTATGCAGCTTTTGAATCAAAAGACGCACTATTCACAGAAGCGTTGAACCATTATTTGGCTACATTCGGACAAGTATCGGCAAGCCTTACAGACTATTCACTTTCATCGCGTACAGCTATTGAATTAGCCTTAAGAAGCTCGGCAATCATGCAGACTGAGCAGACCCATCCCTTGGGTTGTTTGGTCATATTGTCTGCAAATACATGTTCGCCGGAAAACACTCATATTCGAGAACTATTGATCAGGCAAAGAGCGGTGACAAGGAACAAGTTCTATGCTCGTATTGAGCGAGCTACCAAGAACGGAGAACTTCAAGAATCCACAAATGTTAGCATGTTAACTACACTATTCGTTACCTTTCTGGAAGGTATATCTACGGAAGCCAGAGATGGTGTCTCCCTAGAAAGCATTGATGCAGCCATAACTAAATTGATGGAGCTTTGGGATACTTGTGCCTGAGACTTGCCCCAGTCTTCATATACAATAAGGGAATACAAATAGAAAAAGGCAATCTCCTTAAAAAAGAGTTTGCCTTTTTATTCAGGAAGATTGCTACTCTCAAAACGGCATAGCCTCTCTATCCCCTTCTTCCACAACGACTAGCAAACCTCTATCTATTTTTTGCAGCGGAATTCCGTCCGTACCGGAATGGGTTTACTTTGTTTTCTGATCTACATCTTTAAGATTTGAACAGAGATCTTAATTAAATACTCTTCATAACCTCTAACTGAAAGATCATCTAACAAAACATCCTCATAAAAAAACCCCTGTAATTCTATGCTCTTATCTTTAGCATAATTTATTATTCGATCATAAGTGTCACATACGCTCGAGTATCCTTCTGTATGGTACGCGATTAAATATGTTCCTTTTTCTCGCTTAAAATTTGAATAATTTGATTTTTTACTAACTCTAGTAAAAAGATAATCATAATTGAATGTTTCATTTGCTAAGACTCTTTTAGTATCTCTCATCCAGCCTACTGTATGGGAAGCATCAATACTATAAATGTTCAAGTACTCTTCGTGTTTTATCATACAATCGTAAATGCTTTTATCATTTGTGTAAGGATCAGCCTCTGTTACTACCAAAAACTCCTCGTTTTTTTCCTCAAGACGGATTGTAATATGAAGTGCGACACCTGCTGGAAATAAATAAAAAAGGGCCCATGGCCGGATTCGTGTAGAATGAAAGTTCCTACACCCACATTCACACAAGGAGAATCCACCATGAGCTACACACATCTTAGCATAATCGAACGAAGCAAGCTAGAAATCCTGCATCAGCAGGGGAAAAGTTCAAGAGCCATCGCTGAGGAGCTGGGGCGACATCATGCGACCATTTGCCGAGAAATCCGTCGGAATGCTGAGCTAGCGTCCTACAATGCACAGCGCTCCCAACATGCTTACGAGCAGCGCCGTAGAGCCTCTGTACCTCAAGGCAAATGGACAGAGGAACAAGCGGTAGAGCTCGAAGAGAAGTTGCATGCGACTTGGTCACCTGAGCAGATCGTGGAGCGTTTTAGAACAGAAGGCCAGCCCACCGTGTGCTGCAAAACCATCTATCGCTGGCTCTATGCAGGCCGCCTGGCCCGAGCGGACGTGAAGGTGCTACGGCACAAAGGAAAACGGCAGCAGCCCGCTGAAAAACGAGGGAAGTTTGCCGTGGGTAAGTCGATTTCCGAACGCCCCAAGGAGGTGCGTTCCCGGGACACCTTTGGACACTGGGAGCTAGATACGGTGGTGTCTGGTCGTGGGAAAAGCAAAGGCTGCGTGGCGACCTTCATTGAACGGAAAACCCGTCTGTACACCGCGGTTCAAATGCCTGATCGCACGGCATTGTCGATGGAGATTGCCTTTGGCGTAGCGGCTTCTCAGTACCCTGCTGGGGCGTTTCAAACCGCAACTGCAGATCGAGGAAAAGAATTCGCCTGTTATGCAAACCTGGAAACCACACATGACGTGCAGATCTACTTTGCTGACCCATACTCTTCCTGGCAAAGAGGGTCGAATGAGAATGCGAACGGCTTGCTTCGAGAGTGCTTTCCCAAAGGTACGGACTTTGCCCAAGTATCCGATGTGGCATTGGAGCGTTCGCTTGATTTAATCAACCATCGCCCCCGAAAATGTCTGGGGTGGAAAACCGCTCACGAATCTTTCACACAGGAACTGTCGCACTTGGCTTGACAATCCGTCTCAATAATAATATCAGTTGAAATGATCTCAGTTGCTGCTTGGGTAATTCGTTTCTTCTCTGATATTATACTTTTCATTTTTTGCAGTTGTTTAATTTTTGAATTCAGCATTGCCTCTTCTTTCTCAAGTAGGACAATGAGCTCATGAGGTGACCTTTTATTTAAATATTCTTTTATCTCTTTTAATGGTATTTCTAATTCTTTAAGTATTGAAATCACTTTAAAAACATCAATTTGATTAATTGAATAATATCTATATCCATTTTCAGCTTTAAATTCGGGAGAAAGAATTCCAAGTCGATCATAGTGAAATAAAGTATCCTTGCTAACACCCATCACTTTTGCAAATTGTCCTGAAGTTAAATGAGTTTGAACATTATTCTCCATGAAATCCCTCCTTGACTATGGTGTTACACCACACTTTATTATAACCAAGTAACCTTCAAATAGCAGTAGACCATGAGGAGTATCTATTCGAATTACAGTGGATATTACGAAAAAGGCTACTTGGCAATTTAGTAATACCTAAATAATTAATCTTGGGAGGATATAAGGAATGAAAGTTCTAGTTACAGGAGCAACAGGAAGTGTGGGAAGTCATATTGTTGAACAATTACTTGCAAAAGATATAGAAGTAAAGGCATTGTCAAGGAAGGAAGGCAACTTGCCTAAAGGAGCACAAGTAGTTCTAGGTGATCTTGATATTCCCGAAACTATAAAAGCACATCTCCATACTATAGATAGCTTGTTTCTGATCACTCAGAGTGAACAATCGGACGAAAAATTTATTAAAAACAAAAGAATTATTCAGATGGCAAAACAAGCTAATGTTGCAAGAATTGTAGCCCTGATAGATTTTGAAGGGAACCTAATTGAAGACGTTATTAAAAATAGCGGAATGGAATGGACTTTATTAAAGCCAGTGGAATTTATGAAAAATTCACTTTACAGTGGTTGGACAGAATCAATCCAAAAAGAAGGAATTATTCGTACGGCTTTCCCCGATAGTTTAAGCGCTAGAATTCATGAAGCTGATATCGCTGATGTCGCAGTAAAGGCACTAACAGAAGAAGGCCATGGTAAACGAACATATGATTTAACAGGACCAGAAGTATTGTCTCCAAGAAGTATGGTTAAACAAATTTCTGTAGTTATAGATAAATACATTGATCTTGTTGAAATTACAGAAGAACAAGTAAAACAAGAGTGGAAATGCAAAGGCTATGACAATGAATTTATTGAATACTTTATTATAGAGATGGGGAAAAACCCTCCTAAAGGAGCATACACAGTTCTACCGACAGTAGAACAAGTTACAGGCAAGCCAGCCAGAACATTTACTCAATGGGTTATTGAAAACAAGCATTATTTTGTATAACCCCTTATGTGTTTTGCTAATTACCCAACGGAAAACGTTAGTTGAACTAGCATTAGTTGAACTAGCATTAGTTGAACGGGGAATAGCGAAGAGAAAAGCGATAGGTCATGTTTGCGGCAAGATAGCCCATTTCCCTAAGTACTACACTACATTAGACTGCCCCAAGTAATAGAAACAGCGGCAACCATGGACGGGAATATAAAGTCCTAGACTGCCGCTGTTTTATTGAACTATCGTACACATTAGCTGACCTAATTGAGTATCGAAGTGTGATTTGAGATAGAATCGATTATTAAATCCCAATCGTCGTAGTGAAGCTCATGCCCGGTACCTTCCAATGTCAGTAAAACCGCACCCGGAATTTCGTTAGCAAGATTTCTTCCGTGTTCATAAGGGATAATCGGATCTTCAGTACCGTGTATAACCAGAGCAGGGACATTTATTTCCCCCGTTCTGGCTAGATAGGATTCTCCACCTGACAGCATGCCGTGATTATTCATGCTGGCCATATTGTTGCTTCTTTTCCATTCTTCTTTTGCCAATTTATAAACTTTATTCTCATCGAAAGCGTGTTTTGAACCTACTAGAATTCTTGATCTACCTATCACAAAATCGACCACCGATTGTTCATTCGTCCAATCTATTGCTCCCATATTCGAGAAATAGTCCATAACCTTTTCCTCCATCCGTGGAAGATCGGGAGCAAAATTGGACGTTGCTAAAAGGGTAACGGTTAGGACTCTCTCTTGATGCTGCAGAGCTATCATTTGAGTCACCATTCCGCCCATGGACATCCCTACGATATGCGCTTGCTCAATCTTATAAGCATCCAATACTCGAACGGCATCATCTGCCATGTCTTCGAAAGTATAGTCCGGTTGACCAGGTTCGTAAGTTGTAGAACGTCCAACATCTCGGTTATCATAACGAACGACAAAACGCCCCGTATCTGCTAAACGCTGGCAGAATTCTTCTTCCCACCAAACCAGTGAGGATTGGGCACCCATAATCAGTAATATTGCCGGGTTAACTCGCTTTCCGAAACTGTCGGCACATATTTCTATTTCATCGATTTTTATGAGTTGTTCGTTCATATAGAATTCCTCCCTCTAATGCTATATAAAACAAAAAAACACAGAATATTAGTCTGTGTCTACAGTAATCGAAAAAAGAATTTGGAAATGAACGCAATATGGTGATTATCTTATGATAGACTCGCAGTCCTACACCGGATAGATCAACAAGGTTCATTTCATTTTCTTTATATTCAGTCTATACAAAATGAGGATAGAGTTGCCCCTGCCTCCATTCGCATATAACTAAACCAGGTTACCGTGAAGGCAAACCGTTCTTCGATTACTATGCACACCAATAGCCTTAATCCACTATTTAATTCATTGTGCAAAGAATATCGAAGAATTAGATTAGCACACGTAACCCCTCCGTTCTTATCAATTAAAGCAATCCTATCACATAGTGAATTTCTATGTCAACACTTGGAAATTGTCCTCAAACTTATTGCTTACATTTATTTTTCAATCTATTTAATACTAATCTGCCTTTGAGTTGGGTTTAATTTAATAGTTCGAAATTTCTATCAGGTTACCATCAGGATCTCTAATATACACAGATGTTATAGGAGCTAATGCTCCAATTCTATGAACAGGACCTTCTTCAATAGGTATTCCACAGCTATCCAAATGTACAATCACTTCTGATAGCGGGACATCTGTTATAAAACATAGATCAGCACTACCGGACATGGGTGTTTTTGCTTTGGGTTCAAACTCTTTACCTACTTCATGCAGGTTTATCTTCTGTTGTCCAAAGTGAAGTGCCTTTCTTCCCTCTCCAAAAGTGATAATTTCCATCCCTAATACTCGGCTATAAAAATTACAGGTTATATCCATATTTTTAACAGTCAAAACCAAATGATCCAATCGAGAGATATTAATGATGATCAGCCCCTTTTCAAGGTTATACTACAAAGTAAATGACACGATATAAAATCGTGGTAGCTATTCATCGATCCGCAACGTGTCGGCATCTGCTATTAAAGCCACTTTTCTATCTGAATGCCAGCTTTGCAACCATATTGTCCTTTCGTCCAGGCAATAGTTTTATTTCAGTTTAGAAAGAAGCAACCCCAGCTCACCTTCGTCCAAATGTCTCCATTGCCCCCGCTCCAGCTTGTCCAAGGTAATATTCATGATTCGGATCCGCTCCAGCTTCAGCACCCTATACCCCAAAGCCTTGCACATTCTACGGATTTGTAGATTAAGACCTTGGGTTAAAATAATTCGAAACTCATATTCGCTTTGCCAATATACCTCACAGGGTTTGGTGATGACGTCCAATATTTCGACACCGCGAGACATGGCCCCCGTAAACTCGTCTGTAACGGATTTGTCCACGGTTACTACATATTCTTTCTCATGACCATGCTCGGAGCGCATCATTTGATTCACAATCCCTCCGTCGTTGGTTAATAAAACCAGTCCCTCCGACGCTTTATCCAGCCTGCCGATGGCAAAAATTCGTGAAGGATAGTTGACATACGTAATAATATTGCCCGCGACCTGTTCCGCTGCCGTACAAACAATGCCGACAGGCTTATTCAGGGCTAAATATACAGGTTCGCTATGATTAGTAGGAATGGCTTTCCCGTCGATCAATACAATATCCTGTGGCTCTACATCCGCACCTGCTTCACAAACATTTCCATTTATCGTAATTCGACCTGCTGCAATCAATCTGTTGGTTTCCCGGCGTGAGCAGAATCCGGTTTCGCTTATGTACTTGTTAATTCGCATAATCCACCTGCTTCTGGTTGTAGTATTGGGTTCTAAATGAAACAATGAAGCTTGTACTATTTTTCCGACTAAAAAAACACCTGATTGTTCTTGCTTAATCAGATGTTCGCCTTTTAGGACTGCACTATGCTTGCCCGGCTTATTTGCTACTGCTGCCGCCGCTTTTATTTCTGGTTGGTTTGACAGTACCGCCTTTTGCGCCACCTGTCGCTTTGCTTCCCGGTGCGCCTGTAGAAGCGCTTTTTACCCTGACGGGCTTCGCTGTTTTGTTCCAGCGTGTCCAGCCCTTACTACCTGTACCTCTGCCTGTTCCGCCGCCCTTACTTTTTGCACCCATGTGATCACTCCAATAGTTTTCGTTCAGACTTAACTAAGCTATCATACCATTACTTTGGACATAATGCCTGCTTGATTTAAAAATAGCGACAAATAACCTCGTTCCTCTGGCTAAAGGCTGTACACAATAAAGATACGCATAAACCTGTCCTTTTAAACGATACACGTTAGATTTATCCATGAATTTGTAGTATTTTTGCCTATGCACAGGTAATAATGAAATATGAAGCTATAGAATGTTTTAAATACTTAGTCTTGAAGGAGTGAAACACATGTCTGTTGATGTTTATCTTAACTTTAATGGAAATTGTCGTGAAGCAGCGGAGTTTTACGCAGAGGCATTTGGGACTGAGAAACCACAAATCATGACGTTCGGTGAAGCACCGCCCAACCCCGATTATCCTCTACCGGAAGAAGCGAAAAATTTGGTCATGCACACGCGGCTTCAAATTGATGGTAGTAATGTAATGTTTTCAGACGTTTTCCCTGGTATGCCTTTTGTGGATGGGAACAACATCAGCCTCGCCATCGTCAATAAGGACGAAGAGAAAATTCGATCGTACTTTCATAAATTAAAAGAAGGAGGAACCGTAAGCATGGAACTTCAAGAAACATTTTGGAGCAAATGTTACGGTAGCCTTAAAGATAAGTTCGGAATTGAGTGGCAATTGAGCTATGATAACGGAATGACCGACAGTTAGTCTGTTATATTAACCTACGACAGTTAAGCCCTCACAAGCTATTCTGATTGAATGCTTTGTGAGGGCTTAATATTAGCTTGAAGTTACTCTATACAGCAGCCTTAGAATTCTTCCAAAACCTTGGATTTGTCTCCATGGATCTTATCCAGGTGATCCTCTCCCCAGTAGCATAAATGGTCTAGCGCGGGTTTTAATCCCCAGCCGTAGTCCGTTAACTCATACTCCACTTTAGGAGGGATTTCATTATAAACCTTTCGTGTAACGATCTCATCCTTCTCTAGGCCTCTGAGCTGAGTGGTCAGCATTTTTTGTGTAATGCCGGGTATTAACCGACGAAACTCAGACGTTCGTTTCCGTCCTGTCATCAGATGGTAGATAATCAAAGGCTTCCATTTCCCTCCCATCACCTCTAAAGCCGCTTCCACTCCAACTTGATACTTCTTTTGAACCCTATTTTTTGTCTGTTCAGTCATTTCTTAATCCTCCTTTAGAAGGCTTCGTTTGCTCAGAACAACCCATCACTTCAATTCATTACTCAGATCAGTTTCTAGGGAATCTACCTAGGGCACTTCCATGTTCCTATGGCACCTGTATCATCCTATAGAACTTAAAAGTGCGTACTTCCAGATTATTTTCCTACTGTATATAATAGCATCAAGCATTGAGCATTCCTAGAAGTAAGCTATTGAGAAAGGTAGTGAAGAAGCATGAAAGTATTAACTGTTGTTTCACACCCGAGAAAAGATTCCTTGACCTTTAAGGTTGCTGATCGTTTCGTACAGGGTCTTGCCGATGCAGGCCACGATTATGAGATATTGGATTTACATGGGATTGGTTTTGATCCTGTTTTAAAAGGAGTAGATGAACCAGATTTGACAGTTGCGGAACAGTCCTTTTCCCCTGAAGTAGAAATGGAAATAAGGCGGATGAAGGAGCATGATGCATTGGCATTTATTTTTCCACTTTGGTGGTGGAATTTGCCAGCTATGCTGAAGGGTTATATTGACCGTGTATGGAACAATGGGTTTGCGTACGGTTCGAATTACCTGCATCATCAGCATATCTTGTGGCTTGGCTTGGCCGGCGTTTCGAAAGAACAGTTGAAAAAGCGTAACTATGATGAAATGATTACTCATTTGCTGAATGTGGGAATTGCAGATTATTGCGGGGTTTCCAATTCCAAGGTTGAATTCTTAGATGAGACCCTGAGTTCAAATTCCGGTCATTTTGAAATGCTGCTGGATCAAGCTTATCACTTGGGTTTGAATTATGCCAAGGATTAGGCTTTAAGTAGGCTGAGTTTGAACAATCGTGACAACTTATTTGCCCAAATATCAAAACTCCTACAATGATAATGTGTTTCACACAATAATTGTCCAGCTTTATAGCAAATAAATTTTTTACAATCCTCACCCTTCAACACGAAGGCCGGAAACCCTAACAGAATGTGAGAAAGAATTGTTTTTCCGCAAGGAGACCTAAGTAGTAACAAAAAAAGACGCTAACCTAGCCATTTTTTCCATGGACATGGTTAGCGCCTTTTTTACTTATCGTGCATTCAACTGGCTTTTGACAGCAAGTAGAGGAAATAAGGGGTAACCAGTATGGTAATAATGATACCCGTTGGAATATCAGCACCAAAGCTGATAGTCCGCGTAAGTGTGTCAGCAATTAAAATGACGAGTGCACCAACTAATCCTGTGGTAGGTAGTAACAGCTTATGATTGGGCCCTACTAGCTTACGCGCTAGATGGGGACTGACCATGCCTACAAAAAAGAAATTCCCGCCAAGTGCCACGCTACCGGAGGCTAGAGCCACCGCAGCAATCGTCAAGCCGATAAATTCCCTTTTAATCGCTACACCCAGTCCCGATGCCGTCTGATTTCCCAAATTCAACGTATTAAGCGTGTTCGACCTGTAAAAAGCGTAAAAACTAAGGATAAGCACCCACGGGAGCAGCACCATAATATAGCTCCAGTCGTCCCCCCACAGGTCTCCAGCCTGCCATCGCAGAGCAAAGTCATACTGTTGCTTGTCTAGCCGGAGTGTCATCATCAGAGATAATGCGCTGTAGCCACTGCCCATAGCGACACCGGTTAAAATTAAGCCCGTAGGCGAGATGTCTCTTCCCCGCCTGAAAGCGAACAAAAAAATCAAAAATGCTGCCGTAAGGCCGCCTGCAAAAGCCAGCCCTGGAAGAATAACAGGTGATAATAATCCATCACTGGCGAATAACGTAATATACAAAAGTACAAATAAACCCGAGCCTGAGCTGATTCCCAGCGTACCTGGGCTGGCCATGTCGTTTTTGAGCAAACTTTGCATAATACAGCCCGATATGGCCATGCCTATACCTACCAATATAGAAAGCACAATTCGGGGCAGTCGAAAGTCAAACACAATCAGGTTCTGCTTGCTCGTTCCTTCGCCAATGATGACCTTGAAAACTTCAAGTGGAGACAGGTTCATTTTCCCAACATTCATACTGAGTACAGCCACTAGCAGCGTCAGCACTACTAACAGTAAAATAATGCTAATCCCCCTGGTATTACGGGACAGTTTCAACTAAACTCCCTCCTCTGCTTGCGCACAAGGTAGAGAAAATAGGGTACACCCACCAACGCAAAAATAATGCCAAGGGGTGTTTCGTGAGGGCGATTGATTAATCGTCCCAGTAAATCCGCCGCCAACAGAAAGACTGCTCCATACAAAGCTGAGGCCGGGATAATATATCGGTAGTCCGTTCCGACCAAATGGCGCATGATGTGTGGCACAATCAACCCAACAAAGCCAACAGGACCAACGACAATGACCGATATCCCCGTCAGGATTAATACAATCAGAGTTGAGAAAACCTTGATCCTATTCGCGCGGATTCCCAAGCCTGATGCCACATCCTCTCCAAAGCTCAAGATCGTAATTGAGGGAGAAAGAGCGATAGCACAGATCAAACCCAATACAAACAATGGTGCAATAAAAGCCAATTCGTTCCACTGAGCACTGGCCGTACCACCAGCAGACCAATAATCAAGCGCTTGACCAATCTCATACTTAATGGCGATAAAAGTGCTAAATGCACCAAAAAGCATCGAGATGGACATTCCTGCCAGCACCAGGCGCTGAGGCGTCATTCCTCGCTTGCCTATAGATGCGATGTAATACGTAATCGCTGTAGTGACTGCCGCACCCAGACAGGAGTACAGCATGGTTTCTCCATAGGAACGACAAGGCAAAAAAGCCATACATAATGCGATTGCAAATGTCGCTCCAGAGCTAATCCCTATAAGCCCTGAATCCGCCAGTGGATTGCGAGTGGTTCCCTGCATAATCGCCCCACACACAGCCAAGCTGCACCCTACAATGATGTCTGCCACGGTACGCGGAAAACGCAAGGTGTGAATAATCTGGTGTTCCGTAATATTGGGATCAAACTGAAATACAGCACCCCACGCCAGCTTCAGGCTCATTTCCGCAGCACCAAAGGTAATCGAAGCTGCAGTAACCATGAAAAGCAGCGACACGCCCACGATCATATAGCTTATAAAATGAAACATTCCTTTTTTACTTTGTTCTTTGTGAGTAGACATGAATTACACCCTTAGTTGGTCAATTATGCATCGGTTACTTCGCTTGGTCCAGTAATTTATTAATCATATAATCCAGTTGTCCTGTCATACTGGCAACGTCCGAATAATAGAACAGTCCCGCATATTCTGCTGGAATTTCAATGATGTGTCCATTTTTAACTGCCGGGATACTGCTCCAAATTTTCGTTTTAGCATATTCGGATTCCTTCCCCTCTTTTTTGAACCAGAGGACGTAATCTCCAAAATATTCAGCAGCTACTTCATAGGATAAAGAGCCTCGACCTTCTCCGGACTTTTTAACCAACGTATTGAGTTTTTCCGGCTTGTGAAGTCCAAGATAATCGTAAAGCAACGTTCCTCCACGTGAGCCTGTTTCATAATATACTCCGTAGGAGTCACTACCCCAGTCCTCGAAAATGCTAAACGTTTTGTCCTTGAATATGTCGGAATTTAGTTTCTCTTTCGCCTGACTCAGCTTGCTTTCAAAGAGTGCAATGGCCTTGTCCGCTTCATCTTCATGACCTGTCGCCTGACCGAGGAATTTGATCCGTTCAAGAGAAGTCATTTTATTCTCAGGCACCACGAGAACAGGCGCAATTTTGGACAGCTTATCATAATCCTTGTATCATATGTAATGATGAGATCCGGATCATACTTCATAATTTCCTCGGTTTCCCACTTTTCAATATTGGGGATGTCGTTAAACTTATCGTAAAAAGGCATCGTTTCTTGTTTCCAGCCCATTACCGCTGCTGGCTTGATCCCTAGTGTGAATACATCGCCAACATACCAGTTTACCACTACCCGTTGAGGATTAGCGGGCACCTTAACATCTCCTTTTACCGTAGAGACTGTACGCGTATCAGAATCACTACTTACCTCTTCCTTCGTGGAGGATGCAGGTTTAGCAGATGAATCGGAGGAACTGCCAGCATTACCACACCCTGAAATAACGAAGATCATTACGAATAGTGCACATAAAATCATGTGAAATTTCTTGTTCATCATACGATGCATGTTGTAAATCTCCTTTGAAATATAGTAAGTGCAAAACATACTTAAAATTAGTGATATTGATAATCATTATCACTAATATAAATTGTAAATTTCACCTGAGTTATTGTCAACTGTTTCTTTAACTTTTTTTGCTTCAGCATTTGCACTCCTCTTTCGTACATGAGAAGAGTATAGCCCCGCTCGCCAACTTGTACATACGGGCTAAGATCATCGTAAAAATCCGTACGGAAAGGTCGACTTACATATTGCTCATACTGGTCTTCATACATCGAAGTTCGTTCAAGCAGCTTAATAGTCAGATCTATGATTTCTTGTTCGCTATACATTTTTTCATCAGATTTTCCCTTCCTTTCACAATCTTCAACTCATTTTATCAAACAAATAAACGATACATGAATGACCGTTTAATATCATTAAATCACTAGTGTTGCAATAAGAAGTGAAACTTATTTTTTACCAACTATTAACAATTCTTTTTGGTGCAAACGATAATTAGAATAGAGGGGATTTTCCCATCTATATTTCAAACTGGAGGAGACAGGCGAATGAATAGAGTATGGACGAAAGCAGCGGCTATTCTATTGGTAGTAGTATCCCTGTTATTCAACGGAACGTACGCGCTCGCAGCTTCGGCAACATCCAATTATGTAGTTACGTTCCAGCAGGCGACCTTGGTATCGAATGATCATGTAGGCAACGAATGGGCGATTGCTGCTCAAGCAGGCGGCAAATCCATTGAGGAAGGCAGCAGCGTGAAGATCAAGGTCAAACCGGGCGGTAGTATTCAGTTATATGCCTATGCCGAGGAACAGGATAAAATCCCTGACGAGGGCGAAGCCCGCAAAAACGTAAAAGTCTCCACCATTTCTGCCAAAGGTTCTACCGTTAATCTAAGAGTTACTGTCACTGAAAACCGCGGACGCTATTCAGGCAATCAGGCAGTTTGGGAATTTACGTACAAGATCAAAAAACAATAATAGAACGCAAAAATAGACCGTCACTTCCAGGAGCGGCGGTCTTCGTTTTTACAAGGCCAATTTATGCTAAGAAACATAATTCCTTTACTTTGTTAGACAGAAATGTTCTTCAACCTGTTGTATTGTATCCATACATATATAGGCCTCTTTTCTGAATAAAGTCTAGTTTCAACATAATTAATCAGGAATTTTATGTCAATGATATTTTCAGCTTACTCACGGTAACTGGACAAATACCATTTGGGTATGTAAATTTGAAAGTTATCATACGCCTCCAAAACCTCTTCAGCTCGATGAACCATATCATCCACTTCTTTTTTACCAAACTGGATTGCCCAGTGGATCGATGAAAGCTGATTGCTCGCAATATACAGTGCCATTAATCTAAAAAATACATCAGGCACATCGTTATTGAAATAACCGTGGATACGACCTGAAGCAAACAAAGGACTTAATCCTGCACACCAGGTAATTCTATTGAATTCCTCCCAAGGATCACCATAATCCAGTCTATTAAAATCAATGATGCCCAGTTCACCAGATGGGGTAACTACCATATTTCCCACATGATAGTCTCCATGCTGAAATGTCTGGGGACGATTTTCTAATAGATAGCGATGTTGCTCAATAAAACTAATGGTTTGATCGGCTCCCTCAAAGGGAATACCGCATGCTTTATAATTTGTGATATATCTGTTGATTTTGGCATTATAATATTCGGCCCATGGCGCTTGATCTTGCCCAGCAGGGATTTCGTGCATTTTTCTTAATATTACTCCTGCTTGCACCCCAAGTTGATATTGCTGTGCTGCGTTTAACGTGGGAATGACCTTTTCAGCATCTTCCCCTTTGATCCAGGTAAATAAGGAGTATACGGACTGTCCGTTGTTGCAAATCCCAAAATTAAGCGGCCGGGACATTAAAATATTCTCTATATGATCCAGTTTTTTTACAGCTTCAAACTCGCGTTTCTTTTTATCATAATGAACCATATCCGCTATTCTTAGCAGCAAGTCCCTACCGTCAGTGGTTTGAATATAATATTTTTTGTCACTGGACCAGCCTTTATGAACCTCTTCCACATTACTCCACGTACTGAAGCCCGGGATTTCACTAAAGATTTGATTCAAGTTATGACACCTCCCACGTTAAAATAGCCTTACTTACTAATATATGCTTTCCATAGTTTACCTTTAAAATGACAGAGGAATCAATCTTCTTACTAGGATAAATGCCAAATAAAAAAGGCTGAAAAGACAATGCTGTCTCTTCAACCTTAAAATTAAATGAGCTGTCATAGTGAATACCCATCACTTTGTACCGCCAGATTAGTAAGAATAAGAAAACTCATTTTTAAATTCGTCTACCCGCTGAATGGTTTTCAGAATATTCCGGCCTTCACGGGTGCCATCAATAATACGACGAGCTTGTTTGCTATCCCCGATATTAACGACTTCTACTTGATGTTCCTTACCATATTCGAGCAAGCTGTCCATAAGCGGACTGAATGAACGCATACCCAAGCATACGAAACCGAGGTCAAAAGGAATCTCAAACTCCTGTTCTCCGTGTTTTACTTTGAAACGGTCGCTGCACACTTCTGTCAAAGCAGTTTCCGTATGAACGTTCACTTCCCGCTCTTCCACCATTTTCATCATGGAAATCCGGGTAATCATATCCAGATCTTTGCCCAGTAAGGGCATCATCTCAATAATGGAAACTTCTTGAGCGCCACGCTCTGCGTAATATTCGACAACGTCCAATCCCACGGCTCCGCCACCGACTACAGCAATGCGTTTGCCTTCAAACTCCTGGAAGTTCTCCATGTTGTGCAAAAGATCAAAGATAGAGAATACTTTTGTGCCCGGTTTGCCCAGTTGAGCATGCAGACCTGCAATTGGTGGAAGCAGTGGTGTGGCCCCCGTTGCATTGACAATAATATCAGGATTCAAAGCAGTAATCATCGCCAGATCTGCTTGGGTTCCTGTGATAGTATCCAGATTGGTCAGTTGTTTGGTGCGTTGAATCAGATAATCTGGGAAATCATTGATACGCGTTTTGTCCGGCAAGCGGGCAATATCACGAGCCAAGCCACCCAGTTCTGGTTTTTCTTCAAAGAGGGTTACTTTGCAGCCTACTTCGGCTGCCGTACATGCTGCTTCCATCCCAGCGGTCCCCCCACCAATAACAACAACTTGGACGTTATTCCTAACGCGTTGTTTCCGGTATTCAGCTTCCTTGAACAGGTCAGGATTTACAGTACAGCAAATCGGTTTGCTCTTGGAAATGCGATGATCGGCACAGCCGATGTTGCAGGAAATGCATTTTCTAAGCAAATGCTCGTAGCCGTTCTGCACTTTAAGCACCCAGTTCGGTTCTGCAATCAAGCCTCTACCCATAGCCAGAAGATCGGCGTCACCTCTTTCCAAAATATCCTGCGCAGCTTGTGGACTCCGAATATTACCTGAGGTCATCGTGACCTTACCGAATTTTTCTTTTACCGCTTTGGCCATATAAGAGCGCCAACCATCCGGCAGGTTCATCCCGTCAATCTGGAACTGAATGGAATCATTCAGAGCAGCAGAAACGTTCAGAATATCTACCTCATCATTAAGATACTCCAGTAACTCCAGTGTATCTTCCAGTGTGTTCCCATCTTCTGTGAACTCTTCCGCACTAAAACGTAAGCAAATAGGGAAGAATGGGCCCACTACCGAACGAATTTCATCAATGACTAATCTGGCAAAACGGGTACGGTTTTCTGCGCTGCCGCCAAATTCATCCGTACGTTTATTATACATCGGCGAAAGAAACTGACTCAGCAAGTAGGAATGACCTGCATGAATTTCCACACAGTCAAAGCCGGCCCGTTGCGCTCTTCCTGCTGCTTCTCCGTATTTGCGCACAATGGCGTAAATTTCTTCTTTTTGCAAAGGTCTTGGAATCGCTCCACCTTTTTTAGAAGGAATATTCGAAGAAGATACGGGTTGAACTCCATTCAATCGTCCAGCATAGGCCGAAGCACCCGCATGGTTAATTTGGACAGAGACGCAAGCTCCATAGGAGTGCAGGGCTTCTGTTAGTCTAAACAGTCCGGGAATAAACTGATCGTTATCCATACGCAGCTGGGTTGTTCCGTTCGTACCCATTGGGAAATCCAAACAAACATTTTCTACTGTTATCAGACCAGTACCACCTTTGGCCCGTTGCACGTAATAGTCAATATGATCCTGAACAAAGCTTCCGTCCATGGCAGCAAAGTTAGTTCCCATCGGGGGCATAACAACCCGGTTTTTCAAGGTCATGCGCCGTATTGTCAGAGGTTCAAAAATAGCAGGATAGTGGTTCATTGTTCTTCCTCCTTGCGAGTTTGCAGATTTCATGTTCATTTTAAATTTTAGTAAAACATTCTCATATGTGATTTTTTTCACTTTTAGGAATATCAAATGTTTGTTGGTACGATCATTCCTTATGACTTGATTTTATATCACCTGATCTATAAATTCTAATGCTATTTTATGCATCGAATCATAGTTTCAATCTATAGATTGAGTTAAAAGAGGAACAAGCTTGTAAGAACTGTCTCTTTTGTGTAAACAAAGATCATGCTTATATCCCATTACCTACCTGCTTATCTGTTCTTTTGAAGTCGAAGCGTACACGCTCTATCCATCCTTCACTCACGTATCTGTCCAGCAGCCCAGTCTAAGCTTTAAATCCATTCATGTAAATGTGAAAATCCAGACATAACTTCGGGGTATTATCCTCTAAAACGAAGAAAAAGCTGTAAATATTCGATATATCGTAACTTTCTACCGTTTAACCAAAGCGTTTTATAGGCTATATTAAATTTTAAGTAATAGGAATAAGAATAGGGAGGTTTATTCATGTTTAAAAATGCTTTTAAGACGTTTGGCGTCATTGGTAACATTGAAGCGATTTCATATCTGCTGCTTGTATGTATCGCTATGCCGCTTAAATACGCAGCCGGGATGCCGCAAATGGTAAGCTGGGTGGGGATGATCCATGGGGTACTGTTCGTGGCTTATGTAGTTGCAATTGTAGCCATGTTGATTTTTCGCAAATTGACGGTATTACAAGGGCTTATAGCTTTGATTGCCTCGCTGCTGCCGTTCGGTCCTTTCATCTTTGACCGTAAGGTGCTGAAGAAGGCGGAAGCGCGTATGGATCATGCTACTCCTGTTAAAGCTACATAGGCACATACAAAAATAATTTTACGTAAAAACACGGCTTTCCAGGGCCTCTGTAACCTTGGAAAGCCGTGTTTTTATTTGGTACTGTAAAATGTTATTTTCTGAAATTATCCAAGCTTTCATAATAGTCATCTGACGGAGATTGAAAAAGGGGCGCCCCACTTTGTCATGATTTCATTCCTTTATATTATGTAATCTTATAGACAAATCCCCCACTAATCTCTTGGGTAATTTACACTCATAATGTCCATAAAAGGAACTTTGTCCGTTTCACCATTACTCTCTACATGAACCCTGCCCGTTCTCGAGTCCATTTTGACGATCTGCCCGCGGGTTGTTTCTTGACGTCCCCATACGGTCAACACGACTTCGGATTGCTCTTGCTGTGCTTCTGCAAGCTGGTTCCCGATTTCCTCCAGCACAAATTCATCCCGGGTAGGCCGTTTGGCCACCTTCGCCTTTGCCACTTGCTTTCACCCTTCCTTTACTGCAAAATCAAATTCATTCTATTTTACCATACTTTTCATCATTTGGTGCTGGTAATCTGAGTTAAATCGTGTCACTTGCGTATAAAAAAGAACCGATTTTCTCACGAACAAGAAAATCGGTTCTCAAAGCTTGTCAGCCAGGAAGCAATTCCATATCCTTTTTATTTGATCAGCTGTGGAATGTATTCGGCTACATTATAAATAGGTGCGCTGCTCTGCTGAGTAAGGGCCAGAATTAAGGCTCCTTCCAGCATGGAAATAATAAGTACCGCCAGACTATGTGCCTTTTCCTCCGTCCATCCCGCTGTCTGAAGACGTTCCATATAGATATGTTGCCAATCTGTAAACGTATTCACACAGGCACGCCGCAACGATTCGCTGATGCAGGAAGTTTCCGCAGCAGCCCAAAATCCCATAGGCATAAAGCCATTAAAGTTCGTTTGGTCCGCTTCCTCCGCTGTATTGCGGATGAAATCCTGTATGGCGAGCACAGGGTCCTCGTTCCCTGATAGCGTTTCTTTCAACTTTTCTTAATAAACTCATTCCCTCTTCTGATGCACTCCAAAGCCAATTCCTCTTTGCCACGCGGAAAATAATAATAAAGCGAGCCTTTCGGTGAGCCACTCTCCGCAAGAATCTGATTGAGTCCGGTAGCGTGGTAGCCCTGATGAAAAAAGAGCCTCGAAGCGGTTTGTACAATATTTTCATATGATTCGGGTTTAGCAGCCATATACAGCATCCTTCATTAATATAATATTTACAATTTTTATTTTGACAAAAAATAACTTCATGTTTATTATATATAGACCGATCACTATAATACAATACCCATCAATTTTATTGGAGGAACAAAAACAACATGAGTACAATGAGTCAAACAAGCGCTCCATCTGATCCTAAGACATTCAAGGTGATGCCTATTATGATTGCCCTGCTGCTTAGCGGCTTTATCGGAATGTTCAGTGAAACGGCGTTGAACATTGCGCTGAATGATTTGATGCAGATTTGCACATTACAACAGCAACAGCCCAATGGCTGACCACGGCCTTTCTGCTGACACTCGGTATTTTGGTACCTGTATCGGGCTTGCTGCTTCAAACCTTTACGACAAGACAGCTTTTCGTCACATCACTGCTGTTCTCTATTGCGGGTTGTCTCGTTGCTGCGTTAGCACCAAGCTTTACGGTGTTATTGATCGCTCGCATTCTTCAAGCCGTCGGTACGGCGCTCTTATTGCCGTTGATGTTTAACACCATTTTGATCATTTTCCCGGCTGAAAAGAGAGGCGCAGCTATGGGGATCATCGGATTGGTTATTATGTTTGCTCCTGCGGTTGGACCTACGATTGCGGGTCTGGTGCTGCAAAATCTGTCCTGGCACTGGATTTTCTGGATCTCCCTTCCGTTTCTGATTCTTTCGCTGATTTGCGGTATCTTGTTTATGCAAAATGTTTCGGAGATTACAAAACCGAAAATTGACGTTTTATCTATTCTACTGTCTTCCATTGGCTTCGGTGGCGTTGTGTTCGGTTTCAGTAAATCTGGAGAAGGCGGCGAAGGCTGGGCTAGCCCGGTTGTTTTGCTCCCTCTGATCATCGGCTTGGTATCTTTGATTCTGTTCTCTGTACGCCAGTTGAAAATGAAGCAACCGATGTTGAATTTGCGCGTCTTTAAATATCCGATGTTTGTTATCGGCGTTGTGATGGTTTTCCTGTGTATGATGACGATCCTTTCTACAATGCTGATTCTCCCGCTCTTTTTGCAAAAAGGGCTGGCCCTGTCCGCTCTGTCCGCAGGATTGGTGCTTCTGCCCGGCGGAATTATCAACGGTCTGTTGTCACCCATCATGGGCTCCCTGTTCGATAAATTCGGTCCAAAATGGCTCGTTATTCCGGGACTTGTGATCGTTGCCGCTGTCTTGTTTTTCCTGTCAGGCATTACGACGACATCAGCTATTGTACTCATTATTGTCTTGCATAGCTGCCTGATGATCGGTATTTCCATGATCATGATGCCTGCTCAGACAAACGGCCTAAACCAGCTACCCATGGATCTATACCCAGACGGAACTGCCATTATGAGCACGCTCCAACAAGTCGCTGGTGCAATCGGTACAGCCGTAGCGGTAAGCATTCTCTCCAAAGGCATGGACAGCTATTTGAGCCAATCCAGCATGCCGAAATCTGTAGAAGAATTGGCGAATGCTATGGCAATCGGATCTCAGAATTCATTTTTCTTTGCGATGATCATCAGTGTGATCGGGTTGATCCTTGCGTTTTTCATCCGTAGAGTTCATGTTGAGCATGGCACTGCTAAAGCTCCCATGCATTAATTAATAAATTCTTTATATCTCAAACTAAAAATATCTTAAAAAACTTAAAGGCTGCTAACCAACTCACTATTGGTTAGCAGCCTTTTCTTATAACTCTATATACATATTCATACAATTACATATTTACAAAGCTCCCCCATTTGGTTACGATATGATTCATGGAGTAAAGTGTAAAAATTACGATTACTATTAAGGAGGATTCCCTGTTGTTTAAGCGAACGTATTTTAAACTATTTATACCTGCGGTAATGGTGGTGATAATGGCAGCATGCGCTTCATCTCCATCGGCTGCACCACAAGATAAAAGTGTGACCTTATTGTTCAATGTGCAAAGCCCTTCTATAGATCCTCATGCGGATGTAAATTACACAGCCGTTCGTGCTGGAGTAGGTGAAACACTGATCAAAGTGAACAAGGATCTCAAGCTGGAAGCTTGGCTTGCAGAGAAATGGAACAGCAAGGACGGACAGCACTGGACCTTCAACATCCGACCGGGCGTGAATTTCCATAGCGGTAAAGCCGTCGATGCCGCTGCTGTCAAAGCATCCTTGGAAAGAGCACAGAAGCTCAATCCATCGGTCAAAAATGCGCTGCATATCCGTGATATTCATGCAGACGGACAGATTTTGAGTATTACGACAGATAAGCCTTTCCCGGAATTTGTATCTGAGCTGGTTCATCCGAATACCGCTATTATAGACACCACAGCTACAGGTGACTTCCCATCGGGAACGGGACCGTTCAAGGTTGTCAGTTTCCGTGCCGGAAGTGAACTGAATTTGGATCGCAACGATCAATATTGGAACGGTGAAGTAAAGTTGAAGCATGCGAAGTTCATGTTTAACGAAGACGCCAATGCACGTCAGCTTGCTTTTCAAGCCAAAACTGCCGATATTGTGTACCGTCCGCCAATTGAAAGTCTGGAACTGCTGAAAGCTGATTCCACCGTTAAGGTTGATTCTCTTCCTAGTCTGCGGACGCATCAACTTATTTACAATATGAACAATAATGATCTGAAAAAGACGCCTGTGCGTAAAGCATTCGATAACCTGATCCATCGGGATGAGATTGCCAACGGTATCATGTCTGGTCAGGGAACCCCTGCTCAAGGCCCGTTCTTGTCGGACTTTCCTTTTTCACCGAAATATATTACGAGAAAGTTTGAGTTGAATGCCGCACGAGAAGGCTTCAAGCAAGCTGGATATACGGTGCAGAGCGGAAAAGTTACGAACCCCGACGGCAAGCCACTTCATCTCACATTGTTAACTTACCAGTCGAGAGCGGAGCTTCCACTCATTTCACAACTGATTCAGGCTAACGCTAAGGAGCTCGGCATTACGATTGATATCCGTCAGGTTGATAATATTGACGAATATCTTGCCGCTCATCAGGATTGGGATTTAGCGACTTATAGTAGCATTACAGCCCCGCGCGGCGATGCAAGCTATTTTCTGAATGCCGCTTACATGCCTGAAGGAGCACTGAATTATGGGCATGTGCATGTACCAGAACTCGCGGGTATGATTACACAACTGAACACAACCGTGAATGAGGAACAACGCAACAAGCTGGCGCTGAAGGCTGTCACGCTGATTGACCAAGAAAATCTGCAATCCTTTTTGGTCCATCCCAACAACGTAGTGGCCTATCGCAATTACGTACTTAACTGGGTAACAAGCCAAAGTGAATACTACCTGCTGACCCAGGACCTGGATGTGAACTAGCATGCTCAAATCCATCGCCAAAAAGTTTCTTGAACTTGTATTGTTCTTTCTTATTCTTTCCTTTGTGAGCTTCTGTCTGCTTAAGCTTGTTCCGGGCGACCCGTCCGGAGCATTCTCCGAGTAGATGATGTAGCAGTGTCCAATCAGCAAATTGCGGATATGCGCAGCCAACTGGGGCTGGATCAGCCATTACCTGTGCAATATGGTAAGTGGCTGGTTCAGTTGCTTCAGTTTGATTTTGGACAATCTTATTTAACCCATCGTCCGGTATTTACAGAGTTTATGGAAAAACTGCCTTATACACTTCTGCTGACCGGAGGCTCTCTGTTCATTATGCTGCTGATAGCTCTCCCGTTGGGAACGATGGCTGCGCTGTACCGTAATCGCTGGATTGACAGTGCCAGTCGCGTGTTTGCCTTAATCGGTTCCTCGATTCCCAGTTTTTGGCTGGGTCTTTTGTTTATCGAGTGGTTTGCGGTTAAATTGCGCATTTTGCCGTCTATGGGTGAAGGAACCATTTTTCATTTGGTACTCCCTTCCCTTACCTTGGGATTAGCAATGGCGGCCGTCTATGTACGAATGATCCGCGCAAGTCTGATTGAAAGCTCGGGGCAAGATTTTATCAAAGCGGCACAAGCCCGTGGAATCAGCCCAGTTCGCATTTTTTCAGACACATGTTCCGTCACAGTCTTGTTCCACTCATAACGGTATTCAGTGAGAGTATAGGCAGCCTACTGGGAGGCACGGTCGTGATTGAAGTGCTATTCGCCTATCCGGGGCTGGGCAAATGGATTGTAGATGCTATTGCCGCAAGAGATTACCCCATTATTCAGGGCTATACCGTATTTATGGCCATGTTCATTGTATGTATCAATATTTTGGTAGAGCTGTCCTACCGTTGGGTCAATCCTGAAATCGCTTTGAAGGAGAAACGTTTATCATGATAAATCCGTACATGCGGAAAACAGGCGGCTCACCAGGACACGATTGTCCAAAGCATGGATCGTGTCGCTCTCCATCCTGCTCATTCTTGCAGCAATTACAGTCGTTCCGTTCCTTGCTCCGCAAGATCCGTATCGTATCCAGATGGGGAATCGGCTTCAACCGATCAGCGCTACGCACTGGCTGGGAACCGATCATTTGGGAAGAGATGTGTTATCGAGAGTGATAGCAGGAGTTCAGACGACTGTCGGAACCGGTTTGTTGATTTTGACCGTTTCACTGGTTGTCGGGGTTCCTCTTGGTCTGCTTTCAGGATTTATTGGAGGCTGGATGGATCGTGTATTCAAACGGGTGGTCGATGCCTTCATGACATTACCTGATTATATTTTTGCCATTGTACTGAGCGGCTTGCTCGGACCAGGCTTAGTGAATCTTATTTTCGCGGTGACTGCGGTAAAATGGGTTGGTTATGCACGGCTGGTGCGCAGTACCGTTCTGGCTGAAAGCAAAAGGATTACATTTCGTTATCCATACTGGCGGGTACCTCCTCCCTGCGGATTGTCATGCGGCATATTCTCCCCCATGCAATTGGGAATGTTTTGGTACTGGCTACGCTGGATATTGGCAAATCATTTTAATGATTGCCTCCCTATCCTTTTTGGGCTTAGGTCCACAGCCGCCAATACCCGAATGGGGCACCATGCTGAATGAAGGACGAGTGTATTTCAAATGGCTCCCCATCTAATGCTGGTTCCCGGGATAGCTGTCGTGCTAACAGTGCTACTGGCGAACGTGCTTGGAGACAAGCTGCGCGACCGTTATGATGTTAAAACCCGGACGGAGGAGTGAACTGCACATGCTGACTATTGAAGGCTTGACAATTCGATCAAAAGCAAAAATAATTGTAGAGCAACTGGGACTTGCCGTTCGTCAGGGGGAATGGTTTGCACTTGCCGGCGAAAGCGGTAGCGGCAAAAGCATGACTGCGTTCGCTATTGGTGGCCTGCTCCCCTCTTCTGTTACAGCGGAAGGAATCATTGCGTGGAAGGACAATAATTTGCTAGCCCTATCCGCTAAACAAAGACGTTCCTTGCTTGGTAGTGAAATATCTTACATTTTTCAAGACTATCACGGAGCCTTCGCCCCCTTTTTACGTGTGGGCAGCCAACTGGACGAGCTGATGCGCGCTCACGGCAAACAAGATCGCAAGGCGCGTAAGCAGCGCTGTATCGAGGTGCTGGAGCGCGTACAGCTTCCCGCCGAGCGTGTGTACCGCAGCTATCCGTTCCAGCTCAGCGGCGGTCAATTGCAACGGGCGGCTATTGCGGCTGCACTGCTGCTGGAGCCAAAGTTGCTCATTGCGGACGAGCCAACAACCGCGCTGGATACGCTCACAGCTCATCGGGTGCTCCAGCTCATTGACCAAATCCGGACGGAAACAGGTATTTCCGTCTTGTGGATCACTCACGACCTGCGGCATGTACGCAAGTATGCGGATCGAATCGCAGTGATGCGTGCAGGTTCACTGGTTGAAACTGGCGAAACGCAAGCGGTGCTGAATCATCCGGCCCACCCGTATACACGTCGCCTACTGGCGGCTATTCCGCCGCTGTCTCCGGGCGCTCCAGCACGTTTGCCATACAACAGCACCGAAGAACAGATCGCATCGGAAAGGAGTGCTTTACATGAATGATCAAGCCACCTGCGCTCAGCGGCAAGACACGTCTAATCCTGTCGTTACCGTCTCCCGTTTGACGAAGGCTTACGCGGGAGGCAAAACAGTGCTACAAGATGTTGCACTGTCGATCTCACCCAGAGAATGTCTGGGCGTCGTCGGAGAAAGTGGCAGTGGGAAAAGCACACTCGCTCGCTGTATTTTGACATTGGACCCGTTTGATCAAGGTGAGCTTAGACTGGATGGACAGTCTATCTGGGGGTTAAAGCGGAGCGAATTAAAACGGATTCGCAGCAGGCTGGGTGCGGTATTTCAGCATCCTGCTGCGGCTTTGAACCCCAGACTAACCATCCTGCAATCACTGATGGAACCACTGGACCAGCTCAAGTACTATGTTCCTTCCTTTATGGCGGGTATGCCCTCAGGACGTCGGGATATAGCAGAACATCTGCTTGGTATGGTAAAGCTTCCAGCCAGCTATCTGGATAAGTTTCCACATCAGCTCAGCGGTGGGGAAAAGCAGCGTGTAACCATCGCGCGCGCCATCAGCACAGAGCCGGATTTTATCGTATTGGACGAGCCAACAGCAAGTTTGGATGTGACCACACAAGCCACCGTTTTGAATCTGCTCAAGGATTTACAGGATGAGCTTGGGCTGGCTTATCTGTTTATATCCCATGATCTGGCGGCTGTGCACTTTATGAGTGATCGAATCATGGTCATGAAAGATGGCAGTGTGCTTGAGCATTTTTCCAAAGAAGCATTATTTCATTCGGATCGCCATCCCTATACACAATCGTTACTGGAGGTTTTTTCAACATGTTGCCTTCCCACCGAGCCTATCTTGCTTTAGCTGTCCCTTTAATTATTTCGACGATTACAACCCCGCTACTCGGTGCGGTGGATACAGCAGTAATCGGTCATTTGAGCCATTCCGCGTATTTAGGCGGTGTAGCAGTGGGTACTCTTATTTTCAATACTTTATATTGGTTGTTTGGCTTTCTGCGAGTCAGCACATCAGCTTTCACGGCACAAGCCGCGGGGCACAAAATAACGACCAGGGCATAGCTGCTCTCATGCGCCCACTGGCCATTGCTTTACTCATCGGTGCGGCATTCATTGTGTTGCAAAAGCCGATCCTGCTAGCTTCTCTACAGTTAATACATCCTGCTCAGGATGTGGCGGCGCAGGCAGCGATTTATTTTAACATTCGTATTTGGGGAGCCCCTCTTACACTGGTGAACTATGTGCTGCTCGGCTGGCTGATGGGTTTGTCCCGCGTGAAGGCGACATTGTTTTTGCAAATTTCGATGAATGTAATCAATATGGTATTGGCTATTGTATTCACACAAATCATGCATTGGAATGTCACTGGTGTGGCAAGCGCTACTCTGATTGCGGAAGTTCTTGCATGTGTATTTGGTCTTGTGCTGGTGTTCCGTTCATCGATTTGGAGAGAATGGAAGCGAAGCGGGCCGATGAATTGGCGAGGATGGTTTGGAGTCTCAGAGTTGAAAAGTGTCATGGCGACGAACCTTGATCTCATGATTCGTACAGCCTGTCTGCTGACGATGTTTAATCTGTTTACGGCACGCAGTGCAAGCTTTGGAACCGATCAGTTGGCAGCGAACGCTATTTTGTTGCAGATCCACTACATTATAGCTTACTTTTTGACGGGTTTGCTAACGCCAGCAGCATCATGACGGGGCAGGCCCGTGGTGCCCGAGATCGGAAAATGCTCCAAAGAGTTATCCACTTGTCCTGGTTCTGGACGCTGGTTACCAGCGTAGTGACGGGAGGATTGTATTTGGCACTGAAAGAGCCGCTTATCTCACTGTTTACAGATAATGCTACAGTGATTAGCCTTACAGGCCCTTACAATGGCTGGCTTGTGGCCTTTCCGCTAGCTGCCGGACTGGGACTGGTATTCTACGGTGTGTTTACGGGGATGTTGGTAACGTACCCCATCCGTAATTCTATGATGATTTCATTGGTCTGCTTTTTGATCGCTCTCTTCTGGTGCGTTCCTCATTATGGGAATCATGGACTTTGGCTGTCCTTTATCGTGTTTGCATTAGGACGGTCACTGTTTCTTATGATCTACTTGCCTCGGTTGCATAGGATATAGCAGCTTATAGTGCTGACGAACGTGTTAATGCGTGCGCTTCTATAACAGCTACGCGGACGGAGTATTCTTACGATCGCTGACGCTTCTACAGAACGATTCCGTCCTCTCTGCTTGCTCTATGCTGTTTACATCATTATATTTTTAAACACCAAAACACACAAAATAAGCCGCAAAACCTCGGATTATTGGAGGCTTGCGGCTTTTCTAGTTTTAGAATTTTCCTTCGGTTTGTAAGATTGGCACACCTAAAAGCAGCGGAGAGGACGGAACGATTACGGAAAAGCGGTAGCGGTCGCCTTTGTCTCCAGATTTACACCGCTTAGTGTGATTCAATAAATCTGGAGACAACAGCGATTGGAGCAACGTTCCGTTCGCGGAGCGTCCACCACAAACACCTGCTTTACAACGTACTCAAAAGCAAAGGATGTCCCATACCATGTACGTGGCGTTGAGACATCCTATTTATGTTTATTAAGGGAATTTGTGTTTGGGAGTTGCAGACACTTCTATTCGCCTTGCGGAACAGTCAAGCCCAAGCCTTCGGCTACACGGCGACCGTAATCAGGATCAGCCTTATAGAAATGTCCAATCTGACGCAGCTTGATTTCATCACTTTCCACTGGCTTCATCGCACCCACGATGTTTTGTACCAGACGCGCACGCTCTTCTTCGCTGAGCAGACGGTACAGATCGCCCGGTTGAGTATAGTGATCATGATGATCATAACCCACACTTTGTGCTTCTCCACTCACTTCAAAAGGAGCGATGTTGTGCGCTGGAGACTCTTTCGGCCCACCGAGGCTATTAGGCTCATAATAGACCGATCCGCCGCCATTGTCGTCACTACGCAATGCACCATCACGTTGATAGTTGTGTACTTCCGCATGTGGTCGATTGATCGGTAATGAATTGTGATTTGCGCCTACACGGTAGCGATGTGCGTCTCCGTAGGCAAACAGGCGTCCTTGCAGCATTTTATCCGGAGATGCTTCAATACCTGGAACGAACGAACCCGGAGAGAACGTTGCTTGCTCTACTTCTGCAAAATAATTCTCAGGATTGCGATTTAATACCATGCGTCCCAGCTCGATCAGCGGGTAATCCTTTTGCGACCATACCTTCGTCACATCAAATGGATCAAAGCGGTATGTGTCCGCATCCTCCACAGGCATAATTTGTACATGAAGCTTCCATGCAGGGAAGTCGCCCTTGTCAATGGCATTAAACAGATCTTCGGTATGATAATCCGGGTTTTCACCGGCAATTTTGGCAGCCAGATCTACATCGAGATTTTGTACGCCTTGCTCTGTTTTAAAATGATATTTCACCCATACCGCCTGCCCTTCGGCATTGACCCACTTGAACGTGTGGCTACCGAATCCATGCATATGTCTGAGTGTAGCAGGAATGCCGCGATCGGACATTAGAATACTTATTTGATGCAGCGATTCAGGAGATAAGGACCAGAAATCCCAAACGGCATTAGGGTTTTTCAGATGAGTTTGGGGGTGGCGTTTTTGCGTATGAATAAAGTCCGGAAATTTGATAGCGTCCCGGATGAAAATACAGGTGTGTTGTTGCCTACAAGATCGTAGTTGCCTTCCTCCGTATAAAACTTCACCGCAAAACCACGCGGGTCGCGTACCGTATCGGATGAGCCTTGCTCACCGGCAACCGTAGAAAAACGGATAAACATCGGTGTGCGCTTGCCCACCTCAGATAAAAAGCTTGCTTTTGTATAGGCAGATAAATCATTAGTGACTTCAAAATATCCGTGCGCCCCTGCGCCCTTGGCATGAACCACGCGCTCCGGCACACGTTCCCGGTTAAAATGCGCGAGCTTTTCCAGCAGATGCACATCCTGAATCAATGTAGGCCCGCGTGATCCAGCCGTTATGGAATTTTGATTATCACCGACAGGAGCGCCCCAGCTGGTAGTCAGGTTGGTTGGTTGTTTACTCATCATTGAAATCACCTCTTGAATGAATTGGTTGGATATATGCTGTAATCAAAAAACCTCCCGCCTCTGGTGCCGAATATCTGAAAAAACCAGGGGGAAATTCAGACGGCTTCAAGATCGAGAGGTCTATTCTATTTAAACATGAATTCCATTTTAGATAATGAAGATTTCAGGAAGATTTGAAAAAGGTTTGACGAAGATTAGAGCAGCAGCTGCTCTCTGTCGAGAAAATCCAGTATATCCTGAACCGACTGGGTAATCTCCCGGCCTTCAGTGGATACGATGAGTTCAGGCTCCAAAGGTGCTTCATAAGGCGCATCAATACCGGTAAAATGGCGTATTTCTCCGGCTCTTGCCTTCTTGTACATGCCTTTGGGATCACGTCGCTCGCATTCCTCCAGACTGCACTGGATATAAATTTCATAACAGCCTTCCTGCTGCAAGATATCCTTTACCATTTCACGATCCTCACGATAAGGAGAGATCGTAGCGCAAATCGTCAACACCCCCGCATGTGACATCAGCTTCGCTACTTCAGCAATACGACGGATGTTTTCTTTGCGGTCAGCGGGCAGGAAACCCAGATTGCGATTTAAACCATGCCGAACATTATCCCCATCCAAATAAACGTGTGTATGCCTCGTGCAAATAGTGCTTTTTCCAGTGTGGAGGATACCGTTGATTTTCCCGAGCCAGACAGCCCCGTAAACCAAAGTACCGGGCTTTTATGCCCATTCAGAAGCTGGCGCGCTTGCTTGTCAACGTCTGACGCATGCCAGGTGACGTTTGGATTTGGATTCATTCAGCACTCTCCTTTTTCATAACTTATCACTGTATATGGTTTTTGAAACACGTCCCCCAGCTTTAGGAAAGACCGTGTTTAAAGGCGTTCAAGGTACGCTGCCCTGCTGTGTGATCCAGTACCGCAAAAACAATCCGGTCAAACAACAATCCATATCCTTCATCTACAAGCACTTGCTTGAACCAGACGGCAACCTCTTCCGGCTTATTGCGGAATACCCCACAGCCATAGGCTCCCAGCACAAGATGCTCTACCCCGTTTTGCGCAGCCAAACTGAGTATGTAACAGATTCGCTCCAGCATCACTTCGCCAATCCGATTTACCTGCTCTGGCTCCCGTTCTCGCACGACTCCAGCATTAACAGCAGGTGCGGTCAGGAAAGCGACTTGGTACGGCTTCTCCAGCAGCATTCCCTGATCATCCGGAACACCGGAACATCAGGCGAATAAATCATATAATCCGAATAAAAACAGCTCCGCAGCTTCCGGTTGTGCTGGTACATCTCTTCCATTTGTGAAATACAGGGATACAATGCTGACGAACGAGCCAAGCTTTCCTCCTGTGCCTGACTTCCTCCGAGAAATCCGCCTCCCGGATTTTTGGCTGATGCAAAATTCAGACACGCCACGTGCTCCAGCTTCTCCGAAACCTGGAGCCTATACGCCGCCTCCAATGTGCTTTCTCCCGTAACTTCCATCTTCTCATGAATCGTCTGTTGCGTCAGCCGAGAAGACTCTAATGCGTCTTTTAATAGAAGAATCTTTTCCTCCGCCTCTTGTTTTACAGCCACAAGCTGGGACGGTGCATATAGTTTCGAGCCTGTGATGGCATTGCTTACCTCTTGTGCAATATTCACTTGTGCCTGTTTGGTATTCGTATAATATCCATTCTCCAAAATAGATAACGTTTCCTGCGCCATATGTGATCGAATATCCCGGTTGCTCCGGGTGTCCATGGTATGTTTCAAAATGTAAACTTTTCCACGTTAATTCCTCATTTCATATTACTTCATGCTACATAAAACGCGACCGGGGCTTGAATCGGTATAACTTGGACGGACGATGTCCGGCCGCCTTTCTATATTCATTCGTCTCTTCCACGAGTTCGGCTATTTTGCGACGGAAGGCCGCGGCCAACAGCTCCTTACCCAGAATAATTTCATATACCTGTTGAAGCTCGCTCAATGTAAACAGGGCTGGCATCAGGTGGAAAGCGATATCTGTATATTCTATTTTGCTGCGCAAACGCTCAATTCCGTACACAATAATTTTGGCATGGTCAAAAGCAATTCCTTGGGATTTCAGCACTTCTCGCTTGACCTCAATGGTTTTCCCCTTGAGAATTTCAGTCACTTTTACTTTGGCTGACAGGTGAATATCCCCGTGCTTCAATGTAATGTTAATGTCTTGTTCCCATCTGTAACCGTCCGACTGATTCGTCCGCGTCTCCTGAGCCACATTGTAGTCCAACTCAAACCATTGGGCATCCGCAGCATCATCTCCGGCTTGTACCTCCAGTGAATCGTGGTCTACCAATGCCATGTAAGCGCAGCTGATGACCCGCGTACGTGGATCACGTGCTACATCTCCCCACGTATATAGCTGCTCCATATAAATCCGGTCTACATTCGTTTCTGTCTTAAGCTCACGTCGTGCAGCCTCTTCCAGGCTTTCATCCATCCCTACAAAGCCGCCTGGCAACGCCCACTGTCCCAGAGACGGATGCTCCCCCTCTGGATCAGAAGTAGCTGGAGTGTCTTCTCCGGCAGCTTGCGGTAATTGTGCTGGAGCTGATCCATCACGGTAAAAAGCAGCATATCCACCGTTACCGATGGACGCTCATACTGATTGGCATCATATGCGGTCAAAAATTGTTCCTCCGTCAAGCCGTTATGATTGTGCTTCGATATATCTGTCACTTGCGTCACCTACCTGTTTATATTTGGGTAATAGTTGTTTCTAAATCAAGCAGCGAAAACAGCCTATCTAAATTTTTTTTATTTTATCTAATTGATAAAAACAAAATGTTAATATCAATAGAGTAATATATAAATCATGCTTCGTCAACAGCATCTTCATGAAATACGTCTCCGATCCAAATAAAGGACACCGCATTCCTATGTCTAAAAAAAGAAAAGAGAAGCCCTCGTTCTGTATCGACCGGGCTTCTCCGCCAGCTAAACCTGGCTTCCTTTACTTATACCAAAGATCTTCTATTTCAAGCTCCTGTAAACTGCTCAAAAACGATTTTGAGTTATCAACATAAAGCTCGGTATCGATATAGTACAGTTTTTTATCATGCAAACATTGATCAATATAATCTGTATTCAATATACTTTTATCCTCTACATTGGCGGCAAATGCCTGCAGCTTGGGGAGCGCGGTTTTCTGATATTCAAGCCACGAATGATGGAATCCGGCTGGTTCTTCCAGGCAATAGATGTCTTGGTACAGTGCTTCAGCAATCCCCTTCTTCCTGAGATAGTCAGATGAGAATGGCATACTTTTAAAATACCGACCTGTCATGGCAAATACGCGATAGCTCCAATGAGGGGCGCCATGATTGGATTGGCAAAAAAGATTCAGAAAGAATACAGAGTAGTGCATTTTTATCGTAATAATCTCATGCTTCTTCACTTCTGAAACCAAACGATCCGCCATCCGGCTATCAATGATCTCATCGAAATCAGCCAAAATGATTATATCATCGTCCTCAACCTTATCCCGCAAAATAGAAGCACTTTGGTTTCTTTGGCAAGCTTCGTTATGAAACGCGCTGTTGTAGCTAAGCAGACGCCAGTACCAGCGGTCAAAGTGATCCGCACCGCAGCTATCCACATTAAAATACAATGATTCCTTCTCTGGTTTGCGAAACAGCTCATCGGCATGAAATGGATGATGAATTACTTTGGGGCCAAGAACATCCGCTTTAAAGTTGAGGGGCTTCTCCAAATAGCTGAACGTCTTGTTGGCTTCGATCACATGCAGCTCGTCAATCCAGCAGGCGTTTTCTTTTATTTTGATATCAGCAATCCGGTTTTCATTAAAAAAAGGGCAAAATTCGTATATTTTCATAGCAGGAAGTCTCCTTTCACTATCATAGTATTTGGACGAACACCAATGCTTTGGCACAGATAGCCGGATATTAAGCGTACAAACTCAGTAATCGTCCGGTCTTCATAATGCAGTGAACTGTAATAGCAGGTTAAACTTAACCGATCATGTTTAAGGCTAGCCGTCATATTTAGCTTGTAAGCTGAGGGGTTGTCCGCCGCGTTCGTATTTCCGTAAGGAAGGGCCAAAGGTTCGTACAAATCATCAGCCAGCCCGTTCATTTCCTCGGATTGATAATGAAAAAGCATGTGTGTTCCGTCTTTTAGCGGCTCCGTATGGGAATTCATATCCTGTATCAAATATCGTAGAATAAAGTAATCCAGTCCTTCAGATGGAATATGCTGTAATGTGCGCTTGACATGCTCCAGTACAACCTCCCCATTTTTAGATAACTCCTCTTCCGGGATCTGAATTCGAATGGGATAAGCTCCAGCAAAAAAACCGATCGTACGATCAATTACAATCCCAGGCAAAAAGGACTCACGCTGATAAGACATCACATGGAGCAGCAAATCCGATTGCCTTTTCAATTGGAAACAAGCCTGCGACAATGCCGTAAGTATCAAGCTCAGCGGTGTAGTATGCTGCTTGACAGCCACCGCTTTTAAAAGGCGAATATGTTCCTCTCCTTCAAGCAAATCTTGTGTTATGGTAGTCATATGACGGTGGAGAGGCCGTGTCTCCGATTCCGTGTCAACCTGTAAAGACTTGCCGCCTTCCACAACCTTGGCCCAGAAGGCTGATGCGTCAGGAGGAAGGCCCTTTGCCGCATATTGTGTTAATCCCACGCACCAATCCCGATAGCTGCTTTCTTCCTCCCTATGCAGGAGCCAATCACTCCCCTTTTCCAGTAATAGAAGATGCCTCAAGTCTTCCAAAAAAATGTTTATGGATATCCCGTCAAAAATTAAATGATGGAACAGGAGCAATACCACCTGCCGTTTCTCTCCGCAATAATGGTCAAACAGCACGACTTTCCATAAAGGTCCAGCCCCGATGTCAAATCCATGCTGAGCATTCGAGCAGTATTCCGAAATGCAGGCGTCATGTGATCCCGGGACCGCTTGCAAATCTACATAAGAAACAACCTGTTCCACACTCATGGTCTGCTCATATTGATACCATTCATTATGATCCAGCTGAGCAAATGACAAGCGTAGCGCCGCATGTTTGTTCCATAGTGCCTCCAGCGACGAGTCCAGCAATTGTCTGGGGATGTATTTCTTGAGCAGAGCCAGGTAAGGTACATTAAACATGTTGCGATTCAGCAGATCTCTTTGAAAAAAACGTTTTTGTACAGCAGACAGCGGAAATCCATCATTCGGGTACACCTTTCTTATAGTCTGAATATATGGGATATTCCTATCCGAACAAAGGACAGTTGCAGTATCCGTCCTAGCTTTGCTCAATGCAAGGGCCAAACGTTCGATGGTCTGTTCACGAAATATTTGGTTGACTGTAACCGGATATCCGCTTTTTTGCAGCAAACTGGCTATACGCAGCGCATGAAGCGAATGCCCTCCCAACGTGTGAAAATCTTCATCCTTACGGATAGTCTCAAGTTGCAGAACCTTGCTCCAAATCTCTTCAATGGTTTGTTCCAATTCAGTTTTTGGACTGGAATTTGGTTCTTTATGACTGTTCTGGCTTTTCGGTAAAGGAAGCTTTTTACGGTCGATTTTCCCGTTAGCCGTTAATGGGAACGACTTCAGCCAAATGTAACGGAAGGGTAGCATATAAGCCGGAAGCCCCTCAGCCATAAACGTACGAAGCTCTCCCTCCCGCTCCTCCTCTTCCGCTGTATAGTAAGCGATCAGCCGTAATTCACCGTGAAGCTCGCGGGCAGCAACCAGACATTCTTTCACGACAGGATAGCGGCCAAGACGGAACTCGACTTCGCCAGGTTCGATTCGATAGCCGCGAAGCTTCACCTGATCGTCACCCCGTCCAATATATTCGATATTACCGTCCGGTAGCCATTTCGCCCGATCTCCTGTACGATAAAGAACCTGATTTTCTCCTCTTTCACGATCTTTGGCAGAAGTATAGGGATTCGGAGTAAACGCATGCTGTGTCAATTGGTTTTGCAGCCAATAGCCCCTCGCAACCCCGTCTCCTCCTACATATAGTTCCCCAACCGCCCCGATAGGCTGAATACGACCCTGTTTGTCCAGGATATAACAAGTTGAATTACTAATCGGCTTGCCAATGGGGATATCTTGCTCAAAAGTCTCTTTGATCCGATAGCTCGTCGAAAACGTGGTGTTCTCCGTTGGACCATATACATTGAGAATCGAAAGTTCTGAACAGGCCAGCCGGATACGATTTATATGCTTAGCCGATAAAACTTCCCCGCCCACGACCAACCATTTAAGTTCAGCAAACATCTTTTCATTTTCTTCAATCCAGTGATTACACAGGGCGGAACTTAGCCATAATGTATTAATTTCCCACTCCTTCATGCGTTGCTCCAGCAGTTGGATATTGAGAAGGTCATCCTTTGAAACTACAAACAGACGACCTCCATTTAGCAATGTCCCCCAAATTTCAAACGTGGAAGCGTCAAAAACAGGCGAACCTGTATAAAGCAACCTGATGTCAGAGGAAAACGGGATATAGCTGGTGTTTTTAACCAAGCGGATGACATTGCGATGTTCTACCATCACGCCTTTCGGTTTTCCCGTCGAGCCGGATGTATACAGTAGGTAAGCAAGGTCATTAGGAGCAGTTATAGGCTCCTTCTCTTCTTGTGGTACTACTCCAGTCTGGTCAAAACGCTCTATATCAATCAGTTTTAAATGGATTCCATTACAGGCTTTCGAGATACCTTCCGCTCCTTTATGTGAGGTGATGATGGTGTCCAGTTTAGCGTCCTCGATCAATTCGCGGGTTCTTTCTGCCGGAAAATCGGGGTCTATCGGCACATAAGCACATCCCGCTTTCATAATCGCCAGAATGGAGACAATGAACTCGATGGATCGCGGCAAATAAACCCCGATCAACTTCCCATGACTGTCGGTATCATCTACTAGCAAATGGGCAATCTGCTGGGACATTTGGTTCATGGTGCGGTAAGTTATAACCTTGTTGTGTGCAATTACTGCCGGCTGTGAAGGACGCAGCCTCGCTTGCTCCTGAAACAAGTCAACAATCGAACGATTTCTGGGATAGTCTGTATACGTATCGTTCCAGTCATAGACGACTTGATCATATTCGTCCTTGCTTATAAAACACACGTCTCCGACGGAGTGACTCGGATGTTCCAGCACATAGTGCAATGTATTTAGCAGATGCTCAGCTAGGCGACAAACCATTGCTTGCTTCAAGCGATCCGCATCGTAAATAAATTTGACAGTGATCTGTTCCCCGTCATTGGCAATGGTGATAGTCATCGGGTAATTGGTTTTCTCTCGTTCCTCCATAGTTGACATTTCCAAACCATGTTCAGGCTGACGGTAGTCGTTCATATAATTCTCGAAGGCCACGATGCTGTAAAACATGGCATGACCATGAATAGCACTCCACCTCTTCAGTTCGTTCAGGCTCACATAGCAGTAGTCATTCAATTTCTGAATCGTCCGGTGTAGGTGCTTTACATATTCTGTGATGGTTTGCTCCACATTCCAGTGCATGACCAAGGGCAACGTATTAATCAGCATACCTGTAATGCGATCCCCTTTTGCAAGATCCGATCCCCTCCCGGAAACGACCATGCCGAATACGGTTGTATCTGCATCATGATAGACCTGTAGCACTTTCCCCATGCAAACTGCACCAAGGTATTGAGCGAAACCTGTGTTTGCTGTACAAAAGTGGCTATACGTTTGGTTAGACTCGAATCCATGTGAAGGGTCTGGATCTGCTGGTTCTTAATCGGTTGATGTACATCGGGAATCGTACTTCCCTTCTCGATCGGCAGCAGGGTCGGCTCCGTTACTTCGGCCAAATAAGCCTTCCAGAATAACTCGGCCTCTGTGCGATCCTTATCATTCAGCCATTGAATATACGCTTCAAAAGAGCGGGACAAGCTGCGCTGTGGCATTCTATTTTGCAATCTACAAGCATAGAGTTCATGAACCCGGTTTAGCAGCAGCGGCAGGCTCCAACCGTCCAGCAAAATATGGTGATAACTCCAGAGCATCGTCCATTCTTCCGGTGCAGTCTGAATCAATGTGATACGGTACGCAGGCTGGCTCAGATCAAAACGACGATTGCGATCCATCTCCATCCACCGTTCAATACATTCCTGTTGCCGCTTGGGTTGCTCTGCTCCAAAATCCAAGAACGTCCAGTCCCATTCTGCTGTTTGGATAATGCATTGTACGGGCTTGTCCAGCGCGTCCCAAATGAAACATGTCCGCAAGCAATCATTTTCGGCAATGACACTGTCCCAGGCTTCCCGGTACTGGTTTACCTCCAGCCTCCCACGATATTTCCAATTAACCTGCACAAAGTATTGATCGGATGCCGGATACTCTAAATAATGAAACAACAGTCCTTCCTGCAAAGGACTTAAATGCATCATTTTATTCAGACCATATTGCTTAGAATAGGTCTTTACAATCTGATCCAGCGAATGCTGCTCCAGTGACACCGATGGAAAATCACTTGGTGTAAACTCCTCGTAATTAGCCTGGCTGCAATGCTCGATGATAGAAAGCAAACGTGATATGAAAGTATTTATCAACTGAGTAATGGTCGTTTCTTCATAGTGACGTTTGCTATATTTCATGAACAAATGCAGTTGTCCATGAACGATGGAACAGTTAAGTTCCAACAGGCTTGTTCCATGATTAAGCGGCGAGCTATGGTCCTGTGCTGCTTCACGTGTAAAACCTATCCACTGCTCTAGCCCGCTCGTATTTGCCTGATCGAATTGACCCAAATAATTGAATAGAGCCTGTGGCTCGGAAGCTGTTAGCTCGGAACGGACTTCTTCGCTCGGATGGCAGTATCTCAAAGCACCGTATGACATGCCACGGTGAGGAATAGAACGTAACTGCTCTTTGACAGATTTAATCGTCGCCCCCAAGCTGCAATTGTCCGTCATCCGAATGCACACCGGAAACATTGAGGTAAACCAGCCGACGGTTCTTGTCAGATCCATATCGGCTACAAAATGCTCACGTCCATGACCCTCTAACCGAAACGCGATCGTCTTCTGCCCAGACCAAGCGGAGAGAGCCAGCGACCAGGCCGTAAGCAGCAGATCATTGATCTCGGTATGATATGCCTGGGAGCAATGATACAAAAGTAGCTGCGTATCGTTGGGAGTAAGCTTTGTAACCAATTCCGAAGATTCACTGCTCATTCTATGATCCGGGCAATGGTCTATCGGCAGCACAAATGCTGCACTTTGAAGCTGTACTTTTTTCCAATATTCAATATGACTTAAAGTATCTTGGTGTTTGGAATAATCCATCCATGCATAATGCCACCTTTTGTATGGATTTAAAACAGGAGGCAGTTCTGAGCCATGATACAATTGATCCAATTCCTGAACCAATATTCTCCAGGACACGCCATCAATAACCAAATGATGAATCGTCATAAAAAAGCGGACTTGACCGTCAGGATGACCTTGGATTACGCCTGCACAAATCATCGGGCCTGTCTCATAATTCAGTTGTCTGTTCCATGCATCGCATATGCTTGAAATTTCAGATTCGGGATCAGCGATTTGCTGAATAGTGTGACTGGCAAGCTGAATGGTGGTATCCGTTCGGTAGCGCTGCGAATATCCGTGCTTGCCAGCTACGAGCTGCATCGAAAGCTCTGGATGAAGTCTGATCAATTGTTTGATGGCCGTTTCCAGCTTTACGGGATCACAACCACGGAGTAGAAACAGCTGGGATTGATTGAAATAATGCGGTTCTTTGAACTGCTGCTCGAAAAACCAGTGCTGGATCGGCGTCAGACCAAATTCGCCTGTCAAATCAACCATACTATCTTCCTTCTTCTCACGTTCTGTCCAAGTAACCACAGCGGCTAATTCCTTGATAGTTGGATGCTCTGCAACTTGTCTTGGGGTCAGCATCATACCGTGATCTCTGGCCATAGAGACGACCTGAATGGCAAGAATTGAATCTCCCCCGGCCGCGTAAAAATGATCGTTTACACCGATATCTCCTCTTTTTAAAATTTGTCGCCAAATGCAAAGCAGTCGCTTTTCGAAACTGCCCTCCCCTGCTTCCGCAGCATTCTCAGCAGGGACAAATAATGTGGTCGGATCGGGAAGAGCTTGACGATCAACTTTCCCGCTTGTATTTACGGGGATTGAATCCAGCTGACAAAAATAACCAGGAACCATATAAGCAGGTAAAATAGAGCCTGCATACTGGGCCAATTCAGCCTCAGTCAGCCTTTTTAAGGCAGTATAGTAAGCCACCAGTTTATGGAAGGACTCGTCCTTCCAGGCTCGAACGACACATTGACGGATGTCAGGGTGCTGGCGAAGCTGATGCTCTATTTCACCCAGTTCGATACGGTAGCCTCTGATTTTAATCTGTTCATCACTACGGCCGATAAATACCAGTTCACCATCTGGCGTCCATTTCACGACGTCCCCGGTTCGATATAACCGTTCTCGCTGTGACTCATTTCCGATGCTCATCTCTTTGTGAACAAAACGCTCCTGGGTCAGCTCCTCACGATTCAGGTATCCTCTGGCAAGCCCTATGCCGCCCACCCATAATTCACCGGGAACACCGACCGGCACAGAATTACCAAATGGATTGAATACAAACAATCGTTTGTTATAGGCGGGTTTGCCAATCGTGATTTCTGCCTCTGGTTTGCATACCGAGGTGGAACATAAAATCGTCACTTCGGTCGGTCCGTAAGCGTTCACAAACAGTCGTCCTCTTCCCCAATAATTTACAATATCAGGCGTACAGGGTTCTCCTGCGGATACGATTGTATGCAGTTCAGGCAGTTCTCTTGGTTTCATGGTTCGCAGCACAGACGGCGTCAGCATGGCAATGTGGATATTTTTCTCTTTGAGTACATCTGAAATATCCGCATAAGGAGGCAGCTCCGCATTCGACAGCACAACAAGTGTCCCGCCTACTGTTAACGTTCCGATCCATTCGTAGACCGAAGCGTCGAAACTGATGGAAGCGAATTGCATAACTCTGGAGTCAGGGATAATACGAAACTTTTCAACAAGGTAAGGGATTAACGTAACCAGTCCGGCGTGCTCAATAAGCGTCCCCTTCGGATTTCCAGTGGAGCCGGATGTGTAGATGACATAGGCCAGGTCGTTCTGTTTAACCTGAATATTCAAATTCTCGTCGGGATGATCGTACGGCTGCACCAGGCATTCATCTACACAAATAAGCGAATTCGCTTTCATACTCATTTGATTCATAGATAGATTTAGCTTATTTACCAGTTGACTGTGCGTGATAATCATTTTGGCCTGCGCATCTTCTAAAATAAATCGAACCCGTTCTCCAGGATATTGGGGATCGATCGGAAGATAAGCGGCCCCTGCCTTCATAACTCCTAGCATTGCCGGGATTACATCTGCGCTTCTGTCCATAAAGATGGCAATCAGCGTGCCGGGTTGTAAAGCGCCATCCTCTCCTGTGGAAACCGAATCTAGAATCACGCGGCCGATTTGATTAGCCCGCTGATTTAACTGCGAATAGGTCAGTTTCTGCCCTTCAAACTCCAAAGCGATTGCATCGGGAGTTCTGGCAGCCTGCTCCTCAATCAGTTGAACCACGGTTTTATCCAAAGGATATGGTTGTTCCGTATCATTCCATTGTTGTATCTGCTCGTATTCTTTCGTTGTCAGTATGGGGTGAAGGAGTACCGCTTTCTCCGGAAGATGGAGTGCATTGGCCAGCAGTATCTGAAAGTGGCCTGCGAGATTAGCGATCTGCTTTTTACCAAAATGCCTGCTATCATACTGTATTGCGCACTCTAATCTTTCCGAACCATGACGGTAGCAGAGCGCAATCTCAGGCTGATTTATACCGCATAGAGAAGCTAGTGCTTTTGTGCTCGAACTTGAATGCGAGAGATCACCACAAGTCTCTACGATGCCCACATTGAAAAAATCCTCATCTTTTTCTGATGGGGAATCCACTTTCATGTGCTGCGAAAGATCCTCACTCCACTTAATGCTGCTATCTCGCTTATCCCATTTTTTCTTTATTTTTTGCATCAAGGAGAGAAGATGATCTTCCTTCTGAATATGGATAAAAAGCGGATAGTCCTGACAACGTCGTGTCCCCTCTTTGTCTGATAACATGGAATATAAAAGAGGTACTGTATATTGATTGGCGTAATGGGATAAAAGCACAGACCATATGGCTGCGATAAAAGAAGGCATACCCAACTGATGCTGCTGAACAAACTCCATGATCGTTTTGACCTGTCTTGTTTCCAAACGAATATGGTAAAGGACTTGATCTTTGTCTTCAGGCTGTCCGGCTTCCCCCCTGCGATGGGAAAATAAAGGCAAGTAAGGTTGGATCACTTATTGAACCTCCCCTATCTGAGATGCTATACCGGCGGCCTGATAAAAAGCAGCCCTGACTTCCTCAACCTCTATCTCGTAACTGCACCGCATCGAAAAAATAAGACCGTCTGTGTAGGAGGTAGCGATGCAGTTGAACAGCGAATAGATCGGCAGCGGATTCGGTTGCTTTATGACCGTATCATCGTAAAATTGGCTACACTTCAACCCTTCCTTTGCGCTATTAGCCAAATAGTTAAACATGAATACATCTAGCTGCTCATACTGCTTCCCAAACTGTACAAGTGTTCTGGCACGTTCCCACCTGTTTTTGTAGGCAGGTCCTGTAAGCAGGTTCATAAAATTAATCGTGTGGCGTTTTAATAAATCTAGCCTGCTTCTGACAGACAGCAGCATTTCATCCGGGTTCTGCTTCATATCCATCAGCATAGGCACAAAATCAATAAACTCACCGACCGTGTTATAATACGTCGCCTCATCGTACCTTCTTCCATCATATAAAAATAGCAATGGCAACTGGTCCATACCTAAATAAATTTGCAAGCCCCTTGTAAAGACAGAGAGCGCAAACTCCAAGGATGGATTTTCAGCCGGGATGCTCACGCTAAACAGATAGGCTTCTGTGCTCGTTCTTAGCTTCGGAGTTTGTAACAGGTCCTGCTTGCTTTGCTGGAACGCTTCCAGATGAAAGTCGGATATCAATGCCTGTTCAGTGATTCCGCTGGGTCCGCTTTGGATTTGTTCTACATAATCCTTATAGGGCTTTACTTCATCCGTAGGAAGGGATTCGTTTTGAAGCAGACTCCTGTAGCAAGCCATTACCTGTCGTTCAGCTACTTCCGAAGTCACCCGATCGCATATTGCATGATGATAAAGCGTAATAACAACATGCTCACGCAGATTTCGTTTTAGCACAAACATCTGAAACAAAGTACGCTCTCCCGTGTATCGGGTATTCGTCATGTAGTCATTTATCATTTCCATAAAGGGGCCATATGGATTGCAGTCCGTTACGTCGAGGATGGTGAGTGTTGGAAAATCGGCGCCGGGAAGGACGTATTCCCTCCAATACGTCCATTCATCTCTTTGTACAGGAATGCTTCTCAGTAATCCTTGACTTTGTACAAATTGAGCATAAGCCTGATTCAAAAAATCATAATTCACATACTCGTCCAGCCTAAATAGGCCAATACTCGGCGGTGTATGAAATGAAATTTGCATTTGTTGAATTCCACTTAGCGGATATTCTTGTGCCACTTGTCCCGTTTTAACCCACTGATCTCTTTTTAAATAATCGTCTTCCAGTTGCTCGCGCAACCTCGCCGCCTGATCCGTGTCCATGATTTTCAAGCCCAGACGCTGGACAAACTCCTCTTCATCGATGACCTGGTATTGATTATCCATTTTTACTTTTTGATGCAGTGGTACAATATAATGCGGCTGCAGTTCTTTAGCGACTTTCCCGTTCATGATCCGCATGATAGGATTAACGTCGTCCACGGAGTTGAAGTAAAGCACCCGAATATCTCTCACTTCGTGAAGAAAATCCCTCACTTGATACTTCACCAGATCGTATACGCCATCTGTTTCTTGGTGCAGCCAGGAAATCAACTCTTGCTTGGTTTCTATAGTGCCCTGCTGCTTCAAGGCTCTTTCACTTTCTTGAGCCGATTGAAGATATGCAGCGAGCGCACGGATCGTCTTATAGTGGTAAATATCTGTCAAAGTGGTATGATATCCAGCACCCTCCATCCTTGACATTAACGTAAGCGCATGAATAGAATGTCCACCAAGGTCAAAGAAGCTGTCTACAACACTGAACTGCTGAATACCTAATACATCCTGCCAGATTTCCATCAGCTTGGCTTCTAGCCCTGCCTCAGGAGAAATGTTTGCTGCCATGGTATGTCCATTGTCTTCAAAGGACAACAGTACCTTGCGATCAAGCTTTCCATTCCGTGTCAGTGGCATCTGCTCTAATTGCATAAAAAAAGAGGGAATCATGTAATTCGGCAGCTTTGCAGAAAGCGTGTTTTTAATTTCATCTGCCGTCAGCCTTTGGCTTGCCCTAAAGTACGCTCCCAGTTGCTTCTGTCCGTTCCCATCTTCACGCACGATAACAACCGCTGCTTGTATATCCTTTATTTTTAATAGCTGTGCCTCAATTTCCCCTGGCTCAATTCGGTAGCCCCGTATTTTCACTTGCTCGTCGATCCGGCCGATATATTCAATGTTTCCGTCCGCTTGCTCTTTTGCCCAATCTCCGGTTCGGTACAACCTGCCCCCCGGCACCCCTGGAAACGGAATAAACCTCTCCTCTGTCAGCTCTGGACGGTTCAAATAACCTTTCACTAATCCATCGCCGGCGATGTACAGTTCACCTGCAACTCCTTGTGGCAAAGGATGCTGGTCATGATCCATGATGTAAACCGACGTATTGCTGATGGGTTTACCGATCGGTACGGTATTTGCAGCTTCATCCAAATGATCAATCCGGTAAAACGTTGCAAATACCGTACTCTCGGTCGGTCCGTAGACATGAATTAAACGGCCAGAGCCCAGACGGGCAAATGCTTTGCGCACATGGCTGACCGACACCTTTTCACCACCGAATAGCAAGGTTTCAAGTGTTGCAAAGCAATCCGGATCAATATCCATCAATGCATTAAAAAGTGCTGTCGTGATGAAGCATTTTGTAATCTGTTGTGTCCGCAGTACACTCGATAGCTCACGTGCATTCATGATATGGGCTTGTGGGGTCAAAACGAGGGTGGCTCCGTTGAGCAGTGCTCCGTAAATGCCAAAAGTAGAACCATCGAACGAAAAACTGGCCAATTGCAAGATTCGGTCTTTTGCCGCGAATCGGATGTAATTTGTCTCTTTGACAACACGTGTAATATTGTAGTGCATCGTCAGGTTTCCCTTCGGTTCGCCCGTAGAGCCTGACGTATACATAATGCAGGCTAGTGCATCTGAGCCTTGAATGGAGTTTGGATTCCCTGTTTCTTCCCTGTTATTTCGCTTGTCCGACAAATCCATTACAGGAACGTTGAACTCCACTTGTTGCTCAATTGGTAGCCGGGTTAGCAGGAGCTTTGCACCAGAATCTTTCAGCATATAGCGTATACGTTCCTTGGGGTATTCCGGGTCAATCGGCACATAGGCTCCCCCGGCTTTTAAAATCCCGAAAATACCGACGATCATTTCCAATGAGCATTCGGCCATTATCCCGACGGGGTCGCCTTTATTTACGCCTTTGTTCCGCAGAACCCGGGCAAGCTGATTAGCCTGTTTGTTCAGATCAGCATACGTCAAGTGCTTGTCTCCCAATACAACGGCCACTTGCTCCGGTGTGCGCTCGGCCTCCCCCTCAAACAACTGATGAATCGTTGTATCCCGCGGGTAATCCGCTAACGTACCGTGTAACATGCTCCGCCTCATCTCCTTCTCCCATTAACATTCATACGATTTAAGGTTTGCTCTACAAGCATCTTTTTCGAAACTACCTGATAGGGAATACAGCAAAAAATTATAAAATTTTGTATAAGCTTATGCCAAAAAAGAGAATGTATGGAACGTAGAAGTCGTTTGTGGATAAACTATAATCACAACTTTACATTAAAATGGGAATTTAGCTGGAGATGAAGAAATGACATCAGGTGACAGAGTAGTATACTTCTTTCCTTCGTTTTACGCTTTTATTTTCACAGCATAGCGATATTGCATTCCCGACATTTCAGGCATTTCCAGAAATTCGAGTCTGCCCTGAGCGATCAACTGTTGAATCCGGTATTCCAAAAAAGTATCGCTTCTCAGCTGTGGCCATTGTGTTAAAGCCTCACCTATTATTTTTCCCGCGTGTACATATTGCCGATTATCCTCTACCCGCAGTTGACCGATCAAATCCAGCAAAGCCTGATCAAAGTAATCTTCTGGCACATGATCGATATGTTCATTTTCCCATAATCTCAGCACACTTTCCTGTTCACTAAGCTCCAGCCAATCTTGTTCATGTCGATGTCGATCTTCCATGCTTAAAGCATGAATTTTATCTTTATTTTGCGTTATAAACCGTGCAATTTCTTTCCAATACACCACGTTCATGGATAGAGGAAACTTACTTTCCATGTATAGAGGATCAATCGGCTCCCGTTCCATGGAATGTGTTACATTTACGACCCCGATAGGAGCAGTTCTATTTCGCAAAAGGTATAATGCAAAACGTAATCCGATCTGCTCGTGAGCATTAGAGCCGCACCAGATCGTGATCGACTTATCATCAGAAATTGCAGTAAGAGTAGCCGTCATCTGTTCAATGCGGTGCTCCCAATTTGCGTAATGGAAAAATTCATAATCCACGATCCGTTCAGCCAACCAGTTGTGACGGTTCTCTTGTCCTTCTGGTGCTTCCAGCTTCCATAACGGCCCTATGGAAAATAGGTCATTAAAAGACAGTACTTCACTCTCATAACGCAATCCTGCTCCCGAAAGGCCTACTTTCATCGAGCCAGCAGCGGACTGAGAGAACAGCAGGTGTACATTGTTAGATGACAAGTCAACTGCCTCCTTTCACTGTGTTCAATAATATGCTTCTTCGCTAAAGTAAATGTTAGATGTCTGTTTAATAGAGAAAGTGTCCATACTGTCTAGTAATAATAGGAAGAGGACGGGATGGAACATGTGGACCCCATTAAGCAAAAAGGATAATCTAATGAATGATGTGTTCAAGTTCATGTTAGACCTTGAAGAACCCTGGAAATTAGCTGATATTGAGTATGACCCGCAAGAAGAAGCATGGCACTTATTTATTGATTTTGAACGAGGAGCCCTGTTTGCCTGTCCGCATTGTGGAGCACCTTGCAAGGCCTACGATGCAGAGAAAAAACAGTGGCGCCATCTCGATATTTGGAAATGGAAAACCTATTTACATGCCCGGGTTCCCCGAACAGACTGCAAACAATGTAATAAAATCACGTTGATTCCCGTGAAGTGGTCCCGGCCGTTGTCGCATTTCACCTTGGATTTTGAGGCCTGGGCCATGCGTTTAATGGCTGAAATGCCCGTCAACGCAGCAGCGCGTGAATTACGAGAACATGACACACGCATGTGGCGGATTTTTCATCACTACGTCAATCAAGCCATGACCGAACTGGACGTCAGCTTAGTTCGGCGGATCGCCATCGACGAAACGTCCTCGCGTCGGGGTCACCGCTACATTACCTTGTTTGTGGATGTGGACACCAAAACGGTACTTTTTGCAACCGAAGGAAAAGGCAAAGATACCTTAGCGCGTTTCAACCAGTATTTACTACAAAAAGGCGTAGAATCGGCACAAATACAGGAAATCTGCTGCGATATGTCTCCCGCCTTTATTCGAGGTATTGAAGAGCAGTTCCCCACAGCCGAAATTACCTTTGATAAGTTCCACGTCATGAAGATGGTGAATGAAGCCGTGGATGAGGTGCGTAAAGCCGAGCAGAAAGAAGAACCTGGGCTCAAGCGAACCAAATATCTATGGTTAAAGAACAAAACGAACTTGAAGGCAGAGCAGCGAGATACCTTGGAAAGCCTGAAGGACAAAAACCTAAAAACAGGCAGAGCCTACCGCTTAAAATTAGCCATGCAGGAACTATGGACGACCCCGCACGTCTTTGCTGACGTCTATTTACGGGAGTGGTTAGGCTGGGCTAGGCGCTCACAGTTGGGAGCGATGATGGATCTGGCAAAGACCGTGAAACAACATGAAGAAGGCATTCTGCGTTGGTTTCACAGCCGGATGACCAATGGTCTGCTTGAAGGCATAAATGGATTAGTGCAAGCAGCCAAACGAAAAGCACGTGGGTACAGAAACGTCCATAATCTAATAGCTATGGTCTACATGACCGCGAATAAACATCGGCTTCCAGCACTTGCAGCACACAGGCCCTAAACCCATTTTTACCCCGTTCCCTTTATACCATTTCTTTAAGAATCTACTGAAACAAGCTTGACTATGAACCTATTTCTATACGGCGTTACCCATCCAATAGAGCGAAGAGCCAATAATATCTTGTCTTTCGACCAGAAATATCTTTAGAATAGGCGTATAGCTATCACATCTTGCTCTACAATAACAATACCACAGGATGGTTACTCGACTGGAGGAAAAGAAATGACATCGGAGTGGCAGAGAATACAGACCAAACTGCCGGAATGGGTGGAACAAAGCCGTCATCAGTATATCCATGGCAAGGTGGCAGCGTATATTCCCGAATTGTCCAAAGCCCCGGCCGACGCGCTGGGTGTTGTTGTGATGAACGGAATCGGCGAGACCGTGGTAGCCGGAGATACCGAAATAAGCTTTACGATGCAAAGCATCTCGAAGGTATTCACGCTTATTTTGGCCTTGATGGATAATGGTGAAGATGTTGTCTTCTCCAAGGTCGGTATGGAGCCTACCGGAGACCGTTTTAATTCCATGCTGAAGCTGGAGCTGGTCGAGCCGGGCATCCCGTTTAACCCGCTTATTAATGCCGGAGCCATCGCCGTGTCCTCTTTGATTCGCGGAAACAGTCCTGAAGAGAAGTTTGCCCGTGTCCTGCAATTTTTCCGTCTGCTTACCCGTAATGACAAGCTGGAATATGACCAGGATGTCTACGATTCGGAATCTGCTACAGGCCATTTGAACCGTTCCCTTGCCTATTTCTTGATGGAAAAGGGAATTCTGCGCGGACATGTTGAGGATGTGCTGGAGGTTTACTTCAGGCATTGCGCTGTAAAATTGAATTGTACGGATTTGGCACGCATGGGACTCGTATTAGCCTACAATGGACGTGATCCGGTCACGGGTGTACCGCTGGTTCCCCGCCGCTATGTACAGATCGCCAAAACCTTTATGACCACATGCGGCATGTATGACGCATCCGGAGAATTCGCTATTCAGGTCGGACTGCCCGCCAAAAGTGGCGTATCTGGCAGCATTATGACGATGGTGCCCGGACGATATGGCATTGGACTGGTCGGACCTTCTCTGAACCGCATGGGTAACAGTACAGCGGGTGTACACTTGCTGGAGACCATGTCGCGGGATTTGGATTGGAGCTTGTTTTAGTTCACGAATAAGAGGGTATTCCCAGCCTATGTGGCTTACGGGAATACCCTCTTCCTTTACTTTCCTGATATGTTAAACGGTTTGGCCGTCGGTAACCAGTTTGATATGAATGCGGAACGGATCAGCTACGTATTTGGCACCATCGCGTTCCTCCACTCCATATCCTGCCGCAGTCAAACGGACGACAACGGCCTCCAGTTCCTTTTGATTCGGCACAATCAGTTCAAAATAATCCAGGCCTGCAGCATGCTGGGGAGCTGGGAGCGCCCCTTCCCCTGCCCATATATTCAAGCCCATGTGGTGATGGTAACCACCTGCGGATACGAACAAAGCAGACGAGCCATAGCGACATGTAATATCAAAACCGAGCACATCGCAATAAAATTGCTGCGCCTTGAGCAAATTAGACACATGGAAGTGAACATGCCCAATTACCGTTCCTTCGGGCAATCCTTGCCAAGGTAGGTTCTCGGAAATAGCGACCAAGCCTTCTGCATCCACAGGATCTGTTCCCATAATGTAATATCCGTTAGCATCTTTCTTCCACTGATCACGAGGACGATCCGCATAGATCTCTATCCCGTTATTATCCGGATCATGGATATACAGAGCTTCACTTACATCATGGTCCCCCTGTCCGATTTCAATCTCATGAGCAAGCAGATTACGCAGTGACAGGCCCAGAGCCACGCGGTTCGGTACAAGAATAGCAAAGTGATACAATCCGGCTGCGGATTGGCGTGGAAGAATAACTGCATTTTCAATAAACTTAAGGGTCAGCAGCGGATGCTTTCCGTCGACTGTCAATTCAGCGGTATCCGTCGTTTGACGCAGCAGTTGAAAACCAACGACCTCGGTATAAAATTGAATAGAGCGCTCCAAGTTACTAACCTTTAATGAAACCTGCCCGATTCTGGTGTTGTCATGGATATGTGCTGTCATGAGATTTCCCTCTTTCTACGTGGATTGGAGGACTACGCTAATGATAAATTACTGTTCTGTTGAAGTACGACGGCTAAACAAAGAATCCAGTGACAAACGAGTCGTTGGTGCAAATACCAAATGCAGAGCTACCAGAATAAAGGAAATATCCAGCTCATAACCTGCTCCCTGCCCATTACCCATCAAACCACCGGACAATTTTGCTGTGAAAATCGCTCCGATCAATACAATAACAAAAAGTCCAGAGACATAACGAGTAAACAACCCAAGAATTAAAGCAATTCCTCCGACTAACTCAATTACTGCAACGACATAACCTAAAAATCCTGGGACACCAATACTGGAAAACCAGCCAGCTACATTGCCCAGCCCCATTTGAAATTTAGCAATTCCGTGCGCCAAAAACAAGATACCCAAAGCCACCCTCATAATTGTTGAAATGTTTCTGCTTGCTGAACTCATATTTATCTCTCCATTCTGAATATTTTTTTGCACTCGTATGAGCACATAATAATAATTATTTTATATTACTAATAATTTGGTTAAAAAAATAAAATGATCTTGCTCTAAGTTGTAACTTATATAAGTACGACTCAAGCTCAAATTATTAGTAATAGGAATAATTATTTTGTAATGTGAATTTATCATAAGAAACTATAGTCTGTCAACAAAATATTTGGTATAATAAATAATAAATTAGTATACATTATATTTCCTTGAAGGAGGAACACTCCATGGGTATAGGATGCAACATACGCGCCGCGCGTAAACGTAAAAATTTATCCATCCAGCAAATATGCGAACGAACCGGATTATCTCAAGGCTTTATGAGTCAAGTAGAAAACAATAAAACCTCCCCTTCCATTGCTACACTGGATAGCATCGCTAATGCACTTAAGGTACCCCTCGCTTTTCTGCTGCTCAAAGAAGAGGAACGAATGCAGGTGATTCGGAAGGATGAGCGCCGCAAAACGGTTTATGGCAAAAATAAGCTTCAGGTGGACCATTTGGGGGGGCAGGGTAACGTCAAAATGATGCTGGTGGACATGCCGCCAGGCTCATCCACGGAAGAAGAGCATGCTCATGCGGGCGATGAGATTCATTTTGTTATGGAAGGCACGGTATATGTGGAGCAAGGCGAGGATTCGGCTACCCTCGAAGCAGGAGATTCCTTTAGCTGGAGAGCAGCCATTCCGCATTATGCCAAAAACATTGGAGAAAACAACGCCCGTATTTTGATTTCTGTATTTCTCGAAGCAGAGAATGACGCTTAAATTTCATCAAAAAAAGCGCGTACCGGGAAGTCGTTTTTTCACTTCCACGGTACGCGCTTTTTATATTCCAACTCTATCTCTTCTTGGCTGCGTCAATGTCTCCAGGATTCAAACCTTGCCAGATATTCGGAATATTAACGGTCTCGGGATGCTCGAATACGAGGAACGCTGTCGGTAAATACCGCTCGCCGTATTCAGAAGAAGGTTTATTCACAATGGCATGATCCTTGACGAGCACAGTCGATGATCCACCATCCAGATTAGCACCGATAACCGCTCCGTGTTTAAGTAAAATGTTTTGCATATCATACAAATTGGCACCGATGCTGTAACCCGGCTGACGACCGTCGATGGTCACAAAAATAATCGCGCCATCTGCTCTTTGCCCCATTGCCGTACGGGGAGCAATTCCCCATCCTTCGCTTGCATTGCGAATGAGACCTTTACCGTTCACGATCAGGCGTGGCTGAAAGGTAACCGCTTCTTGCACGTTCATTTTGGCTAGCTCGGACAGCGAGTAATGCCCGGCCACCATTTTGCCTTGCTTATCAATCCCTACGATTTGGGCAGAAGCGTTTTTTCCCATATCGTTGTAGTATAGCTGGCCTTGTGAAATAACAACGCCGATCGGCTTAAAGCCATTCCCATTCCAGTTAGGATCGGCAAAGCCGCCACCATTTACGCCTGCAATGGCTCCCAAGCGCTCTACCATACTGGATACTCTTTCTCCCTTGCCTATATTGGCAGGAATCCCGAGTCTGATTTTAGTCGGGTCATGCACCGTCATTACATAGCCGTGATAATTGCGGCCAGATACCTCTTCAACCTCAACCAGTGGCGTTTGCTGCACCTTGGTCGGTGTCAGATCAGGCAGCTTGATCGTATGTCTGTCTTTCTCCTCGCCCATCTGCTCGAAACGGGCCGAGTATTCGGCCACTCGCTTCTGCGCCTCCGCCTCACCAATAAAATATTTTGCCCAGTGACGATGTTGTGTAGTGATCAGCGTATCCGCAGCCAAGTAGCGCATGTCCTTGCCAGATGGTGTTAAAAACAGCCACGCGCTGCCCCCGATTCCAGCGAGCAGTAGTACAATAAAAAGCCGCCCCATAAAGCGACCAAATTTTCCTTTTCGTTTCTTTTTTTTGTTTTTATGCCTGCGAGCTGTTGCACGCTGTGGCAAGACTTCCGGTTTCATTCGCCATCTCTCCTGTATGCTGACTTCTGCCTTGAATATAACCGTTCTCTCAATGAGCTGATATGGTTTGTTTTTCAGGACAGCCATTGCTGCTGATTCTTATCCTCAGAGGGTAACATATCGGCAGCGACATCTAACGACAATATCATAAACTAATTTTGTAGAATGATAGTGTCAATTTTTTAACAGATTCATCATACCGAAAAAGAACACAATAAAACAGCCCTCCACATCAATGTGAAGGACTATTTGGAAAATTACGTTGGTTCGCAACCTGTTTCGTTGCCATTGCAATCCCTTTATGGTGCTACCTCCGGTTCAAGCAGCATGAACAGTTCTTTCATTTGTTGTCGCTTGAGCTTCGGACTAAGCACATACAGGGTATCTCCCGGCTTAATCACCGTCGTGCCTCTCGGAGCTATAATTTGCTCTTCTCGAATAATAGCGGTGAACAAAATGTCATCGGGAAGCTGCATGTCCTGAATTGCTTTGCCCACAATGGACATCCCTTCCTGCACTTGAATGTGATTGATCTCCGATGTGGTTTTCCCTAGAGATACCAATTCCAAGAGCGAAGGTGATGACGTTTCGTTAGGGTCCATTAAGCCGAGTTTCACCGCCAGCCACGAAATGGTCGTACCTTGTATAATGGCGGAGGTAAGCACGACGAAGAATACGACATTAAAAAACATCGGCCCCACATCCATTTCATCCAGCAGTGGATAGGTAGCCAGTACAATCGGTACCGCTCCCCTTAGCCCTGCCCAGGATAACAGCGTCTTTTCGCGTATAGAGTATCGAGAGAAAAGCAGACTCAGGAACACGCCAATTGGACGGGCTACGAGCATCAGAATAAAGGAAAGCGCCAAACTTTGCCACGCAATACCGAGCAACTGATCGGGAAAAACCAGCAGTCCCAGCAGGACGAACATCATGATTTGCACCATCCAGGCGAAGCCGTTGTTAAAATGAATAATTGACCGCTTGTAGGTCAGGTCCGAATTACCCAGCACGATGGCCATGACATATACTGCCAGCAAGCCGCTTGCCTCCAGTAAGGATGCCGCCGCATACGTTAAGACCGCAAATGCCAGCGCCATGACGGGATACAGACCGGATGAATCAAAATTCATTTTATTAATGGCATATACAGCTATGCGTCCGAGCACAAAACCAACGACCAGACCAAAACCCATTTCCCACAAAAATAGTAGAATATGTACCCAAATGGATTGCTCAGGGTGATGTATCAGCTCAATCAACGTTACCGTGAGGAATACGGCCATCGGATCATTACTGCCGGACTCCGCTTCCAGCGTAGATGTAATTCGTTTTTTGATGTTTTTACCACCTAAAACAGAAAACACCGCTGCCGCATCCGTCGATCCGACAATAGCGCCGAACAGCATGGATTCCATCCAGCTCACGCCTAAAATAAACTTGGCGCAAACGCCAATGACCACCGTCGTAATAATGACGCCAAGCGTAGATAATGACATCGCAGGTCGAATGACTGGCTTAACATCTGCAAACTTCGTTTGCATCCCGCCTTCAAACAAAATAACGATGAGCGCGAGAATCCCCACCAATTGCGTAATAAACGCATTATCAAAATAAATAAACTGACTGAGCACCATGCCGACGGCAATAAACAATACGAGCGCAGGCATGCCGAAACGACTGGAAAATTTGGTAGTCAGTACGCCGACCAGCAGCAAGCCGGACAGCAAAAGCACAATAAAATTAATAATAGTTGTCTGTTCCATACGACGGCTTCTCCTATCTTGAAAATAGATGTTCATTTTTTCGCCTTTTATCTATATACCCTCAAATCACACAGAATACTAATCTTAGATAAAAAAATATATATAAAATCAAAAAATCCAGCTCATGAGCTGGATTTTTTGATTTTATAGGGCTTGAACTGCGAAATTCTCCTTTATGCTTTGGGCTGAATCATATTCGCCGGTACGACATATTGGTCGAACTGCTCTTCGGTCAACAATCCACTACGCAGAGCTGCTTCTTTGAGAGACAGTCCTTCGGCATGCGCGAGTTTGGCGATTTTAGCCGCATTTTCATATCCGATATACGGATTTAATGCTGTCACCAGCATCAGCGAATTGTTCAAATTGTGCTCAATTTTAGTGAGATCCGGCTCAATACCAATCGCGCAGTTGTCATTAAAGGCAACAATTGAATCGGCTAGCAGATTCACGGATTGCAGGAAATTATAAATAATGACTGGCTTAAACACGTTCAGCTCAAAATTCCCCTGACTCGCAGCAAAGCCGATAGCGGCATCATTACCCATGACCTGCGTTACGACCATCGTAAGGGCCTCACTCTGGGTCGGATTGACCTTGCCCGGCATGATCGAGCTGCCCGGCTCATTAGCAGGAATCGTAATTTCACCCAAGCCGCTACGCGGACCGCTTGCCAGCCAGCGAACATCGTTAGCGATTTTCATCAAATCAGCAGCGAGTGCTTTAACTGCTCCGTGTACGGCAACCACTTCATCATGGCTGGTCAGCGCATGGAATTTGTTTGGTGCGGACGTAAACGTTTTGCCAGTGAAGCTGGAAATTTCCGCAGAGGTTCGGTCACCGAACTCCGGATGAGCATTAATACCCGTGCCCACGGCTGTACCGCCTATCGCCAGCTCCTTCATATATTGCACCGTGTCGATGATAATTCGCTTGCTTTTGTCCAGCATGGCATACCAGCCGCTGATTTCTTGACCCAGAGTAAGCGGCGTAGCATCCTGCAAATGAGTACGACCGATTTTAATAATATCCTTAAATTGCTCTGACTTCTGCTGGAAGGTTTCTTTCAGCTTATCAATAGCAGGCAGCAAGTGATCCTCCACTGCAATGACACCCGCTACATGAAGCGCCGTCGGAAATGTATCATTCGAACTTTGCGACATGTTCACATCGTCATTGGGATGCAGCTTTGCATCCTGTCCCTGCTCTTGCAGCCATTGGCTTCCAAGATGAGCAATCACTTCGTTCACATTCATATTGGATTGCGTACCGCTTCCTGTCTGCCATACGACCAATGGGAAATGGTCATCGACCCGACCAGCAAGAATTTCGTCCGCCGCATAAATAATAGCGTCCTGCTTCTGCTGTGACAGCTTGCCCAACTTATAATTGCTGATCGCTGCACTCTTCTTGAGCACTGCGAACGCCTGAATAACCTCTAACGGCATTTTCTCCGAGCCAATCGGAAAATTTTCCTTGCTGCGCTGTGTTTGCGCTCCCCACAGACGGTCTGCCGGTACTTTGATTTCACCCAACGTATCTTTTTCGATGCGGTAGTTCAATTCATTTCCTCCTCTTGGCCTATGTAATTCAGACAAAATATGGTGACTTCCTTGCCTATTATACATTAAATTTCAAAGGTTATCATATATATTGCAAGCGCTTTTTTACGATTAGTCCGGAGGAGGAATGTATCGTCAGCTACATACCAGGGAGGTCGGTTCAGCTAATGGTGATGTTGCCTTTAGCTCGAACCTCTTTTCTGCCCAGCAGCTTATTCAGCGCGTCGATGTAAGCTCTGGCACTGGCTTCCAGAATATCTGTACTTGTGCCTCTTCCACGGGCGGTGTATTCTCCTTGTCTCAGAACAGCATGCACTTCTCCGAGCGCATCCTTACCGTACGTTACAGATTGGATCGAATAATCCTCCAATTCCACTTCTTCATCACTAGCCTTGTCTATAGCATGAAAATCGCGTCTACGGAGCCGTTGCCCATCGCCACTTCATCAATAGCTGTTCCATCCTGTTTAATCAGTCGAATGGATGCTACCGGAACCGACTGATTGCCATAGGATACCTGGATGGAATCCAGCGTGAAAATCTGTGGGGAGGCACTGCGACTCTCATCCATCAGGACGAGCAAATCTTCATCCAGCACCTGTTTTTTCTTGTCCGTCAAGGCTTTGAATTTACGGAACGCCTCCTGAAGCTGCTCCTCTGTCAAAGCATCAAACCCCATGTCAGCCAGCTTTTCCTTGAACGCATGCCGACCCGAGTGCTTTCCGAGTACAAGCTTACTCGTCTTTAAGCCGATGCGCTCCGGGGACACAATTTCATATGTCGTACGCTCCTTAAGCATCCCGTCCTGGTGAATACCGGACTCGTGGGCAAAAGCATTCGCTCCAACAATGGCCTTGTTCCCCGGTACGGACATCCCCGTGCGTTTGCTCACCAGGCGACTGGTGGCATACAATTCCTCCAGAATGAGATCCGTTTTTGCATCATAAAGCTCGGTTCTGGTATCAAGGGCCAGCGCGACCTCCTCCACTGGTGTATTTCCGGCACGTTCCCCGATGCCATTGATTGTGCCTTCAAATTGATCTACACCATTACGGATGGCCGCCAGTGTGTTAGCTGTTGCCATGCCGAGATCATCATGACAGTGGGTGCTGAGCTGTATTTTTTCGATGCCCGGCACCTGGGCTTTTACGATTCTGAACATTTCGCCGAACTGATCCGGCGAAGCATACCCAACGGTGTCCGGCAGATTGACGACCGTTGCTCCAGCACGGATCGCCATATCCACGACCTCGCAAATAAAGTCCAGTTCAGTACGACTGGCATCCTCCGCCGAAAATTCCACCTTATCAAAATACTTTCGTCCATAACGAATGGCTGCGGCTGCGGTCTCCAGTACCTTCGTCTTATCCATTCGCAGCTTGTGCTGGCGGTGAATGGGTGAGGTAGCCAAAAACAGATGAAGACAGGCGTCCTCCGCTCCCCGCAGTGCCTCTCTGACCGCATCTATATCCTGCTCTTTCGAACGTGCAAAACCAACCAAGGTTGAGTTGGTAACCTGTTTGGCAATCTCCTGCATGCTGAATATCTCACCTGGCGAGGTAGCTGGAAAACCGGTTTCTATCCGATCTACGCCCAATTTTTGCAGTTGAAGGGCGATTTCCACCTTTTCTGTACTGGTCAGACTAACTCCTGGTGATTGTTCTCCATCTCTTAACGTTGTGTCCAACACCCATATTTTGCGCATTCAGAACCCACCTTTGGTTTTATTTTAGGAGATGTTCGATATAAAAGATTTACAATTTAATTTATTCATCCGATCATCTGATGTTTGAGATTAAAAAAATTATGAATTTCCCATATGCTTTTGCAGTTCCAGCTTGGTGCCATCCAAATGCTGAATACTGTACAGCTCGGCAGCCTTGGCATCCTGATCGCGGATCGCTTCATATATTTTCTCATGCTGAAGTGTAAAAGGATTTTGCATCGCCGGATCGGTTACGAGATTTTTCAGCGCCTTCCGAATCGCCTCTACAAAGCTGCGATACACATCTGTAAGCACTTTATTACGTGTAGCCCCGGCAACAGCCAAGTGAAAAGTGATATCCGCATCCAGATACCCGTTCAAATCTCCAGCGGCCAATGTCACGGCACGACGGTCCAGCGCCTCGCGCATCAAGCGTAAATCTTCATCCTTACGTCGTAAAGCAGCCAGCCTGGCAATTTCCAGCTCCAACACACTCCGCACCTCATAGACTTCAATTATTTCAGCGCGACTCAGTCGGTAATCCAGAGGCTCCTGAGAAGTCGTCGGTTGGCATACAAAGGTTCCGTGTCCTTGTTTTTTCTCTAATAGACCGGCATGTACGAGAACGCTGACCGCTTCACGCACCGTGGAACGTCCTACTCCAAAAAGCTTCATCAGCTCAGGCTCTGTCGGAATTTTTGTACCCACATCCCATTCACCAGTAGCTATTTTTCGTTGCAGCTGTTCAGCCACTTCATCAGCGATTTGCTTGCGTTTGACAGCTTGAAAAGGCATCATTTCCTGATTCATCTGATCATCTCCTGTTTTGTATCATACTATGACTACTTGCCATCCTGCAACCTGTTTTTCATGTTCCTTTCCTCACTAAACAGACTTCTGCCTGTAATATTTGTCTTCTCCACCTCTCCCATCAACAAAATAAAGCCCGCACCGTTGGACACGATACAGGCTTATTCCGATAAAATATAGGCTAGGATTTCGAACGTGCAGGTGTGACACAATATAAACGGCTGGTTGCTTCAAAAATATGGCCTGGAGCAAGTGCAATCAATCCGATCTCCTCCGCAGGCAAGTCCGGACGATTCGGTGCATTGATCATGTTCATTTGCGGCTCAGGACAGATGAATTCCTTGTTCGCTTTGTTATTCCAGATCATCCAATGCTTATAGGCCGTGCCTACATCGTATACGAGAGTAGCGCCTGTCTTACTGTGTGTCAGCTCCATATAGTTGCGTCCATTTTGCGGAGCTACCGTGTAATGATTGTCCATCGATGCAAAATAGGGACTCACTCCCGTTGTCTTCAGCAATTCCTCTTCCGGTGACAATGGCTGGAACTGTCCTGTGGCTAACAACCGCTCCGTCAACTCGCGACGCTCACCGATGGTAACCTTAATTTTGTAGTCTTCCGGCGAACTCTCCGGTACGAATGGAACCCGAATTGCCGTGTGAAAGGCATACAGGTTTGGAATCGGCTGATCACCCTCGTTGTGGATCACATAACGCTGATGCAGTCCAAATTCGTCCAGGCTGTATGTCAGCTTGATGGTAAAGGTGAACGGCAAATAGCGGAACATGGGATGTCCTTCCCTCACATGCTGATTCATTACCACATAGCTGCCCTGTTCTCCAGATCCGTAGTCCTCAACCTCCCACCGGACGGTGTGTAAAAAGCCATGCAAATGGTTATGGGTCGCCGTTTCATTGATGGGCAGTTCATATGTAACTCCATTCCACAGAAATTTGCCATCCTCATACCGATTCGGAGGAAACAGGAAAGGAATCCCATAGACTGACGGACTTTGTTTAAAAGCCTCTATGCTGTCAGCTTCCGGCTCGCGGAGAAATGAATATCCTGTCTCATTGTCACGAAAAGAAATCAGATTTGCGCCGTTTCCCGGCAGGGCTACCGCTTCATAACGCCCGAATTTAAGGCGAATCGCCGGTATTCCATAATAAAGGTCACCAATTGCAGCATGCTGATGTGTCATCAAAAATCCTCCTTGATGAATGACGATGTTTTAATGAAAGCGTTTAGCTTTTGGCTTGACTATACCATGCTGAGCAAAAAAATTCCATGCCAACACAAAAAAACGATGCCCCGTAAGGCATCGTCCTTTCCACGTCACTACACATAGCGTCCCTGCTTGGGTACAGCCGTGTGCTCAAAATCCTCCGCCAGTCGTTCCAACTGGGTCTTCAGCTCATTACCCTGCATGTAGTGACCGTGTCCCGTAACAGCAATCTCCGGCTTCAAACCGGACAGCAGTTCCACTGACTGCTGCGCAGCCTGCCAATCTGTCGTAAAATATGCAGGCGGACCGTGTATTTCTTTTTCCTGTAAAATAACTGCCAGCGCCGATTCCTGCTTTACTGTAATAAAAGCATCTCCAGTTACTAGCAACCGTCTGCGTTCATGAAAAAGCGATATGTGACCCGGCGTATGTCCAGGTGTATGCAGCCACTTCCACCCAGGCGCACCGGGCACACTGCCATCCTCAGGCAGACGGGTGATGCGATCATCCAGATCAATGGCATCATTGGGGTATAAAAAGGAAACGCTCGACAGCAGACCTCCACCCACGCTGGGATCAGGTTGTTGGTAATCCTTCATCCCCGTCAAGTAAGGAAGCTCCAGCGGGTGCGCATACACAGGGGTACCCCAATGCTGAACCAGTTCAATGGCCGATCCCACATGGTCAAAATGCCCGTGAGTGAGCACAATAGCAACGGGAGGGCCAGCGAACCGTTCCTCAGCCAAGCGAATAATCGAGTCTGTAAACCCCGCCATCCCCGTATCCACCAGTACCCAGGATCGACTTCCCGGCTCCCCGATAAAACACACATTTACAAACAGCGTCCGTAAGCTCAGAAGATCGGGAGCAGCCTCTTCATTTGCCGTCATTCCTTCGGTGAACAGATGATTTGCCAAACCGTCATCCTCCCCATTCACATGGAATTTGCTGTCATTATCGACCTATAGGCTTCCCCCATGTCGGCAGATTATGCGGACACTGCTAAATATAATCCGCTTGTCACGAAAATAGACCATGTTTACATTACTCGGGTAATTTACTCCATGCCGCATCAAGCAAATAATCAAACAAATCATCATTCTCTTCAATCCATGCATCCATATGCAGCATCTCTTCCTCTACCCGTGGCTCCCCTGCAAAATGGAGACTGTAATCCCACTCCTTGCCCCTTTTGCTATGGAACGTAATTTCGTATACAGAAGTCTGTCCGTCTACTCCAAACACGACCTGACCCAAGTATGCACCATTCTCATCTCTAGTCATTTGTGCCTGCTGAATATGTACTTCCTGTACTTCCTGAGGTGCATTTTGATCCGTCATTCATCTATCCGCCCTTTCATTTTCGCCAAAATGTACCAAAATGGATTTGTGAACCTTTTCGTTACATTGTACAATATATAAGCCGCGTGTGGAATTTGCAAAAAACTGCGCAGGCAACCCCAAGCCCTGTTAAGGGCCTTTTCGTGAAATGGAGGAAAGTTACATGTCAGATTTTCAACAAAAATTGCAAAAATATGCCGAGTTAGCTGTTCGGGTGGGGGCTAATGTCCAGCCTGGGCAAACACTCATCGTTCATGCTCCCATCCTGTCCGCTGAACTTGTGCGGCTTATTGTCAAATCCGCGTATACCGTCGGAGCCAAGCTGGTTAAGGTAAAATGGAGCGACGAAGCCATCACTCGCCTGCAATATGAACTGGCTCCTGATGAGACTTTTAATATTCCTCCCAAATGGTACGCGGCTGAAATGACCGAAGAGGTCGAGAACGGCGCAGCGGTACTGCATATCATAGCAGATAATCCGGATTTGCTTCAAGGTATCCCGTCCAGTCGCATTACTGCGGCTCAGCGTGTGCGTTCACATGAATTGCGCCAATACCGCGAACTTCAAATGGCCGACAAATTCAGTTGGGCTCTGATTGCTTACCCTTCCGAAGAATGGGCTGCTAAAGTATTCCCGAATCTGCCAGCTTCCGAACAAATGGATAAGCTGTGGGAAGCCATTTTCAGCACCGTGCGTGTAGATCTCGATAATCCGGTAGAAGCATGGAAAGAGCATTTGAAAACACTCTCCAGCAAATCAGATATTTTGAATGCCAAACGCTATAAAAAGCTGCATTATTTGGCCCCAGGCACTGATCTGACCATCGAATTGGCTAAAGATCACCTGTGGGTTGCAGCCGAAAGCGTCAATCAGCAAGGACATACCTTTGTAGCCAATATGCCTACCGAGGAAGTGTTTACTGCCCCGCTCAAAACCGGAGTGAATGGCAAAGTAAGCAGCACCAAACCGCTCAGCTACAGCGGAAATATTATCGACAACTTTACGCTGACCTTTGAAAACGGACGCATTATCGATGTGCAGGCTGAAACAGGCTTGGAGACTCTTCAGCATCTCGTTGAAATGGATGAAGGCTCCCACTACTTGGGCGAAGTCGCTCTTGTGCCTCACCATTCCCCCATTTCGGATAAGAACATTTTGTTCTATAATACGTTGTTTGATGAAAATGCTTCCAACCATCTGGCCATCGGCAATGCCTATGCATTTAACCTTAAAGGCGGCAAGGACATGAATCAGGAGCAGTTGGCAGCCAACGGCCTGAATTCCAGTCTGACACACGTCGATTTTATGATCGGCTCAGGTGAAATGGACATTAACGGCGTCACCGAGGACGGTACCGAGGAACCCATCTTCCGCAAAGGAAACTGGGCGATCTAAAAAGACAAAAAAGGCTCACGCCGCTGTCATGCGGAGGAGCCTTTTTTCTTCATTCAACGGGTTAAGTCACAGATATTTTACAAATTATGAAGCCACTGATTTACTGAAATTCCAAAAACAATTTGTACCACGCTGATGATTAAAAAGACAATAAGGCAGCTTACGATTCTTCGATTTGTGGATTGGTGCATGGATAAAGCGGATTTTACATAAAACATGCTGCCCAATATCCCAAAACACAAACCAAAGATACCTGCAAACAGCCAGCCTATGACCAAGCTCACCACTACAAAAGCCCAGCTCCAGCCGGGAACTTTAGCCACAGGTACGTAAGGCTGATTGGAACCCAGATATACGCCATCCACGGCCAAATCCGCTTTGTTGCCGATGACGACAACATTTACAGCTTTATTCGTCAATCTGATGGGAAAATCGACTAAATTCAAAAAAGCATTCTGGCTTTTAACCTTCTGTACGCTTCCATTCACAATAATTTTTCCTCCGCCGAGGCTACGCTTGTACTCAATTTCATACTGAGTTCCATTATCTTCTACATTCCATTTTGCCATTGCCCTACTCCTCTCAAGTTTTAGGCTAGCCGTAGATATACTTCCGACATTTCCTAATTATGTACTGTAAAAATCATAACATAAGCTGCAAGTTAAATAATGGAAAAAGGCCGCTTATTAGCGACCTCTTCGTGTATTTCATATTGTATTGGTGTTAGTTCGTATGTCCAATTTTAGCTTTGTAAGCAAGGGAATACTGGTCAGCAGCTAAAATCGCATCCAGCACATCGTCCGCTGTTACTGCAAATGGCAGATTATGAGCAGTTTCGCCTTCTTTCGTCGCCGCCTGAGCTACACGGTACAGATCCTCACGGGAGGCTTCCTGGAGCTTGACGTCCTCCAGCGTGACAGGCAGATCCAGCTTCAGATAAAAATCGATATACCGTTCCACCTCGGCCAAAGGTCTTTTTTCTAACGCAAGCTGTACCAAGGTGCCGAAAGCCACCTTTTGACCATGCGTCAAGTGATGAATATCCCCTTCCAGCACGGTAAAACCGTTGTGTATCGCATGTGCGCCTGCCAAGCCACCACTTTCGAATCCTAGCCCACTCAGCAGCGTATTGGCTTCTACCACTGCTTCAAGCGCAGGTGTAACCACTTTGCGCTTCACGGATTCATAGGCTTGCAGCCCGTAATCGAATAGAACCTCTTCGCACTTGGCCGCAATTGCTTCGGCTGCCAAGGTTGGCAAGCCGCCAGCCATCGTTGTCGCCCGGGCCTCGATGACGGCACGAGCTTCAATCCATGTTGCCATCGCATCCGCAATGCCGGAAGAGAGGAACAATGGTGGTGCTTGGGAAATAACCTTTGTGTCGACCAGGATCAAGCTTGGATTTTTACTGAAAAAAGAATACGTATCAAATGCACCCTCATCCGTGTACAAGACAGATAGCGCACTGGTCGGAGCATCCGTGGAGGCTGTCGTTGGGATAATGACTACCGAGGAACCAAGCACCTCATTAACCGCCTTGGCGGTATCCAGCGTCTTGCCGCCGCCTACACCAATGACAATATCAACATGCCCGCTTCGTCCCTGATCAGCAATACGGTTCACTTCGTTTTTGGACGCTTCCCCTTGAAACTCCACCTTTACCGATGTAATCCCCGCCTGTTCCAGACTTTTCACTACCCGGTCGGCTGCGATACCCCATACCAGCTTGTCGGCAATAACCAGAGCAGTATGACCTAATGGCTTGACATATTCACCCGTTTTATCAATCACATTTTTCCCTTGCACATATTTACCCGGACTAATAAATACTTTTTCGCTCATCGTTCAACGCTCCCTTCCAAGTTTGTACAATTCCTATTATACAGCCGGAAGAGCACACATCTCAATTTCAAACCCCAGATCTTCAATCATTTGATGATCGGCTGTGACTTCTTGTCCATCTGTCGTTAAATAATCGCCTACGAAAATCGAATTGGCTGCATACAGGGATAAGGGTTGCAGTGTCCCCAAATTCAGCTCCCGTCCGCCTGCGACACGAATTTCCTTGGATGGACAAATGAACCGAAAAAGCGCCAGTACCTTTAATGCTCTGATCGGAGATGTGCGCTTTACTCCTTCCAGCGGGGTTCCAGGGATCGGATTCAAGAAATTGACTGGGATGGAGTCGGCACCGATTTCCCTTAACGCATAACCCATTTGGACGATTTCCTCATTCGTTTCCCCCATTCCGATAATCACGCCGGAACATGGTGACATCCCGTGAGATTGAGCCATTTTAACCGTTTCGACACGTTGATCGTATGTATGTGAGGTTGTAATGGACGGATAGTTGGCCTTGCTCGTATTTAAATTGTGATTGTAACGATGGACTCCCGCCTCTGCCAACCGGCGGGCCTGATCTCCTTTGAGAATCCCCAGGCACGCACAAATTTTAAGTGGCATCGTACTGGTAATTTCCTGTACCGCCTCAATTACCTGATCCAACTCTCGATTTGTTGGACCCTTGCCAGAAGCTACGATACAATATGTACCTGCTTTCCTCGCTAACGCTTCACGGGCTCCGGCCAGCAGAGACTCCTTGTCCAGCATACTGTATTTGCTGACAGGTGCCGTGGATACGATGGATTGTGAGCAATAGCCGCAATCCTCCGGGCACAGACCGCTTTTGGCATTCATAATCATGTTGAGCTTTACCTTTTTACCGTAAAAATGATGACGCACCCGAAATGCAGCTTGCATAATCGGTAAAATTTCCTCATCGTCCGCTTCCAGCACTGTCAACCCTTCTTCGAGTGTCACATTGCCGCCGTGGATCACATTTTCAGCCAGCGAGTACCAATCCATAACCTCATTGGACCATTTCATACGTTATACCTCCCTATTTTAATGAACATGCTAACCGATTCGTTTCTCAGGCGAAATTCCTTTTTAATTGTCAACCAAATAAAAATATAATAAGTTGACAATAATATAGTTCATCATATCAATTCATGTCTCATGTGTAAAGAAGCCAAAATCAAAAAAGCGGCCCTCTATCGTTCAAGGGTCGCTTCAAGAATGGTTCAATTATAGAATGTCTACTCTTTTATCTGGTGAATCCTGATTTACGAGACTCCCGCTTCCTCCATAAGGACTGGCTGCTTCAACAGCCGGATACGTGAAATCCGCTTGTTCTCGATTTCTTCTACAACGAACAGACAACCTTCAAATTCTACAGACTGACCCGGCTGTGGGGGGATGACCTCAACATGCGAGTACAGCCAGCCCCCTACTGTATCATAATCCTCATGATCCAGATCCAGTCCAAAGCGATCATTCACTTCATCAATTAACAGCATACCGTCAATGGAAAATTCCTCGTCATTAATCTGCTCACAACCCGGACGCTCCTGATCGAACTCATCCTGAATTTCACCAACGATCTCTTCCATAATATCCTCCAGCGTCACCATACCTGAGGTACCACCGTATTCATCAATCAGAATCGCAATTTGTGTCTTGCTACGCTGCATGCGTTTGAGCAAATCACTAATTTGCGTTGATTCAGGAACGGCAAGAATCGGACGGATCATCGTACGGGTATCCAGTTTGTTTGCCCGCAGAAGATCCTTGATATGGATAAAGCCGATAATATGGTCCTTGTCCTCGGCGCAGATTGGATAACGCGTTCTCATGCTCTCCGTCGCAATCGCGAGATTTTCCTCTGTGGACTCATTGCTGTACAAACAGATCATCTCGGTACGCGGAATCATGATTTCCCTGGCGGTCGTGTCGGTAAAATCAAATATATTATCAACAAGCGCCAATTCCGTATTATCAATTAGTCCGCTCTTATTGCTTTCTTTCATCAGAATGCGTATTTCATCCCCCGTATGCGCGGAATCGTCATATTCGGATACCGGCTCCAGACGGAATAAACGCAGCAGGCTGTTCGCCATGCCATTCAACGCCCATATGAATGGATACATCAGCTTGTAAAACCAAGTCATCAGCATGGCCGAATACAGCGTAATGGTTTCAGCTTTACGAATGGCTATTGTTTTGGGCGCCAATTCACCCAGCACAATATGCAGAATCGTAATCACAATAAATGCAATGACCACGGCAGTACCGTGTACATATACCGGTCCCAGCCCGGCGGCTGTAAATACAGGTTCGATCAAATGTGCAATGGCCGGTTCTCCGATCCACCCCAGTCCCAGCGAAGCCAGTGTAATGCCCAACTGGCAGGCAGACAGATAAGCGTCCAAATTGTGTAATATATTCGCGGCATATACGGCTTTTTTGTTGCCCGCCTCTACCAATGTGTCAATACGGCTGCTTCTGACTTTTACCATTGCAAATTCTGCAGATACAAAAAAACCGTTCAATAATACTAATGCAAAAACAATAAATAAGTTAAACATACTCGGTAAAGGGTCACTCAATATGCTCCCCATCAGCCGTCATTACGGCAGACAGGCGCACCTCCTTCGGATAATTTCATCATAGACAGAACGATAACACATCATAAGCAGCGTCAACTTCCCAACACAATCACTCCTTCCGGCTTTCACAAGCCATATTTTCGCATGAATGACGAAGCCATTCATCAGCTTATATTTAATTATATAGTTATACACTACACAGTCAATCCGCAAGGTATGTCAGAAAAATCGGCTAACGCGGTCATTTTGACCGGGAATCGCCATTTTCCGCCTCTTACCACAAGGGAAGCTACTATATTTGAGAAAGAATGTAAATAAAATAAATCCCCCGCCGTAAGGCAGAGGATTGGGGGATAAACTATATATATGAAGACATCATCGAACCGGAGACGAGCCCGGATTACCCATGACGCCAGGATATTGGTACAGCAGCGGCTCATCAAAAGTCGCATAGTCCAGATTCACCATCAACAGAATGGTGCGTCTTCCGGTAGACGGATCACTGATAATAATGTGGTCACGACCTGCCGCTTCCAGAATACCTTTGAATATTTTCGCGTTCCATTCCCGGTTATTTTCATACGTCATATAGAAGGTTCCTGTTTTACCCAAGTTCAAGCGTAAAATATTTTCAATATAAGATTGCTCATATTGTGGAGTCTGAGTCTGTACCACTGTGCCAGTCGGTGACATTGCGCTACCACTATTGACTTGAGGGGGAAAGCTGCTCATGGGCTGCATGGTTCCCATTGGAGCCAACCTAGGCCATTCGGGAAACCCGCCGCCAGCAGGATAAGAGACAGGACGGTAAGCTTGCTGTGAAATCATGTTAATTCCTCCTAAAATGGTTTTAAATCATACAAACTCATGTTGTTACGCATTAATAGACGGCAGGGCAATCCTGTGCAGTTGGACTAAAGAAGCAATGGGCCTTGTAACGGCCGGTGTTAGTCTGGTTATACCAGGTACCCGGACAGTCCCCGGAAGGTCTGAAAAACCATAACGCATTGGATGCCGGACGTATTTTCTCTCCATTGATTACACGTGTGGCAAGTCGAATGTCCCGATCTCGGGCTCTCTGATAAAAGTATCCTTTTTGAGTGGCTTCAAACCCGCCGGGGCTTTGGAATACCATGTCATTCATTAGGCGAATCCCCTGGAAATCCAGGCAATTGGCCAAAATCCGGTTCACACCAACGTTACCGACCATGAGCATTCCCTGCTCTCCTTCTCCTTCGGCCTCAGCCCGCATGAGCCGGGCAAGTGTCCTCACATCTCCTGAGTTGGCTTTGATAACAGCCATCGCGTCCCCTCCTTGCTTCTCCATCACATATCATATCGTATGGTACAAATGCCCAAGGGGTGACAGCTCCAGCGAAAAAAAGATAAAAAAATAGCCCCGAAATTCGGGACTTTCTCTTCAGGCAGCTTACGGCTCGTAAATCATTTTACGCGTCATCCCGCCGTCCACTACCAGATTCGTGCCTGTAACAAAGTCGTTGCCAGGTTGGGTTAAATACAGGCACGCCCGCGCGATGTCGGCAGGGGTTCCCACTCGACCGGATGGATGCTGCTGATGGTCTTCAGGACGCAGTTGCCCGTAATCCCCTGTCTCAATCCAACCCGGACTAATACAGTTGACCCGGATGCCATCCTTTTCTAGTGATATGGCCATCGCGTGTGTAAGGGCTGCAATGGCTCCTTTGGACGCCGCATAGGCTTCTGTATCCGGTTCTGACATAAAAGCCCGTGTTGAAGTCATATTGACCACAGAGCCGCCTTCCGGATTGCGTTTCATCACCTTGGCCGCTTCTCGTGTCGCAATAAAGCAACTGCGTACATTCGTATTCAAAATGTCATCCCATTCCGCAACCGTTAAATCATACGGAGATTTCCATTTGGACACGCCTGCATTGTTAATCAGCGTATGAATGGTGCCATATTCCTCTTCCGTGGCACGGATCAGCGCAACAATATCTTCTTCCTTACGCACATCACAGGGAACAAAGATCGCCTGATGTCCTTCATTCCGTGCCGCAGCCGCAACAGCTGCCCCTTTTTCCTCATTGTGATCCGCAAATACGACCTTGGCACCCTTGCCAGCGTAGGCCAAAGCGACCTCTCTTCCGATTCCATGTGCCGCTCCTGTTACGATAACAACTTGTCCCTCAAATGACATGGCTTATTCCTCCTCTATACACTTCCCTAGTATATATGTACCAAAATGTGCTGCACAAGAAACAAGAACAGCCCCCTGGCCTGTTGTATTGCAGGGGGCTGCCCATGAATGAATGAGAGAATAAGCTGCTGTCTACATTTTAACCTGCTCCAAGCTATAGCGATTGAGACGCTGGAACCCGATGTACCGTGTACCCTGAAAGGTAAGCCGTCCCTCATCTCCCTCGGCACATTGACCATATTCTTCCCCGCTTACCTTGAACTCCATCCGGTCGCCACTCTCCACCTCGAAGGTTACATAATAGAAAGTATAGGTACGAGTCCCTTGTTCCTCCTGCCGCCTCTGTTGGAGGTGCGTCCTTCTGGCCGTAATTCGGGAACCAACCGTCAATACAGGCTGCCTTTTATTCCGGCTCCATTCCATGACTTCCTTGCCCGCAGACAGTACGACAATACCCAACACGACTACGAAAAAAACGGGCAGTACCGTACCCAGCCAATCGAACATCCATAATGACTCAAATCCCATGCACCGCACTCCTCTCCGCCAGGCATTCCACAGGGAAACGGCCGGGCATCCTCACATGACCTAAGCTTTCTGTAATAGTATATGTACGTTCCTGCCCAAATTTGATAGCAACCCTCAAGAACGCCAAGAGCCCCCACGGAATGATCCGGGAGGCTCAACATATGGCGATATCAGAATGGCGCATCTGTTTATACATGTACAAGCTGGAGATAACGTTGTGTCTCATCCAGAACTTCATTTTCTTCTGTTTCCGCATAACGCTCTGCACACTGTTTGCAATCCTCTTCAGTCGTGCAACCATAGGCATCCTGGCAAGTGTAACAAAATTGAAGGTAGTATTGAGTTAACATATGATCCTGATTCGTTCTCATGATTATCACTCCTATCGTTGTTTACAGGTTCAGTATAACAGCGACTCATCCGGTAGATTGTGATTTTTTTCACATATTGTCATATAAAATTTAAGTTTTTTAAAAGACGGATTGTCAAGCCAAGTGCGACAGTTCCTGTGTGAAAGATTCGTGAGCGGTTTTCCACCCCAGACATTTTCGGGGGCGATGGTTGATTAAATCAAGCGAACGCTCCAATGCCACATCGGATACTTGGGCAAAGTCCGTACCTTTGGGAAAGCACTCTCGAAGCAAGCCGTTCGCATTCTCATTCGACCCTCTTTGCCAGGAAGAGTATGGGTCAGCAAAGTAGATCTGCACGTCATGTGTGGTTTCCAGGTTTGCATAACAGGCGAATTCTTTTCCTCGATCTGCAGTTGCGGTTTGAAACGCCCCAGCAGGGTACTGAGAAGCCGCTACGCCAAAGGCAATCTCCATCGACAATGCCGTGCGATCAGGCATTTGAACCGCGGTGTACAGACGGGTTTTCCGTTCAATGAAGGTCGCCACGCAGCCTTTGCTTTTCCCACGACCAGACACCACCGTATCTAGCTCCCAGTGTCCAAAGGTGTCCCGGGAACGCACCTCCTTGGGGCGTTCGGAAATCGACTTACCCACGGCAAACTTCCCTCGTTTTTCAGCGGGCTGCTGCCGTTTTCCTTTGTGCCGTAGCACCTTCACGTCCGCTCGGGCCAGGCGGCCTGCATAGAGCCAGCGATAGATGGTTTTGCAGCACACGGTGGGCTGGCCTTCTGTTCTAAAACGCTCCACGATCTGCTCAGGTGACCAAGTCGCATGCAACTTCTCTTCGAGCTCTACCGCTTGTTCCTCTGTCCATTTGCCTTGAGGTACAGAGGCTCTACGGCGCTGCTCGTAAGCATGTTGGGAGCGCTGTGCATTGTAGGACGCTAGCTCAGCATTCCGACGGATTTCTCGGCAAATGGTCGCATGATGTCGCCCCAGCTCCTCAGCGATGGCTCTTGAACTTTTCCCCTGCTGATGCAGGATTTCTAGCTTGCTTCGTTCGATTATGCTAAGATGTGTGTAGCTCATGGTGGATTCTCCTTGTGTGAATGTGGGTGTAGGAACTTTCATTCTACACGAATCCGGCCATGGGCCCTTTTTTATTTATTTCCAGCAGGTGTCGCACTTCATATTACAATCCGTCAAAAATAAAACGCCCTGTGCCTCTTCCCAGATCTGCATGACCTTTTGAGGACGTGCAAAACGAGGGGAAAAGCACAGGGCAATCACCCTGGTGAAGGTTATAGGATCCTCCAGTTGGCACCGCCATCCGTCGTTTTAAGTAACAGTGATTTCTTGTCATCCAATCGTTCCAGAAGCAGCCAACCTACCTTAGAAGAAGCAAAACGGAGCTTGACCGATCGCGGGTAATCCTTTAGCTTCGATGGCAGCACTTTGCTGCCAGTAAGGGTTGTCCACGTCTTGCCCCCATCCATTGTTCGGCTCATTCCGGCTGGGGTTATGATCCACCCTTCCTTATCATTTAGAAAGGTGCGGCCGGGAATAATGGAGTTTCTTTTACTGCTTAGCCCCAAAGACACATTGTTCCATTGCGTGCCTGTATCAGCAGTAAACAGTCCGCTATACTTTGTACCGCTGTCTAAATAACAGAGAACAGGAATCCAATACGAGGAACTATTTCCTTTAAAAGACTGCGGAGCTTCGGCTTCTGCTTGAGGACAACCCTGCATCTTGCTGGCTACCGGGGTCCAAGTCTTCCCTTGATTCGAAGTCTTATAAAGCTTAACTTTGCTATCCAGATTAATCGCAACAAAACCCTGCTTGTTGCCATCAAAGCTCATTCCCGCCATGCTGCCCTGATCGGGCAGTCCCGAGCTTGACTCATTGGATGACATGCCAGAACTTTGCGCAACCTTCTTCCATGTGGCCCCTCCATCAGTGGTATGATACAACAACTTTTGTTGATCCTGCTCATTCAGGTTTGTAGACGCCATAATCCATCCGGTAGACGGATTTACATATTGTATCGCGCTCACATGCTCCCCGCTTGGGAGCGCTGAAATATCCCAGCTCTGTCCCCCATCAGCGGTTCTGAGGATGACGGTTGCCGTTTTGTCCAGATTTTGACGGACAACCCAGCCATGCCGGGAATCGGTAAAGCTAATATCCTTCCCATATTCAAGCTTGTCTTGAAATTGAACGTTTTCGGAAGGAGAAATATTATTCCAGGTCTTTCCGCCATCATGCGTATAATAGAGCCGAAGCTCATTACGAGTAACTCCCCAAACGAAACCTTTGGTATTATCAATCAGATGGAAATCAGCTATTCGTGTCTGAACTACATATTTGGCATTGGGATCGCCCACCTTCGGCGTCAATGGTGGATTAATAGTTATCGTTTGTCCCTGGTCATCCGGTTCCTCAACCGGAGGTTTGGTTACGGTTTCTGCGGGTTCGGAAGAACAGCCAGCCAGCAGGATACCTGTCAGCAGTAATACTCCCCCCAGGAGCGCACGCCAGCGCAGTTTCATATGAAGATCCTCCCTCGATGGCATGCGGTAATCCCGTGCCACAACCTTATCTGAAACAGAATTATACCATAAACGACCTTAAGTGACACTTTTCGCGCACTCATACAAAAAAACCGGCCACCCTCCACATAAGTACAGGATGCCAGCTTTTTAAAATTCAGACAAATTAGGATTTACGGTTTAACAAACTTTTGTGATATCCATAGAAGAAATAAATCAGTAGACCCAGCAGAAGCCAAACGATAAATCCAATCCACGTGCTGATATGAAGCTGAAGCATCAAACCGACGCAAACCAGGGCACTCAAAAGCGGGAGCAACGGAACCCAAGGTACGGTAAAGCCTCTTTTCAAATCCGGACGTCTCTTCCGCAGAACGATCACCCCAACCGATACAACGGCAAAAGCGAACAGGGTTCCGATACTCGTCAGGTTCGTCAGTGCATGTAATGGAAAAAATCCACTAGCCAATGCAATGATGCTTCCAACCAGCCAGGTACTTCGGATGGGTGTTTGAGTTTTGGGATTGATTTTAGAAAAAAATATCGGTAACAGACCATCACGGGACATCGAAAAGATTAGCCGTGTCTGACCATACAACAGCACGAGTAAAACCGTGGTCATCCCGGCAATCGCACCGACAGAAATCAATCCTGCCGCAAAATCTTGATGAATAAAGCGCAAAGCAAACGCAACAGGATCATTTACCCCCAGCTGCGTATAAGGTACCATTCCAGTAAGTACAACCGAGACCGCTATATACAGCACTGTACAAATCGCAAGCGAGGAAATAATACCGATTGGCATATTCCGTTGCGGATTACGTACCTCCTCTGCTGCCGTTGAAATGGCATCGAAGCCCAAATAAGCAAAAAATACGATTGCCGCAGCACTCAAAACACCGGAAAAACCATAGGGGAGAAACGGTGTCCAATTAGCAGGCTTAACATAAAAAATTCCGATTCCGATAAACAGCAGCACGACTCCGACTTTGACACAAACCATAATGAAATTAAATCGGACCGTTTCTTTGGCTCCAAGACTCAGCAGCAGTGTGATCAACATAATGATACACACAGCAGGCAGGTCAATAATGGTTCCCTTGGCTGAATCGAAGGCTGCGGTTAGAGCCAGTGGTAAATGTATATCGAAGCCGGCCAGCAAGCCTTGGAAATAAGCAGACCAGCCACTACTCACAGAGGCAGCCGCCACCCCGTATTCCAGAATTAAGTCCCAACCCAGCACCCAGGCCAGAATTTCCCCAAATACAATATAGCTATACGCATAAGCACTGCCGGCAGCGGGAACCGTAGATGAAAGCTCCGCATAGCACAAGGCTGCCAGCACGCAGGCAATTCCTGCAATAACAAAGGAGATCATCAGGCCAGGACCCGCATTTTCCGCTGCTGCCTTGCCTGTGATCACAAAAATCCCGGTACCGATGATACATCCTACACCCAGCATAGTCAGATCGAAGGCACCCATCGTTCTCTTCAAGTGACCCGTCGTTCCGTTTTCCCCATGCGGGAGCATCCCTGTCTTTTTTCGAAATAAGTCCATAATCATATTCCTCTTTCCATAATGTCCTACGCCAATATTGCTACTGCAACGCTTTAGTGTGTGTTTCTGTCATTCGATTAATTATTGGCGAGTCCCTGTTTGAAGTCAAGGAGAAATGTCATATTTCTTTGCAGTGGAGGGCACATATACGGTAAACTAAGTTGGAAAGATAAATTTTGTATTATTAAAATTGAAAAGGTATTCAACCCGAGAAGGAGATGAGGATTTTATGAGCTTAAAACCTTACAAACGAAGCAGAGTGGCCATTGTCGGCATGGGAGCGGTCGGTACAACGACCGGTTACACCCTCCTGCTACGCCAACGCATGTCAGAACTTGTCTTTATCGATGTAAACGTCAAAAAGGCGCAGGGGGAAATGCTCGATATGAACCACGGGCTTCCCTTTCTCGGCGGTGTCAAAGTGTGGGCAGGTGATTATGAAGACTGCCGTGATGCGGATATCGTCATTGTTACAGCGGGCGCATCACAAAAACCGGGAGAAACACGCATTGATCTGCTCAAGCGTAATGCCGAAATTTTTGAAAGCATTATTGATAATATCGTCAAGGTAAACACACACGGCATTTTGCTGATCGCAACCAATCCAGTGGACATTCTCTCCTACATTTCCTGGAAACGTAGTGGCTGGCCTTCGAGCAGAGTTATCGGTTCGGGAACGCTGCTGGACAGCGCACGCTTCCGTTATTTGATTGGTAAGCAAAAGGGCATTGACCCTCGCAGCATCCACGCCCATATTATTGGAGAACATGGCGACTCCGAACTGCCTGTATGGAGCACGGCCAACATCGCAGGAACTCCATTGGAGCTGGGCGAAGAAACGAAAAATGAGATTTTTGAAAGCACCAAAAATGCAGCCTATGAAATTATAGATGCCAAAGGCGCGACTTCTTACGCCATCGGGCTGGCTCTCGACCGGATCGTAGCCGCCATTCTGGGAGACGAAGGGTCGGTACTTAATGTGTCCACCTTGCTGGAAGATTATAACGGAGTGTCTGACGTTTATCTGGGTGTTCCGAGTATCGTAGATCACAACGGGGTACGTGAAATTTTGGATCTTCCACTGAATGACAAGGAACGTCAAGGGCTACACCAATCTGCGGACAAGCTGAAAGATCAAATCAGTAAACTCAACTTGTAGATGAACAAACTGAAATTGTAGACAAAAAGGGCCTCCACAGCGGCGAAAATACCGTTGAGAGGCCCTTTGATTATGTCATATAAGAGTTCAGCTTATCGTAAACAGTTTACTCAGATTACCAAGGCGGCGTATCGCCATCGGCAAATTCGTCTTCTTGCAAGCGTTTCTCTTTCAGCCGCTCAGCCACCGTTTCGAACGATTCAGGTTGAAGCAGCTCAATCGGTGAAAAGCCTTTTTCAAATGTAAATGCGTCGCCTTCAATGATAAGCGCGTATCTATCGTGCAGCTTCGTAATATGCAGCTTGGCCCCAAAGTCGGACAGCAGTCCACGTACAGCCGTATCATCCAGCTTGAAGCGAACTTCAATTTCCGGCTTTAGCTCAACAATATGCTGCGCAGCCTCTACGACCTGAAGGGGTTCCCATTTCCCTTGCAAATCCCGTTTTTCACTGGCAGCCCACAGCTCCAGATCACGTTCCTCTTGCTGTCTTTCCTCATTGGAAGAATCCGGCCATTTCGTCTCTACATAGTTCTGGACGAAGCCCATGACATGCTCATTGACGATTTCTGGCATGGATTGCTCATAGGTCACAAATTTCAGAAAATCCTCAAAATACCGGGCATGCGAAGACTGGTGAATTTTAAGCTCCCACTCATCGTTCATCCCCTCCTCCAGCATGTAAGGATACATGATAGATTTCATATTACGGGCTGAAATGGCCATTTCGACCTCACTGACCAGACTGCTTTCGGTAATCCGGGCAATTTTAGGTTCAAAATCACATTTGAGTACAAAAATAAAGGGATCATCGGAGTGTGTATTCAAGGTAGCCTGTACAATGATCAGCGCTCCGCCGCGTACCGCGCTCGTATCCAGATACATCCGCACCAGATCGTCGCAGGCATTTTTAAAATCTTCCTTATCTTCTGCTGCCCGCAGCCGGGCGAACATATTGAAATTGGGATTACTGCTCAGTTCATGCTCTGGTTCGACGATAAAGCGGCCAATTTTGGTCGGTGCCTGCTCTGTGCTCGGATTTTTCTCGACCTTCCGCTTGCTAATGCGGGCAAATTCCCCGTCCAGAAATTTTTTAACATCGCTTTCGTCATAATCATAGTCATCCATCGTAGCGTAATGCTTGTAGGACTTACCGCCTTGTCCTTCTTTTCCGTCCACCTGAATTACAAAAAAAGATAAAAAGTCCACTTGAAAGTTCATTTGCGTTCCATACGCTCCTTTTCAGGCATGTACGCGTAATTATATCACTATGGATTTAAAACGTACATCGGATTCAAGTCCTCACCGTTCAGATATATATTTTTCATTCTCAGGATCAAGCGAAGACGTAGCCTCATCCAGCAATACGATCGGAGAATCCTTGAGAATGGCTCGTGCGATGGAAATCCGTTGCTTTTCCCCACCTGACAACGTACTGCCGCCCTGACCTACCCAGGTGTCATACCCATTCGGCAGCTTGGAGATAAAATCGTGACAGCAAGCTTGACGAGCGGCAGCTTCGATCTCTTCCTGCGTCGCATCACTTTTACCGAGTCGAATATTATTTCCAATCGTATCCTGAAAAAGATACACATCCTGGAACACCTTGGATACCTTGCGCATACTTACATCCTCAAGTACAGGTTGCTCGCCATAGCGGAAGCTTACGTGTCTCAGCTCGATATCATGCCTTTGCGAAGGCATCTGATCACCGGGCATGACAGGCTCGTTCAGCAACTGGACGATACGCTCCCCTGCCTGCTCGTGATAACGAAACTCGGCGAAATTAACAAGCGCACAGGCAGGACAAAAGCGGCGAATGAGCTAATAATCACCTTAAATACGAGAAAGCCGGTTTGAAATTGGTCGGTGAATTTTACGCAATACTCACGGTAATGCACCATATCGGAGTAAAACTTACGGAACGAATGCACTGTCTGCCCAAATACCTTAATCGCAGGCATACCCCGTACATATTGCACAGCCGATCCGTTCAGACGCTCCAGTGAATTGTAATATTCTCTGACGTTATCCCGCGTTTTGGAGCCGCCTATCAACGTCATCTGGACAGTAAAAGCGAGCAAAATGGGCACAACACAAGCAAGTGCCAGCCAAACGTTCAAGCTAAACATAGCGACAATCATCACCGCCGCCGTCACGATGACCTGCACCAGATCCGGCAGTTGGTGAGCGACAAATGTCTCTACTTTTTCCACGTTCTGCTCCAGTGTCTTTTTGACAGCACCCGTGGAGGTACCATTAAGCCAGCCTAACGGCAGCTTGCCGATATGCGCTGACAGCTTGACTCGCAGACCGAATAAAATACGGAAGGCTGCAATAGAAGAGATGAGTCCACCGATGTACATCGTAATAAGGCTGGCCAATAAACCTGCGAGCGCGATCAGCCCCATCGAATCATAAACGGCCCATCGCTGACGCTTCACTGACGGTGATCTGCTCGTTTTCCAGCAGTTGTTTGGCTCTTTCCAATCTTTGTTCGCGTACAAAGCCAAATACCGTTGTGCCGAATAGCTCCTTGAAGCCGTTTTTGAGCTTTTGTTCATTAATATGTACCATCTGTGCCAGCCGAATCAGACTCGGAGGCTGAACCAGCGTACGAAGCAAAATATCTTTCGCCTCGTGAATACACTGTATATCATTGGGTTTGATCGTCATGGTCGATTTAGGCGGAGCATTGCGTGTTTCTTGCAGAAAAAGGGCCATCAGCTCCAGTGCCTTGCTCTCCAGAAAAAGCTGCCGGGTCATGCCCTGATAAGGATGAATCGACAGTTCCTGAGCAATCGCTCGCATACCAGGCGTAATCACTGTTTCCATACAAGCGAACGATTGTTCCTGACGGATACTCAGTTCCTGTAAAAGCTCACCCCATAACGAAGGATTAAAACGCAGCTCAATATGGTTCATTGCTTTATTCCCCGGCATTTCCGCTTGGATCTTCACTTCGTTCATATAAATGAGCTGCACATGCCCTCCATGTTCACGATCTGAACGGAAACCATCGACGGACCAGCTAGCCGAATAATCCAGGTTCAAAGCCAACTCCAGATACGGGGTGTCAAACCTTCTTGCAATTTGGACTGGCTCATGAAACAGCATTTGACTATGTGAAAGCTCGAAACCTTTGCGCAAAAAATGCGTTCGATGCACACCCTCTCCCCATTGCTCAGGTATATGATAAATATGCTCATGTTTCGCGGACGCCTGAATGGGGTCTTGTTCATGGCTCATAGAGTTGGCATCGACTATTTCATTGTAGTAATTCGTTTCCCCCTTTAGCTGGATTCGCAGTGCATACGCGTTTCATTCTTGATTACAAGTATAATGATTATCATTCTCATTTGAAAGATAAAAAATTTCTTTCATAGTGTTTGGAATTTTTTAAGTTAACATAATATATATTACGTAACTTATTTGTTGTTTTTAGAATAAACTTGACTTCGGTGCTGACTGATCGTATAGTGTGGATATATCTGTAATCAAGGGAGAGATTTTGATGTCGGTGAACGTTCTTAACTAAGCAACTTCATATTCAGGGAAGACCATTCAGGCGCTTGTGTCCTCCGGGGACAGGTTTGTTTGATACTGTGTTTTTACCCTGACATTAGTTAAGAACATGCGGATATCATAAATCGCCTCAGGGATTATTTTCTTCTAGGCCTTATTCCGTGCTGTGTTCAGCGCGGTTTTTTTGTTTTCAGATTTTGTGAACTTCCTTTATACACCTCCTATTCATGGACTAATTAGCTTACAAATTGGTTTACTCATGGATGATTTGGGGACACATAAATTGGAGCTGCAAAAGCTGGATTATAGGCTTATTTGACGATAAATTCCCTCTTTCCTTCAGGGCGGAGAATGAACGATTTGTTCATTCTCCGCCCTTTTTTTATTTCACAGAGAAGGCTCTAAACAATCCTAAAATCACACACTAAAGGAGAGATTTATTCATGAATGAAACCACAATGCAGCGTTTGGAATACGACCGGATCAAAACAAGAGTTTCCGAATGTGCTTTTTCTTACCTTGGTAAGCGGCATGCCGCTTCTATGCAACCAATTACAGACATCCGTACGATCAAGACCAGACTTGACGAAGCGACCGAAGCCTTGCAGCTCATTCGCCACGGTGCAAGTGTTCCCGTTCCCTCGCTGGAAGGGATGGAACACATACTTCACTTACTGGGAACCGGATATTTGTTCAGCGAGCGGGATTTTTCTCACATTGCCCAATTTATCAGAAGTTGCATTCAACTGATAAAATATATGGGCTCCAAGTCGAATGCCTCTCCAAGCGTCAGTGCCTATGCTTCTTCCATGTATGGTATGGAACCCCTTCTGTCTGAAATTGAAAGATGTATTTATTCAGGAAAAGTGACGGACACCGCCAGTAAAGAACTGGCTAAAATCCGCAAAAAAATAGCGGTCACGGAAGAACGAATCAAAAGGAAACTCGATTCTCTCACCAGCCGTCACCGATCCATCATGCAGGAAAATATGGTCAGTCAGCGCGGTGGCCGTTACGTGCTTCCGATCAAAAAAGAGTTTCGCAAACAGGTAAAAGGCAACGTGCTGGATGAATCAGGTAGTGGTCAAACGGTTTACATCGAGCCTGCCGAGATCGTAAGTCTGCAATTCGATCAGAGTGCGAACATGGCCGAAGAATCCAAAGAAGAAATGAAAGTGCTGGGAGATCTGACGGCACTTGCTGAGTCATATAACCGGGAGCTGAGCATCAACACAGAGACGGTAGGCATACTCGACTTTTTATTAGCCAAAGCCAAATATGCCTTGACGATGGATGCTGTGCCTGTCGAGCTTAACCTTGACGGAATTATAGACATTCGAGGGGCACGTCACCCGTTGATGGGAAATTCCATGGTTCCACTTGATTTCTCAATCGGTGAAGGCTACTCCTCACTCATCATTACCGGACCCAATACAGGTGGAAAAACGATGGCTCTCAAAAGTGTCGGCCTGTTAACCCTGATGGTGCAGTCCGGATTGCTGGTACCTGTTTCAGAAGGCAGCCGAATGGCTGTATTTGAGGAAATTGAGGTAGATATCGGAGACGGACAAAGCATCGAGCATGCCTTAAGCACCTTTTCTGCACATATCCGTAACATGATCGGTATTTTGGAAACGACAGGCAACTCCACTCTGATCCTGATTGACGAAATGGCATCTGGAACCGATCCGGGCGAAGGCGTAGGCCTTTCTATCGCGCTGCTGGAAGAATTCCACCGCCGCCGGGCAACCGTAGTGGCTACTACCCACTTTAGCGAAATTAAGCATTTTGCTAAAAATACACCGGGATTCCAAAATGCTCGTATGGAGTTTGATACCGAAACGCTGCAACCCTTGTATCGTCTTCGGATCGGCGAGGCCGGGGAAAGCTACGCATACGCGATTGCCTTGAAGCTGGGGATGTGGAATCGCATTATTGACCGTTCTCAGGCTATTTCTTCGGGTAGGACGTCTCAAAATACACAGGAATCATTTATGATTCCCCCAGCTTCTGATGATGTAAAGCAGAACACAAGTGAACTCTCTCCTAAAAGAGCGTCTTTAAAGCATACAGCCACAAAACAGGTGAAACAAGAACACACTGCCGAACCTAAGCCGTTTGCCCTTGGTGACAGTGTTTACGTAGCCTACCTGAACCGGACTGGAATTGTGTACAAAACCGAAGATGAACGAGGCAATGTCGGGGTTTTGATCCAAGGACAAAAGCTGACCATAAACAAAAAGAGGCTTGTTCTTCATATTGCAGCTACCGAGTTGTATCCCGACGACTATGATCTGGACATCGTTTTGGAAACTAAGGAAAACCGCAAAAAACGGAAACTTCTAGGCCGGAAGCATATCGAAGGCCTGATGATTGAATCTCCTCCGGAAGATAAAGTGTAAAAACAATTGTAGATTCAACTCTATATAAGCTGAACTTAAAAGTTACCTACAGTGCAACTGCGCAGACATATGGTGTTTCCCATAGCGCTTCGCTTGTACAACACCATTCCATCTACTCCGTTTTCCATGTACATTTTTCAGCTCAGCTAATATAGTCATTCAAAATTTATAATTAGAATTGGCAAAGCAGATTAAGTTAACATAATAAATATTATGTTAACTTAATCTGCTTCCGTTATTTTGAGAACTGATAAATACTCCAAAACCCTATCATATATATACCTCTTGGTTTCTAATTGATCTCTGTTAAAACGCTACGCACTATTGCTTTCCACCTTATTCCGGGTTATGGTATGTTTTATATTATCAAGATTGCTAAAACAAGGAGGCCTAACCATTGAAAAGTGCTATTGAAGAACTCACTAGGCTCATCGAAAATCAAGAAAAAGAATTCCTTTCAATCTCAGAACATGAGTTTAATGCCAAACCGAACCCGGAGAAATGGTCTAAAAAAGAAATACTAGGGCATCTATGCGACTCAGCCTCTAACAATCATCGAAGATTTATAATGATCAAGCATTCAACATCCCCTGTTAAAATAGAATCGTACGCGCAAAATGATTGGGTTGCTGCTAATCAATATCAGGAAGAGTTTACTCACGTGGATGTCATTCACCTATGGAAACTATTAAATAAGCAAATTATAAATGTATTAAACTCCTGTACAACTCTCGATTTTGAAAAAGAGTTTCAAAAGGACGAACAGACTACTGAAACATTAGGGTGGTTGGTTGACGATTATATTCAACATATGCGGCATCATTTAGAGCAAATTAATCAAAAGTAAAGCTATATAAGCTGAACTTAAAAGTTACCTATCGTGCCACTTCGCAAGACGGATGGTGCTTCGCTTGTACAGCACCATTCCGCCTACTCCGTTTTCCAATTACATTTTTAGTTAAGCTTATATAATCGTTAAAACGAATATAATATGTTGGTATTTTTCGTTGATATGAAGTTATGAAATTGGATTTCACTCTAATGAGTTTACATAATAATTATTATGTAAACTTAATCTTTTCACTCTCCCTAATGTGTTTATCATATTCCTATAATATTTTACTTTTCAGTATTGAACACTTTATTCCCCTTTTTTTCTTGTTAGCCCCTACCTCTTTAATTCCATCATAGGTACCTGAATATCCAGCTTGTCCATCGCTTTTTCTTTTTCCCGATCTGTGACATGCGTATATACCGTGGTCGTCTGGATGGATGAGTGTCCCAGCAGTTCCTGTACAGTACGCAGATCGGCACCCTTACGCAAAAGCATCGTTGCAAACGTATGGCGTAGCTTGTGACTGGAGTAAGATACCCGACGTTCCGCACTCTTATCCTGCTGGAATCGTTCGAACGTTTCCGTAGCAATCTGCTGAATAGAGCGCACCGCCAAACGTCGGCCTTTTTGCGACACGAACATCGCGTCCTCCTTCCCCCTCCACGGCGTTAATCTTTCCTCCAACGCACGTTCCACAATATCACACACAGCCTCAGGCACAGGAAGTGTACGCCACTTGCGCCCTTTACCAAACACATCTAGTGTGCGCCGTTCTCTGCTAAAATCCGAGACATTCAAAGAATGAACCTCTCCCACCCGTAATCCCATATATACCATGAGCAGAAAAATTGCCATGTTGCGATTTGCATATTTACCCTTCACTGCGAGCAAAAACGGCTGAATTTCCTTTTCATCCAAATAGACGGGCATACGATTCTTTTCGGTCTTTGCTTTTTTAATTCCGGATGCCGGATTCGTGCTGCACAATTCAAATTCCTGCAACGCTTTGTAAAAGCTACTCACCGCTGCATGCTTTCGGTTCCGTGTACTATCTCCTGCTCCACCTTCCCGTGCTTTAGACAGATACGACATCACATGAATTTTCTTCACCTGATCAAGCGGCTTTTCACGGAGTGTGCGCAAAAACTGCTTCACATCCCCTGTATAGTTTTTTTGTGTATGTAGCGTATATCCCGCATCCTTCATCCAGATCAAAAAAGCTTCCAGCTCCTCAGCATATACTTCATCAATATCATCTATCATATTCGGCTCCATTTGCCGTCCCCCTTTTTTCATCCCGATTCCCTCCGCTCCGATTCATCTTCCCAATATACTGTAAAACGTCCATTTTCGCCTACTTTTTATCGACAATTCGATCGACATCTTGTGCGTGAGAGCTAATGAAAGTCGATTTAAACCTAAACAGCGTATAATTTATATTATACGCTGTTTTTTGAACGCTTTTCAACTAAAAAAGCGGGCTATCCTCCAATAGATAACCCGCACTCTTTGAGTTTTTTACAATGCTATATTATGTAATTGTTTGTAATTATAAATAGCACCTAGCAAATTGGCTTCATTACCTAATTTACTTTGTTCAATCTGCGCGTAAATAAAATTAAACGTAGACTCCGAATAAAGTTTCTCTAATTCTTGTCTAATGGTACTCACGAGTAGAGGATTTTCAGATATACCTCCACCAATAACAAACTTTTCAGGATCAAGCACTGATTGCAGATTAATGATTTGTATAGCTATATTTCTGCAATATCCTCGGAAAACAGATTGCACAACAGGATCATCTTTTTCAATGAATTCAAATACTTTTTCGCCTGTAACTGAACCAACGGGAAGATTTTTATTTTTCGCAACATTTTTAGTTAAGGTCAGACTACTTCCTTGAAAGCCAAGAAAATAATCAAGATTATCTGCATCTTCATTATTCGTTCTAATGAAGGAGAATTCTCCTGCGGATAGATGATGGCCTTTCAATAATTTCCCTTGAGATATGATGCCACCTCCCATGCCTGTGCCAACCACTAGGACAACCCCATCGTTAACCCCTTGTAATGCACCTCTCCAGGCTTCTCCAAGAGCAGCGCACTTTCCATCATTTTCAATCGTTACAGGTAAACGAAATCTTTTTTCGAGAACTTCAACCATATTCAAATCATTTATATACTTTAAGGAGCCTCCATGCACCATATGGCCGCTAGTGGAATTCACAATGCCTGGCAAACTTATAGCTACACCTTCGATTTCATCCACAAACTGACTATGGATTTGTTCTAAAGTTACAATAAGGTCATCGAGTGAGTCCATCGGTGTTACAACTTTACCCTTTTTGAAAAAACCATTCTGGGAAAATAAACTAAATTTTATAAAAGAGCCTCCAATATCAAAAACTAGTATTTTATTTTTCATGATAGCAACGTCCCTTTCATTGAGGAAATAAAGTTTATCCAGCTTATAAAATATTGACACTATTACACTTAAAATATTAACAATTAACGAGATCCATATCAACGAAAATTGCATTGAAAAAGTTCGGATTTCGTTTGATTAGCTCATGATTTCAAATAATACACAGGTTCACCCCCATTGATTTCCGCCTAATCTGGCGTGATCGTCAGTATCGGCAAGCATATCTAAGATTACACGGGATGAGCACTTCTCGGAGCAACAAGGCTAATGTGAAAAAGAATTTTGCTGTCTGGCTCCGTTTTCCCTTCATCATCCAGCACGTTATACTTAAAGAAGTCGAAAGGCAAACTTATTTTCAGCCTATGTTCATTTCAAAAATGCAAGTTATTCATGACAAAGGGAGTGTTCTTTTATTTATGAGTACCGAAATGTTGGAACGTCGAAGTGAAATTCTAAAACGGAACATCCATCAGTTGCTGGTTCAGGAAAATCAACACGGCGTGACGCGTCAAGAAAATTACACTTTGCACAAAATGATTAGAGAGCTTCATCAAACTTCTCACGCCTTGAATACTTCCCGTTGATACGAAAGAATGCGATTGCTTAAATTTTAAATGCAAAATAACCTTCAGCCCCACTTCCTTAGTGGTGTTGAAGGTTATTTTGTCGTGTATAGCTTTTAATGAGTAAGTTATGATTTCTTCGCAAGATTATCCCTTGGAGCGACTCAGCAGATACAGGAAGTATGGCGCCCCAATGATGGCCACAATTAAACCTGTCGGGATTTCCTTCTGTAAAGGTAAGGATCGTGTGATCGTATCGGCCACAAGCACTAACAGTGCCCCGACCAATGCACAGGCTACTAACAGCATCTTATGCTTCGGTCCCACCAGCTTTCTCGCCAAATGCGGAGCGACTAAACCGACAAAGCCGATTCCACCGCTAACCGATACGCTGGAACTGGCCAATCCAACTGCAGCAGCGAGTAAAAGGATACGTTCTTTTTCAATTGATGTACCTAACCCGGATGCCGTCTGATCCCCCAGATTAAGCACATTCATTACATTGGCCTTGTAGTATGCGAAAGGCAGCAGCACAACAAGCCAAGGTAACAGTGCCATTACAAATTTCCAGTTGGACCCCCATATACTTCCTGCCAGCCAACTGGCAACAAACGTATAACTTTCAGGCGTAAGCTTGAGGGTCATGATGATCATCGCAGCACTGATCCCCGCCGCTACACCAATTCCGCTTAACAGTAACCTTGTCGGAGAAATCCCTTCACCCTTTTTGTATGAAAGCGCGTAGATCAGAATAGCAGCCGCTCCCGATCCAATCAGCGCAAGGGCAGGTAGTAAAAACAATGAATTCGTTGTTTGCATCGTTGGGAAAAGCAATACAAACAGCATAACCATCAGCCCGGCTCCAGCATTAATCCCCAAAATACCAGGGTCCGCCAAACCATTACGTGAAACTCCCTGCATGATACAGCCAGAAACAGCCAGACCTGCACCGATCAAAACGGAAATAACCATTCGTGGCAATCGGAATTCAAATAAGATTAATTCCTGCTGTGGAGTCCCTTGCCCAAATAAGGTTCTAAAAAGCTCCATTGGCGAAAGTCGAATGGTTCCTGTATTCGCACTAATGGTGAATGCAACAATGAGTAGAAAGAGCAGAACGATAACAACGATCCAATCATGGATTTTTTTCGGTGACCTGCTTTGGCAATAGCTCCAGTCGTGATGTTATTCATCTTACAGTGCTCTCCTTTCTTTACGAGCCAGATAAAGGAAGAATGGCACCCCAATCAGGGCAATAAGCACGCCTACTGGTGTTTCCTCCGGTGCATTAATCATACGAGCCGCCAGATCGGCAAACACGATGAGCAAAGCTCCCATAATGGCCGAACAAGGAATGATCCAGCGATAATCGACACCGACCAGCTTGCGGGTCATATGAGGAATGATCAATCCTACAAAACCGATAGACCCTACTAGCGATACCGCCGCTCCCGCCAGGACCAGAACGAGAATCATCCCGGCTACCTTCACCAGCCCTGTTCGCTGACCGAGACTGAGCGCAATTTCATCCCCGAGACTGAGCAACGTAATAGACCGGGACAGCATAAGCGCACCGATGAAAGCAGCCACAACCCAAGGCAAGACAATCCCCAGTTGCACCCACTTGGTTCCGCTAAGTCCCCCTGCATACCAGAAGGCCAGATCCTGTCCGACATTAAAATACAAGCTGATTGCGTCACCCAAGGCTGACAGCAATGCCGTTACAGCTGCACCCGCCAGCACAAGGCGTACTGGTGTAAGTCCAGCCTTGGATATGGAGCTTGTACCATATACCATCACAACAGCTAAGGCCGCACCAACAAAGGAGTACAGCATCAGCTGTAAAAAGGATGAACCAGGAAAAAGGGCAAAACAAATCGCCATCGCCAAACTGGCTCCCGAATTCAATCCAAGCAAGCCCGAGTCAGCAAGCGGATTACGGGTCATCCCCTGCATAATCGCCCCCGCCACAGCGAAGCAGACTCCGATCAACACACCACCCAAAATCCGTGGTAACCGGATTTCCCAAATAATTTGATGATTTTGTATTTCAGGATTAAAATGAAAGACTGCGTTCCATACCTCAAACAGCCTAATAGGAGCTGCACCAAAAGATAGGGATAAAGCGATACCGAACGCCAAAAGGGCTAGCCCGGCTGTTAAGATGAGCGAAGCCGCCCATGGCCGTGAGTGGAATGGAGTCGGCGGCTGGCTATGGTTACTCTGGCCGGGACTCTCCGATGATTCTGATAATTTCATGACTATTTTTCACCCTTACTGTTGAATAGTATGTAGGCTATCACACAAACCTGTGCTCATGAAGGCGTTTGATAATGAGAATTATTATCATGCAATCTTTACTATTGTAAATTAATGCGACAATGGCTTCAATAGTAAATTTCGACGAACCCGTGAAGCCCTGCAATTTTGTGAAAAAATAAAGCCCTTTGGCATAAATAAATACCAAAGGACTGCCAGCAACACCTGAGTAACTACTTCTGTGAAGTCTTCTCTTTATTCCGCTCGACGAGCATGTCTGCGATTTCTTCTGCTTGTCCTACAATGGCAATCGGGTCAAAGTACCAATAGCGATCCTCCTGTAACTCAAAGACCGTGCCATTTCGGACGGCATCCAGTGACTTCCATATACTGTCCCCTGTATAACCGGCGGTTTCCTTGTTAACCGTCAGAAAAATATAAGAGCCAGCATACTGATTAATAACTTCTTTCGATACCGATTTCCATTGAGTATCACCTAATAGTTCTTTTTGGACAAAAGGTGGAGGCGTCAAGCCCAGTCCTCTGTATACCGCCTGTCCTCCTCTGCCAAAGTTATCGCCATATACATAATATTCCTTCGTTGAAGCCTCCATGACAGTGAAGGTATCCTCAGGTTGAATGATTCCCTTTAACTTGTCGCGTGCTGCCTGCATCCGCTGATCGTATTGGGCTAGCCATGCTTTAGCCTCCTGCTCTTTACCAAGAAGCTCTCCAAAAGCAGTTAATTCCTCATGCACATCCTTATACGTGCCATAAGGAATAGCGACGGTCGGGGCAATTTTACTGTAATTCTCATATTGCGAAGCATCTTTGGAACCAATCAGAATCAAATCCGGCTCCAGAGTAAGTACCTTTTCAAAGGACACGCTATCGCGATCTCCAATGCTTGTAATGCCTTGTACAAGATCCCTGGAAAACGGATTGTCCAAATAATACTTCACACTTCCCACAGGTTTAATACCGAGAGCTAATAAATTATTCTGATACATATCTACGACGATCCGTTGAGGATGAGTTGGGATCGTAATATCACCGTGAATCGTTTTGACTGTTTTCGTTGCCGCCGGCTTCTGCTCGGTAGAAGTTTGATTCTGCTTTCCGTCAGCCTGCTCCGTCTTTCCCCCACAAGCGGTCAGAACCAGAATGAATGACAGGAGCATCATTGCAATCCACATTTTCTTTTTCAAAACATTCATTCCTCTCTCTACTTACCTTTCATACTATTCTATTTAGGTACCGTACTGAGCTTGATGCAGACGGCTATATGGACCTTTTACCGCCAGCAATTCTTCATGTCTACCTTGCTCGGCGATTCCCTGATCGGCAACTACGATAATGCGGTCGGCGTTTTTGATCGTTGCCAGACGATGCGCAATAACGAGCGTTGTGCGTCCTTGCGACAACTCCGTCAACGCCTGCTGAATCGCGGCTTCCGTCTCCGTATCCAGTGCGGATGTCGCTTCATCCAAGATGAGAATAGGCGGATTTTTGAGGAACATCCGAGCAATAGACAAACGTTGCTTTTGACCCCCGGACAGCTTCACACCCCGTTCACCAATCATCGTATCTAGACCTTCCGGATAGGAACGAACAAGGTCTTCAATCTGAGCCCGACGGGCAGCATCCCAAATTTCTTCCTCCGAAGCATCGAGCTTGCCATAAGCAATATTTTCACGAACCGTTCCATCAAACAGGAATACATCCTGCTGTACAATACCAATCATGGAGCGTAACGATTCCAGCTTCATTTCACGGATATCCATACCATCAATGGTAATACTGCCTTCCTCCACATCATAGAAGCGTGGCAACAAACTGCAAAGCGTCGTTTTACCTGCTCCTGAAGGGCCGACCAGTGCTACAGTTTCTCCAGCATGAATGGATAGGTCCACTTTACGCAATACCTTGTCTTTGTTTTCATAGCCAAACGTTACACCTGTAAATTGGATCTCTCCATTAAGATGGGTAACCGCCTTGGCCCCAGGCAAATCCTCCACATCCGATTCACTTTCCAACAAATCCAGATATCGACGGAAGCCGGCGATGCCTTTGGGATACGTTTCAATAACGGAGTTAATTTGTTTAATCGGCCCAAGAAATACATTGGACAGCATCACAAACGCGATAAATTCTCCGTACGTCATCTGCCCTTCAATAACAAACCATGTACCGCACACGAGTACAAACAGCGAAACCAGCTTCATCAGGATAAAGCTAATTGAAGAATTCCAGGCCATAATGCGATAAGCGACCAGCTTCGTTTTACGGAAGCGTCCGTTATTTTCAGCAAAACGCTCCATTTCATGTTCTTCATTCGAAAATGCTTGAACGACGCGGATACCGCTGACGTTATTTTCAATACGAGCGTTGTAATCTGCGATATCTGAAAACATACGATGGAAAGCCGCAGACATTTTACGACTGAAATATAAGGACAAGTAAATCATGAGCGGCACAATAATGAACGTCAGCACAGCCAGCTTCCAGTTAATGCCTAGCATGATGCCGAAGGCCCCTCCCAACGTCATCAGCGCGATAAACAAATCTTCGGGTCCGTGGTGAGCAATTTCCCCGATATCCATCAGATCGTTGGTCATACGGGAAACGAGATGCCCTGTTTTGTTATTATCAAAAAAACGGAAGGATTGCTTCTGCACTCGATCAAACAGTTTTTTACGCATGTCCGATTCGATATTAATCCCCAGCTTATGGCCCCAATAGGTAACCACATAATTTAAACCGGCACTAACTACATAAATACCAAGCAGTCCTAGGCAGGCATATAAAATCCACCTCCAGTTCCCGCTAGGCAGCAAATCATCGACCACCCGGTTGACGGCAAGTGGAAAAGCCAGCTCCAGCAGTGCAGCCAGCAAGGCGCAAGAGAAATCAATAATAAACAAAGTCCGGTAAGGACGGTAGTATTCAAAAAAACGTCTCAGCATGTATATGGCTTCTCCCTTCTTATTTGGAGTGATTATTGAGGATCGGTGGAAAGCATGCTAATGGCTTCATCCAGCGATTGGTCGATAGCAAGCGGTGAATACGTAAACCACGGGTCAGCTTTGATGAAATATACTTTGTGATTTTTGACCGCGGGGAGATTTCTCCACAATGCGCTTTGCTCGATCTCCCTCAGCATGCCGTCCTTGCTCGTTTCATCATAAACCAGCATAATAATTCGGTCTCCTGACAGTTCAGGTAACTTTTCCATTGAAATAACTTCATAAACAAAATTAAATCTCGGATCCTTCGCCAGCTTCTGGCGTATGTACTCAGGAGGATTCAATTCCAGCGAGCGGTAAATAACATGTCCTACATTCCGCGCTCCGTATACCCTTAACACATTCTTATCATAGGCCATATAAATCGTAACCGTTTCATCTTTTTTGAATTTTCCAGCCAGCTTTTTCCGTCCTTGGGCAGCTTTTTTGTCAAAGTTAGCGATCCACTGCTCAGCTTCCTTGTCCTTACCCAGTACGGCTGCGACGTTCCGCAGTTGTTTGAATACATCCCCTTCTCCAAAAGAAACGACTACGGTTGGAGCAATTTTCTCCAGCTGCTCCTTCACTTCTGGCGTGGTATATTCTGTTGTGATGATCAGGTCTGGTTGTAGCTCCAGCACCTTTTCTACATTTGTCGGGTTCCCAATATCCGCAACTCCATCAATCTTACCTTTTAAATAGTCGCCTTCCAACAAATGGGAAGCAGCACCTGCAGGCTTAACTCCCAAGGCCAGCATAGCATCCAAATATTGCGTTGTGACGACTCGCTGCGGATTTACAGGGATACTGATCTTATTGCCAGTGGCATCTGTATATACGCGCATGGCAACCGTTTTGGATTGTCCGGATGGGTCATTAGTGCCGATCTTTTCGTTCGACTGGTTGTTGCTAGCTGCGTTTCCGCATGCACCCAATACAACCATCAAAAGAACCACAAGACAAAGCGTGATTCCCCATTTTAATCTGTTACTTTGTTGCATATTATAAGCCCTCCTTAGTTATATATATCGAAAAATGATAGTGATTCTCATTATCATACAATTGTTATTCTATCTTTTACCGTCTCTTCTTACAATACAAAAATAAAAAACTTCCATTAATATTTATGTATCATCACAATAGAAAAACCAAAAAGCCACCTGCTATAAGGTAGCCTCATGGTGTATTGATTTATAAAGTTGGGTTATACACTCGGTTTATTTTTTCTGATCCACTAACTCCAGCTTGGCAGGAATTGATTTTTTCACAGTTTTACCTTGGAGTACATCCTGTGCCGCCCGAACCGCCAATTGTCCAATCAGTTCGGGTTGCTGAGCCACGGTCGCCGTGAGTTTGCCCTCCTTAATAGATTTAAGTGCATCCTCGTTGCCGTCAAAGCCGATCACCGGAATATTTTTACCCGAGCTTTGAATGGCTTCAATTGCCCCAAGCGCCATTTCATCATTATGGGCAAATACCGCCTGAACATCCGGGTTGCCTTGCAGCAGGTTTTCCATGACATTCAAACCTTTGGTCCGGTCAAAATCGGCCGACTGTTTGGCAATAACGTTCAGTTCCTTATCCGCTACTTCGTGGAAGCCTTTGCCCCGTTCACGGGTAGCCGATGCACCTGGTACGCCTTCCAGCTCAATGACCTTTGCACCTTTTCCGACCTGATCGATCACGTATCTGGCAGCCATGCGTCCACCCTCTACATTATCCGAAGCAACAAGCGCTTTTACTTCTCCTTTGTCAGCCGAACGATCCAGCGTAATGACCGGGATGTTCAGAGCGTTCGCGGATTGAACCACCGTAGAGATAGCCGACGAATCTGTCGGGTTAATTAACAACGCATTTACGCCTTGCTGGATCAAATCGTCCACATCATTGCTTTGCTTCGCCGAATCATTTTGCGCATCGACGACAATGACTTGCAATCCTTGTTTTTTGGCTTCTGCAACAACTCCATCTTTGAGAGAGACGAAAAATGGATTATTCAGTGTAGAGATGGACAAGCCTATTTTAATGTCCTTCAAGTCCGCGGCTGCTTTAGGTTTCGCCCATTCAGGCGGTTCCAGAGAACAGCCTGTCATGAGCAGAAGGAGCAGGGCTGTCATAATTAATGTAAGCTTTTTCATATATGTGGTCTCCTTATATACAGATTAGGTGGTTTATGCAGATTTCTTACGGTCAATCAATACAGCAATGGCGATTACAATCCCTTTGACCACCATTTGATAAAAAGAGTTCACACCCAGCAAATTCAAGCCATTGTTCAGCGTCCCGATAATGAGTACACCGATCAACGTACCTACGATTCGCCCCCGTCCGCCTGAAAGGCTTGTTCCGCCCAGTACGACAGCCGCAATGGCATCCAGTTCATAAGAAGTACCTGCTGTCGGCTGCGCCGAGTTCAAACGCGAGGTCAAAATAGCACCCGCCAAAGCAGAGAGCATTCCAGCCAGAGAGTAAATCCAAATTTTCACGCGCGGTACTTTAATACCGGATACAATCGAAGCCTTCTCGTTACCACCGATGGCATACGTTTTGCGTCCAAACGGCGTTTTATGCAAAATGATCCACAATACTGCAAAGGTAATGAGCATCGTAATCGCCGGAACCGGAATGCCAAATTGATAACCACGGCCGAACAATTGAAATACCAGACTGTCTCCGAGTCCTGTAATTGGATTACCGTTGGTATAGACCAGCGTCAATCCTCTAAAAATAGTCATGGTCGCCAATGTGGCAATAAAAGGAGCCATTTTACCTTTGGTGATCATCAAGCCATTAATCATCCCCATGACGCCACCCAGCGCACAGCCAATGATAATCGCCAAAATCGGATCGAAGCCGGCCAGCATCATATTCGCGACAAATGCACTGGATAGAGCTAGGATCGAGCCAACAGACAAATCAATCCCGCCTGTGAGAATCACGAAGGTCATACCAAACGCAATCAGCGCATTAATAGATACTTGGCGCAACAGATTCAGAATATTAAGCGGTTCCAAAAAGCTGGGATTCAAGACCGATACGATGATGACCAAAATAATGAGTCCCAGCAGCGGACCAAGCTTTTGTGTAATTTGCGACATTTGAAAGCCTTTGCCACCTTTAGTTTCATTCATAGTTGTCATATTACTGTCCCCTGTAGCTAACGTCATAATGTGTTCTTGTGTGGCTTCTTCCCTGCTCAGTTCCCCAGTGATTTTCCCCTCATGCACCACGATAATACGATCACTCATGCCGAGCACCTCGGGAAGTTCTGAGGATACCATGATGATCGCTACTCCGCGCTCGGTCAGCTCGTTCATCAACTGGTAGATTTCCCGTTTGGCACCTACATCCACGCCTCTCGTTGGTTCGTCAAGAATAAGTACGCTTGGGCCAATTCCTACCCATTTGGCAATAACCACCTTTTGCTGATTGCCACCTGACAAACTTCGTACCGTCGTTTCGCCTGATTGAGTTTTTATTTGTAAGCGCTTAATTAATGTATTAACAAAATCCAGCTCTTTTTGCCTGAAATAAATCCTTTCGACGTAAAGCTGAACAGATTGGGCAGCACCATGTTTTCCCGGATCGAAAAATCCAGCACCAATCCCTCATCCTTGCGGTCCTCTGTAATAAAGCCGATTCCCAGCTTAACCGCGTCATCCGGCCTGCGGATAGCTACCTTTTTTCCCCGCACATGGATTTCACCGCTATCCAAAGCATCCAATCCAAAAAGCGCTCGCATAATTTCTGTCCGCCCCGAACCCATTAAGCCTGAAAAGCCTACAATTTCCCCGGATCGTACGGTAAAATTCACATTTTTAAATAAACCTTTGTGCGAGGCATTTTTGACCTCCAGCACCACTTCTCCCAACGTAGGCGTTCTCGCCGGATAGCGCTCAGTTAGCTCCCTGCCGACCATTTTCCGGACAACCTCATCAAAATCGGTATCGGGAATCGCTTGGGTATCCACTGTTTTTCCATCACGCATGACGGTAATCCGGTCGCAGATTGCGAATATTTCCTCCATACGGTGTGAAATATACACTATAGAAACGCCTTCTTTTTTCAAGGAAGTAATAACCTCAAACAGCTTTTGAATTTCCCGTTCAGTTAGCGCGGCTGTCGGCTCATCCATTACGATTACTTTGGCATCCGTCATCAATGCTTTGGCTATTTCAATCATCTGCTGTTGACCTACGGAACACTCACCTGCTTCACCATTCAAAGGCAGATGCACTGCAAGCTTAGCGAATTGTTCATTTGCTAGCGCTTTCATTTTGGTGCTATCCAGCAATCCCCACTTGGATGTCATTTCCTTGCCGATAAACAGATTTTCCAGCACTGTCATTTCCGGCCACACATTCAGTTCCTGGTGGATAAAAGCAATTCCCTTTTGCTCCGCCTCTTTAGGGTTAGCAAAATAGGTTTCCTGACCGTCAATGATGATTGTTCCTTCATCACGGCGATGCAGCCCAATTAAAATATTCATCAGCGTTGATTTGCCTGCACCATTTTCACCCATGAGTGCATGAACCTCTCCTTCATGGAGATCAAAATCCACACCACTCAGCACCTGATTGGTTCCAAAGGCTTTGTGAATTCCCTTCATTTGAATCTGCATGCTGTCCCCTCCTTTATATCTAAAATGAACTTATCCAAAATAGGCTTTATCCAAAATAAACCCCGGCCTGCAAAATACAATTGGCAAACGGCTTATTTTCTCCTGTGCGAATGACCACCTTGGCATGACGGGTCAACTCCTTGAATTGCTCATGCGAACAAAACTCAATGGCGGCGGTTTGCGCCGTGATCTGCGAATTTTCTGACTGTTCCCCTGCAAATGTGCGGCTAATATACCGTAAAGCTTCCTTATTCCCCTGTTTAATTTCTTCAGCCAACGTTACCTTTTCGACCACCATGTCTGCTGCGATTACATCAACGACATCCTGAAAGGACGGTACGCCCAATTTGAGAGCCAAATCAATTTTGGAAACGCCTTCAGGAATGGGTAAGCCGGCATCGGCCACGACAATATAGTCCGTGTGACCGAGATCCGACAGTACCTTGGATATATGACTGTTCAGGATTCCATGTTTTTTCATATTATAATTGCTCCTCCACTTCACGCCGCGTTGGCATACCACCCTGTGCCCCAAATTTGGTAACGGACAGCGATGCAGCACGATTGGCGAATTTCACACTGTCTGCCAGCGATTTTCCCTCAGCCAGCGCCACCGCAAATGCAGCGTTAAATGTATCCCCTGCACCTGTCGTATCCACGGCTTCTACTTTATAAGTAGGGACAACGATCTCCTGTTCTCCGTCGAAAAACCGTACACCATTGCTGCCTTCTGTAACAAACAACTTGTTCGGATATTGACGTAGAGCCTCTCGAAGGCTTTGGCCCTTGAACATAATAGCGGCTTCATGCTCATTTGGCGTAATGTATGTTGCGTTCTCAATCACACTTGCTTCCACCTCACGAGCCGGAGCGGGATTCAGCAACAGCGGCACCTGATACTTGGCGCAAATTTTGCTCACGTATACGACCGTTTCCTCAGGTATTTCCTGTTGAATGAGCACCATATCCGAATTTCGGATCACATCGATCGCTTCCTCCACATAGGCTGGAGTTATTTCATTATTCGCTGCTTTTACAACAACAATACTGTTATCACCTTCAGCCAGCACAATATGTGCTGTACCGCTTTCCATATGTGTAACCGGTTTCACATAGCCAACTTGAACATGATTTTCTTCAAAATTCCGTAAAATCTGTTGACCAAAATGATCATCCCCTACGCGTCCAATCATCGTAACGTCCGCTCCGAGACGGGCTGCGGCTACTGCCTGATTGGCTCCTTTCCCTCCGGGCACGGTTGTAAAGCTTTCACCCAGTACCGTTTCTCCTGCACCGGGGCGCTTGGATGAAGTCACTACAAGATCCATAGAGCTGCTTCCGATAATCGTGATTTTAGCCATGATAATCCACCTTTCTGGTCGTTTCCCGTTCAATGAATTTGACGGGCAATTGTATGCTTGAATGAGTAAGTATGCTCGAATGAAGATTAGGTACGCTAGACTTCGTTGCTTGTGACTGTTCAATCAGTTGAATCAGCAAGCCTGCTGCTTCCCATCCCATTTCATAAGCAGGCTGCCGAATAGTTGACAATGGCGGGAATAACAAGCTGCTTAACGGTATATCATCAAACCCGATAATCTGAACATCATCCGGGATTTTTTTTCCTAATCTATGTGCCTCATGCATCACCGCTGTAGCCACAATATCGTTACTCGCAATGACTCCGTCCGTATCCGGATGCTTGCTGAACAGCTCTTTGGCCCACAGCTCGGCTTCCTTGAACGAAAAGGACGTCGTCTTGACGACATGATAAGCAATACTCGATTGCTGAAGTTCTTCAACCGCCCCGCGAAAACGATCCTGTGCCGGACGAATATGCGCCGGCCCCTGCATGACCGTAATTTGTTTGCTACCACGGGTCACGATTTCCTGCGCTGCAAGTCGACCGCCATGAGCACCATCCGCATATACGGAAGGACTGTCATTGGAAGTTCGATCAAGAAAAACGACAGGGATTTTCAACTTGGCGTAGCAATCAGCATTGGGATCATTTGTAGATGAAATGACGCCAACGACATTATTTTGAATAAAGGTATCCATGTAATCCAGTTCTTTTTGCCGATCCTCATCACTATTGCCAAAAATAATTCGAAAATCATTTTCTTGCATTCGATCCTCCACTCCACGAGCTAGCAAGGGAAAGTAAGGATTCGTAATATCCGGTAGAAGCAGGCCGATCAATCTGGATTTCTTTTTGTACAAAGAACGAGCAACTTCGTTGGGTTTGTAATTTAGTTGCTTAACAGCGGCCTCAACCTTGCGGCGTGTATCCTCATGCACATATCCGGTTTCATTAATAACTCTGGATACGGTTGCTACGGAAACGCCTGCAAAGCTGGCGACCTGTTTAATTGTTGTCATTGTGTAGTTTCAACTCCAATGTGTAACCGGTTACACATATAAAATATCACAGCATTTATTTTTTGACAAGCATAAATATTTGCACACAGCAGGTTTTGGTCTTATAATTCTCATTGTAACTGATTAAGTTTCACCTTTGACATTCTAAACGTGAGCTTACTTACTCCCGGTTACTCGATAAAATACGTATACATGGAGGCTTTACCTTATGAATATCGAAGTTTGGTCTGATTATATGTGTCCGTTCTGTTATATCGGCAAACGCCGTTTGGAACAAGTAGTGAAGCAATTCCCGCACCACGATGAGGTGCAATTGACATTTAAGAGCTTTGAGCTGAACCCGGATGCTGTAAAAGATAGTGGTAAAACGATCAATGAAGAGCTGTCAGCCAAATATGGCGTCAGTCTGCAAGAGGCTCAGGCCATGAATGATCGTATGAACGAAAACGCACGCACGGCGGGTCTGCAGTACAATATTCATGCTATGGTGCCAACCAATTCTCTGGATGCTCACCGCTTAACGCTTTGGGCTCAAACACAAGGCAAAATGCTGGAGCTGAGCGAGCGCTTATTCCAGGCTGTGTTCATAGAAGGAAAACATACGGGCGATCATGAAGTGCTGACGGCGCTGGCTGCGGAGGTTGGTTTGGATCGAGACGAAGCCGCTGCCGTGCTGGCCAGTGACCGCTTTACGGACGAAGTTAGAGCTGATGAAGCCGAAGGTGCTGAGTTGGGTGTTCGTGGTGTGCCTTTCTTTGTGTTTGATCGAAAATTTGCTGTTTCAGGTGCTCAGCCAGATGAAGTATTCCATGATGCCCTGCAAAAAGCATGGGACGAACGCTCTCCGTTCACGATGGTAAGTGCAAGCTCCTCCGCAGACGATGCAGGTGGCGTATGCACCGACGACGGTTGTGAGCTGCCACATCGCGAGAACTGATGGGTCAGTGAGCAGCGATTCACAACCTCTTAACGAATTTTCATTAAAAAAGCGTGCCGACATCGGATTAGACCGTATGCTGGCGCGCTTTTTTAATATTTGCTACAATGATTTGATCATCCCGCCATCGACAAGAATGGTACTGCCTGTCAAATAGGATGAGGCTTCGGATGCCAGAAAAGCAACCACTCTGCCGAACTCTTCTGGCTCCCCGTATCGTCCCAACGGAATCCCCTCTTCTGCTTGCTTGCGAACCTGATCCAAAGTTTGCTGAGTCTTCTCGGCCCGATGCTCGTCCAAGCTTCGCACACGATCGGTTGCGATTCTTCCCGGCGCTACGGTATGTACCAGGATATTGTAAGGAGCTAATTCCAGAGACAGTGTTTTCGCCAATCCAGCGACACCCGTACGTAGTGTATTCGAGATAATAAGACCCGGAATCGGCTGCTTAACCGACGAGGATGCAATATTTAAAATTCGGCCGCTTTGTTGTTTTTCATATATGGTAGAGCTTCACGAATTAACCGGATATGACTAAGCAAATTTTGCTCAAAGGCTTGCAGCCAAACTTCATCCGTAAAATCATCAAAGGTTCCCGCAGGAGGCCCGCCCGCATTGTTAACTAAAATATTGACGGTGCCGAACAAATCTGCTGTACGACGGATAGCTTCGGAAATATGTTCAGGTTTCGTTACATCGCAAACCACATATTCGACGCACCCGCTGGCCGTTTCCTGTAGTTCCGCCTGTGTATGTTGAAGCTCCGCTTCGTCCCGTCCCGAAATCACGACATTCGCACCTTCACGTGCCAGCTCCCGTGCGCTTGCCTTGCCAAGCCCTTTGCTGGAGCCTGCAACAAAGGCAGCTTTTCCCGCTAATCCTAAATCCATCTATGCCACTCCCTTTTCTCTGTGTTCTCTATTTAATTGTACACATGAACAGCACGTAAGGCGAGTAGCTTAATAGTATCATGAAGGCTATCTATCTTCTCACCTTTAAAAAGAATACGAAATCATTAATTGCAAGGTAAAACAAAAAAGGCCTGACATTCAGTCATTCAGTCAGGGGCCCTTTTGTTTACAAAATTTTGTTTGTTTACAGCACGTTATGATGTTGATGCAGGTGTTGTTGGTTGCTCGTATACAACAACGGACTGGCTCTCAGGCTCCCATTTAACATTTGTCCCCAAGGCCTCTCCGATTACCCTTACAGGTACCATTGTCGTTCCATCCACTATGGATGCTGGCTGCTCGATAGAATACGGCTGACCGTTAATATATGCTTTCGGACTGTTAACAAATAATTTGACGGACACGCCGTTACGGGTGACAGTAACAGCCTTTTCTTTCGGATCCCAGGAAACCTTTGCATCCAAAGCTTCGGAAGCTGTTCTAAACGGAACAAGTGTGGTCCCATTGCGGTTAATCGGTTTGGCATCGTATTCTTCACCATTCACGAACAGCTTCATACCCGACGGCCGTCCGGCCTTCTTCGAGAATTCACCCAGCTTTTTGTAGCTGTCCAGATCGGACACATTAGCCAGTACCGCCTCCTCCTGCATGTAAACGGCATCTGTCACATTTCCGTTTTCAGCCAGTAGCTCAGCTGCCTCAGTCAGTGCTTTACCAGAATTCCGGATCAATTCAAGTTCAGCAACCTGCTCCGGAGTCAAACGGTCCGGGTATTTCGTAAGCAGCAGATTCGCAATAACCGCTCCTGCCGGCTTATCCTTCGTATTTTCTACCGCGTTAAGCAGACCCTTGTAACCGTTGCGTCCCTTGTGACCATTATGGTCTTTGGACTCCCCGTATGTATCATCCGTTACTGCAACAGGTTCAGTTTTTCTGATTTCTGCGTGTTTGTCTTTTTTACTGTTTTCATCCTTTTTACCGGATGCTTTGTCCTTTTGTTTTTTGGACTGATCATTGTCTGAGTCATGGGGATCGGTTAGCTCTTCCCCGCTCTTTTCATTCCCGTCTTTAACAGACGTCTTTGCTTCCTGTTTGTTCTCCTGATCATTTCCGCGTCCCTGCTTGGCTTCAGCGGTTCCCGCTGCCAATCCCAAGACCAGTATACACACTAGTAAAGCTGTCCAAGTGTTTCTCATGATGCGATTCCTCCTTATAGTAAAGACCGGGCTCAAATGTCCCTAGACGTATTAACGGCTTCTCTAAGCTGATTTTTTATCTTTTCTTTAACTAATGTGTGAGACACCGCTATAGCTGCAGTCCAGATTGCCAACCACTATAAAATTTTATTATACGCCTAACCTATTTGCACAGTATAATGAGAATTACACATGCATTTTTAAGAATCAGCCTTTACATTCGCATAATAGAAAGAAGATGAAACAGACATGTTCGGCACCATTCTTTTGGACGTTGTTTTACCTATTTTTGTACTTATCGGTTTTGGTTGTATCATGCAATATTTTTTCAGACTGGACTTGTACACCTTAGCTAAAATCAATTTTTACTATATCACCCCCGCAGTTGTGTTTACGGGTCTTTATAACTCGGAAATATCCTTAATGCTCATGGGTGAGGTTTCGCTTTTTTATGCCTTGTACATAGCTATTCTGTACGTAATCAGCACAACCGTCGCCAGATCTCTGAAATACAGCCCCGGAATGCGGGGAGCTTTTACAAACAGTGTCATGCTTGATAATTCGGGAAATTACGGTCTACCGATCAATCAGTTAGTATTCAAAGGAGATCCACTGGCTACGTCCGTTCAAGCACTGATTATGACCTTTCAAAGCTTTGTCACCTTTACATACGGTACCTTTGTTGTACAGAACGGCAAGGCCGACACTCGAAAAATTCTGATTAATTTTTTGAAAATGCCGGTTCCTTATGCCCTCGTGCTGGGCTTGCTGCTAAATCTGTTACACAGTCCATTGCCCAATTTACTGGCAGAGCCGTTGAATTATATCAGCCAGTCGATGGTTGCCGTTGCTCTGCTTACCTTGGGAGCGCAAATTGTGCAATATCCCTTTCGTCTGCGGCGTACAGCCGTGTATATCAGTATGGTGCTGCGTCTGATTGCCGGTCCTGCGGTCGGTTTTCTGCTCGTACTCTTGCTTGGGCTTAAAGGGATTCCAGCACAAGCCCTGCTGATTGCATCCGGTATGCCTACCGGTGTTAATACAAGTATTTTGGCTGAGGAATATAAAAATGAACCCGATTTCGCAGCTCAAACGGTACTGCTCTCAACCATTGTGAATGTCATTACGATGACGCTGTTGATTTCAGCATCCCGATACCTTGTTTGATGTTACCTATCGTGCCACTGCGCAGTCGGATAGTGCTTCCCATCGCCACCGCTTCGCTTGTACAGCACCATTCCGCCTACTCCGTTTTTAACGTTCATTTTTCGAGTTCCGCATATATAGAAATGCTTTTGTCTGAGGACAAGAGCATTTCTTTTCTCAAAAAAGAACATACGTTCGTAACAATTCACCTTTTTCTGTTTAAAGTGGTGTGTGTGTTTTATGGAGATTGTATGCGTGAAAGAATAGCTTTTCTATTATGAATTTTTCATATAGTGAAATAATTATAAATGATGTTATTAAAGCTGCTCTATTCGTTGCTGGTTCCAATTTGTCGATGCTCTGTTACCGAAAATGGACTGAGAGTCTACAAGGCCAACAACCCTAAAGCCAGCTCACTCAATCAAGAGTGGCTGACTTTAGGGTTGTTTCATGCTAAATGCTGCAAAGCAGTTTAGCAGCCTTTTGGTAATGGTACCCTTTTCGTTCCGATTGCCCTTACCTTATCAGGATTTAAGGCTCTATCCCCCATTGCTTGCTTCCAGCCAAGTAAGCGATTACCTTAGTGGAATCTTTTAAGCTGGTTGCTGTGGCATCAAAGGAATAATCATCGGTTTGGGTGTAATTGCTCCAGTCCGCTTTGGATATCCGGGTTTGCAGCTCCACACTTTGACCGGGTTCTAAAGAACCCGCACCGGACTTAAAGCCGATTTCCACATAAGAATCTGCTCCCGGTTTAACATTGGATAGTGTTTTGAAGCTGGCGACCACATTCTCAGGACCAATGCTTGACCAATCCGCGAAGAAGTTTTGGGGTTTATCCCCATTTATAGTGTAATAATAACGCAGCGTCACATCCGCAAGGGAAACGGACGAGGTTCCTGTTTTTGTAATTTTAAACTTGGAGCTGATCGTGTTACTTGTTTCAGATACATTACCGTTGAAGGTCTGTACCTTGAGAACACCCTGTTCTGTTCCCGGCTCGCTTGGTGTATTTCCCTTTACTGTCACCGTGAACAGCACATCGCTACCTGCATTAAAATGAAACGTTAGCGCTGTGTCTCCTTTAGGGAGTTTGGACAAATAACTGTTGGAGAAGGTAACCGTTTCTCCATTGATCGTATAATCTTCACCTTTTTCAGCACCACGCTACCCTGCTGGATGGCGTCTAACGTATTACCGCTCAGTGTAAGCTTGACGGAAATATCGGTATTTGCGTTATCCTGTCCATAGGTTGCAGTCGTCGGCGTAATACTAGACTGACCCGCAGATGGCTGATCACCGCTCACACGATCTGCCACCAGAATACCGCGGCCATTTGTTCCCAAATAGGCACGCCCATAAACTCGGGGATCACCGATAATGGTCGTCACCCGTGCATATTGATGCTTGTCGTCATTAATGCGTACCCAGTTTGCGCCAGCATCGTCCGAACGGTAAAATCCGCGTGTACCGTCGATTTACCAACGATGAATACAGTTGCATTGGTACGATTCTGTGCTGCTTTACCAAAGCCTACAAAGTCTGCCTCCTGCACATTAGCGAGCTTGGTGAACGTAACGCCGGAATCCTTGGAATGCCACAAGCCGTATGGCCCTCCATCCTCAGAGCCCCCAGCGAACCATACATCCCCTTCTGCTCCACGTACTGCATCAATATCGGCATTACCTTCTGTTGGTAAGCCTGATACCGCCGAGGCTGTGAACGATACGCCTCCATTGGTGCTGATATATATTTTTCCGGCGGCGAACGCATAGTATTTGTTAGGATTCACCCGGTCTGAGGCAATCTTCGCATTCGCTGGAATCCCTGTACTTGCGGTCCATGAGTTGCCGCCTGTTTTGGAGTAAAATACGCCTTTGTCCGAGGTACTCCAGAGTAAGCCATTACCATCGGCCGCAACAGCTATGCTTCCCCTCCAACTGTGCCGGAAGGCTCACTGTTCGCTTTATACCAGTTTGCTCCGCCATCATTGGAGAAGCCGATGGATTTGGCATTCGGATCTTTTTGGTAATCTGCTTTGCCTACCCGCGCCATAAAAGCTGGATTCAACTCGGCATAATCGATACTTTCACTGCTTGTAAAGTGGGATTATCCAGCATTTTAGCTGGAGCCTTGAACAGATCGTCATGTCTGAAACCAGAGACATCCCCTACTGCGCTCACCAAAGGTGCACCGGTTGGAGGGCTTACAAGATCCAAAATCGCAGTTTCCTCTACCCCCTTAGCTGCTACCGAAATGTCCAGCTTACCGCCCTTGTCCCAGTTCGTCAAATTTTTGGAGCCGTAAATCGTAGCTCCTGTGCCGTATAACATATGGTCTGGATTAAATGGATCAATCTCCAGATCCCCGATCATCCAGCCCAGCTTGGGCGATACTTCCGGCGGAGCAGGGTTGGCATTGAAAGTCAGCCAAGGCGCACCTGATATATCCAAATTGTATTTCAGCTTGCGAGTTGGATAACCATCGAATTCCCAAATGGGGCTCCAGGTTGCCCCGCTGTCGGTGCTGCGATAAATCGTTGCATCCGGCCACCATGAATTCAGCGTAGCCACCATAAGAGTACCCGGCTTCTGAGCGTCTACTGTCAGTCCACCATATCCAAAATAATTATCCGTGCTGCTACTGGCAACAGGACTTATATTGGTCCATTGACCACTGGCTGTATTCAATTTCCACACATCACCCTTTGTCCCGTCATATGGACCTGCTCCATCGCTATAAGAGATGTACAGGTTGCCGTCCGATGACAACACGCCATGATGTGGCAAATAGCCCTTAGGTTGCCCTGCTACAGCAGACCAGGTTGTCCCGCCATCTGTACTGCGATAGACACTTTGATTCTTATCAGCTACCCCACATAAATCGTCTGTGTAGCTTTGCTGGAAGAGCCCGTCTTTTTGTCAAACGTAATCCAGGCCAAACCGACGATATCACTGGTGTACTCATTGGAAGGGTCCTGAACATACGTGCCCGGATTCGGGAAGCTGCTTACCTTGCTCCAGGTTGCCCCGTAATCCGAGCTTTTCCATAGTCCATTACCACTCCGTGCCCCGAAGAACAAAATATTGTTCTTATTGGGATCAATCGTTAGCCTCTCCCCCATCGAGCGGCCTGGCATATTGCCTCCCACCTTAAAAGGAAGCTTCGTTGTCTGCCACGTATTGCCCCGGTCGGTTGACCGCATAATCTGTCCGTTTTGCTTGTCCCATGAATTGGTATACGTACCTGTAGCTATATATACACGATTTGGATCAACAGGATCGGTCGCCAACGCATCCACGCCATTTTTGTTCCAGTCTTCCCAGCCCACAGAATCCGTCAACGGAATCCAGCTCTCGTCAGTGGGGTTCCAGCGGTAAGCACCTCCAATATCCGTACGGGCATAGATCAGATTTTTTTCCTTCTCATTAAAAATGATACCGGGTACAAAACCGCCACCTCCACCCGTGACCACACTCTTCCAGGTATACTCATCACTTGGAGCGGCATGTGTCGGCGCTATCAATCCCGTCCAGGAAGCACCCGCTACCACTAACGCCAGACACGCGATCCTAAACCTGCTTTTTGCCTTCGTCATTGAATTTAACCTCCTTCTCCATTTTCATTTGAATATGCGAGTCATTTCCAGATGAAAGAAATCAGCCGATTCCGGATTCGTTCCTATCATTGTATCTCCAACCAACATAGTCTGATCAATGCTTCTCTCGGCCTCACCTCCAGTCGTTATCAATAAAATGCAATAGAAATCACTTTATATAAAGCGCTTACATTTTATCTTGCTCAATAGATTCGTCATCTTTTTCTCGGTTCCTTGTGTAAAAAATCAAGATTATGTTAATATCATCACTTGCTCCGCGGCTTACAATGTAGGGTTGATCCTTCTCCTGGGCGTTGATACCTTTTATATATTACTATTATGAATTTTTCATATATTGAAATAATTACTTTATTTCTCATTCTTTAACCCCCGTCAAAATACTTTGATATACGCCAAAAAACCGCGCTATGCGCGGTTCCGGCTTCTGTGAATGCCAACGGTAAATATTAAATATATCCTTTATTATTGCAAATATTCAAGCGCCAGTGCCAAAAATATGTGGCCTGACACAAGCAATGCACGTTCATCAAAATCAAAATGAGGATGGTGGTGAGCATAATGTGTTCGTTCATCCTCATTACGCGCCCCGACATGAATGAAGGCTCCCGGTCGCTGCTCCAAATAATAAGCAAAATCCTCTGCTCCCATGACCGGCTTCAGATCCAGAAAAGCGTCAGCTCCATACAGCCTGCCGACAAGCTCGCGTACACGTTCGGTTTCGGCTTCAGCATTTACTAAAGAAGGATAGCCATTCAGATAGTCAATTTCATATCCTGCATGATAAGCCTCAGTCAAACCCTTGACAATACTGCGGATTTCATTCTCGACCTCCTTGCGCACTTCTTTATTGAACGTACGCACGGTCCCTTCGATTTTAGCCTTATCCGCAATAACATTGAAGGCGGTTCCCGCCTGAAAAACACCAATGGTCAGCACCGCTGATTCAATAGGGTCCACCCTGCGACTGACCACCTGCTGCAATCCGTTCACAATTTGGCTACCGATGACAATAGAGTCTACCGTCTGATGCGGTCGCGCGCCATGCCCGCCTTTACCGTTGATCTGGATCGTAAATGCGTCGACAGCCGCCATCGCAGGCCCACTCTTTAATCCAATTTTACCAAGTGGAATTTCAGATGCGAGGTGAATACCATATACCGCCTCTACCCCATCCAAACAGCCATCCTCAATCATAAACTTGGCTCCGCCGGGCGGTTTTTCTTCCGCATGCTGAAAAATAAACACGAGCTTGCCCTTCAGAGCCTCCCGGTTATAGCTTAATACACGTGCTACTCCTAGTAGCGCAGCCGTATGGCCATCATGTCCACAAGCATGCATAACACCGGGAACCGTGGATTTATAGGGCGCATCCTTTTCATCCTGAATAGGAAGCGCATCAAAATCGGCACGAAATGCGATCGTTCTGCCTGGTTGGCCGCCCTCCAAAAACCCGAGCACGCCGTTCCCGCCCACATTCGTTCTCACCTCAATGCCAAAAGATCGCAATTGATCGGCGATAAATACAGACGTATTCGTTTCTTCAAAAGAAAGCTCGGGATGCTGATGCAGATGTCTTCTCCACGCAATCAGGTCTTGCTCACCGTCTTTCAATTCCTGAACCCATTTCTCTAGCATACCCTCTTTTCCTATTGAATTTATTTAATTATATGTTTATCTTACCATGAATTTACTATAGAATCTTCTATCCTGCCCATAACAAGCCAAAGAAGATATGTCTTTGATTTAGGTCGGGTAGTGACAAGCGGCATAATGTCCTGTGCCAATCGCTGTCAGTTCCGGCGCTTCCTCACGGCAAAGCGAGGTCGCCAGCGGACAACGAGTATGAAAACGACAACCGGACGGTGGCTTCGCAGGCGAAGGAATCTCACCTTGTACCGTAATCAGCTTCCGTCGGTTTTTCGGATTCAGATTGGGTATGGAAGCAACAAGCCCTCGGGTATAGGGATGTGCCGGATGCCGGAAAATCTCCTCGCTTGGCGCAATTTCTACGAGCTTACCCAAGTACATGACCCCAATCCGGTCCGATATATGTCGGACAATGTGCAATCCGTGCGCAATAAACAAATAGGTCGTATCCAGCTTGCGCTGTAAATCCTGAAGCAGATTGACAATTTGCGCCTGAACAGAAACATCCAAAGCCGAAACTGCCTCATCCGCCAAAATAAACTGCGGTTGCAGCGCAATTGCACGAGCAATCCCGATCCGCTGGCGCTGGCCTCCCGAAAATTCATGCGGAAACCGCGTGATCAGCGAAGGCGACAATCCGACTGCACTCAGCAGTTTCTCGACTCGTTCCCGTTTGGCCTTGCCATTCAGCCCTTCATGAACCGCAAGCGGTTCACCGATAATACCCCCCACATTCCAACGCGGATCAAGCGACCCGTAAGGGTCTTGAAAAATCATCTGCATATCACGGCGGGCAGATCGTAATTCGAAATTCCCTAACTTTGTCAGCTCCCGATCCTGAAACCATACCTGCCCTGAGGTTGGGCGTTCCAACTGCATCAGAAGGCGGCCCAAAGTAGACTTACCACTGCCGGATTCGCCGACTAGTCCAAAGGTTTCACCCTGTCGGATCGAAAACGATACATCATCCACCGCCCGGATGAAAGCACCTGCCCGACCGGGAAAGCTTCTTTTCACCGGATAATACTTGCGAAGTCCATCCACCCGAAACAAATTCTGCTTGTCATTCCCTGTGCCTGCAACAGTTACATTAGATTTTGCAGATTCCTTTACCTGTACGCCATCACCGCTCACTTTGCCCCCATCAACAGCAGATACATACGTCACTTCTTCCTTTACTTCTGCCGCTTCTTCAACAGCATCTGCCGAGACTCGCCCTTCCAGAGATACCTCTGAAATACGCCAATCACCGGACGCAGCCAACTGCTCCGAATGCCAGCAAGCTACCTCACGTCCATTCTTGGCAGCCAAGGGAGGGGCTTCGTTTTTGCATTGATCCGTCGCATGCGGGCAACGCGGGTGGAACAAGCAGCCGGACGGCAAAGCGCTCAGGCTGGGGATGGCCCCCGGGATCGAAAACAGCTTGCTGCTGCGATCTGTATCCAATGTTGCCACCGAACGAAGCAAACCTCTTGTGTACGGGTGCAGCGGCAGCTCGAACAGCTCTTCCGTTGTGGCCTGCTCCACGACTCGCCCGGCATACATCACGACAATTCGATCCGCAACCTCCGCCGCAATACCCAAATCATGCGTAATTAGCAGAATCGACATGTTGAATTCCACCTTTAATTCCTGAAGCAACTGCAAAATTTGCGATTGAATCGTTACATCCAGCGCTGTCGTCGGTTCATCCGCAATCAGCAGTTCAGGGCCACATGACAGCGCCATCGCAATCATCGCCCGTTGCAGCATCCCGCCGGACAGCTCTCCTGGATACTGCTTCATACGGATTTCCGGCTCAGGAATCCCTACCCTGTTCAGCAAATGAACCGCATGAGCCCACGCCTGCTTCCGTGTCTTCCGATCGTGCTCCATAATGATTTCCATCAGTTGATATCCAATGGTGTACACCGGATCAAACGCCGCCATCGGCTCCTGAAATACCATCGCCATCTTTTTGCCGCGAAGTGAGCGTAATTCCTGCTGCGACAAAACAGTCAAATCTATGCCCTTCAACCGTATTTGTCCTTGGGCAATTCGTCCGTTCTCATAATCGATCAGCCGCATAATCGCCTTGGAGGTAATCGTTTTTCCGCTACCGGATTCACCAACGAGGCAGACCGTTTCCCCCGCCCCGATCGTCAGCGATACGTTGTCGAGTGCTTGCAGCAAACCTTTTTTAGTGTGAAAGTCGACCGACAAATGTTCTATCTCCAGCAATGATGACAAACGAACTCCCTCCTTCTATAGCTTTAACGAATAGGCTTCCTGAATGCTAGTTTGCGTTCTTTTTCGGGTCCAGCTCATCTCTCAGCTTGTCGCCCAAAATATTGACCGACAGCACAAACAACGTAATGGCTAGACCAGGAAAGGTGCATATCCACCAAGCTACCGTCAAATACCCGCGTCCCTGAGACAATACTGTTCCCCAATCCGGAATTTCCTTTACCGTGCCAAGCCCCAGAAAGCTTAATCCCGATCCGGACAAAATAGCGCTGCCGATTCCGAGCGTCGCCATCACGAGCAAAGGTGACAAAGAATTAGGAAGCACATGCCGCCAAAAGATGCCGAAAGGTGTAACTCCGATGGAGCGTGAAGCCGTGACGTAAGATCGTCCTTTTATACTCATAATCTGTCCCCGCATGACTCTTGCATAACCCGGAACAGCAGAAATGGCTACCGCCAGTACGATATTAAACAAGCTCGGCCCAAGAGCCGCCGCAATCGCCAAAGCCAGCAAAATGCCAGGAATAGTCATCAAAATATCAATAAATCGCATCAGCACCGTATCCACGATACCGCCGATGTAGCCCGACAGCGCTCCGATGATTCCACCGGCCAGCCCACCGACGAGCACCGACATAAAGCCGATGAACAGGGAATCCCTACTTCCGTAAACGACCAGACTGAATACATCCCGTCCAAAATAGTCGGTTCCGAACCAGTGAGCAGCGCTTGGGCTCTGTAAAATCTGGTCGCTTAACATTTCTGTTGGCTCATAGGAAGCAATCCATTGCGGAAACGCCGTACAGGCGATCACGAACACAATAATTAGCCCTGCCGCATATACGAATCCATCCGACACTCCTCCGAACCGTAACCTTCCGGTTTTCCGAACAACCCGCTGCTTTCTTTCCTTCCAGACTGTTTTGGCCGCCATCGTTTCTCTCAACTGTCTTCCTCCTCCCTTATTCCTGCCGACTTACGCCGAGCGTCTAACCCTCGGATCAATGAATGTATAAGATATATCCACCAATAGATTTACGATCACGTACATGATAGCAGAGAACAACACAACTCCCTGCACAACTGGTAAATCCTTAGCCATAATCGCATCCGCAATTAAACGCCCAATACCTTGTCGCGAAAATACCGTCTCACTCACAACTGCTCCGGCCAGCATTTCTCCCATCAGCATCCCGATCATCGTTATCGCAGGAATCAACGCATTACGCAGTGCATGGCGATACATAATGACCTTCTCCGATAAACCTTTGGAACGGAGCGTAACGATAAACTGCTCATTAATGACCTCCAGCATACTGTTGCGTACCATTCTAACAATGAACCCCGCACCGACAATGCCCAAAGTGAGAGACGGAAGCACAAGTGTTTTCCAGCCGTCCGAGCCCATTGCAGGCAGCCACCCCAAATGAATGGAGAAAATAAGCAACAGCAGAATTCCTGACCAGAATGTGGGCATGGAAATGCCGAACAATCCGACGATTCGCGCGATGATATCTATTGGCTTATTCCGATGAATGGCCGACAGCACTCCAAGCAGAACACCGATGATGACCGAAATAGCAGAACCGGCAAGCGTCAACGCCAATGTAGGCGGGAGATTGACCCATATTTTAGGTAGCACCGGATCAGCATTGAGGAGTGATTTTCCAAAATCACCTTGTAGCAGATTTCCGAAATAGTTCAAAAACTGAACATGAAAAGGCTGATCCACTCCCAACTTATGACGCAAATTGGCGATCATTTCTGGCGTGGCCGTCGAAGGGTCCAGAATAGAATCCACCGGGTCCCCCGGAAGCAGATATAAAATACTGAACACCAGAATACAAGAACCCACAATCACCAACAAAGAGGTAACCAGTCGTTCTGCAACAGCTCTGATCATGAAGCACACTCCTTTCCGTCTGGATGGCTCGCCAGAAATAATTTAGCCATACTATTTTTGAATGCGCACATCGTTGAACAGCGGATAACCCACTAAATCGAATTTGAGACCTTGCACCGACTTGGCGGCTCCAACGGTATAAGGGAATACATAAATCGGAATGATAACGGCCTGATCACGGATCAATTGTTGTACCTTTTTGTAAATTCCCTCCCGCTTGGCATCATCCTTTTCAATAGCGCCCTGCTCTAACAGCTTATCGACCTCAGGATTGGAGAAGTTAGGCAGTGTAGGCCGCTGATTCGGAGCCGCTGTGTGGTAAAAAGCATATAACGCGTTCGGGTCCACATTGACCTGGCTATTCCCGTAGAAATCATAGTTTCCGTTCGTATATACAACCGTTGCAACATCCTTGGTAATTTCAATCTTCACATCAACACCGATTTTCTTCAGCTGCTGCTGAATAATGGCTGCAATGTCGTTGCGTTTTTCACGGTTCGGCGTGCCGTCTACATAATGCAGCGTCAGACGTTTTCCATCCTTCACTCGGAAACCATCCGCACCTTTGACCCAACCCAGTTCATCCAGCAACTGATTGGCTTTGTTAGCATCCGGCTGCAAGCCGTTTTCTAGTGATTTATCATATCCAAAAATACCCGGAGTGAGTGGCGACCAAGCCTGCTCATAGGTACCCAGGTAAAGCGTTTTGACAATCGTCCCTACATCAACACCGTATTGCAACGCCTGTCTGGCCTTCAATTCATTCCACGGTGCCTTCTTTTGGTTAATGAACAGCGTGTATGGTAAACCCAGGGTATTGACCTGCAGCAATTGAAAATCAGGGTCACTCTTCAGCGTTAAAATATTTTGCGGCGGAACTGTTTCTGCGGCCAATGCCTGCCCGCTCTGCACACTGCCGATCCGTGTCGCTTCCTCCGGCACGATTTTAAAGGTCACGCTATCCAAATACGGCGCTCCCTTATTCTCGACAGTTTCCGGTGCCCATTTGTAATCCGGGTTACGTTCGATTTTGATTTCTGCATTTTCGTCCCACTTTACAAACTTAAACGGGCCTGTGCCCACCGGATGCTTGCCGAATTGATCTCCATATTTTTCGACTCCTGCAGGAGAAACAATGGCTACTGCCGGAATACTTAAATTGCTCAAAAATGCCTGCGATGGTCGTTTCAGATTCAGCTTAATCGTGTATTCGTCTATCACTTGTGAGGATTCATACGGGGCCAGCAAGTTAGCAGCATTACCAACTACAGCTTGCGGATCAATAATCCGGTCATAGCTGAATTTGACTGCTTTCGCATTAAACGGAGTTCCGTCATGGAACTTGACGTCCTTGCGCAGCTTGAACGTATAGCTTTTGCCATCCTCGGAAACGCTCCATTCGGTCGCCAGCCAAGGCTTAATTGTATTATCCGGCAGCTTTACAACCAAATTGTCGAATATCCCCCGATACACCCGGGATGCTACCGCCAAGCCACTCTTATGCGGGTCCAGTGAATCCGGCGATGTCGCCAGCGCATAGGTCAGGTCCCCACCTTCTGCGGCTTGCCCGCCTCCCGCTGCATTTGCCCCGGTATTCGTAGAATTCGCTCCTCCATTGCCTGAGCATGCCGATAATACCAGCATCAGCGACAGGGTTAGAGCTAACATTTTCGCATATCGACTTGTTTGTTTCACCTGTAAAACACTCTCCGTTCTCGTGGGTAATTTTATGAATGCATTGCATATTTGAGGCCGATGTTACATTGCTGATAATTCCAATCAGATATATATGAATTGTACAAATAACTGTATACCCGTGTTTTTATAGTGTCAATGCAAGTTCTAATTGGAATGATCTATGGATAGATAGAAGACTTAAATTGACAACGCAAAAAAGAGCCGACAGGAATGCTCTCCCCGACTCTTTTTCGTTGCTAATTACAATTTTGAATTTTTCAGGTATTGAAAAACTGACTTATATTCCCTCGTACCGGATGAGTCTGCTCCCTGTACTCCCCATCCGTATAACTGCCAATCACCTTACGCCAAAAGGACTGCGCTGGCCTGTTCGTGCTCATCTGCGTCACCTTCCAACGCCCAGCAAAACGTCCAAACAGCTCATGAGCCGCCCACGTCCCGACCCCATTATGCCGATAAGGACGCAGCACAAAAAACTCAGCCATGTAGTAGTCAGCCTCCCGATTGCTGGACATTCGGTCAACCAGCGCAAAACCTACGGGAACGTCCTGCCTCCAGATCAGAAAAGGTAGCTTCTGTTCACCGCTTGTCCAGTATTGATACAAGTCCGGGTAAGCCGGGAATGTGCCGTTTTCAGTAACATCAATTCGAAGATAAGCTGTAAAATCATATAAATAAAATTGCATGAGCTGCACAATAATGTCCCTCTGCGACTCCGGAACACTTTTGATGGACAGCTTCAATTCCGACTGAATGTCATACCCCATACTTTCACCTCTCTTGGCAGATCAGTTCGTTCTTTACTTTGATTTGCATTCCATCTTCCCTTCCATCCGATGCTGTTCAAAATATGCTAAAATACATATATTATGACCGGACGAGGTGGAACCCAATGAATATACAAAAGATTATCGACCGGCGCAAACTGGACGAAAAAATGCCGGGATTACCATGGTATGTGCAGCAATTTATGGATTACAAGCTGCCCGACCTGTCCCCCTCCACATTGCTGGAATATGTACGGGATTACGAAGCTTTTTTTACATGGCTTCGCTCAGAAGGCTTGTCTGCCGGAGAGACGAACGCCCAAGTTACGCTGGAAGAATTGGAGACGCTCCATATGGATAGTATTACGGGCTACCGTTTGTTCCTATCGACTAAGCGTGAAGGCTCCAACTCCCGTATTACGATTTCACGTAAGCTATCGTCCCTGCGTTCCCTTTTTCATTATTTGAGCCAGATCGCTGAGGATGAAAACTTTTATCCTTTGCTCAAACGCAACATTATGGCCAAAGTCGAAATCAAGCGCATACATAAACCCAAGGACACGGCCGCCAAGCTCAAAGGAAAGATACTGGAGGAGGAAGAGCTGCTTGATTTTATCGGCTATATTTATGAAGGCTATGGACAGGATTTGGCCGATAACAAGCAGGCACTGTACTCCTATGAACTGAACAAGGAACGGGACGCCTGCATTGCCAGTCTCATTCTAAACTCGGGCCTGCGCGTATCTGAAATCGTCAATCTGAATATGGACGATCTGGATGTAAACAATAAATTACTATATGTGTATCGTAAAGGCAACAACGACGAAACCTTTAAAACGCCAGTATATTTCCGCGAGCAGTCCAAAGATGATCTGGCACTCTATTTATCCCTGCGGCATATCCGTTATCGCGCACCCAAAAAGGAAAAGGCGCTCTTTGTCGCACGTCCCAACGGCAGTACAGAAGGCAAACGGATGACTAAAAGAGCGATTCAGGCGATGATTATCAAGTACGCCAAACGGTTCGGCAAACCTTACCTGACTGTTCACAAGCTCCGTCATTCCTTTGCCACCGACTACTATTTGCAAAACGATATTTACAAAACGAAGGAACAGCTCGGCCATGCTTCGACGGAAACGACGGAAGTCTATGCCCATCTGACCGACAAGACCATGTCCCAAGCGATTGAACGACGGGTGGAGACTCAAACCGACTCAGCCGATTGATGTCTCAGCCCTACTCATCCCGGACTCCTTCTCTCTGCTTCTGAATCTGTCCAAGTAACCAGCGGCCTGCCGGGCCGTTGGCATCGGCGGGAAATGTCTGTATCGTTTTATCTGAAAAGTGGCTCTGTGCCCAACCCGTATGATCTTCCCAAACCGCTACTCCCTGTACATTTGTCAGTTCAGTGGTAAGCTGGGCATCCGATTGTTCCCGCACCATCACCAGCTTTGGATAATGCTCTTGTTTAAAGCCTTCCAGCAACACGCAGTCGTA
>NZ_CP013203.1:2495000-5508564 GCF_001447315.1 Paenibacillus sp. IHB B 3084 | reverse complement strand
GAAAAGGCTTTATTATGGGGATCGTACAATTCCCAGAACGTGTCCGCTCCATCCCGTAGCATACCTCCCCAGTAGGACTTGAGATGTTTTACGGCCCCGTCCCGGTCACCTGTGATCAGCAAAGCTTCGACCAAATAGTGATGCATATACGGTGTCGTCAGGCCGATATCCGGTTGCTCGGATAGCAAGCGTTGCATGAGAGCTGCGTTTTGCTCTGCATCCAGCACCTCGGCCAAAGCCATCCAGATTTGTCCGGCCCACGAAATTTGGCGGTTGGGACCGCTGACGAAGAAGCCTTGCTTTTCATCCCATAGTTGGGCCAGTGTTGCGGTCGTAACGTCCTCCAACCGCTGGTTCAGGAATGGAAGCTTGTCAGGATCAACCTGTTCAGCCAATCGAATAGCCCGTTTTAACGTGTAAATAAGTATGGCTTGAGAAGGGGCTTGCTTATCCAACTGCTCATGCCAGTCGATAAAAGACCACCATTCGTCGGTATGCGGCGGGAGGTGCTGTTCATTCAGACGCTCCAAAGCCAGTTCCACTTGTCGGTAGGCTGTCGGCCACAGCTCCTGCAAAGTACTGCTGTCCCGAGTGGCCTCAAAGTAATCGTACAAACTGACGGTGAACAACAAAGAATAGTCGAACAAATACGTATCATCCGGTATGAGCGATGGCGTAATGAACAGATTCGCTGCGACTTGGCCGCGGTCATCCGGTACTCCTGCGAACAAGTAGAGGCAGCGTTTAACAAGCTCGTTATTGCCAAAGGTTTCATAATTCGCTAACGCCTGAAGTCGCAAATCGCCCAGCCACAGTCGTCGATCCCGCTTGGGGCCATCCTCGAACACTTCCTGCATACAGTTTTGCAGGGTACGGATGCTGACTTGATCAATATCCCGCAGGAGTGGAGCAGCATGTTCCAACGGGACAAGATGTGAAGCATCTGCCGAGGTTACAGCCTGAATCTGTATGTCATCGAAGGCTACACGATATTTCATGGACGTATCTTTAATTTCAAATTTGACATAACGGAAACTGTAACGACGCGGTAACTCGATGACACCAGGCAGCACGTCAATATATAGCGTTTCCTCCTGTAGCCATGAGCTGCTAATCCAGCCTGTATAGTTGGAAAAGGGCTCTGCGACTTCGACGGGCATTTCACCAAAGGTCAGCTTGAGATGAAGTGGCGCATCCGGCGGACTGCCGACTGGACGAACAGAGAAGGAAAGATATCCGACCTGATGCGTGCCAAAGTCGAGAATAAATTCATCTCCTTTGCCGTAATGCTGCTGCGACAGCGTGGAAACGGATTGCACGGGATGTGTTTTCCAGCCATGCATCGCGTCTGCATCATGGACAATCTCGACCATTTGCTGTGGATCGACAGTGGACGTATTCAAATGCGGTTGTGCTTGAACTGCCTGGTTAATAAAAGCTTCATTACGTGCAATTTTTATTTTGTCAGCTTGCTGAATAGGAGATGTTTCTGACATGTGAATGCCTCCTTTAGGATAATTAAACCGATTGAGGAAGGATATCTTTATTTCCATGAACATTCGAAGTGTTCTCGCCTTCAGACGCATCCTGCGCTTGATTTCGTTCCTGAATGTCGTTACGGATTTGCGGGAAAATGTGATCCAGACGATAAAAGTACATAATAATCATCGAAATGACCGTTAAAATCAGCGGAATGATGAGATAATTCAGTTGAATGGCGAACAGGCCGGAAGCGCTTTGTGTTTGATTGGGAGCATAATTCCCCCACGTTAAAAACACACCGGAAACAGCACCTGCCAGAGCCATAGCTACCTTTCCGATAAAACCATTCAGTGAAGAAATAAAGCCCGCTGCGCTAATGCCGGATTTCCATTCCCCGTAATCAACCGGGTCGGCTTGCATGGAGAAGTAAATTGCTGTCCGAACGCCGTTCCCTAGGGCAGAAATGACAGCACCGACGATTAAACCGAAGATGTTGGTGCCAGAAATAAGCATGATCAGCATACCTGTAACAGTAACAGCGCTTGCAATCTGGAACAAATTACGTTTGTACATACGCCGGGCAAGCATTGGGGTGACAAAGGTACCGATGATCGGAATAAGGGAACCCATTCCTGCGACCAGACCGATCAGATCCGGGCGGTTCACATAATACGTGAAATAATAAATCAGACTGCCTTGATGAAAAAACATGCCTCCGAACATAAAGATAATGTTGGCTGCGAAGATGTACCAGGGCGTATTCCCTTTAAGCGCAGAAAAGGTTTGGGCAACCGTCACTTTTTCCTGCCGGAGCTTTACTTTTTCTTCTACATTTTTGAAGGTTACAAAAAACAACATCATACCCACAAACGAGAAAATAACCATTGTCCAAAAGAATCCGTGCGCCTGTGATCCGTTACCTAGCATACGGACCAGCGGCATCGTCAATACACTAACCGCCGTAGCTCCAATGAAAGAAAAGATAATACGGGTCGTCGCCAGCACTGTACGTTCCTGTCCATCCCGAGTGAGGCTCGGCAAAATGGAAGCCATCGGGATATTGACCATCGTATACGCCAGCGATAGGCCCATATAGGTGATATACGCGTAAATCAGTTTACCAACAGGGCCGATATCCGGCACGTAAAAGGTAAGGATACCCAAGATACCGAACGGAATAGCTCCAAACAGAAAATAAGGCCGTGATTTTCCCCAGCGTGTACGGGTTTTGTCGATAATAATCCCCATAATGGCATCCGCCACACCATCCACAACGCGTGTAACTAACAGCAGCGCACTGACCGCAAGTACCTGTAGCCCCATGACATCCGTATAGAAAAACATTAAATAGAGCGTGATCATTTGCCAAATCAAGTTACACGCAAAATCGGCAACTCCGTAACCAAGACGCTGTTTCCAAATGCCTGCCTTTGTAACCATACTCATCCCTCCGTAGACCTCTATGACGCCGATACGACATGATTAGAGGCTAAAATCAGTAGTCCAGCTTCCTTGAAGAGGCTGTGCTTGTTGCAAGTTGAATGAGGCGGCTCCGGATTGCCTTCCAAACTCACATTTATTAAAGCGCTTTCCTTTCCGCATGGCAATTATCGTTCTACAGATCAATGTATCCGTTTTACAGGTTATTCAAAATTAAAATTTATTTTTGATTATTTTTGTATTTCTTATTTTCAAATGAAAACAAAAGTGTTATAGTCTCCATAAACCAAGAATAACCACTGTAATAAAGCAGTTCAAAACTAAAACTGAACTTGGAGGTCTTTTTCCTATGGTACAAAGTCTGTGGAATTCTTCACAAGCATCTGAGCAAAAAAACACGCTGGAACAGCTCGTATATCGCTCTAACCTGATTGGCACGGACAGGAGTGTGTGTAACTGGGGAGGCGGCAATACTTCGGCCAAAACGACGATACAGGATTTTCGCGGGCGTGAAGTAGAAGTAATGTACGTCAAGGGCAGCGGTTCCGATCTTGCTACAATGAAAGCGCATAACTTTACAGGGCTTCGTATGGAGGATATCCGTCCCTTGTTCGAAAGGGAAGATATGTCTGACGAGGATATGGTTGCGTATCTGGCAAATTGTATGATAGATGCCAAGCATCCGCGTGCTTCGATTGAGACACTATTGCACGCTTTTTTACCTTTTAGACATGTGGATCATACCCACCCGGACGCCATTATCAGCTTGTGCTGTGCACATAACGGCAAGGAAATTGCGAAAGAGATTTTCGGTGACCGTTTTGTATGGGTACCTTATATTCGTCCTGGTTTTAAGCTGTCTAAGATGATTGCTCAAGGTGTACTCGATCATCCGCAAGCAGAATTGGTATTGATGGAAAAGCACGGTCTGGTTACATGGGGAGAAACTTCCGAGGCAGCCTATGCGAAAACCATCGAAATTATTCAAGCAGCAGAAAGCTATATTAAAGCTCGTCAAGAGGAAAAACAGTCGTTTGGAGGCGTGAAATATAAAGCGCTTACTCCTGAGGAACGCCGCAGTATTGCGTCTAGCGTCATGCCATCCGTTAGGGGAGCGGTCAGTGATGAGAAGAAAATGATCCTTACCTTTGATGATGCAGAGGACGTGCTGGAGTTTGTAAATGGTCAGGATTCTGCTGTATTGTCACAGGTCGGGGCAGCGTGCCCGGATCATCTGGTTCATACCAAGGTGGTGCCGTTTTTTGTAGACTGGACACCGGACGTGGAGGATGTCGAGTGTTTAAAAATAAAGCTCGTAGAGGGTATCGCAGCCTATAAGGAGCAATACCAAGCTTATTTTGAACGCAATCGGCATGAAGGAGACGTTATGTTTGAGGCCGCACCACGTGTGATTTTAATCCCGGGCATCGGCATGATTAACACAGGCAAAAGCTGGAGCAACTCACAGGTGAGTGGCGCTTTATATCATCGTGCTATCGCGGTGATGCGGGGTGCGACGGCGTTAGGACAGTTTGTTTCGCTCAGTGAAAACGAATCGTATAATGTGGAATACTGGCCCTTGGAGTTGTATAAGCTGTCACTCGCTTCGGCAGAAGCGGAATTTTCACGCAAAATCGCGCTCATTACAGGCGGTGCAGGCGGAATCGGCAGTGCAACCGCACGCCGTTTGGTGGATGAAGGAGCACATGTCGTGCTGGCCGACCTGAATCTGGAAGGCGCGCAAAAGGTGGCCTCCGAGCTGAATGACCACTACGGAGAAAACCGCGCTATTGCAGTCAAAATGGATGTGACGCAGGAGGACCAGATTCAGGATGCCTATGCGGAAACCACGCTAACCTACGGCGGTGTGGATATCATCGTCAACAATGCGGGGCTGGCCACCTCCAGTCCATTCGACGAAACATCATTAAAGGAATGGAATTTGAACATAAACGTGCTGGGCACAGGTTATTTTTGGTAGCACGGGAAGCGTTCAAGCTGATGAAGGAACAGACGCTCGGCGGCAGCATGGTGTTCGTCGGCTCGAAAAACTCCGTCTATGCAGGTAAAAATGTAACGGCCTACAGCTCGGTCAAGGCGCTGGAAGCGCATCTCGCCCGTTGTATTGCCGCAGAAGGCGGCGAATACGGCATTCGGGTAAACACGATTTTGCCGGACGCGATTCTGCAAGGCTCCGCCATCTGGAACTCCAACTGGCGCAACGAACGCGCCGCCGCCTACGGTATCGAGCCAGATCAACTGGAAGAACACTATCGCAAGCGGACGACGCTACTGGTAAACATTTACCCGCAGGATATCGCCGAGGGCATTGCCTTTTTCGCCTCATCCAAGGCAGAGAAAACGACAGGCTGTATGCTCACCATCGACGGCGGCGTCCCCGCAGCCTTTACACGCTAGGAAGCCAAGAGAGGTAGCCAATAGAGCTAGGCGTGATGAAAACAAGAGCTGACTGAATTAAAATGAACCTCAGCAAGCGATAGCCCATTTGAACGGCTCAACACTTAGGATCAAAACCGAACTAATTTAATGTACTAATCCATTAAACTAATCCAGACCACATGACCATAGTACTGAAGGGTTTGTTAATTAGCTAAAAAACACGTAAATAAGTTATATGACTTATTTACGTGTTCGCATCCTTTATATACACACTAACATTTTAAAATAGAAGTGACTTTATGGGTGGTCAGCAGCGGAGCGGGCGGAATTGTTCTGAAGAAGCGTAGCGTTCGCCTTTGCAACGGGATTTTAACCTTATCATGTGTTATAAAATGAAAAAATCCCGTTGCAACAGCGATCGGAAGAACAATCCGCACGCGAAGCGGCCTCCCCATAACTCACTTCTTTTTCCAAGGAGGAACCACGATGAGTGACAAAGCGTACGCCCTATTAGAGGAACAGCAGCAACAAAGGGGCATTGACCTGGAACAAGTAAAGACAAAGCTGAAAGCGCTTAGCATAGAAACCCCATCATGGGGCTATGGCGACTCAGGTACACGGTTTAAAGTTTTTCAAAAAACAGGCGTGCCGCGTGATCCGTTCGAAAAGCTGGAGGATGCCGCACAGGTTCATGCAGTAACGGGATTGTGTCCATCGGTCGCCATTCATATCCCGTGGGATAAGGTGGATAATTACGGCAAGCTCCGCAGTCATGCCGAAAGCCTCGGATTGCGGCTTGGGGCGGTTAATCCGAATCTGTTTCAGGATGAAGATTACATGCTCGGCAGCGTCACCAATGTAGACCCGGCAATCCGCCGCAAGGCAACAAACCACCTGCTGGAATGCGTGGATATTGCGAAGGAAACGGGTTCCAACGATTTTAGCCTATGGTTTGCAGACGGAACGAATTATCCCGGTCAGGGAGACATCCGCAAGCGGAAAAATTGGATGCTGGAAGCACTCAGCGAAATGTATAAGGCGCTCACGCCTGATATGCGCATGCTGATTGAATACAAGGCGTTCGAGCCAGCCTTTTATCATACGGATATTGCGGACTGGGGCATGGCGTACAATTACGCGACCAAGCTGGGACCGCAGGCACAGGTGCTGGTGGATACAGGGCATCATTTGCCGGGAGCCAATGTGGAGCATATTGTTGCGTTTCTAATTGATGAGAAGCGACTGGGCGGTTTTCATTTTAACAGCTACAAATATGCGGATGATGATCTGATCGTGGGCTCCGCGAATCCGTACGAGCTGTTCTTGATTTTTTATCAAATTTTAAATGCGGCTCAGGATGTGGATACGGATATCCGACATACGGTGGACAAAATTGCTTATTTGATAGACCAGTCGCACAATATTGAGCCAAAAATTCCGGCGATGATTCGCTCGGTGCTGAATGTGCAGACTCAATATGCGAAGGCGTTGCTGATCAATCATGCAGAGGTGGAAGAAGCAGCGAATCGTCAGGATGTGCTGGGTGCGGAGGATGCTGTGCGCAAGGCGTTTGAGTTCGACGTTGCACCATTGCTCAAGGCAATACGTGAGGAGCAAGGGCTACCCGCTGATCCGATGAAAGCCTATTTAGCGTCTGATTATGGCACGCAGATTTTGCAAAGAGGCAAGGGTGGTGCTAGCTGGTGAGCATCCTCGCATATGATTTGGGGGCAAGCAGCGGCAGGGTTCTGCTCGGACGATTGACGGATTCACGTATAGAGGTGGAGGAAATCCATCGATTTTCGAATGATCCGGTCAAGGTCGGGGAACGTCTGCACTGGGATATTTTGCGTCTGTATCACGAGGTTCAGCAAGGACTGCTCAAAGCCAAGCATATGGGAGTGAACCCGTCCAGCCTGGCGATTGATTCCTGGGCGGTCGATTTTGGACTGATTGGGGAAACTGGAGAATTGCTGGGTAACCCATATCATTATCGGGATTGGCATACTCACGGGGTGATGGAGGAAATCCAGGAAGGACTAGGCAAGGAGTTTATTTTTCAGCGCACAGGGATTCAGTTTTTGACATTTAATACGATGTATCAGTTGGCTGCTATGCGAAAGACGAGATCGCCGTTGCTGGAGCAGGCAGAGCATTTCTTGATGATTCCCGATCTGCTGCGGTATTTTCTGACGGGTGAAATGGTTAATGAGTTTTCCAATGCAACCAGCACGCAGTTATATAATCCGTTGCAGCAGGACTGGGATGATGAGCTTTTGTCCGGTATCAGCATTCCCCGTTCCTGGTTTGGAAAGGTACTGGAGCCTGGAAGTGCCGCAGGTACGATCCGTTCTTCGGTCATGACTGATCTGGGCATCGGAGCGATTCCTGTCATTGCGGTCGCGGAGCATGATACGGGATCGGCTGTGGCGGCGGTGCCTGCGTTGGAGCGGTCATTTGCATATTTAAGCTGCGGAACGTGGTCCCTGATGGGAACGGAAACCCCGCAGCCCGTGATCAACGACGATACGCTGAGATTTAATTTTACGAACGAAGGCGGGGTAGGCCGGACCTACAGGCTGCTTAAAAATATTATGGGATTGTGGATTTTACAGGAGGCACGCAGAGAGTGGGAGCGTCAAGGAACCTCTTATTCCTTTCCTGAGCTGGTACACATGGCGGAGCAGGCTCCGGCGTTCGCTTCTTGGATCGACCCGGACGATGAGCTGTTTCTGCATGCCGGGGATATGAGAACACGCATACGTCAATATTGCCGCAATACCGGGCAACCTTTGCCGGAAACACCGGGTGAGGTTACGCGCTGTATTTTGGAAAGTCTGGCCTTGAAATACCGTTACGTTCTGGAGCTTACGGAGCGTGTGTCAGGACAACGATTTAACGGGCTGCATATGGTCGGCGGGGGGATTCAAAATCGGCTGTTGTGCCAATGGACGGCCAACTCGATTCAAAAACCCGTATGGGCCGGACCCGCAGAAGCAAGCGCAATCGGCAATCTTGCGGTACAATGGATGGCACAGGGAAAGTTCGCCGATATATGGGAAGCACGCCGGGTCATCGCGGATTCTATTTCCGTAGAGGTGTATGAACCTGCCGAGTCGCAAGCGTGGGAGGATGCCTACGGACGATTCCGGCGGGTGGCGGGACTTTTTGTACATTAAAGATGTGGAGTGAGATTGCCATGCTGGTCGCAGAAAGATATGAGATGATCGTACAGCTCGTCAATGAAAAAGGAAGCATACGTGTGTCGGAGTTGAGTGAGCTGTGCAAAGTGACGGAGGAAACGATCCGCCGCGATCTGGACCGTCTGGAGCAGGCGGGACGGTTGCGCCGTTCGCATGGGGGAGCGGTTAGCGTCAAAAACGAGCAGCCCGAAACGCCCTATGCGGTACGGGAAATTATGAACGCAGAGGAAAAGCGCCGGATTGCCGAGGAAGCAGTAAAGCAGATTCAGCCGCATGATCGTATTTTGCTGGACGCCAGCACGACGGCCTGGTATATGGCGTCGATTTTGCCGGATATTCCGCTGACGATATTGACGAATTCGATCCGTGTAGCAACAGAGCTGGCGGGTAAGGAAAAAATCGAGGTCATTTCGACCGGAGGACAGTTACTACAGCGTTCGCTGTCATTCGTAGGCCCGCTCGCGGAGCGCTCGTTGGAATCGTATTATGTGGATAAATTGTTTTTCTCCAGCCAGGGTGTGCATCTGGACCGGGGCATTAGTGAATCGAATGAGCTGCAAGCGCGTTTGAAGCAGAAAATGGTCAGCATTGCAGACCGCGTGATTTTACTGGCAGATGCGAGCAAATTTGGGCAGCAGGCGTTTACGCATGTCGTGAAATTGTCGCAGGTGTCCGAGATTATTACGGATTCGCGGTTGTCGGACCCCATTCGCAGTCATTTGGCAGAGTTGTCGATTCCGGTAACGGTTGTGTAAATTTAAAAATGTCGAGGTGGAGGCCGCTTTGCGTTTCATTTGATCTTACGATCGCTGTTGCAGTGGGATTCTTTGATGATGTAAAACACATATAGGTGAGAATCCCACTGCAAAGGCGAACGCTGACGCTTCTCCAGATTCAAATGAACCGCTCCGCTGGTATCCTCCATAAGTGGATTTTTTGGTAGTGAGTAGGTATCGGTTCAAACATAGTGACGTTAGACTAACTAAGACAGCTCAACAGGAAAAAGTACAACAATCAAGATAATTAGAAAGCGTTTACTTTTCGTATAAGCTGAACTCGAAAAATTCACATAAAACGAAGTAGACGGAATGGTGCTGTACAAGCGCGAGCGCTCGCGATGGGAAGCACCATTCGACTGCGCAGTGGCACCAAAGGTAACTTTTCAGTTATAAAGTAATAGCTATTCTATGGACGGAAGAGGTGTTCCGTATGAAGGTATCTTTATTTATTACCTGCCTGAGTGATGCGATTTATCCCAAGGTGGGGGAAGCGATGGCACGCTTGTTTGCCAGATATGGTGTTCAACTGGATTTTCCGAAGGTGCAGACATGCTGCGGACAGCCGTCCTATAACAGCGGCTACTGGGATGAAACGAGGGCAGCAGCGAAAACAATTTTGAAAGCGTTTGACGACAGCGACTTTGTCGTATCGCCCTCCGGTTCCTGCACTTATATGATTCATCATTATCCGGAGTTGTTCAAGGATGAGCCGGAATGGCTGGACTCAGCGCGGCGACTGGAGCAAAAGACATATGAGTTTACGCAATTTATGGTACAGGTGCTTGGCGTGACCGATGTGGGCGCGTCTTTTCCGCATACCGTAACCTACCATCCGTCTTGCCACGGTACCCGTTTGTTGGGCGTGAAGGAGGAGCCGATGCAGCTACTTGGCAGCGTAAAGGGCTTGCAGCTGGTGCCGCTTCCTTTTGCCGAGGATTGCTGTGGCTTTGGCGGGACTTTTGCGGTAAAAATGTCGGATATTTCGGGAGCCATGGTGACGGAAAAGGTGGATCATATCAGGGAGACGGAGGCCGAGGTGCTGGTTGGACTGGATATGGCCTGCCTGATGAACATTGCGGGAAATCTCCGGTATCGGGAGGAGCCGGTTCGGGTTATGCATCTTGCCGAGCTGCTGTATGAAGGGGTGAAGCACGCATGACCACTGTACATTCACATTCGATGAGCCAAAAGGTCAAAAAACGCGCCGAGCTGGCCCTGAACGACGATTTTCTGCGGAATGCGGTCCGTTTCACGACGGAGCGTTTGCGTAACGGCAAGCAGGCGGCTTCAGAGCAGCATGGGAATTGGGAGGAATGGCGTGAGCGGGGCCGTCAAATTCGGTTGCATACCATTGCCCATCTGGACTACTATTTGAACTTGTTTGTGGACAATGCCCGGGCCAACGGGGTGCATATCCATTTTGCCGATACAGCAGCAGATGCGGTACAGATTACGCTGGATATTGCTGCCCACAATCAGGCCCGGTCTGTTGTTAAATCCAAGTCGATGGTGTCCGAAGAGCTACATTTGAATCAGGCGCTGGAGGGCGTGGATATCGAGACGATTGAAAGTGATCTCGGTGAATATATTATTCAGCTTGCAGGCGAGGCCCCATCCCATATCGTCATTCCGGCGATTCACAAAAACCGCTATCAAATTGCCGAGCTGCTGTCCAAAGAAGCGGGGGAGGAATTGTCTGCGGATACGACGATTTTGGCTGGTTTTGTCCGCAAGAAGCTGCGTGAAAAGTTTCTGGAGGCGGATATTGGCATGACAGGCTGTAATTTTGCCATCGCGGAGACGGGTTCCATGGTACTGTTTGAAAATGAAGGCAATGCGCGGATGGTATCCACTTTGCCCAAAACGCAAATCACGCTGATGGGTATGGAACGGATTATTCCATCATGGACGGATCTGGAGGTTATGGCTACATTGCTGCCACGATCCGCTACCGGACAGAAGCTGACGATGTATATGTCCGGCATTTCAGGCCCACGACGCAGTCAAGATGCCGATGGGCCGGAGGAAATGCATATCATTATCGTAGATAACGGTCGCTCGCTTCAGCTAGGCAATCCTGAGTTTCAGGAGCTGCTGAATTGTATTCGTTGCGGGGCTTGCCTAAATGCCTGCCCGGTTTACCGTCACATTGGCGGACATGCGTATGGTGGGACCTATAGCGGCCCTATCGGTGCGGTACTTACGCCTGCCCTGCATGGCAACATCGAAGAGTGGAACGACATTGCGAGTGCATCCAGCCTGTGTGGTGCGTGCTATGAAGCTTGTCCGGTCAAAATACCGCTGCATGATATGCTGGTTTATTTGCGTAGACGCAAGGTGGAGGCAGGACAAGGAGATAAGCTGGAAACGGCGGGGATGAAGGGGTTCGCGACAGTGGTTTCCAGCTCGAAGCGATTCGCAGCGGCGATTCGGCTAGGGCAGATTGCCCAGAAAGCGGTCGTCCGTAAGGGAGAAATCACCCTTAAGGTTGGCCCGTTAAAGGGCTGGAATACGTACCGTGTGGCTCCCTCTCTGGCGAAAAAATCCTTCCGTCAGCAATGGAACACGCTGGAGCATGAGTTGAAGCAGGAACGCAAAGCTATGCAATCGGATGTCCAGAGCCGAATGGAAACGATTTTGGCGGATAGAAGTAAAGGAGGTAGCCAACATGAGTGAACAGCATAAACCTTCTGCGCAAGCAAAGACCGCCCATGAAGCGTGGCTTCATCAAATGGAAGCGGAATCCCGCGCCAAGCAGGTACGCTTTATGGATGGCATCGCAACGAAGCTCAAGCGTCCGCGACAGACGGAGCCGCCCGTGCAGCCGTTTCGCGGTGCCCCTGCATTTTGGCATGAATTCGAATGGAGCGCGGAGCAGCGCATCGAAGAGTTTACCGCCAACTTTACAAGTGTTGGCGGGCATGTTATACGTCTGCCGAATCTGGAGCAGACGGCAGACTGGATCGCGCGCAAGGCGCGAGAGCTGGGAGCGGCTTATATCATCCGGCAGAATGAGCCGGATCTGGATGCGCTCCGGTTGGAATCGGCGCTACCGGAAGTCCGTCTATCGGTGTGGAACACCGATCCAGTCGAGGACTGGAAGGCCCGCGCCGCCGAGGCGGATATCGGCATCGTCATCGCCGATGAAGCTGCCGCCTACACCGGATCGGTGGCAGTGCTGTCCTCACCGGAGAAGGGCCGCGCAGTCAGTTTGCTGCCGACCGTGCTGATCATTCTCCTGCCGGTGGAGCGTCTGAAGACGCGGCTGGGCGAAATTTTAAACCGTTTTGGTGAGGTTGAACGTGAGCAATTGCCCGCAGGGATTCATTTTATTACCGGACCCAGCCGTTCGTCGGATATTGAAAATGATCTGACCATCGGAGTACACGGTCCGGGCATCGTTTATACGTTGTTAATTGGTTAGTTTGTAGATAGAGCTAGCAGGTAGACTGGCGGACCTTCAATTCAAAAGCAAGCGGGGCAGGCTCCAATGCAGGCTCCAAAGGCTGCCCGTTCAACTGCCGATACAACGTACGGAACATTTCCTGTCCGATGTGCTGCAACGGATTCGTAATATTGGTCAGTCCCATAGCGTTAGCTACCTGGCTTTCATCGGCTTCAAAGCCCACCACTGCCAAATCTTTTGGAATATTCCAGCCCTTACTGCGGGCGGCTGAAATAATACCGCATGCCACAAAATCATTGGTTGTCATGATGGCATGGGGACGTTCCTTTAACGACTTTAGCTTGGCGAACGCCCGCATTCCGTCCTGCACCGTATGGATACCGCTGAGCAACCATTCCTCATTCACAGGCAGCTTCCTTGCTGCGAGCAGGTCATAATAGGCCTGGAGTCTTCTTTGGCTGTTTACGCTATTTTTCCTGCCCACGGTGCAGGCGATTTTTTTAAATCCCAGCTCGGCCAAATGCTCTAATCCGATCCGAAATCCTTCATAATGGTCGAGATAAATGGATGAAATCTCTTTATTTTTTAATGGCTCGCAGGTCACAATCGGCCCATATTGGGTATAACGCCTCACTGCAGACCAGTCCAGCATACGCCGCAAAATGACGAGTCCGTCCACTTTTTTCTGCCTCAATAGCTCTAACGCCGCGCTTTCCAAATCTTGATTTTCCTCCGTCTGGTAGATCAAGACCTGATAATCCTGCTCTTTACCTGCATTGGATACTCCCTTGATGATTTGCATGTAATAATTGTTAATCGTTGGGGTCATGATCCCGATAACCTTGGTACGGCCTACTTTCAACTGCACCGCATTAATATTCTGAATATAATCCAGTTCCCGAATGACTTCCATCACCCGGGTGCGCGTAGCTTCACTAACATAAGGATGATGATTAAGCACCCGAGACACGGTACTTGTCGATACCCCCGAAATTTCAGCAATTCTTTTTATATTATGCATAGAATTCAACTCCAAAAATTTAGATCTTGACCTGGAATGCATCCCAGATTGTAGCATGAAAGCATAAAGCGTATGCAGCAATCCGGAATGCATTTAAGGGACATGGGTTCCGCATACTTCTTCACAAATTATAACCTACTTGGAGGAATGCAACATGGAACAGGCAAAAGGATTTCCCAAGGACTTTCTATGGGGCGGGGCAGCCGCTGCCATGCAGATTGAAGGGGCTTACAATGTAGATGGGAGAGGGCTCTCGATCTCTGATGTATTTACCTTTGATCCCGAACTCGACAAAAAGCACTGGCTGGATCAGTGGCATATGATGACCCACGCCCAAGTCAAGGAAGCATTGGACCCAAACAGCACCCAAAATTATCCCAAACGTCGGGGAAATGATTTCTATCACCGTTATGAAGAAGATATTAATCTGCTGGCAGAGATGGGTTTTAAATGCTTCCGCACTTCCATTTCCTGGACACGTATTTTCCCGAATGGCGACGAGACAGAACCCAATGAGAAAGGGCTGCAATTCTATGATAAGGTTTTTGATGCCCTGCTGGCCAAAGGAATTGAACCTGTCATCTCGCTTACCCATTACGATATGCCTTTGTATCTTGTCACCGAATATGGTGGCTGGAAAAACCGGAAACTGATTGAATTTTTCGTCCGTTTCGCCGAGACTGTATTTACCCGTTACAAGGATAAAGTGAAATACTGGATTACATTTAACGAAATGAACTGTGTCAAACACCATCCGTTTGTCAGCGCCGGGATCATTGAAGAGAATCACCCGAATCTGGAGCAGGATAAGTATCAATCTGCCCATCACCAGTTTATAGCCAGCGCGCTGGCAGTCAAAGCCTGTCATGAGATTATACCAAACTCCCGGATTGGGTGCATGATCAGCTATCTGTTACTTTATCCGAATACCTGCAATCCGGATGATGTGCTTGAATGCCAAAAGGAAGAACGTGTGTCCTTCTTTTTCAGTGATGTACAAGCCAGAGGGTATTATCCGTCCTATACCGCACGCATGTTCAAGGAAAAAGGCGTTGTGCTGCATAAAGAACCCGGCGACGATGAAATTTTGCGCGAAAACCTTGTGGACTTTGTGTCCTTGAGCTACTATATGTCCAACAATGCCAGCGCCACTGCCGACCAGCATGCCAAAGCAAGCGGAAATTTGATTGGCGGTGTGAAAAATCCTTACCTGGAGCAGTCCGAATGGGGCTGGCAGATTGATCCTAAAGGATTACGCTATGCGCTGAACAACCTGTATGACCGCTACCAGAAGCCGTTGTTCATCTCGGAAAACGGCGTGGGTGCGACAGATCAAATGAATGCTGACGGTACGATTAACGATGATTACCGTATCGATTATTTGAAAAAACATATTGAGCAAATGAGGGAAGCGATTGAGGATGGAGTGGACCTGTTTGGCTATACCGCTTGGGGCCCAGTCGATATGATCAGTGCTTCAACCTCACAGGCATCCAAGAGATACGGCTTTGTCTACGTCGATCAGGATGATCTGGGCAACGGAACACTGAACCGCTACAAGAAAAAAAGCTTTGACTGGTATAAAAAAGTGATAGAATCGGGCGGAGAAGTGCTCTAAACGGAGGCGTATGATGCATGAAAGGCTTGAGCCTGCTCTTATGCCTAATCTGGGGCTTTAATTTTGTCATTATGAAATTGGGAAACGGAGCCTTTGAACCTGTCCAATTTGCCGCTTTTCGGTTTCTCACGGGCACGCTGCTCCTGTTCGGAATTCTCATTTGGAAGCGGGTTCCCAATCCTGACAGGCACACGATGAAATGGTATATCATCTGCGGAATTCTCCAGACTACCTTTTTTAATATTGCTATTCAGATATCCCTGAACTACATTAATGCTGGCTTAACTTCCGTGCTTACGTACAGCATGCCGCTGTTTTTATCCATGATGGCCCATTTTCTTATTCCGGGTGAGCGGCTCAATACACGTAAAACGATTGGAATTGCTACAGGGATCATGGGCTTGTTATTTGCTATGGACATTCATTTGGGCGGCAATTTGTGGGCTATGCTGCTTGGGGTGAGTTCAGCGATTGCTTGGGCACTTTCCAACCTGATTATCAAGCTCAAACTCCAGCATTGCGATAAAACCCAGTTTACGACCTGGCAGATGGCGTTCGGTGCGCTCGGACTGCTATTGTATTCCCTGTTGTTTGAGCGATGGGAGCCGCATTTTAGCGCTGCGTCGATCTTTTACATTTTATTTTCCGGTATTGTGGCGTCGGCTCTGGCATTCCTGCTGTGGACCCATATTCTCACCAGAATGGAAGCAAGTAAAGCTTCTGTTACGCTGTTGCTGGTTCCGATCGTTGGTGTTGTATCCGGCTGGATCTTTCTTCACGAGGGACTCAAAGCGACTACCTTGCTTGGCATTTTTTTAGTACTGGCAGGCATTTGGATTGTGAATAGTTCAGGGACTCCGAAGCCGCAGTAAGCGGAATGGAAGGCTTTTTTGAATAAAGGGTTGACAGTGAAAAAGAAACTCTATTATAATGAATTCAAGAAAACGGTTACAATAAATGAATCTCATAATTTTCAGGGTGTTACTATTTTAGGCATAACCTGAATGGAGTTCCGGTAAGTGGGCGATAACGTCTATTAAGCGGTGTTCTGTTCAGGTTTTTTAGTGTATTCACATTTTTTAACAGAGTCTCTTTAAAAAATGGCCTTCCAGTAAATAAAAGCAGGTGGTCGCATGATATTGAAGAAAGCGCTTAACAACAATGTCGTATTAGCAGAGGAAGAGGACGCCCAAGAGGTCATTGCGACAGGGAATGGAATCGCATTCAACCTGAAGCCCGGAGATACCATCGATGAGCGGAAAATCACCAAGCTGTTTGTAGTTAAAACTCAGGATTTATCCACGAAGCTGGCAGATTTGCTGAAAGATGTGAAGATGGAATGTATTGAAATTGCAGATGAAATCGTGGAGTATGCCAGACCGAGATTGGCGGGAGACATTAGTGACTATATTTATCTGGCCTTGATTGACCATATTTCATTTGCCATTGAACGGCATGAACGAGGCACTCCGATTGAAAATCGGTTTCTATGGGAAATCAAGCGGTTTTATCGCGAAGAATTTGCTATTGGAAAACATGCGCTGGAGATGATCCGTAACAGGATCAACATCACGTTCGATGAGAATGAAGCCGGGTTTATTGCCCTGCATTTCGTCAACGCTCGCCTTGATAACCAGAAGCTTGACCTGACGCTAAAAACGTCAAGAGTCATCAAGGATATTATGGATATTGTAAAATATCACTTCAATGTCGAGTTTGATGAAGATTCATGGAATTACAACCGATTTGTAACTCATCTTAAATTTTTTGCCCAGCGGCTTTTTGCCCACGAATCGGCAGATCCACAGTACATGAATTTGTTCGAGGATCTGAAAATCAAATTTCCGGAAGAACACAGATGCGTACAAAAAATAGGGGTTTATGTGAATAAGCAGTTTGAACAGAAATTAACCAATGATGAAATGATGTACCTTATGATCCACATTTCCAGATTGGTCAACAGAACAGAAAACTAGCAGGGTGTTACCATTCGTGGGCATTACCTGAGTGATTTCGATACTAAAGTGCATTTTGGTATCGGAGATTACTCAGGTTTTTTTATATCAACCAGAGAGCATTGGAGGCAACCGTTATGAGCAAACATGATGAATTAGCGAAATTCATTGTAACAAATGTAGGCGGAGAGGAAAATATCCGTGATCTGTACCATTGTATGACCCGTCTGAGATTCACACTCAAGGACAAGCAAAAGGCCAATAAACAGGCTTTGGAAAATTCCGACGGGGTCATTTCCGTGATAGAGAGCGGGGGCCAATATCAGGTGGTTGTTGGCAATCATGTTAGCGAGGTATATGATGCGATTGCGGTGAATTACAACTTTCAGGTAAAAAGCGGCAACAATGAGAAGGAGGAGACTTCAAAAGAAGGTAATTTCATCAGTCGAGCCTTTACCGTCATGAGCTCAATCTTCCAGCCGATTGTACCTGCTTTGGCTGGTGCAGGGATGCTGAAAGCTATACTGGTTATTCTTACGCAGTTAGAGTGGCTGGACAGTGCCTCCAGCACCTATGCTATCCTTGCTGCCGCAGGTAACGGCGTGTTTTTCTTCCTGCCACTGATGTTAGCGTTTTCAGCTTCGAGAACGTTCAAGACCCAGCCTATCGTATCTGCCGCAATTATGGCCGCTTTGCTGGAGCCTAACTTCACCAAGCTGATGGAAAGCACGGGCGATATTTCTTCCTTTATCCACATCCCCGTTGTCCTGATGAGTTATACGACATCCATTATTCCAGCGATTTTAGCCATTTGGCTGTATTCATATCTGGAACGGTTCCTGAAGCGGGTGGTTCCGAAAAGCATTGAATTATTTATGGTCCCGCTCGTTTCCTTATTAATTATGGTTCCTCTTACCGCCATTGTGATCGGTCCGCTGGGAGTGTATACCGGCAAAGGTATTGCTGATGGTATTGAATTTTTAAGTACGCAAAGCGGTCTCTTGACCGGGGCCATACTGGGAGGCGGCTGGACCTTCCTGGTGATGTTTGGTTTACACTGGGGGATCGCGCCTGCGATGATCAACAATCTTTCCCTCAAAGGGTTTGATACGATCCGGCCCATGATGGCTTCCGCGACCTTTGCCCAATCCGGTGTCGCTCTTGGGGTCTTTCTGAAAGCCAAGGACAAAAAGCTGAAAGCTTACGCGCTGTCATCTATTTTCCCTTCACTGTTCGCCGGTATTACAGAACCTATCGTTTATGGGCTGTCCGTGAAGCTGAAAAGACCAATGATTGCCGCCGTAATCGGGGGAACAATCGGAGGGGCCATTGCCGGGCATTTCCAGACGACCGTGCTTGCTTATGTGTTCCCGGCCATCACGACTATTCCAGCGTTCTTTACGAATACCATTGCTTTTTATTTGATCAGCATCACCATTTCATTCGTGGTTACTACCGTATTAACTTATATTCTGGGCTTTAATGAAGGTAACGGGGCAACGGATGCGGAGACAGGAAAGACGGAACCAGAAAAACCCGAGCCTGCCTTACAGACTGAATCTGGACAAACCGTAGTCATTGAGAGTGTCTATGCTCCTATAAATGGCGTAATTGTTCCGCTTCATGAAGTGCCTGATCCGGCTTTCTCTACGGAAGCGATGGGTCAAGGGATAGCCATTTTACCGAGCGAAGGGAAGGTATATTCACCAGTGTCCGGGGTTGTCTCGCTCGTATTCCGAACCGGCCATGCGGTAGCCATCACCTCCGACAACCATCTGGACTTGTTAATTCATGTGGGACTCGATACGGTTAAGCTGAAAGGCAATTATTTCACAAAGCATGTGGAGCAAGGGCAACGGATTGAACGGGGTGATTTACTGCTTGAATTTGATATTCCGAAAATCCAGGCAGCCGGTTATGACCTGACCACTCCAATTATTGTTACCAACAGTACTGCTTACCAAAAGGTTACCCAAACACAGCAAAAATCCGTAGATTTGCAAAGTGTTTTGCTCACAATACATTAAATAAAGGAGGAAATGAGTCATGACAGAACAAATATCCAAAAGTTTTCCTGAGAATTTTCTATGGGGTGGTGCTATAGCGGCGAATCAGGCCGAAGGGGCGTGGAACGAAGACGGTAAAGGACCAGCGATCAGTGACGCATTTCGGGGAGGAATTGTAGGCGGAACGTTTGATGATACGATTGATGAGAACAAGTATTATGCCAGCCATGAAGCGATTGATTTTTACCATCGTTATAAAGAAGATATCGCCCTGTTCGCAGAGATGGGCATGAAATGCTTTCGAACCTCCATTGCATGGTCCCGAATTTTCCCGAATGGGGATGATGCCGAGCCCAATGAAAAAGGGCTGCAATTTTACGATGATCTGTTTGACGAGCTATTGAAGTATGGAATTGAGCCTGTCATCACCATTTCCCACTTTGAGCTGCCCCTGAATCTGATCCGCAAATACGAAGGCTGGAAAAGCCGCGAGCTAATCGGATTCTACACAAAATATGCCGAAGTTGTCTTCAAGCGTTATAAAAACAAAGTGAAATATTGGATGAACTTCAACGAAATCAACCATTTTCACACGATTCCTTTGGCGGCAGGAGGTATTGTCGTTCAAGACGATGAGCACAAGCTGCCGACGATTTATCAGGCCAGTCACCATGTTTTTGTTGCCAGCGCTCTGGCTACTAAACTGTGTCATGAAATTATCCCGGGCGCGATGATGGGCGCTATGTTATCCCTGAGTCCGATCTATCCGAATACCTGCAATCCGGACGATGTGTTTGAAGCCTATGAGCTGAGAAGAAGATCCTTATTTTATTCCGATGTGATCCTTAGAGGCTATTATCCAAGCTATGCCAAACGGATCTGGAAAGAGCATAACATCATGGTTCAAATGGAGCCCGGAGATGAACGATTACTGCGGGAGCATACAGCTGATTATTTGGGATTTAGCTATTATCGAAGTACGACACATAAAGCAGGTATGCCCATCTTGGGCAACACCGGGGGAATTATGGGACTCGACAATCCCTATTTGGAAAAAACGCCATGGGGATGGCCGATTGACCCGAAAGGCTTCCGCTATGTGTGTAATGAAATGTACGATCGTTACCAGAAGCCTCTATTCGTTGTAGAGAACGGCTACGGCAGTCATGATGAAATTCTGGAAGACGGTTCAATTCATGATCCCGAGCGAGTAGACTATCTGAACAAGCATCTGATCCAGCTCCATGAAGCTATTGAAGATGGCTGCGAAGTGCTTGGCTATACCTGGTGGGGCCCAATCGACATTGTCAGCGCGGGAACAGGAGAGATGAAAAAAAGGTACGGCTTTATCTATGTGGACAAAAACAATGATGGCTCAGGTACGCTGGAAAGAAGAAAAAAGAACAGCTTTTACTGGTACCAAAAGATTATCGAATCCAACGGGGAGGTTTTGTTCGATTCCCAAAAATAAAGGGATACAATCCTTAATTCCATAAAAGTCAGGAATGAACCAGCCAAAGATACGATCTATGGCTGGTTTCGTTTGTATATGGACTAGCGAGAATGATAGAGAGGGAAGCGAGTTAAATGCGTGTACGCCTTGCCTGTTGCCAGCTTCACTGCAAAGCTCTCCGCCAGTGCGGCCACGCTTCAGGTTTCAGAGCTGCCAGCCGTAAGGGACAGGATGAAATAAAACAGAGAAAACATAATATAAGGCAGGAGAATGTACCGTAGTCTCTGTTTATAAAAGCGGATCAGCAGCTCTCGTCCCATGGGACGATCCTTATAGTTGTAGAACAATACCATGCTGCTTAGCGCGATAAATACAGGTGTGCCGTACTTCATGAGCACATTGAGCGCATTATACACAAAATATAGGCTGGAATCTGTAAGTTGAACGGTTGCGTAAGAGGTGGCATGTACTATGATGACGGCGAGAATCGCCATGGCTCTGACCAACTGCAACTCGGGAATTCTTTCTTTGGTCGTAGGCTTTATAAGGGGCTTCATAAGCTTCATTTCCTTTCGGGTGTGAACTGTCTCTTGTATGAACTCTCTCTATTAAAAGCTAAAGTTCTTAACAACCCGGAAGGCAAGGACTTAAGAAACGCTTATGAAGTTCTTAACTTTTGTTAAGAATTGAGGGGGAATAGAAAAAAAGAACTTTCAATCCACATGAAAGGTGCATGTAAGCACTTCAAGGTAGCTATGAAAGTTCTTTTTCATATTTAATTTTCGTCATACGGTGGTTACTTGCAACGTCTGATCTGTCCACGAATGGCTCCATCTGGATACCGAACGGTGTGGACATTAACGTAAGCATTGCCTTCTCTGATTTGGCAAACTAAATCATAAATGGTTCTTCCTCTGAGTGGACCGACGAGGTCACATGCACGCAGCACGCCGCTGACAACGCCTCTTTTGACTGTAATTCCGAATTTGGAAGGGCCGAACAGGACAGCTACGACCGGACCATTTTCACCCTTGCGTCCCAGATGAATATGCGCTTGGGTTACCCGTGAAATGTTGCGTACAGTAAGTTCGAATTTTAATTGCCGACGTTCCTTATGGTAATGAAACTCCGCATTTCCCGTGGCATTTGTTCTGACAGGAGGTACTTCATGACTCCCCCTTAGAGTGGCTTTAAACGTAGACATTACATCGCTCCTTTTCCCAGTGTTGGTTTAGTGTATTCATGGGGCCAGGGAAAGGGCTGTACATTCGCCTATAAAGAGAAAGTTGTGTGTTTAAGCAAGTTATTAAGTCCAAGCATATAATCTTCCTCTTCATAGACTATGAGTATCTGGTAGAGAAAGGGGGAAAAACCATGGGAACATTTATTGATGGAAGAACATCTCAAAATGCCTCATATGCAAACTCTATTGCCATTCCGATTACTGTTTTGAATACGCCGCAGTTGTTTGGGCAGATCGGATTAAACACACTGGGAATTACAGGCACGCCGCGGGTTCTGCTTAAAGGGACTCTGTCGGTTCAACTGCCACTCGCTTTAGTAGGAATTACGATCACTATTGTAAGAGGGACCTTGCCAACCGATCCACTTGTTTACTCGGCAACGTCTACGTTTAGCTTGAGTATACTGGCTCCGCAGGTCATCACGTTCTCGGCTGATGACTTTAACCCGCCGATTACGCCACTGCTGGTGTATACCGCTTTTGTTTCTTCGAACCTGCTGGGTACGATACGGGTAGGTCCAGAGAGCTTCGACGGTATTTTGGTTGGAGACTAATGTAATGTTATAAATGAATTAAATTTCAAAAAGGTTCCTTCTGTACGAGGCCCCGCAGGTGAATATCTGCGGGGCTTATTCACATTGGGATATTTACATAATATGCCCATTTATTCTATAATATTTAAGAGTGCGATTGATTTGAAAGGGAGTGATCAGATGAATAAGCAGGCCTTCGACTGCATAGGAATCAATGGGTACAAACCTGTATCCATGAGGTAAACGAACGTAATTTTTTGTATGCGCTTACAAAAAAGTCGAAACGTCCTTAGGGTATTCTACATTTTGAAGGAGGAATGATGATATGAAGTGGATGAAAGGAATGACCAGTATGCTCTTGGTCGCTTTATTATGTAGTACGCCGGGCTTGAATGGGACTACGCCTGCGTATGGAGCGGCTGGCGATTACAAATTTGATTTTGGCGCGGGGCCAGTGGAATCAGGCTATACCGGGGTGAACGCATCCCTGCGATACGATGCGACGCGCGGTTATGGCTTTCGTACACCCGAGAACGTACGCAATGTAGGAGCATCCGGTACTGGCGTCGCTAGTGATGCGGTACGGTTTCTGACGACCGGTACGAAGAGCGAAAATACATTTGATGTGGATCTTGATCCAGGATTATATGAGGTATCGGTCACGCTAGGAAATACGACCCGAGCGAGCGTTGCCGCCGAGGGAGTCTATCAGGTCATCAATATGACGGGGGACGGAGCGAAGGACCGTTTTCAAATTCCCGTGACCGATGGGCAATTGAATTTGCTGATTACTGAAGGTAAAGAGGGAACCTCTTTTGCAATAAGTGCATTGGAGATCAGGCGATTGTCTAACAACCCCGTTACGAATCGGACGATTTACATCGGCGGGGATTCTACCGTCTGCAATTACTATCCACTGGATAGCAGTGTGCAGGCCGGATGGGGTCAGTTATTGCCGCAATTCGTAAACACCAATACATTCCAGATCCGTAACATGGCGTCAGGTGGTCAAATTGCAAGGGGCTTTCATCAGGACGGTCAGCTTGAGGCCATCGTCAAATACATTAAGCCGGGGGATTATTTCATTCTCCAGTTGGGCATTAATGACACCAACCCGAAGCATAACGAAAGCGAAGCGGAGTTTAAGGACTGGATGCGGGATATGATCCGACAAGTCAAGGCCAAGGGGGCGACCCTAATCCTGTCAACACCGCAGGGGCGAGCTACGGATTTTAACGCCAACAATGTACACACTGCTGAAAATAGATGGTATCGAAGCTCTATTTTAGCGCTGGCTCAAGAGGAACAAACGCCTTTGGTCGATCTGAATGTGCTCAGCTCAGCTTATTTTACCTCCATTGGCCCGCAAGCCACGCTTGCCCTGTATATGAACGGTGACACGCTGCATCCGAATGTTGCGGGAGCAAAGGAACTGGCACGTCTAGTAGCTAAGGATTTAAAAAGGCAGGGTCTAAGCGGATTCTAGCCTTCGCCAACCGAAGACTGTGGGTGCTATAATGATAGAAAAACAGCGCGAGAACCGGAATGGTTTTGTTGTATGGTATCAGCACTGTTTTGAGACGTGAAGACCACAGTTGCGGCTAGGAGAAAGGAGATTCGACGATCACATGCAGCCTTTTACAGCTCGTGTATTAAAAATAGTCCAGTCCATCCCTGAGGGGAAAATCATGACCTACGGACAAATTGCAACGGAAGCAGGGAGTCCGAGAGGGGCGCGTCAGGTGGTGCGTATTTTGCATACGCTTAGCAGCAAGCACCGCTTGCCCTGGCAGAGAGTCGTAAATCGATTGGGAGAAATCGCGCTACAGGACGATGAAGGAGCTTCTTTACAAAGGCTGCTTTTGGAAGCAGAAGGTATACAGTTTATGGCGAACGGACGAATTTCACTGGAAAAATACTTGCATGATTCTCAAGCGATGACAGAAGACGAATAGATAGAAACAACCTAAAAATGCCGATCACGTACGCATGCAAGCGACGTTGATCGGCATTTTAGGTTAGAAGTGAGATACATCTCTATTAAAATCATCCCTAGCTGATCAGATGCTGCTGATTCCGTTGGGCAAGGTGGAAAGAAATACTATTTATAAGTGGTATATCGTTATTTTTCCGGGCTTCCCGGATCAGTTGCTTCTTTTGCTGTTCGGATTCACGTAAAAATCGGGTCATCCACAAATCAGATGGTTCGTTCGTAGTTGTCATGCGAGATTCTTTTATCATCTATTAACCCTCCCAGTGAGCGGCTGCTATTCTTTCTCTAGTATATGCTCCTAACCTTAATAGATGCTGTTGGTTTCCTTAAAATTAGCTGAAATTTAGGTAAAGTTCAGGTAAAAACAGATTCGTTTTATATCGGATTTGTAAGAGAACAGCTTACTTCGACAATATGCTCAAAAAAAGGTTACAAAAATGTATTGGTTTGACACCTTGTACCAACATTAACCTGAAAGTACAATTAGGTGGCGGATAGACTGTGGAAATTTATGTCGAAATCTATGGAAATAATTCGAAAGATTTCACTGAAAGGGGAGAGATTCATCTTATGAAGCAAAAAGTGGCTGCCACGCTGCTCGTTTTGACGATGTCGTCAGGCTTGATTTCCACCGTTCAGGCTGATAGTGCAGCAGGGAGTTCAACAGGAAATACGTCAGCAAGTATATCAGGAACCTCGTCTGCTGCGGTTATATCGAAGACCGCCTCTGTAACGGGTCAGGCTTTACCTCCATTAACGCTCAAGCAGGCAGCGGAATGGGCACAGACGAATAGCTACAACACGCGTACCGCCGAGCGGGACGTGGAGCGTCGAAGAATTGAGTTTAAGAATGCAGAAAAGGACCTGGGAAATGCATTCGTCGATTTTATAGACGGTGAATATGTTGGTGATGAGTCATCCTGGAGAAATTATAACTCTTCGACATTATCCTATCTAGCCAGCAAAAAGCAGGCGCAGTTCGCCAAGGATCAGATTTATTTTAATGTGATGAAAAGCTATCAAAGCGTGTTCGTGGCAGAGAATCAGGTGAAAAATAATCTGGAAGCGCTTGAAATTGCTCAAGCGGAGGAAAAGATTGCACTCGCCAAATTTGCGCGTGGCAAGCTGTCTGAGTATGCGAAAAACGAGAGTACACAGGCCAGAAGCCAGGCCGAGCAGACGGTCGAGCAGGGGAAAATTGCGCTGCAAAAATCACGTGACGCTCTGAATTTTCTGATGGGCCAGCCTAACGGAACAGCCTATGAAATGGTGGATCGACCAGTGTACAAGGAACCGAAGAAGCTGGATATCGAAATACATATACAACAGCTGATGGATATGAATCCGAACTTGTGGAAGCTGGAGGATAGCATCAAGACTTCGGAACTCAATGTGAGATATTTCGATTTTAACAGCGGTGCAGGCGCTTACGATCTAGCCAAAATGGACGTGGATACAGCCAAGGAGGAGCTGGACAAGGGACAAAAGGATTTTGCCGAATCGCTCCGCAATTTATATGCCACGGTCAAGGAAAACCAAAAAAAATACGCTCAACTGGATGAAAGCCTGCGCACGGCGAAAGAGGGGTTGGAGCTGTCTCGCAAAAAGTGGGCCAGAGGCTTAATTATCGAGCTGGAGCTGAAAAATAACCAGTTGAAGGTGGACCAAATTGAACGGCAAATGGAAGAGCTGGCGGTTGAGCTGAGTCAGAATGAATATACGTTGAGCAAGCCATGGAGCACATAAGGAGGAAACGAAGTTGGCAGAAACGGTTTTAAACGATGCCTTGTTAAAGTTACGAAGAAAACGGAGGAAAAAGTGGATCTGGACTGCGGTTGTGCTGCTGGTTATAGGCGGGGGCGGAACAGCAGTGTATTTGAAGCTGCCCAAAGAGCAGGCTGCACCATTAGTTCAGGACGAGATACTTAAAGTGGAGCGCGGGGATGTGAGCGAGAAGCTGGATACATCTGGTACCGTGCAGGCCTCCAAGGAAGTAAAGCTGAATTTCACAAGTGCAGGCGAAAATAAGCTGGCGGCGGTAAACGTGAAGGCCGGAGACAAGGTGAAAAAAGGACAAGTCCTGGCTCTTCTGGACAGTTCTGAAATTAAGATGCAAATCCAGAGCGCATCCGATAGTTTGGAAATATCCAAATCCAAGCTGGCTGAATTGGAAAAGGGACCGAAGGCGGAGGATATTGAAATTCAGAAGACAAACGTGCTTCGGGCTAAAATGGCTGTCGATACAGCGCAGGAATCATTTGAGCTGGAAGAAGCGGAAAGTCAGAAAAAGGCTTCCAAAAAGCAGTTGGAGCAGGCGCGTAAGACATATGAAGATCAAAAGTTTTTACATGATGCCGGGGCGGTGTCCAACAGTGAAATGGAGCAGGCAGAGCAAGCACTGGATAAGGCACAGACAGATTATGACGGTCTGGATTTACAATTCCGTAAAATCATGTCGCAAAAGCGTCATGCTATCGCAGAGGCTGAAATCGGCTATCGTTCGGCTATGGCTGAGCTTCGCAAAATTGAGGTTCCAGCCGATGCCTCCAATATCCAATCCGCACGGATTGAGGTTAGAAGACTGGCCACCGAGCTGGAACAGAAAAAAAATGACCTGAACAAGCTTCAGGTCACGGCACCATGGGACGGAGTCATTTTAAAGGTGAACGGGGATGTCGGGACCAGTCCGACGGCTCCTTTTATCGTCATGAACAACTCGGACTCCAACAATCTCAAAATTGTTGCGAAAATTAGTCAGAACGATATTGTAAAGGTGAAAAAAGGACTTTCAGCGGTGTTATCCACCAATGCTTATCCGGGTGAGTCGTTCCCTGGGAAGGTGCAATTCGTCTCACCGGAGGCATCCACAGATGAAGGCATGACGACTTATCTGATGGAACTGTCTGTTCATGATCCGAAGGGCAAGCTGAAAACGGGCATGATTATGAATGTCGCTGTTATTTTGGGGGTACACAAAAATGTGTTGTTCGTACCAGCGACTGCCCTAAGATCAGAGGGGGGACAGGACGGCGTGTATGTTTCCTCTAATAACTCTGCAAATCCAGGGGCACGCACATTCAAGCCCGTAGAACTCGGATTTTACACGCCAGATCGAGTCGAGCTCAAGTCGGGTGTGAAGGAGGGTGACACTCTTATTGTGCCTGCTCCTGAACCTCCGCCGGACCCTTCCGCTATGGGCATGCAGGGAGGCTTTTAAACGGTTATGAGATACGTCATTCAGATTGAGGATTTGAAAAAAGTGTACCAGGTCGGGGATCAGGAAATTCATGCCCTGCGGGAGGTACAACTTGATATTGCTGACGGTGATTTTGTTGCGATCATGGGACCGTCTGGATCAGGCAAGTCCACGATGATGAATGTCATTGGTTGTCTGGATTTGCCTACCTCGGGGCAATTTTATTTGGACGGTTATTCCATACTGGATGCACGTGAAGATGAGCTGGCTATTATCCGTAATCAGAAAATCGGTTTTGTATTTCAAAAATTTCATTTGCTCCCAAGGGCAACGGCTTTGGATAATGTAGAGTTGCCCATGATCTATGCCGGGGTATCAGCCAAGGAGCGGCGCTTGCGTGCCATTGAGGCGCTGACCAGCGTGGGGCTGAGCGATCGGATGAACAACAAGCCGAATGAGCTGTCAGGCGGTCAGCAGCAACGGGTATCCATTGCCCGCGCACTTGTAAACAATCCGGTCATTCTTTTGGCGGATGAACCGACAGGCGCATTGGACTCTAAAACAAGCGTTGAAATTATGGAGATTTTCCAACGCCTGAACGATCGGGGTAAAACGGTTGTGCTCGTTACGCATGATCAGGAAATTGCGGAATACGCCAAGCGTCTAATTCATTTTCGCGATGGACGGATTGAAAAGGATCAGCCTGTTGGGAACCGAAGAATGGCGGCAGAGGAAGTGAAGGCATGAAATTTCGGGAAATTATCCGGGTATCGCTCAACAGTTTGCGAACCAATATGCTGCGATCCTTGCTGACCATGCTGGGTATTATTATTGGGGTGGCTGCTGTAATCGCGATTGTAGCCATCGGTAAAGGCTCTACGGCCACGATTACGTCGCAGATTAACAGTATGGGATAATTTGCTCATGATTTATCCTTATGCCCCATATGATGGGTCCAGCTCCATGTCGTTCAATCAGACGAAAGGAATATCTCTGGAGGATATCGCTGCGCTAGAGCAGCAAAAAGCCGTAGCCGAGGTAGCTCCAAGTGCCATGACCAATGCGGATATTACGTGGAGCCGCAATAAGGTCAGCGGGCAGATTGAGGGGACTTCGCTGGCTTTCATCCATGTGAGAAAGCTGTCGCTCGCTCAGGGCAGGTCTTTTACCCACTATGAAGTGGAAAAGAGACTGAATGTCGTGGTGCTAGGGAGCGATGCAGCCCGTAATATTTTTGGTCCGGATGCCTCCAGGGCGGTGGGGGAAACGATCATGATCAAGCAGCTTCCTTTTAAGGTGGTCGGGGTACTGACGAATTCCAATTCCAATATGGGTAACAGCGGGCAGCAGGTATATGTGCCGATTACAACAGGGATGGAACGGCTGGGGAATATGAGCATTCAGCAGGTGAATGCTTCTGCAACAACGGAGGAGAAGATTGACCAGGCGAGTGCTGAAATCCGACAGGTGCTGCGTGCCCGGCATGAGCTGAAGCCATCAGAGGGCGATGATTTTCAGATCATGACCCAGACGGAGATCCTAAAAACGGTCTCAGGTGTAGACAAGGTTATGAATATGCTGTTGCTCGGCGTTGCTGCGATTGCGCTCGGTGTTGGCGGTGTTGGCATTATGAATATTATGCTGGTGTCCGTTACCGAACGGACAAGAGAGATCGGGATTCGCAAGGCGATTGGTGCGCAGCGCAGTGATATTATGCTGCAATTTCTGGCCGAGGCTGTTTTTCTCAGTCTGATGGGCGGACTGGTTGGCGTTATGGCGGGTCTTGGGGGCGCGAAGCTGCTGGAGAAATTTGTCCATATGCCAATTGTGTATACGATGGAACCTGTGCTGTACTCTTTTCTGTGCTGCATGGGGGTTGGTGTACTGTTTGGAGTGTACCCGGCGCGGAAGGCGTCCAAGCTGCGTCCGATTGATGCTTTAAGATACGAATAAAGGAGCGGATACTTCGTCTTACTCGAAAGAGCAGGGTATGAAGTATCCGCTTTTTTGGTGTGGTATAAGTGTTTTAAACGATAGAAAACCATCAATAACCGCTTTAATTTTATATATGTGATGTTTTATATGCTTTTAAAGGTTGATTTATAATTATATATGACGTATTATATTTAATATCAGATAGCAAGGAAAAAAAAGGAGGGGCGTTCATCATCGACCTTACGGCAAGACAAGTGGAAATTTTAAACATCGTACAAAAGCATGCCCCGATTACCGGTGATCAGATTGCGGAAATGCTCAATCTCAGCAAGGCGACCATTCGGACCGACCTATCCAAGCTGGGCATTCTGAATTATATAGATGCGAAGCCCAAGGTTGGTTATTTTGTCGGAAAGCGGGGCACACCGAACCGGGAGGAAAAATTCCGGCTCATGCAAATGAAGGTCGGCGATCTTCACGGGGTTCCAGTCATCGTACGTGAAACAACAACGATTCAGGAAGCTGTGGTTGCTCTTTTTCTGGAGAACGTGAGTAACCTGATCGTTACCGATGAAGAGGGGAATCTGGCAGGAGTAGCTTCCCGCAAGGATCTGCTCAAGGTTACGCTAGGCAATCCGAATGCGGCAACCATCCCTGTCAGTCTCGTGATGACCCGTCAGGCGAATGTCGTCACTGTTTCCCCGGAAGACACTGTATTGGAGGCAGCGCGCAAAATCATTGCCCGTCAAATCGACAGTCTGCCTGTCGTCGTCCCTTCCAGCTCTGATAAACCAGGAGAGCATTGGAAAGTGGTGGGACGCATTACGAAAACAAATATCATCAAAATGTTGCTCGATATGGTAGCAGAGGATTAATGGGAGGAATCGAATGGTTCAGGCGCGCAGTCATTTTATAGCGATCTGTTCAGACTCGATTGGCGAGACGGCAGAAGCCGTCGTTCATGCGACCATGCGCCAATTCGAGCTACCGGACACAGAGATCAAGAGATTTATGAATGTAAGAGATGAAGACGAACTAAGCCGGGTGATGGAAGAGGTGGCCGAGCGTAGAGGCTTTGTAGCCTATACGCTGGTACAGCCTGAGTTGAGAGAAGCAATGAAAGAGGAGGCTGTCCGGCTGAATGTGCGGGCTGTCGATATCATGGGCCCGATGATGCAGGCGTTTGCTGACACGTTCCATGATGATCCCAAGGAAAAACCCGGTCTGCTGCATCGGATGGACGATAATTATTTCCGCCGAGTGGAAGCCATGGATTTTGCGGTTCAATATGATGATGGCAAAGATGTGAGTGCCATTCTCAAAGCAGATATTGTACTGCTAGGCGTATCCCGTATTTCCAAAACTCCTTTGTCGATGTTTCTGGCGCATAAAGGTTATAAAACGGTCAACATTCCCATTGTACCGGAGCTGACCCCACCCGCACAGTTAAAGGATGTACAGCATGGTCGGGTGTTTGGGTTGACGATCCAGCCGGAGCTGCTGCTAAAAATACGTAGTGAGCGACTCAAAGTGATGGGGCTGCCTAACAATGTGCAATATGCTACATCGACGCGGGTGGAGGAAGAGATTGCGTATGCGCAATCCCTATTTACGGAATTAGGTTGCCCGATCATTGATGTCACCGATAAAGCGATTGAAGAAACAGCGGGTTTGATTATCAGGATGTTATAGAAGCCGTAGCTGCTCAATAGATAATAGTTGCTGTAGGATACAGGAGTGTTATAGATAAATAAAGAGGTGGAGGGATAGGTATGGAGAGTCAACTGGCATTGGAATTCGTTCGGGTTACAGAGGCGGCAGCGCTGCAATCAGCGCAATGGATAGGACGTGGAGATAAGAACAGCGCGGACGAGGCGGCTACGGTTGCCATCCGCACTCATTTTAACGCAGTATCTATGGACGGTACAGTCGTCATTGGCGAAGGAGAAATGGATGAGGCTCCCATGCTGTATATCGGGGAAAGAGTAGGCAATCGCAGAGGGCCGGCCATAGATATCGCCGTCGATCCGCTGGAGGGAACCGAAACGGTGGCGAACGGATTGAACAATGCCTTCTCGGTCATTGCTGCTGCCCCCGTGGTGGTCTGCTCCATGCTCCGGATATGTATATGCAAAAAATGGCCGTAGGCCCGGCACTGGCTGGAAAGCTGTCACTGGATGATCCGATTCCGGCTACCCTGTCAAAGGCAGCACGGATATTGGGTAAATCCTTGCCCGAACTTACCGTGTCCATTCTGGATCGTACACGTCACGCCGGAATCATCAAGCTGCTGCGGGAAAGCGGCGTTCGGATCAAGCTGCTTGGGCATGGAGATGTAATGGGTGCAATTGAAACATGCCTGGATAGCGGTGTGGATCTGCATATCGGCTCCGGTGGAGCGCCTGAAGGTGTGCTGGCTGCGGCAGCGCTGAAATGCATGGGTGGAGAGATTCAAGGTCGCCTGTTGCCTCATGGTGAAGAAGAGATCGAACGGTGCAAACGTATGGGCATTGCTGATCCGGGGGCTTTATTGTCCATGGAGGATATGGTCGGACGTAAAGGCGTAATGTTTGTGGCTACTGGCGTGACACCGGGCGAGTGGCTGCAAGGGGTTCGTTCCCTCCCTGGTCATAGAGCGGAAACCCATTCGGTCGTGATGCACTCGGAAACGAAAACGATCCGCTTTGTACGGAGTATTCACCATACGGCTGACTCTTCCGGTACGCTCGCTGCAGCCGCATCCTCTTAAGTCTTCACAGCTACATCAAAGACCAAGTCATAATAAGCTTAAAAACAGCAAGTCTCTTACACATGGAGACTTGCTGTTTGATGTTTTCGGTTCGTTTGCCGATTGCAGAAGGGCCAGAACCAAAGATATAAATTTCCTAAAAATCGACACTTTTGAAGGAAGATAAACATTTCTATTAAAGTTTGAAAAGAAAATTCATAGCTTTAGGGGAGAAAAATTCAATCTGAACTGAAATTTTTAGACGGAGAGTCAAAAAAATTTGTGTGAAAATTGGTTCTATAGAACTATAAAACAATATAATTTATTAAAAATTAAATAGTTATTAATTTTGATTGATGTGAGCTTGATGAAATTTAATGCCATAAATAGGAGGCTAAAGGCTGTTGCGGAAAAAGGCGGAATTTGTCGGATGATATCAGGCTGAATTTGTTACATTTATGTTAATGGCATGTAAAGGTAAAATTGTTGTAGTACAAGGCTTTCTAGATTTATTGCAAATCATCACATTTTGATTTTACAAAATTCATGAAAATCTGAAAGCTCGTCTTGAATCCAATTAACAGATCATAATCAGCAGGAAATTCATGCGAAAAGTGAATTGTTGCTTTTAAAGTATGGAAATAAATAGCATAATATGTATTTTGTTTTATTTTTATGAACTCTATCAAGTTAGATCTTTTGTCCCATGCCAAGCGGTTTTAAAGTTTGTATATTTAAAAACAGCTAGAAAGTGTTGGAAGAAAAAAAGCGATATAAGGATTTACTGTAAAATCCTGAACTGCATAGAGGATGGAGGAATTCATATGACGACTCGGTCACAATCTTGGTTTGCGAAAACTGCGGTCCATCCGGCTGAGAAGCTCCAACTATTTTGCTTCCCTTATGCCGGTGGCGGCGCTTCCATATTTAATTCCTGGAAGTCTAGACTTGCGCCCGACATTACTGTGTTACCTGTACAACTTCCAGGACGTGAAAGTCGCTCAACAGAGGCTCCAATGGACACCATTCAGGACATCGTGCAATCGTTGATTCCCGCTATGGCTCCATACGTACATAAGCCGTTTGCTTTTTTCGGACACAGTATGGGAGCACTGATTGCATTTGAAACAGCACGGCAGTTGTATAACAAAACCGGGACTTTGCCTGTCCATATCATCGTATCCGGTAAATCCGCACCACATCTTCCGTATTCCAAAAAACAACTCCATGATTTAGCAGATCAACCTTTCACCGAAGAGCTTCGTTTGATGCAGGGAACACCCGAAGAAGTACTGCAAAATGCAGAGTTAATGCAAATTATTATGCCTCGTCTGCGTGCAGATTTTAAGGTGTGCGAAACGTATGTTTATCAGCCGGGAAGCCCCTTGGCCTGTCCGATGACCATTTTAGGCGGCATGAAGGATCATGAGGTGACGACTGATTCACTCCATGCCTGGCAGCAGCACACCACATCACCCATAGATGTGCGAATGTTCGAAGGCAATCACTTTTTCATCCATGAACAAGAGCAAGAAGTGATAAGCGCAGTCGTGAATATTTTGTCCGCATCTTCAGCTCTGAACCACGCTGCCGCAGCTCAAACATCTTATAGCACCAATACCCTACAACCACGATTCAGACAGAGTTAAATGTCCCACACATCACGATACACTACGTTATTAACATCTCGGCAACAATCCGACAGCCAACCCACCACCATGCTGCAATTCCCAGCATAATTCAAGAACAATTTCATTCCATGCAAACACTCCTACATCCAGAGCAGAGTTTATCTCACCGTGTCCATTGCAACTAAAAAAAGTTCGCACTGCGAAAGTGTGAGCAACGAAAAAGAGGGATGTCCTTGTTTCGATCTAATTCTGCTTTTCGGAGACTCGCACGTTATGTAAGACCGTACAATCTATGGGTTCTCATAACGGTGATCGCCTCCTTATGTTTGGCAGCCATAGACATTATTTTGGGTAAGGCCATTGAGCAAATGGCACAGGGGACATTCTCCTCCGCCCAGAACATGATCTATCTGGTTGTTGGTATGACGCTAATTGGAATGCCCTGTAAGTTTGTGATGAGGTACGCTTCGGCGCGATTTAGCGTTAGCGCTCTGCGGGACTTGAGAGGCGACCTCGTACATAAGTTTTGCGATTTACCGGTTTCCAGCGTGGAGAGGAAGTTCACCGGAGATTTGGTATCCCGTCTAACAAACAATACGGCGGTGTTACAGAACTTTTTTATCCAGCAGTTTGCCAATCTGTTTTATTTACCGCTAGTGTTTACGGCATCGTTAACGTTGCTTTTACTGACAAGCTGGAAACTGATTTTGGCAAGTCTTGCGCTCATGCCTGTAGGAATGATCATAACATCACTGATGAGCAAGCCGATTGAAAAATATTCCGAGGAGCTTCAGGAGAAAATGGCTCATTTGAACGCGGTGGGGCAGGATGCGATCGGAGGAATTCCTATCGTCAAGGCATTCAATATGCAGGCTGTGCTGTTGAAGAAGTATATGGTGATTATGGAGGAGGTCGTCAAGCGCGGCTTGCGGCTGGAAAAACGCTATGCGTTCATTACTCCGGTAGGTGTGATGATGCTGGCAACACCGATTATTTTGGTCATTGCGTACGGAGGATACCTGATTCAACAAGGAGAGCTGAATGCTGGAGGTATTGTCCTATTTTTATATCTGATTTCGTTCATATTGCAGCCCATTTCAATGCTGCCGACGATCATCTCGCAAATGAAGGAAGCAGGGGGAGCGGCGAAGCATTTGTTTGAGCTACTGGATTGGCCGGATGAACGTCAAGGCGGCGAAATCACTTCAGTCGGTCAAGATCGAGGGGATAAGGCCCGCCGTTTGGAAGACGATGCAGATAGGGAAGCCAACCAAACTAGTGGAAGTGAGGCAGGCGGAGCAGAAAGCAACGATGACATTGCTGTGGTCAGCTTTGAGCATTTAACCTTTGGCTACAACGAAGGGAACACGGTGCTGAAGGATATTAGCTTCCAGGTAGGACAAGGAGAAACGGTAGCGATTGTCGGCGCCAGCGGTGGCGGCAAAAGCACGATTTTCAAATTGCTTTGCGGATTTAATGAACCGGGAGAGCATGTTGGCACCGTTCAACTATTTGGAAAGAGTTTGACAGATTGGAATTTAACAAGCCTGCGCAGCCATATTTCGATGGTATCTCAGGAGCCGTCTCTTTTTCCGGCCACCATTGCAGAAAATATCGGATATGGGCGTCTGGAGGCGACCCGGGAAGAAATTGTCGAGGCGGCGAAAGCGGCACATGCGCATGATTTTATTGTTCAGCTTCCCGAGGGCTATGAAACCCTTTTGAGCGAGCGGGGAGGCGGATTGTCCGGCGGACAAAAGCAACGTATTTCCATAGCAAGAGCATTGCTGAAAAATGCTCCGCTGCTTCTACTGGACGAGCCAACTTCAGCGCTCGATAGCCAGTCGGAGGCTCAGGTGCAGATCGCGATGAATGCGGCAATGCAAAACCGGACGGTACTGGTCATTGCTCATCGACTGTCAACCGTGCGTCAGGCGAACCGGATTATTGTACTCGATGAGGGGAGCATTGTGGAATCGGGGACCCATGAGGAATTGCTAGGCCGTGACGGTGTGTACCGAAAGCTGTATTTGAAAAATTTCGAAGAAGAACAGCATACGATGGAAAACGGAAATTCTATGTCGGAGGAAAGGAGTGAGAATCGTGACCTTCAAGCAGGGGTTTTATGAGCTTAAGCAGTTGATGTCCCTGATGAGGCCGCACCGGAAATGGTATTTTACCGGGCTGATTGGCAACAGTCTGACCAATGCGAGCATCACGATTTTACTTTCCTTTGTGGTGCATTATTTGCTAAATTTTGCGGTTGATGGCGATGTGCAGGAGCTATACCAGGCGGTTTATTTGGTCAGCGGTACATTTTTGGCATTAAGTCTTATTTCCCCGCTGTGCAGCTACATGTATAAGCGGTGTGTGAAGCTGGCGATTGCCGACGTACGGATGAGACTATTCGGGCATATCGTCAAGCTATCGTATGAAAAGGCCGAAAAACGACATTCGGGTGATCTTGTATCCCGCATGACGAACGATGTACAGGCGTTGGAGCAGGCTTACACCGTTCATATTCGCTCGATTATACTGGAAATTTCGCTTTTCTTTGGCTCACTGGTCATTATGATGGCGCTGGATTGGCGATTTGGGATTATGGCGGTTTTACTGGGGCTGGCCTCAGCTTGGGTAAATTCTCATTTCGCGAAGAAGATGCGACAGACGAGTGAAGAGTTACAGGGACGGATGAGCAGGTTCACGGAACGGTTGAGTGATTTGCTTTCCGGTTTGCAGACAGTGAAGCTGTTTGGATTGCGGACAAAGGTAGGCGGCCTTTGTAACGATGCAAGCGAGGACATAAACAGCATCAGCATCCGGCAGGGACGTCATATGGGCTTGCAGGATATGTGCAATTTTATAATTGAATTCATTACGCTGGGCGGTGTGCTTGTCGCCGGACTGATTCTGGTTTCGCAGAAGCAAATGGAGCTGGGAGTACTGGGACAGATTGTGCAGCTGCAAAGCGGTATTTCCACGGTGTTTTTGCAACTGGGGGCGGCTATATCACTGTTGCAAAACTCCTTGGCGGGTTTGGCGCGTATCCGCGAAATTCTGGATGAGTCGAAGGAAGAGGAGCACTTTCCAGCAGCGAAACAGAAGGGACCGCGGACTGGGCTTATCGGCCCGGAGGCGGCAGCTTTATCAGCCAGTGAGCCTAAGGGATCCTATGGTGATGTCGAGACCGTGGGCCCAGGCCGCGTCATTGAACAAGTTCCGGCTGCGCTGGAGCTGCACGACATCACCTTTGGCTATCAGCCGGACCGTCCAACGCTGCGAAGGTTGAATCTGATCGTGCCGGAAGGGCAGGTAACCGCGCTTGTCGGCCCGAGTGGTGGTGGCAAAAGCACAGTCATGAAGCTGTTGCTGGGCTTTTACCCACCGGATGAGGGTGTGCTGCGGGTCCGTGGTCGTTCGGCAGGAGAATTTCGGTTGGATGAGGTCAGGGATTTGATGGCCTATGTACCACAGGAGGCTACGCTGTTCCACGGTACAGTAGCGGATAATATCCGTTTTGGCTCACCGGATGCCACAGATGAGGAAGTAGAGGCTGCGGCCAAAACGGCCTATGCCAGCGGCTTCATAGCCGAGCTGCCGGAGGGTTACGACACCATTGTCGGTGAACGCGGAGCCAACTTGTCCGGCGGTCAAAGACAGCGGATCGCGATTGCCCGTGCTTTGCTCAAAAATGCACCGATTTTGCTGCTGGATGAAGCGACCTCGGCCCTGGATGCAGAATCGGAATATGAAGTTCAGCAGGGCTTAAATGAGCTGATGAAGGATCGTACGACATTAGTCATTGCCCATCGATTGTCTACGATTGAGCGGGCGGATACGATCTGTGTCCTTGCCGAAGGCGAGCTGAAAGAACAGGGTACCCATGACCAGCTCCTTGCCGAGGGCGGTCATTATGCGGAGCTGTATGAGCTTCAGTTTCGAAAGCATCCTGAGGAACAAACCGCATAAATATGCGAAGTTTCTTTTTACTACTATCTATTTTGCGAGGAGAGAGACATATGACTCAGCACGATATTCAATTGTTTGCATTAAGCCAGCCACAGCAACGTATTTGGTATACGGAGCTTCTGTATCCCAATTGCAACACGTCCACGCTTATTACAACTGTTAAAATTAAGGGAACTGTTCGTATAGATGCATTGCAGCAGGCGATGAACCAGGTCATTGCGCAAAACGATTCTTTTCGTATCAAAATCACTGCTGAGGACGGTATTCCATATCAATATGTAGAGCCATTTGCCGCTCAAAGCATAGAAACGCTCCAGGTTACCCCGGGGGAAGCTGAACTATTAGTAAACCGTCTTAATTCACAGCCCTTTTTATTGCTGGATTCTCAGCTGTACCAATTTGTTATTTTGCAGCTGGGGCAGAAGAAACCTGGTACAATTTCACAATGCACCATATTATTTCAGATGGTGTATCCATGAATCAGGCCATTAATGAAATTACCACGCATTACATGGATATTGTCCATGGTACAGGTCAAGCTACACCGACCAAAGCGAATCCATATCTGGATTTCATTCAGGTGGAGCAAAGCTATGAGCAATCTGACCGTTACCAGAAGGACAAGACATATTGGACGGAAAAGTTTGCCGATTTGCCAGAGACGACAGGTTTAAAATCATACAATCCGCTAACGCTGAGCACAGCTGCACGCCGGGAGAGCTATACACTGGAGCATGAACTGTATCGTGGTGTCACGGTTTTTTGCGAGGAGCATAAAATCAGTATTTTTACGTTCTTCCTGGCCGCCCTGTATATTTATTTACATAAAGTGACGGGGGAACAGGATTTAACCGTAGGTACCCTGTACGCTAACCGTACGTCGAAGAAGGAGAAGGATACGATTGGCATGTTCGTCAGCACCGTGGCTACGCGCCTGCTGGTTGAGCCGGAATCCGAGCTGCTGACCTTCCTGCAAGGTGTGGGCAAGGAGCAGTCGTCCATTTTGCGGCATCAGCGTTACCCGTACAACAAAATTATTCAGGATTTGCGTGAACAGCAAAGCGGCACGGATATTCGCCGTCTGTTTGGCGTTACCATTCAGTACCGTACGCTGAGCTTCTCCCGTTTTGATGAAGCCGTTCAGCAGGTGCATACCGATTTCTGTGGAGATACGGTGAGTGACTTCGATATTGCCATGATAGACATGCTGGATGACGATAAACTTGTATTGCAACTGGATTATCGGACCGAGTTGTTCAGCGAGCAGGAGATCGCCCGAATTATCCGACAATTCTTGAGTGTGGCGGAGCATATGGTGAAAGGTCCACAGAAGCGGATACAGGAGTTGTCACTGATTAGTGACGAGGAACGGGCGCAAATTGTGGATGTATTCAATGCTACAGCAGTGCCATATCCACACGATGCAGGGATTCATGAACTGTTCGAGCAACAGGCAGAGCGTATGCCGGATCAGACTGCGGTTGTGTTTGGAAACCGTCGTCTAACCTATGGGCAACTGAATGAACAGGCCAACAGACTGGCTCACACGCTGCGCGGTTACGGTGTTACTGTTGAACGAACCGTAGGAATCGTCGCTGAGCGTTCCACAGATATGATCGTCGGCATGTTGGCAATCCTCAAGGCGGGCGGCGCATATGTGCCGATTGACCCGGATTATCCGGCAGAGCGTGTACGCTACCTGCTAGAGGATTCAGGTGCGAAGCTACTGCTGGTGCAGCATGCGGAGCAGCAGCCAGATGACTACAGCGGAATTGTGCTGGATCTGAGCGATGCTACTGTATACGGGGCAGAGGATGAGCAAGGCTTAAATACCGTACAATGGAAACAAAACGAGGCTAATTATGCGGAATATACCCATTATACAAATCTGAAAAATGAGATTTCACAAGCGGGTAAATTCGGGGATCGACTTGCCTATTTGATGTACACTTCGGGAACTACTGGCCAGCCAAAAGGTGTTATGGTGGAGCATCGCAATGTTGTGCGTCTGGTGAAGAATACAAACTATGCACAATTGGATGCTGACACGCGCATTTTGCAGACCGGGGCTGTTGTCTTTGACGCGTCCACCTTTGAAATTTGGGGTGCGCTGCTGAATGGCGGACAGCTAGTGCTGGTGAGTCAGGATGTCATTTTGGACGCGCCGAAGCTTAAAGAAGCCGTACGCAGCCACGGTATTACAACGATGTGGCTGACTGCACCGCTCTTTAACCAGCTTTCCCAGCAGGATCTGGAGCTGTTCGAGGGGGTACAAGAGTTGCTCGTCGGTGGTGATGTGCTGTCCGTACCGCACATTAACCGGGTACTGGAGGCTCATCCGTCCCTGCGGATTATCAACGGCTATGGCCCGACGGAAAATACAACTTTTTCTACAACTCATGCGATTGCCAGCGTGCAATTGGAAGCGGTGCCGATTGGGCGTCCGATCCATAACTCGACGGCGTATGTCGTGGACCGTTCCATGCAGCTTCAGCCAGTCGGGGCATGGGGTGAGCTGATCGTCGGCGGCGACGGGGTGGCACGTGGATACCGGAACCGTCCGGATCTAACGGCCGAGAAATTCGTAGACAGCCCGTTCCGTAGTGGAGAACGCTGCTACCGTACGGGCGACCTGGTACGCTGGCGTGAAGACGGAACGCTGGAGTACAAAGGACGAATTGACGCGCAGGTGAAAATCCGGGGCTACCGGATTGAGCTGGGCGAGGTGGAAGCGCAGCTGTTGAAGCTGGAAGCGGTGCGTGAAGCCGTCGTCACTGCACGTGAGGATGAGCAGGGTCAAAAGCAGCTCTGCGCTTATGTGGTGACCCATGCGGATATTGCGGCAAACGAGCTGCGAAGCGCCTTGAGCCAAGAATTGCCGGGCTACATGGTGCCGTCGTATTTCGTGCAGCTGGAGCAATTGCCGTTGACACCGAATGGCAAGGTGGATCGTCGAGCGTTGCCGCAACCGGAGGGAAGCGTGGATTCCGGTGAGGATTACGTAGCAGCGCGAACTGATGTGGAGCGGACGTTGGTATCGGTATGGCAATCTGTACTGGGTATCGAGCACATTGGCGTACTAGATAATTTTTTCCATCTGGGGGGCGACTCGATTAAGGCCATCCAGGTGTCTTCAAGACTGCTGCAAAATGGTTACAAACTGGAAATGAGGGAGCTGTTCCAGTATCCGACGATTGCTGAGCTGAATGGACGGGTGCAGCGGGTGAGCCGCGTTTCCGATCAAGGAGAAGTCAGTGGAACAGTGGCGTTGACACCGATTCAACACTGGTTCATTGAGCAGCAGCCGTCCAAGCCTGAACACTATAATCAGGCATTGATGCTGCACCGTGAGGATCGTTTGGACGAAACGGCGCTTCGTCAGGCACTGCAACGCATTGTCGAGCATCATGACGCTTTGCGTATCGTATTCTGTCAGAATGCAGACGGTGGATATGAAGCATGGAACCGTGGCGTACAAGAAGGAGAACTGTATAGTCTCGAAGTGGTGGATTTTACAAATGAGCCTGATTTTGCTCATTTGCTGGAGAACAAAGCCAGCGAAATTCAAAGCAGTATTCGTCTGAATGAAGGTCCTTTGGTAAAGCTCGGTCTGTTCCGTTGCCCGGATGGAGATCATTTGCTGGTGGCGATCCACCATTTGGTGGTCGACGGCGTGTCTTGGCGTATTTTGCTGGAGGATTTGGCAGCCGGCTATGAGCAGGCTTTACGGGGCGAGTCTGTCCGTTTGCCGAATAAGACGGATTCCTTCCGCCTGTGGGCTGATCAGCTGTCAGCTTATGCGAACAGCACAGCATTGCAGAAGGAACGTGCGTACTGGCAAGAGCTGGAGCAAGCTGGTGCTACTCAAGCAGCTTTGCCCAAGGATTACACTCGCAAATCCGAGGCCAAGCCTCGTCTCCGCGATGACCGCACACTCACGGTAGCGTGGACAGTTGAAGAAACAGAACAATTTTTGAAGCAGGCACACCGTGCCTATAATACGGAAGCGAACGATCTATTGCTGACGGCTCTGGGAACCGCGGTTCACGAGTGGGCAGGCATCAGTCAGGTGCTTGTGAATCTGGAGGGTCATGGACGGGAAGCTATTTTGCCAGACGTGGATATTACACGTACGGTCGGTTGGTTTACCAGCCAATTCCCAGTTTTGCTGGATATGGGCGAGGATCGGAATGTGGGACGACGTGTCAAGAACGTCAAGGAAGGGCTGCGCCGTTTGCCGCATAAAGGAATTGGATACGGGATTTTGAGATATCTTTCTGCTGCTGAAGAAGGGGAGGCAGCTTTTGTCGCCGAGCCGGAAATTAGCTTTAACTATCTCGGACAATTCGATCAGGATTTGAAAAATAATGCATTCCGTATGTCTCCTTATTCCCTCGGGGCTTCCATTAGTGACACGTTGACCAAGCGGTATGCCCTTGATATCAACGGCATGATCACGGACGGTGCGCTGGAGCTGACGATCAGCTACAGCGGCAAAACGTTCATGAAAAAATCAATCAAAAGACTAGCTGATTTGCTTCAGGAAAGCTTGCGCCAGGTATTAGCTCATTGCGTGGACAAAGATCTGCCAGAGTTGACACCAAGCGATCTGTCCTTCCAAGGACTAACGGCTGGAGAACTGGAGCACATTGTAGAGCAAACCGCTGCTGTGGGAGAACTGGAAAATATTTATTCGCTAACGCCGATGCAAAAGGGGATCTTGTTCCACGGCTTGATGGAGCCGCAATCCGGGGCGTATTTTGAGCAGGCAACATTTGATCTGCAGGGCAGCTTTCAAGTGGACACTTTTGCCGAGAGCCTGAATCTGCTGGTGAATCGCCATCAAATTTTCAGAACGAACTTTTATAGCGGGTGGAATGAGCAGCCTTTACAGGTGGTGTACCGTCATAAAGCTGCCGGATTCCGATTTGAAGACGTGCGTTCGATGGAGCAAGGAGAACTGGACGCGTACATTGCTGATTTTACTGAGCGAGATAAAGCGGAAGGGTTTCATTTCAGCTCAGGCGAGCTGATGAGAGTATCTATATTACGTACAGGCGAGGAATCGTACCGTTTTGTGTGGAGCTTCCACCATATTTTGATGGACGGCTGGTGCTTGTTCCTGGTTGTCGGGGAAGCCTTCAATACGTATTTTGCCCTGCTTGAAGGCCGGAAGCCGGAGCTTGCACCAGTAACGCCATACAGCGAATATATTGAATGGCTGGAACGGAGTGACAACACGGAATCAGAACGGTTCTGGAGTGACTATTTTGCTGGCTTCGAGCAGCAGACGGTATTGCCGCAGGCAAAACAAGTGGACGGTCACGCTAAGGGATATGAGGCTGACAAGCTTTCGTTTACACTGAGCCGTGAAGTGACGGAACGGATGAACCAACTGGTCAAGCGGCAGCAAGTGACGGTCAATACGCTGTTGCAAGCAGCATGGGGCGTTGTGCTGCAACGGTATAACAATAGTCGGGACGTTGTATTTGGTAGTGTTGTATCCGGTAGATCGGCGGATATTCCAGGCATCGATAAAATGATCGGTTTGTTCATTAATACGGTTCCTGTACGGATTCATAGCGAGGAAGATGCTACGTTCGCTGGGCTGATGAAGCAGACACAGGAGCAGGCGCTTGTTTCCCGTGCCTATGAAACCTATCCGTTGTATGAAATTCAGGCCCTGACAGAGCAGAAGCATGATTTGGTAAACCATATTATGGTGTTTGAAAACTATCCGGTGGAACAGAGCATGGAGCAAATGGGCAACCGTGACACGAACGGCTTTACGATTGCGAATGCTTCCGTGTCGGAGCAAACGAACTATGATTTTAACATTACAATTGTGCCGGGTGATGAAATCGGTGTTCATTTGGAATACAACGCGCTGGTGTTTGAACGCGCAGCTATTGAGCAAATCCGCGAGCATTTGCTGCATATCGTAGAGGAAGCGATTAACAGACCGAATGCGCTGGTAGATGAACTTGAGCTGGTGACTGCTGAGGAAAAAGCGAAGATCATTGACGGTTTTGGTTCAGTTGGCGTGTCTGCGTGGAGTGATGCGAAGGAAGTAGAATTGTTGTTCCACGCCTATGTGGAAGAACAGGCGCAGCTTGTACCGGATCACATGGCGGTTGTGTACGAGGAGAATCAGCTTACGTACCGTGAACTGAACGAGCGTGCGAACCAGCTGGCCCGTAGATTGCGGAATGAAGGCATCGGGCGCGAATCGATTGTCGGCATCTTGAGCGAACGTTCGGTGGACATGCTGGTCGGTGTGCTGGCGGTATGGAAGGCTGGAGGCGCGTATGTGCCGTTGGATGCCGATTATCCGTCAGAGCGTATCCGCTTTATGCTGGAGGACAGCGGTGCGACGGTGCTGCTGACTCAAACAGGCTTGCAGGAGCGTGCGCAGGTATGGCTGGAGGAAAGCCCATGGGCCTTGACCGGAGGGAAGTCTGAGGGCCAACTGGAAACGGCGGTTAGCGCTGAGACGGTGGAATCAGATACCCTCCATGGAGGCCTGAGTTTAACATTAAATTCGCCATCTGACAGTGAAGCAACATCCGAACCAGCAACAGGACTGCGTTTGCAAACTGTACTGGCGTTGGACGATGAGTCGCTGTACACCGGGGATATTGCCGATGTCGAACATATCAATGAGCCGCAGGATCTGGCGTATGTGATCTACACCTCCGGAACAACGGGACGTCCGAAGGGAGTCATGATCGAGCATCGCAGCTTGGTGAATACGGCTGCGGCATATCGCCGGGATTACCGTCTGAACCAGTTCCCGGTACGGTTGTTGCAGCTGGCGAGCTTCTCCTTCGACGTATTCGTCGGCGATATCGCCCGAGCGCTCTATAACGGCGGAACGATGGTCATCTGCCCGAAAGACGACCGGATTGATCCAGGCCGTCTGTATGGCTGGATTCGCGATTATCAGGTTACGGTGTTCGAATCGACACCAGCCCTGATCGTACCGTTCATGCAGCATGTGCATGAACAGGGGCTGGACATGAGCAGTCTGGAACTGCTGATCACCAGCTCAGATAGCTGCAGCGTGACGGATTACCGGGTGCTGCAAGAACGATTTGGCGCAGATACTCGGATTATTAACAGCTACGGCGTAACGGAAGCGGCGATTGACTCCAGCTTCTATGACGAAGAGCTATCGAAGCTGCCAAGCAGCGGTAGTGTGCCGATTGGTCAGGCGTGGCTGAACGCCCGCTTTTATATCGTGGACAGCCAGCTGAATCCGGTACCTATCGGCGTACTGGGCGAGCTATGCATTGGCGGAGCCGGGGTAGCACGCGGGTACCTGAACCGTGCCGACCTGACGGCCGAGAAATTCGTGGCGAACCCGTACGTGCCGGGTGAACGATTGTATCGCACAGGCGATTTGGCACGGTGGATGCCGGACGGGAATGTGGACTTCATCGGCCGGATGGACTATCAAGTCAAAATCCGGGGCTACCGGATCGAGCTGGGCGAGATCGAAACCGTGATCCAGCGGGTGCCGGGTGTACGTCAAGCCGTCGTGATCGACCGGACAGATGAGCGTGGGCACAAGTATTTGTGCGGCTATATCACGGGAGCAGCCGAGCTGCGGATCGAGGAGGTACAGGCCCAGCTGGAAGCAGGGCTGCCAGCGCACATGGTGCCAGCACGCTTGATGCGACTGGAGACGGTGCCGCTGACGAGCAACGGCAAAATCGACCGCAAGGCCTTGCCGGAGCCAGAAGGCAGTATTCATACAGGTGCAGCCTATGTGGCACCGCGTACAACGGTAGAGCAGGTATTGGCTTCGGTATGGGCCGGGGTGCTGGGCGTGGAAACGGTAGGTACGCAGGATAACTTCTTCGAGCTGGGCGGCGATTCGATCAAGGCCTTGCAGGTATCGTCCCGATTGCTGCAAGCAGGCTATCGACTGAACATGAAAGACCTGTTCAGTAATCCGACGGTAGCGTCCCTTAGTCCTTTGCTTCGCACAGATGGCAAAATCGCCAGTCAGGAAGAGGTAGCCGGTGAGGTAGAGCTGACACCAATTCAACGGTGGTTCTTTGAGCAGCAGCCGGTTGACCTGCATCACAGCAACCAGGCGATGATGCTGTATCGAGCCGGGCGCTTTGACGTAGATGCGCTGCGCCATACAATGGAACGCATGGTCCAACATCATGACGCATTGCGTACTGTATTCCGCGAGACGAAGCATGGCTACGTAGCTTGGAACCGCAGTGTGGAAGAAGGCGAGCTATACACGCTGGAAATCGTAGATTTTAGCGGAATTGAAGACGAATCTACCGCTGTAGAAGCCAAGGCGAGTGAAATTCAAGCCAGCATTGACTTGAACGAGGGTCCGCTTGTGAAGCTCGGTCTGTTCCAATGCGCCCAAGGCGACCATTTGTTAATTGTCATTCACCATTTGGTCGTGGACGGTGTATCGTGGCGCATTCTGCTGGAGGATTTGGCAGCCGCTTATGAGCAGGCTGTTGCAGGTAAAACGGGCAAAGCTATTCGATTGCCGCTGAAAACAGATTCGTTCCAGACATGGGCTGAGCATCTGTCAGCCTATGCGAACAGTGCGACGGTGGAGCGGGAGCTTGCTTACTGGCAGCATGTCGAACAAGCAGAAGCAAGCCTGGCGAAGCCATTGCCGAAGGATTTTGCGAATGACAATGCCCTGCTTGGAGACAGTGAAGTTGTCACTGTCCGCTGGACGAAGCAGGAAACCGATTTGTTGCTCAAGCAAGCTCACCGCGCGTATAGCACGGAAATGAATGACCTGTTGCTGGCTGCACTCGGCAAAGCCGTATATGACTGGTCCGGTTCTGAACGAGTGCTGGTCAACCTGGAGGGTCATGGACGGGAATCCATTTTATCTGATGTGGATATTACGCGCACGGTTGGTTGGTTTACGAGTCAATTCCCGGTTGTACTGGATGGAAGCCTGGGACAAGGCGGGAATATCGCCCGTTTGATCAAACGGGTGAAGGAAGGGCTGCACCATATTCCGCAAAAAGGCATTGGCTATGGTATTTTGCGATACCTGTCAAATGCTGAGGCTTTCGCGCAAGCAGGCGTACAGCTCCAGTTGACCCCAGAAATCAACTTTAACTATCTGGGCCAGTTTGATCAGGATTATAAAGGCAACGATCTGGAGCCTTCCTCCTATTCTATGGGTGTGCCTGTCAGCACAAACGCGGCTATGGATTTTGCGCTGGATATCAATGGAGTGATCGAGGAAGGCGAGCTGATCTTCACTATTCGCTACGGCACAACGCAATTCCGTCATGAAACGATTGCACGGCTTGGAGAGCTGCTGGCATCCGGCTTGCGTGAGGTGATTAGCCATTGTGTCGCTCAAGAAAGAACGGTATTGACACCAAGTGATGTCCTGTTAAACAACGTAACACTGGATGAGCTGGAGCAATTGGTGGAAGATACGCGAGATATGGGTGAGCTGGAAAATGTGTATGCCTTAACGCCGATGCAAAAGGGTATGCTCTTCTACAGTCTGATGGATGAGGATTCGGCGGCTTATTTTGAGCAGGCAACCTTTGAGTTGAACGGACGTTTTGATGTGGTCGCTTTCGGCAAAAGCTTTGATCTGCTCGTACAACGTCATGAGGCGCTACGGACGAACTTTATCAGTTCGTGGAAAGATGAGCCTGTGCAGGTCGTCTTCCGCAACCGCAGCGGAGAATTGTACTACGAGGATCTACGCGTACTTGAAAAACAAGAACGTGAAGCTCGTGTTGAAGCTTTTACCCTTGCGGATAAAGCCAAAGGATTCCATCTCGCTAAGGATGCGCTAATCCGTGTGTCTATCCTGCAAACCGGAGATGAAGCGTACCGCTTTATTTGGAGCTTCCATCACATTTTGATGGATGGCTGGTGCTTGTCCTTTATGACACAGGAGGTATTCGGCGGCTATCTGGCGCTTCGTGCAGGTCAAGAGCCTAAGCTTGAGCCTGTCACGCCGTTCAGTCGCTTTATTGAATGGCTGGAGCGTCAGGACCGTGAGGCGGCTTTGCAATACTGGAGCGGATATCTGGCGGATTATGAGCAGCAAATTACGCTTCCGCAACAAAAAACACAGCCGAAATCGCAGCAAGCCGGGGAATATGTGGCCGGAGAGCTGGATTGTGACTTCCAGCCGGGGCTGGTCGCTCAGATCGAACGGGTGGCGAAGCAAAATCAGGTGACCATTAACACGCTGATTCAGACGGTATGGGGTGTTCTGTTACAAAAATATAACAACAGTCCGGATGTCGTGTTCGGCAGCGTCGTATCGGGTCGTCCGGGCGATATTCCGGGTGTGGAGCGCATGATTGGGCTGTTCATCAATACGATTCCGGTGCGCGTTCATTCTGTGGACGGCGAAGCCTTTGCCGAACTGATGAAACGAACACAGCGCCAGGCGCTGGCTTCCAATGCCTATGACGCGTTCCCGCTGTATGAAATTCAGGCGCTGACGGAGCAAAAGCAGGATTTAATCAATCATATTATGGTGTTCGAAAATTATCCGGTGGAACAACAAGTGGAACAGTTAGGAGGCGGCGGTCAGGATACGTTCACGATCTCCAATGTGGTGGCGACAGAGCAGACGAACTATGATCTCAACGTCATCGTCATGCCGGGAGAGGGTATCAAAATACGTTTCGCCTATAACACGCTGAGCTTTGATCAGGCAGGTATTGAGCGGCTGCATGGACATTTTGCCCGCCTGTTGGAACAAATTGCTGCTAATCCATCCATTCGTATTCAAGAGCTGGAACTGGTCACAGCAGCGGAAAAAGCACAGATTATCCGTGAATACAACGATACGATTTCTGTGTATCCGCGTCATCGGACGATCCATGAGCTGTTTGAGGAGCAGGCGGCACGTATACCTGATCATATTGCCGTTGTGAACGGAAAAGAATCACTGACCTATCGTGAGCTGAACGAAGCGGCAAACCGACTGGCCTGGGCATTACGTGCTGAAGGTGTGCAGGCCGATGAGACGGTCGGTATTTTGGCAGAACGCTCGCTGGATATGATTACCGGAGTGCTCGCTATTTTAAAAGCCGGGGGCGCATATGTGCCTGTAGATCCGGAGTATCCAGAGGATCGCATCCGTTACATGCTGGAGGATTCGGGGGCAAAACTGGTGCTGGCACAGCAGCATTTGCTGGATCGTTGCTATTTTGACGGGAAGATTGTTGAACTGAAAGGCTCTAATTCAAATGAGACGGATACACAGGGTATCGGGGCCTCCCACGAAATAAATTCTAATCTGGAGCTTGCAGGTGAGGGTGAGCAGGCTGCGTATGTCATTTACACCTCGGGCTCCACAGGTAAGCCAAAGGGCGTTATTGTCGAGCATCGCAATGTGGTGCGGCTTGTACGCAATACGGATTATGTGCAGCTGGACGAAACGACCCGGATTTTGCAAACAGGGGCGATTGTGTTCGATGCGTCTACGTTTGAAATTTGGGGTGCGTTGTTGAACGGTGGACAACTGGTGCTGGTTCATCAGGATGTGCTGCTGGATGCACCGAAGCTTAAGGAGGCTGTTCGTGCCCACCGCATTACGACGATGTGGCTGACTGCGCCACTGTTCAATCAGCTTTCTCAGCAAGACAGTGCATTGTTCGAGGGTGTAAAAGAATTGCTGGTTGGTGGTGATGTGCTGTCGGTGCCGCATATTAACCGGGTGCTGCGGACGAATCCGGGTCTCCACATCATTAACGGTTATGGCCCGACGGAAAATACAACCTTTTCTACGACTCACCTCATTACTGGGGAGCAGTTCGAAGCGGTGCCGATTGGTCGTCCAATTCGTAATTCTACGGCCTATGTTGTGGATCATGGCTTAAACCTCCAGCCGATAGGCGCTTGGGGCGAGCTGGTTGTCGGCGGGGATGGGGTAGCGCGTGGCTACTTAAACCGCCCTGAGCTGACGGATGAGAAATTTATCACTGATCCGTTTGCATCCGGGGAGCGCATATATCGTACAGGCGATCTTGTGCGTTGGCGCGAAGACGGCATGCTGGAGTATCAGGGCCGGATGGATGAGCAGGTCAAAATCCGCGGATACCGCATTGAGTTGGGTGAAGTTGAGGCACAGCTGTTGAAAATAGATTCGATTCGGGAAGCTGTCATAGTAGCGCGTGAGGACGAATTCGATCAAAAGGTGCTATGTGCCTATTTTACAGCTGATCGGGAATGGAACGTTGGAGAACTGAGAAGCTTGCTAACGCAGGAAATACCAGGATATATGGTTCCTTCCTATTTCGTGGAATTGGAGCAAATTCCACTGACCGTCAACGGGAAGGTGGATCGCAAAGCGCTGCCTGCGCCGGAAGGAAATCTTCTGAGCGGAAGTGAATATGTCGCTCCACAAACGCCTGCGGAACAGGCATTGGCATGGGTATGGCAAACCGTGCTGGGCGCGGAACGAATCGGTTTGCTCGACAATTTCTTTGATCTGGGCGGTGATTCGATCAAGGCGATTCAAGTATCTTCCCGCCTGCTTCAAGCCGGATACAAGCTGGAGATGAAGGATTTATTCAAATATCCAAATGTGGCAGAGCTGGCTCCACATCTGCGTTCGGCTGGGATCAGAGCTGCCGAGCAGGGAGAAGTGACGGGCAAGGTGACACTTACGCCGATCCAACACTGGTTTGCTGAGCAGGATCAATTGGATGCGCATCATTACAATCAGGCTGTTATGCTCCAGCGGGAGCAAGGCTTTGACGAATCTGCACTGCGTCAGGCGCTGACGAAGCTGGTAGAGCATCATGATGCTTTGCGGACGGTATTCCGTAAAACCGATCACAGCTATGAAGCGTGGAACCGTGGGATGCAGGAGGGTGAGCTGTATCATCTGGAAGTGCTGGATTGGAAGGATGTAGGCGAAGGAACGGATTTAAGTGAAGCCCTTGAGGCCAAAGCCAGCGAGATACAGAGCAGCATTCATTTGAGTGAAGGCCCACTTCTGAAGCTTGGTTTGTTCCACTGTGCCGACGGGGACCATCTGCTGATCGCGATTCACCATTTGGTGGTGGACGGGGTATCGTGGCGCATTTTGTTTGAGGATCTGGCGACAGCTTATGAGCAAGCCGTGAACGGAGAAGCGATTCGTTTACCGGATAAAACCGATTCTTTCCGTGCCTGGTCTGAACGACTGTTTGCTTATGCGAGTAGTCCAGCTATGGAGAGCGAACGCGCGCACTGGGAGGCATTAAACGAAACCGCCGGGTCTGATCAGATCACGTTGCCGGAGGATCAGGAGCATGATGGCGAATTTACGATTTTGGATACAGGTACGGTTGCCGTAAAGCTTACGGAGGAAGAGACGGAACGACTCTTGAAGCAGGCGCACCGCGCGTATAACACGGAAGTGAATGATCTGCTACTGACCGCTCTGGGGATGACGCTGTATGCCTGGACGGGCAAAGAACGTACCTTGATCAATCTGGAAGGGCATGGGCGTGAGGACATTGTAGCGGATACGGATATTTCGCGGACAATAGGTTGGTTTACAAGCCAATATCCGGTGCTGCTCGATATCAGCAAAGAGGCTGATCTGTCCGGGCGTATCAAACAGGTCAAAGAAGACCTGCGCCACATTCCGAATAAAGGTATCGGCTATGGCATTTGGAGGTATCTGAGTGAAGCGGGTGTAGGACAAGCTAGAGGGATGTATCCCGAGCCGCAGGTGAGTTTTAACTATTTGGGACAGTTTGATCAGGATTTACAAAACAGCGATATCCGCATGTCGTCGTATCCAATTGGAGCGGCTGTTAGCGACCGGACGGAAATGAAGTATGCCCTGGATGTGGGGGAATCGTCACGGACGGCGCGCTGGAGCTGGACATTCGGTATAACGGCAAGGCGTTCCGTGAAGATACGATTCAGTTGCTGGCTAATCTGCTGAAGGCGAATTTGCTGGAAATTATCGAGCATTGCGTTTCTAGAGAGCAGACAGAACTGACGCCAAGTGATGTGTTGCTGAAAAACTTGACGGTGGAGCAGCTGGATACGATTGTGGAGCAGACACGGACCATCGGGGAGCTGGAAAATGTATATCCGCTGACGCCGATGCAAAAGGGCATGCTGTTTCACAGCCTGATGAATAGCAAATCCGGGGTGTATTTTGAGCAGGCAACGTTTGATCTGGAAGGCAGCTTTGAGCCAGCTGTGTTTGAAGAAAGTTTGAATCTGCTGGCAGGACGACACGCCATTTTCCGGACAAATTTCTATAGTGGATGGCATGATCAACCCGTGCAGGTCGTCTATCGCCACAAAAATCTGGGTTTCCGTTATGAGGATGCCAGAGAACGTGATGAGGCCGTTGCTGCTTTTGTAGCTCAAGACAAGGCACGAGGCTTTGATCTGAGCAAGGATGCATTGATGCGTGTGACTATTTTCCGTACAGGAGAGAGTACGTACCGTTTTGTGTGGAGCTTCCATCATATCGTGATGGACGGCTGGTGCCTGTCGTTGGTGACGGGTGAGGTGTTTGGCACGTACTTTGCTTTGCTGGAGCAGAAGCAGCCTGTGCTTAAACCTGTCAAGCCGTACAGTGATTATATTGAATGGCTGGAACGGCAGGACGGACAGGAAGCGAGCCGCTACTGGAGCAACTATTTGGCGGGCTTTGAGCAGCAGACGCTGGTGCCTGGAGCGAACGCACAGTCCATTGGGACGGTGACGGCTGAGACTACTGAGGATCAAAGTTCAGATTACGTTTCGGAAAAGATTTCCTTTGTGCTGGGCAAGGAACGAAGCAAAGCGTTGAACCGGATTGCGAAGCAGCAGCAGGTGACGATTAATACGCTGATGCAAAGCGTCTGGGGCGTTATTTTACAAAAATATAACAATAATCAGGATGTCGTGTTCGGCAGTGTTGTATCCGGTCGTCCAGCGGAAATTCCGGGTGTGGAAAGCATGATCGGACTGTTCATTAATACGATTCCGGTGCGTATTTACAGTGAGCGAAATACCACGTTTGCGGAAATATTGCAACGTACACAGAAGCAGGCCTTGGCTTCCGGCGCGTATGACACGTACCCGCTGTACGATATTCAGGCGCTGACCGAGCAAAAGCAAGACCTGATCAATCATATTATGGTCTTTGAAAACTATCCGATCGGGCAGCAGATGGAGCAGGTGGGCAGTTCCGATGAGACAGGTACACAAGCTGGCTTCTCCATTGCTAATGTGGCAATTGCCGAGCAAACAAACTATGACTTTAACCTGATCGTGGTGCCTGACGAGGAGATTTCCATTTTGCTGGATTACAATGCTCGCGTGTATAACCGGGTTGCGGTAGAGCGCATTCAGGGGCATTTGATTCATGTCATCGGGCAAATTGCGGAGAATCCGCACATTCGAGTGGATGAGCTGGAACTCGTGACAGCGGAAGAACAAGTCCAAATTCTGAAGGTTTGGGGAGATACGGCGGTAGATTATCCGCACGATCAGACGCTGAGCGCACTGTTCGAGAAACAGGTGAAGCGGACCCCGGATCAGGTAGCACTGCTGTTTGGAACGGAGACGTTGACGTACCGCGAGCTGAACGAGCGGGCGAACCGTCTAGCGCGGACGTTGCGTGCAGAAGGAGTCGGACCGGAACAACCCGTGGGTATTCTCGTAAGGCGTTCATTGGAGATGATGGTAGGCATTTATGCGATTCTCAAAGCAGGTGGGGCTTATGTACCGATTGACCCGGATTATCCTGCGGAGCGCATCCGTTATATGCTGGAGGACTCGGGAGCACAGCTGGTACTGACACAATCGCATCTGGCAGAGCAAACGAGCCTGAGCTTTGACGGTAAGGTGCTGGTGCTGGATAGCGAAGGCATTTACCATAAAATGGATCGAATCTGGAACCGTTAGCAGGGCCGCACCATATGGCCTATGTCATCTATACCTCCGGTTCCACGGGGAAACCGAAGGGAGTTATGGTCGAACATCATTCGGTCATTAACCGTCTGGTCTGGATGCGTGACCAGTATGATGTGAGTGTTGCGGATACGATTTTGCAGAAAACGGCCTTTACGTTTGACGTATCGGTGTGGGAGCTGTTCATGTGGTCGCTGATCGGCTCGAAGCTGAGCCTGTTGTCGCCGGGTGGGGAAAAAAGCCCTGAGCAAATTGTGGAGACGATTGCCCGTGATGGAGTAAGTCTGATTCACTTTGTACCTGCGATGCTGCATGCATTTCTGGAATATCTGGAGCAGCAGCCACTGGAAGCGGTGAAAACGAAGCTGGAAACGCTACGACATGTGTTTGCCAGCGGTGAGGCGTTACCGCCACAGCATGTGGCGCGTTTCCAACGGGGCCTGCTGGGTAGGGTCGGGACGAAACTAACCAATATGTACGGTCCAACGGAAGCCACGGTAGAAGTAGCCTACTTCGATTGTGATCCAGAGGAATCGTATGAAGTAATTCCAATCGGTAAACCGCTCCAGAACATTCGTCTGTACATCGTGAAGGAAGGCACGAAGCAGTTGCAGCCTGTAGGCGTAGCGGGCGAGCTGTGCATTGGTGGTGTCGGTGTAGCACGCGGTTACCTGAATCAGCCTGAACTGACAGATGAGAAATTTGTGACCGATCCGTTTGCGGCTGGTGAGCCGGGTTATGAGCGGATGTACCGGACAGGGGATTTGACCCAATGGCTACCGGACGGAAACATCGAGTATCTCGGACGGATCGACCATCAGGTAAAAATTCGGGGGTACCGGATTGAATTGGGCGAGGTCGAATTGCACTTGTTGAAAGTGGCACATGTGCAGGAAGCGGTTGTGGTGGCCCGCGCAGACGAAGCGGGACAAAAGCAAATGATAGCTTACTATGTTGCGGAGCAGGAAATTCCTGCAAGTGAGCTGAGAAGCGAGCTGGGTCAGGAACTGCCAAGCTATATGGTTCCGTTGTACTTCGTGCAGATGGATCAGATGCCGCTTAGCCCCAACGGAAAAATCGACCGTAAGGCACTGCCAGCGCCGGAAGACAGTCTGCAAAGCGGAGTGGACTATGCTGAGCCACGTACGGTGGCAGAACGGGCACTAGTGACGGTGTGGCAGTCGGTATTGGGCGTGAAAACCGTCGGTATTTTGGACAATTTCTTTGATCTGGGTGGAGATTCGATCAAGGCGATCCAAATTTCATCCCGTGTGTTCCAAAAAGGCTACAAGCTGGAAATGAAGGATTTGTTCCAATATCCGACGGTAGAGGTACTGGCACCACATATTCATGAGGTCAGCCGGATCGCGGATCAAGGGGAAGTCAGTGGGGAAACCGCATTGCTTCCAATCCAGCACTGGTTCTTTTCCCAGGAGCGTGAGCGTCCAGAGCACTTTAATCAGGCGGTCATGCTGTACAGTGCGGCAGGCTTTGACGAGACGGCGGTTCACCGGGTGATGGACCGTATTGTGGAGCATCATGATGCTCTGCGTACGGTTTTCCGCAAGCAATCATCTGGTTATAAAGCTTGGACGCGCCGGGTAGAGGAAGGATTGTTGTATACGCTGGAAACAGCGGATTTCCGTGAGGTGACGGCGTATGCGGAGGTGCTTGAAGCCAAAGCAACCGAAATTCAAAGCAGCATTAATCTGTCCGAAGGACCTTTGGTGAAGCTTGGTTTGTTCCATGGTGCTGATGGCGATCATTTGCTGATGGCGGTTCACCATCTGGTGATGGATGCGGTCTCCTGGAGGATTCTGTTTGAGGATTTCTCCACAGGCTATGAGCAAGCACAGAAGGGCGAGCCTGTAAGATTGCCTTATAAAACGGATTCCTTCCAAACATGGGCACGCGAGCTGTCGTCTTATGCAAACAGCCCGGCGGCCGAATCAGACGCAGCATACTGGCAGCAGCTTGAACAGGCCAAAGCCGAGGGAGTTGCACCTTTACCTAAGGATTTTTCCTATGACGGCTCCTTGAATACAGATGGCGAAGTGCTGACGGTAGCGTGGAGCGAAGCCGAAACACAGCAGCTCTTGAAACAAGCGCACCGTGCCTATAACACGGAGGTCAATGATTTGCTGCTGACCGCGCTCGGCTTGGCGATTCATAGCTGGACAGGTGCAGAACGTGTGCTGGTGAACCTGGAGGGACATGGCCGGGAAGCGATCCTGCCAGAGGTGGATATTACGCGTACGGTAGGCTGGTTTACAAGCTTGTATCCGGTGCTGCTGGAAACGGGCAAGGGAATGACACTGGCACAGCGGATCAAGGAAACGAAGGAAGGTCTGCGCGGGATTCCGGATAAAGGGCTGACGTATGGTACATGGCGTTACTTGTCCCATGCGTCCGCAGCAGATGAAGAGCGTACAATTTTAGCAGAACCGGAAATCAGCTTTAACTATTTGGGACAAGTGGATCAGGATTTGCAAAATAGCGGAATCACGCTGTCATCCTATGGTGTGGGTGAGACTGACGATGCGAATTCACCATTGCCACACACGCTGGATTTGAACGCGATGATCTCGGAGGGTACGCTGCGATTGACGATCGCTTACAGCCGTAAGCAATATCGTAAGGAAACGTTGGAACGGGTGGCGGGACTGCTTCAAGCCGCTTTGCAAGAGGTGATTGCGCATTGCATCGCTCAGGAACAGCCGGAGTTAACCCCGAGTGATGTGTCTTTCAAGGGTCTGACGAATGGCGAGCTGGGGGAAATTGCGGAGCAGGCTGCACGTACTGGTGAACTGGAAAATGTATACGCACTGACGCCGATGCAGAAGGGGATGCTGTTCTACAATCTGATGGATTCGCAATCGGGAGCTTATTTTGAACAGGCATCCTTTGATCTGCAAGGAAACTTTAATGTTGCTGCATTTGCAGCAAGTTTGGATGTATTGGTGCAGCGGCATACGGCACTGCGTACGAATTTCTACAGCGGCTGGAAGGACGAACCGCTTCAGGTCGTGTACCGGAATAAGCGCAGTGAGCTGTATGTAGAGGACTTGCGGGATGTGGAGGAAGAGAAGCAAAACGATTACATCCTCGAATTTACGCGCAAAGACAAGCAGAGAGGCTTTGATCTGGCGCAGGATGCCTTGATGCGTGTATCTATTTTACGTACGGGTGAGGATTCATATCGGTTTGTGTGGAGTTTCCATCATATTGTGATGGATGGCTGGTGCTTGTCACTGGTGACGAATGAGGTGTTTGCGAGTTACTTTGCCACTCTGGCCCACAAGCAACCTGAACTGGCCCCTGTCACGCCGTATAGCCAGTATATTGAATGGCTGGAGCAGCAGGACCGTCAGGAAGCGTCGAACTACTGGAGTGACTATCTGAACGGGTATGAGGAGCAGTCTCGTTTGCCGCAGGCTAAAAAGCAGGGCAAAACAGGGTATCAGGCGGAGCGTCTTGACTTTGATTTGGGCACGCGATTGACGGCCGGGATTCAGCGAATAGCCAAGCATTATCAGGTAACGATGAATACGCTGGTGCAAACGGTCTGGGGCATTTTGCTTCAAAAATATAATGGCACGGATGATGTGGTGTTTGGCAGCGTCGTATCTGGACGCCCGGCGGATATTCCGAATGTGGAGCATATCATTGGCCTGTTCATTAACACGGTACCTGTACGCATTCGAAGCGGTGAGGACCCTCTATTCTCGGAATTGATGAAGCAAAATCAAGAGCAGTCTATTGCTTCTCATACTTATGACACGTACCCGCTGTATGAAATTCAGGGGCTGTCAGAGCTGAAGCAGGATTTGATCAACCATATACTCATATTTGAAAACTTTCCGATGGAAGAACAAATGGAGCAGCTGGGTGATGGTGAGGAGTCCAATTTCAGCATTACGGGAGTCGAGTCGGTCGAGCAGACCAACTATGACTTTAACTTGGTGGTACTGCCGGGGAATACAATCCAAATGAGCTTTGGCTATAATGCGCTGGCATTTGAACATGAAAGTGTAGAGCAAATTCGAGGCCATCTGGTGCAACTGCTGGAGCAAGTGACAGCGAAGCCGGACATTCGGGTGCAAGAGCTGGATATTTTAAGCGAGCAGGAGCGCGAGCAAATTCTGGGCGTATGGGGCAATACGGGGGCTGAATATCCAAGCGAGCAAACCATTCACGGCTTGTTCGAGGCGCAAACGGCACAGACACCGGAGCAGGTAGCGTTGTTCTTCGAAGGAGAGCAGTTAACCTATCGCGAACTGAACGAGCGTGCTAATCGTCTGGCTCGTACCTTGTGCAGTCAAGGCGTGATGAAAGATCGATTGGTCGGTCTGATGACCGAGCGTTCGGTAGACATGATCGTCGGCATCTTCGGGATTTTGAAAGCCGGGGGCGCATATGTGCCAATTGACCCGACGTATCCAGAGGAGCGTATTCGCTACATGCTGGACGACTCAGGAGCGGATCTACTGTTGACGCAAAATCATTTGGTGGAGAAAGTGGCTTTTGATGGTAAAGTGCTGGTGCTGGATGGGGAGCAGGCGGTGTATCACGAGGACGGTTCCAATCTGGAGCCGTTGTCCGGTCCGAACGATTTGGCCTATGTGATTTATACATCAGGAACCACGGGTCAACCGAAGGGCGTTATGCTGGAGCATCACGGGTTGTGCAATCTGAAAACGTATTTTGATCAGACACTCCGGATCAGCATGTCGGATCATGCGTTGCTGTTCGCCAGCTACTCGTTTGATGCGGCTTGCTGGGAAATCTTCCAGGCGCTGTTCTGCGGAGCCACATTGTATGTGCCAACGTCAGAGACGATTTTGAACTATGAGCGATTCGAGCAGTACATGGCGGATCACCAAATTACTGTTGCAGCCTTGCCGCCGACCTATGCGGTATATCTGGAGCCAGAGCGGATGCCGAACCTGCGTATTCTGTTCACTGCCGGATCAGCATCGTCGACAGAGCTGGTGTACAAGTGGAAGGATCAGGTAGCCTACTATAACGGTTACGGTCCAACGGAAAACTCGGTAGCGACGTCGATCTGGCCGGTGTCCGAAGACGAGAGAGCGGGGCAACTGATTTCCATCGGACGTCCTGTGCCGAATCATCGGGTGTACTTGGTGGATGCGCATGGACATCTGGTGCCTGTGGGCGTAGCGGGTGAGCTGTGTGTATCCGGGCCGGGTCTGGCACGCGGATATCTGGATCGTCCAGAGCTGACGGCTGAGAAATTCGTACCAAATCCGTTTACGGCTGGAGAAGCGGGCTATGAACGGATGTACCGCACGGGTGATTTGGCGAGATGGATGCCGGATGGCAATATCGAATATCTGGGCCGGATCGACCATCAAGTGAAAATCCGGGGATACCGGATTGAGCTGGGCGAGGTCGAGGCCCAAATGCTGAAAGTCGAAGATGTGCAAGAGGTTATCGTGCTGGCACATGCAGACGAGCAGGGACAAAATCAACTGGTCGCCTACTATGTGGCAGAACGGGAAGTGAATGTGGGTGAGCTACGTGGCTTGCTGGGCGAGGAACTTCCAAACTACATGGTGCCTTCGTACTTCGTACAGCTGGAAAACATGCCGTTGACTCCGAACGGTAAAATTGACCGCAAAGCACTGCCAGCACCGCAGGGAAGTTTGCAAAGCGGAGCGGATTATGTAGAGCCGCGCACAGCGCTGGAGCAGACATTGGTTTCGGTGTGGCAGTCGGTCCTGGGCGCGAAGAGAGTCGGCATTTTGGACAATTTCTTCGATCTGGGCGGCGACTCGATCAAGGCGATTCAAGTATCTTCCCGTTTGCTGCAAGCGGGCTACAAGCTGGAAATGAAGGACCTGTTCCAATATCCTTCCGTGTCACTGCTGAGCGGTCATGTACACAAGGTCAGCCGTACAGCCGATCAACGGGCGGTATCCGGGGCGGTACAACTGACCCCGATTCAGCAATGGTTCTTTGGACAATCAGCAGCAGAGCCGCATTATTTTAATCAGTCGGTGATGCTGTATAGAGCACAAGGTTTCGACGAAGCGGCATTGCGTCAAACGGTGACCAAGGTTACCGAGCATCATGATGCGTTGCGTATGGTCTTCCGTCAGACCGAACAGGGCTATGAAGCGTGGAATCGCGGTTTGAACGAAGGCAAGCTATATAGCCTGGACGTTGTTGACCTGACAGACCTAGGAGACTCTGCAGATGTGGTGACGACGATTGAAGTGAAAGCGAATGCCATTCAAAGTTCCATTCGTCTGGACGAAGGACCGCTGTTGAAGCTGGGATTGTTCCGCTGCACGGATGGAGATCATTTGTTGATCGCGGTTCATCATTTGGTCGTAGACGGCATTTCATGGCGGATTATATTCGAGGATTTTGCAACCGGGTATGAACAGGCCGTTCAGGGAGAAGCCATTCGTCTGCCATACAAAACGGATTCATTCTCCGCTTGGGCAGAGCGCTTGTCTCAATACGCGATTAGTCCGGCCATCGAAGACGAACGCCAATACTGGCAGAACCTTGCCCAAACGGAACTCGTATCGTTGCCTAAGGATCATGAAAGAGCAGAAGGACAACATTCTCTGCTGAGAGACAGTGAGACTGTGACAGTGGCCTGGAGCGAGCAGGAAACACGATTGCTGCTTCAGGAAGCGCACCGTGCGTACAACACCGAGGTCAATGATCTGCTGTTAACCGCACTCGGCACAGCATTGTATAACTGGAGCGGTCAAGAGCGTGTGCTGGTCAATCTGGAGGGACATGGCCGGGAAGCGATCATTCCGGATATCGACATCACACGTACGGTGGGCTGGTTTACAAGCCAATATCCGGTGCTGCTAGATGTTGACGGAAAGGTAGAAGTGGGACAGCGAATCAAGCGGGTGAAAGAAGACTTGCGTCATGTGCCGCATAAGGGCATTGGCTACGGTATTTTAAAATATATGTCTCAAGATGATGAAAGTCATTCCTCTACCTTGCAGCCTGAAATTAGCTTCAACTATTTAGGACAATTCGATCAGGATTTGGAAAATAGCGATATCAGTCTGTCTTCACATACAGGTGGAGAGCCGATGAGCGACAGTACCCTTTTGGAGCATCCGCTGAATGTGAACGGAATGATTACAGCGGGCGTGCTGACGTTGGAAATTCGCTATGACAGTAAGGTATACCATCCTGAAAATGTAGAGAACTTTGCGCGGTTGCTGCAGGAAAGCTTGCAGGAAGTGATCGTTCATTGCGTCTCCAAGGAGCGGAGTGAGTTAACACCAAGCGATGTATTGTTTAAGGGCTTGACGTTGAAGCAGCTGGAACAATTGACTGAGCAAACGGCTTCTGTGGGTGAGCTGGAAAATGTTTATGCCCTCTCGCCTATGCAAAAGGGGATGCTTTTCCATAGCTTGATGGAGCCAGAGTCAGGCGCATACTTCCAGCAAGCGTCGTTTGATCAAAAAGGCAGCTTTGATGTTGCTATTTTCCGGAAGAGTCTGGATTTACTGACACAGCGGCATGAAGCGCTGCGGACGAATTTCCATATGTTTGAGACAGGGCACAGTCAGGAGCCATTGCAGATCGTGTTCCGCCACAAAGATAGCGATCTTTCCTTCAAGGATGTACGCGGAATGCAGGAAGCGGAGCGGAAGGCGTATATTCAAGCGTTCAAGCTGGAGGATCAGGCTCGAGGCTTTAATCTCGGTACCGATGCACTCATGCGTGTACAGGTGTTGCAAACAGATGAAGAGACGTATCACTTGGTCTGGAGCTTCCATCACATTGTCATGGACGGCTGGTGTCTGTCGCTGGTTACAGGCGAAGTGTTTGGTACGTACTTTGCGCTGCTGGAGCAGAAGCAGCCGGAGCTTGCTGCGATCACACCTTATAGCCAATATATCGAATGGCTGGGGCGTCAAGATGAACGTACGGCAAAAGAGTATTGGAGCAGCTATTTGACGGGCTTTGAACAGCAGACTTTGTTACCTGGCTCGGATGCTTCATTGAAAGACGAAGCGGTGGACAGCAAGGAAAATGTCCAATCCACTCCAGCAAGTGTTGCCAGTGAATATATTTCTGAAAAAATAACGGTGGAGCTGGATCAAACGTGGAGCGAAGCCATGTACCGGATTGCGAAACAGCAGCAGGTAACGATTAATACGCTGATGCAAAGCGTGTGGGGCGTTATTTTGCAGAAATATAACAACAATGAGGATGTTATTTTCGGTAGTGTCGTATCTGGACGTCCGACGGATATTGTCGGTGTAGAGAATATGATCGGCTTGTTCATTAATACGATACCGGTTCGGATTCAAAGTGAACGGAATGCCACTTTTGTGGAGGTTATGCGGAAAACGCAGGAGCAGGCACTGGCCTCGGGAGTATACGACAGTTTCCCGCTGTATGAGATTCAGGCGCTGACTGAGCAGAAGCAGAATTTAATTAACCATATTATGGTATTTGAGAATTACCCGGTAGAGCAGCAGGTGGAGCAGCTTGGCGAAGTTCGTCCGTCCGCTTTTGAGATTACGAATGTAGAGGTCGTGGAACAGACCAATTATGATCTGGACTTGATTGTGATGCCGGATGAAGTCTTCAGCATCATGTTCAGATATAACGCTAATGTGTACGATCGGGCTACCGTGGAGCGTATGCAGGGACATGTGCTGCATGTGATTCAGCAAATCGTGAACAATCCGCATATCCGTGTGAATGAACTGGAATTGGTGACACCGGAAGAACAAGCGCAGATTATTCAGGTTTGGGGAGATACGGCGGCAGCTTATCCGCAGAATAAGACGTTAAGTGCGTTGTTCGAGGAACAGGTAGAGCAAACTCCAGATCAGGTGGCGGTGCTGTTTGAATCGGAGACGTTGACTTACCATGAATTGAACGAGCGGGCGAATCGTCTGGCGCGGACGCTGCGTGCGGAAGGAGTTGGACCGGATCAGCCTGTGGGCATTCTGGTACAACGCTCGCTGGAAATGATCGTGGGCATCTATGCGATTCTTAAAGCGGGTGGCGCATATGTGCCGATTGATCCGGACTATCCTGCAGACCGTATCCGTTTCATGCTGGAGGACTCGGAAGCGAAGCTGGTGTTGACGCAATCGCGTTTGGTAGAGCAAGCGACGCTGAGCTTTGACGGCAAAGTGCTGGTGCTGGATAGCGGAGAAATTTACCATGAAGACGGCTCGGATTTGGAACCGTTGGCAGGGCCGCGGAATGTAGCCTATGTGATCTACACCTCCGGTTCGACCGGAAAACCGAAGGGCGTTATGGTCGAGCACCATTCGGTGATCAACCGGATTTTGTGGATGCATGATCGGTACGGCTTGAGGGCGGGAGATACGATTTTGCAGAAAACCGCCTTCACGTTCGACGTGTCGGTGTGGGAGCTGTTCTGGTGGTCCATGGTTGGCTCGAAAGTGAGTCTGCTGTCCGTTGGCGGAGAAAAGAATCCGGAGGACATCGTGGAGGCGATTGCCCATGGCGGGGTCAGCACGATGCACTTTGTACCTGCGATGCTGCATGCGTTCCTGGAGTACGTGGAGCAACAGCCGTTGGAAGTGGTGCAAGCGAAGCTGGGAACCCTGAGACATGTGTTTGCCAGTGGCGAAGCGTTGCCACCACAGCATGTGGCACGTTTCCAACGCCTCTTGTCGGGTATCGTCGGAGCGAAGTTGATCAACCTGTACGGACCGACGGAAGCGACGGTGGATGTCTCGTACTTCGATTGCGGGCCGAATGAAGAGTATTCGGTCATTCCGATCGGGAAACCGATTCAGAACATCCGTCTGTACATCGTCAAGGAAGGCACGGTGCAGTTGCAGCCGATTGGGGTTGCCGGCGAACTGTGCATCAGCGGTGTAGGGGTAGCACGTGGCTATCTGAACCGTCCAGAATTAACGGCGGAGAAATTTGTCAGCGATCCGTTTGCGGGTGGTGAAGCGGGCTATGAGCGCATGTACCGCACCGGAGATTTGGCGAAATGGATGCTGGATGGAAATATTGAATATCTGGGCCGAATCGATCACCAGGTGAAAATCCGGGGCTACCGGATTGAGCTGGGCGAGGTCGAATCGCAGCTGTTGAAAGTAGAGTCTGTACGAGAAGCCGTAGTTATGGCCCGAGCGGATGAAACAGGTCAAAAACAAATGGTGGCGTACTACGTCGCCGGGCAGGAAATCGGTGCCAGCGAGCTGAGAAGTGAGTTGGGCCGGGAGCTGCCAAGCTATATGGTGCCATCGTACTTTGTACAGCTGGAGCAGATGCCTCTGAGTCCAAATGGCAAAATTGACCGCAAGGCACTGCCAGCACCGAAAGGCAGCCTGCAAAGCGGAGCGGACTATGTCGCACCGCGGATGTGGGTGGAAGCGAAGCTGGCACAAATTTGGCAGGACGTGCTGGGCTTGGCACGGGTGGGCGTGAAGGAAAACTTCTTCGAGATTGGCGGACATTCGCTGCGGGCGACGACGCTGGCCTCGAAGATTCACAAGGAGCTGAATAAACCGCTTCCACTGCGCAGTATTTTTGAAGCACCAACAATTGAACAACTGGCAGCCGTTCTGGAAGGTCTCGATCAAGTGGCGTATGCGTCCATTCCGGTAACGGAAGCCCGTGCCTTCTACCCACTGTCCTCAGCGCAAAAACGACTGTACGTGCTGCATCAGTTCGATCCGAACGATGTGAGCTACAACATGCCGTCGGTGCTGCAAGTGAGTGGTCCGCTGGACGTGAAACGAGTGGAAGACGTGTTCCGTCAACTGATTGCCCGCCATGCGACCTTGCGTACCCTCTTTGAACTGGTGGACAGTGAGCCAATGCAATGGATTGAGGACACCGTGCCGTTCGAGGTGGAATATACGGAGGTACAGGCAGAGGGTGCGACTACGGATGCAGACACGATGGTCAGCAAGGAGGCGCAAGAACGGGTACGGCAGTTTGTCCGTCCGTTCGATTTGCAAGCTGCGCCGCTGCTGCGGGTAGGCTTGGTGGATCTGGGCGTACAAGGAGCGGAGCAGGAATCTCAGCATCTGCTGATGCTCGACATGCACCATATCGTCTCGGATGGTGTGTCCATGGGGGTACTGACCGATGAATTTGTTCGCTTGTATGGTGGTGAAGAGCTATCACCATTGCGGATTCAGTACAAAGACTATGCGGTATGGCAGCAAAGCGAGGCCCATCAGGAGTGGATGCAGCGTCAGGAAGCGTACTGGCTTAATACCTTCCGGGGTGAGCTGCCTGTGCTGGATCTGCCAACCGACTTTGCCCGTCCGGCCGTGCGGAGTACGACAGGGGATACCGTGGTATTCGGATTGGAGCATGAAGTCAGCGAACGCCTGAAAGAACTGGCGGCGCACACAGGCTCGACGCTGTATATGGTGCTGCTCGCGGCTTACACAGCGCTGCTGCATCAATACACCGGGCAAGAGGACATCGTGGTCGGGACACCGATTGCGGGAAGACCACATGCCGATCTGGGACCGATCCTCGGAATGTTCGTTGGCACCTTGGCCCTGCGTAACTATCCGACTTCGGAGCAAACGTTCCGCAGCTACGTGGAAGATGTGAAAGCCCGTGCGCTGCAAGCCTACGAACATCAGGACTATCCGTTTGAAGAACTGGTGGAAAAGCTGAATGTGAAGCGGGATATGAGCCGCAATCCACTGTTCGATACGATGTTTACGCTGCAGAACACCGAGGAAGGCGAGCTGAAACTGGCAGACCTGAGCTTCCGTCCATATGGCATGGAGCAGACCCCGGCGAAGTTCGACCTGACGCTGGAAGCCAGCGAGGAAGAAGCAGGCATTCAGTTCGGATTGCAGTATGCGACAGCGCTGTACCAACGGGAAACCGTGGAACGGATGACACGACATTTCATTCGTTTGGCCGAAGCAGTGGCGACGAACCCGGATGCGAAGCTGGGTGAACTGGAACTGATTACGGCGGAAGAAACCGAGCGGATTCTGAAGGTGTTCAACGATCCGAATGCGCATAGCGTGCGTGATGCTGAACACGGACAGGTGCAAGGTCGTTCGCTCAGCGAACGGTTTGAAGAGCAAGCGAAGCGCAACCCTGAGCGGGTAGCAGTGGTGTTCGAGGACACGGTGCTGACCTACGCCGAGCTAAACGAGCAGGCGAACCGATTGGCCCGTGTGTTACGGGCGGAAGGGGTAGAAGCGGATCAACCGGTAGGCATATTGCTGGAGCGTTCTGCGGATATCCTGGTGAGCATCCTCGGGATACTGAAAGCCGGAGGCGCGTATGTGCCGATGGACTCGCTGTATCCGCAGGAACGCATTCACTACATGCTCCAAGACAGCGGGGCGAAGGTCGTGATTACGTCCAAAGCTGCCGTGGGCCAAAGCAACAGCCTGCAAACGCCAGTAACCGAAAATGCTGGTGTAACGGTGAATGCTTCACCAGCGACCATCACAGGTGCAGAAGATACAATCGCCAATCCGGCGCTCATCTTGCCAGCCACCGTACGTGCTGTAGCTCTGGATGACGAGGTTGTCCAAGCACAACTGGACGGGCAGGATGCGAGCAATCTGATCCCTGTAGCCAGCCCGCACAACCTGGCCTATATGATTTACACGTCAGGTACAACTGGCCAGCCGAAAGGGGTCATGATCGAGCAACATAGCGTCAGTAATCTGGTGGATGCTTTATCCGAGCGGGTATACAGCCGCTATGGGCAGCCGCTTCACGTCGCATGGCTGTCGGCGTATGTATTTGACGCTTCGGTGCAGCAAATCTTTGCCAGCCTGCTGTTAGGCCATACTTTGCATGTGGTATCCCGTGACGTAAGCCTGAACGGGGAGCAATTGATCGCCTACTATCGTACGCACCGGATTGACCTGTCGGATGGCACACCAGCGCATCTGCATATCTTGAACGAGAGCGTCAATGTGACCGAAGCGCCGGAAGTGAAGCACTACCTGATCGGTGGCGAAGCGTTACCTGTACCACTGGTTCACGGGTTCCTGCACAGGTGGTCCGGGTACCGCCCAGTGATTACCAACGTGTATGGCCCGACCGAAACGACGGTAGATGCGACCGCCTATACGATGGAAGACGTGGAAGATTTGAACGTGCTGCTGGAAAAAGGTGCACATACGGTATCCATTGGAACGCCGCTGGCGAACCAGTCCGTGTACATCTTGAACACACAACAACAGCTGGTGCCGATCGGTATCGCGGGCGAGTTATATATCGGTGGTGCAGGTGTGGGACGCGGTTATCTAAATCTGCCGGAACTGACGGCAGAGAAGTTCATCCCGAATCCGTTTGCCCAACCGGAAGCGGAACAAGCAGCAAAACCTCACGCCAACCGGATGTATCGGACGGGTGATCTGGCGAGATGGTTACCGGACGGCAGTATCGAGTATCTGGGCCGGATCGACCATCAGGTGAAAATCCGGGGGTACCGGATCGAGCTGGGCGAGGTGGAAGCGCAGCTGCTGACCGTGGACGGCATTCAGGAAGCCGTGGTCACCGCATGGGAAAACGAAGACGGGCACAAGGACCTGTGTGCCTATCTCGTAGCCTCAGCGCCGCTGAGTCTGCCGGAGCTGCGGAACGCATTGCAGCCGAAGCTGCCGGGCTACATGATCCCGACGTATGTTGTACAACTGGATCGTTTCCCGCTGACGCCAAGTGGAAAAATCGACCGCAAAGCGTTGCCTGTGCCGGAAGCACGCCTCGAAGGAGGCATGGAGTACGTTGCGCCGCGGACGCCGTTGGAAGAACAGCTTGTGCGTATCTGGCAAAGCGTGCTGAATCATCCGCAGATTGGAATTACGGATAACTTCTTTGAAGTGGGGGGACACTCTCTGCGCGCTACAACACTGGTGGCGAAAATCCATCAGGAGCTGCATCACAAGCTGGCGCTACGAGATATTTTCCAATATCCGACGATTGAGCAATTGGTACAGGTGATGGGTGAACAGACACAGCAAACGTATGCATCCATACCTGTTGTGGAGGAGCGCGCATATTATCCAGTTTCCTCGGCGCAAAAACGGATGTATGTGCTAAGTCATCTGGAAGGTGGAGAAGTTAGCTACAACATGCCGGGAGCTTTGATTATTGAAGGGTCCCTGGATAAAACGCGACTGGAGCAAGCCTTCCGCCAGCTGATTGCCCGTCATGAAACCCTGCGAACCAGATTCGAAATGGTGGATGGCGAGGTTGTTCAACGGATTGATAAAAACGTCGAATTCCACGTCGAGCATGTGCAGGCAAGCGAAGAAGAGACACAGCAGTACGTACTGGATTTTGTACGCGCCTTTGATCTCGCACAAGCGCCGTTGCTGCGGGTTCAGTTGGTGGAAAACGGACCGCAACGGTACGTTATGCTCTATGACATGCACCATATTATTTCGGACGGCGTGACTGCAGGAATTATCGTGCAGGAGTTCTCTCAATTGTATGAAGGCAAGGAGCTGCCGCCACTTCGCATCCAGTACAAGGACTATGCCGTTTGGCAGCACGCAGATATGCAAAGTGACCGTCTTCGTGAGCAAGAAAATTACTGGCTGAAAACAATGGCTGGTGAAATTCCGGCGCTGGATATGCCAACGGATTTTGCAAGACCAGCCGTACAGCGTCTGGAAGGAGCTCGATTGGATTTTGCGATCAGCCTGGAGGACAGCGAGCAGTTGAAACAGCTGGCCGCGCAAACTGGCTCCACCTTGTACATGGTGATGCTGGCAGCGTATAGCACGCTCTTGCATAAATATTCAGGGCAGGAGGACATGATCGTCGGAACGCCAATTGCCGGAAGACCACATGCGGAACTGGGGAGCCTGGTAGGCGTATTCCTCAACACGCTGGCGATCCGCAATTATCCGTCTGGCGACAAAACGTTCCTTGATTACCTGCAAGAGGTCAAAGAGCACGCGCTCAGTGCTTATGAGCATCAGGACTATCCTTTTGAAGAGCTGGTTGAAAAGCTGAATTTAACGCGGGATACGAGCCGGAATGCACTGTTTGACACGATGTTTGAGTTGAAAACATTTGAGCAGCAGGAGTTCCAACTGGAAGGTCTGACCTTTAGGCCGTATCCGACGGACAATAATACTGCCAAATTTGATCTGACCCTGGATGCAGTGGAGCAGCCGGAAGGTATTCTGTGCAGTCTGGAATACAGCACGGCGCTGTACAAGCCAGAGACCATCGCACGATTGGCAAAGCATTTTACCGAACTTGTTCGTGCCATTACACTTCATCCGCAGCAGCCACTGGCAGCTGCGGATATGGTAACCGTCGAGGAAAAAGCACAAATCATCTACGGTTTTGGAGATGTGGGAGTATCGGATGTTGCTGCTGTTGAAGCAGGAGCCCTGTTCCATGCCTTTGTGGAAGAACAGGCACAGCTTGTACCGGATCATGTGGCGGTTGTGTACGAGGAGCAACAACTTACGTACCGCAAACTGAACGAGCGTGCGAACCAATTGGCGCGTAAATTACGGAGTGAGGGCATTGGACGTGAGTCGATTGTCGGCATCTTAAGCGAACGCTCGATGGACATGCTGGTGGGTGTGTTGGCGGTATGGAAGGCTGGAGGCGCGTATGTGCCGCTGGATGCGGACTATCCGTCTGAGCGTATTCGTTTCATGCTGGAGGATAGCGGCGCGACGGTGCTGCTGACCCAAACAGGCTTGCAGGAGCGTGCGCAGGTATGGCTGGATGAAAGCAAGGTCACATCCGAACCAGCAACTGGACTGCGTTTGCAGACTGTACTGGCGCTGGACGATGAGTCGCTGTACACCGGGGATACCACGGATGTCGAACACATCAACGAGCCGCAGGATTTGGCGTATGTGATCTACACGTCCGGTACAACAGGACGTCCGAAGGGTGTCATGATCGAGCATCGCAGCTTGGTGAATACGGCTGCGGCGTATCGCCGGGATTACCGTTTGAACCAGTTTCCGGTACGATTGCTGCAACTGGCAAGCTTCTCCTTCGACGTGTTCGTTGGGGATATCGCACGGACTTTGTACAACGGCGGCACGATGGTCATCTGTCCGAAAGACGACCGGATTGATCCAAGCCGTCTGTACGGCTGGATTCACGATTACCAAATTACGGTGTTCGAATCGACACCGGCCTTGATCATACCGTTCATGCAGCATGTGTATGAGCATGGACTGGACATGAGCAGTCTGGAACTACTCATCACCAGCTCGGATAGCTGCAGCGTAACGGATTACCGGGTGCTGCAAGAGCGCTTTGGCGCGGATATTCGGATTATTAACAGCTACGGCGTGACGGAAGCGGCGATTGACTCCAGCTTCTATGACGAAGAACTGTCGAAGCTGCCGGACAGCGGCAGTGTGCCGATTGGTCAGGCGTGGCTGAACGCACGGTTTTACATCGTGGACAGCCAGTTGAATCCAGTGCCTATCGGCGTACTGGGCGAGCTATGCATCGGCGGTGCCGGGGTGGCACGGGGATACCTGAACCGTGAAGACTTGACGGCCGAAAAATTCGTAGCGAATCCGTATGTACCGGGTGAACGACTGTATCGCACAGGTGACTTGGCGCGGTGGATGCCGGACGGCAATGTGGACTTTATCGGCCGGATGGATTATCAAGTGAAAATCCGGGGCTACCGGATCGAGCTGGGCGAGATCGAAACGGCGATCCAGCGCGTGCCGGGTGTGCGTCAAGCCGTAGTGATCGACCGGACGGATGAGCGTGGACACAAGTATTTGTGTGGATACATCACCGGAGAATCAGAGCTGCGGATCGAGGAGGTACAGGCACAGCTGGAAGCAGGGCTGCCAGCACATATGGTACCTGCACGCTTGATGCGTTTGGACACATTACCACTGACCAGCAACGGCAAAATCGACCGCAAAGCGCTGCCGGAGCCGGAAGGAAGCATCCATACAGGTGCAGCCTATGTGGCACCGCGTACCACGGTCGAGCAGGTATTGGCTTCGGTATGGGCCGGGGTGCTGGGAGTCGAAGCGGTAGGAACGCAGGATAACTTCTTTGAACTGGGCGGCGATTCGATCAAGGCGCTGCAAGTATCGTCCCGATTGCTGCAAGCAGGCTACCGATTGGATATGAAGGACCTGTTCAGTCATCCAACGGTATCGGCATTGGCGCTGAGAGTCCAATCTGTTACAAGATTGGCGGATCAGAGCGAAGTAGTCGGCGATGTGAAGCTGACACCCGTTCAACAATGGTTCTTTGAGCAAAATCTGACGGAAGCTCATCATCATAACCAGTCCATCATGCTGTACAGCAAGGATGGTTTCGATGAAGCGGCATTGCGTAAGGCGATGGATCAAATTGTTGGCCATCACGACGCGCTACGTACCATTTTCCGTCATACCGAACACGGATACGAAGCATGGAACCGCGCGATTGGTGAGGGTGAGCTGTATACGCTGGAACGGACGGACTTCAGAAATGAGGCTGAGGTGTCCGCAGCTATCGAGGCCAAAGCGAATGAAATTCAAGCGGGGATTGATCTAAGCGAAGGACCGCTGGTGAAGCTGGGGCTGTTCAGCAGCAGTGACGGAGATCATTTGCTGATTGCTATTCATCACTTAGTGGTGGACGGAGTATCCTGGCGCATTTTGTTCGAAGATATTACGACAGCCTATGAGCAAGCATTGAACGGACAAGCCATTCGTCTTCCGCACAAAACGGATTCGTTCCGCACTTGGGCTGATGAACAGTCTCAATATGCGAACGGTTCGGCAGTAGTATCAGAACACGTGTTCTGGAAGGGGATTGAACAGGGAATGTATGAGCCGCTTCCAAAAGACCAGCCACAGCCCTATTCCTTGAATAGGGACAGCGAGATCATTACTGCCACGTGGACAGGTCAGGAAACGGAGCAGCTGTTAAAACAGGCGCACCGTGCCTACAACACGGATATGAACGATTTGCTGCTTACCGCATTAGGAATGGCTATTCATCGCTGGGCGGGCATCGAACGAGTGCTTGTCAACCTGGAAGGTCATGGACGAGAGTCCATCTTGCCAGAGTTGGATATTACTCGCACCGTTGGCTGGTTTACGACTCAATTCCCGGTTGTGCTGGATATGAGCGTGGGGCAAGACCTTTCACAGCATATCAAAAATGTGAAAGAAGGGCTGCGCCACATTCCGCAAAAGGGGATCGGCTACGGAATTTTAAGATACCTGTCCGCAGTACGTGAGCATGAGCGCTTTGTAACCGAACCGGAAATCAGCTTTAACTATTTGGGGCAATTTGATCAAGATTTGCAAAATCAATCGATTGGCGTATCTCCTTACTCAAGCGGTGCAGAGCTTAGCGCACATGCGGCAAGATCGTATGCGCTGGACATTAACGGGCTGATTTCAGAAGGCGAACTGCAATTGACGATCAGCTACAGCAACCAGGAATACCGCCGTGAAACGATGGAGCAGCTAGCCAAAGAATTCAGAACCAGCTTGCAGGAAATCATTACGCATTGCACAGGACGCAAACAGCAGGAACTGACTCCAAGCGATGTAATGCTTAAAAATGTAACCATGGCTGAACTGGATCAATTGGTAGAACAAACCCGTAACATTGGCGAGCTGGAAAATGTATATGCGTTGACGCCGATGCAAAAAGGTATGCTGTTCCATAGTCTGATGGATACAGAGTCGGGAGCTTATTTTGAACAAACGACATTTGATCTGCGTGGACGCTTCCAAGTGGATGTTTTCCAAGACAGTTTGAATCATTTGGCGCAGCGGCATGAGATTTTTAGAGCTAATTTCTACAGCGGTTGGCAAGATGAGCCCGTGCAGGTCATTTTCCGCCGGAAGGATATTGGTTTCAGATGTGAAGACCTGCGTCATTTGGATGATGTGGAGCGAAGCGCATATGTGAAGGAATTTATTCGCAAAGACAAGGCAACCGGCTTCGATTTATCTCGGGATGCGTTGATGCGCGTGGCGATTTTGCGGACAGGTGACGAGGACTACCATTTCGTATGGAGCTCTCATCACATTTTGATGGACGGCTGGTGTGTGGCACTGGTGACGGATGAGGTGTTTGAGGCTTATTTTGCAGCCGTGGAGCATAGAGACCCACAGCTTGCCCCGGTTTCACCATACAGTCAGTATATCGAGTGGCTTGAAGCACAGGATTTAGGGGCTGCGACGGAATACTGGAACCGTTATTTGTTCGGCTATGATCAACAAACTTCGATTCCGACCGGAAAAGTAGTAGGGGCCAAAGCCGAAGGTGCGCAATTCGAGCATGTGCTGTGCGATCTGGGCAAAGACTTGACGGGCCGCATCGAAATCATTGCCAAGCAGCACCACGTGACCACGAATACATTGCTGCAAACGGTATGGTGCTTGCTGCTTCACAAGTACAACGGCAGTGACGACGCTGTTTTTGGCAGCGTAGTGTCTGGTCGTCCGGCTGATATTCCGGGCATCGAAAATATGGTGGGCTTGTTCATTAACACCATTCCGGTACGTATCCGCAGTGGAGCTGGGGAAACAGTTGCCGACATGATAAGAGTGAATCAGAAGCAAGCGCTGGCTTCTCAAGCTTATGAAACGTATCCGCTATATGAAATTCAAGCCTTGACCGAGCAGAAGCAAGACCTGATCAACCACATTATGGTGTTCGAAAACTATCCGGTGGAACAACAGGTCGAGCAGCTTGGCGAAGGTGCAGAGTCGGATTTTGAAATAAGCAATGCAGGTATGGTTGAACAAACCAACTATGACTTCAATCTGGTCGTCATTCCGCAGGAAGCGATGAAAATCCGATTTGAATACAATGCGAAGCTATATGATCGTAAAGCTGTTGAACGGACTCAGGGCCATCTGGTGCAGCTGCTGGAGCAAGTGGCGGCGAATCCGAACATACGGGTGCATGAGCTGGATATTTTAAGCGAGCAGGAGCGCGAGCAAATTCTGGGCGTATGGGGAGATACAGCGGCCGAGTATCCAAGCGAGCAGACCATTCATGGCTTGTTCGAGACGCAAACAGCGCAGACGCCGGACCAGGCAGCGTTGTTCTTCGAAGGAGAGCAGTTGACCTATCGCGAGCTGAATGAACGTGCGAATCGATTAGCTCGTACCTTGCGCAGTCAAGGCGTGACGAAGGATCGTTTGGTGGGTCTGATGACCGAGCGTTCGGTGGACATGATCGTGGGCATCTTCGGGATTTTGAAAGCCGGGGGCGCATATGTGCCAATTGACCCGACGTATCCAGAAGAGCGTATTCGCTACATGCTGGACGACTCGGGTACGAAGCTGCTGTTAACGCAAAGCCATCTGGTGGACAAAGCAGCTTTCGAGGGCCATGTGCTGGTTCTGGATGGGGCACAGGGTGTGTATCACGAGGATGGTTCCAATCTGGAGCCGTTGTCCGGTCCGAACGATCTGGCCTATGTCATTTATACGTCAGGAACCACGGGTCAACCGAAGGGAGTTATGCTGGAGCATCAGGGGCTGTGCAATCTGAAAACGTATTTTGATCAGGTGCTCCGGATCAGCACGTCGGATCATGCGTTGCTGTTCGCCAGCTATTCGTTTGATGCGGCTTGCTGGGAAATTTTCCAGGCGCTGTTCTGCGGAGCCACGTTGTATGTGCCAACGTCAGAGACGATATTGGACTATGAGAGATTCGAGCATTACATGACAGAGCATCAGATTACGGCGGCGACGTTACCACCGACCTATGCGGTATATCTGGAGCCGGAACGGATGCCAAACCTGCGCATTCTGGTCACTGCGGGTTCAGCCACTTCAATAGAGCTGATCTACAAGTGGAAGAATCGGGTAGCATACTACAATGCTTACGGTCCAACGGAAAACTCGGTAGCGACGTCGGCATGGTCGGTATCCGAGGATGAAAGAGCAGGACAGATGATTTCGATCGGACGTCCTATGCCGAATCACCGGATATACATGGTGGATGTGCATGGACATCTGGCGCCTGTGGGCGTAGCGGGTGAGTTGTGCGTATCTGGTCCGGGTCTGGCACGTGGCTATCTGGATCGTCCAGAAATGACGGCTGAGAAATTTGTACCGAATCCGTTTGCAGGTGGCGAAGCAGGCTATGAACGGATGTACCGTACAGGTGACTTGGCGAGATGGATGCCGGATGGCAACATCGAATATTTGGGCCGGATCGACCATCAGGTGAAAATCCGGGGGTACCGGATTGAGCTGGGCGAGGTTGAGGCACAAATGCTGAAAGTGGAAGACGTGCAAGAGGTCATCGTACTGGCACAAGCGGACGAGCAGGGGCAAAATCAACTGGTCGCCTACTATGTTGCTGAACGGGAAGTGAGCGCAGGTGAGCTGCGCAGCTTCCTGGGCGAGGAGCTTCCAAATTACATGGTACCTTCCTATTTGGTACAGCTGGAGCACATGCCACTGACACCAAACGGTAAAATCGACCGTAAGGCACTGCCAGCACCGGAGGGCAGCCTACAAAGTGGAGCCGACTATGTCGCACCACGGACGTGGGTGGAAGCGAAGCTGGCGCAAATTTGGCAGGACGTGCTGGGCTTGGCACAGGTTGGCGTGAAGGAAAACTTCTTCGAGATTGGCGGACACTCGCTGCGGGCAACGACGCTGGCCTCGAAGATTCACAAGGAGCTGAACAAGCCGATTCCATTACGCAGCATTTTTGAAGCGCCAACGATTGAACAGCTGGCAGCGGTTATAGAGAGTCTGGATCAAGTGGCGTACGCGTCCATTCCGGTGACGGAAGAACGCAGCTTCTACCCCTTGTCCTCAGCGCAAAAACGACTGTATGTGCTGCATCAGTTCGATGTGAATGATGTGAACTACAACATGCCGTCGGTGCTGCAAGTGAGCGGCCCGCTGGACGTGAAACGAGTGGAAGACGTGTTCCGTCAACTGATTGCCCGCCATGCGACCCTGCGTACCCGCTTTGAACTGGTCGACAGTGAGCCGATGCAATGGATTGAGGACATCGTGCCGTTCAAGGTGGAATATGCGAAGGTACAGGCAGAGGGGTCGACTATTACGGATACGGACACGATGGTCAGCAAGGAAACGCAAGAGCTGGTGCGGCGCTTTGTCCGTCCGTTCGATCTGCAAGCTACGCCGCTGCTGCGGGTAGGCTTGGTGGACCTGGGCGTACAAGGACACGAGCAAGAATCCCAGCATTTGCTCATGCTCGATATGCACCACATCGTCTCGGATGGCGTGTCCATGGGGGTACTGACCGATGAATTTGTCCGCTTGTATGGTGGTGAAGAGCTATCACCATTGCGGATTCAGTACAAAGACTATGCGGTATGGCAGCAAAGCGAAGCCCATCAGGAGTGGATGCAGCGTCAGGAAGCGTACTGGCTTGACACCTTCCGGGGTGAGCTGCCTGTGCTGGATCTGCCAACCGACTTTGCCCGTCCAGCGGTGCGAAGTACAGCAGGCGATACCGTGGTATTCGGATTGGAACGTGAAGTCAGCGAACGTTTGAAAGAACTGGCGGCCCAAACCGGCTCGACGCTGTATATGGTGCTGTTGGCAGCTTACACAGCGCTACTGCATCAATACACCGGACAAGAAGATATCGTGGTCGGTACGCCGATTGCCGGACGACCACATGCGGATCTGGGCCGATTTTGGGGATGTTCGTCGGCACGTTGGCCCTACGGAACTATCCGACTTCGGAGCATACCTTCCGCAGCTACGTGGAAGAAGTGAAAGTTCGTGCCCTGCAAGCCTACGAACATCAGGACTATCCGTTTGAAGAACTGGTGGAAAAGCTGAATGTGAAGCGGGATATGAGCCGCAATCCGTTGTTCGATACGATGTTTACGCTGCAAACCACTGAGGAAAGCGAACTGCAGCTGGCAGACCTGAGCTTCCATCCATACGGCTTGGAACAAACGCCAGCCAAGTTTGATTTGACGCTGGAAGCCAGAGAGGAAGAGACAGGCATTCAGTTCGGATTGCAGTATGCAACCGCGCTGTATCAACGGGAAACCGTAGAACGGATGACACGTCACTTCATTCGTTTGGCCGAAGCCGTGGCAGCGAATCCGGATGCGAAGCTGGGTGAGCTGGAACTGATTACAACAGAAGAAACCGAGCGGATTCTGAAGGTGTTCAACGATCCGAACGCACATATCGTGCTTGGAGCATTACAAGGCCGTTCGCTCAGCGAGCGCTTTGAAGAGCAAGCGGAGCACAGCCCTGAGCGGATAGCAGTCGTGTCTGGGGACACAGCACTGACCTACACTGAGCTGAATGAGCGTGCGAACCGATTGGCCCGTGTGTTACGAGCGAAAGGGGTCGAAGCAGATCAACCGGTAGGCGTATTACTGGAACGTTCTGCGGATATCCTGGTGTGCATTATGGGGTACTTAAGGCCGGAGGCGCGTATGTGCCGATGGATATCATGTATCCGCAGGAACGCATTGACTACATGCTTCAAGACAGTGGGGCAAAGGTCGTGATTACAAGCAGAGTCGCGAATCTCTCGCTCAGCCTGCCATCCACAGTACAGACTGTGGTCCTTGATGACGAGGACGTTCAGGCTCAGCTGAACGGACAGGATGCGAGCAATCTGATGCCTGTCGCCGGCCCGCATAACCTGGCCTATATGATTTACACGTCAGGTACAACCGGCCAGCCGAAAGGCGTCATGATCGAGCAGGGCAGTGTCAGCAATCTGGTAGATGCTTTATCCGAGCGGGTATACAGCCACTATGAGCAGCCGCTTCACGTTGCATGGCTGTCGGCGTTTGTATTTGACGCTTCGGTGAAGCAAATCTTTGCCAGCTTGTTATTAGGCCACACCTTGCATGTGGTATCCCGGGACGTAAGCCTGAGCGGGGAGCATTTGATCGCTTACTACCGCATGCACCGGATCGACCTGACGGACGGCACACCTGCGCATCTGCATATTTTGAACGAAAGCGTCAACGTGACGGAAGCGCCGGAAGTGAAGCACTACCTGATCGGCGGCGAAGCATTACCTGTGCAGCTGGTAAACGTGTTCCTGCACAAGTGGGCCGGGTACCGCCCGGTGATTACCAACGTGTATGGTCCGACCGAAACGACGGTAGATGCGACAACTTATACGATCGAAGATGTGGAAGCCTTGAACGTGCTGCTGGAAAAAGGTGAGCACACGGTATCCATCGGAACGCCGATAGCTAACCAGTCCGTGTACATCTTGAACACCCGACAACAGTTGGTGCCGATCGGTATCGCAGGTGAGCTCTATATCGGGGGTGCAGGTGTAGGACGAGGGTATCTGAATCTGCCGGAACTGACGGCAGAGAAGTTCATCTCGAATCCGTTCGCTGATGCGGCAGCAGCCGATCAAGCGGACAGCACTCACGCAAACCGCATGTACCGGACGGGCGACCTGGCACGGTGGCTGCCGGATGGCAGCATCGAGTATTTGGGTCGGATCGACCACCAGGTAAAAATTCGGGGGTATCGGATCGAGCTGGGCGAGGTGGAAGCACAGCTGCTGACTGTGGACGGCATTCAGAAAGCTGTGGTCACTGCATGGGAAAACGAAGATGGACACAAGGATCTGTGTGCCTACATCGTAGCCACAGCACCGCTGAGTCTGCCGGAGCTGCGCAACGCGCTGCAGCCGAAGCTGCCGGACTACATGATTCCGACGTATGTTGTACAACTGGATCGCTTCCAGCTGACCCCAAGCGGAAAAATCGACCGCAAGGCGTTGCCTGCGCCGGAAGCACGCCTCGAAGGAGGCCTGGAGTACGTTGCGCCGCGGACGCCGCTGGAAGCCAAGCTTGCTCAAATCTGGCAGGATGTATTGAAGCTGTCCAGCGTAGGAGTCACCGACTCATTCTTCGACATGGGTGGACACTCCCTGCGGGCAACAACGCTGGTGGCCAAAATCCATCAGGAACTGGACAGCCGGATTACACTTCGTGAGGTGTTCCAACACATTACGATTGAGCAGCAAGCCCAGCTCATAGCTACGCACGGCACAGACACCTATACGGTGATCCCTGCAGTGGCGAAACAGGCCTACTACCCGGTTTCCTCGGCTCAAAAACGGCTGTATATTTTGAGCCATCTGGAAGGTGGGGATGTCAGCTACAACATGCCGGGTGTGTTAACGGTGGAAGGTCCGCTCCAGGCAGATCGACTGGAGGCTGCGTTCCGTCAGTTAATTGACCGTCATGAAACGTTGCGGACTTCCTTTGAAATGGTGGAAGGCGAGGTCGTTCAGCGGGTTTACGATCAGGTTGAATTTGCAGTAGAACGTCTGCAGGTCAGTGAATCCGAAGCCGAAGCGTATATCGAGTCATTTGTACGCAGCTTTGATCTTCGACATGCACCGCTGCTGCGTGTTCGTCTCATTCAAACCGGACCAGGGCGCCACCTTTTGATGTACGACATGCACCATATTATTTCGGATGGTGTATCGTCTGACAATATCGTGCAGGAGCTGGTACAGCTGTACGAGGAGCAAGAATTGGAGCCGTTGCAAATTCAGTACAAGGACTTTGCCGTGTGGCAGCAGCAGGAAATGCAGCGTGAGTCATACCAACGCCGGGAACATTTCTGGCTGGAGCATTTAGCCGGAGAATTACCAGTACTGGATCTGCCGATTGCTTATCCAAGACCTGCTGTTCGCAGCTTCGAGGGAGCACTGTATGAATTTACAGTTGACCCGAATGTATCCGAGCAGCTGCACCGAATTGTGGCTCAGACCGGAAGCACGCTATACATGGTACTTTTGAGTGCTTACACCGTTCTATTATCCAAATACAGTGGTCAGGACGATTTGATTATCGGTACTCCGGTAGCAGGCCGCCTGCTGCCTGAGCTGGAGCCACTTATCGGAATGTTCGTCAATACGCTAGCCATCCGGCATCAGCCGAAGGGCAGCCAAACATTCCACAGCTACTTGCTGGAAGTCAGAGATCGTACGCTGCAAGCCTTCGAGCATCAGGATTATCCACTTGAAGAGTTGGTGGAAAAGCTGGATGTAGCACGGGATGCAAGCCGTAATCCGTTGTTTGACACCATGTTTGTACTGCAAAATACAGAGTCGCAGGAAGCGAAGCTTGAGACCCTGTCCTTCAGTCCATATGTTCAGGAGCATAGCATCTCCAAATTTGATTTGACCTTGTCCATGAGCGATGAAGACGGGGTAATCAAGGGTTCCTTTGAATATTGCACAAAGCTGTTTGGAACAGACGCTATTGAACGATTAACCGAAGATTTGATAGCGATTCTGTCACAGGTTGGGGAAAACCCAGATCTGCTGTTAAGCGATATTCAGGTGACCTCCGACGACAAGCCGGAAGGTTTCTCACCGGATTCCATCGACTTTGTTTTCTAAATCAGTTTTCTAAAATGCAATGATTTCACTTTGCGTGTGCAGAGGGCGGCGGCTTGTCCGACTGCCCTTGCCTGCAAAGTATTATTTTTCCGACACAACGGTCATTTACGTATCAACAACGCACCATTCCAACCGGGGCACAGGCCCCATAAAGCAGGAGGGATGTCATTGAAAGCCTTATTTGAGAAGGAAAAAAATTACTGGAGTCATAAGCTGGAATCTGAGGATCATATCATCTGCCTGCCATACACCAACAACGTGTCCAAGGATACAACTGCAACGAGCTCAAATTCCCATACGTACACGCTCACATTTCCATCTGAAATTTCCGGGCGAATATCGTCTATAACAGGTGGCGCTCCATGGGCTGTGTTTATGATTCTGCTTGCTGGAGTAGAAAGCCTATTACATAAATACACAGGTGAGGAACGTGTGCTGCTGGGCATCCCGGTAGCCAAGTCTGGCAACGGTGCTACAAAGCCGATGAATCATCTACTTTTACTGAAAAACACGCTGGATTCCACAACGACCTTCAAAGCCTTGCTGTCTCAAATCAAAACCTCCGTCAGCGAAGCTATTGAGCACCAAAATATTCCTTTTTGGAACTATACCGAGGGGCTTGAAATTCCACGTAACGAGGATGAACAGCCTCTTATTCACACCACGGCGTCCCTGCAAAATATCCATATTCCCGATTTTTTGAATCATGTACAGTCTGAGCTGGATTTTCAATTTCAATGGGAAAATGCAGCTGTTTCTCTGAACGTGAAGTATAATAGCGACCGTTATAACGAGACGACGATTGAACGCTTTGTTGAGCAGCTGTTGCGGTTGTACACCATTGTTTTGCATCAGCCAGAGCTGGCGATTTCCGCAGCACAAGTGCTGTCAGAGCAAGAAGTGGAGCAACTGGTTCATACTTTCAACGATACAGCTGCGGATTATCCACGTCATGCGTCCATTCATGAGTTGTTCGAGAAACAGGCAAAGCAGACACCGCAGCAGGTGGCGGTAGTGTTCGGAAGAGACAGCCTGACCTATGGAGAATTGAACGAAAAGGCCAATCGTCTGGCTCATACACTACGTAAGCAGGGGATCTGCACCGAGCAGACTGTCGGCATTGTGGCTGAACGCTCGATTGAGATGATCGTCGGTATGCTCGCGATCCTCAAAGCAGGCGGAGCGTATGTGCCGATTGACTCCGATTACCCGGACGAACGCGTGCGCTATTTGCTGGAGGATTCCGATGCCAAAATACTGCTGGTACAGCGAATGGAACATCGGCCCGCTGATTTTACAGGAACTGTGCTCGACCTGAGCGATTCCGCAATCTATGGAACGGATGATGCTCATCGTATCGATCCTGTTTTGCTGAACGATAACGGGACGTATACTGACACAGCTGACATAGGATACGTGGATTGCTTAAACCCGCTCTATTCCATTTCCGCTAATTCTGGGCTTGCTTCTACTACAACCACGCAATCAGAACAAGCGAAGGCAACCGCTGCTGATCGCTTGGCATACATCATGTACACCTCAGGGACAACAGGCCAGCCGAAAGGCGTTATGGTGGAGCACCGCAATGTCGTGCGTCTGGTGAAAAATACAAACTATGCGCAATTGGATACTGATACGCGCATTTTGCAGACCGGGGCTGTTGTCTTCGACGCGTCCACCTTCGAAATTTGGGGTGCGCTATTGAATGGTGGACAGCTGGTACTGGTGAGTCAGGATGTCATATTGGACGCGCCGAAGCTCAAGGAAGCTGTTCGCAGCCATGGCATTACCACGATGTGGCTGACAGCGCCGCTCTTTAACCAACTGTCCCAGCAGGACCTGGAACTGTTTGAGGGGATACGGGAGCTGCTGGTCGGCGGTGATGTGCTGTCCGTCCCGCCTATTAATCGGGTGCTGGAGGCCCATCCTTCCCTGCGGATCATCAACGGCTACGGGCCGACAGAAAACACGACCTTTTCCACAACACATGCGATTACTGGCGTGCAATCAGAATCAGTGCCGATTGGCAGCCCGATCCATAACTCGACGGCGTATGTCGTAGACCGTTCGATGCAGCTCCAGCCTATCGGGGCATGGGGTGAGCTACTCGTCGGCGGTGACGGGGTGGCACGTGGATACCGCAACCGCCCGGACCTGACGGCCGAAAAGTTCATAGATAGTCCGTTCCGCAGTGGAGAACGCTGCTACCGTACAGGCGACTTGGTGCGGTGGAGTGCGAACGGGACGCTGGAATACAAGGGACGGATCGACGCACAGGTGAAAATCCGGGGCTACCGGATCGAGCTGGGCGAGGTGGAAACGCAGCTGTTAAAGTTGGAGGCGGTGCGAGAAGCCGTCGTGATTGCACGAGAGGATGAGCAGGGGCAAAAGCAGCTCTGTGCTTATGTGGTGACCCATGGGGATGTAGCGGCAAGTGAGCTGCGAAGCGCTTTGAACCAGGAGCTGCCGGGCTACATGGTGCCGTCGTATTTCGTGCAGCTGGAGCAATTGCCACTGACGCCCAACGGCAAGGTGGATCGCCGGGCGTTGCCGCAGCCGGAGGGAAGTGTAAGCTCAGGCGCAGAATATGTACCTCCTCAAAATCAATTACAAGTACAACTGGTGAGTATCTGGAAAGATGTGCTGGAGCTTGAGCGCATCGGGATTAAGGATAACTTTTTTGAAGCAGGAGGGCACTCCCTGCGGGCGACACATGTCATATCGCTTATTCATAAGGAACTGCATAAAAATGTGCAGCTAAAGGACCTGTTTCAGCACCCGACGATTGAACAGCTTGCACATGTTATTGAAGCGCTGGAGCAAACCACCTATGAATCCATACCTGTTTCGGAGAATAAGCCATTTTATGCGGTATCCTCGGCACAAAAACGGATGTATATCCTCAATCAGCTTGATGGAGCGGGAATTAGCTATAACATCCCTGGTGCTCTGACACTGACCGGTTCACTTGATCATAAGACACTGGATAATGCGTTCCGCCAGCTTATTGACCGCCATGAAACATTGCGTACAAGCTTTGAGACCATGAACGGTGAACCTGTCCAGCGAGTACATGACGAGGTTCCTTTTCGCATGGAGTTGATTCATGCCCACGGAGCTGACCCTAAGGAGACGGATGAGCTGGTACGCGACTTTGTCCAGCCGTTCGATCTTGGACAGGCTCCGCTATTCCGAGTCGGTATGATTGAAACAGATCCAGAGCATCATATTTTGCTGCTGGATATGCACCACATTATTTCGGACGGTACCTCTATAAATGTGCTGATTCAGGACTTCATCCGTTTATATGCAGGCGACACGCTGCCACCGCTGCGCATTCAGTATAAGGACTACGCCGCCTGGCAACAGGATCAGCAGCAAAGTGAACGCTACCGGCAGCAGGAAAGCTACTGGCTGAATACCTTCGTGGGAGAGCTGCCCGTGCTGGATATACCGACCGATTATCCACGTCCGGCGGTGAGAAGCTTTGAAGGAGATGTGCTGGAATTTACGCTCAATCAACGGCAGAGCGAAGGTTTAAAAAGCATTGCGGTACAGACGGAATCGACATTATATATGGTGCTATTGGCTGCTTATACGGCTTTGCTTAGCCACTACAGCGGGCAAGAGGATATTATCGTCGGTTCGCCGATTGCGGGGCGGCCCCATGCTGATCTTGGCAGTCTGATCGGGATGTTCGTGAATACACTGGCGATCCGCAATTACCCGGAAGGCGGGAAAACCTTCCGCGATTATGTGCTGGAGGTCAAGGAAAACGCGTTGAAAGCTTTTGAGCATCAGGATTACCCGTTTGAAGAGCTGGTGGACAAGCTGGGCGTGGATCGAGATTTAAGCCGTAATCCGCTATTTGATACCATGTTTGCTCTGCAAAATCTGGAGCAAAAGGAGCAGCAGCTGGAAGGATTGCAATTGACACCCTATCCGAGTGAACAAACGGCGGCGAAATTTGATTTGAGTCTGTTCGCGCTGGAGGATGGGGAGCAAATTGCTTGCGGTCTCCAATATGGAACCCGGTTGTACAAACGGGAAACTATCGAACGACTTGCGATACATTTGCAGCAGCTTATCCATGCAGTTATAGACCAGCCGGATATCGTTCTTTCGGCTATAGAAATGGTTTCGTCCCGTGAAAAAGAACAGATTGTGCAGCAATTCAACGATACCGTAGCAGATTATCCATATCCACGGAATAAAGCGCTGCATGTGTTGTTCGAGGAACATGCAGCACAATCACCGGATCGGCTGGCAGTTACCTTTGCGGACACACAGCTCACCTACCGCGAGCTGAATGAACGTTCCACTCGTCTGGCACACACATTGGTTTCCCATGGAATACGGCGCGGCTCCGAACCGGAGATACAGCGGGTGGGGATTATGGCTGAACGTTCTATTGAATTGATCGTGGGTATGCTGGCGATTTTGAAGGCTGGAGGGGCTTACGTTCCCATTGATCCCGATTATCCTGAGGAGCGTATCCGTTATTTACTGGAGGATTCCGGTGCGGGGCTGTTACTGTCACAGCGACGTGAGCAGGTTCTTTTTGAACCAGGTATTCCGGTCATAGATTTGAGTGATGAACAACTATGGAGCAGCGAAAATGTATTTGACGATCCTACGGATGAAGCTGCTGTTACTCCCATTGAGGGATCTTCCTCAGATCTTGCGCATGTCATGTACACCTCTGGTACAACAGGAAAACCGAAGGGCGTTATGATCGAGCACCGTAATATCGTGCGTTTGGTAAAAAATAAAAGCCATGCCACACTCGACGAAAATACGCGTTTGCTGCAAACGGGTGCAGTGGTGTTCGATGCCTCCACGTTTGAAATCTGGGGAACGCTGCTGAACGGGGGTCAACTGTATCTGGTGAGCTATGACACCATTTTGGACACTGCCAAGCTCAAACAGGCAATTGACAAGCACAACATTAATACGTTGTTCCTGACCACGCCTTTATTCAATCAGCATTCACAGCAAGATATTGGATTGTTTGCGTCCCTGAAGGAATTGATCGTGGGCGGTGATGTGTTATCCGTACCACATATCAACCGTGTGCTGAAGGAGTACCCGCAGCTTCGTGTGATCAATGCTTACGGTCCAACGGAGAACGCCACCTTCTCCACCACCTATGACATTACAGAACCGCAAACCCAGGCGGTGCCCATTGGACGTCCAATTCATCATTCGACCACTTATGTGGTAAATCGTTCGTTGAAGCTGCAGCCTGTCGGGGCATGGGGGGAGCTGATCGTCGGTGGTGACGGCGTGGCGCGAGGATATCTGAATCGGCCGGAGCTAACGGCGGAAAAGTTTATAGAAAGTCCATTCCGGCCCGGAGAGTACTGCTATCGTACAGGGGATTTGGCGCGTTGGCGTGCAGATGGCGTATTGGAGTACAAGGGACGAATGGATGAGCAGGTCAAAATTCGTGGCTACCGTATCGAGTTGGGTGAAATTGAGACCCGATTATCCACCATTGCAGGTGTGAAGGAATCCATTGTTACAGTACGGCAGGACGATAACGGGCAAAAACAGCTGTGTGCATATTTCGTAACAGACAGCGAATTGAGCGCCAGCGACTTACGTAACGTTTTGTCACAGGATCTGCCTGGCTATATGGTGCCTTCCTACTTTGTGCAGCTTTCCGAGTTGCCTTTGACGCCGAACGGTAAAGTAGACCGCAAGGCATTGCCTGCACCTGAGCACAATGTGGATACAGGCATGGATTATGTGGCACCCGAAACCGATGTCCAGCAAGCGCTGGCTGCGGCTTGGGGGGCAATTCTTGGTATCCAGCGAGTTGGCATACAGGATAACTTTTTCCATCTGGGTGGTGACTCCATCAAGGCCATTCAAGTGTCGTCCCGATTGTTCCAGGCTGGATACAAGCTGGAAATGAAGGACTTGTTCAAATACCCGACGATCGCGGGGTTAAGTACACATATTCAGCCTGTTAACCGGATAGCGGAGCAGGGCGAAGTTACAGGACGTGTTTTGCTTACACCGATTCAGCGCTGGTTTTTTGAACAGCCAACGGCAGAGCCGCACTACTTTAACCAATCTGTCATGCTCTATCGACAGGAAGGCTATGCTGAACAGGCACTTCGGCAGGCGCTCAATCATCTTACGGCTCACCATGATGCATTGCGTATCGTTTTTCGTTCGTCGGAGAACGGGTGTACGGCATGGAACCGCAGTGTAGAGGAAGGCGAAACATATCATCTGGAGAGCTTTGATTATAGGGATAGCCACGTAAACGAGGGAGATTTGGCGAAGGTTATTGAAGCGAAATGCAATGAAATTCAATCCGGCATTTCTCTAAGTGAAGGGCCTCTCATGAGGCTGGGGCTGTTCCGTTGTCCAGATGGAGATCATCTGCTGGTAGTGATTCATCATTTGGCAGTGGACGGGGTATCCTGGCGCATTTTATTCGAGGATTTGGCGACTGCTTATGAGCAAGCCTCCAAGGGTGAACAGGTGATTCAGTTGCCTCATAAAACGGATTCGTTCCAAACGTGGGCCGAGCAACTGTACGCTTATGCCGACAGTCCAGTCATTGAACGTGAGCGGGCGTATTGGGAGGAGCTTGGGCAAGCGGAACTGTCTCCTTTGCCGCAGGATTACAGGCATAACGAGCACGAAAAGCCGTTGATTGGCGACAGTGAGTCGGTTACGGCTGTATGGACAAGTGCGGAGACAGAGCAGCTGCTCAAGCAGGCCAATCGTGCCTTCCGCACGGAGGTTAACGACCTGTTGCTGACGGCTGTAGGGATGGCATTGCAAGCGTGGAGCGGAAATGAGCGTTTCCTGATTCATCTGGAGGGGCATGGGCGCGAAGCCATTTTACCTGAGGTGGACATTACCCGGACGGTAGGATGGTTTACAAGCCAATATCCTATTTTGCTCGATATGCCGGAAGAAGTTGCTCTTTCGCAACGGATTAAGCATGTGAAGGAAGGACTGCGCAGCATCCCGCAAAAAGGGATCGGCTATGGCGTACTGAAATACTTAGCCGATCGCCAGGGACAGGCAGCATCTCCAGCCATTTTTACAGCAGATCCTGAAATCAGCTTTAACTATTTGGGACAGTTCGATCAGGATATGAAGGGGAACGACCTGCAGTCATCCTCTTTCGGTGGGGGCATGCCGCTTAGTCCAACCATGGCACGGACGTATACGCTGGATTTTAGCGGCATGATTTCGGGTGGCCAGCTGGGTTTGACGATCAGCTATAGCCGTACCAGCTATCGACCGGAGACGATAGAGCGATTGGCGAAATTACTGGAATCGAGCCTGCGTGAAATTTTGACGCATTGCATCCATAAAGAACACCCGGAGCTGACCCCAAGTGATATTTCCTATAAAGGACTGAGTGTGGAAGGCTTGGACAGCCTGTTATCCGAAATGGGTACTGCGGGTGAAGTAGACAATGTATATGCACTGACCCCGATGCAAAAGGGGATGCTATTTCATAGCCAGCTCGATAGTCAAGCAGCCGCGAATGATGCATATTTTGAGCAGTTCTCTTACGATTTGCGAGGTCAGTTGGACATCCAGGCTTTTGCAGAAAGCATGAATATACTGGTTCGGCGGCATGAGGCGCTGCGTACACACTTTTACTTTGGCCGGGATACAGAACCGTTGCAGGTTGTGTATCGAAGCCGGGATTGCGGCTTTCAATATAAAGATTTACGCAAGCTGGATGTGGATCAAAGGGATACCTGGCTGAAAAGCTTCAAGCTGGAAAATAAAGCACGGGGCTTTGATCTGCGTCGGGATGTTCTGCTGCGTGTGGCGATTTTGCGCACCGGAGAAGACAGCTACCATTTTGTATGGAGCTTCCATCATATCGTCATGGACGGCTGGTGCCTGTCCCTTGTGAACAAAGAAGTGTTTGAGAGCTATGCTGCACTTCAAGAAGGCAGAGTGCCAGAGCTGGCGCCGGCAGTGCCATACAGCAGCTTTATTGAATGGCTGGAAGCGCAGGATCGCGAGGTGGCAGCAGACTACTGGAGCAGCTATTTGTCCGGGTATGAGCAGCAAACAGCACTACCTGCTGTAAAATCCGGTCGCAAGAGTGAAGGCTACACTGCCAGCGATTGGGTGACGGATTTGGAGCGTGAGCTGACCACCCGGGTGGAGGAGACGGCTAAGCGGTATCAGGTGACCATGAATACGTTATTACAAACTGCATGGGGGATTGTGCTGCAAAAATATAACGATCACAATGATGCCGTATTTGGCAGTGTTGTCTCAGGCCGTCCATCGGATATTAGCGGGGCGGAGAATATTATCGGTTTGTTCATTAATACCATTCCAGTCCGCATCCGTAGCGAGGCAGGGGAATCTTTTGCAGAAGTCATGAAGAAAATGCAGGAACAGGCGTTGGCCTCTCATGCATACGATACGTATCCACTGTTTGAAATTCAGGCATTGACTGACCAGAAGCAGAATTTAATTCAGCATATTATGGTGTTTGAAAATTATCCGGTGGATGAGCAGGTCGAGCAATTGGGCCAAAATGACGAGGCTCCTTTCGTGATTGACAACGTGACGGTTTTTGAACAGACGAACTACGATTTTAATCTTGCAGTGATGCCGGGTGAGGCGCTGCGTCTCAGCTTCGGCTATAACACACAGGTTTATGATGTAGCTGATATTCGCCGAATCGCCGGGCACTTTATTCATCTGTTGGAGCAAGTTACAGTCAACCCGAACATCGCTGTAAGCGAAATAAAACTGACAACACCGCAGGAAGAGTCTGAAATCCTGAACGTGTTTAACAGAGGTGCTTCACCAAATACGATATCGGATGATACGACGAGGTATACCTTGCACCGGTTGTTTGAGCAACAGGCTGCACGTACACCGGATCACATCGCTGTTGTATTTGAGGATGCGAAACTCACCTACCGTGAGTTAAACGAACGGGCCAATCAGCTGGCGAGAACACTTCGTAGTCAGGGGGTGAAGCCTGATCAGCGTGTCGGGCTGCTAGCAGAGCGTTCCATTGAAATGATTGTCGGCCTGCTGGCGATTCTTAAGGCAGGCGGCGCTTATGTGCCAATCGATCCGGAATATCCAGCCGATCGTATTCGTTATATGCTGGAGGATTCGGGCGCACCCATCATATTACTGCAACAGGCACTGGCAGATCGCATTTCCTTTGGTGGAGTTATCGTAGCGCTGGATGATCCTCAGGCCTACGCACAAGACGGCTCCAACCTAGTAGCCGTTACCGGGCCGGAGCAGCTCATGTATGTATTGTACACCTCAGGAACGACAGGACAGCCCAAAGGGGTCATGGTCGCTCATCGGAGTGTAGCCAACACGGTGAGCTGGTTTGCTGAGCGTTATGCGGCGTATGTCACACACCGACTGATTTTAACGGCAGAATATACGTTTGACCCGAGCGTGGAGCAAATCTTCGGGGTCTTGCTTCACGGGGGTGAGCTGCATTGCATCCGGCGTGAAACGCTATTGAGCAAGCAACTGCTTCTGGAGTATATCACCAGCCAGGAAATCGGCCTGCTGGACATTCCTCCAGTGCTGATGAGAGAATTTCTGGCCAATGAGCCGAAAATCCCTTGCCTGAATACGTTAATTTGCGGAGGTGAGCGGCTGGAAGATTCATTGAAGGAAAAAATCGTTATAAAAGGGTATAGCTTGCATAACCATTATGGACCGACAGAAACGACCATTGATGCGCTGGCTGCCGTTTGCGAGCCGGGAACAGCGGTACATCTGGGCAGGCCGATCCGTCATACGGGAGCATATATCCTGAATAGCGATAAACAACTCCAGCCTGTCGGGGTGATCGGAGAATTGTTCATTTCAGGTGCAGGTTTGGCCAAAGGCTATCTGAACCGTCCAGAGCTGACCGCCGAGAAATTTATAGACCATCCGTATGCACCCGGTCAAAAAATGTATGCTACAGGCGACTTGGCCCGCTGGCTTCCAGACGGCAACGTCGAGTTCGTCGGACGGATCGACGATCAGGTCAAAATTCGCGGCTATCGCATTGAACTGGGCGAAGTGGAAGCGCAACTGGCAAACGTACCATCTGTGAGGGATAGTGTGGTCATCGCCTTGCGGGATGGAGCAGGCCAACAGCAATTATGCGGATATTTTACAGCCGATGAGCAGCTGACCGTCCGTGAGATTCGAGGCGTGTTGTCAGCCACTCTGCCGGGCTATATGATTCCATCCGCATTTGTACAGCTGGATCGTATTCCGCTGACGACTAACGGTAAGATCGACCGCAAAGCGTTACCTGCGCCAGAAACAACGCTGCACACAGGTACAGAATATGTGGCGCCGCGAACAGATGTGGAGCAGTTGCTAGCAACAATTTGGCAGGAAGTGCTCGAAATCCCGCAAGTGGGTGTCCACGATGACTTCTTCACGTTGGGAGGGCATTCCTTGAAGGTGCTAGAGCTCATTCGTAAAGTTCACCTTGCCTCAGACATCGAGCTACCTATTCGTAGTGTTCTGGAGTTCCCAACCATAGAAGAACAGGCACTCGCATTATTGAAATCAGATTTGGAATCCAAGGCAGATAGTCCAATCATTCAATTGAATGAACATGGTCCTGTCTCCATCTTCTGCTTTCCGCCAATGCTCGGATACGGGCTGTCGTTCGCTGAGTTGGCGAAACAACTGGATCAGGACGCAGTCGTCTATGGATTGGAGTTCATAGATGATGCTGCGGATGAGCAGGAAATGTTGGCACGGTATGTTGATTTGATCGTCAGCACGCAAGCGCAAGGTCCTTATGTGCTGCTTGGTTATTCCATGGGCGGTAATCTAGCGCATAAAGTTGCCGATGCGTTGGAGCGTCAAGGCCATGCTGTATCTGACATTTTTATGATCGACTCGGTCAAAAGCACAGAAGCCCTGTCCTTCACAGCGGAAGAAACAGAGCAGGAGATTCATGCTATGCTGGAGCAGGTTCCCGAATCCTACCGTGAGCTGTTAAATGACACGTACCAACGTAAAATGATTGCTTACGCGGTGTATGGCAACCAGCTTCTGAATACAGAGAGCGTTCAGGCGAATATTCACGGCTTTGTCGCGGCTGGATCAGAAACGGTTAAGGGAACAGGAGACAACCGACTTTTATGGAAAAACGCTACACAAGGCAGCTATGCAGAGTACACCTTGATTGGCGGTCACTATGAGGTGCTGGAACCTGGCTTTATCGAGGAAAATGTAAAAAGTATTCGTGCCACAATACAAAATATAACCCGGAACAGGGCACAAAATATGATTCATCCTGGCTCATCAAAACCAATGGTCGATGATTTGTCTGAAATTCGTTAATTATGATTTGTCAGAATCCTGATCGAACATGTAAGAAGCCTACCGCTTACGCGATTCGATCAGGATTCGCTCTATCATCTGCCCGCCCCTATGGGAAGTGCGATGATTCCATAGCGCCATGCTGGTTGCTCCAAGACCGACCGGAATGACCTGCTCCGCTATGCAATCACCGCACCGTTAATGAATCAACTATTTCATCAAAAATGGCTATACAAGCTGAACTTAAAAAATTCACATCAAAAACGGAGTGGTCGGAATGGTGCTGTACAAGCGATAGCGGTCGCCTTTGCCCCCAGATTTCGACCATTGTGAGTTCATTCAAAAAATCTGGGGGCAACAGCGATGGGAAGCACCATCCGCCTGCGCAGTGGCACACCATGTGAATTTTTGACTAGGCTTGTATAGACCACTTCACACGTAAGGATGGTACTTCACATGAAGAAAAAAGGCATTTTTTGCCTATCAGCATTCATAGCATCGTTGTTTTTCTGGAACCTGCTCATTGCTCCGGCATGGGCAGCAAACAGCATAACGCCGGATCAAATGGAAAAGACAGTGGACCAAATCATGAGTACGGAGCTGGAAAAATTGCATATTCCGGGGGCCGCTGTCGTTGTGACCCAAGGTGATCAGATTTACTTCAGCAAAGGGTACGGATATGCGGACCTGGAGCAGAAGACGGCTTTCGACCCGACCAAGACGATTGTACCCGTCGGCTCGCTGACCAAGTCGTTCAGTGCAACCGCCGCTATGCAACTGGTAGAGCAGAACAAGCTTGATCTAAACCAGGACGTGAACAACTATCTCAAAAGCTATAAAGCTTCTCAATTTCAAAATCAGCCTTTCAATCTGCATCAGCTTTTGACACACACATCTGGATTGGACGAAGCGGTGTATGGCATTAACAGTCCGACCAAAGCAGGCTCTTTGCCCACAGATCAGTATCTCAGTACCTATTTTCAAAATCAGCCTCCCATTCGTAAGCCCGGCGTTCAGTATGACTACAGTAATGTGGCCTACGGGCTGGTTGGTAATCTGGTGGAGCAAGTGAGCGGTCAAGGACTGGATGATTACCTCTGTACACATCTGTTCCAGACGATGGATATGCCTAGCGCGACACTGGATTTGCCGCTAAACAATCCGGCATTGGCTCAATCGTATCAGTGGAACGATGGAGTATACCAGAAGCAACCTTTTTCTTATATCAATCTGCCTGGAGCGGGGGCGCTAAACGTCACGCCAAATGAATTTTCACATTATCTGATCACTCATTTGAATGAAGGAAAGTATGGGGAACAGGTGGTGCTCCAGCCACAAACCGCAGAAGCCATGCATGCACTGCAATTTGCAGCTGATGCGCGTCTGGATGGCGTGGGCTACGGATTTTTTCGCGGTCAACTGGAGACGGGAGTACCCATGCTGTGGGCTACAGGGGAAATTGATGATTTTATTTCCGAAATGGTACTGATTCCATCCCGAAAAATAGGTATTTTTGTAACCATCAATGCGGCTGATCGGGCACCCTGCTTCATGGAGAAGTCATAAATTCGATAGCCAAATTGCTGCCCGCAGAGTCGCAGGCTGCTCCTCGATCATTGGCTCGTTCTGCCACGGAAGTGAAGCTTTCGCCAGAGGTTGAGGGAGTATATCAGGTAAGTCTGAACCCCGTTCATGGTTGGGGCAAATGGATTCGGATGCTGGGAAGCATTAAATACACCGTTAGCATTCAGGATGATCACACGTTGATCGTCAACGGAGAGTACCCAAATGAAATGAAACAACGGACAAAATCTTTCAAGCGGCAGGCGATGGGCTGTTTGCGGAAAAGGAGGACAGCTTAAAATTTTGCTGTATCAGCAAAACGGTACATGGATGATGATCGCCCCGGATAGCAAGACCATGAAGCAGACGACACTTTGGCACCGTACCTGGACATTACTTGTCAGCTACGCTGCGCCTCCTTGTTTTTCATCACAACCCTGCTGATTTGGATCGTAAGGTATGTGATAAGAGCTATCCGCAAAAATAAAGCTCACATTTCTTCCACCCTTGCATTCATCGCGTTACTTAATACGATATTTCTCGGCGTGCAGTTTAATTATGGTAACAGTCAGATTGTATATGGCTATCCCGCCTGGTATATCTTGGGGATTTGCACGCTTCCGTTGATTTCAGCCCTAATTGCCGTATGGGTATTGATCGTGAACAGCGCAAGGCTGATTACAGGAGAGAGGAAGGCCAGAGCCACCGGAAAAGCCCTGTTTGCGATCATCACGTTATTGCACACGGTATATCTTTTTTACTGGAACTTCCTTCCTGTTCATTACTCCTAAACATTTACAAAACATCGCATGTCCGAACATAAATGAATGCTAGAATTTGTATTTGATCCCCCTCATCGGGGCCATAACCAACAAACAGGAGGAATAGAATGGGAATCTTTCGCAGTTTTACATCCCGTGGCTTCAAATATGCAACCGCTATGGTATTCACTTTGTCATTGTACGCTGGTGTTGCGAGCAGCATACAACCGGCATGGGCAGAAGGCCCGGCTGATCCGGCCCCTTTCATTGCCGCCAAAGTGGTCAATGAAAACGCTGGCAAAAAAGTGTTGTTCGATAATACACACGGACAGACGGCTGGTGCGGCAGACTGGGTGATTAACGGCGGATTTTCAGACTTGGCCAAGCCCTCGCAAGCAACGGCTATGATGTGCATGAGCTTCGCAAATCTACGCCGATTACTTACAATGACCTGAAAGATTATGATGTTTTGTAACGGCAGAGCCGAATATTCCTTTCAAACAAAGTGAACAGGCTGCGATGGAGCAGTATGTCAAAGCAGGCAACAGCATTTTCTTCATTGGAGATCATTATAATGCGGACCGCAACAAGAACCGTTGGGACGGATCAGAGAGTATTAACGGTTACCGTCGCGGAGCATGGGAGGATCCTGCCAAGGGAATGAGCGCGGAAGAAAGAAGCTCGGCAGCGATGCAGGCGTAGTCAGCTCGGATTGGCTGGGGAGCCAGTTTGGTGTGCGTTTTCGCTATAATGCATTAGGCGATATTACCGCCAATCAGATTGTCCAGCCTGCGCAGGCGTTCGGCATTACAGCGGGCGTAAGCAATGTAGCCATGCATGCGGGATCAACGCTGGCGATTATCGACCCGTCAAAAGCCAAGGGCATCGTATACCTGCCCGAAACAAACCAGGCTTGGGGTAACGCTGTAGATCAGGGCGTCTATAACGGAGGCGGCATACCGGAAGGACCCTATGCAGCCGTATCCAAAGTAGGACTCGGCAAAGCAGCCTTCCTGGAGATTCATCGCCTGTTGAAGATGCGACGCCGAAATATCTGCGCGAAGAGACAGGAACCAAGAAGACGACGTATGACGGCTTTAAGGAGCAGGATGATGCCGTGTTGCTGGTTAATATCGTTGATTGGTTATCCAAGCAGGAGAACTACACCAGTCTGACGGATGTGAAAAGCTTGCAGCTTGATCAGCCGACAGCACTGCTGCCTTTTGAAGAGCCGCAGGCTTCGACGGAGCCACAAGCCGAGCCTTGGTCCGCTCCCGCAGCCGGTTACAAGTGGTGGGATCAGCAAACTTTTAAGGCCGGAGCCTATGGCGGACCTACTGCCAGTGCGCAGCCCGTGTACAGTATCGTTCGTCAGGAACAGCTGCCGAATGCAGAGCCTTTTCAAATTCGGATTGCAGCCGATCAACTTGCACCGAATACCACGGTTAGCGGATTCAGCACAGGTATTTATGTAGCGGGCGGCAATCAGGTAGCCCAGATTCAAAACCCGGATGGAAGCTGGCCGACCTCTTACGGCTATAGCGGAACATTCAGCCTGGAGTCCGACGGCAAGGGGCATGCCTACAAAGACCTCACAGTGCGGATCAAGCCGGGAACCAGCGGCTCGGCCAATCTTAGGCTGAGACAAAACGGCAGCAACCTGCTGACCCAATCGGTCGTGCTGGCAGATGTTCCGGCCCAGCCGTTGCCTGAGGAAGGGAATACCGTTCCGGCCCGTATTAGTGTTGCAGAAGCACGGAGCCTCGCGGCTGGCAAAGTTGTTACACTGGAAGGCACTGTGACGACCGAGCCGGGTGCATATGGCGGTCAAGCCTTTTATGTGCAGGATGGAAGCGGCGGTATTTATGTATATCAAAACCAAAGCGGTTTTCACCAAGGCGATCAGGTGAAGATTACGGCAACCCTGGCGCTGTATAACAGCGAATTGGAGCTGACCGATCCGGTAGCCATTGAAAAAACAGGAGAAGGACAGCTTCCGAAAGCTCTACAGATTACCGAACTTAGCGATACGAACCAAGGACAGTTGGTCGAACTTCCACATGCCATCATTCGTAATGTAGTAGACGCGACTCCCGTTGGTTCGTTCGAATTTGATGCGGTGTCCGGCGAGGTAAGCCAACATGTACGCGTGGATGCACGTACAGGCGTAATACGGACCTCTTTTCCGTATCAAGAAGGACAGCAAGTGAAGATCAAGGGAATTTCAGCGATTTTCAAAGGGAATTATCAGTTAAAACCGCGTAGTCTTGATGATTTTACAGTTCAGGCAGGTGCGGCATTACAAGAAGTGAAGCTTTCGTTGGATCAAACAACCCTTAATGTTGGGGATACAGCAGTAACACATCTCAGTGGGTTGCTCACGGATGGCAGTGAAGCGGATTTAAGTCATGCTTCTGTCCAGTATGCCAGCAGCCATGAGTCCGTTACCCTTGATACGTATGGACAAATTAAGGCGGAAAAAGAGGGGAGCGCCGAAATTACGGCCAGCGTAACCTTGGACGGTAAAACGGTCGTATCCAATCCTGTAACCGTTACAGTACAGAAAGCTGTTGCAGGCGAAGTGCCGGGCAAGCCTGTATTGTCTCATGACAATGGACATGATAACGGTTTGAAGGACGGCGATTATAAGATCACCATGAATCTGTGGTGGGGTACGAACGGTGATGAACTCAAGCTGTATGAAAACGGCGAGCTGATCGGAACTCAACCGCTGAAACCCGCTTCCCCCGGGGCACAGAACGCAGTCATCCCGGTAACGGGCAAGGCAAATGGCACTTATACGTACACCGCTGAGCTGATCAACGCTTTCGGTAAAATGGTTAGTGACCCGTTAACCGTCGAAGTGACCGATGCTTCGCCCGGCATTCCGGTGCTGTCTCACAACAACTGGGATGGTGACGGCAATTACACCGTTGCTATGAACATGTGGTGGGGCACGAATGCGACCCAATACAATTTATATGAAAATGGAGAGCTGATCGACACGCAAGAGCTGCCGAACCAAACGCCGCAGGCCCAAAGCGCAGTCACAGACATCCAAGGCCACAAATCGGGCACTTATGAGTATCGGGCCGAGCTAGTCAATGCTTCAGGAGAAACTTCTAGCAAAACGATGATCGTTGAAGTGAAAGAACGCTAAATGTAAGAGCATCTACTGACTTTTTGAGAGTCGCTAGATGCTCTTTTTACTTATTCGGGCTGTCGTTTCATATGTCTGTCTATCGGTTCTCATCCCGAATATCGGTATTATTACAAAAAAAGCCCCCGGGAACGGGGACCTGCATATTTAAGATTGAGTTGGTTGAGCCGAGAGATTATCTATATTGGTGGAGCCAAAGAAGAATAAAACAATCAGAATCGTGATAATGATAAACTCTGCAAAATGCTCTCCATCAAACTCACTTGGCGCAAGCTCACTCACCACAAATAACCCCTTTCGTAATCGGCATATTACTTTTGCATTTTCTTTTGAAAGGCTTGTATCACTTGATCCAGCGTCATATTCCCGTTATCATTTAAAAATTTCACCATGTTATCGACGTTGGAAGGGTCTGCTGCTAATGTTTTGTATTTTCCCGTTAATCCCACAAGCAGCGTTGCTTGTCTGTATAAAGTAACGGAATCGACATGTAGCTTTCCTGTTAATAATAGGGCTGCTACGATGACCTCCACATTTTTTCCATGCAGGGCGGAGAAGATAGCCGAGTTACTGTTTAACCCGTTTTTCTTTTGTCCATTGGGGTTAGGGGATGATTTGGATTTTTGATTGCGATTACGGTTTCCATTCTTTCCTAAGGAAGTCATTGAATCTTCCTCCCGCCATATGCTGTCCTTGCCCGTCTTTTATGCCAGTGAGGTATAAGGACAACGGAACTGCGCGTGCTCATTCAAAATGCCGTTATATTCATATAATATGCGAACAAGAAAGTGTTGGTTACTGTAAGAATAACCCTGTCTGAGTGACCTCGACTCCTATTACCCTATAATTTCTTTTCGCATGTTGCTCCAATATAGGTTAAACTACTATAAAGCAAGCCAAATAGGAGTTGTAGATAAAATATGTCGAATGAAGAAGTTTTGTTGACTAAAGAGGGATTGGCCAAGCTGGAGGATGAGCTTAAGGAACTGAAGACCGTAAAACGCAAGGAACTCGCCGAACGGCTTAAGCTGGCTATCAGCTACGGCGATTTGAAAGAAAATAGTGAGTATCACTCAGCCAAGGACGACCAAGCGTTTATGGAAACCCGGATTCTCATATTGGAGAAGATGCTAACCAAAGCCCGGGTCGTGGATGAGAGTAATTTGGACCTTAGAACCGTTAGTATCGGATCAACAGTTATTCTGAACGATATTGAATTTTCCGAAAAGATGGAATACAAGATTGTAAGTCCTGCGGAGGCGGACGTGCTGGATAACAAAATTTCCTATGAAAGCCCTCTAGGCAAGGAGCTTTTGGGTAAAGAAGTGGGCAGTATCGTTCATGTGAATGCACCTATGGCTGTCATCAAATACGAACTGCTCGAAATTAAGTTAACGTAATCCGTTCCCGATTCCCTTGTATGAGGGGGCCGGGATTTTTACTTTTTAATGAGCATAATTTCAGGGCTAAAGCCGCCCCCACCGGAGCGCAGAGTGCGCTCCACATGCGAAACAGGGACTACATAGTATTTACTATCTGCTGCTATAACACACTGCAAGCTAGTCCGCTATTAGAAAGCCTGCTTTCTCCAATGCAGCACAGGCTTCATCAATTTTGGTTTCATCCGGGGCGTGCAAGGTATGAAGGTGAATACCTCCGGTCAGTTGTGACAGATAAATCGCTTGGGTGGAGCTGATTTTACGGATAAAATCGTCTACTTCCTTGCGGGTTCCAACCCGAATCAGAGCAGTCAGATCACCATATACCGGATGCTCTACAATAACGTCCTGTACACTTACGCCATAGTCGACGATCAGCTTTAGTTCCTCTTCTGTCTGTTCAGGTCGGTGCTTGCACACGATAATACGTGAGGCTGGAGGGGCAGCCTGACCTGCTGGCTCCATATAAATGTATCCTTGACTTGTCGCAAGAATAGGCTCTTGGCTTGCTTTTAACAGCGAAATATCCTGTACGATTACTTGTCTGGAGACGGAAGCCCTGCGTGCCAGTTCGCTCCCGGTCAGCGGGGATTCGCTCTTAAGCCACAGTAATAGCTGTTCGCGGCGTTCCGTGCCCATCCGTTTTAAAGATTCAGTCAACGGGATAAGCTCCTTTCTTGTCTGCTTGTCAGGTCTGTTAAAATATCCACCAACACATCCAGATCCCCGGTGGTTGTTGTTCTTCCGAAGGAAATACGAATAAATTGCAATGCCTCCCGACCGGATGCTCCAAGCGCCTGTAAAGCAGGTGAAGGCTCGTGATGTCCGGCGGCACAGGCGCTTCCGGTGGATATACAGACACCGCTACGGTTACATTCCAGCATAACATATTGTCCCTCATAACCGTGAAAAAAACATCCCAGAATATGACTGAGCCTGGCAATCCTATTGTTTTCCTGTACGGCCAAACGCAATGGAATTGATCTTTCCTGAATTTTGGTGAAAAAATACTGTCTCAGCGCGGCATATTGTTCCCGATGCAGTTCCATTTGTTCTGTCATCATTTCCGCTGCCGCAACAAACGCCGCAATCCCGGGAACGTTGACCGTTCCGGGGCGAAATCCGTTTTCATGCAGTGTATCAGGATACACAGGGCGCCACGGCGTTCCCGGTCTGAGATATACCACCCCCACACCCTTGGGACCATACACTTTATGGCTCGATATGGAGAGAGCGTCCACCCCTAGCAGATCTACATGAACTGGAATGTTGCCAAAGGTTTGTACCGCGTCGCTGTGCAGCAAAATCCCCCGTTCGCGTAACAGGGGAGACAAGGCAGTAATATCCTGAATAAGTCCGGTCTCTGAATTGGCGTGTTGTATGGATACAAGCCCGGTGTCTTCTCTGAGATGAGGTAAGAGGACATCCCGGGTGATTCGTCCTTCCTTGTCCGGCTGCACAATAGTCAGCTCATAGCCCTGCCGCTCCAGCAAAGCAGCCAGATTGTACATCGAATGGTGTTCCAGGGCGCTCATGATCCAGTGTTTTTTATGCTGTGGCAATCCGTTCAGGATGGACTGTACAGCCAGCATGTTAGACTCCGTTCCCCCTGTTGTAAAATAAACTCCTTCCTTTTGACCTCCAATCAAGTCTGCGATCCGTTGTCTGCTATAATCCAGTGCATAAGCTGCTTGACCGCCTGCATCATGGAGGCTGCTGGCATTTCCGAACATTTCCTTATTTAATGTGTTATACATATTCAATGCTTCGTCACACATCGGTGTAGAAGCCGCATAGTCCAGATAAATCATGGCGAATCTCCCCCTGCTAAAAATAATTCCATCCAAAAAACCTTGAGATTATTGTAGGCATGTGTAAATATAAGTGTCAAGACACTTGTAAACATATTGGTACACACAGCGCTTGTCTGTTCGTGGGAAGACGGGTCAGACAGTCGCAGAGATAATGGAGGGATTCAAATGTCTATGCTTGACGTTTTACAAGGAAATCGTGGACTCATGCCAGAGTATTATAAGACACTGACGGTTGCTGATATGGAGCAGCGTGTCGCCCAATTGAAGCAAAAATGGGGACAAAAGCTGCTTATTCCGGGCCATCACTATCAGAAGGATGAGGTTATTCAGTTTGCAGATATAACAGGGGATTCCCTTCAGCTTGCCCAAATGGCGGCACAAAATCAGGAAGCAGAATTTATTGTGTTTTGTGGAGTACATTTTATGGCAGAAACAGCGGATATGCTGACTACGGATCGGCAAACGGTCGTGCTGCCGGATATGCGCGCAGGCTGCTCGATGGCAGATATGGCGAATATGGAGCAGACAGAGCGGGCCTGGAAGCATTTGAAGGAGATGGTGGGCGATACGATCATCCCACTGACCTATGTGAATTCCACGGCAGAAATTAAAGCTTTTGTGGGGAGACATGGAGGGGCTACGGTGACCTCTTCGAATGCCAAGCAAGTGCTGGACTGGGCGCTGAAGCAGAAGGAACGCATTTTGTTTTTGCCGGATCAGCACTTGGGCCGCAACACAGCTTATGATCTTGGCATTCCGCTGAATGAAATGGCGGTGTGGAATCCAATGACCGATCAACTGGAGACGGACCGTGACCCGGCAGCCGTAAAAATTATTTTATGGAAAGGGCATTGCTCTGTTCATGAAAAATTTACAGTCGAGAATATCCATCGTATCCGTGAGCGCGACGAGAGCATCCGGGTCATTGTTCATCCCGAATGCTCTTATGAGGTTGTTCAGCTTGCAGATTGCGCAGGCTCCACGAAATTCATCATCGACACGATCCATGCGGCAGAGCCGGGGACAAAATGGGCCGTTGGCACGGAAATGAATCTCGTGCAGCGTATCCGGCAGCAGTACCCCGAACAGCAGATTGAATCGCTCAATCCCGATATGTGTCCCTGCCTGACGATGAACCGGATTGATCTTCCACATCTGCTGTGGGCGATGGAGCAGATTGACCGTGGAGAGCCTGTGGGTGTGATTCGTGTCAACGATCAGGTTAGACAGGATGCTGTGCTGGCACTGAATCGTATGCTTGCTATCCGTTAAGGGTTTTTCCAGCCTGTATCTCTATTTAAAGATTAGTCGCTTGCCTGGTTTCGTGCTATAATCGTAGCAACGAATCGAAGGAGGTGAATCCCTTGTTTGAGCTTCAGGACCTGCTCCCCTACTTATTTACGATCGGCTTGCTGTGTACGGTAACCTACGCATATCTCGCTCATTTGCACGGCAATGTGCCCGAGTGCTGGATAGAAGGCGGGGCCGTGCGGTCGCATGCTTCTCCGCTGATGCCGTTAACTGCCCGCGGGCAGGACATGCCTGTCCGGCTGGCACGTCATATCCGGCGGAAGGAAGCGCCGGATGAAGACGCGTCAGATTGTTCCCCCTCGTTGAACGATGGCACAGCCAATCAACGAGGAGGAACATATGAAACGATTCAAGGGATTCATCTTTTGGGGTAAAAAAGAACGGATATTCGGAATTATGGTAGCGCTGGCGGTGGTTATGCTGCTTTCCGGCTGCGGCGCGAATGCTGCGGAGATTAATGCACATACACCCGGATTTTTTAATCATTATGTGGTGTTCCCACTATCCTGGCTCATTCAGCAACTAGCGCAATGGTTTGGCGGAAGCTTTGGACTGGCGATCATGTCATTGACGTTAATCGTCCGTCTGACGTTACTGCCGCTTATGATGCGCCAAACTCGTGCTCAACAGGGGATGAAGCGCAAAATGAGCGCTATGCAGCCCGACTTAGACCGAATTAAGAAGAAGTACGAAAATAAGAAGGATGCTGCCAGCCAGCAGAGTATGCAGCAGGAAATGATGTCACTTTACAAAGAGCATCAATTTAATCCGCTGAATATCGGCTGTCTGCCTATTCTCATTCAGCTACCCATATTGAGCGGTATGTACACAGCCATCCGGCTTACCCCGGAATTGGCGTCTCATTCGTTCCTATGGTTCCGACTCGGGCAGCCGGACTGGATTTTGGCAATCTTCGTCGCAGTTGTTTACTTGGCACAGGCCAAGCTATCCCAGCTTCAAATGACGGCTGAGCAACGCAAGCAGTTTGCGATCATGGGATATCTTTCGCCCATCATGATGGCTGTTTTTTCTTTTAACGCGCCTGCTGCCATGCCGTTATATTGGACGGTAAGTGGTACCTTTTTGCTGCTCCAGTCGCTATGGTTCCGTAGACGCTATCCAACGGAGGAAGCAGAGGATAAGGTCAAGCTCGGCGAAGTAACCCCAACAACTTAGAACGAGTATAGTGGCTTTAGCCTACACGTATTTAGTCACATCATGAATAGATGCCTCTTGAACCGTTAAGGTTGGAGGCATTTATTCATTTTCGGTCCTCTTCTTTTTGAACTAATCAGTTCCATCTCCCTTGAGTCAGGCCACCTGGAAAATTAGGGGGTTATATGTTATATAAGCTGAAAAGTAACTTCTAAGTTCAGCTTATATAACAATCATCCGTTTCATAGTATAGATTTTTAAAGTCGGGAGAGGTTATATGAACATTTCAACCCTTGAATGGCAGGAGAACCAAATTAGAGAGAGCGGCTGCTACTGCATGAGAAGTATGCAAAAAGCACCAGGATATATTCAAAAGTTGAATTGGACAGAACAGGAACTCAGTCGTGGTCTGACTTAAATACAACTAAGAAAAGATAACAAGCCGGTTGGGTTTGTCGAATGTACGCCGGGAGAAGAGGCATGGAGAGCTGTTCATGCAGACGGCTACCTTGTGATTCATTGCTTATGGGTTGGCGTGACGGGAGTGGGTATAGGATCCGTATTTTCCTGATAACTGGACCCAACGCTTGGAGCGTTTTGCTCAAGGATTGACCATCTTGCGAACCCGTCAATGCCCGTATCTCGAGATTGCCACACAGAATGTGATCGAAGCGGCCGAACTTTTGGGAATACAGCCCCAAATCATTCTTATGGATAACCGTCCACAACTGATGGAACTGTCTCCGACACCTTACGGTGTATTCCATGTAATTTTTAACGGAGAACTGATTTCGTATCACAGGCTAACTCCACGTTCTTTTGCTAAAAAACTGAAATTACTTTACTCTAAAACATAATCCCTTCAGGATAGGGATAAACGAAATATGGGTACAGTAAATAAATACACTATATAAGCTGAAAATGCACATTTAAAACGGTGTAGGCGGAATGGTACTGTATAAGCGAAGCAGCACGAAATACACCCGTTTTACCACGAAACGAATATTACGGAGAGGACAAATAACATCATGAAGCAAACGCAAACGAAGTTGCCTGTTTCCTTGGCATTACTTACCTGCGCAGTATGTGCGCTCGTTTTCGGTTTAATCGCCTTGTGGGTCAGCGACCAGCAAGTGCGGTATTTTGACCTTAGAATTATTACGGCCGTGCATCAACTGGAATCGCCTGCTATGACTCGCATCATGGAATTTTTCACCACCATAGGGAGCGAGGTTCCGGTTATTATCATTCTGGTGATCGCCATGATTGTACTATACAGAGTGTTGGGACATCGTAGAGAGCTGCTATTTTTAGCCATTGCCGTGGTGGGCTCAGTGTTGCTGAATACCGTACTAAAAATGCTATTTCGGCGCGAACGCCCCGAGATTAATCGTATTATTGAAGCCAATGGCTACAGCTTTCCCAGCGGACACTCCATGACTGCCTTTACGATGTACGTAGCGCTCACTTTTCTCATATGGAAGCATGTCCCATCCAGGCTGGGCCGAATCCTGCTTGTTGCGGTCAGCGCGCTACTGATTGTAACCATAGGGGCAAGCCGTATTTATCTGGGAGTGCACTACCCGAGCGACGTACTGGGGGGGTATTTTATGAGCGGAAGCTGGATGGCGGCTTGTATCTGGTTTTATCAGCGTTATGAAGAACGTATGCCACCTCTCCGCTCCAAATCGACAGCATAGCTAGAAAGTGCAAGCGTACGAACAGGAATAAAAAACAAACGGGTCGAACAAGAATGAAGTTACTTCAAAAAAAATGCTTGAATCAAACTCTAAAAAGAGAAAACAGACGCAAACAGCGTCTGTTTTGTAGTCGAGAAATATGTTTGAGAACGATCAGCCTTTGGCCTGCTTGGCAGGTTTGAGCCCCAGTTTCTGCTCCCAATTCTCATAAAAAATAATAGCCGCCTGTATGAAGATAGCAGGAAGCTTACGGCTTCGAATGAATGTATGAATGCCGACAGCGCAACCTGCTCCAATGAGTGCGCCTGCCAAAATATCCGAAGGATAATGTACACCCGTCCACACTCGAGACACCGAAATGAGTACAGCCAGTATAACCCAGAGGACACGATATTTTTGATGGTGAAGCCACAATATAGAAGCCAATGCAAAGGCTCCAAGTGCATGATTGCTCGGGAATGAAACATTGGCATCATGATGGATCAGCTGGATCACAGAATGTCCGACAAAAGGCCGATCTCTATAAAACAAATGTCCAAGCCCCCAACTGATCACAAACCCGATACATACCGTCAGAATCGCTTCCAGCACCATCATCCGGTTAGGCATTTTAAAGGTGAACCAGTATATGAGTAATGCCACCCCAAATAAATACGGTGCATATTGCGCCATAAAACGCATCAATCCATTCAAAAAGGCAAGGTGTTCAGCCAACCCATTGATCCAGTGAAACAAGGCATAGTCTAACTTAATTAGCATGAATAAAATACTCCTTAATATCAAAAAATTGAATTACAAAGTTATATTATATAGGGATCGGACAACTAAAAGCTTAAAATTAAATAAAAAATGAATGTTATTTCCATTTATCATTTATTTTTTCTATGAAAAAAGGTGATTTTGTGGTGAAGAAGTCGGTGCTGGTGATCGATGATGAAGAGAAAATTTCCAGACTGCTTCAATTGGAGCTATCCCATGAAGGCTATATGGTCGAAATCGCCCAAAACGGCAGAGAAGGACTGGATAAGGCTTTGACGCGCACTTGGGACATTATTATTCTGGATGTAATGCTGCCTGAGATGAACGGGGTTGAGGTGTTAAGGGAGATACGGAAAATCGACACACTTACACCTGTCATTATGGTGACCGCGCGTAACACAACAACTGATAAGGTTTCCGGTTTGGACGAGGGAGCGAATGATTATATTACGAAGCCCTTTGAAATTGAGGAGCTGTTGGCACGGATGCGGGCGAGCATGAGACATCAACCGGAGTCTGCGACGATCCCTCCACATGAAGAGAGCAAGCCCTCGTCCCGGCTTCAGGTCGATGGTTTGGTGTTAGACCGCAAGACACGGTCTGTGGTGCGTGAAGGGAAGCATATGGAGTTAACACCCAAAGAATTTGACCTGCTTCTCTACCTCATGGAGCATCAAAATCAGGTTTTGCAGCGGGACCAGATTATTCAGGACGTATGGGGATTTGATTTTGTCGGCGATACGAATGTCGTTGATGTGTATATCCGGTATGTCCGCAAAAAATCGACCATGGCTACAAAAAGAAGCTGATCAAAACCGTACGCGGTATAGGATATTGCATCAGGGAGGAAGAGCATTGAAGCTGCGGACGAAAATTACTTTGCTTGCTTCTATTTTAGTCCTCTCCATTCTCCTGTTTGTAGACGTAACGGTTCATCTGCTATTTGTCAAAATTGCGACCCGGAATGAAAGAGAAGTGCTGCAAAATAAATGGACTGAAATCATTGCCGAGGCCGGTCCGACCATGATCCTGAAAAATGCGTGGAGCCCCAAGCTAAAGGACGAGCTTTCAGGGGATACGATCCTGAGAGTTTTTGATCAGAAATCCCGCTTATTGTATGAAGTCAGCCGCCAGTCCCGCTTCAAGCTGGGTAATATACGTTTTAACCCTTCTCAAAGCTCGGAGCTGACGGATGTACAAGGACATAAAATTTTGGTCATCCATCTCCCGGTTCTCTCCCCGGAGGGCAATCAGGAGGGAACGCTGGAAATCGTGGAAAAATGGGATGCGCTCGAAACCAATCTCGATATTCTGAATACAATCCTAATCACATCAACCGTAGGGCCATGTTACTTAGTCTGGTAGGCAGCACGATTTTGGCGAACGTCATATTGCTGCCTATTTCGAGCAGCATCGAGACGATGCAGGAGATTGAAAGAAGTCTGAAGTTTAAAAAGATCCCCGTTGGCAGTCATAATCATGACGAATTGTCCCAAATGACAGCCACCTTCAACCGAATGATGGGCAGGCTGGAGGAAAGCTTTCAAAGCCAGCAGCAATTTGTCTCTGATGCCTCGCATGAGCTGAATACGACGCTTATGATTATTGAGGGCTACGCCAACATGCTGCGGCGGTGGGGCACGCGTGACGAGGATATCTACCAGGAATCCATTCAATCCATTTATGAAGAAACACAGCGGATGCGCACCATGACACAGCAATTGCTGGCACTGGCTTCCTCACAGCAGGGAAATCCCGAACCGCATGAACGTATGGAGCTAGTTGGCTGCTGTCAGCAGGTAGTGGCTCATCTCAAGACAGTACATGATCGGCAAATTAACATTTTTATGGATGAACCGGAAATCTGGTTGGATGCCAATCTTGCAAAAATCAAGCAGTTGCTAGTTATCTTGCTCGACAATGCTCTAAAATACAGCTCAGATGAGATTGAAATCGTTTTGTCCACAGAGGCAAAGCATGTCCAAATTCGAGTCAAGGATGCTGGAATCGGGATACCTGAGGGAGAGGTCAAGCGAGTGTTCGAACGATTTTACCGGGTAGACAGCTCCCGACACCGTAAAACGGGAGGAACCGGGCTGGGGTTGCCCATTGCCAAGGCTATTACAGATGCCCATCAGGGGACGATCCGGATGGAGAGTGTGGAGGGAAAAGGAAGCGAGGTCATCGTCACACTGCCGCAGAATCAACAGGAAAGGCTGTCCCTCCAGTAGACATATCTACTCGCGGAACAGCCCTTTTGTTGATTCCAGTATAGTGTGAATGAATGGTTGAACAGCCCCTCGGGTGCTTGTCCTAAAGAACACGGCGTGCTGTAGTGTAATGGGAATTCCACCATCCTGAGTTCAGATCGGTAATCGTTACGCCGCCTTTACCAAACGTGTGCAGCAGCTTGCCATTTCCCATATAAATCGCTACATGGTGAATTGGTGAATAGAAAAAGACCAGATCGCCTTTTTGAAGCTGGCTGCGTGGCACAAAGGTACCAACGGTCGATTGTTGTCTGGACGAGCGTGGAAGCTTGATGCCATTTTGTCCAAAACATATTGAGTGAAAGAAGAGCAATCAAAAGAATTTGTGTTGCCTGCCGGCGCTCCATGCTGATAACGTACGCCCATGAACTCGGAGCCCGTAGCAATAACCCGATTAGCTTTGTTCGCGGAAGCCGCATGAATGGTATCTGGTCCTACAACGAAGCTGCCTGCACTGAAAGCCAATGTCATCGTAACGCAAATGCCCATCCATAATTTTTTAGTAGTATGTTTTTCATGATGTTCCTCCGTTATTTCGTATTTGTTGATGTCCTGAAATGACAATAACATAAATAAATATCCGGAATTTACCACTCAAGGTTACAATCCTGTTACCCCAACGCTTTGCCCTTATTTATTAGAAAACGATGAGAATTTTCTCCTTAATTCTGGATTGACAAAATGTACAGCTTCCCCTTATCACTGGGCCTGTATGACAAAAACCGACTTGAAGACGATTCGCACAAGCAATGATGCAAAATATACATACCTATATACTACATTTATAACTTGTACGGGAGTAGGCTCAAGCTCCCGTCTTATTGTAATAGTCACACTGTATTTCCGGTCAGGAAGGGGAATTCACATGGCTCCAAAGCAGGATAAAACGATCAAAGGCCAACGTCTGACCATTGTTCAGGTCATTTCTAACTTTCCAAATGCACAGCCGGTGCCCTCCATTAAGGGCGGAACGGAAAAGGTTGTGTATGAATTAACAGAGGAACTGGTAAAACGGGGGCATCATGTATCTCTTTTTGCCGCCCGTGGAAGTAAGAGCAGCGCCCGGTTGATTACCTATCCCAAGGGCTTGAAGCATGGTCAAATCCCCCAATTCGTACTCCGGCACATGCCTCCCGGAACGCAAATGATTCATGATCATACCTTTCGTTCGGCTTTGGGAAACAGAAAGCTCCCTTGTCCGGCAGTATCCACGGTTCATCTTCCTGTGAAGAAGCATGGCAACAATCCGGTATATGTTAGCAAGCGGGCACGGCAGTTGATGGGCGAGGGAAAAGGCTATTATGTATATAACGGCATCAACACACATGATTACGAGTTTAGCGACAAAAAGCACGGCTATTTACTGTTCATGGGCAGAATAATACGGAATAAAGGCGTTTTGCAGGCCATTCAGGTTGCAGAACAAACAGGAAAAAGGCTGCTGATTGCCGGGCCGATCAAAGCTCCGGTTTTTTTTCGCCAGGAGATTCAAAAACGGATTCAGCGCAATCCCAATATCCGTTATATAGGAGCAGTGGGGGGCCAACAGAAGCAAAAGCTACTCAAGCACGCGGAGTGTCTGTTGTTTCCGACATTGTGGGAAGAGCCGTTTGGACTTGTGATGGTGGAGGCGATGGCTTGCGGGACACCTGTGCTGGCTTTGAAAAACGGTTCGGTTCCCGAGGTGCTGGCAGGCTTTCCGCAGCTGATTTGCAAGTCGGTTGGCCAGATGGTACTAAAGGTGCGGCAAAAAAACTATCCGTCTCCAGCCAAGCTTCGCTTGTATGTCATGCAAAGATTTACCAACAAGCAGATGACCGATAAATATTTGAAGCTGTACCGTGAAATCATTCGCCGGGAAGGAAAGAGGAACGGGGCATCGAGAGCCTAAACGGAGGTGGAGGAAATGAGGGTCACAAAGCATATGCTTGGGAAGGGTTCCCCCTGGGCTACTCCTTATTATATAGCGACTGAGGGACAGGGAGGGCCGCATGTGATGGTGGTTGCGGGCATACACGGCAAGGAAATGGCAAGCATTCGGGCCGCTGAGAAGCTGGTGGAGCTGTTGAATCAACAGAAGCTGCGGCTCAGCCAAGGTAAGCTCATGATCATACCCATTGTGAACCAGGTGGCCTACCGCAAGCGGATCAGAGGTGTGCCTGATCTGAACAGGACCTTTCCGCGTACGAAAAAGAAAGCGGCCACGCAACCGCTGGCAGCGGCTGTGTTCGAACTGGCACGAAAGCATCGACCCGAATGGTACCTGGATCTGCACGAAGCCAACGGATTATCTCAAAAGGATGCCAAGGTGCTTGGTCAGACGTTGATTACCAATAGCGGCAATCCGGCGGTCCCTACGGTGCACCGGATTATAAAGCGAATGAATTGTTCCATCAAGGTGAAAGACCAATATTTCAACATTCGGCTGCGCGAGCTTCCAGGTTCCTCTCGAACGGCGGCAGCCCGTATTCTAGGAGCACGCTCGGTTACCGTGGAAACAGGCTGGAGTCTGCCCAAGAAAGTGCGCATAAATTATCAAATGCAGATCGTACAGCATTTTTTGAGAGAAGCAGGGATGATGAAGACTAACGAAGTATATTTATCCGCTCAGGTCAGAGGTGTAGGTGTAACCTAGTCAGGCAAAACATTACAACGCAAAATCGCTCCTGAAGCAAGGGAAGTTTATTCCCCTGACTACTACAGAAGCGATTATTTGTTTGGTGGTTTCATGAAGGAGTAGTTACGTTAGTAAGTCCTACTGTAGTGTCGTCAGGAATCAGACTTATAGAAGGCACTCACCAGACTGTTGCCCAAGCGTACCTCGATCAGTTCCAGCGACGTATCCAGACTGGCCCTGACGGTATGATACGTATCCGTTGGGATACTGAACACAGAGCCGCTTGCCGCCGAAAACCGTTCCCCATTCAGCATGACCTCTCCCCGGCCGGAAACAATCGTCCACACTTTAAGCCCGCTGCCGTGGATACGGCCGTTCAAGCGTTGATCTGGCAGTACCGTCAAGCGTATAGCCAGGATATCGTTCAGGCTACGGTGATCGAACTCGTCCAGCACACGATAGCTGCCCCAAGCGGTTTCACCATGCATAGGATATAGCGGAAGCGCCCCTAGCTGCTCCTTGATCGCATGGGCATAGCTCTTGGCGGCAATGAGGATGCCGTCAGGACTGGCAGCAGCGATAATATTCTCGACGCCAATGACATGAAGCGGATAGGGCAGCTCATTGACGATATGCGTTCCTTGAGCGGGACCGCTGATCTGTCCACGCCCGATGACCCGGCTGCCTAGCTGTTCCGTTAACGCCTGCCAACTTCCGATATCACACCATTCACCATCGTAAGGAAGGACAACGGCATGTTCGGCATGCTCCGCGACCTCCTCGTCGAAGCTGCGAATAGGGAGGTCGTCATACATTGCGCGCAGTTCCTTATCATTCAGCGGCAAATTGCAGCGCTTCATACAGGACAGCATATATCTCAGCGTAAAAGCGTAAATGCCGCAGTTCCACAATGCACCTTGGCTAATGAGCTGCTGCGCCCCGATGCGATCCGGCTTCTCTGTGAAGCGGGCAACCAACGCATAAGAAGCCTTATGCGCCCGTGTTATCTCCTGATCCGGCACGATATAGCCGTATTGGTCAGAGGGATGGCTGGGCCTTGTCCCAAGCATGGCCAGATCAGCTCCACTATCGAGTAGCAGGTCGGGGAGCCCTGCCACACTTTGAAAGAAATTCTCTCCTGCAAACATATCGGCCGGAGCGATACAGAGGATTTCATTCAATCCTGTACCTCTGGTGTGCAAATAAGCAGCCGCGAGCGCAGCAGCGGTGAAGGTGCCCCGCTTGGCAGGCTCGCCCAGAACAGGCAGACGACTTTCCGTATGGCGAAAGGCTAGATTTACCTGATTCCGGTGAGCCAGCAGCAGGGCAGAGGCATCCAGTCCGGCCACAGTAAGCTGACGATACACCCGGCCAAGCATGGATTCTTTCTGCCCGTCCGGGGCAGGCAACAGCCGGAGAAACAGCTTCGAGCGGATATCGTTGGACAACGGCCACAGCCGTTTTCCAGCACCGCCGCATAACAGAACAATGCGCACAGGCGCTTCCTCCTTCGATTTCAGATCTATTTTGGATCATGAGTTGAAACCATGTTGAGCGCTTTCGTTTTCACAGATGCTTCGGTTTTCCTTTTAGCTGCCAGCTGATACACCTTGCGTTGATGAAAAGATAAGGAACGGTGGCTTTTAGCGAATGTATCCAGCTGTTTTTGCGACAGGGAGGCCGCTTGACTATGAAGTCCTTTATTGAGTGACTTGCGTAAAATCATTCGGGAGGGATCACTGCTGTAGAGGTGGTTGGCATATGTTTCATATTCAGAAAATCCAAACTGCTTCGTCCGGTCTATACTGCGGATAATCGCTTTGTACCAGGGAATCCCGTGGCGGGCTTCAATGACTTGCTTGAGCCGGGTGAGCCGCGCTTTTTCAAACAGCATATAGTGGGTAACAAAGGACTTTGGTGAAGGGGCCTTAACGCCCATCAGCTTGTGGTAGGTGCGGAAATACTCCGGCTGACTCCAGCTGCGATAGTAAAATATCGTTTTGCCGTCTTTGCGGAACACATGTGGACGAATCAGGACGGTATCTGCGTCAATGACCAGAAAAAAAGAGGCTTTGCTGATTTTGTCACCGTTCATTTTAAGCAATTGCTGATACAGCCAGCCTGAGCGATCCCAACGCGTTGTTCCGTAGCGAATATCCTTTTTCGTGATGGGCAGAACGGTCTTTTCGTCTACAAACGTACACTTCTTGTGTGCGCACAGACGGCGGAGTCCGGCACTTTGCGGTGAAATGATATAAATGGTTCCAATCCGGTCCTGCACGTGACGGCGCAGGCTGTCAATCACCAGTGGAAGCGTGGCGATATCCTTATCAATTGCAGGAATCAGAACATCTATCGTTAGGGAACCTTTCCGTTGCCCATCCGATTGCGCTGACATGTTATTCACTCCCTATTTATGCAAAATGTACGCGTTCGGCGTCTTATATTATTGTATGTACGGACAGGCGCTTTCGACCGGGCAAGGCCAGTCGTCCATTTATATGCGGAATAGGGCTGATGGCGCTTTCGGATGGGGATTTGGTGCATACGATGGATTGTTCTTTTCATACAGGAGCGTTCTACCCTGACAGCAGAGAGGAGAGGGGCAAGTGAAATTTTCACAAGCGCAGGCCTTGCGCAGCAAGTGGCACAAAACCAAATTGCTGCTCCAGCATCGCGGCATCAAGCCTTTTATACCGAATACTCAAAAATACAACAAAGCAAATCTGAAGTCGATGCTGGAGCAATACGGCATGGTTTATGTAAAACCTGAGCGAGGCACGTTTGGCAAAGGTGTGATGAGAGTAGAGCAGGAGGAAGGACAACGTTTTGCCTATCAGTATGAGGAAAAGCGTCTGGAGTTCAAAAGTTTGGAGGGCCTGTTTACCAGTCTGTCGAAGAAAACGGGCAAGCAAAGCTATCTCATTCAAAAAGGCATCCATTTACTGCGGCATCAGAAGCGTTATTTTGATATCCGGGTCATGGTGCAGCGCAATGCAAAAGGGCCATGGGAATCTACCGGAATTATTGGTCGGCTCGGTCATCCCCGCAAAATTGTAACCAACTATCATAGCGGCGGCAAGCCGATGGCACTGGAGCAACTGCTGGAATCCCATTTAACCAAAAGCAAGCAGGCTGAACTGGTAAAAAAATTGAATGAACTGGGCATCACCATTGCGACACATCTACAAAAAACATATCCAAATTTCCGGCAAATTGGAGTGGACATCGGGCTGGATCGCGGCTTTACCCCGTGGATTATTGAGGTGAATACGAAGCCGGACCCGTATATTTTTAACCAATTAAAAGATAAGTCTATGTATCGGAAAGTGTTAAGGTATTGGCGACTTGCCAATGAAAAGAAGAAAATCACAGTCCCGGTCAAAGATAAAATCAAAGATAAAGACCTTAAGAAAGCAAAAACTTCATGACGAAGAATGAATTTCTTAAATAACATAAAGCCAGACTATATGTAGAAATCAAAGGATGAATGTTCCATGAATTCATCCTTTTTATATACTAGATTTTTCGGGTTTCCTTTCTGTGAGCGTAAAAAACAACTCAACGAATTTGATGTAATGAAAAAAGTGGAATTGGAAAAGCGGCTCAACCTTATAATCAGTGCTTGACAGCTACCCGAGCATCCGATAACGGTTACATTCGATGAGAATGCCTGCTTTATAGCGGCTGCAATTTCGTTTGAAGTAATGGCGACGTTGAAAGGCTTTAATACGATTATGGCGACCATCTACGGTCCCATTGGTCCATCGGCATTGATGATAGTTCACGATTTCCACTTTCCAATTACGCATCGTCTTGAGCACACTTCGGACAGCAGCATGGTCAAGTTGATCGCCTCGCTCACACCAACGCTCAAATCCCAGTTTGGCAACGACAAAGCTCGGTGAGCAGTCATACCAAGTCGTGAACGCTTCTTTCCACGCCCATACGCTGCGGAGCAGCACAGAGTAGTTCAGCAGCAGTTCCAGCCGTTTTCTACTTTCTTCATCCAACGATTCCATAGGCGGATTTAGCAAGCGATGATGGGTTTTCAAATAGGTCTTCGCCCGTGGAGTTAACGTGTTCTGGACGGTTTTTCGAACTTCCTGCACGCTTTCAATCACATAACTGTGCACATGAAACCGATCGGCAATACGAATCGCACTCGGAAGGCATTCACTGATCCAAGTATGGTACGCCTTAGCTAAATCCATGTCCACCGCTTTGGGCTTCAACAGAAGAAAGTCTGAATGGTTGCTCGCATACGTCCGCAAGTCTTCCAACTTTCGGCCCGGTAGCAGGTCTAGCATCGCTTCGCCTTTGAGATTGTGAATGCCCGTGTTGTACGTATGACCTTTCTTTATGCAAAGTCATCAACACCTAATACCAGTACTACTTCCTTTGCGAATGACGTTTTGATTGGACTTACAAATGGCGCAGCGCTGTTTATACCCTATCGGTACGCCTCTAATGTGAAGTTCTTTAGTATCAATGGACAAAATTTGGTGAATCTGTAGCTCTGGTAAGTCGAGCATTTCATTGATATATTTAGTCTGCATCAGTTTATTCCTTTTGTTGTTTGTGGGGACTTACAACATTACAGGGGTTTGAGCGTGTTTTTTCTTATCTTGTTTAAATGGGGCAATTGTTTTGTTTTGTTGTTTTTTTATCTGTTGTTTCTAATGCTTTATAAATATTTGTGGGTTCTGTTGCAAAGTTGAAAATTAAAAATAGGATTTATGATATGTAGCTATAGATGACATGTAGTTAGATACTTTTAGACAGACCAGTTATCGCTGGCGATACAAGTCAGATACTTTTTAAAACCTCTAATTTGCGTTTTAAGCCATTTTGACTATCTAAGTTGTTAAAATATATATAGTTGGAAATAGATGTTGTTTAAGAACGTGTCTGAGCGATTCTGTGAGGAGTTTTAACGACGAATGGGTTTGAGGAACCTCTCTGAACGACATAATTTTATTTTAGGAGGGAACAACATGGAAGTTTTTGCAGAATATTTAGCGCATATTGATAACCCGCAACATTGGGCCCGAACGGAAGAAGTTTTGGCTTGGGTAACTAAGAAATTTCCAAATTTAATGCCAAAAATTGCGTGGAATCAGCCTATGTTTACCGATCACGGCACATTTATTATTGGCTTTAGCGTAGCCAAACATCATTTGGCTATTGCCCCTGAAAGGGCAGGGATTAATCATTTTTCTGATGAAATTGTGCAGACTGGCTATGATCACACCAAGCAGTTGGTACGTATCCAGTGGGATAGTTCAGTTGATTTCTCATTACTTGAGAAATTGATCGAGTTTAATATTTTGGATAAGGCAGACTGTTCAACTTTTTGGCGGCAATAAAAAATAGGATAGCCCTTAGAGGCTCATATTTGCGTTTTAAGGCCTTTTGGGTTTGTTGAAAAGGTAAGAAAGTATAAAATTAGGGTTTGCCGCAGTGCTCGCCATTGTGGCATTTTTACATTTTAGAAAAGGTGGGTTTTGATGAATAGCATTAATAATAATTTTGTAAAGTAGTAAGGCTTATTGCAGTAAGAAGAAATTGAAAAAGAAACAAGAAATTATATTTTAACTGCCGAGCAATATGAGAACATGAACAAAAAAGTTCATGCAGCTGTTGCCATTAAAAAAGATTATGAGCGGTTGAAAGGATTAACAGATGTTTTTCCATCTTTAGTCTACGTTTTTTTCGTCAAGCACTGATTTCGGTTTTGAGCCGGAAAAGCTATATGAAAACAATGAGAATTGAGGTCTCGGTGTATGGAGTTATGGGAAACAATGTTAAGGTCTGTATTAGCGTTTACCATCATGATGCTTAAAGCACGTATATTGGGAAAACCCACCATTGCGCAAATGACCTATCATGATTTTGTAAGCTGCCATTACATTGGGCGCGATCACCGCGAATATTTCCTTTAATGACAAAATAAGCATTTGGAACTTACTAACAGCCACACTTACCTTTACCGGAATTGCTTATTTGCTGATGGTTTTTGCAATGAAGAACCGGAAACTGCGAAATTGGTTTTCGGGAAAACCAACCGTGTTGATTCAAGAAGGAAAAATTTTGGAGAACAACATGAGAAACTTAAGATTACGCTAGATACACTGAATCAGGAGTTAAGAGAAAAAAATATATTTAATATACAAGATGGAGTATGCCGTGCTTGAGCTGAACGGGAACATTTCTGTATTACCAACGCCGGATAGCATGCCTGTAACCCGAAAAAATTTGCATGTGAACACTCCTTCCAAACAGACTTTTCCCATAGAATTAATCATGGACGGTAACATCATTGATGCCAATTTGAAGCAGAATGACATAACAACAGAGTGGCTATTTTCGCAGGTGAAAAGAAGGGATTCTCTATTGAGAATATTAATTATGCAGTAATCAGTTCTGATGGAACTATATATTTTGATGAGTATAAGGATCAAATCCAAAATCCTATTGATAAAGAATGAAGGATTTGATTTTATTTACATTAAAGGTATATGATATCACACGCGGAGCTTCGGTACATGATTTTCCCGTATCTACAGGCATAGCCGGGGTTTCCATGCGTTTGGAACCGGGTGGGATGCGTGAGCTCCACTGGCATGCTAATGCGGCTGAATGGGCCTATGTGGTAAGCGGTTCCTGTCGGACAACCATTATCCATCCGGACGGATCTTCCTATGTCGATATCTTCAATCCTGGTGATGTATGGTATTTTCCGCGCGGTTATGGTCACTCTATTCAAGGTCTTGGCCCTGGGGAATGTCATTTTATCCTGATCTTTGATAATGAAGATTTTTCAGAGGATCACACGTTCAGCGTAACTGATTTCATAGCTCGGACTCCTGCGGAGGTCGTTATGCAGAATCTGGGACTCACAGCCGATGAACTGGCTCTTTTGCCAGATAAGGAAGCCTATTTTGTGAAGGAACCTGTACCTTCTATCGGCTCTCATTATGCATATCCTCGTATTTCTTCTGATCTGCTCACCAAACACCGTTATCCTTTAATGGCCAAACAGCCCAGATTGGCACCAGGTGGCGGGACGCAGCGGACGGTTACTGTAGAAGATTTTCCGATTTCTTCGACCATGGGCAGGTCCGTAATTGAGCTGGAACCGGGCGGATTGCGAGAAATGCACTGGCATCCCAATGCAGACGAATGGCAATATTATTTGGATGGTAACGCAGAAATGACTGTATTTCTTGCTGAAGGGAATGCAGTGACAGAGCAGTTTGAAACTGGTGACGTGGACTATGTACCGATGGGAGCCGGACATTATATTAAAAATACCGGATCGGAGATATGCCGCATTTTGATCGGTTTTAACAGTGGTCATTACGAAGCCATTGATCTGAGTGAGTGAGTGGCTGGGAACCCTGTTGATGTATTAGCAACGAATCTGAACCTTCCTAGAGAAATAGCGAATAAACAGCCCGCTTCTACTCCCAAAAAGGGGCAGAGAGCGGGCTGTTAGTCATGGTTTCGCTTCTACTTGTATTTATGAATTTGAAATTGAACAACCTGTAACCCTGTGCTATCCTTATATTAAAGAGAAGATAAACGAAGTGAAGATGATTTTCTCTGCATTCATAAACATCTGATGATATGATGAATAGAAGGGGTGTACAGCCATGACCTCTGTCATTGAACTGAACAATGTAAGCTGGAAAAGAGATAACCGTACGATACTGGATCAAATCAACTGGCAAGTAGCCGAAGGAGAGCATTGGGCTGTACTCGGATTGAATGGATCGGGCAAAACAACGATGCTTAACATGATTAATGGTTACATATGGCCAACTACAGGCAGTGTCGGTGTCCTGGGTCACACCTTCGGGGATGTGGATCTGAGGGAGCTGCGCAAATCCATCGGTTGGGTCAGTTCCTCTTTACAGGAAAGAATCAATGGTAGCCAGCGCACGCAGGATGTCGTCATTAGTGGCAAATTTGCTTCTATTGGGCTTTACGATCAGACGACGGATACGGATTATGAACAGGCAGTTCACCTCATGACCCAATTAGGCTGCGCTCACCTCGTGGATCGTCTGTATCAGGGCTGCTCACAGGGAGAAAAACAAAAGGTGCTTATCGCCCGCGCATTAATGGCCTCGCCCAAGCTACTGATTTTGGACGAGGCGTGTAACGGACTGGACTTCTTTTCCCGGGAAGCTTTACTAACCAGCATCCGTCAATTGTCCGAGTCGCCGGGTGCGCCGAATTTGCTGTATGTCACGCATCACATAGAAGAAATTCTACCCATGTACACGCATACCATTCTGATTCGCCGGGGTACCGTTTTTGCCAAAGGCAAAACGACAGATATTCTGAGCAGCGAAACGCTTAGCGATTTTTTTGAAACACCAGTGCAGGTGGAGTGGAGACAGGATCGGGCTTGGCTCTCTATGGTTTAGAGAGTTCAACCTGTACGAGTTCGGATCTACCCCGCCACCATAATCAACACGGGCAAAATTAGGAATGAGGCAAGCGTACTCCACAAAATACAAGTGGATACGAGCTTGGGTGATGCATTAAATTTTTCTGCTAAGATGACGGCATTTACGGCCACCGGCATTGACGCCAGGATGAAAAGGACGGAAAACAAAAGTCCCGAAATTCCGAGCATCAGCATGGCAAGACAGGCAGCAAGCGGAGAGAGCAGTAGCCGGATTGTTAGTCCTGCGTAGCTGGCTTTTTTAATGGACGGCTCCAGCTTGAATATTTTTACGTAAGCCATTTGGGTGCCCAGAATCGCCAGTACAACCGGAGAATAGGCGGCAGCAATCATCGAAACGCCCGCTTGAATGCCGGAGGGTAGGTGCAAGTCCAACAGTCGAAGCCCCATCGCCAGCAGAGCTGCATAGATCGCGGGAAGTGAAAATACCGACTTGACGGCGCTTTGGACGGAAAACTCAGAGCGGGCCGCAAAATAAACTCCAATCGTATTGACCAGGATCATCTGGATGACGACATACACGGAGGCTTTATCAAGACCGAGCTGCCCAAAGGCAAGTAAAATTAGGGGCAGGCCATAATTCGCGCTATTGGTCAGTGTGGAGATTAGGGTGAGTCCGGCTGTTTCCGGGGCGCTCAGCTTAAACATTTTTCCTGCAATCTGTGCAATTCCCCATAACAGTAGCAGATTCAGGATCGAAAAAGCGGCCGTCTGCGCCACATCATGCCAGGATAGCTGTGCCTTCAGTAGCGTGTCCAGAATCATTGCGGGACTTAAAAAATATAAGTATAAAGTCGAGAGCGGCTTCGTTTCCAGCTTCATGAATTTGCCGAGTAAAAACCCGGCGATTACCGGAATGGACAGCGGAACGATAACGGATAGAAGGGTTGAAAGTACAATTTGAATCATTAAAATCCACCAATCCTTTCTGTAATGACTTTTTCCATTATAAGAGGCAGCTTTCGAGCCCGTCCAAGATGAAAATACGATCAAGGCCATAGGAATACACTATGAAGCTTCCAGCAAATATTTTTGTGTACAACAAAAAGGGATGTCCACAGCCATGTTGAAAGGCTAGTAGGAACATCCCTTTTTTACTATGAAACTAATGATCTTACTGAATTATACTTACGCAGAAGCCGCAGTTTCCGCTTTGGTCCGGCAATCGTCAGAGCAATAATGTTGATGCTGCTCTTCGCAGTCCGGACATACGATATGCTGGAGATTGCACACCGGACAGTTGATATAGTGATCGTTCGACGTTTCACAATGGAAGCAATGACCGACAACAACGTCTTCATCCGTATGGTTGATCGGGATCGAGATGCGTTCGTCAAACACATAGCACTTACCATCAAACAGACGCCCCTGTACTTCCGGGTCCTTACTATAGGTCACGATGCCACCATCCAACTGTCCCACATCATCAAAGCCTTCTTTTATCAGAAGACCGGACAGCTTCTCACAGCGGATACCACCCGTGCAATATGTCAGTATTTTCTTGTCCTTAAACCGACTCATATTGTCGCGAATCCACTGTGGAAATTCACGGAAAGATTCGACTTCCGGACGAATGGCACCACGGAAATGACCGATGTCATATTCATAGTCGTTACGTCCGTCCAGTACCACCACATCTTCACCTTGAAGCTGTTCGTAAAACTCCTTCGGTGACAAACGCTTGCCACTGATTACGTTAGGGTCCAGCTCATCCTCATGGCGCAACGTCACCAGCTCCTGACGATGGCGTACAAATATTTTCTTGAACGCATGACTGTCAGACTCATCTATTTTAATAACGATATCCTGGAATTTCGGATTGGCGCGCAAATCACGGATATATTGCTCGGTTTGCTCTACCGTACCAGACAGTGTTCCGTTAATTCCTTCCTGAGCGATCAAAATTCTTCCCTTGACGCCCAATTCCTTGCAGTAAGCCAGATGCTCTGCCGTAAAGGTGGCAGGATCTTCAATATTGACATATTTGTAAAACAACAAAATTCGATAAGCATGCTCGTACACGTAAAATCACCCTCTGATTCAAGTCAAAGTTTTTTAACATACAATTTTAAATGTACCACATTCTTTAAGTTAGTCAACTTATTTGTATAAAAAGTGGGAATGGAAAATAAAGAAGCAGGTGAACGAGCGACAAGAGTAAGGGTTTACATTATAATAATATCGTAGTGACGAGGTGGATTTTGGCAGCAGGTTTAGTTCTCTTAGATGAAAGGATGAATCGGCATGAAGCATCATTTGACAGCGCATACACCGCCTATGGGGTGGAATAGCTGGGATTGCTACGGCGCAGCAGTGCGTGAGGAAGAAGTGCGGGGAAATGCGCAGTATATGGCGGAGCACTTGAAGGACTACGGTTGGGAATATATCGTGGTAGATATTCAGTGGTATGAGCCGGGAGCTTTATCTTCACAGTATCGTTCTTTCGTTCCACTGGAAATGGATTCATTTTTGCGCCTTATTCCAGCGGCGAATCGATTTCCTTCCGCAGCGGATGGACACGGCTTCCAGGCTCTTGCGGATTATGTACACAGTCTGGGCTTGAAATTCGGTATACATATGATGAGAGGAATTCCGAGACAGGCGGTGCATCAGGATACGCCGATTTTGGGAACCCAGGCAACAGCGAGACAGATTGCGCATCCCAACTCCATTTGTCCCTGGAATACAGATATGTATGGGGTAGATGCTTCCAAGGAAGGCGCCCAGGAATATTATAATTCGCTGTTTGACCTGTACGCGGAATGGGGTGTCGATTTTGTCAAAGTGGATGACATTGCCGCTTCCCGACTCTATGATACTCACTTGGCGGAAATTGAATTGATTAGGCAGGCCATCGCCCAATGCGGACGTCCGATGGTTTTGAGTCTGTCGCCCGGTCCGGCACCGCTGGAGCATGCATCCGAATTAATCGCCAACGCCAATATGTGGCGCATGACCGACGATTTCTGGGATGTATGGCCTTTGCTGCACGGCATGTTTGAGCGCTGTGAGAAGTGGGCAGAGCACGTGGGCCCTGGCCACTGGCCGGATTGCGACATGCTGCCACTGGGTCATCTGGGTATTCGATCGGTAGATTCTGTAGATTCCGGTAGCCATGACCGCCGGACACGCTTTACGAAGGATGAACAACTGACGATGATGACCTTGTGGAGTATTTTCCGGTCCCCACTGATGTTTGGGGGAGAACTGCGGGATAACGATGCATGGACACTTTCTCTGCTGACCAATGAAGAGGTGCTGGATGCTCACCGCAACGGCTTGGATGCGCAGCAGGTGTACAGAAAGGATGAGCATATCGTCTGGACTTCGCATAACGAGGAAGGTCACATATATGCAGCTTTGTTTAATGCTGGAGATGAAGCTTCGCGGGTCCGTGTATCGCTGCAAGACCTTGGCATTGAAGGACAGACAAGTGGCAGAGACTTATGGAACCGTGTGGATCTGGGCACTTTAGAGCTAGAATTGTCCGCAGATTTACCCCCTCATGGAGCCGCTTTATTTATGTTAAAATAGTCATCATGCAATGATTGAATTGATCTTAGATGTTCTAGATGAAATCGCTCTTTTAAAGTGGACAGTAGCACTTCCATTTTACCACGGGCGATTTTTTGTTTGGCTACGTGAACATTTTGTTATATTATGATACAAATAAGTGGAGAGATATGTATTGCAAAAAACATAGATATTGAAAAATATTATATATATCTCATAACAAGGTTTAAACAAACTTTTTTTTGAATTGTGTTTAGCCTTGTATGTATCTTAAGGACTAATTTGATGAACTCGACATTATTCTCAGGAATTTGACATTGGAAACGTGCTAATTTTATAAAGCGACAATTTATAAAGCCAACAATTTTCATGAAAGTAAATTGATTACAAATATATCATCCAATGCGAACGGACTCGCGAAAGGAGTCAAGTAATGAGTTTTAAACAGCTCAATAAAAATGGCCAGAACGAGCCTTGGCCTGTTCGAAAACATATATTATGTATCGGGGGGGCCAATATTGACCGTAAAATTATGATTAAAGGTACATTTCAGCTTCACACCTCCAATCCAAGCAGCACCAGACAGCAATCTTGCGGAGGGGTAGCTCGGAATGTGGCTGAAAATTTGGGACGGCTGAGGCAGTGGGTCAGTCTGCTGACCGCAGTTGGAGATGATGCGGAAGGTGAATTTGTAGTTGAACAGTCCAACCGTTACATCCACGTGGTCCCTCTTCAAGTCAAAGGCGAACCATCTACCGGGGTCTACACCGCTCTGCTGGACGAGCAGGGTGAAATGATTGTAGCAACTGCAGAAATGGAGATTTACGACCAGATCCGTGCCTCAGCTATCCTTGATAATGCCCCTTTGATCACCTCATCCGGATTGGTGCTGCTGGATACCAATTTTTCCGCGAGCGTACTTGCTTCCACAATCCGATTATGCCACGAACATCAAGTTCCGTTGGTTGTTTCTTCTGTATCGGCCTCCAAAATGAGAAAGCTGCCCCGTAATCTGAATGGAGTGGAATGGCTGGTATGTAATGTTGTGGAGGCAGAAGCTTATTTGGGGTTGAAGATAACTGATGATCTGCAGATGCTGGAGGCGGCGCAAGTTTTTCATAAGCTCGGAGTTAAGCATGTCGTTCTTACTGGTGGTGCAGACAGCGTCTTATTTGCATCTCAAGGTGGAACTCACGGACAAATTCGCGTGCAGCCTGTTCAAGGAATCGTTGATGTCACGGGCGCAGGCGATGCTTTTATTGCCGGGATGATGTATGGAATTATTCAAGGCTATCCTATGGAACAAATTTGCCAATTTGGAATCAGTTGTGCCGTATTAACGCTCCAAACCGACCGGACAGTTTCAGACATGCTCTCTTCGAATACACTCCGTTCCAAGTTCAACGAGCTGTATGGCAGGTATGCGCAAAACTTTGTGGTTTTTAAGGGTGTGTATTTTAAAAAGAAAGATACATAAACCAGTATTTGTTCAAGGTATGTTCGAGGTCCATTCAGAATGGTATAAGGAGCAGGTTGCCTGATGAATAACGTGAGATACGTCGTCGCTTTTTGAGAAGCAATGACGGGGTGTTGACACGTTCGCTGAACCGTTTCATGTCCTGGATGAATTTCAAAAAAGCTCCTTGACCACGGCTTTCGTTTCGTGTAAGATAACAAAAAATTGTAATATACAGGAATAGTGTAGACCAAGGATCAAAGGTTCAACAATCGCCGTACAGAGAAGAAACCCATGGGCTGAAAGGTTTCTCCGCCGCGAATGGACGTTTTCCTGCCTTGTGAGCTGTAGCGGAATGTATTTTAAACCGTTACCGGTTAGACGCCGTTATCTGATGAAGGGCCGTTCCATACTATGGATATGGTCAAATTAAGGGTGGTACCACGACGCATTCGTCCCTGACGGATGTGTCTTTTTTGCGTACATTTTATCGCCCATACAAGGAGGCAGCCACACATGCGCCAAAGTCGATTATTACTGACAACATTACGTGAATCGCCCGCAGAAGCCGAAGTGATCAGTCATCAGCTTATGCTGCGTGCAGGGTTGATCCGGCAACTCGCAGCCGGAGTGTATAGCTACATGCCACTTGGAAGACGCGTTCTCCGGAAAGTGGAGCAAATCGTACGGGATGAAATGGATCGTGCAGGGGCTGGGGAGCTGTTAATGCCTGCATTGCAGCCTGCCGAGCTGTGGCAAGAATCAGGGAGATACGATGTGTACGGTCCAGAGCTGATACGTCTTCAAGACCGGAATGGTCGGGAATTCGCTTTGGGTCCTACTCATGAAGAGGTCATTACGTCATTAGTACGGAATGAAGTGAACTCCTATCGAAAATTACCTGTAACGCTATATCAAATTCAAACCAAATTCCGAGATGAACGACGTCCACGATTTGGCTTGCTTCGTAGCAGAGAGTTTTTGATGAAGGATGCCTATTCGTTTGATGCTAGCTGGGAAGGGCTGGATCAAGCTTATTGGACCATGTTTAAGGCCTATCATCGTATTTTTACCCGTTGTGGCCTGAACTTTCGCGCAGTTGAAGCAGATGCGGGTGCTATTGGCGGCGAAGGCGGAACACATGAATTTATGGCGCTGGCTGACATTGGAGAGGATACGATAGCCGCTTGTACCTGCTGTGACTATGCTGCTAATCTTGAAAAAGCTGAGCCACGGAGAATGGAAAAATCAGATACCAACCCTTCTCTCAATACAGACAAAATGGAAAAGTTTCATACTCCAGGTCTGCGCACGATAGATCAACTGGTTGAATCACTGCAAATACAGCCAAAAGATATGATCAAAACACTGATTTATATGAGTGACGATCAACCCATTGCTGTAGTCGTCAGGGGAGATCATGAGGTCAACGAAGTGAAATTAAAACATATTTTAGGTAGTGAAAAATTCGAAATAGCAAATTCAGATGCCGTATCAAAGGTGACTGGAACCCCCTCGGGCTTCGTAGGCCCATGCGGCTTGACGATCCCTGTGTGGGTGGATTACTCCGTCGTTCAAATGTCCAGTGGCATCGCAGGCGCGAACGAGTTGGAAACCCATTATCGGCATGTGAATCCAAAACGCGATATGGATCTTCGCCATGTGGCGGATTTACGCAACGTCATGGAAGGGGAACCATGTCCTCGCTGTGACAAAGGGAAGTTGAAGTTTCATCGTGGGATTGAGATTGGACAAGTGTTTAAACTGGGCACTAAATACAGCGAGAAGCTGGGCGCGACTTTTCTGGATGCGTCCGGAACAGATCAGGCGATGATTATGGGCTGCTACGGCATTGGCATTTCCCGAATCCTTTCTGCCATTGTGGAGCAAAATCACGATCAGAACGGAATCATATGGCCCTATGCGCTGGCACCGTTTCAAGTTCATATTATTCCGATCTCTGTTAAAGACAGCTTGCAAATGCAGATGGCCGAGGATTTGTATAACCAGCTACAGGATCTTGGCGTGGAAGTGTTGATGGATGATCGGGAGGAACGCCCCGGGGTTAAATTCAAAGATTCGGATTTAGTGGGTATTCCCGTACGCATCGTCGTTGGTAAAGATGCTGAGCACGGGAAAATAGAGTTAGTGGAGCGAAGAACCAGCAACAAAGAAACCATTCATATCCAAGATGTAGAGCGACGGATATTGGAACTTATTCAGCAATAGTCACTCGGCTTAATAAATTACGAGCCTGCACCCTATACGGTTCTACAATCCAATGCGCCCGGACTACAATCGTTTGGGCGTATCTTTACCAACAATTATTGTACAAGCATTACGTGTCTGTGTCCTGTAGAATGTGACCTTCTCCAAGTGCAATTTCATAAAAGCCTGCCATATGACGTGCCTGAAACCGGATTGGCTTGTCCCGACCTATCATAATGATATTTTGAATGTCGGCAGCGCCTTCCGAGGGGAGGGAGAAAGCTGTGACATAAGCGAATTCCTCACGCAACGTTGTATGAATGGCATTCATCAAATGATCGTGCTCACTTTTGCCCATTACATTCATGATCACGGAGCCTTCGGAATCCAGCTTTTCTTTGGCCATCCTGAAAAATTCCCGGGATATTAAATGAGGCGGCGTTCCCTGATCTGTGAAGGCGTCCAAAATAATATAATCATATGCATCCGGCGCTTCCTTCTCCAACATGCAACGTCCATCACCAACGGTCACGTTGTCCTTGTCGTATCCAAAGAATGTTCGGCTGAATTCCACGACTTGTGCATCCAGCTCTGCAATCTTGAAGCGTTTATCTGTAAAATGACCCGCAATCGTACCTATACCATGCCCAATCACAAACACGTCTTCAAATGACGGATCGTTCAGCTCCATCAGATGGATGATGGCTCTCGGATATTCGAACAGAATGCGTTGCGGATGATTCAAATCCACCGCGCCTTGTACGGCTGCATTTGAAAACTGCATCACCCGGAATAATCCCTTTTCACCATATAGCTCTGTGGTGTCGTATATCGTTATTTCATGATTATTGCTCAGCTTTTTGTATAGTACCTCCAAATGATCTATCTCCTTCAAGTCATACTCCACCATCATATTAGACATTTATGAGCCTGTTGTCCATATATTAAGCGGCGGTGCCGTTCTGCTCTTGCCCAGCAGCTCCAATCCGTATAATTGTTCGATCATGCGCAGCACGGAGAAATGATTGCTTTTCCCGTTGTAAGGGCCGTTTTTCAAATGAGGACCTATAATCATAGTCGGGATTTTGTTTTTACTGCTCATGTCATCTTCGTCCCATGTTACGATCAAAAGACTGTTATGCTGCGGCGCCCAGCGGGCATAAGAGGACAAGTGAGCTTGCAGCCATTGATCTGCTTCCCGAATCGTGCCGTCGTGCATTTCGTGGTTCAGGTTGGGAATGACAAAAGAAACAGTCGGCAACTGATTAAAATTTTGCGAAAGCTGCTTAAAGGCATATTGATCGAGGCAGGCAGGTTGGTGAAATTCACCCACGGATTATGTTTTCTGGCATACAGGGTTTTCAGATCATAAGGGCCTGTAAATCCGGTTTTGGGCAATCCCTCTGAGTAGCCCCCAAACGTAACCTCTTACTTTACAGCCAAAACGTGGCCGCCAGCGCAAAAGCTCCAATGGCGTGGGTGACGAAGGGACGATCCCGGTACACAAGATGCCCGATGATAAAGCTGATCCCCATGCCCAGACATACGGATACCACCGCCGATATGGTCATCTTACGGTTGAGTTTATTTCTTGACAACCAGTACAGGAGCAAGACTAAAGCGAACACATATTGGGCATCTTCGGCGAAAAAACGCATCAGCCCGTTCAGAACAGAAAAGTTGTTCGCTTGTTCATTAATGAGGGGAAAAATCTGATAGTCCAGGTTAGATAACATATTAGGGATTACTCCTTTTCTTACGTGATTCAAAAGTAGAAAGTAATATGATCTTAACTCTTGAACATGGGAGCACCTTTAGATGAAAATTAGAATTCCATGAGAAAAGGACATTTTTTATCACTAAATCCTTTGAACTTGTTCAAGCGTCCTTTAGGAGATATAATATACAAGGATATAATGAATACCGTTGTGTATATTCATATAGAAAGAGAGCGGGATATTATGGGACGTAAGTGGAACAATATTAAAGAAAAGAAGGCATCCAAGGATGCTAATACGAGTCGTATATATGCTAAATTTGGGGTAGAAATCTATGTAGCAGCCAAACAGGGCGAGCCTGATCCTGAATCCAATCGGGTTCTCAGAGTCGTGCTAGAACGTGCAAAAACGTACAATGTACCGAAAGCGATCATTGACCGGGCGATTGAAAAAGCAAAAGGCGCCGGAGATGAAAACTATGTTGAGCTTCGCTATGAAGGCTTCGGACCAAACGGTTCTATGGTCATTGTAGATGCACTCACCAATAACGTAAACCGCACGGCATCTGATGTACGTTCTGCTTTCACTAAAAATGGCGGTAGCCTGGGTGTAAGCGGATCTGTAGCCTATATGTTTGATTCAACGGCGGTTATTGGTTTGGTAGGTAAAACCGCAGATGAAGTGTTGGAGCTGTTGATGGAGGCAGATGTAGAGGTGCGTGATATCATCGAAGAAGATGAGGCTGTTATCGTATATGCTGAGCCTGACCAGTTTCATGCTGTGCAGGAAGCCTTCAAGCAGGCGGAAGTTACAGAATTTACAGTGGCCGAACTTACCATGCTTGCCCAAAATGATATTACTCTTCCAGAAGATGCACAGCTTCAATTTGATAAATTGATTGATGCATTAGAAGATTTGGAGGATGTTCAACAGGTTTACCATAATGTAGATTCTGATGAATAGCTTCAAGCTGAACGACCTGAATCCGTAAATTTATAAAAACATCGTATTCCGATACGGTGTTTTTTGCGTATTTGCAGCTATTTCTGTGTAATTAGGCAACGGCCTTGGTTTGTTGAATGGGAGAATAGGTTTTTTTTCTTGACTGATTAGTCTGATAAAAGTATGATCTTAGGCAAGGTGGTGAACATGGGGATTGGGAAGAGCTAAAGAATTTGATACCCAGAGTGTACTGCGAAAAGCCATGGCTGTATTTGGAGAGCATGGTTATGAGGGAACTTCTCTGACGATTTTACTGGATCAATTGGGTATAGCACGGCAGAGTCTTTACGATACCTATGGGACGAAATATGATTTATTCTTCTCGGCTATTCAGCTCTATATAGGTGACAAAACCGAAGCCGTAGTTCATCTTCTAAGTCAACCAGGGAGCATTAAGGAAGCCATAGCGATGATTTTTAATGAATCTGTCAGGGTTTTGACGGACCCCAAGCTATCCAAGGAATGCTTTATTATGAACAGTGCTATTGAACAGGTTCCGCATCATCATGAAATCAAAGTCTTTATATCTGCGAGTACAGAAAGGCTTGAGCTTGCTTTCTACAACGCTCTGGTCCGTGCTCATAAAGAGGGAGAGATTCATTCCGCGGAGTCTGAGCTACGGTCAATCGCCAGATTTCTAAATCATGCCCGGCTATCGTTGACATTTACCGCCAAGACAGGAGCAAGCCCTGAGGCGCTTAAAGATATCGTGCGTACGACGCTGTCGATTTTGGATTGATTTTTTATGAGCGCTCTATAGCGTTTATTTTTTTGATAATTCCGGACCGATTAGTCAAATTTTTTTAGAAATTCTAGACTGTTTAGTCTGAAAAATTTCGTTTTCGATAAGGAGAAAAGTCCAATGACAAACAAAAATATAACATTGATTACAGGGCAAGCGGTAAAACCGGTAGTCGCATTGCTGCCAGACTTACGCAGCTTCAGCATCCTGTCCGGTTAGCGGGACGCAGTAACTCGACAAATTTGCCCGGCTCAGATCATATACATTTCGATTGGTACGATGAATCAACACATACAAAAGCGCTGACGAATGTAGATAAAATTTATTTGGTTGTGCCTATATTGGACGTAAATCCCGCCAAAGTCATGATTCCTTTTATTGAAAAAGCCATTCATGAAGGCGTGAAAAGGTTCGTGCTTCTGGGTAGCGCATCTGTCCCTGCGGATGGCCCGGTATTCGGGTCGGTGCATCAACCCCTCAGCAATTTAGCTCCTGAGTGGACAGTATTACAGCCATCCTATTTTATGCAGAACTTTACCGAAGGTCAGCATGTAAGCACCATCAAAAACACCGGCACGATTTATAGTGCAACAGGGGAAGGGAGAGTGGGTTTCGTCAGCGCAGATGACATTGCAGAAGTGGGGGTAAGAGCCCTGATTGACGATAAGCCTCATAACACAGCTCATGTGATTACTGGACCTCATTCGTTGACATATGGTGAAGCTGCTCAGTTGATCAGCCATGTTATAGGAAAAACGATTCAGCACATCTCGTTGTCTGACGAAGAACTGAAAGTCGGCATGATTCAGGTAGGTATGCCTGCGAACTACGCTGCCATGCTAGCGGGATTGGATCAAAGGATACGTGAAAATGGAAGTGAAGACCAAGTTACCGATACCGTGGAGCGTGTCACTGGGCGCAGCCCGATCACATTTGATCAGTTTGTGCAAACCCATGTAGGCACCTGGAAGTAAATGTAGGGGCGTCTCAAACAGATCTGATAGCCTGGTTGAGACGCTCTTGTCAGTTGGCGACAGACACTTTACATAATGCTTGATGTTACCTTCCAGTTATTGAAATCATAGGTCCGTCTCTCTCTGTCATGAACCAAATCGAGTTTATTTCCATTATAATTCTGATGCATCCACGGATCATCCAGCAGAGGCCAATTAGCATAATTGACTTCTGCACCCTGAATTTTACGTGAGGTGGCATATACGATTTCCATCTCTTTACCTGTTAATCCTTTGTAAAAGACCCGGGGATTGGTATCGTTAACACCGCTGAAATCCACTACGGTTTTCGTCAGCACAGCCTCAGCAAAGCAGTCAAGCTCTCTAATGCAAGAACCGCCTGCGTAGTCCATAAGAGGTGCTGTTTCAACGATGACCGCATTTTTTGCCCCGTCACTCCGCAACGCTCTCTGATGACCTCCGTATTTCCACGATTCCGTGTCATAAGGCCAATCGTAAGGTTGTGCCGTCCTGACAGCCATCAGCATTTTACCTGTATGGAAGAATATCCAGCCGTTCCTATTGAATGGGTCCTGTTCGATCGTTGCTTTGATTCCGTTATATGAAACAGGGCCGTCGATCCATGTATTTGAATTTGTGATATTGTATACCGCAATGAGTGCACCGTCGTCCTGGAGCACTTCCTCCATATTCGTTCCGCCAATCCAATATTCCGAGTTGGACGGATTCAAGTTAATCGGCTCACTGAAGTGTTGCTTCATGAAGAACGTATTTGGTTCGTCACTGTATGTATCTCCCACCCATTTGATGCCCCAACGATGAAGCTGGTTTTGTGCGAGCCGATTGTCCTTTTGACTGAATACGGCGTAATCCGGGGTGATGTAGCTTGTCTTATACGGTTTGTTACTGTTTCTAGGCATCCGTTCCTTATGTGTGTAAGTTGTAGAACGGGCTGTCGCTATACTCTTGAAAATGTCTGGTAACTCGTAGTTCGCAACCGTAAATGGAATCGTGGTAAATTTCAGATTGGTTTCATTGCCGAGATATATCGGCTTACGACTGTCTCCAAACAACATCCACAGTAGCACTGCACTCTCATCAAGTGTATATCCCGGCTCTTGCTGCGCATTATATGTTCTGGCCTGACTGGTCACCCAGTACCCATGCAGCCACTCCCCTACGATGCTGGCAAAATACCACTCCAACGTCAGTTTGGCCATATTCCGCAATGTCGCATCTTTCAAGTGTTCAGTAATGAACAATAGCGGTCCTACATGATGGATAAAATATGTTGGGGAGTCGTATTCAAAGTATCCCTGTTTTGTAATTGTGGGAAGTTCGGACAGCAGATAACTTCTGGCGACGGTAGCATAATTCACCGGATAATCTGGCCATTCTTCCGCTCCGACAACCCCGACTGCCGCATACATGAGCCGTTGATTTTCTGTATTTCCCGACAGAGCCGTCCCACCGGCATTCAAATGTTAAAACTGAGCATTTTGCTTTTACTTTATCCTTTAATGCGGGTGTGTAATACTCTTTATACTTCATATAAGCTTCCATTACGTTAATTCCCCAGAACATGTCTTTATTCCGATCCAAATGAATGTTGACGTAGGCAAGTCCAGTGCTGATATCTCCTTTGGAAAATTGCGCCATAGCGGCATAACCACCGACCTTTCGGCCCTGATCATACTCACTGTAAGGGTAGCCCAATGCTGCTACATCGTCGATTACGATCAGTTTGCGCTCCTGTAGTGAGCCTGTTAAAATCTCTTTTTAAACATAATTACAGCCACTCTCCTGATAATGGAATAATAACGCAAAAATAGTATAAATTTAGCGATGTGAGAGAAAGAAAACCTGAACATAAATTTGGCTGAGACTTGCGAATTTTAATTGTTAGAAGAGATTATTTGTTGTAATTATAAGGTATTTGGTTATTAATTTCAATATTTTTACTATATTTTTATTGTGAAAATATAGCATTAGAGTCAAGATGCAATCTACCCGGGATTATTCCGGCTATGTCCCGGGTACGTTTTCTTCTATGCTTTTTAGCTGATTATGATGATGGTTGGGTTTGATCTATTCCGGATTTCGTCAGGTAGATCACCAAGGTTAAAATAGTTACGAGAAAAATCACGCTAGTTCCAGCCGTACCTAGGCCAAGCCCGCCATCAATGTGAGATTGTGACAGATAATCCCCAAGTGAGGCGCCGAGAGGCCGGGTCACAATGTAAGCCAACCAGAAGGACCATACGGCATTGAATTTAAGCCGATAGTGGGCAAACGTTATGATACCAATCAGTGACGCAAACATAAACGCCGACCTCCAATAACCTAAGTCAAGGCCCTCTGATATAAGATCACCAGCCGCTGTACCCAAGGCAAAGGTAAGAATATCGTTGCCAGTAGAATATTTCACGCTTGATCGTGTAAATAGAATGAATGGATAATGATTTTTCGCTCCCATACCAAAGCGTAAAAGTCGCCAGTAGAGCAAGGGCAAAGACGGTTGTCGTAACTTGCAGCGAGATCCCTATGTGATCCACAAGGTTATCTGAAACGAGCTTTTTTCTGAGAGCACGGACAAGACGCACGTTCACCGGATTCTTCAGAGTTCATCCTTTGGATAAAAAGAATAACCAGGATACTTGACGACAGGCCATTTTACCTTCCGCAATTTAGAGGTCACATCGGCACCAACATGTAAATTGCTCTGAATGAGCTCTGTCGGTGTAAGTGCCATCCATTGATTCAAGGAAACATCTGCAAAACGGTCACTTTTAAATATTTCAAGAAACCATAGCGTGCTTGAACCTGTATTTTGGATGTAATGACCGTAAGCAAAAGGTACATATCCAACATCCCCGGCTCTGAAATCAAATGTGCGCGCCGCGCCATTTCCGCCAAAAACAGTCATTCGGCCTTGCCCGGTAAGATAGTATTGCCATTCGTCATTATTGGGATGCCAGTGCATTTCTCTCATTGCACCAGGCTCAATCTCAACAAGAGCAGCCGCGATCGTTTGGGATATCGGAAAATTGGAGGAATCGACGATTCGTACGCTTCCACCGGGTGTTTTGATGGGAGGCTGAGCGAGTAATTCATATTTAAAGGATTGAGGCAACGTACCATAGGGAGAGGCAACCGCCTGGCTTTGGATTGAACCAGGAACGGCGTCCTGATAAATATATACTTGTTCTTGAGGGATGGATGAAAAAGCAGCTTCAGGAACGCCAAAATTGGCAGACAGTACATCTTTTGGAGTATGTGCAAACCAATCGGAGATGGATAAAGTGTTCAAATCAGAGAAGCTGCCGTCATCAAAAACCAGCAAAAATTCGCAGCCTTCCTCAAGACCTTGTATTGAGTGTGGAATGCCGGGTGGAAAATACCAGAGATCACCAGGGCCCACATCAGCAATAAAATTTCTTCCTTCTTGGTCGACGGCAGTAATACGGGCACTCCCCAACAGCATATAAGACCATTCCGCCTGCTGGTGCCAATGAAGTTCGCGCACGCCGCCCGGTGTCAAACTCATATTAACTCCGGCAAGAGTTGTGGCAATGGGTAGCTCCCTTACGGTTACTTCTCTTGACCATCCACCGTGATTCAACTGCATATGAGCATCTGAAAAAGAAAATCTCATGTTCGGAATGAGTCCATTATCTGTTACGGGCGGAACCAGCATGTCGGGATTTTGCAAATCCCTCATCACATCACGGGGACCCTTATCAATGCCTCCAGCACCATCACTTCTGATGGGCTGCGGCACACGGGCATTTTTCAGGGAATCATTATGCATCATTTGATCTTCCTCTCCAAGTTGAAGCTTCATCTATCTTAGAATTAGAGAAAATCCGCATAAAGATTTTATGAATTGTTGGAGGGTTTTATGCTTTCTGAGTCAGATCCGCAAACTGTGCATCAATGAGCCGGGCTAAGTCCTGCGGACTTAACTCCAGTTGGGTTCCAATTTTTCCGGCGCTCACAATAATGGTTTCCAACTCTACTGCGGGTTGGTCAATAAAAGTAGGATAGAGCTTTTTCATTCCTATGGGAGAGCAGCCACCCCGGATATACCCGGTATGCTTTTGCAGTTCTTTGACTGGAAGCATTTCGATTTTCTTCTCGCCCGCTGATTTAGCTGCCTTTTTGAGATCAAGCTCTTTATGTACAGGAATCACAAAAACAAACAGTTGTTGTTTGCTATGTGCAACCAACGTTTTGAAAACGGCTTCCGGGGATTTTCCAATTTTCTCAGCTACGTTCATACCATCTATTTTTCCATCCTGATGCTCATAACTCAGCATGTTGTAGTTAACGTCCTGACCATCCAATATTCGCATTGCGTTCGTTTTGCTCACACTCATCTTATTTCGTCGTCCTTTCTAAAGCTCTTGCCGAGGCAATTGTTGCAATCCTTTACCTCGGCGGAATTATTTGGATCTCATTATTAGAGGCGTTCCAAGCCATCTACATAGTCCTTTGCTTCCTTTAAAGAGAGGTCTTTAGCTACTCTTAGCTCTTTTATCGCCTGAATCTTTTTGCCTTCTCTAATCAGCATGAGCAGTCTTTCATTGATATCCTCCGAAACTTCTGTGTTTAGCACATGTGGTGGTGCAGTAGCGGTTGGGCCAGATAGTGATATTCCCGACGCTCCAGAACGATTCTCAAGACGCTCTACATCGGATTTCAAATCATTAAGTCGAGCTTGCAAGCTGTAGACTTTGATCAAAAGAATGACGGAGATGATCAAAGCGATCAATGCTATAAATTCCATAGTTTCCACTAGAGTTCCCCCTTTTTCATTTGATTTTATCCCGGAGATGCCACACTGGAATCTGCTCAATATAAATAGTATAGCATGATAATTTACGTTATATTATCTGGAATCGCTGAATTTACATGAGTACGGAGGGAGGAATATTCTTGAACCCGTTGCTACTCCGAATCCATGGAAGGCTACGAATTGACTTTTTGTAGACAGAGCGTTATATTACAGCATATTGTAATGCTTTTAATAAGTGTCGTAAAAGGAGAGGATTCAAATACTGCCAGTCTCCAATAATGCAATCCGAGTCAAACAAATTAATGTGGAGTTAGTCAAAAACACACTGAAGTCTCTTGAATATGCCACCAAGTCGTCCATAGCGAGTATAACTGGACTCAGTGTGGCAACTTGCGGCAATATTCTGAAGGAGCTTCTTCAAACCGGGGAAGTGTTAGAGACAGAGCTGGAGGAATCCAACGGTGGACGCCCGGCAATGCGGTACAAATATAACGCCGATTATTCCTATATTCTCTGTTTAAATGTGAAAACGGAAGGCGGATTGGATTCTCTTACTTATGCGGTATCCAATTTGCTGGGCGACGTCATTGTAGAGAAGACCTCGATTGTGCCTTATATTGATTATGAGGTCATAGAGAAACAAATTGGAGAGCTCATTAGCATCTATGGAAATGTCAAAGCGGTTGGCATTGGTATTCCCGGGGTTGTACATCAAGGGGTTATCGGTGTGTGTGATATCGACCCGCTCATAGGAATTCCTCTGGGCCCGCTGCTTTACAACAAATACGAACTGGAAATCACTATTGAAAATGATATGCATCTAACAGTTTACGGATTTTATAAAATGCAAAATTATGATGAAGACAAATCCTTCGCGATTGTTAATTTTCCCAAGGATAATTTCTCGGGAGCGGGGTTTATTGTCGACGGACACCTGTTAAAAGGAAATACCAAATTTGCGGGAGAAGTTTCTTTTTTGCCCTTTGATATGACAAGGGAAGAACAACTAAAGCAGAGCAAAAATACTCAGGGGTTCGTTCCTTTGGCTGTCAAAACGATAACTTCCATTATTGCTATTATTGATCCTGTATCTATCGCTTTGACTGGAGAATTATCCAAGCCCACTCTGTTGGACGATATTTATAACGGTTGTCTAAAAGATATACCCCAAGAACATATGCCAGAGATTTTTGTGAAAAGTGATACGAATGACGAATACATGAACGGGTTGATTTCGGTGACCCTCGAAAGTCTGACGTACAATTTGCAATTGGTGGAAAAAAGAAAATAGGGTATTGCTCCATTAAGCAAGAGAGGATGAGATCAATGACTCAAAAAGCAATTTCATGGAACGCAGGAATCTGGACTAACCCTCCTGTGTTATCCTTGCAAGAAGGCCAGTTCCTCCAAGTTGAAGCCAGCGAAGGAAGCGATTATTGGGAAAAACCTTATATGGATTCGAACGCAGTAGTGGACATTCTCTGCTTGCAGCATGGGAGAGGGATTCTGCTATAGAAGTCACGTTTCAGTTAGGCTCATTTACTGAGCTTTATGATCAGGCAGGAATCATGCTGTATCAAGGACCAGGAAAGTGGATTAAAGCTGGCATTGAATTAAATGATGGAATTCCTCAACTGGCTGTCGTTGTCACAGACGACTATTCCGATTGGTCATTATCTCCTGTACCTGAATGGGTAGGAGATCATGTCACGATTCGCGCTTCCCGAATTCAGGATGCTGTGGTTATTAGAGCGCGAACAGATCATCATGGCTGGCGCACCGTGCGTGTGGCACGTTTTCCTTACGAATCCGGGCAACAGGCTGGTCCTTTTATATGCGCGCCGACCCGGGCCGGTTTTCAAGTTACCTTTACGCGTTGGATAAGCACTGAACCGGACAACGATATTCATACAGACCCGCCCATGTAAAAATAGTCATTGGCAATCTGGCCAGAGTGTACGGAGTAACAACCCGTTTCCAAATATTGTAGCGGAAACAGGTTGTTACTTGTATAACAGGATTACATCAAAAATTAACATGTCCAATCACTACTATATTTTAAAGGCGGGAGGCTATAACTGCTTGCATCAAGATTTGTATGGTGAGGTGTTTTCCCCTTTCAGATCGTATTACGTTAAATCAGCGAGAGATGATCGTATTAAATGTATTTATCAGCGTGAAGCCTGAAAAAGAGAAGGAATATTTGTAGAGATCAATGAAATAATCAAGAATTCTCGTCTTGAAAAGGGAATTATCAGTTACGATTGAGCATTGGCAAGACGACGAGGCGATTTCGAAACGCATCAATTGTAGAAGGAATTCCCTTAAGAGGTGAATATAACTCTTGAGGCAGTTTTTTTAGAATCACAAAAAAGGAGCTCCTTAGCTGGAGGCCACTGAAAAAGTCTCCCAGCTCACCAAAAGAGACAGTTCCTCATTTTTTGAAGAGTCTGTCTCTTTTTTTCGGTATAATTGAAGTATCTTATCCAAGGTTGGTGATCCCTGTGCTCCCGAAACAGCAGAGCTTTTTGTTGAGTCCGTATACAGCACTTTACGATGTACTCATCCCCAAAGATCATATGTTGCGGAGAATGGACGAACTGGTGGACTTTAGCTTTGTGTATGAGGAACTGCATGACAACTATTGTCATGACAACGGACGTACAGCTGTAGATCCGGTTCGGATGTTTAAATATTTGCTACTCAAGTCCATCTTTGACTTGTCTGACATCGACCTGGTTGAGCGCTCAAAAACGGATTTGTCATTCAAGTTTTTTCTGCATATGGCTCCAGAAGAAGCTGTCATTGATCCCAGTCTACTCACCAAGTTTCGCAAATTACGGCTCAAAGGTATGAAGTTGTTAGATTTGCTCATCGGCAAAACGGTGGAAATCGCCATCGAAAAAGGCGTTATTCACAGTAAATCTATTATTGTGGACGCAACTCATACCCAAGCCCGCTACACTGAAAAAACACCGCAAGCCGTGCTACGGGAACGTTCCAAGCGTCTCAGAAAGGCCATCTACACGCTGGATGAATCCATGAAAAGTAAGTTTCCCGCCAAACCCGCCACGGATGTCCTAGAAGATGAAATCCAGTATAGCCAGCAACTGGTCGCTGTGATTGAACAGGATGGGCGATTTACCGGACTGCCGAAGGTTACAGAACCGTTGAATTTATTGAAAGAAACCGTCACCGACGATGTGGAGCATCTGCAAACGTCTGCGGATCCCGATGCCAAAAGGGGTCACAAAAGTGTGGACTTCTCGTTTTTTGGTTACAAAACCCACATCGCTATGAGTGAAGAGCGAATCATAACAGCGGCAACAATTACCACCGGGGAAAAACACGACGGCAAGCAACTCCAAACCTTGATTGAAAAAAGTAAGGCGGTAGGAATGAAAGTGGAAACGGTGATTGGAGATGCAGCCTATTCAGAAAAAGATAACCTCGCCTACAGTGCACAAGAAAACATCCAACTGGTCGCAAAACTACATCCTTTGATTACTCAGGGAAACCGAAAGAAGGAAGACGAATTTGAGTTCAATAAAGATGCAGGGATGTATGTGTGCAAGGCTGGTCATCTGGCAACTCGCCGGGCGCGGCAGGGGAAAAAAGGCCGAGGAGAAAACCAAACCGACACCTATTACTTTGACGTAGAAACATGCAAGCGATGCCTTCTTCGGGAAGGCTGCTACAAGGACGGGGCAAAAAGCAAGACGTATTCTGTAAGTATAAAAAGCGACGAACATCTGGCTCAAGCCGTATTTCAGGAGAGTGAGGTCTTTAAGACCAAGGCCAAAGAGCGATACAAAATTGAAGCCAAGAACAGTGAACTCAAGCACAGACACGGGTATGATGTGGCATCCTCCTCGGGTCTGATTGGCATGGAAATGCAAGGAGCGATGGCGATTTTCGCGGTGAATCTGAAGCGGATCTTGAAGTTGATGAGCTAAAAAGAGGAGCACTCGTAGACATGAGGAAGCAAAAAAAGACGACATCTCATTCAAAAACAAAGGAATGAATGTCGTCTTTTTAATGGATTCTCTTTCAGCTATCTGTAAGAACCATGTTTTTCAGTGGCCTCCCTTAGCTGGAGTTCCTTTTTTTAATATCGTTTAATCTCCACAGACCACTGCCATCCATAGGTGTTTACTAGTCGCTGCTCAGATCGATGTGAAAAGATTTAAAGTTCGTTGACAACTTGTATATACATGTTATAATCCTGTATATACATTAATGATTGAAAGCGCTGTACTTTGTGCTTGTAATATTTAATTTAGAGAGAAAGGAATGAGTATGATGCAAACGACAAGCAAAGGCTTGGTTCACCAAGATAAGGACTGGTGGCGCAAATCGGTGGTCTATCAGGTTTATCCCAAAAGCTTTAATGATACTACAGGTAATGGAACAGGTGATATACGAGGATTAACGCAAAAGCTGGATTATTTATATGAACTGGGTGTTGATATTATCTGGTTACAGCCGGTTTATGTCTCCCCGCAGCGTGATAACGGGTATGATGTAGCCGATTATTGCAGGATCAACCCCGATTTTGGGACTATGAAGGACTTCGAGGAATTGAGTCAGGAGATCCAGGCGCGTGGAATGCGTCTGATGATAGATATTGTAGTAAATCATTCTTCGACAGAACATGTCTGGTTTCAGGAGGCACGACAATCAAGGGATAATGCATACAGGGACTATTACATTTGGCGTGATCCTGCACCCAATGGTGGGCCCCCTAACAACTGGAAGTCTAAATTCGGTGGACCTGCTTGGCAGTATGATCAAACAACAGATCAATATTTTCTAACCCTGTTTGACAAAACTCAGGCAGATCTAAACTGGGAAAATCCGAAAGTACGTCAGGAAGTCGTAAAACTGCTGGAGTTTTGGACTGAAAAGGGAGTCAGCGGATTTCGGCTGGATGTGATTAATTTAATTTCCAAAGATCAGCGATTCCTGAGTGATGATCGCAGCACTTCTCCTGGCGACGGACGCAAGTACTATACGGACGGTCCGCGCGTACATGAGTACATTCACGAATTATATGAAAAAGTATTTCAAAAGTATAATAACGTGACTGTGGGTGAGATGTCCTCTACGTCGCTGGAGCACTGCATCCGTTACTCCAATCCAGAGAAAAAAGAATTGTCCATGACCTTCAATTTTCATCATTTGAAAGTAGATTATCCGAAGGGTCAAAAGTGGGAACTGATGCCCTATGATTTTGAAATGCTGAAAAGCCTATTCTCGGAATGGCAAATGGGCATGCAACAGGGTGGCGGCTGGAGTGCATTATTCTTTAACAACCATGATCAGCCACGAGCGATCTCCCGTTTTCTGGATGATGGCGTATACCATGCCGAAAGCGCTAAGCTGCTGGCGACCACACTACACGGACTTCAAGGAACACCCTATATATTCCAAGGCGAAGAGATTGGTATGGCCAATCCGAAGTGGTCAGAAATCCAAGAATTTCGAGATGTGGAATCTCTAAATATGTATCGTATTCTGCAAGAACAGGGTAAGAGTGCTGAAGAAGCATTAAATATGATCCGGGAGCGATCCCGTGATAATTCGAGGACGCCGATGCAATGGGATGATAGTCCAAATGCGGGGTTCACTTCAGGTACTCCTTGGATCAAGGTAGATGAGCGTTATCCACAAATTAATGTGCAGGCCCAGTTAAAGGATCCGAACTCCATCTACCATCATTACCAAAAGCTGATCAGACTGCGCAAGACGGTGCAAGTCATTACCGATGGAAATTATCAACGACTGGATGAAGCCCATCCTCAGATATATGCCTACCAACGCAGCAATGAAAAGGAGACTCTGATCGTCATCTCTAATTTTAGCGGGCAGGAGGCTGAATTCGATTTACCTGATTCATTTTACTCACAACTACAAGCTCAGGTATTGGCTTCAGCGGAACTGTTAATTGGTAATACCGAGCAAGTGCCGGAATTAAAGCAGTCTATCACATTGTCCCCATATGCTTCCTATATGTGGCTCCTTCGTTAGACGCAGTTATAGTGTGGCCTCAACCAATAGCCCCGGGTTCCTTACTGTCATGGCGACCGGGTCTGCTACTTCATTAAAATTAAGGGAGTGAGTTAAATGCCGATTGAAAGAGCACAGGTGGAACGAATTATAGAAGCCGTTGGCGGCAAAGATAATATTGAGGCTGCTACCCATTGTGTAACCCGTCTGAGGTTCGCCCTCTATGACGACAAGCTGGTCGATAAAGATGCATTGGATCAAAATGATTTGGTCAAAGGCCAATTTTCCTCACAAGGACAGTATCAGGTCGTCATTGGGCCAGGTCTGGTTGATAAGGTGTATGATGAAATGATTGCAATTACAGGCGGCAACCGGGCTTCCAAAGATGATGTTAAAAATGCGGCCAGCAAGAAACAGAATCCGATTCAGCGTGCCATCAAGACACTGGCAGATATTTTTATCCCTATACTGCCCGCCATTGTGACCGCAGGCTTACTGCTTGGAATTAATAATATTTTGACAGGCCAGGGGATTTTCTTCGAGGGAATGTCTCTGGTTCAGGTCTATCCACAATGGACTGATTTTGCTGCTATTATTAATACGATCGCCAGTACCGCCTTTACGTTCCTGCCTGCCTTGATCGGATGGTCGGCAGTTATACGGTTTGGTGGTAGCCCGTTACTCGGGATAGTACTTGGCCTGATTTTGGTTCATCCAGACTTGCTCAGTGCTTACAGTTATGCAGATGCAGTTACGAAGGGAACGGTTCCAGTATGGAATCTGTTCGGCTGGGAAGTGAACAAAATCGGTTATCAAGGCCAGGTTCTGCCGGTTCTCGTATCCGCTTACGTGTTGGCACAAATTGAAAAATTCTTGAACAAAAGAATAGCCGATTCATTTAAGCTGTTATTAGTCGCACCGATTACATTATTAATTACGGGATTTCTTGCATTTACGGTTATCGGACCGGTTACTTTTATGATCGGTAATGCGATTACGAGCGGTCTTGTATACGTTTTCGCTCTGGCTCCTGCGCTGGGAGGGCTGATTTATGGAGGTCTTTACGCGCTGCTCGTCATTACGGGAATGCACCATACTTTCTTGGCCGTAGACGTACAATTAATTGGAACACAGGGCGGTACCTTCCTATGGCCGATGCTGGCGCTTTCTAATATTGCTCAGGGTGCTGGTGCACTGGCTATGATGCTGGTATTAAAGGATCAGAAGGGCAAAGGGCTAGCCTTTACCTCATCCGTGTCTGCTTTTCTGGGTGTCACGGAACCGGCAATCTTTGGGGTGAATATCCGTTATAAATATCCATTTGTGTTCGGAATGATCGGTTCCGGTATTGCGGGTGTATTGCTAACGGTGAATCATGTCATGGCTTCTTCAATCGGTGTTGGGGGGATTCCAGGTTTCCTGTCTATTTTCCCTATGAACTGGGGCGTATTCTTCATTGGAATGGCGATCGTGTTAATTCTGCCGTTCAGCTTAACTTTAGCGTATGGCAAATTACTAAATAAGCGCCAGCAAAATAACCCGCCTGCCAAGACGGCAAATGCTTCCGCACCAAAAAGCACTAACCACAAGACCTCTGCACTCGATGTGCTTGAAGTTATGACTCCGGTGCAGGGTCGCATCGTGCCTCTGGAACAGGTTCCTGATCCGGCCTTTGCCGAGCGTCAGATGGGACAAGGCATTGCGGTCGAACCGGAAGAAGGTCGGATTTTTGCTCCTTTCAGCGGCCAAGTCATCCATATTATGACGAAAAGCAAGCATGCCCTGATTTTGGAGCATGCGACAGGTGTACAGATTCTGGTGCATGTGGGCGTTAACACTGTATCCCTAAAGGGAGAAGGATTCACTATGCACGTGGAGACAGGCCAAACCGTCGAGCAAGGACAATTGCTGATGGAATTCGACCGTGATCTGATCCAAAAATCCGGATATCCGGTTATTACACCTGTAATCGTTCCGGATGGTCAAGAAATGATTGAATCGATTGAAGAATTGCCAGGCGAGGCGAATGATTTGCAATATATCTCGATGAGAATTCACTTCAAGTCTTGATCTGTTTGACAAGGATTAATCACAAACTTTAAAAGCATACAGGTCGCCAAAGTGAAAGAATGCTACAATAAACGTGGTGATGAAAATTGACAACGAATATATTTCTGCAAATTTATCAGGATTATGTGGAACGAATCCGGGCAGGTGAATTGGCCCCAGGCACAAAGATACTCTCTGAGAATGAATTGGCCAGGGAATATAATACTTCCCGTGAGACTGTACGTAAGGCACTTCACTTGCTTGCGCAAAATGGGTATATCCATAAAATAAAAGCTAAAGGTTCCTTTGTACTGGATATTGGGCGTATGGATTTTCCAGTTGGCGGATTGGTCAGCTTCAAAGAGATGTCCGAGCGCATCGGGCGTAAATCACGTACGATTGTACATGAGAATCGCCTGATTCCGGTTTCAGAAGAAATAGCCGGTCATCTTGAGCTTGACAAGCATAGGCATCTTGTCTGGGAAGTGATTCGCGCGCGTATGATTGAGGACGAATCCGTAATTCTGGATAAAGACTATTTTCGATCAGACATCGTGCCTGTACTTACCAAGGAGATTAGCAGCGGATCCATTTATGAATATCTGGAGAATGAGCTTCACCTTCAAATCAGTTATGCCAAAAAAGTAGTCTCTGTAGAAGATGCAAGTGAAGAGGATCATAAGCTGATGGATCTCAAAGGCTATATTCATGTGGTAGTAGTGCGTAATTATGTTTATTTGGAAGACACTACCTTGTTCCAGTACACCGAGTCACGGCATAGGCTGGATAAATTCCAATTTGTCAACTTTGCCCGACGTGTCCACGGGGAAGAGAAAAAAACGAGTGAGAAACCCTCTCTTTAGAGACGAGGGTTTCTTTTCTGTATAAGTTGAACTCGAAAAATGCACATTAAAACGGATAAACCTTCATGAACGGGGAAAAAGAATAATATAAAAAAATACTTGACATGAAACGCGTTACAAAACTTAGTATTGATATAGAAGTATTTTATAACACAATAGTAAAGGCGGAGAGAATATGAGTACACAGTTTCCAAAAGATTTCCTGTGGGGCGGAGCAGTTGCTGCTAACCAGCTCGAAGGCGCTTATCAAGAAGATGGAAAAGGCTGGTCTATTCAGGATGTAACCCCTCGTGGTGGTTGGGGACCCGTTACGGATGTGCCAACAGAAGATAATATGAAGTTGATCGGTATTGATTTCTATCACAAATATAAAGAAGACATTAAACTTTTTGCAGAAATGGGTTTCAAAGTGTTCCGGACTTCCATCGCTTGGTCACGGATTTTTCCTAAAGGCGACGAACTGGAACCGAACGAACAAGGCTTGCAATTTTATGATGATTTGTTTGATGAACTTCACAAATATGGAATTGAACCACTCGTTACATTATCTCACTATGAAACACCTTTACATCTGTCCAGAGAATACGATGGTTGGGTGAACCGCAAGCTTGTTGATTTTTATGAGCGTTATGCTACAACGGTATTTAACCGCTACAAAAATAAAGTGAAATACTGGTTGACTTTCAATGAAATCAACTCCATTCTGGAAGCTCCATTCATGAGCGGAGGCATTAGCACACCTAAAGATCAGCTTAGTGAACAAGACCTTTATCAAGCCATTCACCATGAGCTTGTAGCAAGTGCAAGAGCGGTAAAAATCGGTCATCAGATTAACCCGGATTTCAAAATCGGCTGTATGGTGCTGAGTATGCCTACTTATCCGTTGACACCTAATCCGGACGATGTGATTGCTGCGATGGAATTTGACCACAGAAATATGGCGTTTGCTGATATTCATGCCAGAGGTCAATACCCAGGCTACATGAAACGTTTCTTTAGAGAAAACGGAATCTCTATTCACTTTGAACCAGGCGATGCAGAAGATTTGAAGCATACGGTTGACTTTATCTCGTTCAGTTATTACATGAGTACTTGTGAGACGGCTGACGAAGCTAAAAAAACTAAAGGTGAAGGCAACATCCTCGGTGGTGTCAGCAATCCGCATCTTGAGGCAAGCGAGTGGGGCTGGCAAATCGATCCTCAAGGATTGCGTTATGTGCTGAACACGTTCTATGACCGTTTCCAAAAACCATTATTCATTGTGGAAAATGGTTTGGGCGCCGTTGACGAACTTATCACCAACGAACAAGGCGAGAAAACCGTTGAAGATGACTACCGGATTAACTATCTGAATGATCATCTGGTTCAAGTTGGGGAAGCCATTGACGACGGAGTAGAAGTTATGGGCTATACGTCTTGGGGTTGCATCGACGTTGTCAGTGCATCGACCGCACAGCTTAAAAAACGCTATGGTTACATTTATGTAGATCGTCATGATGACGGTAGCGGCACACTTGAAAGATACCGGAAAAAATCGTTCCACTGGTACAAAGAGGTTATTGCCACGAATGGCCAAAGCCTTAAACGTTAATTTATAAATAAACCAGTGATTTTGTTTTAAATAACAATGAAGGCTTTATGTAGCGACCGCTTCTGCTCTTTTACGGGGAAGCGGTCGCTAATTTTTTAGGTATTAGCAACCGATTGTCAAGCTAAGTCCGTTTGAAAATGTCTTGGAAAAATTGAGCCTATAAATTAATGCAGATGGAGGAAAATAATGAAGATTGAGCATGTAGCGATCTGGGTTAGAGACTTAGAGAAAATGAAGAGCTTTTATGAACAATATTTTGATGGAAAATCTAATGATAAATATTATAATGCTACAAAGGGATTTGAGTCCTATTTTATCACCTTTGAGGATGGAGCCAGGTTAGAGGTTATGCGTAAAACGGGAATAGAGCATTCACCACAGATAAATATTACTGGCTGGGCTCATGTTGCATTTTCCGTTGGAAGTAAGGCACTGGTGAATGAAAAGACAGAACGGCTCATGCATGCAGGATATGAAGTAGTGGGCCAGCCAAGATTGACAGGTGACGGCTATTATGAAAGCGTAATTAAAGATCCAGAAGGCAACTTGATAGAAATTACAATGTAAATAGTTTTCCAGCTCTATTGCTGCAGGAAACCCTTGCAAGTTAATCCGAAAAATCACGGCAGATGGGAATTAACAATAAAACTACAGCTCATTCAAAACGAGAAGAAACCCATTTTTGCACAGATTTGTTCAGGGAATAATGTAATAATGGACTTAAGAGGAATATTTTCTAAATTATAATGACCTATTCAGAAAGGAAAGAACAATCATGAAACTGATGTGTATATCTGATATTCACGGCTCGCTACACTGGTTACAACTGGCACTGGAAAAGTTCAGGGAGGAAAAAGCGGACCGCCTTGTCCTGCTCGGGGATTATATGTACCATGGACCGCGTAATCGGCTACCGGAAGGGTATAATCCGGCGGAGGTGGCGGCTATACTGAATCAGTACAAGTCCCATATTGCAGTAGCTGTACGCGGTAATTGCGATGCAGAAGTGGATCAGATGCTGCTGGAGTTCCCGATGATGGGCGATTATGCTTTATTGTACCATGAAGGTCGGCGTATCTATGTCACGCACGGACATGGCTTTAGCATGGGGAACTTGCCACCACTGGAAACAGGGGATGTGTTCATTCAGGGACATACCCATATTCCGGTAGCGGATGTGGAAAAGGGTATCTTTGTGCTGAACCCCGGTTCGATAGCGCTGCCAAAGGAAAACTATCCTCCATCCTACGGCATACTGGAGGGAGCGCAATTCACGGTTAAGGGTTTTGATGGCGACACGATAAAAACGATCACATTTTCAATGTAATTCATTTTTAACTTGAATGGAATCCGTTCAAAACTTTTCCGATCTGATTGAGACAAAGATCATATTATTGTATGATAGGAACGGAGTCTGTCCGTCGGTTATTAGACAACGTTTTTCAGCTACAGATAAGACTCAACATTATGATGAAGAAAGAGAGCTTCAATACATGCAAATTAAGGATTCACATTATAAGATGCCGCCTGAATGGGCGCCGCATGAACGTACGTATATTTCCTGGCCTGTACAGTCTTCCATGGTTTACCCGGATATGCATGCCGATGTATGCAAGGGCTACGCTGGAATTGTACGTGCCATGGCTGAGTTTGAACCAGTTACCGTGGTCGTAAATCCAGATGATCTGGAGAGCGTCCAGGCGCTTGAGCTCGGGGAACGGGTGGAGCTGCTTCCAATAGAGCATAGCGATGCGTGGCTGCGCGACAACGGTCCTACTTTTCTAACGAATGAGCATGGACAGTTGGCAGGTGTGAACTGGAAGTTTAATGCCTGGGGCGGCAAATACGCTCCGTGGGACCTGGATGATCAGGTAGCGCCGCAAATTTTGGACAAGCTTGGATTACCGAGGTTTGATGCGCCGCTTGTGATGGAAGGTGGCTCACTGCATGTAGACGGTGAAGGCACTTTAATTACAACAGAAGAGTGTTTGCTGAATCCGAACCGCAACCCGGAATTAAGCAGGGAAGAAATCGAACGGTATGTGTGCGAATATACAGGCGTTGAGAAGATTATCTGGCTGAAACGTGGACTTAGTGGTGACGAAACGGATGGGCATGTAGACAATATTGCTTGCTTTGCTGCTCCCGGTAAGGTCATTATGCAAGTATGCGATGATCCTGGGGATGAAAATTACGAAATCACACAGGAAAACCTGCGTATTCTGGAGCAGGCAACGGATGCAAAAGGCCGCAAGCTGGAAGTGATCCAAATCGGGCAACCGCCGCGCGTGGATTATGAAGACAGCCGGTTGACGCTGAGCTATATCAACTTCTATTTTGTGAACGGCGGCATCATTTTGCCAGTGTTTGGCGGCACTGCGGCTGAAAGCGACCGCGCAGCCGAGCAGGTGCTGGCAAATGTATTTCCAGACCGTACCATTCGTACCGTGGACGGCATGGCGGTTATCCGTGAAGGCGGTAACGTACACTGCACTACCCAGCAGATGCCTGCTGTGAATCAATAAATGATATAAATATCCAAGAGGAGGACTGACGTGAGAAAAGTAAAAGTAGCGGCAACCCAAATGAGCTGCTCTACCAACATTGATGAAAACATAAGCAAAGCTGAGAAGCTGGTGCGTGAAGCGGCTGCACAAGGTGCACAGATTATTTTATTGCAAGAATTGTTCGAGACTCCGTACTTCTGCCAGAAGGAAAAGTCCGATTATTTTGCATATGCAACCGAGCTGGAGCATAACAAGGCGGTTAACCATTTTAAGAAGATTGCCAAAGAATTGCAGGTTGTGCTGCCAATCAGTTTTTATGAGAAAAAAAATTACGCCCGCTACAACAGTCTTGCTGTAATTGATGCAGACGGTGAAGTGTTGGGTAAATACCGCAAGAGCCATATCCCGGACGGTCCCGGTTATGAGGAAAAGTTCTATTTTAATCCAGGTGATACCGGCTTTAAAGTATGGAATACACGATATGCTAAAATTGGAATAGGCGTTTGTTGGGATCAATGGTATCCCGAAGCTGCCCGTTGTATGGCGCTGATGGGTGCAGAAATATTGTTCTATCCAACAGCGATTGGTTCGGAACCGCAGGATTCTTCCATTGACTCCAAGGATCACTGGCAGACCTGCATGCTCGGTCATGCTGCTTCCAATCTGATGCCAGTTATTGCTTCCAACCGCATTGGAATGGAGACAGATGAGGACTCCAGTATCACGTTCTACGGCTCATCCTTTATTGCCGGGCCACAGGGTAACAAGATTGCAGAAGCTGGTCGTACCGATCAGGAAGTGCTTACTGCTGAATTTGATCTGGACGAGCTGGAAGTGGGGCGGATTGAATGGGGTATTTTCCGTGACCGCCGCCCGGAGCTATACAAAACGATTGCTACCTATGACGGTGATTTAAAAGTATAATCTTTATACGGACACAGACAAAGTTTCCCTTGCCGGCAAGCCAAGGCGTTTCCCTCATTCGGATTCGCCTCGCTTTTCGGGAAGGGGATTTTTAGTTTGTGATCACAAGTTTTCATTAATGTCCTTTTCTATTCCGTTTCCAGCAACAGCTTCTTCCCAAATAAGGCGAATGACCGTGCCATTCCCCAAAGTTGTTTCCACCGTAATTTTACCACCCATGGCTTCGATCAGCCCTTTGGATATAGCCATGCCAAGTCCTGTTCCATTCACCGCCGCAGAGGTAGCGGTTCCCCGGTAGTAACGCTCAAACAATCGGTTTACTGTATTTTCATCCATTCCCGTGCCATTATCAGCGAACTGAATGGTGAGTCCTTTGCCACCTTCGCCCGGTATAACCGAGACGATAAGTACCGTATCCGGCGGATTATGCAGCAGAGCATTGGCTACCAAATTGTTAATGATTCTTTCCAGCCAAGGAGTATACAGCCTAATGGTTACGTCAAAAGGAGCGGCCTGAAACAAAATGGCTTCTTTTTTATAAAAAGGGTCGGCAGCCGCTTGCTTTAATGCGTCCTCTAGCCAGCTATTGAGTTCAATCTCCTCGGATTCTGGCGGACGGGCGCCGCTTTTTAACCGATAAGTCATCGCAAGATCATTAATCAGCATCTCCATATGTGCAGATTTCTCCAGCATTGTGCTGGAAAATTGACGAACCTCCGCCACCGTCCAATCATATTGAGGTTCAGCCAGCAGGTGCGCATAGCCTTTAATTGAAACGAGCGGTGTTTTCAGATCATGGGTTATCCCGGCAATCCATTCTTCTCTCAGGCTTTCGGTTTGCTGACGCAGTGCCTGATCTCTCTGCAGAGTACCTGATAGCTTATCAATCGAATGCATCACATCGACAAAAATGCGGTAACGACGCTTCCATTTTCCTGAACGCATTCGGCTGCGGTGAATGCCTCTATGATCCACAGGTTCCTGATATACAGCCCTGCCAAGCGAGTCGAGCCAGGTGAGCATATGAAGCAACGGAACTCCAAAGCGATGCGCCTGCCATAACGAGAGAAGCAGGAAGGATGCAAAAATAGCTGTGAACATGGCGAGCATGGCAATGAGTATTATTCTTTCTTCCTCAGGCGGAAGCCATTTATTGCCGATGGCATAGCCACTGCTATTAGGAAGACTAACGACCCAGGTATGTCCTGTTTCCTTATCATAAGTGGATGCCAAATGGAAGCCGTATCTTTCATTGTACATGTTACGAAGAGCAAGTCCATAAAGGGTATAGGCTGTCGGTACAGATGCGGGTCGATTGTAGGAGGCAAGCTCAGAGCCTTTTGAATCCAGCAATTGAACGTAACCACCAAGCTGTTTGAGTCGGTCGGTAACATCAGTAGGCAGCACCAGTAATCCATTAGAGGAAAGTATCCCCTGACTTCTTATTTTTTTAATAACGGGCCTAGCTGATTAGGCTCGCCATAGAGAAGAGTGAAGGGACGACCATCCTTCTCTTGTACCCACAGATACAGCCCATAAGGGAAGGGAAGATCGCCTGTCCAATAGGAGACGAGTTCGCCTGGTGCATAGCTTTTCGGCACATCTTTTGGTGTGTTATAGGACTGCTCCACCTGGCCGTTCTCATCAAGACTTTGAAGCCATCCTCCATTTTTCTTGACCTGTTCTAGCAATTGGGGATCAAAATGAATGCCATCCTTGCCCATTTCGGAGGACTCTACAAGCTGATTTAATCCCACAGAAGCAAAGTCACTGGAGATGCGGATATCAATAACACGTTGTAAAGCCCAAAAGAACGTAGCCGCAACAATGAGAAGCACGAATGCGCCGGCAGTAGCCAGTTGAAGCACGAATCGTATGGTTAGCCTCCGTTTGATGTTCATGATCGCTGGGAGCTCCCTATTTCCGCTTGTACAAGCTTATAGCCCAATCCTCTAACATTTACGATAAAGCTCGGGTTTGCGGGGTCAGGCTCAATTCTTTCCCGGATGCGATGAATATGAACCATGACGGTATTGTCATCACGCAGCGCTTCTTCGCCCCATACCGATTCATATAGCTCGCTTTTGCTGAAGATACGATTGGGGTTTTTGCATAAGAACAGCAGTAATTGGAAGACGAGCGCCGGACAGCTTACCAGCTTTTGCTCAACGCGAAGCTCGCACGCTGCTTCATCGACCTGAAAACGCCCGTAATCATAAATAACATTCATTCTACTGGTGGGTTGCTCAGATCCAAATGGTCTGATTGCACGATTGGCTGCCAAGTAACGACGTAGCTGGGAGCGTATACGTGCCACAACTTCCAAGGGATTAAACGGCTTGGTAATATAGTCATCGCCACCAACGGCAAAACCGGTCAGTTTATCAAAATCAGATTCCCGAGCCGTAAGAAATAAGATGGGAGCATCCGTCGTTTGACGGAGAAACGGACAAATTTCGATTCCGCTGCGTCCAGGCAGAAGGACATCTAATAGGATCAGATCATATTTTTTTTCTTCACAGGCAGCAATCGCTGCTTCACCTGTCATGACCGTGTCTACATTCGTGTAGCCTTCCTTGCGGAGTACAGTCAGCAAGAGTTCAAGAATGGAGTGCTCATCATCGACAAGTAAAATTGACGCATGGTTCATGCTTGTGTTCCTTTCTTCACTGTAATCTTTCCTACCATCATATCATGCTTTCTTTAGCGTGATCTTATGATGTTGTCTTAACGAAAGCTTAATTGTGGACTGTAGTCATGGATAAGAGTTAAGACACGGTTAAAGTAGGGTTACACGTGACCTAAGAGTGGTTTGTTACAATGAGTTAGACAAATACTATATTATGAACAAACATACTTGCGGGGTGTGGAATGAAGAGACCAAATAGAAAGCACAGAATGGAAATCATCCACTATAGCAAAATGATATGGGTCATGGGTGCGCTTGCTGCTCTGATCACGGCATGTGGAGGAGCAAATCCGGAAGTGGCAACAGACATTCCGAAAGAAAAGACTGAAAAAACAAACACAAAGACTCAAACGTTGAAGCCTGAGGAGATCCCGGTAGAGCTTCTTGATGGCAAATATGCTGAGGTGTATGGCCACTTTAGTGATGAGTTTAAAAAACAGGTCAGCGAAGCTGATTTTGTAAGCATGGCTGCTGATTCTCTAAAAGGGGTCAAGTCGTTTAAGCAGGCGTCGGTCATCCAATTCAATGGCAGCGATCAGCGTACATGGATAAGCGATTCCGGGAAAATGGGACTGACCACTGTTTTTGATGAAAAGGGAGAGATATCAGGTCTTCAGGCCAAGCAACTTTCTCCTTTCCCACAAACAGATCATATCCTGACCAAAATCAAATACGATTGGCCTTTAAAAGGGGACTGGTTTATTGTATGGGGAGGAACAAATGCACTGGTTAATTATCATTATGAATATGAAAGTCAGCGATACGCCTATGACATTATACAGAACAAGGATGGCCATTCGTATAAAGGCGATCGGCTGAAAAATGAAAGCTATTATGCCTTCGGCCAGCCTGTTCTTGCTCCGGCAAGTGGAACCGTGGTATCAGTCGTAAATCATATTCCAGATAACGAGCCTGTCGGCGTTATGAACGAGAAGGTACCTGCGGGGAATGAGGTTGTCATTGATCATGGCGGGGAATATAGCGTGCTGGCTCACATGAAGAACGGCTCCATTAAAGTAAAGGTAGGAGATAAGGTGAAGAGCGGCGATGAAGTTGGTTTGCTTGGTAATTCAGGTAATTCTAGCGAAGCGCATCTTCATTTTCAGGTGTCAGACGGTGCGGATCTATTCAAGTCTCGTTCGATCAACATTCATTGGAAGGATGACATTGCTCCTGCACAGGGCGAGACGATAAAGGTCGAGTAACCCGCTTGGCAAATTAAATGAAACGTTAGGGAAGGAATTAAATGATGAAAAAAACGCTTTTCTTTATACTTAAATCACTAGGAATAATGCTTACAGCAATAGTAGTTTTTCTAGTCATTGTTTTTACAGTTAATATTATCTGCAACCAATTGGAGAAAGAAAAAATAGAGCCCTATGGTCAGCTTGTACCAGTAGATGGGAAAAATATGAATGTTTTGATCCAAGGAAAGGGCAAAGAAACGATCGTACTACTACCAGGTTATGGAACAGGAGCACCAGGTATAGATTTTAAGCCACTTGTGGAGCAGCTAACTCCATTTTACAAAGTAGTCGTGATTGAGCCTTTTGGTTATGGATTAAGTGATGTAACCGAAAAAGAACGAACCGTTGAAAATATTGTAGCTGAAATTCATGAATGTTTACAAAAACTAAATATTGACCGATACACTCTGATGGGTCACTCCATTGCCGGCATTTACGGACTAGAATATGTGAACAAATACGAAAAAGAAGTCCGTGCATTTGTTGGGATTGATAGCAGTTTTCCAACGCAAGGTGGCACGGATGATGAGTTTCCAACAGAAGCCTATAAACTGATTAAGAATTCAGGTTTTAACAGATTGCTAATGAAACTAAATCCTGACCAACTTGTTGCACCTAAAGTAGATGATGAAACGAGAGAACAAATTAGAATAATTTCTCTCAAGAACGCGATGAATCCAAATATTATAAGCGAGGGAGAAAATTTAAAAAATAATTTTAAATCCGCTGAAAACTTTAAATTCCCTAAAAATCTTCCTGTTATATTCTTTTTACAAAAAAATAATACGGAGGTTGAAGGCTGGACACCAAAACATGAAGAACAGATAAAAGATTCTGTACATGGAAAAGTAGTGGAGCTTGAAGGAGGGCATTATTTACACCATACCCAATCCAAAGAAATCGTTAAAGACTTTAGAAGCTTTATGGAAGAAGTGAAACTGAAAAAGACCCCTCCACTATGAAAAATATTAAGAGTCGAGCGATTCACAGAATATTGTGAATTACTCGACTCTTTTTATATGAAGAGCAGAAATATCATATTTTCAGGGTCTGTCAATAATTTTGTGTAAACTCATTTGGGATACATTTCCAGTTGGGGGGGGATACCCCTTATCGCAAGTGCTGACTTACGCGGTCTGGAAAGAAAATAGACAATTGAAGTAGCATTAGTCCCCAGTGTTGAACCCGACTTGTCCATTTGCGAACGACGTCCATGGTACCCAGGTAAAGCATCTTGAGCAGAGCTTCATCGGTCGGGAAAATGCTCTTGCCCTTCGTGACTTTACGAAGCTCGCGGAGCCGATGTTGATGTTCGTCTAACATGTTTATCTCAATTGAAATAAATTGTTAATATTATGCATTCATGCCGTATCCGCTATAATGGATACAGTGATTTAGGAAAGGAATGTAATCATGAAGAAGGTCATCGTAATTGGATCAGGGATTCTGGGGGCATCGACAGCTTATCAGTTAGCCAAAATGGGTGCTAATGTCATTATTGTAGACCGCAAAGATAAAGGACAGGCTACTGATGCCGCTGCTGGCATTATCTGTCCCTGGCTATCACAGCGACGCAATCAGGCTTGGTATCGGCTGGCAAAAGCTGGTGCACGTTTTTACCCTGGACTGATTGAAGAACTCAAAAGCGAGGGAGAAACAGAAACAGGCTATGCTCAAGTGGGTGCTCTTAGTATCCATGATGATTTGGAGAAAATCAGAAAGATGGAAGAGCGGGCACACATACGACAAGCGGATGCACCGGAAATTGGTGAAATTACCCGCCTAAATGAAAAAGAAACCCATGAATGGTTTCCTTTGTTAGAAGAGGGTTATCATTCTGTTCATATTAGTGGTGCCGCCCGTATAGATGGTCGTGCGCTGCGCGATGCGTTGCTCCGATCAGCACAAAGAAACGGGGCCATCCTTGTACATGGGGATGCTGTGCTTCAATATGAATCCGACCATGTAACAGGAGTAGCTGTCGGTGCAAAAAGCTTCTCGTCTGACGAAGTCATTGTTTGTGCAGGTGCATGGGCAAATCAACTGCTGCAGCCTTTAGGCATTCACTTTAAGGTTAGTTTTCAAAAAGCACAAATCATGCATCTACAGGTTCCTAATAGGCAAGACACAGGCTCCTGGCCTGTAATCATGCCGCCTTCTGATCAATATCTGCTGGCTTTTGATAAACAGAAGATCGTAATAGGGGCGACTCACGAAAATGAAATCGAAGGTTACGATACGAGAGTAACAGCAGGTGGGATGCAGGAAATTCTGAATAAAGGTCTAGAATTGGCACCTGGTTTAGCAAACAGCAATTTTCAGGAGGTAAGAGTTGGTTTCCGTCCTTTTACACCCGGTTTTCTTCCGGTGATAGGCGCTGTTCCTGGGTGGGACGGCCTTATAGCGGCAAACGGACTTGGAGCATCCGGGTTGACTATGGGTCCATATATTGGAAGTCAGTTGGCAAAGTTGGTACTTGGAATGGCTTTGGATATCGATATCAATGCTTATGATATTCAAAAAGCAATAGATGAAAGTTGATCCTTACCTGCAGACAACACCATATATGCTTAAGAAGTCGCCATATTGGCGGCTTTTTTTGTTTTAGCGATATAAGTTCTTGTCCTTAGGGTGGGACAAGAACATGTATTCATGGCCGATTAGAAGTTTGACTAATGGCCTGGAGTCACCGAGGATGCCTAGCTATTCATTCTATACGTCATTCATCATGTCATTGATATAGAAATTCTTCAACGATTGTGTTGTGGTTTGCATGTTTTTCGAGTAGTCGATTTTATAGATACAGGAGTAAATCACATTTAATACGTAATCAAAGGCAATTTGCGACGAAAATGTACCAATCTTGGCATGTTTTACTTCGTCATTAGGCACCTGGATGCAGATATTACTGAGTTTTGCCAATTCACTTTGATTAGTTGCTGTAATTGTGATAAAAGGGATATTTTCATGTGTAAAATGCTGAGCTGCTTTTAAATAAATCGGCGACTTCCCGTGGTAAGTTAAAAAAATAGCACAATCCTGTGGCGTAAGATTAGCCGTATGGTAAGCCCATTCGTACAGCTCCGTGGCAATAACTACGTATTTGTTGATTTTAATCAATTTGTTCTGAAAACTTTTCGCTCGGATTTGTGAATCTCCTAACGCATATATAAAGATCCTTTTCGCTTGATCCAGCAACCGGGCTGTTTGCGACAGTAAGTCATCATCCATGAATGCAAAGTTTTTTTCGATCGTTTCCTTCATTAACTCTGCGATTTCTTTCGCCACTTGAAGTGGGGATTCATCAAGACCGAATGGATAGTTGGGGTCCACGTTGGAAATGTTCTGGGTATTTTGCTGAAATTCACGAGCAAGTTTTATTATAAAATCCTTGAAGCCGGATAGCCCAAGTTTATGCGTTAATCGATTAATCGCGGAATGGGAAGTATACGTAGCCTTTGCAAGCTCCTGAATATTTAGGTGCAGGATGCTTTCCTTGTGAAGCAAAATATAGGAAGCAATGCTTTTTTCGTTTGGTGTAAAATTTTGCATTTCTGATAATTGCATCAGTATTTTCAACAGGTTCACCCCGACTCAATTGAATATAACGTTCGATAAATAATATGAAATAAACATTTTGTTTAAAAATAAACAACCATTTTTAAAAATAATCGGTTGAATGTACCATTTTGGCGGCAAATCCTTTACGATCAACGTTCTTCTTCTATAATAAATGAAAAAGAGCCTAAGGGGGAAATAATATGCTTACCATCGGTTATATTGGAAATGGGAAAAGCACGAACCGTTATCATCTTCCTTTTTCATTGAGAAACCTTTTATGTTAACCAAAGAAGAAGCCGTGTCGATCTTCCAATATGCTAAAGAGAAAAATCTGGTTATACAATGCTATCAAAATAGACGTTACGATTCGGATTTCCTCACTACCAAGAAGGTTATTGAATCAGGAAAGCTTGGAGATTTACTGGAGGTGGAGATGCATTACGATTATTTCGCCCTGAGATCCCGAACTCCACTTCTCATTTTTCCAAATATAACAGTTACCTATATGGACATGGCGCTCATACCATTGACCAGGTTCTTTCCTATTTTGGGAAACCGGACACGATCCATTACGATTCGTCAATTGCTGGGTCCCGGGAGAATGAATGATTACTTTGATCTGGATTTTTATTATCGCTCGCTCAAGGTATCCATCAAATCCAGCTTTTTTCGCTTAAAAGACCGTCCGAGTTTTGTTGTATATGGCAAAAAAGGCGTTTTTATAAAGCAAACGAAGGATCGTCAGGAGGAGTATCTGAAATTATACTATCTGCCTAAGGGACACGCCGATTTCGGCATCGACCAGCCCGAGCATTACGGCATCTTAACATATCTGGATGATGAAGGCGAGTACCATGAAGAAAAAGTTGTTTCTGAAAAGGGAGACTATGCCCGAGTGTATGACGATATCTATCAGTCGATCGTACTTGGCAAAGAAAAAGTGATTAAAGACGAAGAAACGATAGCTTCTATGGAAATACTAGACAAAGGTATAGAGGAGTGTAACTAAAATGAAGTTGGGAATTGTCGGAGCAGGGATGATCGTAGGGGATCTATTGAGCTTTATTCAGGAAATCCCCACCATATTATTAAAGGCCATTTGTTCTAGACCTAGCCACGAGGAGAAATTACTGGATTGGCAAAATAAATATGGTATATCTCAGATATATTCGGATTACAGCGAGATGTTGATGAATAGTGATGTAGATACAGTCTATATCGGACTGCCTAATCATCTTCATTATTCATATGCCAAAGAAGCATTATTGAGTGGTAAACATGTCATTTGTGAGAAGCCGTTTACTTCCAATTTGCATGAATTTCTAGAGCTAAAAGAAATTGCTCAGCAAAGAAAACTGGTATTGGTGGAAGCCATAACGAATCAATACCTGAAAAATTATTTGTCAATGAAGGAATATCTACCTAAGCTGGGTGAGATCAAAATAGTTGAATGCAACTATTCTCAATACTCATCTCGGTATGAGGCTTTCAAAGCGGGAATAATCCGGCCTGCCTTTAATCCGGAAATGTCTGGTGGAGCCTTGATGGATATTAATTTATATAATATTCATTTGGTTGTTGGTTTCTTCGGGAGCCCTAAGAAGGTGGAGTATTGGGCAAACATGGAGCGTGGAATTGATACTTCAGGTATGCTGCTGCTGGATTACGGTGATTTCAAGTGTGTCTGCATAGGTTCAAAAGACAGTACGGCCCCCAATGCAGTGAATATTCAAGGTAATAAGGGCTATATACACATGGCAAGTCCGGCTAATGTATGCGACTGCTTTGATTACACTGCGAATAAGGAAACGCCAATTCGGGTGGACCTGAAAGATCATCCGCATCGTATGTATGACGAATTCGTTGAATTTGACCGTATTATCAGAGAAAAAGATTTGGAAAAAGTCTCGGATATGCTTGAACATAGCGAGAGGGTCATGAATGTCATTGAGAAAGCCAAGCAGTCCGCCAATCTTGTATTTGGCCCTGATAAACCATTTTGAGAGCAGCAGACATATGTCTGCTACTCTTTTCGCTCTAGATTTACAATTTCCGGTCCAACAGCATGCCTATTTGCTCTGCCATCTCGACAGGAGGGAGAGGTTTATCGTTCAAAAACCACCACTCCATAATCCCCACCACAGCGGACGCTGCATAACGGACAACCACTTCTTCGTTTAGTCCCCGATTTCTTGCTTCATTCATGTCGACCTCTTCCCGAAGTTCATCGATCATAAATTCAAGAAACTGAGTGCGGAAGTAAGGGGCGCCTTTGCTCACCAGCATCGTGGAGAAAAATAAATAGTTAGCCTCAAAATATTCAAACCAAACAATTTCGGCCTCTGTAAAGCTCAAATGAGCCGATTCAATACATAATCTTCGAAGTTCATTGATGTGTGCGGCGATCAGCTTATCCAGCAAATCATATTTGTCCACGTAATGAAGATAGATGGTTCCCCGGCTTACATTCGCTTTGTCGGATAGATCCTGAATTGTAATATGGTCGAAACTCTTTTCGGCCATCAACTCCGTTAACGCTTTTTTCAAGGCTTCCTGTGTTTTGAGTATTCTCCGGTCCACTTTCACTGTGTTCAACCCCTAAATTTCTAAATGATAATTGACTGTTTTAACTTATATGTCTATTAATGAACAAATCAAGCACATTTAACAATTGAACGCATTCTGTATCAGATTATAATAATAGACACAAGTTCAATAATGTATCTATTTCAATTATAGATGCATTTATATGAAGGATCAATGCAAATGAAGAAAGAGGAGATATCACATGTCAGATACTCAAAAACTTACGGCTGCACAGCGAACGATTGGGGACTTCTCACCAAAGATCGTCGAGCTGACCGACAAGGTTCTGTTTGGGGACGTATGGGAACGCAAAGAGCTGGCCCCACGCGACCGCAGTCTCATTACCGTAGCAAGCTTGATCACCGGAGGAAATTCCGAACAACTGGGCTTTCATTTGAGTAAAGCCAAAGACAACGGCCTTACGGAAGAGGAACTGATCGAAGTCATTACCCATCTTGCCTTTTATGCGGGCTGGCCGAAGGCGATGTCCGCTATTACAGTGGCCAAAGAAGTATTTGCAAAGGAAAACTAAGTCCCAAAGCAAACATTTTATATCCAATCGCAGAACCTCAATTAAGCAATTCAAATTAGAAAGGATGATCATTCACTATGTCCAATATTCAAGATAAAGTCGTTATTATTACAGGTGCTTCCAGCGGAATCGGAGAGGCAGCGTCCAAAGAGCTGGCATCTAAAGGTGCGAAGCTTGTGCTGGCGGCTCGCCGTGAAGACCGTTTACAAAAGCTGCAAGAAGAAGTTGAACAAAGCGGGGGTACAGCCATCTACAAAGTAACCGATGTGACATCGCATGAACAAGTGGAAGAGTTGGCTTCGTATGCACTTCAAGAGTTTGGGAAAATCGACGTACTTATCAATAATGCCGGAGTCATGCCGCAATCGTTTCTCTTTAAGAAGAAATTAATGAATGGGATAGGATGATTGATATTAATATCAAGGGCCTATTATACGGGATTGCTGCTGTTCTGCCTGCGATGCGGGAACAGAAATCTGGTCATATCATTAATCTGTCTTCTATTGCCGGACATAATGTCTACCCAGGCGGCACTGTATATTGCGCGACCAAACATGCCGTAAGGGCAATTACGGAAGGTTTACGTCAAGAAGAGGCGATCAGTGGTACCCAGATTCGTACAACGAATATCTCTCCAGGAGCTGTCAGCACTGAATTGACGGAGGGAATCACGGATGCAGAGTTAAAACAAGCGTACGATGAGTTATATCAAGGAGCAATTAAAGCGGAAAGTATCGCACGTGCGATTGCTTTTGCGATTGAAGAGCCAGGAGACGTTGCGATCAATGAAATGATTATTCGCCCTACCACACAACAGGCGTAAGTCAACAGCAGGAGGAATGACGATGAATTATCGTACAGTAGGAAAAACAGGAATCAAGGTTTCAAATTTATGTTTTGGCACAATGTCCTTCGGGGGAAATGCCGATGAAGAAACATCCAAAAAAATGTTCAACCGCTCCCGCGAAGCTGGCATTAACTTTTTTGATACAGCAAACGTCTACAGCCAGGGTCGCTCCGAAGAAATTCTGGGCGAGTGCATCGAGGACTGTCGGGATGAGATTGTACTGAGCACCAAAGTTTCTATCCGATGGGACAGGACGTGAATGCTGGAGGGCTTTCCCGCCGTCATATCATGCTTGAAGTGGAAAACAGTCTGCGACGCCTGAAGACGGATCGCATCGACTTCTACTTCGTGCATATGTTCGACGAAAATACGCCAATGGAGGAGACTCTTCGTGCACTCGACGATCTTCAAGCGCAGGGCAAAATCCTTCACCCAGCGGTGAGCAACTGGTCGGCCTGGCAGATTGCCAAAGCGCTCGGCATCTCTGCCAAGGAGGAGCTGGCACGCTTTGAATTGATCCAGCCGATGTACAACCTGGTCAAACGTCAGGCTGAGGTAGAAATCCTACCTCTTGCCGCTTCCGAGCAGATTGGGGTCATTTCGTACAGCCCTCTGGGAGCTGGGATTCTTACGGGCAAATACGGAACGAACAAACGACCGGAACAAGGGCGGCTGGTCGAAGAGCAGCGGTATACGGACCGTTATGCGGATGAAATGAATTTTGCCGTCGCCGACCGCTTTACTGCACATGCTGCTGAACGAGGCGTGAAACCCTCGACGCTTGCGGTAGCCTGGGCGATGTCCAATCCTATGGTCACGGCGCCAATTATTGGCGCAAGAAACCTCGCGCAGCTGGAAGACTCGCTGGGCGCTGTCGATGTAGAGATGACTCCAGAGTGGCGCGATGAGATTTCCAGACTTTCGATGACTCCCGTACCTGCTACAGACCGGGGCGAGACGCTGCTGCCGAATTGGGCTTGAAGACCGAAGACCACCTAAATAATGTTGGGGAGTCGTCGGCGTTCCAGGTTTAATAGGAACCTCGCTGCGAAGTTAACCGAATCATACCGAAAAAGGGACGACCGTAACCGCCCCTTTTGGCTTCTTCGCCGACCGGTCCGGATGCTCAGTCATTCATGACCTGGTCGTATTTTTCCTTCAATCGCTTGATGTCCGCTCTCGGAGGGGCCCCGAACATGCGGGAGTATTCGCGGCTGAACTGGGAGGAACTCTCATAACCGACTCTGAAAGCGACGTCCGCGGCGTCCGCCGATTCAGCCAATAAGAGGCGGCGGGCTTCCTGAAGTCTCAGTTGCTTCTGGAACTGAAGCGGGCTCATAGCGGTTACCTCTTTAAAATGCCGATGGAACGAAGAAACGCTCATACTGGCGGTCTCCGCGAGATCTTCGATCCGAAAAGACTGATCCCAATTTCGGACAATATGGTCGATAGCTTCCCGGATCCGATAGGTGCTGCTTCCTTCGACCGCAATCTGAGCCAATTCGGCTCCATAGGGTCCCTGCAGCAGCCTGTATAGAATCTCTTTCGTGTAAAGAGGGGCGAGAAACGGGATTTCTCCCGGGGTGTCCAGCAGACGGGCAAGCCTGAGCACGGCGTCCTGAATGGACGATTCCATCTGGCCGACGAACAGGGCACGTTTGGCGTTATCTTTTGACGTGACCTTAATATCACAATCGTTCAGCACTTCAAGGATCTGGTTCTGTGTAAATTCGAGCTTGAGACTCAGGTAAGGAGAGTCAGCAGAAGCTTTTATGATTTGACCGATCACAGGCAGATTCATGGAAGCGATCAGATAATTGGATGGTCCATATTCAAATCTCTCCTGTGCCAGCAAAATTTCTTTCAAACCTTGAACGACAACACAAAAAGAAGGCTTGTAAACCCGATAAGCGGGCTCGGTTATGCTGGAATGCTGATAGAAAAATAGGGAAGGGATCGCCGTTTCCCTGGAGCTATTCTGAAGCGAGTGACGCTTGATCAATCCGGTGAGCTCCTGCTGCTGTTGAAGAATGTTCTCGGACATTCAAATCCTCCTTGCGGGTTTGTCTGGTTCCATTATAAGACTTACCTGCCTGTAGCAAAAGTGGTCTTGATAGGATTGGGCAATCATTTAAGACGAATGAGATACCGCTTCGCTTTCTCCGGTCGGCATAATAAGACTAAGCTCGCAGAATCAAGCAAGGGGTGATAACACCGCAATAAGGAGGCAAGATTACATTTGAATAATACTTGGAAAATCTACATGCTGACTCTCATCAGTTTCCTGGTGGGTACGTCGCTTATTTGTTATCGTCGGCATTCTGGATCAAGTCGCTTCTTCTGTCGGCGTATCTGTATCGGCGGCAGGGCAACTTACGACTGCATTCTCGCTCGCCAATGCAATCGGCACCCCGCTCGTCATCCTGGCAGCGGCGAAGCTGGATCGACGCCGCCAACTGTTGATTGCACTCTGCATTTTGCTGCTCGGCGTTGTCTCCACGCTAGCTCTTCCAGGCTTTGGCTTTCTGATGGTCTCACGTGCCGCTCTCGGCGTTGCGACGGGAGTGTTTATCGTCACGGCCTACGGGACAGCTGCACAGCTCGCGCCTCCCGGAAGGCAGGGAAGGGCGATGTCCAACGTAGCTATGGGGTTCAGTGCTGCTCTGGTCTTTGGCGTTCCGATTGGCCGCGTTGTCGCTGGAGCGTATGACTGGAAGACGATCTTCTGGGGACTCGGATTTCTCAGCCTACTTGCGCTCGTTGCAGTAGCCCGTACGATTCCGGCTTCCGAAAGTGAAGCGCCCGTTTCTTTACGTCGCCAACTCTCCTATCTTAAGAAACCGAAAATCGCTGCTGCCCTTGGCGTGACTTTCTTCGTATTTATAGGCTACTCGGCAGTCAATACCTATATCACGCCTTTCTTGGCTACACTTATCCCGATAAGCGAGCAGGGTAACAGTGCCGTACTTCTGGCTCTGGGCATCGCAAGTCTGATCGGATCGAAAGCGGGCGGATTTCTGACGGACCGGATTGGCACTAGCCGAACGCTCCTCATCAGTATGAGTGTCCAGGTCGTTGCGTTGGTGCTACTATCTCTATTCACAGAATCGGTAAGCATGAGCGTCTCTCTTCTCATGCTCTGGGCGATTGCGATTTGGTCATTTGGACCGACACAGAACTTCAATCTGATTTCAATCGCTTCGGAAGCCTCCAGTATCATGCTTAGCCTAAACAGCTCTTTTGTACAGCTCGGCTTCGCCGCAGGCGCAGGCATTGGAGGAATCGCCGTAGGAAGTTCATCGGTCATGGCCGTTAGCTGGATCGGTTCTGCCGCTGTATTGACAGGTCTATCGATCGCTGCCGTCTCCTTCGGACGTACCCACACTTACGCGAGAATCGAATAGATGAAAAAAGTAGATGGAGTGATGAAAATGAATAATATCTTAATCCTGGGCGCTAACGGCCAAATTGCACGTCAGGCCATCGACATGTTCCTCAAGGAAACTGATGCTCAGCTTGCACTTTATTTGCGCAGGTCCAGCCGACTGGAAAATGTTGATTCCAGTCGTGCACAAGTCATTGAAGGCGACGTCATGGATATGGAAAAGCTGAAAGAAGCCATGATTGGAAAGGACGTCGTCTATGCCAATCTTGCTGGTGATCTGGAACAGTACGCCAAGAACATCGTAGAAGCTATGAGCGCCACTGGTGTTAAACGTTTGATTTTTATCAGTTCGATGGGCATTTATGATGAAGTGCCGGGAGAGAAGTATGGCAGTATTCTAGATCCATATCGAAAATCAGCTCAAATCATTGAAGCCTCTGACCTCGAATATACAATCCTTAGACCCGCATGGTTTACGAATTCAGATGAAATTGACTATGTGACCACTCAGAAAGGCGAACCGTTTAAAGGGTCAGTTGTTTCGCGCAAGAGTGTTGCTGATTTGATCGTTAAATTAGCTAAATCACCTGAATTGGAAGTTCGCCGCAGCTTAGGAATAAACAAACCCGAATAAGGAGAGATAAAGCAACTGGATTTTTAAGGTGCTCTGTCGTGGAGGGTTTAAAGCTGGAGCGGAGTAAGGGACTGATGTCTCTAAAAAGGGAGAAGATGAATAATTTGAATCGTTGGTTTGGGAATTTATTGGTTCAAAGGCTTATCACATTAATAGAGTTTGAAGAGGATGAATCTTTCAAACAAATATATAATAGTTCTCTTGATAGGATAGTAAGCCAAATAACTAAAGAAAGATAATTGACATCTTTAATTAAGTTGATCACTGATAAATCAAATTGTGTTCTTTTATTGCTTTACTAGAGCGAAGGAGTAGAGAAAAAACATATGTGCGAAACTCATGTTCTAAGTGTTCCAAGCGCAAAAGCGCCCTTTGAAAAGACAATGATTGAGCGGAGAGAGCTTCGACTGGACGACATCCACATCGATATCAAGTTCTGCGGCATTTGCCATTCTGATATTCACAATGCACACAATGACTGGGGAACCGGCATCTTCCCTATGGTTCCCGGCCATGAGATTACAGGAATCGTGACTGCAGTTGGCTCGGAAGTCACCCAATTTGCCGTAGGAGCGCGCGTTGGCGTCGGCTGTTTTGTGGACTCCTGCGGAGAATGCGAATATTGCCTCAGGGGGATGAGCAGTTCTGCACAAAAGGCGTTGTCCTGGTCTTTAATACACCGGACTACGAAGGCAATGTAACATACGGCGGATATAGCCAAAAAATCGTAGTAAAGGAAAGATTCGTCGTCCGTATTCCTGACGCTCTGGAACTGGATGCAGCAAGCCCACTCTTGTGTGCAGGCATCACTACCTACTCTCCTTTGAAGCACTGGAATGTTGGGCCGGGCAAGAAGGTCGCCATTGTGGGTATGGGCGGTATTGGACATATAGCGGTCCAATTCGCGCATACCATGGGTGCTGAAGTTACGGTTCTGAGTCATTCTATAAACAAGAAAGACGAAGCGCTGGAGATGGGAGCAGACCATTATTTTGTAACCAATGACCCGGGTGCGTTTACTGAATTGGCCAGCTCTTTTGATCTCATTCTGAATACAGTCTCCGTCAATCTTGATGTCAATGCGTATTTATCCATGCTTCGCGTGGATGGAACGCTTGTCAATGTCGGTGCACCAGCTGAGCCGGATCACTACCATGCCTTTTCCGTGATTATGGGTCGCCGGAGTATTGCCGGTTCGAACGTTGGCGGAATCCGGGAAACGCAGGAGATGCTTGATTTCTGCGCTCAACACGGCATTGCACCTAAAATCGAGGTCATTCGCGCCGACCAGGTGGATGAAGCTTATGAGCGTGTTCTTCGCAGCGATGTACGTTATCGATTCGTGATTGATATGTCTACTCTGTAATTTGGTAAAGATAAAATCATATTAAGGAAGGAAGATGTATGATGCAAAAGCGTAAATTGGGAAATAGCGGCCTGGAAGTTTCGGCGATCGGGCTTGGATGCATGGGAATGAGCTACGGTTATGGTCCTGCTTCAGACAAGAAGGAAATGATCTCGGTCATTCGGGAAGCCGTAGAGCGCGGCGTGACTTTCTTCGATACCGCCGAAGTATACGGACCTTACACGAATGAAGAGCTCGTGGGCGAAGCGCTCCTCCCTGTTCGCGATCAAGTCGTGATTGCCACGAAGTTCGGCTTCAATATTCAGGATGGCAAGCAATCCGGGATGAACAGCCGCCCTGAGCATATCAAGAAAGTTGCCGAAGAATCACTTAGACGTCTTAAGATTGAAGCCATCGACCTGTACTATCAGCACCGGGTCGATCCGGATGTGCCGATCGAAGAGGTAGCGGGAGCTGTGCAAAATCTGATTCGGGAAGGAAAGGTGAAGCACTGGGGATTGTCTGAAGCAGGAGTGAAAACGATTCGCCGTGCACACGCGGTTCAGCCGCTCACCGCGCTCCAAAGCGAATACTCGCTGTGGTGGAGACGTCCTGAAGAGGAGCTAATACCTACCCTTGAAGAACTCGGCATCGGCTTCGTTCCGTTCAGTCCTTTGGGCAAGGGATACCTGACGGGAAGTTTTAACGCCAATACGACATTCGATCATGGCGACTTGCGCAGCATTCTTCCGCGCTTTACTCCTGAAGCTCTGGAGGCCAATCAAGTGCTGGTTGACCTGCTGAAAGAAATGGCTGAGCAGATAAAAGCAACGCCAGCCCAAATCGCACTCGCCTGGCTGCTCGCCCAAAAACTATGGATCGTACCAATCCCCGGTACGCGGAAATTGAGCCGTCTGGAAGAAAATCTGGGTGGGGCGGACATTGAGCTTACGTCAGAAGACGTGCGGAACATTAACGACGCAGCTTCGCAGATCCCTTTGATGGGCGAGAGATATACAGAGGAACTGGAGAGAAGAACCGGTCTTTGAACTGGTATTTGATCCGATCTTCAAGTCATTCGACAGTGATGCGATTCTTTCAATCGTGGAACGACATTGTAGAATGGCGGGTGAATAAGATGAAGAAGTTATCTGAGCAGTTGCCCGTCCTGTTAAACTTTAGAACGCAAGGGCGCAAGAGAATTAAGGCAACTGTCTTATTCCATATCCATTAAAGGGTGTGTGAAACATGGAATATGTAAAGCTGGGCCGTACTGGATTGGAAGTTTCAAGACTGTGTCTTGGCTGTATGAGCTACAGTTGCCAGAACGCGGAATCGCTCCGTGGTCGCTGAACGAGGAGGAAAGCCGTCCGTTTATCAAAAAAGCGCTGGAATCGGGTATTAATTTCTTCGATACGGCCAATGTGTATTCGGACGGAACCAGCGAAGAAATCGTTGGACGTGCACTGAAGGATTTCACCCGGCGCGACGAGGTTGTTATTGCGTCGAAGGTCTTTTTTCGTATGAGCCCGGGCCCGAACGGCACAGGATTGTCAAGGAAGGCGATCATGAACGAAATCGACAACAGCCTGAAGCGGCTAGGCACCGATTACGTCGATCTGTATCAGATCCACCGCTGGGATAACACAACGCCGATCGAAGAAACGATGGAGGCACTTCATGATGTCGTGAAGGCCGGCAAGGCCAGATACATCGGAGCTTCTTCCATGTATGCCTGGCAGTTTATGAAGGCTCAGCATACAGCCGAACGCAATGGCTGGACGAAATTTGTCTCCATGCAAAATCATTTGAATTTGTTGTACAGGGAAGAAGAACGGGAGATGCTGCCGCTCTGCCATGAAGAAGGAATCGGCGTCATTCCATGGAGTCCGCTGGCCAAAGGGAGGCTCACCCGGGATTGGGAGGAGCAGACGGCACGCTCGGAGAAAGACGAAGTCGGAAAAGCTTTCTACGGAAAAACAATGGCTGATGCTGATCGCAAGGTCGTGGAGAGCGTGGCTGAAGTCGCCGCCAAACGCGGCATTCCCCGCGCTCAGGTAGCGCTGGCGTGGCTGCTGCAGAAGGCGCCGGTAACTGCTCCGATTATCGGCGCAACCAAGCTTCATCATCTGGAAGATGCGGTTGCCTCGCTGTCAGTGAAGCTCGATGCGGACGAAATTGCGAGTCTGGAAGAGCCTTATGTGCCGCACCCTGTGACGGGCAATCTAAGCTAGACAGGCAGGCGGAATACTGAGCGAAAAATCCTACCAGTGAGCGCAAAGCGCGTAATCAGGTATTTTAAAAAGGACTTGTCGGAGGACAAGGACATATAGACTTATGAAGTCGCCATATTGGCGGCTTTTTTTGTTTTAACGATATAAGTTCTTTTCCTAACCGAATTACAATAATGTGTATTTATGATCAATTATAGTTAATATCCTAATTTAAGATAATTGAATGGGTTTGCAAAAGAAAAATGAACCTTTTTATAACTTGCGACCAATACAGACTAGATCTATATATAAAGGTAAGCGTCAAACTCTCCACACCTTCAACTACTAACCTAGCTATGAGATCATGAGATTAACCTGAATACGGAGGGTAACTCATGAATGCCAAAGAACAACGCAGACAAGATTGGCACACACGTATCGCAGCCTATCGGGCAAGTGGCCTCGCGATGAAAGCTTGGTGCTCCGCAAATCATTGTTCTGTCGAACAATTGAAATATTGGCTGTACAAAATAAAGCGTGTATCATCCTCAGCTACTCCAAATCCAAAGACTTCTCCCGTACAGTTTGTACCTCTTGCCACTGTAGATCCACCTGGCAGCGTTTCTCCTTCTCCTTCTCTAATCCTTCATATCGGTGAAGCCAGTATCGAGCTTCATTCCGGCTTTGACCCAATGCTTTTGCGCGAAGTGATTCACGCGCTTACTTCACCATGCTGACCTTTCCAAGCAATCAGCGTGTGTTTCTTGCTTGTGATTCCACCGATCTGCGCAGGTCGATCGACGGACTTGCTGCCATCGTTCAGGAAAGCTTTGGTCTGAATCCGTTCTCCTCCGGCTTATTCGTATTCTGTAACCGGGCATGCAACAAGCTCAAAATTCTATATTGGGATCACAATGGGTTCTGGCTTTACTATCGCCGCCTAGAACGTGGCAGATTTCAATGGCCTACAGGCAAGGAAGAAGTAGTAGCCATTTCCAGCAGGGAGCTTCGCTGGCTACTGGATGGTCTTTCACTTAGCCAGCGGCAAGCCCATCCCAAGGTTAATGCCGTTACCGTCATTTAGACACATCTTTGTAATCATTTCGTCATAGGCACTTACAGGGATTGGGTTTTTCTATCTAATGAGTAAAGTATGGAAAAACATGCAGATACGCCAACCATCGAATCCCTACAACAACAAATCATCGAACTATCGGCCAAGCTCAAATGGTACGAAGAGCAGTTCCGCTTAGCGCAGAAGAAGCGTTTCGGTGCTTCCAGCGAGCAGACGCATCCGGATCAATTAGAACTCCCGTTGTTCAACGAAGCCGAAATGATTGCAGCACCTGCTGGTGAAGAGCCGCAGTCTGAACAAATTACCTACGAGCGGCGCAAATCATCCGGCAAGCGAACAGAGGATCTCTCCAAGCTTCCAGTAGAAACAATCACCTATTCACTGGAGGAAGGCGAGCAAGTATGTGCGTGCTGCGGTGGGTTCCTTCACGAGATGAGTACAGAGACGCGTAATGAAATTGCCGTTGTACCGCCACAAGTGAAGGTCATCCGTCACGTGCGAAATGTGTATGCCTGCCGTCATTGTGAACGTGAAGATATTGAAACCCCGATCGTCACAGCTGCGATGCCAAAACCTGTTTATCCGGGAAGTTTGGCATCACCGTCGAGCATGGCTTACGTTATGAGCCAGAAATACGTCGACAGCTTGCCGTTATACCGGCAAGAGCAGCATTTCGCGCGTCTTGGATACACGTTATCTCGTCAGACGATGGCGAATTGGATGATCTATGGTGCACAGAAATGGCTCATGCCATTGGTCTCCGTGATGAAAGCTTATCTGCTAAGGCAGGATGTGCTTCATGCAGATGAGACGACGCTGCAGGTGCTGCGTGAGCCTGGGAAGTCTGCTCAATCGTCCTCGTATTTGTGGCTGTATCACACCGGACGCGGTGTAGCGCCGGCGGTCATCTACGATTACCAGAAGACACGTGGCGGCAAGCATCCACAAATCTTCTTATCCGGGTTCAAAGGTTACCTGCATGTCGATGGTTATGCGGGCTATCATAAGGTTCCTGGTGTGACTCTTGTGGGGTGCTGGGCACATGCGCGGCGTAAATACGATTGAAAGCAGCCCCGCCAGCGACGAGAGGTAACAAGGATTCGATAGCTAGTCAAGGACTGGCTTACTGCAATGCTCTCTTCGCCATTGAGCGCGAGCTGAAGGATGCTTCGCTAGAAGAACGATATGCGGAGCGAAAGAAGCGAAGCCTTCCGATCCTGGAGGCTTATTCGGTATGGCTCAAGCAACAGCGCTCTCAAACACTGCCGAAGAGTCTGGTTGGAAAAGCGATTGCTTATAGCCTGAATCAGTGGGGGAAATTGACTGCCTTCCTGAAGGATGGTCGGCTCGAGATCGATAATAATCGCAGTGAGCGCTCGATCAAGCCATTCATAATCGGGAGAAAGAACTGGTTATTTGCGAATACGCCTCGCGGCGCGAAGGCAAGTGCGTCGATCTACAGCGTCATCGAGACGGCGAAGGAAAACGGACTTCTTCCATTTCAATATTTAAAGTACCTGTTCGAGCAGCTTCCGCAGCTTCCGGATTCACAAAATCCAGAGGCGCTCGAGCCTTATTTGCCATGGTCATCTATGCTTCCGATTACTTGTCGCGTTATGGGATAGGTATCGCAAAACTTTTGGTCTTAGATGGAGATGGATCTAGTTGTACGTGATGGGACGGTTACCGACCTAATACATACGAGACAATCGTGTTGTCATGAAGATCCAGAATGGCGCTTAAATAAGCTTTTTGAGCACTCCCGTATCTAAATTCCGTTATATCCGTTAACCATTTCTCATTCGGCGCTTCTGCTCGGAACTTACGATTCAACACATTTTCGGCAGTATGTTAGGGCGTAGAACGCGCATATTTCTTTCTCTTTCTACGAATGACCGACTGGATTCCGGCCAACTTCATAAGGCGGTTTACCCGCTTATGGTTAATGGGTTGATTGGTTTGTCGACGCAAGTGAAGAGTCAATCTCCGGTATCCATAAATACCTCCAACCCGCTCGTACAGAAGAAGCATGATTTGACTAAGCCGTTGATTTTACTGCTGACGCAAACTTGGTTTGTGGCTCAGCCATTTGTAATAACTTGACCGAGGGATCCCCGCCACTTCACAAAGCACTTTACGCTGAGCGAGTCTTTCTGTTGAACGGACTCGATAGCCAGGTAATTATGCTTTTCTGCCGGTGTCCGCTTAGACTCGCCTCCTTTGCAATTCGTGTAACTTTTTTAGGAAAGCATTCTCCGCTCGAAGTCGCTCATTTTCATACTCCAGCTTCTTCATCTCAAGCTTCTGGCGGTCAGATTCAGTTAACTCTTCTTCTGCTTTTTCCGTCCCCGACCATCTTGCAAAGCATCCGGACCGTGCTCCTTATACTTCTTGACCCATTGGTACACTTGATGATAGGAAACCTGATACTGTTCCGCTGTCTTCCGGTAGTCATGATCGTGGGCAAGACAGTAAAGAGCAATGTCTATTCGTTCCTGATGATTGGTAGACCGCCGCCCCTTGCTCATAGCTTTCGCTTCCCCTTTATAGGCTTTTAAGCTGCTATGACCATTATACTTCTTCACCCAATCTGAGAGTTGTGTTCGGCTGGCGCTCGAGTGTGGGAATGAATTTCTAACCCCTCAATTCCGTACAACTCATAGCGATGTCGCCATTTCACTAAGGTGTGACGCTGATGTTATGTTTTTTGCTACTTCCACACGACTGCTCAATCCTGCTTTTAACTCCTGTATGATGGCTAGTTTCTCAATCCTATTGTATTCGTTCTTCTTAGACAAAGGAAAACTCCCCTTCAAGTAGCGGTTTATTTATTAAACCTGTCTACTTGAAGGGGAGCATATCAAAATGGGTAGCCTGTTCCGTAATTTATAATAGCGAGGTTACGAACTTCACTTCCGGAAAGCGGCTATCCGGTCCTTTCATTAAGATTCCGCCTTGATTTTTCAGATACTTATCGAAGAAATCCAGCATATAGGCATTGATAACGGAGTTCGCTCTTTCGGGCGCAATCTTTCCTGTAATGCCCAGCATTTTGAAAATCGGAGAAATGAATTGTACGTCGGTAAAATTCAAATGCTCCGTATTTTCGATATAGAGGACTTGTCCCCCTTCGTCGACCGTTTCGCGCATCCGTTGAAGCTCCAACTTTTTATCTTCCGTTACTTGATCCTCCCACTCTCTTGTTGATCCCATACGGTTAAGCTCTGCATCTGTGTAGACCCGGTTATCCATCACCATTTTTAATTTTTCGAAATAGCTTTCCGAGTTGATGAACAAAAACGGCTTTCGCAGACCCTCTCTGTCACGCAGTCGATAAAGCCCTCCATCAAAGTCTATTCCAACCGTGATTCGCGGATCGTAAGAAGTGTCATAGGCCGTCGCTCCGCCGATGGAATGGCCGAACACCCCGACATGACCGAGATCAATCTTCCCTTTTAGATGACTTGGAATCTGCCCCGATTGGATGAGCTCGAATTGGTCCAGCGTAAACGCCACATCGCCAGTTAAAACTTTTCCCAACTTGTCACGATTTCCCCTTTCTGTCCGGTAATCATGGGCAGGCGAAAATAAGTCGTTGGTTGTGCTGGTCGTGATTCGACCGTCCGGAAACTCGGTTGCAAATGTATTGTAGGTGTGGTCGATCACTGCCACGATATATCCGTGACTCGCGAGATTTTCGGCTTGCGACGTGTGGAGGAACCTGGAAGAGCCGTTGCCGGGATTTGCAAGGATCAGCGGGTATGAAGTCTGTGCCGAAGAGACTTTCGCTCCCGAATAAGCATGACTGGATACGTACTTCAGGTGTTGAAACGTAAACCCGGGAAGGCCATAGTTCGCGGCCATATAACGTAAAATCTCGGTATCGGGAATAAAGGGAGCGTACTTGCCGGTGCTAGCTTGAGTCGGATACCAGACCTGAACCATCAATTCCCTCTTGCCATCTCTGGCTTCGTCGAAAATCTCTTCCCTATTTGTATCCACGAAATGAAAAGTTTGCGTTCCTACCTTAAATTCGCCTGTCGGTTCAGGTAGTCTAAATACAGGAAAGGCATACATGAGACCCGCTGTTACGACCAGCATTATCGCTATTGCGGTATAAGCTGAACCCAACATGAATCGTGGGATTTTTTTTGGCCGGTTTTTTTAAACCAGCTATAACCTGAAATGGCTAAAAAAATGATCGTTATGCAATATGGGAAAAATAGCTGAATTCTGTATCCTTCCACCATCCAATGAATGACCAGTAAAAGTGTGGCGATCCCGCTTGCAACGAATACTGGAATTCTACGCCGTCCTTTTTTTAATAGGACTGTTAATGCAAACAAGCCGATGTTTGACAAAAAAAGCAACAGTTCAAACAGCCTCATCTCGATTCTCCTTTTAAAAAATTTCTATTTTCGTTTGTTCCAATCTTATCCTGTCAGGCTGGCCAAAGCTATCGATTTGCCTTACATCTACCTTACAATTTTGTAATTCGATCTTGCGGTTTTGGAGGACTAGTAAAACGGTTTCTTTTCAGCTTGAAAGAGCAAGGTTATAATAGTTTACAACGGAACCTAATCCAGCCTATTCAAACCATAGAAACACAGTAAGTTCCAATCGCTCTTCGGCGAAGGCATGCTGGTGTTTTTTTAAATCAGAAAAGGAGCCAAGTCCTATGTTTAGTATCCTGATTGTAGAAGACGATCTTAAGCTGGCGCAGCTGCTTCAATCATATATGGATAAATACGGGTATCGAGCTGAAGCGGTCCAGGAGTTCGACCGAGTTATGGAGGTGTTCCAGAGCATTCGTCCGGATCTCGTGCTGTTGGACGTCAATCTGCCCCGTTACGACGGCTATTACTGGTGCAGGCAAATCCGAACGGTCTCCACCTGCCCGATTCTGTTTATCTCCGCCCGCGACGGCAAGATGGAGCAGGTCATGGCGCTGGAGAACGGGGCGGACGATTATATCGCCAAGCCCTTCGATTATGAAGTGGTAATGGCCAAGATCAAGAGCCAGCTTCGCCGCGCTTATGGCTCATACGCCCCAACAAGAGGGAACGGACTGTGGAATGCACAGGACTCGTGTTGTATCCCGAAAGGCTTGAGCTGACCTTATCCGGCAAAACCGTAGATCTCAGTCATAAAGAATCCTTGCTGATGGAAACACTGATGGAAAGCAGCTCCAAGGTGGTCAGCCGCGATTGGCTTCTGAACAAGCTGTGGGACGGTCAACAGTTAGTTGACGACAACACGCTTAATGTCAATATCACGCGCATCCGCAAAAAATTATCCGAGCTCGGCGTTGAAGAAGCGTTGGAAACCGTGCGGGGAGCCGGGTATAAACTGCGGCCTTTCTGGAGGGAGGAGCCATGAAGCTGTTTTGGAGAGAGCATGTTCCGTTAGTGTTCATGTATGCCGGACAGCTTCTGCTGACTGTTTATATGTGCCGCTTATCCGGTTTCCGAAATACCTTCGATCTTGTGTACATCTGCATGGTAAATACGGCCTTGCTCGCTTTTTACTTGATATACCGTTATATCCGCCATTTTCGATTTTATCGGAGACTGACTCGTCCTCTTTCGTCAATTGACGAATCGGCCGAATTTGTCGGGAACGCACCGCTCGCGGATGCACTTGGGCATCTGCTCCAGGGGGAGTATCGTCTTTATCAGAACGATATCCAACGATACCGTAAGAAGCTAAACGATCACATCACCTTTATCAATCAGTGGGTGCACCAGATGAAAACCCCGCTATCCGTTATGCACCTTGCGGTTCAGAAAGAAACCGACCCCTTCTTTGACAGCATTCGAGAGGAAATAGACAAGCTGAAGAAGGGGCTTGACACGGTGCTGTATACCTCACGATTGGATGCGTTCGAGCAGGATTTCGTGGCGGAGCCGGTGCATCTTCGTCAGCTGGTCGGGAAAGTAACGGCTGAACACAAAAATTTATTTATCCGCAATAAGGTCTTCCCGGAAATCCAGGTGGATGACCGATTGATGGTCATGTCCGATGACAAGTGGCTTGCATTCGCACTCGGCCAATTAATCACCAATGCGGTACGGTATTCGGCCGGCGCAAGCAGCCGTGTCATGATTACCTCTGATGTGCGCGGACAGCGAGCCGTTCTTGAGATTCGGGACAACGGCGCCGGAATCCCGAAACAGGATATCAAGCGGGTCTTCGACGCGTATTTTACAGGGGAAAACGGTAGATGGTTCGGCGAATCCACCGGCATGGGGCTCTACCTGGTTCGGGAGATCGCCTCGCGGCTTGATCATCGCGTCGAGCTTGAATCCGAGCAGGGACAAGGAACAGCAGTACGTATATGGATGGGAATCGCGCATGTTCATGCTCTATGAACATGCTTTGTTTTTTATTACAGCATTGTAAGATTTGTTTAAGAATAATCGATGGGATAGCGATTGAGGATCGGTTATGATTATGCGAGAGAGCCTTGGAAATTCGAAATTCCGACCGTATGAAAGGAAGAATGCTTGATATGGATATGTTAATCGTGCGCAATCTGGGAAAAGTTTATGATGGCAGTATCGCGTATAGGGCGATGAGCGACATGAATCTGGTTGTCGAGAAAGGCGAGTTTGTCGGGATTATGGGTCCTTCAGGCAGCGGCAAAACAACGCTGCTGAACGTAGTATCCACAATCGACACGCCTACCTCCGGGGAAGTGTTGATTAATGGGGAAAACCCCCATTTGTTATCCAAACACGATCTGGCCCTGTTCCGCAGACGGAAGCTGGGCTTTGTCTTTCAGGATCTTAATTTGCTAGATACGCTGACCATCGGGGAAAATATCATTCTCCCTCTTACGCTGGATGGGAAAAGCGTGAAGGAGATGGACGCCAAGCTTCATCTGGTGGCCGAAAAACTGGGCATCACCCAAATTCTGAATAAACGAATCTATGAAGTGTCGGGAGGGCAACGGCAGAGGGCTGCCATCGCAAGGGCCATCATTCATTCCCCTTCGCTGCTGCTGGCCGATGAGCCGACAGGAAATCTCGACTCCAAATCCTCTCGAGATGTGATGGAAACCATGGAGGCCATCAACCAAACCGATCATACGACCATGCTGCTGGTCACCCATGACGCTCTCGCGGCTAGCTACTGCCACCGGGTCGTATTCATCAAGGACGGTCGGCTCTATAATGAATTTTACCGGGGAAACAACCGGCAGGCCTTCTTCCAACAGATTATCGATATGCTTTCACTAATGGGAGGGAATGCACATGAGCTTTCACCGCTTCGTGTCAATTAAGAGGAGTTCCCGGCTTATCCTTTCCATGATGACCATTACGGCAATAGGTCGGGAGGGTCAATAAATGACGTTTCGACAATTTGCCTTCCGCAATGTAAGCCGGAACAAACGAACGTATGCCGCTTTTTTTCTGAGCAGCGCGTTTTCGGTGATGATCTTTTTCATTTATGCTTTTTTTATTTTTCACCCTGCAATTAAAAATTCTGATTTCAATTGGTCGGCCGTTACGGCAATGACGGTTGCGGAATATATCGTCTATGTGTTCTCCATCTTCTTCGTATTCTATTCCGTCAGTGCCTTCCTGAAATCCCGCAAACGGGAATTCGGCGTGCTCATCATGCACGGCATGACCTACAATCAGCTGCGACGCATAGTCTTTATCGAGAGCACGGTGATCGGTTTCGCTTCCATTGTGGCAGGTCTTGCCGCCGGCATGCTGTTCGCCAAGCTATTCATGATGATCGGAGCCGATGTGATGCAGATGAGCCCGCTGCCATACTACATGCCAAGCAAAGCAATTCTGCTCACTCTGTCCGCATTCGTGCTGTTGTTTCTCGTCATCTCCGCGTTCACTGCCGCATTCGTACGGGCCAGCAAGCCGATCGATCTGCTGAAAGGTGGCGCCAAACCGAAGCCTGAGCCTAAATCATCCGTTTTCTTTCAATTACAGCGTTCTGCCTTCTTCTTGCCGGATACATCATATCGTTTCTAGTTAAAGGCGCCACGGTCGTTATCGCTCTTTTGCCGGTCACGGTCATAGTCATCATCGGTACTTACTTTTATACACTCAGTTGAGCGTGTTTGTGATTCGCACTTTGAGAAGCAACCGCTCTGTCTTTTTGCACAAAACGAATGTGCTCGTTTTTTCCGACATGGCTTACCGCATGAAGGACAACGCCCGCATGTTCTTTCTCGTGACGATCGTTTCGACAGTCGCCATTTGCGCCATGGGCGGCTTGATGGGATATCAGGAAACAATCCACAAACAAATCTCGGATGCGTACCCGTTTGCCTATAATTACATTCAAACCACCGGCGATGTCGGGCAAGCAGCCTATCAAACGAAAATAATCGAACAAGTGCTCAAAGAACGGGGAATTCGTTATGATAAATTGTCCGTCCATTTAGCGAACTTCGATTCGATAAATGGACAATCACTGAACTTCATCCGCCTGTCCGAGTATACCAAGCTTGCCAAAGCCTTGGATTACCCGGTACTGTCGCTGCAGGGAAATGAAGCCGCGACCATCTGGACCATGAGAAACCGGCCGTTGCCGGAACGCGAGTGGTCAGTGAAGGGAACATCCATCACATTCAACATGAAACAAACCGTCGGAAAGCCGGTCACGCCTCCCATTGTCGATGAACCGCTGTTGATCGTTCAGGATGAGATGCTTGACTCCTTTGGCAATCCGAAAGAAGAACATCTTTTAACCGCTTACGATACGGACAGCGCCGATTCAACGGCGGACACGGGGGAGGCCATCGCTCAACAGCTAGGATATGCACAAACCTCCGGTTTTTGGTTCACATCTCCTGCCTATTTGGAGGAACAGATGAAGCGGACCTATAATCTGATGCTTTTCGTCGGATTGTTTGTCAGTTGCGTATTTTTTGTTGCATCGGGAAGCTTTCTATATTTCCGGCTGTTTACCGACCTGAATGATGACAAGCAGAAGTACCGTTCCATAACGAAGATCGGGTTGACCGACAAGGAACTTGAGAAGGTGGCGACTCTACAGATGGCGCTGTTGTTTTTCGTACCGCTCGCGGTCGCGCTCATCCACAGCTCGGTTGCGCTATACGCTCTGCATAATCTGCTCCATTCGCCGGTGATTCATTCGGCCATTACGGTCTACAGCGTTTTCCTTGTCGCGCAATTCCTGTACTTTCTACTGATCCGTGCCCGTTATTTAAAGCATTTGAAACAATCAGCGGGTTTTAACTGATTGCCCCTATTTCTGAAAGGACCGTCGGCTTGGAACCGGATCGCAAGACTTTTCAATGGTCTCATACGACCCCAAAAAGTAACAACCATAAAGACGTCTCTTATCCAACAAGTGATATTGGAAGTTCTTATGATACAGATATCTCATTCTCTGTCGGGGTTTACGATGGTTTGACTCAATCCACGCTCACAAATAAGAAAGATTTTATTGATGAGAATACACCAGCTGTATTCTACAACATGAGTATTGTAACAACTTTTTCTTATGGTGGAAAAACCTATACCCATACGACTGACTACACGTATGACGAACCAAGGCGCTGGACATCACCTATTGCAACAAAGGTAACCAAGGAAGAATCAGGAAATACCAATAAGTATGTGGTTAATACATCACAGACTTATAACGACTATGGTAGTATCACAAGCGCTGTTGACGTGTTGGGTGTAACAACAACGTACACCTATGATGCAACGTCGCATTTACTTGTTGGTGTCTCGAAACCAATTTCTGCTACTCAAACACAATATACGGAATATGTACGTGATGCAGTTCATGGCAATGTGACAACAATTCGTGTTCGTGAAGGTAATGTAACGGGAGCAATTCTCCAGGAAACAATTACTGAGAACTATGATGCGTTTGGGAACACGTTGCAAACGAGAGTCAAAAGGATGCAGCGAACTACGTTACCTTTCAAACAGAATACAAAACAACAGCACCTTATTCTGGAGCATACCCAACAAAACAAACATCGCGGTCACAGATGCAAATGGTGCTGCTTCAACGATCATTAAACAGTACGACTACAACACATTGACTGGTCAACTTAAAACGTTTATTGATGGAAATACCAACCCTACAAACTACGAATATGATGCTATTGGATTTGTAACAAAGGTGATTCATCCAGACAATAGGGCTGTCCATTCTTGGCGGCGTCTTTCTCTGGTCGACATGAGGTAACCTCCTGTTTAATTAGGTTACCTTCATCCTCTCATGAATGTTTAAGCTGTTGAAGGTGTGCAGGGTTTGACGCTTACATATAAAGAGAGGGTAACTCGTGAAAAAATTAATTCTGGTGTTAATAATAGATGGGCATTACAGAACAAAGGTTAAGGGGAAGCTTGGAGCACCACTGCATATTCTTCATAAAAAGTGAGTCTTTTTTTCAACACATGATATTTTTGGGGAGGGTATTCGGGCTATTTTCAGGACACGGACGGCCATTTATGGGAAGTCGTCTGAAAATCCGGAGTGGGAATTCGCGGAATGAGTCTGAAAATCGGAAAGCAAGCAATTTTGATCATCCTGGAAGCAGTTGCGTGGATAAGAGGTAAAAAAGGGTATTCCGCAGCCGGAAGGCTTCTCGGGATACCCTTCTTGTAGATATTTTCAAATCAAGCCTGCCTGTCGTGCGGCATCAAATGTCTAAACATAAGCCCCAGCTTTAACAGTAGCAGGTGGTCAGTATTCTTCAAATCCAGATTCAGCAGCCCCGAAATTTTCTCCAGCCTGTACAGCACCGTGTTGCGATGGATAAACAGCTCACGCGCGGTATCATTCACATGGCCGTTGTTGGCGAAATAGGCTTCAAGCGTGTGCATCATCTCGCAGGCATATTCCTCGTCCTTGTCCAACAGTGGACGGAACAGATAAGAGCAGTACCTGCTCATGACCTGCTTCGGAATATGTTTGAATAGATAAATGAATTCCAGGTCGGCAAACATGACAACCGTTTCGCTTGAACCGAGCTCCGTGCTGATTCTCTCGGCCTCGGCACACTCCCGGAAGCCGTCGATGAACTCCTCCATACCCATCCTGACTTTGCTGATGTAACATGTCCTTGCTCCTGCTCCGTGGTCCCATGCGTGCATCAAATCCGCATACAAACGCGCGGAATTCTCATACTGTCTGCGCTTCTTGGCCTCCTCTTCCGGAATGGGAAAGAGGGAATATACGCGGTTCATCACATAGAAATGATGGGATTCCAAGGAGGCCGTCTTTGGATGGTCCTGAAGCTTATCCCGAATCTCCTTCAGTCTGCGTCGCTGACTCTCATGGTCCCATGTATCAGCTCCTGTGGAGGATATCATGCATACGTAGGGAGTGCTCCAAAATGTGCTTCCCAACGCTTCGGCAAATTCGAGAACCGTTTCCCGAGAGGCGTTTCCCTTCAAGTAACGCTCCATGGCCGCACCAAGACGACTGCCCGCCGCAGAAGCCTCTTGATTCCAGATGATCTCCAGATGATAGGAAAGAATAACGGCAGCCTGGTGAAAAATGCCCTCCATATCATGTGCTTCCTGCAGATTTTCGGTCTGAACCAGCAAGTAACCGTATGATTTTCCGTTTTTCAGCAGGTGGACCCGATACAACAGGTTGTTGGCTGCCTTATAAAACCGATTGTCCTGATGCCAGGGCCAGTGACTCAATAGCTCTATTTCGGAACAGCTTGTCACGTTATACAAGGCCTGTCCCTCGGAGGAGACGATGGCTACAGGATGTCCCAAAATGCTGGTGATACTTTGAAAATAATTGGTGTACTCATCCGCCTGCATCGCAAAATCAACCAGCTTCTTCTGCGTTTCAAGCAATTCATTCAGCCGGCGGGTATCACGTTGGAACTCGGATTGGAAAAGAGCAGTGATCTGCTCGGAGAAGGTGAATTCAAAAGGCAACTCAATCAGGGGGAAGCTCAAACGGTCGGCTTCAAGCAGGGCAATCTCGGGAATTTCCGTCCAGTAGCGGCCAAGCTTGATGCCAAGCCCGGAGGCCCCCCGTTCATTCAGCTTTTGCAGTAAATTGACAAATTCCTCGGGTGAATCCCTGATCGCATAAGCCGTAGTCAGCAGCAGCTCCCCTTCCTTTAGCCAATTGATCACATCCGGGGCATCCATCAAATTAATGGAGGTGATTGTTCGGGAAATTCCCTTTATACCAGCAGCCAGCTTCCCTTCCGATAACGGATAGACCATCAAGGCGTCTTCTATAGTTAAATGCATGTCAAATCACTCCCCCAAAATGATGCGTATATGATTCAGGTCCCGGACACGACGTAACTTTTTAAGCAATTATATAGGGTTTCCTCGACTTTATGCAATCCTTTTCGTCTCTTATATGTAATATAAGTTAACATTATTTACTGGTAATTCTGTTTTTTAACCAACCAATAGCCCTCTTTGTTAGATTAAAAACCAAAATTATGTTAGGAATATTTACATTCATATTTTTTAGCTTTATGATAGGACACAACTTCAAAGAGAAGAGGGGATTCAGATGCAGCTTACCCAAAATCAACAGGCTGCGGCCGAAAAGGACAGCCGTTCCATGCTTGTTATCGATGATGTCGGCAAAATCTACCCCAATGGCACTGTAGCTGTGCAGCATGCGGATCTGCATGTAGGGGAAGGGGAATTTCTCTGTTTTGTCGGCCCTTCCGGTTGCGGTAAATCGACTATTTTTAATATGATTGCCGGTTTGACGGAACCGACCTCCGGTCATCTGTCTGTGCTGGGCACCTCACCGAAGGAAGCACGCAAGCAGAATGAGATTGCCTTTGTGTTTCAGGAGCATACCCTGCTGCCATGGGCCAAGCTGATTGATAATGTCACCATGCCTCTTACTTTGCGCGGAGTATCCAAGAAGGAGCGTATTACCGAAGGGGAGCGGGTTCTTGAGCTGGTAGGTCTGAAGGAATATATGAAAGTGCTGCCCCGTGAGCTGTCAGGCGGAATGAAGATGAGGGTATCGATTGCACGAGCGTTGATATCCAGACCCCAGTTGCTGTTAATGGATGAACCGTTTGGCGCTCTTGATGAAATTACCAGGCAGACGCTACAGGATGAACTGCTGAATATTTGGGAACAGGACAAAAAGATGTCGGTTCTGTTCATTACGCATAACGTGTTTGAAAGTGTGTTTCTATCGACAAGAGTAGTGGTGATGACGCCCCGTCCCGGTAAAATTTCGGACATCATCGATATCCCGTTTGCTTATCCAAGGAATGATGGATTCCGGACCCGTCGGGAATTCAGTGAATATGTACGTAGCGTGTCCGCTGTGCTGAAACATTGATAGCCAGAAATGAGAGGAGAGTGAAGAAAAATGGAAGAGATCGCATCCATTTCAGCCGTTGAAACGGCAGTGGGTATCCAGGCTTCCGCGAAGGGAAATGCCCGCAGTGGTTATCCGGCAGTCGAGAATAAGGTCCTGAGCCTGCTAAAGAAAGTTCTGCCGCCATTTGTGGTGTTTGTCCTGTTTATCGGCGGATGGGAGATCATCGTGCGGATGATCGGAATGCCTCCGTATATTTTGCCCAAGCCATCCGATATTGCGGCGGCGGCCGCCGAGAACAGCACGAATCTGATTACGTCGGTAAGCACAACCATTGTAGAGGCGTTGATCGGTTTTGTGATTAGTGTAGTGCTCGGCATTTCATTAGCCATTCTGCTGGCGCTGTCCAAAACGGTGGAAAAAAGCGTATATCCGTACGCCATTATCCTACAGACTATTCCGGTCGTAGCGGTAGCCCCGATCATTGTGATCTGGTTCGGAGCGGGGATTAATGCCATTGTGATCATCTCATTCCTGATCAGCTTTTTCCCGATTTTATCGAATACGCTGATCGGGTTGAACTCAACGGATCAGAACATGAAAAATTTATTCTATTTGTATAATGCGAGCAAGCTGCAGACCATCTGGAAGCTGCGATTTCCGGCGGCGCTCCCGTACATTATGGCGGGGCTGAAAATTTCATGCTCCAGTTCAGTTGTCGGAGCGATCGTGGGTGAATACATTGCCGGCATTGGCGGCGGACAGGGTGGACTCGGATACGGGATTACCGTTGCGGCAACCCGCCTGCAAACTCCTTATCTGTTCGCCTGCGGTTTGGCAGCATCCATCTTGGGAATAGCATTTTTCCTAATCATTAACATGGTATCGAACAAGCTTTTGAAGTCCTGGCATGAGTCGGCAATGAAATGATACCAGAACCGGGAGAGGGTCCAACATGTCCAAATATCTTATGAACTTACGGTACAAGAAGTGGCTGCTGTTGGCTGCAGCTTTGATCATGTTGCTTCTGAGCGCATGCTCCAATTCCGGCGCTCCGGAATCCTCGGCCCCGGCGAAGGGGGAAGACGGAACGGATCTGAAGCAGGTGAGACTGATCGAGGGCTGGTACGCCAAAGGGGAAGATGGAGGCTATTTTGCGGCATTGCAGCAGAACTACTACAAGGACAAGGGGATCGACATGACGATTCAACCGGGAGGTCCCGAGGTGTCAACCATGCAGCTTGTCGCTGCGGGCAAAGCCGAATTCGGTATCTCTTATGCAGATGAAATTTTGAAGGCGCGGGAACAGGGAATCCCTGTTGTTGGCATCCTTGCCGGCTTTCAGAGCACACCGCAGGTTCTTATGTACCACAAAGGGCAAGACATCCAGGATTTCACCGACCTGAACGGCAAAACCGTATACATCGGTACAGCGGTGCCTTACTGGGAATATATCAAGAGCCAATACAATCTGACGGATGTAAAAGAAATGAAGTATAACGGACAGCTTGTCAATTTTATTAATGACCCCAATTCGCTGAATCAGGGCTACATCACGAACGAGCCTTACGCGCTTTCCCAGCAGGGGGTTGAGGTGGACTATCTGAAAATCGCCGATTCCGGTTATGCGAACTATGCGGATGTTCTTTTTACAACGGAAGACTACCTCAAAAATCACCCCGATGTCGTAGAGGCTGTGGTTCAGGCAAGCCAGAAGGGTTGGAGCTATTATCTTGACAACTATAAAAAGGTAAACCCGTTCATTCATACCTACAATCCGGATATGACGGTAGAAGCAATGAATTATGAGGCGGTGCAGGAAAAGCCCTTTATTCTTAACAAGGAATCCGAGGCAAACGGTATCGGTTATATGACAGAGGAACGCTGGAGCACCCTGCAGGATCAGATGATCAAGAGCAGAGGATTAACGAAGGCACAGGATGTTGCCCAGGCGTTCAAGACCGAATATCTGATGAAGCCATGAGTGTGAACCGAGTATTTATAGCCTCAAACCAGAATTTTCAGAAAAATGAGGGGACTTTATATGTTCAAACTTGGAAATCAAAAGAGCTATTGGCAAGTGTCCGAAACGCTTGTGGATCTAAGGCGGACGCAAAAGTACGGCAAGCCCGTAACCCTTCCTGCACAGCCGCAGGAAATCATATTTGATCTGGAACATACGGCGCTCATTGTCATTGATATGCAGAATGATTTCTGCACACCAGGAGGCTGGCTGGATTCCATCGGGGCGGATACATCGCCGCTCCTGAGCCCGGTCAGTCGGCTGAATCGGCTGCTGCCTGAGCTGCGTAAAGAGGGTGTGCCCGTCATCTGGGTGAACTGGGGCAACCGGGAAGACCGGATGAACGTGCCGCCATCCGTGCTCCATGTATACAATCTGGACGGACGGGGCAACGGCATCGGGGATGCGCTGCCGGGGAACGGCTCCAAGGTACTGGAGAAAGGCAGTTGGGGAGCGGCCATTGTCGACGGCCTGGATGCAGCCCCTGACGATATCTATGTGGATAAATACCGCATGAGCGGGTTTTGGGACACACCACTGGACAGCATCCTGCGCAATCTGCATATTCAGACGGTGTTGTTTGCCGGGGTAAATCTCGATCAGTGTGTCATGCATACACTGCAGGACGCAGCTTGCCTCGGATATGACGGTATACTTCTGGAGGACTGCTCGGCAACGAACTCCCCGGCTTTCTGCATGGAAGCCACCTTATACAATATCAAGCAATGCTATGGCTTCGTCGCCGATTCCACCTGGCTGGTGGAGGAGCTGGACGGGGCAGCGGCCCATAAAGAGGGAAATACACCGGAAGAGCTGGCTCCTCTGGAAGGGTGAGCGGATGGGAGGGGGGGACTCGATGAAAGATCAATGGAACGCCGTTGTAAACCACCAGGTGACGGTTGAACCGACAGGACAGGGGACGCTGAGCGGACTCGGTTTTATGGTCAAAGACGTGTTTGCTGTCCGTGATTATACAAACGGCGCGGGCAATCCGTGTTGGCTGGAGACACACAGCCCGGCGGCGGAGCACGCGGAAGCGCTCAGCCTGCTGCTACAGCAGGGGGCGCGGCTAACAGGCACGACACATACGGATGAGCTGATGTTCAGCCTGAACGGTGAAAATGTCCATTACGGAACACCGGTGAATCCGAAGGCCCCGGACCGTATCCCTGGCGGTTCATCCAGCGGATCGGCGGTCGCCGTCGCCGCAGGGCTTGCCGACTTTGCCCTTGGAACGGATACGGGAGGATCGGTACGGGTGCCCTCTTCGTACTGCGGAGTCTATGGAATACGTCCGACGCATGGGATCGTCTCCGAGAAAGGCGTTATCCCGCTCGCTCCCAGCTTCGACACCGTCGGCTGGATGGCAGGCGATCCCGAGACGCTGCGCCGGGTAGGTGAAGTGCTTCTGCCGCAGGCAGCCTCGGGTTTCGGCTTTAGCAGGGTGCTGATCGGTGAGGATGCCTGGGAGCTGGCTGATACCGAGAGCAAAGAGGCGCTTGCCTCTTGCCTGGAGTTGCTGTGCGGCTTGGCTGAGAGCCATGAAGCTGTTCGCATCGCCCCGCAGGGTCTGCCTGAATGGATGGCCATGTTCAGGACGATCCAGGGCTACGAAATATGGCAGGAGCATGGGACCTGGATTGAACGTGAGCAGCCGGTCTTCGGATCGGATATAGCCGGGCGTTTCTCCTGGGCAGGCACCATTGAACGTGCCGATCAGGAGAAGGAAGCAGAACGCCGGCTTGAGGTGCGCAAGCACATGGCTGACCTGCTCGGAACAGATGCTGTGCTTGTGATACCGACGACTACCGGAGCGGCCCCGAAGCTGGGGCTGGCCGGGCCGCTCATTGAAGAACGAAGAGTGCGAACGATGCGTTTGACCTGCATTGCTGGCTTGTCGGGACTGCCGCAGCTTACGATCCCCGCTGCCGGGATACTGGGCTGTCCGGTCGGTATTTCCCTCATCGCCGGCCCGGGACAGGATCGGTGTCTGCTGGAATGGGCTACATCCCTTGTTCCGGCAGTAAAAGGATAAGATTATCATTCGATATATAAGGCCATTAAGCTGCGCGAAAAGAACATCAAAGCCGCAGGAGAAAGGGTGTCAGTTATGTTTCAACGATATGAAGGAACGACATGGGAGGAGCGCTTTTTGCCCCGTCTGACAAGCAAACAGGTCAAAGAACTGCCGAAGGAGAAGGCGCTGGTTATTCTGCCGGTCGGAGCTGTGGAGCAGCATGGGCCCCATCTGCCTGTATATACGGACACTCTGATTGGGGAGGCGACATTAACACAAACGCTGGAGCGGGTGCGGCCGGATAAGGAGATATGGCTGTTGCCTCCGGTCTCGTATGGCAAAAGCAATGAGCATATCGGGCTGCCGGGCACCATTTCCTTGTCTGCGGGCACGCTACATGCCATAATGCTGGACATTGCAGAAAGTCTGAAGGCCAGCGGTTTTCGCAAGCTACTGCTGTTTAATACGCATGGCGGCAACGTGGATTTGCTGAATACCGTATCACGGGAAATCCGGATTAGAACGGGGATGATGGTTTTCTATCTCAGTCCCAGCAGTCTGAATGTGGCGGAGGACCTCCTGTCTCCCGAGGAACTGGAATACGGAATTCACGGCGGCGATTATGAGACTTCTCTGGTCATGTCCATTAAACCGGACTGGGTGCAGAAAGAGTTCCTTGTCAAAGAGCTTCCCGATATGTCCTCTTACCGTTTTCTTACATTAGAAGGGAAAATCCGCTTCGCCTGGAAGATGGCTGATATATCCGCTACCGGCATTGCCGGGGATGCTACGATGGCCACGCCTGAGAAGGGCAGGATCATTCAGGACAGAATTACGGCGATTTTGTCGGAGGCGCTGGAGGAGCTGTGTGATTTTGAAATCACCGATGTCCGCGGGACTGAGACGGCTCAGCAGCCGGCAGGAAGCCGCCCGTGAAGCTCGTCAGTCTTAAACACGGCGATGGGGAACAGGCCGCAATTGAGCATGAAGGCCGATTTTTCCTACTGGAAGAGATCAATAGGGCGGAAGGAAGCGCATGGGGAACCTCCGTCATGGAGATATTGCAGCAGGGTCAGTTGGAGGAGCTTGTCCTGTGGTATCAGAAGCACGGGAACGGAGCATGGTCATCGAGCCCTTTCATACCAGCGGAGGAGGCGATACCAGCCCCTCTCTTCCGCCACCCCCGCAAAATATGGGGAATTGGCATGAATTATGTACAAAAAGCGATCGATCTCGCCTCCACTCCTCCAGAGCTTGAGCCGATCTGCTTCATGAAGCCGGACTCAAGCCTGATCGGGCCGGAAGAGCATATCCGGCTACCGGCTCAGTCCGTGAATGTGACATCAGAAGCGGAGCTTGGCATTATTATCGGCCGAAACTGCAAAAATGTGCCGGAAGAACGCGTGCGGGACGTCATCGCCGGCTTTGCCGTAACCCTGGATATGACAAGCCAGGACATTCACGCACGGAATCCCAGATTTCTGCAGCGATCCAAGGTATTCGACACATTTTTCAGTCTCGGGCCACAGCTAATAACACCTGACGAAATAAGCGATCTGCAGAGCCTTGCTGTTGAAACCGTATTGAACGATGAGGTTATTCATAGCAATACCGTGTCTCGCATGATTTATCATCCATGGTTTATTGTCTCGTATTTTTCACAGATGATGACTCTCTATCCAGGCGACGTGATCATGACGGGCACACCAGGGTCCGTCCAGATTCAGCACGGAGATGTTGCCGAATGCAGAATCAGTGGCTTTATGACGCTTCGTAATCCGGTAGCGGATGCAGAATACAACCATCAGTAATTTTCCTTGGGGAGTGGTAATGAGATGAACAAGTACAGACAAAAGGGATCTGCTGTTTTACTGGTAGCAATGCTTTCCTTATCAACATTACTGGCTGCTTGCGGCAATCAGCAAACTGCTCGGAATGCCGCTGCTGAGACACCGGGTTCCACGAGCGAAAGCGGGGAACTCACGGCAGTCACACAGGTGACGAACTGGTTTGCCCAGGCTGAGCACGGCGGTCTGTATGCGGCAAAGGAGCAGGGGTATTACAAAGAGGCTGGTCTGGATATGACCATCCAGGCAGGGGGCCGCAGGTGTCTCCTACACAGATCGTGGCTTCCGGCAAAGCGCAGTTCGGACTTACCACGGCGGATCAACTGCTGGTCGCCCGTGAACAGGGAATCCCCTTGGTAGCGGTTGCGACGATTTTCCAAAAAAGCCCTCAGGGACTTATGGTTCATGCCAACCAGAACATTTCCTCCCTTGCCGATTTGAACAACCGTGCCGTTTACGTGGGGGCAGGCTCGGTGTTCTGGGATTATGTGAAGAGCAAATACCAATTGGATAATGTGAAGGAAATGGCTTATACCGGTTCTCTGGCTCCTTTTATACCCGATGAAACGGCTGCCATACAGGGATATGTAACCAGTGAGCCGTACGAGATGAAGCAGCAGAATGTGGATGTTAAATTCCTGCTGCTGGCGGATGCCGGTTATAATCCGTATTCCAATGTGCTGTTCACGACAGAGCAGTATATTCAGGACCATCCCGATCTTGTGCGTGCCTATGTCGAGGCTTCGATGAAGGGCTGGGATTATTACAAGACCAATTATGATAGCGTGAATGACGTCATTTTAAAGGAAAACCCGGATTTTACGAAAGAAAAGCTGAACTATGCGGCGGAAGCGCTCATCCCGTTCGTATATGAAGGTGATGCGGCGGAACATGGTGTCGGCTATATGAAAGAAGAGCGCTGGGCGGAGCTGGGACAGCAGTTGATGAAGATTGGAGCATTGAAAAAAGAGCCCGATGTCAGCAAGGTATTCACGGATAAGTTCTTGCCGCATTCTTAGGAGGAAGGGCCTTTAGGCGGGCTGAATGAAAACATACGGGAGGGGAACCGAATGAATGAACATTGGACAGCTATTCTGAAAGAACGCATCGATCCTGAGCTACTGCAGTGGGAGGAGCCAGCAATTGCCAAATATTCGATGGATTATCATCACTTCTCCCCTGTGCTAACCAGTCAGCTGCAGGGCAAGGTCGCCGAGTGCATCGCCAGTCCACGCACCGAGGATGAGTTTGACACTCTGCTATCCATTGCCGCGGAGCTGGGGGTTCCACTTACCGTCAGGGGCAATGGTACTGGCAACTATGGCCAATGTGTCCCGGTCACAGGCGGAATCGTGCTGAATCTGGCGAAGTACAACGAGGTTCTCGAAACGGGAGAAGGCATAATGCGGGTTCAGGCTGGAGCAAGGCTAGGCAAAATGGAATCCACTGCCCGCAAGGCGGGCTATGAGCTGCGAACGATGCCTTCCACCTTTCAAACTGCGACGATCGGCGGTTTTTTGAGCGGTGGTTTTGGCGGCATCGGTTCGATCAGTTGGGGAACCATCTGGGACGGTCTGGTACGTTCCCTGAAAATCAAGACCGTCGAGGTTCAGCCCCGTACCATTGAGCTTCAAGGAGAAGAGGTGCTGCCTTACCTGCATACCTACGGTACGATTGGCATTCTGTCCGAGGTGGAAATTAATCTGGCTCCGCGGGTGGAATGGATGCAGTGGGCAGTAACCTTTGACAGCTTTGAACAAGCTTTTCGCTTCGGGCAGTTGGTTGCCGAAGATACGTCCTTTATAAAGAGGCTCATTTCTATTCATGAATGGCCGATTTCATCCTATTTTGTACCTCTCGATATTCCCGAAGGGCGTACCGCTGTACTGCTTGAAATGGATACGGCCTGTGAATCGCGGCTGGAGCATGCCATAGCGGAAAACAGCGGGCTGACGTCTAAAAAGGTCTCCGCCGAGCAGTATCATAAAGGCGTCGGTGTATCCGACTTTACATGGAACCATACAACCCTGTGGGCGCGCAAGGCAGATCCGGGCTTGACTTACCTGCAACTGAATTTTGATCCTGCCCATGCCCTTGAGCAAATCTCGGCTATGAAAAAGGAATATCCGGAAGTGATGAATCATATAGAATTTGCCCGGCAAAGCAGAAATTTGCTGATTTCCGGCCTGCCGCTGGTTCCCTTCACAACGGAGGAACGCCTGAATCAACTGATGGAGCGTTACGAGGAAAACGGGGTTGTAGTCAATAATCCGCATACCTGGGATTTGAAGGAAGGTGGACGATCATACGCCCACGACCGTTTGTGGGAGATCAAACACCACAACGATCCGAAGGGAATTCTAAATCAGGAGAAATTAAAACGACCGGCTGTCAGCGGCATCTGATCAACGGTTGATGGGAGATTTTCCACACAGCAGCAGCAGGCTTACCATACGGATTTTTATAGTAAATCCGGATCTACAGCAAAGGAGCGGGTCGCATGAAATTTGGAGATGTGGTCATCCACCGCAAGGTTCCTTGTACGATGCGTGACGGTGTAACGTTGTATTCAGATATATACATGCCTGATGAGACGGGAGAATATCCCGTGCTGCTGATGCGCCAGCCCTACGGCCGGTCGATTGCCTCTACCGTTACGCATGCCCATCCCGTCTGGTATTCCAGTAAGGGATACATCGTGGTAATCCAGGATGTCAGGGGACGGGGAGAGTCGGAAGGCGAATTTGAACCGTTTGTACAGGAAGCTGAGGACGGCTTTGATACCATCGAATGGGCAGCAGTTCTGCCCGGCTCGACCGGGAAAGTAGGCATGTATGGTTTCTCTTATCAAGGGCTCACACAATGGGCTGCGGCTTCCCTTCACCCGCCCGCGCTCAGGGCGATTGCGCCGAGCATGTGCCCGGCAGACATGTACCATGGCTTATTTTACCCGCATGGCTCCTTCGCGCTTGGCAATCACCTGCCGTGGGCTTTCCAACTGGCTCGTGATACGGCGCAAAGGGCGGGTGACTTCGAGACGGCCGAGCAATGCTCACGGTTTATGCGCAGCCCCGAGGAGATGCTGTGGAAGATGCCACTGAATGAAAGACATCCGATTCTGGAGCAATACTTTCCTGCATTTTATGATTGGATCGATCGTATAGAGTACGATGAGTACTGGGAGCGGATGAACTGGATCGACGAGATCGTCGGGGAGCCGGTGCCAGCTTTGCATATTGGCGGCTGGTATGACGGTTTCCTGATGGGCACGCTGCAGTCGTTTGAGGCTCTGCAAGCTACTGCCACACCGGATTGCTTTCATCGGCTCATCGTCGGCCCGTGGGCCCACATTCCATGGGGGCGTAGAGCGGGCGGAATCGATCATGGCGAGCAGGCGGACGGCGGTCATCATCTGGAGCAGCTGCGTTGGTTTGATTATTGGCTGAAGGGCAAGGAAGACACGGAATTGTCCGGAGAACCGCCGATCCGTTATTTTGACCAATTGAGTCATGAATGGCATACGGCGGAGCAGCTACCTTTTGTACTTGAGGGTGAGCCCTCCCCGTCCGAATGGTTCTATCTATCGGGGTCACAGACCCCGGCAAACGGTGCGGCAGGAGGCGGCAGACTCGAAAGGCATAAGGAAGACGTGGAGGAGGCTGTACCGGATGTATTCGTATACGACTCGCGTCTGCCGATGCGTCTGGACTCTTACCTGCCGTCCGACCGCATGGCCATTCAGGAACGGCAAGAGATTCTGGTATATACGGGAGGACCGCTTGCAGAGGATATCCCGATTTTTGGGTCACCGGAGTTGTCCGTTCAGTACCAGACACTGGGAGGTCCGACGGATCTGGTGGCCGTCCTCACGACCGTATCCGAGAATGGAACGGCCCGGCTGCTCAGCGTGGGCCGTACGGAAATCTGCAGTGAAGGAGCAGAAGCCTCCAATGAATGGAAAACGGCGCGGATCCGGCTGCGTCCCTTGGCGGCCACCCTGCCGGCTGGCACGTATGTCCGGCTTGAATTGACAGGCAGCGCCTTCCCGTTGTTCGCCCGGCATCCGAACGGTGTCAGGGGTGAGTCGAACAGTACGGAAACAGGCGGGCTGAAGATTGCCACCACGGCTGTGCGCAGCACGGAACAGGACATATCCTGTTTGAAGCTGCCGGTGAAAAGATGACAAGCGAAGCATAAATTAAAATCAATCAAAGTGAGGTTGAATGTATATGGTGAACATTCCAGGACTGGTTGCCGGTAACTTTGAGAATTGTCCCGTCCACAAAATTTCCGCACAGGATACGAACAAGTTCATACTGCTGTGCGACAGGGAGCAGGTGCCTTTCACTTCATTTGTAGAGATCTTCGAGGTGGGAGGCAGAACTCCATCCAATGAACACCGGGAAGCTTATGAATATTTTTATGTGCTGAAAGGGGAGGGGGTTGCCAAAGTTGGCAACGAATATGAGACTCCGATCCGCCAAGGCTCATTCATTATTATTCCGCCGGGCAACCATCACGATATTATCAACACGGGCAGCACACGCCTGTATTGTCTGACGACCATGGTACCGGACGAATTGTTCTCGGATATGATCAAAGCAGGTCCTGTCGCCGAGCTGGATGAGGAGGATCTGGCCGTGCTTCAGGCGCTGGCTACCGCGCAATGAGTACAGGGCTGCATTTCATTAATGTACACCTTCCGCATCGGGAAGACTCCCGTCTGTATGAACTAAAGGCGGAGGGTGGGAAATGGGTTAGCATCCGGCGACAAGACCGTTTCCTTGATGCGGGGGATAGCGGCGGTTCCCGTCTGATTGCCCCGCAGCAGGCTGGATCGGACCTGAAACGGCTGGCGGACGCGGATTGCATCGATCTGCGGGGCGGCATTATGCTTCCCGGATTGGTCGACTGTCATATGCATCTGGACAAAGCCTTTTCGCTCGTGCAGGTGCCGAACCGCTCCGGCACGCTTCAGGAAGCCATTCATAATTACAGCCAGGCCGTACAGAGCTTCAGCAAGGAGCAGCTGACAGAACGCATGCTGACAGCCGCCAGAATGGCACTGAGCTACGGGACCACGACCATAAGGAGCCACCTTGACTTCCCTGTTCATTTGGGGAGAGAGGTGGCCTTTCGGACAATTGAGGCAGCCTTGGAGGTACGGGAGAAGCTAAAGGGCAGTATGGTGATCCAATATGCGTTGATGGTTCCGTTTCGCGGCAATCATGAAGTTGCGGATGAGGCAGTCGAGGAAGCGCTGCGGATGGGGATTGATGTACTGGGCGGAGCTCCTCATCTGGCAGACGACCCTGAAAGGGAGATTGGCAGGGTTTTCCGGCTGGCGGAACGTTTCGGGGTACCGGTTGATCTGCATGCGGATGAAAGTGACGACCCCGAAAAAAGAACCGTGCTGAGCATAGCAGAGCATACGATTTGCTGCGGCTATCAAGGCAGGGTGACGGCAGATCATCTGTGCTCGCTGTCCGCGATGACGGATAAGGATGCACAGCATGTGATGGGGAAGATGAAGGAAGCCGGTCTTAACGCGGTAACGCTGCCTGCGGTGAACCTGTATCTTCAGGGACGGGAAGATCGCGGCCTGGTAAGACGGGGCACAACGCGAATTCGCGAGCTGCTTGCGGTGGGCATTCCGCTGGCGGCGGCCTCCGACAACATTCAAGACCCGTTCCATCCGTTCGGCCGCGGGGATCTGATACAAATCGCCCAAATTACATCGTATGCGGCCCACATGGGCAGTGAACGGGATTTGGTACAGCTGCTGCGGATGATCACGGATATACCTGCTGGTATTACAGGCTGCGAAGGGTACGGAATAGAAGAAGGGTATGCCTGCAACTTTGTTGTAACGGATGCGGCTGATGCGACGCAACTGCTGTCAGGCACAAAAATGAGCCGCTGGGTGTATGCCTGCGGCGGCTGGCAGTCCGCTCTGCATGCATCTCAGGCATATGCGTAAAGCCGTATAAAGTAATGGCATCAAACAGAATTGATTTATCAGTTATAAAGGGGAGAGAAAGTGGGGGGCATAATGGTTGCACCGATTACAGGAACACAGACGATGGTTGTCAGCCCTCATTATTTGGCAAGCGCGGCCGGATCGCTTATTTTGCAGCAGGGAGGTAACGCTTTTGATGCCGCCGTGGCGGTGAGTGCCTGTCTTGCCGTCGTATACCCACATATGACGGGATTGGGTGGCGATTCCTTCTGGCTGACCTATAGCAGCCAGGAGGGAAAAGTCAGGGCCTATAACGCGAGTGGCCGTTCGGGCAGCCGGGTTACAGCAGCCTGTTTTGCGGGCGAATCTGCCATCCCGCAGCGGGGACCCCGCAGCGTCATTACCGTGCCGGGCATGGTGGACGGCTGGGATGCCGTACTGCGGGAATACGGCTCGAAGACACTGGCAGAGGTGCTAGAGCCCGCGATCCGCTATGCGCTGGAAGGCTTCCCGCTGTCGCCGGACCAGCATGCCAATACGGCCGAGCGCTTCGAGGTGCTGGCGGCTTATCCGCAGACGGCCGCCATCTATCTGCCCGGAGGAAAGGTCCCGGAGCAGGGCAGCTGCTTTGTGCAGTCTGCTCTGGGAAGCAGCCTGCTGCAGATTGCGGACCATGGCCGGGACGAATTTTATTCAGGCAGTGTTGGTCAGGAGATTGTTCGCTCACTTGCGGAGCAGGGCGGTCTATTGACGCTGGAGGATTTTGCGAGGCACAGAGGTGAATGGGTGGAGCCGATCAAGGGGAGCTATCGTGGTCTTGACCTTTACCAGGTCCCGCCGAACTCACAGGGCTTTACCGGCATCATGGCGCTTCATATTCTCGAGCAGTTTGATTTGGGCAGTATAGAGCACGGTTCCTATGAGTACTATCACCTGCTTGTGGAGGCGCTGAAGCTGAGCTTCCGTGACCGAAACCGGTATTTGACAGATCCACGATTTTCCTCCATCCCTCTGGACCGTCTGCTGTCCAAGTCCTACAGCGCGGATCTGGCAGCCTGCATCGATATGGACCACTCTCTGTCGATAGATACCCAGCCTGTAGGCAATGATACGGCGTACGGGGCGGTTGTAGACGGAGAGGGAAATGCCGTCTCCTTTATCCAAAGCCTGTATTTTGAATTCGGATCGGCTGTGACGGGAGGAGACACCGGCATTCTGCTGCAAAACCGGGGCTCGTTCTTTTCCTTGGATCCTTCGCATGTGAACAGGCTTGAACCGGACAAGAGAACATTTCATACGCTGATGCCGGCGATGGCCTGCCGCAATGGAAAGCCATATATTTTATATGGCACCCAGGGAGGGGAAGGCCAGCCGCAGACGCAGACCGCGCTGCTGACCCGCATGGTCGATTACGGCATGGACCCGCAGACCGCCGTACATGAACCGCGCTGGGTGTGGGGCCGAACATGGGGGGAGGAAACGCAGGATCTGAGACTGGAAGGCCGGATCGCTAAAGAAGTGCAGCGTCGTTTGAAGCTGGCCGGGCACGTGGTAAAACCGGTTGAGGATTTTGCCGGAGCTATGGGGCACGCGCATGCCATTTTGATCGATGACAGCGGCTTGCGGATCGGCGGCACGGACCCCCGCTGCGATGGAGCAGCCATCGGCTGGTGATCCGGGAACGGGACATAGCCTTAACAGTACACATTAGAAACGCCCTGATCTGGAAGAAAACTGTTTTCTTTCCTTGATCAGGGTGTTTTTTGCTTTTTCTATGCAGCCCACGTGAATATTTTGCTCTTTCGTAATATTTTCGCCATGTTCACCGGGTCACTTATAAGCGATGAATAAGGAGGTTGATGACACGGGAGGTATAACCGAGGCAGGGATTTAAGACGTCCCGCAGTGCCCGCCCTTTGGGTATTGGTAAAGATTCGATTTTGGTATCGAAGAGAAAAATATTGAACAAAAACCTACAGAAGAACCCCGCGCCTTGTCAGGACAACAGAACCATGATGAGAGCTTTGAGGCCCGCGGATACTGCGAGGAATAACACTGTAAGATTATAGGGAGAATAGGAGTAATTCAATGTTATTTATAGTATAATGATTACTTCAATATGGGATGGAAAACAGGGAAAGAGGAAACGAATGCCTACTATACTGGTTGCTGACGACGATGCCAACATTCGCGAACTCGTCTGTTTATTTCTACGCAACGACGGATTCGCAACAGCCGAAGCCGCAGACGGCAAGGAAGCACTGACCGTCTACGCCACAACGCATGTCGATCTTGTCGTGCTCGATATTATGATGCCGATTATGGATGGTTGGACGTTATGCAAGGAGCTCAGAAGAGCCAATCCTGATCTTCCCTTACTTATGCTGACTGCGAGAGGCGAAACATGGGAGAAAGTGAAAGGTTTCGAACTTGGAACAGATGATTATTTGACGAAACCATTTGATCCACTGGAATTGACAGTTCGGGTCAGAGCACTGCTGAAACGCTACCGGATTGGCACCACGCAGACGATCCAGTTCGGCAACGTCATCCTTGATCGACAGACCTATAAGGTGATGAGAGGGACGGAGTCGCTCACGTTGCCGCTAAAGGAGTTCGAATTGCTGTATAAGCTCGCTGGAACACCTGGACAAGTGTATACTCGCGAGCAGTTGATCGATCAAATTTGGGGGATCGATTACGCTGGAGATGATCGAACGATAGACGTACATATTAAACGCCTGCGCGAACGGTTCGCGTCTACACCCGATTTTCGTATCGAGACGGTGCGTGGGCTTGGCTACCGGCTTGAGGTTTACGAATGATCAGATCCTTATATACACGTGTTGTCCTGACATTTCTGGTCTCCGTCCTCACGGGCACGATCATTGCTTTTTTTGTAACATTTTTGGTGTTTGAAGAGAAATTGAACGAAAATTTGCAAACCACCTTATTTAACTTTGGTCAGGATATTGTCCGGGTTTACGAAACCATTCCGTTACGTGAAGCGGACTTATTCGTAAGTGGAATGAAACAACTCGATTCCTATTATATTCGAATTTTCGATGAAACGGGGCAGTTCCAGTCTTACGGAACGCTTAACGGACAAAATCCTGCTACTGTGACGATGGATCAAGTAAGGAAAGTATTGGGTGGAGAAGTTGTTCAAGTTAATCCGAGTAGTGTTTCAACGAACCTCTTGGGACTGCGGTTGAAAACGGAAATGGGAATGAAAGCGATGTTTGTGGAGCCGCTTATGTATCCTTCCGCCTCTTTTACCCAAAAATGGTTATTTACTTTTTTGACCTATTCGTTGGTAACAGGAAGCCTATTGATTTTGGTTGCCTCTATATTCCTAGTTAGACCGATCAAAAAGCTGACAAAAGCGACCAGACGTATAGCAGCTGGAGATTTCAACGTCAAGCTGAATATTAAGCAAAAGGGTGAGCTAGGTACTTTGGCTCGCAGCTTTGAAGAAATGATGCATGATCTACAGCAACTTGAGCAGATGCGTAGGGAGTTCGTCACGAATGTGTCGCATGAAGTTCAGTCGCCGCTCACCTCGATATCCGGTTATGCTATAGCACTCAAGCAAGTAGACATAGCAGAACACGAGCGAAGCCGGTATCTCGATATCATCATCGCGGAAGCAGATCGGATGTCCAAGATGAGCGATAGCCTGCTAAAGCTGAGTTTGCTTGAATCGCAGTCACAGCAGATGCGGTTGGTCACGTTCAGCCTTGATGAACAGATCAGACGAGTCATCGTCGCGATCCAGCCACAATGGTCGGCTCGCAACATCCGTTTCGAGCTCAATTTGAAGGCCGTTCGCCTATTGGCGGATCAAGATCAATTAAACCAGGTATGGACGAACATACTCGGTAATAGCATCAAATTTTCCAAGGATGGCGGCGTTATTAACATCAGCATCAAGCAAGATATTAAAAGCGTAACAGTCCGAATATCCGATACGGGCATTGGTATTTCCCTTGAGGACCAGAAGCGTATATTCGAGCGATTTTTTAAAGCTGATCGTTCCCACAGTCGTAAATATGGCGGTAGCGGTATGGGACTCGCCATCGTTAAACAGATCGTATCGCTTCATCAAGGCGACATCCGAGTGGAAAGTGAACCCGGCCAAGGAACGACCGTCATGGTCACCTTGCCAATCACAACGCCAACAGATTAGTTAGATTCATAGGGTATCATTCGGATTATCTAAACCGCATTTTCCATGATACAGCATTATGTGCAGCTTCCTTGCATGTGACGACGTAGCATTTTTTTTGCTTGTTCATACTCCGTTCATATTGTCGTCATAGGGAGTACATCTTCTTTGGTTAAGCTTTCATTAGCGGCTCGTTAAGGTAGCCCAACAAACAGATGAGGACAGGAGAAGTTGAGCGTGAAACGAAGAGAGGTAATGAAAACGAGGAATGGAACGAGAACAATTAAAGTACGAAGCATTTTGCTTAAAATAATAGGAACAATAATTATAGCAATCGTGCTTTTTCTAGCCATTGTTTATACAGTTAATATTATCAGCAGCAAATCAGAGCAAGGAAAAATACAATCCTATGGTCAGTTCGTACCTGTAGATGGGAAGAAAATGAATGTTCTGATTCAAGGAAAAGGCGAAGAGACCGTCGTGTTACTACCGGGTTATGGAACAGCAGCACCAGCACTTGATTTTAAGCCGCTAGTAGAAGAGCTATCTCCATTTTACAAAGTCGTCGTTATTGAGCCTTTTGGTTATGGATTAAGTGATCTAACCGAAAAGGAACGAAACACGGAGAATATTGTAAGTGAAATTCATGAAGCTTTACAGAGTCTTAAAATTGACCGATATATTCTAATGGGTCATTCCATTGCAGGCATTTACGGACTGGATTATGTGAACAAATATGAAAACGAAGTGAGTGCATTTGTCGGGATTGATAGCAGTGTTCCAACACAAGGTGGTATGGATGCTGAATTACCAATAAAAACGTTTAAATTCTCAAAAAATCAGGTTTAGCCAGATTGGTAATGAAACTAACTGGTGACCCATATGCTGGACTACCATATGATGATGAAACAAAAGAACAAATGAGAATTCTTTCTCTCAAAAACATGTATAATTCCAGCACCTCAAACGAAATGGAAAATATTTATCCTAATTTTAAAGCAGCTAAAAATTTAAAATTTCCAAAAAATCTGCCCCTTATTTCTTTATACAAGCAAATAATACAGGTGTGGAAAGATGGATACCACTGCATGAAGAGCAAGTCAAAGATTCTGTACATGGAAAAGTAATGACACTTGAAGGAGAACATTATTTACACCATACCAAATCAAAGGAAATCGCTGAAAACTTCAGGAGCTTTATGAAAGAAATAAAATAAGTGCACTGAAAAAGGCACCTTCACTATTTTCTACAAATGTATAAGTGAAATAAAAAAACGTCCTTTGGTCATATCCCTGTCAAGTAGACAGTTGAAAAAAGCAATGCAGCCAGCGCGTGCCGATACTCAATCGGTGCGCGCTGTTTGAGTTTAGACTGAAATCACTGGTAGTTCGGCTAACGATAATTTTCGTCTCTTCCTTGTTCACAAAACCCGCATTTCTTTTAATTTTCAAATTAAATCATACAAGCTGCATTCAGAATTGATGTTATATATAATTGTCATAGTATAAGCTGTGGATACGATCTGCTCCAGCATGGATTCATATTGCTATTGCTGTGAAATAGATCTTTGCACGCGGTGGAAGCCTCGATCACAAGTGCGTCGAACTTCGGTCAAGAACTTGTTCCCCTTTGCCGTAAAGGACATAAACATGATCTTTTTGCAGATCGGTAACCTCGTTCACTGAATGGGTGGATGGACAGATGCAGAAAATGATAGAACCATATTTCAAGATATTCTGAAAAGTCATTTCGGATTTAAAAAATCGCTTGATTATTGAACAAGAGAATTAATATAGACGAACGATGCTCTATTAGATCGCTTTCTAGTTACTGTAGTTAAGATTCTAGGAGCGTATTCTTCAAAAAGAAGCCCTTTATATAATTAAATTTATACTGTACTGCTTTGAAAAAGCTCAATAAACCTTTGAGCTGCTGAAGAAAGGGGCAAATCTTTTTTGATAGCAATACTTAGAAACCTTTTAGGTATGGTTTCTTGGATTGGTACTATGAATAGCTGTTGTTGATCCAAATCGCTGCGAACAAAATCCTCGATTACACATGATATGCCCAAACCTTTTTTAGCAAACTCAATTAACAGTTCCATGGTACTCAGCTCTACTTTAGGTATTACTTTTAAGCCATATGAAGTGAAAAAGTTGTCAATATATTTTCTTGTATTAAGTCCTTTCTGCATCAGAATGATCGGGTAATTTACTACTAGTTCTTTTAAGAATATTGGTTTATCACATATTTCTTTAAATCTCTCACCTACTACAAAACAATCTTGTATTTCTATTTTTCCAATCACCGTCAGAGAATCTCTGCTTCCGTTCAGATTGATGATTCCTATGTCAACTTCGCCTGACTCTAGCTGCTTAATTGTAGAATGAGTAGATTGATCTTTGATATAAATCTCGATATTAGGGTAAGCCAGGGAGAATGTTTCTAGGTATTGCATCAAGAAGTTACTACAAGCTGTTGTGCTTACGGCTATTCTTAGTTGGCCAGCATCTAAATTTCTTAATTCCAAAAATTTCCTTTCAGCCGCCTGTAATAACTCATAGCTTTGTTCTACATATTGAAATAATATCTCTCCTTCCGCAGTAAGGGACACTCCTTGTGCTCTTCTATGGAACAACTGTCCACCTAGCTTATTTTCAAGCAGTTTTATGGACTGACTAACTGCCGATTGTGATGTAAACAGTTCCTTTGCCGCATTAGACATACTTCCAGCTTTTACTGTGATATAGAAGATCTTATAGAGTTCATGATTAATATCCATATAAGTAATTAGTATACCTCCTATACTTATTATTAATTTTACTTATTATATTGCGTGAATTATACTCGGGTTGTCAATGATTAATCAATAAATTGAGAAGGTGATCAATCTAGTATTCCCATATTTAAGATATATTATTGACTCATCTGTAGGGGATATTCAATCTTCAGAATTTGAGAGGGGATAATACTGAATGTTTCTGATTTCTATTCCATTGCTCTCTAAATAGGAGATGGGATTACTTTTGCAATGGACACACTTGAAACCGTTCTTTTGGTATTTTCTCGTGGTTCTAAAATCGGATAAACGATTTAATGAAGCACTTCGTTCAATTTCCGATTGGCTAATCGATCAAAGTAAGAGAAAGGGGAACATACATGGCTATCGTATTCATAATTTTCGCATTATTGGCAGGAATGGCCTTGCCTACACAATTTAGTGTTAATGCGCAGCTAAGGACGGTGGTGGGATCACCTATTGTTGCTTCGGCCATTTCTTTTACAGTAGGTGCCATCTCATTAATAATCATATCTTTTTTTGTAAAAGGACCGTTGTTCAAAAAAGAATGGTTTGAAGCTCCCTGGTGGATGTGGACAGGAGGACTACTGGGTGCTTTCTATGTATTGGCGACAACCATTCTCATGCCCAGAATAGGAGTAGCAGCTACGGTTGGATACGTTTTAGCTGGACAAATAATCGTGTCGGTGATCATTGATCATTTTGGATTAATTGGTGCTAGTATGCACACTTTGAATATTCCTCGATTATTGGGAGCTTTTTTGGTTATTGCAGGAGTCTTTATCGTACAAAAATTTTAAATACACTTGGGGGAAACGTACATGAGCAAAATAAGAAAAGACTTTCTGTGGGGAGGAGCTATTGCTGCTAACCAAGCAGAAGGTGCCCATCGCAGGGATGGAAGAGGGTTAAGTACTGCTGATATTCAGCCGTTTATTCCAGGGGCTGATCCTACTGATCTACATTTTAATAACATGGATTCAGAAACATACGAAAAATACAAACATGGGACATACTATTTCCCTAAACGCCAAGGAGTACATTTCTACGAACGATACCGTGAGTATGTCGATGCGTTAGCAGACATGCATGTAAAAACATTGCGGTTGTCTATTTCTTGGAGCAGGATTTTTCCGAATGGAGATGATACCGTTCCAAACGAGCAGGGTTTGGCCTTCTATGATCGATTATTTGAGTACATGAAAGAAAAAAATATTGAGCCAATCGTCACGATTTTCCATTATGAAATGCCTTTAAATTTGGTTGAGCAATATGGCGGTTGGACGAACCCGAACCTGATTGATTTCTTCGTGAAGTATGGGCAAACCGTCCTGCAAAGATATCACCAAACTGTTAAATATTGGATCGTTATCAATCAAATTAACCTTGTCCACAAAGAGGCATTTGCCTCCCTTGGCATACTGAAAGATAAAGTTGATCATTACGAGCAGTCTCAGTTTCAAGCGGTTCATCACCAATTCGTTGCTTCTGCAAAGATCACCGAATTTGGCCACAAGCTAAACCCATCCCTTCAAATGGGAATGATGTTGGCCGATACGTTAACCGCCCCTTATTCATGTGAACCTGCAGATGTCGAACTGAATTTCAGACGGAATCGAATGCAATATTTCTACAGCGATGTTCTGATTCGAGGAGAGTATCCAGAATATGCATTGACGTATTTCGAAGACCATGACATCCAGCTGGAAATTACTGAAGCAGAGAAGGAGCTGCTTCGAAACAACACAGCAGATTTCATTGCAGTCTCTTATTATTGGTCAAATACTGTTAAAGCTAGCGAGAATACGATGGACCCTAATTCTATCGTCAAAAACCCCCATTTGGAAGCGAATCGTTGGGGCTGGTCCATCAATGCGTCAGGATTATATCTCTGCATGTCCAAGTATTGGGACAGGTATCATGTTCCCATGATGGTGGCTGAAAATGGTCTTGGATTTAAAGATGTTTTAACAGCAGACAATAAAGTTCATGACGATTATCGCATCGAATACCATCAGGAGCATATTGCAGCACTGAAAGAGGCAATACGTGAAGGGGCAGATATTTTTGCTTATTGTACCTGGGCCCCTTTCGACATCATCAGTGCAGGTACTGCTGAAATGAGCAAAAGATATGGCTTTATTTATGTGGACTATGATGATGAAGGTAATGGAAATGGGCAATTCCATTATAAAAATAGTTTTTACTGGTATAAGCAAGTTATTGATACAAACGGCGAGGATCTTCATAGAACCACCAACGATTAGGATGAGAATCACTAAATAATTAAGGCACCCCCGGATCATTTTGTATCGTTTCAGTAATACGGTATGTGGAAAATGGTCCGGGCATTTATAATAGGGGGACAACTATGAGTTATCAAAAATTGGCAAAGGATATTCTGGATGGCGTAGGAGGAAAAGAGAATGTCAATGCGGTGTGGCATTGTGCCACTAGATTGAGATTTAAATTAAATGATGTGAGTACTGCAGATACCAAAAAGATTGAAAACACAGATGGGGTCATTACCGTCGTCAATAGTGCCGGACAGTATCAGGTGGTTGTTGGTAATTCCGTTGCTCAAGTCTATGATGCACTAACATCATTACCTGGGATGACATTACATGCTTCTACCAACAATGAAAGCGCTTCAGAAAAAGAGTTGGGAAATTTAATCCTGTCAGTCAGTTGATGGATTTTGTTTCGGCCGTGTTCACGCCATTTCTGGGAGCCTTGGCTGGAGCCGGAATTTTAAAAGGTATTCTGGCTTTATTTATAACAATGAACTGGATATCGACCAACAGTGGTGCATATAAAATATGGAACGCAGCAAGTGATGCCATTTTCTACTATTTGCCGATTTTCTTGGCATTTACTGCGGCCAAGAAGCTGAAAGTCAATCAATTCGTAGCCGTTTCGTTAGCTGGTGCACTCATTCATCCATCTTTAGTAGAGATCGTATCCAATTCACAAACGATTGATTTCTTCGGTATTCCGATTGTTCCAATTACGTATACGGCGTCTGTATTTCCTATTCTGTTATCGATTTGGGGCCTCTCTTACCTGGAACCTGTGCTGAATAAATTCTTTCCGGAATCAATTCGTAACATGTTAACCCCTCTGGTTTCGCTAATGATTATGTTGCCTTTAACTTTGGCTGTAATTGGGCCTGTAGGCACAAAGATCAGTGACCTGTTCGCCATGGTATTGTTAGCAATATACGGTTTTTCGCCGTTATTCGCTGGGTTAGTGTTAGGGGCTTTCCATCAATCGATCGTTATTTTCGGAATCCATTGGGCGTTGATTACGCTAATGATAAACAATGTTGCTAATCAAGGATACGACCAATGGCTACCTATCGTATGTGCAGCCGTACTTTCCCAAGCTGGTGCTGCTCTAGGCGTATTTTTGAAAACCAAGGATGCCAAAATCAAAGGCCTATCGGGTTCTGCAGCGATCACAGCCATTTTTGGTATCACTGAACCGGCAATTTACGGCGTAACCCTTAAGTTAAAGCGTCCATTCTACTGTGCAATGATCGCTGCCGGTATTGGAGGCGCTGTCATTGGGTCGTTTGAAGTACATGCATCCACTTTCACATTTCCTAGCTTGTTGGCAATTCCAACGTATTTAGGACAAGGTTTTATTGGAGAAGTCATCGGATTGATTATTGCATTCTTTGGAGCAGTTATTTTAACGTATTTCTTCGGTGTATCTAATAAGTCTGGGACGAATTCCATAAGCGTTCAAGCAAATCCAAACGACGTTGTGGTACCTGTGGATGGCCAAATTGTTCCTTTAAGCAGTGTAAGCGATGAGGTGTTTGCTTCTGAAGCGATGGGTAAAGGAGCAGGGATTGTTCCAATAAGCGGAATTGTTACAGCTCCGGTAAACGGAACGGTAAGCAGCGTGTACAAAACCGGGCATGCGATTGGCATTGTATCTGATTCCGGTGTAGAACTTTTGATCCATATCGGTATTAATACCGTGAAATTAAAGGGACAACACTTTAAACCATTGGTTAAGGAAAATGACAGAATTAGGATTGAAGACAAATTAGTTGAGTTTGACTTAGAGCAAATCAAGGCTGCAGGTTATGATCCTACGGTAATGGTTATTGTTACGAATTCATTTAATTATGATCAAGTGCATGTGAATCTGGAGGATCCAAATTCAAAACAGTTATTACATGTGATTCCTACAGAAGCTGGGGTTTCATCTTCAAATTTGGTTTAACACAGGCCAACATGAATTTGATCTTGGAAGTAAATTAAAAACGTATAACAACCAGATATAGCTACTATAGCTGGTTGTTTTTCTAGTAGATAGTTCTGTTGCTAACGAAGAAAAGGATTGAGATATTACGAATGCTTGAGTAGTTCAGCAAAGTATTGGACAATAAAGTCTCGAAATAGCCTTATCGACTTCGAGAGGTAATGAGTCTGCTTCCAGGACAATGTAATTCAAAGCCTCTTGAAACACGTTGATTCAGAACAAAAAGCAAGCCCACAATTGTATCAGGCCTTGTGGGAACAGGGAAATCAATTATACGTGAACTTTTCATCTGTAAATGAACAGCGTACTAACAATATAGGAGACATGCCTCAAAGCCGTGTAGAACCGGGTTTACACCTTTAACCGGAGTGGATAAACCAAAAACGGAACTTCCCTTCTGTTCTATATGGAGACGTTCAATTAGGAGAGTCTCAGGACCGTTACATTTCAGTTGTTCCTAATCCGTATAATCGTTTTCCTCGAGTACGTAATAGTGAAGTCGGACTAGAGAAGGTTGGGCATTGCAAAATGCATCTGTCAAGTGATCGAAGAAGCACTCCTTTATTAATTGACCTTCAAAATACAAACACATTATAAAAATGAATTAGACACAATTAAAGTACCAATTGAGAGATAAATAATAGTACCAATTCTTCTAGAGAAACTTAAGATCGAAATAAAGAAATATGAGCATCAAGCTTCAGTGTCAACTTGGAAAAAATGAGGTTCAATATGTAGGGAATTTCCTCGGCCGTAGGTCTGGAACTAAGTACAAAGTACAATTTTGTATCGAAATCAACGTTATGATATTACATCTTTTAACGGATCAGGTAGTTGAACAAGAAAGAAAGCATTCTATGTAGAATGCTTTTATCTTTCTCATAATTTGGTGATGTACCAGAGTGTGTTAATATGCGGTTTAGTATTTTTCCGGTAAATGGCATAAAGTAATTGAGTATTAGCCCCCTAAACAAACGGTTAACAAAGTTCCAATGCCAATGGGTCCATTTAAAATGGCTGCTATGATCAAGAATATAAGGTAGATGAATGTTCTCGAAAAAAATAGATTTGTTCTAGTTAATTCTTGTATGATTAATGTTAATCGGTCAACTGGAATGGGTGCAAAATTTGTCTGTAAATATGTTGCAGTTCCTAATCCTACAACAACTAAACCAATTCCAAAACAAACAACTTTGCTGTACCATAGTTCAGGTGTTATCAAATTTTGCAATAAAAAAAGCCACATATCAATACCAATACCCGTTATAAATGCTGTTAACAACCCTAAAAATTCTGGTCTTTGTCTTTTTAAAAGTGAATTACAACATATCAATATTATAGCTATTATGATTTCCCAACTTCCCACAGTAAGCCCCACATTTATGGACAGTCCTACCAAAAGTGCATCAAAAGGTGAAGTCCCAAGGTCTGATTGTATAGTGAACGAAATTCCAAGGGATAAAATAAAAATTCCTAATACGAAAAAACATATTTCAATTTACTCGACCTCTTTATCATAATTTCATGTTGCAAATGCAACAAAATTAGGGTAAATTTAATATATACCATTTTTATTGCATTTGCAACAAAATAGGTGCAAAGGAGTTAACTATGAAGGATGTACTTCGTGAAATTGGAATGATCGCAAGGGCATTAGATTCTATAAGTAATATAGAATTTAAAGAATATGATCTTACAAAAGGGCAGTATTTGTACCTTGTGCGAATATGTGAAAACCCAGGAATCATTCAAGAAAAGTTAGCTGAGATGATAAAAGTAGATCGAACAACTGCATCTCGTGCTATAAAAAAACTTGTAATTAATGGATTTATTGAAAAGAAAGAGGATAACCATAACAAAAAAATTAAAAAACTCTTTCCAACAGAGAAGGGGAATAATGTTTATCCTTTTATAAAAAGAGAAAATGATTATTCCAATAACGTTGCATTAGAGGGATTTTCGGAAAGAGAAGTAGAAACCATTTTCAATCTTCTTCAAAGAGTAAGAGAAAATATAGGGGAAGACTGGGAATTTGTAAAAAAGGGGAACAAGAGAAATTATTGATTTACATGAAGGAGCGATACATTAAAGTGACTGTAAAAATAATAAAGTGCAGCCGTGAAGATTTACAAATACTCCAAGAAATAAGTATTGAAACATTCAACGATACTTTTAAAGATCAGAATTCACCTGAAAATATGAAAGCCTATCTGGAAAGAGCATTTAACTTTAAACAGTTGGAGGAGGAATTGTCTAACGTCTCTTCAGAAATCTTTTTCATCTATTTTAATGAAGAACTTGCTGGATATTTAAAGGTAAATATGAATGATGCCCAATCCGAAAAAATGGGTGATAAGTCACTCGAAATTGAGAGGATTTATGTAAAAAAGAAATTTCAAAACCATGGGCTTGGTAAATATATGCTAAATAAAGCTATGGAAATTGCGACGGAACATAATAAAAAGAAAATCTGGCTCGGCGTATGGGAAAAAAATGAAAACGCTATTGCTTTTTATAAGAAAATGGGGTTTGTTCAAACTGGCGCACACTCTTTTTATATGGGTGATGAAGAACAAATTGATTTCATAATGACCAAAACAATGATATAAGTTTAGGATGATATACGAATTCTTATTAATTTTATATTGTGATTTATTCACTAATGTGTATAATGTTAGCTATAATTGAATTCAAAATGTTTTCTAGGGTTCCGCGATGTAATATCGGCTGGTCCGAGAGAAAACTCACAGTCGTCGTACTGTGCCACGGAGGGATAAAAGCCTGGGAGAAAAACTGCTGTATGCAGTATTCTCTCAGGCTTTTTTTTTATTGCTGCTTTAAATCCATATTATATTGCAGCATTATCAAAAAGGAGGAAGCACAGAATGAACAAGACATGGTTATCTGTTGTAATTGCGGCATTATTTGAAGTTGGATGGGTCATCGGCTTGAAACATGCCAGTGGATGGTTAGAGTGGGGAGGCACTTTAGTTTCCATTTTAGTAAGTTTCATACTCATGATTATGGCTTCCCGTACGATTCCGGTAGGAACAGTCTATGCAGTGTTTGTCGGTTTGGGAACGGCCGGCACTGTATTGGGAGAAATTTTGTTGTTTGGTGCCGAGGTACAGGGATCTAAATTAATGCTGATCGGGGTGCTTCTGCTCGGAGTTATAGGGCTCAAAATACAGAGCAAAGAGAAGAAACAAGGAAAAGAGGTGCACTGACGTATGAACTGGGTATTTCTAATTTTGGCAGGCGTATTTGAGATGATGGGAGTTCTCATGATTAATAAGCTCCATAAAGACCGGAATTTCCTGTCCACTTTTTACCTGCTTGCAGGATTTGGATTGAGCTTTTTGTTTCTATCCCTGGCCATGGAAACATTACCAATGGGAACAGCCTACGCTGTCTGGACCGGTATTGGAGCTTCGGGCGGGGCCATATTGGGCATGATCTTTTACGGTGAACCGCGTAATACCGCGAGAATTCTGTTCATCGCGATGGTACTCGGTTCAGCAGTTGGTTTAAAGCTGGTAAGCTGAATAATGATGGTATTAGATAAATTGGTCATTTTAGAATAGCAGCGAACTATCTGAATGCTCATGGACTGTAACGACATGGTATCTAGAAACCACTTCAGATCCTTCTGGAATAATTCTGGAATATGAGAAAGATGAATTAATAAAAGAATTAACAATAATGCGCAGAACTGATGGAGCTTACTCCCTGTCATCTCTTTCTTCTTACACAGCGGATCGCCGATTGGATGCGGAGTTGGGTCGGATTGAGCGTTGTCCCATATGGAGGTTCGTATCAATTTGCGCCTGATATCGGTAAGAACGCTGATTTGGGTTTCGTTTGGTCTGATCGCTCTGTATTTCTTGAGCGGAACCAAGATATACATCGTTAATTATTGGGGAACATACTGGGCATCAACATCGAAACGGATATGCACTGTAAGCTGTTTCACATATTCCAAAGCTGTCGTTCCGTTTTTTTACAACACGAAAACCAGCATCTGGTCGCTGTCTGACGAACGACATGAATATGATCGGCGAGCAGGGCGTGAAGCTGTCCGGCGGACAAAGGCAGTGGCTGGTGATCGCCCGCATGTTTCTGAGAACCTGATCCGCGATGAAGCGACCACGGCGCTGGTCAGGAGACTAAAACATAGTCCCATTCAAAGTCGGGTACATGAACGCATCCGTTTTACTTGTCTGATTACACCGTCCATATCTTGTAATGACAAGTCCACCTTTGCCGTAAAGGACAAGAACTTGGTACTATTGCCGATTTGATGATTGCCTAATCATTCCCGATTCTATTGTTTTTATGAATTTTTTCCGTACCAGCATCAAGGGCAGTCTTGTAATAGGAGCGTTTGTGCTCAATGACTTCCATGGTCTTTTTTAGTTCTTCCATTTGTGCTTCTACACTAGCTTTACGTTCTGTAAACATGTCATATCTTTCCTGCAAGGTGGAATCGCCCTCGGAACACCACTCAATGAAATCTTTGATATCCTTGATCGGCATCCCGGTAGATTTCAGGCATTGAATGATCTTTAAAAAGTCGATATCTGATTCTTTAAATATTCGAGTTCCGCTAGGGGTACGTTCTACAAAAGGAATGAGTCCTTCCTTGTCGTAGTAACGCAAGGTATACACTGTGAGATCCAGTTCCTTTGCAACTTCGCTGATAGAATACGACATTCATTTTCCCCTTTTCTTATTGGCATAGACTTCGAGTTAACTCTAGGATATGTGGGAATTCTACCATGCTGTATGCGGGATGTCAAAGTTAACATAAACATGTTGCAATATAGACGTTTCATTTTTAAGCTTCTTAAGAACATCAATTTTCCAAAGACATTTGACCTAGAGTTAACTAGAGGGATTAAGATGGTTTTACAAGAGAAAAAGTAGGGATGAATTCAATGAAATTCAAGTCGAGTCTTGCACTTGTACCCTATGAGCGTAATTCTCTTGGAAAATGATAACCTTAGGAGGTTTTATTATGATAACTGCTAAAGCACGAGCTGTTGACGGTCCGGACCAATCGTTCCGGGCGACTGAGATTAAACGACGTGATCTTGATTCGTATGATGTCCTGATCGAAATTAAATATGCTGGCATATGCCACTCTGACATCCATACTGCTCACGGCGAATGGGGCCCAGTAAACTATCCCCTCGTACCTGGACATGAGATCGCAGGAATTGTCACAGAAGTAGGAGCCGAAGTTTCAAAGTACAAGGTTGGTGACCGAGTAGGAGTCGGATGCATGGTTGACTCCTGTGGCGAATGTGAAAATTGCCGCCAAGGAGAAGAGCAGTACTGTCTCAAAGGAAATATTCCTACCTACGCGGGTGTTGACAAGTACGGCGAACCTACGCAAGGCGGGTATTCCACCCACATTGTCGTAACGGAAGACTTCATCGTCCGAATTCCTGACAACATCGAGCTTGATGTCGCTGCACCTCTACTTTGCGCAGGTATTACAACATACTCGCCGCTAAATCATTGGGGAGCTGGACCAGGTAAGAAAGTAGCGGTTGTGGGTATGGGTGGTCTTGGTCACATGGCTGTCAAAATTGCACATGCAATGGGTGCAGAGGTAACTGTTCTGTCACAGTCATTGAAGAAAAAGGATGATGGCTTGCAATTCGGGGCAGATAACTACTACGCTACAAGCGAACCAGAAACTTTCGAAAAACTCGCTGGGTCCTTTGATTTGATTATTAACACAGTAAGTGCGAATATCGACATCAATGCATATTTCGCACTGCTCACTCTGGATGGCACTCTGGTTAACGTGGGTGCTCCTGGGGAGCCGTTGTCAGTAAACGTGATGTCTCTCATCGGTCACCGTCGTTCGTTTGCAGGTTCAATGATCGGAGGCATCCGTGAGACTCAGGAAATGCTAGAATTCTGTGCAAAACATAGCATCGTTCCTCAGATCGAAGTCATTTCAGCTGACCAAATTGACGAAGCCTATAAACGCGTCTTAGCTTCAGATGTGAAGTACAGATTCGTGATTGACACTAGCACAATATGAGTTGTGTTGATAAGTTCTATAATTGATTTTAGTGAAGTTGTCTCAAAACAAAAGTTTTTGAGACAACTTCACTTTATTCTATCTATGATCTTATCAAATCTTTGATGCTGTTGAGGGACAAAATCATGGTACCATTGAAAGTCATTAATTTAGTGTCTTCTCGTATTATCGGGTTAGCCAGAATCTTCTGGTTGGCCTTTTTTATCGTCGTTTTACGATAGGGTGCCGAGAAAACGTGGTGGCTTTAGGGGCAGTGATCCCGTAACAAAAACAGTTCTCCTACAACCCTCCAAAAGACCATATTTCAGCTGGTAGGGGCTGGTGGCCCCGCATCACAAGCCAAGCTACGGGTTTGGAACCATCGTGGTGGTTATGACTAAGTTATGAAATAAACGTACGCTACAGACTATCCACTTGGTTAAACGTCACTGTCAATGCTAAGCAATATCTCGGAAAAATCTAATGATGAACTCGAAGAACGATTTCTCTATATCGGTGTGCAGTTCCCCAGTAGGCCAGGACAGATAGATCGTTCGCATACATCGAGGCTCGCTGATTGGAAGCAGTTTGATGCCTTCGGTTACGCCGTTCCTCCACAGGATAGAAGGAATAAAGGAGATGCCAAGTCCTGTCTGAATCAACCCTCTTACCGTAGCCGGATCATCACTTTCAAAGACGATGTCCGGTTCATAAGGGATGTGAGTAAAAAAGCGGTCTGTTGTCTTCCTAAGCGAATTGCCAGGTGTAAGGCTGATAAACTTCTCATGCTCTAGATCTTTCAGGAATACGGTGTCCTGAAAACTCAGAGGGTGAGATGTGGGTACGCCAAGCAAAATTTCCTCCTCCAGCAGGACCGCATGCTCGTTGTCCGTCAACTCTTCGGACGTAATCGCAAAATCGTACGCTAGTCCTTTCTTCATCTTCGCAGGGTGCTGGGTCAGGTTGAATCTAATTTGAGGGTAGAGATCGCGAAACTTACCGACAATCTTGGGCAATAGCATAGAGCCGACGGCTACGTATAACGTGATGACCTCTACCTTTTCATTTTTCATTTCTTTGACTTCGGATATGCCTTGCTCTAGCGCTGATAGCGACTGGTTTACTCTTTTTAGGAATTTTTTCCCATATTCATTCAGCACGATATGTTTTCCTTCGCGGTCAAATAGCTGCACACCCAATTCCGTCTCCAGGTTTCTAATCATTTTACTTAAGGCAGGCTGTGAGATAAACAGCTCGTTCGCGGCACGTGTGACATGCTCATACTTGGAGGTGACTTGAAAATACCTAAGCTGCAAATAATCCATAGTGAAGTAATCCCCTTTATAACCATTAAGTTATCGATCATATGTGAATATATATATTTTACAGGTATTTGCTCACTTATTACAATTGACAATGTAAAGAAAATGAATCCGCTAAAGGTGGTGAGATTCTGAACATCGTTTTTACATTTCCCGGCCAGGGGTCACAGGTTCCTGGAATGCTCCAAGATGTGCCCGAGTATGTGAAAAAGGCAACAAGTATCATCGAAACTGAACTGCGTGATGATGAGGAGGCTATGGGCTCAACGGTCTGGATTCAGATTGCACTCTTCGTTAAGGAGACGGCAATAGCCTATCGGTTGATCGAGCAGGGTATCCGGCCCCAATTCGTGGCAGGGCATTCCATTGGTGCATTTCCTGCGGCGGTCATCGCGGGAGTTCTTTCGTTCGAGGATGCGCTTCGGATCGTGTGGCTCCGTGCCCGGTTGATGGAAGAAGCTTTCCCTGAGGGCTATGGAATGGGTGCGATTATCGGACTTACGAAGACAGAGGTTCAACAAGTCGTGGATCTTTCTCATAGCGAGGCGACGCCTGTCTACCTCTCGAATATGAACGCAGAGCAGCAGATCGTCGTATCCGGTTCATTGGAAGGGATAAATAAAGCTTTTATGCATGTGAAGGAGTTTGGGGCCGCTAAGACAGTGCTTCTGAAGGTTCCGATTCCTTCACACTCCCCGCTGATGTCAGAGGTAGCCAAGAAACTATTGGAGCAAATACACACTTTTCCTTTGCAGGATGCCCAGATTCCATATTTGGTGAATCATACGGGCAGAAAGACGACAGCCAGGGAAAAAATTGCGAAGGACCTTGCCCTAAACGTAGCTTATCCCGTCCTGTGGATGGATATGGCGGCTGTCTGTGTAGAATCGGGAGCTGACTGTTTCATCGAGATGCCTCCGGGTCAGACTCTTTCTGTACTCGTCAAGCAGGCCCACAAGGATACCCGGCAGATAGCCGTGGGCGAGATTGGTCTGGAAGCGACCCAGTATCTGATTAGAAAATGGAAGGAGCAAGAAGAATGAATAAGGTGCTGCGTTCTTGGTCACAGAATCGTGACAAAAAACGGGAAAAGCTAGAAAAGGTGAGCAAATGGCTGGATGGAAAATACGTTGACTCATCCCGGATCGTCGATCTGCTGGAGACATTGATCGCGCCAGGTGCGAAGGTCGTCTTGGAGGGGGATAACCAGAAGCAGGCGTCCTATCTGTCCCAAAAGCTGCTGGAGGTCGATCCAGGCAAGGTGCATGACCTGCACATGATTATGTCCAGCATTTCAAGACCTGAGCATTTGGATATTTTCGAGAGAGGCATTGCCGGGAAGTTGGATTTTTCCTATAGTGGCTCCCAGAGCTTGCGTGTCGCACAAATGATTGATGACGGAACGCTGAAGCTCGGCGACATCCATACGTATTTGGAATTATTCGGTCGTCTCTTCATTGACCTTATACCAGATGTAGTGCTTGTAGCGGCGGACAAATCGGATCGTGAGGGCAATCTGTATACAGGAAACAACACGGAAGAAACTCCAACGATCGTTGAGGCGGCGGCTTTTAAGGATGGCATTGTAATCGTACAAGTCAACGAAATTGTGGACGTGCTGCCGAGAACGGATATTCCGGCGTCCTGGGTTGACGTGATCGTACAAGCTGACAGACCTTATGCGCTGGAAGCACTCTTTACCCGCGATCCGCAAAACATTACAGAGCTGCAAATCCTGATGGGCATGATGGCGATCAAGGGCATTTATGGAAAGCATCAGGTTCAGTCGCTTAATCATGGTATCGGCTTTAATACTGCAGCGATTGAGCTTTTGCTGCCGACCTATGGCGAGCAGCTCGGCTTGAAAGGGAAAATTGCCAAGCATTGGGCCCTAAATCCGCATCCAACCTTGATTCCGGCGATTGAATCCGGTTGGGTTGAAAGCATTCATAGCTTTGGAGGCGAGGTTGGCATGGAGAAATACATTGCCGCTCGCTCGGATGTGTTCTTCGTCGGCAAGGATGGGTCTATGCGCTCCAACCGGGCGATGTGTCAGGTTGCTGGCCAATTTGCAGTGGACATGTTTATCGGATCGACGTTACAGATGGACGGCGAAGGCAATTCGTCTACTGTTACTTCCGGCAGACTGTCCGGCTTTGGAGGAGCGCCGAATATGGGACATGATCCCCGTGGTCGGCGACATGCGACTCCTGCCTGGCTTGACATGATTGAGCGTCCGACGGAACTCTCCAAAGGACGCAAGCTGGTCGTGCAGATGGTTGAAACCTATGGTGCCAACAAAAAGCCAGTATTCGTCGATTCGCTCGATGCCATCAAGGTGAAGGATGAATCTGGCCTCGCCACTACTCCAGTCATGATTTATGGGGATGATGTCACCCACGTCCTCACAGAGGAAGGTATCGCATATCTCTACAAAACAGACAGCGTTGAGGAGAGAACGAAGGCACTAGCGGCGATTGCAGGCGTAACGCCATTGGGTATGGAAAGCCATGAGAGCGATGTAAGCTTGCTGCGTGACAGAGGAATTGTGGCCTACCCTGAGGATCTTGGGATCATGCGTAGACAAGCTAAGCGCTCGCTGCTGGCTGCGCAGACGATTAACGATCTCGTGGATTGGTCAGAGGGGTTATATGATCCGCCTGCTAAATTCCGGAGCTGGTCTTAAAGCCATGCTCGCGACCAAACATACAGCTCTTGCGGTTTCCCTGGCTGCCAAGGCTGTAAAGGCACTGATGGAAGAGGCGTTGCTTACGCCCAAGCCTGGGCTTGTGGATGCCAGGGACAATGGCTCTCATAGCGACATGTCCATTGATTTGATGCTTGGATCCGCGAGATCATTGGAGAATACATTTCGGGAAATAGCCAATGTGTCCTACCAACATCCGGTGAACCAGACATTGCGCGAGAAAATTGCTCAAATCGGGAGAGATGGCGAGAAAGTGATGCTCCGTACAACCAATGGAGTGAATACACATAAGGGGGCCATTTGGGCCCTTGGCCTTCTAGTGAGTGCAAGGGCAGCCTTGCCCGAAGAACGGGACCCATTACAAATTATGAGCATTGCAGGAAGAATCGCGTCGTTCCATGACCGGTATCGCCCTGTGCAGCAGACGAATGGACAATCGGTGAAGAAGAGATACGCGGTAATGGGAGCAGAGGAAGAGGCGAGGCTCGGTTTTCCGCACATCCGTGATAATGCCCTGCCCACTTTGCTGCACGCCAGAGCTTGTGGCAAGACGGAGGAGGAAGCACGCATCGAAGCATTATTGGCTTTGATGGCAAGTGTAGACGATACCTGCATCCTACATCGCGGCCGTTGGTCAGACCTGATAACGATCAAGCGAATGTCCGGTGCCTTCCTTGCTGCAGACGGATTCAGAACCCAGTCGGGCAGAAAGCTGTTTTACCGATTGTCCGAGCATTGTAAATTTAGACGGCTCTCACCTGGAGGCAGCGCCGACCTGCTAGCCGCCACATTGTTTCTCATCGATTGATACTTTTACTTGGAGGTGTTCCTGAAGGATGGAAAAATTACAGTTTCAATATCAAACGACGAAGCCCATCCGTAAGCCGGCACATGTCGGTGTCGTCGGTTCGGGGGATTTGGAGATTATTGTAGAGCCTGTGGAGGGCCAGACCACCAACATCAGCATTTTAACAGGCAGTGAAGGGTTTGGACAAGTATGGGAAAATGTGCTGACACGTTTTTTTACTCGTTATCCGATTACTGCCAATATTACGGTTCATGACTTCGGAGCCACTCCGGGGGTAGTAATGCTTAGATTTACGCAAGTGCTGGAGGTGCTTGACTATGCAGAATAGTTTTGTGGAGCTGAATGGACGCGAGAGAGCCAGGGCGCTACTGGACGAGGGGACTTTCAGGGAGTTGCTTGGGCCGTTAGACAAAATCCAATCCCCGCACCTTGAACCGCAAGGTATTGTTCCTCAGAGCGATGACGGAATCATTCTGGCTTTTGGCGAAATACGCAAGCAGAAAGTCTTGATCATTTCGATGGAAGGCGCTTTTCAAGGAGGGGGCATTGGAGAAGTCAGCGGGGCCAAAATTTCCGGAGCGCTCGAACTAGCACTGGAGGCGAATAAGAGCGGAAACAAACTATATCCCATCATGATCTTCGATACAGGGGGTGTTCGGCTACAGGAAGCGAACTATGGGTTGTTGTCGATTTCGGAGATTGCGACACAGATCGTCGGTCTGCGTAAATACGTTCCGGTTATCGGGCTGATCCCAGGCCGCGTAGGGGCATTCGGGGGAATGTCCATTACTGCTGAGTTGTTCACCACTTTGCTTGCTACGAAGAAGGCGCGTCTTGGCCTCAATGGGCCGGAGGTAATCGAACAGGAAGCAGGGGTCATGGAGTTCGATTCCAGCGATAAGGCCTTGATTTGGAACACAATCGGAGCCAACCAGCGCTTCCATACCGGATTGATTGACGAAGTGGTGGAAGATACGACGGATGCAGTTATCGAAGCGATTGATAACGCACTTAAGGCACCTGCGAAGCCTGCTAGAACCGAACAAATCGATTTCTATCTGACCCTGCTAAGCGACCTTGATCCTACAGAGTTTTGGACACCTGAGCGCTATCGTGAATTTTACAAGCAGATCCAGCCAGTACAGCAGCCTGTTCCGCTGGCAAGAGAAGGTACATCTGACGCTTCGGATAGCAGAGGTTACTACTGGTTCTCACATTTGACGGGCATAAATCACCCCATCAGTGATGTTCCTTCTGTGCTAGCGACTGATGTGGAGAAGAATGGACAATTGTGTAGATATATTGCGATTGTTCCAGATGCCTCTAACCGTTTTCCGCGTGTCAGAAATGGCGAGGTCGGTATGCGCGAAGCTTGGACAGTGGCCCAAATCGTCAGAGACGCTATTCGTCAGGATGAGCATCAAGCCATCAAACGTCCGATCATCGCTATCATCGACGTACCGAGTCAAGCCTATGGCTATAAGGAGGAATTGATCGGTATTAGTCTTGCTCTCGCAGCAAGCGCAGACGCTTATGCAACCGCTAGATTAGAAGGACATCCAGTCATCGGTGTAATCGTTGGCAACGCGATTTCTGGAGGGTTCCTTGCACATGGATTGCAATCGAATCGCTTGATCGCACTGGATGACAGCAAGGTCAACATCCAGGCCATGTCCAAGGCTTCTGCTGCCCGAATCACCAAGCGGACGATTGCAGAGCTGGATGAAGCTACCAAGAAAGTCCCAGCCATGGCCTACGATGTGCGCAGCTACAGTACTCTGGGAGCACTATATCAGCTGCTGAGCGGGATCCATGCGGACGATCCACAGAACAGTGATGTAGCCATTGTGGAACGGACCATTTTCGAGGCCATTGAGAGTACGAAAGGAGCGCCTCGTGACCTTAGCTTCCGCTTACAGACCAAGGAAGCTCTGGCAGGTGGACGTACGGCAACTCGGAACGTTCGAAAAGCGCTTTTGGAGCAATGGTAATTCGGCCACATGATCTGATTGAAGTGTCCAATTTGAAATATCTCTCCTTCTACGAAGACAAGGAGTGGGTAACCGCCTCGCTGAGGCGGGCCCCCTTTGTAGTCGTTCGTAGGGCTGAACTGTTAGCGAATGGTTGGATTCCCGTCGGAATACGTGGGCCAGAGCGGAATCAACGGGAAGCTGCCTTCCTTGACCCGGAGGGCGTATGCCAGCTCGTGTCTCCTTATGCGATAGCGGAGCGTCAGATGTGGAACTCTTTATTTACAACAAGACGGCAACAGCCTGTCCTGCAGGTGATGGATTTATTAGCGGAAATCATGCTGGATTGGCGCTGGGGACCAGTGGGAAGTGCGGGGTTCGAAATAGTGACGCAAGACCACACTGTGAAGGAAACGAGTGATCTTGACCTTGTTATAGATGGCTCGGAGGTTATTGATTATGCTGCAGCTGAAAGACTTGTGCACAAGTTGGAGCATCTGGATGTTCGAATTGATATTCAATTGGAGACAAGAGACGGTGCCTACGTCCTGCACGAAATTATTGAGAGACGGGCCAGCACTGTGGTGCTGCGAACTTCTTCGGGCCCCAAGCTCGTCCGTAATCCTTGGCAATGAGGAGCTATAATCAACGGCAAAAGGGAGGAATGCACGACCATTTGGCTTCAGGCAAGCTGTCAAAGGGGAAGTGCGTATTATGGAAAACACTGAAGAGCGGAATATTAATATTAATGAGAGCGATATCTTAAAGGTGTTTGCCGTCAGCGGAGCGGTCTTGCAAAGCGTTCTGGGAATGTTTCTGAAGTATGCACACACTAATGATGATCTAGCCTTATTAGGCGTTATTTTCAATATAGTGAAGTATACTGCACCAGTCTTTATTTTTGCCATCGTATATGGGATGGTGAAAAATAATCAGCATACTAAGGTATCCCATTTTTATAAGGAAAAATTCGGTGAGCTCGTGATTCCTTATTTACTGTGGGCATCGGCTGGCTTAATCTTCTTCCCCGAAATTCAGGCTAATCAGCACGTTACATCATTCTGGACGCTCATCGAGTCATTTGTGCTCGGTAATGCATCATCACAGTATTGGTACACCGTGATGATGCTGCAATTTCAATTGCTGATGCCGGTCCTTATTTTCATCTGCTACAAATACCTGGCTAAGCCTAAGCGGGTTATTCCGCTGCTTATTGTGAGCTTCGTGATCTTCGGAGCGTGGCTATGGATGTACGATACCTTCGTATTCCAAGGAGCATATGCGATTAGTCTGCGTTACCTTGACCGCTTTTTCGTCAGTTATTTTATTTATGCTTTACTAGGTGGAATCGCTTGGGTATATAAGGAACAGTTTGACGGAGTGATTCGCCGGATTCAGTTCATACTCATTCCGGTAATGCTGCTTATTCTCATTTGGACAAATCGCGAGTTTTTCAGTTTTGGATTTGAGGATATGTCCTTCGGAAATCTGATTTATCTGAAGCCGTCCATGACCTTGTACAGTCTGTTAGTGATCTTCCTGATATACATGCTGGCCAGACATTTGATCAACCTGAATTCCCGTTCACTTCCATACTATAAATGGCTCTCTACTTACGCGTATCGGGCCTTTACAGCGAACGTGTTCATTCTGGTCATCGTGCTGCGCTTGTTCGGTAATTTGATAGGCCAGCTTCCTTTCTTCGTGGCGCTGCTCTTGGTTTATCTTTCGACTTTAGCATGCTCGTTCGGCGTCGTTTATGCTTTTGCGCAGCTAAAGGTATGGGGTGAGCGGTTATTCTTAAAACAAAAAGGAGCACACAGCATTAATCACTAAGATAGGTGCTTAATACAAATAATTCACGTAACATCGTGTATATGACGCTATAATTTGGGTGTATCTAAGTTATTGATATATAAGACGGCAACCATAAAGGGTATCTCGATGATTGAAGAGATACCTTTTTTGTGTTCCTCCCATTTCATATTGAATGTGTTCATACGGAACGAACATACACTTTCGCGGACCCTGGTTCAGGCTCGGTCGAGAGAATTTTATATTTTTAACAATTGTGTATGAATATTTTTCAGGAAGTATAATTCCATAGAAATCTGTTTGTTGATCAATGATCCAATGAATGAAGAAGACCCATCAGCAGCAATCAGCTCAAGAGCAATCTTCGCAACAATCTGAACAGTGTTCAGCTTCACATTCTCCCATAAGAAGCCAAGAGTTATGAGAAGTGGTGTGAGATCTTGCCGTGGAGCTCTTATAGGCATATTAGAATGATAATTCTCAAATGATTTTTAACAAGGAGGAATAGATAGAATTATCGGATCAATCCATAACACTCGTCAAAGATACGCAACATATTTTTCCTATTGACAAGGAAAAATATAAAAAAATTATGGTTTTTGTTCTTGGAGATATCGTAAGTGCCAGCGGTAAACCTCCGGTTAGTAATTTATTTATACAAACCTTGCAAGATGAAGGATTCCAAGTAGATAAATTCGATGCCGACATCCATAGTGATTTATTCAGAAAGAGACCGATCGCCGATATTAGAAAACAGTACGATCTGGTTATTTACTTTGCCAATATTAAAACTGCAAGCAACCAGACGACTGTAAGAATAAACTGGCTGCCTCCTATGGGGCTGGACACTCCGTGGTTTGTTCACGAGATTCCTACAATCTTTGTTTCGGTTGCCAATCCATATCATTTGCAGGATGTTCCTATGATCAAAACCTACATCAATGCTTATACGGCAAATGAATATAATCCTAAGCTGATTGTAGAAAAATTGGTAGGAAAAAGCGAATTCAAAGGTAAAAATCCCATTGATCCCTTTTGTTCTTACTGGGATACTAAATTATAAGAAGGGGAGAAGAGGCATGAAGTATAAAGCTGTCATTTTTGATTTGGACGGAGTAATTTGTTTTACAGATGACTACCATTATCAAGCCTGAAAAAAAGTTGCCGATTCCCTCGGAATTAATTTTGACGAAGCAGTTAACAATCGTCTTCGTGGGGTGAGCCGCATGGAGAGTCTGAATATAATCCTGGAGAACCATCCCCGGGAGTTGAAGGAAGAGGAGAAATTGGCAATAGCCGAAGATAAAAAATGCTTATTACAAAACGCTTCTTACAGAAATGTCTCCTGCTGATTTAAGCGATGAAGTGAGAGAGACTTTACTTCAACTGAGAGAACAGGGTCTGAAGCTGGCTATCGACTCGTCAAGTCAAAATGCACGGTATATTTTGGAACGAATTGGCTTGGGCGACTTCTTTGATGCTGTGTCGGATGGCAGCAACATTGCTAATTCCAAACCAGATCCTGAAGTGTTTATTAAAGCTGCTCAATATATTGGTGTTTCCGAGAAGGATTGTCTGGTAGTTGAAGACGCATAGCTGGCATCAAGGCTGCTGTTAACGCCAAAATGGATTCAGCTGCGATTGGAGACGCTGCACAGTATGATCTGGCGACTTATCGCATGAATTCATTTAGAGAACTGTTGCAAATTTGCGAATAATAAAAGAAGCGGAGCTTATGAAGGTATTACCAGAAGATTTCACAGGCAGTTTCAAACCCATGAGAAATAAACTGAGGGCCATTGTTAGAGCAAATCACAGGTTAAAAATAGCCCGTGTCGCTTAAAAAAGGCCATTTGAAGCGTGCGAATGACGTCTTTGCTCCTCACATCGCAAGCCAATATGGTAAGCGAACACAGAACGGCCGTAAATGTCCAGACAAGACTGGATAAAGAAGAGCCGATCTTCACCTGCAATTTAACTGTACTTAATCCTCAAAGCAAATGCAAAAAGGATCAACCAGAATGAAATGGTTACCTCATAATACGAACGGACAGGATAGTTTAACGAGGGTAGAGCTTGTTATAGAAAACTAAGGGTGAGGTTTTAGAGAAGGCGGCCGGTCAGTTAAACCGGCTGCCTTTTTGAACGAAGTGCCAACATTCCATCGGCTGCCTCATTCCTTAATTAATGAATTCATTTCTAAATTTCCGGAATTCATTAGGTGTTTTTTTATGATGTTTCTTAAAAGACTGAATGAAGTGATTTACATGATTGAACCCCACTCTGTAGGCTATTTCAGTTATTGTAGAATCTGTTGAAATTAATAACTCGCTGCTTTTCTTGATACGGTACTTAATTAAGTAGTCGTAAGGTGTCATATGAATGGTTCTCTTAAAACCACGATTGCACTCTGACACACTCAGATGTACTACATCAGCAATTTCTTGCAGTGTTATATTGTTTGAGTAGTTTTGATGGATAAAGCTGAGCATCAATTGAAGCCTCTCTTGTTGCAATTTCATGTATTTAGGTGCTTCCTCAGAAGAAAGCGAAATATTAGATATTAAGACTAACCATAATTGTGCCGTTTTGATGGAAACCTCATATTCCCAGCCCCATTTTTTTTCATATCAAATTTCTGTTTCATATCCCAAAGCATTTGCAGTATTTGAATTTGCCATTCAACATCTCCTTTGATTACTAATGACAATAAGAGAGAGTTTGTATAAGGCAGTACATAGTTTTTTCCATCGCACTATCTGCATAAAAGGCCAGCAGCTTCTCAGGGAAATTAAAACTGACATATTGACCGTTATGTGTAAGGTGTGTAGTAACGTGAAGAACACCTTTATTAATTAAAATGGCCTGACCTGTTCTAATTCATGATCAATCCCGTTAACTTGTATCACTAGCTTTCCTTTGGTAACCAAAGTGATTTGTAGTTCCTCATGCCAATGTAAATCGTTGAATCCTCTACCTTCAGGATTACTTGCATGAATAGTATGGGTGTACATAATGTATGGAAATGAAACATCGGGATATAGAATGGTCTCGTGCAATTGTTTTTCCATTTTAGCGAGGTCCTTTCTGATGACGATATTTCTATATAAATTAAAGATATAGTTACACAAATAAAATAAAAGTGGTGATATTATTATACCAGATCTTCGGCTTATCATTACAATCCTGTGCACAGGCGATTGGATAAGACATCTTGGAGGCGTACATGTGAAAATAAATCAATCGTCGTTACCGTTTCATCCGTATATTTTACTTTTAATCAGCATACTGTCTGTTTCCATCTCATCCATCATGATAAAATCCTCAGATACTCCAACCTCTGTGGCTGGGATGTACAGATTGTATATGTCAGTACTCATAATGCTTCCTTTTGTACCTTGGAAAATGTTCCGTTCCTTAGAAATGAACAAAAAAGATTGGAGTACCGTTTTCATAGCTGGTCTTTTTCTCGGGTTACATTTCTTATTCTGGATGGAATCTTTAGTATATACCTCAGTTGCGAGCTCTATGGTCATCTTATCCTTACAGCCTTTATTTGTAATGATGGTTCATACTTTATGTTCAGAGAACGAGCAAACATATTGACCATTCTTTGTTTGATCGCCGCTCTTGTTGGTTCAATCATTATAGCTTGGGGAGACATAGGGATTTCGAGAGAGGCATTAATAGGAGATGGATTATCTTTATTAGGAACAATCTTGGTTTCAGCATATATGTTGGCAGGACAGAAAGTAAGCCACAAAATAAATGCAAATTTATATAGTGTTATTGTTTTTTTTATTGGTGGCAGCGTCATGCTGGTCTACAATTTGTTGAATAATTATTCCTTGATTGAATATGACTCGTCGGATTGGATGTATTTCTTGTTACTTGCAGTAATCCCAACTATTTTTGGACAATATATTTTTAATCTGTTGTTGAAATCAATGGGTGCAACTACTGTCTCAGTTGGTATTATTGGAGAGCCTGTTCTTGCCATAATTCTCGCCTACTTATTCTTGGGAGAAATAATTTCTGCATTTCAATTCATAGGTGGAATCATGACTTTATTCGGTATGGGGATGTATTTTTGGGCAAAATCTTTAAAGTATACTACAGTTGCAAAATATTAACATTGTAACTGATTATTCGCGAAATTTAAGATAACAATAGATGAGGAGAATGTTTAAATGGCAACGATTGATGATTTTTTGAAACTCGATATTCGTGTTGGAACAATAATTAAAGCTGAGTTTTTTGCAGAAGCAAAAGTACCTGCTATTAAACTTGAAATTGATTTTGGACAAGATATCGGAATAAAAACTTCGAGTGCACAAATTACAAAAAGATATGTGGCTGAAGATATTATAGGCAAACAAATAATAGGTGTAGTCAACTTTCCTCCTCGACGGATAGCAGGCTTTAATTCAGAGGTATTAGTCCTTGGAGGAATACCCGAAAAGGGAGATGTGGTTCTATTGAAACCAGATATTAAACTACCTGATGGAACACCAATTGGGTGATACATCGTTCCTGTTTTAATTAGCGTAAAAATATACAACTTCACCAAAGGCAAGGCATTGAAACTAAGAGAAACGATAGTTCAATAAAACAGCGGCAGTCTAGGACTTTATTTCGTATTATTAGGTCAACCAGAGATTTCTGGTTGGCCTTTTTTCTTAGGCGTCATATGATGGCGGTAGCCGAGAGAACGTGGAATTTATTGGGGTCAACCCCGTCGTGAAAACAGTTCTCTCACTGCCCCCAATGACCATGTTTGAGCTGGTTGAGACAGGGATCTCGTATCACAAGCGAAGCTATGGGTTTGGAACCATCGTGGGAGTGACGGCAACTTTAAAATTAGGGAGTGTGTTATGGAGCCGGTTGTAGGATTAGATGTGGCTAAAGGAGCCAGCGTCGTTCAGGCTTTTCTAGGAAGGAATGAACCTTACGGAATATTGGAGAGTTACGCACGAGGAGAGCGGTTTTGAACGATTGGGAGAATTGCTTGATGAATTGAAGGTACTCTCGGGGTGATGTAACGCCACATCGTACATGGGACGAGTTGTACACCGAGCTACAGCATGTGACGAGACAACATGAGTTTATAACCTCGATGTATGTTCAGGCAAAGCTAAACTCGAGAGCTTTACTGGATCAGGTATTTCCCGCGTTTGAGAAGGTGTTCAGTAATCTCTTCTCAGCTACTGCACTTAGAGTGCTGCAGAGTTGTCTGAACGACGAGTTTGAAAAGGTAGAATCTATCATTCAGGAACAAACCGGGAAGTCTCATTCGAAAGATGGGGTAGGAGAGAAGGCAAATCAGTTGAGACAAGCATTACTTGAATGGGCCAATAATAAAAGGAGCATAACGCAAAGCATGGCCCTTGTGGGGATGGTATCCCTCCTACTTGAGTTCCAGAAGCAATTAAGTAGGCTGGAAGAAACCATGGAGGAAATTTCCGCGACATTACCGGAAGTGGATTATGATATGAAAAGAAAAGAGGGCAAGCCTACAAGGTGGTTGTGATTGCTTGCGCCAACAAGCTACTCCATCACGTTTACGCCATCCTTAATAAAGACCAACCCTACCACATTTAATTCCTACAATTATCCATAATCCTTCATGCCAATGAAGGATTATTTTCAGTTGTCTTCCTCATTTTTCGTTGAAATTTCTTAAGACCTGCTTTGTTTTAACGGCATTTCTTCTTTGCCCCGAGGGTTACGTTAGCTGGTTGTTGTGACTGATACGTTTCCTGATATGATAAACAACGAGCAGAATTAGAGGGAAAGCGAAGGCATGGGTGAGATCCCAATCTACCCAGTAGGTTGGGATCTCCTTGACGTAGAAAATAATATTTTTTGCAATCAGATGCGACAGTCCGTAAATCAGAAACGCCACTGGAAAGATCAATGGTCGGTAGGATTTTAGCTTTAGTAGCTGAGCTGTCCCCAAAACAAATGCGTAAAAGAAAAGCGCTGTTTTGAAATACGTGCTAATGATCCACGTGGTGGCCATTAAAGCCTCAATCCGCTGCAGAAAATTAGCAATGTTGATTCTCTGGGCAAGAATATAGGCAGCGTAAAATTCGTGTTCTGAGAAATATGCCCCGAGTACTGTTAGGGAGAGAAACAAAATGAGGTTGAGTCCAACAGCCCCGATCAACAGGGAGATGAATATATTGCGGCTCGTATTGCTTTGTTTTTGGACATAGGGATACACCATGAAGAACACGCACATTTCTCCAAAGGGATAAAATACGCCGAACATAATGGTGTGTAGCATGTCAGGGAACGGTGTATTCAAAATAGGATAGATACGCTCTATCTGGACATCGGGGAACAGGAGAACGATTAGGCAAATCAGAAAAAACGCAAAGAAAGGAAAAAAAATCTGGGCTGCTCTGCCCAGCGTTTCAAGACCCAGCCGCAAGCCATACACCAGTAGAAAAATCGCCATGAAGCGAATGACCCCGCCGGGTGTCCCTTCGTAAATCTGTGTGCACATGAAATCTTCCATTTCTCTGACATAGGTGGAGGCTGCGATCAGGAAAAAGAATAAATAACTCAACGCTACAGCTCCACCCACCCATTTTCCTAATATTTGTAATGAAAGCTCAATAATCGTTTTAGTTGGATCAATATTTGATGTAGATACCATCAGCTTTACGCATGCAAGTCCTAGTGGAATACTAATCAAGGCGGCAATCCACGCGTCCTCGTGGGCTCCTGTTGTCATTGCCGCAGGATAAACAAGTGCCATTTCCCCGATGAGCGAGAAAAACCCAAGCATTATCATTTGAGCCGTACTGATCCGGTCTTTTTCAAGATTCATGAGATTCCTCCAAATCTGCTGCAAACTGCCCCTCAAGTTTTCTTTTGTCATTTCCATTAGTATGTGATTTTATAACATAATTATAATTGATAGTCGAAAAGGAATGGTAAGGGGATAATTATCAACTTCTTCTGTCATACTATTTTTAGTTTGCTCACGGAATGCGGAGGTTGTGACATGAAGGATACAATTACTGGCACATTATCACACCGCTTGGAGGACAATTTGGTGCAGTTGGTTCAACTGCTCGGGACAAGCACGGACTTTATAACTAAAAAGCTGGAATTGGATGAGTCTACGCATATCGCTTTGCTTTATATTGATGGTCTAGTGGATACACAGGTTCTGCATAACTCCATATTATTTTCGCTTCAGGAACGCTGTACCCCTGATCAGATGAGAGATCTTGATGCCAATCAGAAGATTGAACTTTTGCAAAAACGTATGCTGATTGCGGGGGATCTGTCTGTCACCCGTGACCTTGGGCAATTTGTTCATGAGCTGTTATCCGGTAATATCATGGTGCTGGTTGACGGAACATCCAGCGCCCTACGGATCGGACTGCCTGGATGGGAGGACCGCAATGTAAGCGAACCAAGCTCACAATCAGTTGTACGTGGGCCGATGGAAGGGTTCACGGAAAATATGCGGACAAACACGGCGCTGATCCGGAGGAAAATTAAAGATAGCCAGCTATGGCTAGAAACCTTCCAAATTGGTAAGGTGACTCAAACCAGTGTATCCATTATGTATCTCGCCAACATCGCAAATCCTGACCTGGTGCAGGAGGTGAAGCGCAGATTGGCCAAAATAGATACGGACAGTATCCTGGAGAGCGGATATATTGAGGAGTTTATTCAAGATACGGCTGCTACGCCGTTCCCCACGATCTATAACAGCGACCGGCCGGATACCATCGCAGCGGGAATCCTAGAAGGCAAAGTGGCGATTCTTGTGGATGGAACACCATTTGTCCTGTTGGTGCCTACCTTTTTTGTCGCCTTTTTTCAATCTGCCGAAGATTATTATCAGCGGGCCGATATTGCCACCTTGCTGCGGTTTATCCGTTTTCTTTCCTTTTTCATTACGTTGCTTGCCCCTTCTTTTTATGTGGCGGTTACGACTTATCATCAGGAGATGATCCCTACCAATCTGGTTATTAGCCTTGCTGCACAGAGGGAAAACGTTCCTTTTCCCGCATTTGTGGAGGCGATGCTCATGGAATTAACGTATGAGATTCTGCGGGAGGCGGGAGTGAGGATTCCGAAAAATATAGGACAGGCGATATCCATTGTTGGAACACTTGTAATAGGCCAGGCGGCGGTTGCAGCGGGCTTTATCTCATCAGCAATGGTTATCATTGTATCTATTACGGCCATATCCAGTTTTGTCATACCAGAGACAGGCATGTCGATCGCTGCAAGAATCATTCGCTTTGTTCTTATCGGGCTAGCTGGCTTTATTGGACTATACGGAATACTATTCGGTGTCTTTTTGATTGTGCTGCATTTAGCGGGTCTGCGTTCTTTCGGCATGCCCTATATGAGCCCGATCGGGCCATACCGTTCAAATGATCTGAAGGATTCCATCTTCCGTTTTCCTTGGCCGCTTTTAAAGACAAGGCCAGCAGATAGTATGATTCAAAACCTTGACCGTCAAAGCACAAACAGGCGAAAGGAGTCGGCAGATGAGCCTAAATAAACGTAAAACTGTTCCGCGACTGCTGCTTGCCCTTTTGGTCCCTATGCTGCTCAGCGGGTGCTGGGAAAGACAGGAGTTAAATGAAATGGCCTTTGTGCTGGGAATGGGGCTAGATAAGGCTGAATCTGGCTATAAGGTTACACTGCAGGTAGTTATTCCTTCAGCAATTGCCTCGCAGGCGGCAGGAGGGACGGGAGGGCCCGGGGTGCCGGTGATTGTATCTACCTTCACGGTCCCCACGATTTATGAAGCCCAGCGCAAGTACAGTCTCGAGAGTGCGAGAGCTGGCTACTATGGACATATACGTATACTGGTGATCGGAGAGGAGCTTGCCCGGGCCGGAATTGGCGAGGCACTTGATATGCTGAAGCGGAGCCGAGAGCCGCGTAATGACTTCTACGCTATGGTCGCCAAAGACACCACTGCCGAAGATGTCCTGAAGGTCCTTACCCCGCTAGAGAGATTGCCGGCAAGTAAATTGTATAATTCCCTGGACAAATCATATAAGTCATCAGCAAAAACAGTCGCTGTTTCTTTGAACAAATTTATTGAAGATTTGCTGTACGAGGGGATTAACCCGGTGTTGACCGGAGTGAAGATGTCCGGCAGTGTTAGTGAGGGCGAAAATAAGGGCAATGTGGAAGATAGCTCGCCCACAGCCAGATTACATTACAGTAATGTAGCCGTATTTCGGAAGGATAAGATGATCGGGTGGTTAAGCGATAACGAGACGATCGGCTACAATTATATCACCAATAACGTTGTCAAAAGCTCAGGTCCTGTAACAGGAGACGACGGACGGCCCATCGTCATTGAAGCACTACATACAGAGACCAAACGTAAAGTCAAGATGATTGACGGCGAACCCCATATTTACATCCATGTAAAGGCCTTGTGTAATGTGGAAGAGGTAATGAGCAAAGATAATCTGGAGGCAGAGCGCGTGATTACAGAGCTGGAAAGGAAATCGGAAGAACGAATTATCTTGCGGATGAAAACTGCAGTTAAGCAAATTAGTGAGCGCTATAATGTTGATATTATGGGCTTTGGACAGTTGATCTACCGTGCCAACCCCCAAGCTTGGGCTAGGCTACAACAGGAAAAAGGGGACAATTACCTAAAATCGCTACCTATCCATTACCAAGCCAGCGTGTCGATTAACCGAATTGGCATTACAGACAAATCTTTTATTGAAGATATCAAGGAGTGAGCGCAATGGTGTTACTGCTTTTTCTGGCAACAGCGGCGGTTTGTGCGGTCATCGATGTGCCTTTGCTGACACGAGGAAGCAGGCGCCGCGACCTTCTGGTCTGGGGCTTGTTCTGGATCACGGGCATTGGTGTGGTGGTCTGCTCCTTGTACAAGATCAATGTGCCGAGCCCATTGTTTCTGGTCATGATGATCTATAAACCGGTTAACAATCTGTTTACATCCTGGTTTTATTAGGTTGTAAGGGAATCACAGCCGTTTATAATGAATACTGTAATTGAGAGAAGATTTCCCGAGTTGCTTCTGAGTTGAAACTCTATGAAAATTGGGTGAAATACTCGATGCGGAGAAGGAAGAGTTTGGAAAGGCAACAGCTGTGCGAAGATTGAATTCATTGCTAAACGTGCAGGTTTAATTGTATAGATGATTCATCATTTCTTTAAAAGTGAATTCGTTAAAGAATTTGTTTTCACAAGGCTTGGATGAATGATCCTATGGACACAGAAACTTCAAGCGAAATTTTTCGCCGAATCGAAGAAATTTGCAACTCTATCATAAAAAGGAGCATGGACGTATCCACATGCTGCTCATCCAACGTTTGCTTCAGGTACATACCGAAGGGATCGGCTCCGACTTTCCCCAAGAATGACGCTTTTCCTCCGAGCTTGGCTACGGCTGCGCTTACATTCGCTGGAGCGCCGCCGGCCTGCTTGGAGAAATGCTGACCCTTGGCAAGATTAACATCAATATCCGTGCAAAAAAATCAATGAGCAGCTCGCCCACACAAAGAACCGTTCCGACATTTTTCACTTTGATTCACCTCTTGGCAGATTTAGTTTAGAACGGGCGTCGAGTCCCGGTATACGATATCCGTTGCAACATGGGTCACTCGGTATGGCATGGTATTGTCTTTGATTCTGGACAATAACATTTCGGCTGCAATAATACCCATCTGACTACTGTAAATATGCACGGTTGTAAGATGGGGCTCGACAACCCGGGATTCCGAAGCATCAGTGCTACAAAGAAGGAGCAAAAAGCAAAACCTATTCCGTGAGTATTAAATCTGCCGAGCATACCGAACAAATGGCATTTCAAGAAAGCGAGTACTTCAAGGAGAAAGCCAAAGAACGCTACAAAATCGAAGCAAAGAACAGCGAGCTTAAACACAGTGACGGGTATAACGTAGCGTCTTCCTCGGGTCTAGTTGGCATGGAGTTACAAGGTGCCATGGCCATTTTCACTGTAAACCTAAAGAGAATATTGAAACTGATGAAATAAAATAACGGATCCATAGACCTTCTGGAACAGCAAAAAACGACCTTTTATCCAAATATCTGGATAAGGGTCGTCTTTTGTTTTGTCCTTTATGGTTACTCACCAGAAAAACACAAGTTTTTCAGTGGCCTCGTAGTTTTATCAGGTTCTTTTATATTGCATATAAACAGACACGATGATATAATCAGATTACGACTTTTGCATTTTAAATTGACATAATTATTACATCTTACACTTTAAGTGTACCATGCCGATAAACTCTTGTCAAATGTTTTTTCTCAATTTAATGGTTAGGAGAGATATTGAATGAGTTCTTTGGTTCTCGGTTTTCAGGAAATGGAAAAAACGCAGCTTTTGCTCGTTGGCGGAAAAGGATTAAATTTAGGGGAATTATCAAAAATTGAAGGAATACAAGTACCAGAAGGATTTTGTGTTACAACAGTGGGATATCAAAAAGCCATCGAACAAAACGAAACGTATCATACTTTGTTGGATCGACTAACAATGCTAAAAGTAGAAGATCGAGATCAAATTGGTGAAATCAGCAGGAAAATTCGACAAATCATTATGGAAGTAGAAATTCCTTCCGATGTTGTGAAAGCAGTGACTCACTATCTCTCCCAGTTTGGCGATGAACATGCATATGCAGTGCGTTCTAGTGCGACTGCTGAAGATTTGCCGCATGCCTCATTTGCCGGTCAACAAGACACCTATTTAAATATCATCGGCAAAGAAGCGATCTTGCAGCATATTAGCAAATGTTGGGCTTCCCTATTTACGGACCGTGCGGTAATCTACCGTATGCAAAATGGATTTGACCACAGTCAGGTTTATTTGTCCGTTATCGTTCAAAGGATGGTTTTCCCACAGGCTTCGGGGATTTTATTTAGCGCTGATCCGATTACTTCCAACCGAAAGCTGCTATCAATTGATGCCAGTTTTGGACTTGGAGAAGCGCTGGTATCTGGCTTGGTATCTGCCGATTGTTATAGAGTACAGGATGGGGAAATTGTCGATAAGAGGATAGCAACCAAAAAAATAGCTATCTACGGACGAAAAGAAGGCGGAACAGAGACAAAGCAGATCGATCCTGATCAGCAAAAGACTCAAACACTTACTGAACAACAAATTTTGCAACTGGCACGCATCGGAAGACAGATCGAAGCTTATTTTGGTTACCCGCAAGATATCGAATGGTGTTTGGTTGATGATACATTTTATATTGTCCAGAGTCGGCCAATCACGACTTTATACCCGATCCCTGAAGTAAATGATCAGGAAAATCACGTTTATGTATCCGTCGGTCATCAACAAATGATGACTGACCCGATAAAACCATTGGGATTGTCTTTTTACCTGTTAATAACTCCTGCACCCATGCGTAAAGCCGGTGGAAGGTTGTTTGTTGATGTTACACATATGCTGGCTTCACCTGTCAGCAGAGAAACTTTCTTAAATACCCTGGGAAAATCCGATCCGCTCATAAAAGATGCATTTATGACCCTAATAGAGCGAGATTTTATAAAATCGTTACCAGATGATAGAAAAGAACGGAGTCCCGGTAATAGCAGTAAAGGTAGGTCGGCTGCAGGTTTTCAAGCACAAATCGAAAACGATCCGGCAATCGTTTCTGATTTGATTAAGAACAGTCAAACATCGATAGAAGAATTAAAACAAAACATCCAAACGAAATCAGGAGCAGATTTATTTGATTTTATTCTGGAAGATCTCCAGGAATTAAAGAAGATCTTATTTGACCCACAAAGTTCAAAGGTTTTTATGACTGCTATGAATGCTTCGTCATGGATCAATGAAAAAATGTACGAGTGGTTAGGTGAAAAAAACGCAGCAGATACGCTTTCTCAATCTGTACCAAACAACATTACTTCGGAAATGGGTCTGGCGCTATTGGATGTCGCAGATGTGATTCGTCCTTATCCGGAAATAATTGATTATTTACAACATGTAAAAGATGATAATTTTTTGGATGAACTGGTTAAGTTTGATGGTGGACAGGAAACTCAAGACGCTATCTATGCTTATCTCAACAAATACGGAATGCGATGTGCCGGTGAAATCGATATTTCGAGAACTCGTTGGAGCGAAAAACCAACTACACTTGTCCCCATGATTCTTGGTAATATCAAAAACTTTGAGCCTAATGCTAGCCATCGGAAATTTGAGCAAGGGCGACAGGAAGCTTTGAAAAAAGAACAAGAGTTATTAGATCAATTGAAGCAATTACCGGATGGTGAACAAAAAGCCAAAGAAACAAAACGAATGATCGACCTCATCCGAAATTTCATCGGTTATCGGGAATATCCAAAATACGGCATGGTTAATCGCTACTTTGTTTATAAGCAGGCTTTACTGAAAGAAGCCGAACAACTCGTACAAGCGGGCGTTATTCATGAAAAAGAAGATATATACTATCTCACTTTTGAAGAACTTCACGAAGTCGTACGCACAAATAAACTAGATTACCAGATCATTAGCAAACGAAAAGACGAGTACAAATTGTATGAAAAACTAACTCCACCACGTGTTATCACGTCTGATGGTGAAATCATTGCAGGTGAGTACAAACGAGAAAATCTCCCAGCCGAAGCTATTGTAGGTCTACCTGTTTCTTCCGGACTTATAGAAGGACGAGCACGTGTCATCTTAAACATGGACGATGCTGATCTAGAAGCTGGAGATATATTAGTCACCTCCTTTACTGACCCCAGCTGGACACCATTGTTTGTATCCATAAAAGGCCTGGTCACCGAAGTTGGTGGACTGATGACCCATGGAGCCGTTATCGCACGTGAATATGGCTTACCAGCAGTTGTCGGAGTGGAGAATGCTACCAAACTGATAAAAGATGGGCAACGAATTCGCGTGCATGGAACAGAAGGGTATATCGAAATATTGTAATGGCTGAATTCGTCAAGTAAGAGCCTTTATCATAATGGACGGCATTAAATGCAACCTGTCATGGATAAAAGGGCGGTTACCCTGTTCGTCCTTTTATCTACCCGTGACACAAAGCACCCCAAAAAAACCAAATGATTTTAATTTGGGGCTGTACTTTAACAATAATCAGGAGCCTTTAGGAGTTATCGACGGTTTCCCTTGCTGCGATTCTATGTAGTTCAATGAAGCATAATAATATTATTCTCAAAACAACACAATGATTTATACATAGCCGATCCGATCTAAATCTCTTGTCCTTTACGGCGATAGGTACAAGTTCTTGTCCTCGACTCGAGACAAGAACTTGTACCGTTAAAACAAAATGGCCGCTAAAATAGCGACTTTTAATGTTCTTGTCCCTCGACAGTATCAGGTGTTAAATACCCAAATGTGCCCTCAGAGTCGAACCTGCATATTCGCTTCTGAACAAGCCTCTTTCAACCAACTGCGGTATCAGTTTTTCAAAAAATATTTTCATAGATTCTTCTGAACCGCCCGGAAGAGCTATAAATCCGTCTATAGCCCCAGCCTCAAACCGCTCAATAATATCGTTCAATACGTCCTCAACCGTTCCAACGGAAACCCAATGAGCAGATCCGACGACCTCGGGCCTTGCCAACATATCTTCCACTGTAGGCTGATGGTTTATAATATACCGGCGCAAAAGTTCAGCATGTGTCCGGCTACGGACTGGCTGATTCGGATCGGGAAGCATATCGGCAGTTACGCGATGATCCAAAGCAAAGCTGCTTAAATCAAGGCCAAGCACTGACTTGAGCAGTGCATGTCTGCGCTCCATACTCAAATGCGCATGTGCTGACTTATGTAATTCATGCGCTTCCTCGCGAGTTTCTGCCAAGAAAAAATATAATCCAGGCAAAACTTTGATGGCGTTCGGATGGCGTCCATGTTCTTTGGCTCTTTTTCTTAGATCATTTCGCAATTCCACTCCGGATTCAAGGTCTGGCATCGCCGCAAAAATAGCATCCGCTATTGAAGAGGCAAAATTTCGTCCTGTATCTGACGCGCCTGCTTGAAATATAGGAATAGATCCCGATGTATGGGCAGGCAAAGTAAGCGGTCCTTGGACACTGAAAAAATCACCTGAATGATTAATTGAAGAAACCTTATCCTTATCAGAAAAAATGCCTGACTCGCGGTCAATCACAATGGCTTCATTTGGACACATACGGCGGATTGAAAGTAGTGGAAACCGTTGTCACTAATCCAATCCGCTCGGTTTCACGAGCAATCGCCGCAAAAATCATTGTAGGATCGGGACTGCCAAAATTAGCGGAATCGCCCAGCATCTGCGGGCTAACATAAAGATAATCCGCCTTGAAAAGAAAATCGAGCTTTGCCTTCTCCGCCATATTTGCCAAATCAATGTAATAGTCAATTGACCCCATCTTTTCCACACCGCTGTCTGGGCGCCGCCAACCGTCTCCTTTCATCCAAGTTGCAGATAAGGATAATCCAATGCATAATTGTCTATTTGTAGTCAACTCAACTCTATCAACCTTTTTCTATAGAAAAATAATGTTACGCCTAGGAAATATTCCGATCAGTGCATGCTCAAGTAGGCGAAGCCAACCGAGTTAATATCCAGCATCGACGCCTTTCCAGGGCAACAAGCGCTCGGTGATCATAATGCGACCCTCTCGAATATATTAATAATGAACCCGCAATTATAGTGAGTTCTATGATGTCCTTCGTCATTGGGGTAAAGTGACAGACTTGACTTGAGCAGAGGTATTTCCGTAAATATCCTTGGCCAGCACGAGAATATGCAGCGTATCGGCTTGGGAGGCACCACCCTGTTTGTATTTAGTAGTTGGAAGCGTTGCTGACCAATTGGCTTTATCTTCTGTAATAACGGCACGAATGCCATTGACATAAACTTTAAGCTGTGCGATATCGCTTTGATCTGTGACTGAACCTTCCAAAGCGAGAACATCGTCCTTGATCGAAGCATTCAACTTAAGTGCAGGGGCTCCTGTTTCCTTACGTTTAGAGGGTGGGAGAGCAGTTTGCGGGTTATAGGAAAAGGTTTCATCCTCAAGCGCTGGCGTGCGTGCTGCAATAGGACGGTTTTTGGTCGCCTGCTCATAGGAATAAGCGTAACGAAGCAGGTCATTATCGCTGTATGCGGCACCTGCCATCGTCAGATTAACGGGCATACCGGTATCCTTCATAGCGCCCATACTCACAGATACACTTGGAATCCCGTATTCGCGTAGAATGAAATTCGTATTGGAGAAATAGTTGCCATTCTCCCAAGCCTCCTCATAGGATGTTTCATTCACATCGGAGTCAGCTTTGCCGATATTCGAATTTGCCGGGAATGCAATAAAATCAAGGTTGTTTTGCTTCATCCAATCTTCAAAATCAATCTTTCGTACATTTTCAAGCCCCCGCAGCCCTTCATAAAACTGAGGAATTTGTTCGTAAGGGGTGACGCCTTTCTTTATGGTTTCAATGAATACGTCATAGTGGCCAAGGTCTCTGCCACGTTTGGCATCTACCGAACCGGGCGGATTCGGGAAGACGGTTGCAGGGTCGATATTAGCCCATGACGGGAAATTCGGATCGCCCACACTTTTAAGGAATTCCTCAGCTGCATAAGGATTAAGCAGCCCGAATTCCTTTTCAACCCACTTTGCCGGCATCAAACCACGTTCCTCAGGTGTTTTCGCTGTTGCCCGGTCCTTCTCGCTGTTCTCCTGCAAGGGGAAGTCAACTTCCACAACCTCAGCTCCAAGAGCAGTTAAATCCCTTACAGCTTTTTCCCATAATGCCTGTATCGAAGGTCTGAATTTGATCGGAGTTGTGGTTTCATGGTCCTTACCGATATAGATTTTCGGAACGCCAATGCGTTTGCCTTTCAAAGCTTGAATGTCTCGCAGCTCTAAATAGGATTTGGGACGGACACTATTGACAGAAGGGAGCCGAACGGCTTTCTGTTCTCGCCAGAAATCACCCTTGGTGATCTTATCTTCTACAACGATCACGTCAAGCAAGCGGAGCATGTCCTCGACAGTCCTCGTATGTGGGACAACGACATCCCGTATAGGGAAGAGCGGCCAATTCCCCCGAATGGAGATTAGGCCCCGCGATGGCGTGTAGGCAATTAAACCATTGTTAGATGCTGGTGATCTTCCAGAAGATACCGTTTCTTCCCCCATACCGAAGGCAGCGAGGTTGGCGGCTGTTGATACGCCAGATCCGTTAGAGGAGCCAGAGTACCAGGCTGCAGCCAAATAATCTGAATTGTACGGACTTTCAGCACGGCCATAAACGCCTCTTTGCATTCCCCCTGCTGCCATTGGCGGCATGTTGGTTTTACCAATGAGCACCCCACCGGATTTGCGTATCTTCTCTACTGTAAAGGCATCGTCCTTTGCCATTAGGTTTTTGAAAGCCGGAGATCCAGAAGCGACAGTGAGTCCCTTAACCTTGTAGCTGTCTTTAACCGTGTAGGGGATGCCTTGCAGAGGCCCGGTCTTAATACCTTGTGCCCTTAGTTGATCAGCCTGAGCAGCTTCTTTTAGTACGTCGGGGTTCAGAACAGGGATGGAATTCAGCCGAATGCCACTAGAATCATAGGCATATACCCGGTTAAGGTACAGGGCGGTGAGCTCGACACTTGACAGTGCCCCTGACTTCATCGCTTCCTGCATTTGAGCAATCGTAGCCTCTTGCAATTGAAATGTAACTAGGGAGGACGTGGGTTCACTAGTTTTACTAGAGGATGAGGGTGAAGGAGCGGCGGATGCAAGCGGGCATCCCGTGAAAGTTAAAATCATACCAACTGCGATCCATTTGCAATAGTTACCGATTACATACCTTGTATTCGCTTTTAGCGTTCGTGCGCACATAGCATTTTCACTCCTTAAATAGGTAGGATCAGGAATTTGAATAGAGGGGAATGAGAAAAGGCCTCTTTTACAGTATAATTGTTTCTAATTATACTACTTATTTTCATGTGAAATGTCAATTTTTGTAATGAAAAAAAGCGGGGAAGTTCGGCTAACGATACAAGAAGTTTTTGTCCTCTTTGAGAACAGCATATGTATCTCAGATACGATAAAGTGATTGTTCTAAATAAATCATTCGCTAGGCTAAGATAAATACATGGTCATTTCATTACCTGATACGACATCTCATGCAGCCAAAGGCAAAAAGAATATTATGATTCGAGTAGATAATACCAATTATCCAACAAATGGTGGTCATCTTGATCTTTCGATCTCGTTATCCGTTTCACGGATCGACTTTATGACAAGTTCAGAGAAAGCTTTCACTGTTGGAGATAGCCACTTTTTCTTTTTAATCAGCATATGGGAGTATATCGGATCGAACTTTTCGGAATGACTTACAATTTTAAGTTTTCCTCTATCCACGTCTTCTTTAACTGTAATATAAGGCAAAAAAGAAAATCCAAGCCCACTCATAACGGTTTGTTTAATCGCCTCTATACTCCATAACTCCATGGTTTGAAATGGATGAATATCATGCTTTACAAGATATCTTTCAAACATGGTCCGATAACTACAGCCTTCTTCATTCGTAATAAAAAAATGGTTGGTGTTCTCTCGCTTATATTCATCGAAATGGTCTGGGCCGTCATTGCTGCACACCAGGACAATGTTCTCCTCAACCAAAGAATAATGAATGTATTTTTCCGGATGTATTTCCGGGTAGACCATCAAAGCCACATCTACACGTCCACTGATTAAGTCAACCTGGTTTTGTTCACATGTACCGTTGATAAGGATGAATTTGACATGAGGATATTTCAAAGAGAATTCCCTTATAATCGGACTTAATCTAGAAATCGTTAAAGACTCTGGTGCAGCCACCTTTACAACACCTTTAACCTCCTGGTTGCTTCGTATATTTCTAATCTGGTCATGAGTAGCCAGTAGATCTTCTGCCAGAGGTATTAATTCTCTCCCTAATTGAGTAAGTTTCAAATGCCTTCTTTCGTAAGTGAAAAGCTCCCCGCCAATCTCTTCTTCAAGCGACTGCATATGGGCAGTGATCGTGGACTGAGTGTATCCCAATTGCGATGCAGCCCCTATATAACTTCCGATTTCGATAATCGTCTGAAATGTAATAAGGTGTCTAATTTCCATCGCGGTGTTCTCCTTAGGTTTAATTTCTATCGATAAAAATGATAATGATTTTGAATATTTAAATTTTATTAATGAACAGATCCATCATACAATAGAATCCTTCTGATCGTAAATTAATCTACAAGAGAGGAATCTATGAGTGCAGATTGGTTGGCATAAAAGTTCAGGAAAGGATTATAGAGAGGCGCAATCCTCATTCTTATCCGATTTCATGCTTCAACTCATCAACGTCAAAAGCATTTTGTTTTTCTAACGGTCATGAGTGCCTTTATTTTGCCATTTACTCATTCATATGGAACCATCGTTTTTTATTTGAGTTTATCCATTGTAATCGGATGTCTGGCATTACTTTTATGGTCAGCGTTCGGCTCCATGTTCAAAACATTCTTTGCTATACACGATAAGTCATTTCGATTGATTATGTGTTTATTGTTGATATATTCAGCGATACGTATTTTTATTTAACACGAATAGAGGGAGGAAACAATGATGGAGCCGTTCAAAATTTCAATTCCAGAGCAACAATTGCACGATCTATCTATCAGACTAAAACAGGTTCGATGGCCTTCAAGTTTCTCTATAGAACCATGGGCTCTGGGGACAGACTATTCCTTTTTGAAGGGATTAGTTGATTATTGGGGCTCGGAATACAACTGGCGTGAACAGGAAGCATGGTTAAACCGTTTCCCACAGTTTATTGAACATGTGGACGGCTTCGATATACACTTTGTGCACGTTCGGGGTGAAGGGACATCCGAACGACCACTGTTGCTGACTCATGGGTGGCCAGGATCATTTGTAGAGATGTTAGAACTAATACCTTATCTAACAACCCCATCGCTATATGGTGGACATGCTGAAGAGGCATTTGACGTTATTATTCCCTCTTTGCCAGGCTTTGCATTTTCGAGTAAACCCTCACGGCCGGGAGTGGGGTCCAAATACGTAGCCACGCTTTGGGCAAAACTTATGGATCGTTTGGGTTATGAAAGGTATTTGGTTCAGGGAGAGGATATTGGAGCAGGGGTCTCAACATGGTTAGCATTCATGTACCCTGAACGGGTGAGGGGACTTCATCTCAATTATATTCCTGGAAGCTACAAGCCACCCCTCACTCAAAATACACCATCTGTTAGCGAAGAAGAGCAAGCTTACTTTGACATCGTAGCTGAGTGGTTGGACCGAGAAGGTGCTTATAGCGCTCTTCATAGAACGAAGCCGGAAACACTGGCTTTTGCACTAAGTGATTCCCCAACCGGTCTTGCCAGCTGGATGGTAGAAAAATTTCAAGGTTGGAGTGACTGTGACGGAGATATGGAAAGGTCTTTTTCACTTGATCATATCCTCACCAACATATCGATTACTGGTTTACCAATTCGATAGCTTCTTCCATACGAATATATACTGAAGGTACCAAAATGCCACTGCATTTCACCGAAGGTCAGCGTGTTACTGTTCCAACAGGGGTTTCCTTATTTCCCAAGGAGCTGCCCACGCCTCCCCGAAGCTGGGTAGAACGCGTCTATAATATTACGTACTGGGAGAAAGCGAATAAAGGCGGTCATTTCGCCGCTATGGAAAATCCTAAATTGTTTGCCGACCATCTAAATCATTTTTTTCATTCATTAAGCATCTGATAGTCTCTATCCTTGAGAGGGTTATGAGCAACCAGTACAATTGGTTACCGTCTTCAGAATGCAACTCTTCAGGTGCTTTTTTACCAGACATATATTTATCCCTTAAAAGGGAAATGACACAAAGTTGGCCCTTAAACCTAGTCTCAGAGACGATTGCTGATACGATGGCATATACAAAAACCAAATTTCAATTTTGCGCCTCTGAAGTCTCTAGATCAGCACTCATTTCAGGAAGTACACCAGCAGGCAGTAATTCAGTGACAAGAACAGAGAATGAAATCGTGGATAAGGCGAGTAAACTACCAAGTGGCAGCTTTTCTTCTTTTCAATGGAATACGGATGCATCGGACACAGTACATGGCATTATTTAGTCGCTAATCTTTTGGGTTATATGTACTAAAAAACTTCCATGTTATGCAACTCCCTTAATTTGTATGTTCACAAAAAAATGAGAAGGTTACCTAATTTAGAGATTTGAATAGGCAGAAAATTATTCACAATAGGCGACTTATCAAAATTTGTCCGACTAATGATTTTGGTGATTATATAAATAGGTAGCCACATTGAAGAATAATTTTTGTGAGGAATTTTAGCCTTTTATCCGGGGACCAATGAAAAGCCTGAACTGCTTACAGGAAGCCAATCTATGGAATAAAGTGTGTTTAACCGGATGTGGGATACAATGAAAACTTATTTCAATAAATGAAAAAAAGGTTCAGCGTCTCCATGTGGAAACGCTGAGCCTTTTTAATTTAGTACACGGTGAAGGTACCCTGACTTGTTTGCTACAAATTGCATAGGTGAAAGCGTGGAGTAGTAATTCATTTCGAATCCCAAATTGCGTAAACCTCCGATAAATGCAAATTTAGTGCAATACTGATTGAAGGGACTGGTGGACATTTAAAATAAGTCAATATATTCACGCTTTACCAGTATAGTCAATATCAAGATCCTATTTTCAATCACAGGGTAAATCGGCCCAACTTCTCTAGATTCATATAGAGATAACTTTGAATTAGGGGGCACTTTGAAGACAGATAGCCTCTTTGTACAGTCAGAAAACAATGCACCAAACCTCTCCTTGGAAGAAATCAACCTTACCCTCGTTACTATTGTGAATCATTTAAAAGATAGGCGATATATGATACTAAGTTTTCAACAAAGACATAAAATAAGATATCTGTTTTTGTTTGATTGAGCGAAGTACTAAGAGTAATTTGTGGTAAAACGACCATTTTGTCTACAAGATCTTTGTATTTACTATTTCTATTCATGGTAATCAGAAGGACCTTTCCCTTGAAACTTTCTCTTTGAGAAAGAAACTGTCCTAAAACAGATGTGTTTCCTCTCATAGAAAATAAAATGAGTAGGTCATCAGTCTGAGCATAATTGAATACATCATTTAATTCTGATGAATGAATGGATGATATATACAATCCAAGTTTTCTTAACTTGGTTTCGAGAAACTTTCCAGGAACAAAGCTTTCCATAATACCCGAAACAAAAAGATGTTTAGAGGAAAGAATATAATTAGAAAGATTGATCATCAATTCTTTAGTTAGTACTTGTTCCGATAAAGTAATTAAATCCTTATAATATTGAAACATTGAGGATACTTGGTTTTCAGCTTGTATAGGATTATTTTCATCATTACATAACGATACATGGTGTATTTAAAGTCAGAGTATTTTTGAAACCAACTTTTTTACAAAATCGAGTAATGGTGGGCTGAGAAACTCCACACCATTCTGCTAATCCTACAATCCCACTTCTAGCTACAAAAGAGGGGTCTTAAATGCGATCGTTAATTTTTACGTTTTATCAGGAGAACACAATGAGCATATTAAGATAATTGATTTGATTCGATGGAAATTGAATTTTTAGATATTGAAGTAATAGACTCGACAGATCCATTAGGCAACGATGACGATGATGAGCAAGGAAATGAACCTGATCATGAAGAAGATATTGATTTTGAACAGCAGGAGGAGGAACACCGAAGGTATTTGGATGAACAAGCTGCTAGAGAAGAGTATGTAAGTGAAGATGAATATAATAGAGCTGACGAAGAGTATGAGCGACATAAGGAAGCTCAAGCTTTCTGGCAAGAACGTCATTATGACGATGACTATGAGAAGTAACGTGAGTAACTTTAAGTTTGTTTATATCCGGTATATTCAAGCGGCAGACTAGATGTCTACCTTGTTGACATCAATAATCAGTCAGAAGAACATATGCTCCTGCTGACAAAGAGATGGCAGAGCATGAGGGCGTGACCGAACAGCTCGAGGCTCAGGAACAAATGTTGTGGGTACAGCAAATGAACAGCATCTACGTACGAGCAACAGATATCATAAATCATAACTTAATATACTCATAAGAATATGGCAGCAAGAGTGTTGCTCTTGCCGCCTGGATAAAAACACGAGCCTGAGGATGTTTATCATAGTCCTTAAAGGTATTACCTTTAACTTTCTAGACTATTAGTCAAAATACGGATTTTGTGTAATAGTCTTAGAAAAACCGCATAGTGCCGCGGGTTTATCGATCCATGTTATTTACTGCATTACGCATCTCTTCATCAGTTAGGTGTGTGTATATCATTGTCGTTTGTATCGACGAATGTCCTAACTGATTCTTTAACCTGGGTACATCGTTATTCTCCAGATGATATCGTGTTGCAAAGGAGTGTCTGAGAGAATGCACTGTTAACGAAGGCTTTCCAAAGGCTGTTGCATACTTTTCAACGAGTTTCTCGATTGATCGTTGTGTCAAACGCCGGCTTTTTCCTTTACGGCCTACAGGAGCTGCTATGAACAAATAGTTCTCGTTTTTTTCAGGCACATATTTTGTTTCTCTGATCTGAAGATAACTTTCTAAATCCATTAACGCCTGCCTGCTAAAGTAAACATATTGTTCTTTATCACCTTTGCGTATCACTCGGACTAAAGCTTTATTCATATCTAAGTCATCCGTATTAATCCCTGCAACTTCGGATAATCTAAGCCCCGAACCCAATATCAACGAAACAATTGCGGTGTCACGTTCACGGTTAAATTGATGAAACGAAAAGATCCGTTTATTGTCTTTATGCTTTTCGCCAAAATCATGGGCTACAAATTGTCTGAACAATTCAAAATCGTCTTCTCTTAGAATTTTTCCTTCAATGCGATTTGCGATAGTTTCCTGGCTTTCTTTTATAGTATTCAAGTCCATCTTGGCCATAACATTTCGTTGAATATAAGGCTTTAGATCGCGGGTTTCAGCCTTATTTTGCAGATAATCGAACAAAGATTTTAGTGAGGACAATTTTCGATTAATTGTAAGCCTTTGTTTCCCAACTGATAATCCAGGAATGACATAAAGTTTTCCGCCTCACGAATGGTTAATCGTTCTAATGTTTCTAAATGTATTTCTTTACGAGTTGATGAAGTTATATTCTCAACGATAAGCCAATCAAAAAAGATAATGTAATCATGGCAATAATTAAGAAGTGTGGTTGGAGATAACTTTCGTTTCTTACTATCGATAAATTCTGTAACGTACCAAGGTAAATCAGATAGTTTATCATCAATTCGTTGCATATAGTGCATTTTCATTTGTTTATCCATATATGTACATACCTCCGTGTTTTCAATATATCTGATTTACATTTATTCGTCAAATTATTATTTTACGTAATTATTATATCCCAATAAACAACCCTTTTAAATGCCCCATTAAATAACGACACAAAAATTATTATTGCGGACGACAAGAACTTGGGCCGATTACCGCTCCCCAATATTGCTGCGCAATTACATTATAGCCGCCTTTTTTAGCCTCGATTTCAATAATCCTTCCGATTTCGTTCAATTTTACTCCATGCTTAAGTGAAGAGATTACATTTCCGCCTTGAGCTGGCCCACCGGCCTCGTTCCCCGAAGGACAGAAGGAAGCAGAGGCCAAGCACGACTGCGGCAGAAACGTATGGATAATTGATGTTCACGTCAAACAGCGCCCCGGCTACGATCGGGCCTGCGATATTTCCAAGGCTGGTATATGCTGAGTTCAGGCCTGCGACGAAGCCCTGCTGGTCCTGGGCCAGCTTCGACATATTCGTGCTGACGGCTGGGCGCAAAATATCCATGCTTAGAAATACGATGAAAGTCACGACGAAAATGAGCCAATACGTGTGGACGAACAACGTCAACAAGATGAACAACGCAACGAAGAATAGGCATACCGAGATAACCTTCTTCTCACCAAAGCGGTTCAACAGCCAGCCGATCAAGGAAACCTGCACAACCGCGCCCGCAATGGAGCCAAACGTAATGATAAATGCAATATCCCGGGTTGTAAAACCAAATTTGTGATCGACGAACAACGAGAACACTGTTTCATAATTAGCAAGTCCGAAGGCCATGACAAAAACGATGATCAGGCTGAAGAAATACGGCTCACGGTAGGAGCGGAGCAATTGGGTAACCAGCCCCGGGCCTTTCGCTCTCGCCGCGCCCGCTGCAGCGATAACGTCCTGCTGTCCGGTTAGGCGAGTAGACTCCGGCAATATGATTAGCGTGATGATGGCTGCAAGCAATCCGGCAATACCCGCCGCATAGAATGGTACCCGGATGCCGTATTCGGCGATATATCCGCCGATTCCCGGTCCGATAATGAATCCGGTCGTAATGGCGGCATTAATAAGTCCCATGCCCTTGCCGCGCTCCTCTTCGGACGTAATGTCGGCCGTATACGCCATCACCGCTGGGAAGATCATCGCCGCGCCGATACCCCCAAGCATTCGAGCCGCAAACAGCAGGACAGGTGCATTTACGGCGCCGAACATAAATTCAGATACGGCGAAAAATAGCATACCGATGACAATTATCTTTTTCCGTCCCCACGCATCGGACCATCGGCCCGCGATCGGTGAGAACAGGAACTGGGTGAACGAGAACGCCGCCACCAGCAGGCCTACCGTCGTGCCTGTAATGTGCAACAAATCCATGTAGGCCGGCATAATAGGTACTACCAAGCCGATGCCCGTAAATACTAGAAAAATATTAAACATCAACAGCAGCAATGCGCCCCTGTTACGTATTAGCAATGCCATGATTACTTCCTCCATGTTTCTTCAAAATACGTCTTGTTTACCGGCAACCATCCCTCAGGCTTGAGCTTACTTTACCCCTCGAGAGATGCCGTGCAGGAACACGTCAGCCGCCTGGCGATAGAGCGTAAGCGCCTCCTCCGGCTCCAGCTCGCGTGACAGCTGGCTCAGACCGATAATAGTGCTTTCCAGTATAATGGCGAGCCGAGCCGCGTGATCCGCCTTGAATTCCCCGTTTTCGATTCCTTGCTGTACCAGTTGCCGGTTAAATTGGATGTGATGCTTCAGAATTTGGTCGATCCGTTCCTCAATATCGTTTTCCTTCTTCTCCCCTGTAAAAAACTCATCCGCCGCTTTCGTTAGCGGGTGATTCATATCGTCCAACACAAGCTGTTCCATTAGCCCGTATATTTTTTCGGTGCAGGTTTGGTACAAATGCTCATTGGATGCCCAGCTCTCTTCCCATTCCCGATTCCATTCATCAATCAGATAGAGGAAGAGCCCCTCTTTGCTTTTGAAATGATAATAGATGTTGCCCTTGCTGCTGCCCGTTGCCGCCACGATGTCCTCGATCGAGGTTGCCTTGTATCCCTTCTGGGCAAACAGCGCTTTGGAAGCCTCGGCAAGCCTGCGTTTGGTTTGCTCGGTTTGAAGCTGCTTTTTGTTCATTCCATCCACTTCTCTTTCATGAATACTGAACGTTCATTCTGTATTTTATCATTAGATGCCTAAAGAAGTAAACTAAAAAGTAGAAAAGCTATTCCTTCCTTTTCTCTCCACATGCATCCATACATCAAGCATCTAATTAAATTTATAGACCAAATACTCTTTTGAAACGGACAGGTATCTTCAATATACCTGGTTCTGGTTATCCGTCTATCTAAAATTGACCCCCCTATAAAAATTTTAAGCCAATTGCGGACTATCCCTGTTTTTTGGACAAGAATAAAATTCAATAATTGTTTATTTGAAAATTCATTCTGATTAATTTAGACATTGCTGGAATCCCTAGAGCCAGTTGAACAGTGGACACGAAAAAGAGACGTATCTGGAGCTGTGCTCCATTCGGATCAAGGCTTCCAGTATACGTCTCAAGCGTACAACACACGACTTGAAGAATTCAGCGTCAAGGGCAGTCACTCTCGCAAAGCTACCTGTCTGGATAACGCCTGCATTGAATCTTTCTTTTCGCATCTCAAAACTGAGAAGTCGTACCCCCACCAGTGTAAGTCAGAAGCAGAAATTCAACAAGCGGAGGAGGAGTATATCTATTTTTACAACTACCAGCGATTTCAAGCCAAACTCAGCCAACGCGCCGGTTGAATACCAGCACGCGTTGGCTGCTTAGTCTTTTTTACTTGTGTACTTGACAGGGCAAACACACCATGGCGACTTTTTATGAGTGCATGTTTGTCCGTTGAAGCAAAACCGGATACATTCCTTTATATGAAGGAAAACTGGAACCTATTATTGATGCAATCCCTACTCTTCTAGGTAGTAACACTGGAGAGGAGGCGACACTAAATGGGTAACGTTGGAATCGCTCTGGGCGGCGAGAAAGCCTTTTCTGCCCTGCTTGGTTTATCCTGTGTATAATCGGGTTTGCTGTTATCAGTATCAACCATGCTAGCTTCGGATTCTGCATCAGGCTGACATTAAGCATCCAACGTATACAAGGGTAGGTTTTCCGGCAAAGCCGCCGGGCGCATGCATGTGCTCTGCATCGGATAGAACGTCTGCTCATCGGAGGAATCATGGAACGCCCACATCGCCTCCAGCACATGGTAGGCCAGTTCACCGCTGGCGCGGTGAGGCCGTCCGCTGCGGACAGCGTAGGCCATATCGGCAACACCGATGCCCCGAGTGTTCTCCTGGTAGCCCGGCAGCAGCGGGACCTCTGTCCACTTCTGCTCACCCAGCAGCCTGTAGCGAACCGGCCCTCCGAACGTGTTCGGGTCAGGCACCTGCAGCGTGCCATGAGTACCATATACCTCGATCGGTGGCAGAGTGCTTCCACCAAAGATGTCAAAGCTGGTAATCAACGTGCCGACAGCCCCCTGCTCGAAGCGCAGCAATCCGGATACATGGGTCGGAATGTCAACCGGGATGGTCTGGCCTCTCTTTTTCTCGCTCGTAATCGTTCGCTGGTCCATCGCCTTGCTTGTCATGCCGGAGATGGTGGCAATCGGACCCAACAATTGCACCAGAGCCGTCAAATAATAGGGCCCCATATCAAACATTGGGCCGCCGCCGATCGCATAATAAAATTCAGGATCGGGATGCCAATGTTCATGTCCACGGCTCATCATAAAGGCCGTAGCTGCTACCGGACTGCCAATGACCCCGTCCTCAATCAGCTTCAATGACGTCTGTATGCCGGAGCCGAAGAAGGTCTCCGGTGCGCAGCCGACAAGCAGTCCCTTTTGATGAGCAAGCTCCAAGACAGCCTGGCCCTGCTCACGGGTGACCGCAAGTGGCTTCTCCACATAAACATGCTTGCCTGCCTCAAGGGCTCTGAGACATATGTCGGCGTGAACGGCGGGAATGGTCAAATTAATGATAAGTTCGATCTCTGGGTCAGCCAGAATCTCATCTACCGAATATACGTTCGGAACGTTGTATGCTGCAGCCTGCTCCTCTGCCCGGCCTTGGTCCAGATCCGCTACTGCGGACAGCTCCAGAATGTCGAAGCGATAGCAATTTTCCATATAAATTCCGCTGATTTTACCACATCCGATAATGCCTATTTTCATTTTGTTCATGCCTGGACTCCCTTCACCTTCAAGAATAAATGGATTATGGCATTTCCTTCTGCATTCGATACCATTCTGTCGTCTAAATGGGGCTTGTGAACAAGCACCACTTCATTGAATTTCATTCAGATTGCTCAATTCAGGAAATTAACAAATCACCAATATATCAATCTAAAGAGAACCCGCAATTCGATGTCAATCAGGACATCATTGCACGAGTATATACGACTTAACGAGCTTATGCGTCCGTCTTGTCGTTGCCTTTCTGCACTCAGTCTCTTTCCAACCACGAGGTTACAGGTCATCAAAATCTCTGCCAGAGGCTCTGCCGCTTCATCCTGTCCACGCTACCGCTGCTGGCTATCTGCCATGCCCGTATAAGCCTCTCCAAGGGAGCTACACCGGGCGGCCGCCGCCTGTTTGCCTCCCGCAGCCCACAGGAATCCGCTGCGCATCATCTCGGTCACTTGAGGCATATCTATGATATCCGCGTGATGTCCCAGCGAATTGTAGAAGACGCGGCCGTTCCCCCAGCGCTTCGTCCATACAATGGGCATATCCACCGGCCCATTGGCCGAATGCGGTCCCGGTATGACCGGGAAGCGTGTGGTTGCCAGCACTTCAACCGCCGGGTCAACGTGGAGGTAGTACTGCTCGCTTTTGATCTGAAAATCCTCAATATGCTCCAGCAGCGGGCTGGAGCCGCGCTTCATGTTCACCATATACTCCACCCCGTCATTGCCGGGATGTGCAACCCATTGCCCGCCTGTCATGAACTGCCAGTCCACATTGTTCCGGAAGGCATCACACATGCCGCCATGGCAGCCTGTCAGACCAACGCCGCTTTGAACCGCTGCTGAGACATGATTGACCAGTTCCTGCTCAATCTGTCCCATGGTCCACAGCGGAACGATCAGGTCCAGGCCAAGCAGTTTCTCCGCATCCTGATAGGCTTCAAGGGTATTAGACACCTCCACCTCGAACCGCTCTTCCTTCAGAATGCGTTCAAAAATGGTTGCCGCCTGCTCCGGCTCATGTCCGTCCCATCCGCCCCATACAATCAGTGCCTTGCTCATCTGTAATCCACTCACCTTTCGGAATGTGATGTTATATTACATTTCTTCAATGGATACCCAGCGGCGTTCCTCTATGGATCGTTCCACCGCTTCAAGCACGGCCTGACAAGCGACCCCATCGTGGAAGTTCGGCACAGGCTGCCGTCCCCCGGAGATGGCACTCACCAGCTCAAGCATCTCGTGTGTGAAGGTATGCTCGAATCCGATCGTATGTCCCGCAGGCCACCAGGCCTCAGAGTACTTGTGTGCCGGATCGGTGGCGAGCACGCGGCGGAAGCCCTGAACGTCCTCCTCATCTTGCGTGAAATATACTTCCAGTTCGTTCATCCGTTCAAAGTCAAACCGCACACTGCCCAGACTACCGTTGATCTCGAATGAATTGGTGCTCCGGTGTCCGGCCGCAAACCGTGTGGCCTCGAAGCTGCCCAGCGCACCTCCGGCGAATCGTGCCAGAAACAGCGTGGCATCATCGACCGTCACTTCTCCCATCGGCGCATTCGTCCCGGCGCTGCCCTTGGCGCTCAATCCGGTCATCTCCGAAGCCAGCGGGCGCTGCTTGATGAACGTCTCGCTCATACCGACCACTTCATGGAACTCGCCGACCAAGAACCGGGCGAGATCAATCAGATGGGCGCCAAGATCACCATGAGAGCCAGAACCAGCCACTTCCTTTTGCAGACGCCACACCAGCGGGAAGGACGGGTCCATGATCCAGTCCTGAAGGAAAAAGGCACGGAAATGATAGATTTTGCCCAGGCGACCGCTCTCGACTAGCTGCTTCGTCAGCTGGACAGCCGGAGAAAAGCGGTAGTTGAAGCCGATCATATGTCTGACACCTGCTTCCTCTGCTGCCTGCAGCATGTCACGGGAATCCGCCAGCGAAAGTGCAAGCGGTTTCTCACAGAACAGATGCTTCCCATGGAGGGCAGCCTCAACGACAATTTCCTTATGGGCATTACTCGGGGCGTTGATGTCAATGAGATCAATATCGTTACGTTTCACCAGATCACGCCAATCGGTAACACTCTCGGTCCAGCCGAACTGGCGGGCAGCTGCCTGAACTGCCTGTTCGTTGCGTCCACAGATGACGGACATCTCCGGCTGCAGCGGGGCATCTGGGAAGAACATGGGTAGACTACGGTAAGCGTTGCTGTGAGCCTTGCCCATAAATTTGTAGCCAACCATTCCGATACGAAGACGATTAGACATGTCGTTATCCTCCTTATGGGTCTGAGTTCCAACAGATTGTTGACGAATGCGGTTATTGACGAATGGAAGACCCCCTGATAATCAGCTCCGTGGACAGAAGCTGTCTTATCGAGGCGCAACCGGTCAGTTCCAGGGCTGGAATGAGGTCCAGAGAATCCGGTATAAGCTTCGAGGCCGCAAGCTCCCCCATCTCATAAAAAGGAACGCGGACACTGCTTAGCGGCGGAACGGCCATCTCGGCCGCATCCGAATCGTCATAGCCCACAAACGCCGGGAACTGGTCAACTCCCAATCCGCGCTCGCGCAGACCCTGCATCACCCCGATGGCCATCCGGTCGTTCGCTGCAAATACCGCATCAATATCATTCAGCCTGCCTGCGATTGTAGCCGACGCTTCGAGCCCGCTTCGACGACTGTAATTACCCTGCAGAAGCAGCTCGTGATCATATTCAATACGGGCCTCCTGAAGCGCGGTGTGGTACCCCTTCAATCGTTCAGTACTGTTGGAATAGATATCCGGGCCGTTGAGAAAGGCAATCCGCTTGTACCCCTGCTCAATGAGGTGACTTACAGCCGCCCGGCTTCCCTCCACATGGTCTGCATCCACTTCACAGAACGACTGTCCTTCAAAATGATGATTCATGACGCAGAACGGACGCCCTTCTTCCTGAAGTCTCTTCAGAGCTTCCAACTCATCGTGGTCATCCCTGGCTCCCAGGATGATACAGCTATCGACCTTTTGCTGCCGGAAAAGACCGCTGTAATCCATCCCTTCCCCCGGCTTTCGGAACAATAGTAGCAGATCGAGCCCGCTGTCCCTGGCCTTACTTCCAATGCCGCTCAGCATCTCGGAGAAAAAATAGGCTGAGAACAGGTGCGCCTTCGGTACATAAGGCATAACCACACCAAGATGGCCGCTCTTGCTTCGGGCAAAGTTGCGGGCCAGCGCACTGGGAACATATCCAAGCTGATTGGCGGCGTCGAGGACCCTTCTCCGCGTATCTTCTTTGATGGGACCAGCCGCGTTCAGTACCCGAGACACCGTCGCTTCAGACACGCCGGCGAGTTCTGCTACTTCCTTGCGCGAAACGATATTGCCCACCTCCGATCATTTTATGTACGCGCGTACATTTTCTCATGCAGCCATACCTCTGTCAATCCCAAACAGCGTGCCCCATAGACAGACAAGCTTTTTCCTCTCTTGAGAGGACATGTGTTATGTCATCTCTCGTTATTCGTTAATCATTCTAGAAGCTGTCGCCTAACGGATGAACACTTAATGGATTCAGTTACTCTATTGGCTGTAACTTGTTTGATAACGATTGTTGAATGCTTAAAAGAGTTGGACCTAGACGACTTCAGCAGATTTTTGAACTATCGTTTTCCGTTAGCGAACGTTACTTTATAGAATTTTCCCTGTTTGTTCTATGGTTTAAGCCATGAAACGTCATATCCCATCTTACTAATAATCTCGAGTCCGTCTTGGAAATTTATAATGTTTTCTCCAGTCCATCCATTTTCTAATCCGTATAAGATGAAATCTTAAATAGTTTTTGGATGATGAAAAATATAACACTAAGATCTTGTTCAAGACGTGAAATTATGTAGCATGTTTAATCCCTGCCGACTATATGTGGGGCAGATAGAAAAATTAAGAAAATAATCCCCTTTGCCCTCGATTTGAGGAAAAAGGGGGTTGAGTCTAATCATTATTTCATTTGATTCCAGAACCTATGAGAAACTTTAAGATTCAATGTTTTTCAAAGGTTCTCAAAATATAAGATCCTATTAAAAATCTGTCTTAGGCGAGTCGAAAAATAGAGCTGATTTAAATAGTTCTTCGAATCACGCTTTTAGTTGCAGCCGCCTCAAAAATTGTCTCAATCAGCACCAGGACACGATGCACTTCTTCACTCTTGATCGCAAGCTCCGCTTTTCCTTCGATGGTGGAGACAAAATTTTCGTAAAAGCTTTCCGCTGCAACAGGTATTTTTTCAATCGGGAACTTAAGGGTGGATTCCTCAGACGGCGGCGCCATCGTTTTTGTCAATCCTTGACCTGCTTGAATTGGTTTTGGTTCCACATGAGCAACATCCGGATTCCGGGTAACGATCTCTCCGCTCAAGTCCCAATCCCTGATCACTGCGGTTCCTTCGGTTCCTTTAATATACCAACGCGGCAGTTTTACGTAATTGGTTGTGCCCACTTCAATAACTGCTGTCAGGCCGTCCTTGAACTCAATAAAGCTGGTAAAGCCGTCATCCACTTCAGTTCCCAAAATATAGCTGAGGGTAGCAGTTACGCTTTCGATTTGGCTGTCCGTAATCTGAAGCAGCTGGTCCAACAGATGGACTCCCCAATCCAGCAGCATTCCTCCACCGTACGCCTTCAGTTGCCGCCAGTCACCTGGAATGCCGTTAGCCCCCTGAACCCGCGATTCTAGCTGGAAAAGCTCGCCCACGGTCTTCTTGCCAATCATATCTTTGATAATCCGAAAGTCTTCATCCCATCGTCGGTTCTGATGTACCGTAAACAAGCGGTTTTCTTTCTTCGCTACCTCGACAATATCCAAGAAATCCGCGCTCGTTATCGTAACCGGCTTTTCGCAAATCACATGTTTTCCAGCTTGCAGTGCCTGAATCGCGATTTCTTTATGAACATCATTAGGCGTTGCTATCAAAACAATATCGACGGCCTGATCGGCGAGAACGGCATCCAGACTGGCGTAGGTTTTATAGCCAGCAGCCGCAGCGAGTTCCATCCGGTAATCAACAATATCATATACACCACCAACAGCAAGCTGCTGAATAGGTTCGATCAATTGAACATGGTAGCTTCCCATGCCTCCATAACCGATAATGACTACATTATATATCCGATTATCCATTTTCATTTTCCTTTCACTCCTGATTTAAGCGCACCACATAAAAAGCGGTTGCTCACGGATCAAAATCGATTGCAGATGGGTTACTGCACGATAAAATTTTAGTTGAATAGCTCTATCATACATTTCTCATGAAAAACTTTCTTCCTCATTTCTTGCCGTTTTATTCCCGAATATTGCCCTGCGGTATTTCAATGGTGATGTTCCTGTCGCTTCCTTAAAGAAATGATGAAACGTCTTCACGCTCCTGAAACCTGCAGCCTCTGCGACCTCAGTGATTGGATTGTCTTCATTCAGCAAAATCCATTTGGCCTTATTCAGTCTGTATTCATGCAAAAAGGCTACAAAGGTCATCCCCGTATTCTTCTTAAATAGTCTGGCGAAATAATAGGGACTGAAACCCATATATTCAGCTACATTCTTCAGCGAAATGGTTTCATGATAATGGCATTCCACATATTCAAAAATACGTTCCAGTTTACAAAGCATGTCCTTGGATTGTATTAAGGTACTTTCAGAGATTTCGCGAAGTCTAGGCTTCGTACTTCTCGGCACTTCCCGCAAAATAAGAGTCAACATCTCAAACAGTTTGGCTTTGATCATATAGGCACAACCTTCTTTGCAGTTGGCGTTCTCATCATAAATGCTTTGAATCAGCGGGAGCATTTTAGCTGCTGTTTCTTCTGGCCAGTTCCAGCTTGATTGCTCCATCTCTGTAAATATATCTCTTAGAGGACGCTTCTGATCGCTTAATGTGGATATCTCTTGAAAAAAGCTCAAATCAAATTGAATAACCACCCGTTCGCTGTCGGGAGAAGCCAAGAAATAATGAACATCACCACCATTTATAAATTGAACTTCACCTTGTTTCATGCGTATCGAATTATCGTTAATTCCCAGATCCAAGGTTCCCTGAGTAACATAGATAATTTCAATTTCTTTATGCCAATGGGGATAGCAAAGTACGTCGCCTTTATTAATAAAACTCCGGAAAGGAAAATGTCTATCAAGCTCCGGGATCTCTAAATACAAATTCATTTTGGTAGACTCCTTTTGTTGTAAATTTCAAAAAAACGCACACATAACTATTCATAATCATGTTGCCTTTTCGTACAGATGGAATATCGCAACGTTTACCTTATTAAGGTACTACTTTAGCAAACGAAAAAACAAAGATAGCATCGCTCCCGAAATCGTCTGATAAGAGTGCGTAACGATATATTGACAGTTTCAGTTTATTGCATCATGGGCCGCTTTTTGCTATGAAACACGGATCATGCGAATAGCATACGGATTTAAATGTGCGCTTTCTCAACTTTTGAATAAAATATCTTCTTCTCTTTGAATTGTAAGCGTTTAATAATATTTTTCCTATCATAAAAGTTACAGTTGCTATCAAGAAAAAACAATTGTTACCTAGTTCGAGTAGAAAAGAGGAGGCGTGCAATGAATACGTGTAAGATTGTTGATTTTTTTAACATTTTTTATATAAATCCATATATATATTTCCATAAAAATGGTATAACCTAGTAAAGAAAAAATATTCATATAAAAAAAATATCCTTATGGAGGGACAGGCCTTGAAGAGACTATTCGCTTTAAGTTGTGCTTTCTATCTGCTAATCGGCGTTACCAGCGTGGTTCTTGGGGCATTACTACCGATTCTGCTGCCTCACTATGGACGGGGGTACAGTGATGGCGGGTTACTGCTGTTCCTGCAGTTTTCCGGATTTCTTGTCGGCGTTCTGCTCTCCCCCTTCATGGCTCTACATATCGGTCGGAAGTGGATGTTATCCATTGCCCTGGGCAGTATCATGGCAGCGTGTGCCATTCTGGGTGTACTGCCATCCTGGACCTGGGTCATCGTGATGACCATCTGGGTTGGCTTCGGCTCAGGCATCATTGAATCGTTCATCGGAGCGTTCACGATAGAATTCACCGAGGAGCAGAAAGCCGTAGCCATGTCCAAGCTGGATGTCTATTTTGCACTTGGTGCACTGCTCATTCCGGCGGTAGTAAGCCTGTATATCTGGCTTGGGATGTGGCATCTGACCTTCTACACCATCTCCCTTTTGACGTTTATCCTGGGGCTGTTCTGGCTTACCATGCCTGCTTCCACCTCCTCACACCTGACCCAGGCAGACCTCCAAACCTCTGAACGTTCGGTTGAAAAAGCCCGGTACTCCCGACAGCATCGTGTTTTGCTGGGGATCTTTATTGTCTTCTTCTTTGTTTATATGGGTCTTGAACTGGGGCTCATGAACTTCCTGCCCTCTATTCTGATCGAGACGCTGCAGCTTCGGGAATCCGTAGCCTCGCTGGGTGTCAGTATTCTCTGGATTGCGATGATCATCGGCCGCATGTTCTCAGGAAGGATTGCAGAGTCATCAGGATATATTCCTTTCCTTCTGTGGAGCGCAATCGGGACTTTCTGCTTCCTGGTTGCAATGGTGTTTATATCCAGCCAGTGGGCTACATACCTTTTGATTTTCGGCGCAGGGTTATTCATGTCCGGACTCTTCTGTATCGCTCTCGTCTATGCGAACGTGCTGATTCCGGGAATGACCGAGCGAACGACTAGCATTCTGATTGCGTCGGGCGGAGTTGGCGGCTCGGTGCTTCAATATGTAATAGGCTGGAGCATGAGCGAATGGTCGGTGACGGCTACCCTCTGGATTCTGGCTGCTTTCAGCCTGCTTCTGCTACTGGCTGTTATTCTCTCGTATCTGTGGAATGGCAGGAGCAGCCGGGTAGTTAGCTCCCTTGTCCATCAGGGCAAGGAAGGATGAAATCGCCTTATTCTTGAAGGAGGTGAGGCCTACCGGGTTATGCTGTAACAGGGGCTGTACATTATAAGGATGTACTTGATGAGAATGTATATTCTGATATGGAGGGGAAGCATTGTGCATACCTTAACCAAAGAACGCTTCAGATACGGAAAAGGCATTACTCTGATTGACGATTCGGGTACGGAGTATTTGGATGGCGTATCCGGCACCTTCAATCTGTCGCTTGGTTATAATCACCCTCATGTCGTCACCAAAGTACAGGAACAAGTCGCCAATCTTACCCACATGTCCTCATCCTTTACCGAGCCTTACGTCGAGGAAGTCCTGGATCATTTGATCCAGTATACGCCAAATGGAATCGACGCGGGATGGATGAGAGATATTACCGGCTCCACGGCGAATGAATGCGCTGTGAAGCTAGCCCAGAAATATACCGGAGAACTCGATATAATCAGCCTGTATCTGTCCCATCATGGGCAGACCCAGTTCGCAACAGGCATATCCGGTAACGCCTTCCGGCGGCGGAAATTTCCCAATTCGGCTGCAGCAAATTCCCTGCATGTACCTGCTCCCTACTGCTATCGATGCCCGTTTAATTCTTCGCCTGATAAGTGTGGCTATCAATGCGTCGAAGCAATATCGGATGCCATTGCGTATGCAAGCTCAGGCTCTGTGGCCTGCATGATTATTGAACCCATCCTGGGCAACGGAGGCAACATCATCCCACCTGCAGGATATTTTAAGCGCCTCCGTCAGCTGTGCAACGAGTACGGTCTGATTCTAATCGCTGACGAGGTTCAGACAGGGATTGGGCGGACAGGATACATGTTCGCAAGTGAGCTGTTTGATATCCAGCCGGATATCATTACCCTTGCCAAGGGACTGGGCGGCATCGGTGTTCCTGTTGCAGCAGTATTGGTGCAGTCTCGTCTCAATGTTCTGGAGAAACATGAGCACTCCTTCACCTCGGGCAGCAATCTGATCTCGGTCACGGCAGCCAAATCCACGCTAGAGGTTGTGTCCGAGCCCGGTTTTTTGGAAGCCGTACGGTCGAAAGGAAGCCTGCTCGGGACCCTGCTGACAGAGATGGCTGACAAGCATGATTGCATCGGGGAGGCTCGCGGCGTCGGACTGATGTGGGGATTGGAAATTGTGGACGAAGATGATGCCCCGGACGCAGCCAAGAGCAATGTGATTATCGACCGTGCTTTTGCCGAACAGCAGCTGATTCTCAGAGGTTCCCGTTACGGTTACGGCAATGTGGTCAAAGTAAGACCTTCTCTCACGGTTACGGAAGACGAGATTGTCGAAATTGTCAAGCGGCTTGACGCCGTTCTGGCCACCCTTCACTAACTATCTGCCGAACAGGCAAAAGGAGGACTATTCATGCTTGCACTGGTATACAAATCAGCTTGGGATGTGGCTCTTGAGGAAAGACCCGTCCCCGAAATTACCAAAGATAACCACGTTCTCGTCCGGATTCGGGCGACAGGCGTATGCGGTACGGATCTAGGCATCATCAGCGGCAAATATCATGCCGTGCCTTCCACTATCCTGGGCCACGAATCAGCGGGGGAAGTGATCGCTGTAGGGTCAGCCGTCAGTTCAATACAGCCCGGGGACCGGGTTGTGATTGATCCGACGTACTACTGCGGTCAATGTGATATGTGCCGGACAGGAAGACAGAATCATTGCACACATAAATCCGTAACGGAGACTGGAGTCAGTGCCGACGGCACGTTCACTGATTATTATGTGACCGAGGATCGTTTTCTGTACAAGCTGAAGGATCATATCAGCTACGAAGAAGCGACACTGACCGAACCGCTGAGCTGTATGCTAACCGGAATCAACCAGATTCACCTGCTACCGAACTTTACAACCGTCATTCTGGGCGCAGGACCCATCGGGATTCTGTACAGTTATGCTCTTGCTTCCAAAGGCGTGACCGGCTGTCTCGTCGACATCTCGGAGGAACGGCTTGCCATAGCGCATTCCGTTGCCCCCAAGCGGTGGTCCGTGCACGCTACACTAGAGTCGGCCATTCATGAGCTGGCACCGCTAAAGAATCAGGTAGACATGATTGTGGATACTACAGGCGTGGTTGGCACCCAGGTACTCTCCCGGCTTACGAGCGGCGGGTATTTGATGCTGGTGGGGCTGAGAGACGGGACAAGCTCGTTCAATCCGAAGGAGGTAGTTGACCGTAGCCTCAAAATCATCGGCTCGATTGATTCCCTAGGCACGTTCTCCACGGCTCATTACCTGATTGAGCAGCAGATCGTTCCCGCCAAAAAAATCATTACCCACTCCTATCCGCTGGAAGACTACCGAGAGGCCTTTCTGACCCTGGGATGCAATATCAGCGAGCGGACACTTCAGCCTTCTTCACAGGCGATCAAGGTTGTGCTGCAATCGAACGGCTCCGGTAACTAAATCCGGATATTAACAAGGGGGGATGGACATGACAACCATTCATCATGATGCGCAGCCGAATAATGAATGCACGGGAGGCCCAACAGCGTCCGCTCCAGTCAAGGCGGTCATCTTCGACATGGACGGAGTACTGGTAGACAGCGAACCGATTTATTTTGAAATCGAACGCAGCTCCTTTGCCCATTTCGGTGCGTCCATGACGGAAAAAGAGCACCACACCTATGTTGGAGTGACACTTGAATCCATGTGGCGCCAGGTGCTGGACAGACATCAGCTCACCAATACAGTGGAAGAGGCTCTGTTCTATCACCGAAAAAATGTGATGCAGACGATGGTTGCACACGAGAGCCTTGTGGCAATTGACGGGTTGGAGCGGTGGCTGGACTGGCTGCAAGATAGAGAGATTCCAGTCGCGGTGGCCTCTTCCTCTCCACGGGAGCTGATTGATCTCATCATGGAAAAGACAGGGCTTGGCCGTTACTTCGATATTCGAATCACTGGAGAAGAAGTATCGCAGGGTAAGCCGGCACCGGACATCTTCCTATATGCCGCCGAGCAGCTTGGCATTGCCCCGGCCCATTGCATCGTTATTGAGGACTCACGGAACGGTGTCCAGGCAGCCAAGAGTGCGGGTATGCGCTGCATTGGCTTCCACAACCCCGGCTCGGGCCGGCAGGACCTGTCCAGAGCCGATCGCCGGATTATCAGCTATGACGACCTGTGGGCGATTAAAGAGAGCCTGCCGTTCGAGGAGTAGCTGCCTGCCAAGACCAAAAATTGAAATGTACCAGAAGGCATATCCCCTTTATAATCATATGGAAGCGCCCGATCTTTAATATGGATGAGGGCATTAAATAACGCCCCTTGGACTACACACTGGAGAATGTCATTTATTCTGCCCTGTGTGTACTCTAACGGGCGTGCTTTACATCGAAGTGGTCTAGTTGAAACGAGTAATTTCCCGGTTCAACACACAACAGTCGTAAAAACTATCTTTTTGACATATAACTGATCTCCTGACGGTTTTAAATCCTCTATTCGTATGCAGCAAAACTCATATAGAAAAATGGGGTGCTGTTAACACCCCAAACTGGATTCATCAATATATATCCTGCTTCATCTGAACGGTAATTTTTCCGTATATTCAGCTCTTTCTGTCTTCTTCGGTAATTAGAGAACTGTAAGCCGGAATTGTAACTGTTCCTTTCTTCACCTTCGCATCCTTTGAGGTGGAGAAGACCACTTTCCATTTACCCCTATCCAAATCTTTCATCTGCAGGGTAACTGGCTCTTCAGACAGGTTATGATATACATACAATGTTTCTTTGCCTGAAGTGCGTGTAAATGCGGTCACGTTGGAAGAATTTGTTTGGATAGGTTGTAGACTGTCGCTGCGGAGAGCTTCATGTTCTTCTCTCAGACGGATGAGCGTGCGGTAGCTTTCCAGCAGGGAATCATCGTCCCGCAATTGCGCTTCGACCGACACTTCGCCTGTGTTGTATTTGGGTTTCTCCCACGTTGTTTGACCAGGGCCATCTCCCGTGTACCAGCGCATAGGCTCCCGAAGATACTCATCGGGCTTCTCTCCCTTCATGCCGATTTCTTCCCCGTAATAGAGGAACGGCTGACCCGGAAGCATCAAAAGAATGGAAGCGGCCAGCTTGGCTTTTCGCACATCCCCGCCCAGCTCGCTCATGACACGGGTCTGGTCATGGTTGCTCAGGAACGGAGCATCGAGTGCCGCCTTATTGTACGATTTGTACAGTTTCAGCGTTTTCTCGGCGAATGTTGCGATACCCTGATCCCGGCCGTTTTTCACGGAGTTCAAAATCGTTCCACCCAGGTCAAAATTAAACAGGGAGTGGAGCGGTCCGTAATAAGGAGCTATTATTTCCGGTTTGTCCCAAACCTCTCCTGCCAGATATACATTTGGATTTACCTTCTCCATCTCGGAACGGAACTCATTCCACCACGCGATGTTTTTATCGGCACCATCCTTCGTCTGTCCTTTAAAAATATGCATCGCCGCGTCAAGCCGGAACCCCTGTGCACCCTGCTGCAGCCAATACTTGCCGACTTTGATCATTTCTTTGCGGACTTCGGGATTGTCGAAGTTCAGATCCGGCATTCCTGACCAGAACGTACCGTAAAAATACCCTTCCCCATTCGGATTCTTATGCCATACCTGCTGGCCCCACGAGCCCTTTTCTTCCAGATCTGTGTTCTCATCCGCCCATACGTAATAGTCGTGGTATTTGCTTTGCGGGTTGGCGCTGGCCTCCTTGAACCAAGGGTGCTCGCTGCTCGAATGATTGATAACAAGGTCCATGATCACCTTGACGCCCTTTCGATCCGCTTCTTTCATCAAGGTGCGGAAATCATTCAGATTCCCATACTGCGGGTCCACCTGATAGTAGTCGGTTACATCATATTTATGGTAGCTTGGAGACGGATTCAGGGGCATGAGCCAGAGGCCGCTGACCTGCAAATCCTTGCCCGAACGGGGTTTGCCGTCGTTTAAGTAATCAAGTTTTTGTGTAATTCCTTTCAGATCACCGTGTCCGTCTCCATTCGAATCATAAAAAGAGTTGATATAAATTTCATAAAACACACCGCTTCCAGTAGAAACCGGAGGCTTATGTCCGTTCATTTCCTGCTCGGCCATTGCACCTGAAGCGAACATCGTGAGCATAGGTACCGTTAACATGACGGTGGACAATCTTCTTAAGCGTTTGTTACGTGTCAAAACATATCAGCTCCTTAGATTGTTATGAGTGCGCTTTCATTATAAAGAGAAACAATCCAAAAAAGGGGATATTATTATCTATTATGGTGGAAAATATCGATCTTTTTGTTTTATCTCTGTATCGAACGAAAGAGGAGCAGACGATATGTCTACTCCTCTTTAAGAAATTATTCTCTTTCTAAGATTTACTACTTTCTATTTTGCTGAATAAAAGCTTGTTTGCTGTCGTCCGAATCAGTTCAGGATATATATCTCATCACGTCTGTTGATTAACCAGAATAAGTAATTTGATTTATAGGTAGTTTCGACTTAATGCGATCCAACATCGAGAGCATTTCTTCTGCATTGAACGGCTTCAGCAAATAATCCTGCACTCCGGTTCGAACCGCCTTCTGTAGATATTCAAATTCGTTATGTCCGGATATGAATACAATAACGATGCGTTCGAACTTGACTTTCAACCTCTCGGCTAATTCAATTCCGTCAATGAAGGGCATAGGTCTGAACCTGGATTTCGTCCATCCCTACACCGTTGTCCTCCACCCGAACGACCACCTTATCGCCCTGTTTAAAGGCGCAAATGCGGATAAAACCTTTTGTTCCTTTCTCCTTAAGACCATGGTAAATCGAATTTTCGACAAGCGGCTGGAGCGAAAGTTTCGGGATCGGTGTGCCCGCAAGTTCTGGTGGAATATCCATCTCATAGCGAAACACATCGGGATAACGGATTTGCAGAATCGTCAGGTAATCATCAGTAATCTGAGCTTCCTTCTATAGAATAATGAGCTCCCTTCCCTTATTCAGCACCATTCGATAAAAATCTGCCAGCGCCTTTGTAGTATCTCTAGCCTCATCATTACGGTCCAACTCATTGAGCGCGTAAATGGTATCCAAAGTGTTATACAGAAAATGCGGTTTAATTTGGGCGCTCATCAGTTCGAGCTCATATTCACGCTTTCGGTTCTGTTCCTGCCTCACCTCATCCAGCAGCTCCCGAACCCGTCTTAACATAAAATTAAACGCTTCAGCAATGGTACCGATCTCATCCTCTGTGCGGACTGTTGTAACCGATTGCAAGTCCCCGGTTACTACTTTTCGCATGGCCCTAGTTAGTTGTTCGAGAGGGCTAACGACCAATTTAGATAGAAAGCTAGCGCCCAGCCAGGAAAAAACAAGGCATAATAGGCCGATTAAAAGCGACAGCCTAATATTTTGCCGGAAATCAGCCGTAAGCAGGCTAAGAGAAACAATATTGACCAACTTCCAATCCATCCGGTTATAATCAGTGACCGTTACCAGATTGCCCTCATCCTCGAATGAGCACGTTCCATGGGATGCATTAGGTGCACAACGTTGGATGGCCTCACCCAGCTGTGGATTCACTGGATTCATCAGCATCTCATTGTCTTCTGCCACAGCCACGCGCATTCTGTTATTCAAAAAATAATAAGATTTGGGCGCATTCGGATCGCTGGAACGAAAAAAATCGGACAGACCTTCTTCCTTCACTAGCAGAAAAAGCGTTCCATAGGATTCTCCGGTGTCTATATTAATGACCGTCTTCCCCAGCGTCAAAACCGGAGAGTTCGGATCTGGTGTTAGGAAATCTCTTCTCTCCATATCAAACCAGAGTGCCTGTCCATAACTTTCGCATGCTATAGACTTTGCTCTCATCTCCACTTTCGGTGTAAGAGGCGAAAATTGTCCCTTCTTTATCAATGAATACAGCGGCATCTACCTCGGAAAGATTGACAAGTCAATGGATAGGCGGCTCTGCATCAGGTTTCCAAACCGAACACGCTTCATGGCAGTATCAGATTCGGCACCGTATGAATCATACCTCCTGTTAATATTCGTGACCATACTATTGGCCGCCGTTTCCACACTGCTGAATATGTAATCGGTCCGAGACAGGATAAGCTGACTCGTCCATTACGTTACTCGTGGTTCGGTCTATTAAAGAACGGCTGAAGAGTTGATTAGACAACAGGCCAAGAATAAGGAGAGAAACAATGATTAGCGGAAGAAATACTGCAATATCCTTGCTTTTGAATCGAAGCCGACCAAACCACTTTCGAGCTAGTGACAGAATATTCAATTTGAAACCCCTCCGCCATCAAGAGAATATTCATCATGTTAACACAACTAATCTGTACAAGAGTAGATCAAAAGTAACCTTAAAGATTCAGCCGCCATCTTGAAAGTATTAATGGGATGTGTTAGGATGAAGTCGAATTTTAGTAAATTTATTAACTAAAAAAGGTGTGAGCTTTTTGGCAACCATTAAAGACATTGCCCGCGAAGCGGGTGTGTCTGCCGCAACCGTTTCAAGGGTTTTAAATAACGATCTGTCTCTGTCCGTGAGCCCTGACACCAAAAACAGGATTTTTTCGATTGCTGAACAGCTCGGGTATAAGCCTTCCCGGCTGAGGCAATTAAAGCAGAACACGGAACGTGCCGGGAAGACAGTCTCCCTCCTGCTGTGGTGTTCCATTGAAGAGGAACGGGACGATCCGTATTATGCCTCGATCCGCCGTGGAATCGAACTGCGCTGTGAAGAGCTTGGCCTGACGTTGGGGCAGACCCTGCGAGGCCGCTCTTCCATCGTCAGCTTGCAGAAGACGGACGGTCTGATTGTCGTGGGCGGCGTCGATCCTGAAGAGGTGATCAAGCTGCATCCCAACAAGAACACCATTGTCCTTGTCGACCAGTACCATGAACAGTTGGAGTACGATTCCGTACGCCTCCATTTCCGGCAAGCTGTTGATCAGGCACTCGGACATTTATTGGAGCTTGGTCACAGACAAATCGGGTTTATCGGCGGTAAAAGCGACGGAGAGCGACGGGCGCATTATTTTGAACGGTTCATGCGGGAACGGGGATTGTACAATCCTGAATTTGTCCGTATAGGCGCTTGGACTACCGCGGATGGCTATCGGATGATGAACGAGCTACTTGTCGAACAGGAAAGACCGACGGCCTGCTTCGCTGCAAGCGACCCGCTCGCCATCGGTGCCCTCCGTGCCCTTCATGGAGATGGAGTCAAGGTACCTGAGGATATGGCCGTCGTCGGCTTCGACGACATTGAGATGGCGGCCTTCGTACAGCCACCGCTAACCACTGTGCGTGCCTATCCCGAACAGATGGGAAAGGCTGCCATTCAACTGCTAGCTGAACGGTTTGAGGGACGTGAACCACCTGCGCACAGCGTGATCGGGACTAAGCTTGTCATACGGGAGAGCTCGTGCCAAAACAGCTAAAATCAGCACTTGAAAGTCTTAACGTTATTGATAAATATCCTTACGTAAAAACAAATCGATATTATGAACCCCAAGGAGTGAATACTATGAACATTCATGTAAACGAGACGCTTGGTTTGTTTCACCTGCAGTCCAAGGATTGCAGCTATATTATCCAGCTTATAGAAGGATATCCCGCACATGTCTATTGGGGAGCTAGACTTCACCATGACCAAAGTCTAGCAAGTATACTGGAACTTAGGGAGCGCTGCTCTTTCTCTCCCACTCCCGTTCCTTCCAATCGTACGATTTCCCTGGACACGCTTCCCCAGGAATTTCCCCAGTATGGAACAAGCGACTTTCGTCAGCCCGCTTACCAGGTTGCACTTGCGGACGGCACCCGGATTACGGAGCTAAAATATACTGGTTACCGCATTGTACCGGGTAAACCAAAGCTCGAAGGACTTCCTGCCGTCTATACCGAATCGGATGATGAAGCAGCAACCCTCTTTCTGATCCTTGAGGACAAAAACTCAGGTCTTAAGGCTACACTGCTTTATACTGTATTTGCGAATTACAGTGCTATTGCCCGGTCTACCCTGTTTGAGCATGCTGGAAGCGCTATCATAAATATTGAGCAAGCCATGAGCGCCTCTGTCGATTTCGCCGATTCCAACTACCAAGCTCTCTACCTGTCCGGTGCCTGGGTACGGGAACGGCATATCCAGCGCCGTGACCTGGGACCCGGTGCCATTCGCTTGGAGAGCCGTCGGGGCTCCAGCAGTCACCAGATGAATCCCTTTCTGGCACTGCTTCGTCCTGATGCAACTGAAGATCGTGGTGATGTGTACGGCTTCAGCTTGGTCTATAGCAGCAACTTCGTCGCACAGGCAGAAGTAGAGCAGTTCGACCAGACCCGTGTAAGTATCGGGATCAATCCCTTTGACTTCTCCTGGCAACTTGAACCGGGTCAGTCATTCCAGACCCCTGAAGCCGTACTGGTCTTTTCCGGAGAAGGTCTTGGGGGCATGTCTCGCACTTATCATCGACTCTATCGTACACGTCTGTGCCGGGGCGTTTACCGTGACAAAGAGCGTCCGATTCTTGTAAACAATTGGGAAGCCACTTATTTCAACTTCGATGCTGATAAAATCGAGGCGATTGCTAAGGAAGCAGGACCCCTCGGTATTGAGCTCTTTGTTCTTGATGATGGTTGGTTTGGCAAACGCGATAATGACGACAATTCGCTTGGGGACTGGTTTGAGAACCGCCGCAAGCTGCCTGGCGGTCTTGCCGACCTGGCCAAACGGGTGAATGAACAAGGATTACAGTTTGGCTTGTGGGTAGAGCCGGAAATGGTATCTCCTGATAGTGAACTATACCGTGACCATCCTGACTGGTGCCTGCATGCTGAGGGGCGGCGGCGGACGGAAGGCCGATCCCAGTTGGTGCTCGATCTCTCCCGCAAAGAAGTATGCGATTACTTGTACGATACGCTTAGCTCCGTATTCTCAATCGCTCCGATTACTTATGTCAAGTGGGACATGAACCGTAATATGACGGAGATTGCTTCGGCTACAGCTCCTAGCGAACGGCAAAAGGAAACCGCACACCGTTATATGCTCGGACTTTACGATCTTCTGGAACGCTTGACTTCCCGGTTCCCGGACATCTTGTTCGAAAGCTGTTCCGGAGGTGGCGGACGGTTCGATCCAGGAATGCTCTACTATATGCCGCAAACATGGACCAGCGACGATACCGATGCGATTGAAAGATTGGCTATTCAGTACGGAACAAGCATCGTGTATCCGGCCAGCACCATGGGGGCACACGTATCAAGCGTGCCGAACCACCAGGTGGGACGAATCACCTCCCTCGCTATACGCGGCGACGTGGCAATGAGTGGAAACTTTGGTTACGAGCTTGACCTTACTGCATTTACAAAGAAAGAAAAGGAGCTTGCTACTAAACAAATCGCCCAGTACAAGGAAATTCGTTCCCTTGTACAACAAGGGGATATGTATCGGCTTCTTAGCCCATTTGAAGGCCGAGGTGATACGGCCTGGATGTTCGTTAGCGAGGACCAGTCGGAAGCGTTTGTCGCTTACTTCCGCGTACTGGCTGAACCGAATGGGCCAATCCGGCGATTAACACTAAAAGGACTTGACCCGGAGAAAAAGTATAAAATCGAAACCGGGGCGACGGGCAACACTGCAGATCATGCGGTTAATACCTTGGCGGAAGACGGCGGCTCCCCCTTCAGCGTAGCGTTCGATGGCGAAATCTTTGGAGGTGACCGCCTAATGAGAATTGGGCTTGTGGTCTCGGATCTAACAGGGGATTTCGCCAGCTCTACCTTCCGCATTAAGGCGATCCCCCGCTGATCACGAATGCAGTCAGTGACGGTAAAAAATTAAAACAAGGCAGACCGATTCTCCGGTCTGCCTTGTTTGATAATTATTCCAATATTTTAGTTATCTACCTGTATGTTAATGGCGAATAATTACTACTTCCTGTCTATCCATCGCTTTTTCATTTTTCGTGTGACATACAAAAAAAAGAGAAACCCAACGTCATGGAAATGACCGGGTTTCTCGACAAGTTGAGTTCCAGATTCTTTACTTGGAACCATTTTTACAAAAGCATTTATTTTGTAATCGTAATTTGTTTGGATGCAGCGCTATAATTCACTTGGTAGCCCGAAAGCTCACTAATGGCTCTTAGTGGAACTAACGTGTAGCCCTTAACAATAATCGGGGCTGTGATGGGAGTTGAGGAATTCCGGGATATATTTAGCTCATATACTACCATCTTGGGATTCTTAATTTGAAGTATCACCTGTTTGCCTTCAGTAGGGCGATTCATAAGGATCCGCTTGGTCCCTCTTTCATAATTCACCTGGTAGCCCACCTGTTCGCTGATAAAACGTAGCGGAACCATCGTCACCCCATTTATGATCTGCGGGGCCTGATCTATCGACATAGCGCGACCATCCACGTAAGCATATTTAGCTCCTGGTGTCAGGATGAATGAAGTTGCGTATGGGGCAACCGCATTGTTGGAGTACACGGACGCTGAGCCAGAGTTTGTTGTACCTGTACTTGTACTTGTCGTGGTTGATGATCCGCTGGTATTAAACACACGATTGCGAATAGCTTCCAGTCGATCCAGCAGATCACTTTTACGCGACCCGCTTGGCAGATCACTAATTGCGTCTCTGGCAGCACGCCAACTGGATGCACTCAGGTTATTCTCCGCAGTCCTCATCAAATCTCTTGCTTCCTCATAGTCTGATGAACTAGACGACGAAGATGAAGACGAATAGGAAGTATCCGTACGTTCCGACAAACTCACACCTGAAGATTCCCCTCCATTGCTTTTTACTGCTACTACCTTAATCACATACCAGCGTCCAGCACGCAAATTCGTAATATTGTAGGACTCAGAGGTTGTAGCCCCCCGATAGTCATTATCAACATATATTTTCACCCTCTGCGCTTCACTCGGAATATCGTAGGTGATTTTTATCCAGGTTTCATCCTTGCTGTCTACCTCAAGATTGGTTACTTCCGACGTACTGGAGTTCGAATTAGTCGTCGCACTCAGCTTCACGCCAGAGGACAACGCACCTGTGCTCCGCTTGGACCTAATCGTAATTCCATACGACCGAGCTGCTGTCAGGTTCGTGAACGTATATGTCGTTCCTGATGAATCTGTTATCAGTTGCCCGTCCAGATATAGACTAACTGTACTAATCCCGCTGGGTCTCGTCCAGGAAATGGATATACTCTGATTACCAACGGACGTCACTGTCGCTCCAGTCACATCTGGCACGGACGAAGTATCGACGGAGACTGTTGGGGTTGTAACTGGAATACTAACCCCCCCAGATACGTTTCCGGATTTATCCACTGTTTTGACCGTTACGGTATAGTTAGTGGAAGCGATCAAGCCACTAAACGTGTAGGACGTACCTAAGGTTCGCTGCACTTCCCTATCATTTAGATAGATAATCGCTTGGCTCAGGTCAGCATCCTTGGGCAAAATGTAATTCACAGTAAAAGCGTTGTAACCCACATTCGTCGCTGTGAGCCCGCTCACCTCTCCTGGAGGTGTCTTATCTACAGGAACAACAGAAGCCGTTTTGGCCTGTACTGTAGTCCCCTGAGATTCATTTCCGCTCTTATCCACCGTCTGCACGCGAAAGTTATATGTTGTATCAGGCTGTAAGCCGCTCATCATATAAGAATTACTTTTGATGTTATCTACATATACGTCCGTGCTGACGCTGACCTTTACATGGTCAAAATTGGTGTCCGTCGGATTTGTCCAAGACAAGTTCATCTTTGTTGTATCTGCCGGAACCGCTGTCAAATGGCTTACTTCTCCAGTTGCAATATTCAACGCAGCTGTTTGGTTCGCCAACGTTTTATAATTCTGTTAATATAGGTTCTTTGACCATCTACTTCTGTAAGCGTAGTCACGCCTGTACCCGAACCAACCTTCGCATAGCGCCCTTGACCTGCTAATACATTTGCATGTGACTGCTCTATACCCGGATTTTTCAAATTCCAGCTATGCTCTTTGGCAGGCAACGCACTCGCCGCTACATCCGTTCCCCCCAAGATGCCATATCCCGTATTCAAAATCAGAGTAACCGTTGCGAACGGAGCCATCCATTGGCGCAATCCCTTCTTTTTCATGATCTGTGCACTCCTTGATAACAATATGTATTTGTCAAACCAGTTGGTAAGATTACAAAATCCTCCTATTGTAATCCAGCCTTGTCAGCCTAGCATAAGCAATAGACGTTCATTTAAATGTTATCGGAATATTTAAAGGAAATGTTTAGGCTAATAGTACAAGCTCTTTCCCCAAGCCAAGAACTGGACTTGTATACATAAAAAAAGCCGCGCTGAGCGCGGATACTAAAAGATAATTTATGCCTGGTCCAACCTGGTCTAATTAGGTTTTCTCTCCCATCGGAACAATGTACAGTGTTCCATCCTCGCTATACTCCGCATAGGCGATCTCGTCGATATCACCATATCCTTGCTCTCGGACCTTTGCTTTAATCTGCTCTATCGATTTTCTTGCCCCTCATGGATTCGTTCAGCAGCTTTCCTTTATCGATGACCGTAACGGAAAAGAAATCAGGCTGCACACCTATCCCCATATCCTGAGCGGTTGGCGGCTCGTATTCGGGTTTGCGCATGACTGATAGTGAGCCGTTCGTTTCCAACGTGGCGTACCTGACCTCACGAAGAGAAAAAATATTTTGCTGCCGAAGCATGGAAAGTAACTGTGTATACTCAATATCGTATTTTTCTAGCATTTCTTGATTAACCTTGCCTTTATCGATGAGCAGCACAGTCCGGCCCTCCGCCATATATCCAAATCTTACAAAATGGGTCGTTGCCTTCTCAAAAAAGTAGGACAGCGCGCACCACAGTGCCAAAGCAAACAAAAGCTGCCCAATGCTCACCTTATCGTCGTATAGTGTATTCCCCATAATTTCGCTTAAAACCAATGACGTTAAAAAATCGAGCGGTGTTAACTGACTGAGGGTTTTCCGCCCTGTAATAAAAGCAATAATCCACAAACCAAAAAAGCTGATGATCAATTTGACACTAATCGTGACGAATACCTCCATACATACACCTCCCGGCAAGAAGTTATTTCTCCTTACGGGTTATTACACCTGTCCATTTCTATATAAACAGTAGTTCATTTCACCTTCTATCCTCTTGTGTTCAGAATATCCGCTCTAATGCGCGCACCCTACCGTACTGGCGCACATCTTCCGGCGTTACCGCGAACAGCATATTAAGTAGCTCGATCTGAAAGCTTCCTGGTCCTTCCCCACCTTTTCGTTCTGCTGCCATTTCAGCAGCAACGCCATATACGGCAAGTGCTGCCATGCCAGCAGTAAGTCTGTCGTTTTCGACAGCAGCGAAAGCGCCAAGCACCGAAGTTAATAGGCAACCAGCTCCCGTAACTTTGGTAAGCATGCTATGGCCGTTCTCAATGATCCACCCTATACGGCCGTCGGTAATGACGTCTTCTTTGCCGGTGATTGCAACAATTGTATTCAGTTGATGGGCTGCTTTGACTGCAAGTTGTGAAATATTCAAATTGCCTGTTTCTCCAGCATCGACACCTTTAATTTGTATGTCTTCGCCAATGATTTGTGCAATTTCAGCAGCGTTACCGCGAACAATATCCACCTTGACCCGATCCAGAATCCGGAGAGCGGAGGCTGTGCGGAATGGGGTCGCTCCCGCGCCCACGGGATCTAACAGCACAGGTACCCCATGTTCATTAGCCGATAAACCAGCCATAATCATGGACTCTACAAGTTCTTCATTTAACGTACCAATGTTAAGTACAAGCGCCCCCGCAATTCGGGCCATATCTGCGACTTCCTCTTTGGCGTATGCCATAACTGGTGAAGCGCCGAGCGCGAGCAGTCCGTTTGCCGTAAAATTGGTGACGACCACATTGGTTATATTGTGAACGAGCGGATTCGTATCCCGCATATTTTGTAGTAACAAAGCCATTTGATCTAACATAAAAAAACCAACCCTCTTTCTTCAGGAACCTGTGAAAGACTGTTGGCCTATACATATGTATACACTTCTATCCCTACGCTGGCATTATCCAACAGGTTCACACGGTCTACGACGGCTTAGTCGTACTCTCAGCTTGCTTCCACAGGCTCCCGTTATATTTTTTTCTAATGTTACGGGTTCGTCATACAAAAATCAACAGATATTTTGATCATGTAAAAAACGTTTGGAGGTTTGCTTTTGGACCCATCTATTGCTTCTTCCCCGTCTGCTGTTGTAGCCGCTGATGGCTCGGGTGACTATCTTTCTCTAATTGAAGCTTTAGCATCCAATGAAACAAATATTTTAATAAAAAACGGTATTTACAATGTTTCTACTACTATATTGATCCAAAACCACACTACAAAATACAGGGTGAATCCATTGAACAAACGATACTTCGCCAAGCCGATCCTTCAAAGGATTTAATCAAAATAAACGCCGATGATGTTTCGATTACCCGCTTAACCCTGGATACGTTCACTCACTCTGCTCAAGCAGCTCTTGTTGTTGCATCCTCTAACCGTACCCGCATTGAAGGAAATAAGATTTTAGGTGCTGCAAGTATTTTTGCCGTATACTTTGCGGGTCCACAGGTGACGCCAGGTGCAGATACGATTGCAGCAGTAGAAGAAAATCATCTCGATAATGAAAATGTGTTTGAAAATAACACCTTATATTCTGATTTTATAGGGGATGGCCTATCCTTTTCTCTTCAGAAAAATGGTAAGGTGCGCAATAACAATGTATTTGGCTCCATGATCTCTTTTTATATGTGTCGTGATTCCGAAGTATGGGGCAATCTCATTAAGGATTCTCCTCTCTCAGGTATCTCTTATTCATTGCCCGCTTATAACAACCGCATTGAAAGGAACATCATCCTTCGTTCAATCAATTCAGGGATTCGCGTTTCACGTAATTTAGAGCACCCAATTTCATTAGGCAGTCGATACCATGGATTAGAGATTATGTACAATAAGATTTGGGATACCCGCTTTTTTGGCATTGAACTGGATCAGCTTTCTAACCATATTAACGTGATGTTCAACACGATTGATCATCCTGATTTCTCGGGCATCCAGGTTTTGCGATGTTCTAAAATCAATATTTCCAATAATATCATTTCTAATTTTGGAGCCTGGAAAGGTCGTGGTAAAATTCGTGATTGGACGAGTGATTCGAACGGGATTTATCTGGAAACGGATGTTCAACAATCCAGTATTTATTTAAATGAAATCATATCCAAGGGAAATGGGGATTTTGGTATTCGGGTTACGAAAGAAACCTCTCACAATCGAGTGTATTTTAATCGAGTTTTAGGGACTTATGTTCAGCATCCCTTATGGATTGAGGGCAATAATTTCGGGAAATAATATTGTCCTACCCATTCTGAGGTTCAAGTCGGACTACAGCTCCTTAACGACTTTTTACGAGAAGCTGGATCGCTTCCTTAACAAGTTTATCTGTATCTCCACCAGCCTCTTGTTCTTCCGATATACAACGTTGCAGATTCTCTGCCACGATCTGGGCAATCGCTTTATCGGATGCGTTGCGTACGGCGGATAACTGGCTTACTACGTCCTTACAGGATTGTCCTTCATCCATTAAACGAAGCACCCCACGCACCTGACCCTCAATTCTTCTCAGGCGTGTTTTCAGCTCATCACTATAATTGTAATCCATCAGGTATACACTCCTTTTTGATTTAATCATATACATGTATAGGTATATTATAAACCAAAAAAATAATAAGGACATCCTAAATGAATAGATTTACCTTACCCTGCGAAGCATCCCCCAGGTAGGCAGCTACTCCGGCATATTCCAAACCGTCCATCAGCTCTTCCTGTTGTAGTCCTAGCAGATCCATGGTCATGGTGCAGGCCACCAGCTTGATCCCCTGCTCTTGCGCCAGCTCGATAAGCTGCGGAAGGGAAAGCGCATTATGCTTTTTCATGACATGCTTGATCATCTGTGGGCCGAGTCCTGCAAAATTCATTTTGGACAATGCAAGCTTTTGGGGTCCACGCGGCATCATCCAGCCAAATTTGGAGCCTAGAGGTGCGCCGATCAAACTTCCCAATACCGTAAAAACAGTTACGATAACCGGAATTTGACCCGTTGATATTTTGCCAATGACACCGCCAATGGCGGAAATGAACACAATAGCGAATGAGGATGCGATGGTCGTTCGGGTAGGAATCTTGAGCACGGTTAACATAAATACTCCCGCTAATGAAGCAAAGAAGACCTGAAACATGCTAATCGTGGACACTTCTTGTGCTGAAAAATGTGCTATGCCCAAGCCAGCCGGGACAAAAAGTAATAACGGATAATTGATAATGGCTCCGCCGATACCCAGCAAACCGGAAAAGAATGATCCGATCAGACCCAGAAGCACCATGACTCCATACAGGAGAATATCCATCATACCCCCACTTTAGTTGTCATGTACGGCACAGCGGTTAGGTCCCATTTCCATGTCTCGCTGTTCTTCTTCCGCAGGTGTTATTTCTTCCATGTTGGTCTGCCGAATTTCTTGATAGGCGTTAGGGTGTTCTGGTAAGTTAGCAGTTACTCTATTTCTGAATTCAGTCTCACTTTGCAGGTTTAAACCCGGATTCGTCTGGTAAAGCTCTGCTAAGCGTGCGTGAACTTTACCGCCTTCACTCAGCTCCGTGATGCTGCCATCGCGGCTTTCATAGCTTGGAAGTATATTTTCTGATAAAGCCCCATCATAGATTTTTTTATTGACGTTTTTTCAATGCGAGTATTGTATCCGTTATGCCTTTTTCAAAAGGGGTCTTGGGTATAGGGCCTACAACACGCTCGTATTTGCTACCATCCAGCACAACAGGTGTTTGGGTCAGATATAGCATCTCTACGATTTCACGAATCACGGGATCAAATAATCCGATCAGACGAAGTGCGGTTTTTCGCAGTGGAAAGACGGGTTTAGTTTTACCACTTGCTTTTTGTGCAATATGCACAAGCTTTTTGCCGGAAATCACACCCGCCCCCGGTATGTTCCAATTTTGACCGTAAGCTTCTTCCCGGCTAGCTAATTCCACGATCATCACTGCCACATCGGGTAGATACACATATTCGCGGGGGACATTCAAGCCTCCTATGAAAATAGCCGGTTTTCCAGCAGCCACAGCCTCCATAGTTAAACCTAAATAAGAGGATTTGTTGGCTGTAGGTCCGTAATAATCAGGCAATCTTGCAATCATAGGCTGTGCATGATCCCAGTGGGAACTGAATATAAGCTTTTCAAATTCCAGCTTGACTTTTCCCTTACGGGTATGAGGGTTTTTGGGATGTTCCTCATTCACCAATGGAGTCAATGCCTTTCCGTACGGATAAATTCCGTCTATGATGACTATTTTCTTACCTAAACGGTTGGCTGCCTCCATGACGGATTCCCCAAAGGAAGCTGGCGTGTCTCCATTTCGTGGTATGGAACAGCCGCGCATTGGAAAATGACATCTGCATCCTTAACCGCGTCACTAACCTGATTCGCATCGAATACATCTCCTTTATAAACAGACAGATGCTTTGGCTGACCCAATGACGCTTGTAATTGCTGGAGCTTATCGGAAGAACGGCCGAAGGCGATGGTTTCAATGCCTCTGTTGAGAAGTTCATGTAGAATTGCCGACCCAGTTCCTCCGGTTGCACCTAATACGATTGCTTTTTTCATTGTGAACACTCCTTAAATAGAATAATTATTTAGTGACTAATCAATAACAAAGTGCGATGAAATAACAGTTAGTGATTGATCAATTACATAATATGAAAATAAACGAGGTTAATCGTTTATTTTCATCAGCTCCGGCAGATCCAGCGACATTGAGATATTACAAAGCATGCCTCTGGCCAGAAAAAGCATCGTTCTTTCCAATGCCTGATCAATCCCTGCCTGGCGAAAAGCATCATATACCGTCGCATGAATTTCACGTAATCCCTGCTGCATCACGTTCACAACCACGTCCTCGTGAATCGTCTGCGCCTGCATTTGCAAAAGGATCTCATTGCGGTATTCCATCATAATTTGCGAATATGCTGCAATAAGCTCCTGCTCTAGCCGTTCAGACGAAACCGAATGAATAACTCGGTGAAAAGAGTCTATGATGCGTGCAAATGAAACCTTCAGCGCTTCAATCAGCAAGGCTTCCTTGGTAGCGAAAAAACGGAAAACATATGGCTGAGAAATGTTGGCCCGTTCAGCCACTTTGGCTGTGGTCGCACGATAATAGCCCATCTCCGCAAACACTTCAATGGCGGCGGATATGATTTCCTTCTGACGATTTATTGATGTTGACGTAGCTTTGGTCATGAAATCTCCATCCTTTTGTTCAACACAGATTCAGATTAGTGATTGATCAATCACTAAATTCAATATAAACGACACTGCACGAAAATGCAATAGTAATCGCTCAGAAAAAATAAGTCGCCTCCGTGATGGTTTCGGAAGCGACTCTTTTATTGTGTCTCAGATTATGGAGTCATGGAGTTAAAATACAATCTGACATAGTTGACCTTTTGTGTTTTTGTCTGATAGGAAAATACTAAATACTGATCAAGCCCGGAAGTATTTTTGATGGTATAACTAACTTCTGCTGTATCCGGTACGTCTTTGGAGGTGTCGTTCCTTTCGGTCGGCTTACCTAGTTCCTTAATGACTTGGTTGATAACCAGCTTTTTATAAGATGGATCGGATGATGTAATCTCTGTAACTTTATCGCTTCCATCCAGTACGATATCCGTATGATGCTTGGCGTAGCTCCGCAGATGACCGGTAGAGCCTGACTCGGATTTTCCCCACAGCTCGAACAAAAGATCGCTGCCCGTTCCCAAACCAAGACCTTTGGGCAAATTCGGAAGCGTCCCCAGCTTGGCGGCGCTGAGTATGGTTGCTGGGAAACTGTGTGTGTGATTAGATGGCGCTGCACTACTGGCAGGTGACTGATGGGCCGAGGTTGAGCCTTGCTCAGACACCTTTCCTGTATTTTTGGAATCTGCTGCACTTGGACTTTGCTGGTGTGTGTCCGAACCTTGCTTGTTCGCATCTGCACTCTTACTATTATCGTCCGTTTGCTGAACCGCAGAATCGGTAGATGGTGCAACCGCGCCTTCCGTAATTGGAGCAGTTGATTTTGCATCTCCGCTATTGCCGCATCCGGTGATGACAACGAAACTGATAGCCATCAAAGCAGTAGCCGTTATTAGCTTATAGGGCAGCTTTTTTGATTCATGTGGTTGATGTGAATGTTTTATCATGAGATCACTCTTTCCTTGTTTCAATGAGGTACAAACCAAGTGTAACCGAACCACATTTCCAGAATACCTCTACTTGTTTCCAACTTGTAAACAAGGACATTGAAGATCATCCAACATACACTATTTACGATAGTACGATCCTAACTGTTGTTGAGAAAAAGGATAGGGAGAATTGCTGTTTTTCAACCACATATTCCCTTTTATGATGAAGATATATACAGCAAAAGCAAAGTAGATTGTCCCCCAGATCCAGTCTGCTGCGGTGGGTGCATTGTACTTGACAATATCGTGAATGTACCAGATTCCGACCGGAACATGCAGGGAGACTGCCGTAAACAAACCGGGATTATATAAGGTTTTTGCTTTTATATTCACAACAATGCCATGCCAGACTACCTGGAAGAAGCCCATAAAAACAGGCGCGAGTCCAATCCATATCACGTGCGGAAATAATATCGGGAGTAAATAAAACACATAGGCAATCACCACATTAATAATCATGGCTGATTGGGTGTTTAAGGGGTACCGATCTGGGGTTTCACTTTTAAACATGACGTTGTTAAATAGACCGGCAAAATATCCAGGCCAGCGGTACTCCTCAAATTGATGAAAAAGTATGGTTACAAAGCTCAACCATAAAATTCCTGTTATATCCGAAAAAATGGCCCTGTTCATAAGTAAACCAATACATACGATCACACCGATGATAGCCCCTGCGTCCTGCCAGTATTTTCTCAAAAAATTCATAGTATTCACTCCAGTCATTTATTATTCCAGGATTTTGCAAAATCCTTATTTATCAAAATATCTTTCAAATAACAGATTTAATTGTTCCTCGATTGAAGGCATTTCCACAGCCGCTCCGGATTCAAGAATCGGGCTCATCAATGCGGGAAGAAAAATAGCCCCAAATATTTGCAGCATCATCGCTAGCAATCGTTCTGGCTGTTGCTCACCTGTCAGCTCCTTGATCGTACTTTGCACTTTGGGGAATCCCATCATGTTTAAAAACCTTCCGTATTCCTGTTGGGATGTGAAGGGCGTGCTGCCCATGACAATGACTCGTGAGAGAAGCTCCGGGTATTGCCGAATGACTTGTAAATAATCAAACAAAAATTGTTTCAGTCGATCTTGGGGTGGGATCGCTGTATCGTCCAAAATAGAAAAGTGTGCTGAAAGCCACTTAATATCACTTCAATGGCTTCACTGAGCAGATTTTCCTTAGAGCCAAAATAATAATTAACTAGAGAAATATTAGTGGTCGACAGGTCGGCAATTTTCCTGATTGTAACCGCCTCAAAACCTTCCTTTTTAATGAATTCAAGCGCAGCGTGTAATATTTTTTCTTTGGTTTGCTGTTTTTTGTCTACGTGATTCATACTTCTCCTCCTCTTACCTGGTCCAATCAGAGCGGATTGAATAGACCAGAATCCTATAAGTTAAACATAATTTAAAACACTGTTTAAATTTATGTTTGAACTTAGTTTAGCACTTTATATTTCGCAATACAAGCACAGTTTGATATTTAGCATATACAAAAACCCGCAAACGAATGAGATCGCTTGCGGGTTGCTATAAATTGAGATTGAGAAAAGGATTAAATCGCCCAATTTCCTTTGCGGAACACAGCCTCTGTACTTCCGTCCTGCAGCTCGCCGTCAATATCCAGCTCAGCAGAGCCAATCATAAAGTCAACATGGGTCAGGCTGACATTGGCACCGTTCTGGAGCAGCTCTTCCCGGTTCATTTGTGTTCCTTTTTCGAGGTTAAACGGATACGCACTGCCGAGCGCCAAGTGACAGGAGGCATTTTCATCAATCCCTGTGTTGTAAAAGATGCGATTGAGATTGGAAATCGGTGAATCGTGCGGCACCAGCGCAACTTCCCCCAAATAGCTTGCCCCTTCATCCGTAGCCAACAAATTCGTCAAATGCTGCTCGCCGGATTCCGCTGTATATTTGGTGACCTTGCCATCCTTAAAGGTAAATATAATGCGATCGACCAGTTGTCCATTCAAATTTAACGGCATTGTGCTGGTGACATAACCATTCACACCTGTACGCTTAGGCATCGTGAACACTTCTTCTGTCGGCATATTTGCCACAAAGTAGTCTCCACGCTCGTTTTCACCACCACCGCTGCGCCAATATGTCCGTCGGCCAGTTCGATTTTTAAATCTGTTCCGGGCGCGCGGTAGTGCAGGCTTTTATACTTTTTATGATTCAGCTTGTTTTGCAGCTGTTCGAGATTTTTCAGATGATTCTGCCAATTCTGGACGGGATCGGAGCCGTCTACACGGTTCATTTGGAAAATCGTTTCCCACATGACACGAATGCGATCCTCTTCCGCCACATCGGCAAACACTTTATCGGCCCAAGCCTTCGTCGGTGCTTTGATCAGACACCAGCTGATTTTATGATTTCGGGTGTAGTGGGAGAAGCCCTCTCTCGCCGTTACCGCCGCCTTCGTTGCACGCGATACTTTTGCGGATCAATGCCTTGGTACAGATCTGGGTTCGGCACCTTGATTGTTAGCGTGGCTCCACCCTCTTCGGCGAATTTCTCCATCATTTCTGCCTTCCAAGCAGGGTAGTAATCAAGCTGGCTTCGTCACCATGTTCAAAACGACTACGTGTAATGGAATCATCCTCAAACTCTACCTGTACATATTTAGCGCCTGCTTCATAGGCTTTGCTGACAATCAGGCGTGTAAACTCAACGGTTTCCAGTGGTGCAGTGACCAACAACGCCTGTCCGGGCTGGATGTTAACACCTACTCTTACGACCAGTTCTGCATATTGCTCCAGCAATGCTTCAAATGAACTCATTTTTCCACGCTCCTGTTCCGAATTTCATGATATTTACAATCTACAATTACAGTACTGACTGCTTCTCCAATTCACGCAGCTCCACTCTTCGTATTTTACCCGAGCTGGTTTTGGGAAGCTCTTGATAAACTCTATTTTTCGTGGATATTTGTAAGGCGCTGTCAATGCTTTCACATGATGTTGCAGTTCCTTCACCAACTCCGGTGATCCTTCTACTCCGGCTTTGAGTACAACGTAGGCTTTTACAATATGTCCCCGGATTTCGTCAGGACTGGCTACGGCAGCACACTCCTGTACAGAGTCATGCTTCATGAGCGCTTCTTCCACTTCAAAGGGACCGATAGTATAACCGGAGCTGATAATGATATCGTCACCGCGTCCTTCAAACCAGAAATATCCATCCTTGTCCTTGCGCGCCCGGTCTCCTGTAACAAAATAGTCTCCATGGACACTGACTGCTTTGCGCTCTGGATCAAGGTAATACGTATGGAATAATGCCGGCAGATCAGCACGAACTGCAATATCGCCCACTTGGCCCGGAGCCAGTGGAACACCGTCCTCGTCTACGATCTCAACCAGTCCCGGTGCAATAGATTTCCCCATCGAACCAGTGCGTAGAGGCGCATCCTTCAAATTACCGATAATCAAAGTGCTTTCTGTCTGGCCGTAACCGTCACGAATCGTAATGTTGAACTGCTCCTGAAACTTGTTAATGACCTCCTGATTAAGTGGCTCTCCCGCAGAAACTGCGCTGCGCAGTTGGGACAGATCATATTGATCCAACCCATCCGTCTTCGCCATAATCCGGTATTCCGTTGGGGTACAGCATAACACTTGAATCCGGTATTGCTGTAAGAACTGCAAATAGCGACCCGGACGAAAAGAACCATTATATACGAATCCGGTCGCTCCATTTCCCAATACGGATAGAAACGGGCTCCAAATCCATTTTTGCCATCCTGGCGCAGCTGTAGCCCATACCGTATCCGAGGCCTGGATATCCAGCCAAGGGGATGTAATCCGAAGATGGGCAAATCCCCAGCCGTGGCTATGTACGACACCTTTAGGATTTCCCGTGGTACCGGAGGTATAGGCCAGAATTGCCATGTCATCCCGGTGCGTTTTCACAGCTTCAAAGGTATCTTCCTGTCCAACCATCAGCTCATTCAGCTCCAGCCAGCCAGGTTCAGCTACGGTGTCGTCGCTGGAAACCGAGATACGGTAATCCAGAGAAGGCAAATCCCCGTCTACTTTGTCCACTTCACCTGTTACTCCGGTCCAGGCAATCACCCCGCGCGCTTCCGAATGGCGAAGTCGATAGCAATATCCTTGGCCCGAAGCATTTCGGAAGAAGGAATAACGGCAAGTCCCAGCTTTAAGCATGCCAGGTAAATCACATACGCAATAATGCGACGTGGTACTACGACCAGAACCCTGTCTCCTTTGTTAAATCCCAGTCCTGCGAGTCCTCCAGCCAGTCGATTAGCTTTTTTCAGCAGCTCCCCGTAGGTGATTTCCTCGTAGTCTCCTGTTTCGCTTAACCACTTGAGTGCTGTTTTGCTAGCGTCATGGTGCTCCATTTCCGAAGTCATATTGTAATATTCAGGCGCAAGCCATTGCTGTTGATTTGTCAAATTGTACATTCCCCTTTATACATAAGATGAGAGCCACGATCTAATCTTATTATAACACGTCTTAGTACCAGGTTCTAATACCAGACTCATTTTTTTGAAAAAGTAAAGTCCCTAGAAGCGAACGACAAAAAGAAAGAGCCAGGTTTCAGACTCTTTCTCTCTGCTGCTATAGAGCTTTTAAAACTGGAGTTCCACTTCCGTAGATGCAGCTTCCTGTCCGTTCACAAGCAGTGTAATACGGTGTGCGCCTGGATAATGGCGGCGGGTCGTCAGGTCTGCGAAACGGTGTGTTCGCGTACCTGTAAGACGGGTTCCTCCGGGTACGTTTTTGTCGGAAAGCAAAAATAATTTACGCGAGACTTGTCCTCTTGCCTTCACAAAGTCGATTCCGTATTCGATGCGAACTCGCACCGGGTCACCTCCCCGAAGTTGAAGCGCATAGCTTAGCTCACTGCTATCACCGAGCTTTAACACAGCCGGATCGGCAGTAAAAGACGCTTCCGTGACTAACGGGGACCCATTCGTTTCTTCGGCATAGCCGAACAGTGTCATCACCTCGGGGCTGGACTTGCGAATCAGGGTCCGGCAGCCGTGGCGTACAATCCAGTCGGTGTGGGGATGCATATCTTTCCATCGTTGAGCTGTTGCAATGACTGCTTCGGGATGGTCCTTGGCGATGTCGTTCAGGTTGTTGGCTACACTTTTACGTACATACAGTGAGGGATCGGCTTTTAACAGTTCCAGCACGGCCAATACTGGAGCGGGATCGCGCTTAAATATGGGCAACGCTTGCCCCCACGGCAGTCGTGGACGACAGCCTTCGCTGGCAAGACGGCGGACATGCTCGCTTGGATGCCCCGCCCAGACCGTCATCTGGCGCATCATCCGTTCCGGTTCGCGCAGCAGGAAGGGTCTGACGGCAAACTCCGCAGATGACTTCTGTGTGAAACGCTCCAGCGCTTCCATGGAAAGCGTCCAATGCTCCTCCCCCTGCCCATACACCTCCACAAAATCCGGAAAGAATAAGTACGGGAAACCGCTGCAATGCTCGTCTATAGCAAAAAGGACAGCCAAGGCTTCTTCATAACGACTGGGCAAGAACGTCCCCAATGTTAGTGAAATCCGCCGCATCCGGGCTTTTAGCTCCAGCTCATTCCACGATTCGTCCATGACTTGATGGATAAATCTCTGGGTATCAAACGAGCTATACGCCGTTTGTACTCTTTCACCGAAAAGGCGAAGAAAATCCTCTGTGTATATATTTTTTAAAGGTTCAGCCATCTTGTATCTCCTTTTGTATCCGAATGTAAACGATAGATTCATACCTTCGTCTATGATAACTATAAACGACGCTCCAACACCAGCACCAAAACCGTTCCAGAGCCAGAAATACTAAAAATGCCAAGCCCTGTGATGAGGGCCTGGCATTTTGCATGCGTAGCTTATGAATTTGGATCAAGCTCTAGCTTATGTCCTCAGTAACGGAAGTTGGGGTTACTCTTCCAATTTCCTCTGAAGGAATCTCAAACTGGCGAATATCCTTGACCAGAAACATGATCAAGCCGCACAATGCGGTAATCAGTCCGCTGAAAAACAGCACCTCGCTCAGAGCAAACCGTAAAGCTAACGCACCACCAATCAAGGCTCCTAATGGCAGGGCTGCGCTCGACAGGGTGTTTAGAAAGGATGCCACCCGTCCCATTAACGGCAGCGGGGTAATAATTTGAATCAAGGACGTTTGCAGTACATTGATGATGCCTGTAAAATACCTAGTAACAGGGCGGCCAGCAGCTTCATCCACATCTCCGGCACAAGGGAAAACACGTAGATCGCCAGCCCCATGGCTACCCAGGAGACCGCAATGGTGATGCCGTTCTTTTTCAATACACTGACCAGAAAGGAACCGACAAAAATACCGATAAAATAGGCCACATACAGTAAGCTGTAATAGATCGGTGAGCCATAGGATACCGCAATGGAAGGTATGGCAATAATTAAAATGGCCATCGAAAAGTTCGTCAGGGCAAAGAACGGAAGCATAATTCTCAGGAAGGTGTGCCGTTTTACAAAAAGATATCCTTCTTTCAGCTCCCTCAGATAGTATCCCAGCTTCAGTGAACCTTTACCGTTCGTGTCCTCCATCGCAGGAGCATCGATTTGCTTGCTGAGCCTGATATACACAAAGCCTGCCAGAAACAGCATTGCGCTGGCTAGAAAAAACGTGTTTTTCATCCCCATGGCGATAATGAGCGAGGCTCCAGCCAGATACCCGGCGATATTAATCACCTGATCCGTCGACGAAATCATGGAATTCGCCCGGACAATCAAATCCGGCGAGCCTACCAGTTGCGGCAGCATTTTACTGTTGGCCGGATAAAACAGTGTAGAGAAGCAAGATGCAATAAAAACAATAACAAGGATAGCGACCAGATTAACCATCCCGTCCTGAATGAGAAACGGGACAGCCAAAATGAGCACAGCCTGCGTAAACAAGGCGATACTGGCCAACAAAGGCGGTGAATAGCGATCCACCAAAGGACCCACGAGAAAGCTGAAAATCGACGCCGCAGATACGGCCGTATACGTGAAGCTGGTCATCGCCACCGACTGTGTCGATTGCTGTACAAAATACAGCAGGACGATAGAATAAATGCTGTCCGCAATGTTGGCAGAAGTACGGGAAGCAAAGAAACGGATAAAACGACGATCCTTAAACAATTGATTCACATCTTCATCTCCTTACTGCGAAATGGTCAAAGCGTTAAGAGCCTGTCACTAGCAGCTTGGAAGATTTGATGGATATACTGGCCGTTCTCTTCATACGGAATGGTAAGTGAGATTTTCAGAATATTCCCTACATGCTCTGACTCAAAGAAAATAACCTTGTTGACGTTAGCCTGTGTGCCTTCGATATGCAGATTGTCGAGCAATTCTGCATCCTCTCGTCCCTCACCCAAATAGTTGAATACGATAGGCAGCTGTTCAAGTCCCTTTTTCAAAATGCTACTGGATACCGGGTAAGCTTTCTCCATTTCAGCATTGAAGATCAGATTGAAAAAGTTCAAATGATAGCGTGCAGCAAAGTCCAGGTGGGTATGGATACTCTTTTCATAGGATTCAGTGTCATCTTCCTGCAGTACAACGGGTATATGATCAATACACTCGCCTACGGTTCCAAAATAGTTTCGGTCGCCATATTGTCTTCCATAATTAGTAAGCCAAAGCGGAACATCAGAGAGTTGGAAATAGCTGCTGAAAAACGTACAGCCAATTGAAGTGAAATATCCATATATTCGCAGCGCCGTGCTGCTCTGAAATGTCGCTTACATTCAGCTCCCAACGATATCTGGTAGTGTCCCCATAGTTGTGTTCTTCGGTCAGCGCATGGATACGATCATTATTCTCACCAAACGTCTGAAGTTTGAATTGCTCGCTGATTTCCTGATCTCTGATTCCTTGAGGGCCTTGACGGATATGTTTTACATAATCCCGGTATTGCACCTCTTCTGTCGCATGTTCCTGCTGCGGACGATGATATTCATCAAGGAGTTGTCTGCGCAGGATGTCACTGCTCGTAGCATCAAAGATGATGTGCGAGCAAGGAAACAACAGCAGATGTTCCCGCAAATTTAAGCGAATCAGGACGATCCGGTACTGCAACGACTGTGTAAGTTCATACGATTCTAAAAATAGGTTAGAAGCGATGGATGAAAGCAGCCTGCGTTGTGCTTGCACCGGATAACCCGAAAGATCAACAGTCGGTAAAGAAAGATGCTCTGGCTCTGGCGCTGGACGCAGCTCCCATTCCCATGTTCCGGACGATTGAACAAGTACGCTTCTCAGCAATTCATGGCGTTGAAGAAGCCGCTGAACCGCTACGGTTAAACGTCCGGTATCCAAGTAGCTATCTAACTGCACAACCATACCCGAACCTGTAAAATGCCGCAAATGGTACTGCTGAGCTGGTGCAAGCGGATAGCGCCCAATAGCATTCAGACTTAGCATATTGGTATTCCAGTCTGTATTTAACTCAGCGATGCTGGCAAGCCATACATCGGCCTGTTGTTTAAGTAAGGTTTCTTGTTCTTCGTTTGTCGGTATAGCTCCGAGAACTCTATCTGGTTCGTCGGTTCCCCAGCGGACGATATAATGCGGGTGCAGGTCTGGATGGATATGAGATTGGATAAATTCTGAGATTTCCTGAACTTGTTCTGCGTGAAAAGGCTCCACTTGCAGGAACAAATAGTTTTGCTTATCGATGGATACGGACTGAAGCAAGACCTGTACACCAAACGCTTCGGCAATAGCCCGCTCAACCTCCTGAGCTTTCGCAATGAGCGTATCCGTGTTCACTCCGCTCTCTTCACCACGTTGTAAAAGATCGGACAAGCTTCTTATCGTCTGATATTGAAGCAATTGATGTATATCTAGAGGAATGTTCGATTCCTGTACTTTGGATACCAGTTGAATGGCCTTTAATGAGTGACCTCCAAGCTCGAAAAAGCCGTCGTCAATGCCGACCTTTTCAACGCCAAGCACTGCTTGCCACAGGTTCGCCAACTGTTGTTCCACTTCATTTCTTGGAGCAACGTATTCCATATCGGAACCGCTGGTCATTTCTGGCTCAGGCAATGCTTGGCGGTCGATTTTACCGTTCGTCGTCAAAGGAAACGCCGGCAGGAACACATACTGGGCAGGAATCATATAATCCGGCAACTGGCCAGTCAAATGGGTCTTCATATCACTCATAGATAGCGGTACATCGGTTGAGATATAAGCACAGAGCGTTTTTTGACCATCCTTCGTGCTTTTTACCGCTACGTGCGCCTGCTGAACTGCATCATGTCTCATGAGCTGGGTTTCAATTTCCCCAGCTTCAATACGATATCCGCGGATTTTAACCTGCTGGTCTATCCGTCCGAGATACTCCAGATTGCCATCCGGTAGCCATCTGCCCAAATCACCTGTCCGATACATTTTTTCGCCCGGAATGAATGGATTAGGGACAAAATTTAGCTGGGTCAGATCATCCCTGTTCAGATAGCCACGCGCCAGACCATCCCCGCCAACACATATTTCTCCCTGAGCACCAATAGGCAGCAGCCTGCTCCAAGAGTCCATAATATAAACAGTTGAATTGCCAATTGGACGACCAATAGGAATGCTGTTATATTCCTTATCAATCGGGAAATAAGTAGAAAATGTTGTGTTTTCCGTGGGTCCATAGACGTTGATAACGTTCAGTCCCGGAGAATGTGCTCTAACCGTATTAATGATCGCAGGTAAAAGCACATCCCCGCCCACCAGCAGGTGCTTTAGCGAAGCAAAGAGATCTGGTTTATGCTGAGCGAGTTGGTTAAACAAGGGCGATGTCAGCCATATCGTTGTAATACGATATCGATCCAGCGCTTCACCAAGCTGAACAGCATCCAAGATTACGGATTCCGGTACAATGTATAAGCGCAATCCGTTCAGCAAAGCTCCCCAAATTTCAAAGGTACAGGCATCGAACACGAGGGCCCCGGTCAGCAAAATGCGTTCGTTCTCGGCAAATGGCATGTAATTGGTGTTCTTCACCAGTCGTATGACATTCCGGTGTTCAATCATGACACCCTTGGGACGCCCGGTCGAGCCGGATGTATACATGACATAGGCCAGATCGTCTGCCGTTGTCGATTCGGAAAAAATGAAGTCGTCGGAATCGTAGGAGCTGATGTCAGCCAGATCCAGAACAGTACCGAAAAAATCGAAAGTGTTCATCTGTTTTCCCTTGTCGGATAGGGTTAGCAGAATTTCGCTACCGCTATCCTGAATCATAAACGCAATCCGTTCTTGCGGATAAGAAGGCTCCAGTGGCAAATAGGCTCCACCCGCCTTCAAGATACCAAGAATACCGATAATCATTTCTGGTGAACGTTCAGTCAAAATACCTACGATGGTATCCGGCGTAACACCCAGTTTCCGCAGCTTCGAGGCCAGTTGATTAGCTTTTATATTTAATTCGCGGTAGGTCAGCTCACGATTTTCAAATACAATGGCTACTGCATCCGGTGTTTTCTCTGCCTGTTCTTCAAAGCCGTGATGTATGGTGTGGTCCGATGGATACGGTCTCCGTGTATCGTTAAAATCAAACAAGATCTGCTGTTTTTCCTCCGCTGTCAAAAGATCAATCTCCGAAACCCGGATATTTGGGTTTTGAATAACTTGCTCCATCATTTGGATGAGGTGAGCAGCCAATTGTTTGATCGCATTTTTGTTATACGTCAGCGCGTTATAGCTAAATTTGATTTCCAGCTCCCGGCTAGGCATGACGATTACATTCAAATCATAGTTGGTCTGTTCAATATCCTCTACTTCACCAACACGGAGGGCTTTAGGGTCTTTTTCCAAGTCCGTAAGCTCTTCCGAAACGGGAAAGTTTTCAAAAGCGACAATATGCCGGATCAGGTTTTGTTTTAGTACACTATGGGCTTGAATATCAGCCAAGGAAAAATAGGAATACCGATTGGACTCCATCAAGGAATCCTGTACAGACGCAAGCAAGTCGGAAAACCGCTGTTCAGCGGAGCTTTTAATACGTACGGGTATGGTATTAATGAATAATCCGACCATATTTTCAATACCGGGGATTTCATCAGGTCTGCCCGATACAACGGACCCGAAAATGACGTCCTTACTGTTGTTGTACGTTTGTAGTAATAAGCCCCAAACGGTTTGAAATAAGGTGCTGACTGTGACACGGTTTTGCTTGGCGATTTGTTCCATGCCTTGGGTCAGCTGCTTTCCCCATGTGCATATGAGTTGTTCTGCCTGAAACGACGTATCGACGGGTCGAGTATATCCGGGCACGACGGTTTCATTTTCAAAATCAGTCACATATTGTTTCCAGTAAGCTGCTGCTTCCTCTTTGTTTTGTCTTTCCAACCACTGAATAAAGCTGCTGAATGGATAGACAGGCTCTAATTTTAAAGGAGTATCGTCCCGAAGTGATGTGTAAATATCAAAAAAATCTTTGGCTACCGTCCGCATGCACCAGCCGTCCATAATAATATGATGAGAGATCCAGATGAGCTTGGAGGTATCCTCATCCCACTGTACAAGCGCTAACCGAATGAGAACCTCCTTCTCCAGATCAAAACCTCTCTGCCGCTCTTCCTGTAAAATGGCTTGAAGTCGTCTGTGCTTTTCCGCATCCGGTAGACTACGCACATCTTCGGTATGGACAGGGGTAGCTGACCGTTCCTCCAGTACAACCTGAAGCGGGCGCTCCGTCTCCTTATACATGAATACCGTACGGAAAATATCATAGCGGTCAATCAGCTTTTGTAAGCTTCCGCTGATTAGGTTGGAATCCATAGCTTCATGAATGGTAATGATCGTTTGTTCGAAATAAGCCTCTGACTTTTCATCAAGTATGGAATGAAATAGCATTCCCTCCTGCATCGGGGATAGCGGATAGAGGTCTTTAATTTTCACTTGGCTCAAAAAAATTCACCTCATTTCAATTGGTTTAACAGCTTATCTGTCAAGCGATTTGCAATATTTTCAAACTGGCCCAGAGACAATTGCCCATATGTAAAATCCGTCGGGCTTTGTTCTGCTGTATCCTTGGCACAGCAATGGCGAATAAGTTCGATCAGATGATTCTTAAAGCTGGCTGTAAGTCGCTCCACCGTCGATGCTTCATATTCACGTGCATTGTATTCGAATACAATGCGGAGTCTTTCATCAGCCACCGCACCATGAATATCAAAGCTGGGCGCTTTTTCAGTCAGAGGGCTAATTTCAGTACCAGCAAACGTGGATAGTGTCGAGGTGCGCCATGTCGTACCTTCTCTGGCTTCTCCGTCAAAGCTAAAGCTGATCTCAGGTGGCTTGGCAGAAAAAAGAGTTGCCCTATCCTGCTGCTCCCTGTCGGTCAAGTAGCGTAAAATGCCATATCCGACACCCTTGTTGGGTACACGTCGCAAATTGTCCTTAACCAGCTTGATCTGATAGGCCAAATCTTCGGGCTTGCTCACGTCTACTACATACGGATACACGGACGTAAACCTGCCTACTGTGCGGGAAACGTCTATGTCTTGAATCAATTCCGTTCTGCTATGACTTTCCACCTGAACTGCAATTTCAGCATGTCCACCCCATTCCCGGAAAGCCAGCCCTAGCGCCGTCAGTAAAATATCATTTGTTTCTGTATTGTAGGCATGGTGCGCGTGTTTCAGCAGGTTCTCGGTTTCTTCCCGGCTGAGTGTTACTTCCGATTGGCGACCGTCACGGATCAGGCTAACTGGCACCTCATGATCTTTTGGCAGCGAAAGTATTTCACGAGCTTCTACCGCATTCCAATAGCTGATTTCCTGACGCGCCAGTGCGCTTTGCGCATACTTGGACAGGCGTGCTGCCCATTCCTTGTAGGAATCGGTCTTAGCGGGAAGCTGTAGCTTTTCACCGTTAGCTAACTGTTGGTAGGTTGTTTCCAAGTCTTCCAGCAGGATTCTCCACGACACACCATCTACGACAAGATGATGAATGACGATTAACAAATGATCGGCTTCCTGTAGCCGGAATAAAGCCAAACGCACAAGCGGGCCGTTGCGCAAATCAAAGCAGCTTTGTAACGCGTCAGCGAGCTGCGCGATTTCTTTCTCAGGCTGGTCAGCATGTGATAAATCGTAGCTTTCCAATGTGAAGCGTTCACCTTCGGCTGTGCCTCTGTTATAGGCGACAGGTTCTTTTTCACGCTCATCAAAGGTGATGCGCAAGGCATCATGGTGCGTGGTCAGCTTGTCTACGGCGCTTCGCAGCCAGGTTTCGTTCCATCTTTCGGCGTTCTGGAGCATGACTGCCTGATTGTAATGATGACGTTCTGTTCGATGATGCTCAAAAAACTCCCATTGGATCGGTGTCAGCTCCACTGCACCTTGTACTGCCCTCTGCGGGATGCTCCGGATTACTTCTTTAATATAAGGAGCGATCAGATCAATCTGCGGATAACGGAACAAATCCTTCATGTCCATTTTGAGGCCCTTCGCATTCAACCGGGCTGCAATTTGTAGTGCTTTGATCGAATCCCCGCCAAGCTCAAAAAAGTTGTTACGCAGGCCAATCGGTTTAACGCCAATGACTTCCTCCCAGATGGAAGCGAGTGTTTGCTCCAGCTCGCTCTGCGGAGCTTCATACTCGACGTCGGTCAACACAAAATCTTCGGGTTCTGGAAGCGCACGTCGATCAATTTTACCGTTATGGGTCAAAGGCAATTGATCCAGCACGATAATATGTGCAGGTACCATATAGCTAGGCAACTGTTTCGCAAGCTCTGTCCGCAGGAAGGATTTGTCGGTTGTGCCTGCCACGTAGGCGCACAAATACTTTTGTCCGGTGTTGTCCGTTCTATCCGTGACCACCGCTTGGCGTACCTCATCCAATTGGAGTAGGGCCGACTCGATTTCACCCGGCTCGATCCGGTAACCACGAATTTTTACCTGAAAGTCAACCCGGCCGATGAAATCAATGTTGCCATCCGGTAGCCAGCGGGCCAGATCTCCGGTGCGGTACAGACGCTCTCCACTCACAAAAGGATTCGGTACAAATTTTTCCGCCGTCAGATCAGGGCGGTTCAGATAACCTCGAGCTACAGAAGCGCCGCCAAGACACAATTCTCCGGATACGCCGATGGGGAGCGGACGCAAAGCCTCATCCACGATATACACTCTATGGTTCGGCAACGCCTTTCCAATCGGGACGATACCGGATGGAGGCAGGCGTTTCGCCGTTTCTTCATAAAAGCTGGAATCAATAGCCGCTTCGGTCACACCGTAGGTGTTAATAATGCGCATTGTATCGCCAAATCGATTCAAAAGCGTCCGGTAGTTTTCAACGCCGAAGCTGTCTGCGCCTGTAGTGAGCAGCTTCATAGCGCTGACATCTGTACCGTGTTCATACACATAGTCCATAAGTAACGTTAATAAGGCAGGCGGAACTTCAAACGTCGTAATTTCGTGCTGTTCAAGTACTTTGGCCAAGGCCGGAGGATCGTTACGTACGTCCTGCGGGCAAATGACATGGTGCCTCGTTTACGAATGTCTTGGCCAGATCACCGGCAAAGACATCGAATGACATACTGGCAATCTGAAGAGCTTGACCTGAAACTCTTTTAACTGGTGAGCCTCTCTATAGCCCACGCCGTATTTACGTAATGGCGTGCTCGATCATCACGCCTTTGGCGTTCCCGTCGTTCCGATGTGTAAATGACGTAGCCAAAGCCTCAGGATCATGGATAGGTGTGTAGTTGACGCTTGCTGATGGGAATGGTTCCCTTGTGAAGCTTGTTGAAGTAATCCTGGCAAGTCCAGCGCTTCACCTGCAAAATCCACATCCGCCAGTAGTTCAGTCAGGAAGACTGCGTGAGCATAATAGTAGCCCGCTGTCCTGAAGCATGTAAGCAATTCTCTCCTTCGGGTAGGTCGGATCGACAGGTACGTAGGCCGCTCCCGCCTTCAAATCCCTAACACAGCGATAATCATGTCTGCTGAACGCTCAAGCATCACGGCGACGAGATGTTCGCGTTGGACCCCACGGCTTTGTAGAGCTTGAGCAGCAGATTGGCCTCTCATTCAGCTCATGATAGGTCAGTTCGGTATCCTCGTAGATGACAGCCGTCTGTTCCGGGATACGTTCTGCCTGCGCTTCGAATATTCCATGAAACGTTCCGGCAGGATAGTCGGCAATGGTCCGCTCCATACTGGGTGAGTCTGCCTCTTCTGTAGCGGTCAGCAGACGAATGTCCCGCAGCAGGATTTCTGGTGTACGTGCAATCTGAACGAGTGTATGCTCCAAATGCCGGCTAACCGTGTCATCGCTTCATCGCTGTAGACATAGTTGTTGTAGGACAGCATAAAGCTCAGCGCTTTTCCGTCCTCCACTTCGATGTTGAAGGGGTAAGGTGTTTCTTCGGACAGTGGGCGTCCTCCACGACGAATCCAAGCGTTCCTTCAATCCGGCCGGCCAACCATATCCTCCAGCGGATATTTTCAAATACAACAAATGATCCATGAGTTGCTGCTTGAGCGCTGACTGGGCTGGATTTCAGCGAGTGAAAATAGTCATATGCCCGGGATTGAACCGCGCTGCGCTGCACTTCACAAGCAGACCTGAAATGGCTGATCTGCATCCAATTTGATTCGTATCGGTATGGTGTTAATGAAAAGTCCCAACATCTGTTCCACACCTTCAAGCTCCGGTGGTCGACCGGAAACAACGGTGCCGAAGACAACGTCTTCACTTTGGTTGTATCCTCCAAGCACGACTCCCATGCAGCCAGAAATAGACTGCTCAGGGTCGTTCCGTTGCGTTCAGCCACCGTACGCAATTGACAGGTGGTTTCATCCGTGAGTGTTATTTTATGCTCATGCAGTAAGTACCCGGTAGCTGCCTGGAGCGGATGGGCTACAGGCAGGGTTGGCAGCACGGCTGGCTGATCATAGCCGTTCAGGATGGACCGCCAGTATTCCTTCGCCGCCTCCTTATCCTGCTTGTCCAGCCAGCGAGCATAGCCAGTATAGGGCTGCGGTGTTGGCAGTTCTACGGGTTTCCCCGCTTTCAGTGCTTCATAAGCCGCGAACAGCTCGTCCATGACGATACCAAGGCACCAGCCATCCATAATGATATGATGAAAGCTTAAAAGTAGCGTATATGCATCCTTTTGGGTGTGAAGCACAGCCAGACGGATGAGCAAATCCTTGCTCAGATCGTACCGATGGCTTCGGTCTGCGACTGCGTAGCTTCGAATCGCTTCAGCCTGCTTTGCCTCGGGAATATCCGTCAAATTCTCGTAATGAAGCGTTGGATTCCGCTCCTTAACACGATGAGCCGCGAGCGGGAGGCACTTTTATGATAAATATTCGAACGAAGCGTTTCGTGACGCTGTACCAGGGCCTGGAAGCTCTTTTGCAGAGCCTCCAGGTTCAGTTCACCCCGGATGGTCATTCGTACTTGCTCATAGTACGCCTGTGATTCCGGCTCCATCACCGTATGAAAGAGCATCCCCTCCTGCAAAGGCGTTAAATTAGCCACTTTTTCGATTTCAAGGCTTTACTCATCGTATTTCCCCCTCGGGCGAATAATTATAGGTTTTCATAAAATTGCTTCATATCTTCGAGCTTTGATGACCTGTCCTACCATGACCTGTTCTACCGTCTGTCGGTATCGAATCCTAAACGGACAGATTCAGACCGTGACGAGTAATATTTAACATTGGGTTTTGGAGAAGGAACTGTTTTATTGTGCGCGCCAGTTATGCATTCCGATCATAGAACAAACAGAGGATTCATTTTCAATTTCCTGTGCGGTTCTCCACACATAAACTCGACAAATCGAAGTTAGCCGCTTTATCAGGTTTAATAGAATTGAGAAAATTTGAATTCTAAGTTGGGCAGCAAGCTGAGTTATTCATGCTCAGACACTTATTTAACCCTAAGCGCAGTTGGCTGATAAAAGTGTCAACGGCGAGATCAGTCCTTTGCAAAATTTATCACACTGCATGATTGCCTGTTGGTTTAAATATCAATTCAATAGGCACTGGGACATGACCTGTAATTCATACCCAACCCCTTTCCGCCCACAAGTGATATTGCGAAACATAAATATTTTACGAAAATCATTATTACCGACAAAAAACAAATTTAATAAAAAACAGCTTTAAAATAGAATAAATGATCGAAAAGTATTTCAGGGTGTGAGTAAAATATTTCAAATTGAAGTGTGTGTTCATAGAAGTAGGTAAAACCGGGAGTAGGCTGAAACCTTAGATTTAGAACTAAGGATTTCAGTATCATAGATGAGATTAATAAGATAACATCGAGGTGAAAAAAGTTGTTGTGTTCACTAAGAAACACTATAGATATAACAATTAATTAATATCATAAATATAAATTCGAAAATGTCAATGATTTTTAAATTTCTTTAATATAAATTATTTGGAAAATAAACAATTCTGCAACATAACAAATATTTGCACATCACTAACCGCCATAAAGCGACAAAAAATGCTGGGACCTATAACGGTCAATACCAGCTTCTCCATGGAATCATTCGATTGTTGCTGAGGTTTGTTGTACAATAGACTCCATATGGGGATTTTTGTGCAGAGGACTGCCGGAATCCTGAATTGAATGCTGAAGGATGGATTGTACATGTATGTAGCACAAGAATGGAAAGATTATGAGGTAGTGGATACAGGCGGCGGCGAAAAGCTGGAGCGTTGGGGCGATATTGTCCTGCGTCGGCCTGATCCGCAAATTATATGGCCTTTGTCCCAGGAAACAGCCGAGTGGCGCGATGTTCATGGACATTACCACCGCAGTTCCTCCGGGGGCGGCAGCTGGGATATGAAGAAGCCTACTCCCGAGCGTTGGACGATCAGCTACGGGCCGCTTAAATTCCACATTAAACCGACCAGCTTCAAGCATACCGGTCTTTTTCCGGAGCAAGCAGCGAACTGGAGCTGGATGATGGATAAAATCAAAAGCGCAGGCAGACCGATTTCGGTACTGAACCTGTTCGCCTACACTGGGGGAGCCACTACTGCCGCAGCGTATGCTGGAGCAAGTGTTGTCCACGTCGATGCGGCCAAAGGCATGGTGCAATGGGCGAAGGAAAACGTGCAATTGTCCGGTTTAGCCGACCGTCCGGTACGCTTCATCACAGACGACGTATTCAAGTTCGTACAGCGGGAGCAACGCCGGGGAAACCGATATGATGCGATCATTATGGACCCTCCTTCTTACGGGCGGGGACCAAACGGAGAAACATGGAAGCTGGAAGAAAGCCTGTATCCGTTTCTGGAATCCTGCATGAGCATCATTTCCGATCAACCGTTGTTCATGCTAATTAACTCCTATACCACAGGGATTTCGCCTACCGTACTGCGCAACATGCTGAGTATGACGATGCAACAAAAGTATGGCGGTCAAATCAGCGCTGGTGAAATCGGATTGCCGATTACCCGCTCGGGGCTGAATCTGCCTTGTGGTATTCTCGGACGCTGGGAGGCTTAATTCCTCCTATGACTCCAGATGAACTTACCCGGCACGGGCATGCCCAGCCGAATATCCCTGTTCTATATGAGGACAACCATGTTCTGGCCGTTGTAAAGCCTGTCAACGTTCCGACACAAGAAGACGCCAGCGGTGATCCTGATCTGCTGTCTTTACTCAAGGAAGACCTCAAAATCAGACACGATAAGCCTGGTAATGTCTTTTTAGGACTGGTTCACAGACTGGATCGGCCTGTAGGCGGTGCCATGATCTTTGCCAAGACGTCCAAAGCCGCTTCTCGGCTGTCAGAGTCGGTTCGAGACCGTAGTTTCCGCAAGATGTATGCAGCGGTTCTAAACGGTGTTCCCGCGGCCTCACAAGGCCGTCTGACCCATCATCTGCTAAGGACAGCCGCACTAACACGGTTCAGGCAGTTCGTCCCGGTACGGCTGGGGCCAAAGAGGCCATTTTAGAGTACCAAGTGCTTGGACAAGCAGATGGACTCAGTCTTGTACAAATTGAGCTACACACCGGACGCTCGCATCAGATTCGTGTACAGATGCAGACTATCGGCTGTCCTCTATACGGGGATCAAAATACGGTGGCAACCTGAGCCGTCCGGGTCAACAGTTGGCACTCTGGTCTCTGCTTGCTGGAGCACCTCATCCTGTTAGCAAGGAGAACATGAGCTTCCACTCGTTCCCTCCAGCCCAATTCCCATGGAGTGAGTGGCCCAAATCGCTTTATGAAAGTATGCTCAAAGCTGAGCATTGAGCAGGCATATACAAAAAGAACCGGCAATGCATGTAATCAAACAAACATGCATTGCCGGTTCTTTTTTGTTAAAAATCTGATAGTCCTCCCGCCCTTACGACGAGGAGACCACAGACTGCCCTTTCTTGCTGTTCACCAACTGCTGACGGGGCAGAGCGTTTTGAGCATTCGTATTCTTGATGAAAAATGCCAAAATCAGGGCCGTCACACTCAACAGCGTCGCAATGATAAAGGCTGAGTTGATACCATAAATCGTAGCCTGGTTGCCTGCTGCCAGCATCTCTGCTTTATTTGTAACAGATAATCCCTCAGATGCAACAATATTCGTCAGACGGTTGCTGCTTTGAGTCGACATCACCGTCACCAGAATTGCTGTTCCGATTGAACCGGAAATCATACGCAGTGTATTACTCATCGCAGTACCATGCGCATTCAATCGTTGCGGAAGCTGGTTTAACCCGGCCGTTTGGATCGGCATCATCAGCAATGACATCCCGAACATCCGAACCGTATAATTAGCCAGCAGCGTCATGTAGGTCGTTGTTTCGGTCAAGCGTGTGAACTCCCAAGTTGTCACAGCCATGATCAACAAACCGATCACAGACAACCATCGTGCTCCGATCCGGTCAAAAATAGCCCCGGTTACAGGAGACATCACCCCCATCAGAATCGCCCCCGGCAACATCAGCATACCGGACTCAATCGGTGAAAAGCCGCGGATATTTTGCAAATAAATCGGCAGTAATATCATACCGGCGTACAAAGCCATCGTCACAATGACATTAATGATTGTCGTCAAGCTATACACGTCGTATTTGAAGATACGGAACTCCAGCATAGGTTCATCAACCTTCAGTTGGCGAACAATAAACAGAATGAGCGCGATCGTCCCCACAATAAGCGTAGACAGGACCGGAATACTTCCCCAACCCGATGTTCCTGCATCACTAAAGCCGTATAACAGTCCGCCGAAACCGAGAGTAGACAAAATGATACCGGGAATGTCCAGCTTAGGCTTGGACTGCTCCGTTACATTTTTCAGAAAAATAAATCCGATCACAATCGAAATCACTGAAATCGGCAGGATGATCCAGAACAGCACCCGCCAGTCATAATGCTGGACTATATAACCGGATAAGGTTGGTCCAATGGCTGGAGCAAAACCCATCGCAATCCCCAGCGTTCCCATCGCCCGGCCACGACGCTCTATTGGGTAGATGTTCAAGATAACGACCATCATTAAAGGCATCATAATACCCGCACCCGCGGCCTGAATGAGACGTCCGATCAGCAATATGCTAAAACTCGGGGCAATAGCGCATAACAGCGTGCCGATTGAAAAGATAATCATTGCGCTAATAAACAATTTACGAGTGGAAAAACGCGCAATCAAAAATGCGGTCACCGGGATCAATACCCCGTTCACGAGCATAAAGCCGGTACTAAGCCACTGAGCCACATTGGCATCTACATTCAGATCACTCATCATTTTCGGTAAAGCCACACTTATCAACGTCTGGTTTAAAATCGCAACAAACGCGCCAATCAACAGAGCGGCCACAATGGGTGCTCTGCGTACATTACCTGGTAGTGTCATTTGAGGACTGCTCAAGTTGATTCATTCCCTTCGGTGTCAATTTCATTATCATTTGTTTATGGATATCCAGAACCATGTCCAGATGCTCCTTCGGGATGTCCAGAATGGGCAAGACGCGCTCCATCCACATGTCGTCTACTTTTTGCATGATGTCTTTTCCTTCCGGGGTAAGCGTCAGTACTAAGGATCTGCGATCATGCTCATGCCGTCCGCGAGCGATATATCCTGCCTTGGTCAAGCGATCAACCACCCCGCTCATGGAGCTACACCCCATATGGGCTATGTCTGCCAGCTCGGATAACCCGATATTGGGTCGTTTATTCAGAATCGCCAAAACCATGTGCTGAACGGCTGTCAGTTCCAAATGCTGCTCCTCATTCCAGAAGGCATAAAATATCGTTTTGTTAACCTCCCTTACCGACTGAATAATCCGGTACACCTCAAGTCTGTCTTCCTCTCTGTCACTCACTGGAACCATCCTTCTTCCCATTACCCAATTCACATTCCATATACATATTTAAACAATTATTCGCATACGAAATGTTATTTATGTATAACTAATTTTATCATGTTATATGTAAATGTCAACATTCACCCCTGTAACAGATATAGGTATTGAAAAGAGCAACTGAAACTTGCAGGATACAACAAGTCATTTAAAAAAGTGATAACAGCTACAGTATGTGTTTTTTCAGCACAAAAAACGCGGACATGTGTGGCCCTTTTGGCCAGCATTATCCGCGCATTTTTATTTAGAATATTAAAGAGGAGATGCTTACTCCGCTCGCTCTATTTGTTCCTTTACTCCCTTTGCCTCGCTTGCCGATGCAGACGGTTTCGTCTTTGTGGTGATTTTACCCAACAGATAAACCAGCAAATTTTGATTATGCTGCGAAATCCGGTTTAGTGCAGAGCCCAGAAAATCATCTCTTATCTGCAATCCCCGTTCAGCTTCTTCTCTCCCTTGATCCGAAATAACAATCCATACGATTCTACGGTCCTTTACATCTCTAAAGCGGGTGACCAGGCGATTCCGCTCCATCCGGTCCAGCAGCATTGTAACCGCGGCAGGTGTGGTTGCGAGATACGGGATCAATTGAGACGGTTTCATACGGCCGTATTCGTTCAAAACCTCCAGTACTGTAAGCTGAGCCTCAGTCAATGATGGAGCCAACTGCTGCTCCATATGAACCTTGTAATCCTTAGCCATTCTGGACCAGATTTTCGCAAATTCGGTCGTTTGCATTTTGCCTCACTCCTTTGAATAACAGGGTCAGTAAAAGCATCAAAGTTACCGTATGGGCCACCGTCCGGATTGTATTTCATCACATTAAATTTTCGCCATTCAGCCCCGGTTTCCTGCCGTTTTTGGAGCATCAATTGAAAAGGGGAAGGAAGTCTCACTTCGGTTTTGGAGGGTGGTCAAGGTTCGACAGCATGACGGCAAAAAGGTCCTCATTCGTGCCAGAATGGCACGAGAGGACCTCTCTTTTTCGAGCTAAAAAGCGATTGACTTTCCTGTTATTCTATAGACTGGGAAGCCTGCGGCTCACTACGCGGCAGCACATTCACAATTTCGTCCTTCTTCTCCACAGGAGCCAGCAATTTGCCTGTATCCTTGCGGTCGGTCAAAGGAGCTTTTTCCGAAAGGAAAGACATCGTCTGTCCTTCTGCAGTGATCGCAAACAATTGAATAGCTTCACGGCAATAGAAGGCAGCTACGATCCGAGTTCCATTTGAACGTACTCGTTTACCTTCCTTGAACTCAAAGGTGGTGATTCCTTTACCGCCTCGTCCCTGAGCAGGATAATCCAGCAGAAGCGTGCGCTTGCCATAACCGGACTCGGTCAGCACCAGCACTTCTCCTTCATCCTCTTCCACCCACAGCGCTGCGACAATTTCATCGCCTTCCGCCAGTTGTATACCTTTGACACCAGCCGAGACGCGGCCCATCGCATTAACCTCTTGCTCCTTGAATCGTATGCTCATCCCTGCACGGGTAATCAGCATAATATCCCGGGTGCCGTCGCTTAGCGTTACCGACAACACTTCATCGTCCCCTGCTACCTTGCAGGCTGCTACAGCACTGGAACGTTTCGTTGCATATTCCGTCAGCTCTGTCCGCTTCACTTGGCCCTTCTTCGTTACAAATACCAGACTTTTGCCGATTTCCTCAATGTTTTTGATCGGAATGACACTCACGATACGATCATCCTTGGTTAACGAAATCACGTTAACAATCGGAGTTCCCGGCTCTTTCCACTTGTACTCCGGCACCTGGTGCACAGGCAATAAGAAATATTGTCCGCGCTGAGTGAAGACGAGCAACACATCCAGTGTGTTGACATCAAGCAACTGGGTGACATAATCCCCTTCCTTAACGCCAGAAGCTGAGCGCTCCCCACCGGAACGGGTGAAGGACAACATACCTGTACGCTTCACATAGCCGTCTTTGGAAAGAGTCAGCAATACATCCTCTGCCCCAACCATGACCTCCAGATTTACCTTAATCTCTTCAACCTCACCCTGTATGTCCGAACGGCGGTCAATGCCGTACTTCTCACGGATTTCCAGCAGTTCCTTGCGAATCAAACTGATCAGCTTACGATCACTTTCCAAAATAGAACGGTACTGCGTAATTTTTTTCTGAATTTCACTTAATTCCTTTTCCAGCGTGGTGATTTCCAGATTCGTGAGGCGGTAAAGCTGTAAGGTCAAAATAGAATCGGCCTGACGTTCGCTAAAGCCAAACATCCATTGCAAATTATTTTGCGCGTCCTGGCGATTTTTGGAAGCTTTAATGGCCGCAATGACCTCATCCAGAATGTTCAGCGCCTTGACCAAACCTTCCAGTACATGGGCGCGATCCTCCGCCTTTTCCAGCTCAAACTGGATACGGTGTGTGACAACTTCGCGTTGATGGGCAATATATGCTTCCAAAATGGACTTCAATCCAAGCTGATGCGGCGCTTTGTTCACAATGGCTACCATGTTGAAGTTGTATGCCACCTGAAGGTCGGTTTTTTTTAGCAAATAGGCCAAAATCCCTTCCGCATCGGCTTCCTTCTTCAGTTCCACCACAATTCGCAAACCATTCCGTCCACTCTCGTCACGAACCTCGGCAATTCCTTCCACCTTTTTCTCTAGACGGATATTCTCCATGGCGGTTACGAGCCTTGATTTAACAATCTGGTATGGAATCTCCGTAATGACGAGTTGCTGCTTACCTCCGCGCAAAGACTGAATTTCCGTTTTGGAACGGATATAAATACGCCCTTTACCTGTGCGATAAGCGTCTTTAATGCCTTCGCCACCCATAATTAGTCCGCCCGTCGGGAAATCAGGACCTTTAATAAAGGTCATAATCTCTTCCAGCTCAATATCCGGCTTTTCCATCACAGCAATGCTGGCGTCAATGACCTCGCGTAAGCTGTGCGTCGGAATTTCAGTCGCAAATCCGGCCGAAATCCCACTGGAGCCGTTTACTAACAGATTCGGATAGCGGGAAGGCAGCACAACCGGCTCCTTTGCCGAGTTATCAAAGTTATCCTTGAACATAACCGTGCGCTTTTCGATATCACGCAGCATTTCCATCGCGATAGGAGACAGACGGGCCTCCGTGTACCGCATAGCGGCTGCCGGGTCATCGTCCTGGGAACCCCAGTTGCCGTGACCATCCACAAGTACGTGACTCATTTTCCAAGGCTGCGCCATCCGCACCATTCCGTCGTAAATTGACGAGTCACCGTGGGGGTGATAATTACCCATAACGTCTCCGACCGTTTTGGCAGATTTACGATACGCTTTATCCGGTGTGTTGCCGGAATCATACATGGAGTACAAAATCCGGCGCTGTACTGGCTTTAATCCATCCCGCACATCGGGTATCGCCCGATCCTGAATAATATATTTGGAATATCGGCCAAAGCGGTCACCGACCACTTCCTCCAGAAAAGCTGGCAAAAATTGCTCCGATAAGCTCATGTATACACCTCATTTGTTAGCACTACTCTACATATTCCGTAAAATCTACGTTTTCCACAATCCAACGCTTGCGCGGATCAACCTTATCGCCCATCAATGTCGACACACGGCGTTCAGCCTTGGCTGCATCCTCAATCTGGACGCGCAGCAGGGTACGTGACTCGGGATTCATCGTCGTTTCCCATAGCTGATCCGGGTTCATCTCCCCGAGTCCTTTATAGCGTTGAAGCTCAAAATTCCGTCCAAATTCCTTTAAGTAATTGTCAAGCTGCTCGTCAGTCCAGGCATAACGTACCGTTTCGAGCTTACCCGACTTCCGGGTTATTTTATACAATGGCGGTTGAGCGATAAATATGCGTCCCGCATCAATCAGCTCTTTCATATACCGATAAAAGAACGTCAGCAGCAACACTTGAATGTGCGCGCCGTCCGTATCCGCATCAGTCATAATGATGATTTTGGAATAATTGCTGTCTTCCAGCGTAAACTCTGTTCCTACTCCCGCCCCGATTGCTGCTGTAATGGCGCGATACTCATCATTTTTCATAACATCCGCCAGCTTGGATTTCTCAGGGTTCATTGGCTTACCCTTCAATGGCAAAATAGCCTGAATTTTGGAATCACGTCCCTGTTTCGCCGATCCGCCAGCCGAATCACCTTCCACGATAAACAGCTCGTTTCGTGTAAAATCCTTGGACTGTGCAGGCGACAGCTTGCCGTTCAGATTAGAGCTTTCACTGCGTTTCTTGCCGGTACGCATTTCGTCCCGAGCTTTACGCGCAGCTTCACGCGCTCTGGATGCCTGAACTGCCTTTTTGATTAACGTTTGCGCGACCTGCGGATTTTCCTCCAGAAAACGCTGCATCTGCTCGGATACAATCGCATCCACGGTGCTGCGTGCGGAAGCGCTGCCCAGTTGATCCTTTGTCTGACCGACGAATTCAACCTCAGCCATCTTGACACTGATTACGGCCATCATTCCCTCTCGCAAATCATTGCCTTCCAGATTTTTATCCTTTTCCTTCAGCATTACCGTGCGTCGCGCATAATCGTTCATGACACGGGTGTAAGCGGTTTTGAAGCCCGTTTCATGTGTACCCCCGCCCCGTGTCGGAATGGAGTTGACAAACGAAGCAATCGTTTCGGTATAACCTGCATTGTACTGAATAGCAATTTCCACCTCAACGTCTTCCTTCTCTGCATTGAAGTGAATGACGTCATGCAGCACGTCCTTACCTTCATTCAGAAAAGCGACAAACTGACTCGCTCCGCCCTCATAAAAATACTCATCCGACTTCCCGCTGCGTTCATCTTTAAGCTGGATACGAAGACCCGAGTTCAGAAAAGCAATTTCCTGAAGCCGTTCGGCCAGCGTATCGTAGTTGAAATGAATGCCTGCTGGAATACGCGAATATCAGGTTTAAAAGTAATTTTGGTGCCCGTCTTGTTGGTATTGCCCAGCACTTCAAGGCCTGTGGTCGGTTCCCCGACATGCTCCACGCCCTTCTTGTCCTGCCAATATTCAAACCGCTGACGGTGAATCTTGCCGTCCCGGTAAATTTCCACTTCAAGCCATTCCGAAAGAGCGTTCGTTACGGACGCGCCCACACCGTGCAGACCCCCGGACTTTTTATATCCCGAACCGCCGAACTTACCTCCGGCGTGCAAAATGGTAAATACTACCTGTGGTGTTGGAATTCCTGTTTTGTGCATTCCCGTAGGAATGCCACGCCCGTTATCAGTTACTGTAACGGAACCGTCCTTATGCATTGTAATGTCAATGCGGGAGCAAAACTTGGCAAGATGCTCATCAACCGCGTTGTCCACAATTTCCCATACCAAATGATGTAGTCCCGAAGAACTGGTGCTCCCAATATACATGCCCGGCCGTTTGCGAACTGCCACAAGCCCTTCGAGCACTTGAATGTCGTCCACGCCATATTCCAAAGCTCCGTTCTGAGTGCCGGACGCTCCCGCAGACAAGTCGATTTTGTCGACCATTCATGCTCCCCCTTTGTCTAATCGTAACCGTGTTTTGCCTTATTCTTGATGATTTTCACCAAAAATGCAAACAGATGTTTTCTTTTACCTTGTCCATTTTAATTCAATATATCCCGTTTCGTAAAGACGGCGAATGAAACAATCAGCGCCGCAGCCCCCCAAATGCCCAGTACAGCCAAAGAAAACGGCAAGGTCATCCCCTCAATCGGGGCGGGGCTTCCTGATAAATAATCGGTCAATTCGAGGTTGACCATAAATAAATATTTTGCACTCTGCCAGGATGAGGCCATGTTCGTTAAAATTGTGCCTGAAATAAGCGCAGCCATCATTACCACAATGCTTGCCGCCGTACTGCGTACCAGCACCGATACCATAAAGGCAAGCGAGGCTATCACGAGACTGACGAACCAGATCAATCCGGTTTGTAACATCAGATAGTACCATTGCGGGATCGCATGTACCGCAGACATATCCACCGTCGATCCAACAATTTGGAAGCCCGTAAATACCGGAACATTAAAGCCGCGAAAGCCAAAAAACAAGCCCGATATAAGATAACTGATCACAAACACAGCCAAAATGATGAGCGAAACGAACATATACAGCGTTAGCAGCTTGCTCAGCAGCACCTTCCACCGCCTGACAGGACGGGTCAGCAGCATTTTTATGGTACCCGTCGTTCGTTCTCCTGAAACCAGATCGGAGGCAATAGCCATAATAAGCAATGGAACGAACAAATTAATGGAATTGTCCATAAACTCTCTGGTAAAGGTTACGCCACTTGGCTCATTCGGGTTCACATCATTTTCCAGATAATATTGCATTTGTTGAACAAATACTCGCCTATAGGTCTTCCATTCCTCCGGAACCCGGTCGCTGCCCAGCGAATTTTGGTTATCCGTAATGGCCTGACGCAGCTCCAGCCGCCAGTCATTGCCGAATTTTTCGCGGTTATTTTCCGCCACTTTCATCTGAGCGTACGTAAAAATCGGCACAAGAACAAGCAAAACAAGTAAAATGACATAAAATCGTTTCTTCTTGATGATTTTGAGCGTTTCATTTTGTACGAGCGGTAAAATGTTATTCAAGAATCTCACCTTCCGTCATTTTCAGGAATAGCTGCTCCAGTGTAGGGTTGATTTTGCTTACACCTTTAACGGAAATGCCGGAAGCCGTCATTTGTACGACCAGCTCCGCGATATGTTCTTCGTCCATTTCAGTAAAAATGGCATCCGCTCCGCTGCCTGCAACAATGCTGTCATCAATCAGTTCATCGGCGTTCGTAATGATTTGTACATGCGGAGATCTTTCCAACAGGGCAAGACCCTGATCATGAGGCTCCAGTTGCCATACGGCCATACGCGAATGCGTTTCAACCAATTCCCGCACACCGCCAACAGCAAGCACCCGTCCCCGGCTAATAATCGCAACACGATCACACAACAACTGGATTTCACTAAGCAAATGACTGGAAACAAATACAGCCATGCCCTCTGCCGCCAACAGACGGATAAAAGTTCTCATCTCCTTGATCCCTTTGGGGTCCAGCCCGTTAGTCGGTTCGTCCAGAATAAGCAGCTTGGGTTTGCCAAGCAAGGCCTGGGCAATACCGAGACGCTGACGCATCCCGAGAGAATACGTACTTACTTTATCATGAATACGGCGATCCAGCCGCACCAGCTCCACCACTTCACGAATACGCTGTTCATCCACACCAGGCTGCATCCGGGCAAAATGCTCCAGATTCTCCCACCCTGTCAGGTAACCGTACACCTCCGGATTTTCCACAATAGAACCGATATGCCGCAAAGCCTGCTCCGGATCACGGTTTACATTATGACCACATACGGTAATGGTGCCCTCGGTAGGCTTGATCAGATCGACCAGCATACGGATGGTCGTTGTTTTTCCGGCTCCATTGGGACCAAGAAAGCCAAAAATTTCACCCGCACGTACGTCGAAGGTTACATCATGAATGATCATTTTGCGTCCGATACGCTTTTTGACGTGCTGAACAGAGAGAACCGTTTCGTTGTCGCTTCTGCCTCCGTCTGCACTGCGGATCTGATTGTCGGGATGATAGACGGATGCTCCATCTGTGGTTGTCGAAGCCCTTGCTACATCGGTCTCGGTCTTGTCAGCAGATTGGATACCCATCACTTGTTCCCTCCCTTCTTCATATCAGCGGGTTGGCTGCTCGTGGACTGTTGTCCATCCCCCGTATTGTCGCCTTCCTTGGCCGCTGCTACCGCAAACCCTTGTGCGATACGCTCAGCAATTGCCTGATAGCCCTGTCCGTTAGGATGAAAATGATCAGAGGATAAATAAACCGGCAAATTTTGCTGAAATAAATCGAAGGTTGGAATCAGCGTCATATTACTGTTTTGATTGGTAATCGCCATAGCAGCCAGATTCCATTCCGTCACGACGAGATTTCCCGGAATTTTCATTTCCTGCAGGTCACTGAATGGATTATATAGTCCAACGTATATAATTTTAGCCTTCGGATTGATTTTTCCGACTTTTGTCAGCACTTTTTGCAAACGCTTGGCTGCATCAGGCAGAGCCTTGCGCAAGCCATTAAGCGTAGGTGGCTCTTTGCCAGTTTGGGCAGCTTGTGCCCCCTGAAACAAATCATTTCCGCCAATGGACACAATAATAACATTAGCCTTTTTCAACACATAAGCCACGCCGGGCTCATCCAGTTTGGTCAAAAGTCCTTGAGTCGTCAGCCCGTTAATGCCAAGGTTATTAATGAGCTGAGCCGTATGGCCTTCCTGATCATTTAACAAGGTTACCGACCGTCGTACAAAACCACTGCCCGAGTCATCGCCGGTTCCTTTTGCCAGCGAATCTCCTATGGCAGCTACCCTAAACTCCCCCGCCTGAGTTGCAGCGGATGGCGCATTTTGTATTTGTGATGAACCCGAATTTGCAGGTTTGGTGCTAGCGAGCGGCTCTGGAGCCGTAATGCTTTGTACTGCGGCAATAAATCCGTACAATAATAGCAGTGTGGCGGCGATGGACACGGAACCGACAGACCGCCAGATCCATTTTGATGAATTCACTCGTGTTCCCTCCTGATCACTTGGTGAAATAAACATAAAGCTTCTCATATCATTTTGCAAATAAACAGTTCTGAGTATTATGAAGCATACATATCAAAAGAAAGCAAAAAGTTATACTTTTAAAATCGAAATAAACGCATTTTTTTTATAAAAATATATACCATTTTAATTCTTTTTTTACATAATAATGTTAAAAAAGATGGCATAGAGCCATCCTTTTTATTACATCTTTTTGGTTCAAACAGCTCATCCTTAGCCTCTACACAGACGAAAAAACTACTTGCTGTCAGGTATAAAGCTTTTGATCCATTGTCCAAAGCTGCCCGGATTTCTACTTTGGATCAATACCGTCCCCTCGCCGCGAAAACGGCATACAAGTGCTTCTCCGCTCGTTACACTGGACAACCAGCCTTTGGACGCTTTTTCAATTTTGTAATCCATATAGTCCGGCCATGCCACCAGATGAGCATTATCAATAATACGTTCCTCTCCAGGGGCTATATAAATAGGATGAATAGCTCCATAAGAGGACAAAAACACTGTTCCGCGACCGCTGATTTCAACGATAAAAAAACCTTCGCCCGAGAACAATCCTTTCATCAGATTTTGCATTTTGGTGCTGACCTCAATGCCCTCCGTACATGCCAGGAAGCCATCCTTTTGCACCAAAAGTCTATAACTACCGTCCAATTCCACCGCTTGCACATCACCTATACTTGCCGGAGCAAGCAGCACTTCAGCCGGCCCCCGAGCTGCTCTCAGCTCCTGAAAAAAGAATTTCTCCCCGCTCAGCATCCGGCCTAAACCGCGCAATAACCCACCATCGACAGTCCCCTTTATATCCACGCTGGACGACATGGAAACCATGGCTCCCATCTCCGCTTTAATCGTTTCCCCGGGGTTCAATTGCACCTTGAGCATAGCAAAAGCACCCTCATGCACAATTTCATAGCTCATTCGTTCACCTGACTTTCCTATAAGTTTATTAGTTATCAATATAGCTTGGTGCTATCATACTATACTTGCTGCACTTATGCCTGTTCTTGCATATAAGTAAAGGTGATAACGTAAGAGCATATTAGCGGCCAAACAACGTAAAAAGCCCGCTGAATGTGTCAGCAGGCTCCTAAAATTAGCTTTAATCGTCAGTATAATAGTATACATGAAAACCATAATGACGTTTGAAGCGCTTTTTATTATCGTCTTTTAGTTACGTGTAAATTCCTGTACCCAATATCCATTGTAGTAAGCTACACCGATTTGTGTATATTCTGCCTTCAAAATATTTTCACGGTGTCCTTGACTGTTCATCCAGGCTTTCATAACTTCTTGCGGTGTTTGTTGTCCCATCGCAATATTTTCACCCGCATACGTATAACTTACACCGAATTTCTTCATCATATCAAACGGTGAGCCATACGTCGGAGATGTATGGGAAAAGTAATTGTTCGTGCTCATATCTTTTGCCTTGGCCAAGGCCACCTCGGTAAGCTTCGCGTTAGAAGCGAGTGGGCTCAAACCTTTTTGGCTACGCTCGTTATTCACCAGCTTGACTACTTCTGCAGCAAATTGGGACTTGCTGAGCTGTGCAGACGACCCGGCAGACTGAGCCGCTCCTGAGTTCGTATTTTGTGCTTTCGACTGTTTGTTCGTAGCAGGCTGTGAACCTTTTTGGTTAGCTGGCTTTGCTACTTGCTTGTCGGAAGAAGGATTCGTTGTCTTTGTCTTTGCTTTATCCTGTCCGGACAAATCCTGAATTACGGTCTTCGTAATCGTAGTCGTTCCGTTAGAGGTATTCACCGTATATCCGTTATCTTGGAACCATTGTTGTAGTTGGGCAGACAAATCGTCGGCTGGTGAAGCTGATGCCGGAACGATGAATCCTGCGGATAACATAGCGGTTAAACTTCCCATCACCAGTGTTTTTTTCAACATATTCTTCATTTCGTCATCTCCTTGTTGTATAATGTCTTGTTGTGAACGCGCCTGGTTACAACTTTGTAATCTTTACTCTAGCAGTATATCATGTTTCATAGCAGGATCAATGGTATAAAATTTGGAAAAAAAATAGCCCCGCTCGGCAATAGCCTAAACGGGACTGATCTATGGGTTAATGAGGCTCTGAATATAATCCGGGCTTGTCAGGACTTTTATTTAAGCTTTTTGCTGAAACGGTAGCCTTGCTTTTCAAAGCCGATTCGGTTGTAGAATGCTTGGGCCTCTACTTGTTTGATGCGGTTATTCGCTCCGGTAATGAACAAATGGAAGCTTCCTTGCGCACGTCCCCACTCCTCACCACAGGCCACCAGGCGCTTGCCGATGCCCTCGCCGCGATACTCCTTGCTCACGACCAGCATGGTGATTTGTACGGCAGGATCAGGATAAGCCAGGCTTTGAGCCGTATGCATGCCGATTACGCCTACAACACGACCATCCATTTCTGCGACCATCATATTCGCTTGACAGTCCTCCTGCGTAGTTCCCATAACTTCTTTCATCACACCACAAGTCATCGGATATCCGACTTCTCTTAGCAGTCCTGTTACGGCTTCGCAATCGCCAAGCTCTACGGAACGAATTGTCAGTACTGGAATCATCACATTGTTAGACATGATTTACCTCCACTTTCAGCATATTGGCAGCTTCTTTGGCCGTCTTCCGTGCTGTTTCCACATCTCCCGCAGCGCTAAGCGCTACAGCCATCCGGCGTCCCGGCTTGGTTTCAGGCTTCCCGAACACTCGCACCTGTGTCCGGGGTAGCAATAATGCTTCATGCAGACCACCGATTACAAAATCTCGTGTAGCTCGTTCTGCCTTCAAGGTAGCCGAAGCCCCAGGGGTTAGCAGTGTGACCGACGGTATCGGAAATCCGAGAATGGCCCGCACATGAAGCGCAAATTCCGACAAATCCTGCGTAATCATCGTCACCATTCCTGTATCATGCGGACGGGGGGATACTTCACTGAATACGACGCCATCAGCCGTTAAAAACAGCTCTACGCCAAACAATCCGTAACCACCCAATTCATCCGTAATCGTACGGGCAATGTCCTGCGCGTCCGAGAGCTGCTTGTCCGTCATACCATGAGGTTGCCAAGATTCGACATAATCCCCATCCTTCTGAATATGGCCAATCGGTGGGCAAAAAGTCGTACCCGATACTGATCTGACGGTCAATAACGTAATTTCACTCTCAAACGGAACAAAAGCTTCAACAATGACACGTGTTGTTTTGGCACGTGCGCCTTCCAGCGCCGTATTCCAACAGGATTCAGCGTCTTCGGGTGTCCGGCATACAGACTGCCCTTTCCCCGACGAACTCATCAAGGGCTTGACCACGCATGGCGTGCCCAGCTCATGAACCGCTGACCGCAATTGCTCAAAATCATCTGCAAAGCGGTAGGCGGCAGTCGGAAGTTGCAACTTCTCGGCAGCAAGTCTGCGAATACCCTCCCGGTCCATCGTAAGACGGGCGGCCCGGGCCGTTGGAACTACGTGAAATCCCTCTTGCTCCAATTCTTCCAAAGCACCCGTAGCAATAGCTTCGATTTCAGGTACAATTATGTCGGGCTTTTCCTTGCGAATCAGTGCCTTCAACGCCTCAGCATCCTGCATATCCAAACAATGAGAACGATGGGCAACCTGCATTGCTGGGGCCAGTTCATAACGGTCTACAGCAATGCATTCCACGCCAAGCCGCTGAGCTTCAATAATGACTTCTTTTCCCAATTCGCCGCTACCCAGCAGCAGCATCTTTTTAGCCCCGGCAGAAAAAGGAGCACCCCACATCTTGAACTCTTCCCCCTCTGACGATATTGCTCTGATCTCTTTTCATCTTTATTTTCAGGGTTTAGCTCCAAGATTGCAATAGCGCTCCGCATTTAAATTTACAAAAACCGCGATTTTTTGATCTTTTTTTTACAAAAATCTGAACTGTGCTTCCACCAGCCCCCGATAAATTCCATGTTTTTTCATCAATTGTTCATGATTCCCACTTTCTTGGATCTGCCCATGATCCAGCACGACGATATGATCGGCATTCCGAATCGTGGACAAACGGTGAGCAACCATGAAGGAGGTTCTGCCATCCAGCAGCACCTGAAGAGCCTCCTGAATTTTGAGCTCTGTTTCTGTATCTATACTCGCTGTGGCTTCATCCAAAATAAGAATTCGCGGATTAGCGAGCAATGCGCGGGCAAAGGATAACAGTTGGCGCTGGCCCATAGACAGCATACCGCCCCGCTCCTCGACCTCCGTTTCATAACCACCCGGCAAATGAACGATGAATTCATGAGCATTAACTGCCTTCGCAGCCGCTTCAATTTCCTCATCCGTTGCATCCAGGCGACCGAATCGAATATTATCGCGAATCGTACCTGAAAAAATAAACGTATCCTGAAGTACGATGCTAATTTGACTACGCAAGCTCTCCACCGTTACATCACGCACATCATGGCCGTCAATCGTAAGTCGCCCTGATGTAATGTCATAAAACCGGCTGAGCAGATTAATGATGGTGCTTTTACCAGATCCGGTATGCCCGACAAGCGCAATGGATTGACCCGCCTCGACAGAAAGATTAATGCCTTTAAGCGCCTGACGTCCCTTTTCATATTCAAAAACAACTTCTTCAAAATGAATATCGCCGCGAATGGACGGCAGGTCTTTGGCTCCCGGCTTATTCGCAATATTCGGCTGTTCATCCATAAACTCAAAATTCTTTCCGACGAAGCCATCGCAACCAGCAACTGGTTGTACATTTGCCCCAGTCGATTAATCGGGTCCCAAAAGTTCCCCACATAGTTGGCAAACGCAACCAGCAGACCTACCGTAAGTTGATCCGTCTGAATCAGATGCGCCCCGAACCAGAACAGCACAAGCGTGCCCAAGCCTCCGGTAATATCAATGAGCGGGCCAAAAACCTGATTCATGGCCGATGCTTTATCCCAAGACCGTTTGCTGGAGCTGTTCATATTATCGAAATAAGCCATGTTTTCCTGCTCCTGCGTGTACGCCTGTGTCACACGGATACCCTGAATGGACTCATTCAGATGGGAGTTGATACGGGAATTCTTCATACGTACTTCCTGCCAGGCACGACGGATGCGCACACGCAGCTTGGTAGAGATCAAAAACATGATTGGAACAGTCACAATCACTGCCAGACCAAGTTTCCAGTTAATCAGTAGCAAAATGACAATGATCCCAGTGAGCTGTACGCAGTCAATCAGGACATTCACCGCACCATTCGTAAATAGATCCTGAAGTGAGTTGATGTCATTCGTAACGCGTACCAAGACAGAGCCAGCCGGTCTTTTATCAAAGAAGTTGAAGGAAAGCTTCTGAATATGCTTGAACAGATCCTCACGCAGATCATAAATGACACGTTGACCGATAATATTGGTGAATTTAATGCGGTACGTGCTGGCTGCCCACTGAATCAAATATAGCAGCAGCACGGCTCCGGTTATCAGCAGCAATAGCTTTACACTGGGCAGTGCAGGCCAAGCGGGAGCAATCGCCTTGTCAATGGCCAGACTGATCAGATAGGGAACGGTCAGCTTGGTGATGGTACCGAGAATCATCATAACCAGCAGAATCGGCAGAATCTGCCGGGCATAAGGCTTCATGTAAGCGAGCAACCGTTTGAATTCCGACCAGTTAAACGGTTTGTCGATGATATTATCATCCTGGTACACAAATCGCTCATTCATTGGTTTTTGAAGCGGTTTGGCTTTTTCAGCGGGTAGATTCATGGTCTCACCTGCCTTTCGGATACACCGTCAGGAGTTTGGGCTATGTAGTCGGCGTATTGAATATGATACACATCCTGATATGGACCTGGGGTCGCAATGAGCTGTTCATGCGTTCCTCGCTGAACTATGCGTCCTTCCTCCAGCACTACGATTTCATTAGCATGACGAAGTGAAGAAATACGGTGAGCAATAATAAAGGTCGTCCGTCCCCGCATAACCTCTTGAAAACCGGTCTGGATTTCATGCTCCGTCTCCATGTCGACCGCGCTGGTCGCATCGTCAAGCACCAGAATTTTCGGATTTTTGAGTAAGGCCCGTGCGATGGCAATCCGCTGTTTTTGCCCGCCGGACAGCCCCAGTCCCCGTTCACCGACGACAGTGTCATAACCCAATGGCAGCTCGGTAATAAATTCATGTGCCTGAGCCAGCTTGGATACGCGTATAATGTCATCAATGCTGACATGGCTTAGTCCATAGGCGATGTTGTTACGAATGGATGATGAGAACAGGAATGTCTCCTGAAACACAGAAGAAATTTGAGCACGTAAATCACGGATTCTCAAATGGCGTATATCCATTCCATCCAGCTTGATGCTGCCTGCGTTCACATTGTAAGCCCGCATAAGCAGTTGAATAATAGTGGATTTACCTGATCCCGTTCCGCCCAGAATACCGATAACTGATCCCGGGGGCGCATCCAGGTTAATGTCAACCACAGCAGGTAGCTTATTCCCGTAAGCAAAAGTGACATGTTCAAATGTAACATGACCCTCTACCTCATCAGCATCAAGTGTCAGCGCGTCAGCTCCATCGGTAACATCCACCGGTTGATTCAGAAGCTCCAAGACCCGTTCACCTGAAGCTTTGGACTGCGTATAGTTATTGATATGAAAGCCAATGTTCCAGATGGGGCCGATAATGTACCAAATTAAGCTAAAAAAAGCGACAAGCTGACCCAGGGTCAGCGACTTTTCAATAACCAGATAGCCCCCCATGCCCAGTAGAAGAACCACACTGACTGAAGCAATCAGCTCCATGGCGGGGAAGAAACGGCTCCACAGGGAAGCAGCTTGAATTTGATTACTTTTGTACTGCTCATTTCGCACTGAAAATTTTTCAACCTCATATGATTCGCGGGCAAATGATTTGACGGTGCGCACGCCTGTTATATTTTCCTGCACCGCTGTCGTCAAGGCGCTGAGCGCAAGCCGCATTTCCTGAAAGGTGGGGTGAATTCGGGATTCGAACTTAAACGTGACGAAGAGCAGCAAAGGCATGCTGATCATCGTAAAGAGGGTGAGTTGCCAGTTGATATACAGCATCATCATAGATCCGAATACGACCATCAGTACCACATTGAGGATTTGGGCAAAACCAAACCCGATGAAGTTGCGAATCGCCTCCAGATCACCCGTCAAACGGGACATGAGATCCCCCGTTTTGGCAGTGTCATAATATCTGAAGGACAAAAATTGCAGTTTTTCATAACAAGCATTGCGGAGTCGGTATGCCAGATAGTTACCCAGCCGTCCACCAAAAAACCCGTGTAAAAATTGCATAAAGCCTTTGACGATCACTACTCCCAGCACAGTTAGAGCCAGTGCCGGGACTTTCCCGAAGTCACCGGGGATGATAGCGTTATCAATTAGCCTTTGGAGCAGGTTTGGATACACCAGTCCCAGGGCCGTCGCTATCGCAAGGCATAGAATGGAAAGAAACAAATAATGTCTCCTCTCACGAAAAAAGCCCTGCAATTGCCTGAGCACATCCATGTCAAGTCCCTCCATTAGTTGCACGACGTTGTTATATGGCTTAGTGAAGTTTACCATTCGCATTCCAAGGCGGCAAAGTGGATAACTGGCCGTTTTCAGGCAGGTTCGCAATTGGCGGGTGATTAGGCAAATTAAATCGCTTTCTTATCATTGAATATGGCTGATTGCTCAACATTGCTTTCTTTTTGGAGTATGCGTAGGACACCGGGTTGTCCCGCAACCCGGTGTCCTAATGAAAGCTATGCTTGTGTGCATATTTATATACTTTATCTCAGAGATTCTTCCTTCTCTAAGGCGGCGATCCGGCTAGCAAGCTCTTCCCAAACCTGTGGCTGCTCACCACCCGTAAGTGCATGCTCCATACCACGAATCGTCTCCAGCATCTGCTCCCGAAGCAGAGCCGTCTGCCGCGTTTGTTCCTCCTGCACCAGCGTAATGTAAAAAGAGGATAGTTGTTCTCGCTGTTGCTCTACAGCTTCCCCGATTCGCTCGCGCAGCACCGGCTCCAGTTTGGTTTGCAGACCCGCGCGACCCGCTCCTTCAAAAAATAGCTTTGGATTTTTAAAGCTGTTCCAATATTCCTTCCAATGGATGGACTCCTGCAAGGAATTTTCAATCAGTTCGGGAACAGCCCACTCTCGGGGTTCAGGAACCGTGCAATCCAGTCCTTCCAGTTGATGGTTCATATCCTCTACGCACCGTTGTACAGCCTTGCGTACCAAGCTTTGTCCCGTTTTTTCCAGCCTGAGCGTGGTTGCCAGCAATTCCTGTGACAGCTCCAGTTCGATCAGGCGCATTAGTTCACGGCCACAGGATGCAAAGGCTGAGCGAAGATCGCCCACGCCTTCCCGCAGGACAGACGGATGAAACGCCTCCGCCATAAACTCTCCAGTCCGATAAGCAAGCCGTTGGCGTACGTGAAACAGCAGTTCATCGGTTTCCCCAGACAACACGGCTGTACCGCTGCTGTCAGACAGACTCAAGAGGGTTTGCTCCAGTTCTTCGCGGATATGGGTTAATCGCTCCAACCGCCCTTCGCGTTCCTCCACGCTATACCTGGCATCGACGGCGTGTTGCTCTATCCGGCTCCGCAGCCGCGCCAGCTCCTGCATGGCGGACGCAATGGACAATCCGGCCAGTTCTTCGGCTGCGAATGCTGAAAAATCATTTTCAAACGCATCAAAACGTGAAGCCGCACGCAGCGAAGCCTCTCTCTGCTCGGCTGCTTCCAGCGCCAGCATACTTGACAGCGGATAAATACGCGGCTTACGAATCCCGTTTGCTTGCAGTTGCTCTTGCACATGTTTGGTCACGGATAGTAGCTCTTCTTCGGACGAAGCGAGATCCGCTGCATTGACGATAAAAAAGGGCTGATCCAACGCCAACGTCTCTTTCACCCGACCCAATTGATTCAAAAATTGACGATCTCCCTGGGTAAACGCATGATTATAGTAGGTGACAAATACAAGAGCGTCCGCATGCTTCATATAATTGAAGGTTACGCCTGTGTGGCGCGCATTTACTGAATCCGCTCCGGGCGTATCCACCAGCACGATCCCCTGACGGGTCAAAGGGCAGTCATAATAAAGGTCAATATGCTCTACAAAGCATGACTTATGCTCGGAGGCAACAAAGTCCCGATATTGCTCCAGATTTACTTGAAGCTGCTGGCCCAGCAAGCTTTCAGCTTCTGCCCACCCGGCTGCGGCGGCCTTCAAAAAGCTGTAATGGGGCCGTCCGGCAGGGTGAATACCTTCCGGCGACAACGCATGTACGGCATCCTGCCATCCCTCTACACCCGGTTCTCCCAGTCCTAGCAGACGGAACGAGTATTTAAGGTCTTCACGCAAAGCGTCCACGGATTTCATTTGGACGTCGGCTGTAGCATGGCGCTCCTGGCTTGCGGGCACCATAATCCGGTTAATCGCCGCTGTCGTCGGATGCGGCGATACGGGCAACACCGCCTCGCCCAGCAAAGCGTTGGCGAAGCTGGACTTCCCGGCGCTGAACGCTCCGAACAGCGCCAGCGTGAACCGCCCGCCCTCCAGCGCAGCGGCGCGGGCGTGTAAATCCCGTACCACCGCCTGCATGGCAGGGTACGGACTCACTAATGCAGCGGCGGCCTCCAACCGGGACGCTGCTGCATCCAGCCGCGTGCGGCGGCCTCCGGCGGCGGGCTGTGCTACCGCCGTGCCTGCAAGCGGCTGCGCCGCTGCGGCGTGTGCGCCAGCGGCGGCAGTACGCGCAGCGCCCGCTGGCGCGGCCGAAGCCGCGGCGGCGGTTTCCGCCTCAGGCGCAGGCGTTGCCGCGCGAGGCAACGCGCCGGGCACAGCAGCTTGCGGCAGCAGACTGCGCAGCGCGGTGGCGTGCGCAGCCGAGGCGCTTAGGCGGGCGCGGTAACGGCCTGCCGCGTCCGCCTGCGCCAGCAGCTCGGTGCGCGCGGATGCGAGAGCCGCACGGCGAGCTTCGGCCTGCGCAGCCAACTGCGCCAGCAGGCGGTCTGCCAGCGCCAGCGCCTTGCGGCGGCAATCTGCCGTGACGGTACTGCGCAAATCCTTGCAATAGTTCAGCGTATACTCTGGCGACAACGCTGCTTCTTTCACCGTCTGCTCAACCAGTTGTCGATCCGTCACAGGACGAATTTTCTCCAGCTCCTGCTCCAGCGCAGCCGACCACAAACCATGCCCGTCCCCCCAGGAACGCAGCAGCTCTCGAACGTGGGGGAGCAACTGCCCCTCTACCTGATCAGCCAACATACCAGTCAGTCGTTCCAAACGTACCTCCTTCTCTCGCTCCGTCTTACCTCCAGCGAACCACAACCCGGTCTTGAAACCCGGCCTGCGGCTCTCCAGATATTCGCCCGCCGCCTCTCGCAGCTCAGCAGGTGTCAAATGGGCATGCTCCAGTACATGATCCAGCTCTTGCCGCAGCCGTTTATACTCCTGCTCCGGCAGCATTTGCCAGTGTTCGTCCTCTTGCTGCAAGATTTCCAGTTCCGTATCCAGACGCGAAATGGCTTCCTCCCCGCCTGCCTCTTCCAGCAACGTGTTCAGTTCCTCTTCCGCAGCAGCCTGTACAGCTTCCACATGTTGATCCGCCAAATGGCGCATTGAGGAAACCAAACTGTACAACAATAGCTCTGTTTTTCGCTCCAGCAGTGCTTTTATCAGCAATGGCAGCCCTTTCCATTGGTTCCAAGGATGGTTTTGCTCTTTCAAGGAAGTGAACAGTATATCCGTGTAATTAACCTGCCATGCATGAAAGCTGGCTTCCACCTCACTACGATAATGTGTAAATGAAAGCTCTCGCTCTCGATGCTTATCTATTTGGTTAATAATCAAATATAACGGCTTGCCCCAATCTGACAGGCTTTTGGCAAAGGACAAATTATTTTCCGATTGGACATGGTTATAATCCATCACATAAAAAACAATATCCGCCCAGTGTAAAGCTGAATGTGTCGCAAGCGCATGACCGTGGTCCGTAGAGTCAACACCAGGCGTATCCATCAATACCCCTCCGCCAGCCAACATCGGGACATCCTCCCATACCTGAACCGATTCATAAGCTCCGCCATTTTTACAATATTCAGCCAGCTCGAACAGAGAGGTTTCCAGTACCTCCGGCTCCGGGTTTTCTAATGTTTTGGCCGGATGAATGAGCGCTCTCGAACGTCCGTAACGGATGGACACTACATTAGCACTCGTAGGAATCGGCCCGGACGGCAGTACTGTTTTGCCGCACAAACTGTTGATTAAACTCGACTTCCCAGCCGAAAAATGTCCACAAAATGCAATGGTCAGTTCCTCTGCTTCCGCCTTTTCCAGCAATTCAGCTACAGCTTTGCTCCTTCCCATCCCCAGCTGTGCGCAAAAATCCCGCAGCCGTTCTATCGTATTCCATTCTTCCCCGGTATCTCCTGTAATCGTTTGCATCATAAGCTACAGTTCCACTCCTTGTCTCTTAGCTGCCTCAAATAGCTTTATTGTAGCATTCCTAAGTCGCTGTGAGAATCATCACAATTAAAAAGTTGTAAAAAAAGGCGCTCCCCGCCATGTACATGACTTTGGGAAACCGCCTTTTTATCAATAGTCAATAAGTTCATCTCATTCTGTCCAAAACGGTCATTATAATAAAGCTTCAATATCCTCTTCCATATCCAGAGGATCAGTCGTCGCTTCAAAGCGTTTGACCACTTTCCCGTTCCGATCAATCAGGAATTTCGTAAAATTCCATTTGATCGAATCTCCCGCCAAGTATTCAGGATGACGCTCGTGAATTAAAGGAATAAGTATTTTGGCAACCGAATGCGTTTCATCAAAGCCCTCAAAGGGCAACGACGAAGCAAGATATGTAAACAACGGGTGAGCCTGCTTGTCACGTACATTCACCTTTTGGAACATCGGGAATGCGACCCCATAATTCAAGGTACAAAATGTATGCACGCTGTCATTGGAATCTGGCTCCTGATCCGCAAACTGATTGCACGGAAAGCCGAGAATTACCAAACCTCTATCCTTATAGTGATCATACAGACGCTGCAAATCCTGATATTGAAATGTAAACCCGCATTGGCTGGCCGTATTTACAATCAACACCACCTTATCTTTAAAATCTCTAAGGGCGATTTCCTTTCCGTTCATTGCAACGGCTGAATAATCATAAATGCTCATTAAGAATAACTCCTCTGTAAGTTATACACCATGCGCCCTCAGGCTGGTTAGACCAGCCGAGCCGCCTACGGCGGAACATGCAAGCATGCCCGCTAATTGAACTTAATTGGTTGCCGCCTCAAGCACTGGCAGCAAAATTTCAAAGACTTGACCATGCTGCAAAATCGTAATTCCGCGGGATTTGTCCTTCATTACGACTACTTCCGGCTTCTGAGACATACGCTCCAGATAATGCTCGGGTACATCACCAGAATGGCTAACCGTAATTCCTTCAAGCTCGCGTTCTTCATTTTCAGCAAACTCCGATGTTACGATTTGCTCAAAAATATCGGAAAAAGCCTCAAAATTGTCTGTATATACCGAAATGCATTTCATACTCTTCATCCTTTTCTACACTTAAATGGTTAAACCCTCGTAATCTCTGTCGGGTCTTTAAGCTCTACGTTCCTTATCTTTCCTGATCCGGGACGTTTTCATACGTTTCTTGCCTTCCCTGCATACATCGAGCAACGGACATACCTGACATTGAGGATTTTGCGCTTTACAGTGATAGCGACCGAAAAAAATGATTCTGTGATGGGTCAAGGACCATTCGTCCCTTGGCACCCTTTTCATCAGTTTTTTTTCAACCTCAAGCACTGAATCGTCCCATCCCGCAAAGCCGAGTCGTTTGGAAACACGCTCTACATGCGTATCTACCGCAATGGCAGGTACATTAAAAGCGGTGGACACAACGACATTAGCCGTCTTGCGCCCAACACCGGGAAGCTTGACCAACTCATCATGCTCAGACGGTATTTCTCCCCCGTACTGGTCTATCAATATACGGCACAGGTTATGAATATGCTTAGCCTTGTTTCGGTACAAGCCGATTCTGCGGATATCCTGCTCCAGCTCTTCAATGGGAACAGCCAAATAATCCTCGGGTGTCTTGTATTTTTGAAACAGGTCTGCCGTTACTTTATTCACCATCTGATCGGAGCATTGAGCGGACAATAACACAGCAATCGTTAATTCAAAAGCATTATCATGGTTCAGCTCACAATGGGCATCCGGAAACATTGTACCGATGGTGTCCAATATATGACGTGCGGTTGCTGCATTCACGGAATCCTACCTCCTACCAAAAAAAACGTCTTGATACGGGATAGCCCGCATCAAGACGGTCACTCTAAATAATCATCCGGAAAGAAACGAATACTATTTGTGCATGACTGCCTGCATAGGCGAGAAATACACTCCTATATTATCATTAACTGTCACAGATTGCACGTGAAAAGTGTGTAATTCCCAAGAATTTTTCATACAATCTGATCTGTTAACGGTTCATCGGATGATCCAGGTCTACATGTCCCATTAAGGATTCCAGGGATTGACCATCTACGAGCAAATCCAGCGTTTTGACTTCCTTGAACTGGAACATCGTTTTCTTCAAAGCGTCGATAGCCAATTCCTCGCCGCCAGCACCCAGACGGGCCTCGTCCGGCAGGGAAATATCAAACGTCAAAGCTCCATTGTCCAATTTGATCTTGTGCACGGAAATTTTGTCGGACCATAACGGTATCAGAGCAGAATCCCCACTTTTTTGCAGAGCTTCAAACGTCTTTTGGAATTTTTCCAGCTCGCTTGGGTAGGTAATTTCCTTTTTCTGTTCCTTCAAGCCTGTCTCTTGTGTATCGGTGTAGTACACCGTAATCTGCTGAGATTGGCGGTCTCCTGTTTTTTCCGTATTCGTCTTGGTGTTTGTAGGCTCCGTTGACGAGGATGCAGGTGTTTGACTCGCTCCGTTACTCTCAACAGTCTGAGTCGATGAATCAGGGGCCGTTTGTTCTGGCGTGCTATTTTGCGCCGCAGACGTTTTTGCTTCCTGAGATGGAGCCGCAGGAGCGGCTGTCTGCTTGGAGGCGCAACCTGCACCTGCAATAGCAAACATTGCCAGCAGACCTGCGATTACGATTTTCTTGTTCATATGTCCCCCTCCTTGCTTGACGTTGGCAAGCGATTTGTTGAAGATTTATTTTACACCAAGATACTCTGTGATGCCATCTGCAATCCCTTGAGCTACCCGGTTTTGGAAATCTTCATCAAACAGTGTGGCTTCCTCTTTCGCATTACTGAGATATCCTACCTCAAGCAAAACAGCAGGCATCGTCGTTTCCCGAATGACATGGAAATTGCCATAACGGATGCCCCGGTCTGTCAAACCTGTCGCTGGAGCAAAGTACTTATGCATGACGTTGGCGAACGCTTTGCTTGCACTACGCTGGTAATACGTCTCTGTACCGTTGGAAGCCGAGCTGCCGCTGCTGTTGGCGTGAATGGACACGAATACGTTGGCATTGAGATTTTCAGCCACTTTTACGCGCTGTTTAAGCTCCAAAAACGTATCATCGCTGCGTGTCAACACAACCTCAAGTTTAGGGTTCTGCTTCAAAATGCTTTCTACTTTCAGAGCCATAGCCAAGTTGAAGGTCTTTTCGTAATTTTTTCTCGAAATCCCAACGGCTCCGGAATCCTTCGCTCCATGACCGGCATCAATAACAACGACTTTTTTGCCATTGCTGTTAACTGGTGAGTTCTGTGTATTATCCGGCTGTGAGCCATCTGGTAAAGTAGAGTCAGGTGTTGTATTAACTGAATCCTTCGATGCCAGATCGACGATTACACGATTCGAGCCGTCATTGTATGCGGTGTAATTCATGGCATGCTTCAGATCAATCACAACGCGAACCGTTGAAGGTTCCTTTTGGAATAAAGCATAGCGGATACTGGATACATCCGCTTCATCCTGAATATCCAGTGAACCATTCAAGTTGCTGTCCAGTTTTTGCTGATCCCCAAAGTTGTCAGCAAACGCAGTAGCCGGCAAATCCACAACCACCCGATCAGGGGTTGTCATTGTAAACGCTTTTGGTTTTACCGCACCCGTAGTCGTAATGGTTAAGCGGTTTTGACTGAAACTGATCCCCTGCACCTGCATTACACCTGAACTGGCATTATTCGTTGGTACAGTTACACTTCCTGTATCTATGCTGCTATTCCCGGATTTTGGAGGAGTAAATTCCCCGTTTCCCGACCCGCTGCTGCGGGTATATAATTTTACGGACTTGGAGCTACTGTCCCATTTTACGTCCAGTCCCATTTGCTCGCCGATAAAGCGAAGCGGTACAAGGGCATAATTGGAACGCAGCAGAGGCGAAGCATCCAGACTAATGTCGCTTCCATTGACAGTCGCCGTCTTGCTTCCGATTATCATTCGGATCGAGGTACTGTCCTTCTCAATCGTTATGGTTCGCGCCTGCTGCTTCCATGTCACGTCATAACCTAAATTTTCAGAAATTACGCGTAGCGGAACCATTGTATTTCCACTAATTACTTGTGCCTTAGCACCGCTCGGGACACTTAACTGTTGATCATCGAGATAGATTTGTGTTCCACTCGAAGCCGCATGTCCATAACCCGGAACCGCCCACATGAAGACAAATAATAACAACAAAAAACCAAATTTCTTCATTCGTCACCCTTCCATTCATAATTTTTTTGCCACATGCTCCGGTGCGGCGAACTGATATACGCGCTTATGTAATATCAGACAACCTTTTAGACGTAATTCCACACCAAAAGTTGCGAATATATTCCATCATAACAGAAATATACGTGCCAAAGAACTAGTTTTGTCGAATTTCGACTAAAAATATAGTTCATTCGCTTTGCGGCTAAAGTCATTGCCCGATTACAAAAAAAAAGCTGCTTTCTCCCTAAACATAGCTAGGGATGAAAAGCAACTTTTTGGTGAGTTTCATACGATCTAATTTAAAATTTTTTATCAATTAATAGATTCACTCGTGTCATTGCTAGTCACAGTCCCGAGATATTCCTTTAGACCGCCCACAATCCCTTCCGCAATCCTTTCCTGTGTTTCTTCCGAGAACATGGCCGCTTCATCAGACAGATTACTAAGGTAGCCGCATTCCAGTAGCACGGCTGGCATTTGCGCCTTTCTCGTCACGATATGATTCGCCACCTTAATCCCGTTATCCTTAAATCCGGTAGCTGCTACAAGATGCTTATGCATCGTTGTTGCCAGTCCCAGACTTTCCTGACGTGCATAGTAGGTTTCAGAACCGTTGGCTTTTCCTTTATTGGAGGCCAGCATACTGTTTCCATGGATCGAAACAAACACGCTTGCCTGCTGTTCGTTTGCTAGCTGGGGACGTTCATCCAGCGTAGGATACGTATCTCCATCTCGGGTCATGACTACCTGAATGTCAGGATCGTTTTGCAAAAGCTGCTTGACCTTTAACCCTACAGCCAGTGCAAACTCCTTTTCGTGTCTTCCAGTGATACTGCCTGCTCCAGGGTCCTTGCCACCATGCCCTGGATCAATGACGACAATTTTCCGTCCGCCGCTATTGGTTGGTGTCACAGCCTGATCAACATTGCGTTCACGCAACTGAAGTGTGATTTCACCTGTGCTGTTAGTTGAAAGCTCGTAATCACGTACCTGGTTTAAAGCAATTACAATACGGACGCCGCCCTTTTGTCCATCGGCGGGGGCAAACCTGACTTCCTGCACATCCCCGCTGTCAATATTCGTAAGCACTCGTAATCCATCGCTACGAACCGGAAACTGCTGAGAAAGCTCTGTCGTCAGCGCCGCTTCTGCCAGATCTACAACGATGCGGTCAGGTCCCGTCATTTTGGTCACTTTGGGCGTTACATCTCTGTTCAATGAAATCTGTAATGCTTCATCTTGAAAGGTAATGTTTTGCACCAGTAGCGTATTTGCTTTTAGCTGTTCTGTATCCTGCTGCTTGGATGATGCGAGTACATCCTGTGTAAGCTTGTCTGATCCAGTGAGATTGGTAATTGTCGTCGTTGACGTAGACGATTTTGGTGTGCTTGTGTTTTTTACCTGCGTTGGTGACGATTTTTGGGATTGAGGCTGTTTTTCTGTCTGCTGGGCTGTCACTTTCTGACTGAGATTTACGGATTTATTTTTATTATTCCAATCCACCTTCAGCCCCATTTGCTCCCCGACAAAACGCAGTGGAACCATGGTGGAGTTACCACGCAGCACAGGAGGTGCATCCAAATTAACTGTTTTTCCATTTACGTCAGCCGACGTACGGCCCACATACATGGACATATCTGTGCTGTTTTTTTGGATTGAGATTTTATAGGCTTGCGGCTCCCATTTAAATTGGTATCCAAGCTGTTCACCAACGACTCGCAGCGGAACCATCACTTTTCCATTGACCATTTCAGGCTTGGCATCTGCGGGCGCCTCTATCCTTTTTCCATCTAAAAACAAATCTGCTCCAGCCGCATTCACATGAGAGGCGGACGGCCACAACCCTATTAGAATAGCCACCAGTATCAACCAACCATATTTCTTCATCCTCATTCCCCTAACTTTTATATGTATTTTTTGTGCTACTGCATAGCCATAGTCCTTCAACCATTTTACATTTACCATACCATGCTGAGACGAACCGTCAACCCCTTATTTACCAATTTATCTTATGACATGACAAAAGCCCGCAGGCAAAAGAGTTGCCAATACGGGCTTTCTGTCCAACAAACCAGTTCATTTTAATGCTACAAACTCATACAGAGCTGGAATTATGCGCCTTGCTTCGCAGCACGCTTCTGTTCAAAAGCCAGAATTTCCGACTCATGCTGGAGCGTCAGGCCAATGTCATCCAGACCTTGCAGCAAAAATTGACGGCGGTGCTCATCCAGATCAAAATCAATATGCAGACCATAATCGTCGGTAACTGTTTTTGCGTCCAAGTCTACGTTCAATTGGTAGTTATCATTCTTTGCCGTGCGCTGGAACAAATCCTCTACCTGCTCCTCAGACAGCTTGATCGGCAAAATACCATTTTTAAAACAGTTATTATAGAAGATATCCGCATAAGACGGTGCGATTACGCAACGGAATCCATAATCCATGATCGCCCACGGCGCATGCTCACGTGAGGAGCCACAGCCAAAGTTGGCACGGGAGATCAGAACAGATGCCCCTGCATAGCGAGGCTTGTTCGGTTCAAATTCAGGATTTATATTTCCCGCTTCATCAAAGCGCCACTCGTAAAACAGAAACTGTCCAAACCCTGTGCGCTCAATTCGTTTCAAAAACTGCTTGGGGATAATAGCATCTGTATCTACGTTCACCCGATCCACAGGTGCTACAATCCCTTTTAAAGTTGTGAATGCTTCCATTGTAAATTCCTCCTCGGTATCCTATTGGACTACTGCTTCCTGCTTGAACTTCCAGTCACGCACATCGACAAAATGTCCATGAATCGCCGCAGCGACTGCCATTGCAGGAGATACGAGGTGAGTCCGTCCTCCGCGTCCCTGACGTCCTTCAAAGTTACGGTTGGAGGTCGACGCACAGCGCTGTCCCGGTTGAAGCACGTCCGGATTCATTGCAAGACACATGCTGCATCCCGCTTCACGCCACTCAAAGCCTGCTTCCTTGAAAATGACGTCCAGTCCTTCTTGCTCGGCCTGAATTTTCACACGTCCTGAGCCTGGTACGACGATTGCCGTTACCCTGTCGGATACCTGGTAGCCCTTGGCTACCTCGGCCGCAGCGCGCAAATCTTCAATCCGCCCGTTGGTACACGAGCCAATAAATACATAATCAATAGCAATATCTGTGATCGGTGTGCCTGGCTTCAAATCCATATATTCAAGCGCTTTTTCAGCAGCTTTACGTTCATTCTCTGTCGGCAGTTCTGCCGGAATCGGTACTGTGGCAGAGATATCTGTACCCATGCCTGGGCTAGTACCCCAGGTTACTTGCGGAATAAGAGAATCCACATCAAATTCCAGCACAACATCAAACTCAGCACCTTCATCTGTTACAAGCTCTTTCCACTCGGCAACCGCCTGCTCGAAAGCAGCTCCTTGCGCTACATGCTCACGTCCACGCAAGTAGTTAAAGGTTGTTTCGTCCGGTGCAATCATACCGGCTCTGGCTCCGCCTTCAATGGACATATTGCACACGGTCATGCGCTCTTCCATGCTCAATTCGCGGATGGATTCCCCTGTATACTCAATAACATAACCGGTAGCGAAATCCGTGCCGTATTTGGCGATGACACCCAAAATCATATCCTTTGCTGTCACACCCGGCTTGCGGCGGCCCACAAAGCGAACTTCCATTGTTTTTGCTTTTGTTTGCTGGAGACATTGCGTTGCCATGACGTGCTCTACTTCGCTGGTTCCGATACCAAAAGCGAGCGCTCCGAACGCGCCATGAGTGGAGGTGTGGCTGTCACCACAAACAATGGTTTTACCCGGATGAGTCAGACCAAGCTCTGGTCCCATAACGTGAACGACACCTTGATCAATCGTATCCAGATCATACAGTGTGACACCGAAATCACGACAATTTTGAGTCAACGTATCAATCTGCTGCTTGGAAATCGGGTCCGTAATATTGTAGCGATCCTTTGTCGGCACGTTATGATCCATTGTCGCAAACGTAAGCTCTGGACGACGCACCTTGCGTCCGCTCAGACGAAGCCCCTCAAACGCCTGTGGCGAGGTTACCTCATGTACCAAGTGAAGGTCAATGTACAAAATACTCGGCTTTCCCTCTTCCTGATAGATGACATGGTTATCCCAAATTTTCTCGAACATGGTCTTTTTGCTCATCATAATTCACCCCTGTGTTTTTCGAACCTAGTGTAGAGAAGGCTGTACGGCTTTCTCTTGGATGTCAACAATATACCACGGGATGTCTGATTGGTCTAAGATATGATATCTATAGAAGTGATAGGTTAAGGCTATAAGGCGGGTTAAGGCAACATGGGATAGATATTGGTATAAATATGCCATGAACATTTCCCAACGAGACAGCTTTACTTCACATCTGCTTGTGTTTATTGAGGTAACAACGTGTACAAATCATAAACAGAACATATGTTCTGTTTAATAAATTTACAGATAGAAAAATATTCCTAGGTCTGATAGACTACTTGTAAAATGAGGATTTTGCAAAGTCCTGAAATATTAAAAGAGGAGATTATTATGAAGCGCCTACTTACCTTATTGTTAATTTTTGTTGTCTATTTTGGAACGATTCCAACAATTCATGCAAATCCGTCGAATTATCGTATTTTTTTGGATGGAAAGATTGGACACTTCAATTTGCCCCTCGCATTGAAAGTAACACCCTTATGGTTCCAGTTGTCCCGTTGTTAAAAAAATTAGGCTATACAACTGCTGTAGATCCCGATATTCCTGATCGTGTAAAAATAACAAATTCGAATAATTCGATTACCTTTGTAATTGGTGCTAAAAATATGTATATCAACGGAAAAGAAATTCGTATGCCTATTAGCTCTAAATCATACAATGGAGTAACTTACCTTCCTCTGCGGGCAATTTCGCAAGCGCTCGGGAAACCATTTGGCAGTAACCCAACAGAACAGTACGCCTGGATTGGAGCTGCACCGAGTAAAAACCAAAGTATCCCCCCAGAATTGCAAGGGAAAGATTTTAGAAATGCTGTATGGGGTATGACAGTTCAGCAAATTAAAAGATCCGAGACACTGCCTCTCATCAATGCTGTCACTGAATTGGATGATTACGGCATGAGTAATATGTACTATACTTATTTGGACTACAAAGGTGAATACAACGGGTACAAAGCAGTTTACACTTATATCCTAACTGGGAAGGATAAGAACAACACTAAACTGTATGACGGCCAGATTGTATTTCCTGAAAAATTTAGTAACATGCAAAACTATATAGATCGATTCTTTAAAATTAGTTCTAAAATGCAATTGGCATACGGTACACCAGTTGAAACGGAGCGACCACGAGGAAAAGATCAGAGTAAATGGGCGGAAGACCTGTCTTTAGGTAATCTCTCATTAACCGATTACTACAATGTCGGTCGAAATTCTTATTATATTCGATTGTACAAAAGTATGCATTCTGAATATCCTCAATTAGATATTTTGGTATCCCAAAGATAATATTAGATTTTTTCAGAGAATCAACACGACAGTGTAATTGATTTTATCGAGTGCTTCGAAGATCGCTATAAGCTCTGCCGGCCCTTTAAGGTCAGCAGAGCTTTTTACTATTTCACTATGAACCCTACTTTTGTCCCATCAGCTTACTATCTAACTGACGACTTACCCGTGGTCCAGCTCCCTGGTTATTATCACAGTATCTAACATATTTAAAATCACCCAGCTATATTCATCGACAATTCCACTTCCTATTCCCCAATACCCCGTATTTGACAAAACATTACTCTATACACGATGATGTTAACCTCTGGGTTCGTAGATCATATTGTCAACAGATTCGGCCGATTTTTGATGCACTGCGTAGTAAAAAATCGCTTGACTTGGAGTTAACTCCAAATGCAATAATATCGGATGTAAATAGGTGGAGGGTAATCAGAGTAAACTGCATTTGAATGAAACAATATCTAGGAAAGCGAGGAACAAACAAATGGAATATGTGAAACTTGGAAATACCGGCTTGGATGTATCTCGGCTTTGTCTTGGCTGTATGGGCTTTGGTGTTGCAGAGCGGTGGATTCATCCATGGATACTTGATGAAGAACGCAGTCGTCCAATTATAAAAAAAGCCCTGGAGCTTGGTATCAATTTTTTGATACTGCGAATGTATATTCAGACGGAACAAGCGAGGAAATTGTTGGGCGGGCTTTAAAGGATTATGCGAATCGAGATGAAATTGTCCTCGCGACGAAGGTTCATTTCCGTATGCATCAAGGTCCCAACGGTGCGGGACTTTCCCAAAAGGCAATCATGAGTGAAATAGATAAGAGCCTTAAGAGACTGGGAACAGATTATGTGGATCTGTACCAAATTCACCGCTGGGATTATAATACTCCATCGAAGAGACAATGGAAGCATTACATGATGTGGTGAAGGCCGGGAAGGCAAGATATATTGGTGCTTCTGCCATGTACGCATGGCAGTTTCTGAAAGCGTTACATGTAGCTGAGAAAAATGGATGGACCCGGTTGTATCGATGCAGAATCATTTAAACCTCTTATATCGTGAAGAAGAGAGGGAGATGCTGCCGCTTTGTAAGGAAGAAAAAATCGGTGTGGTTCCATACAGCCCTCTTGCAGGAGGAAGATTGACGCGTAATGCGCAGGAAACAACACATCGTTCCGAAACCGATCAAGTTGCGAAATCTAAATATGATGCGACTGCACATACCGATCGATTGATCGTGGATCAGGTTGCGGCAATCGCAGAACAACGTGGAGTTCCCCGTGTCCAAATCGCACTTGCCTGGTTGCTGCAGAAAGAACCGGTAACAGCTCCCATTATCGGTGCTACGAAAACGTCTCATCTCGAAGAAGCGGTAGCTGCGCTCTCGATTACGTTAACACCTGAAGAAATTGCGTTGCTGGAAGATCCGTATGTTCCTCATCCGGTAATTGGCGCTCAGTAAATTTTGATGCGATGACCGTTTTGATATAAGAAACGACAAGAACGCCCTATCTATTTACTTGGGGCGTTCTTGTGCGAAAATCGGGAGGTGAAATCTGCATGTTGATAGCAGAAGTAAGTAAAAATTTGATCTATCACAGGATACACTACGCTATTATGAACGCATCGGACTTATTCCACGTGTGAACCGCAATAAAAGCGGAATCAGGGATTATACGGAAGAAGACTGCAGTGGGTTGAATACATCAAATGTATGCGAGCCGTAGGTCTTCCAGTTGAAATTTTGATTGAGTATGTTGGGTTGTTTCAACAGGGTGATGAAACCATGGATGCTAGAAAAGAACTCCTAATCAAGCAACGTAAGCAGCTCAAAACAAGAATGGAAGACATGAAGAACGTGTTGGAACGCATGGATTATAAAATTGCAAGATATGAACAGACAATAGTTGAAAAAGAAAAAACACTAAATAGACCGCAAAATTAGTCTTTTGAATGACCATGTGAAAATCATTCCATAAGTCAGGTCTGTCTACAGTAGTAATATTGGCGTCTGGTTCAGTAAAGAAACTTGTACCTATAGTAAGGATTAGGATCATCGAGTTGGGTAATTACTTATACAAAGGAGTGAAAAATCAATGATTAGTAAAGTCGGTCAAATTATGTTGTATGTAAATAACCAAGATGAGTCACTGGATTTTTGGACAGGAAAAGTAGGATTTAATGTAATTTCTGAAGAAAATAATGGTCAAGGAATGAGATAGATTGAAATTGCTCCTGAAAAGGGTGCAGAAACAAGTATCATTCTCCATAATAAGGAATTCGTTGCTAAAATGTCACCTGAATTAAATCTCGGTACACCTTCTTTAATGTTTTTTTCGGAAAATCTCGATCAGTTACATGGCGACTTATCCAATAAAAATGTCAAAGTCGGAGAAATTGTAAATATGCCTTCAGGCAGAGTATTTAACTTTGCAGATAATGAAGAAAATTACTTTGCTGTAATGGAAAAAAAGTAAATTACGATAAAAATGGAATAACGATCAATCATCCCCCTTTATAAAAGAGTAAAAGCCCTCCGTTTAAGAGGGCTTTTTCATATATGCTGGCCGCAAACTAAAATCATTCGATTGACCTCACTAACCGCCAATCTGGTCCACTCCAATCTAAACTATGTAAAATTCTGGCTCAGTGTAATTAATTTCACATCTTTCCGGGTCAACCTGTTCTACCATAGAAGGGTGATACGCCGTGCTAGGCAGACCATCTTGGGCGGGACGGGTGCGTTCTGCTGCAAATCAGCTACACAGGCTGTCTGGCATGTGCGGCAAGCACGCTTTTATTTTGATTCGAAGCGGAGTTGTCCAGATGTTGAATACCGAATGGGAATACCGTGAGCGCATCAGAAAGCTGGCCGTCTGTATTGTCAAGCATTACCGGGGAAAAGGACCGGACAACGTCAAGGTCTCACTGGAGTCGCCGCTCCGGATTACGGTAGAAATTCGAGGCACCTTGTCCAACCTGTCTGAAATTCTCGTTCATGAAGGGGCCGAGGACAAGGTCAGGGAATATTGGAGCGTTCTTCGTCCTTATCTGGAAAAGGAGTTTATGAGCGAAGCGGAAAAAACACTCGGCAGTCCCTTCACTTACACCTGGGAGGTCTGCCCCTCCGTCCATGGAGACGGACATATTATCATTATTCTTGAACTACAACACATACACCGGTTGGATTAGCGGGAAGGAGCTTGTCTCCTCGCTCGCGGATAAGCCAGTACAGGATGCAGCGTAAAGCGGCATTTTTGTATTGGCTTTTTTTATGTTACGAGTTTCATCTATTTCATATAAAAAGAGGTGCTGCACACATGGCAGACAAGGTATTGACCGTATGTCCCTACTGCGGAAGCGGTTGCCAGCTTCATTTGCTGGTAGACAAGGGACAGGTAATTGGCGCAGAGCCGGCTGGTGGTCGTACAAATGAAGGAACACTGTGTCTGAAAGGACACTATGGATGGGATTTTCTGAATGACCCACAAATTCTGACTGCACGCTTGCGCAAGCCCCTGATTCGCAAAAATGGGGTTATGGAGGAAGTAGAATGGGAAGAAGCCATCCAGTATACCGCTGAACGCCTTTTAGCAATCAAGGAAAAATACGGACCCGATTCCATTATGGGAACAGGCTCCGCACGCGGTCCGGGAAACGAAGCGAATTATGTCATGCAAAAGTTCATGCGGGCAGTCATTGGCACGAACAATATTGACCATTGCGCTCGTGTATGCCATGGCCCTTCTGTGGCTGGTTTGACATACTCACTCGGGGACGGGGCCATGTCCAACTCAATTCCTGAAATTGAACACTCTGATCTTATTTTCGTGTTTGGGTATAATGCACCCGAAACACATCCGATCGTCGCAAGACGCATTGTAGCTGCCAAGCAAAGAGGTGCCAAAATTATTGTATGCGATCCGCGCATGACTGAAACTGGACGCATTTCAGATATGTGGCTACCTCTAAAAGGCGGTTCGAACATGGCTTTGGTGAATGCTTTTGGTCATGTGCTTGTACATGAAGGACTGTACGACAAACGATATGTGGAAGCAAACACAGAAGGCTTTGCCGAATACGTAGAAAGCATTAAAAAATATACGCCCGAATATGCAGAAGGCATTACGGGGGTCAAGGCGGCTGACATTCGAGCAGCTATGAGGGAATATGCAAAGGCCCCTACCGCTACAATTCTGTATGGAATGGGCGTATGTCAATTTTCACAGGCCGTTGACGTGGTAAAGGGACTCGCCTCTCTTGCACTGTTGACCGGAAATCTGGGCAAGCCGAATGTGGGGATTGGGCCTGTGCGGGGGCAAAACAATGTCCAGGGCTCCTGCGACATGGGCGCATTGCCGAATGTATATCCTGGTTATCAGGATGTAACGGATAGCGCGGTTCGCAAAAAGTTTGAAAAAGCATACGGTGTTGAGCTGCCGCGTAAAAAAGGATATCCCTTACGGAGGTGCCACACCTCGTCCTGAAGGAGAACAAACTGAAAGCTTATTATATTTTCGGCGAGGACCCTGTACAAAGTGATCCGAACGCCGCCGAGTTACGTGAAGCGCTAGACCAATTGGAATTTGTCGTGGTGCAGGATATTTTCATGAATAAAACGGCGCTGCACGCCGATGTCATCCTCCCTTCTACCTCCTGGGGCGAGCATGATGGTGTGTATTCCTCGGCAGACCGCGGCTTTCAGCGCATTCGCAAAGCGGTCGAGCCGCAAGGTGACGTAAAGCCGGACTGGGCCATTATTAGCGAGGTTGCTACCGCTATGGGCTACCCTATGTCCTATGCAAACACAGAGGAAATTTGGGATGAAATGCGAAGCCTCTGCCCGTTATTCGCTGGTGCAAGCTACCAAAAAATGGAGGAGCAAGGCGGCGTGCAATGGCCCTGCCCTACAGAGGATCACCCAGGTACACCGTATTTGTACAAAGGGAATCAATTTTCTACACCTAGTGGCAAAGGCCGATTATTCGCCTGCGAATGGCGTCCGCCGCAAGAACAGCCGGATGAGAAATTCCCGCTTGTCTTATCTACAGTTCGTGAGGTAGGCCATTACTCCGTGCGTACCATGACTGGCAATTGCCGTGCGCTACGCCAACTGTCTGATGAGCCTGGCTTTATTCAGATTAGCCCGGAAGACGGAGTAGATCTGAACATTCTGGATGGCGAGATTGTTGCCATATCCTCCCGTCGGGGACGCATCATGGCACGGGCACAAATCAGTGACCGTGTGCAACAAGGTGCGACCTACATGACCTATCACTGGTGGGTTGGAGCATGTAACGAGCTGACCGCCGATTTTCTTGATCCGGTGTCCAAAACACCGGAATTAAAATACTGCGCCATCCGGCTGGAACGGATCGCCGACCAAGCGCAGGCCGAACGTGATGTACATGAATCTTACCAACGGATTCGTAAACAGATGAACGTCCAGGAAGCCGTTTTAGCTGATAGGGTGACGAGATGAGCGGCACGCGGAACATGCTGCACAGTTCGGCAAATACCCGGTCAGCTTTGACGAGTAGGATGGGAGCAGCCAGTAGAACAAACGCTGTCGCTTCTTCCTTTGTAGTCGCAGATGCCAGACACTGCATCGGCTGCAAAGCGTGCGAGCTGGCTTGCTTCGCCGTCCACGGACAGAGTAACAACGTGGGCGCTTCTATTGGTACTGTCAACGTGCCGGTAGTGCCCAAGGTGTATGTGGTGCGTAGCGGAAGCACATATGTGCCAATTCAATGCCGGCATTGTGAAAATGCGCCCTGCGCACATGCCTGTCCGGTTCAGGCCATTCGACAGGAGAACGGTGTGGTCATGATTGATGAGGAACTGTGCATCGGCTGTACCTCTTGTGTATTGGCCTGTCCCTTCGGGGCCATTGAGGTATCTACCGTCTACCGGGAAGGACGAGTCATGACGCAACCCGGCTTGACCGACCGTGCCGCTCACAAGGCTCTCCCCCGGACCGCGGCGGGCAAATGCGACCTGTGCGCAGACACAAACGGAGGACAGCCTGCATGTGTAGAAGCCTGTCCAAACGATGTCCTACGGCTGGCTATAGTCGAGTCCGATCCGCTTCCCGAGCGTCGGCGGGAAGTCTTCTTCCCTCGCCTGTAAGGCCAAAATCAGCCGCAGAAAGGTAGAAATAAGATGTCCATAACAACTAACAATGCCTCTTCGGCTCCTTGTATGGAGACGACAGATTGCACCAACCCCATTATTCATATTGACCCCAGTATGTGTACCGGGTGTAGACGCTGTGCAGGGGTTTGTCCGGTAGATGCCATAGAAGGACAGCCCGGAGAGCCGCAAACCGTGAATGCAGACCGTTGCGTGATCTGTGGCCAGTGTGTACAAATATGCAGCGTATACGCATCCGATTGGGCAGATTCATCTCCACAGGAAGCCGCAAGCAGACGTCAGGAGCGTATGCGTGAGCGCGATATGCCTGCTGACATCGGAGAACCGCTATTCGCTGCCTATTATAGCGGTAGCCTGAATAAGGTGACCGACATGATGACGAAACCGGGACAGTTTCGGATCGTCCAATGTGCTCCAGCCATTCGCGTTTCAATCGCGGAGGAATTTGGTATGCCATTTGGCACGCTCACGCCAGGTAAAATGGCCGCAGCTCTGCGCCGTCTGGGCTTTGACCGGGTATATGACACCAACTTTGGAGCTGATGTCACCATTATGGAGGAAGGCACCGAACTGATTCGTCGTGTAACCGAAGGTGGGCCGCTACCGATGTTTACCTCCTGTTGTCCGGCATGGGTTCGGTTTGCCGAAATTGAATATCCCGATCTGTTGGACCATCTATCCAGTTGCAAATCCCCAATGCAAATGCTAGGCTCGCTGGTCAAAACCTATGGTGCCCAACTGGACGAGGTGGAACCTGCGAACATTTATAGCGTTGCAATCATGCCTTGTACCTGCAAGCAATTCGAATGTGATCGTCCTGAAATGGAATCCGACGGGTACCGTGACGTGGATGAGGTACTGACAACGCGTGAACTGGCATACTGGATCAAGAAAAGCGGCATTGATTTTATGAATCTGCCAGATGAAGAATTCGATTCACCGCTAGGACGTTATTCAGGAGCAGGGTCCATTTTGGTGTAACCGGAGGCGTTATGGAAGCCGCCATCCGTACAGGTTATGAGCTGCTGACGAATGAAAAGCTACCGAAACTCCAACTGGATTTTGTTCGCGGTGAGGAAGGCATTCGAGTCGCGGAGGTTCAGGTGGGCGAGCTACAACTTAAGGTAGCGGTGGTCGCGGGGCTACAACATGCCTATGAGCTGCTGGATCGTGTGCAGGCAGGCGAATGTGATTATCATTTTATTGAGGTAATGGGCTGTCCTGCCGGATGTATTAGCGGAGGCGGTCAACCCAAGCTCATGCTGGAAAAACACCGGATTGAAGCTTACCGTGCACGCAAATCCTCTATTTATGGACATGATGCGGGGCTTCAGGTGCGAAAATCGCATGAAAATCCTCACATTATTAAGCTGTACGATGAATTTTTAGGTGAGCCGCTTGGTCATGTATCGCATCATCTGCTGCACACGACCTTCCAAAAGCGCGGACCAGGCAAGCAAAGCCATAGCTGTGATGCTCCCTCTAAAGAGAATACAGGTAACTCCATTCATTAGCACGTTAAGTTAAAAGGGTGAACCATGGCGGTATCCTGCCTCTCCATGCTTAATAAGAGGCTACTGGGTCTTATCCATGTTCATTCTGTGCTCATCATGTTCTGAACCAACAAAAACTGCATTTTAAAACTTTTTTTGATACGGTATCCATTGTATTTTGTCGTTAGTTAGAAAGGAGTCGAGTTGTATGAACCGTTTTGTTTTAGCTGATCCCGATCAGTGTATCGGTTGTCGTACCTGTGAAATCGCATGTGTCATCGCACATTCAGCAGGTAACCCTTTTATCTCGCCAGATGACGAATTTCATTTTCACCCACGTCTAAAGGTTATTAAATCCATTGGAGTCACTGCCCCTGTCCAATGCCGTCACTGTGAGGATGCCCCTTGTGCCAACGCTTGCCCGAACGGCTCCATTACAAACGCGGACGGCTGTATTCTCATTAACAGCGAGAGCTGTATCGGTTGTAAAACCTGTATGATCGCCTGCCCTTACGGCGCCATTACCATGGTACCCGAATATCGGGACGGGCGAGCTGTAGTTCAGGACGGACTGTACACCAATGTGTCAGGGCGTTTGCAGCCCAAGGAACGCATGATTGCCAGCAAATGTGATCTGTGTGTAGGCGTAGAGGGGGGGCCCGCCTGCATTGGAAAATGCCCAACACGTGCCCTCAAGCTGGTTGAGCCAGATCTGATTCACGCCCGTGTTGAGGAAAAGCGAGCTGCGAGCGCACGCCAGTTACTGCATATGACGCGCATTCCGGCAACGGGTCTCTGACATGACTGAAGCCCTTCCTCTGCAAAGGATACGCGGACCGAGCGGGATGCGCTAGGGGAAATGAAGATTCCCGCCAATGCCTATTACGGCATTCATACCGCACGTGCGATGAACAACTTTGCGGTCAGCGGCAGACCTGTGAACCGGAAGCTGATTCACGCTCTCGTGCTGGTAAAAAAGGCAGCCGCTCAGGTGAACTGTGAGCAGAAACGGCTCCCTCCCCACCGGGCGGCTGCAATGATAGACGCCTGCGATGAATTGCTCGCCGGACGGCATCTGGATATGTTTGCAGTCGATGCCCTGCAGGGCGGTGCAGGCACCAGCACCAACATGAACGTCAATGAGGTCATTGCTAATTTGACGATTATGCGGCTTGGTGGAAAACCCGGACAGTACGAGCTGGTACATCCGTTGGATGATGTGAACTGCTGCCAGTCCACGAACGATGTTTATCCCACAGCATTACGAATTGCAGCCATTCGACTGCTTCGCCCCTTATGCGATGCGATGGCTTCGTTACAAGAGTCTTTACAGCACAAAGAAACGGAATATGCCGATCTGCTCAAGCTAGGTCGCACACAGCTAATGGGTGCCCTGCCCATGATGGCGGGGCAAGGCTTTGGCGCTTACGCAAAGGCCGTGGCACGTGACCGCTGGCGGCTTTACAAAGCCGAGGAACGGCTGCGGGAAATCCCTATTGGTGGTACGGCGATTGGCACAGGCATGAATGCGCCTCGCGCTTACAGCTATCGGATGGTCGAGAAGCTGGCGGACGAGACTGGCTTTGGGCTATCCCGAAGTGACCACCCGATGGACCCGATTCAGAATATGGATGTCTTTGTGGAGGTATCCGGTCTGCTCAAAGCCGCCGCTGTGAACCTGTTCAAAATATCAGGCGATTTTCGCCTGCTGGCCTCCGGTCCTCTCGGCGGTATTGGCGAGTTCACTCTGCCTCCAGTTCAGGCCGGATCATCCATTATGCCCGGCAAGGTTAACCCGGTGATGGCTGAACTGGCCGGACTAACGGCGTTGCGCGTGATAGCCGAAGATGCAGCGATTACGATGGCGGCTGCTTCCGGGCAGCTAGAGCTGAACGCGTTCCTGCCGCTGATTGCCGAATCGCTGCTGGAATCGCTACATATTCTGGACGGCGCGGTGCGGCTGTTCGAGGAACGATGTGTGCGCGGTCTGATCGTAAGCGAGGAACGCTGTTCAGCTAATCTGCGTATCTCCGCTGTGATGGCTTCTGCGCTGGTCGTGGAGCTTGGCTATGATGAAGCTGCCTCCATTGCTTCAGCAGCCATTGCCCAGGGCCGCACACCGGAGGATATTGCCGAAGAACGCGGTCTGCTGACACGCTCGCGCATTGAGCAATTGTGTCATCCCTATACAGTAACCAAGCCCGGAATTCCGGGGCAGGAAGAAGGAATTCACGATGGGAATGAATGATACCCCCGTAGTAACAGACCGCATATCGCCCTGCTCGGTCGCCGCAACGCTGGCAAATCCAGCATTTTGAACACCCTGACCGGCCAGCCCGCCGCCGTGGTATCTCCCGTAGGAGGAACGACCACGGACCCGGTTTTCAAGCCGATGGAGTTGCTCCCTGCTGGCCCCATTGTTCTGGTGGATACCGCCGGACTGGACGATGAGGGTGAGATCGGAGCGCTGCGCCGCAACAAAACGCTAGAAATATTAAATAGCACGGATCTGGCGCTGCTAATCATCGATGCTACTGTTGGGGTTAGCGCATTTGAACATGGGCTACTCGAAAAGCTGCATGCCAAGAAGATTCCCGTCATTGGTGTATTAAACAAGACGGACATCTTGGCAGAGGCAGAGAAAATGACCGCAACCCTAAAGGCTGAACTGGATTTACCCCTCATTCCTTTCAGTGCCTCTAAGCTATGGGGAGACGCGGAACTGAAAAAGGCCATCATTGATGCCCTTCCCCAAAATGAGGATCGTTTCCGTATCGTTGGTGACCTGCTGTCACCCGGCGATTTTGTCGTACTGGTCGTTCCAATCGACAAAGCTGCGCCCAAAGGCCGACTGATTCTGCCACAGCAGCAGACGATCCGCGATACGTTAGAGAGCGATGCCATCGCCGTAGTGACCAAAGAGCATGAGCTGCGACTGACGTTGGAGCGACTGGGGCGCAAGCCCCGCTTGGTCATTACCGATTCACAGGCTTTTATGAAGGTAGCAGCAGACACTCCCAAGGATGTGCCCCTGACTTCCTTTTCCATCCTGTTCGCCCGTCATAAAGGTGACCTTGACGAACTCGTACGAGGTGCAAGAGCTATTGATCGTCTCAAGGATGGCGACCGCGTACTCATTGCAGAAGCCTGCACGCACCAATGTCAGTCTGACGATATCGGTCGTGTGAAAATCCCCGTTGGCTCCGTCAAACGATAGGCAAACGTCTCATCATCGAGCACGCATCCGGTTCCAGCTTTCCTGCCGATCTGAGCGAATATGCGCTGGTTATTCACTGCGGGGCCTGCATGCTCAATCGGCGTACCATGCTGCACCGGATGGCAGAAACGGAAGCCGCCGGGGTACCCATTGTGAACTATGGTATTTTCATCGCCTATGTTCAGGGAGTCTTCCCCCGTGCCATCGAATGCTTCCCATCCGCTATGCTGGCATGGGAGCAAGCCGTTGGTGCTGGCAGCCATTCCTGAATGAGACGAATCATTGAAGCAACAAATTCCGCCCCATACATGCAAAAGCAGCCGCGTTGACTCTCACGCGGCTGCTTTTTATTTGCCCAATTCCAAAGATAAGGTCGATATTCTAAAAATACAAATCCCGCTCGCCCGCTTCCAAGCGTTCCAGCTTATCAAGTGTCAAGCGGCGTGCCGACTCACGCGGGATACGCTCCAAATTATCACGCAGGGCTTCAGCTCCCAGCTCACGTGCCTCTTCATCTCCATAATCCAACAAAAATTCCTGAAAGGTCAGCAGCGAATTCGGCTGGCATACATTGTGTATCTGCCCTGATTTAGCAAGCTCCATGAACCGATCTCCGGTTCTCCCTTCGCGATAGCAGGCTGTGCAATAGCTTGGCATATATCCTCCACGACACAGACTTTTGATGATTTCCATCGGCGAACGATGATCCCCGACCTCGAACTGAGGTTTATCTTCCGTATCCTGTTTTGCATATGCCCCTACACCCGTAGCTGAACCTGCACTAATTTGTGACACACCCAGACCAATAACACGGTCTCTGTATTCCGGTTCTTCACGTGTAGACAAAATCATACCTGCATAAGGTACAGCCAGCCGGAGAACGGACACAATTTTCATAAAATCCTCGTCGTCGACCAAATACGGATAGCGATCCAGATCCACATTTTCAGCCGGACGTAACCGTGGAACCGAAACCGTGTGAGGACCACAGCCAAACACTTCCTCCAGATGCTCAGCATGCTTAAGCATAGCTATCGTCTCATAACGAAAATCGTATAAACCATACAACACACCAATACCCACATCGTCTATCCCTGCTCGCATAGCGCGGTCCATGGCTGTCGTGTGCCAGTCATAATTCCGTTTTGGCCCTTGAAGATGATATTTGCGGTAGCTTTCGCGATGATACGTTTCCTGGAACAAAATATACGTACCAATTCCTACCTCTGCCAGCTTCCGATAGTCTTCTTCGGTTGTGGAAGCAATATTGACGTTGATTCGGCGTATGCTGCCATTGTCAACTTTAACCTCATAGATCTGACGCAGACAATCGACGATATAATCAATCGGACAATTGAGCGGATCCTCCCCCGCTTCCAGTACGAGGCGCTTATGCCCCAACTCCTGAAGCACTCTGACCTCCTCGACCAGTTCCTCCGGCGTCAAACGGCTGCGGGTAAAGCTGTCATTGGTATGCTTATAGCCACAGTATTCGCAGTTATTGACGCAGTGGTTACTTACGTATAGGGGAGCAAACAGCACAATCCGATTGCCGTAAATCTGCTCTTTCACCGCCCGTGAGGATCTAAACATTTCCTCCAGCAGTTCAGGATCATCCACATGCAAAAGAGCCGCCGCTTCAGTTGCACTCAACCCCCGGCAAGCTCTTCCCTTCTCCAAAATGTCTAAAATACGGTTGCGATCTGTTGCTTCCTGCTTTCCCTGCTCCACCGCTGCCATAATCTCTGCCTCATTAATGAAATCCGCTGACACTTTCTCCCGTACTTCACTCACGTAGATCCATCTCCCTTATTATGGTGAGGATTTCGCAAAATCCTTATGGTTAACTATGTTTCTTTTATTGACTCATGAGCTGTCGTTGTACCCTCAGACTATCGCCACGCCCCATATCGACTTCAAACCCCGCTCCACGGATACGCAGCTCCAGACAATGTCTGCATTGGGCAGATTCATCGCCCAAACATATTTTATTTTCATAAATGGCATACTTCGGCCTCACCGCGAGTGGTGACAAATTGGGCATAACTACATTCGCCCCTGCCTGAAGCGCCTTCTCCCGGCCTTGGGGATGAATCGTTCCCATCGCCGTGGATGCTGGAATTAGCGCGTCTGGGACGACCAACCGGGACAACGAAACGATATCCAGTGCCTTTTCCATGCTTCCCTGACCGGCATCCCGGAGCGGCGTGTTGCTATGCGGTAAAAACGGACCAATCCCGATCATATCCGGCGATAGACTGTGCAAATAGACCAAGTCGTCTGCCAAATCACTGTTCGTTTGTCCGGGCAACCCCACCATACATCCAGCCCCGATCTGAAATCCGATTCGCTGCAACGCGAGGAGTCGACTGCGCCTGCTTTCTATCGTCATCGTCGGATGCAGCTTGGCGTACAAATGCGGTGAAGCTGTCTCATGCCGTAGCAAAAAGCGGTCCGCCCCCGCCTCGTATAGTAGCTCATAGGTTTCATCATCCCGTTCACCAATAGACAATGTAACCGCCACATCGGTAAAACGGCTTTTGATCTCCCGAATCAGCTTCGCCAGCCGTGCTGCCGTGAACCAGTAATCTTCGCCGCTTTGCAGTACAAAGGTCCGATATCCCAGCTCATACCCCTCCGCGCAACAGGCCAAAATTTCTTCCGGTCGCAAACGATAGCGATCCGCCTGTTTATTCGAGGCACGCAGCCCGCAATACATGCAGTCCTGACGACATATGCTGGAGAATTCAATTAATCCACGTAAAAAAACACCTTTGCCGTAACGCTCCATTTTGATGCGAGCTGCCAATTTTCGTAACTGTGCCCGCACCGTCGGTTCTTCCTCCAGACGTGCCAGCAGCTCCGTCATTTCCGTATGCGTCCATTCCTTGCCTTCAGCCAGACGCAGTAATAATTCGTCCGTGACTCATCCCTTCTTCCCTTGTCCCTCTGGACTCCACGTCGTCAGCAGCTTGTACCGTACATGTATTATTCTAGCAACATCGGTGGGAATAGAACGTGACTTGCTTCACAAAAAATCCCATTTTCTGAATGTAAACTCCAGCATCTGCCGCAAAAAATACATATTTACCGCAACAAAAAAGCTGTCTCCTCCTCTATGGAAGAAACAGCTCTAATCATGTTTATTATTGAATCAAATCAACCGCCTGCTGTGGTACAAAGTAATCAACGCCGTTATATACGACAACACCGTTCAGTGCTGTATTTTTACCATTCAACATGGCGATATTTTTGTATACCGGAAGCTCCAGCTTGTTGCTGCCCTTCGTCACTGTAATCACCTTCGTGTCCGCAGTGAACTTGGCATCTTTTGCTTCAAAAGCAGTTTTTGCAGGAACAAACAATTGCTTGCTCACGGTATCCAAATCCAGTCCGAGCACACGTGTCATGTATTTATTGACATCCGTGTTGTCGATCACGCCTGATGGACGATCTCCGTTCGGCGCATACGTGTACAGTACAACATCACCACCCGTATGACCTCCTGTAGTCCAGCCAATATTTGCGCGTTTGCTAATGATCGGTCCGACCGCATAGTTCATGCTGCCTTCTTTGGCATCTTTGATCGTTTTTACTTCTTCATCTGTCAGATCCGTAATGCCAAAATACGTGGACAGCACTTCTTTTATGTTGCTGCGATCTGCATTCAGCTTGGCTTCCAAGCCTTCACCTGTCAGCTTCGCTTTTTTCAGCGGATCAATAAAAGAAGCTAATGGCGTTTTGTCATAATTGCCTGTTGTATTGCTGCTGCCAATCGTCAATCCACCGTTTCCGTGATCTGTTACTGCTACAACAACGGTATTTTGGTTTTGCTTGGCGTAGTCCAAAGCGACCTTCACAGCATCGTCAAACGAAAGCACGTCACTGATAATCCCCGTCGGATCATTTGCATGTGCCGCCCAGTCCACTTTACTGCCTTCTACCATCAGGAAGAAGCCTTTGTCGTTTTTGGACAACACATCAATCGCTTTGGTTGTCATTTCGGCCAAACTAGGTTCCTTGGATGCATCACGATCCAGGTTATACGCGAGGGCTTCTGGAGAGAAGCTACCCCACAACTTGCTGGAAGTGGAGTTTTTCAATCCTTCAGGTGTCGTGACATAATCATAGCCCTGGTCTTTTATCTGAGCGACCAAATCTTGGCCGTCCTTACGTTCGGCTGCCTCCAAAAACTTGCCGCCTCCACCTAACACCACGTCAACCCCGTTATAGACTTGCTGCATGCTGAGTGCATCATAATTTTTACGATCAGGGTAGTGGGCGGTAAAATCGGCCGGAGTGGCATGCATAATCTCCGAGGTAGCAATAATCCCGGTCGATTTCCCTGCCAGCTTGGAAGCCTCTAGAATGGAAGCTACGGGCTTTTTGGCGTCACCCGCTGCAATCGCTTGTTGTCCAGGCATGGTCGCTTCGTCCGGAAGGACGCCTACATAGCCCGTGTGCGATTTGTGTCCTGTGGCAAAAGCAGTACCCGCCGGAGCGGAATCCGCAATCGGAGCATCCGCAGAATGCGTGCGCACCATGCCACTTGCCATGCTGTCTAACGTTAAGGAAGAACCTTTATACCATCTAGCCAGTGCAGTGGCATCATTAGCCATACCGTCCGGAATGAGAATAATTACATTTTTAATCGACGTGTCCTTTTCGACTGCCATCGCCGTTCCGCTGCATACTGCTAACATCATAGTCGCCGCTACAAGTGCAGCCACCGATTTTTTCGTATGTATCCCCCAACATTTTAACATTCAATTTCCTCCCAGAAACTTTATTGTGCAACCAGAACTAAGATTAACCATATTTTGTCAGGAGGATGTTAAGGGGATTGTCTAACTATATTAAAGATGCTCTCTGGAGTATTGGTCTCACTCAAATTGCCCCTGTAATTACCGATACGATACTTTCACGCAGTGCTTTGGCGTTTTGTGACTTGTATGGATCAGCATTAAAAAGGATTGCATCTGCTGTGTAGTTTTCTTTTATACGTCCCAATCTGTCCCCATATCCCAAAATTTCAGCGGCGAACTCCGTGGCAGCCTGCCAGGCCTCTTTTCGAGTTAATCCATAGTCTATGAGTGTGTCTAATTCCTCGAGGTTGCGTCCATGTAACGAAGGTGTGGCAAAATCTGTACCGAACGCAATTCGTATGCCTGCTCTTTTGGCATAGCTAACGGCTTTAGGATGGGCTTCGGCGGCGCGGGCGGCGCGATCACAAATTTCCCTGTCGAGTGAAAGAACTCCAGACGGGTCCGCAGCAATACGATAAATGGAAGCAGTAGGCACAAAGGCTGTCCTTGATTGCGCAAGTCGGTTGGCTTGTTCCTCGGTCAAATACATTCCATGCTCTATAGATTCCACACCAGCGGCAATAGACCAGTCTACAGTAGGTCCGCCCCAGGTATGAACCATGACTTTCAGGTTGCGTGCATGGGCGCTGCGCACAATAAAAGCGAATTCTTCCTCAGAAAAAATCGGGTTCAGCACTGTATCTGGCGACGCCCCTAGCCCCCCCGTTGCAAGAATCTTAATCCAGCTTGCCCCGGAATTCTTAATTTCTGTTACCCGCCGTTCCAAATGCTTAAGACCTCGTGCATCTCCGACTCCAAGCATATCACCACAGGTGTAAACTCTTAAAGGCTGGCTGTAATGCTGACTGATATGCTGAACAGTGCTTGGCAAAAGCCCGCCTGCATCACGCACCGAAGTCACACCAGCCCGGAGAGTGGCCTCAAAGGCTTGCGCCTGCAACACTTCGATCTCCAGTTCATCGCGCTTCTCCTGGTCAGAATGATCAAAATCCGTCCATGCCAAATGGGTATGAAGGTCAATTACGCCGGGGCTGATCCATAAATCGCCATCTGGACTATTTTGTTGCGCGTACGGAGATACGGACTCTGTTATGGACGAAAAACGACCATTGCTGATCGTAATATCGAATCGTTTCCCATCAATCCCGGCCACAAATATATTATGATATGTTAGCTCTTTTTGAATGTTATTTCCCATCTTTATTCCCCCAGAATGACCTTTGGGCCGCCAGCGCATGATCAGGATCTTGATGCATAAGCTCTGCAAGCGTCAGGATGGCTTCTTCAACGCTTTGCTGATTTGCCTTCGCTCCAAAATGGTTAATGCGTAAGAGTTTATTATGCAATTCTCCGTCTCCGGGAGCGACAATACCTATGGGCTGTTCGATATTGAAATGGCCGCCTTGAGGAATCCGAACCGTTGTAGTCAACGTTGAGTAGCTGTCTTTGTTCCGCTGCCACGGTTCAAGGCCCAAGGCTGTAATGCCAGCAATTGCAGCGGACGTAGTTAAACGATGACGGCGGTTGACCGCTTCCAGACCTTCTTCTTCAATAAGCTTTAAGGCCTCTATAAGCGCCCGGGCTTCCAAAACAGGGATGTTGGGAGGAACCCGTAAGGGAGTCGCACTATCATGAGGACGCTTTTGGTCAAGCAAAGACAGAATGGAATTGCGCGGCGCATTTTCGTTGGAGGCCAGAAACTCCCAGCCACGGGGAGAAATCCCCACAGCGCTGATCCCGTTAGGCCCGGATAGTGCTTTTTGCGCGCCCACAGCTACAAAATCAATTCCCCACTCGTCCATAAGCACCGGTTCGCCCCCGATTGCCGACACTGAATCTATCACGGTTATGAGGTTTGACCGGCGCGCAAGCTCCAATATTTCCCTTGTTGGATTGGAGCCTCCTGTGACTACTTCTGCCTGCACGAAAGAAAGCGCGCATGGGTTATATCGTTCAATCGCTTCGGCGACTTCATCTACGGTTACCACTTCATCAAAAGATGTTTTGAGTTCGATGACTTCTGCTCCGCCACGCGCAAGCCAGTTACCAAAAATCGTTCCATAGGGACCTGTCACAATGTTTAGAATTGTACGGTTGGGCGCAGCTATGCCTGCTGCTATGGCTTCAATTCCCAGGATCGCCTCGCCCGGTATGATTACCGGGGATTCTTGGGTGGACAGGAGTTTGGAGAGCAAGTTAGTTAGCGTATCAAACTCCGATATTGTAAGAGGCACAAATCCTTTATTATTTTGACTCATAAATACCTCCTGCAGAATTGGATATTGGCATCTTGGGTACAGCGGACAAAAGCTCACGGCTATAGGGCGTTTCAGGATGAGAAAAGAATTTCTCCTTAGGGCTGATCTCAACCAGCTTTCCCTGCCGCATTACAGCAACAATATCGCTTATCGCATTGATAACACCCAGGTCATGAGAGATAAAAAGCATCGTAAGATTAAGCTCCGATTTGAGCGTGTTCAAGAGTTCCAGCATACTCCGTTGTACCGAAACATCCAGTGCGCTCGTTGGTTCATCTGCGATAAGTATGCTTGGCTCAACGCTTAATGCGCGGGCAATCGCTATCCGCTGACGTTGACCACCGGAAAATTCGTGAGGGAATCTGCCAAGGGCTCTTTCATCGATGTGAACACGTGTAAGAAGTTCCCTACATCTCTTGTCCACTTGAGCGCGGTCAACAATCTTGTGAAAAAGCAAGGCTTCGGCAAGGATTTGCCTGATCGTATGCTTTGGATTAAGCGAGGAATCCGGGTTTTGAAAAACCATTTGTATTCTTTTATGCTGCTCCCGGCTTCGTCGCTTGCCCAGCACCTGAGAACCCAGCATGATCCGGCCCTCATCCGGGGCGATCAGCCCGGCTATTACCCGCGCGAGGGTAGACTTTCCTGAACCCGATTCTCCCACAAGACCAAGCGTGCTACGCTCCTGCAACTCCAGGCTTACTTGATCAAGCGCGGTAAACTTACCATAAGCAACCGTTATATTTTCTATCCGCATGGCTGTTTTCATAAATCAACGCTCCTTTCAAGATCCGGGAGAGGAAGCACTGAGTTTATCAGCATCTGCGTATACGGATTTTGCGGGTTTTGTAAAAGGGGCAAAGTGTCTCCCTGCTCTACGATTCTTCCCTCTTTCATAACGCAAAGCTTTGAGCACATCGAGGAAGCTACGGCAAGATTGTGCGTAACAAATACCATGGCAAAACCCAGCTCCTTTTGAAGACTTGAAATAACGTCAAGTATTTGCCGTTGAACCGTTACGTCAAGCGCTGTTGTTGGCTCATCACAAAGAAGGATGCCCGGCTTGCACGCCAAAGCCATCGCAATAACAATACGTTGACACTGACCGCCTGAAAGCTGGCGGGGGTAACGGTCAGTATGCTTTAAGGAATCGGGAAGACCAAGCATTTCAAGCAATTCCAAAGCTATTGTACGCGCGACCTTCCGGCTCACCTTCTGCCTGTAGTACACAACCTCGGCAAGCTGCCGGGCAACCGGGCAAAGAGGGTCAAGCGCCCCTATCGGGTCTTGAAAAATCATTGCACATCTGCCATTGCTCCTGATATTCCCGCCAACTTGTTCAATACCGGAGGGAAGCAACCCTATGATGGAGCGCAGGGTGAGTGATTTTCCCGATCCGGATTCCCCCACAAGGCCTATGCTTTCGCCCGCTTCAACTGTAATACTCACATCGGTGACCAATTGATGATTCGACCGCGTCCTGAGCGACAAATTTTCCACTTCTAAAATTGGATTCATAGCATTCATTTTCTTCTCCATATATCTGCCAGCCCATCGCCCACAAGGGATAAGGCTATCCCCGTATATACCACCGCAAAGCCCGGGATGGCTGAAAGCCACCACTTTGTAGAGATAAAGGGCTGCCCATCAGAAATCATGGTTCCCCAATCCGGAGTTGGCGGTGCAATGCCGATACCGAGATAACCTAGCGTAACAATAGCTACAAGCAGAACAGCCATATCCGTCATAAGTACTACCACGGCTTGTGGCAACACGTTCGGCAGAAGATGCCGCAGTATGATTTTAATATTCGGGATTCCCAGTGTCTTGGCAGCGGCTATCCATTCCTGCTTGCGAAAGGATGCGCTAAGACCCTTGACCACACGAGCGTATACGATCCAGCCAACGAGAGCAAACGTAATATATATCCCCTGTTCACCCGTACCGCTTGCAAACGCCACGATAATGACAATCAAATAAAAAGGGAACGCAATAAACGTATCGGTCAAAAGCGTGATAACCGTGTCTACCCATTTACCATAATACCCGGCAAGCATTCCCAGAAACACCCCCATACAAAAAGGGATGATCTCCGCCAGCACCATGATCTTCAAATCAGTCCGTGCGGCATAGATCAGTCGTGTAAACAAATCACGCCCCAGTTGATCGGTTCCCAGCCAGTGTTCGAAGGACGGGGGTTGTAAAGTTGCCGAAATATTTTGATCAGAAGGCTGGTAGGGGCTAATAACCGGTGCAAACACTGCAATGCCTATGAGTAACGCAAACATAATACCGCCCCATAGAAGAGATGGAGTATTTAGTATCTTTCCCCATGAGCTGTTGCTCCTGCCGGCCTTCTGAATCTGAAGATCTAATTGCGTGCGTTTCATTGTTCTCCTTTCGTCCTGGGATCAAGATACCCAGAAGCAACCTCAATCACGAAGCCGATGATGACCACAGATATCGCACAATAAAGAGCAATCCCCTGTATCACAGGAAAATCCCGGTTTGAAATGGCTGAGAATAACAGGCTTCCGATACCCTTGAGGCCAAAAACCTGTTCAATTACCAACGTGCCGCCCATCAGGTAGGCAATATTTACGCCAAGAAGCATAAGCGCGGGAAGAGCGGAATTGCGCAGGACATGCTTCACCAGTATGACCCGGGCGGGGATTCCCGCAGCCTTCAAGGTCACAACAAAATCCGATTCCAGCACTTCCAGCATCTGCGCTCTTAAAGAACGAACAAGGGAGGGAATTTGCGACAATCCGACAGTGATCGCAGGTAGCGCGAGACTGTATAAGATTCCAAGCCAACCCTCGCCGACTCCCCCGACGGGAAACCAGCGAAGCCGAACGCTAAATACCAGAATCAGAAGCAGTCCAACCCAAAAAATCGGCATACCAAGCGTTACAGCAGGCAAGATGCGTATCATATGATCAAGCAGTCCGTCTTTATGTGTTGCCGCAAGGGTGGCCAGCACCAGCGAAACAATGATGGCAAAAAGACAGGTCATTGCAATGAGCAGCAGCGTCACGGGGGCCCGCTCTGCAATCAACTCTCTTGAAGAAGTCTCAAAAACAATCGAAACCCCGGTATCACCGTGTGTAAAGAAATTGTGCACAAAGCCTATAAACTGCTCCCAAAGAGAACGATCCAGCCCCAACCTATGACGCATACTCTCAATAGCCTCAGCTGTGGCGTATTCCCCCAGAATCATTTTGGCGGGGTCTCCCGGCACCAGCCTTATGATGAAGAAGACTGCCACCACCACACAGATGACTACTGATGCCGCTCTTATCATAGCGCGCACAAGCCATCTGTGTGGGGAAGTTAGATTTGCAGACAATCCGGCGGACTTTTTAAATATATTGTGGGCCGCCAAGGATCTAATTACCTTTCACACGTACATCTTCAAAACGAACGCTGTTATTGGGAAGCACGACCAGGCCATCAATAGAAGAACGAACACCTTTCAGAATATCCGGATAATAAAGTGGGATGTAAGGCACTTCATCTGCAAGGATTTGTTGAAGCTTGGCGTAAATTCCTGCACGTTCTTCCCCATCAGGTGTTTTTTGCCCCTCGTGCAGGAGCTTGGTAACTTCATTGTTCGTGTAATGAGTCCAGTACGACTTGCTAAAGCCTTCCGGGTCTGTCTGGAAAGCGAGGATCGAGTTGGCTTCTGGAGAATCCGCTTGTCCGCTGTTGATCATTGCCGAAAAATCATAGGCAAAGAAACGCTCGCGGAATGAGGCCAACTCAACAGATTCGATCTGGATGTCTATGCCGATCGTTTTGGCGGCCGCCTGAATAATCTGTGCCTCCTGAGTTCTTGAGTTGTTTCCAGAGGCAATGAGCAATTTTGTAGAAAACCCATTAGGGAACTTTGATTTTGCAAGCTCTGCTTTGGCAGCGTTCGTATCAAAGCTGAGCGCTTTAATCGTATCGTTCGTGTTGTATGGAATGGCTGGCGGCAAAAGCGAATTGGCTGGCTTTGCGAAACCAAAGGTAACCGCATTGGTCAATCCATTACGGTCAAGTGCCAACGCCAGCGCACGGCGAACGTGCACATCCGAAAAATGTTTGTCCAGGGTATTGAAGAACAATTGCTCTGTCACCCAGCTTCCATTGGTCGCCACCTTGGTATCCGTACCTTGTTTTAATTCATTTACATTTTCAAGAGCTACAGACTCAATAGCATCAATCGCGCCAGCCTTCAACTGATTAATCGCTTGGCTGTCATCTTCAATGAGCTTGTAGACAAGTTCATTGATATAGGGCTTACCTTTCTGCCAATAGTATTTATTTTTACTGAAAGTAAGATCACCGGCAGAATCCCATTTCTTAACGACGAAGGGACCGGTACCGACCGGATTCTTGAAGAATTCTTTTTCCGAGACACCGCCGAAATCCTTTGGAAGGATACCATTGGAAAAGTTTGAAAGTTCAGAAATAAACGGCGTATACGGCGCTTTAAGCTTAATTACGAGTGTTTTTTCATCTTTAGCCGAAAGCGAAGCCACCTTTGCCGCTATTGCAAGAGGACCTCCTACATTCAAATGGCGCTGAATTGAAAAAACCGCGTCCTTGGCAGTAACTCCGGTTCCGTTTGAAAATTTCAAGCCATCGCGCAAAACAAAAGTATAGGTTAAACCATCTGCGCTTATACTGTGCGACTCTGCAAGCCAATCCACAATCTTTCCATCACTGTTAAAGGCGACCAGCGGCTCAAATACTTTGTCGATAGCAAAAGCATTATTGGATGTAATCTGATTATGCAAATCAAACGAGGTTACGGAAGCCGGGCGGCCATATGTAAAGGTTCCCCCTTCCGCGGGTTGATCAGCGGTTGTGCTTGGGTTAGTTGCGTTTGTATTTTTACCTGCATCATTTTTGGAGCCGGAGCATCCTGCCACGAGAACCAATAAAAGAAATACTAAAGATCCAACCAAAAACGGCTTCCTAAAAGATACAATAAGTTTGGACATCCCATTTTCCCCTTTTCCCCAATAAAACATATTGTTTTAATATGAATAGTATTATGGATGAACCCATTTGCCATGTCAAACAGAATTAAATACCATAATTTAAAAATTCATAGATAAAAGTAAGCATAGGGATTTTCCAGCTTGTGAACACATGGAGTTCATTGGGATTGGGATTTTGATTGAAATATTGTATAATCACTCTATGATGTAATAGGTAAATCTTATAAGATACGATGATAAAAGGAGTCCGAAACTCGATGGAATTCAGACAGCTTCAATACACCCTGCAAATTGCAGCGGAAAAAAACTTCTCACGTGCAGCAGAAAAACTGCACATTGCTCAGCCTTCCCTGAGCCAGCAATTGTCCAAGCTGGAGAAAGAGCTAGGGTCCTGTTATTTCAACGCAATACAAGTGCGGTGGAATTAACGCATGCAGGAGCAAGCTTTGTGGAACAAGCGAAAAAGATCGTCGATGCAGTCGAGCAGCTCCGGCAGGAAATGGACGATATTTCTCAGCTGCGCAAAGGTAAGGTCGTCGTCGGCAGTATGCCTATCACGGGTTCCCATTTGCTGCCACATGTGTTGCCTGTATTTAAAAAAGCTCATCCGGACATTGAAATTGTTTTGGTTGAGGATTCATCCATGAATCTGGAGAAAAAACAGCCAGCGGCGATACTGACCTCAGCCTGCTTTCTCTCCCGTTAGTAGAGCCGACACTTTCCTATGTGCCTATCGGTGAAGAATGGATTGATCTCGCTGTTCCCCCGGGTCACCCGCTGGCTCTGCGCAAAATCGGTGACCAGCCGCAGCCTGTGCATATGGAGGAACTGAAAGACGAGCCATTTGTCGTTCTGAAAAAAGGGCAAGGCTTTCGCAAGCTGACGATGGATTTGTGTCATCAAGCAGGGTTTGAACCCAATGTGGTGTTTGAGAGCACTAATATGGAGACGCTCCAATCGCTCGTAGCGACAGGTATGGGGTGACGCTCGTCCCCGTTTTATCGCCCGGGCCGCCAGCAGCGAGTTTGTTCCGGCTTTACTGCCTCTAGCGGAACCGACGCCAAGCCGTACCCTGGCCATTGCTTACCGAAACGGACGTTATTTGTCTAAAGCTGCCGAAGCTTTTATTGATACCTTCCGAGAAACGGTCAAACAACTTTCTCAAAAGTAGCTTCGAATGTGAAAAGGACCGTCTTCCTCCCAGCCAAAGCCAGAGAAGAAGACGGTCCCGGGGCTACACCCCTATACATTACACATTTAATGTTCAGTTCCATTAGGTTCGATTACAATGTTGCTATGCTGCTCCACCTGGTTTCAACGAACCTTATTTCATGTTCCCTTGAATTCCATGTCAGCCTCGCCTGATTACCTTAACCTTGCTCGGAAACTCCACTTTATCCATCCCGCATCACTTCTTTCCATAAGGTCTCATGCCCTGGTTTCCCAAGAATGCCCTACCTCAGTTCCAATGTGCTGTGTGATCCCAAAGTGCCTGTCCTCGCCTTATCGTGATCAGGGTCGTCCTGAATCTGGTGGACTTTTATCCTGATCATAGCCCATTTCGTGATTATTGCCGACAACCTGTCTATTTAAGCCTCTCGGCCGTGACAGGCCATCCCTATTCGCCAGTTCGGATCTACTTTGGTTATCCATCGTTATCAACCTCCTGGTGTCGGGATACTATTATAATACACCTATGGGCTGTATCTGAAACAGGAACGGTAATATTTTTTTAACGGTCATACAGAGAAGGACGACGGTCCTCGAACACCGGTATACGCCCACGCACGTCCTGCACCAAGGCCGACTCAATTGTTCCTGTGATGATGTCTTCCTGCTCTCCGCCCTCGGCAATGATTTCTCCCCACGGATCAATAATGAAAGAATGCCCGAAGAAATCCGTATCTCCACTGCGTCCTACCCGGTTACAGGCGATGACGTACATTTGATTTTCAATGGCCCGTGCAGTCAGCAACGTGCGCCAGTGATGAAGACGGGGATGTGGCCATTCCGCAGGTACGATAAGCAGATTTGCGCCAGACAGGGCCAGACTGCGGGCTAGTTCGGGAAAACGGATGTCGTAGCAGATTGATGCACCCGCCTGAATCCCTCCATCCAGCGTGAATAAAACCTTTTCCTCGCCAGGCTGCAAATATTTTTCTTCATCCATAAGCCGGAACAAATGAATCTTGGAATACGAAGCAACCTCTGCACCGGATCGGTCAAAAACGAGCATCGTATTGTACACATGACCGTCGCTTTTCTTCTCCGCGATAGATCCGGCTACCACGTTCACCTGATGAGTAGAAGCGAATGCCGATATCCATTCGCGGGTTTCCGCTCCTTCCTGGTCCGCCAGCTCATGAATGCGGTCCAGCGCATACCCCGTGTTCCACATTTCCGGCAGTACAATCAGGTCCGGCTTTAATTCGGCTGTCATCGCTTGTTCCATTAACGTACGAATATGACTGCGGTTCTCCGGGGGATTCCCCAGCTCAATATGAGCTTGTATGAGTGCAACACTGAACGGCTGAGCTTCATGATATGTCAAAATCGTTCATCCTCCCTGTGAACCGGAGCTTCCGGTGATCGCTTGTCCGGCATTTTCTCCCATCATAGCCCGATCAGGCTCGGCCACGCAACCGCATAAGACCAATCCCCTCTATACAACTTGGTTAAATCGTGATAAATTAATCCTCAAACTATTCCAAAAGGTCGTGTGAAATGATGAGTAAGTTTTCCATCCCCTCCGCTGATGTGATGAAACAGTTACCCACTCAATTTTTTGCCACACTCGTACAAAATGTAAACCGTGAAATTGCGGCAGGGCATGATGTCATTAATCTCGGGCAAGGGAACCCGGATACACCTACCCCACCTCATATTGTAAAAGCTTTGCAAGAATCAGCGGATAACCCGCTGTATCATAAATATTCGCCTTTTCGCGGTTACAGCTTTCTCAAGGAAGCCGTGGCCCAGCGCTATCAGGAGGATTACGGTGTGACACTTGACCCGGAAACTGAGGTCGCCATCCTGTTTGGCGGAAAAACAGGCTTGGTGCAGCTACCGCAAATTTTACTCAATCCCGGCGATGTGTGTCTCGTGCCTGATCCTGGCTATCCGGATTACTGGTCTGGCGTAGCCCTGGCTAAAGCGGAAATGTCCTTTCTCCCATTAAAGGAAGAGAACCGTTTTCTGCCCGATTATGAGGCTATTTCCGAGGAAGACCGCCGCCGAGCCAAGCTGATGTTCCTCAATTATCCGAATAATCCGACCTCGGCCACCGCGCCTCTTTCCTTCTATGAGGAAACGGTTGAATTTGCGAAGCGTAATGGCATTGTGGTGGCCAGTGATTTTGCCTATGGCGCTATAGGTTTTGACGGCGAACGTCCGGTAAGCTTCCTTCAGGCCGAGGGTGCCAAGGACGTAGGGATTGAGTTTTATACCCTGTCCAAAACGTACAATATGGCGGGCTGGCGCGTCGGTTTCGCGCTCGGCAATGCCGAAATAATCTCGATGATTAATCTGCTACAGGATCATATTTATGTAAGCCTGTTTGGCGGCATTCAGGCAGCGGCGGCAACCGCTCTGACATCCTCGCAGGACTGCGTGGGCGAGCTGGTTGCACGTTATGAATCGCGCCGCAACGCTTTTTATGATGCACTTGGGCAAATAGGCTGGAAGGCGATGCGTCCGAGCGGTTCCTTTTTTAGCTGGTTGCGCGTGCCGCAGGGTTATACCTCAGCTTCCTTTGCCGATCTGCTGCTGCGGGAAGCCAAGGTGGCTGTTGCTCCAGGGATTGGCTTCGGTAACGGCGGCGAAGGATATGTGCGGGCGGGGTTGCTAAGCTCGGAAGCTCGACTGACCGAGGCGGTTGAACGAATTGGCAAGCTGAGCCTGTTTGGTTAAGCCGTATTTTCCAGCTACAACTTCTTTGCCAAACCTGGCCTTTTCATGGTATTCTGTTACCAATATCATTTAGCGTGTTGAAGGGACTATTAAGAGAGACCCGTCCTGTTCAGAGAGTAAATTCCGATAGGCTGCAAGAATTTACCTGGACCCTCTCCCAACTCCTATCCCCGAGCGCCCTGCGCAGTCAGGCGGTTCCTGCCGTTAACAGGTTTCAAGTGGGATGATCATGAATCATCAATGAAGGTGGTACCGCGGAAGCACAAACTTTCGTCCTTTGCATACAAAGGATGAAAGTTTTTTTGTATATTAAAAAGAGTACAAATTAAGGAAGTGGACGTCTTGTCAACACGAATCGTCATTAAAATCGGAAGCAGCTCCTTAACCGGAGTCGAGGGGGGCTTGAATCGGGAAGCCATTGCTTATTTTGCCCGCGAAATCGCCGGACTTCGTTCAAAGGGCCATGAAGTGCTGCTGGTTACATCAGGGGCAGTCGCCGCCGGGTTTCGGGAGATTGGGTACCCGTTTCGCCCCAAACTGCTGCATGAGAAACAAGCGGCGGCAGCCGTAGGTCAGGCGCTGCTTATGCAAGCCTATGAGCAGGCTTTTAAAGATTTTGACCTAGTGATCGCGCAGGTTCTGCTAACCCGTAGTGACTTTTTGAGCCGCAAACGAATGAACAATGCCGGAATGACCGTAGAAGAATTGTTGCGCCAGCAGGTTATCCCGATCTTTAACGAAAATGACACTGTATCGATTGACGAATTGAAATTCGGCGATAACGATATGCTGTCCGCGCTGGTTGCCAATCTGGTCAAAGCGCAGCATCTGATTATCATTACGGACACCGATGGCGTATATACGGCAGATCCGCGCAAGCATCCGAACGCCGTACGTTTTGAACGCATCGACGAGATTACCGAGGAAATTTATGCATTGGCTGGAGGTTCCGGGTCAGCCGTAGGGACTGGCGGTATGCGATCCAAGATCGAAGCTGCCAAAGTCGCCACACGCGGCGGTGTACCTGTGTTTGTAGGACGCGTTAACGCAGACGGCGATTTAGGTGCAGCCGTGGAGGGACACGGGCCGGGGACTTATTTTGACACCCACCTCTCTTCCCTGCCGATGAAAAAACAATGGCTTGGCTTCATGTCGACGCCGCTCGGTACGGTGCATGTAGACCAGGGAGCTGAGGAAGCCCTGGTGAATGGCGGTCATAGCTTGCTTCCCGTTGGCGTACGGCGCGTGGAAGGCAGCTTTCATGCCGGAGATGTCGTTGAGGTGCTGGGTCCGGAAAATAAGGTATTGGGGCGCGGCATCGTCAATTATGACGATGGGCAGCTTCGAAGCGTACAAGGATTACCAAGCGGCGAGGTTGTGGGCAAGATCGGCCCCATTCACCGGCTTGAGGTGATTCACAGGGATGAATGGATTACATTATAAATGCGGGGAGGCCGTAACATGAGTGAATTAACGACGAACACAGCCACAACAGATGAAAGCCAGTTCAGTGAAGTACGCGCCAAAGCGACTCTGGCCAAAAAAAGCGCCGGGGTCATGAACCGACTGACGACAGCACAAAAAAACGAAGCGCTGCTCGCCATGGCTGAAGCACTGGTACATCATACGGAAGAGCTGATTGCAGCGAACAAAAACGACTTAGAGCGTGGACGGGAACTAGGAACGTCGGAATCGCTGCTCGACCGCCTCAAGCTGACCGAGGACCGAATCGGGTCCATCGCCGAAGGCTTACGCCAAATTGTGGAGCTGCCTGATCCGGTCGGTGACACGCTGGAGCATATCGAACGTCCAAACGGCCTTCGTATTGAAAAAATACGCGTGCCGCTGGGTGTCATCGGCATCATCTATGAAGCGCGTCCGAATGTGACGGTGGATGCTGCAGGCCTATGTCTGAAAACAGGAAATCCGGTTGTGCTGCGCGGTGGCTCGGCTGCTCTATTTTCCAACCGCAAAATCATTGAAGTCCTTCAACAGGCATTGGATACAACTGCTGTACCGCGCGATGCGCTTCAGCTCATTGAAGATTCAGACCGCGCCTCTGTCAATGAAATGCTCACGCTGAACGGCTTGCTGGATGTGATCATTCCACGCGGCGGGCGCTCGCTTATTCAAAATGTTGTTCAGAATTCCACTGTACCTGTCATTGAAACCGGAGCTGGTGTGTGCCACATCTATTTGGACACTACGGCAGATACACAAATGGCTGAGGCGATTACGCTGAACGCCAAGGTGCAAAGACCGTCCGTATGTAACTCCATGGAAACCCTGCTCGTTCACTCGGATTATGCACAGGCACATCTGACGAGTTTGGCAGAACACTTCCGTGAGACCGGGGTCGAGCTGCGCGGCTGCGCACGGACACGGAAACTGGCTCCCTGGGCTGTTCCAGCCACGGAAGAGGATTATGGCACCGAGTATAATGATTACATTATGAACGTCAAGGTAGTAGACCATTTGGACGAAGTGCTGGAGCATATTGCCCGGTACGGTACGATGCACTCGGAGTGTATTGTGACCGCAGATGAAGCCCATGCCGAACGTTTTCTGCAAGAAGTGGACGCGGCAGCCGTGTATCACAATGCCTCCACCCGTTTCACGGATGGCTTTGAGTTTGGATTTGGTGCCGAGATTGGGATCAGTACGCAAAAATTACATGCCCGTGGTCCGATGGGACTGCCTGCGCTAACTTCAACCAAGTATCGCGTGTACGGCACTGGACAAATCAGGGAATAATATCATTTATCAATCCGTATCCTTGGAGGTTATGAAACCATGTGTGAATCACAAACAAAGGCTTTAATTCAAGAGCAAATTACGTTTTTCGGAGCAGGCTCGATGGCAGAGGCTATTATTCGCGGGATGATGGCCCGTTCCGTTGTCAAACGTGGTGGTATTACCGTCATCAACCGTAGCAATCAGGCACGCCTGGAGGAACTTCAACAGCAATATGGGGTGTTGTTCCAAACCGAGGATGCCGCCAAAACCGAGCTGCTGCGCCGTTCTCCGGTGATTGTGCTTGCTATGAAGCCCAAGGATGCTGCACAAGCCCTTGGACAGCTCGGTCCGCTCCTGTCCGATGGACAACTGATCATTTCGGTGATCGCAGGACTATCCATTCGTACGATGCAGACGTTGCTTGGCCGCAAGCAGCCCATCGCCCGGACGATGCCGAACACATCCAGCTCAATTGGATTGGGAGCCACAGGCATCAGCTTTTCCAAGGAGATTAGCGAAGACCAGCGTAAAAACGTGCTTACGATATTCGAATCTGTGGGTACGGTGACGGTTATAGAAGAAGAGAAAATGGATGTTTTGACCGGGATTTCCGGAAGCGGCCCTGCCTATGTCTACTACTTGATGGAAGCCATGATTGCCGGAGGAATCCGTGGCGGCTTGACTCCTGAGCAAGCGCACGAACTGACGGTGCAAACCGCGCTTGGAGCGGCACGCATGGTACAGCAAACCGGGGAGGAGCCTTCTGCCCTGCGCCACAAAATCATGTCACCCAACGGCTCCACGGTAGCTGCGTTGGAAACGCTGGACAAAGGCGATTTCTACGAAACGGTAATTGCAGCGGTACAGCGTTGTGCTGTACGATCCCGTGAGATGGGAGCTGTACTAAAGGAGGGAATTGAATGAGCTATTGCTTGGCGACCTACCGGGTATACGATGACAAAGCCGATTTTAACAAAAAGGCCCAATCCATTGCCATCGGCATGACGGTGGGCAGCTGGACCGAGCTTCCGCAAGCCAAGCGGGACGCAATGCAAAAGCATCTCGGCTCGGTTCAATCCGTGGACATTCACGATGGAGGGCCCGGTGAACGGTATGCCGACCTGACCATCGCTTACCCGGATGTCAATTTCAGCCGGGACATTCCCGCACTGCTGGTGACGGTCTTCGGCAAAATTTCGATGGACGGCCGTATCAAGCTGACGAAGCTGGGCTTCTCGGAAGCATTCCGTTCCGCTTTTCCGGGGCCGAAATTTGGTATCAGCGGCTTGCGTGAGCAGCTCGGCGTAAATGACCGTCCACTGCTAATGAGCATTTTCAAGTCAGTGATTGGTCTTAATCTGGACGAGTTGAGCGAGCAGTTTACCCGACAAGCCCTGGGCGGCGTCGATCTGATCAAGGACGACGAGATTTTATTTGAAAATACGCTGACGCCGATTGAAAAACGCGTCGAAGTCTGCATCAGAGCCGCCGAAGCTGCTGAGCGTGAAACCGGTAAAAAGCTGCTGTACGCCGCTAATTTAACTGGACCAACCTCACAGCTCAAAGCGCAAGCCCTCAAGGCCATCGACGCAGGCGCAAATGCCCTGCTGTTCAACGTGTTGGCCTACGGCTACGATGTGCTGCATGAACTGAGCAGCGATCCTGCTATCTCGGTGCCGATTGCAGCCCACCCTTCGTTGGCGGGTGCTTCTTATCCTTCGCCGCATTATGGTATTTCGGCATCGGTGCTGCTCGGTCAGCTCATGCGACTGGCAGGAGCCGACCTCGTCCTCTTCCCTTCTCCTTACGGCTCGGTTACGATGCCACGGGAGGAAAACATGGCGATCCGCGATGAGCTGATCACCCCTGAGCTGCCGCTGAAGGCCAGCATGCCTGTGCCATCCGCAGGGATTCACCCCGGCCTGGTGCCGTTAATTGTGCGTGATTTCGGCACAGATGTTGTCGTGAACGCCGGGGGCGGCATTCACGGCCATCCGCTCGGCACCGAAGCAGGTGGGCGCGCCTTTGTGCAGGCGATTGAAGCTGTGCGTCAGGCTGTGCCGCTGGCGGAATACGCCCGCACGCACCCCGAGCTGCAATCCGCGCTCGACACGTGGGGAGGCGACCGATGAGTACACCGAAGAAACCTGTCATTTTTTGCGATTTTGACGGGACGATTACGAACAGCGACAATATTGTCGCCATTATGAAGCATTTTCAGCCTGCGGGCTATGAGCCGATTATGCATAATATTGTGAACGGGCAGACGTCCATTCGTGAAGGCGTGGGTGCGATGTTCGCTCTGATGCCCTCGACGCAAAAAGATGAAATCATCTCTTATGTACTTGGACAAGCTGGTATACGCGAGGGCTTTGCCCGTTTTTTGGACTATGTACGTGAACAGGGTATTGAATTTTTTGTCACCAGCGGCGGTATTGATTTCTTTATTGATCCCCTGCTGGAGCCTTTCGACATTCCACAGGATCACGTTTACTGCAATGGAGCCGATTTTTCCGGCGATCATATTGAAATTACGTGGCCTCATCCCTGTCAGGAGCCGTGTACGAACGACTGCGGTATGTGCAAAACAACCGTGATTCGCCAATATCCTGCCGAACAGTACGATCGAATTTTGATCGGGGACAGCCTGACGGATTTTGAAGGAGCCAAAATTGCTGACCTCGTGTACTCCCGTTCGCACCTGACTTTAAAGTGTCAGGAGTTGGGCGTACCCCATGTGCCCTTTGAAACATTTGACGACATTATTAAGGATTTAAAGCAAAAACAGGAGCAAGGGGTGCTGTAAATGAGCTATAGCCTGGCAGACATTACGTTGGAAGAAAAACGCCGCGCACTGGAAGAACTCGCTGATGTCAAGGAGTTATTCGCATCTCGCAACTGGTTCCCCGGCACGAGCGGCAATTTGTCGATACGGATCGGGGATTTTCATCCTGAACAATTTTATTTTGCAGTTACTGCCAGCGGTAAGGATAAAACCAAGCGGACACCGGAAGATTTTCTGTTTGTGGACCAATTCGGAAAAGCGGCAGAAGCCACGAACCTCAAGCCGAGCGCCGAAACGCTGATTCATTGCGAAATTTACCGCCGGACAGGCTGCGGAGCCGTTTTCCATGTGCATACGGTGTTCAACAATCTGATTTCCGAATATTACGGGGAACAAGGCTCTGTACCTGTGCAAGGCATTGAACTCATTAAGGCTTTTAACATTTGGGAGGAAAATGCCGCGATTGACATTCCCGTGCTGCCGAATTACACGGATATTGCTGCGATTGCCAAACTGGTGCCGGGTGTGCTGAATGATCAGGTACCGGGGATCTTGCTGCGCAACCACGGCATTTATGCGTGGGGGCGTGATGTGTTCGAGGCTAAAAAGCATCTGGAGGCGTTTGAATTTTTGTTTGAAGCGACGTACCGCTCCCTCCTGCTGAGACCTTAATAATGAAGAACAACTTGCTACATGCGCGCCTGTTTTAATTAGAAAGTGCAAAGTGAATACAGAGTACGTAGCCCCAGCGAGAGCGGGGGAGCGTGCTCTTTTTTAAATGCAAAGGCAGCCTTGGACGTGTAAATAAAGTCCCGGACTGCCTTTGTATCATTATGGAATCAACCTGATTATACATGCGGGATAGAGTCTCTAGTTATTTATTTAGTAACCATTGCTCACAAGTATCCGCTCGTAGCTGTAACTCATTAAAAAGCACGCCAGCATGGTAGCCGTCGCAGACAACCATATCCTGTCACAATCCCGGCATATTATTTTGCACTGCTATTAATAAACTCTGATCATTTCACGTCATTATAGCACGCTGCGAGAAAGGATGCTCTTCAGGCTTTGTGCAGCCTCACGGGGGGCTTCTGCCCATGAAATGGCTGAAATGACCGCTATGCCGTCCGCGCCAGCCTGTAGGACGCTGGCGGCATTGTCCGCTGTAATGCCGCCAATGCCTACCAGCGGAAGGCTTGCACCACCTGCACGTAGCCTGCGGACCAGCTCCGGTCCCTGCACAGGATGTGCATCCGGCTTGGAACGAGTCGGGAACATTGGCCCTGCGCCCGCATAATCAGCGCCAGCGCGTACCGCCTGCTCCGCTTCTGTTAGACTGTGTACCGATACGCCGATGATTTTATCGCTCATTCGGGAGCGCACGTGGGCTGCAGGCTCGTCATCTTGTCCAAGATGGACGCCGTCTGCATCCACAGCCAAAGCAAGCTCGACATCATCATTGACGAGAAATGGAACGTCATACTGATGACACAGCCTCCGGGCGGCTTGGGCAAATTCGTGCAAGCGACTTCCCGTCAGACAGCCCGCACCCTTTTCACGCAATTGAAAAAGGGTCACACCTCCCTGCAACGCTTTCTCCAAAACCACCAGCGGATCACGGCCGCAATTCGCACTCCCCATGACCAAATAAAGACGCAGATGCTCCCGCATACGCCCTATATCAACTCTCGGCATCGCTTTGTTCCTCCCTCATTGCCCTGCTCCATACAGACGCTCCTTCTCCTGTCCAGCGTGCATTCCATGCCCAATGGTTCGTCGGTCCATGCCCACTGCCGATACCTAAGCCCTGCTCAATCGCCGCCTGTATAAAAGCCTTGGCCGTCTGCGCCGCCACGGGTATACTTCGTCCTGCCGCCAATCCAGCCGCCAGCGCCGCCGAAAAGGTGCAGCCCGTTCCATGGGTATGCGGGGTATGAATTCGGGGGCCGTCCAGTTCGGTAAAATTGCGGCCGTCGAACACCAAATCCACCGACCGATCCGCTTCCGCGCTGTGCCCTCCCTTGATGATCACGTAGCTGGTCCCCAAATCAGCCAGCATTCGAGCGGCTTCCTTCGCATCCTCACGACTGGAGAGGGTTAAGCCTGTCAACGCTTCCGCTTCCGGAAAGTTTGGGGTGACTACCTTCGCCAACGGTAACAAATACGATTTTAGCGTTTCCACTGCCTCGTCATGAAGTAGAGAAGCTCCGCCTTTGGCGATCATTACCGGGTCTACGACAACATTAGGCCACCGAAACTGGCGAATTTGCGCGGCCACCTGACGAATGACCTCAGCCCCCACGAGCATACCCGTTTTAACGGCATCAGGTGGTAAATCCGTACCTATGGACTGTAATTGAGCTTCCACCATGGCAACAGGGACAGGATGAACAGCTTGTACACCGCGTGTATTTTGAGCAGTAACTCCCGTCAGGGCAGACATGCCGTACACGCCCAGCTCCTGAAAGGTTTTTAAATCAGCCTGTATGCCCGCGCCCCCTCCGCTGTCCGAGCCTGCAATGGTCAATGCTTTGTACACCGTATGGGTCATAGTTGTGGCCCCCTGACAACGTCTTGCCGCTTCCAATTCTGCTGCTCATCCTGAATCTGATTTTTGGTATAAAGTAAAATGAATTTCAATATCAAGCGAACCCTGCTCCTTTGATGACAGGAGCCTGCGTTTCTTTCCAGCCAAGAGATATGGTTTTCTGCATGTACATGCTCAAGTGTATGAAATAGCAAAAAAACACTATGCAAAAGCAGAGTGTTCCTACACTAAGGTCCCTGCGCTGGCATTATCCAACAGGTTCATACGGTCTACGACAGAATAGTCGTACTCTCAGCTTGCTTCCGCAGGCTCCCGTGCTATTTTCTTTATAATCGTAACCCTTTATGCTGTAAAAAGCAACGCCCCCTATTGGGGACGCTCCAGCCTGAATTGCTCTCCCAGCTTTGCATAATCATTCCCGGCCAAACGACTCACCGGACGCAGCTCCTTGGCGATTATGTATGTATTTTGATACGCTTCCTCGGACAAATGATACTGCACCACGCGCCCGATCAGCAGATCGCAGGCAGGTGCACCCTCTGTGCCCCCCAGCGGTATCGCCTGCTCCAGGACACATTCCATGCGTATTTTCGCTTCAACCACGCCAGGAACCACAATTTTTGTACTTTTTATCGGCGTAAGTCCGGCTAGTGTGATTTCACTTTCCTCCGGCGACAGACGGGAAGCCGTCACATTCACCGCGCCCACATTGTCCTCATCCGTAATATGAACGACAAAGGCTTTTTGCTCCATCGCATTACGTGCTGTATCCTTGGACACCCCATCGACACGTTGCACGGACACAGACAGAAGCGGCGGCTCGGAAGCTACGATGGAAAAATAACTGAACGGCGCACCATTCAGCACCCCTTCATTGCTCAGTGTCGTCACAAAGGCGACTGGCCTTGGGATAATGCTTCCGCTTAACAGCTTATAATTTTCACGCCCGGTAAGCGTATCAGGATTTAATGCTATCATGGTTTCTCCCTCTTTCCTGGTCACATTCGCATTTACATTCAGATTCAGCATACCCATGTCCACCCGCAGGTTCCCACTCACTAAATGAGCAGCTCACAAGCACTTTGGGTTTCTATTGAAGCTTCTTCTTCTAGTATCGCGTGAATGACGCAGGATGTAAAGCCGGAGCCGAAGAGTCTCTCTATTTTTCAATTATATTTCCCTGATTATCGCGCACGGTAACCGTAATCCCCTCGGGTACAGCAATCGTAACGTCGAGCTGATGCTGGGGTTGCATAAAACGTGTCGGGATTTGGCTCAGTAGCACATATAACGTATCTCCGATATGCTTAGTTTGATACAGCTCCTGTTCTTTTAATTCATCCTCGTTGCCTGTATAGACATAACTTCCGAACACATGCACCTCTGGTGAGGTGGTTGCGTCAATTTTGACCGCATAGGGATTTTCACCCTGCACGATCACCTTGGTCACTCCGACAGGCAGTTTTTCATGCCAATCAGGAAGGACCCTTGTTTCCTGAACCGAGCTCATCATATCCCTGACTTGCGAAGTAAGTCCCAGTGAACTGACCAAAGCAAATCCGATACAACAAAAAACCAGGACTGCTGTAATAAACATGCTGAACAAATCATAACGGATGCGCTCACGTGTCCCTTTCCACGCCGTATACATTAAAATTTCGAGTCCCAGCAAAACAAAAACGACAGGCCACCACGTCAACGCCTGATCCAATATGCTCGCTCCCCAAAACTTGGAGGCAAACGTTACTCCTCCCAACAAGACCAGAAAAGTCCCATCGACAGCCTTCCGACCTTCCAAACCCCTGCCGGGGCGTTTGGTGTTTTGGAGGAGCTGCTTTTGTTGGTTGATGTACCAAATATACCTGTAGAGCCTCCTGTATCGCTATGAGGATGATGGACTCCCTTAAAGGGAGCCTCACTCTTTGAAAATTCAGTATCCATTCTATTTCTTCTCCTTTACCCGTTTAGATTTGGAATTACCGATCATCATCCAAATACCACCGCCAATCAATAATAAGGATACGATAATCGTCCGTAGATACATGTCAACCAAATTATAAATCTCTCCGTTCGGAAACAGACGATCCAGAGTAGGAACTAGTACGTTGATTAAGATATAATAGGCACCCAGCAATAGCAACCCCAAGCCTACCCAGCGGTGATATTGTGCAAACATACCGATCACAGGCTTGTCGATCAGCGGCTCCCGTCCATAACGGCTTACTTGCTGCAATGCATCAAAAAAACTGTAAAACCAGACCACCGGAATCAGGAACAAAAGAGTGAAAGATACAGCACGTCCAGTACATAGATGCCTCCTAAAAACAGAAGCATGAGCTGGAGTCCACGCTTTTGCAACCGATATACATATGTCCGGCACCGGGAAATACCGATAAAATGGTAGCCAGCATTTTACTTCGGCGTCCCTCGAGTTTTCCATGCTCTATTTCCTCAAACAAAGTCCGGTCCTGAAGAATTTCTCCAGCTTGTTTGCGATGTACATGCTGCACCGCATCAAACATGCAATACAGCCAAATGATCGGCAACACGCCCCAAAGGCCAAAATCCGGATTCGTTTGTAATGCTAGTAATAAAGACGAGGATCGCTCCAAAGCCAAAGAAGGATAGCAGAAAGACAAGCCACGCTGCATCAAACCTAGATGAAGATGTCCCAATCCAGGAATGAACGAGAGCAAATCGTAAAAAAGCGTTCATTGTCCGATCCTTTTGAAAAGCAGGTGATCCTGCCATACCATAGTGTCCTTGTTGATAATGGTTATAGGCCGGGCCATATCCCATTCCTGCTTCCGGCGCATCCGTATCTGCGTGTGTTGCCTCCTCCGGTACTCTCCTGTTAAACCAGCCTGTCCATAAGGTCCACTTTGCGAGTAAAAACCATATGGATTGGGCCCTGCATGAGGGGGTATGGAGCAGCGACTGCACGAGGATCATAACGCAACAAGCTAATAATGATATGCAGCGTGCTGAGTCCCCAGAAAAGGACGGCAACAAACATACTGGCCAATAAAGGCATTTCGTCACTTGATACCACTGAAAAAAATAATCCTCCGCCAGACATCCGAAAAACAAATGGTGTATACAAACGCATTGGCTTTTCTGGTCCAGTAATAGTGTCCCACACCGGGAATAATGTTCAACAGAAATGCAGGAGCTTGCTTCGTTCCGTATAAGGCACCGCTACACTTCCTTTCTAATCTTGGGATTTGATAAAATCCTCATCTGGAGGTTTGAATTAAACCTTTTTCTGTCACTTTAATTTATTTTAGGGCTTTAATTTGTCCAGCCAGCTTGTCGTAGCCCGCATGACCTCTTCACTGTAAGAGACGCGTTCTTTCGGAGGAACAGGCTTACCGCCGGTTTGCGGCATCATTTTGTCAAAAGCACCACTGGACAGCAAGATCAACGTCAGGCTTGCTGCAACAACGTAGTGAAACACAGGCTTTTCAAACCAACGACGTTTTTTGAAATCACTTGACTCGCTTCTGCTTCCATATCGGGAAGAGCAGCCATTACCTGATCTGTGAAGCGCTCCGTATCCATCCAGGCGAACAATCGTCCAATGTTGATTCTAACTGCTCCAGTGCGGCAAGATATAAACCAGCACCTGTTCATCTTCCAGCAGAAGCTTTTCCAGCCGTTCAGATTCCTTTGTCGTGCAAGCTCCTGTAATATAGGCGTGCCAGTCATTCATCTGCCCTTCAGTCCACGGTTTATCATGTTGGTCAGTCATTGCCATTCCTCCTCCTTCCAGTGATTTCGAATCCACTGCCGTGCCCGGTAGAGTCTGGACTCCACCGTTTTTAAGGCTACCTGCATCTCTTCTGCAATTTGGTCATATGTTTTGCCCTGCATATAATAGGCCTGGATAATATCCCGATGCTGCTGGGGCAGTTGGGCAATTTTTTGCGATAGTTCCACATTTCGTTCCTCGCGGATCAGACGGACCAGCACATCCTCATCCCGGGAAGGGAGCTGTACGAGGGTTTCTGTCACATCTATAAGCTCTGCGGGCCGCCTGTCCTGTTTGCGCTTGATATCCAGCGCCTTGTGGAGCGCAATTCGGGTCAGCCACGTTTTAAAACCTTCGTTCCGGTACTGGGGGAGAGACTTGTACACCTGAACGAATGCCTCCTGCGCGGCATCTTCTGCTTCCTTGCTGTCATGCAGTACCGAATAGGCGACATGAAATACATGCTTGCTGTACAACTCTACGATCTCACGGAACGCCTGCCGGTCACCGGACCGTATTCGTTCAATGATTCTCTCTATATCAATGATGCTCTCCCCCTTCCCAATACTATAGACGCCGGAGAATTTTCCTCCCCTGCATATTTCTAAAAAAATATTTAAAAAGGACACACCCTCCTGTTGGAGTGGTGTGTCCTTTATCGCTAAAGCTGCTGTATGCTAGAATATTTTACTTACATACGTTTAGCTTTTAGTTACTTTAACCAAGCATATAAATCTTTCTGGTGCCTGAAAACCTCGGTCTATCGCTTTAGTTGCGTCCGCCGCCACGGAAACGCTGAGCGTATTCCTTTGCATCTTGTGCATTACGGACACGGTTGCGGCTCCACTCCAGCAAAATGCGGTCAATATACCGGAAATGTACCTTCCCTGCAAACACCGCTTCCTTCAAAGCGAGCAAAATCAGCTCCTCGGGATAACGATCCTGATCCACCCAACTGGTGATCGTCTCGTATTCCATCGGTGACAACGGTCGGCCGAATTCCTTCTCGAAAATCGTAAACAAATTCCGTTCCTCTGAAGGTGAAGATTCCGATATACCATTTAGCACATCCGGTTTCCCAGCAAACAAAATATCATCGTCATCGTACTGCTCCGTGCGCTCGGGTATCATACATTCCGCCAACTTACGGTACATCCCCGTTAGATTGTAGCGTTCGAATTGAACGGACGAGTTGCGGTCCTCCACAGTATCAATCCGCAGAAAACCTTCCTTCATCAGCTTGCTGAAATGGAGCGCAATTTCGTTCGCTGTACATCCGATACGGGTCTGCAATTGCTCCCAGGTTGGAAATTCATTGCGTTCGGCTTGTTTAAAAGCAAGCAACTGCATAAGCAGAAGCATTTCGCCATCCGTCAGCCGAAGCGTCTGGTAATGCTTGAGCAGGGCATAGGGAATCTGGACCATTCCGGCTTCCATAGCAAAGGCTACTCCCTCCGCCCACTCTGCCGCTGATGTCTTGTCGAATGATCCGGTCATTGGTTACGGATACAGACGATACAGCATACGTGGGAACGGAATCGTTTCACGTACATGATCGAGTCCACAAATCCATGCTACCGTACGCTCCAGTCCCAGTCCAAAGCCGGAATGCGGAACGGTGCCGTAGGTGCGCAGATCCATATACCATTGGTAAGCTTCACGCGCCAGGTTATGCTCGTTAAAACGCTCTTCCATCAAGGCCGGATCATCAATCCGTTGGGAACCCCCGATAATTTCGCCATAGCCTTCAGGAGCGATCATATCGGCGCACAGTACAACCTCTGGACGAGTTGGATCAGGCTTCATATAAAATGCCTTAATGTGAGTCGGCCAATGTGTAATGAACACTGGCTTGTTATATCTCTCAGCAATAGCCGTTTCATGCGGAGCGCCAAAGTCCTCGCCCCACGGGATATCGAATCCTTCACCTTGAAGGAAAGCAATCGCCTCATCATACGTAATGCGCGGGAATTCTCCCTGAATTTGCTCCAGCTTCGAAACATCGCGTCCGATCGTTTCAAGCTCTTTTGAACAATTTTTCAGCACTGATTGTACGATATGACTCACAAACTGCTCCTGTACGCGCAAAGATTCCTCATGATCTACAAAAGCCATCTCCGGCTCGATCATCCAGAACTCAATCAGGTGACGACGTGTTTTAGACTTTTCCGCACGGAAGGTTGGACCAAACGAGTATACCTTGCCAAGCGCCATGGCTGCCGCTTCCATATACAACTGTCCGCTTTGTGTCAGATAAGCATCCTCGTCAAAATATTTGATATGGAACAGCTCTGTTGTGCCTTCTGCGGAAGAAGGGGTCAAAATTGGCGGGTCCACCTTTGTGAAGCCATTGCCGTTAAAAAATTCCTGTACCGCACGGATAATTTCCGCCCGTACGATCAGAACCGCGCGTTGCTTGGCGGAACGCAACCACAGGTGACGGTGATCCATCAGGAAATCTACACCGTGTTCTTTTGGCGTGATCGGGTAGTTTTCTGTCAAATGAATGATTTCAATGCCCGTTACCGTTAATTCAAAGCCGGATTGGCTACGCGGTTCTTCGCGCACAACTCCGGTAACATACAAAGAGCTTTCTTGTGTCAAGGATTTGGCATCATTCCAAATGTCCTCGGACACCTCGCTTTTCACGATAACCCCTTGAATATATCCGGTACCATCGCGCAGTTGCAGGAACTGGATTTTACCGCTAGATCGTTTATTATTTACCCAAGCGCCGATTGTAACCGTTTCCCCTACATGGCGGCCCACTAGGGCAATCGTACTTTTATTCGTCATGACCGTCTCTCTCCTCTTAACCGAAAATCAAACAGCCCTTCCCCCTGGGTCAGGCTGTTTGCTCTCGCTGTTTGGTACATACGGAACCTATTTAAGTGATAGCCCGTATGCATAAAGTTTAAACTTCGGGTCGAACTACTGAACCAGACGGTACGTGTCGCGGGCAATAACCAGCTCTTCGTTCGTCGGAACGATCAATACATCAACCTTCGAATTTGCTGTTGTAATCCGGCGAGGCTCGCCAGAACGAATAGCGTTCAACGATTCATCCAGCTCGATACCGAGGAATGTCAGTTGCTCCAACACTCTCTTACGCAGAACGACGGAGTTTTCGCCTACACCTGCCGTGAATACGATCACGTCTACCCCATTCATTGCCGCGGCATACGAACCAATGTATTTGCGCAGACGGTATTCATACATTTCAAATGCCAATGTAGAATTAGCTTCGCCTTTTTCCATACCTTCCGTGATTTCACGCATATCACTGCTGATACCGGAAATAGCTAAAAGTCCACTGTGCTTGTTCAGCATGGAGTTGACTTCATTGACGGTCAATTCTTGTTTGTTCATCACATAAGGCACGATTGCCGGGTCCAAATCACCACTACGTGTCCCCATCATAAGTCCTTCCAGTGGAGTCATACCCATGGAAGTATCTACGGACAAACCGCCTTGAACCGCTGTTACACTACCACCGTTACCGATGTGACAAGTGATGATTTTCAACTCTTCCAAAGGACGACCGACGAATTTGGCAGCTTCTTTGCTTACATAATCATGGGAAGTACCGTGTGCGCCGTAGCGACGAACCTTGTACTTATTGTACAACACTCTTGGAATGGCGTACATATAAGCTTTTTCAGGCATGGTTTGATGGAACGAGGTATCAAATACAACAACCTGCGGTACATCAGGCATATTCAATTCAGCCGCTTTAATACCCATCATAGAGGCCGGGTTATGCAATGGCGCAAGGTCGAACAAGCGGCGGATTTCACTCTTCGCTTCAGGCGTTACAACCGCTGACTGCTTGAAAATTTCTCCTCCATGAACAACGCGGTGTCCCACAGCCTGAATTTCATTAGTGCTGGAGATTACACCATGTTCCGCATCTGTGAGTGCATTCAGCACTTTACGGATCGCTGTAGTATGCTCCAGAATTTCGCTAACCTCAGTGTATTCTTCTTTGTTGGTTGGCTTATGCGTCAGGATGGATGAATCCATACCGATGCGCTCGACCAATCCTTTTGCCAGAACGGACTCGTCCGTCATATCATACAGCTGGTATTTCAGGGAAGAACTCCCTGCATTAATTACGAGAATTTTCATACCCGGTCACCATCCTTGTCGTACTTAAAGAAGCCTTCGCCCGATTTCACGCCCAGATTACCTGCACGCACCATTTTCTTCAGGACGATGGACGGACGATATTTCAATTCGCCGAATTCACGGAACATGCGCTCCAGAGCAGCCAAAACGGAATCCAGACCAAAGCGGTCAGCCATTTCCAAAGGACCGCTTTGGAAGCTGTAGCCGATTCGCATAGCATCGTCGATATCTTCAGCGGAAGCTACGCCCTCTTGGAGAACGTGAGCTGCTTCATTAATCAGCAGGCAAATGATACGGCTTGTTACAAAGCCCGGGGATTCATAAATCATAACCCCTTTTTTCTCCACTACTTCTTCAACAAACATTTTTGTGTTTTCAAACGTTTCGTCCGAAGTTTTCAAGCCACGAATAATTTCCACAAGATCAATGCGGGATACTGGATAGATAAAGTGCATACCAATAACACGCTCAGGATACTTGGTCGAGCTGGCAAGCTCGGTCAGGCTCAGCGTGGATGTATTACTTGCAAGAATAATGTTGTTTGGACACACATAGTCCAGTTCTTGGAAAACAGCTTTCTTCTCGTCCAGATTTTCTGTAATGGTTTCAATGACCATGTCACAGCTTCCAAGCTCAGCCAAATGGGAAACTTTCTGGATTCGGGATAAAATCAATTTTTTCTCCGCTTGTGTGATAGCCCATTTTTCCAGTTGCTTGTCCAGACTCGTTTCAATCATATTGTAGGCGTAGTCTAGTTTCTCTGGTGTCTGCTCTACCAACAGCACATCAATTCCTTTGGACGCGAGCATTTCAGAAATACCCTGTCCCATGGTGCCGCCGCCGATGACGCCGATTTTTTTAAATTGCATGGTTCTTTACTCCACCCTTTCCTGGTCACTCTCTTATATTGTATCCTTCTTTGTCGAAAAATACATGTTTATGTCCCAATAGCTAATAATATCTTAGCACGGACTAAAAGTAAAAAAAAATAACCAGCATAAAAAATTATGCTGGTAATAGAGCATTTTCACTAAATTGACATCTAAATTGATCCCCAGACAGGGTTTCTTCCTTCATAAGTATGTCAAGAGAGTTGTCGAACACTGGACGATGCTTTTCGAGCAGCTCCAAAGTACGGTTATGGAGGTCGTCCATAATCTCACCATTTTCGCGCATGAGCTCTTCTTTCGTTACCATTTCCATGTTAATAATGCCGAGTGAAGTCAAACCGGAAGTCATCATCGTATGAACAATGTTCAACGCCTGCTCAAAATCGTTGCTAGAGCCTGTACTGCGACCGCCATAGTACATTTCTTCCGCCGTAGCCCCCGCGAGCGAGATCATGATCTGCTCCTCCAGGAACTGCTTGGTATACAAATAATGCTCTTGCTGTGGATTGTGCCGCACATAGCCGAGCGCTTTCCCACGCGGGCTGAGCGCTACCTGGCTGACACTGCCCGGACGAACGATTTCAGCCATAATAGCATGTCCCAGTTCATGAATCGCTACACGTTTTTTCTCTTCCAGCGTGGATTCACGATCCGTTTTCTCACCCATCATCACCTTGTCAATCGCCATCGACAGATGCTTTTGCGCAATCATTTCCTGTTCCTGTCTCATCGCATAGATTGCCGCTTCGTTCATGACACTTTCCAGCTGTGCACCGGAAAACCCGTAGGATTCCTCAGCAATTTTGTCCAGATTCGCATCTTCCTGAATCGGTTTGTTTTTGGCATGGATTTTAAGAATATGAAGACGGCCCTTCTTATCAGGCAAATCCACTTGAATATGACGGTCAAAACGCCCCGGGCGCGTTAAGGCGCTGTCCAGCATTTCTTTACGGTTTGTAGCCGCAATGATCAAAATGCGCGGAGTATCTGCTGAATAGATGCCATCCATTTCAGTCAGCAACTGATTCAAGGTTTGGTCATATTCACGTTGCTGTCCACCCTCACGCTTGCCGCCAATCACGTCGATCTCGTCAATAAAAATAATAGCATTTTCCTTCTTTTCCTTGGCTGCACGAGTGCGGGCCTCCCGAAACAGCTCACGGACACGGCCTGCACCAACACCTACGTACATTTCAACAAACTCACTGCCTGCAGCGGCAACAAATATAGAATTGGTATAGTGCGCAGCTGCCTTCGCCATCAGTGTTTTCCCGGTTCCCGGAGGGCCTGTAAGCAAAACACCTTTTAATGGACGAATGCCAAACTTGGAAATTTCATCATGCCGATTCAAAAAATCCAGCGCTTCGCGCAGCTCCTGCTTGGCGCTTTCTTGCCCACCGATTTCCTCAAAAGTCAGCTTGTCCGGGCCATTCTTTTTGCGTTTACGTTCTTGCCCGGCCCCTACAGCCAAGCCTCCACGTGCATGCATGAGCATTAACAAGCCGCTAAGCATCACGCCTGCAATCAGAAGGGGGATGATATTCACCCCGATAAAAATGAGAAATATAATGGTCACCGGCACAATGCCGATTAGTGCTTCCTTGATCCATCTAGGCATTAGGCCATACCCCCATTTGCTGAGATTGACGTGGCAAAACGATAAACTTGGTCGCTTTGCCTTCGCTGAGTCGGATATAGACGTTGTTTGAATCCATATCGGTATCGGCCTCGATACCGGTTTTTTTCTTTTTCATCTGCTCGACGGTAGATGAAATTTGGGTGTATTTTTTATTTTCCATCGCTTCCGCTACCGGAAACATGGCCTCAGACCACCACTGGTTCAACGCTGGATTGGAATGATCCGCAATTTCCAGCTTAACTGTACGGCTGCCAATGATGGACTGTCCTTTTTGCTTAACTACATTGACCAATCCGGCGACATCTGCCTGCGGTTTGAGATCCAGATTCAAAACAACCTGATCCGGTTTAATATCTATTTGAGCGCTTGTGACGCCGGGATATTGGGAAACCAGTTTTTCCAGAGGACTCTGCATTGTAAACTGACGGTAAATAAACCATCCTCCAAACAACAGCGATGCTGCCAGAACCGCTGCAACAACGATAGGAACTGCACGTAATTTCAAATAACATCCTCCTCTCAAAATGTAAAACACAGAAGAAACGGGACGAATGTCAACACATAAACCAGACTGCATGATCTACAGGATCAGCAGGTCTTTTTCTATCATTTTTGTCTATCACTTATAAATTATAGTATATCATAACGTATATCTAATATCGAAGGCAATGTGTGGGGGAGTTGTGAGTGGGCAAAATCTTTGGTTATGGTGGTGGGAGACGCTGCGTGAATGATTTGATCTTACGATCGCTGTTGCCGCCGGATTTTTTTCGATCAGATTCTTATGGGGAAAATCCGGCGGCAAAGGCGAACGCTATCGCTTCTTCAGATTCAAATCCTCCACTCCGCTACTGCACAGCCATAAAGATGAATTTGCCTTAGGAGGGAAGTTGGGTAGGTAAAGATGCTTAGCTGGCTTTCAGCCAAGCTTCGCAGAGTGGCAGTGAAAAAAGACGTAAATACGAAATTTATCGTATTTACGTCTTTTTTTGTTTTGTTATTTAGTTTTTTTAGGCGTAAACAAAGATTTTCGATAGCAATTAGATCTCATACTGTAAGCTAACCTTACACTGTATATAGAGGATTGATTATTACCTCATAGTACAACCTTTAAAGCTTTAAAGGAACATCATCCCGCCGTCGATCAGAGGGGATTGTCCTGTCATGTAATCGGAATCGGGGCCTGCCAGGAAGGATACGAAGGCGGATACGTCTTCTGGTGTAGACAGACGGCCAAGGGCAATTTTGCTGCCGAATTCCTTGGTTGCATCCCCTGTTGCTTCGCCTTTGGATGCCGTAATTTCTTTATCGATACCGCTCCACATTGGCGTTTGTACAATGCCGGGACAGTATGCGTTTGCTGTAATACCGTATTGGGCATATTCCTGAGCAGCGGTTTGTGTCAGAGCACGAACCGCAAATTTGGTCGCGGAGTAAATACCGAGATTGGCATTACCAACATGGCCTGCCTGAGAAGAGGCATTGATGATTTTACCACCATGACCCAGTTCCTTGAATTTGGCGGCTGCCGCCTGAATGCCCCAAAGCACACTGGTCACATTGATGTGGAACAGCTTATCAAAATCAGCCAGCGTAACATCCTCCAATAGCTTGGCGGGAGCAATCCCAGCATTATTTACAATGACATCAAAGCCACCGAGCTTCACAGATGCTTCCTTTACAGCCGCAAAAACCTGATCCCGGTCGGAAACATCGACTTTAAGGGCAAGCGAGCGCCCTCCTGCCTTTGTAATCTCACCAGCAACACTTTGCGCCGTTTCTTCATTTAAATCTACAACTGCCACTGCGAAGCCGTCTTGGCTCAGGCGTAAAGCAATAGCCCGTCCAATCCCTTGACCTCCACCCGTTACTAATGCAACTTTCCCATCCACTTTTCCCATGTCCATGAATCTCCTTTTTGTACAAGTAGTCATGATAACATAGCCACAAAATTATGGGTTACGTTAGTCTGCACCTATAATTAAACCATTATAAGGAAAAATTATTATGATCTATGTAATAGACTTCATATTTAACCTGTTTAAGGGAAATTCAAGTGATAGTTGAGCTTGAAAGATACGTGCGGAGTCACTGCGCAGGCGGATGGTGCTTCCCATCGCTGTTGCCCCCGGATTTCTAGAATGAGCACACATGGGTAGAAATCCGGGGAGGTGATGCTTTCGAAGCGAGCTTTCCTACGGAAAGCTTTTAAAACGAATACTACCGCTTGTACAGCACCATTCCGCCTACTCCGTTTTTATGTACATTTTCGAGTTCTGCTTATATAACATTTTTTAAGTTAAACACAATCAGTCATTCCATGATAAACACTTACCCAACAAAAAAAGCTAAAAAAGACGTAAATACGAATAAACCGCATTTGCGTCTTTTTTTAGCTTTCAACCATTCTAACTAGCCATTCTTTTTATAAGACAATGTCTTCATCTTTTTTAGTAAAAACGATTTTCCAGTTCGTACAGAATTAGTTTGGTGTAAAACCCAAAACGGAAATAAGCGCAGCGGCGTCCGTGCCCCCTACCCCCAACTCCCCTCCCATAAAAAGAGTGGTGTTTGGAGTGACTCCATAGCGGTCAGCCAGCGGAGTGGGCCATTTGAATCTGAAGAAGCGAAGCGTTCGCCTTTGCCGCCGGATTTTCCCCATAAGAATCTAATCGAAAAAAATCCGGCGGCAACAGCGATCGTAAGATCAAATGGACTACGCAGCGCTCCTAGCGTCCCTAACACTCCCAAACCACCATCAGCCAGTCCTCACATCACTCTAGTAATTGGGCAAAGTATACTTTACCCCCACCGATCCCCCATCCGAGAAGCGATAAAAGGTATAGTAATGATGACTGCCGTCATCATAAAACAGCTGCCACACATATTGACCGTTAAACACACTCGGCTGAAGACTCACAATATCTGCACCCGGAAGCTGCTGCTGGATCATCGCCGTCATTTTTTGCTCGTCGACTCCGTTTTTCAGTAGCTCGGTATGAACACCACTATTATCTGTGACAGGTACATTCGGTTGGCCCTCCACTTTTTGAAAAGGAACCCACACCATAATATTTTCGTTCTGAGCATTTTTCCCTTGAACTACCCAGTATACCTGATCCCACACCGACTTCCACGTCTGCGTCGTGCTGACCAGACCACCCGATTGCTTGGCCTTTACGATAGCGGCATTTCTCTCGGTCACCTGGTCTTGAGTAACGTAGGAATAATACCAGAAAATGCTGACCAGGACCAGTATGACGGCCAGAATGGCGACCGCTATCCATTTTTTCTTGTTTTTCAAACCTGTGCTTCCTCTCTAAGGGGATGTGACACCTGAATTAGCGCGACAGCAGCCCTTCAAAGGCGGCTTGGGCCTCATGCTTGATACGTTCCTCATCCATAGTCAGGCACTCACCGTTTTTCACAACCTGACGACCGTCTACCCATACATGAGCCACGTCTTTGGCGCTTGCAGAGTATACGGCATGGGAAATGAGATCCGTACGCGGCAGGAAATGCGCCTGATTCAGATCGAGCGCGATAAAGTCTGCCTTGTTGCCTGCTGCCAGCGCTCCTACCTCTTTCAAGCCAATCGACTTCGCTCCGTACTCCGTTGCCAGACGCAACGCCTCACCCGCAGGAACTGCGGTTGGGTCGCCAGATACTCCCTTGTGAATGAGTGCAGCCAGACGCATTTCCTCAAACATATCCAGGTTATTGTTACTCGCGGGACCATCTGTTCCGAGAGAGACAGTAACGCCTGCACGCAGCAGGTCAGGCACTCTTGCCACACCACTTGCGAGCTTCAAGTTGCTGCCCGGATTATGCGAAACCGCTACACCACGTTCAGCCAGCAAAGCTATTTCTTCGTCATTCAAATGAACGCCATGGGCAACAAGCGATGGACGGGAGAAAAAGCCCAGCTTATCCAGATGTGCAACCGGACGCAAGCCGTAATCGCGTACGTTTTGCTCTACTTCGGCAATCGTTTCGGACATATGCGTATGCAACGGCAAGTCCAGATCATGCGCTGCCTGTACGAATTTTTCGATAAACGCAGGCGGGCACGTATACGGCGCATGCGGAGACATCATGGTCGTAATGCGACCGTCTGCTTTTCCATGCCAATTACGCGCAAAGGTCACAGCCTCAGCCAGCTTGATCCGCTGTTCTTCCTCCGAACATAGTCCAATCGCTCCACGCATCAGACTGGCACGGATGCCGGACTCTTCAGCTACACGAGCCACCTCATCCATATGATCGTACATATCCAAAAAGGTTGTTGTACCACCTTTCAGCATTTCCAGCACGGACAAGGACGTACCCCAGTACACATCCGTAGACGTAAACTTGGCTTCCATCGGCCACATTTTTTCCTGTAACCATACTTGGAGAGCCAGATCGTCCCCATACCCACGTAGCAAAGACATCGCCGCATGACCATGTGTATTAATCAGGCCAGGTAAAAACAGCAGCCCGTTACCGTCAATCGCGTCCGTCTCTTCCTCACCCGCTGGCAAAGTCTCACCAATGTAGGTGATGCGGCTATCCTCCACGATCATATAGCCGTGGATTACCCCGGCTTCCGGTCTGTTCACGGCAAAGGAGCCGTTTTTAATCATCCATTTATTCGCTGTCATGTTGCGTATCTTCCTTTCCGTCCTCCAAATAATAAGCAAGGCTTAACAAATCCGTTGTAAAATCTGTGGCATGTACCCGAATGTTTGCCGGTGTCTTGAGAGTAGTGGGTGCAAAGTTCAAAATTGCTCCAATCCCACTCTCAATGAGCCTGTCAGCGACGTGCTGTGCTTCAAAATCCGGTACGGTAATAATCCCGATCCGAATGTTTTGTTCCTTCACGGTCGCTTCCAGTTCATCCATCGGCTGTACGACCAGCGTATTGATCCTGGTTCCAACTTTATCTGGAACAGCATCAAATACCGCTACAATTTTCATATTGTCTTTTAAATAAGCATTATAATTCGAAAGGGCTTGCCCCAGATTACCTGCTCCGACCAATACCACGTTAATTTGCTGGTCGATTTTCAGGATATGGCGTATTTTCTCGATAAGATAAGTAACATCATAGCCGATACCCTTACGGCCAAAATCTCCAAAATACGCGAGATCCTTTCGAATTTGAGCCGGATTCAGATCCAGTCTTTGTCCCAGCTCCTGGGAAGAGACCGTAGACACCTCCCGTTTGTGCAGTGCATTCAGATAACGTAAATATACGGGTAACCTCCGTACGACAGCCTCTGAAATTTTATCTGATTTCATACTTGCTCCCCCTAATTGTAACGGACACATTTAGATGTCCGTCCGTTATGCCTCTGTCTCCGGGGCGGATTGGAGCCATTCGGCGATGCGGGGCACCATTTGCTCCGTCGGCATATGCTCCATTTTTGGTCCCGGTAATGAGTACAAAAAATGCTTCCCGTAATAGGATTCGATCACACGCGTATCGTAAACGATAACGACCCCGTGGTCGCTCGCCGTACGTACCAAACGTCCAAATCCCTGTTTGAAGCGAATGACAGCCTGTGGAACAGACAGCTTCATAAAAGGATTTTTCTTCTGCTGCTGGAGCAGCTCACTTTTAGCCTCCAGCAGCGGGTGATTGGGCGGTTGGAACGGCAAGCGGACGATAGCCAGACACGTCAGCGCCTTGCCCGGAATATCGACGCCTTCCCAAAAGCTGCTGGTTCCCAGCAACACAGAAGCTTTCGCTTCCTGAAAACGTCGGGTCAGCTTGCTGCGGCTCCCACTGTCCACGCCCTGCCCCAGCACGGTGATATCGCTGGAAGACAACGCCTCCTTAAGCGGCTCATACACCTGCCGGAGCATACGGTAGGAGGTAAAGAGAACGAGCATTCTCCCCCGCGTCGCTTGAGCAGTCGCGCCTAGCGAGCTGACGAGCATATCTACAAAATGCTCATCTCCTACACTGCCCTTCACGCTCGGGAAATCTCTTGGAATGACTAGCAGCACCTGATCCCTGTAGTTAAAGGGTGACGGGAGCTGCGTAGTCATCAGCCGTCCTTGATCTGCGGCCTCCTGCAAGCCGAGCTGATCGGTCATGTACTGAAACGACTTATCCACCGATAAGGTAGCAGATGTCAGAATAATGCTTCTTTTTTGTCAAAAAACATTTCTTTCAGCTGGCGGCTCACATCGACGGGCACCGCATAAAATTGCAGCGACTTGCTGCGGAATTGCCCGCTCGCTTCAAGCCAGTATACGGTCGTTTCATCATCCAGCCGCATGAAAAAGCGCAAGCTTTCCCTAATGCCTGCCAAATCCTTGAGCAGCCCCGTAATATCCGTAATGAGGCTGTCAGCCGCATAATCGTCATGTTCTTCCTTCACATCGAGCATCAGCTTGTCGCCCTTGCGCAAAATTTCGCTCATCGTTACATAAAGCTGATTTTCCAGCGCAGCCGCCTGATCCCACTTGGCAGGCTTGGCCGATGGCTTGAGACGGGAAGAAAACTGCCCTGTTTCGCCCGGTGTCGCATCACTTCGCTCCGGCAGCATGCCAAACAGCTTGTCGCTCAGCAAATCCCAAGTCTCCTTGACCTCCAGCACGAGCGGATACAACTGGTCGATGGTAGAGGCCCAATCCGTCGACTTCTCATGCCCCGACTTTGCCAACTGCTGACGCAGCGAAGGCAATTGTCCGTTCTTGCTGTCCTTGAACAACCGGGTCAGCGTATGCACGAGTGTGAAATATTTCATATGCATGCCCAGATGCTTACCAGCAACTTCCTCCAGGTGATGGGCTTCATCAATCACCAGATGCTCATAGCTCGGCAATAGCTGATGACTTGCTTTTACGTCCGTGAACAGCTTGGAGTGATTCGTAATAACCACATCCGATATTCCCGCCTCATGGCGCGCACGATGATAAAAGCATTTGCGGAACCACGGACATGAACGACCAAGACAGGACTCGGAATCACTGGCCACCGTTTCCCAAAAATCTCCGCCACGATTACTCAGATTAAGTTCTTCATCATCGCCGGTTTCCGTCAACGTCAGCCAGACGATCATCTGGGCGGCTGTAATTAAATCTTCCTTCGGCGTTGCGAAGTCTCTTCTGTTTATTTTATGTTCAAACTTACGCAGACACAAATAATGTCCCCGGCCCTTAAAAATGGCAGCCCGGAACGGGAACGGGATCACCTTGGTCAGCATCGGAATATCACGCTCGCGTAATTGCTCCTGCAGGTTGATCGTATGCGTACTTACCATGACTCGCTGTCCATTTTTCACACTGTGATACAGCGAAGGGAGCAAATAACCAAGGGACTTGCCTGTCCCCGTACCCGCCTCGATCAACAGGTGCTTGTCTTCACTCAGCGCCTGATTCACACCCTCAATCATTTGCGTCTGCGCTTCGCGCTCCTCATATTGGCTCAAGGATGAACGTAAATTGTCCCGCACATCATCCATGTATTCCTCAAAGGAAATACCTGCCAGCGGATTGGGGTCGTCCTCTCTGCGAGGGGCATTTAGCTCCGTCCAATCCTCCACCTTCAGTGCAAGCTGACGAAAAAACTGATGACCCTCCAAATCCTGAATAGGATCATGTTCTTTGTCTTCACGCACCCCGTCCAAAAACCATCCGAGGTCACTGTCTTCCTCTGCGAACAAATCACTGAGCCGCTGTATCGTAATCAAAGGCAGCGCGTGAAGCTCATCCAGACATTTTAAAAACACCTCAGCCGTAGCCAACGCGTCGCTGTCTGCTTGATGAGGTCGGTCATGCGCCAGCCCAAATTCGGAAGAAACAAAACCCAGCTGATAGGAAGATAGCGATGGAAACATGATTTTCAGAAAATCCATCGTATCCAAAATCCTGCCGGTAAACGGCAAGTATCCGCACCGATCCAAAGCGCTTTGCAAAAAATTAAAATCAAACGCCACATTATGACCGACCAGCACAACATCGTCCAGCATAGGTACAAGCTCCATCATCATCTCTTCGAGCGCAGGAGCATCCTTGACGTCATCGTCTGTAATCCCGGTCAACCCGGTAATAAAAGGCGGAATGGATCTGCCAGGGTTCACATAAGAACCATAAACACGGGAAATGCTGTTATCATGATCTATAATTGCAAGTCCGACTTGAATGATGTCATCCGCGGACTGGGTGCCTGTCGTTTCAAAATCCAATACCGCAAATTTCATTCGGGCTTAATCCTTTCTTTTGACACATACAAAAAATAATAACTCTGTATAACAGCATAGCAGAAGATCGCCTGTTTGGAAATTAAGACAGCCAAAAAAGACGATGCACACGCCGCCTGGGGAGGTGGGTATGCATCGTCTCGCTCGGTGTCTGACAACTATAGCCATGTCATCATGGAGCTGTCGTACCGAAGCATTCCGGCACCGGACAAACAGGCTTCCATATTGTGCAACGGCTCGGGCAAAGCAGGATCGAACTGATGCGCGAGAGCAAAACATTTTTGCGCCTCCTCTACATCAGCCTGCTTCGCCATAAGACAGCCCAGCGCATTATAAATGACCGCTTTCAGCCCAGGCTGGTCTGTCAGGTGCAGCACCTTCTGAAAATGGCGTACAGCCTCCGCTGTGTCCTCCAGTTGGAAATACGCCATCCCCATATACATCTGGCTTTGCCAACTGTTCGGAAAATGCTGTAGCACCTGTTCAAATTGGCGGATGGCCTCAGGATACATGAGCAGTCGGTAATATCCTTGACCCCGAGTAAAAGCTGGCAGCTCCTTTTCAGGCAGCTCAGCGTCAGACATACCAGACTCCGCGGAAAAACCTGCAGCACGCAGGCGAACCATTTTTTCCTCAAAGGCCAGCCATTCATCCATAATTCCGTCACTCATTCTCCGCAGCAAACTCCAGTGCTGTAGCAACTCCTGCCTGCGGGAGCCCTGGGCTGATGGGTAATGCTTCACGATATCATCTAACATGCTGTTCATTTCTGCGAATACATGCTGGAACATGTGCATCCCGCCCTTACGAAAGATGGATTAATACACTCACATTTTTCGCTTAAAGGACGGGTTTCATCCGCACTCCCATTCATTACATGATCGTGGCGTGTACTTCCTTGTTCGCCTTTTGGGCAGGTTTGTTATGTTCATCGACGAATACAACGGTCGGTTTGTATGTTTTGGCCTCTTCATTCGACATGGAAGCGTAGGAAATAATAATGACCGTATCACCAGGCTGCACCAAACGCGCTGCTGCGCCGTTGAGACAAATCACACCGCTACCACGCGGTCCGGGGATAACGTAAGTTTCCAGCCGGGCTCCATTGTTATTGTTCACAATTTGAACCTTTTCATTCTCCAGCAGATCGGAAGTCTCCATCAGATCCTCATCAATAGTAATACTACCCACATAGTTAAGGTTGGCTTCGGTAACCGTTGCCCGGTGAATTTTGGATTTCATCATCGTTCTAAACATGGGAAAGCACCTCCGCCTTCTGTATTCTCATATTATCAATCAGTCGAGTGTTCCCAAACTTTACAGCCAGCGCTACAATGATGTCTTCTTCGACATCACTTAGTCGCTGCTTGGGAAGAAGGGGCTCCAGACTTGGAAAGGTTAAGATTTCAATGTAGTCAATGTCAGCCAATGGTGAGGAGGTAATCGTAGTCTCCACCATTTGGTATAACTGACGGATCGTAAACGTATTCTGCACATCATCTTCGCTCACTTCACGCACCTTGCGCAGTGACTGTGACAGCACCAACGCCTGCTCCCGCTGTTCCGCGCTCAAATACACATTACGCGAGCTAAGGGCCAAACCGTCGGCCTCTCTGACGATAGGACAAGGAACGATGGTCACGTTCATATTGAGGTCGTTCACCATCTGCTGGAGCACCGCTACCTGCTGCGCATCCTTCATGCCGAAGAAGGCCAGATCAGGACCTATCATGTTAAAAAGCTTGGCAACTACGGTGGTCACACCATCAAAATGTCCCGGACGGGAAGCGCCACATAACCGATCCGTCAAAGCAGATACGCTTATTTTCGTACGGGTTGGCTGTGGATACATTTCTGCTACAGTTGGTAAAAATACGATATCCACACCTTCACGCCGCGCCACCTCTAAATCACGCGCTTCATCGCGAGGGTAGCTATCGAGATCCTCGTTAGGTCCGAATTGAATCGGGTTTACAAAAATGCTAAGTACCACCGTATCTGCCATTTCACGCGCCTTGTGCATCAAGCTCGCATGGCCTTCATGTAAATACCCCATCGTCGGCACAAAGCCGACTGTATGTGGCCGTATAGCAGCGGAACCTTGTTCCGCTTTTGCTCCGTCTGCGCCGAGCTGTCGGCGTTCAGCAATGGCCTGCCGCAGTTGAGCCACTTCTCTTACGATAATCATGACCGGGATTCCACCTTTTCCTTAGCTTGTTCCTCTTGTTCTTCTTGTTCCTGCACTTGCGCCTTTTCCTGACCTTTCTTATGGCCGTAGAGAGCCTCTACAACACTGTCGTCGGCGCTGAACACATGCTCTTCAGCCGGGAAGGCCCGCCCCTTCACATCGCTCACATACTGCTCAATGCTACTACGGATCAAGCCGCCGACATCGGCATAGGTTTTGACAAAACGTTTGCTGTAATAAGGCGATGCATATTGAATCAGGTCGTGATAAACAAGCACCTGACCGTCACATCCGCGTCCTGCGCCAATACCGATGGTCGGAATGGACAGTTCTTTGGAAATTGCCGCTGCCACTTCCTCGGTCACCAACTCCAGCACGATGCCAAAGGCACCCGCCTGCTCCAGCGCCTTGGCGTCTGCCATTAGACGCCGTGCGTCCGCTTCGTCCTTGCCTTGAATGCGGTAGCCGCCAAGCTGATTGACCGACTGCGGTGTAAGGCCGATATGGCCCAGCACGGGTACACCTGCCTGAACAGTCGCTTTTACGACGTCGGCAATTTCTGCGCCGCCCTCCAATTTGATAGCATGCACATGTCCTTCCTGCATCAGACGGCGGATGCCCTGGAGGCTTTCCGATACGCTGCCATGATATGTCATAAACGGCATGTCCGCTACAATAAACGTATGCTCCGCGCCTCTCGCTACTGCTCGGGAATGATACACGATATCATCCAGTGTTACGGGAATGGTCGAATCATAGCCGAGAACGACGTTGCCCAGCGAGTCACCCACGAGAATCATATCAATTCCCGCCTCCTCGGCTATTTTAGCCGATGGATAATCGTAGGCGGTCAGCATACTGAGCGGAATGCCCTCCTGCTTCATTTTTTTCATTTTCACAATGTTCAGTGCGTGCTTTCCTGCCATGGTACATGGCTCCCTTCCATCTTTTTTGGCACAAAAATAACCTTTTATGAACGCCTGTACATTTGCGTCATCAAAAGGTCCGAACAGCCAAAAAAGACACTCATTTTGAGATCGTCCCTTCTGTCTCGGTCCTGTTCGGCTCAGAGCAGAATCCAACGTAACCTTCAAATGAAGTTATGATGGTCTAACTTGCTTGCAGTGGTGGAGCATGTGCCCCGGAGTGCAGCTCGGACCGTCCGATGCCGCCTCCTGCACAGTATAACAAAAAACATCAGCTTTTTCACGTGAAGTTTTGCATAGAAAAAGAACAATTGTAGTCGCTATGCTCAGCTAAGGCTACACCTGCAATTGTATATCACCGGAAACGACCTGTATTCGCTCTCCTTGCTTCGTTTCAACCACTAGCGCACCGGAAGGGTCCAAACCGACGGCTGTACCTTCCACCACACTCCCTTGTCCCGTATGTGCCCGCACGAAGCGATTCATCGTCACGGATAGCGCCTCCCACAGCATAGCTATAGGCTTAAAACCCTGATCCGCATATAACGCACATAGCTGCTCCATCTCTTCCAGCACGGCAGCAATCAGTGCAGTACGATCGGTTTCGCGACCAGCCTCTATTTTCAGGGATGTCCCCAACCGTGACAGCTCCTCCGGGTAATCCTCTGTATTTAAATTAACATCAATGCCGATACCTGCAATACAGTAGCGGACCCGTTGATCCTCTGTTGCAGATTCCAGCAGAATACCGCACACTTTGCGACCATGAACAAGCAGATCATTCGGCCACTTGATGCCAGCTTCCACACCCGTCAACCGACGAATGGCTCTGCATACCGCTACGCCTGTAAGCAGCGTTAACTGTGGAGTGAAGGCCAAGGGCTGGCTTGGTCGCAACACAATGCTCATCCAGATTCCTTTGCCCCGAGGTGAAAACCACTTTCGGCCCAAACGTCCCCGGCCCGCCGTCTGTTCCTCCGCCAGAACTACCGTCCCCTGCGGTGCACCCTCTTCTGCCAGACGCATCGCATCCTGCTGGGTAGAGACCGTCGAGTCCAGCACAACTATACGTTGTCCGAACGATTGGGTATTTAGCATATATGCCAGTTTAGAGACTTCCAGTCGATCGGGTCGGGACACAATCCGATAACCCCTACGCGAGGAAGCTTCAATATTGTAGCCCAGCTCACGCAGCTTGTTGATCTGCTTCCATATGGCCGTACGGCTAACCGAAAGGCGACGGCTGATTTCCTCCCCGGATACGTAATCGGATGAATCTTCCTCCAGTATGCCTAATAGTCTTTCATGATTATTCACTACTCATCACCCGTTTCGCTTCTTGAAGCAATGCTTCTAATTCATTTGGAATATCTCCGCAGGCGGCAGCCAGCAAAAGTCGTTCCATCGTCTGACCCAGCCAAGGACCACCCGGTCGATTCATCGCCTGAACCAGTTCATTTCCAGTAATATTTAAATCTTTGATACGAACGACTGCGGTTTGCTTCGTCCACGCTTCCGCCAGTTCAGCCATTCTCGCTACATGCTTTTCTGACTGTGGGGGTAATCCACGAAACGAAGCAGGCAATGACTTATAAAGCTGTAGCCAGTCAGACGAGATATCCCGTCCCCATTTAATTAACAGTCGAATCCAGCTACGGCGTAACGCCTCATCGTTGATTCCTTCACCTTCCACCGAAGTGGAACTGTCTGCTATCGAAACAGCACTGTCCGTTAACACACGCTCCCATTCCAACAGATGCACCAACCGTAAGCGTACACCGTTGGAGAAAGTCCATGCTCTTAACAACTCGTCCGCTGCCTCTGAGGTAAGTCTGCAAGACAGCAACAGTAACCCCCACCGCAGTTCTTCCGGCAGTTGTACCATTCCACTGAGCGCCCGAGTTTCGCATTGCTCCCAGGGAACCGGAACCTTCGTACACGCGAGCAAGCCGCTTCGACCCAGCAATTCCAGTCCACGCAAAGGGTCCGGCCCGGCCAGCATCTTTTCCAGCTCAACACGCACACGTTCCATCGCAATGTAACGAAGTCCCTCTTTACGACGGATCATGCCTTTCCATGTGTTATAGGCTATACGGAACCGGAATACGGAAGCAAAACGAATGCAACGTAGCATTCGCAGCCCATCCTCCTCAAATCGTTCCTCAGCTCGTCCTACACAACGAACAATAGCGGCACGCAAATCGACTTCCCCTCCGAACGGGTCCACCGTTTCCCCATGTTCATTCATGGCAATCGCGTTCATCGTGAAATCCCGCCGCATCAGGTCTTCGCGGATATCCTTCACGAAAGCGACTTCTGCCGGACGGCGATGGTCAGCATAACCGCTTTCTGTCCGAAAAGTAGTCACCTCGAACGGATGCCCACCCTGCATCACCGTAACCGTCCCATGCTGAATCCCAGTCGGAATGACATGGGGGAACAGTGCTATGACCTGTTCAGGTTCAGCCGATGTGGTCATATCCATATCATGAATAGCTCGGCCTAATAATTCATCCCGCACACAACCGCCGACCCAGTAAGCCTCGTAGCCGGCTGTGGTTAGTATATGTATGACTTCCTTGCCATGAAGAGCCATCTCTGGGTCAGCATATTGCCAAGTGTTTATTTTCACAGGGTTTCCCCCTTTGCTTATAAAGTTTTCAAAAAGACTTATTATACAAATGGCTTATCATAAAAAAACGGACGCGAGTCCGCCTCCTTAAACGCTGATCGGTTTAAGATCCGGCACCTCGCGTCCCAACACACGGTAATATATTTCTTCATATTGACGGGTAATCAGCGTATCACAGAATACGGTACGAGCCCGCACCAGACAGGCTTCACGAAAACGCTCTGCCATCGCTTCGTCCGATAACAGCTGCACCGCATATTCCGCCATCCTCTCGGTATTGCCGATTTCAGCAAGATAACCTGTACTTCCGTGAACAACCAGCTCAGGCACGCCTCCTGCCTCGGAACCAATCGTTGGTACTCCACAAGCCATCGCTTCCAGTGCAACCAGTCCAAAGCTTTCTTTTTCCGATGGAAGCAGCAGCACATCCGCCATGGAAATCACTTCAGCGATCTGATCCTGCTTGCCCAAAAAGAATACCTTATCCTGCAAGCCCAAGCTTTCGATTTTGCAGCGAATTTTCGGAAGGTCGGGTCCTTCTCCAACCAGCAGTAGCTTTGCAGGTATTTTGCGTTGCACTCTTTCAAATATATCTAGCACGTCTCCCACTCTTTTGACAGGACGGAAGTTTGAAATGTGCATCATAATTTTTTCATTAGGCAGGGCAAAATCTCTCCGTAACGCAGCTGCATCCCGCGGATAATACACTCGTTTATCCACAAAATTGTAGGTCAAATCAATAGGGCGTGTAATCTCCAGCGCATCTATCGTCTCGCGAATCAAATCCTTGGAAACCGCTGTTACAGCGTCACTTTTGTTGATTGCCAGCCGGATTAGATCCTTCAACGATTCATCCTGCGCCAACACCGTAATGTCTGTGCCGTGAAGCGTTGTTACCACTTTGAGATGGTCGCCCACCATTTCCTTTGCCAAATAAGCACATACCGCATGCGGTACAGCATAGTGAACATGGAGTACATCCAAATTTTTCATTTGTGCGACCTGAGCCATTTTGGTCGCCAGCGACAGATCATAAGGCGGATATCTGAACACGTAATAGTCGTTAACCTCTACCTCATGATAAAAAATATTTTTCTGGAATTTCCCGCCTAATCTGAACGGAATGCTGTTGGCAATAAAATGGACCTCATGCCCTTTTTCGGCAAGCAGCTTGCCCAGCTCTGTAGCCACTACGCCGGAACCGCCCAACGACGGATAGCAGGTAATTCCGATTTTCAATTTGTCATTCAAGTTAAGCTGCCCCCTTCCGTCCACCGATGATGACTTTTCAATGTTGGTACCACACCAATCAGTGCGCATATATAACCGTTACACGAACGGATTCAGTTTATCGTTTATGTGTCAGGATTTTTATAATCCCTTATGTGAATAGCTTAACCAGATGAGGCGTTTTGGACGCAAAGCCCTCTGCATACGAAATCAGCTTACGCTGACCCAACAGCGAATCCCGGGCTTTTACACGCTCAACATATCCCTGGTTTAATGGCGTGGATACCGTGTCTTTACCCGGTGCAGCCTGAAATTGGGAAGCATAGCTTAGTAATGCCTGCTCCTTGGCTTCAACATGCTCCGTAATGTCCACAATCATATCCGTTCTGCCGATATCGTTAATGAAATAAAAATATAACTGTTCCACCAGCACCGCAGGCTGTTCCGGCATAAATCGACGTAGCTTGGCGTTAAACACCGCTTCCTCCACCAGCTTGCTGCACATGACATGATCGGGGTGCCGATCCTCCCAGTAGGGAGCAAATACGATTTTCGGCGCATGACGCCGAATTTCCGCGGTCACTGCGGCTATATTCTCCGGTGTAACATACAAACCTCGATCAGGCAGTCCCAAATTTGTCCGTGCAGCAAGACCCAGCACTTTTGAAGCATCTTCGGCTTCTGCCATACGGGTATCTACATCGCCATTGGATGACATTTCAGCACGCGTCAAATCACATACGCCCACCTTTAAACCAGCGGCTGCATGCTTAGCAATCGTGCCTCCCATACCAATCTCAGCATCATCGGCATGAGCTCCAAAAATCAATATGTCCAGTGTCATTTTATATCATCCTGCTGATCAATGCCTGGTTTATATTTATGTACCAGCTCACGCCAAGCAAAATCGCCCCGATCCAGCGCCTTGACCAATATTTCAGCAGTCGCAACATTGGTCGCCAAAGGAATACCCTGCACGTCACACAGACGCAGCAGTGCACTAATATCCGGCTCATGCGGCTGTGCCATTAGCGGATCACGCAGGAAGATAATCAGATCCATATCATTTTGCGCGACCATGGCCCCGATCTGCTGGTCACCTCCGAGCGGCCCTGACATAAAGCGGTGAATTTGAAGCTTCGTTTGCTCCATAATGCGCAGACCCGTTGTACCTGTTGAATACAATTGATGTCCTGTAAAAACATGCTCATACGCGGTTATAAAGTTAACCATTTCATCTTTTTTGCGGTCATGCGCTATAAATGCAATCTTGAACATTCCAAATTCCCCCTGCCTCATTCTATAATTCCGTTCGTCATTTCATTCGCGTTATTTCTTAATCAATGTAATGCTCAAAACCGTATACAAGTCCGGGTTGCTCCATTACCTTTTGAATGCCGATTTTGACGCCGGGCATGTAGCCTGCCCGTTCGTAGGAATCCTGACGAATTTTGAGGGATTGTCCAAATCCTCCGAAAATAACTTCCTGCTGTGCGAATACACCGGGAAGACGGACACTGTGGATACGGAACCCTTGGTAGTAGCCGCCGCGTGATCCTTCGAGCGTTTCTTCCTCCTCCGGGTTCCCTTGACGCAACTCCTGTCGCTGCTCAGCGATGAGTTCTGCGGTCTTAATTGCCGTTCCCGATGGCGCGTCCAATTTCTGGTCGCCATGATATTCGATAATCTCCAGATGAGGGAAGTATTTAGCAGCCTGAGCCGCAAACCGCATCAACAAAATAACTCCTATTGAAAAGTTAGGCGCAATCAGACCGCCAATTTGCTGTTCCCGGCACTGCTTGTCCAGTTCGTCAATCTGTTCCGGTGTAAATCCTGTTGTCCCAATAACTGGACGAACGCCATGTTTGATCGCAAGCGCTGTATGTGCGTACGCAAAACGAGGACCTGTAAAATCGACCATCACATCCGGGCGACTATCCAGCAAAGCCTGCTCCACATCCTCCACAATAGCAACGCCCGCTTCTGGAAGTCCGACGAGAAGGCCGGCATCACTGCCGGCGTTCGTTCTGTTTACTGCGGCTACCAGCCGAAGTTCTTCATCCTGGAGAACCAATTTGACAACCTCACGGCCCATACGCCCGGCTGCTCCAACGACAACCACCTTTATTTGCTCTGGCATATCTTACAACTCCTTACGCATCAATTCGTGCTAGATCTGTTCATTCATTTGCTGGCATAACTTCTTCATGAGATTGGCAAGCTGTTCATTGTGAGGAAACAAAGCGGCCGCCTCACGAGCAGCCTGCACAGCCAGCTTATATTCATTCATTTCAGCATAAACCAATGCAAGCAGCATAAAAGCGTCACCACATAGCGGATCAAGGGCAATTGCCCGTTCCAGCAGCAGGATTGCATCTCTGCGCACCTGTGGCGTAGCTTTATCGACATCCAGCATCTTTCTGGCTTTCTCCGTCTGCTGTCTGGCCTCCAACGTATGCAAATGCAGCACATATTCATCCTGCTGCGGGGCCAGACGAACCGCATCGCCCGCATAAGCAAGCGCCTGCTCTATCCGCCCGCTGCGGGCATAGGTGACCGAACAGCGGAAATAATGCTCCGCATGATCAGGCTGAGCGGAAATTGCTTTTTCGAACCATTCCACGGCCTGCTCAAAATCGTTCTTTAAAATACACTGATAAGCTTTCTGAACGTATTCCTCTGCCTTCATGACACCGCACCTCCGGGTAACCGGTTTGGTACAGCATATGTACAAAACGCCTAATCGGTGTCCTTTTTGGTCCAGCGATTCGCGTCACGTGTGTTAAATTTATGCATGACCTTATCATAGGCATCGGTCAAATTAATACCCAGCGAGTTTGCAAAGCAGACCGTGATAAACAAAATGTCTCCCAGCTCCAGCTCAATCGAATTGTTGGCCTCATCCGTTTTTTTCGGTTTCTCGCCAAAGGAATGATTGACTTCTCTGGCCAGCTCCCCGACTTCCTCGGACATCCGGGCCAGCATTGCCAGCGGGCTGAAATATCCTTCTTTGAATTGGGAAATATATTGGTCTACCTCATGTTGAATTTCATCAAGCGATTTTTCCATGAAACACAATCCCCTCTAATGTGCAGGTTTATTCATATGTTATCGTAAAGCACATTTGAAAACAAATATTTTTTTAATGTGAAATTACTCACATCTTGTAATGGTCTGTCTTTTAAAGCTACCATAAAAAGGTATACTAAACATAAGGATCTACGATCTGCTCCAAAATCAAATATCAAATCGTTCATCCCAATTTGCCATTGTGAGGGATTATATGAAAACATCTAGGTCTATTGAACAGCTTAAAATCATTTTACCCATTGTGCTCGGCACTGCTATTTATGCATTCGGCCTGCTTTATTTCATTATACCCAGCAAGCTGATGGAAGGCGGCATCACAGGTATCACCCTGCTGCTGAACTATGCTTTTTCGATTTCCCCATCCCTTTCCACATTGCTCCTGAACATTCCTCTATTTTTAATCGGATGGAAGATGCTTGGCGGCAAACAAATTATTTATAGCGGGGTTGGCATCGGGGCGCTCACTTTTTTTCTGTGGTTGTTTGAAAAAATGATTCACCTCGGGTGGATGGGCACGTTTCAGACCGAGCACGATTTTATACTTTCTTCATTATATGCCGGGGTTACGCTCGGGGCCGGGCTAGGCATCGTATTCCGGTTTGGTGGTACCACCGGCGGGTCGGATATTATCGCTCGTATTTTGAACCGGAAGTTTGGCTGGAGTATGGGAAGGATTTTGCTGGTGATTGATATCGTCATCATCGGCGCATCGCTGCTGTACATACCTAAGGAAAAAATCCTGTATACGCTGGTCGCTGTGTTTATCGCATCGAAGATCATTGATTTTATACAGGAAGGGGCCTACTCCGCCAGAGCCTTTATGATTATCAGTGACCATACGATGGATATTGCGGATATCATTACACGGGATATGGATCGCGGTGTTACTATTATTCCGGCTATGGGTGCATTTTCCAAGCAGACCAAGCATGTTGCTTACTGTGTCGTATCCCGTCAAGAAATACGACGTTTGCATCAAATTGTGAAATCGATTGATCCACGAGCGTTCATCATCATTCAGGATGTGCATGATGTACACGGGGAGGGCTTCAAAGAGGAATAGCCCGGAAATCCGGGCAAGTAGTCAGGGCATATATTCATTTTATCCATGACAGCGAAGTCGGTGGCAGCATTTCAGCCTTAACTAGAGAAACCGGATCGATACTTACGGTAACCCACATAAGCCAGGGTCAGCAGGATCGTCAAGCCGATTGCCAGTTCTGCCCGGCGCTCGCTTTCATGCGGGATGAATGGAGCCAGTGCGGTAGCATCTTTTTCACGTCCAAACAAGGCATTGAATGTCGGGTTTCCCTGCTCTAGTGCCCCTCTAATCGCTGAAGCATCCGCATTTTGCTGGTTCCCCAATCCCTTAACGTAAGAAATCCATGAATCCGTTCGAACAACCTCGGTTGTTTTGCCGCTGATCAACGCCGCCGTTCGGATCGTCTCGTAATGATCCTCCAGCACTGCTGCTCCGGCGGCGAAACCCTTCATATTTCCTTTAGCAAACTGGCTATTTAAGCCGCTGACATCTTCTTTTAAAATTTTATAATACTGCTGCCATAAAGGCTGGCGCGGATGTGCAATCGCATCTGTCGCAAGCCGCAAATTGGCAGCGGCCTTCACCCATTCATCCGGCGATGCTTGCACGGATTGTGTAGCTTGCTGTACCTCAAGGATACTGCCGGACAAAGCATGAATGGCCTCCACAGACAGCGCAGCCTGTACCTGACCCGTGCTGAACCATCGGCTGACCTCCGCTACATCGGCGCGGGCTTTTTCAATATTTCCATCCATTACATCCCGGTACAACATCGCAGCCGTACGATCCAGTTCCTCTATTTCCTTTGCATTACTGGTGGACTTGGGCTGATCCCGCGCTTCCGCAATGCCCGGAGGGAAACATAGGGAAAGCAACAAAACCATAGATAACACAACTCCCGAAACAACACGCAGCACACCACGCAACGCCTGACTCCAAACCATGGGACATCCCTCCTCACCTTACTGTATGGCAAGGTTACGGGGGCTAGAACTTGGCTTTAGCGTGCTGCTATCTGCCAGGGCAGGTTATGCCCGTGACAAAATAGGAAACATTAGTGTATGTTCTGTACATATACTTTCATTGTTTGATCTATAAAATAGTGTGGTATCTTCTTGATTCAGAAGAGAAATTTCGCAACCGTCCATTGGCTCTGGCGTAAAACCGAAAACAATTTTCTTCGTTTCTTTTTCCATGACTACAGATAAAATCAATTCTATAGGAATATCCCCCGTTCCAAAAATATCGTAACAATTCATGATATTTTCTTCAAAATCCATAATGACAATCGTGTCATACAGAGGGATATAGAACACCTTATCTTTAAAAAAAGAAGTGCAATAGAACAAAATTAACCATTCACTGCTTTCCATAGAAAAATATGAATAAGGATTTAAAGAGGAACATTTTCTTTTCAATAGCTGTAAATCTGACGTCGCTTCCATATTCAATTTTTCAACTGGAACGTCCGTGCTTTTAATTGGTGCTTTCCGGATACATTGATACTCTTGTGCAGCAGCAAAACCAAATTTAGGATAAAACTCCTTCACATCATCATTCGCAAAAAGATACATTGCATCACAATTCCCATGCCAATCCTGTAGCACACGTTCTATCAAAAAGCGACTCAGCCCTTGATTTCTATAGTTAGGATCTGTCATTACGGTTCCGATTTGAATAAATTTCATCTGTTCACCTGACAAACTAAAATCCATCAGACTCACAGATACATTAGCCACCACGCAATCCCCATCTAACAGTACATAAGGAATATATTTTTCATCCCAGAATCCTAATTGATGCCAAACTTCAAAATTCAGATCAAAACTTTGTTTTGCTAATTGGTTAAAGCTCTTTCTTATTTTAAGATCATCACGAATTTCCTTTTTAAATCTATATTCTTTTTTATTTATAACGATATCCATCAATAATTCTCCAATTCGTAAAAATTAAATCATAAAATTAATATTGGACCTATTCCAATGATTTGGCCTTATTAAGTGAGGAAGTCATTCGATCACGCACGTACATGGCAAGCCATGAAGCTGCGATACTGAAAAGGGTCAGCATATAGGTAAAAGTACGCACTTGTGGTACATCATCCGTTAGCGACCTCGGAAGATACGGATATATGCCAAATGTATAATCGACCGTATCATTTAACAGTGTCCACAAAGCTGCTACGCACAGAGCCGCCCATTTGCAGGTGGAAAAACGAATGAACAGCAAGGCTTCGACTGCCATTGCCGTATGAGATGCTACCAGCATCCAATCCTGCCATATCATATGCCCTCCCTGCGCGACACCCCAAAAAATAATAGCTGAGGCCCAGATGCCGTATTTTACACTCGTAACCACAGCTAACGCCTCCATCAGCTGGCGAATGACCTTCAAGCCCTTCAGGCGCGGAGGATAAAGCAGGAATAATACAGAAATCGTAAAAAACAGGCTGGCCGTCGGACTATCAGGCACAAATACAATCTGCCATATCGGGTGGTAGTTTAGCGTGTATTCCAATTGCCCTCCATACCATATGTACCCATACACGGTTCCAACCAGGTTACACCAGAACAGCAGCCACAAAAAAGGCCGGCTCGTCAAGAACGACCGGCTCCACAAATAAGACAACGACACGTCCTCATCCTCCGTTCATACGATAGATGCCCCGTAAAGGCTCCATCTACAAAGACTATATCATATAAAAGCGTATCAAAAAAACCTGGCCGCTGCTACGGTCAGGCTTGATGATTAGGGTCTTGTACTGCCAATGGGTCTGTTACCCAAGATCAGATCTCCTGAAACGGCTCAATTGATCGCTTTCAGTTCATCCGTAAGATGACGAAAAGCTACTTCATCTCCGGAGGCCAGCGCCTCATCAATATCCTTGTAGAGCTTTTCACTCCGGTGTTTACGTAATGCCTCGTCCAAAACCATTTCAGCAGACAGGCCCAACATTACTTCATAAGTAACCTTCATTTTATCCATAGGATGCACCTCCAACATGAGTTTAAGAGATCCTATATTCTTTTCCTTTCGCCACATAGCTGAGTGCCGTCCGTGACATCCGCTGCAAATCTGCGTCTGTCAATTCTCGCACCACTTTGGCAGGTGTACCGAGAGAAAGAGTATAGGGTGGTATTTTGGTATTTTCCGTAACGACCGACCCTGCTCCTATTAAAGCATATTCACCAAGCTCAGCTCCGTTGAGTACAATGGCCCCCATACCGATTAAAGTGCCTTTGCCTACCGTACAGCCATGGATAATCGCAGCATGTCCCACCGAAATATCATCCGCCAGCACTAGGGGCTGGTCCGTGTTCACATGTCCAACGACTCCGTCCTGGATATTGCAGCGTTCACCGATGATGACAGGCGCCATATCCCCGCGCAGTACGGCATTGAACCAAACTGAGGAATCTTGGCCGATCGTTACCTTTCCGACAACTTTTGCTCCTTCTGCCACATAGACAGATGAATGGAGCTGTGGCATGTTCCCGTTATAGTGAATCAGCATCAACTTCACCCTCTCATTTTGGGTGAATTCTATCAACATGTATGCTGCTTGTCAATGGAGCCGCATACCCGGGTCGTTCCTCCCAATGCGGTACTCTCCTGCCAGATTCAGCCCCCAGGCGGTCATCTGTACAGATGGCCCCGTCGAATGCTCACCCAGACGAAGCATACCCAAGTGCAGCATCATTCGTATAATTCTCTGATCAAAAACCGAACGGGGCGTATCATAGTAGAACGGTCTGATCAGCGGGCCGATATGTACAAAAAGTGACTCCGAGGACGTCCAGGGCCTGGCACATTCTCCTATCCAGTAGACCAGAGAAAGTAGATTGGGAACGGCTCCCTTATACAATCTTAACCAAAACCTGAATAGCTGTATCATCTCATCCTCGATCGCGTACTCCCTGTGTGCCTCCCCCTTTGCCGTCAGCACAACTCGATCCCCCTTTTCCTCAATAAACTTGGAGTGACGTGCATAATCATACAGCAGTGCCATTCGGTCGGGATAAAACTTAAAGGAGGAACCATATCCGAAACGCCAGCCTCCTTTACCCAGAAGTGGCTCCGCAATGTGCAAATGCTCCATTAGTTGCTGCTGATTGCGACGATACCAAGCCCCCTCGGGGTTAAGCGGAACTTCATGCTGCTCCATATACTGAAGGAAAAGTCGTAAATCCTCCGCCAAAAGATGTCCTTCATCCCGGTACGACGTTGGCTCACTTACCCGGATCATTCCGTTTTGCAAGTCTTGTACCATGACACGACGGAAACGCTCCTTCATGTCCAACGGAATTTGATACAAATACCTCGTATTATGCGTCGAACCGTTGAATAACCAGCCACTGTTGCGTAAACGGGCCACGATGTCCCGCGGTCGCTCACCGGAATCCCCATCCTCCTCGGCAGATTGTTTGGCAACCGCAATCAATTCCTCCATACTGAAATAAGGTCGGTCATCGAATAGCAGTGTGTTCAAAAACCTTACCTCTGACAGCTTTAGCTCCCTGACTTGCATCTCAAAAAAACTGCTGCTGCCGAGCTTTGTCAAAATGCCCTGGATCAGCTCATGTTTGGAATTGGGCTTACAGTCACATTCGTAATACACCGCGATTCTGTTCAAATGCACAATATCCGCAAATGTCAGCATATCCGCCAGATTCATCGTTCCATCGCCTCGTCACTGGACTGTCATCCGGAATTGATTCTTACCTGTTGTACCCACAGCTTTGACGGAATGTTCAGACTCTAAACCTCTTTTTTTCAAAGCTATAATTAAAAAATAAAAAGACCACGGCTTCTACGCTGAGTAGAAATTCGTGGTCTTTCGTCAACCTTTTGAGTTACAATCACTTTTTTCCTGTAAATGTCTGGTGCAATTATACAACAGCGGCGTCCAATCCGTATCCTCACGCTGGAGAACACTCAGTGACAGATTACCAATTCGTTCCGTAAACTTTTCCTGATACAAAGCCTTATACAAATTAGCCAAAAAACCGCCATGAGAAACGACCAGCAGGTTCTTGTCCCGATTTTCCGACCAAATGGCCTCCATAAAAGCCAAACCTCGAAGTTGAAGAGCTTCATCGCTCTCCTGTCCCAGATCCAGCAGATGCCAGTCGCTCCCCCACTTCTTCTCACGCTCGACCTGCGTCATGCCCTCGACCTGACCATAAGCACGTTCTCTCAGCCGATCGTCCGGCTCCAGTAAAGGAAGATGAAGAGCAGATGCAATAATCTCTCCCGTCTCCTTGGCTCTCGAAAGGCTGCTTGTAATAAGTCCATCCCAATGATAGGGCTCATCCTTTAATCGTTCTGCCAGCAAGCGTGCCTGCCGGCGCCCTTCCTCATTCAACGGAATATCACTGTGGCCCTGGATTTTACCTACCGCATTCCAATCCGTTAATCCATGTCTGATCAAGCCAATAAGCATCGTGTTGTTTCCTCCGCTATTTAGTTATTCAGGCATTGTTATGAATCCGTATTGGAGCCCAGCCGTGCTGCTAATTTCTAACCCGTCTCGCACGATGAATCCAGCCCAAAGAAAATAAGGCAAGCGCAAGTGCCAACACAGACAACAACATCCAATATTGCGGGTAAGTAGGAACAATGCTTGCAACCAGCGGGTCCATAATGCCACTATTCACATTTTTAATGTGGTATTGATATTGTGAAGATGTACTTGTAGTTTCCAGCAAGCCTGTCGGTAAAATACCCGTATCCATGACAGGTGCCGCTTGAGGAGGATTTTCTTGAGAGGAGCTTCCATTCCAGTTCAAAAACAAAAAGCTACACAAAAATACCGCCAAAAAGCCGGCGATCCATACGGACATATACTTACGGGCTGCCGGGTTCACACGCGCACGCCGATGCTCGCCGGGAACAAGCCACGGTGACTCTTCATAAATTCGATCCATGACCCTGCGATTCATAGATTCCGCCTGCTCATCTGTTATCTCAAAGGAAATATCACGAATAGCGGATCGACTTTCTTTTGACAAATTCCACTCATTTTCTTCCGAACCATGCTCCCATCCGGCAGACGAGCTTTTGGCCCGTCTGCGCTCCGAGTCTTGTTTCGATACATTCTTGCCTGTAGCGAACAAATCCTCAGCGTCCCTGGATTTCATTGGCTGCTCATCCCTTCGTTTTCCTCATAGAGAGGCTCAAAAAAATAAGGCTCCAACTGCGTCTTCACACTGGTTCTGGCCCGGAAAAGCAACGATTTCACCGCACTGACCGTCTGCCCCAAAATCGTAGCAATCTCCTGATAATCCAATTGCTCGTATTCGCGCAAAATCAGCGCAGACCGCTGCTTCTCTGGCAATCTGTTGATCGCTTCACGAACCATCTCTACCTTCTCGCCGCGAAGGACGGCCTGCTCTGGAATCACATCCAATGGAGCAACCGGCACATAACCGCTCTCCTCCAATGGAACCTGACCGCTACGATGCTTGCGAAGCTCGCTCAGCACCGTATTACGTGCAATCGTATATAACCATGTGGAGAACGATGCATCTACCTCGCGAAAAGAGTGCAGGCTCCGGTACGCTTTATAAAACGTCTCCGAGCATAAGTCCTCAGCGATCATTTCCAGGTTCGAACTTTTCAGCATATGATAAACAAAAGCTAAAATTTTACGTTGGTGCCGCCTCATTAATTCTGAATAAACCTCAACATTACCTTGTTTGATTTCCTGAATCATCTGGGAATCTGTCATCATCCGAGTGAGACCCTCCTCGCCCATACATGTGCTGTTCTCCCATTCGATTCTGTCTATATATACCGAACAGGCCAAAAAAAGTTGCGCACTCCGCACAAATGGATGAAACAGCATCATGGAACATTTATTTTTTTCTTACCCTATGTAGTGCCAACAATAACGGTGCTATCCCCAACATTTCTCAACATCCAAAATGGACTTACCCATTGTACCACAAAATAGTCGTCAGTAAAAAAGTCCAAAATCCCCATGATTTCCATCACAGGCTACGTAACGCTAGCAACTGTTTCCGGTATACGGCATTTCCGACCTATTTTAAGTTTTTTCAAGATAAAGTGACATAACCTTGAATCTATTCCTTTTGAAAACGCTGGTAAGAATAATTATCCAAAAGAAAACGCTTTAAAAAATCATTGACAAAATGAAAACGTATACATATAATAAAAGTACAGTATGGTTTCTCTCCACTCCTATCCTACTCAGCTACTCCATAAGAGCAGCTACCACCCGGGGCTTTACCCGGGTGGTCTTTTTTTTGAACTCATATACTAAGCTGAACTGGAAAGTTACGTAAGGTGCCAACTGCGCAGTCGGATGGTGCTTCCCATCGCTGTTGTCCAGCACCATCCCGCCTACTCCGTTTTTTATATAAAATTTTCGAATTTAGCTTATATAACAAAGAAAATATACTTACCCAGCTATATCACCTCAACCGGGCTCTCAGGCCATAAATAACAAAAAAACGGGCGAAGAGGATCTCACGCCCGTTTTAAATCTTTCCTGTTACTTTCACTCCCAGAAAGTGCGTTGCTTTTAAGGCGGTCAGTAGCGCAGCGGTCCATTTGAATCTGAAGAAGCGTAGCGTTCGCCTTTGCCTCCGGATTTTCCCCTTTGAACATATCATCAAAAAATCCGGAGGCAACAGCGATCGTAAGATCAAATGGAACGCGAAGCGCCTCATCCTCCTTAACCAACAATCACACTTTCCTTTCTATACCACCACTTTATAACTCATTGAATCCAGCAGTGCCTTGGCGCGCTCCCAGTCCCGTTCTTGGCGGAAAGAAAGCCGCATAATACCGGGAACATCCTCCCGGCTTTCGATGATTTGCATATTGCTCAGGTTAATGCTGTTGTCCCCCAGCTCTGTTGCAATTCGACCGATGATCCCCGGGGTATCCGGTACATCAATATACAGATCAAACGTTGAGACGATGACACCTTTGCGGCGTTCTGGCAGCTCACTGCGGAAATGCCCCGCCGTCAAAAACTCGTCAGCAATTCCCTCTCCGTCTTGTATTCTCAGTAAATGGGTAAAACGCTCAATCTGCCCGTTCCACTCTTCCAGCAGACCTAGCAAAACATCACGATTGCTCAGCAAAATGTCCCGCCATACAATCGGATCACTGGAAGCAATTCGCGTAATATCGCGGAAGCCGCCGGCAGCCAGCGTACGGTACAACGGATTTTCGTCATTGTGCTTGCGCACCTGATTCACCAGCGCTGCTGCAATAATATGCGGAAGATGGCTGATCGCCCCGACAATGTCATCGTGCATATCAGGCTGGACACGGACAACCTGGGCTCCTGTGTATTTCAACAGACGCTCCAGCGAACTGTATGCTTCCTCAGGCACACCCTCTGCCGGGGAAAGTACATAGTAGGCATTCTCAAACAACAATGCGGAAGCAGCCTTCACACCGGAACGCTCCGAGCCGGCCATCGGATGGCCACCGATAAAATAAGCATTACGTAAAGAGATTTCCGACGCTTTTTTGGCAATCGACGATTTTGTGCTGCCTACATCGGTAATAATGCAACCCTCTTTAAGCGGTAGCCTGCTTAACAACTCCAAGTAATGCTCCAGTAAGCCGACAGGTACGCATAAAAAATAAAATCGGCATCCTCTGCCGCCTCTTCAACCGAAAGAGTCACGGTGTCCACGACACCACGGACCAACATCGGCTCCATCAGTTCGGGAAGATGAGCATGACCGACAACGGTAATGCCCGGCTTCCCTTTAAAACAAAGCGCAAGGGACCCACCAATCAGTCCCACGCCGAAAATGGCAATCTTCATCAATTATCAAATCCCATCTGCGGAAATTATAGACGCGCTTTCGCCGCTTCCGCCCCCAGGACCTGTTCCAGCGCACGGATAAACCACTCATTTTGCGGCTGTGATCCAACCGACACCCTAATGTATGTCGGATATTTGTAATGACCAGCGCGAATAATTACGCCTTTTTGAAGCAACTCCTGAAATACCTCACCCGACGGGCGACGTACATTCAGCATAATAAAGTTTCCATGTGCCGGAAAAGATTCCAGTCCAAGGCGCTTCAACTCATTTTGTAAATAGGCTCTGCCCTCTGCGTTGCGGTCACGACATTCCTGCACAAAATCCTGATCTTCCAACGCCGCAACCGCCGCAGCCTGTGCTACCCGCGAAGTATTGAACGGCTCACGAACCTGATTAATCAGGCGAATCGTTGCCACAGCTCCCATACCGTATCCGATGCGAAGCGATGCCAGACCGTAGATTTTGGAGAAAGTGCGCAATACAACCAGATTTTCATAGGCTGGCAATAAACGAATACCGTCTGGATAAGTGCTATCCGTCACAAACTCGAAATACGCCTCATCCAGCACAACCATAACATGCTTTGGCACTCGATCCAAAAATGCGATCAGCTCTGCTTCAGGTACAATCGTGCCTGTCGGGTTGTTCGGATTACAGATCCAGATCATTTTCGTACGGTCGTTAATCTGAGACAACATGGCTTCCAGATCATGTACCCCGTCACGCAAAGGCACCTCAACAGCAACCGCTCCCTCAATCTCCACATTGCTCTTGTACACAGAGAAGGTCTGATCGGCCATGATGCTTTCTTCCCCGGGAAGAAGAAAAGCACGCGTAATCAACGCAATAATCTCGTCAGAGCCACAGCCATAAATAAACTGATCCTCTTTCAAGCCCGTATGTTTAGCCAGCGCCTGTGTTAAAGCTACCGCGCTGCCGTCAGGATATACACTAATGTTCGCAAATTCCTCCTGAATGGCTTGCAATACTTTGGGAGAACTGCCGTACGGATTTTCATTCGAGGCGAGCTTAATCACTTCATCAAGTCCCAGCTCGCGCTTCACATCTTCAATTGGTTTACCAGGCTGATATACCGGCAAATGTACAATATGCGGTTTAGGTCGCATGCCCCTACCTCCTCTAATCCATTTAAAACTAAATTTGCTGCTTTCTATATTGACGCCAGTTTACTGCTTTAATTGTGCCACAAAATTGCGAATTTGGAAAAGCCCTTCTTCTCTGCGCGCAGAATCGTCCAGCAACGGGATGGCTTCCTCCACCTGACGCACAATGGCACTTCCGACGACAACTCCATCGCAAATGTCCGAAAAACGAATTACCTGCTCCCGGGTGGAGATACCGAATCCAACCGCTACCGGAATATCCGTATGCCGCTTGACCTGCGCGATGAAGCCCTCTATACCCTCAAAAAAGGAAGCTCTTTCCCCGGTCACCCCAAGGGAGGATACACAGTATACAAATCCGCGTGCTTGACGAACAATTCGTTCAATCCGCTGTTCAGAAGTTGGAGCCACCAACGGAATCAAATGCACACCAACCTCTGCCGCCCGTCCTCCCAGCTCTTCTGCTTCCTCAAGCGGAAGGTCGGGAATAATCAGGCCGCTGATGCCATGCTCCTGCAAGCCTGCAAAGAAAGCATCCATGCCCATCTGCAACACAGGATTATAATACGTGAACAAAATAAAAGGCAGGCTTGATCCCGCCGCCCGGGCCAAAGAAGCCGTCTCCATACACGTGCGGATCGAGATTTGCCGTTTCAACGCACGCTCAGACGCACGCTGAATGACAGGTCCGTCAGCCAGCGGGTCCGAATATGGCACGCCCAGCTCCAATATATCGGCTCCGGCCGACTCCAGTTGCCGAATGATTTCAACCGTCGTGTCGACATCCGGATCGCCTACCGTCAAGAAAGGAATTAATGCCGTTTTGCCTTCATTTTTGAGGCGTCCAAACACCTGATCAATTAAATTCATGACGGATTTCCTCCCAAATGCTTAATAATGGAGTCCACATCTTTGTCACCACGACCCGATAAACAGATAACAATAATATCATCCGCCGTCAAGGCAGGTGCCAGTTTAACGACCTGCGCGACTGCATGTGCCGACTCCAATGCCGGAAGAATACCTTCCGTGCGGCATAACAATTGGAGAGCATCCAGCGCTTCCTGATCGGTAATCGGAACATACTTGGCCCGCTCGATATCCTTCAAATACGAATGCTCCGGTCCAACACCCGGATAGTCCAATCCCGCCGAGATGGAATGCGCAGGCTGTACCTGTCCATATTCATCCTGAAGCAGATAGCTCATTGAGCCTTGGAAGACACCTTGCGTTCCCTTGCTCATCGTTGCTGCATGAAATTCCGTTTCCACGCCTTTTCCAGCCGCCTCAACCCCAAGCAAAGCAACCTCGTGATCCTCGATAAATGGATAGAACATACCGATGGCATTACTTCCGCCACCAATCGCCGCTACCACGACATCTGGAAGTCTGCCTTCTTTTTCGAGAATTTGACGGCGGGTTTCGTCGCCAATGACACGCTGGAAGTTGCGCACCATCATTGGATACGGATGTGGTCCGACCGCCGAGCCCAAAATATAGAACGTATCATGGACATGGCTCACCCAATACCGCAAAGCTTCATTCCCGGCATCCTTGAGTGTACGTGTGCCCGATGTAACCGGAATGACCTCTGCACCTAATAGTTGCATACGGAATACATTTAGCTGCTGGCGTACGGTATCCTCTTCTCCCATGAACACCTTGCACTCCAGTCCGAGCAATGCCGCGACAGTCGCCGTCGCAACACCATGCTGGCCTGCGCCTGTTTCGGCAATGACCTTCTGCTTGCCCATACGCTTCGCCAGCAGTCCCTGCGCCAGCGCATTATTAATTTTGTGGGCTCCGGTATGGTTCAGATCTTCGCGTTTCAAGTAAATTTTAGCCTTGCCCAAATGCTGACTCAGACGCTCCGCATAATAGAGCGGCGTTTCCCGGCCCGAATAATCCTTCAGCAGTCCGTTCAGCTCAGCGTTAAAATCAGGATCATCCGCATACTTCCGGTAGGATTCCTCCAATTCAATCAGTGCGTTCATCAACGTTTCCGGTACAAAACGTCCGCCAAATGTTCCAAAACGTCCGTTGTTATCAGGTAATTGTGTCATGCCTGCTTCACCCTTTCTACGAATGCTGTGATTTTTGCAATGTCCTTGACTCCATCCGTCTCTACACCGCTGGACACATCCAGCCCTTCGGGATGATACTCAGTAACCAGCTTTTCCGCATTATCGGCAGTCAGCCCGCCGGCTACAAACAAAGGAATTCCATATTGTTGGGTCCAGGTCTGATAGGCAGGAATACGATCCCACGCAAACGTTTTGCCGGAACCGCCACCATACAAGGGATCATATGTATCCAGCAATAAAGCGTCAATCGTCCCGACATAGGCATCCAATTCGTCCGTCGGGCGTTCTGTCTCGCCCTTCACCGTCTGCCCTTTACTATCCACAGACCATGCCTTGAATACCTGTACGCGAAAATGCTCCCTGATCTCCCGGCAGCGCTGCGGACTCTCCTGCCCGTGCAGTTGAATGACATCTAATGGTGCTTTCTCCATGACATCATTTAACAGTGCATCATCAGGGTTCACAAATACGCCCACGCTGCGCGGTCTGCTGCCTGGGGTCCATTCATCCAATACGCGAAGCAGCTCTCCAGCCTGTGCGCCGTCAATCCGGCGCTTGCTGTCGGCAAACACAAAACCTATATAATCGACCGGTAAGTTTACCATAGATTTTAGCACTTCAACGCTTTGAAGTCCACAAATTTTTACGCCCGTTTTATTCATGCTCTAACCCCGTCCATCAAATCGGCTACAGCCTGTCCTACATCATCCTTGCGCATCAGATGCTCCCTACCAGGATGCCGTGTGCACCTACCGAATGCAAATAATTTACATCTTCGGGTCCAGCAATGCCGCTTTCGCTAATAAACGTAACTCCTTTAGGAATCAATGAGATCAGCTCCTCTGTCGTCTGGAGGCGGGTCTCAAATGTCCTCAAATTTCGGTTGTTCACGCCAATCAAGGTAGCTGTCCCCAGATCCAGCACAGCTTTAAGCTCCTCACTGTCATGCACCTCTACCAATGCGTCCAGCCCTAGGTTCTTAGCAATCTGTAAAAATGACCCCAAAACACGTGGCTCCAGTATAGCCGCAATCAACAGCACCGCATCCGCTCCCAGCAGACGAGCTTCATAAATTTGCCGTTCATCAATGATAAAATCCTTGCGCAGCAGCGGAATCTTTACCTGTTCACGAATTTGGTGCAAATATTCAGAACTCCCCTGAAAGTACGTCACATCCGTCAAGACAGAAATACAATCGGCTCCAGCTTCCTCATATGCCCGTGCAATGTCCACCGGATGAAAATCCGGTCGGATCAACCCTTTGGAGGGGGAAGCCTTCTTCACTTCGGCAATCAGTCCGAGCGGACGGTTGCGACGCAGAGCTATAGCATCCTCGAACCCTCTCGTCGCAGGTAAATCGGCAACCAATCGTTCGGCTTCACTGATTTGAAAATACTCCTTAAGCTGCTCCACTTCTTGTCGCTTCGTCACTACAATTCGATCAAGATACATATTGATATTCCCCGTTGCCTGTATTAATTGATCCAGCTTGGACAGGGCCAGCCCCGAGTCAATAGCTTCAGCCGCCCGTGCTACTCCGTCCGTTAAGGTAGCTGCTGCGCCCGATACATAGATGCACGCGCCGGCATTCGCTAACACGACGTCCCGATAAGCTCCCCGCTCCCCGTTCAAAATCCGACCTATAATGTCGGCGTTAACATGGGCGTCCCCACCCAGCACTTCATCGAGACGGTGCGTCTGTAAACCCAGATCCGACGGGTTAAGTTCAAACGTATGAACCTGACCATCCTTCAGCTCAGATACCCGTGTCGGTGCCGAAATGCTGATTTCATCCAATCCGTCCAGACTGCTTACGACCATGGCCCGCTTGGAGCCGAGTCGATTCAGCACCTCAGCGATCACTTCCGTTTTTCCCGCGTCATAAATGCCCAGCAACTGGCGATCCGCACCTGCCGGATTCGTCAAGGGACCGAGCATGTTAAACACCGTTCGTACTCCAAGCTCCCTGCGTGGAGCGGCAGCATGCTTCATAGACGGATGGTACAACTGCGCAAATAAAAAGCAGATGCCGATACGATCCAGACATGACCGCGCCTGATCACTCGTCAAATGGATATTGACCCCTAGGGCCTCCAGCACATCGGCGCTCCCGGCACGTCCGCTTGCAGAGCGATTGCCATGCTTCGCTACCCGTACAGATACCGAGGCCGCAATAATAGCGGATATCGTGGAAATATTAAACTTGTGAATACCCGAACCTCCGGTTCCACATGTGTCCAGCAAATGGGTATCACCTTCTCCGATTTGCACCGGACTGGCATAGCTGCGCATAGCTTCGGCAAATCCGGTGATTTCATCCACCGTCTCCCCCTTGATGCGCAGAGCCGTCAGCAGCCCACCAATTTGCGCCTGCGTGGCACTCCCACTCATAATCTGTTCCATCACGCCGCGGGCCTCCGTACGTGAAAGATGCTGTCCCTCAATGACCCGGCTTAACCCCACTTGCATCATGTCATGTCGTTCCATCGTCGTCTCCTCCTCAAAATCAGATTTTGTATGTTACGGAGTGTACAAATAATCCTGGTTGATGACGCTGTTGTAGGGCTGTACCGTCGCCGGGAACATCGCTTCAGCCGTGCGGATCGCTTTCAGCATCGCCTTGGCCTTGTTCACCGTCTCCTGATACTCGCTTTCCGGAACCGAGTCCCACACAATCCCTGCACCCGCCTGAACATAGGCCCGGTTCTTTTTAAACACAATCGTACGAATCGTAATGCAAGTATCCATATTGCCCGAGAAGCCCAAATATCCGATGGCTCCTGCATACGGACCGCGCGCTTCCCGCTCCAGCTCGGCAATAATCTCCATCGCCCGCAGCTTCGGAGCCCCCGATACCGTGCCCGCTGGCAGGCAGGACAGGAACGCATCGAAAAAATCTTTATCTTCGCGCAGCTTACCCGATACATTGGATACAATGTGCATCACGTGGGAATAGCGTTCAATTTCCATAAACGTATCGCATTTGACCGTACCGAACTGAGATACACGTCCCAGATCATTTCTTCCCAAATCGACCAGCATCAGATGCTCGGCACGTTCTTTTTCATCCTTCAGCAGCTCTTCGGCGAGCGCTATATCTTCTGTTTCCGTCACGCCACGCGGCCTCGTTCCGGCAATAGGACGGGTTTCCACCCGACCGTTTTCCACCTTGACGAGCGCCTCCGGCGAAGTGCCCACGATGATCTCGTCATCCATTTTCAAATAATACATATACGGAGACGGGTTCATCGTGCGCAGCACGCGGTATACCTGTAAAGGAGAGGCATCTGTATCAATGTGAAAGCGCTGGGATAGCACGACTTGAAAAATATCGCCTGAACGGATATATTCCTTTGCCTGCTCCACGTTTGAAATAAACTGCTCCTTCGTCACATTCGATTGAATCTCACCCAGCTCCACATCATCAGGAATCGAGGCTGCTCCCAATGTCTCTGGCGGTGTCTGCTTACGCAGGTACTGCGCCGTTGCTTCCAGCTTGCGTTCCACCTCGGCATAAGCAGCGCGGATGTCCTCATCACTGTAGCCTTCGCCTACATGAACATTGCCGACCAGCAAAATTTGCTGTTTCACGTGGTCAAAGACGATAACTTGATCACAGAACATAAAACGAATATCATCCATATTCAAATCATCTACTGAATGCTCTGGCAGTTTTTCATAGTATTGCAGCAAATCATATCCAAAAAATCCGATGGCCCCGCCTGTAAATGGAGGCATCTCTTTCAGCTTCGGGCTACGGTACTTGCGAAGCAACGCCTTGAGCGCTTCAAGCGGCTTGTCGTTTAATATTTGTCGCTTACCATGCTGTTCCAGGATTAAACGGCCTTTTTTGCCGGAAACCATCAGGAACGGGTCGGTCCCGATGAATGAATGTCGCGCCCATTGCTCGCCTCCCTCTACACTCTCCAGCAGAAAGGCCCGGTCCCGCTCAGCATACCGACGGAAAATCCGAATTGGCGTCTCCATATCGGCCAGCACTTTTTTGTACACAGGAATCAGGTTAAATTCATTCGCCATCGTTATCACTTGCTCCACATGCGGCGTTAACATGAGATCACTTCCTTTCCAAATTGGCGCAGAACCCAAAGGAGAGAACATAAAAAAGCCTCCACCCGGAAGGTAGAGGCTGTCAGTTATTGAAATTATAAGAATGCTACCATATACAAAATGACTACAGCAAATATACAAAGTATACACTCATCCCTTTGTATAACCTGGGTTACTTCAAATAAGCACTTCCCCCAGAAACATTCTCCGTGGACAAAGGCTTACCCGCTACCGCTGGTCTCTGTAATCTTCATATGGAATTGGCTCAACTGCACTCTTCTCATCTCAACTCTGGCTCTGGCTAACTCTACTCAACTCTGCTACACACACTATATCTCATACGATGTTACTTTGGCAACCATCAACTTTAAAAACAGGCGATTACTTCCCTTGGGAAGCCAAATCCGGTCTTAGCGCCTGCGCTCCGTTCAAATAAACATGTTTGATTTCCCGCTGTGTTTTAACGGTATTCACCTGTACCATCAAACGGATGCATTTTGGCAAGCTGCCCTCTACGGGAATTTCCAACGAACACATAAGCGGAACCATATCCCAACCGTCTAGCTGGCGGATCGCCTTCGCCGGGAAAGTAGCATTCAGATCGTGGGTCACCGTAATCCATACGTTGCTAATATCCTCCGGCTGCACTTCATTGTAGGACACAATTTCCTCCAACAGAAGACATGTGGCTTCCAAAATTTCGTTTTCTTCATTGTTCGCTACGGTCGTCGCCCCACGAATTCCACGATTGTACATCGTTACGCCTCCTCTTTTAGCTGTTCAATTACTTGTCGGATGTAAGAGACGGAAATATCCTTCACTACCTCCACGCGCCCGATGCTGCGTGGGACGACAAAAGTAATACTGCCTTCCTTAAACTTTTTGTCATGCATCATAGCATCCAGCAGACGATCCGTTTCGAGATGAGCGGGAAGAGAGGTCGGTAGACGAAGCGAAGCCAGCATATCCCTTGTTTCTGTTACCAATGAAGGATCTGCCCCCAGCTTCACACCCAGAAGTGCAGAACCGACCATACCAATAGAAATCGCTTCCCCGTGTAAAAACTCACCATACCCCGCAATCGCCTCTATTGCATGACCAATAGTGTGACCGAGGTTTAGAATAGCACGTAAATCGTTTTCACGTTCATCGCGCGACACCACTTCGGCTTTCACGGAGCATCCCTTTTCCAGACCGTACTCCAGAGCTGCCGCATCCAAAGCCAGCAAGTCAGCCGCATAATCGCGGCACCAGTGAGCAAAATCAGCATCCCAGATCAATCCATGTTTGATCATTTCAGCCAGCCCGGCGGATACCTCGCGCGGAGGTAATGTAGACAACGTATCCACGTCATACAATACCAATTCCGGCTGATGGAAAGCTCCAATCATATTTTTAGCCAAAGGATGATTGATGCCGACCTTGCCGCCCACGCTGCTGTCATGCGCAAGGATTGTAGTTGGAATCTGTACGAACTTGACGCCTCTCATAAAAGAAGCCGCCACAAATCCGGCCAGATCACCCACTACGCCACCGCCAAGTGCGATAACGGCTGAATTGCGATCCAAACCGCCCTCGATAGCTGCTGTAATCACCTGCTCATACACAGCAAGCGATTTGGACTTTTCACCCGGCTTGACGACGATGGAAACCGTCTTGTACCCTGCTGCCTGAAGGTTGCTCTCCAGTGTCGCCAAATAAAAAGCTGCTACATTTTCATCAGAGACAATCAACAATGGACTTTTTTGCGCAATTCCTCGTTCGCTCAACAACGCTCCTGCCCGATGTAACAGTCCACGTTCGATATGAATGGGATAGGAACGTTCCCCAAGTTGTACCGTCAGCGTACTCATTTTAGTACCGTCCCAGTTGTTCTTCGTAGGATGCAATGTTCGCACGGATCTCTTCAATGGAATCCCCGCCGAATTTTTCAAGCAAAGCCTTCGCAATCTCCCAGGCTACGACATGCTCCATGACTACGCTTGCCGCTGGTACAGCACACGCATCCGAACGCTCAACCTGAGCGGTGAACGCTTCCTTCGTATCAATATCCACGCTTTGCAGCGGCTTATACAGCGTCGGGATCGGCTTCATCACGCCACGAACCACGACAGGCATTCCGTTGGTCATCCCACCCTCGAAACCGCCCAAACGATTGGTACGGCGGTGATATCCACGTTCGTCATCATGCAGGATCTCATCATGCACCTGCGAACCGCGCAGCTCTCCAGCTTCAAAGCCGATACCGATTTCCACGCCTTTGAACGCATTAATGGACATGACTCCTTGGGCAATGCGTGCATCCAGCTTCCGATCATACTGAACATGACTGCCCAGACCGATTGGAACACCTTCCACGATACATTCCACTACACCACCAACCGAATCGCCTTCTTGCTTGATAAGGTCAATGTAGGCTTCCATTTTCTTTTCGGTTTCCGGATCGGTTACTCTCACTGAAGAAGCTTCTGTCACGGCAATCAGCTCGTCAATCGGCAATTCGCGGTGAGGTGCCTCGATTTCTCCAATGCGGATAACCTGACCAGCCACCTTAATTCCGAACTCTGCCAGCAATTGACGGGCCAAACCGCCGCAGGCAACACGAATTGCCGTCTCACGGGCACTGGAACGTTCCAGCACGTTGCGCAGATCCTTCAGATTGTATTTCAATCCGCCGTTCAGATCTGCATGACCCGGACGCGGACGGTGAACCCGGCGCTTTTCCTCGTCACTGCCTTCGATAGGCTCAATATTCATAATGTTCTGCCAATGCTTCCAATCGTTGTTTTCCACAATCAGGGCAATCGGCGCACCTGTGGTATACCCGTGACGAACGCCTCCGGCAATGTTGGCCGTATCCTTTTCAATCTGCATACGCCGTCCCCGTCCATACCCCTTCTGACGACGGTGTAGCTGAAAATTCAATTCTTCAAAATCCAATTTTAAATTGCTCGGCATGCCCTCTACAATCGCAGTAAGCTGGGGACCATGCGTTTCCCCCGCGGTTAAGTAACGTAAACTCATGACGCGTTCCCCCTTTAAACTGTTAAACTGTGCATCGCTAAAACCTTTAACTGTGCTTCATTATAGTATACGCACCTTTCTTTGACAAGAAAAGCCACGAGAGTGCAGATAAACAAAAAAACACGCCCTTTGGTCAAAGCCAAAGGACGTGCGCTCCTGATAAGCCAATAGCCAACGTATCCATTGTTAGAACTCAACGAGCTACGAACAATGGGCTGTATGTCCGGGCTTATGCTTTTTTACGATAAAAAAAGGTTTCCGTCGATTCCAGACCATATTGGTTTGGAGAAAAAATTTGCTCTGTACTGCCGACAAACAGCACGCCGCCGGGACGAAGACTGGCTGCAAACTTCTGGTACAGCTTATGCTTGGCCTCTTCCGTAAAATAAATCATGACATTACGGCAGATAATGAGATCGTAGCCGTCCTCAAACCGATCCAGCAGCAAATTTTGCTTTTGAAATTTCACAGCCTGCTTCAAACGATCATCAATTCGATACATCGCACCATCCGGCTTGAAATACTTACTAGCTACCTGTTCAGGCACATCCTTGAGCGAACGCTCCAAATATCTGCCTTCCTTGGCTTTAGCCAGTGCGCCGTCATCAATGTCAGAGGCCGTAATGGAGCAATTCCCCAAAATTCCCTTGCCGTCCAGTACCATAGCCAAGCTGTACGGCTCCTCACCAGTCGAGCAGGCCGCACTCCACAGCTTGAGCTTCTGCTTGCCTACAAGCAGCTGTGGCAAAATCGTATCCCGCAGCACTTCCCACCGATTGGGATTACGCCAAAACTCTGAAACATTGATCGTCATCCGATCCAAAAATTCATAGAACAGGGGCTTTTCTTTCATCATGGCATCATAAAAAGAAACAAAACTGGGAAACCCGTTTTTGTTGCGAAGCGTCGTTAACCGCCTTTTCATCTGTGCTTCCTTGTATTGTGCAAGATCAATACCTGTGCTGTCCTTGATTTTGCGGATAAACGCTGTGTAATCGGGGTCCGTCTGACCCAGTTCCATATCCGTCATGCTACCATCCTTCTTCATACGAGATTATACTTACACCCAGGTCGCCACACTTTTTTCGTACCGAACCGATTCCTCCGGCGTGAAAAAATTCGCAATCTCGCGCTCCGCGCTCTCCGGTGAATCTGAACCGTGAATGAGGTTAAACGGTGTATGTGCAGCAAAGTCTCCCCGGATCGTGCCCGGAAGAGCCTCTGTCACTTGTGTTTTACCAATCAACAGGCGAGACAGGGTAACGATGTTATCCCCTTCCCAAACCATGGCGAATACAGGACCAGAAGTGATAAAGCCTACAAGCTCTTCAAAAAAAGGCTTGCCCACATGCTCCGCATAATGCCGTTCCGCCTGTTCTTTAGATACCTGCACAAGTTTGCCAGCCGTCATTTTGAAGCCTTTGTCCTCCAAACGACTAATAATACGTCCAATTAGTCCACGTTGTACTCCATCCGGTTTAACCATCAAAAACGTACGATCCATCGGCTCACTCCCAATCCAATCTAATGTATTTATACAGTACTAAACTGTATTGTAACAGAAAGCTTGGAAACGGTTAAAGTATTTTGTCATAGCAAACCCAAAACACAACTTTAGTAGGAGCGGCGGGTCACAAAATGAGCAATATCGCGCAGCGTCTTTTTCGTTTTGACATCTGGTAGTAAGTCCAGCGCGTGTAGCGCTTTTTTAATATATCGGTCGGCGAGAATTTCCGCTTTAGCGATTCCTTCACTTTTTTTAATTATATCCACCGCTTTGCGTGCATCTCCCTGCCCGTCCCCGGCCTGAATACGACCGATTTCAGCCAATAGATCGTCGCGCAGCTCAGGCTGTCCAAGCGCATAAATGACCGGAAGCGTAATGTTTCCCTGTCTCATATCACTGCCTGGCGGTTTGCCAATCTTTTTTTCCGTGCCACACAGATCGAGCAAATCGTCCTGAATTTGAAAAGCCATACCCACATTGTAGCCATAAGTATACAACAGGGAATTCACTCTTTCCCGCGCACCCGCAGCCATAGCTCCCAATTGGCAGCTGACCGCAATCAACAATGCCGTTTTGCGACGTATGCGAAGCAAGTAATTACGTACACTCTGATCGACATTAAAAAAATCGCGGATTTGTTCCATTTCACCGATGGACATTTGCACCAGCGCCTTGGACAATACCCGGTGAATGTCCGGATTCGGCAGTCCTGCGGCTATCGAAAGCGCACGTGCATATATGTAGTCTCCGGTGTACATGGCCACCCGATTGTCCCATTTGGACTTCACAGTTGGCTGGCCACGCCTCATCTCCGCATCGTCAATCACATCGTCGTGAACGAGGGAAGCAGAATGAATAAGTTCCAGCGGTACTGCTATGCATTTGAGCTTGTCCAGATCGTATTCCCCAAACTTGCCTCCCAGCAGCACAAAGACCGGCCGCAAACGCTTGCCTCCCGCCTTGAGCAAATGAAGCGACGTATCATTAATCAACGGCTCCGTGCTGTCGATGCTGCGGTACAGCTCTTCTTCTATGAAGTTCATATCCTTCTTTAATAAACCGAACAATTCCAATCGTTTCATTCTTTCACCCGTGTCAGCGTATTGTCACTCCAGAGAAGCGGCTTCACTCGTCGGTCAAGCAGCCCCAGTTCATGTGCGTACTGAAAATAAAGCTCTAAGCCCTTTTGTTCCTTCTCTCCAAAATCATAACACAGATTAGTAAAGTAGCGCTCCCAATAATCCCGCAGGCCCCCAATTTCCTTGCAGGCTTCAGAAATAACAGACGTCAGATCAGACAGACTGCGCTGCTTGCTTACACGAAAGGCATCTGCTACTTCAGCCACGGCATCAGGATTCTGTGTAGCAAAAGGACGGCGCACTGCCCATACGGCAAAGGTCATGCTGTACCCTGTCCAGCGTTTCCACTCTTCTCCGAGATCGGTAACGTACAGGCCATCACGCCGCCAGGATGCCTTGATCGCGTGATCTCCAATCAGCAGCCCTGCATCCGCCTGCCCCAGCATCAAATCCAGATCCGGCTCGCAGTCGAAATAGGAAGGTTGGCCTTCCCACGCCTTCTCCATTAAAATTTTTAACAAATTCACGGATGTAGCAGACGTATTCGTCAACGCAATCGTTCCGTTTTTGATTTCATCCAGCGGTTTGCGTGAGAACAGCAAAATGGATTGCACAGGACCGTCCGCACTGACAGACAGATCCGGCAACAGCAGCATATCCTCGGCACCGGATGCATAAGCAAAGGAGGACATCGCGCTGATATCCAAATCTCCTTTCAGCATGCTTCGGTTCAATTCAGCCGGGACTCTAGAAACCAGCTCCGCCGGATGGAAAAGCTGTGAAGGATTAAAATAATGAAAAATGGGCCAAGCGTTAGTATATTTAATTTTTCCGATTGTGATTGTCTTGGTGTCTGGTGTCGGCATCGGAATCCCCCCATCTCGTAAACAGTTGATGTTCGATACGCAAGCTGTCCAAAACTTTGCCTACGAGGAACAGTACGATATCATCCAGCGTCTTAGGATGAAAGTAAAAAGCCGGCATAGCCGGAATCATTTTGACCCCGAGCCTTGCAAGCTTAAGCATATTTTCCAAATGAATGGCATGTAGCGGCGTCTCACGAGGCACCAGAATGAGCGGACGGCCTTCCTTCATCATCACGTCTGCTGCTCGCGCCATGAGATTATCGGACGAGCCGTGCGCCACTGCGGACAACGTTCCCATCGAGCAGGGCATGATAACCATCGCGTCCACCAGATAGGAGCCACTCGCAATCGAAGCGCCAATATCCGTGAACGGATGGTATACAAGAGAACCGGGACGGCCCCCGAATTTGTCATTCAGAGCCCCCTCCCGGTCAGTTACGTTCCAGCCTAATTCCTCTTTCAGTACCCGCCAGCCGGCGTTGGAAACAATCAGGTGAACTGTGTACTGCAAATCCAGCAGTGTTTCTACCAGCCGTACTCCATAAATGCTTCCGCTCGCGCCTGTAATGCCAATAACGATTCGTTTGCCTTGATGGTTGCTCACCTGATTATGATTCATAAGTATTGACGCACCACCAAATCAATCAGTGTAAAAGCAAATACGACCATGCTTAGTACACCGTTCATCGTAAAGAACGCCGTCTGCAAACGACTCAGGTCCTTCGGAGATACGATATAGTGCTCATAGAATAAGATAATGTACGAAAAAATCATGCCCGCCAGATACCACCAGCTTAAATCTGTAATAAAGAACAGCACAATAAATCCGATCGCCGTAATGACATGGAATGCCCGAGCCATATTAAGGGCACCCGACACACCAAAGCGGGCAGGAATGGAATAAACGCCCTCGTTCTGATCAAAATCAATATCCTGACAAGCATATATAATGTCAAAGCCAGCCGTCCAAAATGCAATCGTGAGATATAATACGATAGCGATTAAATCGATTTGTCCCGTCACTGCGACCCACGCGCCCAGCGGCGCCAATCCGATTGTCAGACCGAGTACGATATGACAAAGCCAAGTAAAACGCTTGGTATAAGAGTAAAAAACAAGCATAAAAAAGGCCAGCGGGAACAGCTTGAACGCCAGCGGACTTAACTTGAACGATGCCCAGAACAACAGTACCAAACTGACGATGATGAAAATCACAACTTCGCTCGACTTGAGCAGCCCCGCCGGAATGGCACGCCCTGCCGTACGCGGATTTTTCCCGTCAATTACACGGTCAATCATGCGATTGAAGCCAAAAGCAGCGCTACGTGCGCCGACCATAGCCAGCAAGATCCATCCGATCTGTGACCATGAAGGAAGTGTGCCTGTCACGACAACTGACCCTAATACAGCCCCCATAAATGCAAATGGGAGCGCAAATAACGTATGTTCAATTTTAATCATTTCCAAAAAAATAGCAATTTTCTTAAACATGCTGACTCTCCTTGATTCCAATATGCAATGCCGCAATGCCTCCAGTGAGAGAATGAGCCTGTACATCCTTTAGTCCGACTTCACAGAAGATGCCAGCCAGCTCATCCCTTCCCGGAAAAAGCGCCAACGAATCAGGGAGCCATTTGTATTGCTCATAACGTTTGGCGAACAATTTGCCGAGCATGGGCAAGATGTGTTTAAAGTATGAATAGTAAATCCCCTTGAACGGCTGCCATGTAGGCTTGGACAATTCCAGACATACGACCTGCCCGCCCGGTTTGACGACACGCTGCATTTCCTCTAAAACGCGGCGCAGATCAGGCACATTACGCAGACCAAAGCCAATCGTTGCGTAGTCAAAAAAATTGTCTTCAAAAGGGAGTTCCATCGCGTTACCCTGAACAAGCGTGATTTGCTTTTCACGGGCTTCCGATGCAATCTTGCGTTCGCCTACATTCAGCATGTTCTGGCTAAAATCCAGCCCTACGATGTGACCACTTTCACTTGCACGCGCCATCGCGAGCGTCCAGTCACATGTACCACAGCATAGGTCGATTGCCGTATCCCCATGGTGCATATTCATTTTTTTCATCGTAAATTTACGCCAAGCCTTATGTCTGCGAAAGCTCAGTATATCGTTCATCAAGTCGTATTTACCTGCGATGCTTTCAAACACGCCGTGAACGAATTGCTCTTTCGGCTTGGTGTCGCTTGATCCCATGACGTTCACCTAACCTTCCCTCACAACCGGGTGTGGACTATTCAGCAGCTTCAGGAAAGGCTCCAGCATGCGTTCGAATTCCTCAATCCCCGTATTTTGATCATCTGACAGGATCTGCCGGATGTGTGTAATAGCCGTGCGGAGCTTGTCCAGTACCGCATCCTCGGCCTTGTACTTCAGAACAAGCTTGCGCCATGCATCCGCGTCTGGACTATTCTCTGAGAGCAGCTCCCGTTCGTTCTGGTCACCTTTACCGTAAACATGCCAGAACATATATCCGAAACGGGATTTGTCCGGTTCTGCACGCTTGTCCCATTCCTCTGCCAACGTATCACAGAGGGCAAATTCGTTGAGAAGCTGCTCCCAAACTTCCCGATCCTGTTCTGCCACAAGTGAAGTAAAGGATAGAAAAAGCTCCTTTTTAAAACGAACCATATGAGTTAAATACTGTGCCGCATTCAGACGGAAATGCTTCATCTCCCAATACAGGCTCATTTTACCTGCATTCACTTCACACACCGCATCACTCAGCTTCGAAATGGCTGTAATGCGACCTGCCAATGCGAGCAACTGATAAAAACGGCTGCTAAAATAGTCCCCGGCCAACACTTTAAGCTGTCTGGAACGCATTTCCTCCGGACTCCGTATGCCGGATACAGTATCAATCATATCATGCGTATCCAGCCCCATCTGCACGAGTGAGGTGACCAGTGCGTATAGTTCATCCTCGCTTGTATGTAGCTCCTGCGCATTCCGGTTCAAAAACATAAACAACAGGCGGGTACGGCTGTCAGGAAAAGCCGGCATTTCCGTATGTTGTTGAATCATGTCGTATTCCACATATTTCCTTGCTAATTGGGGTACGCGATACGGTTTCATCCTAAGCCTCCGAGCCATGACTTTCTGGTGTACTCAAATAATTGCAATGCCTTATATTATATCACAATTTAAAATGATTCGCGACTAAAGTAGTGTAGGTCCAATGACAGAAACACCTAATCTGTATATACACCGTTAAACCTGCTTTGCCACATTGGAGTTACCGTAATACGGAAGCGGACTTTCAGTTCCTCCGGCAAGTCCGCACCTTCCCGGCTTCTCAACTGATCCAGCGCTTCACTCGTCCACTCGTTCCGGCGTATATCAGATGCCAGCAGCAGATGACGTTCTCCTGACCATTCGTCCTGCGTCACTACCCGAAGCAGTAATTGCCTTACATTCGTCGTTCCATAAAAACTAAAGGTGGTAATCTCTGCCATATTTTGATAGATTTCAAGCGGGGCGGTTTCTTCCTTGGACAGCTTTACATCCAGAGTCAGGACTGAATGTTCCCAGCTTACGCTGGCAATCGGTGTCGTCAAAGGAAGCTCATTCAGCGTATCCACCAGATTGTCATCGGTCAGCAGCACCCGCTGCTGCGACGATACCGTCGCCTGTGTCTCACGAACAGCAACGGTTCCAGAATCCAGCGCCTGTAAGGATGGCAGCAGTATAGCAGCGGCAGTGGTTATGAGAATTGAACCGCTTAGCACAATCCAAGGTTTCATTCAGAGCCCCCCTGACCCCTACCCTGTTATGGGTTATTACGGTAAAGGTCCTCACTCTCATTGTACAACAAAAAAAAGCAGGCTATGCCTGCATTTTAATCCTCCGTATCCACGACTCCGTGTTTGGTCATCACAACGGCCTTGCCGCGAATTTTAATAGCAGAGGTATGATCTGTAAATTGAACGATCAACACCTCACCCTTGTCCAATTTTTCTGAATGATGCAGGCGTGTATCCTGGCCTCTTGTCAGACCAAAAACCTGACATCCGTTGCTTTTTGCTTTAATCACAACGTAATCACTGTTACCCGTCACATTATCTTCCATATCCATTTCCCCCCTGAGAGCCAAAGCTATACTTTTATGATGGAGATTCGAGCTTGTTTTGTCAACTACATGCTTCGGACACAAACTGCAACAATTACCGCGTCCCGAGCCATACTATCCGTGCAGCCCCATCCGCTAACGAAAGGAGCGAATCTGATGAAAAACTATCGTCCCGCTAATCTGAGTCCTGCCCAAGTAGAGCGGCTTCAGCAGCTTGAGCAAGAATTTGCTGAGCTGGCGGGTGAACCGCTGGTGCTGATCGCCTATGCTTCACGGAACGACAGAACCGCTTCCCCTGCTTCGTCCCGCATTGCATCTGCTATGGAATAACAGGACAAAAAGAAAAGGCCGTGAATCAAATTCACGGTCTTTTCAGCGCAATGGGAATATGTAAGAAATCTTATTTAATTCCGTCCTTGAGCGCTTTACCCGGTTTAAATGCCGGAATTTTGCTCGCAGGGATTTCGATTTCTTCTCCTGTTTGCGGGTTACGTCCTTTACGTGCGGAACGTTCACGAACCTCAAAGTTCCCGAAACCTACCAGTTGCACCTTGTCTCCACTTTGCAGCGCTCCGGAGATCGCTTCGAATACAGCGTCAACGGCTTTAGTTACGTCTTTTTGGACAATTCAGTGCTTTCGGAAACCTGATTGATCAAATCCGTTTTATTCATAATATTCACCTCCCAATTCAAGTGTAGTCCAGCATTAAGGTTATCGGTGTTGTAGAACCGATATGAAGTCGCCTGTATAAATAACCCGGGCGGCATATGCCTTCCATAATGTTATCATCTGTTTCCGTTTCGCCGTTAAATATACATAGAATATACCTAACCTCCGCAATATAGAGACAATATCGCCGAAACTGGCGTTTTATGGCACCCTTCTTGCGTGGAACAAGGTTTATAGTAATACAGTCCACAGACAATTTCAAGTACGGCGACGGTTTAGCACATAAAAAGTGACGGCCAGCGCGAGCACCAGCACAATTCCTTTGACGATATCATGAGCAAAATACTGCACATTCATCATAGTCAGACCGTTCACCAATACCCCGATCAAAACCGCACCGATAAATGTACCGATGACATTCGGTTTCCCCGCTCCAAAACCGAAAAGCCGACAAAAACTGCCGCCACCGCCTCCATCAGCAAGGGAGAACCCGCATCAATTTGGCCCGATCCTACTCGCGAAGCATACAAAATACCGGCAATGGCTGCAAATACGCCTGAAGCGACGTAGGCCAGTGTACGAACTTTTTTTACCCGTACGCCCGACAAACGAGCAGCTTCCTCATTCCCTCCGGTCACATACATTTGACGCCCATGCTTTGTGTAAGTTAAGAAAATATGCACCGCCGCTACCGCCAGTAGAAGCAATATAACCGAAATCGGGATCCCCAACCATTTGCCTTGTCCCAAAATAAGAAAAGCAGGAGATATTTCCCCTGGCGCCTTGCTGCCATCAGGAAACTGCATATGATTATAAATGGTGTAGCCTTGAGCGTACGTTTTATGAATCCCGCTTACAATATACATCATTGCAAGGGTTGCCAGCAAATCGGGAATACGAAGCTTTACGATCAGTAATGAGTTCAGTAGTCCCACGACTGCACCGACAACCAGAGATACAATAATGACCACCGCAACGGGCTGCTCATACCAGACCATCAGCGAAGCTGAAACAATGGTAGTCAGAGATACCGTAGCACCGACGGAAAGATCAAAACCGTCCACGATGAGAGACAATGTCACACCAATTGCGACAAAAGTCACAATCGCAATAGAGCCAAGAATGTCCATCAAATTGTCGTACGTCCAGAAATAGGGCAATGTGGCTGAAAAAAACGCCAACACACCCATAATTACGACTACAGCCCCATAACGAAATGAGACGTTTAACCATTTTTCCTTCATGAATGCACCTCTTCACCGCCGCTGGCATACAACAGAAGCTCTTCCTGCTCCACTTCGCCCCGCGCAAATTCCTTTATTATTTTTCCGTCATACATCACTGCAATTCGATCACCAATGCCGATACCCTCAGCAAATTCACAGGTTAAATAGATGACCGCTTTTCCCTGAGCAGCCAATTCACCAATGATACGGAAAATATCACTTTTCGCCCCGATATCCACACCCTTGGTCGGCTCGTCAAAAACAAACACATCTGCCCCGGAATGCAACCATTTACCTATCGCAACCTTTTGCTGATTCCCGCCACTCAAATATTTAACATTCTGACGCAGAGATGGCGTCTTAATGCCAAGGGAAGCAACGACTTCGCTACCGTTCGTACGTTCTTTGCGACGACTGATAAAACCAAGTACACTCAACTTGCCTAATAGCGGAAGACTAAGGTTTCGTTCTACCGTCTCTTCGATGAATACACCTTGCTTGCGCCGTTCCTCAGGTATGGACACAATCCCCTGAACTATCGCGTCCGCAGGCTCTCTCAGACGAATGGAACGGCCTTTGAAGACCAGTTTCCCCTTATCGGGCTTATCCGCGCCTGTAAGAAGCCGGGACAGCTCCGTTTTGCCCGCACCGACCAAACCTACGATAGACAAGATTTCCCCGCGTCTGACCTCCAAATCGACACCGTGAACACGTAATCCCTTGTGAAGCCCTTTGGCTTCCAGCACCGTTTCACCGATAGGAGCATCTGTTTTCGGAAATTCTTCCTCAAATGTTTTACCAAGCATATAGGTAACGATGTCGCCTACATTTAAATCGGAGGATGCACCGGTGAACACTCGCTCTCCATCACGCATCACCGTAACGCGGTCGCTGTGTTCAATGACCTCTGGCAATCGGTGGGTGATAAGAATACATGCAACGCCCTCTGCCTTGAGCGTATGAATAGTGCGGAACAAACGCCGCGTTTCTTCTTCACTGAGTGGCGCTGTAGGCTCATCGAAGATGATCGTATTCGCTTGCTGAGTCAAAATACGTGCAATAAGCACAAGCTGCTTTTCTGCCAACGTCAACTCAGATACGTATTGCCTTACGTCAATATCTGCCTCCAGCCGTTTCAACGCCTCGCGCGCACGTTTGCGCATGGAACCCGGCGCAGCCCACCAGCGTCCTTCAGGTGCAGACAAATCATCCAGGACAATGTTCTCCGCAACGCTCAGTTGCGGCACAAGCGCTGAATCAATTTCCTGATAGACACAGTGAATTCCCGCTCTCTTCGCCTCCCACGGCGAACCAATGCTCAGTTCCTTGCCTCCTGCAACAATGCTCCCCTGATCGGAACGATACGCGCCGGATAAAATTTTCATCAGTGTACTTTTACCTGCTCCGTTTGCGCCCAGCAGAGCGTGAATTTCGCCGCCATGCACCGTAAAATCCACGGACCGTAGCGCATCCACACCAGCAAACTGTTTGCTGATTTTCTTCATTTCCAGTGTATACACTTGTGAACTCATGGTACCTCCCTCACGCCTGCTTATGATAAAAGCGCGCCGAAGCGCGCCTTGTGCTTTATCTTAAAGTTTATTTGGCCGTTTCATATTCTTTCATCCAATCCTTGTAGCCTTGCTCGCTTTGGCCCCATCCCTTTACATATTGAGACAGCTCGGATGTGGAAATTTGCTTATCTGGCAATGCTTCACGCTGCACGTATACCGCCTTCAGTACCACTTGCTCCTCCGGGTTATCCCCGTGCAGCTTCTGGTATGCATAGCGAACTTGTACACGTCCGATATCTGTCGGATCTACAGCCGCCGAAGCTACCCAAGGATTTTTCGGGTCCTGAATCATTTGCAGATCCTCGTCACTCATATCAATGCCGTAGACTTTAATTTCCGTGCGTCCAGCTTGCTGGATGGCGCGTGCTGCCCCTTTAGCAAATTCATCCCAAGCAGTCCAGACCGCTGTAATTTCACCCTTAGGATATTGTTTCAACACAGCTTCCATTTTGGCTTGTGTGTCCAAAGCCGGATTCTGAGCTGAGCCAAAAGTTGCAATTTCTTTAATATCCGGATTGGCTTTTAAGAACTTATCGTAAGCAACCTGACGACGCTCCATCGGTGCAAACCCAGCAACCCACACTTTTACAATGTTACCTTTGCCGCCGATATCCTTTTTCATTTGCTCCAGCGTCAGCTCAGCCATGCTTTGGTCATCCTGTGAAAGCACGACAGCCCCCGGAACGTTGACCGCAGCATCGAAGACGATAACCGGGATATTGCGGGAAACCGCTTTTTTCAACCCTGTTTCCAGTAACGCATCACCATGATCTGTCAAAATGACATCAAACTGCTGGTTAATCGCGCTATCAAGCAAGGAGGCCATTTTTGCCTTGTCGTTGTCTGCTACAAACTTGGTCAGTGTGCCTCCAAATTTCTTAACTTCCTCTTCCACGCCCTGAACATACTGCTGAGAGAACGTGCCTGTGTTAAACTCCATAATTAATGCAACCCGTTTGCCTTTTAAATTTAAGCTGTCTGTTTTGGCATCTGTTGTGTTCGAGCCTGTACTGCTTGTCCCTTGAGCACCGCTCTCTGTTTTCGGCGCGCCACATGCAGTGACCAGCAAAACCAGCACCAGCAGCATCATAGCTCCTAGTCCTAGCTTCTTGTTTTTTTGGATATTCATGTTTCGTTTCCCCCTCGTTCATTCAACAAAATGATTCAAATTTGATACTTAATATATCGCGTTAAACCAAGTATGTAAATAGGTTTTATGAATATAAAATATTTTCCGATCTCTTATGACAAAATACGACAATTACATATCAAAATAACGCAAAGAGCGGTTAGCTCTCTGCGTTATTGTTTCTTACACGATTTTTATTTACTTACACTTAAAGAATGATGGCAATCAGACCGCCTGAGCCTTCGTTAATAATGCGGCCCAACGTTTCCTGAAGCTTGTAGCGTGCATTGTCCGGCATCATGGCGATTTTGCCCTGAATGCCTTCCCGTACAATGGAATGCAGAGAACGTCCGAAAATGTCTGACTCCCAAATTTTGATTGGATCATTCTCAAAATCCTGCATCAGATAGCGCATAAGCTCCTCACTTTGCTTCTCTGTTCCGATAATCGGAGCAAATTCCGATTCCACATCGACACGGATCATGTGTATGGAAGGTGCTGTTGCCTTGAGCCGCACACCAAACCTTGTACCCTGACGAATCAACTGCGGATCGTCTAGTGCCATCTCGGACAACGACGGCGCAGCAATGCCATATCCCGTTGTCTTGACCATTTCCAGCGCCTCGGCGAAGCGGTCATACTCCCGTTTGGCATGGGCAAAATCCTGCATCATTTGCAGCAAATGATCCTTGCCGCGAATCTCTACCCCGACCACCTCAACCAAAATCTGATCGTACAGCTCATCCGGTGCGAACAGATCAATTTCCGCCACACCCTGACCCATATTCATCCCGCTCAGACCGGCCCTGTCGATGAATTCATACTCCATAAACTGGCCGACCACCCGGTCTACATCACGCAGGCGTCGAATGTCTTTTACCGTATCGCGGACGGAATTCTCATAATTGCTGCGCAGCCAGTGATCTTCATTCAGCACCATAACCCAGCTCGGCAAATTCACATTCACCTCATGCACCGGGAATTCATATAATACTTCACGAAGCACGCCTGTAACATCATCTTCTGTCATCGTAGCCGCACTGAGCGTCATGACAGGAATATCATACTTGGCCGCCAACTCACTGCGAAGTTGAAGTGTTTCATCGCTGCGCGGATGCGTGGAATTGATGACCAGCACAAACGGCTTGCCTACTTCTTTCAACTCCTCAATGACTCGCTCTTCCGACTCTACATAAGAGCTACGCGGGATTTCCGCAATCGTGCCGTCTGTCGTAACGACAACACCGAGCGTCGAATGCTCCTGAATGACCTTGCGCGTGCCAATCTCCGCCGCTTCCTGAAACGGAATCGGTTCTTCAAACCATGGCGTGGAGATCATCCGTGGGCCATTTTCATCCTCGTACCCCTTCGCACCCTCTACTGCGTATCCTACACAGTCGACCAGACGGACATTCACATCCAGTCCTTCCGTTACTTTGATCTGGACAGCATTATTCGGTACGAATTTAGGCTCCGTCGTCATGATTGTTTTCCCTGCCGCACTTTGTGGCAGCTCATCTACGGCGCGGGCACGGTCCGCCTCACTTGTGATGTTCGGCAGAACAATTGTCTCCATAAACCGCTTGATAAAAGTTGATTTACCTGTTCGGACTGCGCCGACGACCCCTAGATAAATATCTCCTCCGGTGCGTTCGGCAATATCTTTAAAAATGTCCACTTTCTCCAATGAAATCCCCTCCTCAAAAGTCTCCGAAGGAAAAATGCTTAAAGAGCATCCGCTTCGTGTTCAACCAACTGCTTGATCCCAGATGCGGCAGAACAGCCTTTAAAATGCCCGGAAGTCGTCCGCCGCCGAGATTCAGGAGACTGATGGAATCGGCGAAACGGCGTAAACTCGTACATGCATTTGGACTGATACCATCATATGTATCCCCTCCGTAAAATATGTTCAGGTTTTTGAAAAAAATAGAGTTCGTCACAGCGATTACTGCAAAACGATATTTTACGTTTGGGTCCACTCACCTAATATATGCGTAGCAGGGTTTCCCCATGACTTCGACGCTAGATTTATAATAAAAAAAGGATGTTTCTCTGACTCTCTAAGCAACTCATACCCATTTTGAGAACACTTTTTTGAGCGTTCACTTAGGGGTATAAGCATCAAAGTCGTCGGATAACATCCTTTGTTTCTTATTCTTTTGAGTTTAGGCTTTAGGATGAAAGCTTCACCATAGTTCGTCTTCCTGCGCCTGACGCTCAAGCTGTCGCCGAACAGCCGCCTTGAGCCTATCCTCCGGTATCGTCACCTCAACATCACTCTGGGCGCGAGCCTGACAGGACAAGCGGATGCCTTCATCCAGCAAAGGTCCCAGCTTGCGACGCTCTGCATCACTTGGCTGGCCTGCGTGTACAGCCCATTCCTGTGAAATATGCACCTTGCACATGAGACAGGCCGCTTTTCCATCACAACGGGTTGGAATATACACGTTCGCTTTACGTGCGGCCTGGAGCAATGTCGTGCCTTGACCGACCTGTACGCGCCTGCCTGACGGCTTAAACGTAATATGCACATCCATGAACGGTCCTCCATTCTTGTAGCAACCACGAAATCTGCCAATTAGCCTTATTCAGCTTTTGGAATGCAGCTCGGGCCAAGGCAAAAGCTCTTGCAGCTTACCCAGTTGGTCATCTGTCCAAATGTTGCTGATCAGCAGTTGATTCAGCACCGCTATATGTCGCTGCGGATCACGCTTCATGGCGTCCGCTATCGCCTCATATCGGTCGGAGCGATTTCGTAATAGATTAAATAACAACTCATGACTGAGTGGCATCAGACGCAGTGAAGAGTGCCCCAGATCAAGCCGGATTCCAGCCGACCACAGCAACCGTTCGACCTCCAATCGATATAAAGCTCCATCACACAGCACCTCGAAACCGCCCACAAGCTCAACTGGAAATCCCTCCAGTTCATAATGGCTCAGCAATGAAACGTACGAACCACTACGATCCACCTGCTGTCGGTCGATCATTACACCCGGTGGTTTCGCATGGAGCTGCTTCGCTGCGTGAATATCTGCGTAAATATCAATATCTCGGGGCAGTCGATCCAGCTCAACCTCCTGCACAAGCAGCGAACAGCTTCCTCCCAGCATCCACGGAACAGCAATAGACGCCCAGCCGTCCGCCAAGCTGCTCAGCGCAGCTGTCAGCTCGTGAGGTAGCTTGTTCAATCGCAGCGAAGATATAGCCTCCTTCACATTGTTTCCTCCCTTTCAGTCCATCATCCCGTTTCCTATTGGGCACCATTATAACATGTTACGTATGGCAGTTCGACATTTTATGCATAAGAGAACAGCCGAGAATCTGCTGAAATAATAAAAAAAGCCGTGAACCTGTCCGGTTCACGGAGAATACAACCAGCCGGTAAACGAGTGTGAATTTTATTTTTTCATCATCATTTTCATCAACGCTTCCATATTGGAAGGATTCATTCCGCTCTTTTTGACGGCACCGACAATATCCCTTACTGTATCTTCCGACACCGGAATATTGGCCATCGCAGATACCTGCTTTATCAGCTGACGCAACTGCGCTTCACTTTGAAGCGTGTCCGCCTTCACGGTACCTGCCAGCTTCTTCACCGCATTTTCAGATATGTTTTTGCCACCTTTTTTGTTAATGGCCTTCAACGCATCTTTCGGAAAGTTTTTATTCACATTCTCCCCTCCTCCGCCATTACTCAACTCAGTGTATGAATGATGGAGGTCAAAGGTGATTAAGCTTACAAAAGACATGCCTTATGCCTAACTGAAAAAAGCTGTCTCAATCGTAGATAAAATCTACTTTCGAGACAGCCTTTTGTAAGTTTTATATGTGCATCTAAGCCCTTACGAATGCCACTGTTCCCATGTTTGCAAGGGCATGACTTCCATTTCGGTTTTCGGGTCGCGACCCATGAGCGCCTCGACGGCCTTACGGACATCACGCCCTTCAAACAGTACCCCGTACAGCACTTCCGTGATAGGCATCTGAACGCCCAGCTTTTGCGAGATCGCATAGGCTGCCTTTGTCGTCCGAATGCCTTCTACCACCATGCCCATAGACTCTAGCACATCATCAAGCTTTCGCCCCTGCCCAAGCAGTGAGCCTGCACGCCAGTTACGACTGTGACGGCTTGTTGCGGTAACAACCAAATCGCCGATGCCTGCAAGCCCGGCAAAGGTCAAAGGATTGGCTCCCATTTCCACTCCGGCACGGGTAATCTCTGCCAACCCACGGGTCAGCAAAGCCGCTTTTGCATTATCTCCGAAGCCTAGTCCGTCCGACATACCCGCACCCAAAGCAATAATGTTCTTCAACGCCCCGGACAGCTCCACACCCAACAAATCCCGGTTCGTATATACGCGGAAATAGGAGTTCATGAACAGCTCCTGTGCAGCCTGTGCTGCCTTCTCATTAGACGAGGCTACTACAACCGTCGTGGGGCATTTCCGCACCACTTCTTCAGCATGGCTCGGACCGGACAATACGGAAATATCACCCTCCACGACCTCCAACTCTTCTGAAATCACCGTGGACATACGCTTAAGTGTTTCCGTTTCAAAGCCTTTTATGGCATGGACAATCAGCATATCCTTGGTAAAGAATGCTTTCAGACTACGCGCCACCTGACGCGCAGCAGCGGAAGGAGCTACGATTATGACCGCTTTGGAACCAGACACCGCAGCTTCCATATCAGTTGTAGCCGTAATCCGTTCAGACAGGACAGAACCAGGTAAATAATGCTCATTTGTATGCTTCTCATTGATTTCAGCAGCTTGCTGTTCGTTTCTCGTCCAGACAGAGACATCGTTGTTATTGGCCGCAAGGACGGAAGCCAGAGCTGTTCCCCAACTGCCCGCGACCAGCACAGCTATTTTCTCAGACAAGACGATCTCCTCCTTTGGAGCCAAGCTTGTTTTCTTTCCCCCGTACCAGCTTGGCAATGTTGGTGCGGTGTCTCCACACAGCAAACACACAAATGACCAGAGCCGTCCAGAAGAGCGGCCATGCATAACCAAGTACCAGTAAAATCCAAGGTGTCAAAATGACAAAAATCAGCGAGCCAAGGGATACATAGCGCGTAATTACGATTGCAAGAATCGCAATAATTCCGGCATACAATGCGGGGACTAAGGCAATTGAGACCAATACACCAATAGCGGTAGCAATACCTTTTCCTCCGCGAAAGTGGAAATATACCGGCCAGTTATGGCCTGCAATCGCCGCAATGCCACACAAACCCGGTAACCAGGATGAATTTCCGCCAAGCCAATGCCCTATCAGCACCGCAACAATCCCTTTAAGTACGTCCAGCAGCAGTACCAGAATGGCAGGGCCTTTTCCTAGCACACGCAGCGTATTCGTCGCGCCGGCATTACCACTTCCATGCTGGCGAATGTCGATTCCTTTTAATTTCCCATACAGCAGACTGAAGCTGACAGAGCCAAGCAAGTAACTGAGTACGATGGCAATGATCTGTAAAATCAACCTATTCGCTCCTAACTTTCGTCAGACTTGCGCCGTGTAAAGATACGAATTGGAGTTCCCTCAAAGTTGAAGGCGGCGCGAATTTTGTTCTCCAGATAACGCTCGTAAGAGAAGTGCATCATTTCCGGATCATTGACGAATACAACCATCGTAGGCGGCTTAACAGCAACCTGAGTCACATAGTTAATACGCAGACGGCGCCCTTTGTCAGTTGGCGGAGGATTAATCGCAACCGCATCGGAAATAACATCGTTCAGCAAATGCGTCTGAATACGCAAGACATGCTGCTGCGCCACATGCTGAACAACAGGGAGCAGCTTTTGCAAGCGCTGCTTTGTTTTCGCAGACAAGAACACAATCGGAGCATAGGTCATGAACAGAAAGTGATCGCGAATTTTTGTTTCAAACTGGCGCATCGTTTTGTCGTCCTTGTCCACGACATCCCATTTGTTCACAACAAACAGCGAAGCTTTACCCGCTTCATAAGCGTAACCGGCAATGTGCTTATCCTGCTCAATAATGCCTTCCTCGCCGTTAATAACGACCAGCACGACATCTGCACGCTCAATAGCACGCATGGCACGCATCACACTATATTTTTCTGTTGTCTCATATACTTTACCACGTTTACGCATACCCGCCGTATCGATCAGTACATACTTCTGACCGTCTTTTTCAAAAGGCGTATCAATTGCATCACGCGTTGTACCTGCAATGTCACTAACAATAACCCGTTCCTCTCCCAGAATGGCATTAACGAGCGAGGATTTACCTACGTTCGGGCGGCCGATCAAGGCAACACGGATAACATCTTCATCATAAATGTCCTCTTCCAGCTCAGGCAAATTGGACGTGATCGCATCCAACAGGTCACCAATACCTATACCGTGGCTACCGGAAATGGCAATGGGGTCGCCGAATCCATAGGAATAAAACTCATAAATCAGATCCGCACGTTCCAGATTGTCCACCTTGTTTACAGCCACAATAACAGGCTTGCCCGAACGATACAGCATTTGGGCTACCTCTTCATCAGATTGCGTAATCCCTGCCTTCGCATCGCTCATAAATACGATCACATCTGCTTCTTCTATAGCCAGTTCAGCTTGCATCCGGATGGATTTCAAGATTTCATCTTCTCCATCAATCTCAATGCCGCCAGTATCAATAATACTGAAGGATTTACCGTTCCACTCCGATATACCGTAAATACGGTCACGGGTGATTCCAGGCTTATCTTCCACTATGGATAAACGATCCCCGATAATCCGATTAAAAATCGTGGATTTACCCACATTCGGACGACCGACAATAGCCACAACGGGTCTTGCCATAAATTCACTCCTCCTGTCAATTCTTCCGCTATCATCATAGCAAAAAACATGCCTGTTAGCGATATTGTCACGTAACAACAATCGGCGAACCCTCTGGGTCCGCCGATGGTGTACGTTATGCTTATAAAGTGTATTGATTCAAACTCATTTAAATTTGTTCAGTTTATCGCCAAAACGTTCGCCAAGCGTAATGCTCAGACCGGAATTGTTCAAAGAAACGTTCGGATTGTTCAGTTCCTCACGAGGCGCGCGGGATGCACGTGGCGCTCTTTCTGCTCTTGGAGCAGCTTCTGGAGCTTCCTCAGTTTCTTTAATGCTCAGGCTAACACGTTTTTCAGTAGGACTCATTTCAAGAACTTTAACCTTAACTTCTTGTCCTTCTTCCAGAACTTCTTGTGGAGTTCCGATGTGTTTGTGGGAAATTTGGGAGATATGAACCAAACCTTCCACGCCAGGAGCGATTTCAACGAATGCACCGAAGTTAACCAGACGTTTAACAACGCCTGTTACAACGTCTCCATTGTTAAATTGTCCAGCAGCAGATTCCCAAGGACCAGGCTGTGCAGCTTTCATGCTCAGGCTGATTTTTCCTTTTTCAGGGTCCACTTTCAGGACTTTCACTTTTACTTGTTCTCCTTCAGAAACCGCATCGGAAGGTTTGTCGACATGAGTCCACGCAATTTCAGATACGTGAACCAAACCATCCACGCCGCCTACGTCAACGAAAGCACCGAATTGAGTGAGACGTTGAACCGTACCCACGATTTCTTGTCCTTCTTTCAGCTCAGCCATTACTTTAAGCTTGTTGGCTTCGAATTCTGCTTCCAGAACGTCTTTTTGAGAAAGGATCACTTTGTTGTTCTCACGATCCAGCTCTTTTACGACAACACGCAATGTGCGGCCTTTATAATCGCTGAAATCTTCAACGAAATGGCGTTCTACCATGGATGCAGGGATAAATCCGCGCAGACCCACGTCTACAACGATGCCGCCTTTAACGACATCATTAACAACCACTTCAAATACTTCTTTGCTTTCAAACAGTTGCTCCAGCTTTTCCCAAGCATTTTCACTGTCGATTGCACGTTTGGACAGGACAAGTTTTTCTTTGCCATCGTCGATGCTAATAATTCTAGCTTCAACCTCTTGGCCTACTTGTACTGCTTCTTCTGCGTTGTCCAAACCAGAAGACAACTCGCGAATTGGAATAATTCCATCGTATTTATATCCAATGCTTACTACCGCTTGGTTATCTTCCAATTTCACGATTGTACCTTTAACGGTGTCACCTTTTTTCAGGGAGACGATTTGATCGAGCTCGTCTTGATTTGCCGCTTCAGCAGCTTCTTGATTTTTAATTTCTTCCGACATGTCAATACCCTCCTCAATTCAAAAAAACCCATTTATTTAAACCTGCGCATGGCAGAGTTCAAAACATTGTTAAACTTCTGTTCTAGTTTTCCGAGATTAGACACAATTCATGCAAGCCTTTCAGTTATTCGTAGGCTCGCCGGTTTCTCGCATTGTACGAATACGAGACATAATCTCTTCTGTTGCCAGCTCAAGCGGATCTCCTTCGATAACAGCACTTTTTTGGTAAGCATCCAAATTAACAGGTTTGCCGTATATCACTTTCGTTTTACGGAAAAGCTTGTAATCACCAACAATGGCGACCGGAACGGCAGCCGCTCCACTACGCAGCGCAAAGCTGGCAGCACCCTTTTTACCGATTCCCCCGGCTCCTCTGGAGCCTTCGGGAAAGATCCCCATAACCTTGCCGTCACGCAAAATGGTCAAAGCCAGCTTAATGGATTCCTTGCTCACACCACCGCGTTTGACCGGAAAAGCTCCCAGCTTGTCGATTAACGGACCAAGTACAGGAGTATTAAATAGCTCGGCTTTCGCCATAAAGTGAACCTTTCGATCCAGCAAAATGCCAACTGTAGGAGGGTCCAGATTACTAATATGATTAGAACACAACAGTACTCCACCCTCAGCAGGAACATTTTCCCTGCCTACCGCCTCAAGTCTGAACAGAAAGCGGTATATGAGACGCAAAATACGGACGCATACAGCATATATCATTGTCTGATCTCTCCATCCTTCGCCGTGGTGCAGTAAGATACAATGGTATCGACGACATCATGAATGCCCATATGGGTCGTATCCAGCACGATAGCGTCGTCACTGCAACGAAGCGGGGATACCTCCCTCTCCTCATCAAGCTTGTCACGCGCCGCAATGTCACGTTCGAGCTGCTCCAGAGTGATATCATCAGCTCCGCTCAGTTCTTTAAACCGGCGAGAGGCACGTTCCTGAACACTTGCGGTCATAAACACCTTGACTTCAGCATCAGGAAGCACAGTAGTTCCAATATCGCGACCATCCATAACGACACCTTTACGTGCGGCCATTTCACGCTGGTTTTCAGTCAAACGCGAACGTAACCCCGCAATACTCGAATACTGTGACACCTTGCCTGTCACTTCCATCGAACGAATCACTGTCGTTACATCTTCCCCGTTACAATAAACCTTTTGGCCTGTAGGGTCCGGTACTAATTCAATCACCAACTCAGGCACATATTGAAGCACTTTTTCTACATTTTCCGCCGGAATTTCCTTGCACATCATGTACCACGTTGCTGCCCGGTACATCGCTCCGGTATCTACATAAACATAAGAAAGTGCTTTCGCTACCAAGCGGGCCACCGTACTTTTCCCTGCACCAGCAGGTCCATCAATGGCTACATTTATTTTATTACTTGAAGATCCATGCTGCCTTGCCAACGGGTAATTCCTCCTAACCTAACCTCAAGAAAAAAGCAGGCATTGCCTGCGACGTGAAAATTATACCACACATTCAGAGTTGATGCAAAATGAACGGCAGGTTAACAAAAAAAGAATAAACCGGGATGAATGCTATCTCCCCCTGAATTCCAACTGACGCTCAAAGCAATATTTAATCAGTTTTTGACGCTCCTGGTCAGCAATTTCCTCATATTTCAGCATGATCATCCTGCGACCGTTTTCCATTTGCTGAATACGTACAATTTCGGATTGGAACGGGACATGCTCCTGAGTTCCATTTTTATAAGGGACCAGAATCCAGCAGGACAATGATTCACCTTCTTCCAGATGATGCGAGCCTTGAGTCTGAAAAGAAACGCCTCCACCGCCGACATCATGCGTCTCAGCTACAAACCTTGATTCGTTTGATCCATACTTCACCGCTATTTCCAGGTTGGCCTGGACCCGTAGAAAATTTCGACGCTGAATTTTACTGATACTGTCTGGGGCAGGCTTGTGAATGCGGACCATCCGGAGCACATCCTCTTTAAAGCCGGTAACGTGGGTATTGAAATAGTTTTTTATCCCGCCCTCGCTCATAAAAAATATCGACAGTTCTTCTCCCAAAAACAGTTTTTTCAGATGGCCGCTCGTTTGAGACATGGGTACTTCTATCAGAAAGTTCTGGGACTCCTCTTCCGCAATACGCGACTTAAATTCAAAATGTTCGTCCGTATGATCGGTACCAGCCACTTGTATGTATAGCACATCATTAATTTCAGGAAACAAACCGCCCACCATCCTTGTCCATTTAAAAGCTGTAATAAGGTATATAATACCACGACTTTGTACCCATTTTAAACATTATATTTGTTATACCTATGTCAAAAGCACAAAAAACCTCCTTCATAAAGGAGGTTTAGCGTGACTAATGGTTCATTTTTACGTATTTATCCTATTTGCAATTAAACATGACTTGCTGAAGCCGGTTCGTCCGAATCTTTAACTTGTTCAATCGTTTCTTCCATCCCCGTATCAGCGTTAATGTAGATTCGGTAAATGGAACCGTTGATTTTCCCGCCAAATTCGTAACACAGAACCTCTTTGGACAGTTCATTTTCAATCAGTGCTTTCCGGTGATAAGTTTCACGAAACTCAGGGTTCAGCTTCGCACGTGCTGCCTTCACATCCAGCTTAGCCTTCGGAATACGGCGGAGATGGCTGTGCTCGTACACGTAGTCACTCGATTGAAAACCGATCACTTGCCCGTTATCGAGACCGGATCTAACTGTGATTTTTTCTGGATAGATGATCACATCCCCTTTTTGAGTGGCAAATGTGATGTTGGCTAAATTTCCACTTTCATCATAAGAAACAGGCTTCATCCCTGGATATCCCTTACGTTGGAGATACTCACTCGCATAGCGAACCGCCTCATTGCGAGTTGATTTCTTCGGCCCAACCGTTCTCATATCATGGTAAGAAATAAGCTTGCCGCCTTTTTTGGTAAAATCCATGGTGGCTACGGGTTTCTGTTTGTTATACAGGGTAGCTGTATAAGATGCCCATTCCGTGCCTTTACCATTTTCATGGACACGAATTTGGCTTTCCGGTTTCCCGGTAAATTCAGCCGCACTCCGCTTAATTTGCTCCGCGTTCACAGCAGGAAGACTCAGCTTCTTCACAGAACGCTTGTCATAGATGCTAGCTACGGATGGTCCCCAATCCAGCTCCTTATAATTCTCTACTTTTTGTCTACGGATTGGAAGCCGTCAATAATGGTGTTGTCCTTAGGCCCGGTCTGGGAGCCTGGCGCTGTATCGACATCCATCCAACGCAAATTTTTGCTGAGGACTTTTTGCCGTACTTCGTGCATATTTTTCGAAATTTCTTTGGAATTAGTGTATAACGTTTTCAGATTCGATAATTCTTTCTCATTCAAAGGCTCGTGATCCAAATCACGGACAGATGTCTGATACGCAAATGCAGATAGATGCGACAACAGATCCTTGGCATGATTAAAAGGCATCACATTGAGCGGCAACTGGTTGACCTCATTTTGAGCCTCGCTCGTAATTCTCCATACATTCATCAGACATTTGCGGTGCATGGCGTGTGACGTGTTGTGAACTGCAATAGCGTTCCCGAGTTGTGAATGCAACTGATCCATATGAAACGACAAATCATGAAACGCACGCTGATATTGATTTTCCGCTTTAATGGACATGCTATTCGCCTGAAGAGACACCTCTTTCTCATCTGGCTTTCCCGATAACCCCACACAAATGCTCCTATCATAATCAGGGTAACAATCGGAAACATTACAGTACTAAGTCGTCTATACATATTGGGAGTCTCCTTTCTTCAAGTACACTACCGATAGTGTGACAAGAAGAATGCTCTCTTATGCATGGTTTTCCATAACTTCGACAATAAACTCACAGTTATCGCAGATACAGCGCTTAAAGCCGGTCTGAACACGCCCTTGCTCCATCCGTCCTCTCAGCACGAAACGTTCACCACACCTTTTACAATGTATTCTCACTTTAATACGCAAAAAAAAGACACCTCTTTCTCTAACAGGTTTGTCAGATCAGTGTGCCCCAAATTGTTACATGTTAACCTTTTCCTCCCGTTTGAATAGTCGAAATGGAGATCGGTTGTTGGCCCGACTGATTTTCGCCATCCCTCCATACCAGAGAAATGCCATCAGAGGAATGATAAACCAGATCCAGTCATGCGAAATTGTCGTCAGAATCAGGTCGTATATTCCATGCCAGAACCATGGAAGCACCAATGACAGAAGCAACATATATTTGCTTTTCCAGTCCTCTGCAAACTTGGCCTTCCCCATGTAATAGCCCATCATGACTCCAAACATTGCATGACCAGATACCGGAAGCAATGATCTCATCAGCATCATACTAACAGAAGCGTGGCCCGCCCATGCGTACAGCAGATTTTCAACGGTTGCAAATCCAAGCGAGATTGCGGCGGCATACAATATACCGTCATAAGGTTCATCGAACTCGGTGTGATTATATATAATGTGGTACAGCAAAAACCATTTGAAAAACTCTTCTACTCCGGCCGAAATGCCGAACACCTGGATCAACGTGTGATCCCCAGCCAAAGCAGCAGCCCGCGTTGAAAAATCATGACAGGCAGTACCACCAAAAAGCCGAGCAAAAACACTTTGATGACCATGTGCAGCGGCTCGGATTCATATCTGTCCTTCAAGTAAAAATACATTAATAAGGCGAGACCCGGCGCAGTTGCTGCCGCTAAAACAGAAACAGAAGCACCGATCATCCCTCCATAAAATGAGTCGGCCCTGCATTCAGCGCAGAGCCGACAAAGTCACTTCGATATTACTTTTCTTTAAGCCTCATTAAGAGCGGCTGTCAAATGAGTGCAGATGACATCAATCGCCTGTTCAGGAATGACCAGCTTGCCATACTCCTCCAGCATTGCCGGTGTTACGGATGAGCCTTCCCCAAATTCAGCAAGAACCGCGATCAAGGCCGCAAGCTTGGGCTCTTCCACTTCTTCCGGTTCCAAATGCAGAATCCATTTTCCTCTATAATGATACAGCTTACCTGCATCCGTGGTGTTGCTACGGAGCATGTGAGCCGCTTCTATGAGTACTTCGAAATCGCTAAACGCGTAGACGATGGAATCGCTGTGCTCCAGCGTAACTTCCATTTCATATACTTCCTCCGGAAGCTCATCATCAGGACCCGAGCCATATTGTTGGTGATCGTATTTCCCCCGAGTGACGATAACTACCATGCCCTGAGCAGGAAGCGCAAATACTTCGACAGCTAGAGGTCCCGTGGCGTCGAAGCCCAGCTCACTATATGCCTGATCCATCATTTCGGTGAACAGCTCATGGACTCTTGGAATCTCTTGCCACATGTCGTCTTTTTGAATACCGCGTTCGCTCAAATCATCAAAGGTAAGGAAAATCCGTATCTTGTCCTGGCTTAATCTTTCTATTTTCATACTGGACCCTCCTCCTGGCAGCCGAGTGTTATTAACAGATTATGATGCATTTATGGTGCCTGTGATGAAAATGGTTCTATGTAATCATGTTATCATTTTATAATCGTAAATGCACGCAATAAAAATGATAAAAAAAAGAATCATTTGAACGGCTTTTACAAAAAAGCCGCAAAATGATTCGGGATAGAGGGTTCCGGGTTACAAACCCGGTACGGCTGTATGAGTTTCTTTCAGGATTTGCTCGACCTCACGCTTAACATCGGGACTGGTGCTGATAAAATCTTTAATCAGCTTCATATTCTCTTCTTTAGTTTGGGCTGTATGGGCGCTATGAGCTGTTTTATCTGTTGTGGAACGGTGATCGTGATCCTTATGGGTGTCTTGCTTATTAAGCGTAATATCACCCATTCCGGGGAACGCCGCGTCCATCATTTTGGTACGGGCTTTTTGTACCAGATTACCGCCTTTCTTCCCATCCATGTCCATAGATAAGCCTAACATACTGCGGTTACGGGAGATCATAGTGCTCGCCACTGCGCCCAAAACGATTCCCAGGAAAAATGAAGATGTTTTCACAATTAGAACCTCCCTTTGTGGTAGAATCAAGCATAGTGTTCGTCAGCAGAGACAAACTCATACGGTATAAATACAGGAAGGTGAGATGAATTAATGGGTACAAAAACAGCAGCCATTTTGTTGACCGCATGTCTGCTGCTAAGTGCTTGCACTGCGGCCAAGCCGGAATCGGCAGCCACAAGCAATAACCAGACCCCGGCAACGTCTGAAACCAGTGACAACACAGACAAAGGGCAGGGCGCAGCTTCTTCCCCAACCAACAGCAGTGTGCAAGCAGGCAGTAATCATGGTAACAACTCAACGGCCCAAACATCGCCGCAAACTGGCAAGACCGTCGCCGACAGCAACGAGGCTACAAATGCAACGGCTACGGCTAACGTTAACAAAACGTACCATTTGGACAAGGCTTACAACGTGATCCCTAACCAGCAAGGGGCTGAGAAAAGGGTTGTTTTGCTGACCTTTGACGACGGTCCCAAGGAAGCGGTCATGATCAACAAAATCATTGACATACTGGACAAGCACAAGGCGAAAGCCATTTTCTTCGTAAACGGTTACCGCGTGAAGGAGCACCCTGAGCTGCTCAAGCTCATTCATGACCGTGGGCAGCCCATCGGCAACCATAGCTGGGATCACATCGTGCTAAAGAACAAATCCGAGGCCGAAGTGAAGAAACAAATTGAATCGGTGCAAAAAATTGTTAAGGATACAACGGGTCAAACGCCGGTGTTCTTCCGTCCTCCTCATGGCGCAGGTGGGGATGTCAGCCGCAAAGTTGCCAAAGAAAACGGACTTTTGTACATGACATGGTCCGTCGGTTCGCTTGATTGGACGATGAAAAAGAGTCAGCCGAATAAAACCGATGCACTTCTCAAAAATGTGACAGAACAATTACATCCGGGCAGCAATATTTTGATGCATGAGCTACCTTGGACCGTAGAAGCGCTGGATAGTCTGTTGACTCGTCTGGAGCAAAAGGGTTACCAATTTGTCGATCCCCAAAGCATTGAGGTCCCTGCCAGCTAACAGGCCCTTGTGTTCGTACTTCTATTTTCGATCCTGAACGATTGCAAAAGAGCCTCCATTTCCCGCAAGTCACAAGCGGGTAAGGAGGCTCTTTTGGCGTAAGTACAAGCGATGACACAGGCTTATCATTACCAGAACATTTCACTAATGGAAGGTGCCCCTTTGATGCCCCACCACAGCAATGCTGCTGTAATGAGCACAAAAAGTGTACTCAAAAAATTCAAAAACCACTTGCTCACCCGGATACGACGGGACGGAAACATTTCTGCCCGTGTCCGGTACTCGCTGACAGGAGCATCATCCTCCACGGTCACAGCAACTTCCGGTGCAGCAGCAACTTGAACTAATTCCGGTGCGGGCCGTGAAGCACGGGAGCGAACCGGTTTTGGACTGTTTTCTTCCTTGCTCTTGCGTCCATTTCGGCGGCTGCCATAAGTCTGCACTCTGCTAAGTTCCTGATTCATGCTTCATACCTCCGAAAACGTAGCGCCAAACCGGATATGAGGTCGATCACAAAATGACAAATGATCGGCGCCCACAGGCTACCGGTCTGCATGTATATGTAGCCCAAACCGTAACTGCTCAGAAAAACCCAGCCTGTCGGAATCCAATGACGCAAATACCGGATATGAATGACCGCAAACAAGATACTTGTCCAGTAAGGTCCAAAGCTGTACTGAATCGCCCCTCTGAACAATAGTTCTTCACAGATTGAAACGATGGCTGCTATACATACAATATGCCAGATCGGGCGGTTTTGAAACAGCATCTGGTTAATGCCCCCGTCATCCATAGCATCCTCGGGCATCACCCGCGACAGGAGCAGGTCCACCAGCAGCATAGCCGCTGCCAGTCCCAGTCCCCACCATAAAACATGCAAACTGTTTGGCCACACAAATAGCTCAAGCACATTTCTTTTCTGAAAAATAATCCAGATGGCGCCGACCAACAGGGTCAGCCCCTGGGTTAGATACAAATTGTAAAGCAGCAAGCGGTCATTCAATTCATGAATATGCGCTCTTTTCCATTTCACTTTAAGCTTTTTCATAGTTAGTTAGTCCTCTGCATAGTCTTCTTAAGCATCATAGCCAAAAAGTCGGACGGATTCAAGAAGGCTTAAATCTTATTATTCCGCATTCTATAGCTATGTATCTAGCCCGGTGTCCACACATGTCACATGTCCTATTGACATGTCCATGTAAGCCATGATACATTATGAAAAAATTATTAGCGACAACAACAATGATGGAGAAAAGGTATTGATTTCGTCCTCAGAGAGCCGGTGCTTGGGTGGAAGCCGGTGGCGAAGTAACTACTTTCAGCGCTCCTGAGTTATTGCACCGAAGCCTTGGGATGATATCCCGGCATTAGATGCAATCGGCAGAAAACCGTTATCCTTTCGGTCATATTTATGACCGCTGAAGGCAGTCCGTTGCGAAACGGCTGCGAATTAGGGTGGTACCACGATAAACTCTCGTCCCTTACTATGGAGATAGTATGTGATACGGGAGTTTTTTTGATGCCCGGAAACCGCCAAGCGGTTCTGCATATGACCTTTTTAACCGTCAGTTAGATGCATAATGCTATTTCATCCCTTTTCTGCGTCAATGCGTTATCACGTTAGTGCTGTCCGCGATCTTCTGTTTTTTTCAGAAGCATTTCAAGTTTTTCCACGTTCTTTATGGAATGTATTTCAGTTTGAAGTACATCCTGTCCATAAAAGAAGTTAACTTTGAGGAGGAAACCAAAATGTTTAAAGTGTTAGTATCCGATCCGATCAGTGACCTGGGCATCCAGCAACTGATGGATGCAGACGATGTCACGGTGGACAAGAACACAGGTCTTAGCGAGGACGAATTGGTTCAAATTATTGGTGACTATGATGCACTACTCGTTCGTAGCCAAACCCGGGTAACCGAACGTATCATGACAGCAGGCAAGAACCTCAAGGTTGTCGGACGTGCCGGTGTCGGAGTGGATAACATCGACCTGGAAGCAGCAACACAACGCGGAATTATCGTCATTAACGCCCCTGACGGCAACACGATTACGACATGTGAGCATACTTTTGCCATGATGATGGCTCTGGCGCGTCATATTCCACAGGCGTATGCTAAAACCATCGGCGGTACATGGGATCGTAAAACGTTTCTCGGTGTTGAGCTGCGTAACAAGACGCTTGGCGTACTCGGTATGGGACGCATCGGCAGCGAGGTAGCCAAACGTGCCAAAGCCTTCGGCATGAGCATTCTCGGCTATGATCCGTTTCTGACGGAAGAGCGCGCTGAGAAGCTGGGCATCAAGCTGGCAAGTGTGGACGAAATTATCCGCAACGCAGATTTCATGACGGTACACACACCGTTAACACCGGAAACGAAGCATATGATTGCCCGTCCGCAGTTTGAAGTGATGAAAAAAGGGATGCGTATCATCAACTGTGCCCGCGGCGGCGTTGTCGATGAAATGGCTCTCGTTGAAGCCATTGATGAAGGCATCGTTGCCGGCGCAGCCTTTGACGTATTCGAATCGGAGCCGCCAGCACAGGATCACCCTTTCCTGAGCCATCCGAAAATTATCGTTACACCGCATCTGGGTGCATCCACAGTAGAGGCTCAGGAAAATGTAGCGATCGACGTATCCGAGCAGGTGCTGCACATTTTGCGTGATGAGCCGTTCAAAAATGCGGTCAACATGCCTCCGGTGCCATCCAACGTGATGACGCAATTGCAGCCGTATTTCTCGCTTGGCGAGAAGCTGGGCAGCTTTGCCGCTCAAGTGACAAATCAGGCTGTACGTGAAATCCAGGTGGATTACGCAGGTGATCTGTCTTCTGTAGATACACAGCCGCTGACACGTTATATTTTGAAAGGTGTGCTCAGTCGTCATCTGGGCAGCGATGTTAACATTGTAAACTCGGTCCACCTTGCCAAAACACGTGACATCCATCTTGTCGTGTCTCAGGCTCCGGCTACCAAGGGCTTTACCAACCTGATTACCGTCACGCTCAAAACGCAAAGCGGCGAGGAGCAACGCGTAGCGGGTACCCTGCTCGCAGGCTATGGCGAACGTATCGTCCGGTTGAACCAGTTCCCGGTGGACGTGGCACCAGAAGCGCATTTCCTGCTTATCTCCCACAATGACAAACCCGGCATTATTGGCCGTGTCGGCACTCTGCTCGGGGAGAACGGCGTGAATATCGCCTCCATGCAGGTAGGACGTAAAATTGTCGGTGGTGAAGCCATCATGATTCTGACTGTTGATAAAGCCGTTCCTAAAGACGTGCTGATCCAACTGGTTGGCTTGCCGGAACTGAATACCGCTCAAGAAGTGGTACTCGATTAAGCTATCAGCAGTGCTGAATAATGTTAACATGCTTTGCCTAATCAGAGAGGCGCCCGGCGAACCGGGCGTCTTTTTTTATATATTCACGCCCCATATCCGTGACCAGCATTAGACCTACCTGTTCTGAGAAGCTGAATGTTCCACGTTGAACAAGATAAATGTTGATTTTTCAACAAAAAGCACCCTCTTCCGAGGATGCCTGCGAACCGGGGTATATTCTGCTGTTGGCTTATAAGCCCTGTTGCAGAGCCCGACTTTATTTTTTGGAGGTCGGCAGCAAAATAGTGAACTCCGTCCCTTCTCCCAATACGCTGGCAGCAGTGACAGAGCCTCCGTGAGCCTCCACAATATTTTTGACAATCGCAAGCCCCAGACCGGTTCCTTTGTCCACTCCCCGCACTCTGGCCTTGTCCGCCTTATAAAAGCGGTCAAAATATAAGGCAGATCCTCGCTGGCAATGCCCACACCTTCATCCTTAATCCGAATGCGGATCAGCTCATGCCGTTCCCCCAAAATCCGATCGGCACTAATGGTAACACTTTTTCCACCGGGCGTATGCCTGAACGCATTATCCAGCAAATTGGTCAGTACCTGTTCCAATCGGTCTTCATCTGCTTCGGGCAGCAGTAAATGCTGGCCTTGCTCATGATAATCGAGCGTCAGCCCCTGTTCCTTTGAGCGCACCGTAAATTTACGATGAACACGCTCGATCAGTTCATTCACATCCACTTCCTGACGATGCATGTCTGTATGACCTGCCTCCATTCGGGCCAGATCAAGCAGATCCTTGACCAACCTTCCCATACGCAACGATTCATCATGGATGACGCGTACCAGTTCCTCGGATTCTTCCGGTGAGCCAGCCATTCCATCGAGCAAGGCCTCGCTGTAGCCCTGCATCATGGAAAGCGGTGTACGGATTTCATGGGATACATTGGCCACAAAATCGCTCCGCATTTTCTCCAACTTGACTTCCTCCGTGATGTCTCTGAGCACAGCCACAGCGCCACGAATTACATTATCTGTGTACAACGGTGCCATTTGCACCGACCAGGAGCCCTGTTTTACATGAATATAGTCGCCGCCGTCCTCTCCCCTGTCCATAACGGTATGGAACAACGGCAGCAATGGCCCGGGTACAGACACTCCGAATTCCTCCTGGTCGTGCTCTTGCCACTCCAGGTTTTCCATCTATCCAACAGACTTTGCGCAGGCGGATTCGTCAAAATGATTTGCCCGCTTCTGTCGAAGGTCATAACAGCATCAGACATGCTTCTCAGCACGCTGGACAGATGATTCTTCTCCTCATTCAGACTGCGGATCGTCGCCTCCAGCTCCGTAGACATATGATTGAAAGTTTTCGCCAGTTCGCCAATCTCGTCACTCGTTACCAGCGAAAGCCGCGTATCATACCTTCCCTCACGGATCGCATTCGCCGCCTGAATCAATAGCTGCATGGGCTGCGTAATTTTAGTAAAAAGAAACAGAGCAAAAAAAGTCGTCAGTAAAAATCCGACAATGCATGTATAGGTGAACAAATGCTTAATTTCCGTCGATTCATAAGCCGCAAAATTCCTGTTGATATACGGCAACAAAAAAAGTCCCAGAAAAATAAGCACACAGCCTACAAGACAAATGATGGTGATCCATAGCTTGCCTACCAGCGATCTCCAGAAGCTCACGTTATTTTGGAACCTCCAGCTTGTAGCCCACGCCCCAAACCGTCGTAATCATAGCCGCTGCCTCCGGCGATACTTTGTTCAGCTTTTCACGAAGCCGCTTGACATGCGTATCCACCGTTCGTAGATCACCAAAAATTCATAATTCCATACGTCTTTCAGCAGTTCTTCGCGCGAAAACACCTTGTCCGGCGACACAGCCAAATAATGCAGCAGCTCGTACTCTTTAGGTGTGAGACTGATTTCAATCCCGCCTGCACTTACACGGTGCGCATCATGCTCAATAATAAGATTCGGAAAAACAATGCTGTTGCTCGGCACCGTCTCCTTGGTCAAAAAAGCAGTTTCCGACGAACGGCGCAAAATCGCCTTCACCCGATAAATCACCTCACGCGGACTAAAGGGCTTGACCACATAATCATCGGCTCCGACTTCAAAGCCCTGTACGCGGTTTACTTCCTCGCCTTTGGCGGTCAGCATGATTACAGGTGTAGCTTTGGTCTGACGCAGACGTGTGCAAACTTCAATTCCATCCATGCCCGGTAACATCACATCGAGCAGAATAATACTGTAATCGCTTGCAGTCGCTTTCTGGAGCGCAATTTCGCCATCCTCAGCTTCATCAATTTCGTATCCTTCTTTTTCCAGGTACATCCGCAGAAGGCGGCGAATGCGTTCTTCATCATCTACAATTAATATGCGGTTGCTATGTTCTGACATATTCCCAGCCCCTTCGCTAAAAAAAGCATTCTCTCTATTTTACTATTTTCCCGTGTCCGGTCAAACCTTGCTCTGTTCATTCAGCTCTCTTTACACCAAAAAGGCCGGGGTTATGACCCCCGTCCTGTCCGTTTCTTTTTCGTGTTGTCTGACTGTGCAAGTTGAATGAGACGGTTGATTTCGTCCTTAGTAAGGGGCCTCGTCAGACCGCGCTTCAGGTTTTGCAGCAGAAGATCGCCGAAAGCAATCCGTTTAAGCTTGATAACCGGATGGGAAATGGCCTCAAACATCCGTCTGACCTGACGGTTTCTGCCTTCATAAATAGTAATCTGGATCACAGACTCCTTGCCGTTCGGGTCCACATCCTTGTATTCCACCTCAGCAGGCGCGGTAATACCGTCCTCTAGCACGATTCCTTTTTTCAGCTTGTCCAGCTCGGTTCCGTGTGGAACGCCTTTGACTGTCGCCACATACGTCTTGGGCACATGATGCTTCGGATGGGTGAGCAGATTGGCGAACTCGCCGTCATTGGTGAGCAACAACAGCCCTTCAGTATCGTAATCAAGACGACCTACCGGATAGACGCGTTCCTTAACGCCTTTCAGATAGTCGGACACGATTTTACGGCCTTCCGGATCGGAAGCGCTCGTAATTACGCCTTTAGGCTTGTTCATCATTAAGTAGATTTTTTTCTCGGTTTTGATCGGTCTGCCCTTTACTGTAATTATATCCTGATCAGGGTCTGCCTTCGTTCCCAGCTCTGTTACGGTAACCCCGTTCACTTCCACGCTGCCCGCCTGAATAAGCTCCTCACATTTACGTCGGGAAGCTACGCCAGCCTGAGCCAATATTTTCTGCAATCTTTCCATGTTCGCTAATTCACCTCATGCTAATGATACCCATCCATGAACAAAATCACAAGCCCCGTTCACAAATCAATGCAGGAATCAAAATACAAGCAGGCAAATCGCAATCGCTGCCACAAAACCGACTACGTCTGAAAACAGTCCCACCTTCAAGGCGTACCGTCCATTTCGGATACCTACCGCGCCAAAATATACAGTCAGCACATAGAGTGTCGTGTCCGTGCTGCCCTGAATCGTGGAGGCAATACGACCGATCATGGAATCCGGGCCATACGTGCGGATCAGATCCGTTGTAAACGCAAGCGAGCCGGTGCCCGTCAACGGGCGCAACAGTCCTAATGGCAGTACCTCACCGGGTACGCCCCAGCTTTTGATCCAGGGCGTTACCCAGGATATCAAGTAATCCAGAGCGCCGGACGCCCGAAAAATGCTGATAGCCACCATCATGCCTACGAGATGAGGAATGATGCTGATGGCCGTGGAGAAGCCGTCTTTGGCTCCATCCACAAAGGAATCGTAGACTGGCACCTTTTTGGCATATGCATATAAAGGAATAAAGGCAAGAATAACCGGAATGGCCCAAGTCGATACGAGATTAATGAAATAAAGCATGCCTCCCTCATCCTTTCCAAGTGGTGTTTCTGCCCTTGGCAGCCGTCATTCCTGATCGCGGAACGGCAGGTGAAGAAACGGGCGGCGTAGCCGGAGAGGACGCAGATACTGGCGTAGCTTGTGGTGCCTGTGTTTTCTGCGACGGCAATGATGATGTGGACGGTGGACTGGCTGGAGGGCGGCGCAACTCCCGGCTACGGTACCAGCGATCCGCCGCAATCGCGGCAAAGGTGGCTATCGCAGTCGCCACCAGCGTCGTCCCGACGATTTCGGTCGGATTGGCGGAATGATAATTGAGACGAATTGCAATCAGTGTGGTCGGAATAAGCGTAATGCTGGCCGTGTTCAACGCGAGCAGCGTACACATAGCGGGCGTAGCGGTCTGCTTGTCGGGATTGAGCGATTGCAGTTCTTGCATCGCCTTGATGCCCATCGGGGTCGCTGCATTTCCCAAGCCGAGCAGATTAGCGCTCATATTGGACAAGATATACCCCATAGCCGGATGATTACGCGGGACATCAGGAAACAGAAAAGCAACTAGCGGGGCGAGCAGTTTGGATATTTTCTGCAAAAGCCCCCCATCTTCCGCCAGCTTCATCATGCCCATCCAGAACACAAGCACACTAATCAGTCCAAAGCATACCGTGACACCCGTAGCCGCCCCGTCAAATGCCGCCTTGGTCACCACTTCAATATTTCCCTGTGCGGCGGCAAACACAAATCCAATACAAATCAGGGCCACCCATATGAGATGAATCAAGACCGATCCCTCCCTTTCACCGATGAATGTGACGCAATCCCTATGCTCTGAACAGTTTTCTTAAAATATCGCTCCATCCGCTCGCCCAGGTGCGCTCTTGGTTACCACGGCTTGCAGGAGCTTGTGCCGTCGGAATTTCCTGTTGTGGCTGTACTGTGCTCCGGGCGGGCAGCTTACTGCCTTTTTCATACACAGGAACGGAGCCAATAAGCTTACCTTCCAGCAGGAACTCGACACGTCCCCGCAAACCGAAGGATACGTCAGCTCTGTTAGACTTGGACTTTTTATACAGGACCAGTCTTTTGTGCAGCTGCACCTTCTCCCCATCATGCAAAGGATAGGCAAAGCTTGCGCCTGTAAGCAGCGGGTAACCATCAATCGGCTGTTGCTTGTCCGTAATCGGAATGAGCGGATAGTATCGGAAACCGTAGTCGAGCATGCGGGCATGGTCATTCCAATCGTCTCCGTCATTCAAGGTAACAGCGGCAAGCTGGCGACCGTCCCGTGTGGCTGAGCTGACCAGACAGCGAAACGCTTTTTTCGTAAAACCCGTTTTCACACCATCAGCTCCCTCATAGAGCCTCAGCATCTTGTTCTTGTTATGCCATGAATAATCCCAAGATTCATTCGGATTGGGTGCTTTTTTCAACTCCGTTTTCACAATGCGAGCAAAGGTTGGATTATGCAGTGCATAAGCGGTAAGCCGGGCCATATCATTGGCAGAGGAATAGTGTCTCTCGGCATCCAGTCCGTGCGGATTAGCAAAGTGAGAATGGCTTAGTCCAAGCTGAACCGCCTTCTCATTCATCAAATGAACAAATCCTTCTTCCGTCCCCCCCACATGCTCCGCAATGGCGGAAGCCGCATCGTTACCGGAACGAAGCATTAAGCCGTACAACATATTTTCCAGTGTCATTTGTTCACCCTTTTGGAGAAAAAGCGAGGAACCCTCTTTGGCATAAGCCGTCGGACTCACCTTTACCCGATCCTGCAAGCGTCCATGTTCAATGGCTACGATCGCGGTCATGATTTTGGTTAGACTGGCGATGCGTAGCTCCCGGTCACCCTCGGCGGAATATATGATTCTTCCTGATGTGACATCAATAAGAGAGGAAGCTTGAGCATGTGTAGTCAAAGCTGGTGGAACTTCCTCCTTCTTCACTGCTCCCCGAGCAGGCTGAGGATTCAGCAATGTGAGCGGCAATGTCAGGACGAGCAGCAGTGCCAGCGGCAACACAAATGTGTGTGTCTTTGAAAAAAATCGGATGCTACCCGCGTGGATTTTTGGCATTCTTTTAAACATTTGGATTCCTCCGGTTTTGAACAAGTCTTGTACCATTCTATGTCCAAGCTGTTCAAAGTATGTCCACCTTTATAGCAGAAAATCCCTCTAGGGATATGGTGTATCGTCCCTCTCTTCCGCATACTTTTTGAAGCAAACTAGGCAACTTCCACTCCTGCTTACATATATATAATAGTTACTAAACATGATGAATGAATGAATGAATGGAGGTACAACATGCAGCGGCAACAGTTTGAAACGATCTTAAGAAGCCGAATTGTCGAGGCAGCGGAAGCCTTGAATCGAAGCGGTGTATCCTTTGCCGCCTTTGATACCGCACGCAGCAACGCGCAATTTTGGGAGTTGACGGAAAATGGCGGATTTCAGATTAAAGCAGGTGTTACACCAGCGCAGGGGATCAGGGATATTTTTGTAAATGGGCATAAATATGCCTTTGAGTGTGCGACAGCTATGGTCATTGTGCTCTACAAAGGAGTGCTGGATTCCATTCTGGAAAGTGAATTTAACCGGATTTTTGCCGATATGCTGCTGTATGATTGGCACTATGACAGTGATCTCAGACTCATACAGGAGCAGGGGATTCACAAGGCCGTTCCTGGTGATATCCTGTATTTTAACAATCCCGATGTATCACCCAAAACGCCGGAGTGGAAAGGAGAAAACGTTATCAAGCTAAGGGAAAACTCGTTTTATGGTCACGGGATTGGCATCCACACAGCGGAAGGCATCATCGACTCTCTCAATCATCATCGGCGACCTGGGTCCACCACTTCTGCTTATTTGACAAATGAAGTGATATACCCCGATTTTGTCTATCTGTCACAGTTTGCCCCTGAGGGAAACCGGGAAGAAGAACTTGAGCTGAGCCCTTTACACGTGCACACTCCTCGTATACATGCGAGCATCGGTGGAAGACAGTATATTCGTGCATAAAATTATGATGGCTGGGTGTATGTAAAAAAGAGGGTGTTCCTTAGCCAATAGCTGACTTTGGAATACCCTCCTGTGCAAATAATCCTATTCAATAACTGTTACAAATAAGCCGGGCCAGAGTGACTGTGATCAGTAGTGACATCTACAGGTACCTGTGGGGGTGGAGTATGCAAGTCTCCGCCTGCATTCCGGAAGATAGACTGAACCTTATCAATCAGGTATGGTGTGGAGTCGATGAGTTTCTCAATCAGATGCGTTTGATTGTCCAATGGAACGATTTGTGCCCCCTGTTTGCCGACAACCAGAAAAGCAATCGGGTGAATAGATACACCACCACCGCTACCGCCACCAAAAGGATGTCCTTCCTTCCCGCTATGATTACCCGACGCCGAGGAAGTATGAAGCGCCTCTTCATCTACGTTAAAATCACTTCCCCCAGCTGCGAAACCAAATCCTACCTTACTGATTGGCAAAATAACGGAACCATCGGGTGTTTCCACCGCGTCTCCCACAATCGTATTCACATCCACCATGGCTTTGATGTTCTCCATCGCGATTTGCATGAGCCCTTGAATCGGGTGATCTGACATGATTATTCCTCCTCTGCTTTGTTCAAGTGTAGACTGCCTTTTCTTTCGCTAGTGTGCGCAGGGGTTCAAGGAAATATGTACGTCATGTCATTCGATTCGTAATCCCTTAGTCAAGAAGATTCTGTGTGTTCTGCCACCGATCAACCAACAACAGGAGCATCTTTAATCCCGTTTCCATAGCGTCCTCATCCACAGTAAATCGCGGATGGTGATGCGGGAAGTCACTTTCTTTTGCCCCATTGCGTGATCCGATGTAAATAAAGGCTCCCGGTGCCTTCCGCAAATAGGCAGAAAAATCCTCGGCTCCCAGTGTAGGTTGTATTTGTTCCAGCACATCAGCACCAAAGTAATCGACAGCCGCCTCACGCACGAATTCCACCAGTTTCGTGTCATTATACAGTGGCCGATACCCCGGCTGGTAATCCAGCTCACAGGTTGCTCCATGGGCAGTTGCTACCCATCTATAATCTGATGAATCAATCCCGGCATACGGTTCCGTTCTGACTGATCGAAGGAGCGGAATGTACCCCCAAGCTTCACCTGCTCGGGAAATGAGTTGTAGCCGGAACCCCCATGAATTTGTGTGAGCGACAAAACCGCAGGGCACAGCGGATCAATATGGCGGGCCACCACATGCTGAAGATTGACAATGACCTGTGCTGCTACCGAAATTGCATCAACTGCTTGATGAGGATAAGCCGCATGTCCCCCGAGCCCGTAATCGTTATATCAAAGGCATCGTTACCCGCCATGACCGGGCCTGCCAGCAACCCGATTTTTCCCGTATCCAGCCAGGAAATCAGATGTAGGGCAAATATGGCATCTACATTGTCCATGACACCTGTTTCTACCAACTGCTCTGCCCCACCTGGTACTTGTTCTTCCGCATGCTGGAATATAAAGCGCACCTCTCCACGGATAGACTGTTTTCCCCTGAAAGAATTTCGCCACGCCCAGCAAAATGGACGCATGACTATCATGTCCGCAGGCATGCATCACATTGTCGGTCTGAGAGGCGAATTCGAATTGATTCTCCTCATGAATGGCAATGCATCAATATCAGCGCGCAGTGCCAGTACTCTGCCAGGCTGTTCACCCTTAAGTCGGGCCATGACGCTTGTTGGAGTCGGACGTGAAATTTGCAGGTTTCCAAAGCCTCTCAATTGTTCTTCAATGTATGCAGACGTTTGAACCTCTTGAAAAGAAAGCTCCGGGTGACGATGAAAATGTCTGCGCCACTCCACAACCTGTTCTTTTATGGCTTCTGCTTGTGCAATCCATGTTTCATGTTCCATGTTAGTTTCTCCACTCCTTCAACTGTTCATTTCTCATTTCTACATAGCAAGAGGACAAGCTCAAGGGCTTTACGCCCTTCGCCTGCCCTCCTTTTCTTCATGCTTACATCACTTTCGTTAATCCGACTGTCTTCTCCATAATAATAATAGCCAGCACGGCAACTCCTATGAACAAAACGGAGATGGCGTTGACGGATGGATCAAATGTCTGATCAATATAGTTAAAAATCCGCACAGGCACGGTTATATTTCCAGGTGAGGATACAAATAAACTGATCGACACTTCCCCGAAAGACTCCACGATGGAGAACACCGTACCTGCGATAATCCCCGGCTTGATCAGCGGAATCGTGATTCTTACAAAAGTTTTCAGTCTTCCCGCTCCCAAGCTCATCGAAGCCGATTCCAGTTTGGGATCAAGCCCGGATACACTGACACTCACCGTGCGGACTACGTATGGAAAGGCAACAACCATATGCCCAATGACCAGCCCGGTTAAAGAGTTAATAAGCCCCAGGGATGTAAACTCATACAGCAACGCAATCCCCAGCACAACCTGCGGAATCATAAGCGGTGACAGCATAAGAGACTGAATGGCTTCCCGACCTCGAAACTTTAATCGACCCAGAGCATAAGCAGCAGCCGTTCCCAAAATGACGGTTAACGGTGTGACGATAAGTAGCAGCACACCGCTCACCTGTAATGCCGATGCCCAGTCGCTGTTTGTAAACAACGAGTGAAACCATCTTACTGAAAAAGAGGTCGGCGGAAATTGCGGATACTCCGTCGGACTAAAGGCAGACAGGAAAATAACCAGAATGGGTGAAATCAGAAATAGATACACCAGAATACCAGCCGCCCAAATTAGAGTTGTCAGCACCGATATTTTGCGTTTTCGCTGCGGTGGTCGATCGGCCTTGTTCATGTTGTTAACGACAGGAGCTGAGGCCTTGCTTGAAGAATCAGTCATGCAGCCTGGCCTCCCATCTCTTCGATATCCAGCCGATCAGGGCAACCACAATACCGACCAGCAGCAACAGCGTTACAGACAGGGCGGCAGCGAATGGCATATTGAATACCTGCACGGCCTGCTGATAAATCGCCAGCGGGAGGAGGGGCTGTAGACGACCGCCTACGAGCAATGGCGTGATATAGCTACCCGCTGCAAGCGAGAAAACAATAGCCGCACCAGACAACATTCCCGGCAACGTAAGCGGAAGCGTCACCCGGAAAAAGGTTCGAATCCGCCCAGCTCCCAAACTCATGGATGCCTGCCGCAGCTTGGGCTGAATATCTCCCATGGACGTTGCAATAGGCAGTACTGCGAATGGCAGCATAACCTGCACATAAGCGATAATGACAGCCTTCATACTCCATAAAAGCGATAACGGCTGATCAATCAGGTGCAGCTTGAGCAGCACCGCATTCAGCAGACCATTTTGAGCCAGAATGACAATCCATGCGAACGTACGAATCACCACACTGGTCAACAAGGGCGAAATCAGCAGAATATAAAAGAATGTGCGTATGCCCGGTTTCTCGGTTCGTACCAGCAGATATGCCGCCGGATAAGCCAGGACAATACAAATGACTGTCGTCAGCAACGCAACACCCAATGTTGACCGGATGGTTGTCATATATGCGCCTGTCGTAAACACCTGGATATACTGATTCAACGTATACGTAGGAAGCACATTTAATAAACTATCTACTTCCCGAAAACTGAGTACAATCAGCATAATGAACGGAGCAACCAGAAAAGCTGTCAGAAAGAGCAGCGCCGGGGTAAGCAAAAGCCAATAAAATGAGTTCGTACGTCGAACAGCAGTTGTACGTGCCATGGTTACCCTCCTTCCGTCGGAAGAGGAATGACATCCTCAGCAGCCCAGTATAATTCACACCGGTCTCCCTGTACCGGAAGAGTCGGGAATACAGGATCAGGAGCAACGACTAGCAGCTCCCCTTTACCGGGAAGAGCTACTTTTAACCTTACCTGATCTCCCGCATAGCTGACATGCTGAATGATTCCCGGTGTGCGATTGGGCTGAGCTTCACTTCCGGGTATGAAGGAAATCCGTATCCTCTCTGGACGCAGCATATACGTAGCTGCCTCCACAGAATCCGGCACAGCCGTTTCCAGAATTAACGGAGAACCATTGGCCAGCTCATAATGTTCGACCTGAAGGCGTATATTGCCTCCCGAAGCTGCATCCCCCATTGAACAGGTATGAAACAGATTCACCTGTCCGATAAAATCTGCTACGAACCGATTAGCTGGCTGTCGATATATTTCCAGTGGAGAACCAACCTGTTGAAGACGTCCATGCCCCAAAATACCGATACGGTCGGACAAGCTGAGCGCCTCTTCCTGATCATGTGTGACCAAGATAGTAGTGATTCCGGTCCGGCGTTGAATCGTCCGCAGCTCTGTCTGCATATCCTTGCGCAGCTTTGCGTCCAGATTGCTTAACGGCTCATCCAGCAGCAATACAGAGGGTTCAATAGCCAAGGCTCTCGCAATCGCCACCCGTTGCCGCTGTCCTCCGCTTAACTGATGAGGTCTGCGGTCTGCCATGGATGAGAGCTGGACAAGTGCCAGTGTCTCGTCGACACGGCGCTTTATTTCTTTTTAGGCAGCTTGCGTATTTGCAGGCCGTAGGCCACGTTATCAAACACCGAAAGATGGGGAAACAACGCATAATCCTGAAATACGATACCCAAACCCCGTCGATAAGGAGGCAGTCCAGTCACATCCTGTTCTCCAATAAGAATTCGTCCCGTGGAGGGGTCCAGAAAACCCGCAATCATATTCAGCAGCGTCGTTTTACCACAACCGCTAGGTCCGAGAAGGGAGAAGAACTCCCCTTCCCGAACCTGTAGCTGGACCTCTTCCAGAGCCGTGAAATCTCCAAATTGGCGGCTCACATCATCAATGTGAATCCCACTCACTTGCTGCCCCCAATGCCTGTGTCCAGCGATTGGTCCAATCTGCCAAGTTAGGGGTAGCTGTCGTATAATCAACCCATTTCAGCTTTTTGTAGGCTTCTTCGCCGACTTGTACTTTGTTTTTCAAGTCATCACTATACTTTACGTTTTTATTGGTCATACCGTACAGAGACAGATCAGAGAATGATTTCTGTGCATCAGGACTGGACAAATAGTCAACCAGCTTATAGGCATTTGCCAGGTTCTGGCTTCCTTTCGGAATAACCCAGCTCGCCACAGCAGCAACCGGTCCATCCTTCGGATACGTGAAGCCAACATTCAAGCCAGCTTTTTGCATAGCAAACGCGCGACCGTCCCAAAACGGTACAACCCACGCATCCCCACGCTCCAGCAAGGTTTGAATGGAACCGGAGTTATCCGGGAACGCGGTAGCATTCTGTTTTAGCTCTGCAAGTTTGGCAAAGGTTTTATCGACGTCAGCAGGGTTGCTCTCCTTGCCACCCAAGGCATTAACAAGACCGGAGAAGAACTGCAAACCAGCAGAATAAGTCGGCGAGGATATTGCAACATGGCCTTTATATTCCGGATTCCACAAATCCAGCCAACTGGTCGGCGGGGTTTTAACTAAATCTTTACGATAAATAAGTCCTAATTGCCCCATACTAAAGCCTGCCGCGTATACATTGCCGTCTTTCGTGAACCGTTCCTCAACAGAAGGGTATAAATCAGCCAGATTAGGAACATTTTTAGTGTCCAATGGCTGCAACAAATTGGAATCTGCTGCCCGTTGAATGGTGTCCGGTTGCAGAACAAGCACGTCATAAGCTGCATTTTTACCATTGCCCGCTTTCAGCTTTGGATACCATTCGGCATCCGTACCCGTGACAACCTCCACTTCAATCCCGGTATCCTTTTGAAATTGATCCAATGCTGCTTTACGGATATTTTTTCCCAATCTCCACCGGACACACCAATGACCACTTTGTTCGTTTTCGGCAGCTCGCCGCTGGCTTGATTATCGGTTCCCGCTCCGCTCTGTTGATTGCCGCAAGCAGAAATGAGGACCGCCAAGCTAAGGAATAGGGAAGCAAATGTAAATTTCTCTTGTTTTTCATGGACATAACCACCTTTTATGAATAATAAAATACCTTCTACATTAAATCCTGCCACAATTGCTCAATCGACTCGGCGGACAGCTTCTGCTGCGGATAAATCTGTTCAGCACGTTCATGAACCAACTGCTTGCGAATAGCACGTTGAGTCGGCGGAAGTTGTTGGAGCAACTGCGCTAGGCGGTCGCTTGCTTCGGATGTCCAGACAGCTTCATAGGCTTCTCTTGCGCTCCCGAAATCCCACAAGTCCGTGACTTCCGCAGTCTTGCCAGCCCGGTACTGGCGCGTCAATGCTTCATCCACTACCCACGCACCATCTTGTATTTGAACGGTAACGCCGTATAAGTTCTCTGCCTGCTGCACCCCGAGTAGACCAGCGCACACTTCCTCCAATACATCTTGGGGATCGCGCTTGAACGGACTGCCCCAGCCGCCCCCACCTGGAGACTGAATGCTGACCACATCGCCTGGCTCCGGATGAAGTACACTAATTTTGGGTAGTTTTCGTTCATTCGCACGGCCGGGGTTCAATGTGACCTGTCCCAAGGAACCGGCTTGTCCGCCTGCCAGTCCCCAAGGATGAAAGCGGAGACGTTCCATGCCTCTAGCCGTTACTATCGAACCTTCCTCCCGAATCTCAAAATCAAGTCGGATGGCGTGACCCCCGCGATGCAGTCCGGCACCTGCCGTGTTTTCCAACAATTCATAGCGATGAACCAGCACTTCAATGTGCTGCTCCAGACTTTCAATCGGGGTATTTCGGAGAAAACCGGAAGCATGATCGATTCCGTCCGCTCCTTCCATGTCACTGTGACCTCCGCCTCCACCGCCCATCGGCTGAACTACAGCCATATTACGCGAACCACTCAAAACGTCAGGGGTGGACAACACCACAATCGCAGATTGCCCGGCACCCGCCGCCGGGATTTCATTTGGAATAGCTTTTGCAAGCGCCCCAAGCACAGCGTTATACAACCGCATCGTAATCGTATGCCTCACGCCCACCGCAGCCGGATATACCGGATTAACCAGCGTACCCGCCGGTGCAATGACCGAAATGGGTCGTGTAATACCTCCGTTAACCGGAATAAACGGATCAGAACTAATAATATAGTTGATTAATCCCTGGAACAGAAACGAATGCTTTTTCCCGTTCGTCACGAGATTAAATGCCGTTCTCACCTGTGGATCACAGTTGGAAAAATCAAGCGTAATGCTTCCATCCTTGACCACAACCGACACGGCCAGACGCACAGGGGTATCCGAAACCATATCATCGTCCAGATAATCAGCAAAGCTGTAAGTGCCGTCGGGAATTTGTTCGATGACCTTGCGGGCACGAAGCTCCCCCTGATCCATCAGGTCCTGCATACTGTCCTTCACGGCTTGGACACCAAACTTGTTCACCAGCGTATGCATCCGCTGTTCGGCTGTATTGACAGCAGCCACCATCGCATTAAAATCACCCAGATTGAGCTGTGGCGCCCGGCTGTTCGCATTCAGAAACAAATGGACGTCCGCATTGGCTTGACCACGCTTATAAAGCTTCACCGGAGGTATACGTAAACCTTCCTGGTGAATATCCGTGGCCTCGGGCGAAATACTGGAGGGTACCAGGCCGCCTACATCACTGCAATGAACAAATGCCCAGGCGTAGGATATCAGCTCACCGTCCACAAAAATAGGTTTGAATACATGAACATCTGGCAAATGTGTCGCCAATCCGTCGGTGGAATACGGCTCATTGGTAATGATAATATCGCCCGGTTCCAGCGGCTCACACGCCTCTGCTGCACGCTGTAAGCTTAAACCCAAAAATATAGTTACACCAACAGTTTTTGGGTAAACAAAAAACTCTCCCGACGGCGTCGCTAAGGCAGTGGCAAAATCCGCCGACTCCTTCACAAATGTCGTGAACGATGTCCGTTCAATAATGTGGCCCATTCCCGCCGCAATCGCATTATAATAACTTCGCATGATTTCCAGTGTTGCCGGATCTGTCTTCATCCGCATACCTCTTTTCGTTTCAAAATCAGGTTGCCGGACGGATCCGTCACGCCATACCAGCCGTTCAGCACAAGAACGGTTGTGTCATCCTGTTCGACGATAGCTGGTCCTTCGAACCGATGGCCTGCACGCAGCTCGGTACGAGCGTATACATCAGCGGTATAATCCGTTCCGCCATAGACAATACGTCGTGTTCCCGAAGGCTGAATTTGATCCGTCGCCTCTGGAATGGAGGCAATCTGAGGTTTAATCGTATGGCCTGCCAACCGTACCCGCAGGTTAATCAACTCTAATACGGCAGAAGGATCACTGTGCCCGTATTGACGATGATGCAGTTCGTGAAAAGCGGTGACAATCCGTTCACCGTTTCCGTCTTCCAGCATGGAGCGATCCAGCGGAAGCTCAATTTCAAAGGCTTGTCCGCTGTAACGTGCATCCATCGAGTAATGAAGTGCGATCCCTTCCAGCCCCTCCACCTGCTGCTGATCAAGCCACTGCCGCGCCTGTTCTGCCAAAACATCAAATTCACGTGCGAGCGAATCGGAAGGATACTCATCAAACCGCTGCTGTAAAGATAATACTGCATCATAGGCAAAATCAGCCGACAGTGCTCCTAGCGCACACAACGTACCGGGATTCGGTGGAACCAGAACACTCTGTGCCTGAATTTCCTCTGCCAAAAAATTAGCCGTTACCGGTCCGCCGCCGCCAAAGGCAAGCAGACTGAATTCCCGTGGATCAAAGCCGTGCTGCTCCATCACCGCGCTTAGCTCTGCATACATATTCGCCACAGCTACCTGAATCATTCGGTCGGCGGCCATTCGTTCATCTGTTCCCAAGTGCTCGGCAATGGGACGAATTGCTTGCGCAGAACGTTCAGGGAAAAGCTGTACATGCCCTGCGGCGAACCTATCCGAATTCAAATATCCGCACAAAAGAAACGCATCCGTCAAAGCAGCTCTTTCCCCCGTGCCGTAACAGGCAGGCCCCGGAGACGAACCGACTGACTCCGGTCCTACCTTAAGCAGCCCTCCATTGTCAATCCAGGCAAAGGAACCGCCGCCTGCCCCTACCGAATACATCGAAACGGAAGGTAGCATAATCGGCATCCCTGCCAACTGATTGGTTTGTGTGAATGTAGGCTTACCGGCTTCAATAATGGAAATATCGGCACTCGTGCCCCCCATATCAAAAGTGATGACATTGGCAATATCTGCAGATTTTGCGGCTTGTACTGCACCGATTACCCCTGCGGCGGGTCCGGAAAACAAAGTTCGTACTGGCGCCTGTGCAGCTGTGCCAATATCCATAATACCGCCATTCGATTGCGTAATAAAAGGTTGCGTCTGAACTCCTTCTTCATTCAAACGTTCACGAAGCGTTTCAAAGTAACGCTGGACGTTTGGCTGAATATACAAGTTAACGGACGTCATAGCCGCCCGCTCGTATTCCCTCATCTGAGGCCACAAGGCGGAAGACGCATTCACACCCAACTGGGGAGCGATCTCACGTATCCGCTGAACAGCCAATTGCTCATGCTGCGGGTTTTTATAGCTATGCAGGAAGCAAACCACTACCCCGCTCACCCCGGAATCCAGCGCCCCGCGAATCGCTTGATCCAGACTATCAGAATCTAATGAGGTATGTACCGTACCGTCATGCAGCATGCGCTCTTTTACCGTAAAGACCCGTTCTCTCGGCACAAGCGGCTCAGGCAGTCTGGAACGAAAATCATATGGTATCGGCAGCCGTAAACGCTGGAGAGCCAGCAAATCCCGGAATCCCTCGGTTACGATGAGTGCAATCGCCTCACCGCGACGCTGTAGTAACGTATTTAGACCTATTGTAGTGCCGTGCACGAAGTAATGTATGTCCTCCGGCTTGATGCCACGCTCTTTCAACAAGGCTAATCCATTTGCAATCCCCTGTGCAGGGTCCAACGGAATGGTTGGAGTTTTCACTCCCCATAGCTTGCCGTTCTGATTGTCCAATATGGTTAAATCCGTAAATGTTCCCCCAATATCAATCCCTAATCTCCATGAATCGCCCAACCTTTACTGCCTCCTCTTGTTACGCACAATCTCTCTGCTATAATTACGACTAATTCTATCGACATTATATAAATAAATCAAGATATTCGATAAAATTCGACAATATTATCAAGAGTATTTTTGTGCTACCCTAAGTTCAGAGAAGGATGGATTCCATCGCTCTTTACTCTTCACTGCTGACCTGACGATTCTCAGGTTTCTTGGAGAATACGCGCTTCCACGCCTCTGGACCGCCCGGTACGCGCCATATGCGGTAAGCCAACATGAGCATCGAATAAACGACATAACCTAGTGAAATACTTGCCTCACAGGTCAAAGTGGTAGTAAAACGCAGGCGATCTACCCAATAGGGCACAACAAACAGCTTGGGCGTGCAGTTCATGCGCACAAAGCTGGAGGCAAAACCGATCAGTGACGTTTTCAGTCCCCAGAGAATACCGGTAGAGGTAGCCGTATAAGCAGCATCAGCAAGACTGATATTGGTGGACCATTCCATTTTCGACATTTTCACATGGGATAGCGTATGACGTATCCATCGGTGAAAGGAGCGTGTTCCTTTCAGCAGAATCCGAATATCGTGTATAAATAGCTTGATTTTCTCTTTATCGATGGTGCCGCTGTCAATAGAAGCATCGGTTTTATGTATGTTTTTGTTGCGATCGAGTCGATAGAGTAGCCCTTTCTGCAAACTTGCCAGCAGAATAGCCGGAATGTCATAGTTTATTTTAATCCACCCGTACAGAAATCTGATCTCCAGATGCGCCCGGTCATCATTATCATGCTTGGCAATATCCAGCTTCAATCGGATACGGGAGAGCAGAACAGCCAGCACAAGTAACAAGACGACGATGATGGCGATACCGATCCATTTCCACACTGGCGAGTCCTCCCTTCCTTTTTTCTACATAGATATACCATGGCAAAAATAGTATGACCCTTCACCCGGAAAACATGCATCCTGAAACGCTAAACAGCCAGCCCCATTACGCAAGGACTGGCTGTTTTCTAAATTTCGAACCTTTAACAATGAAGAGAAACCTGTAAAACAAGCTCCTGTCAGGCATCAAGATTCCGTATCGTTCATATCCGGGTGATTACTCTCCAAACGTTCGAACAACAATTGTGTCTCTTCCTCCAAATTATCCGAGTCCTCAAACTGCTCAGGCTGCGGCAAATCCGCCAAAGAGCCCAGACCAAAATAATCCAAAAATGACTTCGTCGTACCGTACAAAATCGGCCGTCCGATAGCCTCAGCCCGACCTTTTTCCTCAATAAGCTCCTTGTTGACCAGAGTATGTATGGCCCGCTCAGATTTGACACCGCGAATATCTTCGATTTCAACTCTTGTAATGGGCTGGCGGTAGGCCACAATGGCAAGTGTCTCCAAGGCCGCTTGCGACAGCGAGGCACGTGCCGGAGAGTAGGCGAGCTTTTCAAAATAAGGTGCATGTTCGGATAAGGTTGCAAGCTGATAGTGCCCGGCGATACGGACAATTTGCAGACCTCTTCCTCCCTGCTCCATGTCCTGCTTCATATCCTCCAGACCCTTTTCAACCAGTTCTTGCTGCTGCTCTACAATGTCGGCGATCTGCTTGGCGGACAACCCTTCCTCTCCCGCGAGAAACAGCAGCCCCTCAATAATTGATTTCAGCTTCAGATAATCCATTAACCCGTAAATCCCCTCTCCACTCCATTACAATATCATCGAAAAGCTTCTCCTGATAGCAGAAAATCTGCTTCATTTTCATCAATTCGAGGATAGCCAAAAAGGTGACTACCACTTCATGCCGATACATATCCTCATGCATCAGCTTGGAGAACAGAAGCCGTCCCCCCGTTCCTACCATCTCCAACGCCCCGATGACCTGCCGAATACGGTCCTTGACCGAAATCTCATCCCGGTGAATACGGGTTACCGTCGTACGTCGTTCTGCTTTGCGCAGCGCACGCTGAAAAGCCGCGACCAAATCGCTTGCATGCAGCCCATGCACCGGATTGGCGGGTTCGGTGGGCAGGTATGCGCTCAAATCCTCCGGCTCCTTGCCATAGATCAGACTTCGTTCCCATTCACGCTCACTCAGATGGCGGGCAATCCCTTTATATTTACGATACTCCACCAGCTTGCGAACCAGTTCATCCCGTGGATCATAATCCTCTTCTTCATAAAAATCCAAATCATCATATTCCATTACAGGTGGCTTGGGAAGCAGCAATTTACTCTTAATGGATAAGAGCGTCGCCGCCATCACCAGAAACTCGCTCGTAATGTCCAGCTCCAGCTCCTGCATACTGTGCAAAAAAGCCATATACTGATCGGTAATATCACTAATCGGGATATCCTGAATATCGATCTCGGCCTTATCAATCAGATGCAACAGCAGGTCCAGCGGACCCTCGAATGTTTCCAGCTTGTAATTTACGACTGTCAATGTGCTTCCCCCTGCCTTACTCCAATCATCATTCAACAATACCTTTCCCCGTTAGCACTTATGCTCGACTTTATCAATCCCTCTTTCTGTAGTATATACGTCATCGCCTTGCTTAACAATCCAATCCCTTTTTCCTGCTATAGTTATGTCGTTCAATTCAGGTATTCGCAAAATTAAAACTGCTTGCCCAGATTCGCCATCTCAATCGCAGCCAGTGCAGAATCCCAGCCTTTATTACCAGCCTTCGTACCTGCACGCTCAATAGCCTGCTCAATGTTTTCCGTCGTCACTACACCGAAAATAACAGGCACGCCTGTTTTCAGACTGCTTGCCGCCACACCCTTGGCTACCTCATTGCAGACGATATCATAATGCGAGGTAGAACCACGGATCACCGTACCCAGCGTAATAACGGCATCGTATTTACCGCTTGCAGCCATTTTTTGAGCAATCAGTGAAATTTCAAAAGCACCTGGCACCCAGGCTACATCAATCTCATCTTCCTGCGCTCCATGCCGTTGAAGCGCATCGATTGCACCGCTTAACAGCTTACTTGTAATAAACTCATTAAACCGGCCTACCACAATACCATACTTCAAACCATCCGATACGAGATTACCTTCCAGAAAACGTGCCATATGAATCAACCTCTCTTTTTTAAATTATTTACAATGACATACGACGACGATAATCAATCAAATCCTGAATACTGATCAGCTTCAAATGATGACGGTTGGCGATCACTGCCAAATCGGGTACTCGGGCCATGGACCCATCTTCCTTTATAATTTCGCAAATGACCCCGGCGGGTTTGGAGCCGCAGAGTCGGGCCAGATCGACAGCCGCCTCGGTATGACCCGCACGCTGCAAAACACCCCCATCGCGGGCGATCAGCGGAAACATGTGACCAGGCTTGCGAAAATCGCCCCCTGTGGCTGTCTCGTCGGCCAGCGCACGCACGGTCAAAGAACGCTCGGCTGCTGAAATCCCCGTTGTGGTCTCTCTATGATCTACCGACACCGTAAAGGCTGTGCCGTGGAAATCTGTATTTTGCTCCACCATCGGTTGCAATTCCAGTGCCTCGGCTCTTTGCCCTGTAATCGGTACGCAGACCAACCCGCGGCCTTCGGTAATCATGAAATTAATGACCTCGGGGGACGCTTTTTCAGCCAGAGCGATAAAATCGCCTTCGTTTTCCCGTTGCTCATCATCCACCACGATCACGACTTTACCGTTTTTTAGATCCTCCAGCGCTTCTTCAATGGAATCCAGACGAATTTCCACTTCCTGCTCCAACACACCATATTCCACTACGTCAGCCACTATATTTGAATGGCTCTCACTTCTTCCGCTTTCCATTACGCTTTCCTCCTTATTTCTTGTGGCATCAGGCAAAGCCGTGTTTCGCCAAATAATCCAGACTCATAGGAGCTTTCTCCGTTTCCTCCATCGCCGCTGATCTTCCGTAATTCAAAAGCTGCTCCACATATTTACCTAAAATGTCGCATTCAATATTGACGGTGTCTCCCTCACGTTTGGCCTGCAAGGCCGTCTCAGATAAGGTATGGGGGATGATAGATACGGCAAAGGTATCTCCTGTGCGCTGGGCAACCGTCAAGCTGATGCCGTCGAGTGTAATCGAGCCTTTGAGAAGAATATATTTGAATATTGCCTGATCTGTAGGTGCAACTTCGTACACAACCGCATTCTGGTCTGATGTCACCCGACGAATCGTGCCCGTTCCATCCACATGTCCTTGCACGATATGCCCTCCGAACCTGCCATTCGCCGCCATAGCCCGTTCCAGATTGACCCGGCTACCGGATTTCAACTCTTTCAGATTGCTGCTGCGGTAGGTTTCAGGCATCACATCAACCTTAAAATCCTTAGTACCCACCTGTGTTGCGGTCAGACAAACACCATTCACGGAAACACTGTCTCCTATTTTCAAATCGCCCAATACCACAGAACCCGCAATGCCCAGCACCATCGCTTCTCCACTTCTGGAAATCTGCTGAATGCGTCCCACTTCCTCGACCAATCCGGTAAACATGCCTTCACTCCTTCCCATCTAAAGTTCAGTTTATCCCTAATTCATCAGGCATAAGCGCAAAAACCCCCCAGTCCGGATAATATCCGTCATGGGGGTGATGAGAGTCGAATTTTCAGTATACAAGCGCAGTCCATATACATCCTGAGACCACATGAATGATAAGTTTGCCAATAGAAAGCATGACTGACCATACAACTAAATACGCTCAGAGCGCGTGCGAAAACGAAAGCTTGTAGAACAAGCAATCTTCCGTTTGCTACCTGCAACGAAATAAGCCGTACGTACCATTACGTATGCTAAAAATCGGCACATGTCATGCACATGCGCTTCGTATCCTTCTCCCATCCAGACTATACTGTCGGTCCCGGAATTGCACCAGGTCCACCTTCTGCTGATCGCTCAGCATCCGGGTCACGGACTAAGCCGCGCTGTTCATCGCAGAAGCGATTTACAGACACGTCATCACCGCCGGTGGGGAATTGCGCCCCGCCCCGAAGGATCTTGCTTTATTCAATTGAATTAGCATTAAACTTGTTACGTATATTAGCACCGACTTCTAAAAAAAGCAAGTTATCTGATAGACGCTTCTGCTTTTGTTTTGACATATTGGCTGGAAAGCTCTTCAAACCAGGCTCTATCATTCATGTGAAGCGCCAGATCAATCAGATCGGCCAGTTCTTCGATCCCGAGCTGCGTAGCATGATCGAACGTAATGACCGCTGAAGCGGTTGGTCCGCGGCCACCCTCCGTGCATATATCGTAATCCAGCCGTACATCAACATGCCCGTCGATAAACTCGCATTTCAGAAAATAAATAATCTCGCACATTAAAATGGGACGCACCTGCGTTTCCAGCACACAATCCATCACCTTGGCTGAATAGTGCTGGTTCGTCAGCGTAAATTTGTGATCTGTCGCTGCCAGCGAAGTCCGTCCAAAGTCATCCGTAAATTTCAATTCCACTGGCGTGATATTCATGACCTTGGGTATTTGCTTCTTTATAATTTCGATTATCTCAACTGTATTCAGCTTAATCATACCTGCACCTCATTGCATCTTAAAATTCAGAGAAAGCACTAATTCAACATGTTTCACGTAGGCCTCCACTCCTATATCGGAAATCATTACCTGATTTTTTATGCTTCATCCCATAAACGACAAAAAAGATTCTTCGCGCAACAAGCGCAAAGAATCTTGATCGAACCGGTACCGCAACATCTTATAACAATGTTCAAAGTGTATTATGCAAAAAACTGGATTATAGCTCCGAAATTTCATGTTTCTTTTTCAGAATATTCCATCGGCGTTCAATCTCCTGCTCAAAGGTAGCCAGCGTGGCTTCTTCCTTAAGAAGATGTTTTGTTTTGCCCATTAATTTGAGCCATTCTGCGGCTGGAATCCGTTTTCCCTTGTCCTCCGGATTGTACGTAATCGTCGTACTGCCTTGCTCAATCTCGTACAGCGGGAAGAAGCAAGACTCCACAGCAGCTCCCACAATGCTGGTACCCAGTCTATCCTCGGATTTCCAGTTCAGCGGGCAGGCGCACAGGATTTTACCATAGGCGGTCCCCACGTTATTTGCATACCATTGTGCTTTGGCCGCTTTACGCAGCATATCCTGCGGATGGCTTTCGGCTGCCGTGAAGGCATATGGAATATTGCAGGCAGCCATAATTTGCACCGTATCCTTGTGATGCCCCTGCTTGCCTTTTTGCATTTTGCCTACACCCGACGTACTGGTCATGTGACCGAGCGGAGTGGAGTACGATTGCTGTGAACCTGTATTCATATACCCCTCGTTATCATATTCCAGCATGATCAGCTTATGATTACGCAGAGCCGCACCAATCGCAGAACCCATACCAATATCCATCCCACCGTCACCGCTGATCATGATAAAGGTCGGATCATCCGCCATCTTAATTTCATTGCGGCGCTTCATCTCCATGTAAGCCTCCAGCGCTCCAGAGAGCGTAGCAGCCCCATTTTGAAAAAGATTATGAATCATCGGCTGTTTGTGTGATGTATACGGATAACCTGTCGTGACCACGTATACACAACCGGTCTGGAACAGCACGACGATATCTCCCTCGATGCCTTTGAAAAACAGCTCCAGCGCAGACAGCGCTCCACAGCCTGGACACGCCCCATGACCCGGCGTAAGACGGCGTGGTTTGGTCGTCAGCGAACGCAGCGGCGGTACCTTGACCTTGAGCTTCCCGGTCACCTCATCCGGCGTAACCTGAATGAGACCCGTACGGTACGCATCGCCCCGTGGCGGCTGCATAACTTGCGGCATCACCTTGTCCGGTGAACCCAGATTAATTCCGTAATAATCAAAGGGCTTCTCCGCTCGTCCGGCCTCTGCCGCCTCAATCGCAAGCTGGAAGAACGCCTCTGCATCTTCCGCATAAAAATCCTTGCCCCCCAAGCCAAAGATACGGCTCAACACGAGTGTCCGATTCAGCGGGTCCTCCTGTAAGGCCGCCTTGATTTCGTGCGTCAAATTACCGCCATCGGCGCCGTACGAATCCGCACGTTCACCCACCAGCAGCGCCTTGACATGGCGCAATGCCTCGCGAAGCTGCTCGGCAGGAAACGGTCGGATGATATTCGGACGTATCACACCAGCTTTAATCCCGCGCGCGCGGAGTTGATCCACCACATCCTTGGCCGATTCAGCCGCCGAATTCAACAGGAATACCGCGACCTCAGCATCCTCCATATGATACAGATCCAAAATCGGGTATTCCCGACCGGATAAAGCGGCATATTCTGCTGCTACCTGCTCATATACTCCTTCTGACAGCTTCAGTGCTTCGGACAGCTGAACATGATTATTCGTCAGGTCATCGCCGTTCATATGCGCGCCCACGGTAACAGGATGATCAAAATCCGTAATATTCGGATAATTTAAGTTCGGGTTAGGACCTACAAAACCGCGCACGGTCTCAGCATCGGCAAAATATTGCACTTTACGTTTTTGATGGGACGTATAAAAACCGTCATATGCAACCATTACAGGCAGCCGAACATCGCTATGCTCTGCGATTTTTAGTGCCATGATGTTCATATCATACACAGCCTGTGGTGTACTTGCCGTCAAAATGACCCAGCCTGTATTCAAACCATAGTACAGGTCCGAATGATCCCCGCGAATATCCAGGGGACCACTGACAGCACGTGTCACCAGATTCATAACCATTGGAAAACGAGTACCTGACTGAACAGGTAACTGCTCCAGCATGTACAGGAAACCTTGCGAACTAGTGGCGTTCACAACCCTCGCTCCCGCTGCGGCTGCTCCATAACAAATCCCTGCCGATCCGTGTTCTCCGTCTGCTGCAACCAGCTTAATATTATGCTGCCCTCTCGTTCTCATCTGATCCAGATACTGCGCTACCTCGGTAGATGGAGTAATCGGGAAATATCCCATCATATGATAATTGATCTGCGCAGCCGCCGTAGCTGCCATTTCATTACCGGATTCGAACGTTGTCACTTGCGCGGCGCCTGTCTGTTTGAGTTCTTCCTCCAGTTTTGCCATTACGCACGCCCTCCTTCATATACCGGAAATTGGTGGGCAACTCGATTCTGTTCCGCCCATCCCCATTGCTCGCGACGCGAGCTTAATGCCCCCGATGGGCAAATATCTACACATTTCAGACATCCTTTGCAATACTGGTAATCAATCCCTTGCAAAAATGGAATCATTCTTCCGCGTTTGTCTGCTTGCTCTTCCCATACAAAACAGTAATCCGGGCAAATCGAATCACACTTGGCACAATGGGTACATTTATCAGCTTCATATTCAGGCACATACCCCTGACGTGAACCACTAACATCTCTCGTCATGCTGTTCCCCTGAGTCGCAATAACGCCCCCCAATGGCTGCGTTTCGTACCCCAGTAAAGGCTGCGGACGTTCAAAAACCCGATCCTGCGCGTCATCAGTAACCGGATATACGTGCAGTTCCATTTCTTCAAAACCACGGTTAAACGTACGCAAATTAGGCTCCACCAACTGTGGATTTTTCTTTTCAAAAGTACTGCGAATAACCGATCTCATCGCCTCCGGATCTAAAAAATCACAGACGCGGAACAGCGCACCCAGCATGGACGTATTCAGCTTGGTCCGCTCCTCCAGGGCGATGCCCATCGCATCCACCACCGCTAATGTACCGGATACCAGTCCCAAATCAGCCCGTATTTCTTCTGCTGGACGTGTAGAATTAACCACTACAATCCCATCCGCTGGCAGTCCGCTGATGACATTTACCGTTTTGTATAACGTTTCATGGAAAATGCCTACCACATGCGGTTGCTCAATCGGACTGTGATCGCGGATATCCACCCCGGGATCACAAAAACGGACAAAGCTTTTGACCGGGGTTCCCTTCTTTTCCGAACCATATGACGAAAAATTTGAAGCATTCAGCCCCAGACCAAGCACCCCGGTTTCAGCCAGCATTTTACCAGCCAGATTAGCGCCGAGTCCACCAATGGACTCCAGCCGGATTTCAAAAAATCCGAGTCGATTTGTGCTCGTTAAAATAGACAATGTGATAAACCCCCTTCTTTTGCAACCCTTACTAAGCTTGAATACTCATATAAAAAAATGGAAAATGCATTCTTATGAAAAGGCTATCACAACACTTACTTTTCGAATGTGATCTTCTTCACTTTAAGACCTGCGTGAATGCGAAAATCAGCAAACTGTCAAACAAAAGACAACAAAAAGCCGCCCTGTCCAAAGACAGAACGGCTTAGGTGTAACGTTAAGAAAAAGATCATGCATTTAACGGTATATTACGCGTCAAATACTTTAACCTCTTTCATTTTGTCGCCTTGTTTTACAGCATCAATGAATTCCATACCTTTGGTCACTTGACCAAATACAGTATGTACTCCATCCAAATGCGGCTGTGGAGCGTAGCAGATGAAGAATTGGCTTCCGCCTGTGTTACGGCCTGCATGCGCCATGGACAGAACGCCTTTGGCATGCTTCGTTGTGTTCGTAGCTGTTTCGCAGTCGATCGTGTAGCCAGGGCCGCCTGTGCCTGTTCCATTAGGACAACCACCTTGGGCAACAAAGCCTGGAATAACGCGGTGGAAGCTCAAGCCGTTGTAGTAACCGCTGTTTGCCAGCTTTTCAAAGTTAGCAACCGTGTTTGGCGCTTCTTCTGGAAAAAAATCAATTTCGACGATACCGCCGTTTTCAAGATCTATTCTACCTTTTTTCATTGTTTGTAGCTCCTTTTCAACCTGTTTTGAAAGCTAAATAGCATCAAGTTCCAGTTTACTATGAATTGCCGCGCTTAGCAAAGCCTTGTCCAAAAAAAGAGACCATTGTCCCCGGTATATCACTCCGGATGAATGGCCTGTTTCGTCACACGTATTCAAAATCAGGAAGAAACCGTAATCTTGGCGTTGGGATGAACCGATGAACTGGCTTGGTCACGAACCAAACGCTGTGGCACGACATCATTCCGAACGATATCCTCATAGCTTTCCCGGCGTACCACCAGTTCGGCCTCACCATTGTTTACAAATACAACCGCTGGTCGACGTATCCGGTTATAATTACTCGCCATGGAATAATTGTAGGCTCCGGTTGAAGCAACAGCGAGCAAATCCCCGCTGGTCGGACGCGGCAGCTCCACATCCCAAATGAGCATATCGCCGCTTTCACAGCATTTGCCCGCAATGGATACCGTCTCCTCGTTCGCATCGTGCGCCCGGTTAGCCAGCATGGCTTCATACTTCGCCTGATATAGCGCTGGACGCGGATTATCCGTCATTCCGCCGTCAACCGAGACATACTTGCGCACCTGTGGGATATCCTTGAGGCTGCCCACGGTATACAAGGTGGTGCCGGAGTCGCCTACAATGCTCCGTCCCGGTTCAATCCAGATTTCAGGAAGCTCGTCATACAGCCCGGAAAAATGAGTTTTTACCGCTTCGCCGATAGCCTGTACATAGGTGGAAATTTTCAGTGGTGTGTCCTCTTCTGTGTAACGAATGCCAAATCCCCCACCCAGATTAATAACCTTGAAAGAAAACTGAAGCTGTTCCTTGATTTCTCTGGAAAAAGCGGCAACCCGTTCGGCAGCCATTTGGAAGCCGTTCACTTCAAAAATTTGCGATCCGATATGGGAATGTACCCCCAGCAGGTTCAGATGATCTAGCCTGATAGCCTGCTCCACCGCATGGCTTGCTGTACCGTTCGCAATGTCAAAACCGAACTTTGAATCCTCTTGGCCTGTGGCCATATATTCGTGCGTATGTGCTTCAACCCCCGGTGTAACCCGCAATAAAATATTTACCTGCTGTTTCCGCTCGGAGGCAAGGGCCTGAAGCAAATGCAGCTCCATCTCGCTGTCGACCACGAAGCAACCAATTTGCGCATCTAACGCCATTTCAATTTCTTCCGGTGTTTTGTTGTTGCCGTGAAAATGGATTCGCTCTGCCGGAAATCCAGCTTGCAGCGCGGTGAACAGCTCTCCACTGGAAACGACGTCGAGCGACATCCCTTCTTCTGCAGCCAAAGCACACATCGCCATTACGCAAAATGCTTTGCTTGCATAAGCGACTTGAAACTTCAACCCGGTTTCATGAAAAGCTTCTATAAACTCCCGGCAACGCTGGCGTACTAACTGTTCATCTACAATATATAGCGGTGTTCCAAAGCGCTCCTTCAGAAGGGTCGTGTCGCATCCGCCAATCTCCAAATGTCCAGTGCTGTTAATTTTACTGCTTCCATGCAAATACATGTTCTGGCGCCTCTCTTTCTGGAACAAGCAAGTCATATTCCATCGAATGTTAACACCAGTATAGCAAAAAAAGCATTAAGAAGAATGGATTTTTATACAGATCATTTATATTAATGTTCCTGCCCGTTGCCAGAGTTCGAATCCGTGTTTGCATCCGTACCCGGCATGCGTGTATTGTCCCGCGTTTTGTTAGATGACGGACGGTTAGTCGAACTCAGTACAGGCACACGGAACAAGATGGAAGCCATCGCCTTGGCATTAAAAGGAATGAACGGCCACAGATAGGAAGAATTATATGATCGGTGCAGCGTCAGCATCAAAATGATCAGTGTCGTGCCTACGATAAAACCCGGAACGTGGAAAATAGCCACAGCGATCAGCAAAACCAGCCGGATTAGCCGATTCGCCAATCCCAATTCATAGCTCGGCGTTGCGAACATCCCGATAGCAGCCACAGCCATATACAGCACAACTTCGTTGACGAAAAGTCCCGTTTTGACCGCAATATCCCCGACCAAAATGGCGGCGATCAAGCCCATCGCCGAAGCCAGCGGTGTCGGTGTATGGACAGCCGCCATGCGCATGAGATCGACCCCCAACTCCACAATGATAAACTGGGCGATCAGCGGCAGATGAGCTTCCTTTTGAGGACCGATAAAATCAAGAAACGCCGGTTTTAGCTCGGGATTGATGACCATAAGCAGCCACATCGGAAGCAAAAACATCGAGGCAAAAATCCCTATAAAGCGAACCCAGCGCAAATAGCTCCCCATAAAAGCCGTTTGCCGATTCTCTTCCGCATGCTGACACAGGTCAAAAAAGGTGGTGGGCAAGATCATCACGCTGGGTGAGGTATCGACGAAAATAACGAGTCGGCCTTCCATAATATGCGAAGCCACAACATCTGGTCGCTCCGAATACCGCACTAATGGATATGGATTCCAGCCTTTATTAATAATCGTCTCCTCTAATTGCTTATCCGCCAGCGGGATGCCGTCCAGATTGACGTTTTTAATTTTATCGCGTACCGTGTCCACCATCACTTTATCCACGATATCATCAATATAGCCCAAGCATACGTCTGTCCGGGTGCGGCGGCCAACCTGCATCGCCTCAAATTTAAGCCCGGGGTCCCGCAAGCGGCGACGAACCAATCCCACATTTGTCAGCATCGTCTCTGTAAAGCCGTCACGGGCACCACGTACGACGCGCTCCAGTGACGGTTCCTCGGGATTACGTACCGGGTAATTACGGGTGTCCAAAATGATCGAAAAGCGCTCACCTTCCATAAAGAAGGCACTATAGCCTGTCAGCACCTTGTTGATGACAACCGACATTTTGTCTGTCTTTTCCACCTGAATATGCGGAATATAATTTTCAAAATACGATTGCAGTCCGTCTGTAGACAGATCATCCGGTGTCAGATAGGTGAGCCGCTTCAGCACTTCAATCATGACCAGGTCCTTGGCAAAGGTATTCAGAAACAGATAGCCGATATGTCGCCCGCCTAGTGTCATCTCCCTGAATACGACATCAAAGGTCTCCCCCAGACCGATTACTGTTTTGAGCGTATCCCGATTATCCTTCATTCTCGGCGAAATATCATCCTCACCCTGCCAATAGCGGACGGATTCCTCTACGTTATCAGAACGCTCACTCTCTTTTTTGTGCTTAAAACGTTCTGACTCCTGTGCCTGCCTTTTTTTCCACGGACTCATTTCTTCCTCCCCAGCAGTGTAACCTTCCCTTCCGATGGCTCCTTCCTCCTGATGCTCTTGATCCGGTCTATGCTCCATATCTCTTGCCCCCTTCACTTTCCTTTTATCGGTTGTATACGAACCAGTCAAAAAACGAACCCGTCATCTTACCCAGCACCATCGCCATCAGCAGGCCAAACATATACACGGTCATATGGAGCCGCTTGGCGAGTATAGGCAAGAGATTCAGTACCTCCGTCAGTGCTGCGGCGAGTAAACCGATAAACACTCCGCAAAACAACCCCGGTATCCACGTAAGTACGCCCGGCAACGGCAAGCATATATTCCAAAAATCGGATACCGTTCCCACCACTGAACCTAAAATCATAGATTTTTCGTATGCTCGTGATTTGTTATAGGTACGGGTAAGCTGTGCAAGCCGGGGAATCATATCCAGCACAATAAAAAGTGCGATCACGCCACCACCCACCGCAACGCCTCCGGCGATGCCTAAAATGATCTGAAGTGCACCCTGTACATACATCATCATCGGCGCTTATCCTTCGTATGCATGCGGGCCATCTTTTCATATTCCTCCGCCACTACGTACTGATCCACATTTTCCTGATACAGATACATTTCCACTTCCAGCGGCGTCGGCTCCTCGTTCCATTTTTTTTTGAATAAATGATTAAAGAACACAATCATGCCGAAGCCAATACCGATCGAATACGCAATCTGAAACAGATATGGATGCTCATCCTTGTGTCCGGTAATCATCTCAACAATCCGAACCTGTACCTCCATCATGCTGACGTCAGCGTGAAAATTCATAATCGTGAGCGCAGAGCCAAAGAACAGAAGCACCCACACCAGAACAAATAATATTCTGGATGGCTTACGCGGCTTCTCCACGATTTCCACAAGCACATGCGGCTTGCCGAGAGATTCCACGACGACACCCGGAATGCGTTCTCTAATTTTCGAAATGATTTGCAGCATGTCCACTAGTATCAGATTACCGTCCTGCTGCTGCGGCCGCTTGAGAACAAGCTCCAGCAGCTCGTTTTCCCATTCGGGATCTGCCAGCAGATGGGCTACATCCCCCAAATGCAAGTCATGCCCCTTTAACATGCGTACACGACTGCGGAGACGTAAATAGACTATGGGAGCCACTGTAGGAGCCGGATTATGAGTCATCCGATCCCCTCCTTATCCTCGTAATTACTGGTTAGTATGAGGCGAAGCCAAGAAACATATTCTGTGCACTTTCTTTTTCTCCACGCAAAAAAGGGTACCCCTGACCATTAACATGGCTTGGGAATACCCTTTTGAATTACGTAGCATAAGGATTTAGCAATCCTCACCGTATTATTGAGCAATCTGATCACGAATCGACTGCAAAATCTTTTTTTCCAGCCGCGATACCTGCACCTGGGAAATACCAAGTCGGCTTGCGACCTCTGATTGGGTCTGATCGCGATAATAACGCAGATATACAATGAGCCTTTCCCGCTCAGTCAGCCCCCCGATAGCCTCATTCAACGCCAGCTTGTCGAACCACCGCTCCTGCGATTCATCTGCAATCTGATCCATAAGCGTAATCGGATCGCCGTCATTTTCGAACACCGTTTCGTGAATCGAGGTTGGCGGCTTGTTAGCCTCTTGGGCAAAAACAACATCTTCTGGTGTAACTCCCAGTTCATCTGCGACTTCCTTGATCGTAGGTAAACGGTTCAGCCGTTTGGACAGCTCGTCCTTCATTTTGCGGACCTTATTGGCCGTCTCCTTGAGGGAGCGGCTAACCTTAAGCGTGCCGTCATCGCGCAGAAAACGTTGAATTTCCCCAATAATCATCGGGACCGCATACGTTGAAAATTTGACTTCATAGCTTAGATCGAATTTGTCCACCGATTTTAACAAACCGATGCAGCCGATCTGAAAAAGATCGTCAGGTTCATATCCCCGGTTCATAAAGCGCTGCACGACAGACCATACGAGCCGGATATTACTATTGACCAGCGTCTCACGGGCATCATTATCACCGGATTGACTCCGTGCAATGAGCCGTTTGACTTCCGCATCCTCCAAATAGCTGTTCGAAGTTTTTTTTCCTCCTGCTTCCATAGGATCAACCCCTAATTATATAAAGCTTTCTTGGATTCAATCCTTTTCTTCATCCGGACCGACGTGCCTCCGCCCGGCTCACTGACTGCTTCAAACTCATCCATGAAATTTTCCATAATGGTAAAACCCATGCCCGAGCGTTCCAGTTCAGGCTTGGAGGTATACAGAGGCTGCTTCGCCAGCTCCAGATCCTCGATCCCTCTTCCTGCATCTTCAATCACCAGTGTAACCACGTCCATTTCAATCCCTACCTTGATCGTCACGACTCCGGACGGATCGCTGTCATAGCCGTGAATGATGCTGTTCGTTACCGCCTCGGACACCACGGTTTTCAGATCGCTCAGCTCGTCCATCGTCGGATCAAGCCGGGAAATAAAGGCAGCGACAGCGACGCGGGCAAACGCTTCATTCTCGGATTTGGCGGCAAATTGCAAGCTCATGAAATTGTTTCCCGTACTTTCTCTCATGACACCACCTCCAGTTCCGTGAGCGCATTTCCCTCGTTTTCATATACAGGCATGATTTTAAACAAGCCTGACATATCCAGCAGTCGGTGTACCGGCGGATTGACATCGCAGACAGCCATCTTGCCGCCCTTTTGCTTAATCAGCTTGTAACGTCCCAAGATAACGCCAAGGCCGGAGCTGTCCATAAACTGAAGATTTTTCAGGCTGAGCACGATATGCTCGCATTGGCGACGCTGAATCGCTTCATCCATTTGCATACGGACCATGTCCGACGTATGGTGATCAAGCTCACCGGACAGTCTTACAATCAACACCCCCGGTGATGCTCCATTTCAATTTGCAGGTTCATGCTTACTCACTCTCCTCCCGGTCTTGGACAAGGATTTCTACGCACCCGCAGACGATTCCTGCCCTCCGACAAAACTAGAAGAAAACCCCTTAAAATCTACAAAGAAAACAGGTTCGACATGGTACGTTTAAACAATTTCCACCATCCAGCCTTCTCCACCGCCACGGGTGAGGTTATGTTAAACTCCTTGAGCCGTTTACCATCCTGATAGACAACCAACTTGCCAACCGGATCACCTGCACGGACAGGAGCTTTCAGACTTGGGGCGAGTTGCAGCTCATGACGCAGCGTATCTTTCGTTCCACCCTTTTTCACCAGCACACTGTAGGAACGATCTGCCTGAATTTTCAGCTCCGGCAGTACTCCCTTCTCGACTTTTACGCTTCCCAGCAGGTCACCCGGCTTGTACACTGATTTCATCGTGTATTGGGAAAATGCATAATCGAACATGGAGGATACTTCATTGTTACGTGTTTTGGTATTCGGTTCGCCAAGTACGACAGCGACTACACGCATACCATCACGCTTGGCCGTAGCGGAAAGGCAAAATTTCGCTTCCCCTGTGTAGCCAGTTTTCAGCCCGTCCGCTCCTGTATAAAAGCGAACCAGCTTATTCGTATTCACCAGCCAAAACGGCTTGGCCGAGGATTTGCGTAAATAGTCCTGATACGCTCCTGTATATTTCGTAATTTGGGGATATTTCAGCAGTTCACGGCTCATGACTGCAATATCATGCGCAGAAGAATAGTGATTTTTTACCGGCAGACCATTGCAATTGGCAAAATGGGTATCCTTTAAACCAAGCTGCTGCGCCTTGGCATTCATCAATTCGACAAAAGCCTGCTCAGAGCCCGCAATTTTCTCAGCCATCGCCACGGAAGCATCATTACCGGAAGCCATCGCGACTCCTTTAAGCATCTCATCGACGGTCATTTCTTCTCCCGGCTCCAGAAAAATTTGCGATCCCCCATCGAAGCCGCATATTCGCTGGCCCGTACTTTGTCGGTCAGCTTGAGTTTGCCATCATGAATAGCCTCCATCGTCAGCAGCATGGTCATAATTTTAGTAATACTCGCCGGAGGAAGCTTTTCACGGCTATTTTTTCATAGATGACTGTACCCGTATCCGCATCCATCAGGATCGCCGAGAGAGCCTCGGGAGCAAGCTCAGCCGCAGAACCCTCCTTGGGCTTGCTTTCAGGTTTGCTTTCCTCGGCCCAACCGCCGACGGGGACTGCAGTCAAGGCCACCAGACAAGCCAGGATGAACGCTACCACTTTTTTCTTCACAATCGGTTCCCTCCTCAACATATTGGCGTAAAGCACCGGAGCCCGTTATGTAGTCCTCCAGCCTATTCGCGTGCTGCTAACCATTGTCGTCAGAATGGAAGAAAAATATTCCATACGCCTGAAAACATCAAATAGCACCAAGCTGAGTCAGCATGGTGCGGATTTTCCAAAATTAAACTGTACCCTTTTATTTCAAAAAGATTTTTTATCCGTTTATACAAATTCTCATCTCTAAGCAGACAGTATTCTTTTTAGATTTCATTAATAGCTACATCCGAAGGTTGTTCAATCGCAAATGCAATGGAACGAGCAATGCTTTCTACATCAATTGCGCCTTCCTACATTTTTTCAACGACAGGTTTGAAATTCACATCTGTGATTGATCTGTTATTTCAGTCGTAAACATTCCTGGCGATATAATTGTTGTACGAATATTGTTGGCATACTCCTCTTTATGCAGACCCTCAGAAATCGCACGCACAGCAAACTTGGTACCAACCCGCTCAAGTAAACGCAGTGCTGTATCGCGCACTTCCCGTTCATTTAATATCCCGAGTTCTCTGGGTGCAAACATGATATTTTTTAGTCCGACTTTACACTGTATTAATGCGTATCTTAAATTTCGTTTAAAAAAAGTGACTGTTTGATTAAACAGGCATCATAAGTGAAAAGTGACTACCTTCCACACCTAAGGGTTGGACGAATATCCGATGTTTTAAATAGCTCAAAACAAAAAAACCGCCATTGCGGCGGTTCTAATTCGACGTTGAATCCTGATTATGTCCGAACTATAACGCTTGCGTGCCCGAGGATCGCTGGGGACGTAAGTTCATGATGATCAAAGATGTGGCAAATACCGTAAGGATGACCCCTAGCAAGTGGATTCCCATTACACTGAACGTATCTCCCATGATGATTCCGATTAACAGTGACGACAAAATGGTACCGAGGTATCGCGAAGTATTAAAAATACCCGAGGAGACACCAATCATTTCTTTTGGTGTGCTCTTGAACAGGGCAGCCTGCATGCCGACGCTATTCAATCCGTTACTTATACCAAATACAGCCAAGGCGAGGATTACACTGGACATCGGCGAAGCTTCATTCAAGGTGATGATTAATACGGACCCGAATGTCATTAACACTGCAGAAAGGATTAAAGCCAGCCGCGTTCCAGATTTGTCGATCCAGCGTCCTGCGAGAGGAGAACTGATAAGTGAACATAAACCGAGGGTTAGCATAATTATTCCTGTATGAATTTCGTTGAGATGACGTACCTGCTGCAAATAAGACGGTATTCCAAAAAACAGAGCGTAAAAAAGAGTGTTAACCAGCATAAATTGTACATTCACCCAGGTCATTTCGGGATATATAGCAAATGCCCGCAGAGGAATAAAGGGGGATGGTGTTTTCAATTCATGTCGTATAAAAGTTGCTAATGCAATCAAACCGATCCCCCTACCATAAGGTGCCATGTTGAAAGATGTCCGGTTGATTTGACTGAAAGCAAGCTAATCAGCAGAGTCACCAAAGCGACTGTGAACAAGAGTATGCCCGGCGCATCAATCAGCAGGAGCCATTTCCTGATGGACATGTCACCAGAGGTGGATTTGAATGACTCCTCTTTGGGAATGGTTTTCCAGGCGAAGATAAAGCTTGCGATTACAAATGGAATATTAACAAGGAATATGCTGGGCCAGTCCCACCAATGAATCAATACACCACCAATAAAAGGGCCTACCGCTGCTGCTCCGGATAGGAACATCGCAAGGACAGACAAGGCGGCTGCCTGTTTCTCAGTAACATGGATTCTTACAATCGCCATTCCGACGGCTACCATCATGCTTGTGCCGACAGATTGAACGATCCGGAATACGATGAGCCAAGAAAAGCCGGGAGATAACGGAGCTAACATGGAGGAAACGAAGACAACAACCAGACCGATAAGGAATATCTTTCTGCGGCCGAACAGATCACTGCACTTGCCCATGACCGGTTGAGCTACAGCACTCGCAATGTAAAAGGAAAAAATAATCCACGAAACGGTCGTAACATCAAGTTGATACACATGTTGCAGTCTTGCAATGGCTATAGATATCATGGAGGAATTTAACGGATTCAGCATGATTCCCAAGCCGACAGATATCATTAACCATATATTTCGAGCGTTCATTTTGTATATACCCCCTTCTTCTGTGATCATCTTAATGGAATCCTGTTATTTATTCCAACGCATTTTATGTTATGATTTGATGAACTAAAAGGAATAAGAGAGTGGTGCGAAATGGAGCTTCTTCAGCTACGCTATTTTCTGACGTTAGCCCGGTGTGAACATGTTACGGAAGCTGCGGGTAAGTTGCATGTCACTCAATCCTCACTGAGCAAAACGATACAGCGATTGGAGGATGACTTGGGCTCACCGTTATTTGATCGATTGGGCAGAAAGCTGCGGCTAAACGAATTCGGAAGAACATTCCTTCGCCGGACCGAAAAAGCCCTATTCGAATTGGAACAGGGAAAGCAGGAAATTGCTGACCTCTCCAACCCGGATCACGGTACACTCCAATTGGCGGTCACCACAGCAAGCACATTGCCAGGTATCTTGCGGGAATTCCGGAAAAATAAGCCACACACCCAGTTTCATGTACAAATGGTAAATTTGGAAGACATGTCTACACTTCTTCATCGAGGGGAGATCGATTTTTGCCTGTCCTCTCCTCCGATCCAAGGTGATGATATCGACTGTCAGATCCTATTCGATGACCCCATCGTAGTAGCGGTGCCTCTTGGTCATCGATATGCGGATCGAAGCAGCATCACATTAGCAGAGCTTAAGGATGAGTGGTTTGTGGGTGTGAAAAAAGGATACGGCATTCGTGATCAGGTGGACTCCAAATGCCAATCAGTCGGGTTTGTACCGAAGTATGTATATGAAGGAGATGAGCCTGCAAGATTAATCGCACTAGTGGAAGCGGAGATTGGGCTTGCCTTTATACCAAGTACAGCAAGAAACCCACAGCAACGCATTGCATATCTTGCGATAGAAGATCAGAGACTTGTGCGGGAGATTGCTTTATTGTCGCAAAAAACAGATATATCTCGAAAGCAGCTATCGCGTTTCGCAGCGTTGTTATAGACTATTTCGGTGCAATGTCCAAACCAATTGATGAATGACCATCCCAAAGACCCAAAGACCCCGCTCTCCATTGTATGTGAGAGCGGGGTCTTTTCTTTTAGGGTATCCGCTATGCCTATTTCCGCCAAAAAGTTGAACAGTTTGCCTTCTCCGTACTATTGAATTCAATCATTCTCTCCAGTAATGAGAAATCAACCGGGCCATCCCACCGGATACGCACCAACTCCTTGGTGTGATCATAGCCAGCCTTCACAATTTCATCGAAAAATGCTTAATTCCTGCCTTTTCAGGCGCCACAGCCAAATGATGTTTGGCTAGCTAAATTCAATAATAAATGTCCTATCTACGATCATTATGCAAAGCAGATGAAATCCTTGTAACATGAGCGCATTAAACATCTAAAGGAAGTTTCACAGCAATTACTACCCAAAAATGGAAGAACGTCTATCGTCTACTTGAAAGCGACTTACCTTCGGCTGATCGTGAGGTACGTAAGACCTCCACCCGGTAAAATATCCGTTTTATTTTGGCTGAACACCCGTATATCAATAAAAGAATCGGCCTCAAGCTTCAGTTCAATCGTTCCACTCAAAGCACTGTAGTTGAGCCCGCCAATCACCCGATCATCAAGATAAGCATACGCCGAGCTGCCGGCAACCTGTTCATCATTCATATGGAGCGCCAGTCGTGTACGGTTGCCATCCACTTGAGAATCGGTCGAAATATAGGCTTGTATTCTGTACTTCCCTGCTTGTTTGGCCCGCCAACGGTTGCCCGTCGCCTCAAACTCGGTCAGTTCGTCATAGCTGATCTGGTTGAAATTCACCTTCTGCCAACTGCCTGCGGGAATATTTTGTCTTGCTCCCAGATAGGCCTTGACAAAGGTTCATCCAAGTGCTCGATTCCGTTGTTTGAATATTTCTCCACTAGCAGCAAAGCCTGCCCTGTCCCGTTGTTTTTATAATAACGGTTATCCATGTAATTGAAATCCAAATGCGAACGAAGCGTCACCTGCTGCGTGGATGAGCTGCCGGAGAAGGAAACCAGATGCCTCAAATTGCGTGGATATCCACCCACCTCATCTACTAAAATTTTTTTACCAATGACCACATCTACAAAATAATCACATACTGACCAGTAGTTGTCGTCGTTTTTGTCCCTGAATTTGTCCGCGATGGCTAAAATGGAGTCGCGAAGAGCAACATTTTTCGTCTCCTTCGTGGCACCAATTTGAATAAAAGACGGAACCGTTACCCTATGTTCTAAGCTTAGCCCCTCAAACCAGCAGCCTATAAATTCGGCATTCATAAAATCATCAATTCGAATGGGAATATCACTTGAGCTTCCGTCCTTTATGTGCTGGCTGGCAAAAAATCTGGCCCCGTTGGAGCTATTCAGATCGAGCGCTGTATCATTGCCCATGGTTAATAGCCCAAGGGTCGTAAACTGTGAGCTTCGGTTTTCCAGATGAATTCCTCTTTTATTATAGTTAATTTCCGCGTTCTCCAAAAAATCCACATCACTTTCATAACCCCAAAACCAGTCTCGAAATGCTCGATCAAGACATTATCCAGTACAACTCCCCCGCCTTCCAGTCCTGATCCCCAAAGTACCTTTGCCATAATAGCCACGCTTCGCCGCCTGTGAAAACGGATTATTTAATGCGGTTCTTACGGCACCTCGTACCGGATCGACAAATCGTGGAATTGTACATTTTGAAAGCCACTGAATGTAGGGAGGCTCTCATCCCCAATTTGAAAACATGGACCCGTGCCATAGTATTCAATGGAAGTAACCCCTTACCCTGTCGATATCTGCCCTTATGCGTACCAAAAAAGCGGATACCCTGTTTGCGGATATGCAAGGTAGACGTTATTTTATAGCGACCACTGGGAATGCGAAGCATGCAGTAGTCAGGCGTGCTATCGATCATTTGCTGCAAAGCGGCCGTGTCGTCCTGAACACCGTCACCTGCGGCTCCAAACCAACTGGCATTCACACTACGTTGATTGAATTCTTTATCAACCTTTTTAAAATTTTCTTCCAGTTGCCGTTGGTTCAAGCTTACACCACCCAAGCTACTCAAATTCAATTTCAAATGATCTGTATACTGATCCGCCACCCCAACACCTCCACTTTTTGAAAACAACGAAAATTTCTTCTTTCAGACAGGGCTGAAGGATTCTATTCTCTGAATATGGATTGAGTATATGCGAATATATTTTTATTATTGTACAAAATGATACGTTTTGTATAAAATAGATACATATCGTATCAAGGTGGTGAATGTGTGAAGACTGTCCTTACAGTGACCGGTTTACTGGCTTTTTCGATTCCTTATGCCTGTCAGGGCTTGTCTCCCAGAGTGATCGCAATTTCTCTGCTCATCCTGTTGTTTAGCTATCTGATGCTGCTGCCCTCGCTAAAGCCGCTAATTGCAACCTTGGCTGATAATCCGTTGCTGACCTTGCTCATTATGTACATAACTGCCTCCTGTTTATGGGCTGAACAGGAACAGACCTCATCCATGCTGATGGTGCTTAAATTCGTTGCTTTTTCCACCTTTGGACTTTATCTGGTTACCCATTATACGACGCAAGGCTGCATCCGCCTGTTGGTCATTACGTTAAGTATATTGAGCATACTCAATTTACTGGCGGTATTGCTCATTCCCTCCTTTGCCATTCATGGGGGCGTCGAACATACAGGGCTGTGGAAAGGCATTTCCGGTCATAAAAACACACTGGGAACGCTCTCTCTGCTATGTTTTGTTTCACATGTCATTTATTTTTTCAGGGGAACACGCAAAGCTTTGCATGTTGGCTTTATTTTGCTGAATGCCTTACTGCTCATCAAATGCCAATCCACTACTTCGTTGCTGCTGACTTCTTCCCTGTTCATGTTCATCCTTTTTATATTGCTATCCAAAAGAATCCGAAGCGTTGCGCTGCGTGGTTTCTTCATTAGCAGTTCCTGCCTGCTTGTGCTTTTGGGTCTTGTGTTCGCTTTTAGTTACGGGGATGCGATTGCATCGGAATTCGGCAAGACAACAACCTTGACTGGAAGAACAGAAATCTGGCAGGGAATTGCAGGCGCCATTGAAAGTCACTACTGGTTTGGTCATGGCTACGGTTCCTTCTGGGCAAACCGGCCTAGCATCTATGCCAATGGAATTCGATTTGATCTGACAAGCAGCCACAGCGGATTTCGGGATCTGTGGATCGATATTGGCCTTACGGGACTGTTGGCAACCATTACACTCGTCATAACCACTTTATTTAAATTCAGAATCGGTAAAACCGATATGTATACATGGCTGACAGCAGCCGTATTCTTCTTATTCATCGTGTTAAACAACATTACGGACAGCCGCTTCCTAAATTCTCTGGCCATCTACTGGATCATATTCATCGTTATTGTGATTAAGGTACAGGAACGGCATAGACTATTGATAGCAGAAAAGGCGAACACGACAGTATGCGGCACACCCCCGCCACATTAGGGGCTACCAAATGATTAGTACGCAAAAAAAGAACCCCGTTTTCCTACGCCCTTAGATGGCGTTCGGAAACGGGGTTCTTGGATATAACGATCTACATTTGTGGAATGATCGCCAAAACGAGATTTAAAAATTTCTCACGTACCTTCTCTGCTGTATCCATTACCTCATCGTGGGACAGGGGCTGATCCAAGATGCCTGCCGCCATATTCGTGATGCAGGAGAAGCCCAGCACCTCAATGCCTGCATGACGGGCTACGATAACCTCGGACACCGTGGACATTCCCACCGCGTCTGCGCCCAGTGTGCGCAGCATAACGATTTCAGCAGGCGTTTCATAGTTTGGACCCAGCAATCCGGCATATACGCCTTCCTGCAAGCTGAAGCCCTGCTGAGCAGCGGTTTGCTTGGCAATCTCGCGCAAGCGACGGCTGTATGCCTCCGACATGTCAGGAAAGCGAACGCCCAGAGCTGCATCGTTCGGTCCAATCAGCGGATTTTGTCCGGTCAGATTGAGATGATCCGAGATAACCATCAGATCGCCTGCCTCATAAGACGTATTGACACCGCCTGCCGCATTTGTCACCAGCAGACTTTGAATACCCAATTGCTTCATGACCCGAACCGGGAAAGCCGTAAGCTGCGGGCCATAGCCCTCATACATATGGAAGCGGCCCTTCATCATAACTACAGCGCGACCTTCAATGGTGCCTAGCAGCAATTCTCCTTCATGACCTTCTACCGTCGATACGGGAAAATGGGGAATATCCTGATAAGGAATACTAATTCCATCCTGAATCAAATCGGCCAGAATGCCGAGACCCGAGCCCAAAATAAGGCCGATTTCCGGACGGATTCCGCTCTTGGCACGGATATAATCTGCTGCTTCCTGAATGGTTGCTTGGTTGGCTGTTGACATCAACATCTCTCCTGTCTTGTACAATCGTTAGTTATAGTTGCTGTGATCGTTATCACTGTGATTATTACTATAATAATGACTATAATCATCACCATTAGTAAATGTCTCGTCACATGTGATCCTTGCTGTCGCTGGACGGACGATTGCCGCCGTGCGGATGATGCTTTTCGTAGACTTCCTTCATACTTCGCTTGGCTGTCTGCGCATAAACCTGCGTCGTGGACAGATCGGCATGGCCCAGCATCTCCTGTACGGAGCGCAAATCCGCTCCGCCCTCCAGCATATGTACCGCAAAAGAATGCCGCAGGGTATGCGGTGTAATATCCCCACTTATGCCTGCTTCCTGACCGTACTTCTTGATCATTTTCCAGAAGCCCTGTCTGCTGAGACGTTGACCGGATACATTGAGGAACAAGGCTTCCTGTTCTACTACCCGAGATTCCTCATCCTGTCCGGATCGCAGCAACAACACACGCTGCTCATCCATATACGCTTGTGCCCACTGCGATGCCTCACGGCTGAGCGGCACAACACGCTCCTTGCCCGCCTCGCCTCCACAGTGGACGAAACGCAGATCGGTGCGTACATCACGTATGTTCAGGGCGATCAGCTCGGATACTCGAATTCCTGTCGCATACAGCAGTTCCAGCATCGCCTTGTCCCGTCCCCCTTGCGGGGTGGAAACATTCGGCGCTGCCAGCAGACGCTCTATCTCATCCTGCGTGAGCACTGAAGGCTTCTTTTTGTTGGCCTTAGGCAGCTCCAGCAAGACAGACGGGTCATGACCCGTTATCCCCTCCCGAATAAGAAAATGGAAAAAGGAGCGGATAGAGGCTACGCTGCGCGAAATTGTCGCCGCGGCTTTTCCCTGTTCCTTCAAGCGTCCCAAATAAAGCACCAGATGAGAGCGTTGAACATGGTCCGGCTGCTCGATGTCGCAGCTTTCAGCGAACTCGACAAACTGCTGTACGTCCCGATGATACGCTTCCAATGTGCTGAGCGACAAGCCCTTTTCCTCTTCCATATATCGAACAAAAGGTTGAATATACATTTTCATGAGTTCCAGAAGTCTCCTTGTCCTGCATACAACGGTTCAGTCGGATCAGTCTCAGCGTTTACATGCACTATTCTCCATACCAGTAAAAGAAACGCAGACGCTCCGACACTGCCGTCTTATGCTCGGGTACGTCGGATAATTCCTGCCCGCCGAATACCTTGACTGCATGTCCTTCCGGTATCCGGTAATGATCCACAGGTGTAATCCAATCCCTAAACAACCCGAGGCTATAGTAGAACATACATGCCAAAACCCCGAACAGTATGAACAGACGCAGCCATTTTAGTCCTCTCCGCAACGATAGTACCATGTGAATCAGCCGCCTTTTTTCCAGATTATAGGCCTTGTTAAGGCTCTCTATGGAAGGGTATGACAAGCTGTTCCTTTTTATACCGCTTAATGTCGTATAGCAGATCCCGAACCAAAAAAGCTCCCCCCGAACGCGTCTTCGCCGGTGAGAGCTTGGGTTGTCAGCTTATTGATCCTGAGATTTGTTTTTCTTGGTTTTACCCAAAAATTTCTGGGCGGTCGTATCGTTCTTCGTCTTGCAACGATAACAAATGCCGTGAAAGTCCAAACGGTGGTCCACTACGGTAAAGTTATATTCCCGTTCCAGACGCTCTTCCAGCGGTCCAAGCCAATCCTCCAGTATTTCATCCACACTGCCGCACTGCACACATATCAAATGGTGGTGGTGATGCTTGGTCGTATCGCCGCGCAGGTCATAACGCGCAACGCCATCACCAAAATTGATTTTCTCCACGACGTGCAGTTCACTTAGCAGTTCTAGGGTACGGTATACGGTTGCCAGACCGATTTCGGGAGCTTTCTCTTTAACGAGCATAAATACATCTTCCGCACTCAGATGATCATCTTCGTTCTCAAGTAAAACTCTGACGGTGGCTTCCCGCTGAGGCGTTAGTTTGTAGCCCTGGGATTGCAGCTGCTGCTTAATTTTTTCGATCCGTGCTTCCATGTGTCTCCCTCCCCCTGCAAAAGCTACTGCCCACTGCACTTTTTTTCACTCCTATTATTATAGGGGGTCTATACAAATAAAGTCAAACATTTTGAAACGGGGTCAGGGAGACACGGAGGCAGTCAGCATGGGAGTAACCCACTGCATCATGACTGGAGTGACCCAAGTTTCAAAAGATGCGCTACCAACGAGGAGCAACATCATTGCAGCGGTCAGCCCTGCGTAGGACAGCAACGGACGAAGCATGCCTACAGATGGCCGTGTAGCGAGTATTTTAGTTTTGATCATATGAATGGAAAAGGTCATCGCAGCCACACTGCACACGAGCAGCACCGGAATGACGATTAAATTGTGAGGAGCCACGGAGACGAGGGAAAATAACAGCCCTTTCCACGAATATTGCCCTACCAGATAGCCTACGGAAAATCCGATCAACACACCTTTGAGGAAATTCAGTACGAGAATGCCAGGAAGACCGATGACCGAAAGACCGCATACCCAGATTAAACCGACCCATTTTAGATGTAGAGACACACTATCCCAAAAGGTTGAGGTTGCTTGCAAACCAGCAAAACCCTGCTCATTTTGATTGACCGTCACAAAAAAATCCTTCAGGTAACGCGACAAATCCTGTAGCTGCTCCAGCGAGAGCGCGTTCACCATCAGTGCACCAAAAACGACTCCCACCAGAAACAGCACGGCCAAAAAAACATAATAAGGCGTCTGATCCTTTAACGTATGACGAAACCATTGCATCGACGTCCTGCCCCTTTCATCTGCTTGTTTGTCCAAAAAACAACCGTAATCCGACGGCTGATGGCTAGGGTTCGGGGCAGCTTGCGCTGCAAAAGAAGATTCACGAGTGAGTGCCAAGCCAACGGCATAGATATTTAATGGTTATGAACAAGCAGACCCCGATATGACTCTAATAGGACATGACTTACTATGGCCTAGCTATTTTGCCATATGTTCCGCCACCACCAGATACGAGGGAAAGTCGTCCCTCCCGGGAAAGGACAATTTGCTCTGCCAACGCGTCTCCGACAACCACCGCCAGTTCCTCCTGTGCGACTTCATGTAAAATATTCATTTCTGTTCCGAACGCATTCAGCAGATGGTTCAGCTTGGCTTTGCCCAGACCGGGGATAAATTCCAGCGGAATCTGGTAAATGTATGGCGGCCGATGTGATGGAATCACGGGCTGCTCACGATCGGCAATACTCCATATCCGATCCAGTACGCCCCGCACCAGCTTGGTTTGACCACAGGCAGGACAGCGTTCATCCGCCATCTGCTGCTCGTCCATAATCGTACCGCAGCTTTGACAGTAGGAACGATGGTACTTGCCCAGCTTTGGATTTAATCCGTAGTTGGCAGACACCCGTCGTCCTTCCTGACCCTCCAAAGCCATTCGGAATTCATCAAAGCACGGCCTTGCCATGGTTAATTTGTTGTACTCCCGTCCAATTTTGCCGAGCGAATGGGCATCGGAATTGGTCAGGAAGCTGAAACGATCCAGCTCCGAGATCAATCCGGCCATAGACGAATCCGCACTTAACCCCAGCTCCACTCCGCTAATGAGCTGCATATCCAGCAGTTCCTCCATACGGGCCGCAGAACTTCCGTATATGCCCTTATGAGGGGTGAACACATGCGCTGGCACCATAATGCCTCCACGGCCGTAAATTTGCTGCTGTAGCTCGCGTGGCGGGGCATAGATACGCTGCGAGCTGAGATTGACATTTTTCATGTGCCGAGCTATCCATTGCGTAAAATCCTCCATCGCCGCCAAATGGGGAAAATAGGCGAGAATGTGCGCCTCGGGACGACCTTCCGCCCGAATTTCCAGCTCCGTTCCCAGCAGCACAACCGTATCCCGGTACGCGATACCACCACCGCTGATTTCCGTCATTTCACCCGTATGCAAATAAGCGTGGATATCCTCTTGCACGTTCGGTGCGTGGCAGTCAATGATCCCGATCAGTCCAATGCCCTTGCGACCGGATGATTCCTTGGCAATGTTGGCAAAGGTCAGGTCGCGACTGCCACTGATTTTGACCGGAGCTCCCTTTTCCGTTCTGCCGATATGAATATGGAGATCAGCATAGTAATCTGTAAGTTCAACCGTATTTTCGTTCATACCGCTTAAAAGCTCCCTGTATGTTGGTAAAGCTGCCACGCATAGACAGCCAGAATCGTTTTGGCGTCACTAATCCGACCTTCACGAATGAGCGCCTGTGCTTCCTCCAGCGTCACCTCGAACAGCTCCAGAAATTCATCCTCATCCGGTTCCATTTCTCCCAACTCCAGCTCTTCAGCCACATACAGATGAATGATTTCATCCGCAAATCCGGGGGAAGTATAAAAGGAGTGAAGCAGCTTCAGTGACTTGGCAGTATAGCCTGTCTCTTCTCTCAGCTCGCGTCCCGCTGCTTCCATCGGGTCCTCGCCCCGCTCAAGCTTGCCTGCCGGGATTTCCACCTCACAGCGGCCCATTGCCTGTCTGTACTGATCCACAACCAGCATTTTCCCCTTATTCAGCGCCAACACGGCCACCGCTCCCGGATGCTTCACGATTTCACGCTTACCCGTGGAGCCGTCTGGAAGCTCTACCGTGTCCACCTGCAACGTAATCACTTTTCCTTCAAAAATGGGCTGCGTGGATACCGTTTTTTCCTCCAACGCAGGATTGGAATAAGGCTTGCGGTCTGGGCTGTTCACTTGATCGTTCACTGGATCATTCTTTTGGTTGTTCATCAGTATGTTTCCTCCTTCGTCATCTATCTTTTCATTAACTATCGCCAACTTTAGTCTAACTTGTCCATTTCGGACATATGGTGGTATTATAACAAATTTCCCTGTTCAAAGGAGATTCGCCAATGAAAAGCTACCGTACCGAAACCACTCTCCATATTGTCGGCAAAGCCTGGCAGATTCAAGCCCTCCTGCGGCAATGGCAAAAAGAACACGGCTCCGCTGCCACTATCGCCTCGCTCATGGTTCCAAAAAAGGTTCAGGTCTAAAGACAAGGGAACGCTGTTCCTGTCTTTAGCCTGAACCTTATGTGTATCATCCGAGTCTTACTTCGTCGCCTGTTGAATAAGAGCTACGACCACCTCGGCAACCTTCACCAGATCATCTGCCTTGATTTTTTCCTGTGTCGTATGAATGTTCTGGTAGCCAACAGCCAGATTCACCGTGGGAACCCCCAGCCCGTTGAATACATTGGCATCCGAGCCACCACCCGAATGGAAGGTCGGCGTTGCCAGCCCCAGCCCTTGTATAGCACGCTGCGCCACCTGTACAATTTCATCATGCTCCGTAAAGCTGAATGCCGGATAAATGACTTCGCTGCGGAACTCGCCCTGTGCACCAAATTCGCGCGCCGTAGTTTCCAGAGCTTCACGCATATGCTGAATTTGCTGATCCACCTTCTCCTGCACAATACTGCGTGCTTCCGCCCGAATCAGCACAAAATCGCATACCACATTCGTTGCTCCGCCACCCTCGAAGCTACCGATGTTAGCGGTTGTTTCCTTATCAATCCGTCCCAGCTTCATCTTGGAAATGGCCTTGGAGGCTACTTGAATGGCACTGATGCCATCTTCGGGATTTACACCTGCATGAGCGGACTTTCCTGTAATTTTCATTTCAATACGAGCCTGCGTTGGCGCAGCCACACAAATGGAGCCTACTTCACCATTGGAATCCAATGCATACCCAAAGTCTGCATCCAGCAATTCCGGTTTCATTGCCCGCGCGCCGAACAGACCGGACTCCTCACCTGCCGTAATCACAAACTGAATTTGTCCATGGGGAATTTTCTGCTCACGCACGACACGAATCGCCTCGAACAAAGCGGCAATCCCTGCCTTATCGTCTGCCCCCAAAATTGTTGAACCGTCACTGCGAATCCATCCATCCTCATCTAGCTGCGGCTTAATGCCTTTGCCTGGTGTAACGGTATCCATGTGGCAGGTAAAAAACAATTTAGGTGCTTGCTCCGCGCCTTCCGCTTTCCAGGTTACGATCAGATTACCCGAACCATGTCCGGTTCTTTCGCGGGAATCATCTTCTGTTACCTCCAGCCCGAGTGCATTGAATTTTTCTTTCAGAACACGCGATATTTCCTGCTCGTGTTTGGTTTCGCTATCCACCTGTACGAGTTCCATAAATTCTTGTACGATTCGTTCTTTCACTACTTTTGCTGTCATTGAACTTCCCTCTCTTTCCCGTTTACGCTACAATACGGATAGATAGTCTTATATCTGACTTAAACCTATCCTAAAGGAGTTACACATGCCGAACAAAAAATGGGTTCGTTTTTTCGTCTACATTATGCTCGCCGCGATGATTGGCTCTACGCTGTTCATGGTGATTGAGCCGTTGATTATGCCTCTATAATGGATTACGCCGCTCAAGATATTCTGCCGTCCCCATGCTCTATGGAGGCTGTAGGCGGACAAGCTGTAGCGCAAGAAAACAGGCGGGCTTCCGTGTACATCACAGAATAGCCCGCCTTTGCTTTATTGGAGCGAATGACTTTGCCATTCCGCCGCAAATGAAAATTGCTCCTCAAAGTAAGGCACAATCTCCTTCGCAATCTGCTCCATTGAAAAAGTCTGCTGTGTGCAGTCCTCCAATGAAGTCACTCCGTATTCCTGAATTCCGCATGGAACGATACCTTGAAAGCCCTCATGCTGTATCCCTGATTTGATATTGAAGGCAAAACCATGACTGGTCACAAAGCCCCGGCGGTGCTTACATTTGTTAAATTTGACGCCTATGGCCGCGATTTTAAGATTCCCGACCCATACCCCTGTGTATTCAGGCTTACGACTTCCTTCAATACCATGGGACGCCAGCAACCGAATGATCACCTCTTCCAGACTCCGGAGGTATCCGTGCAGGTCAAGCGCCTCCCGGTTGCCGAGCATAATCAGGGGATATCCGACCAGTTGCCCCGGTCCATGATATGTAATATCTCCCCCACGGTCAATCTGAAAGACGCTGATTCCCTGAGCTTTCAATTGCTCCGGTGTGAGAAGCAGATGCTCAGGATGCCGCTGAGAGCCAATCGTGTAGGTCGGCGGGTGCTGGAGAAGCATAAGCGTTTCCCTCGCCTCCCCGGCATCCAGCTTCCCCACAATATCCTTCTGGACATCCCATGCATGGGCGTACTCCATCCTATTCGTATAGGTTACCTCAAGCGGTCGTCTGTTCACGGCCTGTCACTTCCTCTCCGTCCATTTACCCAACTGTTCGGATGATTAGTACAGCTTCGTATCCAAGGTGTAGCCTTCCAGGTTTTCTTTGATCCGTTGCAGGAATCGTCCGCAGATTACACCATCCAAAATGCGATGATCCAGCGACAGACACAGGTTAGCCATCGAGCGAACCGCGATCATATCATCAATGACAACCGGTCTTTTGACGATGGATTCAAAGGTAAGAATCGCAGCCTGTGGATAGTTAATCACCGGATAAGACAGAATTGACCCAAAGGAGCCTGTGTTGTTCACGGTAAACGTCCCGCCCTGCATATCGTCCAGCTTGAGCGTACCTTCCCGTGTTTTACGTGCCAAATCGTCAATTTCACGCGCCAGTCCGGCAATGTTTTTCTGATCCGCTTTTTTAATAACTGGCGTAAGAACTGCATCCTCTGTACCCACGGCCAGCGAGATGTTGATATCTCTTTTGACGATAATTTTGTCCACAGCCCACACCGAATTCATGATCGGATATTCCTTGATGGCATTCACGACCGCTTTCATGAGGAAAGCCAGATACGTAATGTTGATGCCTTCTTTTTGCTTGAACTCGTTTTTGATCTTGTTGCGGAGCATCACCAGGTTGGTCACATCCACCTCAATCGTCGTCCAGGCATGTGGAATTTCCGAGACACTTTGCCGCATATTGCGGGCGATCGCACTGCGAATCGGTGTAACATCAATAAAATACTCGGATCTGTTGTTGTTGCCACCCTCAACTTCAATCACAGGAGCTTTTGGAGCCTCCGTCAAATGAATGCCACTGTTACGAACCGGAATAGCAGGGTCCATATTTTGAATCGGTATATTATGCTGCGCGGCAGACTGCTGTCTTCCGGCAAAAGGAGAGCCTTGTCCTGATGTCGCCTCAGTCGGCTGCTCAGACACTCCAGCCTGAGTAGAACCCCCCTGTTGAACATAATTCAGCACATCCTTACGGGTAATTCGTCCGCCCATGCCCGTACCTGTCACCTGATTCAAGTCTATGCTATGCTGAGCAGCCAGTGTTTGCACCGCCGGGGAAAACCGTCCTCGCATGGATTGATTCGAAGCAGCACCCTGTTGGGATTGTGCTTGTGCGTTGCCCTGAGGTACCGGCGCAGCGGATGTCGCTCCAGTTGATGCCGCAGGTGCGGCTGACTTCGTCTGAATACGGCAAATCAATTCTCCAACGGCTACCGTCTGACCTTCCTCTGCTAACAGATCACCCATAATACCATCCAATGTCGATGGAATTTCCGCGTTCACTTTATCTGTAATGACCTCGCAAATCGGCTCGAATTGCTCCACCGTTTCGCCAGGTTGTTTCAGCCATTTTGCAATTGTCGCCGATACAAGCGACTCTGCCAATTGGGGCATGGTCACGTCGGTCCATTGTGTTTGGTCTGACATTTTTTCAACTCCTTAACATCATAGGAGGGCGGGTTTTACCGCTACCCCCGCTACACTTTTGGAATGCTTTCGTCCAATCCACTCTATATTAATACATTGCAAGACGGCGCATCGCTTCCTTAACCTTATCCTTGTTTAACATATAAAACTTCTCCATCGGCGGGCTGATCGGCATTGCAGGCACGTCTGGAGCGCACAGACGCTCAATCGGCGCATCCAGCTCGAACAGACATTCCTCATTAATAATTGCAGAAACCTCGGCACCGATGCCACCCGTTTTGTTGTCTTCATGCACGATGAGTACCTTGCCTGTATGTCTTGCAGCTTCAATGATGGCCTGACGGTCCAGCGGCTGGAGTGTGCGCAAATCCACAACATGTGCGGTAATGCCCTCTTCCTTCTCCAACTCCTCAGCAGCCTGCATGACAAAATGCAGCGGCTGGCTGTATCCGATTACTGTAATATCGTCACCTTCACGCAACAAATTGGCTTTGCCAATTGGAACAATGTAATCGTCCTCAGGTACTTCACCCTTGATCAGCTTGTAGCACTTTTTGTTCTCAAAATACAGCACCGGATCAGGGTCGCGGATCGCTGCTTTCAGCAGTCCCTTGGCATCATACGCGGTAAAAGGAGCTACAATTTTCAGACCCGGTGTACCAAAAAAGATAGATTCCGGACACTGTGAATGATACAAGCCGCCAAAAATGCCGCCACCAATAGGCGCACGTATCACAACAGGACAGCTCCAGTCATTATTAGAGCGATAGCGAATTTTAGCTGCTTCACTAATAATCTGATTGGTTGCCGGGAGCATGAAGTCAGAATATTGCATTTCGGCAATCGGCTTCATTCCGTACATGGCTGCACCAATGGCAACTCCGGCAATAGCCGACTCTGCCAATGGCGTATCCAAGACACGCTGCTCACCGAATTGATCCATAAGACCCTTGGTGGTCGTAAAGACGCCACCCTTAACACCAACATCCTCACCTAACACAAAAACCGTTTCATCCTGCTCCATTTCTTCCTTCATGGCAAGACGAATCGCATCAATATATTCCATAACCGCCATAATTACCGGCCCTCCCCATCGCTGTCAGCATAAACATGCAGTAGCGTATCTTCGGGCTTCGGAAAAGGCGCATTATCCGCATATTCAATCGCTTCCTTGACCTCGAGCAGCAGCTCAGCCGACAAATCCGCATCCTTGGCCTCATCCCAAATGCCGCATTCCAGCAAATAATTTTCATACGGGCTACGCCGTCTTTGGCCCAGTTCTCATCCACTTCTTCTTTGGTCCGGTAAGCCAGATCGTTATCCGAGGTGGAGTGAGGAGACAGGCGGTACATCATCGCTTCAATAAGCGTTGGCCCTCACCACGAATAGCACGTTCACGCGCTTCCTTGACGGCTGCATACACTGCCAGCGCATCGTTACCATCGACCCGAATCCCAGGGAATCCGTATCCCAAAGCACGGTCGCTCACCTTGCCTGCCATTTGCTTATGAACCGGAACTGATATCGCATATTGATTGTTTTCACACATAATGATAACTGGTAGCTTCTGCACACCTGCAAAGTTACAGCCTTCGTGAAATCCCCTGGTTGCTGGAGCCTTCACCAAATGTAACGAACGATACAAAATCCTTCTTCTGCATCTTGGCAGCCAGCGCTACACCCACTGCGTGTGGAACCTGCGTCGTCACCGGGCTGGAGCCTGTCACAATACGCAGCCGTTTACTGCCGAAATGACCGGGCATCTGCCGGCCACCGCTGTTGGGATCATCCGCCTTGGCAAATTGCGACAGCATCAGTTCGCGTGCCGTCATACCAACCGCAAGTACGAATCCGTAATCCCGGTAATAGGGAAGAAAATAGTCCTTCTCCCGGTCCAGTGCAAAAGCCGCACCAACTTGTGCCGCCTCCTGCCCAATGCCGGAAACGTGAAAATTAATTTTCCCTGCCCGTTGCAGGAGCATGTTGCGCTCGTCAAATCTTCTTGCGAGCAGCATATATCTGTACATGTCAATAACTTGTCCGTGAGTAAGTCCCAGCTGCTCATGTCTGAAGCCAGCGTCTACAGCGCCTTTTGAACTCATTGAGGCACCTCCTTAAGTATCAAACATCCTACTACCAGCACCTAGTACCATCTTGTCTTAAAACCTGGTACTAAACTCTGGCTAACCCCATTATAATCCTTTTCTCCCCAAAAAGAAAAGCACCGATTTATTAAGATAAATTATATCCCTATCGCCTGTCCATCAACCGCCAGCATCGCTTCTCCCAAAATCTCCGACAATGTTGGATGCGGATGAGCCAGCTGTCCGACTTCCCACGGCGTAGCATCCAACAGCTGCGCAAGAGCCGCCTCGCTGATGAGATCCGTTACATGCGTACCGATCATATGTACACCGAGAATATCATTCGTTTCCTCGTCGGCAACCACTTTGACGAAGCCATCCCGACTGCCATACACCAGCGATTTTCCGATAGCCTGAAAAGGGAACTTCCCTGTCTTCACCTGATGTCCACGCTCACGGGCTTCTTGCTCAGTTAAGCCCACACTAGCTGCCTCAGGACGCGTATAAATACAACGAGGAATAAGATGATTCGGTACACTGTGAACCACTTCGCCCGCCAGATGATGTACCGCATGCAGCCCTTCATGGCTCGCTGCATGCGCCAGTTGTAATCCTCCGATGCAATCACCGATCGCATAAATATGTGATTCATTCGTCTGCAAATGCTCATTAACCGAGATAAAGCCACGCTCTACGCGGATATCCGTATTTTCCAATCCGATATTCTCCACATTCGCCTGACGACCTACTGAAATGAGCAGCTTGGAAGCGCTGAATGTTTCGGTTTCGTCCCCTTTTTGTACGTCAATCTGTACGCCTTCCTCATCCTTGCCGTACGTTTCAGCCAGCACTTGCGAGCCTGTCAGCACCTTGACACCGCGCTTGGTTAGCAGGCGCTGCATTTCACGCGAAACATCCTCGTCCTCGGTTGGAATAAGCCGATTCGCCGCCTCGACCACCGTAACCTCCACGCCAAAATCGTTCAGCATGGAAGCCCATTCCACGCCAATAACGCCACCACCTACGATAATCAGGGAGGCCGGTAATTCTTCCATCGTCAACGCTTCGTCACTACTCAAAATAAATTCGCCATCCGGCTCCAATCCGGGTAGCACACGCGGTCGTGATCCCGTTGCAATAATGAGATGGGCAGGAACAATCGTCTCCATCTCGCCATTTTCCAGCTCCACGGCAACTGCGCCGCTTTTTGGAGAAAAAATCGATGGCCCAATCACGCGCCCCTTGCCGCTCAGCACCGTGATTTTATTTTTACGCATCAAAAATTGCACGCCCTGATGTAACTGCTCTACAACGGCTTCCTTGCGCTCTTGTACCTTGGGAAAAACAAGCTGCGCTCCCGAGGTCTCAATGCCGTATTGCGCACTTTCCCTGATCGTCGCATACACTTCCGCACTGCGCAGCAAAGCCTTGCTTGGGATACATCCACGGTGCAGACAGGTTCCACCTAGCTTGTCCTTTTCGATAATAACGACTTCTTTGCCGAGCTGGGCAGCGCGAATCGCTGCAACATACCCTCCGGTTCCTCCGCCCAAAATAGCGACATCACAATGTATAGTCATGCTTCTCCTCCATTTAACATTGATTATATATAGCTTATTGTACTCTCTTTATTTCTCTGTACAAAATATAGTGTTTATGCAAAGACTATAGGCCGTCTAACAACCTGTTCCCGGCATCTGCTGTATATTACTCGTACAAGGCGTCCCGTAACTTGGTAGACATTCTTGGAGTTTGGGCTGTTTTGGCCCGTAGCGCTTTGCGAAAGGATTCATTTGCTTGCGTAGAAGATCCAGCTCTGTCTCCAACTCCGTGATCAACTCCTGTGCCTGTGGGCTTACCAGCCCTTGCTCCAGTAATGCTTCTATTTTGGCACTATAATCCGTATCATTTTGGTTCATGCCTGTCCCCTCTTCCCTCTATTCCACTATACTTCACCATATCATGCTCACGGCAACAGGGCAATGACGTCCACACTTACGTTCAAAGAATAGATATCAATAACATGTCGAAAAACAATATATTTTCTCTGGTCTGTTTGCTGCACATTATGGTAATCTATAATGGCCTTTTCTTTCGGGAATGATGATTCACAGCGTTATGCGCATGTTACAGAGAGGGGAATTCGCGTTGCCTACAGGACGAATTACGATCATTACAGGCCCCATGTTTAGCGAAAAATCCGGCGAACTGATTCGCCGCTGTCAAAAATTAATTCAATACGGGCACCGTAAGGTGGTCGCTTACAAACCGGCTGAAGATAACCGCTACGCCAAGGATGAAATTGTAAGCCGCATCGGATATCGGCTGCCCGCCATCTCCATTCCGAAAAAGCTCACAGATGAGCTCGTTCAGCGGATTTTGGAAGAAACGAAGGATGCCGATGTGGTCGCCTTTGACGAAGTACAGTTTTTCAGCCGTCATATTATGATGTTGGTGGAGGAGTTAGCCTACTGTGGCAAGCACGTGATTGCAGATGGACTCAATTTGGACTACCGGGGTAAGGAATTCGGATATGTTGGCGGTTTACTCGCCATGGCAGATGACATCGAAAAGCTAGCTTCCTTTTGCGCCGTATGTGGAAGTTCGGAAGCTGTATATACCCAGCGTATGGTGAACGGAAAGCCTTCTACTGTAGGACCCATCGTAATGATCGGCGACTCTGAGGCATATGAACCGCGTTGCCGTAATTGCTTCATACCACCCCATAAAGTGAACTGCGATTAGCACGGAGAATTTGCCGTCAGACTGCGATAAAGGCATGATAACCAGCGGATTTTTTTCTTGTATTTTTTTGGAACGATTCGAGCAATTGCCCCGTATATCCTGTTAAGCTGTACAAGTTTTTTAGTTTTCATATGAACACCATGACCATGATATTATCGGGGGGCTTACTTATGAGTTTTTTTAACAAAATCTTGGCAAGCGCAGGAATCGGTTCAGCTAAAGTCGATACATTAGTGGACCAGGCCGTGTATGTCCCTGGCGAAGAGCTTAGTGGCATCATGCGTATCAAAGGCGGTAAAATTGATCAGGAAATCGGCAAAATTGACATCGAACTCAAAACAGAATATATCGAAGAGCACGATGACAAGAAAATCACTTCCACCTGCTGCATCGCTCGGGTCAAGGTATCCGACGGCTTTCATTTAAAGCAAGGACAGGAGCTTGAAATCCCTTTTTCTTTTCGGTTGCCATTGGAAACACCTGTCACTCATGCCAAACAGCCCGTATGGCTGGATACAGCATTAGACATCGGTATGGCCTTGGACCCGACCGACCGTGACTCGCTCAAAATCGAGCCGCATCCCTATATGAGTACGGTGTTTGAGGCCGTTCACCTGTTGGGCTTCCGATTCCGTTCCTCCACCTGCGAACGTCATCCCAAGCTGGGACGCGGTGTTCCGTACGTGCAGGAATTTGAATTTACGCCCGGATCGGAATATGCACGCGATATTGAGGAGCTGGAACTGATTATGCAGTTGGAGCCCGAAGGCGTACATGTGCTTGTCGAAGTAGATCGCAGAGGCAGAGGGTTATCCGGCTGGCTGGAGACTGCCTTTGATATGGACGAGCGTCATGCCTGGTTGAGCTTAAGCCGGGAAGAGCTGTCTTATGGACCAGATCATATCGCAGATGCGCTGGAGGAACTGATCGACAGACAGCTTCGGTAAATATGTAGATATAACAAAAAAATCCCTGCCGTTTAACTCACGGTTGGGGATTTTTAATGATCTTCAGAATACTCTACCGATTCCGTATCGTCTGCATAGGTTAAAGTGGCAGCATATCCTGCCGTTCCGCTTTGTGCTTGCAATCCTTGCATACCCCGTACAGCGAACCATTGTCATCTGCGTAAAAGGTTAATTTGTCTTCTTTTTTACAAAAGGAGCATTTTTGCTTGCCCGTGCCCTGCATAGAGTCAGACAGTCCAAACCCAGATTGGACTTGAATCCCTGTTGCATCTGTATTCTCGCGGGAACCGGAAGATACCTTAGACTTGGATACGTTTCCGATGCGGGATTGTCGAACAGGCTTACGAGGACGAAATTCAACGACATTACTGCCCGGCTGCTCATTCACTTGTTTGTTGTTACTACGACCACGCCATGCCATAACAATCCAACCCAATGCTACGACCAACACTCCGACGATCACCCAAGTTAGACTATTCCACATGCCTTCATCCCCACCTTTGCTTTAAAATCGTTTGGTTTGCTTCCACTTCCTCGTACAGTACAGGCTTTATTCTGTTTCGTCTAACGGAATCCCGTTCAATGCAATAACCTTGCCTATGACCTTATTCATTGAAATATATCCGAGAAAACGACTGTCTGTGCTGTTCATCCGATTGTCTCCCAACACAAAATCATACCTTCCGGTACAACATTCGACTCACCTCTTAACGGGAAATTAAGCATGTTAGGTAAGTCGCCTTTTTCCTGATATGTTTCCTTGATCGCTTTTCCATTAATATAGACCTGGTCCCTCTCCAGCTTGACCTTTTCCCGAGGAAGTCCAATGACCCTTTTTACAAATTGTACATCATCCTTCTGAAAAATGATAATATCCCCTCTACGGAAATCGTTCTCCTTAAAGCTTTGCTACTATGCCTAACGTCCTTTTGACATCTTCATTAGGTAGTCTATATTATAACGTTTCAAATTCAAATGCCACTGTCATTCCGTGTAGTACATCACTGTATTGGGTTGCCCCGAAATAAATTTCAAATATAAAAAATGGTGATGTAAGGATTTTGTCTATTGCCAGCTGGCGTAAATCACTTGCTTTGGCCGGTTTGTTATTTTCCACATCCTTCCTCCTCAATACATAGAATTTCCCATCATTATATCATGACGCCTCTGTCCCCTCTTACAACATAAAAAGAGACAGCAGGTTGTTACACCCACACTGTCTCTGCTGAGTTCCATCTTAAAACTATGTTGATCTAAATTATACTTTGAATTTGCCGATTTGCCCTTGCAGGTCCTCTGCCATGGTAGACAGGTTTCTTGCAGCTGAAGCAATTTCCTCCATGGATGCCAGTTGCTCTTGTGTTGCAGCAGACACGTGCTGTGTTCCGGCTGCGGCTTCCTCGGCAATCGCTGAAATTTGTCTGACAAAGCCAACGACTTCATCCGTACTTGCGGACATTTGCTCCGATCCAGCGGATACCTCTTCAATCTCACTCGCTACTTTATTAACGGTTTCCTGAATCAGTTCAAAGGATGCACCTGCATTCTGCACGACTTCCCGACCTGTCATGACATCTTTTCCATTGGACGCTACAGCCTCGATCGCATGGGCAGTGTCCTTTTGAATCAACCCAACAAGCTCCGTAATTTGTTGAGCAGAATAAGCCGATTGTTCAGCCAATTTGCGCACTTCACCCGCAACTACAGCAAATCCGCGACCGTGTTCTCCCGCTCGAGCCGCTTCAATTGCAGCATTCAGGGCAAGTAGATTTGTCTGACTTGAAATATTGGTGATCACATCAATAATCTTGCCAATTTCGTCGGAACGCTCTCCCAATCCAGCCATAAGATCAGCCAGACCATTCATCGAATGATTTACGGCGTTCATCTGTGTAACAGCCTGCTGAATCAATTGGTTACCTTCAGCTGATTTGTGGGCCGCATCCTGAGCAGATGCAAATACATTTTGCGCACGAATGGCAATTTGTTCAACACCGATAGACATTTCCTCAATAGCTTGGGATGACTTCGTAACCATATCCACCTGTTGAGCCGTGCCTGTAGCTACTTCTTGCACCGTCTCGGTTATTTGTGCGGAAGCTTGGCTATTTTGTTCTGCGCTGGCTGTCAATTCCTCTGAGGAAGTAGTTACCAACTCCGACGTTTTACTAACCGATTGAATCAGTTGGCGCAGGTTCTGGACCATTGCATTAAAAGAATGCGACAAGGCATGGATCTCGTCCTTGCTCTTCACTGTTATTTCCTCGCCCGTCAGGTCACCTGCTGCTATTCTCTCAGCAGCGCGACTGATTCGCAAGATTGGTTTGGATATGGATTGCGCTATGAGGATAGAAATCACCAGCGCCAAGACGACTGCTGCAACGCTTAAAACGATGACCATTTGTCTACCTGAAATATAGTTGTCAACTGCTTCTTTCGTAGTCAGTTTTGATCCATCTGCATTCAATTTAATAAGCTTAATAATCATATCGTTTGCGTTATTCCATAGCGCATAAGACTCTTTGTGAAGAATGCTTGATTGAGCATAATCGTTAGCTTTGCCCGCTGCAATCACTTCTGGCAATTTATCCAGGTACTCTGAATATTTTTTGGAGAAATCATCATACATTTCACGTTCTTGAGGAGTAGCAATTAATTTCTCGTATGTTTTTCGGCCGTTCTCGAGCTTTTTCAAAACCTGATTGTATTCCGCCTGAACCTTCTCCACCTCTGCCGGGTCGCGTTCTACAATAATATTCAGGGAAAGCCGTTCTACATCAGATATATCGCCGTTTAACGTTCCCAGGATAGTCACACTGGGCATCCAGTGGCTATCAATTTCCATCGAAGTGTCACCCAAGTTTTTCATTTTTGAGATGGATACCAAACTAATGATGATCAATAAAGCAATTACCGCCAGAAAACCCAATAACAATTTTGCTCGGATGTTAAATTTCATACATTCGCCCCTCAATCTCTTTATAGTACATATTATATCGACATGAATCGACACATTGTTTATATCAAATTAAAGAGATTTTTCAGAACTGTTTCCAAAAGGAAAGTTTTACTTTGTGATGATTAGTGAAGCTGATTCAGGTTTGTTTTATAAACAGCGTGGAACGTGTTATGTTGATCTCCAGCAATAGTTCCGCCATATAGCGAGGGGAATGCTTAAAAACCTGATTTACCATTCTATGATCATCCTAAAATAGCGTAGGCGTAGTAACTTGGTATGGTTGCAAGAATATCTTCTTCTGGTCGCGGACTAGCCGTTGCCGGAATTACACTTAGTGTGATTCCTTTAGTTGTTCTAATTATTTTTGGCATATTTACTGCGTTAGGCTCATATAGCATTTATTCTCTTTTAACCTTTATACAGATGAGCCATTTACCCGGTTCTTATTTTGATGAAACATTTGCCTTCACCAGTATCAAAAATACCGTTATTTATTGGATTTTTCACAATCCCAATAAATAACGGTATCAATTGATATGCTACATATAAGTTTATCAGTTCAACATAGCTAATCTCGGATCAATCATTCTAACCCTTTCAGGACACCTTATTCTCAATCCGCAGCTTATCAGCTACCATCGCAATAAATTCGCTATTCGTTGGCTTGGATTTAGAAATATTAATCGTATATCCAAATAAGTGAGAGATACTGTCGATATTGCCACGTGTCCATGCTACCTCGATGGCATGACGAATGGCGCGTTCCACGCGGGATGCCGTCGTTTTGAATTTTTCGGCGATTGCCGGATACAATGTTTTAGTGATGGCACCCAAAATTTCGATATTATTGTACACCATCGTAATGGCTTCGCGTAAATATTGGTAGCCCTTAATGTGAGCTGGCACACCGATTTCATGGATAATGGCCGTAATGCTGGCATCCAGATTTTTCGTTTTACCCATTGGCACCACATTAGACCGCATGGAAGAAATGGTCACCGGACTGCTGCTGACTAACTGTGGTCCCACCAATTGGCGAACGCGGTTCGCAAGCACTTCCATATCAAACGGCTTCAAAATATAATAAGATGCCCCGAGCTGTACGGCCCTTTGCGTAATATTTTCTTGACCAAATGCAGTCAGCATAATGATTTTCGGCTGTGGAGACAGGTTCATTTCTCTCAAGCGCTCCAGTACGCCGAGACCATCCAGATGGGGCATAATAATATCTAAAATAAGTACATCAGGTACGTTGCGGGATTCTGCGATGTGTTGGAGCACTTCTTCACCATTATAGGCGATTCCTGTAACTTCCATATCCTCCTGATCGGAAATATATTCGGCAAGCAGATTCGTAAATTCCCGGTTGTCATCAGCCAACAATACCTCAATTTTTTGCAATGTACTTCCTCCTTATTGAGTGTTATTCAGTTGGGATATCAGTTTACAGCAAATAAATATTTCTTGTCGGAGTATATGATTTCGACATCGAATTATGAATTCCTTCTGTCGAAAATTATTTTTATTTATTTTTTTTATGGTTTCCATTATAATTAATTCTTTAACTTGCTATTACGAGCTATTTCTTGGCCTTTCGACAAAAAATCTTAAGGCCACTAGCTCGCCTTAAGATTAGAGGATGATTTCAAGCTTACGTTATTCTGCATGATTCCTGCATCGCGCAGCATCCATTCAATAAAGCAGCCGTAGCCTGATTTCGGATCGTTAACAAATACATGCGTCACAGCCCCGATGAGCTTGCCGTTTTGAATAATTGGGCTTCCGCTCATCCCTTGTACAATTCCCCCGGTCTTGTCCAGCAGCTTTGGATCTACGATACGGATAACAAGTCCTTTGGTTGCCGGTTTATCCTGTTGAGAAATGTGTACGACCTCTGCCTGAAACCGCTGAATCTGCTGACCTTCCAGTACAGTCAAAATTTCTGCGGGTCCTTCCTTGACTTCATTCGCAAGTGCTACAGGAATCGGCTTGGAATACAAACCATATTGCGGCTCATCTGACATTTTCCCAAAAATCCCGAAGTTCGTGTTTCGTTCAATATTACCTAACACCCGATGATCCTTGAGAAAATGTGCGCGTTTTTCCCCAGGCTCACCACTTTGACTTTTCGCAATTGACGTTACATTGGATTGCACTATTTCCCCGCTCCCCACAACAATGGGGGTCTGGGTATTCATGTCGGTAATTACGTGCCCCAAGGCCCCGTATACCCCCTGATCCGGTGCATAAAAGGTCAAGGTGCCTACACCCGCTGCCGAGTCCCTGATATACAGTCCAAGCCGCCATGCTTTGTCATCACGATCATAAGCTGGTGTCAGCTTGGTTGAAATCATCTGCTCCCCTCGGCAAAGCGTGATGTCGAGCGGCTTTTTGTTCTTGCCTGCTTCCTCTACAGCCTCCGCTACCCTTGTCAGGCTATCCAGCGGTTTGCCATTCATATGGGTGATCCGGTCACCGAGACGAATCCCGGCTGTCTCTCCAGGTGACACCTTGCGGTCCATACTTTCCTGAATGACATGATGACCAACAACAAGCACCCCTGAAGATTTTACTTTGACCCCAATCGTCTGACCCCCTGGATACACCTTCAAGTCGGGAATCACGCTATCTTGAGTCGTTTTCGCTGCATGGGAACCGAATAATTCCAGAGAAGCTTGTTGAGGCAGCGCTGCATGCACAGGCTTGGCGTTACCGATACAACAAATAAGAAAAACAAGCAAAAGACCGAGCAATTTGATCCTGGAGTAAAAATTCAATGGCTGTCACGCTCCCTTTGCTTCTTTCGCTTGACGAGTAAAGGTGGTCGCCAATTGCGTACCTATAAGGTAACCTTGCCCCCAGGCTTTTATAACTGTTAATCATTACGCCAGCCGCTCTTTTCAGGCTTTCTTTCCTTCCGCCAGATTCAGCATTTCCTGTGCGTGATGCAAAGTTTTTTCGGTAATTTCCACGCCGCCCAGCATACGCGCCAATTCCTTCACACGTCCGTCCTCGTTTAACGCCTCAATTTGCGTCATTGTACGTTCGTCATGAACATTTTTTTCAATGAGATACTGATGATCCGCCATACATGCCACCTGCGGCAAATGAGTAATGGAGAACACCTGACAGACGGAAGACAAACGATACAGTTTTTCCGCAATGGATTGAGCGGCACGACCACTGACCCCAGTATCCACCTCGTCAAAAATGAGTACCGGAATTTGATCATGACGGGCAAAAATACTTTTCATCGCCAACATGATACGGGACAGCTCACCACCAGAGGCAATCTTGCCCAGTGGACGAAGCGGCTCCCCCGGATTCGGTGAAATCAGAAATTCCGCATTATCAATGCCCTGCTTGGTTGGCCGTACCCGCCGACCTTTATATTCGTATCCGCGCGGATCTTCAATCGGATCAATACGTACCTTGAGTGACGTTCTTTCCATTTGCAGATCCTTTAGCTCCTGCTCTACCTGCTCGGCCAGCTCTTCTGCACAAATTTCACGCGCTTCTGTAAGCTCTTCTGCAATCTGGAGCAAATCCGAAAGCAATTCATCCCGCTTGGCAATTAACTGCTCCAGCCGTTCATCCTTATTCTCCAGCATATCGGTTTCCTGCTCAATACGGCTATAGTATTCCAAAATCTGCTTAATACTATCACCATATTTTCGCTGTAATCCGGTAATTTGGTTTAACCGTTGCTCCACTTCATACAGCTTGCCTGGATTAAATTCAATATCCTCACGGTATGAGCGTAATTGGAACGCAGCATCCTCTAACTGGTAGAAAGCAGATTGAATCTGCTCCGCAATGGGCTGAAGGCTTTTGCTGTCGTAACCTTGGACATCATTCAAGCTGGACAACACGTTATTAATCATGTCCAGTCCGCCTCTGCCGCTTAGCAGCTCATAGGCTCCTGATATCCCATCCATCATTTTCTCACTATGGGATAGCTTGACCCGTTCTTCTGCCAATAATTCATCCTCTCCCAATTTAAGCTCGGCAGCAGCAATTTCCTCCAATTGAAACCGATACATGTCCAATAGCTGGTAGGCTTTTTGACTGGAGCTTTGCAGCTCCCGCACTTCTTTTTCCGCTTTGACAAAAGAATTATAACGCTCTCTGTAGAGCGTTTTGACCGGACCGATGACCGAATCACCGAACGTATCCAGCAGCGTCAGATGGCGGTCTGCGCGTAGCAAACTTTGATGCTCATGCTGACCGTGAATATTGACAAGCTGCTCTCCTACCTCGCGCAGCATCGTTAAATTAACCATTTGACCGTTAATCCGCGAAGAACTTTTTCCTTGTACGGTCAATTCCCGCCGAATCAATAGATGTTCTTCCGCATTCGCCTTGATTCCTTGTTCTTCTAACGTTGCCCAGACCGGATGCTTCACAGGAAGCTCAAACAGCGCCTCCATTTCTGCCTTTTCGCATCCATAACGGACCAGATCGGCGGAACCTCTGCCTCCAGCAATCAGACCAAGAGCATCAATAATGATCGATTTACCCGCGCCTGTTTCCCCGGTCAATACGTGGAACCCTTTATAAAAATGAACATCGACAGCCTCTACGACTGCCAAATTTCGTATAGATAAAGTGACCAGCATCGTTCTTTCACCTCTATGATGTACGAATTCAAACGTCTAATAAGCCTGAGAAATGTTGTTCAGGAAATGTAGCCCATAAGACGATTCACAATAGCCTCGCTGTTCTCTTCCGAACGGCAAATAATCAAAATGGTGTCATCGCCACTAATGGTGCCCATAATTTCAGGCCATTCAATGTTGTCCAGTAATGCTGCAATCGAATTTGCCGTCCCCGGCAAGCACTTCATCACGATCAAATTGGTCGTATAGTCAATATGCAAAAAGTTATCCACCAATGTACGTTTCAGCTTCTGCGCCGGGTTATATCGCTGATCTGAGGGCATCGAATACTTATATCTGCCATCATCCATCGGAACTTTAATAAGCAGCAGTTCCTTGATATCCCGAGATACGGTAGCTTGAGTGACCTGAAAACCAGCCTTGCGTAAAGCTTCCACCAGATCGTCCTGCGTTTCAATTTCCCGTTGTGAAATAATTTCCCTGATTTTAATATGTCGTTGACCCTTCATAAAATCCTCCTATGGATTAATCTTCATATTCCTCTTCTTCGATGTCTTCCACCAATGTAATAAGGCGGATACTCCGATCGTCCGTATCAACGTACAATACGCCCGCACAGCCCGGATAAAGCAGTAGATAAGGCATAAGCCTGTCCCGCAAATCAGGACCATTCCACTCCATCGGTCTCTTGCGACGTGACGTTTTGACCATATATGTCGAACCTTTTCGCACAGCCACATAGTCTATAAACAAACGGCTATACACGGTATGTCCATTCACTTTAAAAGCAAGCGGTATTTTCATCTTTCCGCCCACCAGTTCATAACCCGCGTCTTCCAGCAAGTCCACAGCAGGCCCTTCGTCCATTTCCTCGTTAATCGGTATAGTCTTTAACACAAGCGGTCCCGGCTCCTTTAACCAGGTACGCAGGCCGTAAAATGCCCATACTGCTAATATTACGCCGATCACAACAATGATAACCGTATCATATCGCGTATCCATGAATCGATCACCTCATGGACATATTCTAGGACAGAAGGTAAAATCCCTTTTCTCCTGTATATCTCATTATAGGCGAACGTGAGTTCGTTAATCAATCCCTCACACCAAAAAGAGGTTCCCTTAAGTTCACAGAACTCTTGAGAACCCCTGAATGTTACTTACGCGACGGACCATTATTGAAGGTCTGACCTGCTTCCTGAACAGTAAGGTCAATTAACGGACGGAAATCAACATTTTCGTTTTGCGGATCTACACTAGCCGACTTATCCAAACGCCAATGCGCCAAAAATTCTATATTGCCTTCCCCACCCGTAATAGGGGAATAAGCCAATCCTTGCAGCGAAAGTCCTAGCTCATGCGAGAACGTCAGGATGGTTTGCAACACTTCTTTATGCGTTGCGGAATCGCGGACGACGCCGGATTTCCCCACCTTTTCACGTCCGGCTTCAAATTGCGGCTTAATCAGAGCCACAATGTCAGCAGGCTGATGCAGCAACGCAAGCAATGGCGGCAAAATAATACGCAGCGAAATAAAAGAAACATCAATACTTGCGAAATTCGGTACAGGACCGTTCAAATCCGCAGGTGTCATATACCTGAAATTCGTTTTCTCCATTACGCATACCCGTTCGTCATTACGAAGCGACCAGTCCAGTTGATTATATCCCACGTCAATGGCATATACATATTCCGCTCCATGCTGGAGGGCACAATCCGTAAAACCTCCGGTGGATGAGCCGATATCCAGCATCGTCCTGCCCTTCATGTCCAGCTCGAATTGACGGATAGCCTTTTCCAGCTTCAAACCTCCACGGCTTACATACGGATGCACTGCACCCTTTACTTTAAGCTCGCTATCGCGAGGCACCTTCATACCCGCCTTTTCGATCCTTTCACTGTCGGCCAGTACCAGACCTGCCATAATGGCAGCTTTGGCTTTTTCGCGGCTTTCAAAAAAGCCTTGTTCTACAAGTAATACATCAATGCGTTCCTTCGGAACAGACATGTTAATCTCCCTTTAAGGCAGCTACGCTGCTTTCGTCATACTTTTTCATAAATAACATCGTTTTCGCTTCAATTCCCCTATACCGATTGTCCCATGCCATACGCTGGCTCGGAAGCCCATTTGCGAAGCTTCAGGCATACGGCTTCCACGGTAAGACCCACTTCGGCGCGTTGCTCCTTGATCGAACCATGCTCCACGAACATATCGGGAATCCCCATCAAGCGCACCTGTGCATCCTGTATTTCTTCTTTGGCGTAAAATTCCAGCACGGCGCTACCCAAGCTTCCCGCTTCGGAAGCTTCTTCCAATACGATCAGCTTTGTATGCTGACGAGCCAGCTCACGCAGCATATCTTCATCCAACGGCTTGAGGAAACGGGCATTCACAACTCCCACCTGCAAACCTTCTCGTTTCATCGCGTCCGCAGCCTCTGTTGCCACCTGGAGCATTGGCCCCGAAGCGATTACAGCGAAGCCCTCACCCTTGCGTAAAGGCTCCCAACTGCCAATAGGTATAGCTTCCAATTCTTTGTCCATCGGCACACCAACCACATTTACACGCGGATAGCGGTAAGCAATCGGGCCATCGTCATAATCGAGCGCTGTCTTCATCATATGTCGCAGCTCGTTTTCATCCTTGGGCATCATAAGCACGAGATTCGGGATATGACGCAAGAACGCTACATCAAACACGCCATGGTGGGTTTCCCCATCCGCCCCGACAAAACCGGCACGGTCTATCGCAAACATCACGTTCGCATTGTGACGGCAGATGTCATGTACAATTTGGTCATAAGCACGCTGCATAAAAGTGGAGTATACCGCAAATACCGGCTTCATCCCTTCCATTGCCAAAGCGGCACACATGGTAGCTGCGTGCTGCTCGGCAATGCCGACGTCAATCATGCGTGCAGGAAATTCCTTACTGAACGGCACCAGCCCTGATCCACCAGGCATAGCAGGTGTAACCGCAATGATACGCTCATCCTGCTCAGCCAGCTCAATCAGCGTTTGCCCGAAAATTTCCGTATACATCGGATTGCCCACGGCTTTGAGTACCTGACCGGATTCAATTTTGTATGGACTGATTCCGTGCCATTTATGTGAATCTACCTCCGCAGGCTTATAACCTTTACCCTTGGTAGTTACAACATGCACCAACACGGGGCCAGTGACGTTATCCGCCTGCTGGAAGGTTTCAATCAACTTGGGCAGATCATGTCCGTCTACCGGACCAAGATACGTCAGCCCCAGTTCCTCAAATAGCACGCCCGGAACCATCATATATTTAAGACTGTCCTTGACACGGCCAGCCGATTTGGCAAGTTTACCACCGATAGCAGGAATCTTTTTCAGCAAAACTTCCAGCTCATCCTTCGCCCGCAAATAATGACGGTCCGAGCGGATTTTGCTCAAATAATTATGCATTGCTCCTACGTTCGGCGCTATGGACATTTCATTGTCATTCAGAATGACCATCAAATTTTTACGTTCATGTCCGATATGGTTTAGCGCTTCGAAGGCCATGCCTCCAGTCAGCGCTCCATCTCCAATCATAGCAATGACTTTATTGTCCTCGCCCTTCAAATCACGAGCCAATGCCATCCCCATCGCGGCCGATAGAGAAGTGCTACTATGTCCAGCTTCCCAAACATCATGCTCGCTCTCGCTTCTTTTTACAAAACCGCAAAGTCCATCACGCTGGCGGAGGGTATCAAACGATCCATCCGCCCTGTCAATATTTGTGCACGTAGGCCTGATGCCCAACGTCATAAATCATTTTGTCCTTCGGACTGTTATAGCAGTAATGCAGGGCGATTGTGAGCTCAACCACTCCCAGATTCGATGCCAGGTGCCCCCCAGTCACGGACAGCTTCTCAATCAAAAGCTCCTGATTTCCTCGGCTAGAGAATCCAACTCCTCAACCGACAGTGATTTCAGATCGCCTGATTGCTTTATGTGTGGAAGCAGCACGCATATCTCCCCGCTTTCCTTCAAGTTTGTGTGTAAAGTTAACAAATATTATATCACACTTTTTCGTCATGCTTAAACGCAGACAAGTCAAACAGACCTATCCATGCTAATGATCTCGCTTCATCAGGTAATCGGCAATCTCCAGCAAACGCGAAAAATCAGGTATACCGCCTTCAATTAACGCATTTTTAGCCGAAGCTGTGAGTTCCTCCACCTGCTGCAAAGAAGCCTCCATACCGATAAAATACGGATACGTAACCTTCTCCTGTTCAACATCGCTTTGCGTTTTTTTACCCAGCTTGCTCTCATCGCCCACCAGATCCAGGATATCATCCTGAATTTGAAATGCCAGTCCCAGATCGCGTCCAAAACGGCGAAGCGCCTCTAATTGACCCTTATCCGCTCCCCCGATTCGTCCACCAGCCAGCAATGAGAAAATAATCAAATCAGCGGTTTTGTGGAGATGTATATACTCCAGTTCCTCAATTCCCGTCATCCCTTGTTGGCCGGACATATCCGCGACCTGACCGCCCACCATGCCCCGCGCTCCGCTCATTTCAGATAATTCCTCCACGATGGACAGCAGCGCATCGGATGAAATTCCGTGACGACGACCCGCCTGTACGACACTGTAAAAAGCGTGGGTCAGCAATGCATCCCCTGCAAGTACAGCAACCGCCTCACCGTATACCTTATGATTCGTCAGTTTGCCCCGGCGATAATCATCATCATCCATGGCTGGTAAGTCGTCGTGAATCAGGGAGTACGTATGTACCATTTCTACCGCACATGCTATTGGTAACGCTGCCTCCCGGCTTCCGCCGAATGCTTCGGCAGCTGCGATCACAAGCAGAGGCCGCAGGCGTTTTCCACCTGCGGTGAGTGAATAATTCATGGATTCACGAAGAACGGCGGGAATGCTCCAATGAGCTGGGAATTGCTTGGTCAATTCAGACGAAACCTCATCCACCGTCCCGGTCAAATATTCCTTAAACGACGGTTTATTCAACGCCTTCACCACCGTTTTCATCCAATCCGCCGCCGAAAGGCTTCTTGCGCAAATCTCCGTCCTCTTCCACAATCATTTCAATTTTACGTTCAACTTGCTCCAGCTTCTGACTGCAAAGCTGAGACAGCTTCATACCACGCTGGAACAAATCAATGGCTTGCTCCAGAGGAACGTCTCCATGCTCCAGTTGTCCGACAATTTCTTCAAGAGCTGCCATAGCCGCTTCAAAATTCAATTCCGTTTCATTCGCCACCGTGCTTCGCGTCCTCCTTCATACCCCATACTTGGCAGTCCAACTGCCCGTCACTCACTTTAATCTTGATGGAATCCCCCGGCTGTACATCTTTTAGCGACTTGATTAGCCGTTTCTCCTGCTCATCATACACAAGGCTGTAGCCTCGCGACATGACCTTGAGCGGGCTAAGCGCATCCAACTGACGAATACCCGCGTGCAGCTGCTGCCGTCCCGTCTTGGTAATAGCACGCATTGCAGACTCCAACTGACGCTGTGCCGCATCTGTCTGCTTGCGGGCCGACCGGATTTGTTCGCGCGGGTTAAACCGCTCCAGCACCTGACGCATACGCGCGTTCTTCTCCGCGTTCAAACGTGAACGGTTGCTTGCTGCCCGAATGAGCCGCTGATGCAACATATCCATCCGCTCCGCATGCTGTAGCATATAGCGGCGCGGATGCAGCAGCACCGGTGAGCGCCGAAGCCGGGTCAACCGTTCACGGCTGGTTTCCAGCCTCTGTCGAAGGGCGTTGCGCAACCGTTGCTCACGCTGGAGGAGCTGATCCCGCAACTCTTGTTGATGAGGCACAGCCAGCTCGGCGGCAGCGGTCGGCGTAGCCGCACGCAAATCGGCCACAAAATCGGCAATCGTAAAATCCGTTTCATGCCCGACGGCCGAAATAACCGGAATCGCCGATGCATAGATGGCACGAGCAACCGCTTCCTCGTTAAACGCCCATAGCTCCTCCAGCGAGCCACCGCCCCGCCCGACGATCATCACCTGAACCTCCTGCATACGGTTCATGGCTTCAATCGCCTTGACGATCGAGGGCGCAGCACCTTTCCCCTGCACAAGCACAGGATAGAGCACAATTCCGGCTTGCGGATATCTGCGTTGAAGTGTCGTGATAATATCACGCACGGCAGCTCCGGTTGGCGAAGTAATGACACCGATTGTCGCTGGATGTGCAGGCAGAATACGCTTGCGGGCGATGTCAAATAACCCCTCAATATCCAGCTTTTGCTTGAGTTGCTCATATGCAAGGTAGAGACTCCCGACACCATCAGGCTGCATCTGGGTCGCATAAAATTGATATTGTCCATCCCGTTCGTACACGGATACGTTTCCCCGAGCAATAACACGCGTACCTTCCTTCGGTACGAAGGGAAGCCGTTGATTATGGGTCGCAAACATAATCGAACGGATACGGCTGCCCTCATCCTTGAGCGTAAAGTACATGTGACCACTCGAATGATGCGTAAAGTTAGAAATTTCCCCGCGTATCCATACGTCGGACAGTACCTGATCCGATTCCAGTTTCATCCGGATATAGCGATTCAGGTCCTTAATAGAGTAAATACGCTGTTCAGCCACAGGCAACCGCCCTTATGCCAAACCGTGCGACCGCTTGGCCGCTACGAGCGTATTTTGCATGAGCATAGTAATCGTCATCGGACCTACACCGCCGGGAACAGGCGTAATCGGACCGGAAACTTGCTTCACGCTCTCAAAATCAACGTCACCCGCCAGTTTTCCGCTCTCCAGACGATTCATGCCTACATCAATAACCACCGCTCCGGGTTTCACGAACGAAGCATCAATAAAGTTGGCTTTGCCGATGGCAACAACTAAAATATCCGCTTGCCGACTCAGCTCGGCTATATTCGCTGTACGAGAGTGACACATGGTCACCGTAGCATTTTCGCGCTGCAATAACAGCGATACCGGCTTGCCCACGATATTACTGCGACCAATGACCACCGCATGCTTGCCTGCAATTTCTACCCCGGCACGCTTAATCAGCTCAATGACTCCAGCAGGAGTACAAGGCAGAAGGCTATCATCACCGATAACCAGATTCCCCACGTTTACCGGATGGAATCCATCCACATCCTTCTCAACTGCAATAGCATCAATGACTGCTTTTTCATGAATGTGTTTGGGCAACGGAAGCTGTACCAGAATCCCGTGAATATTACTTTGGTGATTCAGCTTGTCCACCAGCTCCAGCAACGCTTCCTGCGAAGTATCCGCTGCCAACCGATGTACCTCGGAATAATAACCGAGATCATGACATGCCTTTTCCTTGTTTCTAACATACACCTGAGAAGCAGGATCTTCACCTACCAGTACGACAGCCAGTCCAGGCTGAAAGTTGTGCTCCTTCAGACGGACGACCTCCTGCTGAATGCTTGCGCGAATATCCTTAGAGATTTGTTTGCCATCAATGATCGGTGCTGACATGTTCAACCACTCCCCAACCTGAGTAAAATAATCTCAACTTAAAACCGTGCTTTCAGCTGCTCCAGCTCTTGTATAATCCGTCCCAGAACACCGTTGACAAATTTACCTGACTCCTCGGTGCCAAAATGCTTGGACAATTCAATCGCTTCATTGACTGCGACTTTAGCCGGCACATCCTCACGGAAAATCATTTCATATGCCGCCAGTCTCAAAATTTGGCGATCCACGCGTGAAAGTCTGCTGATCTGCCAGCCTTTAAGATAATCCACCAAAAGTTTGTCAATCGCTTCCTTGTGTTCCCAGGTACCCCGCACATGCTCCAATACGTAAGCCCTTAACACTGCTGCATTTTTGATGACTACTTCCGCTTCGTTATCCTCTGCCGCTTCCTGGAGCAACATATCTACTGCCGCTGCTGCATCCACTTCATTCATTTCCATATGGTACATGCTTTGTACCGCTATTTCCCTCGCCAGACGTCTTTTCATGCCCTGCCTCCTACGCTTGCCTGTATCTATTTTTTCATTTTAACCAATTCCACAAAAAAACCTGTGAACGCATCCTCCAAAACGTTGGGCGCAAAGAAGCTACAGCTCTATTTTGGAGAAAGCGTATCACAGGGTTCATTTAAAAGGACGCCAACGTTGCGACAGCCAGTCGCTCCATTCCTTCCAAGGGAGGAGGGAACCTAGCGCTGAGTCACTACGTCTTCCTAGCGTATATCCGATGAACACCATCAATGCAAAGAACAACATATTCCAAAAGCCTGCCCACAAATAAATAAACCCGAAAAAAATACCGGCCGTAATCCCCGTGATCCGGCCCTTGTAACTTCCCCATATTTCTTTCCAGGGCATCTGGGAAAATCACCTCTATTCCACACGACTCTTAAAGCTTGGTGACTGAGAAACATTGGCGATGTACACAGACACATTGGACACAGGAATTCCCGTAATTTCTTCAACATGGTCGTGTACCCCCTTTTGTACCTCGGAGGTTAACACCGGAATGGAGCCTTCCCCATCCACAACCGCCCGAATCGTAATATCAAGTCCCGATTCCAGCACGCGAATACGTGCTTTCAAGTCCTGTACTCCACGAAATCTGGAGGCTGCTTTGAGACACAGATTTTCGATGGTATCCACTGAAATCTGAATGTCACCGTACTCTGTTCGTTGATCAATAGAGTGCTGTACCGTTTGATTCCGGCGAATGGAGATATAGAAAACCCGGAGACTCAACAACAACAGTACTCCTGCAATAATCAAGCTGGTAAACCACACTACCCGCTCATCCTGAATGCTTAATGCATACGGAATGGCCCCGCTCAGGAGGAGGATGGCGAGAATGGAAATAATTCCGATACTTAAGCTGTACAAGAACAGCAGAAGTCTGTCCATAACTTTAGCCACGAAACGCACAGCCTCCTTAAATTAGAGTAAACCCTCGACCCTTAAGGGTCGGGGGTTTGTACAAAGTATCGCTCTATTTAACCCGTCCGGCGCCCAGAACTTCTGGCTCTTCTACTTTTTCGGCATTTTTGAATTGAACATCGTGAATTTGCACGTTCACTTCAACAACGTTAAGGCCAGTCATGGTTTCAATGGAGCGCTTAACATTGTGCTGAATAGCAGCAGCCACCTCAGGCAGACGGTTACCGTACTCAATAATGACGGAGACGTCTACAGCAGCTTCACGCTGTCCGACTTCCACTTTTACACCTTTGGATAAATTTTTGCGGCCCAGCAGTTCGGCAAATCCGCCTGCAAATCCACCACTCATTCCCGCTACGCCTGGCACCTCAACGGTTGCTAGTCCGGCAATGACTTCAATAACCTCCGGGGCAATCTGAATCTCCCCAATTTCTGTACGCTCGAATTCGGTTGGCACTGTGCTCATACCTTCAACACCTTTCGGTAAAATAAGTTTCACTTCAGCTTTGGATTTCAAAGCAGACATGCTCACTTATTATCCATACTATATCATTTGGCGTTCATTATGACAAACTGAGGAAATATACCGATTAAACTTCGTTTTCCTCCAAAAATTTAATATCAAAATCGCCTTTGATGAAGGTCGGATGCTCCAACAATCGTTGATGAAAAGAAATCGTTGTTGGTATGCCTTCAATGGCAAACTCGGACAGAGCCCGCTTCATTTTGGCAATCGCTTCCTGACGTGTAGGCGCCCACACAATCAATTTGGCAATCATAGAGTCATAATAAGGAGGAATGCTGTAACCCGGATAGGCTGCGCTGTCTACGCGTACCCCAGGGCCGCCTGGAGGCAGATAAAATCCGATTTTACCCGGTGCAGGCATAAAATTGCGATCAGGGTCCTCGGCGTTAATACGGCACTCTATCGCCCATCCATTGATGGTGACTTCTTCCTGAGTAAAGGAAAGCGGATGCCCTTCAGCGACCAAAATCATTTCTTTAATCAAATCCACACCAGTAATCATCTCCGTTACGGGATGTTCGACCTGAATACGTGTGTTCATTTCCATAAAATAAAATTGATTATCCGGTCCGAGCAAAAATTCCAGTGTTCCCGCACCGGAGTATTGTACAGCCAAAGCCGCACGAACGGCTGCCTGACCCATTTCTTCACGCACATCCTGCGAAAGTACAGGACACGGAGCTTCCTCCAGCAGCTTCTGACGACGGCGCTGCACAGAGCAGTCCCTTTCGCCCAGATGCGCAACATTGCCGTGCTTGTCCGCTATGATCTGAATCTCCACGTGCTTCATACCGGTCAAATATTTTTCCAGATATACACCCGCGTTGCCAAACGCTTTTTGCGCTTCCTGCTGGGCGGTAGTGATCTGTTGAATAAGATTATCTTCATCCTCGGCGATACGGATACCTTTACCGCCGCCACCTGCTGTGGCCTTGATGATCACGGGATAGCCAATATCGCGAGCAATGGTAATGGCATCCTGCAGATCCTCCACCAGCCCGTCCGAACCCGGAATGACCGGAACCCCGGCATCCTTCATCGTCTGCTTGGCGACAGCCTTGTCTCCCATTTTGTTAATCGCTTCAGGAGAAGGACCAATAAACGTAATATTGCAAGATTCGCAAATTTCAGCGAAGTCGGCGTTTTCAGCCAAAAATCCGTAACCTGGATGAATCGCATCACATTCAGTCAATGTCGCAACGCTCATCAGGTTCGTAAAATTCAGGTAGCTGTCCTTGGACAGCTTCGGTCCGATACAGTAAGCCTCATCTGCGAGACGCACATGTAACGAATCCTTGTCGGCTTCCGAATATACGGCAACCGTCGAAATATTCATTTCGCGGCAAGCGCGAATGATACGAACCGCAATTTCTCCGCGATTCGCAATCAATACTTTTTGAAATGTCATGACTTTATCCTCCCTGGGAGCAGTCTGGCTGAACCCTCAAAAAAGGGTACAAGCAAGCGTCTTACTCCGGTTTCACAAGGAACAATGGCTGGCCATACTCGACCAACTGTCCGTTTTCGGCCAAAATTTCCACAATTTCGCCCTTCACTTCAGCTTCCAGCTCGTTCATCAGCTTCATCGCTTCAATAATACACACCGTTGTTTTCTCGCCTACTTTACTGCCGATACTCACATACGAAGCCGTATCCGGGGATGAAGAACTATAGAAAGTCCCTACCATCGGAGATACGATTTTATGTAGATTGCTTGCATATTCCTTGTTTTCCCCAACAGATGCATGTCCTGCATCGGATTGTGCTTGTGGATTCGGAATAGCAGTTTGTGGTGCCGCTGTATAAACAGGTGCTGCCACAGGGGCCTGTACAGTAACGATCTCGCTTTTGCCCGGTTTACGGATCAACAGCCGAGTTCCTTCATTTTCAATTTCAAGCTCATGTACAGACGTTTCATCCACCAGCTTGATCAATTCCTTAATCTCGCTTAATTTGAACATCTCTATTAATCACTCCTTCAGCATTTTGCCGGTTGCTGATAACATTGTTGAAACAGCTTTATGTATTATATCACAATCATTAAAAATAGAAAGAGCCCGGAAATGTGCAGAAATCCGGGCTTTTTCTCGATTTTTGTCTTATTGTGTAACATACTGGACACTGATCTTATCCTGTGTTACGTTCAATTCTTTCATGACTTTATCGACGATCGTTACCGCTTGTTTAGCATCCAGTTTTTCACTCAGAACTACTACCTTGTATTTATCAGCATCTTCTTCGCGGACAACCGCATTGGCGAACTGCTGCTGAAGCTCTTCCTCAATTCCGGTAATTTTCGCCTGTTTGTCTTCCAGTACATGTAGTTCTTTTTGTGCTTCAGCGGCTTTTTTGGCAGTGCTATCGTTCATTGCAGTCGTCAGCTCGTCATTTTTCTTTTGATTTGCCACATCCCGCTCCAGCAAGTAGTTGTCGATAACAGCAGCGGCCGTAGGCTTCGCGGCTTGTTCCGTTGCCACCTGATCGAGTACCTGCTGGTCTGTTTTCGCGGTGGACGCTGTTTTGTCCTCACTTTTTGCCGTCGTATCTGGCGTGGCAGCAGTAGTGTTTTGATCCGATTTAGCAGACTCGGTAGCCGGGGCAGCGGCCGTATCTTTATTTTCGCCTGTAGTAGATTGAGTAGCAGGATCCGTTGCGGCATCCGTGTCCGTCTTTGCGGAAGAGACAGTCCCTTCTCCGGTAACTTCACCATTGGTCACCACTTCATTCACTTTAAGCTCGTTCATTTGTTCTTCTGCCTTGCCTGCCGCTTCCTGGGCGGTATCCTGCTTGGCCTTGCTCACTTGTTCACTGTCCGCCACAGGTGGATTAGCCGGGCTAGAGTCCTCCGTAAACAAATAATACGCAGACAGTACGACCATTAAACTCAGCATGGACACCAGCCAAACGGTTTGTCTTTTGTTATTCATGTTCCGTCCTCCAATATGATTAAATTAGGATTTTCATTTATCACTGCTTATGATTTAATCTATCCCTGCTTACGTGGGACAACTGAAATTTTATAGGAAGGGACATTAAGCCCTTTCTGTACGGCATCCACAATCAACTGCTTCACGGTAGGGTTTTCTGCTCCCATCGCCACAACCAGCACTCCCCTCACCTGCGGTTTTACTTTTTTGGTAACAATCGGGGTGTGCTGGCCTCCTGACGATTCATAGGTGACAATCTCTCCATCGCGTGTGTATTGAGTGGTATGTCGCTGACCGCCATTGGCATCCGTCTCATTATTTTCTTCCTGCATATCCTTCACATTGCGCTGAACGATGACTTCCTCAGTGGAGTCAACCGTAACCATAACATCGACTGTCCCTACACCAACAATCTGCTCCAGCATCTGCTTCATATTATCTTCGAACACCTTCTCAATTCCGGCAAAGGAACTTTCCTCACCCCCCGTTGTCTGAAGTGAAGGTTCATTTTTCATCACGCCAGGCGGCTCCCGCCCCACGTTTTCAGGATCCACCTTTTTCACATTCACGAACGAATTAAAAAGCATGATCGCGACCCCGATAAGACCGAGAATAAGCAGCCAGCGAAATGAATTAAACCTTTTGGGCCCGTCTGCCCCCCGCCCATCCATTGCTCCAGCTTTTTCATCCATTTGCCCATTTCTGCTCACCTCCCTGTTACCATTCATGTGTACCGTCCTGCGAAGAAAGCACCTGAACATTTTTGCTGTCGATTCCCCATCTTTCGTGCAGCAGCCTCGTAATTAGACCGAAAGTTTGCGTGTCCGCTATCTTTTCACCATCAAAGGTTTCCGCACTACTATTGGCCCTCTCCGGCGCTCCCTTCTTTTGATCCGATGTTTTTTCAGGGATTGGCTCTACGTGGATATTTACTGTTTTTTCAGCTACAGGCTCTACCATAATCGGCTTGGAGTCCGCACCTGGCGGAAGATTCGTACTTTTCTCCTCACGTCCAGCCTGCTGCTCCGCCAGCTTAACCACTACAGATTGTATTCCCGTTCCAGCCTCCAGATTCGACGATTCCTGCTTCATCTGAGCAAGCGTAACTTGAACCGATTGAATCGCTAACCCGGTATTCTGCTCCAACTGTCCCTTGATTTCCTTGGCGACCTCTTGACCAGCCCACTGCATGGAACTTTGCTCCTGCTGCTGCTTCAACTTGCTGCCTTTTGCCAAAATTTCCTCCAATGTCGGTTCGCTCTTACCTGTCTCTGCTTGGCGCTGAAGATCAAATGCACGTCCCAGAAGCTCGGAAGGACTGGTACTCAGCAAACGCACGACCGGAGAGAGTAGCGTCAGTAGAATAAGCAGGCTGAGTACGAGCTTCACATACCTTTCCATGGAACGGCTTGGCAAGGTCATATCGATAAAAGAAGCCAGCAGCACAATCAGCACCAGTTCCTTAAGCCAGCCTCCCAGCCAGGTCACGTTACTCCCCTCCCCCCGTTTGATTGTCGATCATTCACCTCATCATGACCGTCATATTGCCTGCCGCGAGCATGATCGTAATCGCAAGGAAGGACATTAACCCCACTGCCGCCAGCGCTGCGAAGACATAAATCATGCTTTTACCGATTGCATCCAGGCATTCCACAATAGGCGTATCTCCCAAAGGCTGCATAATCGCTGCTGTGACTTTATAGATCAGGGCTAGCGTCAGAATCTTGAGAGCAGGAAAGGCACATAGGAACAGGATAATGATGACTCCCACCAGACCAATAGCATTTTCACGAGTAACGAAGCCGAAATGACCGTATCTGTCGCATCTGCCAACGCCTTACCCACCACCGGAACAAAGCTGCCTGTAACATACTTGGCCGTTCGAATGGTTAACCCGTCAGTAACAGACGACGTCAAGCCCTGTACCGAAATGACACCCAGAAAATGGTCAGCAGCACCCCCAGCACCCCCACTCCGGCGTTGCGAAGCAGATCGGCTAATTGGGTCAGCTTGTATTTGCCTGTCAATGAGTTGACCAGATACAACACCGCCGAGAAGAACAGCAACGGGAACACCAGCGTATGAATGACCGTCCCGACCGTGTTGATCATAAATACAATTAGCGGGTGGGTGACCGAAACCGTTACGACGTTGCCCATCGAGGCCAACATGGTAAACAGCAGAGGCAGCATCGCCATCATAAAGTGAATCATGCTGTCAATGGCTTCTTTTGCATAACCAATCGCTACACTAAAGCTGTTAATCGCCAAAATGATAATGACCATATATACAATCGCGTAGGCGACCTTGCTGACCTGATTACTTTCAAAAGCACTTTGTAGAGTTTCCAGCACCATACTCATAATGCTGAGCATAACAATGGTGACGAGCAGCTTGGCGTTGACCCGAATTTCGTGGATGAAAAAGTCAGCTATGGCGCTCAATACACCCTTAATACTGAATCCTTCACCGCCCGGAAGCAGCATGTCCATGAAGGAAGGCGTTTTCTGATCAGGGAAAAATCCGCCATATTGCTGCATCAGCCCGTCCCAATAATGCTCTACCTCATCTTTGGGCATCTGCTCCGCCTGTTGTCTGATCCATTCATTCGTAGGTGTATCTGCAAAGATAACTGCAGCCGAGGCACACCAGAGGCATAGTAGCAAAATGACCACCACTTTGAGATTCGGCATGCCCTCCAGCCTTTTCATGGCATCACCCCCTCAGGCGGGCATCAGCTTCAGAATCGTGTCAATAATTATGCTGATAATCGGGATTGCCAGCACCATGATGAGCACCTTTCCTGTAAGCTCAATTTTGGAGGCAATCCCGTCTTGTCCCGCATCCCGAACCACCTGCGCTCCAAATTCGGCAATATAAGCGATGCCGATAATTTCAGAACGGTTTTAAAATAAATCATATCCATGCCCGATGACCTCGCCAGACGCTCCAGCACAGCAACCACGGACCCAATCTTGCCAATCAACAGTAAAAAATGACGATTCCCGCGGCTGTCGCAATCAGAAAAGCAAACATCGGCTTCTGTTCCTTAATGACCAAATAAGAACTGTGGCAATCAGGGCGAAGCCGACCACCTGAATGATTTCCATGTATCCACCTACTGAAAAAGAAAGATAGATTTGATCTCTTGCAGAAGGTTATCCAGCATTCGTACCACCATGAACAGCACTACAACAAAGCCGATAACCGTTACCCAGTGGGCCATATCTTCTTTGCCCATTTGCTTGAGTACGGTATGAATCATGGCGATAATAATGCCAATTCCGGCAATCTGAAAAATAGCGTTCACTTCTAAATTCATTCGAGCACCCCGCTAATAGATCAAAATGACGATCAATGCTCCGATCAGCAGTCCCAGGCTTCTGCTCATGCGCTCGTATCTCACCTGATCCGCCTGCGCCTGTGCTTCCTCATGAGTTAGCTGCTGGATGGTTAGCGCAATGTGCTTGATCTGGTCTTCACGGTCGCTGGTTCCGAGACTGTAAGCAAGCTGCCGCATCGCTTCCTTCTCGGCCTGCTGCATGCTGGAGCGGCTCCACGAGGCCTCAATCGCTTTATGCAGGCTTTCTCTGGCGGTCAGCCCAAAGGAGGGGTGCATCCAGTGTGAGGCTTGCTGGAATAAGGTTCGCAGCGGCTCCCGCAACGGCTCTCCCGTCTTGGCAAAAGCATCCGGCAGCGGGGACACCCCATAGGAAACCTCAGTGGTCAGCCTTTGCAGCGCGAGAATCAGTTCTCTGATCTGCCGCGGCCTCATTGCAAACTGCCTTGCCCGCTGCCAGCCAGCCAGTGTAGCGGCGAGTATAACCAAAGCGGCTCCCAGCAGCTTAAGCATAGGAAATACCTCCGTTCTGCCCTTCTCCGGACAGCGTCAGCCTACGCTGCTTGGCATCTGCCAGCCGGAAGGAGACGCCCCGGCTCGTCCGCTCCAGCATGACGTAAAGCTGAAACAGCTCCTGCCCTGTCGTCAATCCGGCAAAAGCAGGCCGGGTCGCCATTTCAGCTACATCGCGCCCATGTGCGGAAGCAATGACTGCGATCCCCGCATGGAGCGCTTCACGCACCGCCTCGGCATCCTCTGGTCGTCCGATTTCATCGACGATCAGCACATCTGGCGACATGGAACGAATCATCATCATCATGCCTTCTGCTTTCGGACATCCATCCAATACGTCGGTTCGAGGTCCGACGTCAAAACCGGGGATGCCCTTGTGACTGCCGGCAATTTCCGAGCGTTCGTCTATGATGCCTACCTTGAGTCCGCTTCGTCGTCCCCCGTTGCTTTCCAGCCCACCGTAGCTTAGTTGCCGGGCCAAGTCCCTAAGCAGTGTTGTTTTGCCATGCTGAGGCGGGGACAAAATGAGGGTGTGAAGGATTTTACCGGACTTCCGATCCGCTACATAGGGCAATATGCGATCCGCTATACCGGGAATTGCCCGGGCAATTCTTACATTAAAGCTGCTAATATCCCTCAAATGCTCCACTCGCCCCCTGCTAAGGACCGTTCTTCCTGCCAACCCGATCCGGTGCCCCCCGGGAATGGTAATAAACCCTTTGCGAAGCTCCTCCTCCATGGTGTACAGGGAATGATTGCTGATAAAATCCAGCAAACGGTGGGCATCCTCCCGGTCCGGCTTATAGGCTTCCATATGGTTCAAAGTCAGCCGACCGGCGGACGTTACAAAATGATGTTCACCATTCGTATTAATTTCCAGCGGCCTTCCTTCCCGGACCCGAATTTCTTCCAGTTGCTTGAATACCGTTTCCGGAAGCTTTCCGAGTATACCGTGCAACGGTTCGGGAAATAACTCCAGCCATTCCATACCGATGCCGCCCCTCACAGTTCTCCTTTTTCTTTAAGACAAGTCTATGGCCGACTCTCGCTTTTTATGCCGAAAATATATTGAAAACCTAGTCGTTAATTTCAAAGCTCCTATCGGCTTTCTGCAAACATATTCCCCGCCCTCTAAAGCCCCTTCTGGGAATCTGCATAAATCAAAAAAGGCACCCCGAAGCCTTGACCGCTAAGGGATACCCTGGAACAAAAACAATAGATTCACACTAAAAAAGAGGCTGCCATTCAGCCTGACACTCGCTGAAAAGACAACCTCTTAACCTATTGCTATATTCTATGATTATCAAACTATAAATAGGAGGCGCAATATTCCCATTCAATTACCGACGATCCTGAGGTCCACCCACAAATGCTTGCTCCTCAGTATCCAGATTGTACGCTGTATGCAGCGCCTGAATGACCTCATGGAGTTTGCCTGCCTCAATCACACACGATACCTTGATTTCAGATGTGCTTACCATTTTAATGCTCACGCCTTGGTCTGCTAGCACAGCAAACATTTGCGCTGCAACGCCTGGATGGCTAACCATGCCCGCTCCTACTATGGATACCTTGACGAGGTTTTCTTCAGACGTCACTTCACGGTATGGAAGCTCTAGGCGAATGCTTTCCAATGTCTTCAAGGCTGCTTCACGATCCGTAAGAGCTACTGTAAAGGAAAAGTCTGCTTTGCCAGCCTCAACACCACTTTGTACAATAATGTCTACATCAATCTTGGCTCCCGCCAGCGTTCCGAATACTTTCGCCAGTACACCAGGAGTGTCGGCTACGCCCAAAATACTGATTCTTGCTACATTTTTATCATAAGCAATCCCACTGACTACTACGCCCTGCTCCATTACTGCATCCTCCTTTACGACCGTTCCTTCATTATGGTTAAAACTGGACCGCACAATCAGCGGTACCCGGTTATGTTTCGCATATTCTACCGCACGTGGATGCAATACTGCCGCACCCAGATTGGCTAGTTCCAGCATTTCATCATAGGAAATTTCTTTTAGCTTACGGGCAACCTTTACGATTCGTGGATCTGTAGAATATATGCCATCCACATCTGTGTAAATTTCGCAAGCATCCGCCCGGATCGCCGCCGCCAGTGCAACCGCCGTCGTATCAGAGCCACCACGTCCCAGCGTCGTAATATCTCCTTCAGCAGACATCCCCTGGAAACCCGCAACCACGACAATCTTATTGCTGCTTAGTGCATCCAGTACCCGCTGAGGTTGGATGTCCGTAATTCTCGCCCGACCATGCTCGGATTCCGTACGGAAACCAGCCTGCCATCCTGTAAAAGATACCGCCTCATGTCCCAACTGTTGAATAGCCATCGACAACAATGCAATCGAAATTTGCTCACCAGTCGTCATCAGCATATCCAACTCACGTGCAGGCAACTGCTCATTCAGCAATTTGGCCTGGTCGATCAGTTCGTCAGTTGTGTCTCCCATTGCGGAAACAACAACTACACATTGATGCCCTTCACTCTGTTTCTCAACAACGCGTTTTGCCACACGTTTCATGCGCTCCGTATCACCGACGGAACTGCCTCCGAATTTCATGACATACAAAGACAACGACATTCACTCCCTCAGACTCAACAGTATGTAACCTTGAGATGGCACAACCGACTTTGAACGTGACATCCTACGGCATAACTTTAGTACAGTATAATACGAAAGTGCTATGTGGAGCCAATGTTTTTTAATAACAGTTGTTCATAGCAAAAAATCCCCTGTCCTTGACAAGGACAGAGGATATAAAGAAGCTAGACCATTCTATGCGCGGGAAATGTATTTACCATCGCGTGTATCAATCAGCAATACATCATCCTGGTTGATAAACAAAGGAACCTGAACATTCAGTCCTGTTTCAACTTTAGCATTTTTGGTAGCACCTGTAGCGGTGTTGCCTTTAATACCCGGCTCAGTGTCAATAACCTTCAGCTCTACGCTGTTAGGCAGGTTAATCCCGAGAATTTCACCATTATAGCTAATGATGTTTACATTCATGTTTTCTTGCAGGAAGTTAAGTTCCCATTTCAGTTGATCACTGGAAAGGTTGAATTGATCGTATGTTTCGTTGTCCATGAATGTATGCTCGTCTGCGCTCGCATAGAGGTAAGACACACCACGGTTTTCAATTTGCGCGCGGCCAATCGTTTCACCCGCACGGAATGTACGTTCAACCGTGTTGCCGTTACGCAGGTTTTTCAGCTTGGAGCGCACGAATGCCGCACCTTTACCCGGTTTACATGTTGGAAGTCCAGTACTGTAAAAATATCTCCGTCTACCTCGACGGTCAAACCTGTTTTAAAATCATTAACGTTAATCACTAAAATACCCCTCCTACAGGACTGTTATCGTTATTAAACGACTGTAAATTCTTTGCTTGAATGTGTTAATACCTTGATGCCGCTATCTGTAATAACGATATCATCCTCGATCCGTACGCCGCCCAATCCAGGTACATAAATACCTGGTTCAACTGTTACAACCATGCCGGGCTTCAGAATATCATCGCTTGCCTTCGACAGACGCGTCGATTCATGGACTTCCAGACCTAGACCATGACCTGTGCTGTGTCCGAAATTGTCTCCATAGCCATGGCTTGCGATAATATCCCGAGTCAGCGCATCCGCTTCACGGCCCGTCATGCCCGGCTTAATATGTTCCAGCGCGTGAAGCTGCGCCTTGAGCACAATATCGTAGATCTCACGTAGCTGAGGTGACAAATCCCCTTGCGTGGCTACTGTACGTGTCAAATCGGAGCAATAGCCATCCAGCAACGCACCGAAATCAAACGTAATCAGTTCGCCCGCTTGTACCAGCTTGGAGCTGGCTACACCGTGAGGCAGTGCCGAACGAACCCCGGATGCCACAATCGTGTCAAATGAGGAAGACGTAGCTCCCTGCTTGCGCATGAAGAATTCCATTTCCAGATCCAGCTCACGCTCGCTGACACCCGGTTTGATATAAGGCAAAATGTGTGCAAATGTAGCATCTGCCAAATCCGCCGCTCGCTGCATCACTTCCAGCTCTTCCGCATCCTTGTACACCCGCAGCTTTTCAACAATTCCCGATACTGGAATTAATGTAACAGGTGACAAATCTTCGCTGTAAGCTTTATGCGTCGCAACAGATACATGGTCCTGCTCGAAGCCTGTTTCACCGATCTGATGGGAGGACAGCAACTCTTTCACCGTTTCCATGACCTGCGCAGCATGTTGTACCACCGTGAAGCCTTCCGCTTGTTCGGCAGCCTGCGTCATATAACGAAAGTCGGTCAGCAGATAGCTGTGAGATTCCGTAATCAGCACATAACCCGCCGAACCGGTGAAGCCTGTCAAATATCGGCGGTTGACAGGGCTTGTGATCAGTATAGCCCGCAGATCATGCTCGCCCAGCGCCTGCCGCAGCTTTAACACCCGGTCATTCTTCATCTTTCATCCCGCTCCCCTCTGTCAAATAACCAAATGCTATTTAACACAGGCGATAGCCGCTTGAGAAGTTTTTGTTGCGCTCAGTCCCCAGCTTTATCAGGCTCGCGCTTTCTCTCGTCCGTATACTCAACAGCAACGGTGTAACCGATAAACAGTCCCCACAGTATAAACACACAAATTTCCGTATATATGGAATCCCAGGTCAAACGATGAAGCGGATTCATCATCCCGAGCTTGGGACCTGTCAACACGAATAAAATAACCCACCAGACCAGACCGTAAACGATGCCAGGCAAAGGCCCCTTATATCTACGAAACATCCATGTGTACACCAGCGACGCTACAACTGATAATGCGATAAAAAACAGCAAACCCACCAGATGCCCCGCCGTCGTTTTCATGAACGAATGCTTAAAAAAAGGCTCTGCCAAAAACCCTGGTGCGACTACCGTAAAATGCAATGTATAAAACAACCAGCGCAGTAATCCCCAGAGCAAGCCTGCAAAAAAGCCCAATTCGAGTGCAAAAGGAATAAGCGGCGTATGTATTTTGCCCGACTGCTGCCTGCCTCTACGGCTGTTATTATTGTTATGGTCGCGTTGATCCTGAGATTCGGGAGACTGCTCCTGATCATGGCCTCCATTGGGTATGGAGTAGGTTTCACTCATGTTGTTTGATCCCCTTTCAAGATGCAAAACTTTGTCCATGCTAAAAGGATGACTTTTTATTGGAGTATGAAGAAGGCTGCATTTCCGATGGATTCGTGCATCATTTTGCTGGTAGTATGCTCCGATGGGGGTTAGTTTAACACTGAACTTGATGAGTGGTTGTTATATGATGAGGAGGTTATGTGGCGAAGACTGCTTGTGACTTCTACTACGTGTGTATCTGGCCGCTACGCGAACGGATCATTCTTCCGATCGCTGTTGCCTCCAGATTTCTGTTTTATATCCCCAAGGGTAGAAATCCGGAGGAAAAGGCGAACGCTATCGCTTCTTCAGAATGATTCCGTTCTCTCCACTGCTTTATGTGGTTAAGCCAACTTTTTTGCTTTTCAACACCCGCAACGAGCATTAGAAAAGAAACGTATTTACGTTTATTATTCAACACTCAAAAGCTCTGAGTCTAAAAATTCACATCACTTGTTAAGGTTAAAGCCAGTAAAATCGGACTTTTAGCAAATGTTAATACAGGAATTTTACTACGGAGGCAAGAGCTTCGCAAATTGTTCCCAACCGTAAGACTTTTAAATTCGGTACAAGCTAAAAAGGACTAAAAGACTTCTGGCTGTAAGGCCAACCCGATTTTCACTATAAAATAGAGTTTGGAAAAATAAAAGTAAAAGCACACATCAAACTAATAACGTGCCTTTTTAGCATTTGAAGTCCAACTTACTCTCCCCAACCAAGGCAAAACGAGAGGTGGGCAGCAGCGGAAAGCTCGGAATCGTCCTGAAGAAGCGGTAGCGTTCGCCTTTATCCCCGGATTTTTACCATTACATCTTTTACAAAATCAAAAAATCCGAGGATAACAGCGATCGGAAGGATGATCCGAGCTTGGAGCGACCTCCTTAACCGCTTGAAGCGGCCTAAACACCACCTCTCATTTTCCCACAACTAGATATTCCCTTCCAAATTCGATACAATATATAAAAAGCACGTGTAAAGAGAGGTGAGACGGTTGTCACAAGCATCCAAGCCTGTAAGCTACGGTGGTCAGGCAGTCATTGAAGGTGTCATGTTCGGCGGCAAGCGTGTCAATGTCACGGCAGTTCGCCGCAAGACTGGCGAAATCACATATTTGGAAGTACCGCGCAAGGAGCAATCCTGGGTGTCCAAATTTCGCAGAATCCCGTTGTTGCGGGGGATTGTAAGCATCATCGACTCCAGCGCCAAGGGTACGAAGCATTTGAACTATTCAGCCGATGCGTATGCCGATGATGAAGTGGAACCGGCAGAACGCGCTGAACAAAAGAAAAAAGAAGAATCTCGCTGGAGCCTGAGTATGATGATCGGCGTGGCGGCGGTCGGCATTTTATCCTTCCTGTTTGGCAAAATTGTGTTGACCCTCGTTCCGGTTATGGTGGAAGATTTCCTGTTTGGAAATTTATTTCACAACCAGATTCTGCATAACCTCGCGGAAGGGGCTATTAAGCTGATTCTGCTATTGGGTTATTTATGGGGCATTTCCCAAACTCCGTTGATCAAACGACTGTTCCAATATCACGGAGCGGAACATAAGGTGATTACGGCATATGAAGCAGGTGAAGAACTAACTCCTGCTAATGTGCAAAAATACAGTCGTCTGCATTACCGTTGCGGTAGCAGCTTTATTATGCTCACGGTGATCATCGGGGTACTCGTATATTCCCTGTTTACGTATGATAATCTGTTGGAGCGTATGGGACAGCGGCTTTTGCTGCTTCCAATCGTGCTGGGGCTTTCCTTTGAATTTCTCAAGCTGACCAATACCCTGCGGGAGATTCCGGTACTCCGTTATTTGGGATACCCCGGTCTGTGGCTGCAATTACTGACAACCAAAGAACCGACTGATGATCAAGTAGAGGTATCCATTGCTTCATTCAAGCGTATGCTGGAATTGGATGCCGAGTTGGAAAATGTACCTGTAAAGGAGACCTTCAACAGCTCGGTCCTTGATCCTGTGAAAGGATGAGTGAAAGATGAACAGACATGCGGTTATTTTCTGGCTTACCCTTGCCTTGGGCGCATATGGGATCGTAGATATGGTATGGAGAGGAAGCTGGGGCTTTCTTATGAATTTATTGATTCCTATCCTTATTTTTGCAGTTATATTTCTGCTGTATAAATACTTGCCAGGACGACGCCCCCGTACTCCCAAGATTAAACCCTCTGCACACACTATGGCCAAAACAGCCAAAACAGCCAACACACGCAAGCAGCAGACTACAGGCAAGCGCAAAGCGTATCCTTTTCATGTTATTGAAGGTTCTAAGGGCAAAAACGAAGAAGAACAACCTAAGTATCATTAGTCGATCACACTCTAACATGATACACAAAGGAGCCATCACCCGCGTAATGAAAAATGACCGGGAAATGGCTCCTTTTTTAACCTCTTGATTCCAGCTCCAACTAGCAAGTAATTATTTCATGGCATACATCGTATCCTTCATTAATTGATACTTGTTATACTGCTGTTGGTAAGAAGCGATGCTCCATTTGTGGAAAAAAGCGTCTCCTGCCTGCACACCAGAATCATACAGCAAATTGCTCTGCTCAAGAGAAATATTGAACTGTGCTGTGCGAATACCTAGCGTCGGGATTTTAATCGTCCGATATCGGTTCTCCTGCTCAATATAACGCTCATCATGCGCTGATAGCATCGTATCAAAAATAGCTTGCAGCATCGTCAACGGTCCTCGTATATAAGAGACCTTCGTTTCGGCTCCCGTTTTGCCCACCATCTGAAAACCTACTGTTGGAATAGTTTTAGCCTTTTGCTCGTTTACAGGCTCATCAAAAAGCCATAAAGGCAGATTACTTAACAATGCCCCATCGACTACAAACACAAATTGCTGTGAGAATTTTTTCCCTCTCGTGTGCAAAGGATCAAGTCTTAGCATAACGGGGTCGAAAAAATATGGGATGCTTGTGCTCATCCGAATGGCCTTGGCCACCTCCAGTGAAGAGGTATTCATACCGAAACGTTTGATATCCTCAGGAAGCACCAGTATGCGTCCGTTCGTTATGTCTGAAGCAATAATGCGTAGCTTGCCTGGAGGCAGATCCGCGAACGTACGCACTCCCTTGGCAAGCAACAACTCCCGCACCCAATGCTCCAGTGCTTCTCCGGAGTACAGCCCTTTTTTAAGAAAAATACGAGCTGCCGGTCCAACCCATTTGATGTTAAACACCGGAGAACGCCGTAACAAGCTGACCAAGGGGGTTTTCTCGATCACGGCTTTCATTTCATCTGCCGAATATCCTGCCGCCAACAAAGCAGCTACAATAGCTCCTGATGATGTACCCGCTACGCGGTTGAATACAATTCCATGCTCCTCCGCAGCCTTGACTGCACCCGCCAGTGATATACCCTTAACCCCTCCACCCTGGAACACAGCATTGATCAGCATAGATCAAAAAACCTCCGTTCTCTTGGGAGTAAGCAGTTCTACTGCTTATGTATGAGAACAGAGGTTTATTTAGAACCTATATGATCCAGTTTACATAATTATTGATAATAATTTTGAAGAAGCTGAATGAGTCCGTACGGATTTTTCCGTAAATGCTGTGCGCTAAAATAAATATCCCCTTTAACCTGATTATAATTCTCGTTCAGCTTGAGTTGCTTAATCAACTCTTCGGCGGATTGCCAACCCTTTTCAGGAGTGCCGATTTTATAGGGGGAATGTCCGATGTACAGCTTAACATCTGAATTTTTGACCTCATTGGACCACCATGCCACAAGCTTGTCATAGCCAGCAGCCGGGAAACCGATACTCCAATAAATCTGTGGAGCTACATAATCAATCCAGCCTTTGTTAATCCAGGTACGTACATCCGCAAACGTCGTATCATACGCTGTAACTCCAGCCTTGGTGTCTGATCCGGTCAAGTCTTGAGACTTATTGCGCCACACACCAAAAGGACTAATCCCGAACTGCACCTTGGACTTGCTTGCATGAATGCTTTTGCCCAGATCACGGACAAAGCTGTTCACATTATCTCGCCGCCAGTCGCCTTTGTCAGAGATTTTGTTAGCGTTATACGCTTTAAAGGTCGCATTATCATCAAAAGTGCCGCTGTATGGATAAAAATAGTCGTCTAAATGAACACCGTCAATATCGTATCCATCCACAACTTCCATAATCGCATCAATGACATGCTGGCGAGCAGCAGGAATTCCCGGATTGATGTAGAGTTGACTGCCATTCTTAACGATCCAATCCGGATGCTGGTTAGCCACATGGTTTGCAGCTAAACCACTGGTCGTTCCTGTAGAATTGGCGCGGAAAGGGTTAAACCAGGCATGAAACTCCATCCCCCGCTTGTGAGATTCGCTAATCATAAATTTCAAAGGATCATAGCCCGGATTTTTCCCCTGGGTGTTCGTCAGGTACTTGCTCCATGGCACAAGATTGGACGGATACAGCGCATCACCGCTGGCCCGGACCTGAACAAAAACCGCATTAATACCCATCCCCTGCAAATCATCAAGCATTTTGGTAAATTCCTGCTTTTGCTTCTCGGTGCTGCTTCGGGCGGCAGAAGAAGGCCAATCCCCGTTAATCGTAGAAATCCAAGCCCCGCGCATGGAAGTCGAAGCTTTCACTTGCACGACATTTCCCTGCGAAGAATTGGAGCTGCCCTCATTGGTTGAAGTAGACGGAGAAATGACGCTCGCCTGCTCATCATCATCGATTCCCTGATTCGTACCAACACTTCCCTGATTGTCAGGTGTGGACGTATTGGAGCTGGAGCCGCCACCGGAAGATGTTGTTCCGCCTGTGAAGGCACCTTCTTTACCACTACTTAACGTAATGACTCGCTCTGTAGCCTGCCAGTCCACTTTTAATCCCAACTCTTCCCCAACAAAACGCAGCGGCACCATGACTCTTCCGCTGGTCATACGCGCAGATGCGTCCAATCGAACTGACTTGCCATTCACCGTAGCACTCTGTCCGCCGTTCTCCATAGAGATGTTTTTATCCTGCGCTGTGATGGTTACCGTACCGGACGATGCTGACCAGTTGACTTGAGCGCCTAATCCCTCACTAATCACTCGCAAAGGCACCATCGTTACGTTGGCCCCTTGTACAATATACGGTGACGCATCACTTTGCAGCGTTTGCCCGTCCAATATAATTTCAATCTCTCCATTTGGAGCTGCTTGCGCTCCAGGCACGACTGCCGTCTGCACCGCTAACAGTAAACCCGCAGCCAGTGCCCATGTTTTCTTCCAATTCATATGATTACTATCCTCCGCTAACCCCGTTAATTTTTAACCCCTGTCTTGTCCTGCTATATAATGGATAGACGCTAATAACCGGGTATTTGTTGCGGTAGAGACAAATAAAAAAGCATCTGTCCTTACGGACGATGCCTGTCAGGAATCACCACTCAATTCCTTGTGTATATCGTGAAGCTGGCGCAAACGATCTTCATCCCGGCGGAAATATTCGACCAATGTCTCAATGCAGGTGATGGAATCCCAGCTTAAATGGTGCTCAATACCTTCCACATCTTTATAGATCAGGTCCTTATCGACCCCAATCATATCCAGAAATTGCTCTAGTAACTGGTGGCGGTCAACCAGCCGTTTGCCGACCTTTTTCCCTTTGGGTGTCAAAATTAATCCCCGATATTTCTCATATACGAGATAATCGTCCTTATCCAGCTTCTGGATCATCTTGGTAACGGACGAAGGATGGACCTCCAGACCTTCTGCGATATCCGAGACACGGGCGTATCCCTTCTCATCAATCAGTTGGTAAATGCGCTCCAAATAATCTTCCATGCTTGGCGTTGGCACTTGTTTCCCTCTTTTCTGTTATTGAACGGGCGCTACCGCCTTCATTTCCTGCGTTGAACCTACTATGTAATGATACATGTTATCATTGCCTATTGGCAAGTCTCATCCCCCGTTCACAGCTATTGCCACGATTTGTTCAATTTAAGCGGGGCACACTAATAGCGTCCCTGTATCGTTTACCTACGGCATGAGTAAAGTTGGACAACTGAGCTCATTTTATTCCTGAAAGGAGCGTTACCCATGTCCACACTTGAACGTACTCCTGTCAAAACCAAAGGAACCAAACCGTTCGTGCCTGATCTGGTATTCTTCGAACCGGACGCACTGAATTATCCCAAGGGTCAGCGTATTATGGATTGGGTAAAAGTCAAAGACATTCCGTATCGTATGACCACATCCCATAACCGAATTACCAATTTACCGGGCGAAACCGAAGTTGAAAAGTATCGAATGGCGAAAAAGACGTTGGTCGTCGGTATTCGCAAAACGCTAACCTTCGACCAGTCCAAGCCCTCTGCTGAATACGCCATTCCCATTTCGACCGGATGTATGGGACACTGCCACTATTGTTATTTGCAAACGACATTAGGGGCAAAGCCGTATATACGCGTCTATGTCAATACCGATGATATCTTATCGGCAGCTAAAGGCTATATCGAGGAACGTGCGCCTGAAATTACTCGTTTTGAAGCAGCCTGTACCTCCGACCCGGTCGGTTTGGAGCATATCACCGGATCGCTCGGAGAATTGATTCGTTTTATGGCAGATGAAGAATTTGGTCGCCTGCGTTTTGTTACCAAATATCATCATGTCGATCCGCTACTGGATATTAAGCATAATGGTCATACCCGCATCCGGTTTAGCATTAATTCCGATTATGTTATTAAACAGTTTGAGCCTGCGACTTCGCGCTTCGAGGAACGCATTGAAGCAGCAGGTAAAATCGCCCGAGCCGGTTATCCGCTAGGTTTTATTATTGCGCCGATCATCTGGTATGACGGCTGGGAAGAAGGATATGGCGAACTGCTGCGCAAATTGAGTGAAACCTTGCCTCAGGATGCCACAAATGATCTGACGTTCGAATTGATCCAGCACCGTTTTACCAAAACGTCCAAGGCTGTGATCGAGAAGCGTTATCCAAAAACCAAGCTGGAAATGGACATGGAGAAACGTAAGAAAAATGGGGCCGTTGGGGACAGAACAAATACGTTTATCCCGATGAACAGCAAAACGCACTGCGAGAATTTATCACAGAGCGCATTTTTGAACATTTTCCATTAAGTCGTATTGAATATTTCACATAACCAGCATCCAATCAGGCGCTATCCGCTGTAAATACAGCGTTACATCCGTCATATGATCTGTTACTAGCAAAATTCCGGTGATGATCAGCAGTATACCGCCTGTTTTGACAATAATTGACGTGTAACGTGAAGATAGACGAACAGAGCCGGCCAGTAAAGCCAATGCAAAAAATGGAATCGCAAAACCAAGCGCGTAGCCTGTGACCAGCTTGAACCAGGTATGATGCTCTACTGCCGCCAAAGCGATAATAGCTGTCAGCATGGGACCGATACAGGGAGACCAGCCTGCCGCAAACCCGATTCCGATCACAAAGGAACCGGCGTAACCGGCAGGCTTCCATGTCCAGCGAAACTTATGCTCCCTCATCAAAATCAAAGGCTGCACTACGCCAAGTGATACCAGCCCCATCACCAAGATCAATAGCCCCGCAACTACCCTTAGCGTATCCTTATAATTGCCAAACCATTCTCCAAGCAACCCTACACTTGCACCCAAGGAATAGAATACTACGGAAAAGCCCAGCACAAAAGCTAGGGTATGTCCCATCGTGCGATAACGTACCTCAGCCTTATGCCGCCCTTCGGCCAGTTCACGTGCCGACATTCCCGTCATATAGGATAAATAAGAGGGGTATAGTGGTAAGCAGCAAGGTGAGAAAAAAGAAACCAGTCCCGCTATGATCGCCAGCCCGGCGTTAATATCCGTCATCATGACGTCCTCCCGTCTGTCTTAAGTAAACACGAGCATACAAGCCCTATTACTAAAACATACGTGAGGAAGCAGCCAAATATGTTGCAACCCAAAAAGCGTATGCCCCGGCATACAAGCCGAAAGACATACGCTCATGACGAGCTTTATTTATTTTACAATCGCGCCGTTAGGCATGCTTTCCGGTACTGTAGCCAGCGTGAGTTGATCTCCGTGCGATGCTGCCAAAATCATTCCTTGAGAAAGTTCCCCGCGCAGCTTCACAGGCTTGAGATTGGTCACACAAATCACCTTGCGTCCAACCATGTCCTCCGGCGTATAGAACTTGGCAATGCCCGATACCACCTGACGTTGTTCATAACCAAGATCAAGCTGAAGCTTCAACAGCTTATCGGCCTTCTTCACAGGCTCACAGGCGATAACCTGAGCGACGCGCAGTTCTACCTTGGCAAAGTCCTCAATACCAATCTCCTCCTTCACCTCTGGCGCTTCTTGGCCTGTCTCCGCCGCATTCTGCGGTTGAACCTGCGCAGTAGCTTCCTCCGCCTTCTTGCCGCCCGTCATCGCTTCCACGATGAAAGCAACCTCCTCCTCTGAATCCAGACGCGGGAAGATGGGATTGCCTTTGACCAGTTGCGTTCCTTCCGGCATGCGACCAAACTGCTTGCCGCTGTCCCATGCAGTCAGTTCGCCTTCCTTGATGCCCAGTTGTTCCCAAATTTTATGCGGGGCACGGGTCAAGAACGGTTGGAGCAAAATAGACGCAATGCGCAGGCTTTCTACCAGATGCACCATAACGGATGCCAGCTCACGGCGCTTGTTCTCATCCTTGGCCAGGTTCCATGGTTGTGTTTCGTCAATATACTTGTTGCTGCGGCTAATAAATTGACTAATCGCCGTCAACGCCACGGAAAACTCCATGTTTTCCATCGCTTCTTCCACTTTACTGTAAGTCGCTGTTGCCATTTCTTCCAAAGCCCCATCGAATGCTGTTACATTCGCTTCATAAGCCGGAACCTTGCCTTCAAAATATTTGTCTACCATCACTACAGTACGGTTCAACAAATTGCCCAGATCATTCGCTAAATCAGAATTGACCCGATCCACAAAACTTTCCGGTGTAAAGGTTCCATCCGCGCCGAAAGGCACCTCGCGCAGCAAGTAGTAACGAAGTTGATCCAGACCATAGCGGTCAATCAGCGTTACAGGGTCTACGACGTTACCTTTGGACTTGGACATTTTACCGTCCTTCATGAGTAGCCAGCCGTGTGCAAATACTTTTTTAGGCAACGGGAGATCCAGCGCCATCAGCATGATTGGCCAGTAAATCGTGTGGAACCGTACAATTTCCTTCCCTACGATATGCACATTGGCAGGCCAAAATTTATCGTACAGCTCGGTATTGGAGGAACCATAGCCCAGGGCTGTAATGTAGTTGGAGAGCGCATCAATCCACACGTATACGACATGCTTCGGATCACCCTTCACCTTAACGCCCCAGTCAAAGGTTGTACGGGATACAGCCAAATCCTCCAGCCCCGGCTTGATGAAGTTGTTAATCATCTCTTTTTTACGGGATTCCGGCTGGATAAACTGCGGGTTCTCCTCATAAAATTGGAGCAATCGATCAGCATACTTGCTCATACGGAAAAAGTAACTCTCTTCCTTGACCAGTTCTACAGGGTGTCCGCTGTCCGGGCTTTTACCTCCAGCTACATTGCCTTCCGCGTCCTTCACCACGTCAACCAGTTGAGTTTCTGTGTAGTAAGTCTCGTCAGGAATGCTGTACCAGCCTTCATATTCCCCTTTATAAATGTCCCTTGCTTGAGCAAACGATCAAAAATTTCCTGTACTACACTCTTGTGACGCTCTTCCGTTGTGCGGATAAAATCGTCATTGGAAATGTCGAGCTTCCGCCATAAATCCTGAATCCCTGCCACAATATCGTCAACGAAACGCTGTGGTGTTTTGCCAGCCGAACTCGCCTTTTGCTCAATCTTCTGACCATGCTCATCCGTTCCTGTCAAATAGCGCACCTCGTAGCCGCGCAGCCGTTTGTAGCGGGCCATTGCATCTCCGGCTACCGTAGTGTACGCATGACCGATATGTAGCTTGTCGCTTGGATAATAAATCGGTGTCGTAATGTAAAATGTTTCTCATTGGACATGTGTATTGCCTCCTGTTTTGTTCACGGCAGCGAAATAAGACATGCTCCCTTGAATTTGGTACTCCAATTCATGCTTTTCACACTAATTGGGCACAAAAAAGACCCTCGCCCCTATGGGACGAGAGTCACCTCACGCGTTACCACCCAAATTTCCCGTATCCTCGCAGACTACAGGCTTCACCGGTCACTCTGACCGCCCATTAACGCTGGATCACGCCTCTCCCTTACGGTCGTTCGCCCTATAACCATTGAACTGGTGGCAAACACGCTCGAAAAAGGTTCCTCCAGGACCATATTCAGGCTTCGTTCCAGACCGGTTTGCAGCTAACTCCGGCTCTCTGTACTGGACGGTTGACCCTACTCATCCCTTCGCAGGAAAACATTATTATCCAAAATATAACCAAACGCGCATAGCTATGTCAAGTCAAGCCCTTCCCGGCACGATCAGCAAAACGATCTTCGTCAGATCTCTTTTTAGCAGGAGGCACCAGATCTACACCGCCTGGATGAAAGGGATGACACTTCGCTATACGTTTGGCGGCCAGCCAGGAGCCCTTGAGCGCTCCATGCACCTCCACCGCCTCCAGCGCGTACTGTGAGCACGTCGGATAGAAGCGGCAGGTCGGTGGCTTTAATGGTGAAATATAGGATCGGTATAACTTAATCGGAGCTTGAACCACTCTTCGTGTGGTAATCTTCATTTCAGTAGCCTCCGTGGCTGTGAGTGTGACCGCTCGCCTGTTTATATCTCCCTTTAGAATTGGCTTCTGCGTGCCCGTTCTTTTCCTGGCATTCCTTGCAATAGCCGAAAATTTCAAACTTGTGCTCGACGATTTGGAACTGATCTGTCGTATCTGTCATCTGCATCGGGCAGAAAGAGATCGGTAATGTTTTCTGACAACTCAAGCAAATCATATGGTGGTGGTGATGATGCTCATTGCAGCTCACCTTGAACTTCATTCCATCCTCAAAAGATACCTGCTCCAGCACACCCAATTCCTGCATCACACGCAAATTACGATAAACGGTGTCAAAGCTGAGTCCGCTGTATTTTTTACCCATATATTCATAAACGTCTTTGGGGGACAGATACCCTTCATTCTCGGAAAATAACGTGGCCAGCGTCTTGCGCTGATCCGTAATACGCAGCCCCTGAGTGGACATTGTTGCGATAATCTCATCCTTTGTCAGCATGCGTTTCACCCTCCCCTGTCTGTAGTTTCAGGTTTTCTGATGCAGGCTTAGGCTTGCATCTACTTATTATACCACGATTAAAGTCAAAGTTATAAGAGATATTCGCGCTCTTGATAAAGAAAAAACGTTCTCCTGTACTGGAACCGAATCCGCAGCAGGAGAACGCCTTTATTCTGTAAGTGATCTGACTTTAAACGGTGAATGATGAGACCCTTTCGGTCTAAGCCGATAAACAAAACCGGATATTCATATTAATTTTTAATAGCTGGTAATGGCATAACTACCACGGAAACTGGCAAGTTACTACCCGCCGCCGCAGTGAAATACATCTCTACACTTTCCTCGATATGACCTGTACGATACAGTACACTCATCTCATTCGGAGCCCACACGGAGCCGTTCGTCGGGATACCCACGACCTGATTATTCACCATAGCATAGCCAGAGTATTCACCACCACGCGGATTAAATGTAATCAGGGAATACGGCGCTACGCGATCCAGTTTAACCTTATACACAACACCAAAATTACCCGCATTGGAGGAAGAAGAACCGTCCAGACCGTCTGAACCAAGCAGGTTCGGGTCTACTTTATTGTCGCCAAGAACGATGCGCTGAGCTGTTTTACCAACCTCTTCTGTATATTCAAGCGAGATATCGGAATTAGCGTATGTTCCGCGGTTATGAATTCCATCCTTCGGCAGTTTTGCCAAGGTAGGCATTACGGTCAGTGGATCTACATTTGCATCTAGCACAATAACTGTGTATTGGATCGGCTGATCTGTATACAGGTCAGACAAGAGAGAAATAACCTGTTTTTGCTTAATTTTTTGCGCGCTCAAATCCTGTAAAATAACGCGGCTTTCGCCCGGATTCAGGACTGTGCTAGAGCGTTTGCTTCCATCCTGCATAGATTGAAAGTACCGTTGGATCGAAATTTTACCCGCAGCGGTTGCAAACTCAGATGGTCCGGCAAAACCGGAATTTTCGACGTTCATATTAGCAGCAGTAATATTATTGTTTGTAGCGATTACGTACATTTTCACATCTCGGCCCGTTTCATTCACATGATGGACGAGTACACGTGTGCTGCCTGATCCCATTTCCTGATACACAATACCATCCTGGAATACACGTTCCGGGCTGTTAGCACGGATCAGAAGACGTGGTGAAGATGTACTTGTCAAAGGTATAGTAGCCATGGTAGGCACCTGACTGCCGTCCACACTGTATTTATCACCAAAAGGCGTGAAGATTTTGTTAAAATCATCTTCGTTGTACAACAATTCATTCGTAATTTTAATCGTTTCGCTTACAGTACCTGTTGCACCATGCTTATCAGTCACAGTCAGCGTAATGGTCACATCACCCGGTTCGAAAAATGCCAGTTTCTTATTCACCCAATCACGTTTGGTGATCGCATTTTCATCATCCGTACTCAGATCCGTAATCGTGATTTTTTCACCCATTTTGTATTCTTTTTATCTGTTGTAAACAGAGCCACTGGCGGCTGATTCGGCGGTCTTACCGTAATCGTAACTGAGTATGGATCACTCCAGTTCCCTGCGGAGTCAAGAACGGAATAGGTAACTACATATGTACCTGGCTCCTGAAATACGTCCTGCTTGCCTTCCCAACGTTGATTCACAATCGGAAGACCTGTAGGAGAAGATTCCTTCGTCAAATACGTAACTTGGGTTTCGCCCGCATAGATATCTTTTTGCTGAACCGTGAAGGAAGCTTTAGGCTTTTGATTCAAATCCATAATAACCTGTTTTGTCGTATTATTTACAGTATAAGGAATATTTAAGGCCTGTGTAATAGAGGTCAAAGGCACCATAAATACATTCTTTTGTTGGAATGCCGGCCCCTTCATTTGTCTAGCTTCACCGTTAACCGTGTAAACCTTGCTGTCAGTCTTGAAGCGCAGCACGTTTGTACCTTGGGTGATAACGGTTTCCTTGGTAGCAGTGTCATAACTAAACTGTAATCCGACGCGGCTGACAAGCGAACGGATAGCTACATAAGAAACACCGTCCTTGACTGTCATCGGCTGAGTCGCCGTGTACACCTGTCCGTTTTGTTCCATTTTTGCACTGTTCAAATACAAAATCAGTTGATTTGCACTCATGGATGTTGGAGAACCACCAGGATTGGTGATCGTTCCGTCTCCACCGTATACATCATTGGATACGTTCGATCCGTTGGTTGTATCCGTCGGCAAGCCAGACAAAGGATCATTGGATACGCCTGTGTTATCAGGTGTCACCGTGTCATTTTGTGCTCCAGTGCTGTCTTGTCCCCCGATGCTATTCTGAACGCCGGAATCTGTGACATTGGCCTGAGCCTGCTGTCCGCTAACCGAATCGGTGGATTGAACAGTGGATACTGCTTCTGCTCCTACAGGGGCTACTACGGCCACCTGAGCTACCGCAAGCGCGGTGAGCATGGTCCATTTCTTGAAATTCATTCTCTGTCTCCTTCTATTACCAAATTATTATCATTCCCGTAAAAAGTCATACTATTAGACGCAGCTGTTGTCCAAAAGTTGCTGGGAATTTTGCTGAACATGAAAAAAGGGAACTTCCTCCTGTCGCTGCAAGAAATTTTATAACAAAAAACCGCCGCCCCATCTGACCTGATGGGCGGCGGTTCATAACCAGAAAGTAATTTAAAGGCCATTCAACATTATGACGAACGACCGACGGCATTTGTCCCTGCGGTCTCCATGCGGCCCTCTTCAATGAGACGGTAGGCCCGTTGAACCTCTTCTTCTGTAGGGGACGGAACCCCTTCCAGCGGATAGGCCTTGCCGAGCATTTCCCACTTGTATACACCCATTTGATGGTAGGGTAAAATTTCGAACTTTTCGACTCCGTTCAACGTTCCTATAAACCGACCCAAATTCAGCAGATCCTGCTCGTCATCATGAATTCCCGGTACAAAGACGTGTCTAATCCACATCTTGCGCCCTTGTTCAGACAACCAGCGTGCCGTACTTAGCATACGATCGTTGGACTTGCCTGTAAGCTTAATATGCTTGTCGTTGTCAATATGCTTAATATCCAGCAACACCAAGTCCGTTACGTCCAGCAGTTCTTGGATACGGCCTGCGTCATTAAAACCGTTACTGTCCAGCGTCGTGTGCAAATTCCAGCGTTGCTTCACTTCTTTGAACAGCTCTGCTACAAAATGAGCTTGCAGTGTCGGTTCTCCACCGGATACGGTCAATCCGCCTCCAGAAGAACGGTAGTAGGCTAAATATGGCTCAATTTCAGCCAATACCTCCTTCAGTGTCATTGGATTGCCTTCATTTAAAGCCCAAGTGTCCGGGTTGTGGCAATATTGACATTTTAACAAGCATCCTTGCATAAAAAGCACGAAGCGGATGCCGGGACCATCTACGGTCCCGAAGGTTTCCAATGAGTGTATGTGACCTTTCAGCATGTTGCATCTTCCTTCCCGCATCCGCTATGCGTGCGTCGTTGTAATATATGATACGTAAAGCTTTGTTACATTGTACCGTGGAAAGTACGGTTAATAACATCCAGCTGTTGTTCACGAGTCAGCTTGATAAAGTTAACGGCATAACCCGATACACGAATTGTAAGCTGTGGATAGTTTTCTGGGTGATCCATCGCATCCAGCAATTGTTCACGAGCAAACACGTTGACGTTCAGATGATGCGCATGGCTTCCAAAGTAGCCATCCATCATGGAAACGAGATTCGTTTTGCGTGTTTCTTCTTCTTTACCCAGGGCTTTAGGCACGATGGAAAAGGTATTCGAGATACCATCCAGACTGTGCTCGTAAGGCAACTTAGCTACGGAGCTAAGGGAAGCCAAAGCACCTTTTTTGTCGCGTCCGTGCATTGGGTTCGCACCTGGTGCAAACGGTTCGCCAGCTTTACGTCCATCCGGTGTTGTACCTGTTTTCTTACCGTACACCACGTTGGAAGTAATGGTCAGTACAGATTGAGTAGGAATCGCATTCCGGTAAGCTTTGTGCTTGCGGATCATACCCATGAAGGACTCTACCAGTTCTACTGCGATGTTATCTACACGATCATCGTTATTACCGTAGCAAGGGTATTCCCCTTCAATTTCAAAGTCAATGGCGATGCCTTTTTCGTTACGGATCGGTTTAACCTTCGCATGTTTAATGGCGCTCAGGGAATCGGCAGCAACGGACAGACCAGCAATACCACAAGCCATCGTACGGACAATATCACGGTCATGCAGTGCCATTTCAATCCGTTCGTAGCTGTACTTGTCATGCATGTAGTGAATAACATTCAAAGTGTTCATGTACAGTTTTGCCAACCATTCCATCATTGGCTTGAAGCGGCTCAGCACTTCCTCGTAATCCAACACTTCACCTGTAATTGCAGGATATTCAGGACCCACTTGAGCACCTGATTTTTCATCCACACCACCGTTGATGGCATACAACAAAGCTTTAGCCAAGTTGGCACGGGCACCAAAGAATTGCATTTGTTTACCGATTTTCATTGCCGATACACAACAAGCGATACCATAGTCATCGCCATAAATCGGACGCATCAGATCATCATTTTCATACTGAATGGAGCTAGTTTCAATAGAAACTTTGGCACAATATTTTTGAAACCTTCAGGCAATTTTTCTGACCACAGTACAGTCAGGTTTGGCTCCGGTGCAGGTCCCAAATTGTACAGGGTGTGCAAGAAACGGAAGCTGTTTTTAGTAACCCGAGTTTCTCCAGTAATGGACATACCGCCAATGGATTCAGTTACCCATGTTGGGTCTCCGCTGAACAGTTCATTATAGTCAGGTGTGCGCAGAAATTTAACAATACGCAGTTTCATAACAAAATGATCGACCAATTCTTGTGCTTGCTCTTCTGTCATTGCGCCTTCTTCCATATCCCGTTGAGTATAAATATCAAGGAAGGAAGATACACGTCCCAAGGACATTGCTGCACCATTTTGTTCTTTGATCGCTGCAAGATAGCCAAAATACACCCATTGGAAAGCTTCTTTCGCGTTGTTAGCAGGCTTTGAGATGTCGAAACCATGCTCAGCAGCCATTTGTTTCAGCTCGTTCAAAGCGCGAATTTGCTCGGAAATTTCTTCACGCAAACGAATTACGTCTTCTTCCATTGAATCCACTTCTAGGCTTTTCAGTTGAGTCTTTTTGTCTTTTATCAGGAAGTCTGCACCGTACAGTGCTACACGACGGTAGTCACCGATAATGCGTCCACGACCATATGCATCCGGCAAACCAGTGATAATACCCGCTTTACGAGCTGCTCTCATATCATCAGTATAAGCGTCGAATACACCCTGATTATGCGTTTTACGAATATGAGTGAAGATATCAACAATGCTTTGCGGTACTTCAAAGCCATAGGCTTTGCAAGCGTCGATCATCATCCGGATTCCACCAAACGGCTGCAAGGAGCGTTTGAATGGAGCGTCTGTTTGTACACCAACGACTTGTTCTTTATCCCGGTCTAGATAGCCCGGCTTATGTGAAATAATAGTGGATGGCGTATTTACGTCTACATCAAGCACGCCGCCGTTTGCCAACTCTTTTTTGGTAAGATCGGATACAATATCCCACAGAGCAGTTGTGTTGGCGGTAGGGCCAACCAGAAATTCTTCGTTGCCGACATAAGGTAAGATATTGGTTTCAATAAAATCGTTGACGTTGACTTCTTTAGTCCATTTGCCTTTTTTAAAACCTCTCCAGCCAGATTGTTGCTCTTGTAATTCTCTCTCAATCACCGACATGTAAATCCCTCCAAATTGTTTGGTCTTCCGGACTTGTGATTTTTTTCACATTAAATAGTGTCTCGAGCCCGGCCTTTTCACCGATGTCTTACGCTCAGTGTCGGGACCTTTCTTACACCCTTATTGTAGAATAATGATAGAGTGCAGTATGTGACAAAAATCACAATATAGGTGACATTTATCACTTTATTTTCCCTGGCGATTACGCCCGTGCCTTTATCCTTGCCGTTCACCTCCCTTCCCAAACCAACAGGCCCTCTATATAGAGAGCCTGCGTTGGTATTAACGGGAAAATGCTTAGTCACAAGCCTCTTCGTACCTATATATTATTGGTCAAAACGTCCGTAGAAGGCATTGCGGTATACATCAGCCAATTCGGTAACCAGCGGCAGCTTCGGATTCGCAGTTGTACATTGATCCTCAAAAGCGCGGTCAGCCAGATAATCTACACGCGATTCAAAATCCTTCGCATCGAAGCCGATTTGCTGGAACGATTCCTCGATACCGAGTGTTTTGTTCAACTTGCGGATCGCTTCGATCAGACTGTTAACCCCTTCTTCCGTTGTACGGGCAGGCAGTCCCAGTATGCGTGCAATTTCTGCATAACGCTCATCCGCAACAAAGTGCGAATATTTAGGGAACGAAGCAAACTTCGTCGGTTTTTTCGCATTATAACGAATGACGTGTGGTAACAAAATGGCATTCGTGCGACCGTGCGCTGTATGGTATTGTCCGCCCCATTTGTGCGCAAGACTGTGGTTAATACCCAGGAATGCATTGGCAAACGCCATCCCTGCCAGTGTGGAAGCATTATGCATTTTTTCACGAGCCAGTTTGTCGCCACTCAGAGCCGATTGCTCCAGGTATTGGAATACCAGTTGAATGGCTTTAATTGCCAGACCGTCTGTGTAGTCACTAGCCATTACAGACACGTAGGCCTCGATGGCATGTGTCAGTACGTCCATACCTGTATCTGCTACAGCTGTTTTAGGCAGCGAGTATACAAACTCAGGGTCAATAATTGCCACATCAGGAGTCAGCTCATAGTCAGCCAGCGGATACTTCGTGTTGCCCTGATTTTTGTCTGTAATAACCGCGAACGACGTAACTTCCGAACCTGTACCCGAGGTTGTAGGAATGGCTACAAATTGTGCTTTCTGACCAAGACGCGGGTACTTGTAGATCCGTTTGCGGATATCCATGAATTTTTGTTTTAAGTTGTTGAAATCAGTATCTGGGTATTCATAGAACATCCACATGCCTTTAGCCGCATCCATCGGCGAACCGCCGCCCAATGCAATAATGCAATCCGGTTGGAAACGTCTCATCATTTCAGTACCACGTTCTACCGTAACTGTCGATGGATCTGGCTCTACTTCCGAGAACACTTCGATAGCTACTGGTGTTTGGCGCTGGTGTAAATAATGGATGACACGATCCACATATCCGAGTTTCACCATCATAGGGTCTGTGATAATGGCAACACGTGTGATATCAGGCATTTTAGCAAGATACTGAGTCGAATTTTTTTCAAAATAAATTTTGGAAGGTACTTTGAACCATTGCATATTCACCGTACGTTTCGCCACCCTTTTCACATTAATCAAGTTGACTGCCGATACGTTCGACGAAGTCGAGTTACGTCCGTACGAACCACAACCGAGTGTCAGCGATGGAAGGTTGGTGTTGTAGAGGTCACCGATCGCACCATGTGTGGAAGGCGAATTTACAATGATACGGCCTGTTTGCAAACGGTTTGCGAACCGAGCGATAACGTCCTCATCGTTCGAATGAATAGCGGACGAGTGGCCCATGCCCCCGAATTCCACGACTTCAGCAGCGCGTTGAATACCTTGTTCCGCATTTTTTACTTTATAGCAAGCCAATACAGGACTCAATTTTTCCGCAGACAATGGGAATTTTGTTCCTACCCCTTCAATCTCAGCGACCAAAATTTTAGTTCCTGCTGGTACTGTGATACCACTCATTTCAGCAATTTTCACAGCAGACTGTCCGACGATGGCCGGGTTCACTGCACATTTCTCGACATTCATAGCTCCTTGAGTGAGCTTAGCTGCTTCTTCTTTATTTACAAAATAGCAACCGTTAGCGATCATCAATTTTTTCACTTGTTCGAAGATTGGCTCTTCGATAATAACCGCTTGCTCGGAAGCACAAATCATACCGTTGTCAAAAGATTTGGAGAGGATGAGATCGTTCACGGCCTGCTTGATGTCTGCTGTTTTTTCAATAAAGCAAGGCACGTTACCTGGGCCTACACCCAGAGCAGGTTTACCGCAGCTATATGCCGCCTTAACCATGCCTGATCCACCAGTTGCCAGAATCAGCGCCACATCCGGGTGATTCATGAGTGAATTTGTCTTATCCATCGATGGAGCTTCAATCCATTGAATACAATCGGCCGGAGCACCATGTTTGACGGCTGCTTCAAGCAAGACGCGAGCTGCTTCCGCACTACACGATTGAGCGGATGGATGGAAACCAAAGATGATCGGGTTACGTGTTTTAATAGCAATCAACGCTTTGAACATTGTAGTTGAAGTCGGATTAGTCACTGGAGTGATCCCCATAATGATGCCGACGGGCTCTGCTATTTTTTGAAAACTGTCAAAGTCATTATCTTCAATGACACCAACGGTTTTTTCATTTTTGATACTATGATAGACATATTCTGTTGCAAACATGTTTTTAATGATTTTGTCCTCATACACACCGCGTCCTGTTTCTTCAACAGCCAGCTTCGCCAGATGCATGTGCTTATCCATCCCTGCAATTGCCATAGCTTGTACGATTTCGTCAATCTGCTCCTGATTCATACTCATGAAAGCCTGCTGTGCCCGGTTCCCCCGGTCAATCAGTGTTTGAATATACTGCTCAGCGCTTTGCTCTTTTTGGATAACCTCGTTTTTAACAGCCATTTCCCTCATCCTCCTGTTATCTCGTGTACTATCTCTTGTTCACGCACTGATCGTAACACAGCTTTTCAAGATATATTGTGATTTTTTTCACAATCTATTTAAAATTTTATTTTATGAAGTGAATTAAATCACAAAGTTTGGAATTCTGCCACTTTTACCCCCTCTTCTTGCCCCAAAAACGCATAGCACAGGTATATAATGAATTTGAATTGATCAAGTTGCAGATAAAAAAACAAAGGAAACAAAGGGGAAATGGACGATGAGAAACCCTGCAAACGTAATGGAAGCCCGCGGCAACACCTGTTGCTTCTCGGAGGCCAGCTTCAACCGGCTGCAAGTGATGATGAAAGATCGGGTCATGCCAGAAAGCTCGCATCTATTCTGGGAAGGAGATACAGCAGATAAGCTGTTTTATATCAAGCGCGGACGCGTAAAAGTAACAAAAACAACGGATGAGGGTAAGGAACTTATACTATATATGTACCAAAGCGGCGATCTGATTGGTCAAGCTGATCCATTTTTCGGTACCAAGCACTCCTTTTCTGCCGAAGTTCTGGAGGACAGTGATATCGGTGTTGTCGATCATACGGATTTGGAGCTGCTCATTTGCCAGCACTGTGATTTTGCCATTGACTTTATGAAATGGATGGGGTCCCACCACCGTATTACCCAGACCAAGTTTCGCGATTTGATGATGTACGGCAAGCCCGGTGCTCTGTGCTCCACACTGATCCGTCTGTGCAACACCTACGGAGAGCCTCACGGCGAGCATATTCTTATTCATAAAAAAATTACTCATACCGACCTGTCCAATATGATCGGTGCCACCCGTGAAAGTGTAAACCGGATGCTGAGTGATTTGCGCAAAAAAAATGCAGTCGAATATGATAATGGCATGATCGTTGTCAAGGATTTGGAAATGCTGCAAGGCATATGTCATTGTGAACTGTGCCCGCGTGAGATTTGCCGAATTTAAATTATTTGTTTTATTTTATGTAAAAGAGAGTGTTCTGTAAACTGTATGGCTTACAGAACACTCTCTTAATTTTACACTCCCACTCCACCTAAATGGCGGGCAGCAGCGGAGCAATCCATTTGAATCTGAAGAAGCGAAGCGTCCGCCTTTGCAGCGGGAGTTCTCACCTCTAAATGTCTTATACAACCCAAAAGAATCCCGCTGCAACAGCGATCGTAAGATCAAATGGATCGTGAAGCGCCTAACATCCCGCCAACATTCTTCTCCACACTTTTAGAACTGGAAGCACAGATAACTTAAATTCCCCATCTCATAGCTTCTGTGGACAACCTTGGCTCTATTCGCCGGATTTCCACTCCCCATGGCAATAAACAACGGTACAAAATGTTCAGCCCTCGGTACCGCCTGACGAGCATACGGGGCTTCACTTTCATAGCGGTCCAAGGCCTGCACATCTCCATTCTGTACCTTTTCAATAATCCAGTCATCAAAATCAAGAGCCCAAGGCTCTGTTTTCGTTTCTCCCCATTTGACGATGCGCAGATTATGGACAGTTACACCACTCCCAATGACCAAAATATCCTGTTCACCTAGCCCGCGCAACACTTCTCCGATAGCATATTGTGCTTTCGGCGATAGAAACGGATTCACGGAAATCTGAACTACCGGGATATCCGCCTCAGGATACATACGATGCAGAAGTGTCCAGGACCCATGATCCAGCCCTCGCGCCCGATCTGTTTGTACATCAATGCCCTTTTGCTCATATAATTCTTTCAACTTGGCCGCCAGCTCCACCGAACCATGAGCCGGATATTTCACTGCATACAGCTCCGGTGGGAAACCGCCAAAATCATAAATCGTATCGTAAATGCCGTCTATCGAACTAATTGTCAATGTCTGCGTCTCCCAATGGGCAGTGAAGATAACAATAGCTTTCGGGCGAATACTCTTTCCAAGCTGCTCCAGAAAAGCAGTATATTCTGTCTGTTCAATAGCAAGCATAGGTGATCCGTGGGCTAAAAACAAAGATGGCATCATGTGAAAATCCCCTTATCTTTTTTCAATTTATTTTTCTCAATAAGTAACTTTATGTAAGTAATAATACATAAGTAATAAGGTTATGTCAATTCAGACTTTAACATATACTTAAAAAACGTCTCTTCCTTAAATAAAGATTGATATAGGTATAAAGTCATAGTAATATGTAACTAATAAATTTTAAATATTCACTATAAATCGATATAAAGGACTGGTTTCTATGGAGATACATACTGCTAATTGCCCAAAGTGTGGTTCCGTTTTCCGGCAAAATCTTAGAAACCTGTGCAATACCTGTATCCAAGAAGAAAATTTATTTTATGATCGCTGTTCCAACTATTTGTGGAAACATCCCACTACTCATACTCGCCAGCTTAGTGAAGCAACCGGCACACCTATGGATTTGCTCACAGACTGGGTAAGAGCGGGCAAGTTTCCAACCACTTATAGTCAGCTTGATTATCCTTGCGAGTCCTGCCATTCCCCGGTTTATGCGGGAAGACTTTGCCATTCCTGCCTCGGTACGTTCCGTATGGCAGCGCTTGATATTCAAACCCGTGTCCCCCGTCGTACTGCAACCCGATTATTTTCAATCGCAGGCCGCGCCAAAGGCTATTAAGAATTACAAAATAAAAAACAGCCTTTTTCCTAGGAAAAGGCTGTTTTACTATGAAAAACGTTTATTCGGCTTGATACTCATCTAATCCATTCCTCGGCCCAATATTGAATCTGTTCCATGACCGGCTGAAGTGCACGGCCTTTGGTCGTCAGCTCATATTCAATGCGGACAGGAGTTTCCGGGTATACATGACGTGTAAGAATCCCTTCATTCTCCAGATCCTTCATCCGCTCAGACAGCATTTTATCGCTCATTGTAGGAATCAGATTGGAAATATCCTTAAAACGCTTGGGACCGCTCATCATAGATTGAATAATCAGTCCGTTCCAGCGCTTACCCAGACATGAAAAGGCACTTTCAAAACGCGGACACATTTTCGCAAGTTGCGGTTGACCCTCCATATTTTTCACCTTCTTTAGCATTTCGGTTTTATAAAGCTTTCCTTTTGTTAGTATATATCATTTTAGCATACTTTATCCCGAAAGAAAACACTTTCTTCTTAATTTAATACCCAGCCCGATAAAGTTGCCATGACCAAAGCTGATTATACAATAAACCGGCATAAGAGGTATATGGCAAATACGTTAAATCAAAAACAGGCGGAATCTCAAGAGATTTCCGCCTGTCAGTCTGTTCAATATCAAGCTTATAGAAGCCAATAAATGAAAATTATACCAATACACCACCAAGAGGTCTGACAGGTTGGCTTTTACCATAAACTGGTTGAACAATGCTTGTAGGATAAGCCCAACGAATACTGTTAGCAATAACCTTCAGGATATCAGGCTGGTAATAGGTTGGATACGTTTCATGACCCGGTCGGAAATAAAATATTTTACCACTGCCACGACGGAAGGTACAACCGGTTCTGAACACCTCTCCACCTTCAAAATTGCTGACAAAAACCAATTCATCCGGCGCCGGGATATCAAAAAACTCACCGTACATCTCTTCGTGCTCCAACAGAATTTTAGCGTCAATGCCCTCCACAATAGGGTGGGACGGATTGACGGACCAAATAATTTCCTGTTCGCCTGCCACTCTCCATTTCAGATCACAGCTTGTGCCCATCAGGGCTTTGAACGGCTTGGAAAAATGTCCCGAATGCAGCACGATCAAGCCCATACCTTCCTGTACCCGCTTTACAACACGGGCTGTAATTTCATCACTCACCTGATCATGTGCTTTATGCCCCCACCACAGCAGCACATCTGTGGAATTCAGGATTTCTTCTCCCAAACCATGCTCGGCATCATCACGCAATGTAGCCGTTCGAATGGCGAATCCTTCGCCTGACAGCCCATCAGCCAATGCCTTGTGTATCCCATCAGGATATACCTGTTTGGCTTCATCATTCAGCTTCTCGTTCAAAAATTCATTCCAAATGGTGACGTTAATCATCAATACTTCCCCCTATTAGGTTAGACCCACCACATCTCGCTCAGCGGTTCTTCAATAAGGACCTGGCGAAGATTGTGAACGGCTTTAGTAAAGCCTTCCTCGACGGACATCAGACCATCCTCGTGCTCAATACTCACTACATAATCGTAACCCACCAGACGGAGAGCACTAATAATATCCGCCCAGGTTTTGATATCATGCCCATAGCCGACGGTACGGAACTGCCAAGCACGATCCAGCATATTCGAGTAATCCTGCATATCGGTCAAACCGTATTTATTCACATTAATCGGGTCAATCGTCGTATCCTTGGCATGGAAATGATGAATGGCTCTCTCCCGGCCCAAAATTTGAACCGCCTGTACCGGATCAATCCCCTGCCACCACATGTGACTTGGATCAAGATTGGCACCAATGACTTCTCCCACAGCTTCACGCAGACGAAGCAAGGTTGCTGGCGTATGAACGGAGAAGCCACCGTGCAACTCCAGCCCGATTTTGACATGATGATCCGTTGCAAATTTTCCAGCTTCGGTCCAGTAAGGGATAATTTTATTTTCCCATTGCCATTTCAGCACTTCCTGAAAATCATTCGGCCACGGCGCAACAGGCCAGTTCGGGTACTTCGCATCCTCATGATCACCCGGACAGCCGGAAAAGGTGTTTACAACAGGAACTTCCAGCTTTTCCGCCAAACGAACCGTTTTAAGAAACGCCTCATGATCGGCCTTTGCCAAATGCTTTTGCGGATGAAGCGGGTTGCCGTGACAGCTGAGTGCACTAATAGTCAGTCCACGGGACTCTACTGCTTTTTTGAAGTTTTTGAGCGCTGTTTCGTTGTCCAACAGTTCATCCGGCTTGCAGTGTTTATCGCCCGGATTACCACCTGTACCGATTTCTACTGCATCCAGTCCTTGGGATGCTACATAGTCCAGAGCCTCTTCCAATGAACGTCCGCCGAACAATACCATAAATACTCCAAGTTTCAAACGTAATCCCTCCCTGTATCATATGTGAAAGAAGCTGCTTATCTTATAATGATGGCCTATTCGGTTGCTTACGGGCTTAATCTTAATCGAAATAGACAGCTTTTCCTGTACGAGCCGATTCATAGATAGCTTCCAAAATTTCAGTAACCACCAACGCCTGTTCGGGCTTCACAAGTGGCTCTTTATCGTCCAGAATGGCTTCGATCCACAGACGGGCTTCGCGATCCGCTTCGTTTTCCGTTTCTCCAGAGTAAAAGGCTACACCGCCCGCGTCCAGATCAATTTTCGTATCAAACAAGCGACTATTCTTCTCCCCGTTAATGCGCAGACCATCCTGCATATCGGCTCCGCCTTCAGTACCGCATAACAGCGTCTTCGCTTCGCCAAATTCTACAACGTTCAGTGCCCAACTGGATTCCAGCACAATAGTGGCTCCATTTTGCATGGTAATAAATCCGAAAGCAGAGTCCTCTACCTTAAATTCCTCAGGGTTCCACGGACCAAAGGCATTTGCCGCGTTTTTACGATCTCCAAGTTTGTGGAAGGTAGAGCCCAGCACGCTTTTAGGCTTGTAATTATCCATCAGCCAGAGAGTCAGGTCGAGCGCATGCGTCCCGATATCAATCAGCGGACCACCACCCTGCTTCTCTTCATCCAGAAATACTCCCCACGTCGGAACTGCCCGGCGACGCAGAGCAATGGCTTTGCCCAGGTAAATCTCGCCAAGCTCTCCCTGCTCGACCAATTGCTTCAGATACAGGCTGTCGTTACGATAACGGTTTTGATACGCAATGGACAGCTTTTTACCTGTACGATTTGCGGCATCCAGCATTTCCCGAGCCTGCTCGGCGGTTTTGGCCATCGGCTTTTCGCACAGCACATGCTTACCTGCCTCAAGCGCGGCTACCGTAATTTCCGAGTGCGAGTCGTTGGGTGTACATACATGTACGACTTCAATATCTTTATTTTCAAGCAGCTTCCGATAATCGCTATAAACTTGTGAATCTTCAACACCAAATTTTTCTGCCGCTTCCTCAGCACGTTCCTGAATAATGTCACAGAAAGCGACGATCTCTGCACGTTTTTGCTTGGCAAGACTAGGCAAATGCTTGCCGTTGGCAATCCCCCCACAACCAATAATTCCGATTTTGAGTGTTTTAGACATGAATATTTCCTCCCTGAGCTGCGTATTGTTGGAGCCACTTAAAGCTGGTTTCAATGCTTTCGATTGGAGGATTTGAGCTGAAATCCTGTTCCACAACAACCCAATCCACGCCTGCCTCAATAGCGGCGTCTGTAATGGCCTGAAGCTGCACTTCTCCTTTGCCAAGCTCTACGGTAACTGCTTTTTGCTGCTCGTCACGTGCCATATCCTTTAAGTGAATGATAGGCAGGCGTCCGCGATAACGTCCGATGTATTCCACAGGATCATAGCCTCCGTAGTATACCCAACAAGTATCCATTTCGACCTGCAACAAATCAGCCGAAACCGCATCATATAACGCATCAAAAACCGGACGATCACCGATTTTTTCCGTCAGTTCAAAATCATGATTATGGTAAGCCAGTATCAAGCCCTGTTCCTTCACTTTTTCACCAATTCGGTTTAGGTTGGCAAAAAGCTCATCCCACTGGCGCTGCTCCTCGGTTAAATAAGGAACGATCAGGTACTTATTCCCTAATTCTTTGTGATAAGCGATCTCCTCATCCAAATGATCCAGCAAACGAGTATATTGTACATGAGTTCCGACAACTTCCAGATTCAGTTCATCCAAAAGCGCTCTGACATCCTTGGCATTGCGTCCGAAAAAGGTATGAAATTCTACCCCTTTATAGCCCAGCTCAGCTACCTTGCGCAACGTACCTTCAAAATCCTGTTCAAGGTCTTCCCTTACTGTGTACAATTGCAATCCTACTTTAGCCATTACCCTTCACCTCTTCATTTAGGATGGATGAACCGTTATGTCTGTTCCATGATACAAATCTTCATCTGGCTCAAATGTACTTTCCAACGTAATATGCTTACCTTCCAATGAGGAGCGCTGAAAAGCATGCATAGCCTCTAATACATGATAGGCCAGTTCCACGTTAGCACGGTGGTTCTTTTCACTTCGAATGGCTCTCACCATCTCACCCGCACCTATTCCGCGTTCGTTCTTCCCACACTTAAATAAAGGTTCCATGAGCTTTTCGGTTTCCTCTCCAGATCGGCGAAGCTTGACATCTCCGTTAAAAAAGTTCGGATCAGGCAGGCTTAAGGTTCCTTCCGTACCATAAATTTCGATACGTGGCAGATCTGACGCCCCCTGAATGTCAAAGCTGGTAATGAGCGTTACAATGGGTCCGTTATGGAAATCCATCGTTCCGGCCAAATGCGTTGGTGTCTGTACCCGCAGCGGTGTGCCGCTTTTGGGACCAGAATGTATGTGACGATCAGGAATCTGAATGCCCACTGAACTACTGATTCGCCGGATCGGACCCAGCACATGGATCAGCGACGTCAAATAGTAAGGTCCCATGTCAAACATCGGACCGCCTCCAGCGGCATAGAAAAATTCCGGATCAGCATGCCACCACTCGGGGCCTCTACCCATAAAAAAGGCAGTAGCGGCTACGGGCTGCCCAATCATTCCGTTTTGTATGGCATGGCGTGCAGTCTGAATACCCGCCCCAAGAAATGTATCCGGGGCGCAGCCGACACGCAGGTTTTTTGCCTTGGCTAGATCCAGAACGCGTTTGCCATCCTCCAAGGAAACCGCCAAAGGCTTTTCACTGTACACATGCTTGCCTGCCTCCAATATCGCCATATCCGTCAGTGCATGGCTGCCAGGCACGGTCAGATTAAATACAAGCTCAATCTCAGGCTGGCGAAGCAATTCATCTACCTTGTATGCGTTTTCAATGTTAAATTCATTGGCCCTCGCTTTGGCTCTTTCCTCCAATAAATCAGCCACGGCCACCACTTCGATAAGCGGACTGTTTTGGAGATTTTCAAGATATACCGCGCTAATGTTACCACAACCGATAATCCCGGCCTTCATTCGTTCCACGTCGTCACACCCCCTGGCCTCCAACATGTTCTGTATTCTGCTATAAGCCTTACAGACACAATAGTATTCTATTTCCGTTTCGTTTAAAATGAATAATATGATTAAAACATGAACAATCTGGTCAATATTTGAAGCAGCCATATGCCCAAAGGAGTCATCATCATGTCTATCGTCGAGCCTTGTCAGGTTCTAACCGCAGGCTATTCCTTCCATCGTAAGCCCTTTTATTCGAACCAGCCTGAAGGGATCAAAAATTATTTGTTTCGTCTACAAACAGACGGACGCTGCCAGGCCCGCATTAACGGGGAAATGACACGGATTGAGGCGGGTGACCTGCTGCTGTTCAATCCTACCGAGCCTTATGAGCTGGACATTCACAGTGAGTTAAATCCTATGGGGGAACAGGTCGTGGAGAGCGGAGATTATCACATTTTTTTTGGAGGCTCCTGGATAGATGAGTGGTGGCACCATCACAAACGACCCAACCGCATCAAGGTCCAGCTTACCGAAGCACTGCTTGGCCTATTTCGGCAGCTTGTGATGGAGCAGCGGCGTATTTCTAATCCTTATCCTGAAATATCGAGCTATTACATGCGCATTCTTTGCCTGGAGTTTGACCGTATGTTGTCCGAGCATCCGACTTCCACCCACCATAATTATCTCGCTTATCAAATTAAAAATTATATTGAAGAAAATGCTTCTTCCAATTTTAAGCTAGATGACGTGTCCTCACACATCGGCATCAGCGTATCCAGAGCTGTGCATCTGTTCAAGGAAACATTTAATACGAGTATTATGCAGTATACACTGGATATCAGGCTCAACATGGCGAGGGAACGCATTATTTTCAGCCCCATGTCTTTGGAACAGGCAGCCGAATCGTCCGGTTTTGCAAACTATACGTATTTTCACCGCGTATTTCGCTCCCGCTTCGGCATGTCGCCCAAGGAATTCAGAGTGATCCACCGCGAGCAATTGTAATATTAGGTAAAACTAAAACCTTGGGAGAGCCTTCCTTAGCTCCATCAAGGTTTTGTTTTGTTCCGATTTTCAAAATCATACTTCTTCTGAGTTCACAAAATATTTACGGTGCAATCGTCAGCATCACTACCGACATCGGTGGCAGTGTAACATCCAAATTCTGACCTTTCTGCTGGAAGGACGTGAAGTTTTCCGTTTTTACACGCTCCGGCTGGTCAAAGGTATTGTGTGCCTGCATATCGTCGCTGGCGAGCACAACGCCGCTAATTTGCTTGACGTTATCCAGTCCTCTCAGCTCCAGATTCAAGGAAGCCGTCTCACCCGGATGGACGTTGCACAAACTCACATGAATATATCCGTCCTTCGCCTTGGAGGCGGACACACTCACCTGTGGAATGGAATGCCCATCATATTCATAATTGCCTACAGTTACATGGGCTGCCAGCGCTTGTGCATCCTGATGCACCTTGAACATTTCAAATACATGGTAGGTCGGCGTCAGTAGCATAGCAGGGCCTTCGGTCAGAACCATAGCCTGCAAAACATTGACCATTTGGGCAATATTCGTCATCTGTACACGGTCATGGTGATCTTGGAAAATGTGCAGATGCAGTCCGGCTACAAGCGCATCGCGCATCGTATTTTGCTGATATAGGAAGCCCGGATTTGTACCTGGCTCGGTCAGGAACCAGGTTCCCCATTCATCCACAATCATTCCTACCCGTTTGTCAGGATCATATCGGTCCATAATGGCCGAATGACGAGTGATTAATTCATCCATGTGCAACGATTTTTTCATCGTTTCGAACCATTCTGCTTCGTCAAAACCAAGCGCTTGCCGTTTCTCTTCCCAGCTACCCGGAACCGTGTAGCTGTGCAAGCTCAATCCGTCCATAAATTGCCCGGCTTCGCGCATCAACACCTCGGTCCAGCGGTAATCATCCACATTCGCCCCGCCTGCAATCCGGTACATACGGTTATCACCATAATTTCGGACATACGTCTGATAACGACGATACAGATCGGCATAATATTCCGGACGCATATTGCCGCCACAGCCCCAGTTTTCGTTACCCACGCCAAAATATTTGAGCTTCCATGGTTGCTCACGCCCGTTTTCCTGCCGCCATGTGGCCATAGGGGATTCCCCGTCAAATGTCATGTACTCTACCCACTCCGACATTTCCTGCACCGTACCACTGCCAACATTCCCGCAAATATAAGGCTCTGCGTCTAACAGCTCACACAACTGGAAAAACTCATGGGTGCCAAAATGATTATTTTCCACCACACCGCCCCAGTGCGTATTGACCATTCTTTTACGATTTTCCTTAGGTCCGATGCCATCCTTCCAATGATATTCATCCGCAAAACAGCCTCCCGGCCAACGCAGCACAGGAATGTTTAGCTTTTTGAGCGCTTCTACCACATCATTGCGAATCCCGTCTGTATTTGGAATCGGGGAATCCTGTCCAACCCACAAACCTTCATAAATACATCGTCCAAGATGCTCGGCAAATTGTCCGTAAATATTTTTATTAATAACGCCTTGCTCCCAATCCGTGTGGACAACAATAGAACCCTTCATGACAAGCCCTCCTCAAATATAGTAAAGCGTATGGGGACCATACACTTCAATGATTACGCTTTCATAAAATTAAAAAAATATGGCGTAGACCTGATCTCTTTTCATCTAAATGTTTACAATCATCCAATGTAACAGCTTAATAGTCAATGAAAATATTAATAATTAAACAAAAACATTTTACATGTTTAATATATTTTATCGCCTTCTATTTGTCAATCGTTAAGCCATAGCTCCACCCAAACCAAAAAGTCTGCCCTCAAGGCAGACCCTGGTATGACCACTTTAACTCGTGATCGCGGGCTTTAGATGAACAGCGAAAGCTTCAAATGAAAATTTCAAATGATGAAGTAAGTAGCCGGATTAGTCTTAATCACAAAACAGCCGCATGTTCGTTGAAGTGTGTGCCTATTCATTTCAAGGATATCCCATGCCAGCGAGAGCCGTTATAGCCGGGACAATTTTGATTGACTGCCAGAGCACGTACACGGACAATACTTCCGCTGATCCTGCACGTATGCCCACCCATTAACTCATCGCATTGCGAGCAGGCTAACAGTCTGGTCTCGTACACATCATCGGTCACACATTCCATTCTGGGCCTCATGTTGTTTATAATTCTGGTAATTTGCTCTTCCGAAATAGCGATGTCCCTTTCACACCCTTTACAGGTGTTTGGTGCGGTTATACCATCCATCATCGGCTTACCCTCTCTTTCAACAACGTCCTGAATACATGCGGCTGGAGGACCTTACTTCCGTTTCGGCGGGAGCTGGGCAGCCGCTTCCGATACGACCATCGCCAAGTCCTCATTTCCGAACATGGACAGTACTCCTAATACTGTGTCCAGCGGGATATCTCCCGCTTCTTCACGCGATACGGTCAGCTTGCGTACTCGGAGCAGACGCTCATTGCTATCCTGCTGCGGATAAGCTGCACGATACAGTTCCTCTGGCTCCAGCCCGTGATTGATGCACCATTGCGCAAACACAAGGATCATCATATCCTCTTCCTGCTTATAATTTTCGATGATAGCCTCTTCAAGCTGTTTACCGCGGTTGTACTCTTCCATTCGTTCATTTCTCCTTCAATCTGTTTCTAGATGTCTGGACAACCTTGACGGCTGTCGTTCGTCCTGTGTTAGTCATCCAAACGGCTAATGAGTTCGTCCGCCAACATATGACTTTCCAGCACCCTGCCAGCACGCACACTGCATTCCTCTGGACGATGAATATGCTCCAGAAAATGATTTACCACTCCGGTGAATCCCCTTCTTTCCAAAATCGTGTCCCAGCTTCCGAATGAATGTGACAATGGCGGCTTATTTTTTTGCATAAAAATAGCCTGTTCCATGTTGGTCACCTCAACGGAACGACCTGCACCATGCAGCTCCACCTTCTCAATGTCAGCCCCTGCCTGTCTGTTCATACTGTAGCTACCGGAGGCATTTCCCAAACGTACGGACCCGAAAGCAGCGTTCATATATCCTTCACTCGTCGTGTCCAAACTGCTATGCAGCAGCTCATAATCATCGCCACCCAGCCACAATAGCAGATCGAGCATATGAATCAAATCATCATAAACCGTCTGTGCCGCAGGTCTCGGATCATATCCCGTCCGATGCTTGATCGCCGCGCATTGGCTGAAACCACCTGCTTCCTCCAGCCACGCTTTAGCAGCTACATAATGCGGGGCAAAACGTCGGTTAAAGCCGACCGCCAGCAACACAGCCTGTGCCTCCGCAAACGCGGTCATTTCCAGGTTTTGACGCACATCATAGGACAGCGGTTTATCCACATACACCGCAACACCTTTTTCAATACACGCCATAACCAGATCAAAATGGGCTTCGGTCGCAGCATGTATGAATACAGCCTCCGGCTCCCATGCCAGCATTTCCTTCACATCTGTCGTTCCTCTCGGCAGCCTGTACTGCTCCATAATGGAACTAACCGGCTCCTGCGAACGGTTCATGACACCTACAATATCTACACCTTCGTGTGCAGTCAGCAGCGGCAAATACACTTTGCGGGCAATACCGCCCAGACCTGCAATAGCTACTCTTGTTTTCGTTTGCTTATTCATATCATACCCACCTCTGATGACTCATTTCTTCTGTTGTCTAGTTTACATGGAAGTCCACTGACAAGCAAAGAAAGAGGCTGCCCCCGATCCAGTTGGACCTGACGGAACAGCCTCTATGCATGAGCGTCCAGCTTCAGCTACGATGATTTCAGTGTGCTTAGCTTAGGCGTGCAGCGCTTGTTTTCTTGTTTTTTCACTTTTTATTTTTTTAACACGCATTCCAATGGCTACGACCAGAACAACGATCAGAGCTTCAAATCCGTATTTCACGACCCCATTCGTGAACCAATGTGCAATCAGCGGCTCGGCCACTACCATTTTGGCAGCAGTGTAGGCCAGTACAGCAGCTCCAATTGTAATGACCATCGGGAAACGTTCAGTCAGCTTCAAGATAATTGTACTGCCCCATACCATAATCGGAACGGAAATCGCCAGTCCCAAAATAACAAGCAACATATTTCCATGAGCAGCTCCCGCAACAGCAAGTACATTGTCGAGGCCCATCATGGTGTCGGCAATAATAATGGTACGAATCGCGGCCCACATTTGATTGGTTGCAGAGATTTCATGTTTTTTCTCCTCAACCAGCAGCTTGTAAGCAATGTAGATGAGCGCAAGCCCCCCGATTAAACGCAAGCCGTAAATTTGCAGTAAATACGTGACCAGCACAGTAGCGATAACACGAATGACGACTGCGCCGACCGTCCCCCAAATAATGACCTTTTTTTGATTGGCCTTATCGACATTACGGGCCGCCAAACCGATTACGATTGCATTGTCACCAGCCAGCACCAAATCAATGACAATGATGGACAATAATGCGGTTAAAAACTCGATTGATAAAAAATCCATACGTTTCTCCCACCTTCTTTGTTTATTTGTTATACTGTACATAGTTCTGCGCTTTATACTAAAAAAGCGCCATTTCACGGAATCCGGAAACGGCGCTTGACCCAAATTTAGCATCAAAAAAAGACCATTTACCCGGATTCCAAAAATCCTGGCAAAGGTCTCGCTTACAACATTACGTTGCCAATAAAGCCGGGGATTTTAAAATCCCGTAATGACGACTTTACTCGTTGAGCTACTCCCCTTTGGGAACTATTCTATTAGTGGTAGTATAGCACACATTATTGGGAATGTGAACCCTATTTTTTTCTGTATAAGCGACAAGCCGAACAGGGATATTGAAAGAGGTATGTAAATGAAAAAATGGCTACTCGCTACGGCTTATGTTTCGCTGCTCTGCATCGCATTTATCTACAAAGATGATTGGCTCGCCTGGGCGAACAAGCAAACCTCTTTTCCGGCTCTGCTGCTGCTCGCGTTTCTGTTCGCGTTAATTCCATTTGTGCCTTACAAGCTGATTATCGCTTCCATTGCTTATGCAGCAGGTGCCTGGCAGGGCGCTCTGATCTGCTGGCTTGGCACTACATTCGCTGCGCTGGTTGTTTACGGCGCGGTCCGTATTCTCTTCCGTGACAAAGGACGGGCTTATCTGGAGCGAATTCAAGCGTTGGAGCGCTTGAACCGGGTCATGGAGCGAGAACCTTTTGCTGCTGTGCTGTTGGCCCGCCTGATTCCGATCATCCCGCAGGCAGCGGTGAATGTATATGCCGGGGTCGCAGGCTTTCCGTTCTGGAGCTTTATGCTGGGTACGGCCATTGGCAAGCTTCCTGCAATTGCGGTATACGCTTATGCAGGCGGTACTATTGCAGAACATCCCGTGACTGGATTGCTCATTTTGCTGCTGTATACAGCACTGGTGGGCGGAGGCTTTGTGCTCTACCGCAGGAAGCTTCAACGGGCCCATAAATCATAGCTCTGTGAGCCTGCCGCCAGTACTGTAAGGATGTAGATTGGCCTTGGCTTTTTAGTCCAGAGTAATTTGCAAAGCTGGTTTGTTTCTGTCGTTCCATTGGTTTTTGCGGACATGTCGTATATAATTTAATTGTAAGCTATTTAAATAACAACTAATTGAAACTTACTCAGAATGGAGTGACAAATATGAGCACCAACAATCCAAACACCGTGGAGAAGGCAACTTTTGCAGGCGGCTGCTTCTGGTGCATGGTTTCCCCCTTCGAGGAACTGCCCGGCATTTTAAAGGTAAGATCCGGTTACACAGGGGGACATACGGAAAACCCGACCTATGAAGAGGTATGCTCCGAAACAACGGGACATGTAGAAGCCGTACAGATTACATTTGATCCGCAAGTCTTCCCATATGAAAAATTGTTAGAGCTGTTCTGGCAACAGATTGATCCGACGGATGAAGGTGGACAATTCCACGATAGAGGTTCGTCCTACCAAACAGCTATTTTCTATCATAACGAAGAACAAAGAATCAAGGCAGAAGCTTCCAAAAAAGCGCTGGGTGAAAGCGGCCGTTTTGACAAGCCCATCGCTACACCGATTCTGCCTGCGGCAACCTTTTATGAAGCGGAAGAATATCATCAGGATTATCATAAGAAGAACCCCGCGCATTACAAGCGCTACCGCAAAGGCTCTGGGCGTGAAGATTTTATTGAGCAAAATTGGTCAGGTAAAATCGATAAATCTGATTTGAAAGAGCGACTGACCTCTATTCAATATGAAGTAACACAAAAGAACGCGACCGAGCGCCCTTTCCAAAATGAGTTTTGGGACCATGAGGGTGAAGGCATTTATGTGGATATCGTATCGGGAGAGCCTTTGTTCAGCTCGCTTGATAAATATGATGCAGGGTGTGGTTGGCCCAGCTTCACTCGCCCGTTACGCAGCTATAATGTCAAAGAAAAAACAGACCTCAGCCACTTTATGATTCGTACCGAGGTCCGCAGTCGCGAAGCCGACTCCCATTTGGGACACGTATTTGATGATGGCCCGGGTCTAGATGGCCTGCGCTATTGTATTAATTCCGCCGCTCTCCGTTTTGTACCTCAGGAAGACTTGGAACGTGAAGGCTATGGAGCCTATAAGTCACTATTTGAAAAGTAAATAGACTTCAAAAATATTTTAGGCTGGCCCGGAAATCATCTTTCGCAGATGACCCCGGGTCAGCCTTTTGAATTAAATCAGTATATGTACCTCCTGTCAGCCCATAATCCACCCAAGCCAGAATGCGAGCGGCACCAACAGCAACTGTGCAAGCAACGTGCCTCCCAAACGCGAGATGATCATCCAGCCGTACATGCTGTTCATACGGTTCAAGGGCAGCTCCCCACGCAGCGTTTTTTCAGACAATACTGCCAATCTGGGATCAATTAGCAGGGTCAGCAGCACCGTTGCCATACCATTGATAAGACCTGATGACATCGACATTGCCGTCCCTTGAGCGGGCCAGAGGAAAGATGCGTATAAAGCAGACAACACTCCAGTCGTATATATCGCAGTCACAGTCATATTCAGAGTAATCAGGCGCTTGGGGATCGCTCCCCTGAACAGCGAGGTGAGCATGGACCCGGTTGGACGCTTCATGTAGTAGCCTGCATGCTTCCAGCGGTTGTGCACCATTAAATGACGCACCAGTGCAGGAATAGAGCCGGTATGCTCCAGATGCACAATCCATCTGGCCGACATGCGTACCACGGTCGGATACAAAATAATAGCGATCATGGTCCCGACGGTTGCTGCCAGTAGAACTCCGTGCATGTACAGCTCCAGCCTAACATTAGCCCCACCCGCTCGTATGGCAGCCTTTGCCTGATCGACCATACCTCCCAGTAAAGGTCCCTGAGCCATATTAGAGGTGCGCGAAACCAACAGCAGCATGCCCGCTACGGTTAAAGCCAATCCAATTCGACGTGCTCGCAAACCGCCAAGACGGAGGGCATAGGTCAAGCTGTCTGTAGTATGTATAATGATGGTTAGCATAAAGACGAAACTCCAGGCAAGCAATTGCTCCACTCCTTTTCAGGTATTCTGCACACCATTATACGCTTTTTCTCCAAATACATTTTACAATATATTCATTTCTTTGATTTCCGTTTGTTTAAGTGGACAGCGGGTAATACATACTACATCATCTGTTATAAGGAGTGTTGGGTATGCCTTGGACCAAACATGATTACCCCCCATCTATGAAAAATCTGGAGCCGCGTGTGCGGGAAAAAGCCGTTGATATTGCTAACGCACTACTTCGTGACGGCTACGAAGAAGGACGTTCCATTGCGATTGCAACCTCTCAAGCCGAGGAATGGGACGATAATCATCCAACTGAACGAGACGGGAAACAGAAAAAACATGAGCAACAACATTCAAGTAGAAACGGGAAAAACAAGCTTTCTGCTTCTTCGGAGCCTCAGGAGCCTATTCATGTCGTGCCACATGAGTATGGCTGGGCTATTAAGGAAGAAGGGCATGATAAACCTGCTTCCACTTTCCGGCACAAAAATGAAACGGTGAACGAGGCTCAAAAATTAGTAAACCGCCAGCAGATTTCGGCGATTATTCATGACCAAAACGGACGCATTCATTCTACTTTAAAGCCTTCCTGCTGAAGCCTGGATACAGCGAAAGGGTGTCACGCAGGAAGATTTCTCTTCTAACGTAACACCCTTTCCTTATTGACGAAGGCTGTGGACGACCGGCACTGTTTTGGCAACTACCTTTTGGGCTGGAATAGCCGCAGGCAGTACCTTTTTCACAGGTCGGTGTAGTTGGAACGTTGTCGTCCATGTAATTATTTTTCCGGCGAGCCACACAGCCAGTATGGTAAACATTGTTTCCTTCACAGGCAGATACAACAGCGATAATCCTAGTACGATGATGTCACTAACGATAAACACGTTACCGATTTTCCATCCACGCCACTCGCTGATCAGCAGGGATAAAATATCATCGCCCCCGGTTGCTCCACCAAATCGCAGTACGATCCCGGCTCCCAAGCCTGTAAGCACTCCGCAAAGCAGAGCCGCTACTAGCAAGTTGCCGTGCAGATCTATAACCAGCGTCGAATACTTTTCAAATCCTGCATAAAACAGGGAAAATGCGACCGCCCCGATTAATGCCAGCAGCATGAATCTTCTGCCCTTCAGTACCCAAGCCAATAATATGACGGGGATATCAAGCAGCAGCATACTCCAAGCCGGAGACACGCCAAATGCGTAATGTCCCAGCAGAGCTAGGCCTGCAAATCCGCCTTCTGACAAATGATTTTGAGCATTGATGTGATAATACGTAAAAGCTAAAATGCATGTTCCGAGCAGCATGACAGCAATCTGCCTTAATGCTCCATTGTTCACGATAGATTCGTAAGTTTTCCTCATACAGGCTCCCTCGGTTTCTCGTAAGTTTGATGTGGATGAACCCACTCTTACGGAAGCTACCGGGTAAGATGTGCCTGGAGGACTTGGTCCTTCGCATGTACAATCCCCTCTTCCGCAGAGTTGGCTTTCGCAACTTGACGTTACTCCGCGGAAAAGCTAAGTATAAGACAGATCAAATCGTTTCCAAATCGTCCTTTTGGGAAGTATCCTTCGGGGACACATGGTATCCTGATCCTTTCTTTTGTGGAATAAAACTCCGACATTTCTGTGGTACACGTAACTCTATTATTTATTATACCACACCTTACCACCTGCTAAACAGCTTGCTTTTTATGCCGCACCATATTTTTATTTTATGCGTGAGCATGCTTTATTGTATGTGCGAATAACCGCATTATACCGAAGGTTTGGCGGATGCACATAGAATGTGTTTATAGCTTGGTTATGCAGATTTTCAGTGATACTATCCGGCTAATTTGGCTGTTCTGCGCTGGTTGGCCATAAACACCCCTCCGAGTATGAGGACCAGCCCGGTCAGAACATTCCAGCCGATGTGTTCATTCAGAAGCAAAAAGCCCCATACGATAGCGCTCACCGGTACAAAATAAGTCACCGAGGAGGCAAATTCCGGACTTCCCCGCAAAATCATATAATTGAACAAAATATAAGCTACTCCCGATCCCAAGACCCCCAGCCCTATAAGAGAACCCAATACACCAGGGATGACGACGACCGACAGATCAGGTCGATCTACCATTGCCGTCATGATGCCGCCCGCTGCCGTTGCACCCAATAATGTCGCAAAGGTTGCCTGATACATCGACAGATTGGATAAAAACCGTTTGGACAGTTGCGTTCCAAAGCCATAGCAGAGAGTCGCAAGCAGCATACATCCAAAGCCGACGGGGTCGACAGAAATAATGGATACAGGATTAATACCCAGTAAAATAACGATTCCTACAAAAGCGAGCCCCATTCCAAACCACTGCATTCGATGAAAGATAGCTCCGAACAAGACTAGTCCGACCAACATGGTCCAGATTGGCGTGGTGGCATTCAATACGGAAGCCATGCTGCTAGCAATTCTGGTCTCGCTAAAACTAATCAAGGCCCATGGCAAAACCATGTTCACCAGAGCTACGAGAATAACCGATTTCCATGGAATACTTCTGAATTCAAATGGCTTGCGCATGAGCAGCATCAACAAAACAATAAAAATGAGGCCAAAGCTGGAACGAAGAAATACAATAGTCCAAGGCCCTACGTGATGAAGCAATAATACCTTGATAAACAAAAACGATCCGCCCCAAATGAGGCTTAGCAGCAAAAGCGCCGCATATAACGAGCGTGACAATATGTATACCTTCTTTCTTTCCAATAATTGATGATTGCTTTGGCAAAGGAATAATTTCTATGATGAAGTATAAAAAGAACATTTGTTCTGTATGCTGATTATAATTGTATTCCTGTTATGAGTAAAGGAGATTTCTTATGAAAAAGATACTGGACAACAAGAATAAGGCCCCATTGCCTTCCGAGGAAGACGCAGGGCTGATCAAAACTTGTGTACTTCTGACCCTCGTGCTGGATGTGCTGGAGCGGGACATTCGCATTCTAAATGCCTCTGCCTTAAAAATGCCCGATCTGTACGTTCGCAGCCTGACCGGGGTGCAACAGCGTGTAGCTGTTCAATTGGCGGAGACAAAGGCGCGAATGAAAAGGCAGGGAGTTAAAATATACAACGAAACCCGGAATCACGAAGGCGTGGAGGTCCTGTATGTATGCCGTGGCTACCAAAAGCGGTTTTTCATGCTTTCCTCCTTTGCACGCAGCGAGGTTCGACGGGAACTGGGACATTATTTGGGAATTGATGTGACCCAAAGCCACTCGACTGTGTAGTCTCGTTTAAAATCCTTGTACGATGCGTTTTCCGCGTACCGTTGCTTGTGCGAGCGCCTCTTTCTCGTCTCTTGTTAGCAGCTGTCTTCCGCGCATGAGCACACGCCCATTCACAATTGTCGTATTGACATCCGCGCCGCTTGCGCTGTAAGCAAGCAGTGACTCTATCTGGTGTATTGGCTGTAAATGCGGCTTTTGCATATCTATCAGATATGATATCTGCCTTTTCCCCACCTCAAGCGTGCCGGTTTCGTGCTCAAAGTTTAAAGCTTGGCTACATTGACTGTAGCCATTTGCAGGGCCTGCGCAGCAGTAGAGCAACTGGATTGCCAGTGCTTAGCTTTTGCAGCCATGCCGCTGCCTTGATGCAGTCGCCCTGTAATATGCCAGGAAGCCGCAAAATATCCATGTCTATCGAACCAATCCAGCATGCGGGAGCGTTCTGCACAATATACTGGCAGCTCAGATTCCTCCTTTCCTGGCGTGGACACCTTTTCCCCCGCTTCCAGCAGCTCCGCTACATCCACCATCAGGTCCACGATGCAAATACGTCCATGAGGTTTAAGCGTGCGTTGCATTTCCGACAGAGCGAATATTTTCTGTTCACCTGTCAGATGATGCAGGGCATAACTGCTGACCACAAAGTCAAAGGTCCCGTCCATATAAGGAATCGACATCAGATTTTCCAGCCTCTTCTCCACCTGCGGAAATTTACTACGGCAGGACGGCTTGAGCATTTCATTCGATTGATCCACACCTGCCATACGGATGCCCTCCTCAGCGAGATTCCCCGTCCCCGCGTCCAGACCATACTCATCTGCATGGGCAGCCACACGCGCTGTACGATTAGACGCACCGTACGTCTGTACGCGGGATGCCTGCCATTCCCCCTCTTCCAGACTCACCCTGATATCATGTTCGGCTGCGCGGCTGTCAAAATCCCAACCATCATACCAGTCTTCACGCGGCTCCCGCTGACGCTTCAAACCTCCGGCCAACTGAAACATCTCTTCCCACTCCAGCTCGCTGTCATGTCTCAAACGTTCGATCATTTGATCGGCTTTAGCCTGTGTTTATGATCCATCCACGCCGTGAACATACAGAACGTTGCAACTCCAGCGCATAAAGTACCTCATTCCTTCTCCCTTGATCCAATCGGTCCAGTACGGATTTGACTTCCTCTACTGACATACCGAATTCACGTAGCGTCATAATCATCCTCAGGCGAATGGCTTCACGCTCTGTAAAATAACGCTATCCATTATCGGGTGCTTAACAGGAGCAATCATCCCTTTTTCCTCATAGAATCGTATCGTGCGTGCAGATATATGTAATTGAGTCTCTCGTTTTCAGCCTATTCTATTATAAAACATTCACGTTACGTGAGGTGAAGATGATGCGGGATATGGATAGAGCGCCAGATCATGGATAAATCCAATCCATTTGGCACACATTATGCATATCTCATTCCAAAAGAAGGTGTTTTCTTGACTGGACATAACGCAGCTCCCTTTGAATTGAACAAGAATATTTCCTTTATCGAGCAAGCTCTTTTTTATACGGATGATTTAAAAAAACAGACTATTTCTGTTGACGGCAAAGATAGCATTCTTCTCTATATAGACTCACTCGTGGATCAGGAGATCATTCAGACACACATTCTGGACACATTGTATAAGAAAACCGATTCTGGCTCTCATCAAATGTTTACCACCCTGAACAGCCAAAAGGACACCGACCTCCGAAATGCCGCTGATTCGCTTATTGAGGGATACTTCATTTTAATGGTGGATGGCGCAGAAGAATTTTATATCCTTTCCTCCGAAAAAACATACGCCCGTAGTACGGATGAGCCGGAGAACGAGGGGATTATCCGCGGGCCGCACAATGGATTTATTGAGCAGCTGTCCGTCAATCTGAATCTTATTCGCAAACAAATCATCAGCACATCGCTGATTGTGCGCTACTTTTATGTCGGATCTAAAACCCGGACCAAAGTTGCTATCATGTATATGCAAGACTTGGCCAATCCTGAGCTAGTGGAGGAAGTGGAAAAAAGAATAAAAGCCATCTCCTCCGATCTGGTACTGCCTCCCGGTTTTATTCAGGAATTCACGGAGGACAATCCCTTTTCCCTGTTCCCTCAGCAACTCAGCACAGAACGTCCAGATCGGGTAGCAGCTAATTTAATGGAAGGACGAGTAACTATTTTGGCCGAAGGCAGCCCTACTACTGCCTTAATCGTTCCCGTCTCCTTTTTTGCATTTTATCAAAGCCCGGATGATTATAACGGTCGCTGGATTATTAGTTCCTTTCTGAGAATGATCCGAATGATGAGCTTTCTGATCGCTTTTACATTGCCCGCCGTTTATATTGCAACGATTGCCTTTCACTCAGCCATTCTACCGCTAGAGCTCGCACATACGATCAAAAAATCGTTGGAAAATGTTCCATTTCCCGCCATTGTGGAGGCGATGTTGCTTGAAGTGATCTTTGAGGTGCTACGGGAAGCCGGGATGCGTCTGCCCAGCCGAGTGGGCCAAACAATAGGCATCGTTGGGACCTGCCAGTGATTTGCAAAACTTTATTACCTATCAGGCTCATATTCAGAACATCAAACGCCAGCTTATAGTGAAAGTTGGACGCGATGGTCAAATTGATGTGTATCTCAACCTGAAGCTCCCTGTCGATGTTGTTGAATACGCGCGGGATCATCTTCAGGATAAGGATAATGTGATGCGCCTGAACCGTCAGCTTTCCGAAATCATGACCCAGGATGCGGAGGAAATTATCCGTACGCTTCAAAAAAGCGGTTGTGATGCCTTTGGCATCGGCAGACAATTGATTGCCCATCACCCGACCATGTGGAAGAGTCTGGAGTGGAATAAAGAGTACCCTAATGTTCGTTTTCACCCACAGATCACCGTCAATATTGTCGGGAACGGCATTCTGAATTAGGCCGCTCCCTTTGGTTCAGTTTTTCGGCTGATCGGGTGTTTCGGTATGAATAGTTTCGCTTGGTTTATTTTCTGGAGCTTCCTTCTGGGTTTCTGGCTCAGAAGGAGGCTCCTGCTTATTTTCAACAGATGGTTGCGAACCATCTGTTGGTGGCACATCATTAATCTCACCATTCGTATCTATTTCTGTCCCCGGATCAGAAGGTACTGTTTCTTCTGGTAGAATCTCCTTCTGATCCGTTGCAGGTTCTTGTTTCTCTGGAGCTGCTTTATCCTTCGCATCCGGTTTGGACGGCACGACAGGTGTGGATGAACGTGGTCGTTGTTCCCTCCCGACTTCCGTTGGCACGTATTTTTGGTTAAACCAGTCTGTCACGAGTTGACCGGATTGACGGGAATAACTTCCCGGTAGCTTACCTGTAAGACTGGAGACCGTAACTTTTACAACACCTTCCGGCTGTGTAAAATGCTTATTTTTGAAAAGCTGGGGCTGATCCTTGACCGCTTCGTTCATGATAAGCGCCCACACCGATTGTGCTCTGGAGTGCCCTTCTTGAGATAGGGTGTTAACCTGTTGACGGTAACCTGCCCAGACGCCGAGTGTAACATCCGGGGTATAGCCCATGAACCACACATCGCCAAAGTTTTGTGTCGTACCGGTCTTACCGGCAATGTCAATGGCACCGTAGCTTTTAAAAGCATTTTGTATACGTTTGCCTGTACCCCTCGGGTCCGATATAACCGTTTTGAGCATATCTGTCATTAAAAACGCGGTTTGCTGGGAATACACACGCTTCGCCTGCGGTTTAAATTCATAAACGATCTTGCCATCGGCATCCGTAATTTTACTGATCAAATGGGGTTCATTGTATACGCCCATATTAGGAATCGTGCCGTATGCCGCTGTCAGTTCCTTGACAGATACCCCCTTGCTGAGCCCACCCAGAACGCCTGTCTGAGCATGTTCATCCTGCGGCTGAATCGTCGTAATCCCAAGGGAACGTACAAAGTTCCAGGCGTTTGGTATTTTAACTTCATACAAAAACAGTCTCAGCGCAGGAATGTTAATCGACCGATTGAGTGCTTCACGGGCTGTCATCAACCCTTCATACCGTCTGTTATAATTTTTAGGGATATGATAGCCTTTACGTCCGTCTTTTAATATAATTTGCGAATCATCAATAAGCCCAGCAGGCTGAGTATAGCCTTTTTCCAAAGCAGGCAAATAAGCTGCAATTGGCTTCATAGCTGAACCCGGCTGACGCGTCATCTGGGTTGCATAGTTCATTTGCTCAGTATTAAAGTCCCTGCCCTCGATCATACCGAGTATAGCCCCCGTTTTATGATCAATCATGATGGCAGCAATCTGCTCCAGTCCTTTCTGCTTACTGTATGGAGAAAAGTTTTGCGGATTGGCAGCAATCTGCCGCATATCGTTATAAACTTTCTTATTTATCGTTGTATAAATCCGATAACCGGACCGTTGCAGCTCTTCCCGTGTATTTTGAAGTAGTTCAGCATGCTCAGGTTTGGAAATCTCAGCTGTTGTAAGATCCGGATTTTCCTGGAGCGCCAACAACCGGGCGGCCTCCCGCTCTGTCTCCAGCATCAAATAAGGGAATGTATTGTAGCTTTTCTCCCGATGTGGTGCAAGAGTAGCTTTAATATCAAATTGAAGTGCCTCGTTATATTCTGTTAATGTGATTTTACCTGTTGCCAGCATCCTTCCCAGCACGACACGCTGGCGCTCCAAAGCTTTGTTGAAGCCTTCTTCATCAAATTTCCCTTTACCGTCAAAAGCCGAATAAACAGATGGCAATTGTGGAAGACCAGCCAAATAAGCCGCCTGAGCAATATGAAGCTTATGTAGATCACTTACATTAAAAATCCCTAACGAAGCCGACTTGATCCCGTACAAATTGTAACCTGCGGAGCCATTGCCAAACGGCATTTTGTTTAGGTATGCCGTTAATATTTTGTCCTTGCCCATAAAGCGTTCCATACGCAGTGCCAGCAGCATTTCCTTTACCTTACGGCTGTCCGTCTTATCCAGACTGAGGAAAACTCGCCGGGCTACCTGCTGTGTCAGTGTACTTCCGCCTGTTTGGCGATTTTCGTTCAGAAGCTTTTGTTTGACGGCGCGAGCCGTCCCTTTTAGATCAACCCCCTGATGCTCATAAAATTGGCTGTCTTCCGTTGAAATGAGGGCATCTACAATGGATTTGGGAACATCCTTCAGATCCACGAGCTGCCGATCCTCCTCCATACGCATTCGTCCAACCGGGGTTACCTGGTCATTAAAAAATACAAAGCTGGTCAGAGCGTTCTCATTTACCTTTTCATATATCAACTGACGTGATCGTACAGGTTCATCATGAACCAGCGCTGCCACATAACCGGATATAAGACCTCCGGCAAATAAGACCCCAAGTACGCCCGCAAGCGAGAACCACTTGATATTAATCAGCAAAACTCTGCCAAAAATACGCCACCTGCTGCGTTTTTGAGATGATGGTCGACGTTTTGGGTTCATAAAAATGGTTTTCTCCCCTCAATATGCATTCATTTCCACATGTATTCGTTCAAGATAATATGATACGCCATGTTAGGTTTTACGTAAACAATAACGTTCCAGAAAATACAATTGGATTAAGAACACTTGTTCTGTATATAATACTACTATATGAATTTACATTCAAGAATATTTTGGAAAGACGATCAGCAGACATCTGGAAAGGAGATTGCAACATTGAACGAACGCGGAAAAAAAACTATATTTTTAGCAGATTGCCAAAGCTTTTATACCAGCATTGAGAAGGCCGACAATCCCGAATATCAACATAAACCGCTAGTCGTTGCTGGTGACCCTTCGCTGCGTTCAGGCATTATCCTGGCTGCGTGTCCGCTGGCTAAAAAATACGGTATATCTACAGCAGAGCGTCTGGGAGAAGCGATAAGAAAATGTCCTGACCTTACCATTGTACGCCCGCGCATGCAGCATTATATTGACGTCTCATTAAAAATAACAGAAATTTATAACGAGTATACGGATTTGGTTGAGGTTTTCAGTATTGATGAGCAGTTTCTGGACGTAACCGGAAGCCTCTCCCTGTTCGGAGATCCGGTGAGCATCGCAAGTGAAATTCAACAAAAAGTAATGTCACAAACAGGGGTATGGATTCGTATCGGTATCAGTTCCAATAAAATGCTCGCTAAAATGGCGACAGATATATGGGCCAAGAAGAACGAAAGCGGCATTTTTGTCCTTCCTCCATCCGATATTGCAGCGTTGCTATGGTCTCAGCCGGTTCGCAGTATGTTCGGTATTGGCTCGCGCATGGAACGGCATTTGGAGAGGCTTGGATTGCATACCATTGGAGACATCGCACGTACTCCCTTACCCCGGCTTCAGGACAAATTCCGGTCTCATTTCGGCAAGCAGTCAGATATTCAGGCAGAAGTTTTATGGCGAACTGCTAACGGCGTGGATCACAGTCCGGTCAAGCCGGAAACATTGGATACGCCCCCAAAATCCATCGGTCATATGATGACCCTGCCCCGGGATTATGTCCAGCCTGCAGAGGTGGAGACTATCCTGCTTGAGTTGACAGAAGAGGTATGCCGGGACTCCCGCCGCAAAGGATATATCGGCTCAGTTGTGACCGTCCATTGCATATGCAGTCCGCACGAGGCACCGACCGAGTTTTCCCGCCAGATGATGCTGCACGATCCTACAAACCGTACCGAAAAGATATATGAAACCGTGAAAAAAATATTTTATACCTTTTGGAACCATATGCCCGTGAAGCGTGCGGGTGTCACTTTAAGCGGCTTGATGGATGATCAGCTGTACCAGCTTGACTTTTTTGAAGATCAGGAGCGATCCCGGGCTTTGGAAAAAGTAACAGACACTTTAAAGGATCGATATGGTCAGGCGATCATCATGCGTGCATCGTCGTTAACAAACGCGGGGCAGGCTCTGGAGCGATCCGTCAAAATTGGCGGTCATTACAAATAAAATCTCTCTATTAACACCCAGTCTATTACCCGGGGAATTAAATACGAGCGAAGGCTACGGAATATACTATACTGAACAGAAAACAAGCGGGAAATAGAGGAACAAGCAAAAAAGGACCACCTGACATCAGGCAATCCTTTTCCAGCTTGGATGAGCATCGAGCATTCAGAGAGAATTTAGAGACATCCAACGTATGTCCGGTTAACGAAACATCCCCCACAGCTTGATCAGATGAAACGTGTTCGACGGGTCGATTTTTTGCGCCAGCACGAAGGCCGTCAATTGTTCTTCCTGTGCAGCCGTCAGCCGCTCGTTCAAAATAGCGGAAGTGGACTTCACAAGTTGACGTACCTTGGCTTTGTTTTGCAGGTCCGCCTTGGTCACGCCTTCGATCTGCTGCTTAACCCGCTCCTTAAGCGCACGATTTTTCATTTTCAACTTAATCCGCTCCACCAGTTGCGGACTGATTCCATATTGCTGATAGCTCAATGTTACCGCACCTCCCATATCATTCGGTCATTCCCAAATATATGACGGCCAGCCTGTCCATTGTGCCTATCTGTTTAAAACTATAAAAACAACCTTATGATTCAAGGTGTATTAGTCGATAAGATCACCCTGGAAAATCTGCTCTTTTTGCAAATAGCCACGCAATGCTTCATACTGCGGAGATGTCCAAAAGGACGAGTCCGCGATCAGAGCAGTCGCATCCTCACGGGCCTTTTCCAGCACCTCAAAATCCGCTACCATATCTGCTAACCGAAACTCGGGCAGCCCACTTTGCTTGGTACCGAAAAAGTCACCCGGCCCCCTCAAATCCAAGTCACGTCTAGCCACCTCAAAACCATCGTCCGTATCGGTCATAACCTTCATCCGCTCCTGGCCCACCTCAGACTTGGGATCAGCGACCAGCACACAGTACGAGGCATGTGCGCCCCGTCCGACACGTCCACGCAGCTGATGCAACTGGGACAAGCCAAAGCGGTCCGCATCCATAATGATCATTAGCGTCGCATTCGGCACGTCTACGCCCACCTCTACAACTGTCGTTGAAATGAGTAACTGGATTTCATTGGCATAGAAGGAACGCATAACCTCTTCCTTTTCTGCAGGAGTCATTCGCCCATGCAGCAGACCGACGCGGTAACGCGGAAAAGCCTGTTGCATTTGAATATGCAGATCGATGGCATTCTGTACATCCAGCTTCTCAGACTCCTCAATCAACGGGCAGATCAGATAAGCCTGCCGTCCCTGATCCACCTCACGGGAAATAAATCCGAGCACACGATCCATCAGATCATGCTTTACCCAATACGTAGAAATCGGAATACGCCCCTTTGGCCGCTCTGACAACGTAGAGACATCTATATCGCCAAAAGCGGTGATCGCCAGCGTACGCGGAATCGGCGTTGCCGTCATCGTAAGAACGTCGGGATTATAGCCCTTGCGACGCAATATACTACGCTGATTGACACCAAATCTGTGCTGCTCATCCGTTACAACAAGCCCAAGCTGGCGAAAATACACATCTTCCTGAATAAGGGCATGCGTGCCCACCACAATATCCAGCAGACCCATCTGGAGCGAAGCCAGCAGCTCCTTACGCTTCTTCCCGGTCGTACTGCCCGTCAACAACCCCACACTAATCTCAAACGGTTCAAATAACTTGTGAAGCGACCGCATATGCTGTTCAGCCAAAATTTCCGTTGGCACCATCAGCGCCCCCTGAAAACCGGAACGCACCGTAGCAAACAAACCGATGGCGGCAACAACGGTTTTACCTGACCCAACATCCCCTTGAAGCAGACGGTTCATACAATAAGGCGAACGCAGGTCATGCAGTATTTCAAGCTCCACTTTCTTCTGAGCATCCGTCAGCTCAAACGGCAAGGCCCTCACAAATTCGCGAACCGTGGCATTATCCACCGTATGTACAACCCCATCTGCCCGGCCGCGGTTCAACGCACGGAATGCCTGCATTTTCAACTGAAATAAAAACAGCTCTTCATACACCATCCGGCGGCGGGCCTCTTGTCCCTCTCGATTGTCCTGAGGCTGGTGTATACCTGCAATAGCCTGCTTACGCGGCATTATACTGTATTTACGTACAAGCGACTCCGGTAAAATTTCGGGAATCATTTCACCAAACTGCTGGAGTGTCTGGTTCATCGTCTTGCGCATCCAGGTCTGCGTAATCTTGCCGCCTACGGAATACACAGGCTGAAGCGTCCCCGAACGAGCGACTCCTTTATCGGGAAACTCGGAATCCGAAACGGTCATCTGCATCCGCTTCAGATCCCATTTGCCAGTCACGACAATTTCACGGCCTGACGTTAGCTGCTCCTTCAAAAAATGACGATTGAACCATGTCGCTGTAAACATCCAATCCTCAGCCATCAATTTACAAGTCAATCTGGATTTGCGCCCATAACGCTGAAGCACCGGAATGCCCATAATTTTAGCCTGCACCGTAATTTTATCTCCGTCCTTCACTTCACTCAGCGAACGCAGACGGTAATCCTCATATCGGAACGGATAGTATTCCAGCATGTCCTGCACGTTAGAAATGCCAAAAGCGTGAAGCTCTCCTTCTTTGAGAGCACTCACGCCGTGTATTTGTTTCAAAGGTATTTGATCCAGTTGTAACATATTACCTCTCATCTCCGGCCGGCCATGCAAAAATGGCAATCGTTCCCGGTCCCACATGGGTTCCGATCACGGCGCCAACTTCCGTATATATTCGATCTCCCAGCTCAAAGTGTTCTGCCAATTGTGCCTCGAACGCTTCTGCTGCCGAACGGTCTGCCGTATGGCCTACAGCAATATTAATTTTTTGGCCCTTTAAATCCCGCTCCAGCAATTCAATGATTCGTGCTGTCGCTTTTTTATGTCCTCTTGCCTTGTCTGCCGAATAAATGATACCTTCCTTGTCCATCGAGAGAATCGGCTTAATATTGAGCAGGGTGCCAATCATGGCTGCTGCTTTGCCGATACGCCCCCCTTTTTGCAAGTATTCCAGCGTATCCACCAGAAAATACAAGCAAAGACGTTCCTGACGATGCTCTAAAGCTTGAACGATATCAGCCGGGGAATGCCCGGAAGCCGCCAGCTCTGCCGCATAGACCACAAGCATACCATATCCGTACGAGGCCAATTTGGAATCTAGCACGGTTATTCTGTCTTCATGCTTCTCCAGCATGGATTTACCCAGCAGAGCGGACTGATACGTTCCACTCACGCCGGAAGACAAATGGATGGAAACGATCTGGCTCTCGGGATGTTGCTCCAACAGCGTCGTAAATGTCTCCAAAAAGCGGGCTGGTGAAGGCTGTGACGTCGTAGGTAGCTCATCAGCCCGTACCAATTCGCTGTAAAATTGCGCGGCAGACATCTCAATGCCGTCAAGGTAAGTCGTGTTTCCAAACATCACCGTCAGCGGCACAATGACTATCCCGAGACGGTCTACCAGTTCCTGTGGAATATCAGCCGTGCTATCGGTCACAATGATGGTGTTACTCATCGGTTAGACCTCCTTTTGTGGTGAGCTTCTATGGACGCTCTACAGCCCATCAAGTTTCCACCGAAAACAGGTAAGGATAAATCGGCTGACCGCCTTCATGAACTTCCACTTCAGCATCCGAATAATTTTCTTCAAGCCATGCAACGAGCTGCTCTGTATCTTCTTGCTTCGCATCCGAACCTGTGAGAATCGTAACAATCTCATCGCCATTCACCAACATTTTGATCAGCAAAAGACGAGCCGTTGCGATTAATTGTTCTTCAGTCGCTACAATTTTGGAATCCTGAATACCGATATAATGGCCAGCCGTAATGTGCAGGTCATCAAGCGTCGTATCCCGTACTGCATAGGTTACCTGCCCTGATTTCACGCGGCTGGCCGCGTCCCGCATGCTGTCCTGATTGGCCTCAAAGGCTTCTTCCTCCTGAAAAGCGAATGCTGCAGCAATACCCTGAGGAATCGTTTTGCTCGGAATAACCGACACCAAGCGCTCCATCTCCAGCAGTTCACGGGCCTGCTCTGCCGCCAGAATAATATTGGAATTATTCGGCAGGATAAAAATGTGCTGCGCCGCAATCGACCGAGCCGCATTAACAAAGTCTTCCGTACTCGGATTCATAGTCTGACCACCGGAAAGGACAACATCCACACCTAAGCTTCTGAAAATATCAGCAATCCCTTCGCCTGAAGCCACTGCTATGAAACCATAGGGTGCCAGCTCATGAGCCGGTGGCTCAGAAGGCTCCTCCTCACGTGCAGGCTCTGCCGGTATTTCAGCAAACCACTCAGGCTCAGGAGCGCCATCCATACCCGCAGACAACAAATCACGATGCTGCTCGCGCATATTCAGAATACGGATCTGTGTAATTTCCCCGTAACGTAGCGCCAGATTCAACACTTCGCCCGGAGCCTTGGAATGAACATGAACCTTAATAACATCATCGTCAGAAATAACAATGATAGAGTCTCCATCCACAGATAACGCTAACCGGAAGGCTTCCTCATCAAAGTCCGTACCTTGGGCTTCTCCCAATTGTCGATTAATAAAAAATTCCATATCATATAAAAATTCAATATTTTCCGTTTCAAGCTTCGCCTGCGCCGAAATCGGTGCATCCGGTGAAGGAGCAATCGCTTGCGCCGTCGGTCTCTCGGATACATGAGGAGCATAAGCAGTGCGTACATTCTCCCCTTTTACAATTGGAGCTGTCACCAAACCGCTTCCAAGATGCTGCATGAACCCTTCATAAATATACACAAGTCCTTGTCCACCCGAGTCCACAACCCCTACTTGCTTCAGTACCGGAAGCATGTCCTGCGTCATGGCAAGCGTTTCCTTCGCTTTGGCAAGCACTTCTTCCATCAGTTCAGTAATGTCATTTGTCCGGCGTGAGAAAAACACAGCATGCTTGGCCGCTTCCTTCGCCACGGTAAGAATTGTACCCTCCACCGGCTTAACCACCGCCTTGTAGGCCGCATCCACCCCGCTCTGCAATGCCGATGCGAACTGAAGGGTATTCAATTCCTCGTATGGGGCAGCGTAACGGCTGAAGCCACGGAACAACTGAGACAGGATAACCCCTGAATTGCCGCGGGCTCCCATCAGCAAACCTTTGGATAATATGCCGGACATGACACCGATGGAGGAAGAATCCCCCTCTTTAATTCTGTTACGCCCGCGCTCATCGTCAAATTCATGTTAGTTCCTGTGTCACCGTCCGGCACCGGAAATACATTAAGTGAATTGACGTGTTCCGCATGCTGCTGTAATTGTTCCGCCCCGGCTAAAACCATTGCGGTAAAATCTGTTCCATTCAAAGAACGATTACTCAAGAGAATTCCCCTTCCTAGCTTAATACACTTGTTTTGCCATCAACCTTCCGCATCGTCATGTTCATCTGTGCGGACAGGTTCAATTGAATTATACTAAAGCCAGACGACGAATACGAATGTCACACTTTCGTAAGCTTATCGTACCCACGGCCTGGTCGGCCTTCCACAGGTCTATATATGAAAAACCAGTCAACCACCCGACACTGAAACATCGGCTGGAATGATAAATATGGTTCCGCCTCTGATCTGTCCGGCATGACTGGAATAAGAATTCACATTCCAACTATTACAAGAATATTCACAGCAATAGCTATCCCATATTGTACTATAATGCGTAATAGAAATAAATAAAGTTTTTGAATCGGTTGACGGAGCTTTTTTGACTATGATATTATATATAAGTATTGTTTTGTTCAGGTTAGTGACTTACAAAGTCCGACTGACCCAGTCGGCCTGAAGAGCGACCCGTTCCATACGGAACTTGGTTATTTTCAGAATAGGAGGTGGAATCATGTCTCGTAAATGTTCTGTAACAGGCAAAAAGCCTGGCACCGGTAACCACGTATCTCACGCTAACAACCGTAATCGCCGTACTTGGGGCGTCAACGTACAGAAAGTTCGTATTCTCGTTAACGGTAAACCGAAACGCGTTTATGTCAGCACTCGTGCATTGAAGGCCGGTAAAGTAACTCGCGTGTAGTCGCAAAAAAATAACGTTATAAACAAAAGGCACCTCGTTTTAAACGGGTGCTTTTTTGGTTATTCAAAATGTTACATCCATCTGGTCCATGATGTCAAAATGTCAGGCATCTTCCCGCGCGTTCCTGCCGTTTACTGTCGAGCTACCTGTCTGTCGCTGTGCCCGGGAAGCATGCCCTGTGTACCTTGCTCTTCATTTTGCATCCTGTGTGTACGTTACGTGCAATTCAGCTTTTCTGGAATGTATTCAGAATGGCTTTGACGAATCCACCCAGAAATCTTGGTAGCTTGATTGTATAAAACTTCATGCTTCACCCTCCCCATCATCCTCGTGCATCCGTTCTCTGTAGTTTATGCAACCTGTCAAGGGTTGTTGCCATACAAAAAAGGCTACATGAGAATCCCGCTCATGTAACCATATTTATGCACATCTATCCCATGCTATACCATTAGACAAGTCCACGAACATACAGATATGCTGAGAGTATGAAAATAAATAGGATATAATAAAGCACGCTGCTTATTACAAAGCCGATACGCAAACCGCGCCGTTCATTTTTACGAAAATAAAACAGCACAATCAGAACGGCAACGAGTGAAAGAAGGGCATTCCAAGGAGATTTCACCAGCGAGAAGCAACTTAGGATCACACCTGTCACCATACTCGCTACCGTCATCCACAGCGCTTCGGTCAGCTTCACTTGGACGAATGATGAGCTGCACTGTCCCGAATAGCCGCAATAGCCGCTCCGCGGTCCGCTCTGCCGAATACCGCACTACCAGCCACCAGAACATCAGCCCCTGCTTCAAATACGGCTGGTGCCGTCTCCTCTGCAATGCCTCCGTCTACCTCAATATGTACATCCGGACGGCCGATTTCATTCAACCATGTGCGAATCTGTCTGATTTTATCCAACGTCTCCGGAATAAAAGACTGACCCCCAAATCCAGGGTTAACTGTCATAACCAGAATCATGTCTACATTGGGCAGCACTTCCTTGATTGCATATGGAGAAGTGCCCGGATTGAGGGCCACACCCGCAAGAGCACCTTGCTGCTTGATCAAATGGATGACCCCGTGCAGATGAACACAAGCCTCGGCATGAACAGTGACGATATTAGCTCCTGCCTTCACAAAATCGCCAATGTAACGTTCAGGATGCTCAATCATCAGATGAACATCCAGAGGAAGACTCGTATGCGGACGAATAGCCTGAACGATAGGAGGTCCTAAGGTAATGTTTGATACAAAATGACCATCCATGACATCCACATGAATCCAGTCTGCTCCTCCTGCTTCAGCTTCCGCAACTTCACTGCCCAAACGGGCAAAATCAGCGGATAAGATCGACGGTGCTATTTTTAACATATGCTCAGTACCTCCGCTTTTTTTCTTTTAATTCCTGATAGAACTGCAAATAGTTATCATATCGGCCCTGCGAAATATGTCCTTCTGCCAAGGCCTCTCTCACTTTACAGCCAGGTTCGTGAATATGGGTACAGCCCCGGAACTTGCATCCTTCTGCATACGACTGGAATTCACGGAAACATGGAGATAACTCATCCACACCCAGCTCCAGGAAATCCAGTTGGCTGAAACCCGGTGTATCTGCTACAAAACCGCCATTGTCGAGTGGAATTAATTCCACATGACGAGTCGTATGCCGTCCCCGCCCCAGCTTCTTGCTAATGGCGCTCGTCTCCAGCGTTAAGCCTGGTTCCAGCGCATTAAGCATGGAAGACTTCCCAACACCTGACTGCCCGGAAAACACGCTGATTTGACCAGCCAACAGCTTCTTAAGCTCAGCCGTACCTTCCCCGGTACGGGCACTGGTCACCAGCACCTCATAACCAATCTTCCGGTACATTTTCTGAACAGCCAAAACCGTCTCATCCTCCGAAGGACTGCCCTCATACAAATCGCGCTTTGTCAGACAGATAATCGTATCCAGCCCGGCGTGCTCAATATGCACCAAAAATTTGTCCAGCAACGGCAGATTTAAATCCGGCTCACGTAGGGAAAACAACAGTACAGCAAGCGTAGTGTTAGCCACTGGCGGGCGAATGAGCTCCGTCGTGCGCTTCCGAATCTCATTAACCATACCTTCCCCGTTTTCAGTCAGTTCATAAACGACCCGGTCGCCGACAAGCGGCGTAATCTCTTTTTTCTTAAATATTCCGCGTGCTCTGCATTGCACCGTAGCTTCGCCGGATACCGGCCGCCCATTCTGATCCAGACTGGAGACATAATAATATCCGCTGAGCGCCTTGACGATCAGACCTTCAGGCATGTGTAAGCCGTCCTCCTTTAAGTGTTTAGGGATAGTGAAAACGAATAACGGGTATTGCACTGACCTCCGGCATGATTATTGATGCTTTACAGCCTCAATGACTTCACCCTTTTTTTGTGGAGGTCCTTTCCCTTACCTGGATGGTTTGTGTATTTAACAGCAAACTCACCACTTGTTACGCTTGTAGAACCCGTTTGGGGGGCAAGAGCGGACGGTTCACCATTACCTTCGGTGCCATCCTGATTGATCGAGTCCCCCCCGTTATTACCACTATCATTTGAAGTATCCCCGCTATTCCCTTGTTCGCCGCTTCCACTGCCATTCTGTGGAGAAGTACCTTCTGGCGTATCCGTGGGTGTAGTTCCAGCAGGCGGAGCGATTTGAGGCATCGTCACCGTTCCATTCTTCGCGTCAATATAAGAAACGGGATACGTATCGACAAATTGTCCATCTTTATATACAGAGACAACACTGTCCTTGTTCGGAGCCAGCAACAGATTAATAGTGAACACTTGTGTCGTATTAATCGTACGGCTTCCCCATTCCTGGTTTTCTCCACGTGCATCCGTATAAGTGATACGAATCTTGCTGTTTTTACCCTCTTCCTTCGGGGCAACTGGCACATTAAATGGCAGTGTAATCGCTTCTGGAGGATAACCAGTGCTTACATAAAACGTAATTTCCGTATTTGGAGGCAAATCACTGCCAGCCTCTGACGGCCACTGCTTGGTTACTTTGCCTTTTTCCTGCTCATAGCTGAATTCCTCTTTGACCGAGCCAACCTTCAATCCAGCACTTTTGACCTCATTTTCCGCTTCTTTCTGCGTCTTGCCCACCAGATTTGGCATTTTCACGGTAGCAGCGCCCTTGCTGACCGTCAGCACCACCTGTACCGTATCTTTATCAAAGGACTCATTCGCCGCTGGTGTCTGACTTAGGACGGTTCCCACCGCCTGATCACTGAACTGCTCATTCCGCTGAATCTGTGTCTCCTTGATCTGCTGGGAGGTCAACAGCTTGACAGCAGCATCATAGCTCTGCCCTTTGACATCCGGCATCGGAGTCAGCGGCTTGGCAACCCCGACTTTCAGTTCAATTTCTGTTCCCTTCTTAACCACAGATTCCTGTGGATAGCTCTGATAGAAAACAACTCCGGGTGCAACCCCGTCCTTATATTCATGCTTAATTGGGTCCTTAACGGTCAACCCGGACTGACTGATCAACAACTTGGCCTGGTCCTCGGTCTTGGTCAACACATTCGGCACTACAACGTCAGGGACGACGAGCAAATTTTGCACATAGTACACTACGCCACCCATGCAAAGAAGCAACACGAGCACCAGCGTTATCCACAAGATCGGCTTCTTTTTACTTTTTTTAGCCGTTTGCTTGCTCTGAAGCTTTTCAGAATCGCCGGATTGGGCAGGCTCGTCGTCTCCACTGGAGGACATTCCCATTTGCTGAGGCTTAATAGCCGGAATAACCCGCGTTTGATCCTCGTCATCCAAATGTGTAAATTCCAGTTTGGATTCATTACGGCGTCCCGGCAACAGGCATGTCTCCAAGTCTTTTAGCATTTCATCCGCAGATTGATAACGTTCCTCCGGATTTTTGCGCATGGATTTTAAAATGACGTTTTCCACACTTTGCGGAATCAGTGGATTAATTTTGCGCGGTTCCTCAAATTCCTCTTGCAGATGCTTGAGCGCTACACTGATCGGACTTTCTCCCAGAAAAGGAAGTTGCGCCGTCAGCATTTGGTATAAGACAATCCCTAGAGAATATAAGTCCGATTTCTCGCCGGTGACGACTCCCTTCGCATGCTCGGGTGAAAAGTAATGGACAGAGCCCACCACAGAGCCTGTCTGGGTAATCGTCGTTGACGTGACAGCTCTGGCAATCCCAAAATCGGTTACCTTGACCCGTCCATTGCGCCCGATCAATATATTATGCGGTTTAATGTCCCGGTGAATAATCTGATTTTGGTGAGCGTGCTCCAGTGCATCACAAATTTGAGAAGCAATCCGTACCGCTTCATCCACTTGCAGCGGGGCACGTTCCTTAATAATTTCGTTCAGATTTTTTCCTTCCACGCACTCCATTACAATATAATGGATTTCATCCTCTTGGCCGACATCATAAATACTGACCACATTCGGATGGGAAAGCGAGGCCGCAGACTGTGCCTCACGCCGAAACCGGCGAATAAATTCATCATCATGGACAAATTGCTGACGCAGCACCTTGACCGCCACATTACGATTCAGCAGAATGTCTTGAGCCTTGTACACCAGCGCCATACCGCCGCCGCCGATGCGCTCAATAATTTCGTATCTTCCCCCAAGCAGGTGCCCGATCATGCGTCACACCCCTTTTCACTCAATGAAACTGTGTCATCGGGCAATTCAAACAAAGCTACCGTGATGTTGTCGTCGCCTCCGGCAAGCAGCGCCAGATGCAGCAGACGATCCGCTCGTTCCTCCAGAGGGTTCTCGGCGGCACCTACTACTTTACTAATTTGCTCCTCCGTCACCAGATTACTCAGCCCGTCGCTGCACAGTAACAGCACATCGCCTTTTTCCAGAGAAATGGAGTCAATATCCACTTGCACCTCGGAATCAGTGCCCAGCGCCCGTGTTAACACATTGCGACGGGGATGGTTCTCCCGCTCTTCCTTGCTGATCTGACCGTTTTTGAATAACTCATTGACCAGTGTGTGATCTTCCGTAATTTGACGTACCACTCCGTTAGAAATCACATAGGCACGGCTGTCCCCGATATGTCCGATAATCCCGGAGGCATCGTTTAGCAAAACGGCTACAACCGTTGTCCCCATATTATGATACTTGTCATCGTGGGCAGCCGTTTGGAAGATGACTTCATTAGCATGCAAAATAGCGTCGCTAAGCGCCGCTGTCAAAGAGTGCGCGGATAACCCGCTTTCCAGCGTCGCCAAATCAGCGGCAAGTGTTTCTACCGCGAGGCGGCTGGCCGTATCACCGGCCAAATGCCCGCCCATGCCATCGGCAACAATTCCCAGAATATATCCCTGCTCCAAGTGCCTGATCCAGGCAGAATCCTCATTCACCGAACGTACACGTCCGACGTGGCTGACATGAACTGTTTTGATCAAATGGTCTCACCCCAACTCCATATGCTTTGCACGCAACTGGCCGCACGCAGCGGCGATATCATGACCCTGTTCACGCCGGATCGTCACATTGACGCCTTTCTCGGCAAGAATGCGCTGGAAATTGAAAATATCGCTGCGCGATGTGCGCACATACTTGCGCTCAGGCACATGGTTAACCGGAATCAGGTTGACGTGGCACAGCATGTCCTTCAGCACGTCCGCCAGTTCTTCGGCATGTTCCGCCTGATCATTCACTCCGCCAATCAAGGCATATTCAAACGAAATTCTCCGGCCTGTTTTAGCAAGATAGTAACGAAGCGATTCCATAACATCCTGAAAAGGATAACGCCGGTTTACAGGCATCAGCTTCGAACGAAGCGCATCATTAGGCGCATGAATGGATATTGCCAGATTAATCTGGGTATCCTCGTCCGCGAATTTGTAAATATTCGGCACGATACCACTGGTCGATACCGTGATGTGACGCTGACCAATATTCAGACCCTTTTCATGAATCATCGTACGTAAAAATGTCATGGTCGCTTCATAATTTTCAAAAGGCTCACCCGAGCCCATAATCACGATGCTGCTCACACGCTCATTCGTCTTATCCAAAATTTTCTGTGCCTGAACGACCTGCGCGGTAATTTCACCGGCGGTCAGGTTACGTTTGAGTCCCCAAGCGTCGAAGCGCAGAATGTGCAGCCGATTCGGCAGCCCACTTGAGTCGTTACACAAATACTGTTTCCGTAATTGTGTCTCATAATAACTGTCTCGATAGCATGATCATCATGCAGACCAAACAGGAATTTTACCGTACCGTCCTTCGACTCCAGCTTTGTAATTTCATGAAGCGTCACAAAGCTGAACTGGTCCTCAAGCTTCTCTCTCAGCGACTTGGACAAATTCGTCATCTCACTGAAATCATTGACCCGCTTCACATACAGCCAATCAAAAATTTGTCCTCCGCGAAAAGCAGGCTCGCCATTGCGCTTGGCCCAGTCCTGCAACTCCTCCAGAGTTAAATCATATATAAAAGGTTTCATCAATGTTTGCACCCGTTCCTTCTTCATTAAGTTCTGTTTAATTCTCACAGACAGTGTTTTCATTCTTCCTATTTTAGCACAAATCCCTGAGAGGGTAAAAATTTTTCGTCCCAATGCAAAAACCGCCGGATGATATCCGGCGGAATGTGGAAATGTTAGTGGTTGGCTGCCTGCGGGATTCTTACGAACTACTTCACCCGACGCAGACGCGCGATATAAAATCCGTCGCTGTGAAAATGCTGCGGCAACAGCTGTACCGAGCCTGGCTGAGCATGGTCCATGCCGTCAGCTACGTCTGGGAAGGAATGTCCTTCTGCCAGCTCATACTCGGGATGCTCACTTAAAAAGCGAGTGATTTGTCCCTCATTTTCATCCGGTTCAATTGTGCATGTACTGTACACCAGAATACCGCCCGGCTTCAAAAGCTCAGCTACGCTGTCCAGTAGCTCATGCTGGAGCTGCGTGATGTCGCGGACATCCTGTGGAGTTTTACTCCAGCGCAAATCAGGCTTGCGGCGGATCACTCCAAAACCGGAGCATGGCGCGTCGAGCAAGACGCGGTCAAATGATGCCGGAGCATAACGATTTTTCAACTCAAGTGCGTCCCCGGTGACCGTTTCCACGGCATCCAGCCCTAGCCGATCTACCTGTTCCTGGATTAGCCGATGTTTGTGAGCATGCAGATCGTTGGCGATAATCCGGCCCTGATCCTTCATTAACTCAGCCATATGAGCTGTTTTGCCGCCCGGAGCAGCGCAGCAATCCAGTACCAGCATATCCGGCTCAGGCGCAACCGCCTCGGCGACGAGCATGGAGCTTTCGTCCTGCACGGACAGCAAACCGTCTGTATACCAGGAAGTGAGTGCCATATTTCCGCCGCTGCGGACGACAATTCCGTAAGGGCTAACCGCCGATGGAACAGCATCCACTCCTTTCGCAATCATCTCGTTCAAGAGTTGATCACGACTGGTCATTGTCGTGTTCACCCGCACGCTGACCGCAGGTGGCTCATTATTAGCGCGGCAGATGGCTTCCGCAATATCCACACCGTATTGCTTGATCCAGCGCTTAACCAGCCACTGTGGATGGGAATGCTCCAATGCAATCCGTTCCTCGGCTGACAGCCCGTAAGGAATACGAAGCTTGTCCGGCTCACGAAGCATGCTGCGCAGCACGCCGTTGACCATACCCGAAATCCCTTGGTGTCCACGCCGCTTGGCAATGGTAACTGCTTCACTAACGACTGCATGATCCGGGATACGATCCAGATATACGATCTGGTACACACTCATTCGCAGCAACGAACGTACCCAAGCCTGAAGCTTGGCCGTTCCTTTCTGAACAAACTTGTTCAGAAAATAATCCAGCGTATTTCGGCGTGCAACTGTACCGTATACAAGTTCCGTCGCCAAGCCAGCGTCACTCGCGGACAAACCTGCCTGTTGAAGTCGGCGGTTCAGCTCAAGGTTACTGTATGCACCCTCCTGCTCAACCCCTGTCAGTACGTCCAGTGCAACTTCCCTAGCCGTCTGGTTACGAGTCTTGCCTGCTCTGGCACCAGCCTCCCTGCCTTGGCCTCCCTGACGGGAGTGACCGCCGCTCACCCGAGCACCGTGCCCGGCTTCATCTGGCCGCCACGCGCAAAGTTCCCGGCTTCCATAACCTTCTTGCCTGCCGGCTGCACCTGTGTCAGCCATAGGGTACCATTGCCCGTCTGTACTTCAATGCCACGGGCAGTCAATTGCAGAACTGTCCCGGGTGCCGGAGCATTTGCACCATCTGCATCACTATGGATGGAAGGATGCTCAGCCGCCCATATTTTAAAAACATTTTCTTCCCACAGCGTAAATGCACCGGAAAACGGGACCAGCCCGCGAATCCGGTTGTATATTTGCTGCGCACTATCATTCCAAGGAATACGCTCATCGTCGCGGTTCAGGTTCGGGGCATAGGTTGCCTCATCATCGTTTTGCGGTGTACGACCCGATTTCCCTGCCAGCAGCTTGGGCAGCTCATCCTGTAAAAGCTTCGATCCAGCTATGCTCAGCTTCTCAAAAATCATACCGGATGTATCCTCCGGTTCAATAGCAACCTCAACCCGCGATATCATATCGCCGGTATCCAGTCCTTCCGCCATATACATCAGTGTCACGCCCGTAACGGTTTCGCCGTTAATAATGGCACGCTGAATTGGCGCCCCTCCCCGATAACGGGGAAGCAGCGAACCATGCACATTCAGGCAACCGAAACGGGGCAAGTCCAATACGGATTTAGGCAAAATCTGCCCATAGGCCGCTGTCACGATCAGATCAGGATGCAGCTCCGCTACCTGAGTTACCGCTTCCGGCTGGCGCAGGCGGGTCGGTTGAAGCACGGGCAACCCGCGCTTTTCCGCTGCTTCCTTGACTGGCGTAGGCGTCAATATTTTTTTTCGTCCCTGCGGCTTATCCGGCTGCGTAATGACACCGACTACGTTGTAGCCATTGTCCAGCAGCATGTTCAACGAAGGCACAGCGAAATCCGGTGTGCCCATAAAGACGATACGAATGTCTTGACTCATCGAACCTCACTCTCCTGTCTGATGGTTCGGTCCTGGCTGTTCCGGAGCAACCTCATATACTTTTTCCGCAATATCCGTGAACAAAACTCCGTTCAAATGATCAATTTCATGTTGAAAAGCACGAGAAAGCAATCCGGTCGCTGTCACTGTAATCGCCTTACCATCGCGATCCAGCCCTTTGACAGTAACCTTCTCGGCACGACGCACATCACCATTTAAGCCAGGAATGCTCAAACAGCCCTCCGCACCAAATTGCTCGCCTTCTTCGGACACAATTTCAGGATTAATCATTTTAATTAAACCGTGCTCATCTCCAGCATCCACAACGATTAGTCGCTTCAAAATACCTACCTGCGGAGCAGCAAGACCCACTCCCTCCGCTTCATACATGGTATCTGCCATATCGTCGAGTAGCTTTTGCACGTTAGGTGTGATTTTAGTAACTTCCTTTGCTACTTTGTGCAACACATCATCCGGTTCCAACACTATAATTCTAATTGACATGACAATAGAACACCTTCCTCTTTATCCTTCATTTAAGCTTCGTCGTATTCACAACAAGCGCGACTGCTACATTATCCTATGTACGGACGGCTTGTCCGCATTAACTGTGCCGAAAACTTTTGCGCATACGCTACATAAGCATTTGCGGATCGACATCCAGACTGATCAGCAGCTTTTGGGCCTGTGCGGATTCCGCCATTTCATCAGCCACCTGCTGAGCCAGACCAATCGCATCTATATTTCCACGCCATTTTATCATACATTGAAATCGGTATCTATTCTTGATTCTCGAAATCGGTGAAGCTACAGGCCCCAAAATGTCAAGCACATCGGATGTAAGCCGATCCATATTGCCCAACCAGCCCCTTTGTCTTGCCCTCCCCTGTAGAGTGGCTGAATAGTTCTCAGCCAATCGAACCAGTACCGGGAGCTGTTCATGAGAAAAAGTCACCAAAATGAGACGGCAATACGGTGGATAATGCAGATTACGGCGGTGTTTTAGCTCTTCCCTGACAAAAGAACCGTAGTCGTGCCGACTCGCGTGAATAACCGAATAATGCTCCGGCGTATAGGTTTGCACGAACACTTCCCCAGGCAATTGATGCCTCCCGGCGCGTCCGGCTACTTGTGTTAACAACTGAAATGTCTTTTCCGCAGCCCGAAAATCCGGTAAATTAAGCGCCGAATCCGCAGTAATGACACCTACCAGCGTCACATCGGGAAAATCCAGTCCTTTGGCAACCATTTGGGTGCCGAGCAGTACATCCGCTTTTTTATCACGAAATTGCTTGAGCAGCTTTTCATGGGCATTTTTCTCCGTTGTTGTATCGACGTCCATCCGCACAACACGTATACCGGGAAACAGCTTTGCCAGTTCCTCTTCCACTCGCTGAGTACCTGTGCCAAAGTAGCGAATATGCTCACTACCGCATTCCGGGCAGACCTGAGGCACGGGCTCGGAATAGCCGCAGTAATGGCAACGTAAATTATTCGAACGCTGATGATATGTGAGCGAAATATCGCAATGCGGGCAACCCGCCACATAGCCGCAGCTACGGCACATGACGAACGTGGAATGTCCGCGTCGATTCAGCAGCAATACCGTCTGTTCCTTACGCTCCAGCCGCTCTGCGATTCCGTTATGCAATGCGCGGCTGAACATGGAACGGTTGCCAGCGCGCAGTTCCTCGCGCATATCCATGATATGCACCTCGGGTAATGAGTTCCCTAGTGCGCGAGTCGGCATCTCAAGCAACAGCGGCGCAAACTCGTCATTACTTTGCGAGCGGGCCGCGTAATAGCTTTCCAGCGACGGCGTAGCTGAGCCGAGAATAACCACAGCCCCATGCTGATGGGCTCTGCGTACGGCCACGTCGCGCGCATGGTATTTGGGTGTCTCTTCCTGCTTATAGGAGGTTTCATGTTCCTCATCCATAATAATAAGACCCAGTTCACGAAAAGGCGCAAATACAGCCGAGCGGGCGCCAATCGCCACCTTCACACGACCCTCGCGTATTTTGCGCCACTCGTCGTAACGTTCGCCCCCGGACAGTCTGCTGTGCATCACCGCCACCTGATCGCCAAAGCGACCTTTAAAGCGCTCTACCATTTGTGGTGTTAACGATATTTCCGGAACCAGTACAATCGCCTGACGATTCTGCTCGATACAGCGCTGAATCGTCTGTAAATAAATTTCCGTCTTACCACTGCCCGTAACTCCATGGAGCAAATAAGCTCCTTGCTCACGCGTATCCAACTGCCGAATGATCCGTTCATACACGTATTGCTGCTCTTCGGTGAGCGGCAATGGCTGCGTAGGTTTGAAGTTTCTACCCCGATAAGGATCGCGGAACACCTCTACATCCTCAAGCACCACATAGCCCTTATCCTCCAGCGCCTTGACCGTTGCGGCTGATACACTAAGCGAGGTCATGACTTCCTTCAGCGGCAGAGGCAGAAACTCGCTACGTTCCAGCAAAAAAGCAAGTACCTCCCGCTGACGCTGCGCTTTGGCCGAAAACTGTTCCAGCGCCGCTGATGCCACTTCTATGCTGATAGCCAAATCCACGGCTTTCATGGTCTTCTTGCCAAGCTTGTCTTTAATAACCTGACTCTCCTGAAGCACACCCCTGCGCAACAGCGATTTAATAACCTCCGCTTCTTCGGGGAAACGGCGGCTTAGCTGCTGAAGCGGGACTTGCTCCTTCTCCTGAATAAAGCTGACAATCTGGCGTTCAGCCGGGTCGCTCATGCCATCATCGGTAAGGAGAGCCCATTCGGGTTCTCCCCTCATATCCGGCCGCATGGTTCGATGTGTATCCGCTTCTGAACCATAATTCATAACGTCAGCAGCAGGTGAATGATCTGTGAACTCATGCTGCTCAGCGATAGAAATATAACGTTCGGCCTTGCCCTTTAACGCTGTAGGAATCATCACTTGCAGCGCCATAATCTGATTGCAGGCATAGCGTTCGCTCATCCATTTCCCCAGTTCTACCAGATCCGGAGACAAGGGCGGCACCAAATCCAGCAGCTCCTGTATCGCCCTCATCCGATATTTCGGCGGCTCCTCAGCAGGTACTACCGAGATGACAAAAGCCTGCACCGTCCGTTTGCCGAACGGCACTGCAACCCGGCTACCCGGCTCAATCCATGGCCGCATCGACTCCGGGATCAGATAATCGAAAGTACGATCCGTATCCTTGGCGGGCACATCTACAATAACCTTGGCAACTAAATTGCCCATTTCCATTAATGCAACACCCCGCCCATACGTCCAGCCGCTATCGTAAGCAGCTTACGCGCTACTTCTTCCTTCGACTGCACAGGAATACGTTCTACCATCCCGCCGCGGTCGTAAATTTGTACAGCATTCGTATCGACGCCAAAGCCTGCTCCATCAGCAGTTACATCGTTAGCTGCGAGAAGGTCACAATTTTTCCGTTCCAGCTTATCCATGGCATACGTCTCCAGATTCCCGGTTTCCGCAGCAAAGCCGATTAAAAATTGATGTTTCTTGCTCCGTCCGAGTGATTCCAGAATATCGACATTCTTCACTAACTCCAGCGTAAATGTACTATCTTTCTTTTTGATCTTGGTCTGTGCGGCCTCACGCGGTCGATAGTCTGCAACCGCAGCAGCCATCACGACCAAATCGCTATCTTCCCACTGTCTGAGCACAGCGCTATACATGTCGTCAGCGGACTGAACTCTTTCAATCGAAATGCCCACAGGAGGCTCCGCGCTTGTATTTGCAGCAATCAAGTGCACATCGGCACCCAACTCCTGAGCCACTTTTGCGATGGCAAAGCCCATTTTACCGGAAGAATCATTCGTTATATAACGTACCGGATCAATCCTCTCGATCGTGCCCCCAGCAGTTACAATCACTTTTTTGCCTGACAGCAGCCGTTCATCGCCATTCAGCAGCGAGCCTTGCGATTGTCCACCCGAATCCACAGCTTCTCCGCCAAACCAACGTGGCTCCGGCTTGTTGGTGACGCCCTTACTTTCCTGCTCTTGCTGTTCAAAATATCGTTCTACCGTTTGTACGATGGTTTCAGGCTCTTCCAGCCGCCCTTTGCCAACATAACCACAAGCCAGCAATCCTTCACCCGGCTCAATCATCATGACACCGCGGGATACGAGCGTCTCCATGTTTTGCATTACTGCGGGATGAGTGTACATATGCACGTTCATAGCAGGTGCTACCATTATAGGTGCTGTCGTAGCCAGTAGCGTTGTGGACAGCATATCATCGGCAAGCCCATGCGCCATTTTACCGATGATATTCGCGGTTGCAGGAGCAACCAACACCAGATCCGCTTTGTCCGCCAAATGAATATGGGATACGACGGACGGTTCTCTTTCATCAAACGTGTCACTGTATACCGGATTACGAGAGAGCGACTGAAGCGTAAGCTCAGTAATAAACTCCTTCGCGGATGCCGTCATAATAACATGAACCTCGGCTCCCTTTTGCGTTAGCTTACTACACAGCGCAGCCCCTTTATAAGCTGCAATTCCGCCGGTAATACCAAGAATAATAACTTTCCCCTTCAACATCGTTAACTCCCCCTGACCGAAAAAAATAACAACCTTGCGGTTGTCAAAGGAATTGGCATTGCGCCCGGTTATAATAATTGTCTATAATTCTTATTAATCTTCGCCGCTTTCAAGACGCAGATGATCCGCGTAAATCTCTTCCAATGCAACTCCAACTTGCTTGTGGGATCTAGGATTCTTGAGAGTCGTCTTTCCACCCTCGCGCAACTGTCTGGCACGGCGTGAAGCCGCTACAACCAACGAATACTTACTATCTGCCTTTTTCATCATTTCATCAATAGAAGGATACAGCACGAATAGACACCTCTTCATGTAGTTTTGGGACTATACAAGCTGAACTCCAGTGTACATTTCCGAGTTCAGCTTGTATAGTAATTTTCTCTTTAAATACGCTTGGCATATGTAAAGTCCTCGTTTATGGATGGACCTTACAATGTTCGGCGATAATAATGGATTCTATTCGTTTACATGCGAAATCAATCTCATCATTGACAACCGCATAATCATAGTGACGCAACAGATTCATTTCATCCACAGCTACCGACATGCGGTGATCAATGGTTGCCTGAGTTTCTGTACCCCGTCCCCGAATCCGGTCCTTCAATTCATCCAGCGAAGGCGGAAGCAGGAAAATGAAAATGCCATCGGGAAATTTCTCCTTCACTTTGAGCGCTCCCTGAACCTCAATCTCCAGAAAAATATCTTTTCCCTGCGCAAGCGTCTGATCTACAAAATCACGCGGAGTGCCGTAATAGTTACCGACGTACTCTGCATGCTCCAACAGCTCATCCCGTTCAATCATGCCCAAAAACTGTTCACGCGACTTAAAAAGTAGTTAACTCCGTCCTGTTCACCCATGCGGGGCGAGCGGGTTGTCGCGGAAACGGAGTATGTCAATTCCGGCAGTTTTTCACGCAGTGCGTTGCCTACCGTTCCTTTGCCGACACCCGAAGGTCCGGATAATACAAATAATAATCCCTTAGCCATAGTACACTCCATTTTATTCGTCATTGTCATCATCTTTAGTGGATAGTCGATGAGCGACCGTTTCCGGCTGCACCGCAGACAAGATCACATGATCACTGTCCGTTATAATAACAGCCCGTGTCCGGCGGCCATAGGTAGCGTCAATCAACATATGACGGTCCCTAGCTTCTTGTATAATCCGCTTGATCGGAGCAGACTCCGGACTGACGATGGAGATAATTCGGTTGGCCGACACGATATTGCCGAAGCCAATATTGATCAATTTAATTGCCATATTCAGGTCTTTCCCCCTATACATGTGACTATTGCAGCCGTGCCGCTACCAGGTAGCTACTCGATGTTTGCAGCCTGCTCACGAATTTTTTCCAGCTCCGCCTTCATCTCCACGACTAAATTAACTAGCGCAAGATGGTTGGCCTTGGAGCCGATCGTGTTGACTTCCCTGTTCATTTCCTGGATTAAAAATCTAATTTGCGGCCGGCTGGCTCGTCCGACAGCAGCAATCCCCTGCATTGCCCAAAGTGACTTTGAAGCCGGGTAAGCTCCTCATCAATACTGCTGCGATCCGCGAATAAAGCAATCTCCATTCCGAATTTATGCTCATCAAGCGTAAATGAACCGTCCTGAAGCTCAGTAAGTCTGTGTTTTAGCCTATTACGGTAGTCGCTCACAACGTGAGGAACCAGCACCGTCATTTCATGATGCAGGGATTCCAGACGCGAAATGCGGGATTCCACATCCTGCGCCAAATGCCCGCCTTCTCGCCTTCTCATGTCCAGCAGTCCTTGCAATGCTTCATTCAAAGCTTGCTGAAGCTGCTCTTCCCAGCCCTCTTCCTCTCCATCGCAAGCCTCACCGGGCTCACCCAGAACGTCAGGCAACGCAAGAATATCGCTTATACCCAACGTTCCCTTCACACCGTACCGATCCGCCAGTTGCTCCGCTGCATGCAAGTAAGCCTGCACTACAGTGTCATTCAACCGTGCGGCGGGTATCTGTTCTTCATCACGTTCCCTGTGAATGAAGACGTCGACACGGCCGCGCTTGATCTGCTGTTGAACCGTTCTTCTCAAGCCATCTTCATAACGAGTCCATTCGCGTGGAATCCTCATCATCACTTCGCAATAGCGGTGATTCACCGATTTCAGCTCCAAGCGCACTTTATAGCCTTCATAATGAAGGATGGCTTGACCGTATCCGGTCATACTCAATGACATCGGCATCACATCCATTATACTATTGTAATTGATTATTATAGTCGAAACAAGGGGGCCTGCACGCGGCCGGATTTTTGCCATACATAAGAAGTCAGCTCCGCCGTCATTTCATAGAACATAAATGGTGTCATTAAATAGATACCGTTAAAATGCTCCATCGCCGTATCAAGCAGCTCCTTGGCAATGGTTACGCCCATTGCGCGGCCTTCTGCACCCTCCAGACCAGACATACGCGCACGGACCTTGTCGGACAACTGAATGCCGGGTACCTCGTTGTGCAAGTACTCCGCATTGCGCCCGCTGGCCAGCGGCATAATACCGATAAAAATCGGCACCTCCAAATGACGAGTCTGTTCCGCCATGGATATAATCAGTTCGCGGTCGTAAACGGGCTGGGTCATAATGTAATCCGCCCCCGAAGCAATTTTCTTCTCCAGCCGCTGCACAGCTTTGCCCAAATGCTTGACATTGGGATTAAAAGCGGCACCCACCACAAAATTAGCTTTTTGCTTGAGTGGCTTGCCAGAAAAAGCGATACCGTCATTCAACTGCTTGATCATACGTATAATTTCAAAAGAAGTCATATCATACACCGAGCTGGCACCCGGCAAATCACCGAACCGCGCCGGATCTCCCGTAACGGCCAATACATGATCAATGCCCAGCGCATCAAAGCCCATCATATGGGACTGGGTACCAATCAGGTTACGGTCACGGCAGGCAATATGAATTAACGGGCGCAAGCCCGTTTCAAGGCTCACCAGATGTCCAAGCGCCATGTTACTCATGCGAGTAACTGCAAGTGAATTATCTGCCAGCGTAAGCGCATCGGCCCCTGACGCTTTCAACGCCTGTGCCCCTTGCATGAACCGCGTAATGTCCAGATCGCGCGGAGGATCGAGCTCTACAATGACCGTATGCCGCTCCTTGACCAATTCCACAATGTTAGGTTCACTGGCGTTTCTACCGTTGCCTCTTTCCCCTTCACGTGCAATCTGTTCCGGCTCAGCCACAATGACTGGCGCATCCGAGAGTAAGTCTCTTGGAGCCAGCGGAGGAGGCTGCAAACCATTCAAAGCTTTAGAAATCGCTGCGATATGCTCTGGTGTGGTTCCACAGCAGCCACCGATGATTCTCGTACCCAGCTCTACGAAGGAAGCCGCACATTCCCCAAAATATTCAGGCGATGCACCATACACATAGTGACCATCCACATAATCTGCCAGACCCGCATTAGGATATACCGACAGCGGTACTGATAGTGGACCATCCAGTTGCTCCATCACGCTCATAATCCCCTGCGGACCGGAATGGCAGTTAAATCCGAGGATATCCGCCCCCTCATTACGCAACACCGTAAAAGCCTCTGCCACCGAAAAACCGTCCTGTGTACGACCAACCTGATCGACCGCGAACTGACAAATCACCGGAATATTACTATATTTACGTACACCACGAAGCGCAATGCGCACTTCATCCAGCGAATAGAAAGTTTCGCACAAAATGCCATCTACCCCTTCGGAGAGAAGTGCATCAATCTGCTGATCATAGTTACGTGCCAGCTCTACCTTGGATATGTTAAGCCTTTTACCACCGCATATGGAGCCTACCGCACCCACCACATAATGCTCCGGGCCAGCCGCTGCTCTGGCAATTCTCACCCCGGCACGGTTAATTTCTTCCACCTTGGATTCCAGACCGAAGCGGGCCAGCTTATAATCGTTTGCAGAAAACGTATTGGTCTCCAGCAACCGTGCTCCGGCTTGTACATATTGACGATGCACGTCTGATATGACGTCAGGCGATGTGATATTCAGCTCTTCGTAAGACGTATTTACCGGAAATCCAAGCTGATATAAAAAGGTTCCCATTGCGCCGTCTCCGACAATAATTTCACGATCCAGCACAGTACGCAAATCCGGTTTCATGTCCTCTTCTCCACCCCGCTCTTTATTTTCATACTAATGTAACATAAAGAGACTGCAAACATAAGCCAAAAACAAAAAAAGCCGCCCCACTCCCCATTATTATGCGATCAGGAGCGAAGCAACTTGACTCATCATTGCTATTTTCTATTACCTTTATTGCAGTTTCCCATCAGCAGAATGAAGAGAGAATGCGTAAAAAGTTCCTTTTTTATTCATTTTACCCACAATAGAGGGCGTCCCCTTTTGCTTTTTGGAAAATGTATATGCATTTCCTTGGATTCCCACATTATAATCGGATAAATTGATGTTAAATAACAGTTGAACCTTAGGCTTGGCCTGCTTCAAAGCTTCAGAGGACTTATATTTCGGGCTGGCAAACGATTTTTTAAAATCCGCGTCATCGTTCCAATCCACCCCTGAGGTGGACACAGCCAGCACTTTGCCGGTCACTGCGCCAATTTTGACCTCACTCGCCTCGTTTGCATCCTCAAACGACCAATAAGAAAGCCCCTTTGCCTCGTCCTTGTAACGCGAAGCATGCTGCACCGTGATACGCTGTCCGCTAACGCGCTTGAAGCTGTTCGCTGCACGGTTTAGCAACGCAGGGTCCACCTGCTTCAGAGGGTAGTCGGCATTGATGGTGATGCTATTGCCGCGATCCACGTCAACGTACAGCGAGGAAGCCTTTTCCCCTGCACCCCAGAATACCCAATAATTCGAAGGCTTGTTAGACTGGAAAGGGGATTTGACCCGCCAGAATGCCTCAAATTGCATAGGACGCTTGCTATCAAACGCTTTGGCGCTGTTCAGCACTTTAGTTTTGAGTGGCGCGTCCATCGCCTTTGCCAAGCTACTTATTTTATATCGAACGGTTGTAGAATCCACTCTGTTTTTTTCCTTATTATATTCCGTCTGAAACGTAGCTGTCCCATCCTCCAGTTCGCCCTCGACAATCCAGGTTTTACCCATATCCGTCACATCGTCAAATTGAAATGCCGTCTTTGTACCGATGAGTTCTTGTACTGCCTTTTCTAAACGATTCACGACAGTAGGGGTTAGTGAGCCGACCTGCTTATCAGTCGTTTTTTCCGCAGTAGCAGGAACGGTCGCGGCCTGAGCCGGAAGCGCGGCGACTACAAATATAAGGGCTGCGAACGCTGAAATCCAACGAAATTTCCGCACCATGAACGGCCTCCTTATCGTTTTCTCATTTTCTATATTATACATGGTTCAGACGTCAAAAAAAGACAGAATGTTGCTCAGGCGAAAAAAAGAAGACCCGCTAAGGTCTTCATCACACTTACCTATATCATTCTTTATCGCACGCTGTATTCGCTTATTTCAGGACAAACGTCCATCGTACACAACCTCAGCCGGACCTGTCATATATACATGATTGTCATTCTCGTTCCATTCGATATCCAGATCGCCGCCCTTCAGGCTGACAATCGCGCGGCGGTCGCTGTATCCGTTCAATACAGAGGCCACAAGCGTAGCACAGGCTCCGGTTCCACATGCCAACGTAGGCCCGGCTCCCCGCTCCCATACTCTCATGTCAATTTGGTCCCGGCTTCGTACCGTAGCGAACTCGACATTTGTTTTTTTAGGGAACAGCGGGTGGCATTCCAGCTTAGGCCCCCAGGCTTCCAGATCAAAGCCAGGTGCATCCTCAACATAAATCACACAGTGCGGATTGCCCATGGATACAGCTGTAAAACGAAAGCCACTGCCTCCAGCTTCGATGGACCGGTTGATGACACTAGCCAGATCCAGCGTGGTTGGAATTTTCAAGCCATCCAGAATCGGTTCTCCCATATCGACCCTCACTTGACGTACAAGTCCGTCCACTACGGTCAATTCGACCTGCTGCACACCTGCACCCAGCGTTTCAATCGTGATCTGCTCACGGCTGATATGCTTGCGGTCATACACATATTTGGCTGCACAACGGATAGCATTTCCACATTGCTCAGCCTCCGAGCCGTCCGAATTGATAATGCGCATGCAGAAATCGGCTTTTTCAGATGGCAGTATATATACCAGACCATCAGCGCCGACACCAAAATGTCGGTCACACAGCCGAACAGCCAATTCCGAAGCGTCAGGCGGCAATTCCTGGTGCCCAAACCAAATTATAAAATCATTACCCAATCCGTGCATTTTTGTGAATTCCATAGCTTCCCTCCGCCGTTGCTGCTAATCTCATGCTCCTTATGAAGCTTTGGTTCCATGATAGCATACAGGGCAAAAAGGGAAAAGTGATGCATATAGGTCTGTTCCCGGCTTGAGCCGGGAGCTTACGCCGAAAACTTCGTGCGTCCCGAAGCGAAGCGGGTATGTCCGCCATGACGACGGTTACGTCTGCCGCCCCATACGCTCCCCGCTCCCATCAGGAAGGTCGGAATGCCGGCAGCGACAATGGAGAGCGCCCATTCGCGGAAGCCAAGCGGTACCGTTTTGAAAATAGGTTGCAGCACAGGTACGTACATAACCACCAGCATCAGCACTACCGAAGACAGCACGGCAAGTACAAGATAACTATTTTGAAACGGATTACGGTGGAAAATAGAACGGGAACTGCGGCAATCGAACACATGAATGAGCTGTGCCAGTACCAATGTGGCGAAGGCAACCGACTGTGCCTTGACCAGTTGTGCTGCGTTATCAGGCGCAATACGCAACGTCAGCCAGAACGCAGCAAGCGTACATAAGCCGATCAGCAGGCCGCGACTAATGATTTTCCAGCCGAGACGACGGGCAAAAATATTTTCCTTAGCGCCGCGTGGTTTGTGCTCCATGAGATCCTTTTCCGGCTGATCTACACCCAGAGCCATCGCGGGAAGCCCGTCGGTCACCAGGTTCACCCATAAAATCTGAATCGGAAGTAGCGGCAATGGCAGACCGGCCATCATCGCGAAAAACATCGTCAAAATTTCACCGACATTGGAGGCAAGCAGATAACGGATAAATTTACGAATATTTTCGTAAATATTTCGCCCTTCTTCAATCGCCGCTACAATCGTCGAGAAATTATCGTCGCTGAGCACAAGCGCAGCCGCTTCCTTGGTCACGTCCGTTCCCGTAATGCCCATCGCGATACCAATGTCCGACGCCTTGATCGCTGGCGCGTCATTCACGCCGTCTCCAGTCATAGCTACGACATGCCCGCGTCTTTGCAGCGATTTGACAATCCGCAGCTTATGCTCCGGGGATACCCGTGCATAGACGGAGACCATGTCTACTGCTTTGTCCAGCGCCGCATCATCCATCACAGACAACTGCTGTCCGGTCAGCACATGCGAGCCGCGCTGAAAAATGCCTAGCTGCTGCGCAATAGCCTCGGCTGTGGTACCGTGATCGCCCGTAATCATCACGGTACGGATGCCAGCACGACGGCACTTGCCAATGGCTTCCCTTGCCTCGCGGCGCGGCGGATCAATCATGCCCGTAAGGCCGATGAAGATGAGCTGGGTCTCAGCCTCTTCCACCGAGACGACGCGCTCATGCGAGCGGATATCCCGGTAAGCGACACTGAGTACACGCAGCGCCTCCGAGGCCATTCCTTCGTTGGCTGCCAGCACCTTTTGGCGCAGCGTACCCGTCAGTGGAACGACATTTCCTTCCCATAAAATGTAGGAGCATTGACCTAACAACACATCCGGCGCGCCTTTGGCAAAGACGATATGCCCTCCCTGATGCCGTACAAGTACAGACATCCGTTTCCGCTCCGAGTCAAAAGGAAATTCGCGTTCTCGTGTATACACCTCATACAGCCCTTGACGCGTAACCCCGCCCTTGGCGGCTAAAGTGACAAGCGCCCCCTCCGTCGGATCGCCTTTCAGCTCCCAAACAGCGGTCGGCGTCGCCTCCTTGGCTTTCTTTTTCGAACGCAGCTCATCCATGTCGACTTGAACAATTTCCGCGTTGTTGCACAGCACGCTGGCTTGCAGCAGTCTGCGAAGTGATTGTCCGTTTTTGAGATCCGCAGGAGTATCCCTGTCCATAATATGTCCGTGCGGGTCATAGCCCTCTCCTGTCACTCCCCAGAAGCGACCGTCCACCCATAGCTTGGTAACCGTCATTTTGTTCTGGGTCAGCGTACCAGTTTTGTCGGAGCATATGACAGACGCACATCCGAGCGTTTCAACGGAAGGCAGCTTACGCACAATCGCCTTGCGTTTGATCATACGCTGCACGCCCAAGGCGAGCGCAATCGTCACAATGGCAGGCAAGCCTTCCGGTATAGCCGCTACAGCCAAGCTCACCCCGGCCAGAAACATACTCATCGCTGGCTGTCCATGCAGGATGCCTGCTACGACGACGAGCACGGTTAACCCTAACGCAACGATGATCAGAATTTTGCCCAGTTGCTCCAGTCGGTGCTGTAACGGGGTTTCCTGAGACTCCGTATTTTGGATCAAGTCTGCGATTTTGCCCATTTCTGTGTTCATGCCTGTACGAATAACAACTCCCTGAGCTGTACCTCTGGTCATCATGGTGCCCATAAAGCCGATGTTCTTTTGATCTCCCAGCGGTACCTCGGCGGCATGAATAGGGCGGCTATGCTTGCTCACTGGGACCGATTCGCCAGTCAGGGCGGATTCCTCCACGTCGCAGCCGTTTGTGCTCAGCCATCTTATATCTGCGGGAATACGGTCGCCGCTTTCCAATAGCACGATATCACCCGGTACCAGCTCTCTGGCCTGAACCTGAATCCGTTTGCCTCCCCGCAGCACTTTAGCGGTTGGAGCAGACAACTGCTTCAAAGCCCGAAGCGAACGTTCCGCTCTAAACTCCTGCACAAAACCAAGAATTCCATTCAGCACAACAATAGCAATAATGGTGATCGCATCGAGATATTCGCCGAGCAGGCCGGATATCAGTGTGGCTCCCATCAGTACGAGCATCATAAAATCCTTGAACTGATTCAGCAGCAGCAGGATCGGCGAGACACGCTTCCCCTCGCTCAGCTCATTCCATCCTGACCTTTCTCTTCTTTCCGCAAGCTGTTCCTCCGAAAGACCCTGCTTCGGGTCGACTTCCAGGCTTGTTGAAAGCTGTTCATTGCTTAATTGGTGCCAATGTGCTTGTTCCATTCTCCCCAATTCCCTCCCGGTCAGATAGTCCGTTTCCGTCGGTAGTGCGTAGGATGGCTGCCCGTTATTGCGTTTTTGTGCCACGAATGCTGATAAGCTGGACAGACTTTCTAGATTCAATCTATTCGGACAGGACCTAAAATATCACAATGCCGCTTAAGTTTTGTCCCAAAGTTATGTATCATAGAAGGAAGGCAAAAATATTTGCTTCAAAGGAGAACAGACATTATGGCATTGGACGGAATCGTAACCCGCGCTATCGTACACGAGCTGCAAAGCATTCGAGGCGGGCGCATCAATAAAATACATCAGCCGAACGATCACGATATCTTACTAAATCTGCGGGCTCAAGGCGGGAGCGTTAAGCTGTTGCTGTCGGCCAACCCGACATTCCCGCGTGTACATTTTACAGAACAAAGCTTTCTCAATCCGACGGAGGCCCCTATGTTCTGTATGCTGCTTCGCAAGCACTGCGAAGGTGGTATCATCGAGAAAATTACTCAGGTAGGTATGGAACGTATTATTCACATGGATGTGCGTCAGCGCGATGAGCTGGGGGATATTTCACTCAAGCGGATTATCATTGAACTGATGGGCAGACACAGCAACATTATTTTGCTTGACCCGGAAACAGGCGTTATGCTGGACGGCATCCATCATGTCACACCGTCCATCAGCAGCTATCGGGTCATCATGCCCGGCTTTCAATACACGGAGCCTCCTGAACAAAATAAGCTGAATCCGCTGGAAACAGAAGAAATAGCTTTTGCATCCTCATATCAGACAGCTATCGAAGCCGAAGAAGCTCCCAAACGCTGGATCGTGAACACCTTTACTGGCCTGAGTCCCCTTATTGCCGAGGAGATGCTGACCCGAGTTTCCAATGAATCACCTGCTGGCGAGTATCGTCCGCTATGGAATACATTCAGCCACATCATGGATGACGTGCGGAATCATCGTTTTCAGCCGGTATCTGGTCTGAACGCACAGGAAAAAGTGATATTTTCAGCCATTCCGCTCACGTTGATTGAAGGAGAGCGCAAGGAATACACTACGATCAGTGAGTGTATGGAGGACTTTTTCGGTGAAAAAGCAGAACGGGATACAGTCAAGCAAAAGGTAAGCGACCTGCTGCGTTTCCTGCAAAACGAACGGAGCAAAAATGTAAAAAAACTCGACCATCTGCATCAGGATTTAGCTGAGGCAGAGGATGCCGATCAATTTCGCATTTATGGAGAGCTGCTGTTCGCTTCGCTGCATGAAGTGAAGAAGGGCGACAAGGAAGTGACGCTCACCAACTTTTATGATGAAGAACAGCGTCCGATGACCATCCCGCTGGACCCGTTGCTGGGCCCATCGGATAATGCTCAACGTTACTTCAAAAAGTACAATAAATATAAAAACAGCCTGGCTGTCATTGATGAACAACTGGAGAAAACACACGAAGAAATTCGGTATATGGACAATCTCCTACAGCAACTGGCTCATGCCTCCATGAACGATATCGAGGAAATACGTGAAGAACTGGTTCAGCAAGGCTATCTCCGAGACCGGGTCAAAAAAGGGAAGAAAAAGAAGAAAACTGACCGACCAACCTTACACGTATATACGTCATCCGAAGGCATCGAGCTGCTGGTCGGCAAAAACAACTTGCAGAACGAATATGTGACGAACCGACTGGCCGGGCCTAATGACACGTGGCTGCATACAAAGGATATTCCGGGGTCACACGTCGTTATTCGCGCCGAGCAATTCGGAGATGCAACGCTGGAGGAAGCTGCTCAGCTCGCTGCCTATTTCAGCCAGGCCAAACAGTCCAGCAGCGTACCCGTAGACGCCACCTTGATCCGGTATGTGCGCAAGCCTAGCGGAGCCAAGCCAGGCTTTGTCATCTATGATCATCAGCGTACGCTCTTTATCACACCCGATGAGGATCTGGTCAAAAAGCTGCCGAACCGCATCAAAAACGGCTAAGCCTCACCAGCATAATCTTATAAACAAGCATTCATTCAAGAACGCCCACCGCGAAACACAAGCATAGCGGACAAGGCCCTTGAATCGACCGAAAGCCCCTTATCTTGTGCAAACCACACTTCATGTGTGCAGGCACAAAACAAGGGGCTATTTGTGTTAGCCAATATGTGTACTTACTTTTGTCTAGCAGCAGCCTTTCTCAATTCCTCCACAACCTGACTCTCCACACTGCGGCTGCCTAGATCACCGTGAAAAATGACGCCTTGGCGCGCACCATGAAAATCCGAGCCACCAGTCGGGATCATCCCGTAATGTGCCGCCATTGCGGCGTATCGACTCTCAGCCGCTTCATTATGGTCTGAATGTCGCACCTCCAGGCCCGCAGGCTTGGCCTCCTCTACAATGGAGCGAACCAGCTCATCATTGCCATACAACCCAGGGTGAGCCACCACAGGTACTCCTCCTGCTTCCCGAATCCAGCTTATGGCCTCCGCAGGCTCCACTCGGGGCACAGACACATAACCGGGCGCTCCCTCTGCCAAATAACGGTCAAACGCATCCCTCATATCCTTAGCATAGCCTTTTTGTACCAGCGTATCCGCCATATGCGGACGTCCAATGCTTTCATCCGGCGCCAGCGGTCTGCCCATCGTAGCTACCACCTCATCGAGTGTGATTTCCACACCCAGGCTACGCAGCCGACCCAAAATCAGATCATTGCGGGCATCCCTCGCCTGACGTAGCTTTTCCAACCGTTCCAAAAAAACTTCATTACGGTAATCCATAAAATAACCGAGTATATGAATATCCTTACCGCCTGCCCGTGTGCTAATTTCCACCCCCGGCACCACTGTAATGCCCAATCGCTGTCCTTCCTCAAGAGCTTCCTCCAGCCCAGCTACCGTATCGTGATCCGTAATTGCAACCCCTGCCAGTCCTTTTTCCTTGGCCCAACGCACATTGTCCGCTGGTGGCTGCATTCCATCAGATGCCTGAGTGTGAGTGTGCAAATCGTATCGTCCCGAATTCGTATGCTCCTCCATTACGCATTCTCCTCCTCTTTCATCTCTGCAAGCTCGTTCACCGTATCCCCGGACACATCCGTTCCCTGATCATGACGACGCAAGAATGACAGAAAGGTTACCACCGGAATCGGCAGCAGTGCTGATTTCAGATGGATGGCATAAAACTCACGTTTGAAGGAGATATCTGAAATATTTACAATTTTAAGCAATCCGAGTGCAACCTCATGCTTCACCGAAGAAGGCGATAGCATCGTAATGCCTAATCCAGCCTCGACTGCCGATTTGACCGCTCCAGTGCTGCCCATCTCCATAACGATGGTAAGCCGAGACGCATCAACACCGCGGCTTTTCAGCTCGTCCTCTATCACTTGCCTTGTACCTGACCCCTTTTCTCTTGCTACAAAAGGATGCTTAAACACATCCTCCAGAACTACCTTTTTGGCCTTCGCCAGTGCATGTCCCGAAGGAACAATCAGCTTCAGTTCATCCTGCATCACAGGCTCCACCACGATATCCGGGTGCTGAATCGGCGCCTCAATTAGCCCCAAATTCAACTGATGCTTTAAAATATCATCCATAATTTGAGTCGTATTCATTACATTCATCGCCATGCGTATATGAGGATACTCCTGACCAAACGGCCCCAGCATTCTCGGCACAATATACTCGCCAATCGTAAGACTTGCCCCAATATGTAATCTTCCCTCCAGCATGTGAGTAAAAGCAGACATCGCCTCATCAGCTTCGCGGATAAGCTGCATGCTTTTTTTCGCAAAAGGTAGCAGTGTCGCTCCTGCCTCCGACAGCTCGATTTTTTTGGTGGACCGATGCAGCAGCTTCGTACCAAAATAATCTTCCAAAGACTGAATTTGCATCGTCACGGCAGGTTGCGTCATATGCAGCGCTTGCGCCGCTGCTGAGAAGCTCCCTCGCTCCGCTACCGTATAAAAAATATGTAGCTGATGAAAGTTCATACTGACAGTCCTCTCCCCTCTGATGTTCTTATTTTAACATAAGAAAACGTCTGTCGAAGAATTTCCAAGAAAACATACTGAAATTAGGGGCTTTTTATTATAGATACTATACAATAAAAAAGTATGCAGTTGATTCCTGCATACTTCTGCTAGATAAAATACTTGACGATATGCCTTCCGCCAAATCAACGTCTATTTCCGCTTGCGCGTGCTTTTCATCAGTGTCATACGCCGCGAATGGCGCAACCAGGAATAGTATGACTTCAAATCCCGCAGTTCAATGGTCTCTGACATCCGACCCAAAAGGTAATGACAATCATTTTGTGGAGCGGGTTCCCCGCAATATCCATTTCGCCAGGCAACTCACCAAACTCGGCTACGACCACCAGGTCACCATCAATTAAATATACATCCTCTTCATTGTGATAATAGGACTCCATCCTGTTTTGCTTTAGACATTCCCAAAGCCAGGCGGCGATATGATTCGTTTCGGACTGTTTCTGTTCTATACGGTCTAAGTAGCGTGTTTTCGCATGATTTGTAATCACAATATCGGCGACCTTCTTGTCGCCCATCTCTACGTAGAACGGCTCGTATGTACTCCATCGCTGCATTGCCTTGTCACGCACGGGATCACTCTCCCCACCAGATAGGTCTTTATATCTACCAATATATTCATATGTTACCTCAATAGACCCGGGACTACAAGTTACAAAATTGAAGTTTATCACTAATTTTTAAAGATAATTTTAGGTCTATCAGCATTAAGACTATTATGCAAAAGTCCTGACTTTATAAAAAAAAGCCAGCCCAAGGGCCGACTTTTTTAAGAAAACTTGAAATTCACACCATTTAAAGATTATATTTCATACTCTTTTAATTTTTCCTTATCGTCGTTATACTCCGTCCTGATCTCATTTCGGAAGGAGCGTTCGACCTTGCGCACATAGGAAAGCCTGCGAATATTTTTAACGGTATCCTCTGCCCGATCTGCATTCATGTAAATGACAACATAATGCATACGCCTCGAAATATAGTGGACATTTCCGTATTTCTCCAAATTGCGGGCAGCCTTGATATCGCTCACCCAAATGATGTACCCTGTCCGCTCGGCAAACATTCGCTTCATCTCCCCTCCATTCGATATCATCCCCTATGGCCTATCCGCAGGAGCACTTGCCTCCGCTACCGCAGCCACCCTTTTTCACATTCGGATCATTACTCGGCACCTTAATAGTGTCGGACACAGAATAAGCAATCGTTTCGGACATAGCATGGAGCATATCATCCAACGCCCTTTCTGCCCGTTTGAACTCTTGAACCTCCTGAAATTGTTCAAGCTCCAGTTCGACGGCCTGCACTGCATCCTTCGCTTCATGAAAGTTTGGGTGAAAATGCCCAAAACGTTCCGTTTCCGCGAACAGCTCCTTTTTGGCATCCAGCTTGCGTACACACGCCAGAATCGACGGATTCAATTCCACACGCTGTTTCCAATATAAATAATCCGATACCTCAAAGGACCGGTTGACCATATCGCCCAATTCATAGGCGTTAATAAGCACTTCTGCCATATTGACCGTGTTCAATTCGGCTACGCTCATGAATGTTCATCTCACTTTATATAAAGTTCTACTGGTAAAGTAGACTCATTTATCATACCACATCCTTCTTTTGAGAAGAAGGAGTTTCATGCACATCCTGGCTCTTCTATGTAAAAGGAACCAGCAGGCGCATATCCGACCATTCCCCCGGCTGTAAAGTCGTGCGGGGCAACGTTTCACCGTCCATTCCGGTAGCATACCAGCCAGTCACACTCCACGGTTCACCGGCAACCACCGCTTCCGGTATCCATTTGACTTCTTTTTCACCGATTCGCAGTCCTACCGCCGCTTGCCAGCGAATTGCCTGTTCCATAAGCTGCCGGGCAGTGGATGCATGGTAGCTTCTCCATTCCTTCGTCCATGACGCAGGTACTGCCGATTTCTCTGGAAAATAATCGGCTGGGTCGGGTAGCGTATGCTCCCGTTCATAAAAATGTAACGTTCGGCCCGTGTAAACCAAGCCAGCCCTTCCCTCTTGTGAAAACATCGGCCATTCCTGATTCGAGTCCGCCACCATTGTGCCAGCCGTTTCGCCATTCGTCGTTTCTGTATCTTCCGCCCTGAATGTACTGTCGGAGCTATCCGGACAAATCCCCTCCGTTCCCGCAACCAGCGGATAACGGTGAACCAGCTCGTCTCCCCCCTCCGGCTCCCGTCGTGGACTTAGCCCAATCGTAGCAAGCGTCTTGCGGATTTTGGCAGCCAAACGTGCCGGAATGATAAAGTCCTTTTCGCCGATCTGTTCAAGCAAACCAGCTAGCCCGGGGTGACGTGCAACAGTGTCTGCGTCTTCTCGGGTACCGCAGCGCAGAAGTGTTACCGTCGCAAACGCTGTCCGTCCCACATCCCCTGCCCACTGCTCCATCGCCACGCGTACATGATCAGGCACGCCTGTCCGGCTATACTTGTCCAGAAGTGCAGGAATGGCTTCGGCCTCCATCCCCAGCTCGATGGCCTCTGTAACACTTTCCCGGGTGATCCGATATATTACCATACGGTCCCCCGTCACACGTTCACAGAAGCATTCCAGCTTCCAGCGCACATCATAAGCTACATCCGGCGGTACCAATATTTCAAAATCCGGCTGTACATAAAAGGTACCTTGCTCCTGAATCGCACCCTTCTCATCATTGGAACGAAGCATATCCAGCGCTGGCACGTTCCAGCGAAAACACAGTTCTCCCGACGCGGTCAGACCCCAATCACCCATTCCAAAGGCAGTCAGCGCTGTCACCCAGCCCCTAACCATATCCATGTATTGTCCGTTAAGGTTGAAATTAGATACCGTGTTGTCCTCAATCCTCACGGGGCTTGCATGTATAACAGAAAATTCCAGAGAATCACCACTTTTCCGGTTCCCTCCACTCAGACTCTCCTGCGAAATCAGTCCCCTCTGAGTCATCCATTGGAGTAACGGCCCGATATGAATCCAGCCTTCTGATCCCGCGTGAGTGGAGGCCACACACAGCATATAACGAAAATGCTGTATAGACGCTTCGGCCTTGCCGTACCTTTCCATGAGCGTGACAAGAATATGCTTGCGCATTTGCCAAGCGGACAAGCGAACCCACGCTGCCAGCCCGGCTTCCTGAACATGAAAAGAAGCAGCTTCCTTCACCAGCAGACCCAAGCTGAGCAGCAAGTCCATCATCACCACCGTTTGCACCGGATACAGCTCGGCGTGCGCATATTGTAGCCCAAGTCCAGTCAAATCTTCCGGATGAAAGGGGGTCAGCTCATTTAGCTTTTGCAGCGACCGTTTATGAATGGTCCCTTTCGCTGTCAAAGGAACTCCTTGCACTGCAATACGTGATAACGCATGCAACAGCTCCGCTTCCAGTCCCGTCATCGCTTCATGTACCGTCACCAGTTGATCCGAATCCATCACTTTCATCGTACTTTGACTTTGCTCCAACAGCATCTCGTACAGATCCGGCAACCGATGAACCGGAATATATAACATTCGTTCGCCCCACGATTTGGTAATCGCTTCCAGCCAGCCCCGATCGCGCAGTCCGTGCAGTGCCAACTTCGTTTCGGCTCCGCTCAGCGCTCCCCTGGTAAGCCGTAATGGCTCTTCTTCCTTTATGGGCTGTCCCGCGTGCCGGATAAAACATCGACGTAGCACTAACAGCTCATCCGATGCAAGCTCCTTCCAGCCGCCTTCCGTGTTCGTTACGCCCATTTTTTGATCACGCCTCCTTTTTCTTTCCGCCAGCTTCAGCCTCATCATCCAGGTTCCCGATAACCTCCCCCGAGCTAAATCTGCAAATCGCATATTCATAGCCCTGCTCAATCAAAAACAGTTGACGGCGGGCTGCAAAATCCGTCTCCTTGCTGTTCTCCGTCACCAGCGCATAAAAATAAGCCTTATTTTCACCAGTCTTGGGTCGCAAAATGCGGCCAAGCCGCTGTGCCTCCTCCTGACGGGAACCGAAGCTGCCCGATACCTCAATAGCCACGGCCGCATCCGGCAAATCCACAGCAAAGTTAGCCACCTTGGACACCAGCAGGGTCCGAATCGTACCATTGCGGAATGCATCGAACCACCGCACTCGTTCTGTCTGGCTCATTGACCCGGTTATCAACGGCACGTTCAGCTCCTGGGCCAATGTGCGCAATTGATCCAAATATTGCCCGATAATAAGTGTGGGCAAGCCCTTGTGCTGCTGCATAAGGCTGCGAACCGCTTCCAGCTTGGCCGGATTTTCGGCGGCGATCCGGTACTGCTGCCTGCCTTCAGCACGCATACTGCGCTCCAGAAGCGCAGCCGACATGGGGAGCCGCAGCTCCACACAATCGACCTGAGCGATCCAGCCCTGTCGCTCCAGCTCTTTCCATGGCATGTCGTACCGCTTCGGTCCGATCAAGGAGAACACATCCCGCTCACACCCGTCCTCCCGAACCAGCGTCGCGGTTAAGCCCAAACGGCGGGTAGCCTGAATATCCGCCGTTGCTCGAAATACCGGCGCGGGCAGCAAATGCACCTCATCATATACTATCAGCCCCCATTTGCGCTCGCTCAGCAGCTTCATATGCTCAAATTCCCCATCTTTGGTACGGCGGTGCGTCAAAATCTGATAGGTCGCCGCCGTAATCGGACGCACTTCCTTTTTCTGACCACTGTATTCCCCAATGGAATCGGCAGGAATATCCGTCTTTAGCTTCAATTCCTCAATCCATTGCCGAACAGATGTGGTATTGGAGGTTAAAATAAGCACCTCGCACTGAAGCCGTTCCATCACCGCCATACCGATCACGGTTTTTCCTGCTCCGCATGGAAGCACCAGCACACCGCTACCACCCTGGCCGTCAGCCCCCTCAAACGCATCAGCCGCCTCCATTTGATAATCACGAAGCTTCAGCTCCGTTTGTCCCTGACCCAGAGAAAAATGAAGCTGATTCCCCTCAAGATAGCCTGCTGTATCCATGACCGGAAAACCAAGACGGGTCAGTTCCTGTTTGAGCAATCCCCGATTTTCTGGCGGAACCGACACGGTCACTTCACTGTCACGAAGCAAACCAAGCTGCTCCAGATCCTGTTTGAGCAGCAGTTCATCCAGTAAAGCCGGACTGTCCGCCGTTAGTATCAAGCGGTCGACCGCTGCACCCCTGTGAGTTGTATCCGTCTCCATGCCTATAGTTACATCTTTCTCTATACTGTTCAGATCAGCAGTATCCGTGCTGCAACGCCCCTCTTTTTCTGCTCTCGCCCGTGACAGCGTCAACGTCCCGTAACGGGAAACGAGCTGTTCAATATCCTTTAGCAAATCACGGGGAATATCCCAACGGGACATGGAATGTAGACTATTTTGAACATCCGCGGCACTCCACCCAAGGGCAGCCGCATTCCACAGAGACAATGGAGTGATATGATATGTATGAAAAGCGGACGGGCTTTTAACCAGCTCCGCATAGACCTGCAACTGTGAACGTGCATGCTCCGAAGCGGGCAGTCCGATTTCCAGCAAAACGGTAAAATCGCGTTGTACAATACAAGGGTGATCCGGATTCATAATTACCTCCCGTCAATCTATAACGCATCATCTTAAAATCCATTTAACAAACAGTTTATCCGTTTATTCGCAGATCAATCGGAATAGCAAGAAGTCCAACCCGTATACGGGTTGAACTCCTTGTCATCCAGGTCTATCCTTGCTTTTTTACCTAGTGAACCTGTTCGGAAATATGGCTAAGCGCCTCTCCAGCGTTGTCTGCAAAAATATGACGTACGGCCAGATCGCCAATCGAAACAATCCCGATCAAACGATCCCCTTCCGTTACGGGCAGACGACGGATTTGCTGCTCCGCCATCAGCTCGGCTGCTTGATCCACCGACATGTCGGCTTGAGCTGTACGGATACCTGTCGTCATCACTGCGTCGACCGAACTAGAGCCGGAATGCTTGCCCGCATAACCGCGAACGACTAGGTCACGGTCTGTTACCACACCAATAAGCTTGTCACTGCCTTCGCTCTCCACAACCGGGATAAAACCGGTGTCGTTATCCTTCATTTTGAGCGCAATTTCATAAATATTGTCTTGCGGGGTAACCGTTACACATTTTTCAGTCATAACTTCCTGAACCTTTTTCATGGGTACTCCCTCCTTTTCAAGAGTAGGGTACCCCATTTCATTCTGCTCATACGCCGAATCAGCTCATCCAGATTCAGCTCACGTTAGCTGTTAGCGGCTGGAATTTTCTGTTTTTCGCTCCGCAGCATATCCGGTAGACATCGCAATAAACAAACGAACCGCCTTAATCATCGCGTCCTCGTCAAAATCAAACTTAGGATGGTGATGCGGATAAACGGCTCCCTTAGCAGGATTACCCGCTCCCACGAACATAAAGCAGCCCGGCACACGTTCCAAATAATAAGCAAAATCTTCGGCAGGCATCAGCTTCGACGCTTCCTGAACTTTTCCCTCTCCAAAAACAGGTCCTGCTTCCTTAAAGAAACGCAAAGCTTCTTGCGCATCATTTACAACAGGCGGGTATCCCATAATATAGCGGATATTGGCTGTTGTTCCGTAAGTTGCCGCTGTAAGCTCCGTAACCGCATGCAGTCGATCCTTCATCACCGTCCGGGTTTCCTCGTCAAACGTACGGATCGTCCCACTCAGGCGGCATGTTTCCGCAATCACATTTTGCGCAGCTCCCCCTTGAATTGTTCCCACCGTCAGCACAGCAGGCCGCAAAGGGTCCACTGAACGGCTCACGATGCTTTGCAGCTGCATAACAAGAGCTGAGCCCGCTACCACACTATCATGGGTGGACTGAGGCATACCGCCATGACCACCCTTGCCCGTAATTTCAATATAAAAATCGTCCGCCGCCGCCATCAACGGCCCTGCGCAACTCGCAGCCGTTCCGACCGGGAACGGTGTCCATAGATGGATGCCATAGATAACGTCCACACCTTCCAGCACACCATCCTTCAGCACATTGACCGCGCCGCCAGGCAACAATTCCTCCGCAGGCTGGAACAACAACCGTATTTCTCCTTCCAGCTCATCCCGATGCAGACTAAAATAGTAAGCCGTTCCGAGCAAAACGGACGTATGCCCGTCATGTCCACATGCGTGCATGGCTCCGTCTACGCTGGAACGATATTCGCACTCTTTTTCATCCTGAATGGGGAGAGCATCCATATCAGCGCGTAGCATCACAACAGGGCCGGGCTTGGAACCACGAATGGTACCGACAACACCATGCCCTCCTACGTGACGGCGAACCTCAATCCCCCAGTTTTCCAACTTGTCCGCTACAAAGGCTGCGGTTTTGCTTTCCTGAAAAGAGATTTCGGGATTTTTATGTAAATATCTGCGCCACTCCACCATATCGTTCTGTAGCTGGTCAAACCAGCTCTTATCTGTCGCATGTTGTGTCATATTGCTCCACCTCTCCTTTTAAAACACCGGGCAGCTTCCCGATAAATCTTGCAGATTCACAACGTATGTGCCACTGCTCTCAAACCTTATTTTGTATTCTATTGTAGCAGATATGGAATTATTGCGATATCCGTTGCTGTATAGAGGTTGCAGAAGCCCTCCAAACATACTATGATTAAACGGATAAACGATAAAATAATAATGATAAACGCCTGCGAGGCATACACTTGCGGCGAATACCGGGGAAGCTGATATGAGAAATACGAAGCCGGAGACTCGAAGAAGAGGCACACCGGATTTCCAATTGCTGATCCTCACCTTGTTGCTGGTTGGATTCGGTGTAATCATGGTATTTAGCGCCAGCTCCAGCGTAGCTCTGCTGAATAAAGATTACAATTTTGACTCTTTATATTTTGTGAAGCGTCAAGCTGCGTTTGCTATACTAGGACTTTTCATCATGTTCGTAGCTATGAATATTAGGATGGAAAAATATAAAAAGCTCTTTGTGCCCTTGTTTTTTATCACCATTTTACTGCTAGTCATCGTTCTTTTTACAGGCTCTCTCAACGGCGCAAAAAGCTGGCTCAGATTTGGTAGTATTGGTTTCCAGCCAACCGAGCTTGCGAAAATATCCATTATCCTGTACTTATCCGCGCTGATTGTCAAAAAAGGGGATCGCTTTAGAGATTTACGAACCGGCTACATACCCGTGACCGTCATTGTAGGCTTTGTTGCAGGACTCATTATGCTTCAACCGGATTTTGGCTCTTGCTTCATTCTGGTAGCCACCAGTGGCCTGATTATTTATGCCGGGGGAGCCAGCGTCAAGCATATTACGGCTTCGATTGGTCTGCTCTTACTGGGCGCTGCCCTCGTTTTTGGTGTAGGCTCGTTGTTTGGAGGAAATTCCGGAACAACAGATGGACAAGCCACAGCCAAGCAAGATTATAAATCGGACGTTTTCAGGCCTTTCTCAATCCTACGGAAGATAAACTGGGGACTGGATATAATCTCGTACAATCCTTGCAAGCTATAGGAGAAGGCGGACTAAGTGGGTCAGGATTTGGTAAGGGCATTATCAAGCTTCACTACTTGCCTAACTCTTTTAATGACTTTATTTTTTCCGTAATTGGTGAAGAATTCGGATTCATTGGAACAGCGATATTCCTGATGCTGTATCTGTATTTTATTTGGCGAGGGATGATCATCGCCTTGCGTTGTCATGATCCGTTTGGGACGTTGGTAGGTACAGGTATTATGGGACTGATCGCTATCCAGGCGTTCATTAATATCGGCGGTGTAACCCAGACTATTCCGATCACCGGGGTCACGCTTCCTTTTATCAGTTTTGGTGGATCGTCCCTTCTTGTTACGATGTTCTCCATGGGGATTATGCTTAGCATCTCCCGCGAAAACACCAAGCAGGCAGTACAGGAACGTACTACAGGAGTAGCAGTTCGGACCGAAGTCCCTAATCGTTTTCAAACCCGGAGAGCCAACCGTTCCCGCTAAAAAAAGAACTTCCCAGATCACCGATAATGGTGGTTTTGGAAGTTCTTTTGTATATGTATATACATGTATTCAATCTGGCGGAATAGGCTGCAGCTTATCTACAAACAAAAACTGGCGTTTCTAAAAATCGCCAGTTTTTGTGTTCTCATTCATATCTTCGCGGGGAAATCCCCTGCATGTATAAAACTGGCGAAAAACGTCGATGTACCCACCACGTCTTTTTTACACCGCGTCGTCCTTGAAAGCGACACCCTCTACTTTTACGTTCACTTCCACAACCCGCAGACCTGTCATGCTTTCGACAGCTTCCCGCACATTTTGCTGAAGAATTCGGGACACCTCATGAATCGGTGTTTCGTAGAGCACAATAATGCGAAGATCAATGGCAGCTTCCAACTGTCCAACCTCCACTGATACGCCTTTTTGCACATTTTTACCACTCAGCCTTTTGGCCCAGCCTTCGGATAAGCCGCCTGACATTGCAGCAATACCGGGCGTCTCCAGTGCGGCCATCCCCGCAATTTTACCTACGACATCGTTGGAAATCTTGATGTTTCCTGCTTCCAGTTGTTGAATTTGCTCTGCCATGACCTATGTCCCCCTTCATCCATCCTTTATTTGTATTGTAAAGCCTCAGCCACTGCAATTGCAAACCTTGCGTATGAAAAATAACTTCCGTTTACAACCTATATCAATTTAGGTATATTATTTTAGAAAATCCATACAAGTGACAGCATTCACCAAACTTGTACATATCCTTTGATATCGAGGTGCACTTCATTGAAAAAATGGTTATCTCCCAGCTTGCTTATCGCAACCTTTGTCCTTAGCGCAGTTGCACATTACACACATTGGAACGCGATCGCCCAATTCGTCATTTGCGCAATCTCTGTCGTGTTCGTAGCCGGGTTTCTCGGCAGAGCCACCGAAAGCGTAGCACATTATGCAGGCCAACGTCTGGGCGGATTTTTGAATGCCACCTTTGGCAACGCAGCCGAACTGATCATCGCCATCTTTCTCGTCAAAGAAGGTCTTTACGATATGGTGAAGGCGAGTCTGACCGGCTCAATCATCGGCAATCTGCTGCTGGTGCTTGGAGCAAGCCTGTTCGCTGGCGGATTGAAATACAAAGTGCAAAACTTTAATGTATCGCTGGCTGGTTTAAGCGGTTCGTTGATGATTGTGGCGGTCATTGCCCTGTTCGTTCCGGCTGTATTTCTAAATACACATGTCATTACGGATAGTGAATCGGATACGCTCAGTCTGATTGTCGCGGGCACACTGATTGTGGCTTATATTGCGTGGCTTATTTTTCGATGATTACGCACAAAGACTACTTATCTGACGTGACTGAACAAAAGGACGAAGAATTACCGCATGAGCATGCTCCTGTGTGGTCCAGAAACAAATCCATTAGCTACCTGGTAATCGCTACCGTCATGGTCGCCTTTGTCAGCGAATGGCTTGTCGGAACACTGGAGGTATTCACGACCCAGTTCGGACTCAGCGAATTGTTCGTGGGTGCATTCCTCGTTGCCATTATCGGTAATGCGGCTGAGCACAGCGCAGCCATTTTGCTGGCGATGAAAAACAAAATCGGCGCATCTGTCGAAATCGCAGTCGGCAGCAGCCTGCAAATTGCGTTATTCGTTGCACCTGTGTTGATTTTTGTCAGCTACTTCATGGGAAATACAATGAATATCGTTTTTACTACGATTGAGCTGGTCGCCATTGCTGTCTCTGTATTTATCGCCAAATCCATTACTCAGGACGGCTCAACCAACTGGTATGAGGGATTGATGCTGCTGGTTGTGTATGTTCTGTTAGGTGTATCTTTCTTCCTCGTGTAAACAGCTTTCAAGGTTTTAAAATGTTCATTAGGATGGTAGTGACCGCTTCACGTTTCATTTGAGCTTCTGATCACTGTTGCCCTTGGTTTTTTTAAGATGATATAACTCCTTAAACGGTTAAAATTCAAGGGCAAAGGTGAACGCTTACGCTTCTCCAGATTCAAATGAACCGCTACGCTGCTGTTATCCCCTGAAAGAACATTATAAAAGATAGGTCGACTCGTTCCATTTCATATGTAAAGGCATCAAAAAAAGCATGCTCTCGAACTCCGCATGCTCTCATCAATGAAACCGTCTTTCTAATTGGCCTTATTGTTCATGGCCTCATATAGAATAGCCAGATTGCGTTCCAGCTCACTGACCAGCTGTTTACCTACCATTTCCGGAAGAAGGCCGGCGCGAACCGCGAAATCCACTTCCTTGGAAAATCCGTACATCTGAGTATCCAGCACTTCCTCATAGAGAGGGCAATAACGGGTTGCCAGATTCTCCATCTGTACTTCAATAAGCTTCTTTATTTTATCTGCGTCATCTTGAAGCAGATTAATAGCCTTAATATTCAATTGTTCCTGCAAATCAGATGAAGTCATGGATTCTTCCCCCCTATCTCTCAATGTCGCACAAGACGTTCTAACCTTAATATTAGACCAAATTGCAGGCTAATACAAGAACCTGACAAAAAAAGCATCCCTACAGTTACAGGTAGGGATGCTTTTGATCCAAGAATATAGTCAGGAGGCTACCGATATGTGTAGCCCGTGCTTCTGGAACACTTCAGTGATCGCTTTCTTGGCTTCCTCCGCGTCAGGTCCATGAACGTGCAGCTCATAGCTGTGGCTGCTGACTAATGTCGTAAACAAGCCAAGTATACTTTTCACGTCAATATACTTATTTTCGGAATGAAGGACGATGGAAGAAGTAAACTTGCTCGCTGTCTGTGCAATTTCAACAACCGCCGCGTTATTATTAGACATAGAGATCCCTCGCTTTACTGGATTATCATGTATCATTACTCACCCATTATAATACATTGAAATCGCTTTCTCAGCAAGGATAGATATCGTTATTTCAAGTTCTCGGGATTTAACGGCTCCAGCTCAGGCAGTACAAAAATGCCATCCTTGCGGATCAGAACATCGTCAAAATAAATTTCACCACCACCGTATTCCGGACGCTGAATCAAGACCAAATCCCAATGGATCGAAGAACGGTTACCGTTATCTGCTGTTTCATAAGCTTGACCCGGCGTGAAATGCAAGCTGCCTGCGATTTTTTCGTCAAACAGAATATCCTTCATCGGATGCAAAATATACGGATTGAACCCAATTGCAAACTCGCCAATATAGCGTGCTCCCTCATCGGAATCCAAAATATCGTTTAACCGCTTCGTATCATTACTCGTTGCTTCTACAATTTTACCATTCTCAAAGCGGAATTTTACATTTTCAAAGGTGATACCGTTGTACAGCGTTTGTGCATTATAGCTAATAGTTCCATTAACGGAATCTCGAACAGGGGCGCTATATACTTCGCCATCTGGAATATTGCATTGACCGGAGCATTTGATGGCGCCAATTTGCTTAATAGAGAAATTCAGATCTGTGCCCGGTCCGCTAATCCGAACCTTATCTGTCCGGTTCATCAGGTCAGCCAGCGCATCCTGCGCCTTATCCATTTTCGCGTAATCCAGATTGCACACATTGAAATAAAAATCTTCGAACGCCTCTGTGCTCGTATTCGCCAATTGCGCCATGCTGTCATTCGGATAACGCAGCACTACCCATTTCGTATGCTTTACCCGCTGCTCGCTATGTACCGCATGCTGATAAATCGAATTATACAATTTCATCTTGTCTTCCGGCACGTCTGACAGATCATTGACATTTTCACCAGCGCGAATCCCGATGTAGCAATGCATTTGTTTCATCCGGTTGAGGTCTATTTCAGCCCAGGTTTGCACCATTTCCTTTGTCGCATGACGTAGCATGGTGCTCTGTACCTTACGATCAGTAAGCTGAACGAAAACGTTGCCGCCTTTTTTGCCTACCTCATGAATAATGGCGTTAAGCAGGTCACGCTCTGTACCAATCATTTCAACCAGCACGTTCTCACCCGGCTGTACCTCAACAGAGTAACCTACCAGATTTTCTGCCAGTTTAAGTATTCTGGGATCTTTCATTTAATGTCTCTCCTTCTCTGTTACATTCTTTTTGAACAACGGTTAATTCGAAGTCCATTGTATCATGCCCGTTGCGTTACTTGTAGCCCTCAAAAGCAACTCTGGTAATCAGAGCTTCCTCATGCCCCTCTCCATTTGCCTCCTGCCGCGCAATTTTGCATTCCGACGACAACTTCAGGGGCAAGCCTGTTTGGCGGTCTATCGTCAGATGATACACAGCATGCACATCAGAATGTTCTAATTGGCTACTCATATCCTCGCGACTCTGCGCCCATATTCGATTCAGTTTTTGCTGCACCTCTTGATTCTTCCCGTTCTGCTTCATGTTTGCTTGCAAGAGGTGAGGATTTATGGCATCCATTTCTTTCATTAAACGGTCTTTCAACCATCGCTTGGCTGAGGACGATTCTGGCTCAATCCTCACTACCCAGGTTCCCCGCGCGGCCCCGGCCTCTATACGAATGGTTTTATTCAGTGCATTCAGTTCCTCCAGCTCCTGAATCGGATTAAAACGATTTAACGTCCCTACTCCATTCATAGCTATACGACTGGATGTAACGGCAATCCATTTTCCATCCAGACGAAGAAAACGCTCCTGTGTTACCCCATCCCCGGATGCGCCTTGTTTGAGTGCAGCATAGCTTGACCGCTTGTTAAAAGCCCCCGCAGAACTCCAATGCATGGTCAGTTCATCGTGGTTGCTCACCTTACCATGATATGCGAACTGTTTATCCACCGGCATACCATTTCTGGCTATGACACCAGCCTGACCTTTGAACGTTAACGTTTCTTTGCCTGCTATCCCTGCAACGGCTCTTTTAAAAATCTGATCCGGCGCATTTTGCTGTTCTGCAAGTGTACATCCACTTAACGAGCACATGGTGAGCAACATACAAACCAGCATACTCCATTCTCTTCTCCAATCCATCCAATCATCCGCCCATCATATCCTGAAGTACAGCCCTTACCAATGGGTAAGGGCTGTACTTCAGGAAAACTACGTTATTTTTATACCTACGATTAGGGTTTCCTGACTACAAAAGGTTATGCACAGCAAAAAAAGAGAACATTCCATAAGGAACATTCTCTAGGCGTCGCCCACATGATCAATAACAATCCGGTTGCGACCTTCATTTTTCGCCTCATACAATGCCATATCCGCCCTGTAAAATAAAGATTCAATGCTGATCTGCTCATCCAGCCAGTTCCATTCAGCAATCCCGCAGGAAACGGTCACCTGAGGCTGGGTTTCATGTTGTACGCGATAGCGGATTTTTTCCGCATACTCCAGCGCCTGCTGTACTCCAAGCTGCGGCAAATAAATTGCCAATTCCTCGCCGCCCCATCTGGCACATACATCCTCGCTACGGGTCGCCGAACGAACAATATCACTGACACTTTTCAATATTTGATCACCTGTCTGATGCCCGTATGTATCATTCACCTGTTTGAACTGATCAATGTCCACCAAAATGAGAGAACCGCAAAAATCTTTCTCCTGATGTCTCTGAATCACCTTGTCCACATAATGACGTACATACAGACCTGTTAGCATGTCCATATTGGCCAGACGCCGTACCTCAGCATGCAGCATGGCATTTGTTACCGCCAATCCGATATGGGGGGCCAGCATTTGCAACATTTTGTAATTATCGTACGAAAAAAAGTGAGGGAGCTTGCTGGACAATAAAATAGCCCCTCTCGGTGTACCGCTGGTTTTCATAGGTACCGCCATCAAAGAAAGGGAATCGGTCATATCCATAAAATCGGAGGATATCTTCCCTTCCTTTCTGTAATCTGATACGATAACAGGCTCTCCTGTTCTGCGTATCAGCCCTGCAAACCCATCCTCGCCAGAGTAACTGTGCAGCCTTAAACTTTCTACGTTGCTTGACGTGACCTTAAAGCAATTTCCTTCCTGATCGAGTTGCACAATACAGCAAAAGTCAGCCAAGAACATTTTCAATAATTCCTGCACAGCAAACTCGAATATTTCGTTCAGCTTAAGGCTTTGATTCAAGCGCTGAACCAGTTCATTAATGAGACGCAACTCATGGATGAGCACATTGGATTGCTCCAGCAGCTTTGCATTTTCAAATGCGGTGCCTGCTGTGTCCGCCATCATGGCGATCAGCTCCACATCCACTTTCTTCATGCTTTCGGCACCTGATGGAAGAATCATATGAAACACACCATATACACCTTGCTTGCCACGTAAAGGAATGCCGATTTCAGTCATTTCTCCTTCTGTGCCTACAGGCTCATTTACAGCCATTTGGCCTTTCATAAATGCACGCACACATACATCCTCGTCCCGCTCGTGCAACAACAAAGGTTTGACTTGCGGATTACGACTGTGCCGATCCTGGCTCATATATAACGTGATATCTACATGCGGAAACAAGTAAGCTATGCTGCCAAATACCTCGTCCAGCACGCCTTCAACATCAATCTTGTCATGCATTCGCTTTACAATCTGAAATAAAATAGAGCGTCGCCTGCCATCGCGGTCGCTCCGGTTCTGCATCCCGAGGATATCTTCCATAAATATATACTCAAATCTCGTATAAAAGCAGGATCTAAAATGCAAAGTTGCCGCTAATAATGCGTCCTGCTCGGGAACAGAATGTTGAGCAGACAGTGTAAAACGAAGAGCAGCAAAAGCCTCACCCTTATGATTACGGCAAAATACAGGAACCATGTACACAAATGCAAGGCTTCCGTCCCGAAGTTTGCGTTGACTTATTTCCATTTCTCTGGACAAGCAGCAACGTTCGACCAGCCCCAAATCCTCGTCATCATCCTCTTCCCTACCTGCAACCCGAACACCTGTAAAATTAAAAACGGCGGATTGTTCTTCATTAACCCACGATATACCATTGCTCTGCTGCAACCAGTTCCGATATCCTTGGACAAGAAGCTGATTAATATAGGGGAAATCAAATGGTGTCATATCCATGTTTTGGAGCCAGGCAAAAGACGTATATTCTTTATCATCAAACAGCGGAGCACCGCTAGCCTGGGCTGTTTTACCGTCAAGCGTTTGCTGATCCGTTGTTGAAAAGTCCGACATATTAAGGCGCTCCTTTACAGCAAAATTAGCTGTACCAAGACAGCGGCTACGCACCACTATAGCTTATAATATGATCTATTTTACTCTTAACTCCAGAAATTTGCATCCATTTTTCAGAAATTTGTCCCACTTTTTTAGTTCTAAAGCCCTATCGACAAATTTTGACGTTTTCATTCTTTTTCTCTTCTTGACATTGACCCACTATTACATATAGTATATATTAATGAAAAAGACTGTACGGCAGAACTATCTACTGTGCGGATCTTAAATTTTGGGCGTAACAGTTTGTGTCACCCTCATCTTATTTGTTGCTAACAGGACAGCGGCTGAACTTTTCTGTCAGTAGTGCGCATCACCTTGATTGGTAGCGCCGAACAAATTGGAGCGCAAAGAGAGCCCCAACTCAAATTTTAATTATGAAGGAGTTAACTCTATAATGGCACGTTACACTGGTCCTAAATTTAAATTGAGCCGTCGTCTGGGGATTTCCCTGAGCGGCACAGGTAAAGAATTGAAACGCCCTTTCCCTCCGGGACAACATGGTGCAAACCAACGGAGAAAAATTAGCAACTACGGTATGCAGCTTCAAGAAAAACAAAAGCTGCGTCACATGTACGGCTTGGGTGAAAAACAATTCCGCACTCTGTTCAACAAAGCTCAACACATGCACGGTATCGCTGGTGAGAACTTCATGTTCTTGCTGGAAAGCCGCCTGGACAACCTCGTGTTCCGTCTTGGCTTTGCTAACTCCCGTGCAGGCGCACGTCAATTGGTAGCACACGGTCACGTTACTGTGAACGGTAAAAAAGTTGACATCGCTTCTTACCAAGTAAGCCTGGGCGACGTGATCGGTCTTCGTGAAAGAAGTCGTTCCCTGTCTTCCATCAAAGAAGCTTTGGAAAACCGCAACCACTTGGTAGCTTACCTGGAGTACAATGACGCAGCTCTGGAAGGCAAATACATCCGTTTGCCTGAGCGTGGCGAATTGTCCCAAGATATCGACGAAAAACAAATCGTCGAATTCTACAACCGCTAATCCTTGTGATAGCACTGAAAAGCACCCGAACTTCGTTCGGGTGCTTTTTTCGTGTTACTGTTGCGTGAAGCTTGTAACATTTTATTCAATCGGTATATATATCTTAATATCCAAATCTGGAAAGGAAGAATTCATCACGTCGGTAATTTCAAAATCAGGTCCTTCCCTACGCTCAAAATTAGAGTTCGGAAGCCATGTGCCGTAGATATAGTTTCGTACATCCTGAACCTGGCCATTCGGACCTGAAGCGTTAAATTCGGCATACTTTCCTGCAGGAATCTCCATATAGATAAATCCCTCTGCCAAATCTTCCGCTTCTCCCTCAACTTCCTCGCCAATCACAAATGAAAATTCACCATTATCTTGAAAAGAGCAAGCAATACCGTACGACATCCCCGGTGCAATTTTATTCGGAATACGCATAAAATGCTCATTCGTTCCAAAGTGATCATAAAATCCTGGAATCTCATTATAATGCTGCTCATGATTCAGGTTTGTTTTGTACTCATGGCCTATGACCTTAATCGTATCGAATTGCAGCATTACCGGCTTATTCACATCCAAATCCCCTTTGGTGTTTTTTTGATAATCCAGAAAATTAATCTTGTGTTGCTGGGAAATATCTATATCACTGTTCCGGTATTTCCCCGGGGTGACACCAAAACTTTTTTCAAAAGCACGTGTAAACGCTTCTTGTGAACTGTACTGGTATTCAAGAGCAATATCTAATACCTTTTGATTAGACTGTTTCAGCCCTACAGCCGCCTCCGATAATCTTCTCTTCCTTATATACTGTTGAACCGTAAAACCCGAAATCGCCTGAAAAAGCCTCTGAAAATGAAAGGATGAAAAGCAAGATTGCGAAGCAATTTCCGTAATTTTCAACTCTTCTCGAAGATTCATTTCAATAAACTCAATCGCACACTGTATTCTTTTAAAGTAGTCCATACGATCCTTCCCCTTACTTGTTATAGTTTGACGATTCATCCACCAAGCGAATTTAGCAAGACTTCGTAATCCATTATGTACAATCCTGCACATACTTGTTTGATCATTTGTGCTAAGTTTACCACGGCCTTTTTACTTCAGTAGAAATAAAAACAACGCAGAGACACTATGCATGTCTCTGCGTTGTTAAAATAAAGGTGATTAACGGCGGGCAACAACGAAGCGGCCTGATTTAAATTTAGAGAAATCCAGCGATGTAGACTAAATCGAACGCAGGACTACCTCTCTCCCGCCATGTATCTCACATTTTTATCAGCCTAGCTTGATTTTGGCGAACTTCCGTTTACCCATTTGCACAATATCGCCTTCCTGCGGCGTGTATGCTTCGTTTATATCGGTCCATTTCTCTTCATTAATTTTGACCGAGCCCTGCTGAATGCTGCGTTTGGCTTCACCATTAGAAGCCGCAAAGCCCAAATGAGTCAGCAATTGGATGACACGGATGCCGCCATCTTCCAAATGATCGGCCGTCAAAGTGAACTCTTCAATATCGTCAGGCAGCGCTCTTTGCTGGAATACGGTCACAAAATGCTGCTTCGCTGTTTCCTCCGCTTCCTTACCGTGGTACATGCGTACCAACGTTCCAGCCAGCTTCATTTTGGCGTCACGCGGATGCACTGAACCGTTCTTAATGCCTTCCGCCAGCTCAGCCAGTTCCTCATTGTTCAAATCTGTTGCCAGCTCAAAATATTTAAGCATCAGTTCATCAGGAACCGACATGGATTTTCCGTAGATTTCGTTCGGCTCCTCATCGACACCAATGTAGTTGCCCAGACTTTTGCTCATCTTCTGCACGCCATCCAGCCCTTCAAGCAGTGGCAACGTAATGGTGGCCTGTGGCTCCACTCCGTATTCCTTTTGCAGAGTTCTGCCCATCAGCAAATTGAACTTTTGATCTGTACCCCCAGCTCGATGTCGCTTCGGAGTTCCACGGAATCCATCCCTTGCATCAACGGGTAGAAAAATTCATGGATGCTGATCGGCAAGCCGTTTTGGTATCTTTTCGTAAAGTCATCCCGTTCCAGCATACGTGCGACAGTTACTTTAGCGGCCAGCGTTACCACATCGGCAAAAGACATGGGAGCCAACCAATGGGAATTGTAGTATACCTTTGTTTTTTCGGGGTCCAGAATTTTGAATATCTGTTCCTTATACGTCTGGGCATTGCGCTGGACATCTTCCTCAGTCAGTTGCTTACGAGTTTCCGATTTGCCTGTCGGATCACCAATCTTGCCCGTAAAATCACCGATGATAAGTTGTACCTGATGACCAAGCTCCTGAAACTGGCGCAGCTTATGCATAACGACCGTATGCCCGATGTGAATATCCGGCGCCGATGGGTCAAGTCCTAATTTAATTTGAAGCGGCTCACCGCTAACGACCGATTTAATAAGCTTACGCTTCAGCTCATCCTCCGGTACAATTTCTGCCACACCACGTTGAATCACATTTAATTGGCGTTCTACCTCTGCCTGCTGCTCAGGCTTCATCTCTTCCCACTTCATCCTGTATACCTCCTGTTTTCATCCAAAATATTACATATTAAACAAACCAAAAAGCCCCTTTCATCCCAAGGGACGAGAAGGAGCTGCTCGCGTTACCACCCTAATTAAAGAAACGTATGCCAAAGGCAAGCGTTTCTTTCACTTCATTCCTATAACGGGCCTACACCCGGTACTGGATTACTATAGTCAGCTTCGCAAATCTGCAAAAGCTCTACCATTCATCCAGACAGCTCCAGACGGTAATTCAAAGGAGGGTCGTTACCGATTCGCACCACCCATCGGCTCTCTGCACAACGTGATTCCACCTTCTACTGAAGTCTTTCTCTGCTTTTCACGATATTTACTTTGACCTATTTATAACACACCACTTTTATAGAGTCAACGACACCAAAAGACAGGCTTTTTAGCATATGGGTTCATTTTGTAATTTTATGCTATAATAATGGCTGTTATAAAGGAGGAAGACTTAATGGTTGAAGAAAACAACAATGTGTCAGAGCCAAAGCCTTCCCGCTTACGGACAACCATGCGGAGGCTCGGCCGTGTCATAAAGTGGGTCGTCATCATCTGTTTTATGGGAGCGCTGTTCGCAGGAGGAGCCGCAGCCGGCTATGTAGCCTCTATTGTGAAAAGCGAGCCTGTACGCTCCAGATCCATGATTGAACAGGAAGTAGACAAAAATGCAATTACAGGCTTCGCTTATTTCAATGATGGCTCCCCTATCGGACAGCTCCGGACAGAAGAAGATCGACGTCCTGTCACGTTTAAGGAGATTCCGCAACTCGTCATTAACGCAGTCATTGCTATTGAAGATAACCATTTTTACGAGCATAAAGGTGTCGATCTGTCGGGAACGCTGCGGGCTATAAAACAAAAAGCACTGCATGAATCCGTACAAACCGGAGGAAGCACCCTGACCCAGCAGCTTGCCCGTCGTGTCTTTCTGAATCTGGATCGCACGGATGACCGCAAGGTCAAGGAAATTTTGCTCTCTCTGCGCCTTGAGCGCTTCCTGAGCAAGCAGCAAATTATTACGGCCTATCTCAATAAAGTACCTTTTGGTAACGGATCAAGCGGTTATAACGTCTTTGGGATCAAAGCAGCGGCCAAAGGTATTTTTAACGAGAATGATCTGAATGAGCTGAATGTGGCTCAAGCCGCCTATCTGGCAGGTCTGCCACAGCTTCCTTCCTCTTATTCCGCTTACAACGGTAAGGGTGAATTTAACGAGTCCGGCTTTAAAAGGGCGATCAACCGCCAGCACCTGGTACTCAGCCGAATGCTGGAGGAGAATAAAATCAATCAGGCACAGTATGATGAGGCGATGGCTTTTGATATCAAAAAGTCGCTCGCTCCACGCACTGTTAAAGCCTATAACACGTATCCGTATCTTATGATGGAAACGGAACGGCAAGCGGCACAGGCACTTATGTCAGTCACAAATCCGGGTCAAGCGGCCAATGCCAGTGCAGATGCCAAAACCAAGGATGATAACGACTTGCTCAAAGAAGCTGAACAACAGCTTCGAACAGGTGGTTATATGGTATACACCACTATTGATAAAAGCATCTACAAGTCGATGCGCCAAATTGCAGAGAACAAGAATAATTTCTCTTCCACAAGTAAAACCAAGGGAGACGAGCAAGCGGCCGCGATTCTTATCCAGCATAAAACAGGCGCGATTCTCGGTATGATGGAAGGCCGGGATTTCCAAAAGGAACAGATGAATTATGCGACCCAGATGGTACGCCAGCCGGGATCGGCTATGAAGCCGATTGCCGCTTATCTCCCTGCATTGGACAGCGGTCTCGTGCAGCCTGGCAGCATCGTGGATGATGCACCTATTATTTTGAAGGATGGCAGCAATGGGTATCACATCCCGAAAAACGCCAATAACCGCTATCAGGGGCTGGTTACGGCCCGTTATGCGCTGAATCAGTCACTAAATACGATAGCACTCAAGTTGTTTAACGAAAAAGTAGGTATCAGCAAAGCTTGGGATTTTGCCAAGAAGCTAGGCATTACCACCTTGGAACCAAGCGATAACAATGCCCAGACAGGTGTACTCGGCGGCTTGGCCCACGGGGTCACAGTTGAGGAACTGACGAATGCTTATGGTGCTATTCCAAACGGCGGTGTATTTAATGACGCCTACATGATTGAAAAGATTGTGGACTCGCAAGGCAATATTGTTTATAAGCATCAGCCTAATCCTGTACAAGCCTTTACACCACAAACCGCCTATCTGATGACGGATATGCTGCGTACAGCCGTGTCGGAAGGTACAGGCAGACTGGTGAAGCGTAATTTCGATCAAGCTGGCAAGATTCCGATTGCCGGTAAAACAGGCACTACACAATCCTATACCGATGTATGGTTCGAGGGCTTTACGCCTGACGTCACACTGGGTGTATGGGTTGGTTACAAGCAACCTGTCAATAAGCTCGAAACAAAAGCACAAAAAGAGCGGGCACGTCGCCTTTGGGCGCAATCATGAATGAAGTGACCGCAAAGGATCCGGATCTGTTCCAAACCGACAGCTTCAAGCGACCAGACGGTATTGTAACAAGACAGCGTCCGCATACGGTTCGGATATTTACAACAGTAAGTATCCACCCAAAACAGTGAAAATGGTGTCACTCGTGCCAAATATATTACCTATCAAGGTGTCAATTACATTCCACGGGACGGCACACCGGATGACATGTTGAACGAGCGGACCGTTAGTAAACGGGAAAAACCGATTTCAGAGCTGATTAAAGAGCTCCAGCAAGCCTTTACGGTGATGAGACGACATAATTCGTTGTCCTACTATCTGCCTCAGGATGCAGATAAGGCGGCTCCTACCCGGATTGATCCGCGTAAAGACGATGGAGCCGATCCTAGTGCTCCGTCTAACGTTAGCGTAAGCTATAGTGACGGCAAAGCTATGATCAGCTTTAGCCCAAGCGGAAACAGCGATGCCGTAGGATACCGTCTATATCGTTCTACGGATGGGAGCAGTTTCCAACGGCTTGGCAAGGTCGTCATGGCTGACGGCTCTAAAGTGTTCTCTGACAGCCCGGGTGGCAGCAGCTCCAGCTACTACGTAACCGCCGTTGATGTAGGTGGGCATGAGTCAAAGCCAAGCTCCCAAGCAAGTGCAGCACCTGTAGTGCCACCTGATGATCCTGGGAATCCAGTTGTACCGGGTGAAGGAGATGGAACGGGTGCGCAGCCTACGGAGATTCCTACCGCTCCTGGGCAGCCTCAAGCGAAAGCAGCAGGCTCAGCCGTAGCGCTCCAATGGAGTGCAGGAAAGCCTGCGGATGCGATTACAGGCTATAAAGTGTATTACAGTGAAAGCGGTGCGGAGCCTTTTACAAACATCGGCTCCACCGCATCCACCAGCTTTCAATATAAAGCGGGCGGCAAACCGAAGGGTTGGTTCCGCATCACTTCCATGAATGCCTTGGGGAATCAGCTCCTTCCGGAGCCGTTCGTCCATAACAGCTCACAACAGCAACAAATGTTAATATTTGGTAAAATCTACTTTATCAGCACCAACAAAAGGAGAGTCCCTCAGCCATCACGGCTTTGGAGACTCCCTTTTTTGTATCTTTCTTAAAAAGCATTTCAATCCTCTATGGTAGACAAATCTCCTGTAGGAAGATTAAGTTCCCAGGCTTTGAGTACACGTCTCATAATTTTACCGGAACGGGTTTGGGCAGCTTTTCCTTAAACTCAATTTCGCGTGGTGCAGCATGGGCAGACAGCCCTTCTTTGACAAAGCGATAAATATCCTGCTGCAAAGCTTCAGAGGGGTGTAGCCTTCACGGAGTGCGATAAAAGCTTTAATGATCTCTCCCCGCACAGTATCCGGCTTTCCGATCACTCCAGCCTCTGCTACAGCGGGATGCTCCAGAAGCTTGCTCTCGATCTCAAATGGACCGATCCGCTCCCCTGAGGAATTAATGACATCATCAATACGCCCTGAAACCAGAAGTATCCGTCCTCATCCATATAGGCAGAATCACCGGACACATACCAACCGGAAAAACGGAAATACTCCTGAAATTTGTTCGGGTTGTTCCATATACGGTTCATCATAGAGGGCCACGGTGTACGTATCGCCAAGTGCCCCATTCGATTAGGCGGCAGCACTTGCCCTCTGTCGTCTAGAATAGCCGCCTGAATACCAGGCAGGGGCTTTCCCATCGAGCCGGGCTTAATCGGCAGCTCAGGGAAATTACAGATCATTTGACCACCCGTTTCCGTCATCCACCAGGTATCATGAATACGCTGCTTATATACCTGCCAGCCCCAGCGTACCACCTCGGGATTTAACGGTTCCCCGACGGATAACACATGCCGCAGGCTTCCGAGATCATATTTGGCAACGATATCCTCCCCTGCGCTCATGAGCATCCGAAACGCGGTAGGAGCGCTATACCATACAGTCACCTCGTGGCGCTCAATCGTTCGGTACCAATCCTCGGGACTAAAACGACCGCCACGGATCACATTTGTTGCTCCATTCAGCCACGGGGCGAAAATGCCGTAGGACGTTCCTGTAACCCAGCCGGGATCGGCTGTACACCAATACACATCATCTTCACGCAAATCAAGCACCATTTTACCGGTATAATAGTGCTGAATCATCGCGTTTTGCACATGATATACGCCTTTAGGCTTGCCCGTTGAGCCTGACGTGTAATGAATAATCAACCCATCCTCACGACTCAGCCATTCCGGTTCAAGTTCCTCGGAGGACGTAAGCATTTCCGTTTCAAAATCAATAATCCCTTGCTCCCGTTCGTCCACATCGCCAACCACAAAAATATGCCGCAGCTCCGGAAGTTCCTCACGCTTTACGCGTGAAAGAAGTGCAGGCGTGGTCACCAGCGCCACTGCTCCGCTATCTTCCAGCCGATCCTTGACCGCCGTTTCCATAAACGCCTCAAACAAAGGCCCGACGACTGCTCCTACCTTCAAAATGCCAAGCAGACTAATGACCAGCTCAGGTGAACGCGGCATGAATATAAATACCCGCTCCCCTTTGCCAATGCCGTATTTTCGCAGCACATTGCCAAACCTGTTGGAGCTGGCACGCAACTCAGAAAAGGTGTAGGCTTCATGGCGGTTCGCGTCACAATACAACAGCGCCGTTTTGTCACCTCTCCCTTCCTCTACATGCCGGTCAATCGCTTCGTGCGCCATGTTCACCTTGCCTGATTCATACCACGTAAAATGACGCTCTGCATCTTCCCACTGAAAGCGGTTGTAAGCTTGTTCATACGGGCCCATGTTGGATGTGGGAACTACAGCCTGGAGTTCTTCAATCTTCATGCGTTCAGCCTCCTCACGATATAATGAGAATAATACAGAACATGATAACGCTTACAAATTCAATACAAGCATGTCAATTCCTTTATTTAACATCTGATAAAAGCGACTAATTGTGAACAATTTATGTCTAAAACAGTATATCATAGGTGAGGATGTGACGACCATCCTTTTCATTTATTTGTTTTTTTGCTATAAGTAGGGGATATGGGGAGCTAGGTCACGGTAAACAAGGAGGCGCATGTATGCAGCATTTAAAACTGCACCATTTGGACACGCTAAGTCATAACGGGCAAAGGATCTACGTAGAAGGCCCCGTATCCGCTGAACAACTGCGTTCATTTCAAATGCATCCACATCTCGACGCCTTTCGCAAGCCGAAGGAGCAATTCGACGCGCTGGTGGATATTTCGGGACTGCCGGAAGGCAGGATTATCATTGCTCATGACAGGGAAACCATTCTCGGATACGTGACTTTTCACTATCCTGATGAGATGGAACGCTGGTCCGAAGCCAGAATGAAGGACCTGCTGGAGCTTGGAGCGATTGAGGTAGCCGACGAATATCGCGGACTGGGTCTGGGAAGCCAAATGATTCGGGTCGCCTTTGAGGACGGACAACTGGAATCCTATATCATTTTTACGACTGAGTACTATTGGCATTGGGATTTAAAAGGCAGCGGTCTCTCCGTATGGGAATACCGCCGCATGATGGAACGTCTGATGAAAACGGTGGATATGGTCTGGTACGCTACGGATGATCCTGAAATATGCTCCCACCCGGCGAATTGCCTAATGGTCCGAATGGGAGAGGATGTCCCCCTCACATCACAGGAACAATTTGACCGTATCCGGTTTGTGAGAAGATTCATGTATTAAAATGTTACACCACTAGCCATTTAACCCAAATGCTTCAGCATATATTCCACAATTCGATGCGAACGATGGGAAGATGCTACTGTAAATTCGCCAAAATTAACGTGGGCAGATCCGTCTGCCTTATCAGACATAGAGCGGAGGACAACGTAAGGCACAGCGTTCATATGGGCTGTCTGAGCCACTGCTGCGCCCTCCATCTCGGTACAAGCACCGTCCATCTCCTGATGCAATGCAGCTACCAGCTCACGGCTAGCGACAAACTGGTCACCGGAAAGCACCTTGCCGACAATATAACGATCGCCGAAGGATTGACAGGCTTGCTCAGCCAGACGAACAAGATCAGGATCAGCCGCAAACTCCGAGGTATCCTGATAAGGAATGATTCCTCTGGCATAACCCAAAGGCGTTACATCCATATCATGCTGCATACATGTGGAGGAAATCACGATATCCCCAATATTTAAATCCGGATGCACCGCCCCTGCCACTCCTGTAAATATGATTTGTTCTACTCCAAAGCTATCGATAAGGATTTGTGTCGTTACCGCAGCATTGACCTTACCTACACCGGACTTGCATACGACAATCTGTTGACCGTGAATGACTCCCTTTGTATAGGTGATTCCAGCCCTGACCGACTTACTAACTTCAGTCATTGCAGCAAGCAGCAGTTCAATTTCTTCATCCATGGCACCAATTAATCCATAAATTCGACTCATCTCAAATCCCTCTATTCTTTGTTTAATGATGTGCATTATGGACTATGTATTCACGAAAAAAGCTCCATTAAAGGAGCTTTCATCGAAGGTCTATCCTGTTAACAAATCTGTCTAGTCTAGATAATTAACCGACAACCGCAAAATCGTTTCATGCGGCAAAATGACGCGAGGATTTTCCACATTTTCCTTCTTCATCAGCTTGGTCAGCAAACGCATCGCTACTGCACCCAAATCGTACATCGGTTGCGCTACTGTCGTAAGCTGCGGACGAACCATGGAAGCCATACGGATATTGTCCACACTGATGACAGAGAAATCGTCCGGTACTTTCAAGCCTTCATCCTGAATGCTATGAATCGCACCAATTGCCATTTCATCCGTAGCCGCAAAAATTGCGCTTGGCTTTTTCTTGAGGCCCAGGAAATACTTCATTGCCTCCACACCGGACTCATAACGATAGTTCCCGATTCGCACGAGATCTTCCTGATACTCCATTCCTGCTGCTTCCAGCGCTCTCTTGTAGCCTTGGAAACGTGCATAGCCGTTCGCAGGGTCCTGAAGAGTACCACTAATCATCGCGATTTGACGGTGCCCGTGGCGGATCAATGTATTCACTGCATCAAAAGCAGCGGCTTCATGGTCAATATCAACCGAAGGATAGCTGCCTTTCTCATCACTCGTTGCGCACAGAACGATAGGAACCGCAGCCGTATGAAACGCCTGAATATGCTCGTCCGTTACTGTGCCGCCCATGAACAGAAGTCCATCAACCTGCTTTTCAAGCAGCGTATTGATGACACGAATCTCTTTTTCTTTCCGCTTATCGGCATTACACAAAATAATATTATAGTGATACATATTCGCAATATCCTCAATACCGCGCGCAATTTCTGCAAAAATTGAGTTCGATATATCCGGAATAACCACACCAACGGTCGTTGTCTTCTTGCTGGCCAGACCTCTAGCCACCGCATTCGGGCGATATCCCAATTGTTCAATCGCTTCATACACCTTTTTGCGGGTCTGAGGTTTTACGTTAGGATTATTGTTAACTACGCGGGATACCGTGGCCATTGAGACACCGGCTTCGCGAGCTACATCATAGATCGTTACCGTCACATTCCTTCTCTCCATTGCCAATAAATTTTCAACCGAATCCTAGATCAACTAATTAGAACCATGATACGACAAAATACTACTTTATGCAACGACTGCGCTCATTCTGCCTATGTGAGATGATCGTGGAGCGCATGGGCTGTAATATTCGAATGGGATGTATGCCAGACAGCCTCTCCGTCCTTTATTAAGATGGCCTGCGGCGATTCATGCTTCACCTGGAGCCTGTCCGCAGCTTCATTGGACACCGGCCGGTCTTCTACTACATAAATGATACCGTATTCAATATTTTCGTCGGGAGTGCCTTGCAAGTAGGATTCCATCTCCTGATGTGCGCGGGAACTAATCGGACAGCGTGTGCTATGTTTAAAGAGAAGCAGCGGCTTGTCTGATGACGCTTCCAGTGCCGAATTTAATTGTTGAACAGTAGTCATTTTCGTCATCGTCACCATTGGATATACATTCCTTTCTGTGTCTTGTCGTATGGCCTATTCACATCGTAACAAAAAGAACATGTAAAATCCAATGGTGACCATGAAAATTTTCATTTTTTTTAGTTTTTTGTATTCATAAACACCGATTCACTGGTAAAACCGGATAATTGCACCAATCTTTTCTGTACATCGTTCATCCAATCCTCATCTTCCAGACTTCTCGCATAACGATAAAGGTCCAGCAGCAGGTTGATTCGAAGCTCCATTCGCTCCTCCAAAGAGGATTGCCAGTCTACATTGGGATTGTCCGCTTCCTCCAGCACCAGCTTGCGTATAATTTCTGCCAGCTCGTTGTTACGGGCAAAGGAAATACGCCGAGCATTAGGCTTGCTCCCCAAATTTTGTAACAGCTCCTTGATGTCCTTCGTCACGTGCTGCAAAACCTCACTCGAGAAGCACGAAGGGCATGAAAATACGGGAACATGTAAAATTTCAACCTTGTCCGCATATATCACCTTTCTCAACTCCAGCCCCATCGGTTTACCGCATTGGCATTGCTTATGCATTTAACCACCTCATTACGTAGGATCAAACTATATGAGGATCTCATCAGAATCCAGATATATCTATCTACTAGTCTATAAAATATTTGTAAACTCCATTAAAACTATCATACCTTGTTTTATTTCGACTTTGGGACCTCAAATCCTTCCACAGATTGAAGCTATGAACAAATTACCAAAGCTTTGGCGGGTCAGAAAATGACGACAATTGCTGTCAAAGAGCAGACTACTAACATAAGAATCTGCGAAGGAATGGACTTCGGGCGTTCTTTTTCTTAAGATGTAAAAGTACAGATTACAAAACAGAGGTGTCATCAAGTGACGCACGAAAGGATGGTTGGATGTCGAGACTTGCTGGAAAAAAGGTTATCGCCCTGGTAGATGAGGAATTCGAGGATCTGGAGCTATGGTACCCTGTGTACCGTGTTCGTGAAGAAGGCGCAGAAGTACATTTGGCCGGTGCTGAAAAGGGTAAAATATATATTGGAAAATATGGCGTACCTGCTGAAGCGGAATATGCCTTTGAGGAATTGAACAGCCGCGATTATGACGGGATTCTTGTCCCCGGAGGCTGGGCGCCCGATAAACTGCGCCGCTATCCCAAGGTGATTCAACTTGTACAGGAGTTTCACGCCGCCCATAAACCCATCGGGCAGATCTGCCACGCGGGCTGGGTGCTGATCTCCGCCAAAATTTTGGACGGTGTCACCGTAACATCCACACCGGGCATTCGTGATGATATGGAAAACGCAGGAGCCATCTGGAAGGACGAGGCTGTCGTGACGGACGGACATATCGTATCTGCCCGCCGCCCGCCTGACCTTCCGCCATATGGAAAAGCGTTTTGCGATCTGTTGGCAAACAATGCTCAGAAATAAGTCAGTTCCAATAAAATGAGCAAAAGCACCTTCAAAACCATGGCTAATGTGGTTTTGAAGATGCTTTTTTTATTTCAAAACAAAATGCACAATTAGTGCATAATTACTGGCGTCCTGGCCCAGCCGGAATATAGCCGACATTAACTGCGGTCAGCTTGTCTTCGATCGCCGCGCCGGTAGACATGCTGAAGCACGCCTGGGCAACCAGCGTTGCCTCTGCTGCGGACGTGTTCAGTACACGATGCTTGACTCGCAGCAAGGACTGGGGAGACATGCTAAGCTGATGTATTCCCAGCTCCAGCCACAGGGGAATGGAACGTTCATCTCCTGCCATTTCACCGCACACACTCACATCAATCCCTGCCTGATGAGCAGCCTGCGCCGTCATACGCAGCATCCGCAGCACCGCCGGATGGTATGGATGGTACATATGCGCAATCTGCTCGTTCATGCGGTCTACGGCCAGCACATACTGTACCAGATCATTCGTGCCTATACTGAAAAAATCCGTTTCAGCCGCCAGCAGATCGGCAATCATTGCTGCCGCTGGCACCTCGATCATAATCCCTTGCTGGATATGTGGGTTATAGGCAAGGCCTCTCGCATCCAAATCCGCCATAGCTTCCTTCAAGATCGCATCCGCCTGACGGATCTCCTCCACCGATGAAATCATAGGATACATAACCTTGATATTCCCTGCCGCACTAGCACGTAAAATAGCTGTCAATTGAGTCTTGAATAATTCCTTCCAATCGAGACTGATACGTATAGCGCGATAGCCTAAAAACGGATTTTCCTCCTCCGGCAGTTGAAGATAGTCCAACGGCTTATCCCCGCCGATATCCAATGTACGGATAACAACGGAGTGGTTTCCTGCCTTTTCTGCTACCAGCCGATACACTTCATACTGCTCATCTTCATCCGGTGCGGAGTTTCGATCCATATATAAAAATTCCGTGCGGAACAGTCCCACACCCTGCGCTCCATGCTTCAATGCCGCCTCCAGTTCCTTGACAGAGCTGATATTAGCTGCCAGCCTCAGTTCAGTTCCATCCTTGGTCACGGCTTCCACGGAAGCGAGCACCTGAAGCTGTTCTTTTCTGCGGCGCTGCTCATCACGTAATGCCGTATAATGATCAATAATGGATTTTTCCGGGTCCACATAAACCTTACCCAAGTCTCCGTCGACAACCATCATATCCCCCGTCTGGACAGGTAAATTGAGGTTGCTCTCCAGTCCCGAAACGAGCGGAATACCCATCGCACGGGCCATGATCGCGGAATGCGATGTTTTGCCCCGTTCATAGTCACAATTCCTAATACATAGCTTGGATTCAAATGGGCTGATTGAGACGGAGAAAGCTCCTTGGCTACCAGAATGTAAGGCTGTGTGTCCTTCGGAAGAGTTACTTCCGGCGCACCCAGTAAATGCTTGAGCAGTCGGTTCCCCACATCCTTGATGTCGATTGCCCGCTCCTTCATATACTCATCATCCAGCAGATCAAACATCGTCACAAAATGATCAATTGCTTCCTTAACAGCTACCTCGGCTGCTTTGTATTGGCGCTCGATGATTCCACGAACCTCGTTCATGAATTCAGGGTCCTCCAATATAGCCAGATGCGCATCAAAAATGCTGGATTCCTCCGGTCCCACCATTTCCCGAAACTCATCCTTAATAAACTGGATTTCACTTTTGGATGTGCGGATCCCTTCATACAAACGCTCGAATTCCTTTGCGAGATCCACCGCATCCATTTTCTGCTCAGGTAAATCCCACTCCCAGCTCGGCAGGACAAAAGCCTTCCCGATTGCCACACCTGCTGCGGCGCCGATGCCTTCTATCATGTCTCTACCCCTCCAACATTCCTGTCATGCAGCACAACGGACATTACCGAGGCCTGACCTTTTTTCACTGTTTTAAACGGAGCAAAGCTCCATGACTTCACGCGATCCGGGTTCGTAATGACCATGGGGGTCACTAACGATGGAGCTTGTTCCCGCAGTGCCTGCAAATCAAATTTGATCAGCAATTGTCCCGGTTCCACCGTATCGCCTGCTTCTACCATAGCAGTAAAATTCCCTTTTAGCTGTGAAGTATCAATCCCTATATGAAGCAGAACCTCAATTCCCTCTCGTGTAGAGATGCCTAAAGCGTGCATGGTCGGATACAGATGCATAACCGTACCATACACCGGAGACACAAGTTCACCTCGTTCGGGAACAAAAGCAACTCCGTCCCCGACCAGCTTCGTTGCAAAAATTTTGTCCGGTACCTCGTGAATCGGCAGCATTTTTCCATGCACAGGGGCGTTGAACAACACTTGAGGAAGATCACGCTCCATAAGCTTCGCGATTTCCTCACGAATCAGCTCCGAATACGTCCCGAACACAACCTGCAAGTTGCCCCTCCCAGGTTGATGAGTCCAGCCGAGCCCAAAGCTTTTATCGCTCCGGTATCAATCAGCCGGTCATTGTGGACGGTAAGGCGCAACCGTGTAATGCAGGCTTCCACCCGAACAATATTTTCCTTCCCTCCAAGCGCCTCCAAAATGAGCGGTGCGCTGTAGGGAATATTGCCTGCCCAATCCTCCAGAACCGAACCTTCCTCGCGGCCTGGAGTGGGAATACGGAACCTCCGAATCGCCCAGCGGAATAGCACATAATACACCAGCCCATACGCCACGCCTAACGGAATCAACAACCAGGCGTTATGTGACAGATGGAAATTGAGTACGTAATCTATAAAACCCGCTGAATATGAAAAACCGTGATGAATATCCAGCTCAAAAGTAAGCCACATGGCCAGACCTGACATAACTGCATGAACGAGGAACAAATAAGGAGCAGCAAACAAAATGCAAACTCAATTTGTTCTGATACACCAGTAAAAAAGCAGACGAGTGCAGCAGTCAAAAACGTCTTTTGCACCTTCGGTTTCAAATCTTCACGCGCTTCCTGAATAATCGCCAGCGCAATGGCTGGAATCGCAAACATCATAATCGGAAACAACCCTGACATAAAATAGCCCGCCGTCGGATCGCCAGCAAAAAATCGGGGTAAATCCCCCTGCACTATGTCGCCTGACGGTGTTTTATATGTACCTAGTTGAAACCAGAATATATTATTAAGCAGATGATGAAGGCCAAAAGCCGCCAGCACCCGATACAAAATACCGTAAATAAACAATCCGAAGCCGCCCAGACTCAATTCCAGACCTGCTATAAATTGCAATCCTCTCTGAATGAGTGGTGCCACTATCAGCATCAGTCCTGCGAACACAGCGGAGAACAAGCCAATCAGCAGTAAAACAAATCGAGTCCCTCCAAAAAATTGGAGTACCTCAGGCAGCTTAATGCTTTTGAAGCGGTTATACGCCACCCCTGAAATGACACCCAAAATGATGCCAATGAGCGTCGCGGGATGAATGAGTCCGTTTCCAAATCTCAATGTGACCTGATCATATATAGCCATACCAGCCAATGCCGCCAGTCCTGCCTGACCTGCCTGATTCGACATGCCGAGTGCTACACCAACCGCAAACAAGTACGGCAAAAAATAAAAAATCCCCCGCCCTGCTGCATTAGCCATTTCAGACACCATTGGAAATCCCCACGTGGACCAGGGAAGGCTGCCGAGACTTAGTAATATAGCAGCAGCCGGTAACACCATCGTCGGGAGCATGACAGCCCGACCAAGCTGTTGTAAGGATCCGAGCCAATTCATGGCATTCCTCTCCTTTCTATCCCTGATGGTAAGTCGAATAAATACTTTTGTCAAAGCGATTCTCTTGCTTCACGTCTGGATGGTATGGACTCTCGACTTGAGGGTATAGATCAGCGTCTCAATACTGTCGATTGAGCTCATTCACCAAGATAATATCACAAAAATGGCATACATACATTATATGGATTCCTGTAAGCATAATATAGCCCAATTTCCACACACCAAAACCTTCTCCCCGTATTTCATAGGGGCGAAGGTTTTTCTTCATGTCCAGATTATCCTTTACGTACTGCTTGGGTTATGGAATCCTCTACCTTGATGCAACGATCCATAATAACCGTCATTCCATGCTCCTGCGCAATGTCAGCGGCTTCCTGGCTGATAATGCCCTGTTGAAGCCACAAAACCTTCGCACCTATAGCAGCCGCCTCACGAGCAACCTCCGCGCAGTACTCACTGCGACGGAATACATTGACCAGTTCGACAGGCTCGGGTACTTCTTCGAGACTTGCATAGCAAGTTTCTCCTAAAATCGTTTGCCCCGCTACCGCAGGATTAACCGGAATAATACGGTATCCCCGCTTTTGCATCGCATAAGACACCATATACGAGGTCCGGTCTGATTTATCAGACAAACCTACAACCGCAATGTTGCCTACTTGTTCCAAAATGCTTTTGATCTCTTCTCTTGACGGATTTGCAAAAGCCATCCTTTTCCCTCCTGTCCACTTTTAGAACTTACTTTTATTTTACCCACTCTACAGAGGCGCCAAGCGTCGTCAGATGGTCAAAATATTGCGGATATGATTTGGCAACATGATGCGCATCCTTGATCACCAGCGGTTTCTGGGCCCGTAGACCAACTACCGTCAAAGCCATAATAACACGGTGGTCAAAATGCGCGTTAATTTCAACACCGCCTTCAACCCCCTCCGGTCTGCCATGTACGATAATTTCAGCCTGACGTTCCTCCACCCGAGCTCCGGCCTTGGTCAGTTCGTTCAAATAATCGGTAATGCGATCACATTCCTTGTACCGCAAATTTTCCACATTATAAAAACGGGACGTGCCGTCAGCAAATACAGCCGCAGCCACCATCGCCAGCACAGCATCGGTTGCAGCATCGCCGTCAAATTCAATGGCCTTCAAACGGCCATTCCCCTTCACGACGACGGTGTCGTTCTCGTGCGTCAGCGATACTTCCATCATACGAAGCACATCTACAATAGCACGTTCTCCCTGCTTGCTCTGCTCCTTTAGCCGATGGATGGTGACATCCGAGTTCGTGACCGCAGCCGCCGCCAGCACCGCGGCGCTGCCCGGGTAATCGCCCTGCACGGTATATATGCGTGGCTGATAAGATTGTCGTCCCGGCACACGGAAAGACATGTAATCATCACTTGTATGAATGATAATGCCTGCTTCTTGGAGCACCTCCAGCGTCTGACCAATAACCACCTTGGATTTCAGATCATGCAGCACCTCAATTTCGCTATCTTCCTCCAATAACGGCGTGAGGAATAGCAAGGCGCTCAAATATTGCGAGCTAACCGAACCGGATACCTGAATTTTGCCGCCTTTGGGCTGACCGCCCTGAATGCGGATCGGAAGCTTACCTTCACGATGATCTACCTGTACACCCAGTTGACCCAATGCGTCGATCAGATCATCATGTGGTCGTTTTCCCAGCGAATCGGGATATGTATTGACGAAAGTAACATCCGGGCACAGCGATGCGATCCCCATCAAAAAACGAAGCACTGCTCCGGCGTTACCTACATTGAGTTCCTTCACAGCACGAGGATGGCTGCCAAAGCCCGTAATGACTATTTTTTCATCATCCTCTTCCAGCACTGCCCCCAAATCAGCGATACAACGACGCATAGCATCACTGTCCTCACTGTGTGCCGGAAAATAAATGGTACTTCGTCCATCGGCAAGCGCTGCTGTCAGCAAATAGCGTGTAGTGTAGTTTTTGGAGGACAAGGCCCCAATCTCCCCTTGCAACGAAGGGGTAGGTCTAACGATAACATCCATAATGTACATGCTCCTTTTCGGATTTTAACCAACCCGTTTTACGTTAATTATACAAGCTGTGATGTTCATTTCACCACCAGAAAAAAACACTGAATATCAAGCAAAGCCTGCCCGAGTTTCATCCCGGCGATTCATTAATCTATACACGCCTTTAGGATTAGCCAGATTGACAGCTTAGAGATAGCTTCGCTATCATACATAGAGAGTGTGATGTTTTGCACACGTCAATAACACACGCAGCACCCATTTTACATTAGAAAAGAGGTCCAGCCATGACGCAAATCGCCCTGATTGAACCTTCTGAGCTTCGCGCACGCCTGCAAGCAGGAGAACAACTGCAATTGATCGACGTTCGCGAGGCAGAAGAAGTAGCGGAAGGCATGATTGACGGTGCCAAGCATATTCCGCTCGGACAGATTCCAAGTCGTCTTGAGGAAATTGAACGTACCGGTGAAATTATCTTTATTTGCCGGAGCGGTTATCGCAGCGAACGAGCCTGCGAATATTTACAACAGCTCGGTTATGAAGGCTGCACTAACATGACCGGCGGTATGCTGCAATGGTCACAAGAGCAGTAAAATGCAACTCACCACAAGAGACGGGATCTTTCCGTCTTTTTGTTATAACCCAAAGCTTAGACGCGGTAATGCGTTAAAATATCTTGTTCTTATCATACCACAGCCCCAAAAGATTACACAATCCTCTAGCTTCATCCTCATCCAATCAACCATCCACGAAATCAAAAAACGGAAGCTTCTTCTACCACAAGGGTAAAAAAAACTTCCGTTGTATCACATCAATGCTATCCTTACATATCCATCAATTTATTAGAACCATTGGTGATGGAATACGCCTTCTTTGTCCACACGTTTGAACGTATGCGCACCGAAGTAGTCACGTTGTGCTTGCAGCAAGTTTGCTGGCAGACGCTCAGTACGGTAGCTGTCATAGTATGCAAGCGCACTGGAGAAGCCTGGCACTGGAATACCTTGAGATACAGCTACGGAAATCACCTGACGCCATGCGTTTTGGTAAGTTTCTACTACATTTTTGAAGTAGGAATCCAGCAACAGGTTTTTCAGAGCAGGATCGCGGTCATACGCATCCTTGATGTTTTGCAGGAATTGCGAACGGATAATGCAACCGCCGCGGAAGATCATAGCGATTTTTCCGTATTTCAAATCCCAATCGTATTCATCGGAAGCTGCACGCATTTGTGCAAAGCCTTGAGCATAAGACACAATTTTACTTGCGAACAATGCTTTACGTACGCTTTCGATAAATTCTTTTTTGTCCCCGCTGAAGGATTCAGCATTAGGACCGCTCAGCACTTTGCTTGCCGCAATACGCTCGTCTTTCATAGCAGACAGGAAGCGGGAGAATACAGATTCGGTGATCATGGACAATGGAACGCCCAGATCCAGCGCGCTTTGGCTTGTCCATTTACCAGTACCTTTTGACCTGCCGCATCCAGAATAACGTCTACCATTGGTTTGCCTGTTTCGGAATCATATTGGGAGAAGATGTCAGCCGTGATTTCGATCAGGTAGCTGTCCAGCTCGCCTTTATTCCATTCTGTGAAGATTTCATGAAGCTCTTCCGCATTCACATTCAGGACCGATTTCAAAAGGTGATAAGCCTCACCGATCAATTGCATGTCGCCGTACTCGATACCGTTATGCACCATTTTTACATAGTGACCAGCACCGTCGGGACCGATATATGTACAGCAAGGGTCGCCTTCTACTTTGGCAGAGATTGCCGTCAGAATCGGCTCTACCAGCTTGTAGGCACTTTCTTGTCCACCCGGCATAATTGCAGGACCGTTCAAGGCACCTTCTTCGCCACCGGATACGCCTGTACCAATAAAGCGGAATCCTTTTTCCTCCAGCTCCTTACTGCGGCGCTGTGTATCAGGGAAGTAGGCATTGCCTCCGTCTATAATAATGTCGCCCTTGTCCAGATGAGGCACAAGCTGCTCAATCGTGGCATCCGTTGCTTTACCAGCTTGAACCATGATCAGGATTTTACGGGGCGATTCCAGTGAGTTCACAAATTCTTCAATGGAGAAAGTACCCGTCAGTTTCTTACCTTCTGCTTCTTTGATAAGATCATGCGTTTTTTCGGGAGAGCGGTTAAATACCGAGACGGTGAAGCCTCTGCTCTCAATATTAAGGGCCAAATTCTTACCCATTACCGCCAGGCCGATCACACCAATCTGCTGTTTTGCCATCTGGTTCCTCATCCTTTGCAACATATTTTTTATTCTATATCGCCGCTTTACCGCATTACACTTTATGTGAATCGGAACACGTGCAATTCTATTTTAACGTTTTTGGTGTCAGAAGTGAACCCCTGTCTATTCGCAGATCAAAACACCCCATTTTCATGAGGTGTTCAGTTATACCCAAATCTGCACAGTATCTACGGATTTAAGCAAAAACGTTTGACTGGTCCTTAACACCACGCATTTTTTAACCCATAATGATTCGTTTTAAATTACGCTATTCTCTCATCATTATGCTTCCATCATTAACAGTTGGCGGGATAGCGCTTGCAGGCGTTCATGGCAGTTCTCGGCTCTGGTCGTATCTCCCTCTGTCATTGCCGTGAAAAGCTTCTCCAATTCATCATCGACTTGCATTCTGAGCAGCAGCAGTCGGGTCTCTCCCTCATTGGAAATATACATTTCCTCCATCTCCTGCGCTGACAGCACTGGTCCCTTCTGATAAATAACGCGTTGCTTAAAACCAGTAACCTCGACCAGACGAATGACCTCACCGAACAAAATATTTTCCACCAAAATATGATGGTCCTTGACTCTTTTGACAATGGCATGGCCTCGGGTGCTTCCAATCAGCTTTTCCAACCACTCAGCCAGCTTGGCATCGCGGATCACATAATCTCCGGCCAACTTGTAGTGTCCTGTACGTAATTGTTGAAAACGAAGCTTCACCAGCTTGCGCCCGGTTCTTACCGACAGCACCAGGTATGACTCATCCTCGCTCCAGTACAGCGAATACCCTTCCGATATCAAATCCTTGATCAGATTATGGATATGCCGACGGCTAAACCGGAGCTCCAGATTGCAATATTCTACCTCGCAGCCCTTGTTCACGGCATTCCCTCCTTTTTCAAGTCCGATTCAAGAAGTCCGGCTACAGCAAGCCTGCGGCTTTTCCGCTTGATCTTCCCTTGCTCTATTTTATACTTCATTTTATGTAAGGGTACTTGGTTATTTGACCTATTTTTATGAGTAACAACGCACAATCCTACTTTTGCCTTATGCGCTTGTCCCAAACCCGGCCTAAAGTCGGTCAAGCCTGCTGACGTTATGCTATAATCGGACATATTACGCCACACGAAATGGCTTAACCCAGTTACAGGAGGAAAACGTATGACGTTCAATGGATTTACAGCAAAGGACTTTGATGTTTTTGAAATACCGGGGCTGGAGCCTCGCATGGAGGTACTGATTGAACAGGTTCGACCCAAACTGGAAGCGATTGGTGCGGAGTTGGCTCCTTTCCTGACGGACTTGTGTGGCGAGCCTATGCACGTTCACGTTGCAAAGCATGCACGGCGCAAAGTAAATCCGCCCAAGGATTCCTGGGTAGCTTGGGCGGCAAACAAGCGTGGATACAAGGCGTTGCCACATTTTGAGGTAGGGATGTTTTCTTCTCATCTGTTCATCATTTTCGCAATTATTTATGAAAGCCCGAACAAAACCACGTTTGCCCAGGCACTCAAAGCCAATCTGAGCGATGTCCGCACTAGCCTACCGGATCATTTTTACTGGTCCATGGATCATATGGCCCCGGAAGGTACGGAGCAAAAGCAAATGGACGAGAAGGATTTTCAAACGATCATTGACAAGCTGCAACAGGTTAAAAAAGCCGAGGTCATGTGTGGTATCCGTATTGACCGGGAAGATCCACTCGCCAGCGACGGGGCTGCATTACTACAGGCAGTGCGTTCCACTTTTGAGCGTTTGCTGCCGCTGTACCGAATGGCTTTTCCGAAAGAGTAACCGGTATTGGCTAATCAAGCTACCAATCAGGCTTCAGCCGTCTTTCTGCGCGGATTACGTGCCAAAGCCAGATGACAGCCGAACATGAGCAGCATTACAACTCCGCTGATGATAAATGGAGCTGTGTGTCCTGCGCGGTCCCACAGCACTCCTGAAACGAGCGGACCGATGACCATACCTGAACCTTGGAGTGTCAGAAAAAAGCCCCATATCGTCGCTCGCTCGCTTTCTGGGATCAATTTGGCGAGGAACGTGTTCCATGCAGGCAAAATGAGCGCATAGCCCAAGCCGATAAGGGCTACGGATACAAACACAAGCGGAATGGATCGGACGGCGGAAAAGAAAAACAGCGTAATCCCGGCAAGTAAAAAACCGGCGTGCAGAAAGTATTCTGTTCCGAGCCGATCCACCAGCTTTCCGCAAGGAATAAGCGCCAGCACCGTTACCCCGCCGCCAGCAATTAGAAGTACACTGTACAAATTCGGCGAGATCCCGAGGTCCGTACGGGCGTACAGCGTCAATACCGGGCTGATTAGACCGATAACAAACGATTGCAAAAACAGCGCCGGGTAAATCAACGGGTTTACATTTAGTTTTGTTTTGAGTGTAATGATCGTCTCCTTGATTCCTCCCAGCAGCTTCAGCTTTTGTTTTGCAAGACCGTCGGAGGACACCAAAGCGCTCCGTTGCAGCGCTCCTTTGTCGGCAGACTCTTTCCGTCCGGGCAGCATTAGGGAGACCAACAACAGCACAATACTGCATCCTGTCAAAATCATAAACACCATTCCGTAAGAATGACCATAATGTGCCATAGCGAAATTCATAACAAGCGGCCCCATTCCTGTTCCGCCCATGGACGCAATTTCCAATGTGCCCATCGCCGCACCATTGCTGTTATTAGGCCCGGACATTTCGGTCGTTCCGGTCATAACACAAGGCCAGAGCGGAGAAGTACCCAGACCGAGCAGCAGACACGCGACGACGAGCCACACGGGCTCTGTCAGTACGCTCAGCATAATAATCGCTACAAGCGTAAACAACAGTGCGGTCGACATCGTTCCACGGTAGCCGAGCCGTTCAGCCATCCAGCCCGCCGGTGCCCGGAACGCATTGTCTCCAAAATACTGAAGCGAAAAGGCCAAACCAATAATCCCGGCCGACAAACCAAGCGTTTCTCCCATATATACCGGCAGGATGGATACCAGAAGAGATCCTTTCATAAATTCGACCAGAAATACCAAAACCCACAATTTAGTAAAAAAAGGAGTCCACAACCGCTGCAGAGCTTTTTTTCGTCCTATTTGCCTCATCTAATCCACATCCTCCACCTTCGTTTTTTGGCTATAAAGACCGGGTTCTCCGCCTACTCCACTCTTTCGTAAATAAATGCGCCCTCAACCGCTTGCATTCCTACTTCAAACTGCTATACTCAATTTTGTTCTATTATCACTTGCACAGGATTGTCGAAATCCTGCACGAAAGGTTGTGACAACACTAATGAATCAAAGCAACACCCCGCTTTTTACTGCTTTGAAGAAGCACGCTCAGAGCAACCCGGTTCAATTTCACATCCCAGGTCATAAAAAGGGAGTCGGAGCAGATCCGGAATTTCGCGAATTTATGGGGGATAATGCCTTTTCCATAGATATGATCAACATCGCTCCATTGGACGATCTGCATCAACCAACAGGTGTCATCGAAGAAGCCCAAAAGCTTGCAGCAGATGCCTTCGGAGCAGATTATACTTACTACAGTGTACAGGGGACAAGCGGAGCCATCATCACCATGATTATGTCCATTTGCTTGCCAGGTGATAAAATTATTGTACCCAGAAACGTACACAAATCCATAATGTCTGCCATTATCTTTGCTGGTGCAAAACCAGTATTCATTTCTCCAGTCAGTGATGAGAATCTCGGTATTCACCACGGGGTTACAACCAAGTCCGTACGCCGGGCATTGGAACGCCACCCTGACGCCAAGGGCGTCCTTGTTATCAACCCGACATATTACGGTGTGTGCGCCGACTTAAAAGAAATTGTAGATCTCGCTCACAGCTATAATGTGCCGGTCCTGGTCGATGAGGCTCACGGGGTACTGATTCATTTTCATCCTGATCTACCGATGTCCGCCATGGAGGCGGGAGCAGACATGTCAGCTACAAGCGTCCACAAGCTGGGCGGTTCCTTGACACAAAGCTCGATCTTGAATGTAAATACGAAAAACGGATACGTTAACCCACAGCGTGTACAAACGATTTTCAGTATGCTGACAACGACATCCACTTCGTATCTCCTGCTGGCTTCCTTGGACACATCCCGACGCAACCTAGCACTTAACGGTCATGAAATAGCACAACGCGCCCTTGATTTGGCGGAATATTGCCGCTCAGAGGTTAACAAGATTGAAGGGCTATATTGCTTTGGTAGTGAAATTCTCGGCACGGAAGCTACCCACGATTATGATCCAACTAAAATCACGGTTCATATCCGCCATTTGGGCCTTACCGGATACGATGTGGAAAATTGGCTGAGAGATCACTACAACATCGAGGTTGAGCTTAGCGATATGTACAATATTCTCTGTTTGGTGACCCCTGGTGATACCAAAGAGGAAATTGAAATTTTGTTGAAAGCTCTGCGTGAGCTGGCTTCTCTGCACTATTCCACAGGTCAGGAGCATGAGCTGGTTGTAAAGATACCGGAAATCCCTCAGCTCTCCCTCATTCCGAGAGACGCTTTTTATGGAGATACAGAAGTGGTACCATTCAAGGAATCTGCTGGACGCATTATTGCAGAATTCATTTATGTATATCCGCCAGGTATTCCGATCCTACTGCCGGGCGAAGTGATCTCACAGGACAATATTGATTATATTGTCGATCATGTGGAAGTAGGCCTGCCTGTAAAAGGGCCGGAGGACCGTACCGTACATCAAGTGAAGGTTATTGTTGAAACGGACGCCATTTCCTAATTATTCCTGATCCCTAACAAGTCTGGAAGGTCTTACAAGCATCCTAAAAAAGCTTAACAAAAAAAGCCCCCCAAACGGGGGCTTTTTCGTTACCTTACAAAGCTGCAACAGCCGTTAGGTCCAATACTATTCGTATTGGGCAACCAGCTCGCTGTAAGCCTCTTCAACACGTTTCCATTCATCTTCGTCCTCGATATTGTAAAGCACCATTTCTTCGTTTTCTTCTTCCATACGAAGAATAATGCCGTCTGCTTCAGGATTGCCGCGCTCCAGCAGGAGAGCGTAAACGTGATTTTCTACGTCAAAGGTCTCTACCAGCACCATTTCTACATCTTTGCCATTTTCATCAGTTAGCGTAAGAACCATTTCTTCATGTTCGTGGTCATGATCGTGGTTGCAGGCTTCACCGTGTTCATGTTTGTGATCACTCATGGAAATACCTACCTTCAAATTGTTTTATTTTCCCCCGTATCGTAACATGATCAAGGGTACAGGTCAATTTGTGGTATGCCTAATTTATCGCTGTAATGACTTTTTCGGACACCAGTGTATAGCTGCTGTCTTTACTTTCTTTAATGTAGAAACCGACCCGGTAATTCCCTGCTGTTTTAAAATCATACGTAAAGTCGTTTGTACGGAACCAAAAGTTATCCTTTTGTGCTCCGCTGATATCCTGGGACTGAATATCTTTCACGTTACCCGCCGGGTCAGTAATCGCTACCTTCACTCCGGAGATATCCGCTTTCAACGTATCAATCTGACTGAATACATTGAATTTCACTTTGTTGCCTTTATTCACGTTACCGAACACCGTATCGCCCTTAAACAAGAAAATGTGTACATTCGGTTGGTCGAAAACAACTTTTCCACCGGACGGATCAAAACTGACAATCCCGTTAAAATCCCGAATGGGCACATACGTTTTGCCGTCAATGACAACCGCGCCATCCTTCGACACCTCACCGTTAATAATCAGCTTCACTTGGTCCTTGGCGGATTCCGCCGAAATAACGGTCCCTCCCATTATCGAAAAGGCCATCACTAGGGCCATAACTTTTCTCCACTTCATCGCTAGATATCCCTCCATCATCATCTGTTAAATAACTTCTGTCTTACATTTATACCTAGCTCAGTTCCACAAGTTGCGCTGTGCTTCACAAATTGTCCAAAGTTTTTGATATGGCGTGAAATCTTTAATTTCTATCATCATCGATGGTAAGATACGACTGTAGAGGATTTATACACATTTAAGTCTGGAGGGTGAAATACGGATGAGCCTGACAATACAAATGCTAGGCACAGGCAGTGCCTTTGCCAAAAACTATTACAACAATAACGCACTGCTGGACAGCGGAGCAGGCAAGCTATTGATCGACTGCGGAACAACCGCTTCTCTGGCTCTGCACCGAATGGGCATTCAATTGCGTGAAATTGACGCCATTCTAATTACCCACATTCACGCCGATCATGTCGGAGGACTGGAAGAGTTTGGATTCCAAATGAACATCCTTTATGGTCGTAAACCCGTGCTTTATATCGCAAAACCGCTAATTCATCCATTATGGGAAAATACGCTCAAGGGCGGCATGTCACAGCAAGGCATGATTGACAAGCTGGAGGATGTGTTTGAGGTAAACGTGCTGACGCCTGGGGAATCTACCAGCTTAGTATCCGGCATCGAAATTGAACTCATTCCTACCCGTCATATCCCCGGTAAAGACAGCTACTCCCTGTTCATTAATGACCGTCTTTTTTATAGTGCGGATATGACCTTTGATCCCGGCCTGCTGAATCAACTGGTACACGAGCGGGGCTGTCGCAGCATTTTGCATGAGGTTCAATTACAGGGTGCCGGAGAAGTTCATACGACGTTGGACGAGCTACTCAGCTTGCCAATCCCACTTCAAGAGCGGATTCGTCTCATGCACTATAGTGACGACATGGAGCGATTCAGGGAAAAGGCTGGAGTCATGTCCTTTCTGGAGCAGCAGCGCGTATACAACATTGTTGATCTGGAACGCACAGAGCAATAATAATACTGGATACAAAGTGAAATAACAAAAAGCCGCCGGGTTTCCAACTGGAAAAAGAGCCCGGCGGCTTTGGCATATACTTGCGTGTAGTTATGTGCTTAGCGATAGATGCTTGAAATGAACGTCAGAACAACGGCAACTGATCCAAATTATTCGTAGGATCTCCATCAGCATCTCCGCGAATCCGTTTACTTCCATCCTTGGCTTTGAAAACATTGACCCCGGCAATCGAGCCTGCTTCAATTTCATTCAGAGCCTGACTGTAATCCAAAACCCGTCCGGTAGACGTCTGAAATGACATCAGATCACCATCACCGTTTTTACGTACTGCCGTAATTTGTTCCCGTTCTGCATTAGCCATGCTGCATCGCTCCTTATCCATAGTATAGTGGAGGAACTTTTACTAGCATGCACCCTATGCAGAATTATATGCATCTTTGTACTGCCACCTACAGCTTTTTGCGCATACGCACATGTGGAATCCCGGCATCGTCAAAAGGTTCTTCCGAAATCGTCTCGTAACCGAGCTTCTCGTAAAATTTTTCAGCTTGACATTGAGCATCCAGCAGCGAATGCCGTAACCCCAGCTCACGCGCACGTTCCTCCAGAGCCAGCAGTAATATACGTCCGTAACCCCCTGAACGATGCTCCTTGAGAACCGCAATACGTTGCATTTTAGCTGTATCTTCCTCATAGTAGGTCAAGCGTCCCGTTGCCACCATCTTACCATGATCAGAGATCAGCAAATGATGTGCAGTTTCCCCCAGCTTGTCATAATGGTCGATTTCTAGATCGAGAGGAACCTTTTGCTCTTCGACAAACACTTTGGTACGGATCAATATTGCCTCCCGTAGCTGCTCCTCTGTTGTTACACTTATAATTTCTGCGGCCATCATCCGCCCCCCTTATCATTGCTTCAATTTGCAAACTCACTAAATTTGAATTATATATAAAAATGGTAATGAAGTACAATCTAATTTCTATTTTTCTACTTTACATTTATCGTTAATACATGATATTATCTAATAACCGAAGGACGGTAGCTCAGCGGGAGAGCATTATCTTGACAGGGTAAGGGTCATGGGTTCGATCCCCATCCGTCCTATACGTCAAAAGCCTTGATGATCAAGGCTTTTTTGTTTATTTAGAGATCAATTGGGTACTATAAGAAGAGCAAAACAGATTAACTATACATATTGAGTCAATTGTTTAGCGATTCTTCGTTAATCATACTTAGAAGATAAAAAGCCGACCGGAAAATAGGGTCGGCTTTTCTGTATGCTCAGCTTAATATACACAGAATTCTTAGATTACGATATAAACAGCTCCGCTCTCATTGTCAATCTCCGTGGGGTAAGCGGTCACACATCCAGTATCCGGCTCTAGCACCCTTCCGGTGGTTAGGTCGATTTTCCAGTCATGGAGCGGACAATGGACTGCTGATCCACATATCATTCCTTCGGATAACCGTCCCCCTTTGTGCGGGCAACGATTCTCAAGCGCACGCACGCTGCCGTCGCTCAGGCGGAATACGGCTATCTCTGTATTATGAATGCGAACTGTCCTTGCTCCACGTCGGTCAATTTCGTTCAGATCGGCTATCCTGATTCTGCTGGTTGTGGTGTTGGTCTCCATTGTAATCAGCCCCCTATTCCGTTACTGGCTTAAGCTCTGGCAGCCGCACAAAATTCTTGCGTAGCTCTTCGTTATGAATGATTTCGTGCCACGGATCAGTCGTCGTGCTTAGCGTTTCCTCAATTCTGCTCACCAGTTGCTGTCTCGTCTCCTCATTCGCAAGTGCCTGCTTGATGGATTCCAACCCGACTCGTTCCACCCAGTGGGCTGTACGCTCGTTCCAATTCGCCTGCTCACGATAATATTGCAAGTAAGCACCGGTCCATTCCATCACTTCATCCTCCGTTTTAACGGTACAAAGCAGTTCAGCCGCCCGTACCTTAATACCGCCGTTACCCCCGACGTAGATCCCCCAGCCACCGTCAATAGCGACGACGCCCAAATCCTTGATCGTCGCTTCGGCGCAGTTCCGCGGACAACCAGACACAGCCAGTTTAACTTTGGATGGCGCATTCAGACGTTCAAATGCCTTTTCCAACCGGATGCCCATGCCCATAGCGTCCTGAGTGCCGAAGCGGCAAAAGGTGTTACCGACGCATGTCTTAACCGTTCGCAGCGTCTTCCCGTAGGCATGCCCAGACGGCATATCCAACTCGGACCAGATACCCGGCAAATCCTCCTTTTTCACACCAAGCAGGTCAAGACGTTGTCCGCCCGTAAATTTCACCAGAGGCACATTGTATTTCTCCGCGACAGCAGCAATTTTCTTCAAGTCCGCAGGTGAAGTAACTCCTCCGTAAATACGGGGTACGACGGAATATGTGCCGTCTTTCTGGATATTGGCATGGTACCGTTCATTGGTGAATCTGGATTCCTTTTCATCTGCGTATTCCATCGGCCACAGCATACCAAGATAATAATTGAGAGCCGGGCGGCATTTGGTGCAGCCTTCCGGTTCGTTCCATCCCAGCACATTAATAACTTCTTTGACGCTCTTCAATCCCATTTCCCGAATGCCATCAATGATCGCTTCCCGGTCAAGCGTCGTACAACCACAAATCCCCTCTTTAATCGTTTCTCCGGTTTCTGCGCCTGCGTATAGCTGTAAGAGTCCCTCCACTAATGGCTTGCAGCCGCCGCATGATGCCGATGCTTTCGTGCAGGCCTTAATCTCCCCAAGGCTCCGGCAGCCAGCCGCAACCGCCTCACCGATGTCACCCTTGGATACACCATTACATCCGCATACAATTTCGTCATCTGGCATTTGCTCCAGCATCATGGAGCCACTTGCTTCTGGTTGGCCTGGATTGAAGCCGAGCAATAGCTCTTTCTCACGGCCAACCACCGACTCGCCACTTTTGATCAGAGAAAACAACATAGCTCCGTCAGACGTATCCCCAAACAGGACGGCTCCGATCAGTTTTTCTTCCTTGATGACGATTTTTTTGTAGACGCCGCCAATATCATCCTGATATCGAAGGGAACGCGTTCCCGGCTCGTCCTTATAGCACCCTGCGGAAAATACGTCTACGCCCGATACCTTCAGTCTCGTCGAAATGACGGAACCACTATAGCCGGGAGTCTCCATTCCCGCGAGCCGCTGGGCCAGCACACCACCCTGTTCATATAATGGAGCCACCAGGCCGTAGGTAATTCCCTGGTGTTCTGCACATTCGCCAACGGCGTATATGCCGGGGATGCCTGTTTCCATGTAATCATTTACGATAATGCCGCGATTTACTGGGATTCCCGCCGACATCGCCAGTTCAATGTCTGGTAAGATGCCTACCGCCATAACGATCAGATCCGCTTCCAGCTCACTGCCGTCGGCAAATTTCAATCCTTCCACGCGGCGACGGCCCGTAATAGCCGCCGTCCGCTTATTGACCAGAAAAGTCATTCCCTGCTCCTCCAGCTCGCGCCTTAGCATAAGGGAAGCTGCCTCATCCAGTTGCCGATCCATAATATGTTCGTGAATATGAATAACCGTAACATCCATCCCTAAGTTGAGCAGCCCCCTGGCTGCCTCTAGCCCAAGCAATCCGCCGCCGATGACGGCTGCTTTTTTGTGCGTCTTCGCCGTCTCCATCATCGTTTCACAGTCACGGATATCCCGGAAGCCGATAACACCATCCTTGTCGGCTCCTGGAAGCGGCAGAATGAAGGCTTTGGAGCCTGTTGCCAACAACAGCAAATCATAAGAGACGCATACGCCGGAGCGTGACATCACCTGCCGCTTTTCCGTGTCGATAGCTGTGACAGGATCCCCTGTATACAACCGGATATGATTGTCTTCATACCAACTCCAGTCGTTGATGACAATATCCTGCAAACCAGCCCCTCCAGCCAAAACGGAGGACAGCATGATCCGGTTATAGTTCGGATGAGGCTCGGCCCCGAATACCGTAATGTCATAGGCACCCGGAGCAATCTTCAGCAAATGTTCGAGGGTGCGTATCCCCGCCATTCCGTTGCCGACCAGCACTAACTTTTTGATGTGGTTCATCAGGTCACTCCCCTTCCATTCATATCCTCAAAACATAAAAAGCCTGCTTCACATAGGGGAATTCAAAACATCCCTCCACATGCGAAAACAGGCTCCATTGCCGTTTCATCGAATACACCGTTGTATCCATCAGAGTATGGAATTAAAAAGTACTGTAGCCAATATATAATGATTCAAGTTAGATGTCAATATTCCTTACGCGTTATCTTATGAAAAATTATATTTTATCATCATGTAACATATTTATGACGTATAAAATATCACTTTGTTATAAAGTTTGGATTGATTTTCAGACGAAAACACGCCAAAATGGATTAAAAGTTCGTTCTCACTTGATAATGATCAAAAAAATACGTAGACAGACAAAAACCTATGTCATGTTTGTTATCAGGAAATACCATCCGACTTCCCCATCGCTAACTACCTTTATGTTACAGAAAGGAGGAGCCCGCTTGCGTTCCTTGTTGGTAATTCACTCACATTCAGAGCATGTATCCGGGCAGGCGCACGCCGTTTCCTCACGGCAGGCAGGGCCTGAGCACCTTTTGGAGTCCAACGGATATGTGACGCTACCCTGCCGTGATGCATCTGAAATTAAACAGCTAATTCATGATGCGGATGCGGCTGTACTGAATATACCTGTCGGTGCCATCAGCACATGGTCCGGCAGGCTGGAGCAAGCCAAAGCAATCCCACTGCTCTGGTGGTGCAGCCCGGAATCTGCTCTGTCATCGACGGAATCCTGTGAAGCCAATGTTCCCGTCGACGGCATTTTAATCCCTGCTATGGCAGCACATGAGCTGAATTGGGCTCTTCACTTTAGCGCCAAGCGCTTTTTCGAACGCCAGCACTGGCTAAGTGAACGTAAACAACTGACCGCTCGGCTGGAAGAGCGCAAATGGATTGACATGGCCAAAGGAATACTTGGCGAAGTAAACGGCATTCCGGAAGCGGAAGCATACGATCTGCTGCGAAAAAAAGCAATGAATGAGCGCAAGCGGATCGTTGATGTGGCCATCTCCATCGTCAAAGCACAGCAAATGCTAAAGGCATAGATTTGAAAGGGGCCCTTAATATGAACATTATTGAAATATTAAAAGAGGTTGGACGTGGCAAAAGAGGCGCCCGGGATTTGAATTACATCGAAGCCGAAGCCGCTGCCGAGCTTATTATGACCCGGTCGGCAACACCTGCACAAATCGGGGCCTTCTTTGCCGCGGAACGCATCAAAATGGAGAGCATCGCCGAGCTGGAAGCATTCGTCAACGTCTGTCGCAAATACGCCCATCGCTTCCCGATGCAGGAGGGTATAGATTTCGCAGGTCCCTACGATGGCAGAAAATCATCATTTATCTCCACCTTTGCCACCGCTTTTCTAGTTGCCGCGCACGGGGTCCCGGTGACAATGCACGGAAGTGCGCCCCTTCCTCCCAAATGGGGTATTACACTCCCCCTTTTGCTGCAGGAAATAGGGATAACATCTGAAAACATGACACACGAAACCGCCATTCACGCCGCAAAGCTGACAGGCGTATTATTCGCAACCTCCGAGCAGTGGTGCACACCTCTGAGAGAGCTGCGTACTATTCGCGAAGAGCTAGGGCTGCGCACGGTGCTGAACACAGCTGAGAAATTGGTTGATTACGGTGCTTCTCCGTATATCGTATTCGGCGTTTTCCACAACACTGTGTTCGACAAAACGGCGAAACTGATGCAAAAACTGAATTACCGCAGGGCTCTAATCGTCCAGGGAAGCGAAGGATCGGAGGACCTGTTCATCGACCGACCGACCCGGACTTACCTGCTTGCTAACGGAGAAGTGTCACTGCAGGTTATTGATCCGGAAATGTACGGGCTGGATTCGGTGGTACCAGAGCATAACTGGACCCCCGCTGAGCAGCTGCGCATAACGGAGGAAGTGCTACAAGGCACAGCTCCTATAGCTTTTTCGAATCAAGTGCTACTCAACGGCGCGGTCCGGCTGTTCGTTGCAGGGCGAGTCGACTCCGTAGAGGAGGGTTTGTACACCTGCAAACCGCTGCTGGAAAACGGGGCCGCCTGGGATTTGTATTGTCGCTGGCGTGAAGCTATGCTCAGAAAAGAAATAAAAACGGGAGCCAGCATATCCGAAACCCGATTGCATTTATAGTACGAGCATCACGCAGTCTAGCGATTGTGGATCATAAACTGAACAGGTCAAAAGGCCAGCTCCTGCACTCATATCAGGGGCTGGCCTTTTATGCAAAGAAAAAGGAATGCTGTAGAACTAAAACCATTCACCACTATCTGCACTGATCGATTCTACAGCCAGGTGGAGAGGACGGATGCGTACAGCAGCCGTTTTAAAGCCGGGCATTCGGCAGAACGGATCAAGGTCTGCTCGGGTCGCCCGGTTTACATTTTGCGCCCCGCCCCAATGCATGGGTACGAAGAGCGTGTCTTCACGGATATGTGGCCTGATTCGGCTGCGCACCGTGAAGCTTCCGCGCTGTGAGGTGATTTCTACCCACTCCCCGTCCCTGATATGCCAGCGCCGCGCTGTACGTGGATGAATTCCCACAAAGTTTTCAATCTCACGCGCAGTCAGCGACGGACTTCTGCGCGTTTGTACGCCTGTCAAATAGTGAGCCAGCACGCGTCCGTTCGTCAAAATAAGTGGGTATTCCTCTGACGTCTCCTCTCCTGCTTCACGGCTTTCAACCACCGTAAAAACCGCCCTTTGATCGGAAAGAGCAAAACTTTCCCGAAACATCGTATCCATACCCGCTTCGTCCAAAGACGGACATGGCCAATATACCCCTTCCTCACGACGCAACCTGCTGTACGTGATCCCGTAATAATCGGCAGGACCGCCCCGGCTGGCAAATCGCAGTTCTTCAAAGATATGCTCGGCATCTTTGTACGAGAAGTAGCTCCCCTTGTCCAGCCTCGCAGCCATTTGACATAAAATACTCCAGTCATCTCTAGCCTCGCCCGGCGCGGGCCTCGCCGCTTCCCGCAACAGAACACGGCCCTCCAGATTGGTCATCGTCCCCGTATTCTCCAGATAAGATGTTACAGGCAAAACAATGTCGGCCATCTGCGCTGTTTCAGTAAGGAACATATCCGCTACAACCAAAAGATTCAGCTTTTTCAGTCCTTCCTCCACCAGTCGGACATTCGGATTAGATACGACAGGATTGGACCCCATCACGAACAGAGCTTGAATTTCTCTCTGATGAACTAGCTCCATCATTTCATAGGCCGACACTCCTTTTCCCGGCAAACTGCCCGGTTCAACTCCCCAGACTGACGCTACATAGGCCCGATCCTCTTGATTCTCAATCGATCTGTAGCCGGGGAGCTGGTCCGCCTTCTGACCGTGTTCCCGCCCCCCTTGCCCGTTACCCTGGCCCGTGATGGCCCCATAACCGCATCCTTCCCTTCCAATCTTGCCGGTGGCCAGCACCAGATTAAGAAATGCACGTACTGCCATATGTCCATCCGTCTGCTGCTCGACGCCTCTGGCCGTAAAAACGATCCCCGTCCCTACACTGCCAAAGGCACGCGCAGCCTGTCGGATCACCTCCGGCTCAATTCCGCACAGCGCGGCCGAATCGTTCAGATCTACACCGTTCAAATGAGTCAACAGCTGCTCGAACCCGTTAGTCCGCTTGCGGATAAACTCTTCATTCGCAAATCCTTCATCCACGATGACCTTTAGCATGGCATTGGCCAGCACAGCATCCGTACCTGGCTTGATTTGCAGGTGCAGATCGGCGGCCGCCGCCGTTGGTGTCGCGCGCGGGTCAATTACGATGACAAACGCGCCATTTTCCTTCGCCTGGTGAAAATAAGGCATTAACGTCGGTTGACATTCAGCAATATTCGTACCTGCGAGCACAATACACTGAGCTAACGGAATATCTGCCAACCTGCAGGTCAGTCCGCGGTCAACGCCAAACACCTTGCTGCCAGCGGATGCCGCAGCCGACATGCAGAAGCGCCCGTTATAATCGATATAACGCGTACCTACAGCCACTCTGGCAAATTTACCGAGCAAATAAGCCGTTTCATTGGATAGCGAACCTCCGCCGTAAATGCCGATTGCATCGGGACCCTGCGTGGACAGCAGCGAAGAGAATCTGCTAGCTACAGTATCCATCGCCTCTTCCCACGTGACTGGAACAAGTCTGCCCGCTTTGCGCATGAGGGGCTGTACCAGCCTTTCCGCATGAGTTGCATGCTGATGTGCATTCATTCCCTTGATGCACAGCCTACCCTGCGAGGCTGCATTAGGTTTCCCTTCCGCCTTATACACTGTACGGATGATACCCGCGAGTGTCTCCGTACACGTACTAACGGTCATCTTACATTGCACGCTACAAAACGGGCACTGTGTATCCATAACTGCCGGTGCGTGTAGCCCACCTTCCGGTTTGCCTTCTCCTGACTGACACATAAAGTCTCCCCTCTCCATTCTTCACAACTTTATTGTCTGCACACGCACGAATCGCTACAATTCCTGCTTAACCAGTTACCCTGTCCGCATTGTAGTCGCGCAGGCTGCCCGCCAGTCCACTTCGAAGAGCTGCGTCGAGTACGCTTTCCCGCAGCACCAAAACGTCAGTCCGTTCAATCCACTCCCACATTTTTTCCCCATATCGTGCGTTATGCCGATATATTTGCAAGCAAGCAGTAGCCATTAAGACCGCTTCTTCCGGGTCCTCCTCCACTCCAAGCAGCCGTCCCTGGCGAACCGGATGCTCCGCATGACCACCAGCATAAACCTCCCAGCCTGCTGGCGATCGGGATAGCCCCATGTCGTGGACAAGCACACCTCCGGGATACTCCGGTCCCGGGCAAACTGCAATTGCAATCGGCGACGGCAACGCGCGGCTTCCCCAGACAGTCGACAGCCGTTCTCTCATCCAGGCTACTTCTACCAAAGCCTCGCCGCGCATCAGAATTGGCTTAGAAAGTGTCTGATTCTCGGCATTCAGGCCCATAAAACGCAGACCGACAAAGGCTGGTTCTCCGCCGTGCTGTGCGGCGGACTGGATCGCAACACCTGCGACTAATTGGCTTGACGCAGATCTATCCCGCAACCCGAGAGATTCCAAGTAATAAAGTACAGCCGGACGGCATAATTCACACCCCTGCTGTCTGGCCCAGCCGAGACGGGACACGACTTCCGCTGGAGTCCGACAGACTGCGGCCGCCATAGCTGTCTTAAGCGAATCATGATCGTAATGCGTACATTCGCACACAGGAACAACTTCTTGGGCGGTCGGAGTAACTACAGCTCCGGAAACTGCCGATCGGGACAAAGCATTTTTGACCAGTGCAGCCACCAGCGGTCGACAGCCCCCACAGGAACCGGATGCTTTTGTCCGGCTCCTCACCTCTTCCACCGTCTTTAGCTTATCTGTAGTGATCGCTCGCAAAATAGTCCCCTTGCTCACGCTGTTGCACGCACATACCGTCTCCTCTTCCGGCAGCGCGGCGGCCGCTTCCTCCGCTCTGCTCACACCTCTATCTTGTGAAGTAAGCTCTGCAGTCGGTGCGCCGCGCCGCACCATTCCAAGCAGCGAGGTACTTTCCGCCGTATCTCCGAACAAAATAGCGCCGGTGACTGCGCCATTACGCATCATCACTTTTTTGTAAATCCCCCGCATACCGTCATATTCCATCACCGCTGTCTCGTTTCCCTCTTCGCGAATGTCTCCTGCTGAAAACACATGGATCCCTGCAACCTTAAGCTGCGCATACGGGACCGACCCTTCATAGGGAGCCGTTTCACGGCCACAAATGACTTTTGCCAACACTTTACCCTGCTCATATAGCGGCGCCACCAGCCCATATGAAATCCCCCGATGCTCAGCGCATTCGCCGACTGCGTAAATACCGGGAATACTTGTGCGCATATAATCATCCACGACAATGGCACGGTTGACTGTCAGACCGCTGTCCTGCACTAATTCGGTATTCGGCTGGATGCCAACCGCCAGCACAACCAAATCCGTTTGCAGTCTCTTTCCGTCCGCAAACATCAGTCCCTGCGCCCTGTTCCGACCCATAATGTTGACTGTTTCCTTTGCCAATTGAAACCGCATTCCCTGTTGCTCCAGCTTCCGTTGCAAAAGCACAGCCGCCGTCCGGTCAAGCTGACGGTTCATAAGATACTGGGCATTATGGACAACTTCGGCTTCCATTCCGAGATTCAGCAGGCCTTGAGCGGCTTCAAGACCCAACAGCCCCCCTCCAATGACTGTGGCCTTCCCGTACCTTTTGGCATATTCAGCCATTGTTTCACAGTCCCCCACATCACGAAAAGCGATGACTCCCTGTTTCCGAGCTCCGGGGATGGGAGGTATGAAAGGCAATGAACCAGTTGCCAGTATGAGAATGTCGTACGGTTCTTTAATGCCCGATTCCGTTTCCACCATACTGGCTGCAATATCAATGCGACAGACACGTTCGCCAGCGCACAGCCTTACTCCGTTCTCTTCATACCAATCCCAGTTATGGGTAATAATATGTTCGAATGAACTTTCACCCTGTAGCATTTTGGACAGGAGCACTCGGTTGTACCCGGGATGTGGCTCTGCACCAAATATCGTGATTTGGAACCGCTCTGGCTCCAGATTGAGTATTTCCTCCACACATTTGATACCTGCCATACCGTTGCCGACGACGACCAGTCTTTTCATCATATTAAACCAGCCCCATTCTCCGAATAAAATAAGACAGAAAAAGCCCTTCTCCATTCATAGGAAAAGGGCACCGTTGCCGCAAATGTCGGCACACCGTTGTGCCGATATGTACCTAAGATTAATGAATTGTGAATGTCATGTCAATATTCAATACATAAAATCTGCATTATTGTCTTTTTTTTATTTTTCGTGTTATGTATATTGACATTTATCGCATCGTTTTTTATAATCTGGATTAAAATCACTCGAACGTGATCGTATCAAGTTGACGCACAATGTGGTGTGTCAGTTACGGCAATGAAGCCGCAAATCGTCCCCAGACACCAGGCAGGGGAGATTCGCGGCTTTTTCACGTTCAAATTACATTTTGCGGACAAAGAACAAAAATAGGAACAGGAGAGATGGAGAATGAACAAAAAAAGTTTCTGGCAAAGCGGACACAAGCCCACCCTATTTGGCTCCTTTCTGTATTTTGATATCAGCTTTATGATATGGGGAATGATCGGACCATTGGCCGTTGTAATTGCTAATGACTATCCAATGGACCCTGTACAAAAAGCCAACCTTGTCGCTCTGCCGGTACTCGGCGGTTCCCTGCTGCGACTCGTACTCGGCTTCATGTCGGATTATATCGGTCCAAAGCTCACCGGGCAGATCGGTATGCTTGTAACAATAATCCCTCTTCTGCTCGGCTGGCTGTGGGTTGATTCGCTGGAGCAGTTGTACCTTGTCGCCCTCCTGCTGGGGATAGCCGGAGCCTCATTTGCAGCTGCGCTGCCGTTGGCTGGTCAATGGTATCCGAAAGAGCATCAAGGCTTGGCTATGGGAATTGCCGGTGCTGGCAATAGCGGTACCGTTCTCGCCACCTTGTTTGCCAACCGCATCGCCCAATATTTCGGTAGTTGGGAGGCCGTTTTCGGATTGGCCATCATTCCGATCCTCATCGTCTTCATTCTATTCAGTCTTTTTGCCCGCAACAGCCCTCACCGCCCAGCACCAAAAAGTCTGTCGCAATATGCTTCGGTGCTCAAACAAGGGGATGCCTGGGTGTTCTGTGCCTTTTACTGCGTGACGTTCGGCGGATTCGTTGGGCTTTCTAATTATTTGACCATTTTCTTCAATACCCAATATGGCCTCTCCGCGGTACATGCTGCCGATTTTGCGACCGTTTGTGTGATTGCCGGGAGCTTCTTTCGTCCTGTGGGTGGCTTTTTGTCTGATCGGATCGGTGGTTCACGCATGTTAATGTACTTGTATGCCGGAGCCGGGATTATGCTCGCCGGCATTGCGTTTTTACCGCCACTTGCCGTGGTAGTCGTGCTGCTGTTCTTAGGCATGATGTGTCTTGGCGCAGGCAACGGCTCCGTATTCCAACTCGTGCCGCAGCGGTTCGGCAACGAAATCGGGCTCATGACCGGCATTGTCGGCGCTGCTGGTGGCATAGGCGGATACTTTCTTCCCCTTATCCTCGGACATCTGTACAAATCAACGGGTTCCTATATGCCGGGCTTCATCTGTCTGAGCCTGATCACTTTCTGCGCCTTTATCCTCGTCATCATAATGCAATTGAAATGGCGTAACAGCTGGATGCGACGCTCTGCTACAGTTACTGATGAAGCCGTCAATCGCATCGGAGAATTAAATGCCTGATGTTCATTAAACATAAAGCTGCGAAGCATTGAATTTTGACCCTCAACCATCCCCATAGCCAAAAAATAGCTTAATTTCGTTTATATAATTCGTTTATATAAAATGAAGTTTAAGCTATTTTTCATGACACTTAATCGAACCACACCTCAAAAAAACTATGATAATTATCACATTTAATCAAGTTTTCCGAAAATATCATGAAAATTAAATGAAATTTTCATTCAAAAAACATTAAAAATCGCTTTCATTTTCATAATTTTTCTTATGTAAACACTTATATAACCATTTTTCACACAACATACTTGTTCACTTGGTTTAAAATAAGGCGTATACTTGTTCACGAATTGTTCAAGGATTAACTAAATGTAATTTTCTAGAAAGAAGGAATTGGAAATGCGTGCTTTTCATTTTACGGAAGACGGATCTATCGAAACCAAATTAACCGGAAAAGATCTACTTGCCAACCCACTGCTGAATAAAGGAGTGGCTTTTACCCTGGAAGAACGGAAACAGCTTGGACTTGACGGTCTCCTTCCTCCTACGATATTAACTATTGAGGAGCAGGTTCAACGGGTTTACGAGCAATTTCAGAGCCAACCGGATAATTTACGTAAAAACGTTGCGTTAAATGATCTTTTTAATCGGAATACCGTCCTTTATTATCGTTTGCTCTCTGAGCACCTAAGCGAAATGCTCCCGATTGTTTATACACCAACAGTCGGCCAGGCCATACAGGAATACAGTCATGAATATCACAAGCCCGGTGGTATGTATCTATCTATTGATAATCTTGCGGGCATTGAAGAGGCTTTTAAGAATTTGAACCTAGGCCCTGATGATATCGACCTGATCGTAGCCACAGATTCCGAGAGTATTTTGGGAATCGGGGACTGGGGAGTCGGAGGTATTAATATCTCTATTGGTAAGCTTGCTGTGTATACAGCTGCTGCTGGTATAGATCCTAGCCGGGTGCTGGCAGTTGTTCTTGATGCAGGTACAAACAACGAGAAGCTATTGGAAGATCCTTTATATATGGGGAATCGTCATAAACGTGTACGTGGAGAACAATATGACCAATTTATTGACACTTATGTTCAAGCTGCACTTTCCTTTTTCCCGAATGCCCTGCTGCACTGGGAAGATCTGGGCAATGTCAACGCACGGAACATTATCAATAAATACGGAAATAGTATTTTGACTTTTAATGATGATATTCAAGGTACTGGAGCGGTTACGCTCGCAGGTGTGATGTCCGGTGTTCAATTGTCCGGAATCCCACTGAGCAAGCATCGGATTCTAGTCTTTGGTCCAGGAGCTGCTGGAATCGGTAATGCAGACCAAATTAGCGCAGCCATGATGCTGGAAGGACTGTCAGAAGCAGAAGCAAGACGTAACTTCTGGGCTTATGATTACCGTGGCCTGCTTACCAACGAAACAGAAGGACTTTTTCCATTCCAGGTCCCTTATGTGCGTGATGTTGCAGAATGCCGTGACTGGGAACATGCTGAAGATGGCAAAATCCCTCTGCTTGAAGTCATTCGCCGCGTGAAACCTACCATTATGATCGGTACTTCCGGTGTTACTGGGGCATTTAGTGAGGAAATCGTTAAAGAAATGGCCAAGCATACAGAACGTCCTATTATTATGCCTATGTCCAACCCGACTCCACTGGCAGAAGCAACTCCGCAAGATTTGATCCACTGGACCGAAGGAAAAGCCCTCATTGCAACAGGAAGTCCTTTTGAGCCGGTGATCTATAACAATATTAAGTTTGAAATCGGGCAATCCAACAATGCTTTCGTGTTCCCGGGTCTTGGTCTTGGCGCAATCGTGGTAAAATCCAAAATTATAACAGATAGCATGTTTGCAGCAGCTGCCCATGCAGTAGCTCAAATGGTTGATTTGTCGCAGCCTGGTGCTTCCCTGCTGCCAAAAATCAGCGAGCTGCGTGAAGTGTCTGAAGCTGTAGCTGTAGCAGTTGCAGAGGCTGCGGTTCAGGACGGCGTAGCACGTCACCAGCCCGATGATATCCGCCAAGCGGTTCGGGATGCAATGTGGGACTGCAAGTATAGACCGATCAAACAGAATGGCAAAGAAACTGTCCTGGTTTAAGATTAACGAACAACGTCAGGTTGTATTTGCATACAAGCAAAGTAATTATTGATTACCCGATGTCCGCCAGCCATTTGGCGGACATCTTCATTGGAGGCGACATTATGGCTACGGTTCATATTTTTATCATTTTAATTCCTATTTTCTTTGTCATTTTAATTGGTTATTTTGCAGGTTTGTTCAAAGCATTTAATCCTGCCTCTTCCAAAGGACTGAATACACTGGTAACCAAATTTGCGTTACCTGCACACTTATTTATTGGTATTACGACGACACCAAGGGAAACATTGAGTTCAAAAATGGCCTTTTCTGGTCGCCCTGCTTCTTGGGGTTATCGGCTTTTATATCGTATTGCTCGTAGGATATCGCTTAATCGCCAAAAAAGCTCTGACCGAATCCTCCATGTTCGCTTTGAATTCAACTCAGCCTTCTTTTGCGTTTATGGGAATCCCGGTTCTGGGCAGCTTGTTCGGGAGCGCGGCTGTCGCCATCCCGATTGCGATCACTGGCATCGTCGTTAATGCGATTCTTGATCCACTTGCAAGTATTTTAGGAACGGTCGGTCAGCGCAAAACAACAGAAGCGGATGCTAAAGGCAACTTGTTTAAAGTCACCATGAAATCAGTCCTTCACGGACTAAGCGAGCCACTTGCCTGCGTACCGCTGATCGGTGTCGTACTTACCCTGTGCGGATTTCAAGCTCCGAAGCTGCTACAATCCATGTTTGATCAACTCGGCAATATCACTTCCGGCACAGCCCTGTTTGCCATCGGGGTAACGATTGGTATTAAAAAGATTACGTTCAGTCCTAAAGCACTTAGCATTGCTGTACTGAAAGCCATCGTTATGCCTATCGTCATGCTAGGTATCGCTGTACTCGTAGGACTGTCCCATGAAGATGTAACCAAAGCTGTACTGCTTGTTGCATTTCCCGGTTCGGCGGTTGCCGCTATGATTGCTACCCGTTATGAAACGCTGGAAACGGAAGCCGCATCTGCTTTTGTCATTAGCTCAGTATTGTCGCTTATTTCACTCCCCCTGCTCATTTCACTTCTTATATAAGTGACAGGAATTTTAGAATCCTCGATGTGATGCAGACCTATACATGATCTTAGGGTGCTCGTTTGTTCCCTAATATCTTATTTTTTAAATATTGTCCAAACAATAAAATAATATAGTCATGCCGACAAGCGGTGGTTTCACAACGTTATTTCGTTGTAAGCTACCGCTTGTTATTCTGTAACTTTTCATCTTTTTTTCTCCTCTAAGTCCTATTTCTCCCATATGAAAGTGACAAGATTCTTTGTCGGTTTTTGTAACTATATTTCACCAATATGCAACCGATATTCTCCAAATTTAATAAATACCTAACATTTAGAAAGCAAATTGACGAAATATATAAGGGATAGGTTGTATATTAAAAATATATTTTAACTTAAAGGAGAAGAAGCACGTGAAAAACTTGAAGTGGAGCACTATGTCCTTTTTTGGTAAAAATTTATTGATTTCATTCATTAACATCGTATTGATCGGTGCGATTCTCATCACATCCAGCTACATACTTCAAAAGAATATTCTCACCACACAGCTGCAAGACCAGGTTAAGGTGTTAACCAAAAAATGGGCAAATGATGTCGATAAAACGAAAGTAGAGCAAGCCTTGACCGAAAAAGATTATAATGGCACTGTTCAGCAAGATTTACGCAAATTTCTCGACTCCATTCACACGTTTTATCCTAACGTTGCCCAAGCTTACATATTTGGTACAGAGTTAAAAGAAGGAGACCAAACCTCCATTATTGGCGTTCCCACAAATCTAGTTCAACCATTCCAAGATTCCAAAATGAACATAGGGGATATGTATGCTCTTCCTACCGCAAACGTAAAGGCCGTAAATGAAATGCTAAAATCGAAAGAATCGGCGTTGAGCAGCTTTTACACCGACGATTATGGCACATGGACTACCATTGTTTATCCCATTACAGATGCAAGCGGTAAAATTACGAGCGGCATCTACTTTGACGTAGACGCAAGCTCGGTACCTGCCGGACTTCAAAAACTGCTTTTATACGGTGTATCCCTGCTCATTCTGTTCCTTGCTATTTTCTTAACCATTCAATATTTGCTTATAAAACGTACCCTTTCCCCGATTCGCAGCTTGATGAAGGGCATCGAGGAAGTAAGCGAGGGCAATCTGAATGTTAGCATCAAAACAGGTCAGGATGACCTTGGCATTATCAACCAAAAGTTTAATACCATGATCAAACGTATTAACGATACGATGGTAAAAGTACAAGATACGACGCAAGAAGTTACGGAATCGGCTCAGGAGCTGCTAAGTATTAGCGAACAGAACAGTAACAATACGAATGTTATTAACAGCAATATTCAGGAAATAACCCAAGGACTTGAATCCCAAGATCACGCTGCGCTTGAAAGCTCCCGGGCTATGAATGAAATGTCTACGGTTATCCAAACCATTGCCGAAAGTTCCTCCTCCGTAGCAGATCAAGCTTATTCCATGGAAAAACGTTCGGTTGAAGGCAATCAGGTAGCCCAAAAGCTATCAACTCAAATGGATTCTATCTCCACTACAATAGAAAGTACAGTTGATTCCGTTAATGCGCTACAAAACCGATCTAACGAAATCAGTAATATCGTAAGCATCATTACAGGTATTGCCAGCCAAACGAACCTGCTTGCACTGAACGCTTCTATTGAAGCTGCCAGAGTCGGTGAAGAAGGCAAGGGTTTTGCAGTAGTAGCGGGAGAAGTGCGTAATTTGGCTGAGCAATCTCAAGAGTCCGCCAAACAAATTGCAGAGCTTATTGAAGAAATTCAAAAGGAAATTGAACAAACCGTAAAAGGCATGAGTCTAGGTACAAAAGAAGTTCACATCGGGCTGGAAGTTACGAAGCAGACAGGCGAAATGTTCTCTGAAATTTTACATGCGGCTAATAAAGTATCGTCACAAATTCAGGAGGTATCCAGTGCGACGGAGCAGATTTCAGCCAGTACGCAGGAAATGTCAGCAACCTCTGACGAGCTGTCATCCACGGTAAGCAAAACAGCAGACAGCAGCAAACAGATTGAGCACACCATTGGAGAACAGGCTGAGTCGATGGCTTCTATCGTCAAAGCTTCCGACAAGCTTACATTGATGTCCGGGGAGTTGGAAGAGCTTATTTCATTCTTCAAGGTAAACCGGAAATCCTAACAATCTACCTTAAATAAGCCAACGAAAACAAAGAACCTCTATTCTGCACATTGTGCGGATTAGAGGTTCTTTGGCATACTCGTACGTACTCTAGTTTATAAAGCCTTCCAGCGCTGAGGTCGGCTTACCGTCAGCCTGCCAAGCACCTTTGTTATAACCCTGATTATAACCTGGGGTTGCAGCCGGTTCCCAATAAAATACCCCCAAGCCTTTGCCGCCCGCGATACTACGAACCTTCGTTTTGATATCGGCAATAAATGCCTTGGAAGTTGCAGGTTCATTATATTCCATTCCGATTTCACTGATGACAATGCCTTTACCGTATTTTGCAATAAGGTTATAGGCATTGGTAATCGTCTGATCCACCTTGCCCTTCCAGTCAGAAGGAGACGGATATAGAGACAGCCCAATGAGGTCGAACTGAGCTCCATTTTCAATCAGTCCACCAATATTCCAGTTTAAAACGGAACTGTTATCCCCGTTAGCTAAATGTACGATTGTCTTGGTACTACTGCTTACCGATTTTACAGCGTTATTCCCCGTATTGACGAGCCACGCATAGTTTTTCATATTCACCGAGGCTTTGCCGTCATCCCAGAGCATTCCGTTGTTCGTCTCATTGCCGATTTGCACCCAGTCCGGTGTCACACCCTTGCTTTTCATTGTATTCATAACATAGACTGTATGGGACCAGACCGCATCCATGAGTTGTGTAAATGTAAAATTGCGCCATGCGTAAGGCTTATTCTGCTGTCCGGGATCTGCCCAGGAATCGCTATAATGCAGGGTTAACATAACGCTCATGCCCAATTTTTTAGCTCGTTGCGCCAGTTCTGCTGCCTTTTCGGCATTCATGTATCCGCTTGCATAATCCTTCATGTCAGGATTCACCCAAACCCGGATACGCACCGAGTTGATCTGATAATCATCCCGCAAAATTTGCAGTACATCCCGACGGACACCCTTTTTATCCTTCCAGTTCATACCTTGCGCTTCCATTCCTGCTACCCAGCTTATATCTGCTCCTTTGGCAAAAGCAGGGGCGGCCGAAGCCGCACCACCTCCCACAGAGCCAAATGGATACAAAAAGCTGGATAACAAGATCAACATCGCAAATACCATAGTCCGTTTACTTGTTTTCATAAGTCATCCCCCATCTGAATTGTGTACTCCTCATTGCCTCTGACAAATCTACCAGATCCCTCATTCGGGAAAACGTCAGCCATCACACTCTATACTCTTTCCGATTTACTCCGCTCTGTCTTTAGTACCTTAACAGCATAGGCATCCAATCGAACCTTGCCGTCTTCCACCACATGATTTTCGAGCATATCCGCATAAATTCGTCCATCTAGCCTAATCTCTTGTGGCTCATGAGTGAAATTCAGTATGAAAATATAATCATGAACTCCATCGGTACGAATCGCCGTATTCACTCCATGCGGCAACTGAACATCGAGTGCTTTACTAATTCCTGCGCCATCAATCAAACTTCTGTAAAAATGACTGTTGAACGATCCCGTGTTGCGTGAAGCGATGTAATAAGCTTTTCCCTGTCCCAAGCGGTTCACCGTCAAGGCTGGGCGTCCTGCATAAAAGTCTGAACCGTATACAGCCAGTACCTCTGCACCTTCCGTATGAATGAGATCGCACAATTCCACAGCCTCATACTCACCGTGCAGATCCAACTCATTTCCTTTAACTGGCAAAATATGATTACGGTCGTGATCATGCAGCCCGTCAATCTCTTCCGACCAGATCCCAAGCGTCTTACGAAGCGGCCCAGGAAAGCCTCCAAGAAAGCACAAATCATGTTCATCCACGATACCTGACCAATAGGTTGCTACAAAAATGCCACCGCTTTCAACAAACTTTTGTATTCGCTCACCTACACCGCTGCGCACCATATATAGCATTGGAGCTACCACAAGTTTGTATTTGGAGAAATCAGCATCCATATGAATGACATCTACAGGCACGCCCTGCTCCCATAGTGCCAAATAATGCGCCTGGGCCGTCTCCTCATATTTTACGCCTTTGTTTCGCGGCCCCTGTGAATCGTTGACTCCCCAGCGGTTCTCCCAGTCAAAAATGACTGCCGCCTCTGCTGGTACAGATGTGCCGATAACTTCCTCCAGCTTCTCCAGCGCGTTGCCCACATCTGTCACATCTCCGAACACCCGAGTATGCTCATGCCCCACATGATCGACAACTGCACCATGCAGCTTTTCACTCGAACCGCGGCTTTTCCGCCACTGGAAATACTGCACTGTATCTGACCCATGTGCCACAGCCTGTAAAGACGATAGCAGATGCATTCCCGGCCGCTTCAGCTTGCTAACCTCTTGCCAGTTCGTCAAGCTTGGCGTACTCTCCATCAGCATCCAAGGCTTCCCGCCCTTGATTGAACGGATAATATCATGCATCATGGCGACTTTGGCAGCCTGACGGCTATCATCTCCCCCACGGTCATGCCACGTTGGATAGCTGTCCCAGGATACAACATCGAGCAGATCTGCAAACTTCCAGTAATTCAATCCTTCAAAAAACTCCATCAGATTTGTGGTGACTGGAAGCGCCGGGTTTGCAGCCTTGAGCGGTATAATCTCATGTTTGATAAAATCTGCGGTCTGATCAGTCACAAAGCGTCTCCAGTCCAAATTCATAGCATGGACCTGCGTTTCACCGTGAGGGGCCGGAGATTCGATTTGGCTCCAATCCGTAACCGTATGACTCCAAAAGGTCGTCCACCATGCGTGATTAAGCTTATCCAGCGTGCCGTATTTATCCTTCACCCAGGTACGAAATGCCTCCTGACAATAATCACAGTGGCAATCCCCACCAAATTCATTGGAAATATGCCAACCAATGACAGCCGGATGATTCGCATAGCGCTCGGCCAGCTTTGTATTCATGATGCCTACTTTTTCCCGGTATACAGGCGACGTAGAACAGTGGTTATGGCGGACCCCGTGCAGGTTGCGGACACGGTTAGCCTCCACACGTAGCACCTCTGTATATTTTTGTGACATCCAGGCAGGTCTAGCTCCACTAGGAGTAGCTAAAAACGCATATATTCCGTTCTCGGCAAACGAATCCAGGATACGGTCCAGCCATTCAAACGTAAATACACCTTCCTCAGGCTCCAATGAAACCCATGAGAATATGCCGACAGACATCACGTTACATTTAGCCAGTTTCATTAACCGGATATCCTCTTTTAGCACCTCGGGATAATGCTGCCATTGCTCCGGGTTATAATCCGCTCCATGCAGCATACATGGAACTCGCTCACTGATTGGTGGGTATTTGATTATGTTTTGATGCGACACTGTAAATCATCTCCTTTAAATCAATATGGTTTACTCTTTGACAGAGCCGAGCGTCATACCTTTAACAAAAAACTTTTGTAAAAATGGATACACAATAAGAATAGGCGCTGCACCAATAAAAATTTGTGCTGCATTCACTGTCGTTTGTGAAAGTAATTCCATCTCTTTGGGACTCATACTCATGGAGCTCATGTCCTTCTGAATGATTACCGTTTGCAGGAATGTCGCCAATGGATAATCCTTAGCATTGCTCAGATAGAGCAGGCCATCAAACCATGAGTTCCAGTGAAATACCATACTAAACAACGCAATCGTCGCAATAGATGGCATGGATATCGGCAAAAATATACTAAACAAAGTCCGAAAATGGCCTGCCCCGTCAATTAGCGCGGCCTCCTCCATCTCTTTGGGTATTCCTCTAAAAAAGTTCAACATGAGGATTACCAAAAATGTATTGACCGCTCCCGGCAAAACAAGTACCCAAAAGCTGTCCATGAGATGAATCTTTTGAATAACCATATAGAATGGAACCAAACCGCCGTTAAAAATCATACTGAATACGAACAGCCATGAATAGACGTTTCGGCTTCTGAATACAGATGTCTCTTTTGAAAGTGGATAAGCAGCCAAGAAGGTAATCAGCAGCGTTAAGCCAGTTCCCAGCACGGTCCGGAGAACAGAAATCCAGATGGAGTGCAGAAAAATCGGGTTATTCATCGTCTTCTTATAGGCTTCTAATGAAAATTGCACCGGCCACAGTCCAACCAGATTGGCATCTGCTGCTGATTTAGCACTAAATGATACCGCCAACACATGAATCAGCGGAACGATACACATGATGGACAAAATCACAAGCAAGCAAATATTAAACACATTGAAGATGCGGTATGGCGTTGTTTTATGATACATGACTCTCCCTCTTTCAGCCTCGTGGAATCAAAATATGCGGTAACCTGCCCATTTGTAAGCAAGTCGATAAGATATCAGAATGAGAATCATACTGATAACGGATTTGAACAAGCCGATAGCAGTAGCAAAGCCCATTTCCCCATTGATTAACGCTGTTCGGTAGACGAATGTGTCAATAATATCGCCTTTTGGGTAAACCAGCGGATTATAAAGGTTGAAAATCTGGTCAAAACCGGCATTCAGAACATTGCCCAGTGCAAGCGTTCCAACAACGACTACCATCGGAATTAACGAAGGTACAGTGATGTGTAGCGTCTGTCTCCAGCGGCTCGCTCCATCCATTTCAGAAGCCTCATACAACGAAGGATTAATACCCGCAAGTGCAGCGAGAAATACGATAGTGTTGTAGCCGAACTCCTTCCATATATCCGATACAATGACAGTAAACCGAAACCAGTTATTATCTCCCAGAAAAAAGATAGGCTGGATCCCGAAACTACCGAGAATACGGTTCATAAATCCATCTGTAGCCAACAGATCAATCAGAATTCCGCCCAAGATTACCCACGACAGAAAGTGTGGCAGATAAACCAGTGTCTGAATGGATCGCTGTAGTCCGACCTTGCGAATTTCATTCAGCAGTATAGCAAAAACAAACGGAACCACCAGATTGAAAAACATCTTTAACACAGCAATAATTAGCGTATTCCAGACGACTTGAAGACTGTCCTCCCGTTGAAACAAAAAGCGGAAATTATCCAGTCCAACCCACTCGGAACCAGTTATGCCTAGCCAAGGCTTGTAATTTTGAAAGGCCATCACGATGCCGCCCATCGGAATGTAGCTGAATACAATTAAGAAAATGATGGCTGGCAGCAGCATGATATGAAATGGCCACGTACGTTGCAGACTTCTCATTGCAGTTCCTCCTGTAACTCTCATGGTATACTTCAATTATAAAAGCGTTTTCGCTGTCCCAACAGTTCAAAAAACCAACATACATGGCACAAAAGCAATCATTTTTTAAGCTCGCCAAACGAATGAAACTTTTTTCACACACATCATAATAGCGCATTCATTTCCACTCAATCCTGATAAAGCTGTAGTAAAAAGGCTGTCCACCTTGGGACAGCCCTCCTAATCTATTACAACATCATGATTTTTACTTTTCGACGCTTTTATACCATTGGTTTACTTCATTTGTAATTTGTTCGCCACCAGCTGTTTTCCACGTCTGTACAAAGGTATCAAAAGCAGAGATCGGCTGCTTGCCATAAATAATTTCATTGAAGGTCTGACTTTCAATCTTATCCAGATAGTCCTTTTTAGCCTTCATGGTTGACGTAGTAGGGCCCGTGAACTGATCTTTCATGGAGATATCCTTCTGTTCCATAAGCACTTTGGCAGCTGCGGGAGTATCTTTCCCGTAGTTCACCATTACATCTTTCTCCAGACGGGTCTTCGGTTCTCCACCGTTAGCCAAACTTAATAAAGCCTTCATTTGGGCATCAGGTATACGGGCACCATCACGAACCAGCAAATAACGAATAGAGTTTACATAACCGCCTGGTATTTTATCGATAGACATTAGCTTTCCGTTGGCATCCAAATCATAATCGTAGCCCTTAAACAGCCCATTCGACAAATCACCGTCCGGTTTGGCATTAGCATAATGGTCAAACAAATAATTTTGATAAGTGAAAAAAGCTTCAGGATGCTGCATTTGTTTGTTGATTAGTACAACACCATTGGTGTATTGCGTTCCGTGACGCATGGCTTTGTTGTCAGGACCTGCTGGAATCTTGATCGGCTTCCATACGGCACCCGGCGCATTTTTGACTGTATCCTGAAGCGGCCAGCCGCTCATCCAATATGGCCCAGGGATCATACCGGCTGTTCCTGCGACTGTAGGTTCTGCCGTTTTATTTTCATCCCACAATGCTGCTTCCTGAGGGATATATCCCTTTTTGAGCCACTCGCTCAGCTTTTGCAAACCCGGCTTCATGCCAGGCTGCACGGAGCCATATTCCAAACTGCCACTCGTGCCTTTGTTCCACTGCTGGGGTAGTGTGCCATATGCCCCGAAAATCCAGGACGGGTCACCCATCCAAGTATTCATGGATGTTTTGAAACCGATGCTGAGCGGAATCACTTTGTTCGGAGCCAGTCCGTCCGGATTTTTATTTTTAAAGGCATCCATCACTTTTTCCAGATCATCCATCGTCTCAGGAGCCTTCATGCCCAGCTTATCCAACCAATCTTGTCGTACCCACAATACATAATCATGGTTATAGGCGAAATCAAGCACAGGAATACCCATTTTCTTACCATCTCGGCTATACTGATTCCATACGTTCGTATCCTGATTCATCGCCTGCTTCCAGGAATCCGAAGCGTACTTGTCAAACAACGGACCAGCCTCTGCAAACATACCGGAATCGATCATGTCCTGTGCCAGTTGCTCATTCTCCGTCCCCAATACAACGACGTCCGGCATCTCCTGACCGGAGGACATAGCCAATCGCAGCTTCGTAGCAAATGCGCCATTCGTATCTGTGACGGACCAGAGTGATTTGATATTAATACCGAATTTCTCTTTAGCCCATTTTGTTGCAATATTATTTTCGATAGATTCACCATTTTTAAATTTTAAGGCGGGATCTACACCCCATACCGTGGAAATTGTGACTTCCGGATTGTATTTTTCTTTGTATACGTTTTCAGTTTTAGCTGTGCTATCCTTATTCCCATCATTTCCCGCACCTGAGCAGCCCACAAGGCCAACTCCTAATACCATAGTTGCGGCGAGCAACGACAACAACTTTTTTTTCGAATGAACTCGCATATTGTTCCCCCTCTAAAAATCATTTTCTACTCTTTTATTATAAGAGGGCTTTTCTTCGCAGCCTATGTCACAAAATAAATATTTCTGCACCTTTCCCAACTGATCTTTACTATTCTCTTCTTGGTCTCATCTTTACTGGTCCCGAAATTCATGTGGAGTCATCCCGTAATGCTTTTTGAACATCTTACTGAAATATTGGGGATTCTGATAGCCCAGTTCCGTCGTAATTTCGTATATTTTTTTGTTGGAATATTTGAGTAAATAAAGAGCCCGCTCCATTCTCATTCGGATGATATAGTCACCCAGACCTTCTCCGGTTTCAGCTTTATAAATTTTAGACAGATAGACTGGATGTAGATAAACTTGATCGGCAATCGTCTTAACAGACAGCTCCTGACCTTTATCCTGGGAGATGAGCTCCTGAACCTGCTTGACCACATAGCTTTTAGCGCTTTGCTCGCTTGCGGACCATTCAGATTTAAGTTTGTTCATCATGGAAAATATCCACTCTTTGAGGTGGGGGAACGAATGAACCATTTTCTGCGCATGTAACGGATCGAAGCCTACTTGATCCATCTGTGTAATGAAACGTCCTTGTTTGTGCGCTGTATACATAAAGGCGCTCGTCACCGAAATAAACAGCTCATATAAATGTTCGCGGGTATATCCCGCTTCTTCTATCTTCCCAAATACACGGTTTATTTTCGCTTCGGCCTCCTCCCATTGTCTGGACTCCAGAAGATGGGTCAGCGTTGGGTGCACATATAGTCCCTCCAGCAACTTGACTGAACTGTGCGGCTGTTCTGGCTGCTCATCCACAAATAGCAACGTATCCGTCTCCTTCTGTTGGTTCCAGTATAAGGATCTTATCGCTGTCTGATATGCCTTAGGCAGCTCCTCCGGGAACATAAACCAACCAGTTACCGTGACGTAAATTTCCCCTTTCAAGTAATTGCTCACATTTTTTCGAAAGGTTTCGATAGTCGCCCGCAAAATACTACTATGCTCGTTCATACTAATTTCTGTTATTCGCTTCATATCATGCTGTTCTGGGGCATAATCTGATTCTTCTTCATGATGCATACTATACTTTTCCCGATTGTTATTCGAATTTGCTTCTATTAATACAATTAAGCAATCATGTGGCGCTTTACAGTGCCACACGTGAAAATCGGGTGCGAACACTTCTTCAGCAATATTTCCAATCGCATACTCAATTAAGGATACTGAATGATAATCCATATCAGAAAAATGCTTCCCTAGCTGAATAAGCAGCATACTGGCAGGATGTCCCGTGCGTAGCTTGATCTCGTACTCGGACATTTTGCTCTCTATTTTTTGTACAGGCAAATCACGCCCGAGTAGCAAATCGTGCATTAAATGGGTCCGCAGCACACCAAAATCGTTCCTACGGCTATATTGTAATTGATGAACCTTGTCAAATGCTTCCCATTCTTCCTTTAGCGAATCCATGGCGGCTGACACACATTTGATAAACTCTTCATCATCCACCGGCTTTAAAATGTAATCAAAAGCCTTAAGCTGGAGCGCTTTTTTAGCATATTCAAAATCGGCATAGCCTGTCAGTAACAAACTTCGGATATGCGGCCATCGCTCGTTTACCTCAACAATCAACTCCAGTCCCGTCATGCCGGGCATACGAATATCCGTAACCAGAATATCAATATCGTACGCTTCCAGCACATCCACTGCTGCTAATGCGGAAACCGCTTGATGAACCCTCTCGATGCCTAGCGTCTGCCACGGAATGGTAGCTGCCAGACTTTCTGTTACATAACTCTCATCATCTACTAGTAATATCTGAACCATCTGGTCCCTCCGTTTTAACTATATTCGAATTTGGCGAAGGCTCAATTAAACCATTCGCATGCTCTCCTTCTGTTGAGAGCGACCATTTTAAAACCGCACGCAATCCTCCTAATGGAGACAAAGAGAATTCCAGTCCGGCATCTTCTCCAAAATGTAATCGTATGCGTTGATGCACATTCCACAAACCGTATCCATGATCCTCTTCCACAGGCTTGTCAAGCGTCGATGTCAGGGAAGTTATAGCCTCTCTACTCAAACCGAGTCCGTTATCATCCACAATCAGGTACATATACGAGCCAACACGCTCGGTTAAAATATGAATTATACCATCCTCTGCTTGAGGTTCTATCCCGTGCAGCACCGCATTTTCCACCAGTGGTTGCACCACAAGCGGCGGAATCAGCAAACTGCTGGCTTGCGAGGACATAACAATTGAAAACGTTAACCGTGGCATACGCATCTGCTGTATGTTCAAATAATATTGAACAAACTCGACTTCCTCTGACAATGGAACCAAATCCCGCTCCTGTCTTGTTGTATATCGATAATACCTGGATAAATTATGAGCCATGGCCACGACCGCCTCATGATTGCGCAGCTTCGCCATACTTGTAATAAACGAAAAACAATTATAAAAAAAATGGGGATTGATTTGTGACTGGAGCTGCTTTAGTCGCGCTTCCTTGACATGTAGCTGCTCAACATACACCTTCTCAAACAGCTCCTGAATCTGTTCGACCATCAGATTGAATTGACTAGACAGGAAGGCAAACTCGTGACTCCCCCTTACACTTAATCGAACAGCATAGTCTCCATCCTTTAATCTCCGAAATGCCTGCACAAGCTGAAGAATCGGCACCTGTACCTGTGAATGAAGCAAGTAAGCGCCAATCAAGCCTACCAGCAGCGAGCCAACAACAGTTATATAAAACAGTCGATTCGATGAGTAAATCGGAGACATCATATCGGACAAAGGCATGTAATCAATCAAATACCAACCAGTCGTTTGCGAAAGAACGGCATGAACCAGGTAGCTTTCTTCTCCAATTTTCACGGTCAGATTATCAACTTCATGAAGTCCCATTTTTTCCAATTTTGAAATCAGATTTCCAGACAGCTCTTCATTTGCAGTACGATTATAGATCACTCCTACGCCTTTTTTATAATAAAAAGGCTCCTTTCGACCATCACCTTTGAAGCGGTCAAGCATGTCCTGAATATTACTGCTGTCAAATTCAACCTTAATAATCGTGTTAGCGGTTTCTGGATTACCGAGTGAAGAAAACGGGGATAATGTATACAATGAAAATATAAATTGGTCTTTCCCGTATGATCTTTTTTTGGATACCTGCCAGCCGTCTTTTATCAGTTGATTTAGTTTTTTCTGATCATATAAACCTGCCCCATTCTCCGATACAACCCGTCCGAGCGAAGGTGAATAAATACTCAGACCGGTTCTCCAATTCGATGAGCTTTCCTGAAGTCCGAGCTTGGTTTGGATCCGTTTGACAAGGTTAATGCCATCCAGATTGAGAACCTTGTCCTTTAAAAAAATCGCTTGAAAACTGGCTACATCAGGGTCATGAATCAGCAGATGCGGCCAGGAGGAAATCATTTCAATATTCGTATTCACCTGATTTTGAAAAAAAGTCAACTGGTTATAATTTGACTGATTTAGTTCCTCACGTAACACGCCTGTCGTTGTCTGATTAGAATAGACATACAGGATTAGCACAGGTATAAGCAATACGATAATGATCGAGAGAATTTTAGTATAAAAATTAAATTTAAACATGAGTTCTACACATCCTCTGCACAAAAAAACAGGCATACTTAAATGGTATGCCAGAGCCCTGACCTTCGTTGCCGTCAGTACATACTATACATTATCAATGGTTGGCGGTGATAATATGTTTGATGCTAAGCAAATGGAATGGTTTAATCAACTATCCGCGGAAGACTTGGCCATTTTAGGTGCCGGCTTCAATACACTAGGTGATTTTTTTGATTTTCTGGCGTTAATTAAGGCCAGACAGGAAACAGCCCAAAGTAATAAAAAGTAACAGCACTATTTCACAACAAATTTCACACGAGCTCCATCCTCATACTCATCCAATTGGTGACTGACCCATGATCCTGCCCCACGATTATCCTTAGGGGCTATGTATTTGATATTTGCACCTTTGCCACCTTCTGAGCACATAGCCATCGGCCATTCGTCACGATCGTATCCTTTACGAGTGGGAACACCTGCAAGCGAATGCTTGCGATTTTGCTCGGCTCCTTCACGGTCAATTGTGCATACCGGTGATTTCCCCGCCTGAATGGCTTCCTTGATATGCTGCGCCGTTTCAGGATAACGACCTGACGGAAATTGCAGCGTAACCTGAGCCGATGCAGGCGGGTTCTCTCCTGTCGTTTTCGTAAGAAGATTGCCACCTTCAAACCAGTACGCGCCCGCAGCTAGCAGCACTAAGGCTATAAAACTCAGCAACTTTTTCTTCAATTTTCTTCTTCCCTTCAAGCTATTCTAGTAGATGCCTTCAACTAAGGTAATCCCCGGATTTTATTTTTTGTAACCCCTTACTGACTATAAAAAAGGTTGAATATTCGACGACAAATAGTATAGAGAGGAGGTTGTACGAATGAACGATGAGATCAAACTGGCCGTGAGCCAAATGCAAGCCGTTGTAATCCGCTTACTGAATGGAAGTACCGTAATTGGCTGGCCTAAGCTCCTATCTGACCAAGAAACTCAGCAATTCAAGCTTTACGATGACGAACACGTATATACGATTTCCGTTAATGACGTGGATACAGTCGCAAGAGTTATTGTATAAGATACAGGAAGCGACTTAATGAGACATCCAGCGGACAAGCCCAAACAAGGCACACCACAGGAGAAGACTGATCAGAATCCCCCAAAATAAACCTTTAAAAAGCTTCATACCAAACTGACAACCTTTCCGACTGGGCTTTTCCCCCATTATAACATGTCAGAAAGACAGCTGTCGCAGCATGCTTTTACATCATCTTCGTATCATATATATTAAATTTTAAAATCACGACACAAAGAAAAAATGAAATTAATTCCGAAAATTATGCCTGATCACCAGTGAAAATGCAATCATGACATAATAAAAGTCACATTTTAATCAAAATTTAATGAAAGTTTTCCGAAAATGATGTATAATTATTGACATAATAAAACGCACGAGGTGATCATCATGGCATTATTAAACAGAGTACAGGAGTTAAAATTGCAACTGCCTAGCGAGCATCACAGCATTTCACAATACGTGGAGCATGCGCTGCATTCAATTGACAGTTTTGTTGAGCAACATCGTCAATTTATAGCCGCTCAGGCTTTGTATGGTGAAAAAATTAATGGCACAGAAGAAAGACTGTTTCGAGATACCATTTCCGAGATTAAAGCTCAACTGGTGGCCACGCTGGAAAAGACGGTTGAAGATTTCTCTCACAAAGGCGACAAGCACTGGAAGAACCATTATCAGGACGGCGTAGAATAAGTTGAAAAATAACCCTCGGTTATAGACCGGGGGTTATTTTTGCATAAGTGGATGTGGCAATATGCGTAGACTATTTTAACACTCTGGCAGATGTCGCTACAGTCTTACCACCATAGACTACTTTGATACTGGAACTTCCGGTATCAATCGCCTTCACCTGACCACCAGTAACCTGTACAATCGACGGTTTGGAGGATGTCCATACCGCTGAGCTTGTCACATTAGTAGTTGCGCCTGAATCATAAATTGCATTCACACTAAGCACTTGAGAGGAGCCTTTAGGCAGTTTCAGGTTTTTATTGCTCAATACCAGTTTGAGCAACTTAGGTGTGACCTTGATCTCAACGTTAAACGACTTATCTTGATAAGTGCCCGTAATAGTTGCTGTTCCAATTCCAACGGCTTTAATGGAAGAGCCTTTTACGACCACTACGGAAGCATTCGAGGTTGCCCATTTCACTTTACTGCTCAGCGTTGCTTTTTTACCATCTGTATATATGCCGGTGACTTTGATGGACTTACTTCCTTTCAAATTCATTTCAGCATTCGAAAAGTTTGGTGTCAATGTAGAAATGGCTCCTTCCACAATGACAGGCACTTTCACGTATTTATTCATATACATCGCCTTGATTCCTGAGTTACCGCCACTTACCGCTTTTACTTTACCATTTCCTACTGTAACTGCGGCTGTTGTACCTACCCAACTTACCTGATTGGTAACATCCAGGATTCCGCCACCAGCCATGTGTGCTTTTACTGTCGGAATACTTGCTTCTTGGCCTGCAACCAATACATATTTTTTCTCAGAAGCCGTCAGCTTGAGCACTTTGTATTGCACAGTCACTGGAATATCCAGTTTGAGCGCACCTACCGTTGCTGTCAATGTTGCACTACCTGGGTTCACTGCAACTAGCTTACCATTTGTTATTTTAACTGCACTTTCACTGCTTAAGCTCCATTTTACATCGGATTGAACTGCTTTTTTTGCTCCATTGACCAAATAAGCAGATATACTCGGAAGAGAAGTTTTGCCTCCTGTTTCGAGAGTCAGACTGGCTTTGCTTGAAACCAGTTTTTCAACCGTCGGAAGTACATTAATCTTCAGAGTCTTGCTCAAACCGTGATAGGACGCTGTAATCGTCGAATTGCCTGCATCCATCGGTGTGATTTTACCTTGCTCGACTGTGGCAACCAGCGGATTGGAGGAAGTCCATTCTGCCGTGTTGGTCACATCAGTTTTACCACCAGTCAGGTTCACATCAGTCGCATTGACCTGAATTGGTGAACTACCCAGGAAGGCCGATTGGGAAGCGGATGGACTCAATATTAATGCTTGGGAAGCGGAACGTACATACACGATCGTTTGTGCTTTGAGTTCATCTTTGCTTGCTTTAATGTAAGTCATGCCCTTGGCAAGAGGACGAACCAGACCATCCTCCACTGTAGCCACGGACGGATTCGTGGATGTCCATTCCACACCAGATACTTTTTCTGTACCGCCCGCCGTAAGCGTACCTTGGACAGTCAATTGCTTCGAATCTCCGCTCACCACCAGATTGATGGGACCGGATGGATCTATTTGCAGCTTGCTGTAAGGCGATTTTACTGTAATCGTTGTACTTACCGTTTGCTGTCCATATGTGGCAACAATCTTAATCTGCCCTTTTGACACAGGAGTAATGAGTCCCTTATCTACCTTTAAAATGCTTGAATCCCCAGAGATCCATTCTGCCTTTTGTGTAACATCTTCTTTGCCCTTTTCTGTCAATGACCACACTTTTAATTGAGCGGGGTTTCCACCCAGATTGACTGTAGTCGGATTTTGACTATCCCACTCTACCGTGGAGGTCGTGTTCCCCTCCGCCTGGATCAAACCCGCTGGCAATGCTGCAAATAAAAACATCAGCACAGCAAGTAAGAAGGTACTCCGTTTGCTCATACGTTTCATTCGTTTCTCTCCCTTAGTTTCAGCTCTATAAATTAGGATATAATTAACAATCCTATTACTTTATCGGTAAACAGCTACTTGATTTGAACCCTTAGGAAGAAAAAAAGGTGGATTATAACAGTTAAAGTTCTCCGCGTAGCGACCTGACCACGAACAGATGACCCTCCTTGGACAAGGTTTGTCCATCATCCAGAACGACATCGTAATCCGTGTGACTGGTCAATTTTGTGTTGTAGGCAATCAGCTGGTCTTCTTTCCAAACGGTCACCGCCGATTGAAAAAGAATGGCATTATCAAACTGCACTGGAACGCTCATCACATAACCGATAGAATTTAGCTTCGCCGGATGACGGCTTCTGCGCTCACGCCCAGGAGGGAGCATCGTAATATACGTAATATTTTCAAAAGGAATAGACAACATCTTCGGGCCTAAAATAACGCACTTGTGCGTGTCATCCCATTTTTCAATCGTGCCGCGCACCTTTTGGGTATGACCGTTGTTGCCGTAATATAAAATGACCTGACGTCCCTTCCATTGACGCATGTCCTCACCTCCAGTGCTAGCGGTTAGGAATCTCCCACCGAATCGGTTCCATTCCATGCTCCAGCAAAAATGCATTGGTTTGCGAAAAAGGCTTGCTGCCGAAAAAGCCCCTATGAGCCGCCAAAGGACTCGGATGGACAGATTTCAAAACCAAATGCTTGCTCGTATTCACGAAGCTTGCTTTTTTCTGGGCATGGCTTCCCCACAAAATAAACACTACCGGCTGCTCACGTTCATTAATCGCCTCAATAACGGCATCCGTGAAACGTTCCCAGCCTATTCCCTGATGAGATTGCGGTTGTCCTTCACGCACGGTCAGCACATTGTTCAGCAGCAGCACTCCCTGCTCTGCCCAAGGAACAAGGTAGCCCTGATTGGGAATGGGAGTGCCGAGATCATCACGCAACTCTTTATATATATTTTGCAGAGACGGCGGTGTACGCACACCTGGTCTTACGGAAAAGCTCAAGCCGTGGGCTTGTCCCTCTCCATGATAGGGGTCCTGCCCCAATATAACCGCTTTGGTAAGATGATATGGTGTTAATTTAAGTGCGGAAAACAAATCTTCCTTTGGAGGGTAGACTTTATGTATTTTGTATTCACGTGCTAATGTATACCTCAATTCATTGAAATAAGGCTTTTCTACCTCTTCCCGTAAAACTTCATCCCAATCATTACCAAACATAACTCCCGTCTCCTCTCGATATATGGGTCCCGAAATGTTTAGGCGTTTTATTTACAAAAAAATAAGCTGGTCTCCCTCATCCGGAGCCAGCTTATTTATTCGTTACCTGTGTTACATGCCGAAGGACCAGGATAGAAACCATACGATAATCAGCTACCGTTGGATCTAAATTCGATTTCCTTATTATAGCATTAACGATAATCGTGTCAAGTAACTGTAAGCCCAAATCCGCACGGTACCTCGTAACAATCAAGGGGTTGGCTCAGAACATTGGATTAAGCCTTATGAGCGTTCAGATACTCTAGCGCGTTATACAACATAATGGCTGCTTCCGCACGTGTAATCTCGCTTTTTGGATTAAACTTTCCGCTGGCATCCAAGTTATTGACCTTATATACAAGCGAACGCTGAATGCTGCCTTGATAGGAAGGCTCCAACTTGCTATCATCGGCAATCGTTGCAGGTGCAATTTTGATCATCGGCAGGCTGCCTGCTTTTTCCATGCCCTGAATCAGCATATGGGTGAACTCTTCCTTGGTCAGAGTTTTTGAAGGATCGATATCTTTGGGAATCTCCACGCCATTATAATGCGCGTTGATAAAGGCTTCGGCATACCATGCGGTATCCTTAACATGGGAGAACAGTCCGCTGGCCTGTGGCGCCTTATTAAAATCAATAGCAGCCAAACTGAGCTGAAATCCGCCGGAGATTAACTGAATGCCTTGGGCAGCAGTCACTCTAGAGGCGGGGAGAAACTGCGTATCAGAGACCCCTTTGAGCAAACCCTGATTTTGAAGGGAAATGATTTTGTCTTTGCCGCTTATGCTGTCCAAATCCTTGAACTGATTGCCCGCCGCAAACATTTGATCTCCAAAAGAGAAGGAAAGAAGCAATACTGTGGTCATGGCTGCGAATGCGCTTTTTCTCATATTCATGTAAGTTCCACCTTGTAGTTGAATTAGGCCGCCTGGCCATTAACAACCTCTTTGACGTAGTTCAGGATGGAAAGGTTGCAAGCGATCTAACAGAGATTCGGATGAAGATTGCGGAACGCTCAATTCTTATCTTTCACGCCAATCACGATGACATCCCCCTCAAAATTATGCATATCAATAACCGTTACATTGTCCTGAAACGCTACCGAAGCTGCTGCAAATCGGCGGTATTCCAGGTCGATAATCGTAAAGTCATATTCTCTGAGATCGGCGTCTAGCTTCAGGACCGTGTTCACCGGCACATAAATAGCAATTTTTTCGAAGCCTCTGGTTGAGGCAACTCGAATCTCTTCCGTGTTCTTAAGTACTATGTTCCAAGGCTGCAAATCTACCAGTCCGTACATCTGGAACAGCCACTTCGCGAATCCATAATCCCACGCTCCCTCAAATTTAAGGGCAGCCTGCCATTCATAGGGGCTATCAAAACCTTCCCCGGTAACTCCAAAGCGCTTCCCTTTTTTGTGCCAGCTCCATATTCCATGTGCTCCGTAGGTTACGCCGGCTCCCGCACCGGACAAAAGACTTTGCCATGCAGCTTTACGCACGTCGGCACGGCCGAAACGACCGTATTCTCTCCGGCTGTATCCCATCATCTCGTAGCAAGGTTCCGAGTTTAGCACAGGCCGTGTTACCCGCTTGTTGTAGAAGTCCAACGCCAAGGTGTAGGCCTTGGACTGAAACTGCGAATTGTGACCTGATTGGTACATGTAAAAGTCCAAATTAGGATCGTTAATGAACTCATCCGGCAGATCCGCTAGTCTCCCCTGAATGTGAAGAGTAGTCAAACACTCCGGACTATGTGTCTTCACAACGTGAAGAGTAGTGCGGTAATACTCGTTTGCTCGCTCTGACGGGAAGTCGGTATCCCCGCTCACGATATAGATAGGGTGATACTTTGAGAATCGGTCTGCCGCGTAACGCACATACGGTTCTACCGCCTCCAGAGGCATTTTTTTCTCATCACGAAGCTTGGCCGCCCATGTATCCGGGATATAATTGCACCAAAGCAAAACAAGCGCGGGTACAAATCCCTTGCTCACCGCCATCTCGACCATTGTCTCCGCCCTGTCAAAATAGTCTGGATTCAGCGAATAAAAATCGTAGCTCCCGTCCTCAATCCGTTCGAACGGTTCGTAATCCAAATCACTGCCGCTGGCATCCCACTGACGCAGCAAATTGATTTGCAGAACATTAAACCCCTGGCTACTTCTGTAGTCAAGATAATCAGCCCATTCCTCCAGTGAGATGTTGGTAAATGCGCTCCAGACGGTATCCGCCAGATAAAAAAATGGAACTCCTTCATTGACAAAGTAACGTTTGTTCTCCGCTATGCCAAGCTTTATCATACGGCATCCCCCTTATTGCTGTAATGACAGAAAACGGCGAACAGTTCGCCGCTTTCCCTTTTATTGCTCATTTATGAAGTGACGATACTAGCTTGGGCTCCAGCCGTTCCCTCCTGCTCTGACTTCTCCTGTGCTTCGCGTTCCCTGTTCAACGCTTGTTTATCAAGCGTTCTAAAGAATGGATAGTAAATCAACATACAAACGGGAATGAGCAAAAGCTGTGCAGCTGCAAGTCTCCAGCTCCCCTCAATAAAGCCGAGAGCAAAAATCGGAGTGCCAAATGCCGGGTAAATTCCGATGGGTGCAGGCAGCAAGCCCGCAGTTGTCGCAAAATAACCGAGGACGGCGCAGACGATAGGAGCAATGATAAACGGAATAGCCAGGAGCGGATTCAAAACAACTGGAATTCCGAAAATGAGTGGCTCGTGAATCGAGAAGAAAGTCCCCGGAAGACCGAGCTTGCCAATTGTGCGTAATTGCTTACTCTTGGCCAAGAAGACCAGCAGGAGAGCGAAGCCCAGCATCGGCGCATAGTTTGAAAAAATATACCAGAAAGCCAGCCCGATAATGTTTGGAAGCGGAGCTCCCGCCTGGAAAGCGTCGAGATTGGCAAGATCCAGGCTCATCCAGATCGGTTTGACGATGGCAAGCGTTACGATTGCGCCGTGGATTCCGAACATCCAGAGCACCTGCATAATGATGAGGGCGACAATCATAGCCCCCAGTGATCCACCCAGTCCTTCCAGTGGCACTTGCAGATAGGTATAAATAAACTCATGGACCGTACCGAATGACGTATGCATGAACAGACCGGAAACAATAACGAATACCATAGCTACGAGTATCGCCGGAATTAATCCTGAGAATGTTTTGACAACGGTAGGCGGTACTCCTTCGGGCATTTTAATGGTCCAGTTGCGATCGACAATCCAGATATACAATCGGGAAGCGAGCAAGCCAACCAACATGGCGACAAACAAACCCTGCGCACCGAGCCACTGAAGTGGAAGCGCCCGAACTTTATCGAATGTTTGAATCGGCGTCAAAATAAGAAACGAGAGCAGTGCCGTTGCTGCGGGAACCAGCGGGTCCTTGTCAAAAGCTTGCGCCAGTCTGTAGGCGATGAAGAAGACTGCATAGAGGGCGATGATGCCAGTTGTCATCGTCGATCCTAATCCGATAATACCCTTGATGGGTGCGATGAGGTTCTGGTAAGGCTCCCAGGCAAGTGCGGAGAAAAGCGTCGAAAATGCTCCAATAATCAAAAAAGGAAGGGTGGACATCAGTCCATTTGATATAGCGCTCATATAGCGATTTTGCTGAATTTTCCCAGCGTATCTTTGCAATTTATGCGATAGTTTTTTTTCGTTAGCCATATTCCTTCAACTCCTGCTTTAGAGTTTCATCTGTTGTACTATAATCTAGAGAACGCTTCCATCTGAGGAAATCACATTTTTGTACCAATGGAAGCTGTTCTTGCGAATCCGCCGCAATTGTCTCAGGTTGAACTCATCCCGGTCAACATAGACGAATCCGTAACGTTTGCTTACTCCCTGGTGGGTGCTGACCAGATCAATTGCGGACCAAGGACAATAACCAAACAGCTCCACCCCGTCCGTAATAGCCAGCTGGCATTGCTCGATATGCTTGCGCAAGTAATCGATGCGGTAATCATCTCTTACGACATCGCCCTCTTCCAAGGAATCAAAAGCCCCCAGTCCATTCTCGGTAATGATCAGCGGTAGCTGGTAGCGGTCATAGATCTTCCTAAGAGTAACACGCAAGCCTGCCGGATCAATTCCCCAGCCGAACTCCGTTCGCTCCAGGTACTCATTCCCACTCCCAGAAAAAACACCCACTTCTCCCACTGAGATTTGCTGATCCCCCATCCCGCCTTTTTCTGCCGAATTCTGTGTACTGGCTTTGACCGTTGCAGAGCTGTAATAATTAAAAGCGATAAAGTCTGGCTTCGCGGCGGACAGAATACTCATATCACCTTCTTGAATCTCAGGCGTATAGCCTTTTTCCTCGAAGTAGCTCCAGACCAGCGTATTGTAACGGCCAAACACCGCCATATCAAGGTATAACCAATTGCGGATTGCGTTGAAGTTATCAGCCGCCAGCACATCTTCCGGACGCGAAGAAGCTGGATATACGCACGAGATGTTAGGGGCCGGTGCCACTTTAGCTTCAGGTAACATTTCTTTGCACAGAATCATCGCCCTGGCTTGAGCCAGAAGCATATGATGATTTTGCTGATACAATTCCTTTTTCGGATTCTTCAGGTTCGGGTCCAACGTTCCCAAAGCGGAACCGTGCAAAATCATCATGTTTTGTTCGTTAATAGTTAACCAATATTTCACCCGGTCCCCAAAGTGTTCGAACAATGTCTTCGCATACGTTTCAAATGCGTTGATTGTACTACGGTTCGACCATCCGCCTTCTTTTTCCAAAGCTGCCGGAAGATCAAAATGATACATGGTCACGATCGGTTCGATCCCGTATTTTAATAACTCATCAATTAAATGGTTGTAAAACTGTATGCCTTTCGGATTCAATTCCCCTGTTCCCTGCGGATAAATGCGGGTCCAGGCCACCGAGAAGCGATAAGCCTTGAAGCCCATTTCCGCCAGTAAGGCAATGTCTTCCTTATAGTGATGGTAATGATCGCTTGCCACCTTATAATCAGTGATCCCTTCCCGGGGCGGACGGGTGTCAATAACAGACGGCCCTTTTCCGTCCTCGTTCCATGCTCCTTCAAACTGATAGGCCGAGGTCGATCCACCCCATAGAAAATTGGAGTCAAACGCTTTCAATTTATGATATTTCATTTTGACCACCTTCAATGAAAAAGTGTTGATCTATTTGTACAGACGATTATAGATTTAAGGCTTCGGCAAGTACCTTTTCACCATTCATCATGCCATAATCCATTCTGTCGATTACGCTTACCTTGATGCCTTTAGGCTCGTATTTGGTTTTAAAATCATCTTCCAAGTAGCCGACCTGCGGTCCTATCAGCAGTACGTCCGTTTTGTCCGCATACTCTTTAAAAGAGCTTTCGGAAGTAGCTCTGATTTCAACCTCAACATTTTGAGCCTGTGCAGCCTTCTGCATTTTCTGTACCAGCATACTTGTAGACATTCCTGCTGCACATACGAGCGTAATTTGTTTCATTGGTTATTCCTCCCCGATAATGGTGTGATGGATACTGATGCTTCGTAACGGTTCAATCTGCTGTAAAGTTCCACGATATGTCTCGCCAGATCTTTGGTCGTAATGGCAGACATGAGATGGTCTTGTGCATGCACCATCAGCAGTGTCACTTCATGAGCTGTCCCACCCGCTTCCTGCTGGATCAGTCGCGTTTGCGATTTATGCGCTTGGACCAGCTCGTTCTTGCATTCTTCAAGACATTCTGCTGCCTGCTCCGCATTACCCTTCTCGGCAAAGCTGATAGCTTCCATAGCTTTACTCTTCGCAATACCCGAATTTGTTATTAGTCCCATTATGATTTCCTGATACTCATCCATTGAATTCACCCCATGCATTTCATCTCTTTAGCTTACAGATTCAGTGTATACGATTCTTGCCGACTTCTAAACGCAACCCTTTTCCACTAGAAGCGGAAATGCTTACAATGGAAAAAATAGCAAAACTCCGCACGATGCTTGTTCAAAATCCAAGCAGAGGTCGTGCAGAGCTTTATTTTAATACAGTTTATGTTTGACAATAATTTGAGCAAAATCCCCGTAGGTTTTGCATTCCAGCATTTGCTGGATAATATCGGAGTCGTCGACCAGTCCCATCAGATGCTTATACATTTTCGCCGGAGGCTCGTCGCCGTTTTTGTTAATACTGAGCAGGCAGACGAGCTGCACGGGCTTACCGGACCAATCTATGGGAGATTTCAGTGTACAGACCGCCCATACCGTCCGGTTGCTTTGCGGAATAATGGGATGAGGAATGGCTACCAGATTTCCGTAAGCCGTAGGAGCAGCATTTTCCCTTTCCAGCACCAATCCGATGAATCCCTCAGAAGAGCGGATCAATCCGGAAGCATGCATTCTTTCTCCCAAAAAAGTAATAATCTCTTCTTTTGTAGTGAAGTTCTGTCTCAGAAATACAAGCTCTTCCATAATGTAGCGGAAAGTAAATTCGCCTTCATCCGTCAGCAGCTCTTCAATCTTATCGATGTCACCGCCGCCAAGCAGAGTCTGAACTACCACGACCGGAATGGATAATGTCTGCGGAATTGGAACTGTGCTTACCACAAAATCAATGCCATGCAAAGGAACCTGCTGCAATTTGTAATACTCGGTCGTGCCAGCAACCTCAAGCCTTTCACCGAACTTGCTACGTAGCTTGTAATACAGCAAGCGGGCACTTCCAACACCCGAAGTGCATACGACAAGGCAGCGTTTAGGTCTGTTGTTCATCTGCTGCCTTTCCATGGCGGCCCCGATATGAATCGCCAAATAACCCATTTCTGTCTCTGGTATAGCCAAATTCAGTTTGCTCTCGATCAACTTGGCACCTATGACCCCTGCCTGAAAAGCCAAAGGATAATTATTCTTCACATGATCCAGCATCGGATTACGGATATTCATCCCATATTTTACGCGGTTTAGCGCCGATTTCAGATGAAGACATATGCCCATTAACAGTTCTTGATCCCGGCTAATATTCAGGTAAAAGTCCCTGTCAATTTCAGCCAGCATTTCTCTGCCAAGCTCATAAATTCCCCGATCCAAGAGCTTCTGAGGCCCCGCCTCTTCTGTCTGTTGCTCCGTAACTCCCTCAAACCACTTGTTCCCGGCCAGATGCATGGCGATATAAGCAACCTCATCCTCCGGAAAGGTCAAATCCATTTGCTTTTCAATGTGGCTAACGATATGTTCAGCGGCTCGAAATTCCTCGGTAGCCCGAAAATCTTCCCTTTCATTGGAAAGCATCGCGACCCGGTTCCCATCGCGAATACGCTTGCAAGCTATAGCGATATGAATGGACAGGTTGTTGAAGGCAACATCCGACAAAGTGACCCCGTGGTTTTGGATTTGCTCCAGAATAATACCGCGAATGAGTGTCATTTCCCAAGGGGTAACCATTCTCGATGCGGCCTCCACGCCCCCAGTCCTTTCTTCTTCAGAACGGTTAACGATGAATTCAGACATGCAGAAACGTAAGCGAACCTCGTCGCCCCTCAGCTTGACACCGTAATTCGGGCGCTTATCAATGCCGATTCCGTAAGTCTGTAGCATATGCTTAACCTCTTTGAAATCATTTTGTACAGTGGATTTGCTAATGTATAACTCATCCGCCAACTCTTCCAGCTTCAAATAATTTTCTGTAAGTAGGAGGCGCGAGATTAAATAACGCTGTCGGTATTCAGGAGAATTGGGATCATCCGGTTCGTTATACAGGAACAACTGCTGTAGGAGCGTACGAAAGCTGCGGTCGTCCGTGATTTTCAGTTCATACCCCCTTGAACGAACAGGCTGAATCGATGCTCCATGCTTGGCCAGAAATTCATCCAGTTCTCTGATATCGCTACGTACGGTACGTGAAGTAACCTGGATCAATTTTGCCAGATGCTCGCTCTTGACAGGAGTGTCCGCAGCCAGCAAATGCTGTAGAATCGAAACCATTCGCGTATTCATTCAAGGTGACCCCCCGTTCTTTTGTCCAAATCTATCCTTTACTCAGGCCTGCTCGGTTAGCTCGCCTTTAGGTACGAAAGTGGCAGGAGCAGCACAGGAATTGCGCTCTACAAATTTCGTATCCACTGTGATTTTTGCTGTAACCTGCGTTCCCTGCTCAATAGTATCGGTCAGGAGATCGACAGCCAGAACGGCCATTCTTTCTTTTTCTACATGAATGGTCGTTAGCTCCGGCGTAACAATGACCGATTCCGTAATGTTATCAAAGCCGATAATTGAGGTATCCTGCGGCACCCGGATGCCAAGCTCGCTCATGGTCTTCATAGCGCTGATAGCAATATAGTCGCATTCGCAGAACCAGGCCGTCGGCAAAGTTTTCCCGCTCTCCAGATAAACGGTTAACTGCCGATTCAGATCCTCCTGCGAAGTAAGAATGGTTGGCGCTACAGCCAGCATTTGTGCCTCCGGAATCTTCAGCCCCCGTTCCATGAGTGCCGCCAAAAATCCGCGTTTACGTTCCTCAAAATTATGAATTCGTACATTTGAAGCAATATAACCGATTGAGGTATGACCCATGTCGCATAAATAAGCTCCTGCCTGATAAGCACCCATAACATTATTAATCTGGATAAATTGTACGGGAAGCGTATCAAAGCAGGTATCCAGCACAATCAGATTCGGCAGCTTGGCATGAATATCACTGATCTGCTCACGGGTCAAATTGGTTCCCAGAACAATGGTGCCTGCACTGCGTTTCTCCTCTGCAACCATCTGGATATCCCTCTGGAAAAATTCTACGTCGACCGTCGAGAAGATCAACGAATACCCTTTTTGTCGGCAACGTTCCTCAATAAACTGGATTAATTCTTTAAAAAATGGCTGCTGATAGTATTCCTCAAGGACAATGCCCGAATTTGTACACACGAGAAAAAGCAAGGACTTATCACTTCTTGAAGCCGTTATCGTCTTGCTTTTGGGACTGTATCCTGCCTCGTGGGCTACCTGGAGAATACGTTCACGCGTATCCGGGCCAATACCCGGCTTGCCGCTGAAGGCCAGTGAAACAGCTGATTTGGATACGTTGGCCAGCTTAGCGATGTCTTCCATTTTCATGCCCTAATTCTCCATTCTAAATAAGATGAACAACAGCAGTGAAGAGAATAAGTGAAGTTTACACCGAATTGAGAGGCGATGCAATAATTAGCTGAATTAATTTATATTTGTTTAGTTATTTGTTTAGTTTTTATAACTAAATATCACTGAATAATTCATTGACACCGTTTTAATTCGATGTTACTATGGCCTCGACATAGAAATAGTCATTGAATTTAGTTTTTACAACTAAACTAATTTCATTTTGTTTAGTTTATTTATTCTATTTTGTTCAGCAAATGTTGTTTATTCAAGTACAGAGGAGACATGATCATGAAGAAATTAAAGCTGGGTTATGCTCCGACGCGCCGATTTACGTTCAGCGCCGACGATGCCTTTAAGTACAAAGTGGAAATTCGCAAGAAAATTGAGAGCTTTGGCATGGATATCGACATTGTAGACCTGGAGGGCCTTAATGAGGAAGGCTTGCTGTATGACGACCATATAAACGCGGATTTAATTGCAAAGCGATTCAAAGAGGAAGAAGTCGACGCTGTTTTTTTCCCACATTGCAACTTTGGTACAGAAGATACTGTAGCTCGTGTAGGCAAGGCGCTCGGCAAGCCTGTCCTGCTGTGGGGACCGCGGGATGAAGCGCCGCTTGCGGACGGCATGCGCCTTCGCGACACCCAATGCGGTATTTTTGCCACAGGTAAAGTGCTGCGAAGATTCAACGTTCCCTTCACCTATGTAACGAACAGTTGGGTGAATGATCCGGTTTTCGAAAGAGGCTTTACCAACTTTGTGGCTGCCGCCAACGTCGTGCGCCAATTCAAGAGCTTACGCATTCTCCAGATTGGCCCCCGCCCTGCTTCGTTCTGGACGATGATGTGCAATGAAGGCGAACTGCTGGAACGCTTCGGCATTGAGATTCATCCCATTACCATTGTCGACATTCAGCTTAGAACCAAAAAAATCGCCTCCAGCAATAGCTCCGAGCTTCTGGAAACGATGGATTACATTAAAGAAAAACTCGATTACAGTGAAGTGACCGAAGATGACGTAAGACGGATAGCTGCTTTAAAGGTCGCCATGAAATCCTTCGCCCGTGAGACGGGAAGCAGCGCTATCGCAATCCAGTGCTGGTCCTCTTTGCAGGATGCCATATCCATTATGCCGTGTCTGGCCAATGCAATCCTGACTGACGAACAAATTCCGGTTACTTGTGAAACAGATATCCATGGAGCCATTACTTCCATTATGGTGCAGGCTGCCTCCATGAACACATTGCCAACCTTCTTCGCAGATATTACCGTTCGACATCCTGAGAATGATAACGGCGAACTTCTCTTCCACTGTGGCAATTTCCCGGTCTCGCTCTCCGTAGAGAACAAACCGAAGTTACGCAAACATTTTCTCTTCGACGACCATTCTCCCGGAACGCATGAAGGCGAAATCCGCGGTGGCGGTATGACCATTGCCCGATTTGACGGCGACCACGGTGAGTACTCCATGTTCCTCGGGCGTGCCCGGGGTATTGAAGGTCCTTATACCCGCGGCTCCTACGTATGGGTGGAAGTAAACGATTGGCCGCTGTGGGAGGAAAAACTCGTAAAAGGGCCTTACGTCCATCATTCCGTAGGTATCCACGCCAATGTGATCCCGGCCATTTATGAGGCCTGCAATTATATACCCGGCCTGACGCCTGATCCGGTCGATCCCACGGAACAGGAAATTCAAAGCTGGCTTAGAGGATCCGATCTCGCCCGTAATAAGCGCCCGAACATTCACGTTTGAGACGTCTAAAGCGACAAAGCCCATCCCTATAATATCTATCTTGAGGAGGACATTATGGAAATCCAGGAACTGAAAGTCAAAGCCGCACAAATCCGCATGGACCTGCTAACCATCATTCACCGCGCCAAAACGGGACATACGGGGGATCGCTGAGCAATACAGACATTTTAACGGCTTTATATTATGAAATCATGAACGTTGACCCTGCTAATCCAAAATGGGATGACCGTGATCGCTTTATCGCCAGCAAAGGGCATTCCGTAGAATCTCTATGGTGTATTCTGGCCGACCGGGGCTTTTTCCCAAAAGAAGAGCTGGAGACCTATAGCCAGTTCGGTACTCGACTTATTGGCCACCCGAACAACAAGGTTCCAGGGATTGAAATGAACACCGGGGCCCTCGGCCACGGTCTGCCCATTTCCGTAGGCATGGCACTAGCTGCCAAGCGGGATGACCGTACTTACCGTGTATTTTGTCTAATGGGAGACGGCGAACAGGCCGAAGGCTCCAACTGGGAAGCCGCTATGGCAGGCTCTCATTATAAGCTGGATAACCTGATCGGCATTATCGACCGCAACCGACTCCAGATCAGCGGTGCTACCGAAGAAGTCATGGGACTGGAGCCGCTGGAAGAGAAGTGGACTGCCTTCGGCTGGAACGTCGTCTCTATCAACGGCAACAATATGGAAGAATTGCTCAAGGCATTCAGGTCCACCCCTGAAGTAGCGGGAAAGCCAACGTTAATTATGGCCAATACCACCAAGGGCAAAGGCGTATCGTTCGCCGAAAATGTCCCGGCATGGCATCACCATGTGCCTAATGATAAAGAGTTGGAGCTGGCTCTCACAGAGCTAAAGGCAACGATCGAAGAATTGACGCAGAAAGGGCAGGTGCATTAAGCATGAATAAAATTCCTAATCGCCAAGTAATCTGTGACACACTGCTGGAGTTGGCCAAAGACGACCGTGATATCATGGTACTGGCCAGCGATTCGCGCGGTTCTGCTGCAATGGCTCCCTTTGCCAATACGTTCCCGGAGCAGTTCGTCGAGGTCGGCATTGCCGAACAGAATATCGTAGGCATGTCTGCAGGCCTGGCCCACAGCGGCAAAAAACCGTTTGTGACTTCACCAGCCTGCTTCCTCAGTATGCGCAGTATTGAACAAGTCAAAGTTGACGTTGCTTATTCGCGGACAAATGTGAAGCTCATCGGCATTAGCGGAGGCGTCAGCTACGGGGCGCTTGGCATGTCACACCACTCCGTGCAAGATATCGCAGTAGCCCGGGCAATTCCGGGACTGGCGATTGTCCTGCCTGCTGATCGTCACGAAACGAAGAAACTGACCGAAGCGCTTGTAAAATATGACGGCGGCGTATACGTGCGAATCGGGCGTAATCCCGTTGAGGACGTTTACGAAACCGATGATTACCCATTCGAAATAGGCAAAGCTATAACTGTGAGAGAAGGCAACGACGTTACAATTATTGGTGTCGGTGAAACCGTGCGAATCGCACTCGATGCCGCCAAGGCACTCAACGACGAAGGCATATCCGCCCGGGTAATCAACATGCATACAATCAAGCCGCTGGATGAAGAGGCGATCATTACCGCTGCACGTGAAACTGGACGCATCATTACCGTTGAGGAACATAGCATTTACGGCGGTCTCGGCGCAGCTGTGGCAGAAGTTGTTGTGCAGAATCACCCGGTTCCTATGAGAGTGCTCGGCATCCCGGATGAGCCGGCGATTGCCGGTAAATCGGCGGAAGTTTTCCACCACTACGGCATTACGGGTGACAATATCAAACAAATTGCATTCGAATTGATTAATAAGTAGAGGGCGAAGCATATGGAGCACAATCAACAATATATATTGGCCATCGACCAGAGTACTTCAGGCACCAAAGCACTCCTTGTAGACCATCAGGGTACAGTAATCGCCCGCAGCGGGATGGAGCATAAGCAATATTATCCCCATCCCGGCTGGGTAGAGCATGATCCGCTCGAAATTTATGAAAATGTCAAAATAACGGCCCGCAGCGTATTGGAGCAAGCCTGCGTCCACCCGTCCGCGCTAGCTGCGCTGACAATCACCAATCAACGCGAAACGGCACTGGTGTGGGATAAGGCGACTGGTCAGCCAATATATAATGCTGTTGTCTGGCAATGCCAGCGTACGGCGGACCTGTGCGCCGAGCTGAAGCAAGCTGGCCACGAAAGCACCATCCACGCCAAAACAGGGCTTATGCTTGACCCTTATTTCTCCGCTGCCAAGTTCAAGTGGATCATTGAACATGCGGAAGGAGCTGCCAACCTGCTGGCTGAAGGGAGGCTACTTGCAGGGAACATGGACAGTTGGCTAGTCTGGAAGCTTACCGGCGGCAAAAATCATGCAACCGACTATACAAATGCCAGCCGTACATCGCTGTTCAATATCCACACGCTGGAATGGGATGAAGAGCTTGCCCAGTTGTTCTCCGTTCCTTCTTCCCTGCTGCCCGAGGTTAAACCATCAGACGCTATTTTCGGATATACGGCAGATTGCGACCTTTTCAATGAGAAAATACCGATTTCGGGCGTCATCGGGGATTCACAAGGCGCATTGTATGGGCATCTGTGTTTCAAGCCCGGAACAGCCAAAGCAACCTTTGGCACGGGCACCTCTGTATTAATGAACGTAGGGAATCATCCGGTGGATGGTGGTGACGGACTTGTAACCGCTATCGCCTGGGGGGCCGGCGGAACTGTTACGTATGCACTTGAAGCCATCATCCGGACAACAGGTGACAGCATCAAATGGACGCAGGACAACTTAGGACTGTTCTCTACCTTTGAGGAAATGCAGCGCTTAGTCGAAAGCGTTCCTGCAAACGATGGCGTCTATCTTGTGCCTGCCTTTGTCGGAATGGGCGCTCCCTATTGGAATCCCTACGCCCGGGCGGCAATTATCGGTATGAACCGTGGAACTGGCAAAGGACACATTGTCCGGGCTGCGCTGGAGAGCATCGCTTACCAAGTACGGGACGCTATAGAGTTTATTCAGGAACAGTCCGGGATTGAGTTGGTCGGCCTGCGCACGGACGGCGGGGCTTCCTCCAACACTTGGCTGATGCAATTTCAGGCCGATATTCTGGGCAACCTTGTGAGCCGATCCACATGTGCCGAGCTGTCGGCCATGGGTTCAGTCTATCTCGGTGGGCTCGGCACAGGCTTTTGGTCCGATCCAGATCAAATCGCTTCCAATCTTAAAATGTATGAAGCATATGAACCAAAGATGGATGACGCTACCAGAGAGAAATATTATACTGGCTGGCAGCGGGCTGTTCAGTCTGTAGTGCAACAACAGCATGAATCTCCCGTTTTATAAATAATCTCTATACTTCATTCCTCATATCTCCCCAAAACAAACCATACAAAAGGGCCCTTGCTTTTGCAAAGGCCCTTTTATTAAATTACTCACTCGAACGATATAACTGACTCAACACTTTTACAAATTCACGGGCTGCCGGGGTCGCTTCATCAAAGGAATGCGCGATAATTCCGATATCCCGCGTAATCCGGGGAATAATCTCTTTAACGATTAGTGAATGGGACACCGAGGAAAGCGTAAACTTCGATATAATGCCGATGCCCAGCTTTTTTTGGACCATATGGACTAACGTTTCGGCCGTTTGGACCGTGAGACTCTCCTGGAAAGGAATTTGCTGCTCATGCAAGGTGTTTAATACAGCAGATTCATGTCCTCCTTTACAGAAGATAAGGTCGTTCCTGTTCTGTTCCAGAGAAACCTCGTGTTCTGCTTGCAATGGATGATTCTCCGGTATGATGGCAACCATGGAATCGTGTTCAAGAATATGGACGTCATAATGATCGAATGGAGAAGCTACTATTCCAATTTCAACAGTGCGATCCTCCACCCATTGTTTAATTTGATTCGAGTTTCCTTCCATCAGTTCAATAGTGACATCGGGGTATTGGGAGCGGAATAAGCAGATCGCTTCCGGAAGCAAGTTCGTAGAGGCTGCCGGGAAGGAGCCTATTTTTACTTTACCACGTAAAAGCTTATTCTCCTGACACGCAAGCTGAACCATTTTATGTTCGATTTCCTTCATTTGCCTGGCCAGACTCAGCATTTCTTTTCCCACTTCGGTCAGTACGAGTCCATTCTGCTTGTCGCGAATAAACAATTTTACCTGCAAATTATTTTCAAATTGGATCAAAGTCTTGCTAACCGCAGGCTGGGAAATAAACAGTGCTTTGGCAGCCTCCGTCATATTCATTTTCTCCGCAACCTTCATAAACACTTCAAGATGATTCATATTCACAGACATACCCCCCCTTATAACCATACGGTTATTCCCTCTATGAAATAATAGTATTTCAGTTATATCAAAACATACCTTATGATAAAAAACAACTCCTGCTCCGCTCCTTATGAGCAGATGTAATGCTTGATTAGAAGGGGATTGGAATATGAATTCAAATCTGAATTTTACCGAACGCACTACCAGAGATACAGCTTCATCTAAAGGACTTCCATGGGGCGGGTTACTGGCGCTTGCTATGACCGGATTTATTTGTATTCTCACCGAAACGCTTCCCGCTGGTCTATTGCCACAAATCAGCAAAGGACTGGGAATATCGGAAGCTTTGGCTGGCCAATTGGTCACGTTGTATGCTCTAGGTTCGCTCGCTGCCGCAATCCCGTTGACTGCCGCAACACGGGGCTGGCGACGACGGCCTTTATTATTGCTCTGTATCATTGGCTTTCTCATATTTAACACCATTACGGCACTGTCTTCTTACTATATCTTGACGCTGGCTGCCCGTTTCCTTGCAGGCGTAGCCGCTGGTGTGTTATGGGGGATGCTTGCTGGCTATGCCCGGCGAATGGTGCCGGATGCACTAAAAGGACGCGCCATGGCTGTCGCCATGTCAGGAACCCCGCTGGCTCTTGCCCTCGGCGTTCCGTTAGGAACGTTCCTCGGTGCGCTTGTTGGCTGGAGAACGGTTTTTGGTACCATGTCCTTTCTTGCGGTAGTCTTAGTCGTCTGGGTACTCTGGAAACTTCCGGATTTTTCAGGACAGGATTCCCATCAGCGACTCCCTCTGAGTAAGGTTTTCACGATTGCCGGTGTTCGTCCCATTTTACTTGTCGTTTTGGTTTGGGTACTTGCGCATAATATTCTGTACACCTATATCGCTCCTTATTTGAGTCAGGCTGGACTGGCCTCCCGAACGGATGTGGTGCTGCTTATTTTCGGGATAACTTCGGTTGCCGGAATTGGATTGGTCGGTGCATTGATCGACCGCTGGTTGCGTCTATTGGTACTCATGAGTACCCTTGGCTTTGCTGTAACTGCTGTGGCACTAGGAATCGGGAGTCACCAACCTGCCATCGTGTATTTAAGTGTTGCCCTGTGGGGACTGACCTTCGGCGGTGCCGCTACCTTGTTACAGACCGCATTGGCCGAAGCGGCAGGCGAGAGTGCAGATGTAGCTCAGTCTATGCTTGTAACCGCTTGGAATCTGGCCATTGGCGGGGGCGGCTTGCTTGGCGGAATTCTTTTAGAGACGCTTGGGGTTCACTCTTTTCCGTGGACGTTGCTTATCCTTATGCTTCTTGCCTTCGTCATTTCGTGGGTTGCCAAGGAACACGGGTTTTCTGTAAGAAGATATGAGTAGACCTGAAACTCAAGAAACGGTATGGATGGAAGGAAAAAATTGTTTAGAGGTCTGCAGGTGATGGTAGCTTGAAAGTTACAAAGAACCTCCCAATCCATCTTGATGGATCGGAAGGTTCTTTTACTGGGACCGAGTCCTCTAATATAGCACCTTCTCCAAGCAGCGTGCCAATTCATCATCGGGTAACGGCTTGCGATGCGTATTTTCCAGGTAGATATGTTTCTCAGTTTCGGGCATTACATATTGTTTGTACCACAGGAACATATCGGGACTATCCCCCTGAATTCGAAGAAATCTCCGCACCGTGTCCGCATGAGAAATGGTGTTATCGAGATTGGTCAACCAATCCGCCCGGTAGAAATGCTCCCATCTTCCAGTTCCTGCGAGCAAGAGCGCTTCTTTACCCATCTGGTAGCTCCAAACTGCATGCGAAGCTTGTATAAATGCTCGTGGATAATCTTCTTCAAGAAATAACCCGTAAGCGATGCAGATGTTAGCCAGCCCACGGGAGCCGCTCAGATGCAATTCAATCTGCACAAGAAGCTGATTATAAAGCCTGCGACATTCGTCTTTAGGCAATTGTTTCATAATTTGCAGACACCGCTCTCGCAGTTCAACCCAGCCGGGGATTGCCGACTCGGCTTTTTCCTTGAACCAGCGTACCTGCTCAGGAAAAGGTCCTTCTCCAGCAGCCCAGCACAGCCGTCCATCACTGCCTTCTTTACCTTGCAGCCAAAAGCCCATCATTTGCCGTGCCGGATGGTGATAGAATTCCTCCCCCGCCCGATCATCCTTATGCGGGCCATAAACAATAGTACAATGGGAATAATCCCGGTATAATTGGAAAATCTCTTGATGCTGACGACTGTACAACCGCTCGATAAAGTCAGTAAGCTGCTGCTCCGCATCCACGTTACCATACGTCCATAAATTCGCTGCCAAATCCAGAGTATATAAATGCGGCAAAATATTACCTGAATTGACCAAAAGATACTCGTCTGCTCCTGCGGCAAATGCTGCCGTTAATTCCTCCACAATCAGCTCGGCTGAGGAGGGGAATTGCGTAAGATGGTTCGACGCCTGCAAGTCGTGGAAGGTCACATGATAATATACACCGTTCTTGCCTTCATCCTCCACCTCGGGCAATGCGGGTACACGATGGTTGAGATTCCCATGGCGCCGGGATACCATTTTACCGTAACCATTGTCCGCCCATATTTTAATTACTCCTTCGGGGACTTCAATGTGACCTTGCTTGTATAACTCGGCAATCTCGCCATACATCGCCATACTGCAAACGGGATGCTCCACAAATTCGCAAATCATACTGTACTGCTTGCGAACCACATAAGATATTAATTGTCCACGTTTCTCCGGCGTATTAAAGGAAGGATCATTTTCCCAAAAAGGCTTGTCTCCCTGCCCACGAAAAGACAATACCCATACAATTTTCTCTCCCTTTTGCCGTTCAATCGCTTCCTGCCATAGCTGTTCAAACAGTTCGGGATGCTCTTTGTAGCTGGCCTGTTTACCCGGAAAAACACGCAAAAACATCTCCGCACCCAGCGGCTCGGCATGATGGTGAGTAATCCATAATCCCATTTCTGCTGCAAGCTTATGATAGATACCTGTACGCGGTAAATCCGTCCCCGGAATTACCATATTGCCACCGCAGCGTAGTAATGCTTCAAAAACGGGCTCCCACACCTGTTCCGTCGGCGGATAATCATCCTTCCAGCCAATCAAGCAGACCTCATCATTGACGAACCAGCCCCGATAGCGAACCTTGGACGGTACACTATCATAATCCTGACTCGGCAGAACTATAGCATCCCGTCTGGTCGGAGAGAGTTCCGCCCAGAACCAGAATGGCTCCACACCCAAAACGAAGCGACTGTAATGAAGCAACCCATAAATGATCCCCAGCTCATCACGGCCTATGATATGTAGTACCGTTCCCTTCTCACCAACAACAAAACGCAGACAATAGCCCTCTGGCCACTGTGGGCAATCATCCTCTTCCTGCGCATAACGAATAATGATTGCGGCCTCTTCTTCTGTTTGTAGCGGCTCTCTGCCAAACACTTGCTTATGATCTCGCGCAATCATTCTCCAAGCGTGGGCAACCGGCACACTTCCGACAGCTTGAAGATTGTATCCGCTTTCAGATGAAATGATCAGAGGTTCACAGGCTTTCATGTATTGTCATCTCCTATTCAACGATGAAGACTCTTCTTACTTTTATTTTATAGGTCGGTAACATACTTAGATAGTCTTGATATTACTAATATTGCTCACTCATACAAAAGGATCAGACTATGATTACATTCTCCATCATAGCCTGTGATCCAACGGGACATGAAGATTAGTTAGAGTATTGCTTATCCTATTAAAATGACACTCCATCTCAAAACAAGCGGATCAAGAGAAGCAGTAAACAAGGGATTTTAAGGTGAATTATCTCGCTACAGCTTCTAACGTTATATATACAGGTTTGGCATGTATAACTGATTTAGTAGTAGACCCGTAAAACCGTATCCTCCAAAGGCTTACAGAGGGTACTGTCCACTTCAACTCGCTTGACATTGTCCTGACCATTCGGAACAATGATAGGCGTCACGGTAGAGTATCCGGCCTGACGAATCCTGTCTATGTCGAATTCCAGCAGCAACTGTCCTTTTTTGACCCGATCCCCGTTCTTGACATGCGTTTTGAAGCCTTCGCCTTTAAGAGAAACCGTATTCATACCCACATGAATCAATAGTTGCGTGCCCGTTTGGTGCTGAATCAAAATAGCGTGTTTACTTTTCTCCATAATATGGGCGATTATGCCGTCAAACGGAGCAATAACCTTACCCGTGTCCGGGAGGATTGCAAACCCTTCTCCCATAGCCTTTGTGGAAAACGCCTCATCTTCAACGTTATCAAGAGGCACAAATTGGCCAGATACTGGAGATGATATTTCCAAGAAAGACAAATCTGTATTTTTTTTCTTGCGTCCAAACATCAGAAATTCCTCCTACCTCTATCTCATAATTAATATGATCACTTGATAATAGTCGCTATAACAGTATGATAAAAATATCAATGAACCAACGACTAGGGGGCTTATTAGTGAACAAAAAGGAATTTGTAATTCACGATTTATTGAGCAAAATCTATCAAAATCATTATCCTGACTGGAAACTGCCGACGGAAAGAGAACTCGCGAAGCAATATAATGTTTCACGATACACCATCCATGAATCAATCAAAAAATTAAAATACATGGGCTTGGTTAAAGTCGTTCAAGGATCAGGCATCTTCATAGGAAAGAATATTCAGACCAGTCCACTCATCTATAACTCTTTAACTGAGAACCCATACTCCAACATAAAATCCAAAGTAATCGAGTTGCAAAAGCAACCCGCTACTCCCGAGGACCAACAGATTTTTGGAATAACAAGCAGCGATGAGGTATGGGTATATCAACGTCTAAGAATCGTTAACTATCAAACGATGCAGTTAGAGTTGTCCCGATTACCTGTTATTTTATTTCCAATCCTTACGCACACGGATGCCGAACACTCCATTCAATCCTATGTGAAAAAACATAAATATACGATTTCGCATTACCTGAATACCTATGAGGCAATCGCACTTAATAAAGAACAGGCTATGCTCTTGCAACAGAAGAGAAAGAGCCCAGCGATGAAAATATCAAGCCGCGGCATACTTAATAATGGGATTATCTTTGAGATAAGCGAAATCGTAGCCATTGACTATAAATGTACGTATTTGACAGCCTTCAATAACGAGCATCACAAAAGAAGAAATTTATAAAAGCATTCACCTAAACAGGCAGCTTCTCCAGCATAAGGGTTCCTATATGCTGGAGTATTTTTGTTTTAAGGGGTCATAAGTGTTCCATCTGGCAATCTCGCCTGCGTCCATTCGTGCATCCTGTATTCCACCGGATAATTTTTCGCCTGTTCTTCATTGAATTCCACGCCGATGCCCGGAAGTTCAAGAGGGTAAATGTATCCGTCTTTAGCGTCTATGATGGGCGTAAAGATGCTGCGTGTGTTCTCCTTAATCGGAATATTCTCTTGGATCGCGGCACTGTGTAGGTGAATATTAAGATGAGTGTTAACGGCGATTCCAATAGGAGTAATGTCTGACGGTGTATGCCAAGCAATTCTAACTCCGAATGCCTCACATAAGGCCCCGAGCTTAAGAGCAGGCGTGATCCCTCCAATTTGAGATACATGGCAGCGAATAAAATCAATCTGCCTGTTGACAATAAGGCTTCTCCATTCTAAAGGATTATTGAACAGTTCCCCGGTGGCTATTGCAGTTGAAGTTTGGGAACGTATCTGACTTAACCATTCATTTTGATCCGGCGGTAAAATGTCCTCAACAAAGTACGGTTTATAGCATTCGAGGTCTTTTGCAAACTGTACGGCTTGATTTGGGAAAAGTCGTTCATGCACGTCATGCAGGATATGAAACTGGTCATTATATTTTGACCTTAATAGAGCAAACATCTTGGTGGTGGTTTGCATATACTCGTCTTGGTCATAATAGGACCCCTTGGTAGGGTAATCCGGAGCGTGCAAGTTCGAAGGATTCCCCCCATAGAAGCCAAGTTGGCACCGGATATGTTTATATCCTTGCTCAAGAATACCATCAATCTCTCGGTACAAATCCTCGATGTTGTCCGCAACCGCATGAGTATATGCAGGTATCGCATCCCTCGATTTGCCTCCAAACAGCTGGTACAAGGGCATGCCGGCAATTTTACCCTTAATGTCCCACAAAGCCATATCTACTCCAGAAATAGCGTTATTCAGTACGGGGCCATTACGCCAATAAGAGTTGACCATCATCATATGCCATAAGTCCTCTATATTATTAGCATCTCTTCCAATCAATATAGGTTTGAGGTACTCCTCGACGATGAGCTGAACGGCTTTCGGACGCTGCTGAAAAGTGGCGCAGCCATACCCCGTAATTTGATTCTCTGTAGTTACTTTGACAACCACCAGATTATGTCGATCAGGTTTAAGCACAAAACATTCCACATTAGTGATGATGGAAGGGTTCATATTTCTCCTCTTTTCTAAGAATTTCTAGGTTTATTGAATCATGTTTGAAATGCAGAATCAATTTGGCTGGGTAAATTGTCTGATTATTAAAAAAAACCAGACCAATTTGTCAGAAAAAGTTCAATAAATCCTTATATATAAAGGTTTTTTCATGAAACGAAGCTTATTTTGGACTGCTTTTATTCGACAGACCTTTGTGATACCATTCAGAATGTAAACGGAACCAATACTTTATATTCCAAGGACAGGAGAATTTTTAATGAACAAAATGAAAGCCGTACAGGACATGATTTATGGGGTCGGAGGAGAAAGCAATATTCAAAACGCTTGGCATTGCATGACCAGACTCAGGTTTGATCTGAAAGATAAAAACAAAGTGGACATAGAGAAAATTAAGGAATTGGACCCGGTTTTAGGCGCGCAGTTTAATAATGACCAATTCCAAATCATTCTTGGTCCTAAAGTCGCGGAATATTATAATATTTTGGCCAGTGAATTAAAGCTAACGGATGTTCAAAAGGAAGATGAGGCAAGCGCTGAAAAAAAGAAGGGGTTTGTTACACTCTTCATGAATATTGTATCTGGCGTGTTTGGGCCTATCGTTCCAGCTATTGCCGGGGCAGGATTAATCAAGGGACTTATTGCAGGGTTGACCGCCCTCCATATCATCTCGGATCAAAGCGAAACCATTCAGATCATTAACATGATGGCGAGCGGAGTATTTACGTTTTTACCGTTTTTCTTGGCAGCCTCGGCGGCTAAAATTTTCAAAACCAACGAATATTTAGCGATAGCAATCGCTGCTACCATTATGTTTCCAACGATGGTGGATGCGGCCAAGGCCGGGGAACTTTCCTCGTTTCAGTTTTTAGGCTTTATACCCATCCCGGTGTTTAACTACACCGGTACAGTAATCCCGATTATCTTTGCCGTATGGGCGATGAGCCATATTCATAAAATCGTTAACAGGTTTATGCCAGAAGTGTTAAAAACCGTAGTTACGCCAACGTTAACCTTGTTTATTTCGGGCTTCCTGGCATTATCCGTTATCGGTCCCATTGGCATTCACCTAGGCAATGGCTTGGCTTGGCTTGTTCAAGGCTTATTCGGTATCTCTCCCATCCTTGCTGGCGTTGTTGTTGGTGCGATTCGACCTTTAGCCGTCTTTACTGGCATGCATCATGCAATGACTCCGATTGCTTTGCAGAATTTCGCAACACAAGGTTACGATATGTTAATGCCTATGATGTGTATGGCTAACTTTTCAATCGTAGGCGCAACATTTGCAGTGTATTACAAGGTAAACACACCTAAAGAAAAATCTATTATTGTTTCAGCCGCCGTCTCCGGTCTTTTGGGAATTACTGAACCTGCTTTATTCGGTGTACTGGCTAAGTACAAAAAAGCTTTTCTAGCCGCCATCATCGCAAGTTCAGTTGCTTCGGCTTTTATCAGCTTTTTCGGTGTCCGATTGTATGGGTATGTGTTATCCAGTATATTTAGCATTCCCGCTTACTTTGGGCCTTACTTTATCTATGCCATCTCCGGAATGATCATTGCTGTCGCGCTCTCCTTTACAATTTGTTATCTGTTTCTAAGCAAAGTAGATGTTGCGAGAGCAAATGAACCTACGCAGCTCAAATAATCGTTTGTCACGGCTTCCAAGCTTTTTTAAGCTCAACGAATCGGTTTAAAGTATCTAAGATAATGAGTGGAGCCTGACTACTGTATAAGTGTTGTCAGGCCCTTCAGTTAGCGATTATTGGGGGGATCCGTGCTAATCAAAAGAAGGAGGGGCATGGTTACTTTCTTTGTTGCCCGTATTCGGTTTTTTGCGCCCTCCAATGGACGTGTGCGTATCCAGCGTCACGAGCATGGGCGTTTAGTTGCGAAGATCGACAAACGTTTTTTCGTTAGGTGCATTCTAATATCACAGTCAGCACATCAACATCGACCGAACTGCCGGCACTCTGTCTTTTGTTTCTTTACAGTAACCAGATGGTTATTAAATAATTGTCGCCTATTGGTCCCGTTGCCCGCGTTCGGATTAATACTCCGTAATCTTGACAAAACAAAAAACGCCCCACCGGAAAGTAACGGTGAGGCGTTTCGTTGGTCCTGTGTACCTAAAACGGAATACTCCGCAGGTACACAGGACCTCTCGTTAATTTCGTTCATTTAATTCTGATGTGACCGTGGTAAAGCATACTAATGCCGAGGACCGGGATCGAACCGGTACGGTAGTCACCTACCGCAGGATTTTAAGTCCTGTGCGTCTGCCAATTCCGCCACCCCGGCATAAATTTAGGAACGCTATTTTCATACTTACTTATCTTATAAGTAACGGAGAAACATCCAGCTTATGTACAAAATGGTTCTCGTTATGTAAATACCGTTTTAATGGGCACCAACATATAATACGACAATTTCATCAAGTTGTAAAGTATTTTTTCTAAAATAAAAAAATTTCTTTTCTGCATAACTTGGGCGCATTTGAATTACACTAATAAACGTCTTTCCAAACTACCAGAAGGGGTGTTACGAATGCGTGAAGGTATGATTCCAACTGTTCTTGGAACGGTAGTATCGGCTTCAGGCGCTGTGTTGCTGAGCAGTAAGTACAAGCTTGCAGCTACAGGCATTCTCGGTTTCGGACTGGCTCATGTTGCTCTGGGAGCGATTGATCTGATTGAGCATCGCTAGTTGTTTGGGAAGTGCCGGGCGGGAGCTATTTCCTCCCCGGCTTTATTATTATGCCGCTTTAGCCGCCTAAGCATAAAGTTTATATAAAATGCTTCCACTCATAAAGGAGCGTGTGATGTATTATGAAAGAACATATTAGGGAAGACAAGGATGGTACTATCGATCAGGTCGAACATGAACAGTCGTTAGATCAGCGCGAGCCAGGTTTTAATCGTATCCCTGACCTCGATGCCGATACTCCTGCTGCTACAGATATAATTGAAGAAGCTGTGGGCCGTGGCCTGAACAAGTTGCGTAACGATTTTACAGATTAAAGCATGGGTCATAAGGCATGGGTTACTCAAACAACAACATTGAACCAAGCAACCTTATAAACAGTGATTTCTAGTGATCACTTGAAAATAAGCATAAACCAGCCAATAATCGAAACCCAAAGCACAATACTAATCAGGATTCCCCACACGATGCCCACTGAGAAATTCCCTTCACTCTTCGGTACAGCATGGCCAAATTTCAATCTAAGCTTCATTTGATTCCAGTTCATAGAACCCCCTCCTTAAGTTCTATTTCGGAATATGAAGCACATTTATGTAGATCAATAGTCATGTTTTCCAAAAAAATAAAAAAGGGCTTTTTGTCCTATCATCCAGTCCGGGGAAAAAGTATTACTGCTATTCCGACCAAACAAATCAATCCACCCACGATATCGTACAAATCAGGTGTCTTTTTATCAATCCACCATCCCCATGCAATGGAAAGGACAATAAAGACACCTCCGTATGCTGCATACACACGCCCAAAAGAGGAGAAAACCTGAAAAGTTGCAATGACTCCGTAGACAGCCAAAATCACCCCGCCGCAAAGTCCGACATACCATGTCTTCCCTTCACGCAGCCACTGCCAGATCAGATACCCTCCCCCAATTTCAGCTATGCCAGCCAAAATAAAAAGTAACGCTGCCTTTAACAACATCTCACATCCCTATTCTGATAATCTTATCGGCTTTATTTCTTAGGTGCCCATCCTTAGAGCGCTCGACCTAAAATAATAATCAACGCAATCACGCCAACCAGAATAAGCAGATTGCTGACCTAACGCCATAAACCAGAGGCTCCCTCAGAGTGAAGCTTCCGCTGGTTCGCATCAAAATTCGCTTTGGCTCCTTCAGCATCTACAGGGCTAGAAAACGGTCGGTTATCTTCATTCATGTAAATGACCTCCTTATCAATACCACCTTAATGATACCAAATTTTTCCGCTGATTTCGCATTGATTTTATACTCATGCTTACACTATATTTCCCACTGCACCTGCATATTTATGAAGTGTACAACTATGTGTCAATATTTCACTGAATATAGCGTATGATGGTGAATCAAAGTAGAGTAGGTATTTTGACACCTTTTATTGCAGGACGGTAGTTATGGTATAATTTAGTCAACTTAATCATGATCGTAACGAGAGTACAACTACTTATCCATCTGTATTGAATTCACATCCATGAATCCGCATCCCGGTTACAACCTGCATAATCTGATTGTAATTTAGGAGGAGGATACCGATGTCCCCAATCTTTCTAGCTACTTTAATGTTAATGGGCATGTTTTTAATCCAGGCAGCCATCGTTCTAGGCATCATACACTGGATTTCCAAACGCAGCAGCCGTCCAGCACACACCAAAATGGTTCTTACCATGGGCTTGCTTGCGTTGATTTTCGGCTTCCTTCTGGTAAAAGACTGGATGTATTCACAGGAACTGAACCGATTGGTCTACTTCTGTTTGCTAATAATCCTCATTAGCGCATGTAACCAACTGAGAAAACGCAAAGAAAAAATGTAATTTCATCATGATGTCATCAAAGGAGGAGCGCCATGAAATCTCACTCAATACGCTTTTGGTTACAAAGGGTGCTACTGCTACTACTTGTTTTACTATTCAGTGTCTCTCAGCAATCGTTCATTATAGCTGATGCCGCTCCGCCTGTTAATTCCCGGGCCTCTGCCAAAGCCAGGCAACTACTTACCTACCTTTCCAATGTGCCAGAGGGTACGCTAATCTCCGGGCAGCATGATTATTTGGAGGAACCGGATGAACAAAACAACAAGTTACAACAAATCAGCGGACAATATGCAGGACTCCATGGCTATGAGTTTGGAGGACTAGCCAATCAGTCCCATGCAGCCTTACAAGAGCAGCGTCAGCGTGTTGTGGACAGTGCTATTCAGTGGAGCCAGTCCGGCGGAATTGTAGCTATTACCTTTCATCAAGCGTTACCAGGTAAACCCAAAACGTGGAAAAACGTGCACTCCAAGCTCAGTCAGGCTGAATTTAACCACTACATCACGCCGGGTACCCCGCAATATCGACAGCTGATTGCAGATATTGATGAGGTCGCACTTTCCCTCAAAACGTTGCGGGACGCAGATGTGCCTGTTCTGTGGAGACCCTATCATGAAATGAACGGCAACTGGTTCTGGTGGGGAAACAAACAAAATTACGCCCAGCTCTGGAATGTGATGTATGACCGATTCGTTAATGTTCATCATCTAGATAATCTGTTATGGGTATGGAGTCCGAATGCACCGAACGCATACAGCACACCGTACAGTCGAACTTTTCCGGGTATAAACAAAGTGGATATTCTCGCAGCTGATATTTACAACAATGATTACAAAGCCTCATATTACACCGGACTGCTCAAGCTTGCACAAGGCAAGCCGATTGGAATTGGAGAAAGTAATATTCTGCCGAGCGCCAATGTGCTAAAAAATCAACCCACCTGGGCTTATGCCATGACATGGGGAAAGGAACTATCCACAACCAATTCGCAATCAACGATCAGAACATTTATGAATCAAAATAATATTATCACACGGGACCTTCTGAACGAGGCCCTGCGCTGAAATAGCAAAAAAAAAGCTTCAACTTCGCTCTATGAGTGAAATTGAAGCTTTTTTGAGTCTCACCAAGCCAAGCGCTTTAACTATTTCTAATCACTTCTTCCAGATCAATATCGGCATACGCCTCTTCACCGAGATGCACAGATACAATGGTATAGATCCGCTTGGTCAGTCTCGACATCAGTCGATCTCCCGGTGCTACTGAGTATTCTTCCCGATAATCACCAATTTTGTGAAAACCGCTGGACATATGGATGTACAAGCTGCCTCTTCGTGTTTTACCATGTACCAACATCAAATCTCCTCCTGCTGTAACCATTCCTAATTACATCTGTTACATGTATATCGGTCAGAATAAGATATGATATAAGTCCGCGCTAAAGCCAAATGGGCCTGCCCGTAATAGGACAGACCCGTTTGGTAAAAGTATTTTCGTTCTTAAGAAAAAAACTATCCCTGATAGGATTCTGCAATCGCATTCGCCGCAATGATGGCGTTGTACACGTCAGCAGGACTGACCGGAAACGGCATATTGACCATCGTATCATTCGATGCACAGGCAGCTTCCGCCACTTGACGCCATTCAGCCTCGACAAATTCCTCAACTCCCAAATCACGAAGCGTCAAAGGAAGACCTACGTCCTTAACCAGTTTGATGACAGTATCCAGTTCTTCTTTCGGCGCATTTTCCAGTACAAGCTGAGTTAGCAAGCCGAATGTGACCTTCTCGCCATGCTGTGCTTTATGCAGTGAAGGTACGGCCGTCATGCCATTATGAATCGCATGCGCTGCTGCCAACCCACCTGATTCCGCACCAACACCACTCAGATAAATTGTCGCTTCAATGGTATCCTCCACCGCGCGAGTATATACCTTACGATCCACCGCAAGCTTGGCCTTCACGGCATTTTCCAGCAACGTATCATAACAGAGACGGGCCAGTCCCAGCCCTGTGGTGGAAGGCTTGTTCAGTACCAGGTTGTCCCCGTTGGACTGATAACAAGCCCGCGCCTCAAAATAAGTAGCCAGCGCATCGCCGATCCCGGCTGCAAAGAAACGTGCAGGCGCCGCTGCCAAAATGCCCGTATCCGCCAGTACAACGTCGGGATTGGTTGGTAGGAACAAATACTCATCAAAGGAGCCGTCTTTCTTGTAGATAACCGCGAGGGCAGTACAAGGGGCATCCGTAGAAGCAATCGTCGGGAAAATAACGACAGGCAGCTTTTCATAATAAGCCGTTGCCTTAGCGGTATCCAGCGTTTTACCGCCGCCGATCCCTATAATGATGTTAGCGCCATGCTTGCGCACCAATTCCCGGTTACGCTCAATTTCTTCTTTAGTACATTCATATTGGAATTTCTCGAAAATGGCCTGATTGCCAGCCGCTTCAATAGAAGCGCCAGCCTCCTTTTGCGCCTTTTCGAGTATAAACTCATCACAAATAATAAAGGCTTTATCGCCATAATCCTTAATGTAGTCATTTAACGACGAGAGCAGATTCTGGCCAGAAATAAATTTCTTGGGTGAAGTAACGGACCTTACGACGTTTGTCATGTAAATTCCTCCTCAGCTTTGACTCATACCGAAAACACGATGTATTTCAGTACGTGACAACTTAACTATAAACCTCTTTTGAATCTGTTAAAAGACTGTTTATGGAATATTTTATGAACAAATTGTGTATCCATCAAGCTTTAGCGCTTTCATTCCACTCGGAATATAATATCCCCATCATAATACGATCGTAACTGTTACCATCACGAAGAACAGCGGAACGAACCCTGCCCTCATGCAGGAAACCCGCCTTTTCATAGGTCCGAATGGCCTGTTTATTATACTCAATAACATCCAGACCTACCCGATTCAAATTTAATTCGTAAAAGGCATAACGAAGAATGAGGCGCACCGCTTCGGAACCGTAGCCCTTCCCACGATAGTCCGTATTGCCTATGCCAACCGCCAACTGACCGATCCGATTATTCCACTCAATCCCGTGAATGGCAACAAATCCAATCAGGACATCATCTGCCAACGTTCTCAACCGGAAATAGACCTCGTGCGAACTAGGCGAGCCTTCCGATTCCATTTGCTTCAGCGTATAAGGGAGTGCCAAATCCGTATCCACATTTCGCAGATACTCCGCATCCTCTCCCCATTTGAACATCGTTTCCGCATCTTCTTCCCTGACAGCGGCCAGTTTAATCCGATCCCCGTAAAATAAATTTTCGATTTTCATTGCCCTTCATCTCCTGTTTTGTGTTGTCCCATTTTGTACTCCAGCGATCATGCTATTAAACGTCCGCAATACAAGCCCTCCTCAGGATTTCAATGTATAAACTTTACAAAACAATCGGACAAAACACAAACAAATAGCCATAAACTATCTACTCATCCTTTTTTATAGAAAAATATTCCTGATTCTGATAGACTATAACCAGTCTAATCCCTACATATTTGTATAAAGGACCGGGACTATAGTCATGAACAGAAAGGAAGAGTAAGGATGAACAAACAATCCAAAATCGTCTCCATCGCACTGGCATCGGCTCTAGTATTCAGCGTTTCTTTTCAATTCGCCCCAACCGTAGAGGCCAAAAAATCAAAAAAATCGCATAAATCAGCTACGCAAAGTTCCGTCTATTACAAAAACTGTACAGCTGTTAAAAAGGCAGGTAAGGCACCTCTCTACAAAGGTGATCCCGGCTACCGCTCAGCACTCGACCGTGATCATGACGGAATTGCCTGCGAAAAATAATCTCTCATTACATTTGAATGAGTATAATGCACAAAAAGACCTTGCGGCCGCAAGGTCTTTTTCATATTTCTTAATATTTATAAAGCATAGCAACCAACTGATATCCGGCTCCAATTGTCCAGAACAGCACATAATCACCGCGCCGGATGCGGCTGGATTCAATACCTTCATACAAGGCAATGAACGGGCTGCTGGTACCCGTGTAGCCATAACGATCACCCACATAGATCATTTGGGCGTCCTCCAGCTCCAAATGATCCTGTATTTTCAGCACATTCGCCAGTGAAAACTGCGACAGGCAATAAGCCCGTACATCCTGAGGTGCCAGTCCGTTCTTCTTCAAAATTCGCTCAAGCAGATCAAATGTGGGGAGCAAGGCCATGTTGGCGTCGAACGGAAGCCATTGAATATATTTTCCGGGGGCATCTGCTCTGAGTGTTGCCGCTAATCCCTGAGCCGGGTACAAAATTTTATCTATATTGACCGGGTCCGTAAAATACATAGAATCAATAAAGCCAGTATCCTCTTCCGTACGCTCCAAAATAACTGCACAAGCGGCATCCCCATAGTTCGCATAAGTAATTTCATCCTCGGGACCAGAAACAAGTGAATTATAGTCTGAACCGATGATAAGTGCTGTGCGCACATCAGGATTAGACAGCATAGATCGGCTGGCTTGATCGACTGCCACCGTCATGCCTGCACAGTTCGCGTTAGAATCCATGACAACCACGTCATGCCTGGCCTCGATGGCTTGATGAACAAACAGGGCATTCATAGGGAACAACGACTCCGGAACTTGGGTGGAAAACACGATCATGTCCACATCACGGCCTGTCATTTGAGCTTGATCCAGCGCTTTCTTCGCAGCCGCGATCCCCATCGTCAAACCGTTCTCGTCCGGGCTATCAATAATGTAACGCTTTTTCCTGCCCATATGCTCCATGAATCTCCGAATATCTTTGCCCTGTTCGTCAAAATGACGGATATAATATTCGTTATCTACTGAACGGGGCGGATGATATACACCCAATGCTTTAATTTTAATATGGCTCATCAGCAGGTTCCCCCTTACACATCCATCTCGCTGTTTGTCACCGCATCAGAACGTTAGTGTACGACGATATCTACGTTGTTTAATCCCGCTTCACGTGCTACACGACCGAGTTGCATTTTAATAATCGTTTGTTGCAGGCTGATAACAAAAATCACTTTGGCAAACCCGGTTTCTTTATACCGTACAAAAGAACCTTTCATTTTTTCTACTTCTCCCGGACCCAGCAGTGCCATTTGGGTGCAGTCTACTTTGAGCGTAAAGCTGGATGCCTGAATGGAGGATGTCTTGGATACATATTCCTTGACAAAGCTATCATATTCAGCCTGGCTGAACACACCATTCACCGCCATATGTACTGTTTTAATGGTTTGATCCACTTCGATGCTGTAAGGATTTTGACTCATTTCAGTAAGACTCCTTTGATTTCATATTTTTGTCTATTAAGATTATCGGAAAAATATGTAGAAATCTTAATATACAATCAATAAATCGGCCCTAATATATTACAAATTTGTGTATATGCAAAAAAAGCCGCCACTCCTCCTGACTACAGGAAGCAACTGGCGGCTGACAAGTTACGTGTTCTTATGCTGATTAATTTGTAAACGTGTGGCGGCCAAGAGAAATGACAGCCGGGCGACTCTTGCTCCACTTGGCTGTGGCAATGGCCGGATTGTAATAAAACAGGGACCCGTTCGTTGGATCAACACCATTAAGAGCCTGTCTTGCCGCACGATACGCGGTTTTGTTCGGTTTCAGGCGGTATTGACCATCCTGTACAGCGGTGAACTGGCCAGGCTGCAAAATAACGTCTGGAATTGAGCTCGGAAATTCATTGGACTGCACACGGTTTAATACGACCGCACCCACGGCTACCTGCCCTTGAAAAGATTCCCCGCGTGCCTCGGCATAAATAATCCGGGCTAATTGCTCCAAAGCTGTTAAACGCACCTTTCCGAAGGAATCCAGCTTGGCTTGCGTTGCTGCTCCGGCTACACCGTCGGGTGTAAGGCCATAGTCCCGTTGGAAACGGGCAACCGCTTTACTGGTCAGAGAGCCGTAATATCCGGTAAAACCGGCTTTGAAATAGCCGAGCGAATGAAGCTGCTGTTGAAGCTTCAGCACCTGCTCACTCTGAGCCCCTTTCGTCAACGCTGACGATTGCGCTTGTACTTGTCCTGGCGTAACCGACAACACAGCGCCCAGCATACATGCGCAGGACAGTACCAATATAGATAATTTTTTCATATTCCAGACAACCTCCTCTTTTTTGTTTTGTCCGGTACAACCATTCCGGCCTGTACAACTCAGGGGCGTTTATCCGATGATGCTTTTTCTGCTATAGCTTATGCCTAGCTGCGGAAATGACGCGTTGCTACTACGGAATCGGACAAAGATGCTCTCACACGTCCGTTGCAGTATACCACAAGCTGCATTTACGTATCATCCGGCTCTGGTCCTATGACTGCGCATACAAATAAACGCCAGTCGTAACGGACTGACGTGCACTAGGAGCAATTGATCATGTTTAGACACCACTTGAAAACGTGACTTTTTTCGCTATTTTTCTTCTTTAGCTCCACTGGGAAAGGAATCTGTCGTCTTCTTATTCGAATTACGCTTCTCTACTATGTATAAATTTCTGCATCTGCTTTTTCCTCCTGTACTTGGATTCTGGTTCCCTATACTCAACTATCCAATACCATCCCTTGCACACAACATTGGGCGGATGCATAGGGTAGCTGTACGATCATCAAATTTTTGAATAGCAGAAAGGCAGGAACGACGCGTGGATTCATATATGGATTACACCTCTCCCTCCGCTCAATTTACTTATGATTTAAAAGACAATGTTTTGTTTCAAAAGGATGCTCAAAACTCCATCAATGAGCTTTCGGTCCAGCAATTGAATACATTAGTAAATACATCGCTACTGGATATTCGCTTGAGCACCGCCAACGTCATTGAGCCTCACTACCACCAAAATGCTACAGAGCTGGTATACTGCATCTCTGGGGCGGTGACCGTGTCATTAATTAACCCGTTCACACGCGAGTTACGGCATTTTCCGATCACGCCTGGTCAAGTGGTTAATGTTCCCCAGGGATGGTGGCACTACGAGGTCGCCACAATGGATGATACTCATTTGTTAGCGATTTTTAATGCCCCCGTCCCCGAATTCATTCTCGGCTCCGATATTTTGCGGTTAACGCCAGGCAACATTCTGGCTCATACCTACTGCCTGAATGAGAATAAGATTCAGGAAGCACTCGCTCCTATCAAAAAAACTGTGATCATCGGTCCACCCAATGACTGCAAGCACCAGCAGACCAAAAAGCCGGGAATACACGTGAGACTTGCCGATACTCCCCCTCACCAGCAGGCTACCCCGGAAAGGACCTATGCTCCTACAGACGTATATCCCGGATTCGCCTTTAACCCTTATCACGAATGGGCCTAACCCGATAAGATCATAAATCGGTGGGAATGCCTTCTCCCTGTATATTAGCCGTTACCGTTACATCATTCCTCTCATAAAATGCGAGTGTACAAGAGGGGGTGATTGAATGGACGCTTATTACAACTGCTTGGGCTGTATGAACAGAAGGGTACGTGTTTTGACCGTGGACGGACAACAGCACGAAGGAACCATCGTGAAGGTGGATCGCAATAACGTGTACTTAAAAAGAGAATCAAACGGGCGTGTTCAGACGTCTGCTTTTTATCCTGGCTATGGATACGGTAATCAAATCTTAACCTTGAGCCTGTTCACCCTGTTGGCAATTGCTTTAATTTAAGTCCACTGCACCCATCAAACCCTGTCTACCAAACCAATTGACACCTTTTATGACAGCTGCAACCCCTGACACTCATTCGTCAGGAGTTGGCAGCTGCTAATTGAGGTGTTTTACTATACAAGCAAGTCACATGAATCCCTTAAAACGCTTAAATCCCCCACCAGTTATGCACCGGTGAGGGATTTAATACACTCATTTCAATTTAGATCCATAACGACTTGGTGATGATGACCAGCAGAATGAACAGTACCAGGATAGCCCCTGTCGATGTCCAACCTCCATAGCCTCCAACTTGACCGCCACAACCTCTTTCACATTCACCCATGGATAAGTTCCTCCTTCATTTCAAGGTACATCATAGCTTATGTATAGAGGTTTCCTATGGACCGGGCTTATCGGCAATGAAATGATTCTCTCCGTCGACTGGGCATCCGCCTACACCCTTTCTGGGCAGGAGCATAAGATATCACAATTAACCCTGAAGGAGTGAAGCAATTGAATCCGAATCAAGCGCTCAATTACAGTACGAATCAACCTTTTCCCCATCACCACCATACCCCGCATCATATCATGGTAAGCCCTGTAGACCCGTATGTGGTAGAAACATTAAAATCGGTCATTGGCAAATATGTTGTACTGGAGACCACACGCGGCAGAATTGACGGATGTGTAGTGGACTGTAAACCTGATCATGTCATTTTGGATGTATACGGAAAGAAATTCTTTGTCCGGATCTGCGAAATCGTATGGATTATGCCCAACTAGACGATTAGACGCCAAAATCCTCGCCGATCCTATACCGGATTCGCGAGGATTTACGATCGTCACAAGCTTCTGCTATTCAATATCTCCTGCCAGCAAAGAACGGAGTTCATCTATCGTTCCATTGAATTCATTCAAATCCACATTACCACGGATACCTGGAACACTGCCTGTGCTACTGTACTGCCAGGCCCACCAGTTGTTCCAGGCTGGAACTGCAGTCGGCTTTTGAGTCGTGCTGTATCTGGCTACCCACAGTTTATACATAGAAAATGTAGGATCAAACTTGGAAGCAAAAACATTTCCCGTATACACGATCGGCAGACGTCCGGTAAGCTTCTCCGTTTCATCCAAAAACGCATGAGCCACTTCACTAATTTGCGCAGGAGTAAGACCTTTGGGATTATTTTCATAATCCAACACTGGCGGCAGATCCAACCTGCCTCCTGCTGATTCTAAAGCCCTGGCAAAATTAGCTGCTTCCTGACGAGCACCATCCGTAGTTGTCGCGTTCAAAAAGTGATAAGCGCCGACCAGTATGCTGGCATCCCTCGCTCCCTGAACATTGGCTAAAAATTGATTGTCTTGATATGTTGTCCCCTCTGTAGCCTTGATGAAAGCAAATGTCTTGCCTGCGGCCGCAACCTGTTGCCAATCTATAGTTCCATTATAGTGGGAGACATCGATTCCTTGAGCATGTCCGTCGGAAGAGATGACAGGCTCAGGTACGATCGTATCGGGGGCTATAGTAGATGTAACAGGCGCAGTAGAAGTTAGTCCCGCTGTTTCATCTGATTTCCGATCCAGCGCTATGACAATCATGCCGTCACCCGCGTTTAGCACATGGAAAGGTTGATTACTATTCAGGTCAACCACAATACGTACCGCAGCGGGACTTGTGCTAAATAAAGAGTATCTTACTTGTGAAACATCCGGATCATCTGTTACAGGGAAAGCCCCTTGTGTCGTATTGTCCAAAGGTAGAGATGCTTGGAACTCATCGGAGAACCTAGAACTAGGTATGTCTACAACGATGCGGTCTGCATGGGTCAACGTAGTGACTTTAGGACTTACTTTTCCATTCACCGTAATTGCCAATTGATGATTCATGAAGCTGATTTGGTCTATCGTGGCACGTGTACTCTCTTCTGCATCAGTTACAGTATTAGTTATAGCCTGAGTACCAGAATCGGAGCTTCCATGGGAAGACTCGCTACTTCCGCTTGAGTCAGGCGGGGAAGTCAGAAACACCGTTTTTAGCTTGCTGTTCCATGTCACATTAAGCCCAGTCTGTTCAGATACAAAACGAAGCGGAACATAAGTTGTTCCGTCTGTAAGTAATGGAGCTACCGTCAACCCCATTTGATGACCATCGACAGAGGCTATAGTTTTATTTACCTGAAGACTGAGGTGATGATCTCGATCCTGTATAGTTACGGTACCCGTCTTGGCCTTCCAATCCACACTATAACCTAATTCCTCCACAATGAGACGAAGAGGAACTAATATGTTTCCTTTGACTTCCTGGGTCTGAATTCCCTTCCCAGCACTTAAATCTTTACCATTCAGCTCAATATGTGAACTTGAAGACGTAGCGTGAGTTTCCCCTGGAAATACCCATAAAAACAGAAATAAAAAAGCCAAAAAACAAATTTTCTTCATTATGTACCCTACCATTCTATAAATTTTCACTTATGAAAATCTTGCAGCCTAGTATCTCAGAACCCGCCATTTTGATAGACGCAAATTATATGTAAAAGTTACGGATAAGTCATCACATATCTTAATCTTATCATTAGCAGCACTAAAAAGTCTCTGCCGGCTACATAGCGAGGAGAGACTTCTTTTGTATCTTCATTCACACTGTTAAAAATGTTAAGCCCGCAAGAATGACCGAGGTGATGGACAGCACCAGTAAAGGAAGCACCGCTTTTTCCCGCAAGGCCTTAAAGCTCACATTCAGCCCCATGCCTACCATTGCCATCGTTAGCATAAATGTGGTGATATGAGAAAGTCCATTCATCAGGCCCACTGGAACTACGATATATTTTCCAAAAATATAGCTGCCAATCAAACTTGTGATGACAAATCCAATGAGAAACCAGGGGAACTCCATTTTCGCATCCGAGTGGATCTTTCCGGTTCGCTTCATCCAGTACATGAACATAAAGCTAAGCGGTATTAGCAAAAAGACACGGCCCAATTTGGCTAGCAAGCCAATCGCGAGAGCATCCTGTCCGGCAGGCTCGGCAGCTAAAGCCACATGTGCAATTTCATGCAAACTGATGCCTGACCATATTCCATATTGCATATCCGTCAAAGGAAGCCAAGGTCGAAGCACAGTAAACAAAATGGCAAATACGGTTCCGACCAAAGCAATGAGCCCTACTCCAATAGCCGTATCCTCATCCTTGGATTTTAACAGGGGAGAAACTGCCGCAATTGCTGCCGCACCGCAGACACCTGTTCCGATACCGAGAAGAAGCGAGAGCGAAGCATCTGCTTTAAAGCGCTTGGCCAGCCACATCGTAAACAGGATGGAAAATACGACGGTGCACACATCACGCAGGAGCAAGCCCATACCATGATGAATGACAACATCCATATTGAGCTTTAGCCCGTACAATACGATAGCCCCTCGCAGCAATTTTTTAGCCGAAAACTCAACCCCTGAGCGTAAAGCTTCGGGATATCCCCACAACTGTCGGTATAAGATAGCGAGAAACATGGCGCAAGCCAAAGGGCCTACATAATGAAAGCCAGGTATTTCGTTCAGACCATACCCTATGAATGCAAATATCATGGTCAGTCCAATGCCTAAGATACGCTGGATAAAGCGATTTCGGTTAGAGTGTGGGGAACGCTTTTGTGGTAAACCGGAACCTAATGAACATTTCATGTGCTTTATGTGACTGCTCATGGTGAATACCTCCAATTCTATCTTCATAAAGCTTAATATGTATTTTGTCATAAGAAAAATAAATCATTATAATGGTATCCATAAGTAAATAGGTATGATAAAAATGGAGGAGTTGGCTTTGGATCAATCTTTAATCGTATTTGTTATGGTCGCGGAGAAACAAAACTTCACACGAGCTGCCGAAGAGTTACACATGACCCAGCCTGCCGTAAGTCAATACATTCAAACGCTGGAGCGTACGATGGGAGCCCGGCTTTTGGAGCGAAGTAATAAATATGTGCGTTTAACCAAAGCCGGTGAAATTGTATATCACCATGCCCAGGAAATCATCCGTCTCCAAACTCGAATGCAGTATTTGGTGGACGAGCTAATGAATACGGCAAAAGGCAATCTGTCCATTGGCGCAAGCTACACGTACGGAGAGTACGTACTTCCTCATGTGATTTCGCAAATGAGAAGTCAATATCCACTCATTCAGCCCTCCATTAGCATCGGCAACACTCAGGAAATTGAAAGATTGGTGATCCGCAATCAACTGGATGTAGGGATTATTGAAGGACAATTTCAACATGACCATTTGTATATTGAACCGTTTGCAGAAGATGAATGTATATCGTCGTTCCACATCATCACCGTTTGGCTGGTAAATCTCAAGTGAGTTTAACTGAGCTGCAAGAGGACATATGGATTCTGCGCGAAGAAGGCTCTGGAACCCGGGAAGCGGCGGAAAAGATGTTTGCACGATTTCAGTTTGTCCCTGCTCATATTATGGATTTTGGCAGCACTCAGATTATTAAAGAGTCTGTAGAAGCAGGCTTGGGCATTTCTTTGCTGTCACAGTGGACAATTCAAAAGGAACTCACCTTGGGTACTTTAAAAGTGTTGGATATAAGCGGCTTCCCGATCGTTCGGAAGTTCTCTTTTCTGACTCCTTCTGAGGTATTCGAAACGAAAGCGGCCTCTGTTTTTTTAGAGGTTTTGCGAGGTTATAACGTGAAAAGATGAAGCTCAAAAGCCATGAAAAAAAGCACCCGGAAGGCGCTTGAACTTACTCGAATAAATCGGTGACGGCTCCTTCGGGCTCTTTTAATAAAGACTGTCTGGCTTCTAATAACCAGGGATGCACAACCTTCATTTTCTCTTTATTGCTCCACACATGGTTAAAATAAATCATAATCGCTTCATCCAACAAATGGTTGTTTACACTCGTCCAAAAATCTGAATAGCCATCTCTCTGGACAGCTTTTGGTGTAGGATATACGGAAATGCTAATTCTTCTTCTAAAATGGGGATATGTAATGCCTGTGCTACAGCTACTTTATCTTCATTGGGGATAATAGTACCTATATCGTGCAGCCACCCCGCTCGTTCAGCTATGACCGGATCAGCATGAAATTGTAGAGCCAGTGCTTTGGCTTCATGGGCTACCTTCGTACAATGCACCCACGTAGCTTCAGCGCTATGTTTGTTAAAGAGCTTCTCTACGTCCAAAAAAAGATCCCCTGAAAATTCAAGCCCTGCAATGTATTGATGTAACACGGGATTCATGGATTATTCCCCCTCTTCGCTTATTCCGATGATTTTACTATAAAATGTACATAACGCGCCACTGCGCAGGCAGATGGTGTTTCCCATCGCTGTTGCTGCTTGTGGAGCACTATTCCGCCTACTCCGTTTTTCATGTATATCTTCGTTCAGCTCATATCATGAAAAAAAATCCAAAAGCCCCTTGCTTGAAAGCAAGGGGCAGCAAATCCCGCTCCTTCGATTCCATCGGATGACTGCGGTTGCTTAAACAACATGTGTTACACTTTTATATGTTATAGCGGCGGCCCGCCTGCTGCAATCATCAAAAAGCACAAAATGTTGGATAGACAACACAATCGTTATATTGTCATTTCAGGTGGATAGATGGTCTTGCCCATGATACAGAAAGTGGCTAAAATCGGCGTAGCTCCCTTGAAATTGTTGCATGTCGTGGGCAGCAATCCCTACAAAATTTCCTGTAAATCCACCTGATAAAAAGCTGATATTTTGCTTTTCAAAAAGCGGAGTCCAGGCGGATTCATTTCCGAGATGGTAATAAAACTGTCCTTGGGTTGCATGGACTTCTACAGCCAAATGTACAGGAAAATCCTCCTGAAGCGTAATCACATAGGGAACTAACGTGAATGTATCTGCCTCACATCGCATTATGCGCAGCACTTTCCCTTGTCCCTCTTCATAACTGACATAGGCATACAGATAATTTTCATCATTTAGATACAGCAGGAGCCCAGCCATTTGCAAATAGCTTACGGGTTGATATTCCAGTGCCGTTTCCACCCGAAAATGATGATCAGTTTGCCGAATGGCGAGCACGTGATGCTGAAAGAGGCTTTGAATGGATTCTCCAGCCAGAATTCGGAGATAGCCCGGACGCTGGCTCAGTGAGCACCAACGGTCATCCGCCAATATACGCAATGTGTTCCACGTTTTATTTAAAACGGGTCCCTCGAAAAAGTCTTCGAATACAAAACTGTGCTTCTGCCCTGCCGTGAAAGTGGTTCCGATAGGTGCAGGTACTTCTAATTGCGGCGTATGCCCCCCTGCCGTTAATCGCAACCAGCCTTCATCATTCCAGTACACGTGCTGCAAGGCCGTTTCTCGCCCTAAAATGGCATATTTCCCTTCCAACGGACGTGTACATAAATGAGCCATATACCAATCGCCATCTGGCGTCTGCACAAAACTGCCATGTCCTGCACATTGTAACGGGAATTCAGGACGATCACGTGACGTAAGCATCGGATTATGTGGGTCCACTTCATACGGCCCGGATAGCTGCTTCGAGCGTGCTACAGTAACTGCATGTCCCGTACCCGTTCCACCTTCCGCAGTAATAAGGTAATAATATCCGTTTTGCTTGTAGATATGGGGGGCTTCTGTCTTTTTCAAAGGCGTGCAATCGAAAATTTTCACAGGCTCACCAATAAGTTGCTGCTGCCTGCTATCGTATTCCTGCATGACAATACCTGAAGATTTATTGCTGTCCAACATGCGGTAATCCCATAATGCATTCAATAGCCATTTACGTCCGTCCTCGTCATGAAATAAAGACGGATCAAATCCACTGCTGTTAAGATAAACCGGGTCCGACCACGGTCCATGGATCGCAGGCGCCGTCATTACAAAATTATGAACATCCTTGAACGGACGTCTGGTGCTTTTCACATCCGTATAGAGCAGATAAAAAAGGTTATCCGCGTAGCTCAGCTGTGGCGCCCAAATGCTGCAATTTTTCGGATTCCCTTTTAAATCAACCTGATCCGTTAAAATATCCGTACAATGCTCCCAATGGGCCAAATCTTTGGACTGATACACCCGTACTCCCGGCAACCACTCAAACGATGACACGACAATATAGTAAGTATCCTCGACTCGTACAATACACGGATCGGGATTAAAGCCTTTTAATATGGGATTTTGGATCATCATGAGAAATTGCTCCTCCTTGCTTCCAAAAAAGTGTCTCCACCTAAAACCTGCTCCTTGCTCCACGCTTCTGCTCCTGCTTCAAAACAACCCGCCCACGGAACACGCTGCCTACGCAGCGAGGCAACATCGGATACACCATACTCCTGATAGCAAACCGTTTTCTCATTTGCAGCATCGTCCCAATTGTCCCAACCCCGTGGATCAATATGTTCGCCCATTTTACAATCCACAAATACGGTCTTGGCATACTCACGCCACGGCCGCCCCAAAAATACCGGAGTAATATCAGGCTCTGCGGTTAAGTAACATTGGTTGAACACATAGCCATACGCTTGTCCCTGGGGAGTAGAGGCAGCTGTGACATAGCTCGTTTGGTTCTCATGATGGCGCAAACTGCGAATTTCGCAATGTTCAAAATAAGCTGTCGCCCCGCCAAAAATAAAATCGACCGTGCCCTCGATATAGCAATGCTGATAGAGCTGGCGATAGTGCGCATGATGCTCTTTCAAATGGATGCCGCCAAATTTCAGCCGTTCTTTCGGTGCCAGAGGCAGGGGGCCTGTAAATAACGTATCCTGATGCCCGCGAAAGGTACAGTTTCTAAAAACCGTTTCATCACAATGAGCATAAACCGCAACAGCCTGCCCAATGGCTTCTCCCTGTCCAGCCGTGTTGGAAATGATGAGATTTTCCAGGATCAAATGATTGCCGCCTAAAAATAAAGTGGGAGTCGCAAAGGTTCCTATTTCCTCGCCTGCCTCATCCAACTCCCTGGCATACCGATGCATTCGAATGTCTACATGTCCGATGCCTATGATATGAAGATACGAACGGTAGATCCGCACCTCTTCCTCGTAGGTACCCGATAAAATATACAGCATTTCCATTTCATTGGAAGGCGACTGCTCCAATGCAGCAATCGCCTCTTGAATCGTATGGAAATCACAAAAGGATTCTTTCCCTACCAGCATGGTTGCCCCAATCCTTTCATTGGATTTACAAGTGTTCGGCTAAAAATGATTGCCACGCCGTTCGCATTTCCAAAGTCTCCATATGCCCACCACCTGCAATCACAGGTTGCCAATGCTCAGGGTGACCTGCTTCCTGGTAAGCTTCCAGTAGCCCCTTAGCCAGATGCTCGACTCCTTCAATAGGACACATTCGATCATTTTGACCTGTTATGCTCATTCGTGGACGAGGAACAATCCGCTTTTGAATATCCAGCGTAGTAAAATGCTTTAACAAGCCAGGGACATAGGAATAGAAGCCATGGTGATCCAGACCCCTTTTGATGATCAGGGTATGGGCATCTACCTGTCCGCAAATATCAATCGTGACCTGTATCCGCTCATCTAACGCTGCCAGCCACCACGCCATCAGGCCCCCCATCGACATGCCAATCGTTGCAATACGAGAAGCATCAACATTCTCTCGCTGGCACATATAGTCCACCAAACGACGGTTATCGTACAGCATCATGCCCCACAGCACCTGGCCCTGCCAGAGCATTTCCTTTACCAGCTCGCTTTCGGTTTTACCCCCGCGTTCATTAAAGCCCCACATGTCAATACAACAAGCGCAATAGCCCATGTCTGTCAGGGTTTTAGCAAACGAGGGCTGCTGCAAGTAAGAGCTGCTATGGATAAATTCCTTGCGTCCATTGGTATAATTGCCTCCATGCGAATGGTTGAAAATGACCAATGGAAACGGACCGTTTCCATGTAATGGTGTGGCTATATTAGCTGGCACAGGCTCGATTCCGTTGATGTCCAGCAGGAGAGATTCCAATTGGTATCCCTCTTGCTCCTCTTGCTTTAGCAGGGTGGCCGTAACGGGTCGATCTGCCGGAAGGTCACCCAATAATGCTTGCAGCTTATCCACGTTTTGCCTCCTTCTATGCCCCTCCTAAACCAGGATTTTGCAAAATCCTCAATTAAAAATATTTTGTTCAGAAGGTTGTATCGTCACTTGTTCAATCAGCTTTTCAGGCTGGTTTGTATTCTTCGAATGACAACGGTTGACTTCAACGCCTTCCCCGTTTTCTATATAAAAAGCAGGACCTTCATGATTCTCAATGGTCACCTGTTGAAAACGGATATCTCTCACATTGCCTAAATAAAAACCACGGTTGTTCATATCTTCGATCCCTGACATCATGGCAGGACGGCCGGGAATTGCATTCTTCGCCATGGAAATATCAATATTGGAAAATGTAATTTCAGCAATATATTGTTCTGCAAGTCCGTATAAGAACCCAGCAGCCGCATGAACCTGTCGTGCCGTGATATCGGAAAAATGAATCCGTCTAAAGCAAGGCGTTTCATCGGTAATTGGATAGGGATTTTTGTCCCAGACATATTTGTCTTTGCCCCGGGGTCCGCAGAAATAATAGAGATTCAGAATAAATGGACAAATCACATCTTCCATCACAATATTGCTAACGCGAATATCCTCGACGATTCCGCCACGTCCCCGTCTTGATTTCAGGCGGATGCCCCGATCCGTTTGCTTGAACACACAATTGCTGATCGTGACATTACGGATATCTCCACTCATCTCGCTGCCCAGTACAACACCGCCATGTCCATGCACCATCGTGCAGTTGGTAATCGTAATATTTTCGCAGGGAATCCGTTCCTGTGTATCCTCGGTTCCCGCTTTGATCGCAATACAATCATCGCCCACATCAATATTGCAGTTGCTAATACGAACATTGGAACAGGATTCGGGATTAATGCCATCCGTATTGGGGGAATCCGCCGGGTTAAGAATGGACACATTGTCAATCGTGACGTTGTAGCAAGCGATGGGATTTACAGTCCAACTTGGGGAATTTTTCAACATGACATCTTTAATGGTGACCCGCTGACAACGATCAAAGCTGATTAATTTCGGTCTGGGGTACTGCAACTGCTCCGGATGATTCCGATGCTTTTCCCACCACGGCTGACCATTTCCATCCAGAGTACCGCTGCCTGTAATTGAAATATTTTCGAGGTCCTGCCCGTAAATGCACGAAGCACGTACTTCTCGCTGAACGCCTTCCCATCTGGACTCCACCACAGGATAATCCTCCGAGTCGGAACTAAAGGAAAGAACTGCACCGGGGCTTACATGCAGTTCAATGTTACTTTTAAAAAAGATAGCCCCTGTCAGATACGTACCCGAGGGAACAAATACCGTTCCTCCCCCGGCATTGCTGGCCGCTTCAATCGCAGCCGCAATCGCTCCCGTTGCTAATGTCTTACCATCCTCAATTGCTCCATAATCTACAATGTTATACACCTTCATCTCGTTCTCTCCTGTCTTCATTTTTTGTGAATACGAAAATGATTTATAGGCTGAACTTAAAAATACACTGGAAAACGGAGTAGGCGGAATGGTGCTGAACAAGCGTCAGCGATGGTAAGCACCATCCGCCTGCGTAGTGGCACTTCATGTACACTGATGTTCAACCTATATCTATATCCTTATTTTTTCGATTTCTTGTACGCTTCCTCATACTCAGAGATGATCTGTGATCCACCAGAATTTTTCCAGTTCTCTACCGCAGCTTTAAATCCGGCTTCATCGGTCTCACCCATAATAAATTTGAACGTAGCATCGGTAATAATTTTTTCGAGTTCAGTTCCTTTTTCATTGGCAGTTACAGAATCCAGAGGAACGGTTGGGTCCAAAACGGCAAATTTGTTATTTTCCTTGATTAATTGATTGGCTAGTTCCTTTTCAGGGTTGGCATCTTTTAACGTGTAAGTTACTTCACTCGGTCTGGAGCTTGCAAACGGCTGTACATCTGCTTGCCACAAATCGGTGTTAATAATTCTGAAAGCTCCTTCATTATCAATCTCATAATGAGTTCCCTTGATACCACCTGTCATGTCCATAAATACTTCTTCATCAATCAAATCATTGACGAATTGAAGTAATCTCTTCAATTGAGCTTCCGTCTTCACCTCGGATTTAGGAAATGCCAGCAAACCGCCAACTCCGCTGCCCTCGGACCAAATGTGATATTTACCGTCTCCATTAGAGATTTTGTTTACAGGCACCAGCTCAAGCCCCTTTTGCAAGCCTTGTGACAGATTTCTCAAGTTTGTGATATCCACCATTCCCGTATAAATTCCGGTTTTCCCTTGAGCAAATTGCTGCTGCTGATCGGTTTTAGCGGTTACGGCGAAATCCTTTGATATATAGCCGTTCTTATATAATTTATTGGAATACTTTATCGTTTCCAAATATTGAGGTGTATCAAATTCCGGCGTAAACTTGCCATTCTCATCTACTTTCCAGCCATTAGGTGTGCCAAAATAAGAGCTTAAGGTTTTAAAGCTGCTATAGCGCAGATCAGATCTGTCGCCAAAGCCTGTCGTATCCTTTTTGCCATTACCGTCCGGATCATCTTCTGTAAATGCTCTCGCAACTTCGTATAGCTCATCCAGGGTCGTAGGTACTTTAAGTCCTAATCGATCCAGCCAATCCTTGCGAATAACCAAGCCTGCTCGTGCCAAATTTTTCTGGAATGGAACTCCATACAGAACTCCCTCGATGGAAGCTGCATTTCTAACTTCGGGAGGTATCTTTTTTAAATTGTCATAATCGTCCAAATAGCTCCCTACATCCCAGAATAGACCTGATTTCAATGAACTTCGAACTGAAGAATTTGTCATCATCGTAAGAGTCACGATATCCGCCAATTCACCAGACGCTAGCGCTGTAGTGATTCTCTCTTCTTTCGATGCATCAGGAACCCAGTTGAACGTAATCTTGGAATTCGTGTATTTTTCAATTTTGTTCTTAATCGTGTCTGTAGGTGGAGAGGCTGTATGCAATACATTTAACCAGGTTAATTCCAGCTTTGAATTCGGATCATAGGTTTGGCTGCCTTGATCCTCTGCCCCCTTGTCACCGCAAGCAGCTAAAAAAACACTCATGACCATAAGTATGGCAAGAAGGCCCGATACTCCCTTTTTCATCGTGATTCCTTTTTTCATCGTGTTTGCTCCTTTTCTAATCGTATATTCATGCCATATCTTCCTCTTTCACCAGAACCTCTCGTTCTATTTTGCTAAACACCTGATGCGTCATCCACATCACGAGATAACCGATAATACTGGCTCCGGCAAAAGTCAGAATTCCTGGGTACAAGCCTAGAATCAATGTAAAAAGCGCGACAATCGCAACAAAAAGAACAAGTGTATATTGTAAATACGAAAACCCAATCACCACGGACATTCTGATTTTCAACTTGATCCCTTTCCAATCATAATGAGCCAGTAACGGGAAAATGTACGCCAAGGAGATGAGATACAAAAAGGCTCCAATAAGCGTCACTACGCGAACATACCAGGACGAGACATTGACGATATCCACGTAGAGCACGTAGCCCACGAGGCTGTAAATTGCTCCAATGATCGCGGCTTCTTTAAAGCTTTCTCTAAAGTAACGTACAAACGTGGAGAAAATGGCGACCTCCTCATTCCCCCGAATCCATTGCCTTAAAATGCTGAGCATAGCGACAGTTGCAGGTCCCACGCCTATAAATCCCAAGCCCAGGATCGTCGCAACCGTCCACAGCAAATTAAGGTAAACCAGCCGGAGCAGGCGCATGCACCATTTGTTCATGTTTTCTACAAACCGTACCATTCCGCATCCTTCCCGTCGTCATTAGTAAACGCCGTCTTCACCAAATTTCTTGGCCAGTCGATTGGAGCCCATGATCAGAATTAATCCCACCACGCCTTTAAAAAGTCCTACCGTCGTACTAAAACTCAACTGTCCATTCTTTAAGCCCGCTGTATAAATGTAGGTATCAAAGATTTCAGCAACCTCGCGGTTTAGTGAGTTCAATAGCAGATACATATGCTCAAAGCCCAAATCCAGCGTGCTACCAATTTTCAAAATTAACAACGTAATAATGACTGGGCGAATTGCAGGCAAGGTAACATGCCATGTTTTTCGGAGACGTCCGGCACCGTCCATTTCTGCTGCCTCATACAGTTGCGTATCCACGACCGTAATCGCCGAAAGATAAATGATGGTAGACCAGCCAAGTTCCTTCCAGATCACTTGCCCCATATAAACGGTACGCAACCATTCCGGGGAAGTTAAGAAGCTGATCTTCTCACCGCCTAGCGCAGCAATCATTTCATTCAGTACCCCGCCGTCTACGGTTAAAAATACATAAGAAATCGAAACAATGATGACCCATGACATAAAGTGCGGGATGTAGATAATCGTTTGGATGATATTTTTAAACACACGCTTCCTGACCTCATTCAGCATCAATGCCAAAATGATCGGTAATGGAAAGAAAATCACAATGTTGAGCGCAAACAAAACCAGGGTGTTACGTAATAGCATGAAAAACGTGGGCTCGGTAAATAAACGAATGAAATGCTTCATTCCTACCCACGGGCTGCCCGTGATTCCCAGAAAGGCTTGATAATCCTGAAACGCAATGACCAAGCCGCCCATAGGGAAATACTTAAAAATAATGAAGTACACTAGCCCGGGTAAAACCATCAGATACAGCAACTTATGTTTTTGCATACGTAAAAGATTTTCCGTCGTTCTGTTGTTCTTTTTCTTTTTCATATTCGGTTTCATGTTCGGTGCGGGGACACTTGAAACTTTCATTAGCTCGACCTCCTTCAAACGTTCCTGTATACGTTTTCAAGAGTACGTGATTTTTGGCGTTACGCATATAATCATCAAATGGTAGCGTTTACAAAACCTTATATACCGCCTATTTCCCGGCTTTTCATCTTACCTAATGATTACTACACAACCTAATGATTACCCTCTTTTTTCCATGCTTAGGAGAACACCTCAAGATTTGATTATATACGGAATTCCGCCCTCTTGATACAGTCTACATGTAAACGATTACGAGGAGGTCAAACACTTGGCGCAAAAATCGCTAAAAAAAGAATCGCTGGGCAGTCGTATTTTTACCATCGTAAATAGTACATTATTAATTCTCATTGCCCTCACTTGTCTCTTGCCTTTTCTGAATATCATCGCCAGCTCTTTTGCCTCAACCCAAGAAGTGGTAGCTAAAAAATTCATTTTGTTCCCTGTCACTTTTTCCCTGGATGCATATCGGTATATCCTGTCGACCCCAACGATTTTCAGAGGACTAGGGGTTTCGATCGGAGTGACTGTCGTCGGTACCGTGGTGAGTATGATCTTTACTGCTTTTATGGCGTACGGATTATCCCGCAGATATCTGCTTGGCCGAAATACGATTAACTTCATTGTCGTGTTTTCCATGTTGTTTAGCGGGGGGATGATTCCAACTTTCCTGGTTGTAAAAAGCATGGGGCTTATCAATTCGTATTGGTCTTTGATCCTTCCCGTGGCCATTAATGCATTTAACCTGATTATTATGCGTAACTTTTTTCAGGCGCTACCGGATGATCTGGAGGAATCGGCCAAGATGGATGGGTGCAACGATTTTGGCATCTTCTTTAAAATTATGCTTCCGTTAGCGATGCCTTCAATTGCAACCATTTCACTTTTCTACGCGGTGGCCTACTGGAATACGTATATGCATGCCATTCTCTATATTAATGATTCCGCCAAATGGCCTATTCAGGTCTTGCTTCGCCAAATTGTAATCGTTTCCAGTGGTATGCAGGCAGAAGGAACCTCTGTGGATGTCATCCCACCTGCGCAGACGATTAAGATGGCGGTCATTGTGGTTGCAACCGTTCCTATGCTAATCGTGTATCCATTTGTGCAAAAACACTTTGTCAAAGGAGCATTATTAGGGGCGGTAAAAGGATAAACTGCCCCTTGATTGCTAGTGAAGTTCAATTTAATTCGCTTGCTTCATCTTACGGTATGCTCCGGGCGTGACCTGCTCCTTCTTCCGAAACGAGCGGATAAAGTTCTGCGGATTATGATATTGCAATCGCTCGGCGATTTCTTTAATCGTCATATCCGTCTCAATGAGCCACTTTTTGCCCATTTGCAGCCGGTAGCCCATTAGATATTCGCTGAACGTCGTACCGTATTCTTTTTTGAAAATACTGCTTAAATAATTGGGATTGTAATGAAGACGGTCCCCAATGAGCTCCAGTGACAATTCCTGGTCATATTCAGCCCGGATCATGGCGGCAATTTTCTCGGAGAGACAGCGGAATTGCTGGTTTGTCTTCTCCTTCATGCTTTTTACCATAGGGGAAATGACTTGCTCCACCAGCATACGCTCGATCTCTTCCGGATTACGAATGTCCAGCAGCCGATGGTACAACGCATGATTGTTCTGCGTCAGCAGCACTTCAATCCCTAGCAGCTGTTCCAATTGAATGAGGTTATTCACAAACCGCACCAACAGCACCTCAAAGTTCATGGAATGATTGTTCTTTGTCATTATTTCAGTCAATAAGGAATGTACGGTAAGTCGTACTTGCTCTTCATCTCCTATTCGAATGGCGTCAAACAGCTGCGATTCCATTTCCGTCGGATAATGAAGCAGCACCGGGCCTGAAATGACTGTGGAAATGTCTTCATAAAATATAATGGATTCTTTGCCTAAATTTAAACGGTGGTGCAAGGCTTGCTTACTCATCTCACAGGCTTCCTTGCTTTCTAACAAATTGTCATACGATTTACTAATGCCGATACTGACGGATACATTCAAATACTCTTTTACGGTTCGAATCAAAAGGGTGGCATCATCCAGCACTTGCTTGTTTATTTCCTGTTCATTCTTTCCTGTAAACATTAAAATGGTCGCCTGGATGTCATCGTTCAAAATGATGGGAAGCATTCGCTGCTGCTCTGGAATGGTTTCTTCTACGATTTTGTTAATAGCCAGCAGTAAAACGTCCTTATCCGAGGGCTCCCGATCTCCCAGATTATCCAGTTGAATCAACAGGGTAATATACATTTGGTTCTCCAGTTGCGGATAGCCCAAACGTGGCATTTTTCGTGCCAATTCCTCTGTTGAAATACGCCTGCGAAACAGGTTAAGGATCAATTGGGTTTCAAGCTGTGGCATTTCGGACTGAATGAGGCTTTCCAGGCTTTCCTTTTCCGTTACAATGCTGTCAATGGAATCAATAATCCAGTCAATTTCATTTTTGGAAGGCTCATTTTTGAACGAAAAATTAGGATTTTTAGGCAGGCTGCGTTTAATTTGCTGGAATGGCTTTGTAAAATAGACGGCTATGATATACGCCACCACCACAATCAAGAACGTAAGTACAAGTACCATCGTGATGATCCCGAATTTGGTCGTTTGGAATGCATTCGAAATCTCCTTTTTATCTAATATCGTTAAATACGTCCAGTTGTTATAAGCAGACTTGGCATAAATGACCTGCTGAGCAGGCTGATGCTTCGTTTTTTCCAGTGTCAACATGCCTGAATTGTCGGGTGTAGCCGTAGCCTCTGAAATGTGCTGAAGCTGCCGGGTGGTCAATAATTGGTCGACAGGCTCTGTTTCGTACATTAAATCGCCTTGTTTATTCAGAATAAAAACGGCCGTGTGATCCTCTGCTTGAATTGTACGATTTAACGTTTGCAACGAAATATCCGACAGCGCAATGGCTTGCTTCTTTTTGGAGAATACAGGCAAAGTATTTACAAAGCGGATTCCCTTGCCTGTTTTAATCCAGAATAGCCCCTTATCCTGATGGTCGATATAGGTTTTAAATAGCTTCTCCCGTTCTGTTTTCGTCAAATAGGACAGGCTTCCATTGGATATTTTCCAATTCTGATCCAGGCTAATCAGTGAGTATTCCGTTCCTTCTAATCCCATCGTAGCAATATAATTGAGTTGCGAATTCACATTCCGATACGCTACAAAATCTTTTTCTGTAATGGGATGTTTTACGACTTCATCAAATGAACTGGTCGTACTATACGTATTAAAAGCATATTCAATCGTTTGGATTTTCTGCTCCAGACTGTTTTTGATCTGCGTCATGTAGCTTTGTTTACTGTTGGAAACTCTTTCCACAACTGAGCTAATTGTTGTAAAATAGATGTAGCTGCCGAAGCTGGCCACTAACCCTATTCCCAAAACCAGAATCGTAATAAAAATGGTGTAGAACATCCTTCCTTTTTTCATTGCGCTCCCCCTTTGGTTCTTTGCATCACACCAAAATTATAGCGCTTTCATAACAAGGTTTAAATCATTTTTTTCACGTGTGCATTTATTTAAAAAACAAACCTGGAGCTTAAGCCCACTCTTCAAGCAGAAATGTTAAATACCAATACGTCCGTCCCATCCCGTTTTATGTACATCTGGATTAGCTTGCAGAATTCAAAAAAGGAATTTGGAGGTCACTTATGTTACACGTTATTAGTTATAAAGAACAGATTGTAAAAGAAGAATTTCCAGTAGACACTTCCTTTCTCTCCCTCTATCCAGCAGCGGCCCACGAAGCTCGCCCTTTTATATTGGTACTGCCTGGCGGTGGCTATGAGCACCTGGCACAACATGAAGGAGAACCAATCGCCCGGTGGTTGAATGATCTAGGCATTCATGCAGGGGTGCTACATTATCAAGTTGGGGATTTTGAGGTCGATTCCTTGTTGGAGGATGTAGAATTCGCCTTAAAGTGGATTCGCCAAACACCCAAAGACTGGCAAGTAATTCCGGAGCAAGTCGGTCTGATTGGATTTTCAGCAGGCGGGCACTTGGCCTCCATCGTCGCCACCAAAGGAACAGAAAAACCCGATCTTCTGCTGTTGGGCTACCCCGTGATTACGTTTCATGATGCTTATACACATATCGGAAGCCGCACTCATTTTTTAGGTGAACAGCCGACACAGGACCAGCTTCACGCCTTTTCATCCGATCGACAAGTGACTTCACAGACCCCTCCAACTTTTATTTGGACAACAGCCAATGACGCCACTGTTCCGGTCGAAAACAGCTTGTTGCTGGCTTCCGCATTATCCAGAGCAGGCATTTCATTTGAGCTGCATGTATTTGAGGAAGGGCGACATGGCTTGGGGCTGGCTGAGGATAACCGCGAGTGCCAGCAATGGCTCACTCTTGCGGAAAAGTGGCTCCAAAAACATAGCTATGTTACGGAAGGACAGGGGATCACATCCAGGCTGTTTATCGCTGGTGATTCCACGGCTGCCCAAAAAGGAGCTACCGAAAAACCGATGACAGGCTGGGGCGAACACTTGCAGAGTTATTTTGACTCGTCTATTCAAGTGGACAATCGTGCGGTTAATGGACGAAGCACCAAATCTTTTATAGCGGAAGGTCGATTGGCTCATATTGAAAAGGATTTTCGAGCCGGCGATTATCTGTTTATTCAATTTGGGCACAACGATGAGAAGAAGGAAGATCCCACCCGCTATACCGATCCTGACGGGGACTATCGTCAAAACTTAATTCAATGTATCGAGTCTGCTCGGGAGCGTGGTGGAATTCCAGTGCTGTTGACCTCTGTAAGCCGCCGCCGCTTTACTACAGATGGAGAACCTGATCCGCTTGCTGTGGGAGCCTATCCCGCAGCCATGAGACGAGTAGCAGAGGAAACCCGGACACCGCTGCTCGATATTTTTGAAGCTTCTCAGCAGCTTTATCGGGCCATGGGAGAAGAAGGGTCCAAGCAGCTATTTATGCATTTGCCTGAAAAAGCACATCCGAATTACCCCGCTGGCGTAACAGATAATACTCATTTTTCTGATGAAGGAGCGCGTCAGATCGCCAAGTTGGTCGCTGAGGCAATTAGCAAATGTACGGAATTGCACGCCTTAAAGCAGCTCATGCGCATGGAAGGAACGAATCAAGACAGCGGTGAAAGGCATTTACACCATCTTGTAAACTGACACACATAGAACAAGAAGATAAAAGGATGAAGAACGGACTTGGGGCTGAATACTCCGATGTCCGTTTTTTATTGTTTATTTTCGGCTCATATGATGTAAAAGCTTTACATGATGCATCCCGATAAAATGCTATTTCGATATTGTGGTTTTCAACAGGAGGTATGGAATGTGAAAATACAGAAAAACAAAGATGATCCCCGGGTAAAAAAAACGCGCCAATTGCTCAAAGACGCTTTTATTTCTCTCGTTCAAGAAAAAGATTTTGAATTCATCACCATACGCGATATTACAGAGAAAGCCACCGTTAATAGAGCGACCTTTTATGCGCATTTTACTGATAAATATGAAATCCTCGAAGCTACTATCACGGGAACACTAATGACCTCCATAGCAGACGGAATCAGCGGGCGAACCTTGTTAAATGCCGAAACGATACATGTATCTTCCTGGCTTTGTGTGATTTTCATAAGGACCTGAGCACGCTTTGCCAGAAAAGTTACCAGTCGCTGGGCACTGTATTGGAAGTTCAAATTAAGCAGCAGATTCAAGCTATTTTATTTTCCCTGCTGGTTGAAGATCAGATACTTACCAGCCGGAATGAACAGTTAAAAAACACAGCCACCATTATGATAAGCTGGGGGACGTAGAACAAACGATGCCTTTAGTCATGAACGGGGCTAGAGAGTTACTGGAAGGGTAAGGAATTGACAAGGTATTACATAATCCAGCAATTAAACCGATAATATTGTTATACGAGATGAAATAAGCAAATCCCCCAACCGATGGGGCACACAAAGAGGTTACACTACATATGTCCAAAAAATTTTTACCTATTCTTTTACTTTCATTAGCGTTATCTGCGTGTGGTCAAGGAAATTCAAATTCAGATGTCGCTACCACCAGTACTGCCGAATCAAAGGAAACAAGTACTCCCGTAGTAACTACAGCAGCCGACTCTCTTCAATTTAAAACCTATAACGGGGAGGGGTTTTCATTCGATTATCCTTCAACCTGGAACGAATATGATGTCAGCAATTACAACCAACCTACTATTAAAGCTTCTTTTGTTGATCCAGCCCCCAAGGTTCAGTTTGCCGACAATATCAACATTACTGTTCAGGACGGGGTTACAACGTCCAAAGTAGCAGCGGACTCTGCAGTTGCATATTACAAACAAGATACCACCAACATGAAAGATTTTAAAACCAAGGGATATGAAAGTAGTCCAAATTTTAATAATACCGCAGGAATTTTGGAAGTTGAGTACACTCAGCCCCAATCTGGAGTAGCTGTGGTGCTGACACAATACATTGTTCCACAGAATCAAAAGCTTTACACTGTGTCCTTGTCTCTTTCCAAAGATTCATATTATAGCATTGGTAAAGAAACGGTCGATCAGATGGTAAACTCTCTGAAAATAGATGCTGTTTCTCAAGCAAACGCCCCTGCTTCTTCGGTAACACAAAATACGAAAACAGCGGATGCCATGTCTAATATCATTCCTAATCTGGTTGAAAATGAAAGCCTTGATGAAAAAACTTATCAATACATTGTCGAGCATCATGAGCTGTTCCCGGCTGTAACACCTGCAACAAAAAATGCCGCTAAAGCCGCTGTGGATTCAAAAATTACAACACGCCATCTGTTTAAAAACATTACACCTTATTTGAATAAAATGGTGAAGGTAAGTGGACAGGTAGTTCAGGTACAAGAAGAGGAAACAGACATTGGAACCATTGCTAATGTGCATATTATGGATGACAATGGAAACTCCATCATCGGCATATATATGGGATCTACCGGAGACATTCTTGACGGTGATCGTGTTACTCTAAGAGGAGTGCCCTCATTATCTTATTCTTTTCAGAATGTGGGCGGCGGTACAACCCTCGCCATTATGTTGACTGTATCTACAATTCAAAAGAACTAATGATAAAGTTCCTTCGAGTTTTTTCGGAGGAACTTTTTATATAGAGTTAAATTCATAGTAACTACAGAAGAAATCCCATAATGCATTAGGAGGAATTTATATGAATACTAAAAAAATGTTATTAACAACGGCATTGTCATTGGGACTTCTTGGCAGTATTATCGTCCCTAGCGCATCTGCAGCAGAAAGTAATACATATAGTCATGTTCAAACCAGCAACTTCCGCCTTCTGGGTGTGGGTCCTTCTCCCGAAATTACACCCATTGTAGAAGTTAACAGCGTATACTACAGAACTGCTAAGTTGCCGAGAAATTACTCCTATGCGTTGTCTAATTACCCAGGAGATACTTATAAAGTGGCAAGTGGAAATGTAACAGTCTCCACTTCTGGCTTGCTACAAACCTATTCTGCAACAAATGGAAGAGTTGAAATCTACGGCGGTACCGGTAAATTAAGAATGGTATACACCATTAAGGTGTCCTAAGTATGTAGTAAGAGTGACTTCGGAACGTGAAGTTAACAATTAGCATGAAAATGATGACTTGCTGATGAGTTTCTTAGGCGCTTTAAGCAGTTTCATAAACATAGAGGAGAAGCACTGCCGTAATAGGGGGCAGTGCTTCTTTCTGATATTTAGAAAAGAACTCATATCGGCAATTTTAACAACGAAACCCTGAAGAGCCCTCTATATTTTTCCATAGGGAACTCTTCATTGCACTTAATGTTGCTTTACTATTTCCCTTTATATCTACAAACAACAAAAAACCCTTGCTAGGCAAGGGTTTTTGAGGAAATGGGCCCTGAGGGACTCGAACCCCCGACCAATCGGTTATGAGCCGACCGCTCTAACCAACTGAGCTAAGGGCCCTCAAAAAAATATGTATATTCACGCTACATTTACATAAAACAGCAGCGTTAATTAATATACAACATTTTCTTGTGTTTCGTCAATAGTTTTCCGAAAATTTTTCTTTTTTAATTTATTTTTATGAATCTAGGGAATAAACCTGACGCCATAACGTCCTTTGCGCGAGCGGTACACCTCCACTGCGCGGGGATCGTTGTAGCCGTACATCCAGCCATCGTGCTCCAGCCTTTTTGCCAGACATCCTGCCTGAAATTTGGTCGTGTACAGTCTGCCGTAGTAAATCCAATACATCCGAACTCCCTCTTTTCACATGATGGTAGGAGTTAGTGTAACCGGATCGAATTCGATTTACACAGCCTGAGTTATAACAATCTACAACGGTTAGCAACGAGTATGAGTCGCTTTAATAAACGGCGCCGTTGCACTCAATATGCTGAGCCTTATTTGCCAAAGGAGGCCGGGTCCTGACGCCAGGAACGCAGCAGTTCCATCTCTTCTTCCTGAATCGTCCCTTCACGCAAGGCAACGTCCATCAGGGCCGTGTAGTTGGACAAGCTTTGCAGCTTCACCCCTGCTTCTGCAAAGGCTTGAGTCGCTTTATCAAGCTGATAGCTGAAAATAGCGAGTACAGCTAACGGCTGGGCGCCTGCTTGCTCTACGGCCTGCGCTGCTTTGATGGAGCTGCCGCCAGTCGAGATGAGATCCTCGATAACAATAACCTTTTGTCCCTCACTAATCCGGCCTTCGATTTGGTTCTCTTTGCCGTGTCCTTTGGCTTTGTCTCTTACATATGCCATCGGCAGATTAAGCTTTTGCGCCACCCAGGCAGCATGAGGAATCCCCGCTGTAGCCGTGCCTGCAATGACTTCGGTTTCAGGGTATTGCTCACGGATCACAGCAGCGAACGAATCAGCAATCAGCTCGCGCACCTCCGGGTAGGACATGGTCAGGCGATTGTCACAGTAGATAGGCGATTTAATGCCGGATGTCCATGTAAAAGGCTGCTGCGGACGCAGCGCTACCGCCTGAATACGTAACAGATGGGATGCAATTTGCTCGGGTATATTATTTAATGTAGTCATACTTGGATCATCTCCTCAATAATGTGTTCCGCTGCGGCACGTGGGTCTGCTGCGGCCGTGATGGGCCGTCCAACGACGATGTAGCTGCTGCCTTGGGCGATGGCTTGTCCGGGTGTCACTACACGTGACTGGTCACCTGTAGCGCTTCCTGCCGGACGTATACCGGGGGTAATTGCCTTGAAGTCCGGCCCGCATACAGCGCGGATCGCAGGCACTTCCAATGGGGATGCCACTACTCCGTCCAGTCCCGCCTCACGGGTCAGTTGTGCGTATCGAACGACCACATCCTGTACTGTACCGGGAATGCCTATCTCCTTATTCATGGTTGTCTGGTCCGTACTGGTCAACTGTGTAACTGCTATAATGAGTGGCATGGCAAGTGAACTGTCTGCCAAAACAGCGGCTTCGGCCCCAGCCTTGGCGGCTGCCATCATATTTCGCCCTCCGGCAGCATGTACGTTGAACATATCCACACCCAGGCGGGTGATGCTCTCCGCACCTCCCCGTACGGTGTTGGGAATATCATGCATTTTCAAATCCAGAAATACGGAGTATCCTCTCGTCTTTAGCTGCTCTACAAAAGCTGGCCCTGCGCTATAAAACAACTGCATGCCTACTTTTATATAACAGGGAATACCTTCCAGCTGTTGTATGAGCCGCTCCGCCTGCTGCGCATCCGGATAATCTAACGCGACCATCAGCTGTCCTGCCATCTGCTGAAATGCTTCGTTCACCGTCCTGCATCCCCTTTTCACGTCAATTCGGGTAATTTTCCCGTGATAAAGGACATCCGTCAGCCGAAGCTGATGAATGTCCTTTCCTGTACTACTTATTTTTCATCCTCTATTCGTATCGCGTTAGTGGCTCAGAACCGGCATGGATTCGGATGTAAAGTTAATCGTCTCCAGCATTCTCAGCAAAGCGCGTACAGTATCCAGCGAGGTCATGCAGACGATGCCGTTCTCAACCGCTTCACGGCGGATGCGGAATCCGTCACGCTCTGGCGTTTTCCCCTTGGTCAGCGTATTGAAGACGAAGTTGGCTTCACCCGTGCGGATCATATCCAAGATGTTCGGGGTTCCCTCGCTCAGCTTGTTGATCGTCTTCACTGGAATGTTAGCCTGCTCCAGCGCAGCCGCCGTTCCACCTGTTGCAATAATTTTGTAGCCCAGTCTGTAAAAGCCCTGCATCAACTCGACTGCTTCTTCTTTGTCCTTATCCGCCACCGTGATGATGATCGCTCCGGTAGATGGGATTTTCATACCAGCACCTACGAGTCCTTTGTACAGCGCTTTGGCGTACTGAATGTCGCGTCCCATCACTTCACCCGTCGATTTCATTTCCGGCCCCAGGGTCGGCTCTACACGGCGCAGCTTGGCAAAAGAGAATACCGGAACCTTGACCGAGACATAATTACTTTCAGGCCATAGCCCTTCTGTATAGCCCGCATCCTTGAGCTTGCCGCCCAAAATGGCCTGTGTCGCCAGATTCGCCATCGGGATATTCGTGACTTTGCTCAGGAAAGGAACCGTCCGCGAGGAACGCGGGTTGACCTCAATCACATACACCTCATCTTTATGAATGACGAACTGGATGTTCACCAGGCCAATCGTTTTCAATTCCTTGGCGATGCTGATCGTGATTTCCACGATTTTTTGCTTCAGCTCGTCGGACAAGTGCTGCGGCGGATACACCGCGATAGAGTCACCTGAGTGAACCCCAGCCCGTTCCACATGCTCCATAATGCCCGGCACCAGTACCGTATCGCCGTCACAGATGGCGTCAACCTCAACTTCTTTGCCCAGCATGTAACGGTCGATCAGCACCGGGTGTTCAGGGTTGATTTTAACGGCTTCTTCCATGTAGCGCAGCAATTCCGAATCGGAGTATACAATCTCCATCGCCCGTCCGCCGAGGACGTAGGATGGACGCACCAGCACCGGGTAGCCCAGCGCCTGCGCAGTTCCTACCGCTTCATCTACCGAGATGACCGTGTTGCCTTTAGGCTGTGCAATAGCCAGACGTGACAGCAGCCGCTCAAACTTTTTCCTATCTTCCGCTTCGTCGATACTTTCCAGACTCGTACCCAAAATGTTCACGCCTGCCGCACTAAGCGGAGCTGCGAGATTAATGGCCGTTTGACCGCCGAACTGGACGATAACGCCAATCGGTTTTTCCTGCTCGATGACATTCATAACATCCTCGAAGAAAAGCGGCTCAAAGTAGAGACGGTCGGATGTGTTAAAGTCCGTAGATACCGTTTCTGGGTTGTTATTGATAATTACTGCTTCGTAGCCTGCTTTTTGAATGGCCCATACCGCATGTACGGTGGAGTAATCAAATTCAATCCCTTGCCCGATCCGAATCGGCCCGGAGCCGAGTACGATGACTTTCTCTTTATTGGATGGAATCACTTCGTTTTCCACCTCATAAGAGGAGTAGTAGTACGGCGTTGTAGCTTCAAACTCGGCTGCGCATGTATCTACCATTTTATAGACAGGACGCAGGTTGTGACTCAGGCGGAACTCACGTACCTCGCGCTCGGTTGTCATGCTGCCACCCGGTTGGCCCAGACTGCGAACCTCGGCGATGGAGCGGTCCGTAAAGCCATTACGTTTGGCCTGATAGAGTCTTTCGTAGGTCAGTTCGGATTCTTCAGCCATTTTGGCTTCGAACTTGACGATGCCCTCTACCTTGTCAAGGAACCACCAGTCAATTTTCGTTAAATCCTGAATTTCCTGCTGCTCCCAGCCACGACGGAATGCCTCAGCTACCAGGAACAAGCGCTCATCATCTGCTTTAATCAGGCGCTCCGTGAGCACCTCATCCGACAGTTGATCGGCCCCCTTAAGATGCAGACGATGTACACCGATTTCCAGCGACCGTACCGCTTTGTGGATGGACTCTTCGAACGTGCGTCCGATAGCCATCACTTCGCCAGTTGCTTTCATTTGCGTGCCCAGCTTGCGGTTGGCAGAAATGAATTTATCGAACGGCCAGCGCGGTATTTTGCTCACGATGTAATCCAGAGTAGGCTCAAAGCAAGCATACGTTTGTCCCGTTACCGGGTTCACGATTTCATCCAGCGTGTAGCCCAGCGCAATTTTGGCAGCCATTTTGGCAATTGGATATCCAGTCGCCTTGGAAGCCAGCGCTGAGGAACGACTCACCCGCGGATTTACTTCAATGACATAGTATTGATAGCTGTGTGGATCAAGTGCAAACTGCACATTACATCCGCCTTCAATGTTGAGAGCACGGATAATTTTCAGGGAAGCGGAGCGTAACATCTGGTACTCGCGATCTGACAGCGTCTGACTCGGCGCTACAACGATACTGTCGCCAGTATGTACGCCGACCGGATCAAAGTTTTCCATATTGCAGACAACGATACAGTTATCATTGCCGTCACGCATGACCTCATACTCGACTTCCTTCATGCCTGCGATGCTTTTTTCCACCAGACATTGTCCAATTGGACTGTAACGCAAGCCAGAGCTTACCGTCTCACGCAGTTCTTCTTCGTTTACACAGATCCCGCCGCCTGTTCCACCCAGCGTATAAGCCGGGCGAACGATAATCGGATAACCGATTTCGTTAGCAAAATCCAGCGATTCCTCTAACGTTGTAACAATGACACTCTCAGGTACAGGCTGTTCCAGCTCACGCATCAAATCGCGGAACAAGTCACGGTCTTCGGCTTTTTCAATCGAAGTCAGCTGTGTTCCCAGCAGCTTGACGTTTTCACGCTCCAGTACTCCGGCACGAGCCAGCTCCACCGCCATATTCAGTCCTGTTTGTCCTCCCAGTGTAGGAAGCAGGCCATCCGGACGCTCTTGACGGATAATTTGTGTTACAAAATCAAGTGTAATCGGCTCGATGTATACTTTGTCCGCCATGTTCGTGTCTGTCATGATGGTTGCCGGGTTACTGTTGATCAGCACTACCTCGACGCCTTCTTCTTTGAGCGCTTGACAAGCTTGTGTACCAGCGTAGTCGAATTCCGCAGCCTGACCAATCACGATAGGGCCGGAACCAATTACGAGTATTTTTTTATGTTCTGTATTTTTCGGCATATTAGCGCTCTCCTCTCACTGCGGCGGCGATAGCAGCCTGACGCGGTTGCTTTGGATGATTTCTTTTGTGCTCACGGATCATGTCCAGAAAGCGGTCAAACAAGTAGCCATTATCGTAAGGTCCAGGCGCAGCCTCCGGATGATATTGCACCGAAAACGCGGGATACTTGGTATGCTTAAGACCTTCAATCGTTTTATCGTTGTTATTAATATGCGTCACTTCAAGCTCGGTTCCTTCGATCGAACCCTCATTCACGGTATAGCCGTGATTTTGTGAAGTAATGAAGCAGCGTCCACTCTCCAGTTCCTTCACCGGATGGTTACCGCCGCGATGACCGAATTTCAGTTTCTCCGTATCCGCTCCCGAAGCTAAGGCAAACAGCTGGTGTCCCAGGCAAATTCCGAAGATCGGATATTCCCCTAGCAGTTCAGCCACCGTGCGTACGGCATGCGGTACGTCTTTGGGGTCTCCAGGGCCGTTGGACAACTGAATTCCGTCCGGGTCCAAGCGACGAATTTCCTCTGCCGTTGTATCATGTGGAACAACAACCACATCACAATCCCGTTTATTCAGCTCGCGCAAGATACCGCTCTTAGCACCATAGTCAATCAGTACGATCCGCTCCCCGTTGCCAGGGCTGCTATACGGATGAGGTGTAGAGGTCAATGGAACCTGATTACGCAGTTCTTCAATCGTCAGGTCAGCCATCATTTCTTTCAGTTCCTCCACAGGCTGAGTGCCTGTCGTCAAAATGCCCTTCATCGTGCCGTGATGGCGAATAATCCGGGTAAGCATGCGGGTGTCGATGTCGCTAATGCCAATGATGCCATATTCCTTCAGCAAATCGTCCACGCTGTATTGGGCACGCCAGTTGCTTGGCACCGGCTCGTAACGTCGAACGGCAAAGCCATGCACATAAGGCCGTACCGACTCGAAGTCATCCCGAGTAATTCCGTAATTGCCAATCAGCGGGTAAGTCATCGTTACGATTTGTCCGCAATAAGAGGGATCAGTCAGTACCTCCTGGTAGCCTGTAATCCCTGTGTTGAAAACGACCTCGCCTGTTTTTTCACCGTCCGCACCAAATGCTGTGCCTGTAAACAGCGTGCCGTCCTGAAGCAACAATCTTGCCTGCATCCCGTCTCACTCCTCTGTATGATTTCCTGCTATAAGGTTCTATTATTTTAGTGGTTTGTATTTATTTCACTTCGTCAGCAGACCATACCAGTCTGCCGTCTACCCAAGTTTTCACTGGCCAGCCTTTAAGTTTCCAGCCTGTAAAAGGAGTGTTCCGTCCTTTGCTGGCAAATGTTTGCGGATCAACGGCCTGCTCCTGCTCCAGATCAATCATGGTCAGGTCGGCGGGGGCTCCTTCTTCCAAGCGCCCTGTGTCGAGGCGGAAGACACGCGCCGGGTCAGTCGTCATGCGCCGTACCAGAAAGTCCAGCGTCCATTGTCCGGTAGCTACAAATTTCGTGTACAGCAGCGGAAAAGCTGTTTCAAAGCCAACGATACCGAAAGGTGCTAGTTCCAAGCCTTTTGCCTTCTCTTCTTCGCTGTGTGCCGCATGGTCGGTTACGATGATGTCGATCGTACCGTCCTCCAGTCCCTCGATGCAGGCCTGCACATCACGCGGGGAGCGCAGCGGAGGATTCATTTTCCAATTCGCATCCAGCCCCGGAATGTCTTCATCCGACAATACCAGATGGTGTGGACATACCTCAGCCGTTACCTTGATGCCAAAAGATTTCGCGTGGCGGATCAACCGCACAGACTGCTCCGTGCTGACATGGCATACATGATAGTGTGCCCCGGTTGCCTCGGATAGTAAAATGTCCCGTCCGACGTGAATCGCTTCAGATTCGTTCGGAATGCCTTTAAGTCCGTGACGCTTGGCAAATTCGCCGTCTGTCACCGCCGCTCCTTCAACAAGCGTGTTATCTTCGCAGTGAGCAATAACCGGCATATCCAGCGCTTTGGCCCGCGCCATGGCGTCCTTCATCATTTGCGCGCTTTGCACCCCGACACCGTCGTCAGTAAAGCCGATTGCGCCTGCTGCTTTGAGCGCTTCAAAGTCCGTCAGCTCGCGGCCCAACTCGTTTTTCGTAATGGCTGCGTAAGGAAGTACCTTGGCAAGCCCGGCGTCCTGGCCCTTTTTCAGTACCAGTTGAACCGTATCCGCATTGTCTGTCACCGGGCGTGTGTTCGGCATGCAGGCAATCGTCGTAAATCCGCCTTTCACCGCCGCGCGGCTGCCCGTTTCAATCGTTTCTTTATATTCAAAGCCAGGTTCTCTCAGATGCACATGCATGTCGATCAAACCGGGAATCACCAGCTTGCCTTGGGCGTCGATTTTTTCGACTTGGCTCTCCTGCTCGGATGCCCCTTCTTCCACGAGTAGACTAACTCCAGCGTCCGCATTTACGATTGCTAGGATTTTTCCATCCGCGATCAGAATAGATTTCAGTTCAGCTTCGCCCTGTTCGTTCAATACGCTTGCGTTCATAATTAATTGGTTCATGTAAAAAGTTCCTCCGCTCAGGTTTTCTGCAACTTTTGCCGCTGCTTGTTATGCTTTGCTTTAACCGTTACCAATGCTAGTTCCGCGATCCTGCGGGACAGCTTCTACAGCTTCATTGCCCGTTCCATAACCGCCATGCGGATTGGAACCCCGTTTGCCATCTGCGGGAAAATCCGTGATTGTTCGCTTTCCACGACTGCACTGTCGATTTCCACATTCCGGTTTACTGGAGCCGGATGCATAATGATCGTTCCGGGTTTAAGATTGGCTGCTCTTTGCTCTGTCAAGCCGTACTGCTCGCGATACTCATCCGCTGAGCGCAGCATTCCTTCGGCGTGTCGTTCCAACTGTACCCGAAGCATCATAACTACGTCTGCCTGCAATGCCTCTTGCATCGGTACATAAGGCGCGTGCGCCGCAAGATCAGATGCCTGCATATTGTCCGGCGCGCAGAAGCTAACCTGGGCTCCAAATTTTTGCAAGGCCCACAGATTCGATCGAGCCACACGGCTGTGCAGAATGTCTCCAATGATGGATACTCGCAAGCCTTTTAGCTCGCCGAAAGTCTTACGCATCGTGTACAGATCCAGCAACGCCTGCGTTGGATGCTCGTTGTTGCCATCACCAGCATTTACCAGTGGGACACTGACCTTCTCAGCAAGCTCTTGCAGCACTCCGGCTGGCTTCAGCCGAATGACTCCTGCGTCGATGCCCATCGATTCAAGCGTGCGCACCGTGTCGTAGATGGATTCCCCTTTTTCTACACTGGAGGCCGCAGCGGAAAAGTTCAAAACCTGAGCGCCTAAGCGTTTTTCCGCCATTTCAAAAGAAAAGCGGGTGCGGGTGCTGTTTTCAAAAAACATGTTAGCCGCAAAGCGTGATTGTAGCACTGGAACCAGCTTTTCCGGCTGTGATTCCCAATAATGAGCGCGATCCAGAATGGACTCGATTTCATTTCGGCTAAGTTCTTTTAATCCGAGCAGGCTGCGTTCTCTAAGTTGACTGGTTGTTGTAATCATGCCTGTTCCCCCCGGTTCTGATTGATCGTCACTTCGTCCTTACCGTCCGTCTCCTGAAGCGCAACTACGATTTCCTCGGATTTGGAGGTCGGGATGTTCTTGCCGATGTAATCCGGACGAATCGGAAGCTCACGGTGTCCGCGATCTGCCAGCACCGCCAGCTGGATCATTTGCGGTCGTCCGCAGTGCATCAATGCGTCCATCGCCGCGCGAATAGTACGGCCTGTGTACAGCACATCGTCGAAGAGAATGACTTTCTTATCATGAACCGATACGTCAGTGGGATTCATCAAAAGCTCTTTTCCATTTCCCTTGGCTTCGGCATTGTTCCCCCGGTCATCGCGGTAAGCTGTGACATCCAGCTCCCCCCATGGAATCGGAGCGCCCTCAATTTCAGCGATTTTTGCAGCGAGACGCTGCGCCAGATGAACCCCTCGCGTTCGAATGCCTACCAGCACACAATTGTCAATACCTTTATTTTTTTCCAAAATTTCATGTGCAATCCGTGTCAAAGCCCGGCGAATCGCAATTTCATCCATCAGTACATGTATCTCATTACTCATGCTTCCAGCCTCCTCAGGTTATGTTCCCTTCAGACCTGGTCCCGTGTTCGGATACAAAAAAGACTCCTTGCCCAAGTTTGGCAAGGAGTCTCGTATGAACAGTCTTTCACCGTTCTCCGATCTCTCGGATACACTGAAGACATACCGCCGCAGCGGATGCACTGATCAGTGATCCATTCACGTTACCTTGCCAGCCTCACGGGACTGATTTAAAGGTGCTATTCAGGATTTTCTTTATCCAGCTTCTCATAGTGAAAGATGGCAAGCCATCTTTTGGACAAAGTTCATCGCAACTACAAGAAGTATGACAGATTGAAAATCACGTGTCAACACCTGTTCAACCGGAGCCACCGGAAGCACTTAAATAATTATACATCTTTACTGTATAATTATCCATAGTTGTTTTTACATACACCTTGCCCAATAACAAAAAATAACCGCCCATAGGCGGTTATGCTTAATCATTATTCAGGTTTGTGAATACGAATGCAATTTGTGATGGTTTACCGACTGCGTAAAGATGCCAATACATCTTCCATATCGGGAGGAATCGGTCTACTGAACTCCATGTACTCTCCAGTGGTGGGATGCTTAAAGCCCAATACTGCGGCATGTAGAGCCTGACCGTCCATATGGATCCCTTTGCTACGTCCATACATCGGATCACCGACCAACGGGTGCCCAATAAATTTCATGTGCACACGGATTTGATGCGTACGCCCTGTTTCCAGTTGAAGTTCCAGCAAGGTGTAATCTCCCAAACGCTCAATCACGAGAAAATGGGTAACTGCATGCTTGCTGTTGCGCTCTGTCACAGTGAACAATTTGCGGTCCCCCGAATCACGCCCGATGGGAGCATCTACTGTTCCCTGATCATGACTTAGATGGCCGTGAACCAGCGCTATATATTTGCGAGTGACACTGTGGTCCTTGAGCTGCGCTGCGAGCGAGGCGTGAGCCTGATCATTTTTGGCCGCCATCAGCAGTCCTGATGTATCCTTATCAATACGATGGACGATACCAGGACGCAATTCTCCGTTAATGCCGGAAAGATCATGACAGTGGTACATGAGCGCGTTGACCAAAGTTCCCGAAGAGTGTCCTGGTGCAGGATGTACAACCAGACCACGTTGCTTGTTAATGACAATGACGTCCGAATCCTCGTAAACAACATCCAGCGGAATATTTTCCGGTACAATATCTACACTCTCCGGCTCAGGTACGGATAATGAAATTCGGTCACCTTCAGCCAGCTTGTAATTCGCCTTGATCGCTGTCCCATTCACCAGCACCCGACCGTTCCCGATCCACAATTGAATCTGGGAACGCGACACATCCTTCATTTCTTCGGCGATATATTTGTCTATACGTGTTTTGGCATCCCCGGATTCCGCTGTCCATTCCAGAGATTCACCCTCCAGTTCGTCCTCATAAGACAAACCTGTGGCTCCGCCGTTTTCGTTTACTTCTTTCATGCTATGACTTCCCTTCAATGCTATCACTGCCATTACCTTTGTTCCGACGCGATTCCAGCAATGTATCCAAAATAATCAGTGCTACACCAATGACAATCGCCGAATCTGCCACATTAAAAATCGGAAACGTATAGCTTCCAAAATTGAATTGAGCAAAATCAACCACTTCCCCTGAAATAGCCCGATCCAAAAAGTTACCGACCGCGCCTCCAAGTACCAAACTTAATGCAACTGGAAGCAATTTCTGCCCGGCCTTAACCGTTTTCCGCAAATACCATATGATACCGATCACCACCACAATCGTAATCACGATAAACAGCCAACGCTGGCCTTCCAAAATCCCAAAAGCGGCTCCCCGGTTACGATGGGACGTGATTAGAAAGAAATTGCCGATGACGGGTATCTGCTCGTACAATTCCATGCGCGTAGCCACCAAATATTTGACTCCCTGATCAATCAAAAAAATAATTAGCGCAATACCAAAATAAATCACAGTCCTTCGTCACTCCGATCTGCTTATATCCGTTGTCGAACCCATTTATTGTAGCATAAGCCTTCTCAGATCGTCCACGAATCCCGCGAGCTATCGGTACTGGATTACGAATGAAATCAACTCCAGCGCATTTGATCAGAATTTCCTATGTAAAAGAGGTCTTCCCGGTGCAAACTACAAGGAGCATAACCGACATAGCGCACGCGCAGGTTTAACCTAGAATAAGGAGAGGATTCCATGTCCCCATTGACGGAGCAACAATTGCAGGGATTGCGTAACGAACTGCTGGAACGTAAAAAAGAGATTGAGCATCGTTTGCAGGACAACGATCATTATGGACTTAGTGATTCCCAACGCGATCAGACTGGCGAGCTTTCCCCTATTGATAATCATCCGGGTGATTTGGCTACCGAAACGTATGAGCGAGCCAAGGACATTTCCCTGTTGGAGCATGACGAATTTCAATTAGAACGTATCGAATCAGCCTTGCTGGCAATGGATAAGGGAACCTATGGCATTTGTGCAGCTAGCGGCAAACCGATTCCTTATGAGCGTCTGCTGGCTGTTCCCTATACCATTTACTGTAAAGAATACAGCCCTGAAACGGAAGTATCTAATCGACGCCCGGTCGAAGAAGAATTTCTGGCTCCTGCATTCGGCAGAACAAGTCTCGATGAGCGTGATGATCAAAATGGCTTTGATGGTGAAGATGCCTGGCAAATTGTTGAAAGCTGGGGTACATCGAATACACCAGCCATGGCTGAAAGTGGAGAAATTCATAGCTACGACGATATGGAAATTGAGGCCAACGATGATAATATGGGCTTCGTAGAGCCTTACGAAAGTTTTGTAGCCACAGACATATATGGAAAAAATGTATCGGTTGTCCGCAGTTCCATTTATCAGCGTTATCTGGATGATGGCGAGGGCGAAGGTTTGCTGGAGCCGGATACGCACGAAGACGAATAGTTAAATCAAATCCTAACAGGCAACGAGTACCTAATAGGTGTTTAGCTCCAATTGCCGCTGCACAATCCGTACAATATCAGCAATATAATCACCGATGATCGGCAAATTCAGCGCTCCCAATACTTGCAGCACATAAATAATGGTCGCCGCGAAAAAAGTAAAACCAAGCGCGATACCGAGCCCCCGGGACAGACCTGATATAAAGTTTAGCCAGAGCAGTCGCCAAGGCTTGTTAAGCAACAGGGCATAGTCAGCAATGCGCGTGCGTTCCAACTGCTGCGCCACAGAACGCACCAGCTTTTCCACACGGCTTAGCTGGTCAGCCTGATCACCTGCTGTACCTAGATCTGTGACTACAGCCCCCGTACTTCCTCTATTCATGCCTTGGCGGCTTCTCACCTGTCTGCGCCTTGATCGTGCTGTCATGCACAATCCCCCTTTTCCCGTGCTGCCCTAAAAGCAGCAAACGAGCCGAAGCAAGTAACGGAGATCATCCATCCGTTTCCAATGCTTAGGCTCGTTTTTATATGCTGCCTGTTATTGTATTATGGGACAGGGGTCTTGTAATTATTCCCCAATATGCACGCCGATGGTTTTACCGTTCACTTCAACGCGTTCCACAGGCTCGGCTTGGCCAAATGTCACCGTGGTTACCAATACGTTCTCACGCAACACCGAATCGAAGTTTTCGATCGCCTGACGCAACTCACTATCTACATCCAGCGTCAGTGCGACATGCTTTTCAATTGGCAGATCCAGCTTTTTACGGTAGTCCTGCACCGCACGAACAACCTCACGTACCCAACCCTCTTGCTCCAGCTCAGGCGTAATGTCCGTGTTCAACGCTACTGTTAAACCGTAGCCGGAAGCGGAAGCAAAGCCTTCCTTCGCTTTTTTCTCCACCAGCAATTCCTCGGCTGTAACCTGTAACTCTTCCCCTTCTGGAGAAGCCACGTTCAGCACTCCTTTTTCTACAACCGAACGAGTGTCCTCCGCAGACATTCCTTTGAAAAAGTTTTGCAGGAAGCCGACATTTTTGCCGTATTTCTTGCCCGCTACCTTCAAATTCAGCTTCAGTGTGAAGTCTACAAAGCCACTGTCGTCCGTTTCAACATGAATATGTTTCACATTGATCTCATCCTTGATGATTTCCTCATAACCACTCAGCTCAAAATCCTGATCCATGGACAAAATCAATTCAGACAACGGCTGACGCGTTTTCAGTCCCGTTTCGTTACGGACGTTGCGCGCCAGTTCTACTACGCGGCGAGCCGTCTCCATGTCACGTTCCAGTTCCAGATCAATCAGGTCATCATTGGCAGTCGGATAATCATCCAGATGAACGCTTTCCCCGTTGCTCAGGTTTAGGTAAATATCCTCAGCCAGCATCGGCGTGAACGGCGCAAGCAGCTTCGCTGTCGTCAATAACACCTCAGTCAGTGTGCGGTACGCATCCAATTTATCTTCTGTAAGGCCATGGCCCCAGAATCGGTCGCGCGAACGGCGGATATACCAGTTGCTCAGTTCATCCACGAACGACTCAATCGCTTTGGACGAATTCAGGAAGTCGTTCACTGTCAGCGCTTTGTCCACCACCAGAATCAAGCTGTTGAGGCGGGACAAAATCCAGCGATCCAGCTTGTGTGCTGATGGCTTGAACGGATGCTGTGCCGGATCAAACCCGTCGATATCCGCATACAAGGTCAGGAAAGCATGTGTATTTACGAGCGTATCTACCAGCTTCGATTTGGCTTCGCCTACAATGCCTTTGGAAAAACGTTTGCTATTCCACGGTGCACTATCGGACAACAAAGCCCAACGGAAAGCATCTGTACCGTACTCGTCAATCACTTCCCACGGATCAATCACATTTCCCTTGGATTTAGACATTTTCTGTCCCTGCTCATCCAGTACGTGGCCTGTCGCCATAACTGCTTTATAAGGGGCTTTGCCTGTCAGCATGGTGGAAACAGCAAGCAAGCTGTAGAACCAGCCACGAGTCTGGTCAATACCTTCACAGATCATGTCTGCCGGGAATTGCTGCTCGAATGTTTCATTATTTTCAAACGGATAATGATGTTGGGCAAAAGGCATGGAGCCGCTGTCGAACCATACGTCGATCACTTCCGGTGTACGGGTCATTTCGTATTTACCGCATGTACTGCGAACCTTGATTTCATCTACATATGGCTTGTGCAGCTCAATGTCGGCTGGTACGTCACCAATCGCACGTTCCCGTAGTTCAGCAATACTATGCGGAGCGAACTGCTCTCCGGTTTCTTCACAAACCCAGATATTCAGCGGTGTGCCCCAATAGCGATCACGGCTGATGTTCCAGTCCACCAATTCCTCCAAAAACTTGCCGAAGCGTCCTTCGCGTATATGACCCGGATACCATTCAACTTCGTTATTGTTGGCAATCAGTTGATCCTTGATGGCAGTTGTTTTGATAAACCAGCTATCCATGGCATAGTACAATAGCGGAGTATCACAGCGCCAGCAGAACGGATAACTATGCTCGTATTTTTCCTTGCTGTACAGCAAGCCTTTTTCCGACAGCATTTTAACAATATCCACATCACAGTCCTTTACAAAACGGCCTGCAAAATCAGTGATTTCCTCTACGTAGTTACCTTGGAGATCCACCACATTGATGAATCCAACGCCGTTTTCACGACATACCCGGTAATCATCTTCACCATGCGCAGGAGCCATATGAACGATACCTGTACCGCTGGAGTCCGTTACGAACTTCGCACCCAGAATCTGATTGCCCTTCTCGACTTGGAAATAAGTAAATGGCGGAGTATACGTTTGACCTACCAGTTCCGAACCCGGCAGCGTGCCAATCACTTCATGATCGCCTTTAATCACATCTTCGACGAGATTTTTGGCAACGATGTATACACCGTCTTCCTGTTTTACACGAGCGTATTCCAGATCAGGATTGACGGCAAGTGCCACGTGACTCGGCAAGGTCCAAGGTGTTGTCGTCCAGGCCAGCACATATTCACCACTGCTATGGAGCTTGAATTTGGCCGTGGCACTCAGGTCTTTTACATCTTTGTAGCCCTGTGCCACTTCATGAGAACTCAACGTTGTTTGACAATCTGGACAATACGGACTTACGCGATGACCGCGATACAGCAGACCCTTTTCGTGAATCGTCGCCAGAATGTTCCACACACTCTCGATATAGTTATTATCCAGCGTAATGTATGGATTATCGAGGTCTGTCCAGTAGCCGATAGCTTCGGTCAGATCACGCCATTGCTGCTCATACTCAAACACGCTGGCTTTACATTTTTTGATAAACTTTTCAACGCCGTATTCCTCAATTTCAGGCTTATGGGAAATGCCCAGTTGCTTCTGTACACCCAATTCTACCGGCAACCCATGGGTATCCCAACCCGCCTTACGTACGACACGATACCCCTTCATCGTCTGGTAACGGCCGACAAAATCCTTAATTACACGGCCCAGCATGTGACCGATATGCGGTTTACCATTAGCTGTTGGCGGACCTTCATAAAATACAAAGTTTGGCTTACCCTCACGATGCGTGATCGTTTTGCGGAACGTGTCCTCCTGCTTCCATTTGCTCAGGATGCGCAGGTCGCGGGACCGTGCCTTTTCTTTGACATCTACTCTGTTCATAAGTCATACTCCCTCTCTGATCATCATTGGTTGGTGTAGCATTCTCTGAAAAAAAGCAACAAAAAAGCCCCGTCCCTGTAAGGGACGAGACTGTGCTCGCGTTACCACCCTGATTCCGTAAACAGACCATCTCAAAAAGACTGGTCCCGTTACGGCTCTCCGAGCCCTACTCAACTACAGCAGGGCGCCATTATAACGTATGGCGAACGGTGAATGCTTACACACACCAGATAAAATCCAAGCGCTTCAGCTCACTTCTCAGGGAGGATCTTCTGTCATGTTCTGAACGTTGGCTTGCACCGGAAAAAGGCCAACTCTCTGAGGAACAAAATCATGACGTACTCGTTCCCATCAACGAATTCCAAATGTTAAATTCATCGGGATATTAAATCAGCAGCTTCGCTGCCCTGAATAACGACTCATTACCCACAATGGATAACGTGATATTCAAGTATTTACAGTTATAGCCTGTTTAAAGGTAAAAGTCAACCCTGACAAGGACTAGAAATCGCTGTTCGGGATGACGATTAATAAATCTCTTTCATTTCACGCTCGCGCTCCAGCACTTCGCGTTCACGATTTTCAAGCGCTTCCCATCCGTCATGACTTAACAAATCAAGCTGCGCCTCCACCAATGTACGAAAACGTGCCCGGTAAATCGAAGCCTGCTTCTTCAGTTCCTCGACCTCCAACGCAATTTTGCGGGATTTGGACAACGCTTCATTCACAATACGGTCCGCATTTTTTTCCGCTTCCTTCACGATGAGCTGCGATTCTTTCTTGGCGTTGTTACGGACTTCATCAGCCGCTTCTTGCGCCACGATAATCGTCTTGCTCAGCGTATCCTCAATGGTCGAAAAATGATCGAGCTTGTCCTGAACATTCAACAGCTGTGTACTCAGTTCTTTATTTTCACGGATAACGCCCTCGTAATCCTTGATCACCTGATCCAAAAATTCATTGACCTGATCTTCGTCATAACCGCGAAGCCGGCGGGCAAATTCCTTGTTATGTATATCCAATGGCGTTAATGGCATGCCGTCCACCTCCTATAAGATTGACAAAAAAACATTTTCCGCGTCACGACGCTCACTATCATCTATCGGTCATCATACCCCGTTTTGTGAATACTGTACAGAGCAAAATCGTTCCAGTTCTTCGCTATAGCTTAATTCTTTCGACAGAAAGCTCGTGATTCCTGCCTCCAGCTATATAAACTTGCCAATTTTGACACGGAATCTTCCTTTTTTTGTCATTCCATCTGTTTCCAGCACTTTGAAACGTCCAAATCCCTGCATGGAAATAACGTCCCCTGCCTTGAGTAAAGTGGATGGATTCTCCTCCACCTTCCAATTCACCCGGCAACGTCCGGCGCGGATCGGAGTTAAAATCTTGCTCCGGCTGAGCTTGTACACATCACTGGCAATGCCGTCCAGACGCAAAGAAGCCACCGTCAGGTCCAGCGGCTCCAATGCAACATCCTTCGTCCGCAGATTTTCTGGAGGCAACAGTTCTGTCCATACATGAACACGGTGAACCTGCTGTAAATGCATCGTAATAAAATCGCTGATCTCTGAAGCCACCAATACATGGCACCCGTCGTCCAGCACATGAATATCCCCTATTTTTCCACGCTTGATTCCAAGTCCTAATATTGCACCCAGATAATCCCCGTGCTCCAACGTGTTAATTTTATGATCATCGGACGTGACGGAAAGAACCTGAATTCCCATATTCTCTCCGTCCACATACGAATAATCGGGCGCTATTAGCGCCCGCTTTCGTTCCGATGCCTCATAACCGCCATCTACCCTAATCGTGACTTTGTTTTCCTTCGAAGCAAGCGTCTCCAATATGTACAGTTGACGCGGGTCCAAAAAATCAGTCAGCTTCTGCTCATGGTAAGCCCCCGCATGACTGATCCATTCGGAAGCGCGATCTACATAATCCCGTTCATCCGGGTGAAAATGCTCATAAATCTCAGTTCGCATAAGTCCTCCTAGACGAAATTCCTAATTAAAGACATCAAACCATACGACGCAAAACGCAGAGCAATCAGCGCAACGATGGGTGAAATATCAATCATCCCGAAGATTGGCGGTATAAATCTGCGAAAAGGAGACAAATACGGCTCCACAAACTTGGCAAGTAAATCACCGATCACACTCTCTCTTGCATTAGGAAGCCACGACATCAGGACATATGCAATGATCATGTAAGAATAAATCTGAAATAGCCAACCGATTACCTCGATCAAGAAAAGCTCACCTCATTCTGTTAAGTTCTTGTTCAGTGTCAGCTAGTATTTCCGTAATGGAGCCTTGAATTTCAACCGTATCCGGTGTACACAGGAAAATATTATTGCCCACCTTGGAAATGCCTCCGCCCAACGCATATACAGTACCACTTAAAAAATCAATGATTCGCAGCGCCTGATCCTTGCGGATGCGTTGCAAATTGACCACGACGGTACGATGGGAACGAATATGGTCGGCAATTTCTTGTGCTTCATCATAAGAACGCGGCTCATACAGGACAACTTTCACATTTTTCTGTGAATGGATGCTGACAACATTATTGCCCTTCTGGTTCTTACGTTTATCAAAGCTTGGGGTTTCAATTTCTTGATCTTCCGGCGTATTCATAACCTCTCGCTCTACAACTTCCTCTTCTTCCTGAAGTCCCAGGAAGTTCATGAACTTATTCATTACGCCCAATGGAAATCCTCCTCTCGTCCGACCAGTACAGAACCAAGCCGTAACCAGGTCGCTCCTTCTTCAACCGCCACCTCAAAATCATTAGACATGCCCATCGACAGGTGAACAATAGGTTCTCTCGTTAAAGCTTGTCCATTTAACGCATCACGCAATTCACGTAGCCCCCGAAATACAGGCCGGGTATTCTCCGGGTCTTCCTCATGGGGAGCCATCGTCATCAAGCCAATCACGTCCACATGCTCAAGCTCACGAATTTGTTTCAAAAAAGGGACCACCGCCTCAGGAGAAAGACCATATTTAGAAGTTTCCCCAGAAATGTTAACTTGCACAAAAGCTTTAACCCTCAGTTCAAGAGCAGCCGCCTTCTTGTCCAATTCCTGAGCCAGTGACAGCCGGTCAAGCGAATGTATAAATTCAAATTTTCCAATGACATCTTTAACCTTATTCGTTTGCAGATGACCGATAAAATGCCATGTTCCCCGGTCACCCAGCTTGCTCCATTTATCCGCAGCATCCTGCCAGCGATTTTCGCCAACATGCTCCAAGCCACTGTCCAATACAAAAGCCATCGCCGCTGCCGAAACATATTTCGTGACAGCGATCACATTTACTTCTTCACGCGAACGTCCGCTGCGGGCACATGCCGCTTCCACACGGGCGTTCACCTCTTTAATTCGTTCCTCCAAAGACACGGGAGGACTCACCTCTCTTCCAGACCAATCCAGCTCGCCATTCTCCCTGTGACGCCGCCTTCCTTGCGATACGAAAAAAACAAATCGCTGCGGCTACTCGTGCATAAGGTAGTACATTCGATACGGCTCGGCAATATTCCTGCTTTCATCATAATGTGTCGATTGCATTGTTTCAAGTCAAGGAGCGTTTTTCCGCCGCCTAACGGGAAATAGACAGTGCTTTCCCATTTATCATTACCCGGGCAATCATGCTCCAAAACCCGAATTTGGCTCATCACATGCTCATCCACCTCGTATGACTTTGCACCAATGGAAGGGCCGATGGCTGCAAGCAAATCAGACGGCTGCGATCCATATTCGGTCTGCATCGTTTGCACCATTTTCAGTGCAATCTCGGCAACCGTTCCTTTCCAGCCCGCATGTGCCAGCCCAATCACACGCCGCACTGGATCACAAAAATATAACGGCACGCAATCCGCATAAAAGGATGTCAGTAAAATGCCTGGTACATCGGTCAACAGTCCGTCTGTATCCTGAAAAGCGGATGCACGATCCACAAAGCCGCGCCCGCGGTCAGCAGCCTTTACAACAGCAACGTGATTACCGTGCACCTGCTCTCCACAGGTCCAGGCTTCAGGCACAAATCCGAGCTGCTCCGCAATAAGCTGCCGATTGCGAATAACTTTCTCCGGGTCATCCCCTACATGAAACGCACAATTCAGACTTTCGTAAGGCACTTCACTGGCACCGCCATGGCGTCCGGTAAAACCTGCAGTCAATCCACGAACCTGTTTCTCCCAGGATTGAATATATAATAACTCTGGCAAGGGATGCGCGCCATCTGTCGTTGACGCGACACCCGTTGCTCCGGTATTCACTACAAACGGTTCCATTCGTTTTCACCTCTACTGCCCAGTGTACCAAAAAGCCGCCGCCGTGTCTTCACATAGCTGTCAAATGCACATATTCCTACAGCTCAAAATCCCCGTCGATCATTTCGTTCCTGGCGCTCAATATATATTTTTTCCTCACCATCACCCTGCTGCTCATGCAATCCCTCCAATCGTACAAGTACCACATCCGAGCCAATTTTCACAATGTTGCGCCAAGGAATGACCAGTTCGCTTCCCCCTCCAAACCAGCCCATAAAACGGCTGCTGCCAGGGACAACAATGGCCTCGATTTTGCCCTGTCGTACATCAATCTCCAAATCACTGATTTGTCCCAATCGTCGCCCATCTACAATGTTAATGACATCCTTTGTTTGAAACTCGGAAATTTTCATGGCCCTTACCGACGTTTCCGGTGCACTCACACGTATCACATCCTTTATTTCACTATATGAGAGGGAGAACCCAAAAAATGTCCTGTAAACGCAAAAACGATCCACGCAGGATCGTTTTTATCGGTATGCCTTCCAAGCTTCTCTTCCCTTAAGAACTACGACTTCACATGCTTTTGCATTTGCTGTATGGCCGACTTCTCTAATCTTGAAACCTGGGCTTGAGAGATACCGATTTCGTCGGCAACCTCCATCTGCGTCTTTCCTTCATAAAAACGCATGGACAATATCATCTTTTCACGCTGGCCCAGGCGATGCATCGCTTCCCGCAGAGCGATTTCCTCAATCCATGAGACGTCCTTATTTCTGTCATCACTGATCTGATCCATCACATAGATTGGGTCGCCCCCGTCGTGATATATCGGCTCGAACAGCGAAACCGGGTCCTGAATCGCATCTAATGCGAACACAACATCTTCCTTAGGCACGTTCAGCGCCTCAGAAATTTCAAAAATCGTCGGTTCCCGCGAATTCAGATTTGTCAGACTATCCCGCACCTGAAGCGCCTTATATGCAATATCTCGCAGCGAACGGGATACACGGATCGGATTGTTGTCCCGCAAATACCGGCGTATTTCACCGATAATCATCGGAACCGCATAAGTGGAAAACTTTACGTTTTGCGAAAGATCAAAATTATCAATCGCCTTCATCAGGCCGATGCATCCTACCTGAAACAAATCGTCAACAAACTCTCCCCGATTGTTAAAGCGCTGAATCACACTCAGGACGAGCCGTAGATTGCCGTTAACCAATTTTTCTCTGGCTGATCGTTCATTATTTTGCTGAAGTGATGTGAACAGCTCGCGCATTTCCACATTGGTTAGCACTGGCAGTTTGGCGGTATCCACACCGCAAATTTCCACTTTGTTTCGGGTCATCGTGTCTTACCTCCCAAGGAGCAACATTAATGTACATTATCTCCTGAGGGTGTTTTTTTATTCGCCGTTTCCATCGCTTCTGAATATTCCCAAACGTCATACCATTTTGTTGAATTCTTTCCGTAAGCGCTTTATAATACGTTTTTCCAGACGCGAAATATAGGATTGTGAGATACCCAACAGGTCAGCAACATCCTTCTGGGTCTTCTCTTCCCCGTCCTGTAAGCCAAAACGCAGCTCCATAATCAGTCGTTCCCGATCCGTCAGCTTATCCAGCGCCTTATGCAATAATTTTCGGTCAACCTGTTCCTCGATATTGCGGTAAATGGTATCATTTTCCGTTCCCATCACGTCGGAAAGCAGCAACTCGTTCCCGTCCCAATCAATATTCAAAGGCTCGTCAAAAGAAACTTCCGTTCTCGTTTTACTATTTCGGCGCAAATACATTAAAATTTCATTTTCGATGCATCGAGAAGCATAGGTAGCGAGCTTGATTTTTTTCTCGGGATCAAAGGTGTTAACTGCCTTGATAAGTCCGATCGCCCCTATGGATACGAGATCCTCAATGTTGATTCCTGTGTTCTCAAACTTACGCGCAATGTATACCACCAGCCGCAAATTCCGTTCAATCAACATGGACCGTACTGCTGCATCTCCGGAAGAGAGTTTTCCAAGCAAATACTCTTCCTCATCCCTCGTCAGCGGCGGGGGGAGCGCCTCGCTGCCGCCAATATAATAAATCTCTTCACTTTTCAACCCAAATAAAAATAAAATACGATAATATTGCAACTGTAAAGTCAACCTGATTTTCATCTTGAATTTCATCTGTTCCCGCATGTCATTCTCCCCCTTCTGAAAATGGTGCAAATTCTCGCTGCATCCCTTCATTCGTTACAGCCATAGCCTGATTGCCTTCAGACCTGATCGTGTGTCCACGACCATCGTCCTGCGTTTCAAAGTATGCTTCCTGCTTCTGGTCCAGCTCAGCAGCCCCCTCCGCGTGTGCCGTCACGTCCGGGTGAATAATCGCGCGGTATTTTCCCTCTGCTGACAACGTACCCCCATCCAAGCCGATCAGCACTCGATAATGCACATAGCGAGCTCCATTCATCACCACCTCTACGCGATCCGGTTTGAGTGCGAGCATAAAGGAGTGGTTACGGTTAATGCCACGATAGGGTACGAGACGAACTCGATCCTGCCAGTTGAACGATTCGTCTCCCAACTCCATCACCAGCTGATCCGCATTTCCCTCAGATAGCTTTTGGAGCCAGGAAGAGGGTAAATATGCCTCCCACAAGGCAGCCTCCATGACCATCACGGGTGTCCGTGTCAAAGGATCATGAAGTTGGTTCCCCGTATCCAACAAGCCTGTACACTCAATATGATCCTGCCCGATCCATACCTGCACCTCACCCAGAAATCCACTCATCCTTTCCGTACGCTGCTTTGAAGATTGCACAATACGAAAGAAAAGCATCACTCCGCCAAACGTGCATAAAATAAACCAGAATGCAATTTTCAGCTCAAAGGACATTCCACCTGAAGCCGTGTACCAAATGCCATTAAATAATTCCCCCGTACTCTGGAGTAAATAATGTATCCCCAGAATTCCTCCCGCTGCTACAAAATTGATCATATAAAAAGCACCCATTGTACGAAGGTACTTTTGCATGCTGCCAAATCCAAAAGCCACCAACAGCATAATGACCGATAATGCCAGCTTAATCAGGAACGTAAATAAAAAGGACAGCTCCGGCACAAACATCATGACCACGTACATCGCACCGATGACAGCCGAAGCAAGCAGCCGCCACCACACCAGACGAATTTTTCTCATCCAGGCGGTAGCCATCAGCAGTACACCATCAATGAACAAATTGGCCAAAAAAATTAAGTCGATATAAACAACCAAAGATTCACCCGCCCAGCGTTTGCAGGATAGGCTTAAGTATAGTAGTCATGCTGTTCAAAGTCTGTCTAACGATGGGGACGGTGACCGACTAATTTTGTCGGAAAGGGGAGAAGCACGGGAAATGGTAAAAATGGAGTTCTTACATTGGAATCGGCTAACGAATCGAACACAAGATGCAGAAAACAAAAGAAGCCCGTATCTCCAAGGAGAATACGGGCTATCTGATTTCAATCTAGTTATCGTTGTTATTATTGCGTGAACGGTTACGTAAAAATGTCGGAATATCGAGTTGATCACTGCTCTGAGTGTTGCCGAACGGACGCAAGTTAGGAGAACCCTTCTCCGCCGATTCAGGTGCCGCCGGGTTGGCAGCCGGTTTACGCCCCGGTGCTGGTTGGCTTGGTTTACCTTCAAAGCCAGTGGCAATGACGGTAACCTTGATCTCTTCTTTCAATTCTTCGTCAATGATAGCACCGAAAATCATGTTGACCTCCGGATCGGAAGCCGACGTTACAATTTCAGCCGCTTCATTCACTTCGTACAAAGACAGATTGTTACCGCCAGTGATGTTCATAATCACACCCCGTGCGCCTTCAATCGATGTTTCCAACAACGGACTCATGATAGCCTTGCGTGCTGCTTCAGCCGCCCGATTCTCGCCAGTTGCTTCGCCAATTCCCATCAAGGCTGAGCCACGCTCCGTCATGATCGTTTTTACGTCAGCAAAGTCAAGGTTGATCAGACCCGGTACAGCGATCAAATCAGAAATACCTTGTACCGCCTGACGAAGAACATTGTCCGCTTCACGGAATGCTTCCAGCATTGGGGTCTTTTTGTCCACAATTTCAAGCAGTCGATCATTCGGGATTACGATCAAGGTGTCTACCTTTTCTTTTAATCCCTCAATGCCCAGCTCGGCTTGATTGGAGCGCTTGCGCCCTTCAAATGTGAATGGTCGTGTTACAACGCCTACAGTCAGCGCGCCGCATTCCTTGGCAATTTCAGCAATGACAGGGGCTGCTCCGGTACCTGTCCCGCCACCCATTCCCGCTGTCACGAATACCATATCCGCACCTTTGAGCGTGTTCATAATGAGTTCACGCGACTCCTCAGCCGCTTTTTTACCCACATCCGGATTAGCACCGGCACCCAAGCCGCGAGTCAACTTATCACCAATTTGAAGCTTATGCTCAGACTTCGCTAAATGAAGCGCCTGAGCATCCGTGTTGACGGTGATAAACTCCACACCCTGAACACCATTTTCGATCATTCGGTTAACCGCATTGCTGCCGCCGCCTCCGACGCCGATCACTTTAATTTGAGCCAAGCTCTCCATTTCAAAATCAAATTCCAACATACTATTCCATCTCCCCCTCAATGTGCATGGATGGCCCGTCCATGATTGGCATAATTAGCAATGAACGTTATATAAACTCACTGAACATGTTTTTTAAGCGTTCAATCAACCCCTGCTTTTGCTCGCCTTCCGCAGCGGGACTACTCTTGGTTCGGTTGGTCGGCTTCTTGGAACTTCCACCGCTACTGCTGCTAACGCTGGTCGATCTTCCGCGATAGTAGCGAATGGCATTATGCAAGATGCCGACTCCGCTTGTGTAGCCCGGATCCCTTACACCGATAAAGTCCGGTACGGCGATCCTTACAGAAGCGGCCAGTTCGCTTTGTGCCACCTGAAGTACACCAGGCATGGAGACGGTGCCTCCGGTAAGTATATAACCCCCCGGAAGCTCTGTGTAACCCAAGCGCTTAACTTCCGCCTGAATGAGTTGAAAAATTTCCTGCACCCTCGGCTCAATAATGGCAGCCAAGTCCTGCTGATTGAATTCCTTATCGACATTACTACCGATACGGGTCACTTTAAAGACCACATCGGCTGCCGCATCATCATACCATGCGCAGCCGTATTTAAGCTTTACTTTTTCGGCTTGATCGGTAAGGGTTCTCAATCCGTAGGCAATGTCATTGGTTACAAATTCTCCACCGATGGGAAGTGTAGATGTAGCAACAATCGTTCCTTCCTGGAAAATAGCAACATTTGTAGAGCCTGCACCAATATCCACCAGCACCGAACCCATCACCTTCTCATCCTTCGAAAGTGACAATTGTCCGGCACCCAGAGGCAGTAGCACTAAATCTTTGATCCTCAAGCCGCCTTTCTCAACGCAGCGCAACAGATTATGTATCGGCGTCTTGCCTCCCGTAACAATCGTAGCTTCTACTTCCAAACGAACTCCGATCATACCTCGAGGGTCTTGAATACCTTCAAGGCCATCCACGACATACTGCTTGGCTACCACGTCAATAATTTCTCTCTCTGGTGGTACTGCAATAACTTCGGCTGCCTTGAGCACACGCTCAATGTCCTCCTCACCGATTTCACGGTCCTCGTTGGACACGGCTACTACACCATGACTATTTTGCAGGCCAATATGGTTACCTGAAATCCCCACATACACTTCCGTTATTTGAATACCAACCATGCGCTCTGCGTGATCCACGGCGTTACGGATTGATTGCACGGTTTGATCGATGTCTACAATTGCACCTTTGCGAATCCCTTCCGAGTCGGCAGATCCAACTCCAATAATATTAAAGGTTCCATTGTTCATTTCCCCAATAATAGCCCGAACTTTGGATGTACCGATGTCCAAACTAACAATGATGTCATTGTTGCTCAAGTCTGTGGCACCTCCTGACTCCAAAATGAATTTCGTTCTTTGAACACACTCTTTACATATTCAACATACTCCATGCTTTCCCTCTTTTTTCTACAAATTTTTTAGAAGCCAATTTATGGTTGTAGTCACATAAAAATTCGAAGAAAAAAGAAGGAGGCAAGTCTATTACCCATAAAATCAATTCTAGCATTTTTTCACATCACTGAGTAGTATCTTTTTCTTGGCCCTCTTCGCTCGTGTCCTGTTTGAACGGAACGTAGGAATCTGCCTCCAGCATGGTGATCAAACCGGGCTCTTCTGTTTCCAGCACCTGATTCAAATAGCTGATTTTAGAGCTCAGAAGAGAAACCGTCGTAATGACCTCAAATTGAGAGCGTGTATACATTTTTATGCGGTCCGGAAAAGAAGGGATCGGCGCGGGAATGATTTCCGAAATGTCGGCTGTCCATTCCCCCGGAATCCGAGATAACGCATCACACAGCTTTGCTTTGTAGGGATCATCCGATTTCCATTTGGTCAAAATGGGCTTCTCAACTGCAATTCCGCTGCTGCCCACGCCAACGCTTGTCCCATTTGCAAGAATGGCGCGCAGGCTCCCATCACTCTGCAACTCGTAAGCAACCGTAGCATACTCTTTAATATGAACAGCAATAACTCCTGGAAACTGCTTGTCCACTGTTACTTGTTGAATCGACTGAATCTCTCGCAGCTTATTGGAAATGCCTGAAGAACTGACTCCGAAATACTGATCCCCGATAGCCAGACCACTTCGATTAAGCAACTGTTCCCGAGTCGAAAATACATTACCGTCAAAACGGATTTCAGAAACACGGCTTAACGAGGAACGGAAAAAGAGAACAGCAAGCAGTACGATAAACAACAAAATGAGCAGGATGGCAATCTTCCGACTTGTTCTTTTTTTCATTCTGTTCTGTTTAAGAACAGGTATTTGAGCGTTTGGCATAGCTTCTCTCCACAAAAGCCTTTGGTCCCTCCGCTAAAGGAGGGACATTACAGGCATTAATTTACGAAATCCAGTTGCTCCGGCACCGGAGACTGACGGCTCATTCGTGCACCCAGTCCCTGGAAAAGACGCTCAATCCGGTCATACCCTCTGTCAATATGGTGTACCTGCTCGACAATGGTAAGGCCTTGAGCTGCCAGGCCCGCTATAACCAGCGCAGCCCCCGCGCGTAGATCGGTAGCCTCTACCGTGGCCCCGTACAGACGGGGAACTCCCCGTATAAAGGCGGCATTCGCATCAACCGTAATATCGGCACCCATCACATTCAATTCATCCACATGTTTGAATCGACTTTCGAAGACCGTCTCTTTCATCACACTAAAGCCATCTGCCAGAGAAAGCAGCACCATGACTTGTGACTGCAAGTCCGTCGGAAAAGACGGGTAAGGGGAGGTAACAATCCTTTCCACCGCTTTGGGGCGGCTCATGCAGCTTACGGTCATTATATCATTCAAGATGCCGATTTGAACACCAGCCCGCCTGAGGACGTGAATCAGAGCGGACAAATGGGAGGGATTACAGTGCGTCAACGACACACTGCCACGCGTGGCCGCAGCCGCGATCATAACGGTCCCGGCCACAATACGGTCGGGAATAACCTCATACGTACACGGATTCAAGGAGTTGACTCCCGTAATCGTAATCGTATCCGTCCCCGCTCCGATAATACGAGCTCCCATCGCATTCAGGAAGTTTTGAAGATCCTGAATCTCAGGTTCCCTCGCTGCGTTGGTAATCGTTGTCTGGCCTTCGGCCAACGCAGCGGCCATCATAATGTTTTCTGTAGCCCCCACGCTCGGGAAATCCAGATGGATATCCGTTCCAGTCAGCTTGCGGGCCCGAAATGTAATTTGTTCTTCTTTTTCCACGATCTCCGCTCCAAGCGCCTTAAGGCCCTCCAGGTGAAGATCAATTTTGCGCTCGCCTATAGCGCAGCCTCCCGGTTGGTAAATGGAAACTTCTCCATATCTGGCGAGCAGCGGTCCCATGAGAAAGATAGACGAGCGCATTTGCTTCATCAAATCTTCCGGAATCTGGAACGTTCGGACGGACGACGTATCCACGTATACCGTTTCCTCTTCATGTCGGCATGTACAGCCAAGTCTCTCAAGGATGTGCAGCATGACCTTAATGTCTAATAAATGGGGCACATTCCGAATTTCTACCTTACCTTGTGCAAGCAAGCTTGCCGCAAGAATAGGCAGTGCCGCATTTTTTGCCCCATGGATACGTATGGTGCCTGACAAGGGACGGCCTCCCTCAATCACCAATTTGTCCAATGTATCACCTCCGAGTTTACCGCTCACCCACTACGAAAACCTCCGGAACTAGCTTGATGCCGGTTTGAGATGATATTGTACTTTGAATATGCTTCATTAGGGTAAGCACGTCCTCTGCTGTCGCTTGACCGGTATTTACAATGAAATTGGCATGCTGTACGGAAACTTCAGCGCCTCCAGCCTTTAAGCCCTTGAGACCTGCATCTTCAATAAGACGGGCCGCATAGTCTCCTGGCGGATTGCGAAACACGCTTCCCGCACAGGCCAGCTGTAACGGCTGAGTCTGCCTGCGACGATCTTTGAAGGCCGCAAGCGCCGCCGAAATTTCCTCTCGGTCGCCCTGCTTCATCCGAAACACCGCTTCTGTCACCATTCCACGCTGCTCGTGCAGCACGGAGTGGCGATAGCTGAAATGCATTTGTTCGGCATCATACACAGCCAATTCCCCTGTATCCAGTACAATCTCAGCGGACTGGAATATTTGTGACACATCAGACCCATGGGCACCGGCGTTCATGTAGACAGCCCCGCCAACCGATCCCGGGATACCTCCCGCAAATTCGAGGCCGGATAGCCCCTGCTTGCTGGCCATGACACACAGTTTGACTAGTGACACGCCTCCACCGGCGACGATCCGTTCATCTTCAAAACGGACATAATCAAATCCCGGTCCCAGTTTGATCACGAGACCCCGGATTCCTTTATCGGAAACGAGCATGTTCGAGCCCCGTCCCAACTGCATCCACGGGATTCCGTGCTCGCCAGCCAGCCGCAGTAAAGTTGCTAGCTGCTCCTTGGTATCCGGGATGACAAGTGCATCCGCCGGACCCCCAATCTTCCACGTCGTATATTTGGAAAGCGGCTCATGCTCCAGCACTTTTCCGATATCATGCTCCGCTAATAATGGCATCCATTGCTGCATTTGTACTGAAACCTCCTTGTTGCTTGCCCCGCATGGTTGTATGGCTCTCACCTGACAGCCGGCAGCCTGAGTGATGGTCACAATGTATAGGGTATCTTATGTCAATACCATCCGGTGTGTGACAACCGCCCAGTCTGCGCTGCGGTCTAACTTTTACGGGCAAGACGCTCCATTTCTTTTACTAAAATATTAGCTGAATCAGGCTTGCCAAGCGCAGACGCTGATTCAGCCATTCGGCTGCGCAATGCCTCATCCTCCATGATCCCCGCAATGGATTGAAACAAGGACGAACCATTCAGGTCCTTCTCCACAATCATGACCGAAGCCCCTGCTTTTTCAAGTGTACGGGCATTGGCCTCCTGATGGTTGTTCGTCACATTGGGAGATGGAATCAAAATGGATGGAATACCCAAAGATGTGATTTCAGCCAAAAAGGATGCGCCGGCGCGATTAACGATTAAAGAGGTACAAGCCAGCACCTCCGGCATATTGTGAATATAGGGAAGCACATGCAGATGATTGGGTAGTGAGCCGATCTGATCCCGTATGCTGTCCAACGTCTGCTCATAGTAAGATTCACCAGTCACATATACAAAATGGACGTCTTTCAGTTGCGAAAGTTGCGGAGCCATTGCAATCATGGCATCATTGATGGCCTTTGCTCCCCTGCTGCCACCGACCACAAGCACGACCGAGCTGTTCATTGGAACCCCGATGGTAGCAAAGCCCCGGTCCCGGTTAGCCTGACGAACCGTTGTAGCGCGCGGATTCCCGGTGTACAGTACATTTTTAGCTTTGGGGAAAGCCCCTTCCGAGCCCTCAAAGCTGACAGCCACCGTATCCACGTAACGACTCAGAAACGCATTGGTCAGGCCCGGAATTGCGTTTTGCTCATGAATAATGCTGGGTATCCCCAACTTGGAAGCTGCATAGACGACAGGGCCACATACATAACCCCCCGTGCCGATCACGATATCCGGCTTGAATTTTTTCAATAATGCTTTGGATCTGCGGACCCCTTTGAAGAAGCGCATAATCGTTTTTATATTTTCCACAGACAGGCTGCGACGGAATCCTGTAATATCAATAGCCTCGAATGGAATTTTTTCCTGAGGAACCAGCTTACTTTCCAGTCCCCGCTGACCGCCAATGTATAAAAATTCAGCGTCCGGATCAATCTCTTCGCACTGTCTGGCTACGGCGAGCGCCGGATAAATGTGTCCTCCGGTACCGCCGCCGCTCAACACGACGCGCATAAACGTTCACCTCGCATAACGTGATAAATTCAGTAAAATGCCCAGCGCTGTTAGCATCAACGTTAGAGAAGAGCCTCCGTAGCTGATTAAGGGCAGTGTTATTCCTGTCACCGGCATTAAGCCGATTACGACACCTATGTTAATGACCACCTGTACGGCAACCATTCCTACAATGCCCACAGCGAGCAAACTGCCGTAAGTATCCGGAATGGTAATAGCGACGCGCATTCCTCTCCACACGAGAACCAGAAAGAGCGCCAGCACCGTCATTCCACCGATAAAGCCAAGCTCCTCCGCCAAAATCGAAAAAATAAAGTCCGTCTGCGGCTCGGGAACATAGCTGTATTTCTGGCGGCTCATGCCAAGCCCCAAGCCTGCCAGCCCACCAGGTCCAATGGCGTACAGCGATTGAATAATCTGATAGCCTGCACCAAGCGGATCGGACCATGGGTCCAGAAACGCAGTGATCCGCTGGAGCCGATAAGGCGCAGCCGCAATCAGTGCCGCAAATCCGACCGCTCCCGTTAATGCCAGCAATCCCAAATGCTTCATACGTGCGCCTGCCGTAAATACGATCAGCATGGACGCCCCCATCATCACTGTGCCTGTACCCAAATCGGGCTGGAGCATAATCAGGCCAAAGGCCAGTCCCATGAGTCCAAGCGGGGGCAGCAGGCCGTGCATAAAGGAATTAATATCATAATCCGGGCGGCTGAGCCAGCGGGCGAGAAAAAGAATCATGCCCAGCTTCATAAACTCGGATGGCTGAATGCCAAAAGAACTGATACCGAGCCAGCTTCGTGCACCGCCTCTGACTACACCAATACCGGGAATGAGTACGGCAACCAGCAGAGCGAGACAGATCAGCAGTACGACCTTGGCATACTTCTGCCAGATCCGATAGTCCGTTCGGGCAGTAAAGTACATCGCTACAAGACCTAGCCCGGCGAACAGCAATTGCCGCTTCACAAAATAGTAGGAGTCCCCGTACTCGTGAAAAGCGAGGACGGCGCCCGCACTGTATACCATAACCATGCCGATGGCTAACAAGCTCAAAATACAGACGAAAGCCATATATCCGGCGCTGGACGAGATTGCTTCATCAGGAGGCCACCCCTTGCATAAAAGTAGGGGCTTATCCAACCCCCCTACTTACAATTTATGCGCCGCCTCTTTAAAAATACGTCCACGCTCTTCGTAGGACCGGAACATATCCCAACTTGCGCACGCGGGTGAGAGCAATACAACATCTCCCGGCTCAGCAAGTTTAGCAGCCTTGTTCACAGCCTCCACGAGCGTAGCGGCGGCGTCCTCCCCATTATCGACGACCTCGATACGCTCTATTCCAGCCTGACGTGCCCGGTCTGCCAGCTTATGCCGAGTCTCGCCCAGCAGCACAACAGCCTTTACACCCTCCTGCAAGGACGGTACGAGCTCTGCATAATCCGAACCCCGGTCCAATCCTCCGGCAATCAATACAATAGGTTGCTTGAAGGAAGACAGCGCCATCATCGTCGCTTTGGAATTGGTTGCTTTAGAATTGTTGTAATAAGCTGCCCCGGCATGTTCTCCAACATATTCGAGCCGATGCTCCACTCCACGAAAAGCGCTTAGCGGTTCCGCCAATTCAGACGGCTCCACTCCTGCAGCAATAGCAATCGCGCAAGCAGCGAGGGCATTTTCCACATTAAAGCGGCCCGGAAGACCAATCTCGGCAACGCCTATAATCGGATGCACCACACCACTCGCATCGCGATATACGATGCTGCGTTCGATGTCATCCGTCACATCCGGTATGTATGGCGGGTCAGCGAACAACCCTTCCTGCAAACGTTCCGTCATTGAGAACGGGAGCAGCTTCGCTTTGATATAGGGCACAAGCTCCCGACAAACGGGATCATCCCAGTTCAATACCGCAGTATCAGCCGCCGTTTGATTGGCAAACAGACGCGCCTTGGACGCAACATAATCCTCCATGTCACCATGATAATCCAGATGGGTTTCAGCCACGTTCAGCAAGCAGGCTACAGCAGGTTTAAAATCCTTTGTTCCTTTTAACTGAAAACTGCTCAGCTCCACCACCATCCACTCGTCCGATCTGGCATCCACAGCGGCCTCACATAATGGCGTGCCGATATTACCAGCCACGATCGGCTTCATACCGGATGCCTCTAACAGCTTACCTACCCAAGTGGTCGTGGTCGTTTTCCCATTCGAGCCTGTAATCCCGATCATCGGCGCTTTGCATAGATGATAGGCGACCTCGACCTCGGTCACGACCTCAATCCCCAGTTCGACAGCTTTCTGCACTGGCGGGGCCGTATAAGGAATACCCGGATTTTTGACAACCAGCTTCACTCCCGGATGAATTAGCCCTTCCGGGTGACTGCCGCATAAAACGGAAATTCCCAAAGCCTCTAATTCAGAAGCTTCGGGACATTGTTCCCTGTCTTTTTTATCATTGACTGTCAGCTTGGCCCCGGCCTGGTGCAGTACCTTGGCGACTTGCACGCCACTTTTGGCCAGGCCTATAATAACGACCTCTTGCTCTCGGTATGTGTCTGGATGATTCATTTGTCTACAACCCCTTGTTGAGATAAAGTCCGAGTCCTGCCAGCAGCAGTCCTACAGCCCAAATGTAATAACTACGCGCCATTCGGACCAGCCGGACAGCTCGAAATGATGATGAATCGGGCTCATTTTGAAAATACGTTTGCCACGTGTTTAAAGGAAGCTACTTGCAAAACTACGGACAGCATTTCAATTACAAATACACCACCAATAATAATGAACAAAATTTCGCTTTGGTGACGATAGCGATGGCACCTATAGCGCCTCCGATTCCCAGCGAGCCTGTATCGCCCATAAATACCTTGGCCGGATGTGCGTTGTATACAAGAAAGCCAAGTACAGCACCAATCATGGCCGCTGAGCAAACCGCAGCCGGAAGCGAGGTTGCTTGAATAGCTACGATGGCATAAGCACCGAAGGCAATCGCACTGGTACCGGACAGCAGCCCGTCCAGCCCATCTGTGAAGTTGACGGCGTTGCTAATCGCCAGCATCATAATAACGATGAACGGATAATAGAACCAGCCACTCCAATCAAACGACCAGGAAGTTCCCGGAATTCCAATGGCAGTGCTGTGATCGTTACTCATCAGAAGCCAGCACATGATTCCACTGAACAGCAATTGCCCGAATAGCTTTTGACGGGCTGTTAGTCCAAGCGAACGCTTGAATACAATTTTGATATAGTCGTCCAGGAAGCCAATCAGCCCAAACCCAGCGTAGCAACCAGCAGGACGTAAAAATCCGTATTTTTAATCGCCGAAAACTTAAGAAAGGTCAGCGTAAAAGCCACCAGAATAACGATTCCACCCATAGTAGGCGTACCCGTCTTTTTAAGATGGCTTTGTGGCCCGTCATCCCGGACCTGCTGGCCGAATTTCATTCGCCGCAGCAGCGGAATGAGTATTGGAGCGGCAATGACCGCCAGTATAACGATACGACGATCGTCAGCAGTAATAATTGAATATCCATGGGAGTCTCCCTCTCGTCAACATCAGTTCTGTAGTGGACCGTTTTTCAGCGCATCCACAATTTCTTCCAGTCGCATCCCTCGGGATGCCTTTACCAGCACGATATCATCGGCACGGAGGTAAGCTTGCAGGTCTTGGATCAGGTTTTGCTTATCTTCATAAGCATGTACGTCATCAGACGGCATGGACGCTTGCGCCCCATGCGCAATGGACGTGCCCAACACACCGTAGGTGAACAGCACGTCTACGTCATGTTTCGCTGCAAAAGCCCAATTTCCTCGTGGAATTGCTTTTCCTCGGGACCCAGCTCTAGCATATCACCCAGCACGGCGATTTTACGTCCCTTCGTTTCGTAACCGGATAACGTCTGAATTGCAGCTTTCATTGAAGCCGGACTGGCGTTATAAGCATCGTTCAGCACGGTAAGCCCATTGGTGCAGCTCACGACCTCAATGCGCATGCCTGTCAACTTCAAAGCCGACAGCCCTTTGCGCACATGGTCTGCATCCACCCCAAAATGACGCGCTACCGCCAGTGCTGCCAAACCGTTCACAACATTGTGCTGACCAAGCAACGGAAGCCGGAAAGCATCCTTGTCGGATTGGGCCGTCGTGAACAAACTGCCTTCTCCATCCGTAGTTATTCCAGTTGGATAATCATCGTTATCCGCAGACATACCGAACGTGAACAGCTTCAAACCGTCAGGCTTAACCGTTTCGGGCTCCGCGAGCACTTGCGGCAATAGCGGTTCATCTCCATTGTAAATCAGCAAGCCTCCGGGTTTGAGACCGCTGACGATTTCCAGCTTTGCACGTGCTATTTCCACACGGGAACCGAGCTGGAGCAAATGCGATTCGCCAATGTTCGTAATGACCGCTACATCAGGCTGGGCAATATCCGTCAGCAGGCGAATTTCCCCGCGTCCGCTCATGCCCATCTCCAAAATGAGGATGTCCGTATCCTGCGGCATGGATAGCACCGTTAGAGGCAGACCGATGTGGTTGTTATAATTCCCTTCGGTTTTGTGTACTTTAAAGGTCGTACCCAACAGAGCGTTGACGATGTCTTTTGTCGTCGTTTTGCCATTGCTTCCGGTAATCCCTACGACAGGTACACCCGTCTCCCGCAAATATGCGGCCGCAAGACGCTGGAGGGTCACCAAGGTATCCTCTACTTCAATCACATTCCCTGCCGGGGGTGTACCGTGATCCTTTTGCCATAAAAAAGCAGCCGCTCCTTCTCCACTCACGATCTGCTGCACATAATCATGTCCGTCAAACCGTTCACCCGCGAGTGGAACGAACAGCCCCTGAGCCTGCGGCTTGCGTGAATCTGTAAAAACGCCCTCAACCATTCGTTCGGCGTCCGCCTCTATGTGAAGCGTTCCCCCGCTCATGGAGGCGATTTGACCGATTGTTCTTTTCATCACTTGGATAAACCCCTTATCGCTTCTTTGGCTACGATGCGGTCATCGAATTCATGCACCGTTTTTCCGATCAACTGGTAGGTCTCATGACCTTTTCCCGCAATCAATACTACATCGTCAGGGCTTGCCATTTCAACAGCTTTATGAATAGCAGCTCTACGATCTACGATCAGCTCGTAACGTTCTGCGGGTATACCTTCATCAATCAGTCCTTGCTCAATGTCTTTCAAAATAGCTTCCGGGTCCTCTGTCCGCGGATTATCCGAGGTAATAAAAGCATGATCGCTGTATTGAGCAGCAATTTTTCCCATCAAAGGACGTTTTGTACGATCCCGATCCCCGCCGCACCCGAATACACACCATACTTTACCAACTGCAAACTCCTTAACGGTGCGGAGCACATTCTCCAGTCCATCCGGTGTATGGGCATAGTCCACGATAACTGCAAATGGCTGACCTTCGTCTACAGGCTCTACCCGTCCGTCTACGCCTGCTATGGACTCCAAGCTGTGCTTGATATCAGGCAGAGCCACTCCTTCCAGCAAAGCGGCCGTGATGGCTGCCAATGCGTTATACACATTGAACTTGCCCACCATGCGCAGCTCAATATCGGTATCTCCTTTAAAAGTAGAGACATGGAAGGATGTGCCCTTGGCACCTACAGCGATATGGGATGCCTGCACATCCGACTCCTTTTGCACGCCGTATGTAATCACTTGGGCTGCAGTGATAGCCTGAAAATAGGAGGAGGCCGGGTCATCCGCATTCAGAACAGCATATTTACTGTCCGACGCATCCCGCGAAAAGGTATTTCCCAAGCGAGAAAACAACAATCCTTTGGCCGCACGGTACTCCTCCATCGTGTTATGGTAGTCCAGATGATCCTGCGTCAGGTTCGTAAAAATAGCGGTGCGAAAATCAGTTCCTTTCACGCGCCCTTGCTCCAGTGCATGTGAAGATACCTCCATCGCACAGCATTGGACCCCTTGCTCCGCCATATTTCCAAGATAGCGTTGCAGCTCTACCGCCTCGGGTGTGGTACCGGACATAGGGTAGGACTGACCACCGTAACGCATTTGAATCGTTCCGATCAGTCCAGTGTTCATTCCGGCATCGTTCAAGATTTTTCAATTAGATAAGTTATAGTTGTTTTGCCATTGGTTCCGGTTATGCCAATCATGCGCATACGGCGGCTCGGTGAATCAAACATATAATCAGCCAAAACCGCCATTGCGTACCGGGCATCCTTGACTATAAGTTGTGGTACAGGTACATTCAATTCCCGTTCCACAACCAAAGCCGCCGCTCCGGACGCAACTGCCTGCTGTGCATAATCGTGTCCGTCAACTGTAAAACCGGGCAGACACAAAAATAAATCTCCCTGCTGTACCCGGCGTGAGTCCGCCCCGATTCCTCGGCAGTCCACTGTACCGTCCCCCACAATGCGGGAGGCGGCCAGCAGTGAAGCCAATTGTTGAAGCTGCATCTTTCATTCCTCCATTGCTCTCTCGTTAATCTTAGTATGGGTATAAAAAGAACCTATCAATCCCCATATATATACGGATTGTTGATCCCCGCTCCAGCCGGGAGCCTGGCTTTGGTGCCTGACTGACCACCGTCTTGCCTGACCCGGATTTTACGAGCATAAAGTTCATATTCATATCTTCGTATAAATCAGCCACAGTAGCACCTACCAAATCCGGCACCGTATCAATTCGGTTTTCCCCGTACTTGTATTCCTTGGCAATCTGATTGGTGCGAGGTGGAATTTTCAGAGCAAGCAGCGAATCCCGCAAAATATTTTGCACGATTGGCGCAGCGACCACCCCGCCGAATTGAATGCCCTTCGGGTTATCCACAGCGGTATAGACGACAATTTGCGGATCATCCGCCGGGGCAAAACCGATAAAGGATACAATATGCTCCGAGGAAGAGTAACGTCCGTTGATCACCTTTTGCGCTGTACCTGTTTTGCCACCCACCCGGTAACCCTCAATAAAAGCGGGACGGCCTGTGCCTTTGGCTACGACGCTCTCCAGCGCTTCCCTCACCTGTCGGGAGGTATCCTCTGAAATGACTCTGCGCACCAGTTCAGGCTCTACTTTTCCAGCACCTTCCCTGTCTCTGGGCGAATCCAGCCTTTGGTAATGTGCGGTTTATACAGATTGCCGCCATTGATCGCAGCAGACACGGCCGTCACCTGCTGAATCGGAGTCACAGATACCCCTTGGCCAAAAGCGGTTGTCGCCAGCTCTACCGGTCCTACCTGGGGTAACTTAAATAAGATACCATTTGCTTCACCAATCATGTCAATGCCCGTTTTACTGCCAAACCCGAAATTGCGAATATACTTGAAAAGCGATTCCTTACCCAGACGCTGACCCAGCGTTACAAAGCCTGGATTACAGGAATTTTCCACGACTTGAAGGAAAGTCTGGCTACCGTGGCCGCCTTTTTTCCAACAGCGCAGGCGGGCCCCACCAACTTCAATGTACCCCGGGTCGAAAAAGCGATCGTTTTTGAGATCGACCTTCTTCTCCTCCAATGCAGCAGACAAAGTAATAATCTTAAAAGTGGAGCCTGGCTCGTATGTCATCCAAATCGGCAGATTTCTATTGTAAATTTCAGGTGCATATTGTTTGTATAGCGCAGGCTCATAGCCTGGTCGCCCGGCCATACCCAAGATTTCCCCATTTTTGGGGTTCATTGCGATGGCCAACGCGGAATTAGCCTGGAATTTGACCATGGCCTGGTCAAGCTCCCGCTCCATGATAGACTGTACAGACTTATCAATGGTCAGTTGCAAGTTCAGACCATCCTTGGGTTCAACGTACTTCTCAGAAGAGCCGGGCATCAGACGACCGCCTGCATCGGATAGATAAGCAATGCTTCCGTCAATACCGCGAAGCTTGCTATTATTCTTTTTCTCTACACCTGTCAACCCCTGATTGTCAATTCCCGTAAACCCGAGAATATGAGCCGCCAAATCACCATAAGGATAATAGCGTTTGTTGTCTTCAGCAACAACGATACCCGGCAGCTTCAAATCACGAATTTGCTGCGCTTTCTCCATCGTAATTTTTCGTCCGCCGGGCTGAAGTTTTTGGCTTGCTGTTCGTTTGGTAATCAGTTTGAGCACTTTATCCTCGCTCATATCTAGCAAGGGCGCCAGCCTGCGCGCCGTTTCTTCCGGCTCCTTGATCTGCACCGGTATCGCCATGACTGTCGGCGAAGTGACATTATAGGTCAGCGCCGTACCTTGCCGATCCAAAATTTCGCCGCGTTTGGCGGCAAAAGGTATATTTCGGCGCCACGATTCCTCAGCCTTGGCCGAGAGTTCGCCCCCTTTACCCAATTGAACATAGGCGAGCCGGACTGACAAGGCTGCAAACAGTACAAACAATCCCAGCAGCCCCCATACCAGCCTGCGCCGCATGGTCACGTTAGATTTCTTCAAACGCACTCCCCTCCGTTCCTCCAAATACTCATGACATGTCTTACCTCATGAATATTCAAAAAAACAGACGTTAGAACAAGCTATCAGTTATCCTCGCCTTTAATCGCAGCCGCGCTTTTTTCATCGGCTACAGCGGAGACCCCACCCTTGGAAGTATCCCCGTTTGAGCTTGCACTCGCAGTGGTATCGGTTTTTGCATCAGTATTCGTTTTTGCTGTACTGCCTGTTTGGTTAGTTGCTACGCCGGTAGTCGAGTCGGGTGTTTCCTCCGGCTTTACTCCGGTTACGGTTTCTTTGGCTGGCTGGAGTATCACACTAACGACCCGCTTGCCACTCACCATTTGTGCCTTTTGCGAGACAACATAACCTTCGCCGCTTACCTGAACGCCCACCTTCATGAGCGTCAACACTTGCAGCGTGTCACGCAACGAGACACCTGTAAAGTCGGGAATGGTCATGTTGGCACTATCCTCGGTCAGCAAATAAATGCGTTGTCCCGGCTTCATTTTAACGCCTGCCTCCGGGTACTGACGGACAATTTTGGAGCCTTTGCCGACCGTTTCATAGGCAATCCCCTGTTTGAGCAATGCGTTTTGTGCATCCTTCTTCACCTGACCGGTTAATTTTGGCACCGTCGGCAAATTCACCGTTTTCACAGCAGCACTATCTGATTTATTATTCGCTTTGGCTCCCGTTTTGGGAACCCCCATGTATTGCAGCGACTGGGATACGATTTCTTGAACACAGGGGCTGCTGCCGTACCGCCACCTACCGATTTGTTAGGTTCGTCCATAACAATCAGAACAGCTATTTTCGGATCATTCACGGGTGCAAAGCCGATAAAGGACACGACATCCTTCGAATGGTCATACACTTGCCCACGACTTTCGTCGCCGTACCTGTTTTACCAGCAACACGGTACCCGTCAATATAAGCAAGACGCCCGGTTCCAATTTCTTGGTCAGACACGACCTGCTCCAGATAGCTGCTGGTCTGTACTGCCGATTCCTGCGAAATCACCTGGCGGACTTCCTTCGGTTGAATCGTCTGTACTTCCCCTGTATCCGGGTTCGTAATTTCCTTCACCAGATGAGGTTGCATTAGCTTACCACCGTTAGCAATGGCCGAGATAGCCGCTACCTGCTGGATTGGCGTTACCTGAACACGTCCGTGTCCATATGCAGCCGTTGCGACTTCGGATTTGTATTGGGTGTGGAACGTAATGGCTCCGCTAGACTCACTCGGAAGATCAATACCTGTTTTGACACCAAATCCGAAGTTGTTGATATATTTCTTCAGCCTTTCGCCGCCCAGCTTATACAGCCCCAGATGGACGAAACCGACGTTACTTGAACGCTTAACCCCTTGAAGATAGGTTAACGTTCCCCAATTTCGACTCACGTCACGAATATCCCATCCCCAACTCGGATCATACCAGACTGATAGGTTTCATTTGGGTTGAATACCTTTTCCTGAACTGCCGCAGCCAAGGTTACAATCTTAAACGTGGAGCCTGGCTCATAAATGGACTGAGTTGCATTATTGCGGAAAAAATCCATTGACGATGTGCTCCCGTATGTATTGGGATTAAAATTAGGATAACTCGCCATACCGAGAACGTCCATCGTTTGGGATCTGCCGCTACAACCGTCATCGTTTTCGGATTGTATGTTGCAATAGCTTCCTGCATAGCGTCTTCTATATAATACTGAATCGTGTCATCAATCGTCAGCTTTAAATTCTTACCATTTTGTGCCGGTTCATAATTGCTCTCCGATCCCTGAAGAGGAACTCCCTTTAGATCCCGCTGATAAAGTAGCTTTCCGGCCGTGCCCGAGAGCTCTTTATTATAATAGGCTTCCAATCCATGCCTGCTGTACCGTCTTTCCGGTAATAGCCAAGAACATGAGAAGCCAGCTTATTTTCCGGATAATAGCGTTTGGATTCCTGAACCGTGTCCACAGCTCCAATCACTTTGTACTTATCCTTTAAATATTCTTTGAACGTATCCACCTGTACCTTGACCTCAGGATCTACCTTCCAGCCTCCATTACGGATCTCGCGGTTTTTTAAATAGTTACCGCCTTTGTCCTTGGCCGAAAGATGCTTTCTCAGTTCGTCCTCAGGTGTTTTGAGCAGCTGATGCAGTTTGGCTACGACCTCGTTTTCCAGATCATATTCCTGAATGATGCTTGGGTTGACCACTACCGTATAGGCAGGGGCATCTGTAGCCAGTACATTTCCTTTACGATCCGTAATCGTTCCGCGCTTGGGCTGGATCACCTGGTCTCTTTCCACCTGCGTAACTACCTGATTATGCCAGTATTCCCCGCTCACGACCTGAATCCAAAATACCTTAAGTAACAGAACAAGAAAAAAGAGGGTAATACATCCCCCTATCAGCAGTGTGCGAAGCTTTATTCTTTTGACCATAGCTCAACCTCTCTGCAAAAAAATGTACGTCAGAGCATAGCTTAATGCTATGCCCTAACTAACTAATTGGCAGCCTGCTTTTCCACACGAATGGGCTCTCTAGTCGGCTCGATATATCCCTGTTCCTTTGCCGTAGGTACAATCTGATTTCCAGCCGTTCCTTCTGAATTTTCAGTTGGGCGATATTGGTCTGTAATTTGGAAATGTCCTTGCTCGCTGTATTAATCGAATAATTGATTTGATAAATGTGCGCGTATCTGCCAATCAGCATACCAGCAATGACAATGCACGTTACAAGTGTCAAAAGATACAGCAGCTTTTCCCGAATCGGCAGCTCTCTACGGCGTGTAACGACTTTAGTGGTTTCACGATACCGTTGTTGCTGAACCTGTTCCTGACGGGCTCTTTCTTTTACAGCCAAATTACCGCGTGTATAAGCCATGTCGCCTCTCCTTCTCCATTAAATTTACAATTTTTCGGCAACTCTCAGCTTGGCTGACCGGGACCGTGGATTAAGCTCCAATTCCTGCTCTGACGCCACAATCGGCTTACGATTCACCAGCTTCAGATCCCCTATCATTTTGTCCTCCAAAATAGGCAAATCAGATGGATAGATGCTTTTCGCCAAATACTCCTTGAAAATATGCTTGCATATCCGATCCTCCAGAGAATGGAACGTAATAACCGAAATTCTGCCCCCTGGAGCCAGACATTTTACTGCCTGATGCAAAGTATCTTCCAGTGCACCCAACTCATCATTCACAGCGATTCGCAAAGCCTGAAAGCTGCGTTTGGCCGGATGTCCCCCGGTTCTGCGTGCCGCAGCCGGAATTCCTTCTTTGATAATATCGACAAGTTCCCCTGTGGTGTGAATTGGCTTGTTTTTTCGACGTTCAACCATAATCTTCGCGATCCGGCGTGAAAACTTCTCTTCTCCGTAGTGAAACAAAATACGCGCAATCTCTGCTTCAGACCATTCATTGACAATCTCGTTAGCCGTCAGCGAGCTACTCTGATCCATCCGCATATCTAGCGGCGCATCATGATTGTAGCTGAATCCCCGTTCCCCCTCATCGAACTGGGGCGAGGACACACCCAGATCGAACAAAATACCCTGGACCTGCGGGACGCCGTCTTTTTCGGGCAATCCCAGTTCAGCCAGCCTGTCCTGCAGGTGGCGAAAGTTGGATTTCACCAATGAAATCTTTCCTTCGTAGGCCGACAGCTTCTCACGCGCATTGTTCAATGCCCAGTCATCCTGATCAAAGGCTATCAGCCTTCCCTCAGGGCCAAGCTGTGACGCAATGACGGAACTGTGTCCTGCCCCTCCCAACGTGCAGTCCACATAGATCCCGTCCTGCCTGATGTTTAGTGCCTGTGTTGCTTCTTCCTTGAGTACGGTAATGTGGTGAAACAAACGGCTGACCTCCTAAATTACAATTCAAAGTTGAAATCAACCAATTTCTCAGCAATGTCGTTAAATGCTTCTTCTGATTGGCTGAAATATTGCTCCCAAGTGTGCTTGCTCCAAATCTCTACCCGGGTGGACACTCCCAATACGACGCACTCTTTGGTAAGCTTAGCGTATTCGCACAAATTCCCCGGTAAATTTACCCTGCCCTGTTTGTCCAATTCGCATTCAGTCGCGCCCGAGAAAAAAAACCGGGTAAACGCCCGCGCATCGGCCTTCATCAAAGGCAGTGCTTTAAGTTTTTCTCCATGACAGCCCACTCATCCATGGGATACACGAAGAGGCATTGATCCAGCCCGCGGGTAACTACGAACGAGGCACCCAGAAGTTCACGAAACTTGGCCGGAACAGTAAGCCGACCCTTCTCATCAATGCTATGTTGGAACTCCCCATAAACATTGGTTTCGTCACCCCTTACCCCATTCTCCCACTTTGGCCCACTTTCCACCACCTAAGCATAATAGATTCGCTTTAAAAAATCAAAGACCTTCTTTACATTTCCAAAAAGTAATAAACAACAAATCCGTACGGTGATGTCTATTATTGTTGCCACGTATCGTAACACGCCAAAAAGCCCCTTTTTCCATGAAGACGAACTCCCGACAATATGCATCAGGTTTCGAAACAACATGAAAATAAAGGGCTTAGTCTCATTCATCATACCATCCTATACAAACACCTGTGTTACACGTTAAAACCTTTGAACCCGGCCAACGTGACCGGCAATGCTCAAGTTATGCATTCCAGCTATCCAGATAGACCTTTTGGTCTTCTGTTAAAGAATCAATCTTGATTCCCAGGCTATCGAGCTTGAAGCGGGCTACCTGCTCATCAATTTCATAAGGTACATTAATTACAGCTTTACCCAACTCATTATAACGATCGTTCACATATTTCAAGCCAAGCGCCTGAAGTGCAAATGTGGTATCCATAATTTCCGCAGGATGACCATCCGCCGCAGCCAAATTCACGAGGCGTCCTTCTGCCAGCAAATACATTTTACGTCCATCCTTGAAGCGGTACTCTTCAATGTTGCGACGCACCGTCCGAATGGATTCGGAACGTTTGGCAAGCTCAGGCTTACTAACCTCCACATCAAAATGCCCCGCATTACACAGCACAGCCCCGTCCTTCATGACATCAAAGTGCTCTCCGGTAATTACGGCTTTGTTGCCAGTCACCGTAATGAAAAAGTCACCCAGCTTGGCTGCTTCCACCATTGGCAACACATGGAAACCATCCATATGCGCTTCTACTGCCTTGATTGGATCAACTTCGGTTACGACCACGTTGGCTCCCAGCCCTTTCGCACGCATCGCAACCCCTTTACCACACCAGCCATAACCCACCACGACGACTGTGCTGCCTGCCACAACCAGGTTGGTTGTGCGAATAATACCGTCGAATGCTGACTGCCCAGTACCATAACGATTGTCGAACAAATATTTGCAGTAAGCATCGTTAACGGCCACCATCGGGAAGTGGAGTTGACCCTCTTTTTCGAGCGCCTTCAAGCGGATAATTCCGGTTGTCGTTTCCTCAGCTCCACCACGGATGGTAGAAATCAGATCAGGTCGTTCGGATTGCAACAGAGTAACCAGGTCGCCTCCGTCATCAATAATAAGGTCCGGCTTCGTTTCCAGCGCCTTAATTTGCAAGCTTTTAAACTCAGCCGGGTCCGGATTGTATTTAGCCAATACCGTAACTCCATCTTCAACCAATGCTGCACAAACATCATCCTGTGTGGACAATGGATTACTACCCGTAATCGTGACTTCAGCCCCGCCCGCCTGTACTACTTTAGCCAGATAGGCCGTTTTGGCCTCCAGATGCAGACAAATAGTTACCTTCAGACCCTTAAAAGGCTGCTCCTGCTCGAACTGTTGACGTATACGGTTCAATACCGGCATATGGGCTTCCACCCAATCAATTTCAGATGGCCCTCAGGTGCCAGTTTAATATCGTGAACGATGCTGTTTTGCAAAGAATGCGAAGTCATATTTTATTCCTCCTTCATATTGGTTGTTGCTTTAGCATGCTAAATCATACATAAATGACACGATGCGTACCCGCCAGATCGGTAGGTACATCCATAATCATATCGATCAGGCCAAGGCCGTAACGGTTTAGAAAATGATAAATCGTATACACCCGTTCCTGCGGCTGTCCGAACGGAAAAAGTGACCACTCGATACGATCCCATTGACGAAGCGCTGATTCATTTTGCCGGAACAGTGCTTCCTGAACTTTTGCTTCCAGATAGGAAATCTGTTCCAGAATCTTCTCGCGATTGGTCTCTCCCAGCCGGAGTAAACCTTTTTCAATCAAGCCTGACTGCTGTATCAGCGGTTCGTATATACGGACAAAAGCTTCCTTGGCCCCTGCAAACTGCTCCTGCATTCCAAGCTGATCGTGAGTGACAATCCATTGCTTTTTCCGTTCCTCAAGCCCGTCTCTAACTTCGCCAAAGCTCAATTCATACTTCAACATATGCTTTTCCACACCTGGCTCTACCAACGTAAAGGACATCCGTGGCAGCAGTAATGGCATCTGCATCTCCAGCACGCCGAAGGCATCCCGTGTAATCGCCCAGTAGGCAATTTCTCCTAGTCCCAGCACAGAGGCCAGCACTGGAAATAGTGAGTCCTGCATAAGAGGACGGGTTAGGACATTGTTACTAAAACGTTCCGGGTGCCTGTCTGTCTCTTCGAGCAGTTCTTCGACTGTAAATGCCACCTGACCGCGGCGATCCGTGAACAACCCGTTTTGCTTGAACAGCAGCAAGCGTTCTTCTTCATGGATATAAAAGAGATTCGCGCCGCCTTCATGTACATCTGCTTGCAAATGATAGCCGTAATCTACAATCCGTGCAGCAGTCGCCCGGTAAGCTTGCTCCAGTTCATCATTGTGCTGAACCAACCGACGGAAAACGGATGCCTCCAGCTTGCGCAACGAAGGATCAGCAGAATCAAGCAGCACTAATCCGTAGGCGCCGAAAAGAAGTCCCAGCAGTTTGGCGAAGCTTTCACTTAGTCCGTATGAGTCATCGAAACCATGCTCAATCATGCGCAAAATATCAGCCTTATGCTCTGAGTCGGGCAAGCTTTGCTCTATATCAGCCATGGCTTGCTTCCACTCTGCGGCATCGACCTTAATGGCACTAACCGAAGAACGACGTTCCGGCTGCTTATTGAGCTTGATTTTGACTGCTTGCGGGTCATTCGCCATTACATAGGTATGATTGACTTCATCCCAGTCATGATCCTCACCCGCAATCCAGAAAACGGGAATAACCGGACGCTCCAGCCGTTCTTCCGCTTCCCTGGCCGCCTTAATAATCGTAGCAGCTTTGTAAACGACCAGCATCGGACCTGTGAACAGTCCGCTTTGCTGCCCGCCAGCTACCACCAGAGCGTCTGGTTGCTCCAGCCGATCCAATGAAGCATAAACCGCCTCGTGTGCGTTGTATTGCTCATTGTATATGCGGAGACATGCTACGACATCCTTACGGTTTAATCGTAGATGCTCCGTCTCATCCAGTCGCTTCGCTCGTTGGGCATAAGCATCGGCATGCAGAACATCATATTCATACAAATCGCGTGCGCGTCCTGTACCCTGTATGTAATCTTCTGCCAAAGCCGACCCTCCGCGAAGCTCTGCCGGAATTATTCTCATGGGTCTGCCTCCTGTCTCCACCAAAACCTTACTGCTTGATTGTACCGAAAGCCCTTGTCCGCGTCAAAGCTTCTCACAAAAAAACCGCCGAGCAAACTCGGCGGTTGGTGCATAAAACAACATCAGGCGTAAGGCTCAGCTACAAAATGTCCTTTGGACACTTCGATCAGCTTGGCATTTTCCAGGTTATAGGCTCCTGACTTATTGCCGGATGCATCATTTGTATGAATTGGACCGGCTTGATCGCCAGGCATAATAATCCGTTTTTTGTTAGCTTCAACTTCCGGATCGGGAACCGGAATCGCCGATAGAAGCATTTTCGTATAAGGATGGATCGGGTTTGCATACAACTCCGCGCTTTCTGCAAGCTCAACCATTTTACCCATATACATTACGGCTACCCGGTCACTGATATGCTTGACCATCGAGAGATCATGCGCAATGAACAGGTATGTCAGACCAAGACGCTCTTGAAGCTCTTTTAATAAGTTGACAACCTGAGCCTGAATAGAAACGTCAAGAGCCGAGATCGGCTCATCACAAATAATGAATTTAGGATTAACCGCCAGCGCACGGGCAATACCGATACGTTGACGCTGACCACCGGAAAATTCATGGGGATAACGGGTTGCATGATCCGGGTTCAAACCTACCAGATCCAGCAACTCTTCAATCCGTTTTTTGCGCTCAGCACGGCTGCCTGCCATGTTATGAATATCCAGTGCCTCACCAATAATATCAGAAACCGTAAAACGCGGGTTCAAGGATGCATACGGATCTTGGAAGATCATCTGCATATCACGGCGCATGGCTTTCATTTTACCTGATGATAATTTGTAGATATCCGTACCGTTAAAGCGCACGCTACCTGCTGTAGGCTCATATAAGCGAAGAATGGTACGGCCCGCTGTAGATTTACCACAACCTGATTCACCAACCATACCTAGTGTTTCGCCTTCGCGAATATAAAAATTCAGGTTGTCCACCGCTTTGAGCACACGGTTTTTGCCAACATTAAAATACTTTTTAAGACCTTCAACCTCAATTAAATTGTTGCTACTCACCATGATCTCACCTCCTATTTCTTCAGCTTCGGATCAAGCGCATCACGCAATCCATCACCAAAAAGGTTGAACGCAAGCATAATCAAACTGATCAAACCTGCCGGGAAAAGCATACGCCAAGGATAGTACATCCATCCTGTCAGAGCTGATTCAATCATTGAACCCAGCGAAGCTTGAGGAGCTGGCACTCCTAATCCCAAGAAGCTCAAGAAAGCTTCGGAAAAAATAGCGGTTGGAACACTCAACGTCAAAGTAACGATGATTGGCCCTACAGCATTTGGCAACAGGTGACGGAAAAGCAAACGACCTGCTCCAGCACCCATGGAACGGGAAGCAAGTACAAACTCTCTGTTTTTGAGTTGCATCATTTCCCCACGTACAATCCATGACATGTTAATCCAGCCGGTCACACAAAGTGCGATAATAATCGTCGTGATGCTTGGCTCCAGCACAACGAGCAATAGGATCGTAACAAGCAGATAAGGAATGGAATACAAAACTTCAGAAAATTTATTCATGATTTCGTCAACACGGCCACCAAAGTAACCCATAATTCCACCATAAATAACACCAATCAACAAATCGATCAAAGCCGCGGCCAAACCAATCGTTAAGGAAATTCGAGCACCCATCCAAGTACGGACGAACATGTCACGGCCCAAGTCATCGGTTCCGAACCAGTGTTCCGCAGAAGGGGGCAGGTTTGTGCTCAGCAAATCATTAGAATAGTAATTATAGGGTGACAATCTCGGACCAATCAAGGAGAAAAGCACGATTAGAAATAGAATAATTAAGCTAGTCATAGCAACCTTGTTTTGACGAAGCCGTTCCCAGGCGTCACGCCAAGCAGATAAGCTTTCTCGCTTAATAAGTTCAGATTGCTTCTCATCCACTCCAACTTTCTGGAAATCTTCTGGTTTCATCTGAAGCTTGTCCAAATTCACAGCATTGTCTTTCACAGACATAAAGTTACCCCTCCTTCCTACCGGTCAGCTTAATCCGAGGATCAATAAACCCGTACGCAACATCTGTAATAAAACGAGCCAGCATGAGCAAAACACCGTAAAAAATTGTAATGCCCATAATCATAGTGTAATCGCGGCTTGTGATACTATCCACAAACACTTTACCGATACCACCTATCCCAAAGATTCGTTCAATAACAACAGATCCGGTAATAATATTCGCTGTCATTGGGCCAACGTAGGTAACAACCGGCAAAATAGCATTCCGCACAACGTGTTTAAACATGATCGTTATCGATTTCAAACCTTTAGCCTTAGCCGTCTTGATATAATCCGCATGCAGCACTTCCAGCATACTGGAACGCGTCAATCGAGCAATAAATGCAATCGGTTGAGCAGACAAAGCCGCAACAGGCAGAACGTAGTCCATCGGGCCCTCAAAACCCATAACATTAAACAATTCCAACTTTTGGGCAAAAAGAACTGAATCAATGATGCAAGAACAAAGCTGGGAACCGCAATACCCAGAATTGCCATTACCATCGCTACCGTATCAATTAACCTGCGATGATACAACGCCGCAAGCATGCCTAGTAAAATACCGACAATAATAGAAACAACGATAGCAACCAAACCTAACTTAAGTGATACCATAAAGGTTTGTCCAATAATGTCGCTTACTTCTTGATTTAATTTCTTCATGGAAATTCCAAAATCCCCTGTAACAATATCACCTAAGTATTTAAAATATTGCACATATACAGGCTTATCCAGCCCATACTGTTCCATCAATCGGGCTTGAATCTCAGGAGACGTCGCTCTTTCACTCATGAAGGGTTACCCGGAATTGCCTTCATTAGAAAAAACGTCGCAGAGATCAGAATAAGCAAAGAAATAAGCATAAAAACAAATTTACTGATCAAATAACGCGCCATCGCCCGTTTACACCCCCATATTTTTCGACACCATTCGATTCTATAGAAATAGAGTTAGGTTGTCCACTCTACTTATATGCATGGTTACATAATTCATGAAAAGAACCCTCACACACAAAAAAACGGGATATATATGGTAGTATCCACATATATATCCCGAAGTAACCCTTCAACTTCAGAATCAAGTATCAGCTACTTACTGTGTTATATAAGCCCTTGTAAAGTCAATTGCACCACTAAAATCCAAGGCAATCCCTTTTACATTTGGTTTCGTTAAGGAAGTATTAGAGTAATAGTAAATAGGTAACAAAATCATATCATCCTGAACAAGAAGCTTCTCAGCTTTCGCAAATATTTCCATGCGTTTACCTGGATCAGTTTCTGTTCTAGCCGCTTTAATTAAACCGTCATATTCTGGATTAGCGTATCCAGAATTATTGTTACCATTACCAGTTGTCCAGATATCCAGGAATGTCATTGGATCATTAAAGTCAGCAGACCATCCACCACGAGCAATTTGGAAATTCAATTTGTTACGAGTTTGGATAAATACGCCCCACTCCTGATTTTGCGTTTTCACGTCGATTCCCAGGTTTTTCTTCCACATATCCGCAACCGCCAAAGCAATTTTTTGGTGCCCTTCAGTGGAGTTATAGAGCAAGGTTATTGTAGGAAGAGAAGTTACGCCTTCTTCTTTCATACCTTCTTGAAGCAGTTTCTTCGCTTCAGCCACATCTTCCTTGAAATAATCATCTTTGTGCTCATTACGATATTCCTGAGACAAACCTTTAATACCCGGAGGGACAAAGCCATAAGCAGGAATTTCCCCACCCATCGTTACTCTTTCAACAATCGGCTGACGTTGAATGGACATTGCAAAGGCTTTACGAATTTTAAGATTGTTGAACGGTTTTTCAGTAACGTTAAACAAATAGTAATATGTGCTTGCAATACCTTTAGCCTGGAACTCATTAGGCATTTCATTTTTTACAGCCATCATTTGATCTGCAGGGATTTCGCCATTAGGCTTACCTGCATAATCAAGTTGTCCACTTCTGTAAGAAGCGAGTTCTGTTGCACCGCTGTTTACAAGGGACATTGTAATTGTCTTCAACTTAATTTCGTCCTTACCCCAATAATTCTCGCTTTTGGAAACTTCGATCTTTTGACCAGTCTCCCAAGTCGACAATGTGAAAGGCCCATTAGTGATCATGCTTTCTTTTTTAGTCGCCCATTTATCATTACCTTTAACAGACGGGTGCACCGGATAATAGGTGTAGAAAGCAGTCAAGCCCAAGAAGTAAGGTGTTGCATGTTCCAGTTCTACCTGCAATGTATGGTCGTCAACTGCTTTGACACCTACATCTTTGAAGTCTGGAATTTTAGTTCCTTTAAAAGATTTGGATGTGCTCAGGTTGTATCCCTCAGCATTCTTGATATAGTACAATTGGTAAGCATACGGAGGTGCTGGAGCCGTGGAAGGATCCAATACCCGTTGCCAAGCAAATACGAAGTCACTTGCTTTGACAGGGTCACCATTACTCCATTTTGCAGTATCCCGAAGCTTGAACGTATATGTTTTTCCATCATCGGAAATTTTCCATGATTCAGCTACGCCAGGAATTTCTTTACCATCAGGGCCCATGCGAACAAGACCTTCATACATTGTTTTCAAAACAGTGTTTGCTTGAGTATCTTGAGCCTGTGCCGGGTCAAATGTTGGCGGCTCGGATGCCAGATTAATGCGCAAAATTTGTTTGTCGGCCGGAGCCGGCGTAGTTGATGCATTTTCTTGTGCGCCCTTACCATTGTTATCGTTCTTGGCAGAGCCACAACCTGCTAACAGTGCGCCTACTGCAAGAATGAGTGTCAAAAGGACTAAAAAGCTTTTCCTTTTCATCTAGCGTTTTCCCCCTAGTTCTAAAGTGGTATATGTTTATAGATTATACAACCAGCGGTCAAAAAAATCTACATCACATTTCTTTAAATTGAGCTTTTTTTTCAAAAAAACATGATTAATTCATATTTTTTCAGGTTTTCATGTCATGTTATATCACATGTTATTGAATATATTTTTAAATATGCCAACAATAGTTAATAAAATATACGCCAATGTCATTGCTATAAAAGTCAATCTCCAGACTGCTCTACATAATCTTTTGCCATCGACCTTACCCTTTATTCGATTTTGGGCTCCTCCAATTAAACCCAGCGCCAGAAGAAGCAACAATAATATCAAATAAAAACCGAATCGTGATGCAAAAATGACGTTAAAGAGCGCCGCGACGGATAGTATCAGAAAAGCCGTGGTAATGTCCATAGATATAAGCAGCGACTTCTTTTTTTCCATTTTAAGCAGGTAGCGGCAAACCGCAAACACGATCAGAAACGGAAAAAAGGGAAGAATACTAAATGTGATGATGGTACCTTGTATGAGACTCAACTGATCACCCCTCTTTTAGCCGCATGCCCTCAATTAATTGCCATAATACCGCATGGGTTGGTGCAGTAACCCCCGCTCGCTCTGCCATCTGCACCAGCTGTCCGTTAATGGAAGCAACCTCCGTCATGGAATGTGCAAGTACATCGGTCAGCATAGACGACTGATTCTCTGCCGTTGCCCGGCAAACCTTCATAATCTGATCCCACCATACACTGTCCCACCGAATACCATTGGCTTCGTACACTTGAATGCCCTCTTCGTATAGCTTGCGCATCATTTGTATACGACCCGGGTCGGAAAGCAACTCTCCATTGGGGATTCGCCATATTGCTGTCAGTGGATTAATCACGGCGTTAATCAGCAACTTGCGGTATATACCGTTCTCGATTTCTTTCGACAAGCAAACGTCAAATCCTGCTGCAAGCAGCCGATTTAGCACACATTGTTTGAAACTCCCCGCCTGTACTTCCTCCAGTTCATCCGGACACCCAATTTCCGTAGCCCCCATCCCGGCATGTACGACGGATGCTACTCCCATTCTCTTGGCTCCTTCGGTCGTTACCGCAGGGTATACCGTAGCTTCAGGACAGGCTTGTCTGATTCGTTCTATATGTCCGATTCCGTTCTGTAAGCAAATAATTCCGATATCATTTTCGATATTATCCGCAGGTTTAATCTGCTCCAATACTTCCTCAATCGCCCCCTGTTTGGTCATTATCAAAATCCATCGTGGCGGAACCTGTGAATTCAAGCGTTGCCAATCTGCCAACGGCGCTACCTTCAATGTGTCTCCGATCACATGAACAGCAACCTGTCCCTCTTTTTCAAGCACAGTAATCCCCTCACATGCAATGATACGTGCCTGCTCAAGCGTTCGTGTCCATAACCTTACTTTCGTGCCTGAGGCTGCCAGCCTCCCGGCAAACAACAATCCGAGCGAACCTGCTCCAATAATATCAATCACCTATGTATCGTCTCGCTTCCATCTTTTTTCTACTATATCATATGCACTCTAGAGAAATACAAAAAACGCCAACTACGGCAAAGCGCGAGTTGACGTTTTATTTAACATATGCTGCTGTAATTTTGCTACTCAATGCGCTCCAGATTCCCATTGGCGTCCATTTTGAATCTGGATTTTAGCTCTTCCTCATCCTCGGTGATTAAAGCCAAGCGACGAGCCCGGTCCATAATCTGAATCAGGGCTTTGTAATCATCATTTACAACACGATAGTCGGTTTGCACCTCGTTAACCTCTTTGGACAGCCGGTCATTAATAGAGCGAAGTTGATTTAATTCCTCTTCCTTTTCACGTAAATCTTTTTCCAGCATTTTAATCTGTCGATTGGTTTCCTGTACAGATCCCTTCCATTGACGCAAAAAGCGGATCACAGCGTCGATGGACAACGTATCCTCACTCGTTCCATCCGCTCTGTATACCCCTTCAGCCATATCAAGCGTGGCAAAAGCCGCCACCTGAGATACACCAACCGGACTCTGCTTGCGAATATAACTGCGTTTTTGACGCTGCGCTTTAGCAATACTGATGGCTTCATCATAACGCTTGCGCACGCAACTGTTCCAGCGGAAGCCACATGCCGCGGAGGTTCTTCCTATTTTTTGCCCAACCTCTTCAAATGCGGCTAGCTGTGTTCCGCCTTCCCGGATATGACGCAATGTCACCTCCGCCAATATCAAATCATCTTCCGCACTCCATGCATCTTGTCTTATTGCAGTCATGCCTCTAGCCCTCCTAACAACATCCTGAAATAACCGTCTTCATGAACCGGTCTTACCGGTATTTGAATAGGGTATAAAAGCTGTTTATTCATTTCTATGCCTCTCGTAGAGTTCATAGAATCTATTTGATACTAAATTGTATTTCCATTTCTATAAGAACTCATACGTGGACAAATATAGTTTCGGGTTTCAAGCATCCTCTGGGTGCTGTACAATAAATCAATGGTTAAAGAATAAGAAAGGAACATATATATTACTGTTAGACTTTTACGGGAATACATAAAAGGGGAAAACCAATGAACAGATCCACTCTAAAAATGATAAGTTGTACTCTGCTAACGATCATTTTGATACTTACCACCATGCCTGTACGTCCTGTTCTGGCCGCTCCTTCAGAAGAGGCAAACCGGATTTTGCAAGATAGTCTGTCAATCGTCGAGATTGATCATGAAATTGAGCGGATCAGTCAGGAACAACAGATACTTTTACAACGTCAGCAGGAACTGCGGAGCAATCTCGCCACTCAGCAGGAGCAGATGATCAGGCAAAGGAAACGTGCGAGTTCTGTGCTGCGCTCCTATTATATGGGCGAAAGGGACAAGCTGCTCAGTGTAGTGCTGGGAGCTAAAAATCTTAAGCAGCTTCTCTCCCTGTACGATTACTACTTGTTGCTGATTAGCCACGATCAGGATGTGCTTCAGGAATACGAGTCCAATTATCGGAATATGCGAAAAACGGAAGAACAGGTCACACGGGCCTCATCGGATTTGGAAACGGTCAAAACAAACTTGTTGGAACAACGTAAGCGCATTGTTTTGCTTCAGGAGCGTGTAAATGCCGGTGTTAACAACAGCAATGACCCGGATACGCTACGCAAGCTAATCAGCGAAATGACAGCCTATTGGGAGAATGTAGGCGTCTACGAGGTGAACAAGCATTTTAAAGCACTGGCTCAAGCGATGCAGGATTTGCCTCAATTTATTCAACAACAGCAAGGAGCCATGATTACAAACGGCAAAGTCATTACGATAAGCATACGTGAGGAAGATTTTAACCGTTTTCTGAAATCGGAAAATGAATTATTTAATCACTTCAACTTTTCCTTCGGGCAGGATCGTATTGTTGTAGAAGGTCAACAGGGGACTATGAAATTGAGGGTAGAGGGACACTATACGGTTGAGAAAGAACCGCAAAATGCGATTTTGTTCCATGTGGACCGGCTCGTCTTTAACGGACTGGAGCTACCAGATACGACCCGTAACAAGCTGGAAAAGGATTTTGATCTGGGCTTCTATCCGCAGCAGCTCATTTCTTATGTCAAGGCCACAGAGGTACGCACCATAGCGGGGGTACTTGAGGTTAAGCTAGAACTGAGCCTGAATTAAGCCTTTTTCACCCTTGTATAGCTATCATAAATAATACATGGACAAAAATAAGAGACCCCGGGGATGTTCCCGAGGTCTTCTTATTTGCAACAAAATGCTGTGCAGTATATAAAAATTGATAGTGAATAGTGATAGGAGCTGCTACAGCAAATCTGCTGCCAACTGCGCCAGTTTGGAGCGCTCTCCTTTTTCCAGCATAATATGTCCGCTAATCCCTTCCTGCTTGAAGCGTTCTACTACATACGTCAGCCCGTTACTGGCGGCATCCAGGTAAGGGTGGTCAATTTGCTCCGGGTCTCCCATCAAAATAATTTTACTCCCCTCACCTACACGAGATACGATTGTTTTGATCTCATGTCGGGACAAATTCTGTGCCTCATCAACAATAATAAATTGTCCAGGTATTGAACGCCCGCGAATATAAGTGAGCGCCTCCACCTGAATGCTGCCCAAGCCCATCAAAATTTTATCGATATCGCCTGATTTTTTGGCATCAAACAGATATTCCAGATTGTCGTAGATCGGTTGCATCCACGGGCGAAGCTTTTCTTCTTTTTCTCCTGGTAAATAACCGATATCCTTGCCCATAGGAACGACAGGACGGGCAATGAGCAGCTTCTTGAAACGATGTTCATCCTCTACCTTGAGCAGACCCGCCGCGAGCGCCAGCAACGTTTTGCCTGTACCTGCTTTTCCGGTAATCGTCACCAACGGGATATCATCATTAAGCAAAAGCTCCAGCGCCATCCGTTGTTGGGCATTACGCGCACTGATCCCCCACACCGATTCATTGCTTAAATACAGAGGCTCCAATCGATCTGCCTCCTGATTCACTTTCAGCAAAGCCGATTTTCCAGTTCCCATTTCATCCTTTAGAATAACGAATTCATGAGGATATAGCGTATAAGACAGCTCCAGTGGTTTGATAGGTAAAAAACGATTGGAATAAAACTCATCTATGATGGACGGATGCACCTGAATTGCCGAGTACCCGGGATATAGCTCACTCAGATCACCGGTTCTGTCGGATAAATAGTCTTCGGTCAGCAGTCCTAACACATCTGCCTTGATTCTCACCAGCACATCTTTACTGACCAGCACGACCGAACGCGGTTCAGGTAGCTCCTGCTCCTCCAACTGATAATTCAAGGCGACCGCCAAGATTCGGTTATCGTTCGAAACCTCCCCGAACATCTCCTGAACTTTCAAAAAGCTCCGGTGATTTAATTCAACCTTGAGCCTCCCACCTTGCGGAAGCGGAACACCACTGTGCAGATGCCCTACTTCCCTCAATCCGTCCAGCAATCGCGATACGTTGCGTGCATTCCGTCCAATCTCATCCGCGTTGCGTTTTTTGGAGTCGATTTCTTCCAGAACAACAGCTGGAATAACCACTTCATGTTCTTTGAAGGTAAAGATGGCTTTCGGATCATGCAGTAGTACATTCGTATCCAGCACAAAAATTTTCTTCATTTAGATCCCCTCCAAAGCGGCGTGGACAATCTCGTGTTTCATACCTATACCTATTCACCGGGTACCCAATACTTGCTGATTCCCTGAAAAAAGACCCCAGAGACAGCGTTAAACAACGAAAAGTTGGTAGGTAATTAGAGCCGTTAGAGCCTGTACACCTTGGGATCAGACACAAAAGGCCCAGTGATTACTCACTGGACCTTACTTATTCCATTCATTTCATTACCAAAAAAGCAAACGATATTAGACAGCAAACGGGTATGAATGTCAAAACCATATACTTGGCGTGCTACACATTCAGACATACCTCAACCCCCTTATGCCATATAAGAGCTTTTACTCGCTGCGAGTATAACATAAGAGGGAAGTAAGATACAAACTCAAGAATTGGAAGAAGAGACAGTATTATTGTCACTCGTCTTTTTGGATAATTCCTCTTGCAGTGCTTGTTTGGCCAGATCAAGCTGCTGCTCATCAATATAGACATAAGGACTGCGCCACGTTCCCGCTACCGGTTTGTAATTCACATTTTGCTTGGAAATATTCCAATAGGTCTGTACGAGATTTTTCATTTGCTGAGACTCAATATCCGTCATCATATTCTTATCAACGGATTTAATAATTGCACTAAATTTGCTTAGAGCACTAAAGGACTGCATTTGGTCAATCAAGGAATGAAGCACCTGATTTTGTCGACGGTTGCGATCAAAATCATCAGATTCAGCTGTTCTCGGGCGACAGTTTGATTTACGGTAACGAACAAAATCAAGGGCCTGATCACCGTCCAAATGTTGTGCTCCTGCCTTCAAGTTAATGTTAGTACCATCTGCACTGTCACGGTAACACATATTTTTGTCGACCGTAACATCTACGCCACCCAAATTATCTACAACATCTCTGAAGCCCTGGAAGTTAATAACCGTCACATAATCGATGTCAATATTCAAATATTTGCCGATCATCTTCTTCATTTGATCTTCAGCGACTTCACCAGACTCTTTCTCTCTGGCCTTGAACACCGGATAGTACTCATTCAGCTTACGAGGTTTATATCCATCCAGCTCCAGCCGCGTATCCCTCGGCAACGACACGATTGTAGATGACTTGGTATTGGGATTCAGTGTAGCTACCATAATAACGTCCGACAAATATGTTGGATGATCAGGGCGGTAATCCGTTCCAAGCAACAAAATGGTCAAAGGCTTGGCCTCGGCCAACTGTGTTTTTGGCACCTCTTTATTGATCCCCGTATCCAAAACATCCTCTACCTGATTGTATAGATAGTAGGCGTAACCGCCGGCCGCCAAGATACCTATAATGAGCAGAAACAGAACAAACTTCATAAACGATCTGAAAAAGCTTTTTTTCTTTTTCGTTTTTTTCGGTTTGGCGGATTTTTTCCCGCTTTGTGTCCGGGGAGGCAATCCGTTAGAAAGATTACTCATGCTTCAACACCTTTTCCTGCGTTTTGAGAAATAAAACTTTCTCCAAGTTTACAATCCTAAAACAGATACAGCGGCGCATCCCGTTGCCGGGCGTCGCCGCTGTGGCCCAAACCAATCCAATCAATTACGAATTTGCTTGTGCTGTTTTACGCTGTTTTTCTGCACGCTCGCGCTCACTTTTGTTCAAAATCTTTTTGCGCAAACGAATGGCATTCGGTGTAACTTCACAATACTCATCATCATTCAAATATTCGAGCGCCTGTTCCAAAGAGAAGATACGAGGCGTTTTAAGTTTAACAGTATCGTCTTTTGTTGCAGAGCGAACGTTCGTCAATTGCTTCTCTTTACAAATGTTAACAACGATGTCGTTATCACGTGTATGCTCTCCGACGACCATACCTTCATAAATCTCAGTACCCGGCTCCAGGAACAGAATACCGCGATCCTCTACACCCATCATTCCATAGAATGTAGTGCTTCCATTTTCAGTCGAAACGAGTACGCCTTGATGACGTCCACCAACTTGACCGCCAACAAATGGACCATAGCTGTCAAACGCATGGTTCATTACGCCATAACCACGAGTCAAAGTCAGGAAGTTCGTAGTGTAACCAATCAGACCACGTGCAGGGATCAGGAATTCCAAACGAACCTGTCCGGTGCCGTTGTTAATCATGTTGACCATTTCAGCTTTACGGGAGCCGAGACTTTCCATAACTGCGCCCATGCTTTCTTCAGGAATATCAATGAGGAGACGTTCGATAGGCTCCATTTTCTTGCCATCAATTTCCTTCACGATTACTTCCGGTTTGGACACTTGCAACTCATAACCTTCACGACGCATGTTTTCAATCAGGATACCCAGATGCAACTCACCACGTCCAGATACGATAAATGCGTCCGGGCTGTCGGTTTCATCAACACGCAAGCTGACATCCGTTTCAAGTTCTTTCAGAAGACGCTCGCGCAGTTTACGGGATGTGATCCACTTACCTTCGCGACCTGCGAATGGGCTGTTATTAACCAGGAAGGTCATTTGCAGCGTTGGCTCATCAATCTTCAGTACAGGTAAAGCTTCAGGATGATTTGGATCGGCAATCGTTTCGCCAATGTTAATATCCTTGATCCCTGCAATAGCCACAATGTCACCAGCGCCCGCTTGATCGGTTTCGATCCGTTTCAGACCTTGGAAACCAAACAGCTTCTCAATACGCGCTGATTTGCTGCTGCCGTCACGCTGCATAACCGTAACCGCTTGTCCTTGCTTGATAATACCACGGTTTACACGGCCAACTGCAATGCGGCCAAGATATTCGTTATAGTCCATCAGTGTTACGAGGAATTGAAGAGGCTCATCTACTTTCTCCGTTGGAGCGGGGATGTGATCCACAACGGTTTCGTACAATGCCTGCATGTTATCGTCTTGCTTTTCGGCATCCAGACTGGATGTTCCGTTCAGCGCTGAAGCATAAACAACAGGGAATTCCAACTGCTCATCATTCGCACCCAACTCGATGAACAGATCAAGTACTTCATCAATAACTTCGGCCGGACGAGCTGCCGGACGGTCAATTTTGTTAACAACAACGATTGGCGTGAGGTTTTGCTCCAACGCTTTACGCAGTACGAATTTAGTCTGCGGCATACAACCTTCGTAAGCATCAACGACGAGCAAAACACCGTCAACCATTTTCATAATCCGTTCCACTTCGCCGCCAAAGTCGGCGTGTCCCGGTGTATCCACAATGTTGATCAGGTAATCTTTGTACGTAATAGCTGTATTTTTAGCCAAAATCGTAATACCGCGTTCACGCTCCAGATCGTTGGAGTCCATGGCGCGCTCCTGAACAGCCTCGTGGTCTCTAAATGTTCCGGACTGTTGTAGAAGCTTGTCGACAAGCGTCGTTTTGCCGTGGTCGACGTGGGCAATAATAGCAATATTGCGAATGTTCTCTCTTGCATGCATGGTTTGTATCCATATCCTTTCCGTATATCAAAATAGTGTCTCTATCCTGAAAGTAATGCTTATCCAAGGCTAACAATCGTTCTTCAGGCCCGCTCCCTGCCAGCCCTCTGTATATTTCAGGCTTTGTGCAGGCAGCTTCTCTTTCCGATTCGCGTGAAAACCTTAAAATAAGCGTCAGAAAACGTTCCGACGCTCTTATCATATCCATTATATTATAGTTGAAATATGTCATAAAGCAAGACATTATTGGCTGTTCCGTAATTTACCGCCATAAATTTTGCACACCTTGTCGTTTCACCATTTACGTTTGGTGCGATTGTTAACCATCAACCATATTCCCGCACCGATCAGTATAACTGCAACCACATAAATAATTCCGGTCCCTAACATGCTGATAATCAGCAGAAATATCGAAACGAGCCCCAAAATCATGCTCCCTGTATATAAGGTGCGAGGTAGCGTTATATCATTAATGGCGTATTCCCATAATCCAACCGCCACACCCAGTAGTAGCATAGGCCATAGATAGACCATCAAATGCCAGCCCCATGTATTACAGAGAAAAAATAAAAAACCGTACACCGACAAAATCCCGGCCGGCAGCAGCATAATGGGAGAAACCTTACGCATCATGTACATCGCATGCAGTATAATACCAGGTATTAAAATCAGCAAGGGCCAGAAGTATTGTCCCAAAAAGGAGAAGACCCCCAGTTTTCCTAACAAAATAATCAGTCCTACGGCAATGATGCCCAATCCGATCATACGCTCTTTTCCGGAATTCATCGTGGTCTCCTTTATTTGCTGGATTTTATAGTGTTTTTACAAAAAACGAGTAGATTCCCCGGCATTTGCAAAAGCCCTATGTATAGTTTAGCCGATGTTTTCCAAAAAAACTACGTTCAAATGCGGCGGGCTCGCAACTGCTGATATAATCCTGCTATTACAACTACGATGGCCAGTAATCCCGGTAACCATGAATGTAAAACTTCCCCAGACCCGGCTAACCATGCTCCCAGTTTGGGATCACGCAGTAGCATTTCACCTGCTGTGAAGGCCAGTATTGCAGATCCGAGTAGAACAAGTACAGGGAAACGGTGAAGCCAGACTGCAATAACGTTGCTTCCCCACACCACAATTGGAATGCTAATCGCAATACCGATGACAATGATCGCAATGTCCCCATTTGCAAGTGCTGCAATAGCCAATACGTTATCCAGACTCATCACAAAATCCGCTACCAGAATCACTTGTATAGCCTTCCATATGGTCGTTTCTGCTCTTACTCCCATATTATCGTTATTCTCATAAAGCAGCTTAAACGCAATCCATAACAAGAGCAGACCACCTGCTGCCTGAATGAAGGGTATGCCTAGCAAAATGACAGCTGCAAAAGTCAACACACAGCGCAGGGCAACTGCGCCGAGCGCCCCCCACCATATTGCTTGGCTCCGCTGTCTTGCAGGCAAGTTTTTGCTCGCCATGGCTATAACAACCGCATTATCACCGCTTAACACCAAATTGATCATTAATATTTTCAACAGCAAAATGATATGCTCCATGTGTACAAACACCCCCATCCTACTTGTATGCGAAATAGGACGAGGGTATGCTTGTACACCGAGGAATCTAATAATTTTATTAAACATATCCATAATTTATTAAAAATCAACACCTGATTTGTTGAGCATAATCCTTGAAATGATTAGCAAACAGCAATATAATGAATCGTATTTCCGGGAAACGGGTATTAATCATAAACAGAGCATACTGAACTTAGTAGGTTGTTTAATCAGGGAGATGAGAACGATTGACATGTCCGGATTTCAGTTTTTTTGGCTACTGCTTAATGTGATATTTATTGACCTTCTGCTTGCAGGAGATAACGCTATTGTAATTGGGCTTGCCGCCCGAAAGCTACCGCCCGAAACGCAAAAAAAAGCGATACTGTACGGTACCGGAGGTGCTCTACTCATTCGTATAGCCGCCACGATTGTCGTGCTTTGGCTGCTTCAAGTGCCGTGGCTGCTACTCGTCGGAGGAATAATGCTGATCTGGATTGCATACAAGCTGCTGGTAGATCAGGAGGATCACGCCGAAGTCAAAGCCGGCACGAGTTTATGGGGCGCTATACGCACCATCGTTATAGCTGATGCAGCCATGGGACTGGACAATGTGATCGCCGTCGCAGGCGCTGCCCAGCAGCATTTGATACTGGTGGTGCTCGGTCTGCTGATCAGCGTGCCGATTGTCGTATGGGGAAGCACTCTTTTCATCAAGCTTATTAACAAATTCCCCTGGATCATCTATTTGGGCTCGGCTGTGCTTGGCTATACCGCCTCCAATATGATTACCGAAGAACGCAAGCTGGAGCCATACTTTACCGCACACCCCGCGCTGCGTGTCCTGTTTATTGCCTCAGTGATGGTTGGTATTTTGCTCACAGGCTATCTTCAAAACCGCAGAGCCATATCCAGTCGAAAAAAAGCTGTTTTGAAATAATTCCTAAGAAAAACCTCGTATATCTTATCTCTAATCTAAAAAGAGGCAGACCCGACAATAGTCGATGGATCTGCCTTTTTGTATACCGCTAAACGTGGCATCTTAAAAGATTTTAAAACCAATCCTCTTGCACAACTTCCTCTTTACGTCCCTCTATAGCTCCATCTGCCTCAAGAACAACAGTCTCCGTTGTAGCCACGGCCTGCTCAATCAACGTATTTAAATCCCGAATAGAGGCTTCGATCTTTTGAACAACCCATAAATTAGGATTGGTCGTTGGAGATTTGGGAACAAACAACGTGCAGCAATCCTCATACGGCAGGATAGATAAATCGTATGTGCCAATTTGCTTGGCTATTTCCGTAATTTCCTGTTTATCCATCATCACAAGAGGTCGCAGCAGCGGTAACTCCGTCGAACGCCCTATCACATTCATGCTCGATAAAGTTTGGCTGGCTACCTGGCCGAGACTGTCACCCGTCACTAGCGCCAGCGCCCCTTCACGCTCCGCCAGCATCGTTGCAATACGCAGCATAGACCGTCTCATCAGTGTGATGATCAAATTATCCTGTCCGGTACGTGTAAAAGCCGTCTGCACCTCAGTAAAGGGTACAAGATGAATCTTGATGCGTCCCGCGTAACCTGCCAATACCCTCGCCAAGTCAATAACCTTTTCTTTCGCACGCTCACTCGTAAATGGATAGCTGTAAAAATGGACGCATTCGATTTCCAATCCTCTGCGCATGGAGGACCATCCCGCTACCGGACTGTCGATTCCGCCCGAGAGTAGCAGCATAGCTTTGCCGTTTGTACCTAACGGATAGCCTCCTACAGCCGTAATAATATCGCTAAATATATAAGCCGCCTGCTCTCTGACTTCCACCCGTAGCTCGATATCCGGTTGGCGGACATCGACCTTTAACACTGGAAACTCGCGCAGTACCGGCGAACCGATCAAATGATTCATCTCATGAGAGGAATGGGCAAATCCCTTCCACACCCTGCGGGCATTTACCTTGAAAGTCGTTCCTTCCGTTGGGTTCAACTCACGCATCAAGGCTACAGAGGTCTCAATAATCGTGTCAAGCTCAACAGGAGCCATTTTAACAGGACTGATGGTGGTGATACCAAAGACTTTTTGTAGCACCTGAATGATCTGCTCATAAGGCTCTCCTCCGAGAACTACATAAATCCGTCCAAATTCCTTACGCAAAGAAGCGCCTGGAAACGGCTTGAGCAACAGCTTCACATGATTCAGTACCGCCTTTTCAAAACGGGCGCGGTTTTTCCCTTTTAATGTAAATTCGCCAAAGCGAAGCAACAACATATCATAATTCATTTTAACGTTTCCACCTTTCAAGGGATTCCAACTGCGCCACAGCCTGGCGAAGCGCGAGAATAAGCTCGTCAATATCCTGTTCCGTATGTTCATCCCCGAAGCTGATCCGAATGCCGCCAGACGCTTCCGCATCATTTCGACCCATCGCCAGCAAAATCCGGCTAGGCTCGGCTAATTTGGAGGAACAAGCCGATTGGGTCGATACCGCAAAGCCCAATTGCTCCAGCGTATGCAGCAGCACCTCTGCCTTCATACCCGGATACGAAAAATGGACAATGTGCGGTGCTTCCTCCCCGCTATTCAGTCGCAATTGGGGGATCGTCTTCACTTCCGCGGCTACCCGATCTCTCCAAGCAGTCATACGCTGCGTCGCCTCTGCTTGCCATTCGCCCGCCAGCCGCACTGCCTTGGACATGCCGACAAGCAGCGGAACATTTTCCGTACCGGCACGAAATCCCTGCTCCTGAGAGCCTCCGCTAAGCAGTGGGAAAAGCTCCACACCTTCCCGAACCACAAGCAGTCCGGCTCCTTTGGGACCGCGCAGCTTATGTGCGGACAGGCTGTACAAATCAGCCTTCCAGCCCCGGATATCCACCGGAAGTTTTCCATAACCCTGCACACCATCAACATGAAACAGTACACGCGGGAACTGTTCCTTCAGCGCGGCTCCGATATCATGTAGCGGCTGCACCCTTCCCGTCTCATTATTGACATGCATAATGCTGACTAAAATCGTGTCTTTGCGGATAGCTGCACAAACCTGCTCTGCACTGACATGCCCTTCCGCATCAACGGGCAGAAATGTGACCTCAAATCCCACTTTTGCCAACTGTTTGCAAGCCTCATACACAGACGGATGCTCCGTTGATACTGTAACGATATGCTTGCCTCTGGCCTGATACTGCAAGGCCACTCCCTTAATAGCGAGATTATTGCTTTCCGTTGCCCCGGATGTGAACACAATCTCCGCCGGATGTACGCCCAAAGCTGTAGCACAAACCTCCCGGGAACGTTTAAGCAGCTTATCCGCATCTTCCCCGTATCGATGCATTGAGGACGGATTGCCATAGTGGCGTCTCATCACCTCTGCAATCGTCGTAATCACCTCTTCAAAAGGCGGAGTTGTCGCTGCATAATCAAAATATTTCATGGAACTCCCCTTTCTTGCCTGCAACCTCTACAACAAAAAAAGACCAAAACAGGGAAAGGTCACTGCATTACACAGTGACACCCTTTCCCCATATTGATCCTGCCTGCGGACCTGTCTGATTAAAATTTTGTTTTTCTTTATAAGCTACAGGGCTTAAATCGTATATTTTTCACGTGCGTTCTGAATTTTGGTAATATACTTTTGCGTTTCTACTGGAAGCTTGTCCAGGACAGCCATCAACTGCTCGTCACTATTCACGCCCAGTCGCTGTACCCGTCCGGGCCCCGCATTATAAGCTGCCAAGGCCATATTTTCCTGTCCGTTAAAACGTTTGATCTGGTAAGACAAATAACGAACTCCGGCATCAATATTTTGTGCAGGGTCATACGAATCGCTAACTCCCAATCCTTGGGCCGTAGCATCCATAAGCTGCATAAGTCCTTTGGCTCCGGCAGAAGAAGTGACCAGCGGGTTAAACGAAGATTCCGTATCAATGACCGCTTTAATCAGCGACACCGGAACCCCGTATTTATTGCTGGCCTCGTTAATTAGATCATCATAAGCCGTAGGTTTGGTTGGCCCATCGGTTGCTGTGCTGGAAGAAGGATATACCGCCAATGGCGAAGCTGCCCCTCTCGATGGTCCCAATTGGAGCCAGAGCAAACCATTTTCATCCCTTGTAACGTCCCCTGAATTGACACGAGCTGCAGCATCATCTGTCTCCAACTGGCCTGCCTGCTCGAGCAATCCGGAAAAAGCATCCGTTGTTCCCGTTTGTGCTGTAGCACTTATATTATTCAACAATTGCGTATCGATTATGGATTTGGACACGCGCGGATCTATTTGCATGTGGTATTCCCAACTTTCTTTAGTTGTTATATCCCAAACAGCCTATCATTACTGCTTATGATACAACGTTTTGTTATGTACTGCCATACTTTTTAACGAAAAAAAGCTCCGTATCTGTCGAAATGACAGCGGAGCTTCATGGTACTGACTTGATGCAGACAGATCGCTTTAATCATTTCTACTTGGACAGGCAAGCGATTACCCGGTTTTTCGAACCTTCATGGAATCAACGTACAAACGGAATAAAAGCAAAGTAGCTTAATGTCGCCAGCGCACCCAGCCCGATCGACCAAATACCTGTTGTTTTGTTCCCATTTACATAAGCAAAAAAACCCAACACTGCAGCAATAGGCCCCAGCACAATAGACCACATAAACAGTGCGGCAATACCTGCGGCTAGACCGATATAGCCTGAGATACGTCCACTTTTGCTTATGACATGCTGCTCATCCTTGTCCTTATGCCGAGTCACGGCTGGTGAGCCGGGAGCTACCTCAGCCGCATATTCCTCTTGATGGTTGCGACGCTTGGCAGAGCGTTCTTGAATACGACGGGGATAATCCACACGCTTGCGGCTAAAATTCTCTTCGTCTCGATGCTTATCAGTTTCATGATCTTCCATAATACACTGCACCTCCAATTACGTAATGATTCGCGGGATGGATTGTTACAGAGACTTTGGTTTAAAGGTGTGACAACAGGTTGCTGCAGAAGTTGCAGCCTGGTCACGTTCGACTGAGCTGAAGCTTTCGCCCGCATATTCTTCATTAAATTTTTTCCCGGCGTGACTGTCAATTTCTATCATGATCAAATCTGCCTTGCACAAGTTGTTTTCTCCCCAATAATGACAATTGGCTACGCTGCATTTGACTATTGGCTTGGCCTCTTGGCTCATGATCATCACCTCGAATTCATTGTCCCCCCGGTATCGTTCACCTATGCGCCCACGGTATATGGCAGTTGGTGACATACGAAAAAAGCCGTTTCCGGCACCTCCTCCACACTGGCAGGAAGCAAACAGGAAACGACTTGCTTGTCTCATTTGTTTTTTTTAATTGAAAAAATCAACGGGCTAGATACTTATGCATGTGTACGGCGAGTCTGCATCCGGCGCTGGGTCAAATAATCACTTTCATAATAAGCAAGATCATCGCGCAATTCTTCAAAATTTTTCGTAATGTCCATGATCACTTCGCGGGCAGGCGTTACTGGCGTTTTACGAAAGCGTATAGCATCTTGTCCCGTATAAGCGTAGCGACCATCCTCTGCGTAAGATTCATTTTTGGGATAAAAAAAGCTGTTCACGCAGTCATGGTAAACGTTATACAATGCCTTTTCCGCAAAATCGACGTCAAAGTTGGCACGGCGCAAAGCCACACCCAGCTTTTCATAAGATACTTCGGAAAAAACAAGGACATGGCGGAGATCTGACAAAAAGCCTTTGTAAAAGAGTACGGACTCCTCACTGCGATCCACAGCCAGCTCCGGCAGTGCATGCTCATTAAGGAATGCTTCCACCCGTTCCACGGCAGACTTCAGTTTCTCCTGCGCCGACTCACATAATTTTTGTACGTTGACTGCTGACATCAATGCAGCTCCCCCTTATTTGTTGCTTGTTCATCAATTTGGTTACCCGAAAATAGATCCTTCTAACCGAAAGAGCTGTAATTTTCAGTATTTATCCTACCACAAATAAGGATTGAAAGGTATAAAAACATGCCAACCTTCTCACGCTAACCATAAATCATAAACTCCCAAGGAGGACGGTCCCATGTCTCGGCAAAAATGGTTAAAACCCCTGATCGGAGCAGCCGCAGGGGTGCTTGTCATCACCCTGATGCTGCCTTCCCGAGATCACCGCCACACACCACAGCCCGAATATATGGAAAAAATGGTGCCACAGCAGGAAAAGCAGCTCAAAAAAGGAATGTTGGCTTTGGACTTGTCCGCTACAGACACCATCACTCGCATGGACGCCAGACAGGATATTGAATACGTAATGCGTGAACTGAATGGTAAAACCAATGATCAGAAAAAGCATTTTGCTCGCAAGTTTCAGCAGTCACACAGTCATCTTCACACGCTACAGTGGATCAATACACGTGACGCGAAGAGCTCAACCTACACAGGCAGAAAGACACAATCCCGTCTGCTTAATGACGCTCAAGTCAAAAACAGTCTGACAGCGGCTCGCCGTTCCGTCCTGCAAAACAAATCTTACGAATCCGCAGCCTTTCAGGTCGAGGATCGAAAATATTTTGTCATGGCAGAGCCAGCGACTGACGGAACATACGGCGTTGCCGCGCTGGTCAGCCAGCAGGTGCTTCATGACGTGGAAAAGCATCAGCGCAAAAACCTGCGCTTGATCCCCTATCCGAAGGAAGGCAGCTACAAAATCGAATCAGTACATCCCGACACACTGCATGATATTACCGTCAAGACGGGTCATGACAATGAAAATGCGAGCCATTATTTTGAGAATGAAATCGTCGTTCGCTTCCGCCACAATCCTGATCAACGGCAATTGCGCGAGATCGCAGCAGATTTGAACTGTGAGCCAGGCCGAAAGCTCGGTTATACGTATGTGTTTCATTCGAATAACATGAACTTCAAAGAGCTAAAGCAATATTTCTCGCAGAAGTGGAACCCGGTATATGCAGAACCTCACTACATGTATCTGACGAATGAAAAGAAACCCGTAAAAGCGTCGGATGTCTCTATTCCGAATGACCTGCTCTTTTCCCGCTATCAGTGGAATCTGCCAGCCACCGAAACCAACCGGGGCTGGGCATTATCCAAAGGCAGCAAAAATGTCGTCGTAGCCGTCGTGGATACGGGAGTGGATATGGACCATCCTGATTTGAAGGGCCAAATCCTCCCGGGACACAACGTAGTTAGCCCGAAAGAAAAACCTTACGATGACGTTGGTCACGGAACGCATGTTGCCGGCATCATATCCGCGCTCGTGAACAACGGAGAGGGAGTTGCAGGCATGACATGGTATAACAAGGTCATGCCTGTCAAGGTACTCGATCAATCCGGGTCCGGGACCACTTATTCCGTGGCAGAGGGTATCATATGGGCTGCAGACCATGGAGCCAAGGTCATTAATCTGAGCCTCGGTAATTATGCGCAAGCTGAATTTTTACACGATGCGATTAAATATGCCTATGACAAGGATGTTGTATTAGTCGCAGCCACGGGAAATGATAATACGGAACGGCCAGGCTATCCCGCAGCCTATCCGGAAGTATTTGCCGTATCTGCCACAGATGCGTCTATGCACCGGGCTTCTTTTTCCAACTATGGAGATTATGTTGATGTTATGGCCCCCGGCGCAAGCATAGCAAGCACGTATCCGGGGAACCAATATGCCGCCCTCTCAGGCACTTCGATGGCCAGTCCGCATGTATCAGCGCTCGCGGCCCTTGTCCGTTCCATCAACCCCGACCTGACGAACAAAGAGGTTATGGATTTAATGAGACACAGTGTGATTGATTTGGGTACACCAGGGCATGACAAATATTTTGGATATGGCCAAATCGACGTATATAAGGCGTTGAAAGCAGCTCAACGTCCGTATGTTCCTTTGCAGTTCTATCCACAGCATTTGAGTAACAAGATCAAATCCCTTTTGAAGATGCTGGAAACGTAAAAGATTCCGTTTGTAAAAAGCAGCCATGTACGGTTCATGGCTGCTTTTTTTGTAATCCCTTAGCGTTTAGAGCTGCTACGTACCTGACGCTTGCCATTACTGCGAGTATGACTGCGGGTATGACAGCAAGGATCAGAAGGGTCTTTTACAGTCACTGGGAATACATGGTGTGGTACAGGTATAATGTGCGCTTGGTTGATAATTTCAATCGGATGAACTACAGGCACCACTTGTGGGAAAAATTGATGATTTACAAATTGGATCGGCGGGCACACGATCGGTTCGTTAGGGCAATGACTCATAATGTGCAACTCCTTTCGGTGAATTAGTACAGCATATTACAAAGGAGTTCCCTGTGATTGGATGATTAACCCCTATTGCAAATATCCTTACAGAATAGGCCTTCGTTCCATGATGACCGAGCGGTCAAGCAGTTCTCCCAGCAAGCGGCATAACTTGCGCAATCCTGCTTCGAGTGTGTCCTTGGCCGTGTATGAAAAGGAAATACGAATATGATTACTTTCCATACCACCTGCATAACATACCCCTCCTGGTAAAAAGGATATGCCTTCACGATCAGCTAATCGTCCCAGCTCTGCGATATCAACAGCAGGCGGGAGTTTTATCCATATATTAAGACCACCCTCAGGTGCTTGCCAGGTGACTTCTGCAGGGGCAAAGCGCTGGAGTGTGTGCAAAGCAGTGATCAGACGGTCCTGCATTTGATCTCTTAACGAGACGAAATGGTTATCCAGCCGATGCCTGATGAAAGGTAACAATGCTTTTTGCGTCAACAAAGGGCTTCCCAGATCCGTAGTTGACTTGGCTGCCACAAGGCGGTCCAGCACACTTCCTGTAGCCACTACACAAGCGATACGACAACCGGGAGCGACGGTTTTACTGAAGCTTTTAATATAAATCACATGTCCGGACAGATCATGCGCCTTAATGGGAAACGGTGGCTTTGTTTTGTAGTACAGATCAGAAAACGGATCATCTTCGACGATCAGACAATGATAACTTTGCGCCAGATCCAGAAGTTGCATGCGTCTGACCGTCGTTAAGGTTATTCCAGTGGGATTATGAAAGGTAGGTATCGTATAGATCAGCTTGGGAGGATGAGTGTCACAGAGGCGTGTCAGGATATCCATGCGCATGCCCTGCTCATCCATCGGAATCATGACCACCTTAGCACCACGGCTGGTAAATACATCAATCGCACCCGTATATGTAGGAGCCTCCATATAGACGATGTCACCGGGGCCAACGAACGTACGCGCCACAAGATCAATCCCCTGCTGGGCACCGCTTGTCACAAGTAGATGTTCCGCTGTAGTACGGATTCCACGTTCGCTCAGGTGAGTTGCAAATACTTCCCTCAGTTCTACATCCCCTTTGAAGGTGCCGTAAACAGCCATCGCATCGGGATCTTCGGAGGATAAACGTTGGGTATCATCAATGATTTCACGAGTGGGAAGAAGCTCTGGCTGAACTGCGGCAATATGAAAGGAATAGGGAACCTGTCGGCTATGGTTAAAGTTTCTCCACAACTGTGCACGCGGCAAGTAATCTATCAGCGACATTTGCCAAGATAAATCCAGCGCTTCCTCACGATGCGAAGATACAGAAGGCTCGGCTACATAGCATCCCTTTCTCTATGTACACACCACAAGATGTATGGATTCCAGCTCCGCATACGCCTTGCTTACAGTTACAGGGCTAACCGAAAGCAGACTAGACAAATGGCGGACAGAGGGAAGCTTTGTACCCTGAGGCAGCAGTCCGGATTGGATACGGTCCGCCAATGTTTTGGCAATCTGTAGATATAATTTGACACTGCTATTGCGGCTGAGTTCAATATACATCGGAATCGTCCCTTCAGGATCTGACCATCAGCCTCCATTGATGACGCAGAGCAGTTATTTTCAAAATAAGCATGATAACGTTCCTGTGATTTTATTTGTTTCCTATCCACAACACAACCGTAACCTGTCGCTTCGGAAGGCTGCGGGTTTTTGTATGGGCAAAATTGATGGAAGTACAAGTATGACATTTAAAGCTTTGTATTCAATGTATTCCCGTGAAGATGGTCATGGATGCTTCTTGTATTCCATATTTTCTCGAATTGACTTTTTACCCGAGCGTCATTATTATCTTATAGTATAAGATAAAATTCAGAAGGTGTTGTGACCATTGGATTATAAGACATTAGCGACAGAACTATTCGAGTATATTGTCAAAAAGCACAAACCGTCATTAGAGGAGCAAGGACACTACTCACGTGGTGAAATGGGGATTCTTATCTGTCTGAATTTCAATAAGGGTGGGGTTACTTCGGGCCACTTGAGCGAATACTTGTCCGTCAGTACAGGACGGGTAGCAACGGCGCTGAAGAGCCTGGAGAAGAAAGGTTTGGTTGTACGCCGTACCGATGTCACCGACAAACGTAAGGTGATTGTATTCATTACGGATTCAGGCAAGCAATTTATGATTGATAAGTATAATGAAGGAATCGCATGGACCGAGAGCATTCTTCGCAAGCTGGACGAACAGGATGCCAAAGAATTTATCCGACTCATTAAGCTTATTGTCTCTAAAAGTTGAATTCCTAAGCAGGTCGCATGCAGGGTGCATCAAATTGCACCAAACACCTAAGATTTTCAGATAAAAGGAGAGCAACAGAATGCTAAAGATATTCAAATATCTCAAGAAAAATGAATGGATGCTCGTGTTTTGCAGCCTGGCTTTCATCGTTGTGCAGGTTTGGCTTGATCTGAAGCTGCCTGATTATATGGCAGAAATTACGACCAAGCTGCAAAGGGAAGGAACGCCTATGTCGGAACTGCTGATTCCCGGCAGTTACATGCTGTTGTGTGCAGTCGGCAGTATGGTTGCATCTATTATTGTTGGCTATTTCGCGGCGAAGGTGGCGGCAGGGCTGGCCATGCGTCTGCGTGCGATGGTGTTTGATAAGACCTTGTCCTTTTCAATGGAAGAGATGAACAGCTTTTCGACGGCAAGCCTCATCACCCGCACCACGAACGATGTTACCCAGATTCAAACGATCGTTGCGTTGGGACTGCAGGTGATCGTCAAGGCACCGATTTTGGCCGTGTGGGCTATTGTGAAGATTGCGGATAAAAACTGGCAGTGGACCGCCTCTACAGGAGCGGCCGTGGCTGTTTTGATCCTGATGCTAAGTGTTATTGTTATTTTCGCCCTCCCCAGTTTCCAGCGAATCCAGCGTCTCACCGATAATCTGAACAGGGTAACACGTGAGCATCTGACTGGACTTCGGGTGGTGCGCGCTTATAATGCAGATCAGTATCAGGAGGAAAAGTTTGAGCAGGCCAACATCGAATTGACGAATACAAACCTGTTTGCGAACCGGTTAATGGCAATGATTGGCCCGGGTATGACCTTTATTATGTCGGGTCTGAGTGTCTCTATCTATTGGATCGGCGCTTACCTGATTAACGGGGCGGCCGTGCCGGACCGCATTGCGCTGTTCTCCAATATGGTCGTATTCTCCTCTTATGCGATGCAGGTGGTCATGGCCTTTATGATGGTTAGTATGATTTTCTTCCTGATGCCTCGCGCTTCGATTTCTGCCAAACGGATCATGGAGGTATTGAACACCCAATCCAGCATCATGAACGGGCATGAGACGGCTGGAGAAAAAGGCGTTATGGGACAGGTGGAATTTCGTAATGTCAGCTTCAAATATCCGGACGCCGAGGAGCCCGTGCTCCGCGAGATTAGCTTTACGGCGAAACGGGGTGAGACAGTTGCCTTCATCGGCGCGACTGGCAGCGGTAAAACCAGCGTAATCAATCTGATTCCCCGTTTCTATGATGTGACCGAGGGAGAAGTGCTCGTGAATGGTGTCAATGTCAAAAACTATAACCAGCATGCACTTCATAACAAAATCGGGTATGTCCCTCAGAAAGCCGTGCTTTTCAGCGGTACAGTGGCATCCAACGTTTCGTACGGCGATAACGGAAGAGCAGAGGCTTCGGAGAAACTCATCCAGGCAGCCGTAGGGATTGCCCAAGGCACGGAATTTGTCGAAAAAATGGACGGTCAGTATCAGGGACGGATTTCACAAGGTGGAACGAACGTATCAGGCGGTCAAAAGCAGCGTCTGTCCATTGCTCGTGCCATCTACCGTCAGCCGGAGATTTATATCTTCGATGATTCCTTTTCAGCACTGGACTACAAAACAGACCGAATTCTGCGCTCGGCTCTCAAAAAAGAAACCGACCATGCTACCACACTCATTGTTGCTCAGCGCATAGGCACCATTAAGGACGCTGACCAAATTATCGTACTGGAACAGGGTGAGATTGTAGGGAGCGGCACACATGATGAGCTGATGGCGAACTGCAGCACCTATCAGGAGATCGCTTATTCGCAGCTTTCAAAGGAGGAACTCGTACATGGATAAGAATGAACACACCGAAGGCAACCAGAGCATGAAAATGAAACAACGAGGTCCCCTGCGTGGAGATCGTGCGGGCGACATGGATACTGGTAAAAAAGCGAATCATTTTAAAAAGACCCTCAAACAGCTCTTATCCTATAGCAAGTCCTATATACCTATGGTTATGCTCTCTATGGTGCTTGCTCTGGCAGGTTCCGCCTTCAACGTCATTGGCCCGGGTAAGCTCAGCGATATTGCCAACCTGATCCAGGAAGGAATCGTAACAGGGGTTGATGTGAGTGCTGTCCAGAAAATTGTTCTTGTTTTGGCGCTTTTGTATGGTCTTGGTCTTATCTTTAACTATTTCCAAGGCTTCATTACGGCAACCGTGTCACAGCGTCTTACAAAGAAGATGCGGACAGAGCTGTCCCGAAAAATCAATCATATGCCTTTAAAATATTTTGATGCTACGAGCTATGGTAATGTGCTCAGCCGTGTGACCAACGATGTCGATACCATCGGACAAACGTTAAACAACAGTCTTGGCACGCTTGTCAGCGCGCTGGCAACCTTCGTAGGCGCCTTGATTATGATGCTGTATACAAACTGGATCATGACCGTTACCGGGATTGTAGCTACGCTGATCGGTTTTTCCCTGATGACCGTGATTATGAAGCATTCACAGAAATATTTTGTAGCACAGCAAGCGGAGCTTGGCCAGATCAACGGTCATATCGAAGAAACCTATGCCGGTCATAACGTAGTCAAGGTATATAACGGAGAAAAAGCAGCCAAGGAAGTGTTCCATGGCATTAACAGCCGCTTATATACAAATGCATGGAAATCCCAGTTCATGTCTGGCCTGATGATGCCGGTCATGATGTTCATCGGGAATTTCGGTTATGTTGCGGTCTGTGTCGTGGGCGCTTTGCTGGTGAATCAACATGCTATAACGATCGGAACCATTGTGGCCTTCATGGTGTATATTCGTCTGTTTACACAGCCCTTGTCACAGCTGGCACAGGCCGCAACCAATCTGCAATCGGCGGCTGCCGCCAGTGAACGTGTATTCGAATTTCTGGGTGAAGAAGAATTGGCAGATGAGAGCGACAAGACCAAGAAGCTGGACAACGCCAAAGGGGATGTCGAATTCAAACATGTTCGTTTCGGTTATAACGGAGACCGTATGATTATCAAAGACTTCTCCATGAAAGCTGAAGCCGGTCAGAAAATTGCCATTGTTGGTCCGACAGGCGCCGGTAAGACGACGCTCGTGAATTTGCTCATGCGGTTCTATGAGCTGAACGGCGGGGAAATCTATATTGACGGAACCCCGATCAGCCAATTAACACGTGAGAATATTCATCGATTATTCTGTATGGTGCTGCAGGATACCTGGCTGTTTGAAGGAACGATCCGTGAGAATATTGCCTTTTCCAAAGAACATGTTACCGATAAACAGGTGGAAGCCGCATGTAGAGCGGTGGGGCTGCACAGCTTCCTTAAAACACTGCCGCAGGGCTATGATACGATGCTGGACGACAAAGCCAATCTCTCTGCCGGTCAAAAGCAATTGATTACCATTGCAAGAGCCATGATTGAAGATGCACCCATGCTCATTCTGGATGAGGCCACAAGCTCGGTCGATACGCGTACGGAATTGCTGATTCAACAAGCGATGGACCAGCTGACTGTAGGGAAAACCTCCTTTGTGATTGCCCACCGCCTCTCGACGATCAAGAACGCCGATCTGATTCTGGTCATGAAGGACGGTGACATTATCGAGACGGGTAACCATGAGGAATTGCTGACTAAAGGCGGCTTCTATGCCGATCTATACAACAGTCAGTTTGAACATGCATCCTAAAAAATAACCAGTCCCTATTTGAAAAAAACATGATAGTAGTCACTAATAGAATATTAGGGTAAAAGAGAGACGTGTCTGGATGATCGCTGCGAAGGGCGATCCAGACACGTTTTTGGTGTGCTCAAAAGCTGTCCGATGTTTGGCGGATCAGCTTGTTTATTATGTTTTTTCATAGCTGCTAGAATTTCCAAAGCCATATTATCGTCTATGCGATAAAGTGTTAGGTTTTGTAAGAAAGCTCCATGTAGAATTGTGGGTAACTTTTCTTTGCTGATTTTTATGCACATGTGAATAACCGGATCATTACCAGCGTAACCTTCTAGCGAGAAACCAAGCATTTCAAGCTTGCGCTGAATAATAGCAAGATTTACGCGATAGTGATTTGTATGGTCGAATTTTTTCTTGGGATCAGGATTTTTCGGCTTTCCATTAGACCAATCAACTGTTATATTCAGACGTTTACTGTTATACTTCATTATTGTTATAATACAATAAATTTCATAGTACAGTATAGAACACAGGAGATGATTGGATTGGAATACAAATTTTCGGGTATGGCTCGTACTCAGGGCTCGTCCATCGTTAGGGACATTTTGAAGCTGACACAGGGAACAGAAGTGTTATCCCTGGCAGGTGGTCTTCCGGCCGATGCCTTTTTTCCCATCGAAGCCGTTGCTAAAGCCTATGAGCGGGTATTCCGTCTCGGCGGTACTACTGCGCTTCAATACGGTCTAACCGATGGATATATTCCTCTACGGGAACGCCTTACAACCATAATGGCATCCCAAGGCATCTCCGTCACCAGAGATAACATCATCATGACGACGGGCTCACAGCAGACTATCGATCTGGTTTCGCGTGTGCTGCTTGATCCGCAGAATACTGTATTGGTGGAGTCCCCTACTTATTTGGCAGCTCTTCAGGTGTTTAAGTCCTATGGCGCCAACATTGTAAGTGTAAACACAGACTCCAACGGTATGCAATTAGATGATCTTGAAGCCAAGCTCAAGGAATATCAGCCTAAATTCGTGTATGTCATCCCAACTTTCTCCAACCCGGCGGGGAGTGTATGGAGCATGGACCGCAGAGTAGGCGTTGTTGAGCTATGCCGTAAATACGGAACTTTGATTTTTGAGGATGATCCTTACGGACGTCTCAAATTTGACGAAAACCTTAACTTCCCTACCCTTTTATCCATTGACCAGCAGCAAGGTGGGGACAGTCATGTCATGTACACCTCTACGTTCTCCAAAACCGTTGCTCCTGGTGTTCGTTCTGGATGGCTGGTTGCTGATCAAGCGATTGTCAATAAAGTCTCGAAGGCCAAACAATCTGCTGATCTGCACTCCAGCAGTATCGATCAACGTGCTTTAAATGAGCTCTTGGACTTTTTTGATTTGGATGGACATATTCGGACCGTATCCACCGAATATCGCTCTCGTATGCTACGCCTCACAACGCTGATGAAAGAACGTCAATGGGAAGGCATTACGTGGAATGATGCACTTGGCGGCATGTTTATGTGGGTCACTTTACCCGAAGGCTTCCGTTCCGATCGCTTGCTGGAACTGGCTATTCAGGAAGGGGTCGCATTTGTGCCAGGACAAGTATTTTATGCTGATCTGAGCGGCAGCAACCATATGCGGATCAACTTTACGCATACCGATCCTTCACTGCTTCCTGAAGCGGTTAACCGTTTGGATCGGGCATTGAAGATGTATACAGAGGAAAGATTGGAAAAAAGCGTGCGCTGATGAAGGTTTTCAGGCACCCACGCGAGAACGCTTCGCGAATCATTTGGTCTTACGATCGCTGCGCTTCTCCGGATTCAAATGCTCCGCTACGCTGACTACGTGCCTCATCCCTGAACGTTTTTACGGTAGGGGGAATGAGTAGATAAAAAAACAGAATGAAATAGACCTAAACATACACGTACGCTGCTAAAATACGGTATACAAAAAAGGTCAAGCCTGATTCCCAAAAGGAATATGGCTTGACCTTTTTTTGTAATTCATTAAATACATTTGGATTCCATGTTTTCATGCAAACAGTCATTTAAAAGGTTAACATCATACATTTTAAGGTGTTGCAGTGTGGAAAGTTTTCCGTAAGCCGGGTTCTGTGCTATTCGTGGTTCAGACGGGAACTACCCTCCCACTACAAGCGACAATCATCTATCTAGGCCGAATATTGCTATCCGGCTCCAGCGACCAACCTAGACACGCCTCGGGCTAAGGCCGCTTCGCGAAGAAGCTGTGTCCCATTAGGTCTTGCTCCAGATGGGGTTTACCAGGAACGAAGTCACCAGCGTTCCTCGGGGTCTCTTACACCTCGGTTCCATCCTTGCCTGTGCCGCAAGCGGCCATCGGCGGTCCATTTCTGTGGCACTATCCTTCAACTCGCGCTGACTGGACGTTATCCAGCATCCTGCCCTATGGAGCCCGGACTTTCCTCTCGCGGTTCACACCGCCAGCGATTGTCTGTTAAACTTTCCGAACAACATTACATAGTATACAGGGAACGCACGCTCGACACAACCCTAAAAATATTGTAAATTTGAGAGCTTCCTTTATTTGTTCAAATAAAACGGGTGTACCTTCTTTTGTAACGTATCATGCCACAAAATAAGTAGAACGACCCACGTATAACGGAATATCAAGCTTACTAAAATCCGCATATGTTTCCTTCCGCAACGAGATGCATACATGCCCGGTGATGATCCGATATATGTATGCCAGCCAGAGGACATTATATTCTGTACACCGTCATGGCGGGAAGTAACAACAGCCACATCCCCGGATAGGCATGGATCGCAGGATCAGCAATTAAAGTTCGCATACAACCTCTCCTCTATGAGCTAAAAGTTATAAAACACTTTCATCTTCTCATAGAAGTTAAGCTTTTACAAAAATTGAAAAGGCTCGGTATTGACCTCAGATACATGTACTTCCGTAGAGTATCGGCCTTCTTCCAGCCGTTTGCGCATCCATTCTGCGGTTTTAGGCTTCATAATTTTCTCTGCGTTATGACCAGGGTCAATGATGGCAATGCCAGCCATAAGGGCATCCTGAGCCGTGTGATAGTCGATATCACCCGTTACTAATACGTCAGCCCCTTTAAAAATCGACTTGTTCACATAGCGGCTGCCAGAGCCTCCGAGTACGGCTGCTTTTTTGATTGTACGGTCCAGGTCGCCCACTACACGTACATGCTCAACGTTGAAGCCTTCTTTCACATCATTGACAAACTCGCGTAACGTGCGGGCTTCCTTGAGCTTCCCCACCCGTCCCAGGCCAGATGTGCGGCCCTGCAAATCCATATGGTACAGGTCATAGGCCACCTCTTCATAAGGATGAACTTTGAGCATCGCCTGGACAACTTTGTTGCGCACACCCTGTGGTACAACGGTCTCTATGCGTACCTCTTCGCTGCGTTCCATTTTACCTGGCTCACCCAAAAACGGCTGTGTGCCTTCACCCGGCACGAATGTTCCATAGCCATCAATGTTAAAGCTGCAATGGCTGTAATTGCCGATATGTCCGGCTCCCGCACCCAGTACGGCATCCAACACCCGTTGATGATGTGTTTTCGGTACGAAAACGACGAGCTTGAACAATTGCTCCGTGTGGACATCCTCCAGCGTACCTTCACTTTCAATGCCCAATGCTTCCGCCATCCAGTCGTTCATACCATCCTCTGCCGTATCCAAATTCGTATGACTGATGTAGACCGCTATATCATTCTTAATCAGCTTTTCATACAATCTGCCTGCAGGCTGATCCGTATTCAATGCTTTGAGTGGACGGAATATGATAGCATGATGCGCGATAATGAGGTCGGCCTTTACGCGGATCGCCTCTTCTATAACCTCATCATTGACATCCAGAGCTACCAGTATGTTTTTGATCTCTTTTTGCAGACTGCCAAGCTGAAGCCCGATTCTGTCGTCCGGAACTGCCAAATATTTTGGAGCCAACTGTTCCATATAGCTAATTACCGTTTGTCCTTTGGCAAACATGCAAGTACCTCCTGTAGCTGTTCAATTTGCTTACGTAATTGCTCCTGCTTTTGCTGCGCCGATTCCTGCTCTGACCGCGCCAACTGTGCAAGCACGTTCTGGAGCTTATGAATTTCCAGCTTCCATTTACGGAAAAACACTTCATTGGGTTCTCTGATCAGTAACGGTCCAAGCTGCTCCAGCCATTCCTGCGTCAATACTAGCGAGCTACCGGAAAGAGCTAACGGTCGGTATAGCTCGTCCTGCTTCACAGGGCTATCCGACAGGGGAATAGCCGTCAAAACTTCATATATTTTTCCGTCTTCTTCCATAATATGCTCGCCTGTCAATACCCATTGATGCTCGATCAGCCATCGGCGCAAAATATCCTCGCCTACGTTTGGTTGTAAAACAAGCTGCTTCACTGAATCCAACTTGTCTTTCCCCTGCTCCAAAATGGAAGCAATCAAGGCACCGCCCATGCCTGCTATCGTAATAACATCAACCTCATCGGCTGTAATTACGGCCAAGCCGTCGCCTTTTCTAACGGTTATGCGATCAGTCAGACCCGCTTCAGCGACCTGCTTTTGAGCCGCACGCAACGGCCCATCATTGACTTCGCCTGCCACAGCCTGGGTTACCAGACCGCTACGTACCGCGGCCACAGGGAGCAGCCCGTGGTCAGAGCCAATATCCGCTAATCTACTCCCGGCAGGAATTTGTTCCATAATATATTGTAATCGTTGAGAAAGCTTCATGACGTCACCCACGTAATCCATTTTTTTCGAGTCCAAAATAAAATTCCTACAACAATAGCCAACTTCAATAAGCCGTACAATACAACATCACCCGATGCTTGATGACGCAGCACGATCATGTCTGCTTCAGGCATGAAAACCAATGTCATTCCGATAGCAAAATAGACCGAAGCCAGACGTGAAAAGCGGCGATGTACCCACCAGCATAACCATACCAGCAATGCTGCATGCAAAACCCAAAATCCCTCCAGCATCACGTGAGAAGCCGTAGGCCAGTAACGCCCTATAAGAACTGCATATACCAAAAGCAGTGCAATAAAGCCACAGTAGCGAAGCAAGATGATACGCAAGGTTAAGCCCACAAGGCACCACACCAGCCCGCACAGACCGACAAGAACCAGAAACCAAAACTTGGGTTCACCCTGATGAAGCTGAATAATCCATACCCCTGAACCCAGCATAATCACACTGCCCAAGATACTCAGCATAGCGCTCATGCTCTTTTCTGAAGAACGCCAAACTGCAGCTACTCCATAGCAGATCCCGGTTACTGCACATGCCGAGAATATTTGCATTGCCAACGGAAAAGCGGTAAAATAAAAACCGATCAAACAAATGCAGGAAATAATGACAAAACCAAGAAGCCAGGCGATTCCATGCCCGTTTCTAAGATATGTAAGCAGCCCGGTGCTACTGTGGCTTTGGCTCTGTGACGGATTTTCGTCCTCTCGATAGAGATTAGACAAAAAATCGCAATATTGCTCAGGGAGCAGCCGACTTCGCCGCCAATGCTCAATTTCATGTAACAGTATTGCCCGTTTTTTCTCTTGGTCCAAGCTTTTCCCCTCCACCAAGGCTGCCATGGGATAAAAAAAGACCCTCTGCGCGCTCCAAGCCGCAGAAGGTCCGCAATGTCACGCTTCTATTCGAGGAAATCCTTCAGTCGCTTACTGCGGCTTGGATGGCGCAGCTTGCGGAGCGCTTTAGCCTCAATCTGACGAATACGTTCGCGTGTAACACCGAATACTTTACCCACTTCCTCAAGGGTTCTGGTTCTACCGTCGTCCAAACCAAAACGGAGACGCAATACGTTCTCTTCCCGTTCGGTCAACGTATCCAGTACATCCTCAAGCTGTTCCTTCAGAAGTTCATAGGCAGCCGCATCCGCAGGCGCCAGCGCTTCCTGATCCTCAATGAAATCCCCCAAATGTGAATCATCTTCTTCACCAATTGGTGTTTCCAATGAAACCGGTTCTTGGGCAATTTTCATAATTTCCCGAACTTTCTCCACACTCAGCTCCATCTCTGCAGCTACTTCTTCCGGCGTAGGTTCACGCCCCAGCTCTTGCAACAGTTGACGCGATACGCGAATCAACTTGTTGATCGTTTCCACCATATGCACGGGAATACGAATCGTTCTCGCCTGATCGGCTATGGCACGCGTAATGGCCTGACGAATCCACCAGGTCGCATACGTACTGAATTTAAATCCTTTTTCGTAATCAAATTTTTCTACTGCCTTAATCAGACCCATGTTACCTTCCTGAATCAGATCCAGGAAAAGCATTCCACGGCCAACATAACGCTTGGCAATACTTACAACCAGACGCAAATTCGCCTCTGCGAGTCGACGTTTGGCTTCTTCATCACCGTTGTTGATCCGTTTCGCCAGCCCCACCTCATCATCGGCGGAAAGAAGCGGTACACGGCCGATTTCTTTCAGGTACATCCGGACCGGATCATTGATTTTAATACCGGGAGGCAGGCTCAGATCGTCATCGTAGTTAAAGTCATCCCCGTCGTTATTTTCCGGGTCGTCGTTTGGACGCAATCTGGTAACTTCTTCGTCGTTGTCATTTACTACCTCAATCCCCAAGTCACCCAGTTGCTCATAAAACTCATCCATTTGCTCGGGGTCCTGATCAAACGACGATAGTTTTTCCATGATATCTTTGTAGTTCAGAGAGGAACTTTTTTTACCCAACTCAATCAATTGATCTTTAACCTGATCCAGTGTCAGTTCCGTCTCCAGTTCAGTATGCTGATCATTCGCCATCTTTCGACTCCCTCCTCCCTAGAAACATCCGACCTCTGTGTGTTCATTGTCTCTCTAGGGCTATAATCTCAATTACAATTTGTGCTGCGCGCAAAGCATCACCAGAACGCTCCGCGGCTCTCATTTCTTCTCTCTTCAAATCCAGTTGCTTCTGCAATGGAAATTTGCACACCTGCTGAATACAATCGTCCAATACGTGTGGCGATACATCTGGAGCATCCATCATCATAATCGAGCTTACGGTTTTCTCCAGACGGTCGTCTTGAAGAGAAGAAATAAATCGGCTCGTATCCGGTAATTTACCTTGTGCATAATAGGCGTATAGATAAGCAGCAATTGCTGCATGATCCTCAATATTAAAGGCATCCCCCAGATGCTTCTCCACATATTGTGCAGTTTCTGCATCCTGCATCATCCAGTGGAGTAATCTACGTTCCGCCACGTGATAAGCTGGCATGACATTTGGTTTTGCAATCTGCCCGTTTTTATGCCTACCATTATTCCACCGATTTTCGTTATTATCCCCAAAGTCCTGTTTTTTTTGCAGGGACTGTCGGAGTAAATTGCATTCTTGCTTTAAGGTTTCAAAATCCACCTTGACTTCGGCTGATACTTCGCGCAAATACACTTCCCGCTCGGTCGGGGATGACAGAGGTGCAATGACATTTAATGCTTCGCGGGAATACGCGATTCTTCCTTCTTCCTCTTGCAGTATATGGTTTTTTTTCAGATATATAAGCTTAAATTTCACCGTTGAAACGGCACTTTCGATAATTTGGCGCTGAAACCTTTCCCCGCCGTATTGCCGGATAAAATCATCCGGGTCCATACCGTCGCTGACCAGCGCTACCTTAACGTGAAGTCCCGCATTTTCCAGCAACGGAAAATTTTTGAGCGCAGCAGCTTGTCCTGCCCGGTCACCATCATAGCAAATAATGACCTCGTCGCACAGTCCCTTTAGCATTGTGGCATGATGCTCCGTCAAAGCTGTGCCCATAGCGGCCACCCCGTTCTGCACACCTGCTTCCCAAGCCGAGATGACATCACCGTATCCTTCAAAAAGAACACTCTGGCGAAGCTTGCGAATCGAATTCTTGGCATGGTGGAGATTGTACAGGGTCCGACTCTTGTTGAACAGCTTGGTTTCGGGTGAATTCAAATACTTGGGCTGTCCTTCACCCAGTATACGGCCCGCAAAGGCGATTACTTTTCCATTTCGATTCCAAATGGGAAACATAATGCGAGCCCTGAACCGATCCACATACCCATCCCCCTCATGTCGGGGAGAAATAAGCCCGCCCTTTTCCATCTCAACAGGATCGAAAGAACGCTTCTCCAGAAACTGGACGATCGTATCCCATCGGTTAGGGGCATAGCCAATTTGAAATTGATCAATGATCTTGTCAGTAAATCCCCGTGACCGCAAATACTCCATAGCCGGTTTGCCATGCTCCGTATTTTTAAGGAGAAAATGGTACATCTTAGATGTTAGCTCGTACGCTTGCAACAACCTGTCCAACTCAGGATGCTGATGCGTTGACTCACGTCCCTGCCATTCGCCGAGAGGGATATGACTTTCTTCCGCCATTGTTCTGACAGCTTCGGGAAAGGATAGTCCTTCGATTTCCATCATAAATTTGATGGCATTGCCTCCCGCGCCGCAGCCGTAGCAGTAAAAAATCTGACGATCCGGTGTCACGGTGAATGAAGGGGTTTTTTCGGAATGAAAAGGACAGAGCCCTTTCATATACTTCCCCTGCTTGGTCAAATGCACGTACTTGCTTACCGTATCTACGATATCATGATGCTGTAAAACCGACTCAATGATATCGTCCGGTATGTTGCCTTGTCCAGCACTCATGTTAACCACCTTCATCTCTTTAGCACGTAAATATAATTCGATACCGTTATTCATTCTCCTGCAAGCAGAGTAAAAGTTTTGTCAGTTTATGTTGAAAAACTTCACGATCCTCTGATGTAAACGGTTTAGGACCTTTTCCATAACGTCCTTTTTTCCTTTCCTTGGCAGAAGTGTGACGGCGGTCGAGCATAAAATCAATCGAATCGTTTCGATACATTGCTCCGCGAAATGACATAACCTCACAGCCTTTAGCCAAAGCAAGTGCCGCAAGACCGTAATCGTTGGTGGTTACAACGTCTCCCCGACGGATATGATTAGCAATATAGAGATCAGCGCTTTGGTCGCTACGGTCCACTTTTACGATGGTCACGCCTCCGCTGCCCTGGATAAGATGATCATACGAAGATACCATAATAACCTGAACTTGAAAACGGGAAGCTGTATCCGCAATTTCGCTTTTGACAGGACAAGCGTCTCCGTCGACAACGATCCGCACATCCGATAAACCCCCGGATATTCCCACAAGCATCCCCCATCTCCATCCGGATTCGAGTAAAATACGGAACGGCTGCAAGATCGCTCTTACACCGTTCCGTATATTTATACCCATTTTTTCAAGTTGTTCATACTATTACAGCTACGATTAGCCCACCAGTTTGGAAAAATCAGCAAAACGCTTCAGCTCTGTATCAATGGCGGCCAGCAATGCCAGACGATTATTACGAATCGCATCATTCTCAGCCATAACCATTACGGAATCAAAGAACGCTGTGATCGCAGGAGTAATGGACGAGGCAAGTTCTAAAGCTCGCGTGGCATCGCCTTCCTGCAATGCTGTAAGATAAGATTCATAAACGCCGTACCATGCTTCATATAGCGCTTTTTCACCCTGTTCCGTAAATTCATCCGTATTAACTGATGCATGAACAGCTTTTGCAGCTAAATTGCCTACGCGGTTAAACGACTCTACCGTTGCTTTAAAGGCATCTCCCGTTTGTACCCCATTCATCAGAGCAGCTCCGCGATTAACGACAGAAGCAACATCATCAAATCCGGCGGTAAGCACAGCGTCTACGACGTCATAACGAAGTGTCTCGGACAACAGCTTTTTCACCCGCAAACCGAAGAATTCATGTAACTCTTTACGAATTTCATCGGCAGAACGTTTCATATTTCCAAGGTTGTCGTGTACGTCAAGCGCAATATTGAACACATCAGACAAAGTTGCTGAAAGATTACGATCCAGCAAAATCTGCACAATACCTGCGGCCTGGCGACGAAGCGCATAAGGGTCCTGTGAGCCTGTCGGAATAATACCGATGGAGAAGCAGCCGGTAATCGTATCAATTTTATCAGCGATGCTGACAATAGCCCCTGCGTTCGTGGAAGGAACCGTTTCTCCGGCAAAACGCGGTTGATAATGTTCAAACACCGCTCTCGCCACTTCTTCCTTCTCTCCAGCCTTACGGGCATAGTCCTCACCCATAACCCCTTGCAGTTCCGGAAACTCATATACCATTTGCGTTACCAGATCAAACTTACAAATATCTGCTGCCCGGCTAACCGACTCCTGTGTATCGGGGGAAACCCGCAGCTTCTCAGCTAAAGCATCGGCAATGCGGCGAATCCGCCGTACCTTGTCTCCAACCGTACCCAATTCCTCGTGGAAAACGATACTTTCCAGCTTGGAGAGCGCATCCTTGATTTCCAGTCTCTGATCTTCCTCATAAAAGAATTTGGCATCAGATAGCCGTGCTCGCAATACTTTTTCGTTCCCTTTGGCGATCACATCCAGTGATTGACTTCCTCCGTTACGTACCGTAACAAAGTATGGCAACAGCTCTCCCTCACGATCCAGAACCGGGAAATAGCGTTGATGCTCACGCATAGAAGTAATCAGCACATCCTTGGGAATGTTGAGGAACGAAGGATCAAAGCCTCCGAACAGCACCGTCGGCGTTTCAACCAGATACAGCACTTCCTCCAGCAGATCATCCTTAACCGCGATCGTCCAGTCTTTTTCGGCAGCCAACGCTTCAATCTGCTTCACAATAATGGACTGACGTTCCGCAATATCTACGATAACATGCTGTTTGCGAAGTAACTCAACATAGTCAGCCGGGCTTTCTACAACAGTATCCTGTCCGAGAAAACGATGTCCTCTTGTGACATTTCCAGATTGAACCCCGGCAATTTCCAGGTTAACAATATCGTTGCCAAACAAGGCGATCAACCAGCGGATTGGACGAACAAACTTAAAGTCATAGCTGGCCCAACGCATGAATTTAGGAAAGGTCATAGCATGTAAAATATGCAACAGGCCTTCGGACAGCACTTCCGCTGTCGGTACGCCTATACTGCTCTTGGTCGCGTAAATATACTCCACGCCTCCAAGCTCCTTGAACGTAAACTGTTCAGGATCAACACCTTGGCTACGGGCAAAGCCGAGAGCAGCCTTGCTCCAATTACCGGCTTCGTCAAGTGCGATTTTGCGGGAAGGACCTTTGACTTCTTCGTTAATATCTTCCTGCTTTTCGGCTACTTCCTTAACCAGCACTGCCAGACGACGAGGAGTAGCATAAGCTTCTACATCACCATGAGCAATACGTGAGCTGTCCAACCATGCCGTCATACGCTCCTTTAACTGCTGAATCGCAGCAGGAATAAAACGGGCGGGCACTTCTTCCAAACCGATTTCAAACAGCAAATCCTTAGACATGTGCCGCACCTCCTCTCTTCAACAACGGGAAGCCCAGCTTCTCGCGTTCCTCCAGATAAGTTGCAGCCACCTGACGGGCCAAATTCCGTACACGCATAATAAATCCGGTTCGTTCCGTTACACTGATTGCACCACGGGCATCCAACAAGTTGAACGCATGAGAGCATTTCAATACATAATCGTAGGCTGGAAATACAAGATGCTGCGCCATGGCTTTATTCGCTTCTTCTTCATACATATTAAACAGGGTAAAAAGCATTTTGACATCAGATACTTCAAACGTATATTTAGAATGCTCAAATTCAGGCTGGTGGAAAACATCTCCATACGTGATGCCATTAACCCACTCAAGATCGAATACGTTCTCCTTGTCCTGAATGTAGGACGCAAGACGCTCCATACCATACGTAATTTCAACCGCAACCGGACTGGCATCGATACCGCCCACTTGCTGAAAATACGTGAATTGGGTAATTTCCATACCGTCCAGCCATACTTCCCAACCTAATCCCCATGCTCCCAGCGTTGGCGCTTCCCAGTTGTCTTCAACAAAGCGAATATCATGTTCCAGAGGATTAATACCAAGGCGGCTCAGGCTCTCCAGATACAATTCCTGAATGTTATCAGGCGATGGCTTCAAAACAACCTGAAACTGGTGATGCTGATACAGACGGTTCGGGTTCTCCCCATAACGACCATCTGCGGGACGGCGGGATGGCTCAACATAAGCTACGTTCCACGGCTCAGGTCCAATCGAACGTAAATACGTCATCGGGTTCATTGTGCCTGCCCCTTTTTCCGTGTCATACGGCTGTACAATAATACAGTTGTGCTCGGCCCAAAATTGTTGCAGTGTCAAAATCATCTGCTGAAAATTCATGGTACACCCTTCCCTTCCAAATTACCTCAAATGGTGGTGATCATTCTCATAAAGCTTCTATGTACAGGGCTGCCAACTTCCAACAAGCCTCGCCAGAGACAGCAAAAAGCCCCCGCCTCTACGCCTGTACAGACGTAGGGACGAGAGCTGACTCCCGCGGTTCCACCCTACTTGATTGCAGTCCTCCATCACCAGCCAGACCGTAATCCTCTTTTCCGTGTCCAATCAGATGCTCCCGAGTGCCTTGTTCACGAAGATTTCCCGCCAGGCTCACACCGTCCCCGGCTCGCTTACTCTAGAGAATAAACTCCGCTACTTTCTCGTTCAATGCCTCTGCTCCAGAAGGAGATATATAGTAGGATATTACACGTTTTCAGCAGCACAGTCAAGGGAGCAAGATGTTTCACATATCATATTTGTCGAGCTGATCCAGAAAGTTACGGGATTTCAGCTTGACCTCCAGCTGCATGTCCATGAACTGGCGCATGACATGTTTGATTTCCAGCTTGGTTGAGTCCTTCACGTCAATGTTGCCGAGTCGGTTTAGATCCATTCTTGCGAACAAACGTAACAGCTTCAACGTACGCGGTGTGACACTCAATGCAGCAGGATCAAAATGCTTGTAACTTCGACACAAGACCCCGCCCAGCCTCGGACTGATAAACATATCTTCATCAGCACACTGCTGTCCGCTGGAAATACAGGCATCAAGCTGGGGAGCATATCCGGCCGCCTGTAATATTTTAAATTCATAAATGCTCATGACGATCACCGGATCTTTTCCGCTCTCCAGCGCTTCCAGACATGCTTTAAGCTGCTTGAACCAAAAGGTGCCCGTTTCCTCATCATGTAGTACCCGGTCAAGCAACTCACAGGCATATGAGGCGTAAGCGGCCTTGGTAATATCCTCGCGCAGTGTATGGTGGGATTGGATAATTTCACCGGCATTCAACGTGCCTAAGCCGGTATTTCGAAAAAACACAAATTCACCATACGTAAACGGCTGCGTTAAAGCGGCATGACGGCTTTTGGGCTTCTTGGCTCCTCTGACCAGCACGCCTGCCTTACCGCCGCTTTCGGTGCAAAGCGTAATAATTTTGTTCCCCTCACCGTAATCCATGCTGCGGATGACGATTCCTTCCACCCTGTAAAGCATGCCTCTTCCCCCAAACATTCGCGAAGAAGCCAGTGGCTTGCACTATTCACGGGCTTCTTCATGCTCGTCCGACTCTCCTTCATCCGCGTCTTGTTCCCATGTCACGGCGCTCTCCCTGTATAACAGATACGCACCGACATCCCCAGTCATCGCAAAATACTTCCACGAAAAATCTCGCAATCGTATTCATCCTTTCTTCGGAAATGACGTTTGCATCTCAAAATTAGGATGATGCGAAGAGAGGTGAAGTATGCGATGAAATAAATGGATTGCGTTAAAAAAAGTGTGTTGCTGTAGGCGGTGCTGAGACGCTCCGCGAATGATTTGATCTTTCGCTCCGCTTCAGCTTGCATACAGTTACACAGCCTTTTTAAAAGCACTCCTTATTTCATGGCCGAAAATGAGGGTATGGGAAGAGCAAGAGTTAAGCGCCGCAAAGACGCGACGCTTAGAATTACCCAAGACAAAGAAACTTTACTTCCTGCCTGTGGTAGTGAATGGGTAGTCGGAACGGCTTTTATGGTGCTTAATGACCAAGCATATAGTTCTAACTAATTTAACGCTCAATTTTAAGATCCCTTTTAGGGGACAAAAGGTTGTGAAAAATAACATGTTTTTTAAGCGTCGCGGTGGAAGCCGAGGTCACGCAGTACACGATCCTGGTTACGCCAGTCTTTTTTGACCTTTACCCACAGCTCCAGGAAAATTTTGGAACCCAGCAGGTTTTGGATATCTATACGTGCCTGTTTGCCCACTTCTTTGAGCATGGCCCCCTGCTTACCGATAATGATACCCTTCTGAGAATCCCGTTCCACAAAAATGACTGCCATAATATGCACTACACCATTATCCTGCACTTTCATGTCTTCAATCATAACTGCAATAGAATGTGGTACTTCCTCACGCGTCATATGCAAAATCTTTTCCCGTATCAGCTCGGCAATAACGAACTGCTCAGGATGGTCGGTAATTTGGTCATCCGGGTAATATTGTGGACCTTCAGGCAAGTATTTCTGTACCTGCTCCAGCAGACGGTTCACATTGTTACCCATTTTAGCCGAGATCGGCACGATTTCCGCAAAGTCGTACAGCTTGCGGTATTGCTCAATCAGGGGCAGCAACGCTTCGGGCTCAATACGGTCAATTTTATTCAAAACCAGAATAACTGGCGTTTTTACCTGTTTTAGCTGTTCGGCAATAAAACGATCGCCTCCGCCTAATCCTTCAGAGGCATCAATAAGAAAAAGTACAGCCTCAACTTCGCCCAACGTATTAAAGGCTGTCTGATTCATGTAGTCGCCCAGTTTAGACTGGCGCTTATGAATGCCCGGTGTGTCCAAAAATACAATTTGCGTGTCCTCTGTAGTGAATACCCCATGTATTTTGTTACGTGTGGTTTGGGGCTTGTCTGACATGATGGCGATTTTCTGGCCGATGACATGGTTCATCAGAGTTGATTTTCCTACATTGGGTCTGCCGACAATCGCAACAAAGCCTGATTTAAAGTGTTTCTTAGCCATTTCGTTTCCTCCAGCACTATTAAGCGCCTATTTTTTTGGTTTTTGGGTTAGGTCTTTTCTATAGTATATGATTACAAAAATGTGTTTTTCCATTAAAAAAGCTGACTAATCAAGGTCAACAACGGCCTGTAAAACACAAATATACCAATAATTACAGCAAAAACCGCTGCCAGGAGCACGGCTCCGGCGGCGGTGTCTTTAGCCGCTTTGGCCAGCGGATGGATATCAGGCGAGATTAAATCTATCGCCGCTTCAACAGCAGTATTGATCAGCTCGGCTACAATCACCATGGCAATAGCCACAGAAACAAATAACCAATCGAGCCGGGAGATGCGCAGGCTTAAGCCTGCTGCGATGACGAGAAACGCCATGACCACATGTATCCGCATATTTATTTGCGTGCGCAGAGCATACATCACGCCTTCTGCGGCATAACGAAAGGTCATTCTCCAAGGCTGACGTCTCATTACCGTGTCAACCCCACTTGAGCCAGTACCGCCTCTTGCTTGCCCATCATTTCAGCTTCACTGGCTTCATCCTGATGATCATAGCCCAGCAAATGCAGAAAGCCGTGAACAAACAAAAATCCGATTTCACGCTCAATGGAATGACCGTACTCCTCACTTTGAGCCTGAGCTGTCTGCACGGAAATAATAATATCCCCCAGCACATCCGGCACATCGTCCAGCGGTCCTTCGTTATCCAGCTCATAGATGATTTCAAGCTCTTCATCCAGTGCTTCCTTCATGGCAAATGACAGCACATCGGTTGGACGATCGATTCCGCGATAATCCCTGTTCAGTTCATGGATTTGCTCGTCATTCACGAAAGTGAGGGCAACCTCACCGTCCGTCACCCCTTCCACCTTGCCTGCTTCCTCCAATAGAGTGTTCAGCAAACCAATCAAGGATTCATGGATTACCATATCATTTTGTTCATTATTCCAAGCTAATTGAAGGCTCATGCCAACCGCTCCTTTTAATTCTAATGCTCCAGCCGCACTTCATGCACAAGCCTATTATGCTTTCCCGTTCTCAGGCTTTGGTCTATCTTCGGGATATTCAATCCGGGAATGGAAAGTTCCCATCACGGTTTCTTTAAGAGTTTGAGCCACAATATCAAGCTCCCGCATCGTTAGCTCACAATCGTTGAACTGGTGATCATCCAGACGACTTTTGATAATTTTTTCAATCATCGACTCCACCTGATCCACCGTCGGCTTCCGCAGGGAACGAACTGCTGCTTCCACACTATCGGCAATCCCGACTACAGCAGCCTCCTTGGACTGGGCTTTTGGCCCAGGATAGCGAAAATCATCCTCGGTAAAATCCGGCTCTACGCCCTGCTCTTCCGCCTCACGTAGCGCCTTGTGATAAAAATAGTGCAAAAATGTCGTTCCGTGATGCTGCTCGGCAATATCACGAATCGGCTTTGGCAGCTTGTAATCCAATTGCATTTCCACACCGTCACGGGCATGGGCAATAATGATGGACTTACTCAGCTTTGGCTCTATTGTATCATGCGGATTGTCCATGCCATTCTGATTTTCAATGAAGTACGAAGGGCGCTTTGTTTTACCAATGTCATGATAATACGAACCAACCCTGCACAACAAGCCGTTAGCGCCTATAGCTTCCGCCGCAGCCTCTGACAGATTACCTACCATTACGCTATGGTGATACGTACCCGGTGTCTCCGTAAGCAGCTTGCGCAGTAGCGGATGATTCGGGTTAGACAGCTCAACCAGTTTCAGCGCTGACAAAATGCCAAAGGTAGACTCAAAAAATGGCATAAGCCCAATCACAAGTATCGCTGTAATTAAACCACCCGCAAAAGCAAAAGCTACCGCATAGAGCGTCGTTGTTTGAGTCCAGTTGCTCTGGTCGATCAGCGCCAGAGTAAAGACGGACATAGAGCCGAACAGGCATACCATAATCGCTCCCTTGAACAGCGTGGAACGCTGACTGGCTCGATGCGTTGAGAAAATTGCCGCAAGACAAACTACAAGGGCAAAAAAGCCAAAGTTAAAATCAAAAATTTGTCCTTGCCGGACATTCAAAATGACACTTGCCAATATACTGAATATAACGGCACAAACGAACGCCAGCGACATATCGAGCAACAGCGTTACGAGCATGGCTCCAAGCGCGATAGGCGCAAGATAGCCGAGATAAGACCGTTCACTGTCCTGCAATATGGCGGTTAACATCATTGCGCCCACCGTGATTACAAAAATCAGTACTAGCATGAGCAATTGTGCATTGTTATACTTGAAACGGCGCGTTCGTGATTGGAACTGGCGAATATACATAAACAGACCCAAGGCCAGCATCGCAGACAGCATCAACAGGCCAAATTGCGGCCAATAGTTGATCTTGTCCTTTAGCAGCTCGTTCTCATCCAGTAAGGTATAAATTTCCTGGGTAATAATCTCGCCTTTCTTGACGAGCACTTCACCCTGTTTGATATAGACTGTTGGTGTATCTTCACGAGCCTGTACCCTGGCATCCTTCGTAGCTGTATCATCATAAAACTTGTTGGCCGTAATCACAAGCCTTGCAAGCTCCTGAACAACTTCACGGGAGGTGCGCTTGGTAAGCGTACTCGTACTGACCCGCTCGGCCACTTTGGCCCGGGCTGTTTGTGCATCCGTAATCTGATCGTTCATCAATCCGGTCACGATTTCACGCGCTACCGGCCGCATCTCGGCAACATCCTCGGACGTGAGACGCGGAATTTTGATAAAGGTTTCCTCCGGAATCCGATATGTTTGCTCTTTTGTTTTTTGCAGTACTTCATCCAACAGCTTTTCCGGGTAAGCATCCGCGTTACGGCTATTGTTTACAAAATTTTGCACAAATTCCCGCGCACGCTGAGGAATTTCATCCTTGTAAATGGAAATTTTATCGGATCTGGAAACCTGATCGTCCTGATTGAGCCGTTCAATTCGGTCCAGAATACCCGTAATCAGGTTATCGTTGCGAATCGGTACAATCGTATACATGGGCTGTACCCGTTCAGCAGACTCTTCCTGAGCCTTTAACGTCGCTTTGCTATTGGGGAGCTGCATGGGAGCCACAATTTCCTTTTCACTCGGCTGGTTTACCCGAATGTCATAGCGCTCGGGAAGCAGCTTGGACGCAAAACCTACGTAAAAAAGAACCACTAAAAATAAAAACAGAAGATAGCGTGTCGCCACGCTATACTTCCATCCACTCATTCTATGCTGGAACGTTTTGCCCTTAGACAATTCCTTCGAGGTCATCTAAAACAATCCCTCTCCATCATCTTTTTCAAGACAGCTACGCTGCTTATTTTCATACTTCTGATAGCTCCACATTCGTGATATGAAGGCTTATCCCTGATTTTCGGCAACCTGGTCGTAAGCCACGATGATTTTCTGAACCAGAGAATGACGGACAACATCCTCTTGTGCAAAATGTACGAAGCCTATTTCCTCAATTCCCTGTAAAATCGTATTCGCTTCAATCAGACCGGATTTTTTGCCACGAGGCAAATCAATTTGCGTAACATCACCGGTGATGACCATTTTGGAGCCAAAGCCCAGTCGGGTCAAAAACATTTTCATTTGCTCCGGCGTGGTGTTTTGCGCTTCATCCAAAATAATGAACGAATCGTCCAGCGTCCGTCCCCGCATGTAGGCCAGCGGCGCAATTTCAATCAACCCGCGCTCCAGTGCCTTTGCTGTCTGCTCCGGTCCCATAACATCGTACAACGCGTCATACAACGGGCGCAGATACGGATCAACCTTTTCCTGCAAATCCCCTGGCAAAAAGCCCAGATTCTCGCCTGCTTCCACCGCAGGACGGGTCAATACAATTCGCTTGACCGAGCCTTCCTTCAGGGCAGCTACCGCCAGCACCACAGCCAAATACGTTTTACCTGTACCCGCCGGGCCAATTCCAAATACGATATCACGTTTTTTTATCGTGGTTACATAGTGCTTTTGTCCAATCGTTTTGACACGAATCGGCTTGCCACGGAAGGTGGTCGTGATTTCTCCCTTGAACAGATCGAGCAATTGATCGGCACGTAAATCTTTTGCCAATTCAATCGCATAATGGACGTCTCTTTCGGTCAGGATATATCCATTACGAATTAACTGGAGCAGTACATCGAACAATTGTTCGAGCACTTCCACCTCATGGGCGTTGCCAAAAATATTAATTTCCGCCTCACGGGAATCCATTTTTGCGGGAACAGCCGCTTCAATCAATTTTAAAAAGGAATCCTGCGGGCCGAACAGCGCCTGTCCTTCTCCCGCATTGTTCAATGCAATTTGTATGCTGCGTTGTTGTTCTGCCAAATAGCCTCATTCTCCTTGGTTATGAACTAGTGGAAGTTCTTCCGCAATATTCTGTTCCACTTCAAAAAGCACTTTCATATAAACTTTACCATTCTCTCTCTTCTCATGCAAAATTTTTTGGCTCATTATTTTCGTTCCTTTGCCGTATTTGGCTAAAATATCGGCTCGTGCCCCTTCTATTCCCCTATTTTGGGCTTCTGCTTCCGTAAGCTTATCCTCATGTATCTTTGTCTCCCTTACGCTTTCGGTCATCCAACCGACGGGAAGACGGAAGGAGCGCCACGTCAGCGGGTCATGCTCAACTGTGGTTTTATGCGCGGAATAAGGGATTTTTCCATATCCCCATAACTGCACCGCGTGGTTGCCCAGCACCAGATACAGGCGGTCGTGACTGTTTCCAGTATATGTGCTGCTGCGTCGCACCGTCGGACTGCTAATTTCGTACTCATGCCACACGAGGCCCTTAATCTCCCCCTTGGCTACGACCTGCTGCTGATTTTCCTCATCTCCGAGCGTTCCTGAGATAAGTATGGCTCCTTTTTTGACACGTGTATTTTTATGCACGACAGGACGACCCTGCTCGGCAAAAATTTCAGTGACTACCGCATCTGCATTGCTGATGAGATGACGCGGACTGTAGAGCTGCGCAGGAGTAGGCTGTGAGGCTTCAACGACCTGAATCGTCACCGAAGTACCCTGCTTATCTACGCCGATCCAGGATGCCTCAGGGAGCTTCTGCATGAGTGCACGCGAAAGCTTGTCCTGACTGGAAACACGGAAGCTCCATTGAAACGGATACAGCCCCTCCTGACGGGCAGCTTTGAGTACAGCTTCCGTTGTGAGCTTGTCATTCCCCTTTACTTCAACGTTCCAGATGAGCGAGGACATCAGGAACAGGCCTACCCAGAATACAGCCAGTCCAACCAGAAAAAATTTGCGTTTGGCAAGCCGCGCAACGGTAAAGGGAATTCCCTGTCGCTTCAAAATATGCATTTTGCAGCCTGTCCTTCTCAGAAGCGGACGCAGCAGGAAGACGTGCGGCAGCAGAAGGTTCATTTCTGCATGTCTTGTACCTATCGGGCGCACGTTCCAAACAGGTATTTGATGCTCAGTCAGCAGATTAATGAAAGCTTCCACGCTCTCGCCCTTGACGGCAAGGGTAACCGTGCCACGCAGCTTTGTTAAAGCGGGATGTTTCATGAGCCTTCCTCCGTTCCTTCCAATTGGATACCCGTAATGTGTCCTTCCACACTGACCTGATCAGGCATAATAGATGTGATGACAAGCCCATGCCCCGTCACCCGCAACCTGCCTTGCGCCAGCGCAAGTACTAGCCGATCCGGCGTGAAGTCCACGACGCCCCGGTGATTCTCCACATAAAGCTGGCGGCTGCCAATGAGAGTTAACCGCGGCAGGTCAAATAGAATGTCCTGCGGAAGTTCCAGCGTCTCACTGGCCCACTTTCGCAGTTTGCGGCTCATCCGGCTCATACGAGGGAATCTCCTTTCCTGTCATAAAAACAATTGTTATCCAACGGCTAATAATTGTTTTTATGGCAGCTACGCTGCTGATTTTCTTCTCCTGTTATTTCCATCCAGTGGATCATAGTCATTTTCATGGCAGCTACGATGCTTTTTTATAAATTGCCGATGCCGCTTAGATATGGGCGTCATTACACCAGCGCCACAGATATCTGTACTGTACACTTTATGATCCAGCCGCCATATTTATGAAACGAAACTAACAATTCATCGTAGCCCTGATTTTGCATAGCAAGAGTCTGGATACTTGCACAATGCAAAATGAAAAAGACAACCCCGATTCAAGCATCGAAACGAGATTGTCTTTTCCTGATTTTATAGAGTCATTCTGTTATTTTTCGGAATCATGATTCAAAAGAGAGTTTTTTCTGGAATATAGAAAATAAACGGCCAGACCTATAACGAGCCAAATCAGAAAACGGATAAACGTTTGGCTATGTAAATTCAGGATGAGCGCCCCACACGAAATAATAGCCAAAATCGGAATATAAGGCATTTTGCCTCTGTATTTTTTTCGAAAGTTCAGTATTAAACTAGACACAATGACAGATTTTTTGCTTACAAATGACGTAAGAAAACCTTGCTACTACTGGGTTTATGACATCTTATGTAAGTTCATAAGGGTATTTTCTGCTAAACTGATTTCTATTCTGGACTGGCCTATGTATTAGCAAAAAAATAGTCCGCCACCAGCTAAAGCCAGGGCGGACTAAACCATTCATGCAAACTGCTCAAATAGAACGATAACAGCTCTTGTCTTTTTAACGTCTTCCTCCACCCATATAACGCTTGGAACGCGGAGGACCCAGTATTTCTGCCCAGATCACGCCTCTCCGCAGGTCAGCCGCAGTTACTGTACTACGCTCCTGCGAAGCTCCCTCTGAGGCATCTGTAATCTCTCCCGACTCCCTCGCATTGGATATGCGGTCGAGACGTGCCAAAACCGATCTACGCTCTTCTTCCATGGCCCGGATTCGATCCTCCAGAGTAGAACCGTTATCCAGGGAATCCCGATTCGTCTGTTGCTCTGTTTCCGTCCAATCATTCATTTGTTCTTCCATACGCCGAGCTTCCATAACTACACGTCGTTCATCAGGAAACTGACGCTGCAATTCTCCGGCAGTATCCTGCCTTTGCGGCTGACGTTGCTCCTGTCTGTGTTCCGTAGAGAAAGGTCCGGAGGGTGATGAAGGACCGCGAGAGCCGTGGTCGCCACCAAATGTAGGCATACCCTTTCCCGGCGGCGCTTTTCTCTCTGTGCTTTTCATGCTTTTGCCCAAAAAAGACACCAACGCAAAGCCGATCACAATCAGGATATACAAATGCTCAAAAATCCAGCTGATAAAGTTCATAACTCACCGCCTTGCTGCCGTAATTCACCGGCTATATCCCGTTGTTAATCCCGGTTTTTGTTGTCATTTCCCGAGTTTTCATTTGGTTTGCCCAAGGAGCCGCGCATTTGCGTATCTGCCTCAATGTTTTTCAAATTCATATAATCCATAACGCCGAGTTTTCCACCACGCAGCGCCTCAGCCAACGCCAGCGGCACTTCGGATTCGGATTCAACCACACGCGCTCTCATCTCTACGACACGTGCCTTCATTTCCTGCTCCTGAGCCACGGCCATTGCACGCCGTTCTTCCGCTTTCGCCTGCGCAATCCGTTTATCGGCTTCCGCCTGCTCGGTTTGCAGGAAGGCACCAATATTCTTGCCTACATCAATGTCCGCAATATCGATGGACAAGATTTCAAACGCCGTTCCGGCATCCAGACCTTTGGACAGCACCGTTTTCGAAATGGAATCCGGGTTCTCCAGCACATCCTTATGCGAATTACTGGAGCCGACAGTCGTAACGATCCCTTCACCGACCCGCGCAATAATGGTTTCTTCTCCGGCACCTCCGACGAGTCGATCAATGTTGGCACGCACTGTAACACGAGCCTTAACCTTTACTTCGATACCATCCTTGGCTACCGCAGCGACAGTAGGTGTCTCGATGACACGCGGATTAACGCTCATTTGGACCGCTTGAAGAACATCCCGACCCGCAAGATCAATCGCAGCTGCGCGTTCAAATTCGAGCGGAATGTTGGCCCGCTGCGCAGCAATCAGCGCATTGATCACTCGGTCTACATTACCACCCGCCAGAAAATGACTTTCCAGCTGGTTGATGTTTAAGCCCAGACCAGCCTTGGTTGCCTTAATCAGTGGATTCACAATCCGGCTTGGCGTTACACGCCGTAACCGCATAGCTACCAGTGTAATGATGCTAATCCGCACCCCTGACGCCAACGCTGAAATCCACAGCATCACCGGGAAAAAACTGAAAAATACGCTTAACACAATAATCACTACAACGGCAATCAGCAAAACGCTGACAATACCCGATTCGAACACTCACATCATCCTCCATTAATCTAATTCTTCGTTTGTTTTCGCGTTTTAGACGCTGGTGTCCGCCTTGACCACAATGCGTCCACCTTCTACTTTGGATACGATAATGGGCATATCCGTAGCGATAAACTCGCCGTTCGTCACGACGTCCACACGTTCGTCAGCGATAAGCACGGTTCCTGCTGGACGAAGCGGTGTCAGACTCACACCTCTTTGTCCCAATAGCAATTCCCGATTCACTACCGAAGAAAAGCCCTGGTCAGCCGTCAAGCTTTCTTTAAGTATAAAACGGTTCCATATTCCCCGATCCTTGAAAGCAATCCCTATGATCGCCACCACAGCAACGGCAGCAGCAAAGGCTATACCCAATGATATAAAAGCATGCTGCATGTTGTAGGCCGCGCGAACAACTCCGGCGACAAGACTGATGGAACCCAAAATACCCAAAATACCAAAGCTTGGAATGAACATTTCAAGTATAAGCAAAGCCAGACCGATGATAAACAACAGCCACGTCTCGGAGCCTGCAAAGCCAGCAATATAATTGCCGAAAAAGTACAATCCAAATCCGAGCACACCTAGAATTCCCGGCACTCCAAAGCCCGGTACGATTAGTTCAATGACAACCCCCGCGATACCGATAAATAAAAGCAATGTCTGCACAATCGGGTTGGTCAATATCTCGGCTGCTTTTTCAGCCCATGTCCGCTCCACATGAAATACATCATCCGTGCTATAGCCCATCCATTGAATAACTTCTTGTTCTGAAGAGGCAATGTGATCCGCATAACCCAGCTTAAGCGCTTCCTCACTGGTTAAAGAAATGATCTGACCTTTTTCTTTATTAAAGTTCAGCTCCGGTATAGCTACAGAAATTTTGGAGTCTACCATACCTCTCGCAATATCCGGGTTACGTCCGCCGGATTCTGCGGCAGATGCCATGCTGCTCTTCCACCAAGCCACTGTTTTCGGGTCAGTGATAGCCTGCCCACTGCCGTCTACCAGCGCTGCTGCTCCAATAATGCTGCCCGGCTTCATGACAATTTTGTCTGCACTTAACGCAATATAGCTTCCCGCAGAGGCCGCTTCGCCTCTTACATAGGCAACCGTCGGAATCGTGCTGTCTTTAATCAGCTTGCCCAGCTTTTCCGCTGTGTCTACCCGTCCGCCTGGCGTATTAATATCCAGCACAATGAGGCCCGCTTTGGACTCCGCCGCTTCTGCAAAGCCGCGTTCCATAAAGCTGCCCAGTCCCTGTTCAATTTCCTGATCCACCGGTATAACGAACACAGCACCGCCTTTCACAGCGGCCGCCGCTGATCCCGAATGGAATAATGGCAACAGCAAAACGGATATCATGATCCACATGGTCCAAAAGATCATTTTGCGGCTGGAGTGGTGATGTTCTCTATGCATTACTCTCCCCCCTTTCGATCTTTCTATGTTACAGCATATCAAATTTTGTCAGGTAAACCATACAATTTTCAGGATTTATTGTGAAATTCTTGAGTATGCTGCTATCCTGATGGCTGTCATGTACTTTACGCACCCAATGGACATCACGTTTCAAATGATTATAGATAACGCTTACAAAAAAAGTTCTCCTTATACTATCAGCCTATGACAAACGAGGCAGATACAGAAATAACACCCTCTGTAAACAGAGGGTGTTGCGCTTTCCTGTTTGTCGCAGGTTTATTGCAGAAATTGCTGAACCGCTTGGTTCACGAGCTTACCGTCAGCGCGGCCTTTTACCTTAGGCATCAAGGCCGTCATTACTTTCCCCATCTCGGCTTTCGAAGAAGCACCGGTTTCCTGGATGGTCTGCTGTACAATAACTTTAATTTCTTCTTCAGAAAGTTGTTCGGGAAGGTACTGAGCGATGATCTCTATTTCTGCTTTAGTGCTTGTCGCAAGTTCATCACGACCGGCTTTTTCAAATTCATGGAGGGCATCTTTTCGCTGTTTGATCTCACGACTCAGAATATCAAGCACTTCGTTGTCGTCCAAATCCCGTTTCAAATCTATTTCAAGATTTTTAATCGTAGAACGAACCATTCGAATGGTGGAGAGTTTGAACTTGTCCTTACTCTTCATTGCTTGCTTCATATCTTCGTTCAATCGTTCGCTCAAATTCATGATTGCTTAGATCCTCCTAGAACTTTCTCTTACGAGCAGCCTCGGACTTTTTCTTGCGCTTTACGCTTGGCTTTTCATAATGCTTGCGTTTCTTCACCTCAGCCAATACGCCATCCTTAGCAATGGAACGTTTAAAGCGACGAAGTGCAGCATCAATTGTCTCGTTTTTGCGAACTTTAGTTTCAGACACCAGTTTTCCCTCCCTCCGACCAGACCGTCCAAGAGCAATAACACGGTTCATCAAATTTTATTATAGGTGAAACGGAAACCGGGTGTCAACCTATAAGAAAAAATGAATAAATAATGGATACATATTTCTCCATTCACGCCGTATTACTGAAAGACAAGCACTGTCATTTTTAAGAATGTGAGTCCGAAATACCCGTCAAGGCACCCAATGGGGCACCGCCCAACAGATGATAATGTAGATGTCCAACCGCTTGCCCGCTATCCGGACCGCAGTTGTTAATCAACCGGTAACCCGATTCAGCAACACCCAGTTTTTTCGCCACCTCAACCGCAACACGATGAATCTCCGCAATCAAAGGCAGATCCTCCTCTGTCACAGCATTCATTGAAGGAATATATTTCTTCGGAATAATGAGCACGTGTACTGGCGCCGCAGGCTGGATGTCATGAAATGCGAGCACATTGTCGGTTTCCAGCACTTTTTTGCTGGGGATGGTTCCATCCACAATTTTCAAAAACAGATCGTCCATTCAAAACCCTCCTTTGGCAGTGAGCCGATCATCAGGTTCGAAAGTGCAGAACCCATGCTCTCGGCAATCAAAGTTATGTATTTCCCCACAACCGAATTGAACATATACAGTTATGGTTTGTTATACCTATGTTTCTATATGTATCATAACGGAAAAAGGGGCTTAATACCAGTTCCCTCTCCCCGCTTCCTCTATAATAGCTTTTACCCCTTCATCAATTTGATCCGGCTGAGCACGCGAAATACTGATGCGTAAAAACTTTTCGTGTTCCTTATAATCGGATAAATAAAATCCTTTACCGGATACCACCAGCACCTTCCTCACGGCAAGACGCTGTACCAAACGCTCCATGTTCACCGTCCGGGGTAGCTTCAACTGCATATACACTCCCGAGCTTACAGCCGACACTTCAATCACGCCGTCCTGATTATATCGCTCTACTGCCTGGTTTAAAATGCGAATGCGTTCCGCATACAGGCTGCATATCGTGTGCTTGTGGCGTTCATACATTCCATTTTTAATATAAATATCGAGTGCGGCCTGAGATAAAATGGAGGTGTCGACGTATCTTTTGTATGCGCTGAACGTCTTTAACAGGATTTCCGGCAAAACCACCACGCCTAAGCGCAAGCCTGGGAAAATGATTTTCGAGAAGCTTTTTAAATAAATAACATGGTCTGTCTGATCGTACGCATATATAGGATCGAACAGGTGGTCGATCCCCAAATCAGCCATGTAATCATCCTCCACGATGAACACATCGTATTTGGCAGCTAATACGGCTATAGCCTTGCGTTCCTCTGTGTTGTAGGAGGTCCCAGTGGATTATGATATCTTGACATGGTATAAAAAACTTGATGCTCCCGTTCTTAAATTGGTTCTCCAATTCCTGCAAATCCATACCTGCCGCAGTTCTGGCGATGGTGCTGACGGGTATACTCTCTCCCTCCAGAAAACGCAAATAAATATCGTAGCTCGGCTGCTCCACCAAAACCGTCCTTTTGCCGTTTGGAAACGGCATTTTTGCAAGGATTTCCAGTGCCTGCTGAACACCAGAAGTGACGATAATCCGCTCCATTTTTGCAAATACCTGATTATCGGCCAAGTGAGAAACGAGCGTATGACGCAATGTCTCCAGTCCTTGCGAATCTCCGTAGGTGAACAGATGATATTTGTACGTATCAATAGCCTGATTCAGACAGTGCTGAAAGTCCAGATACGGAAATACGTTTAAATCCGGGGAGGCCGAAGCAAAATCAATCGAGGCCTGAATATGGCTATGGCTATGACGCAAATCTCCGGAGTTCTCCACCACATAATATCCGCTTTGCGGAATGGAATAAATGGCGTGCTTCTTTTCAAGTTCGGCATATGCCCGCAAAATCGTGCTTTTGCTGCACTGGTACAATTCTGAAGCATCCCGGATAGAAGGCAGCTTTTGACCCGAGCTGTATTGCCCTTCACGGATTTTAAGCTCTATATCCAATAGAATCGAAATATATTTTTCACAATGATCCTCCTGCCTGCTTATTTCATTTTCTATTTCTGCTACTTCTTTATACGGTTGATATTAACATGCTTTATGGATAATAAGGATGCCCCATTTCATAAAATTGTACCGATACAGTTATGATAATTTGATATCCCACAGACTCGTCCATTGTTGTACCTTTAGTTCATCGGAGAGGACGTTCACAAACATGGTCCCGAAGCATGAAAGAGAGGTAGGCAACTTATGGACACCCAAACCAAAGGATTAAAACTGGCTTATTTCTTTGCGGTGCTGAATGCTGCAATTATTGGATTTTCGTTTTTATTTACTAAAATGGCACTAGTGCATGCCCATCCGATCGATACGCTGACTTATCGGTTTGCGGCTTCTTTTATAGTCCTGTCCATTCCGGTGGCCTTGGGGTGGATCAAGCTGTCTTATCGGGGCAAACCCTTATTTAAAGCACTGCTGCTGGCTCTAATGTACCCATTGGGTTTTTTCACCCTACAAGCATTTGGATTACAGCACGCAACTTCCGCCGAGGGAGGTATTATGTATGCCTTCACACCCGTTGTAACAATGATCATTGCTTCCCTATTTTTAAAAGAAACAACGACCCTTTTACAGAAGCTGTCGATCTTTTTATCTGTTTTCGGCGTTGTGTTCATCTTTATCATGAAAGGAAGCAGCTTTAACTTGTCCAATTTGGGCGGGCTCTCCATGCTCTTCCTGACGTGTGTAGCGTTTGCCGGATACAGCGTTTTGGCACGCTCTCTTTCGAAGCATTTTAGTCCGGCGGAAATCAGTTACTTTATGATGGGCATCGGATTTATTACATTTCTGGCCATATCGATCACTAACCATATTCAAAGTGGGACACTGGGCACATTTGTAGGCTTGTCCAGCAACGGTACCTTTGTACTGTCCATTATATATCTTGGCGTGGTGGCCTCGCTTATCACTTCACTGACTGCAAATTATGCTTTGTCGAAAATAGAGGCGTCAAAAATGAGCGTATTTACCAATCTGTCGACCATCGTGTCTATCGCAGCCGGGGCTTTGTTTATTGGAGAAAAGATAACAGTGTATCATCTGATTGGCTCACTACTGATTATAGCCGGGGTGATCGGAACCAATTATTTGGGCCGGAAAAAGACAGTACCGCTTCGTGCAGATACGCTTAAGACGTAATCACTCTTAGAGAAGTGAGCTGGAAAAGAATGATTGTCGAGATAGCAGAGAGCATGTTATGAGGTAGATCGCATGTTGAGATTAAATCTGGAATGGCATAGGTAAAAAAAGAGGCTGTTTCTTCTCACCGGAAGAAGCAGCCTTAAGTATGTCATGATGTATGAATGCTTCAGTAAGTCGCTTGTGCTATAGCTGCACATCTAAGAAAGTGACTATGGATGGTTAGAAGAGGACTGAGAGGATACACACTAGGGCGATTAAAGAAATGGGGTTTAATAATAAGGCAGTAGGCTGATCGCGGTCAGCGCAGCAAGCGGCAGAATCAGACGGTTAAAGCGCCGACGTCTATACGGGAATCCATATCCATATCCATATCCATATCCATAGCCTGGTACCGGAGCGGGGTACGGATATGGTGGGTAGGATGCAAAGCCGCCATAAGCACGGGAACCACAGCCGCAATTGTTAGGCGGATAAGGGAGATTTACGTTCTCCGCTTCGCCCATTGGAACTGCCAAATATATTTTTTCATCATCCACATGCTCCACAATTCCGTCATACATCGTTCCATCCTTCACCCATACGCATACGTAGCGGTGCATATGCTGTTGACATAGCGTTTTGGCATCCGTTTTTTCCGGTGCTATCCCTTTTACGTTCGTCAGGCTTTTTTCCATGGTTGTTTCCTCCTAGGCTCTTGCATGTATACCGTATGTTATTCAAAAATGGGCTATGTGTTACATCAAATTGGGCGAATTCCGGCTTGCAAACAAAAAAAGAAGCACCCCGGAGGCTCTTGGCAGAGCCCCTCTGAACGGACGTATGACGGGAAGTTTCCTTCCGCAGCATACGTCCGCCGGGGTGCTGTATGATTAACTTGTCGGCTTAACTGTATTATAACAATACTTTGAAACTGTATCTGTGATCTGTATCACGTCGCTTCAAAATGTTTCCATAACCACGCGGGAGCCGCCTCCGGCCTGCTCTGCGGGAAGAACGACCAGCTTACGCGGCAGACGAGCCCGTAGCTCGGGCACATGGCTAATCACGCCGACTGACAGTTGATCGTGATGCAGTTTTTCCAGCGAGGTGATGACGGTATCCAGCAGTTCAGGGTCCAACGTTCCAAAGCCTTCATCCAGAAAGAAAAATTGCAGCGGGTATTGGCCGCGCAATTGAATCTGGGCCGACAACGCGAGCGCAAGCGACAAGGAGGTCAGGAATGTTTCCCCGCCGGACAAGGTCGATACCGGACGCTTGACTCCGCCGTTGGCATCGTCACTAATGACAAAGCCACCGCTGGAGTCTACCTCTAGCGCATAACGCTGCTTGGTCAGAAAACGTAAACGGCGTGAAGCCGACTGACTGACCTGCATTAGCTGCTCCTCGGCAATGTATTCGACGAAGGCGTTGCCCCGGAAAACGGACTGGAGCTTGGACATCTTTTCTGCCTCGCTGCGCAAATGAGCGCGATTGGACTCCAGCTCCATCCAGCGGACATGCCGATGCTGCAAATCCTCCAAATCACGCTCAGCCTTGGCACGATTCTGGAGTGCCTCTTCGTCGCGTGCACGGCAATCACGCAGCTGTGCGGCGGCCGATTCCCACTGTTCCTCGGTCACTGTTGCTCCATCCAGCTGTTCTTCCACATGTTTTAAACGGGAGGACAGCTCTTTTTCACGTTCCCGGTGCAGACTCACTTCACGTTCATAACGTGCGGCTTCCTCCGGCTCGAGACAGCATTCCACGACCTCTGCTTCCGTAGCAAAAGGGGAGGCTTCCAAACGATTACTCCAGCGGGACTCCGATACCTGCCGTCTTTCTTCTGCCGAATCGGATGCCTGCCGGGCAATTAGCGAAGCATGAACGGCTTGCTGCTTGCGTTCCTCCGCTTCAGCGCGGCGGCGTGCAGCGGTCTCAGCTCCGTTTTTCAGCCCCCGAAGGCGTGAGTTCGCTTCTTCCAGCAAGGAATCCGCATGGTCTTCTCCAACCCACTTGCGGAGCTGCACCATTTTTTCACGCAGCGAATCATCTTTGTTTTGGAGTCCGGTACGACGGGCAATAATGATTTTGTCTTCCTCAATGATGCTTTGCTGGATCTGCTGAACACGTGCCGCCTTCTCCTCCAGGAAAGTCACGCTCGTCTCCAGCCGGGACCGCAGCTCTTCCGCGAGCGCGTCGCGCTCCTGCATGGCGCGGTAGCGCTCCGCGGCTTCGCCCGGAGCGACGTCCGGCAGCTGCGCCGCCCATTCGGCGCGCAATGCCCCGCTGCGCGTGGTGCACGCCTCGCGCTTGCTCCGCGCCTGCGTTAGCGCTGCAACAGCCGCCTCTTGCTCGGCGGCTGCGCGAATACGCCGCTGCTGTCCGGCGGCGTCCGCCTCGCGTAACGCGTGCGCCTCTGCAGGCAGCGCACGCGCACGGGCGGCAAGCTTAGCTGCCGCCTGCTCCAGCGCCGCGCAGCGCTCCGCCCAGGCCGCAGCACCGCGCGGCGCGGCTGGCGCTGCGGTGGACGCGGCCGGCTCGCCCGTGGCGGCCGCGCCGCTGGCGTCTGCGGCGGTGGGCTGCGCCAGCAGGCTGCGCTGCTCGTGCAGCTGCTGACGCAGCGTAAGGCGCAGCTCCTGCAAGCCTAGCCGCAGGCGGTGCAGCTCGTCCGGCGCGGCGGCATCCGCGCCGTGGGTCGTGGTGGCGGCGGGCGCGGGGTGGTGCAGCGAGCCGCACACCGCGCACGGCTCGCCCTCGCGCAACTCGCCGGCGAGGTGCTGCGCGAGGCGGCCCAGCTCCTCGGCGCGAAGCTCATGGCGAAGCCGCTCTTCCTCGGCAGCCAGCGCGGACACATCGGCGGTGATCTCTGCCTCTAGCGTAAGCAGCGCCTCGATACCCTCAGCCGCCTGCACGGCAAGGGCGGAACGTCGTACCTCCGCCTCAAGTGTCTCCTGCTCCGTCAGCTTCAGACGTTCGTCAGCCTGGGCAAGCCGTTGCTCCTGCGTGACACACTCCTGTTCTGCTTCGCGCAGCTGCTCATCCGCCGTCTCCAGTTGTTGAAGCCGTTGCACGGCCTCTTGAAGCATTCGTCGTTCATCTGCACGCACTTCATTTTGCTTCAATTCCTGTTGAAGCTCCTGCTGCCGCTTCGATCCTCGCGCTTGCAGCTCTTGTTCCTTGGCAAGTCCTTCAGCATATGTAGCAAGGGTTTGCTCACTCTGCGCAAGCTCTGCCGCCAGACGGTTCCGTTCTGTCTGCAATGCTTTCGTATCACGCTCCAGTTGCAGCGCCTGCTCCAATTGATCGATTCGAAGCAACAGCTTCGGCTCCTCTACACTCAGAGACTGCCGGGCCTGTTCATCGGCTTGCACAGACAAAACCGCAGCCTCCTGCGCCGATGTCGCCTGCACCGCCGCTTCTTCCGCTGCCTTCCGTCGCTTATCCGCTTCAGCAGCAGCTTCCTTCCAATCCGTCAGCGCAGGCAGCAAAGCCTCGGCTGCGGAGGCCTGACGGAGCTTACGCTCCAGCGAAGCAATGTTCGGCTCCCATGCCGCCAGTTGTTCCAGCTCGTTCGCCCGGCGGCTGCGCTCCATAACCAGCTCACGGATTTTGCTCAGTGCCTCCGTCTCGCGCGTCACCCGTTCCAGCTCGCGGCGCGAAACCTCTGCATGGGTCACGGTCTCTTTGAGACGTTGCTTTGCCTGTTCAAGCGCTTCGGCACCTGCATCGCCCAGACCTTGCTGCTCCGCTTCCAGCGCTTTCAATGCAGCGTCATTGTCCTTCACACGTCGACTAAGTTTTTGTGCAAGTTGATCTCCGTACTTTTCCAAGTGAAACAAACGCTGTAGCATCTGTCTGCGTTCACTGCCCTTTAATGATAAAAATTCGGCAAACTTCCCCTGTGGCAATACGACAGCACGTGTAAAATCGTCCATTTTCAGGCCGATATACTCCTCCACACAACGGGTCACATCCTGCACCTTGTCAGCAAGCACTTCCTCGCCGTCCTCCGTGAACGCGATAAATCGGCTAAGCGTATTATTCACCGATACGCCTCCAGCCCGTTTGAATCGGCGCTCCACACGATAACGACGAGGCCCTTGGGCTGACATCAATTCGAACGTAAACGCGACGGACAGCGTGTCCTCGGCATGATTCATAATGCCCTGTGTCCCATTTACCGCCCGCTCCACCTTGCCGTACATAGCCAGCGTAATCGCGTCCAGCAACGTCGATTTACCGCTGCCTGTCGGGCCAAAGATTCCAAATAGCCCGGTTTCGGTTAATTCGTCAAAATGGATTTCCTGCGACTCCCGGTAGCTTTGCAACCCCGCCAATTTCAGAAGAATCGGTTTCATACATCCTCCTCCTCGGGCTGGTCCCTTGCATCATCCTGCTCCACCAACTCCAAAAATAGCTGCACCAGTCCGTCATCCGGCTGTGCGCCGCCCGTTTGCCGTTGATAAAAAGCCCGAAACAGCTCGTGAACCGGAAGCTCTGAGCGCTGATGCTCCAACTGCGCCGCCGCCATTTCAGGATACATCGGGCGGATGTGAATGATGCCTTCACGGCTTTTACGTAGCCGCTGAATATCTCCCAGAGACATCGCTTCCTCCAGCGTAATTTCCAGGTCAATAAAGGCGTCCGCATCCAGCCCTTCGTCCAGCCAGCGATACACCTCTTCCAGACCTCCCCGTGCACGCCATTTCACTAAAGGCCGTCCACTCGTAATATACAGCTCCTCGACCTGTGCGGGCTTGCCTGCGACCACGTCAATGAGCGTGACCGATTTGGCCTGCCCTGCTTCGGAAAAGCTATAAGCCAGCGGAGATCCGCTATAGCGCATCAGCCCGTCCCCCTTCACATATTGAGGACGGTGCAAATGCCCCAAAGCCGTATATTGCGCCCCGATGCTTAGTGCAGACGGATCTACTGTATACGCGCCCCCGACCTGAATCGGACGCTCCGAATCCGACTCCAGCCCGCCAAGCACATAAATATGGCTCATGGACAGATTAACGGTGTCAGGCCGAAACGCCGTACCGAGCTGTGCCATCAGCATCCCCACACGACGGCTGTAAGCCTCTCGCAACACCGTTTCGTCTCCGTCCTCGGACAACAGCTCATTCAGGCGGGACTCCGAAGGATAAGGCAAGGCTGCGATACACGCCATTTCTCCTGTACGCGGTGTGCGAATCCGCACCGCTTCCTCGCTAGGCAGCCCCAGCAACGTAATTCCGCGCTGGCTCACCAGTGGCGTAACCGAGGATACCCGTTCCGGCTGATCATGATTACCCGCAATAACGACCAAAGGTCTTCCTCCAGCCGTTAAACGGGCAGACGTTTCATAAAATAGCTGCTCGGCAGCGGCTGGAGGATTGACCGAGTCGTACACGTCTCCAGCCATCATAATCAGATCCGCCTGCTGATCGTCAGCCATTTTCGCCAATTCTTCCAGGAACGCCTCCTGCTCCTTCAAACGGCTGCGCCCTTCCAGCGTTCTCCCCAAATGCCAATCTCCCGTATGCAAAATCCGCATGCTGTTCCTCCTCTCTCCCTATCTATTTCGTCCATTAAATATTAAATAGCTACAATCGCACACTTTCCCCAGCCTCCAGAAAATACAACCACTTTTCAGCAACCCTTTGACCTGTAATATCTTCGATCACATGGGCGTACAGCTCCAGTTGAAAACGATATTGCTCCGTTAAATGAGGCACCGTCCTATATTCGGAAACCCGGTCTGTTTTGTAATCAAGCAAAACCAGCCCTTCCGGCCCTTCAAACAGGCAGTCAATAATCCCATTCATCAGCACTCTGTCATCGTGACCAGGCACTGACGTCATGTTTTCCTCCTGTTGCTCGGGTCCTGACTCTATTTCCTGCGCAGACAACATCGACGGCAAGCTGCGGCTCCAAAAATCAACGGCTCCTATCGTATAGGTGAACGGAAGCTCACGCTGAACGTGGGATGCCTCCAGCAATCTGCGACCCAGCTCGCCGGTGAAGAAGCGCAATATTTTATCGGTATCTAAGGCCTCCGCCTGAACATCCAGCAATAAGCGCTGGTTCAACAGACGAGCCTTCGTTTCCTCAATCACCTCGGCGCTCATCACACCAACCAGTGGCAAATGGAGAAACAGCGTATGGTACACCGTTCCACGTTCCGTCGGCGTCAATCGCCGATTGCCCATAAATTTGGGTCTGCGCAAGTGTAGTCGATTTCCCCCAGTCTGAGAATCTTCCATCTCCTCTGGTAACTCCGCTACCTGGAAAGAAGACAGATTCAGCCAATCCTCCGATCCAGCTTCCTGCATCGCCAGCCATCTTTTCATTTCGGTGACCGTTGTATTCGCCGCCGTCTTGCTTGCCCGTTCATACGGATAGGACCAGGAAAGCGCAGCGGCAATATCTGAATCAACCCTTGTTGTAATATCCGTTGGACTAACCGATGCGGAGTCGGATGAGAGCCTCCTTGTATCGATCGGCTCGGCATTTTTCAATGCTTCCGTCTTCTCCTGACGCTCTTCATTAACGATCTCCTCGTCAGAGTCCAAATTCAAACGAGAGCCGGAAAGACTCTCCGAAGCTATGATTCTGAATAGCCAATCCCCGCCTGGCATATATTCCAGCCTGTGATAGTACCCCTCCTGATCCCCTGCCGCTTCTCTAAGTACAGCAGCAGAAGGATGTCGGATCAACGCAGGACCTACCCAGTCCAGATAACTGCGGCCTGCCGCCAGCATATAATCGGGTAAAACTGTCTCCGTATGCTCTTTGGCACGTGCCCAACCCGCTGCGCGTGCAGCGAGATCCTTCACCGTTCCTGTCATAATAAGTTTTTCACGTGGACGCGTAAGCGCCACGTACAGCACCCGCATTTCTTCAGCCAGCAGCTCCAGCTGGGAGCGTCGACGGATCGCCAAATTAGGCAGCGTCGGGTAGCTGACCCGATTTTGTTCCTCCACATATTTGGGACCAAACCCCAGCTCCTTATGCATCAGAAACGGCGCATTCAGATCCTGCTGATTGAACATTTTAGCCGTTCCGGCGATGAACACAACAGGAAATTCTAGTCCTTTACTCTTGTGAATCGTCATAATGCGCACAGCCTGATCGGGTTCAGTACCGCCACTGGATGAACCCAAATCACCGCCTCGCTCTCGCAAACGGGAAATAAAGGTCAAAAACCGGAACAGGCCCCGGTTAGAGGTAGAAGTCTCATACTGTCTCGCCCGGTCATACAGCGCCCGCAAATTACTTTGACGTTGAGAGCCGCCAGGCAATCCACCTACCCAATCCAGATATCCCGTTTCCTCCAGCAAACGCCAAATCAATGCACTCAAGCTGCCTTGTCTGGCTTCCTGCCGCCACGCTTCCAAATCGTGCAAAAACGAACGCAGTCGGTCAGGCAACGTATTTCCGCTATTCCTGTCATCCATATCTGAGGCATCTGTCGAATCTCCAGCGAAAAGATCCAATTCCAGCATGTCGCTGGACGTTCCATTTTCACTATCCTGTGTAGGGTCAGCCTCAGCCGCCGCAAGCAGAGCGCTATAAAATAATCCGTCTGGCTTTTGCAGCCTGATTTGTGCCAACTCATCCTCGGTTAAGCCTACAATCGGTGAACGAAGCACAGATGCCAGCGGGATGTCCTGCTGCGGATTATCAATAATGTGTAGCAGAGACAGCATGACCTCAACTTCCGTTGCTTTGAAAAAGCCTGTCGTCTGCTCCCCGGATGCCGGAATGCCCTCAAGACGCAGTTCCTCTACAATCAGCGGTGCCCATACGCTTGCCGAACGGAGCAAAATGACAATATCACCGAAGACTGCTGGACGCATCGCTTTTAACCCTTTGTCATAAATCAACAACGGTTGGCCTGTATCTCCCGTCAGCTCCTTAATCCGTTGCGCGATTGCGCGAGCTTCCAATTGTGCCGTTTCCAGCTCAGCAAGCTCAGCCATTTCGCCTTCCTGTAAAGCGGACTCATCACCCGTTTCGGACAGCTCCGGAGCCTCCGAAAGACCGCGCCCGCCTTTATCAACTAACAGCAGTTCAGGTGCATATGGGGATGTGGCATCCTTTTGCGTCTGCTCAGGATAGGAAGCACCATGCGCCAGCCATGCCCGTTCATCGTATTCAATTTCCGCCACATCCACGCTCATGATTTGCCGAAACACCAAATTGACCGCATCGACAACTTCCACCCGACTGCGGAAATTACGCGCCAGATCAATTAAAAAGCCCTCTTCCTGTTCCTGCATACCGTATCGCTGGTATTTGTTCAAAAACAGATCCGGCTCCGCCAGCCGAAACCGATAAATACTCTGCTTCACGTCCCCTACCATAAAACGGTTACCCGGCTCTTCACGGGATACCAGTCTGACGATATCCTCCTGTACCGTATTCGTATCCTGATACTCATCCAATAGCACCTCGTCGAATTGCTCCTTGTATTCGAGCGCAGCGTCCGAAGGCAGCAGTCTGTGCGGAGTGGAGTCGGGATGACGTAATATTTTTAGACAATAGTGCTCCAAATCCCCGAAATCCACCATCCCTTTGGACTGCTTGTGCTGTTGAAATCGTTCGCCGAATAAAATAACGGTCTCCACCAGTGCGTCCATCAGAGGAGCCGCCCCATGCAGTTCCTCCAAATAGGCTTCTGCCCTCCTGCCGAACAGGGAAGCCTTCATATCCGTGATCATTTTTTTGGCTGCCTCACGGAGCGCCTTGACCCGCTCCTGCAATGCAGGCTCGGTCTGATCCTTTTTGACCGGCTTGAGCTTGCCAAAGGCCGCGATCTGAAAGTGATCATACAGCGATGCCCACGGCTGTGTCTCCAGCTCCTGCAATAGTCCCTTCACCATCGCCGCATCCTCTTGCAGCGTCACTGCATAGGGCGCAGGGCCGCCGGGCTGCATAGCCGTCTCATACGCCTGCTCCAGCAGGCTTGCTGCTCCGCGCAGCGAAAGTGCCGCATCCGCCAAAATGCTGCGGACCCAAGGAGTTTCTCCCAAAGCCGCCACATCTTCTACACGGAACGCTGCTGCCGTCTCCCTCAGCCAATGCTCCGGCCAGGGATGACTTTGCGAAAAATCATACAAGCGCTGAACAAGCACATACATCGCATCATCTGTACGCTCACCGCTAAACCAGTCCACCAGTCTGCGAAACGTGCTACCTTCATCGTTAGCCTCATACTTTTCCTCAAACAGTTCTTCCAGCAGCTCCTGACGCAGCAATTCCGTCTCATGCTCATTCATAATCCGAAAACCGGGATCGAGGGGAATGGCCTGATAATGCCTGCGAATGACCTCCATACAAAAAGAGTGGAGCGTCGTTATCGAGGCTCGATTTAGTAGCGATAGCTGGCGACGTACATGCTCACTATCTGGCTCCTGTTCCAGCACACGTTCCAAGGCTTCGCGGATACGTTGGCGCATTTCGGCGGCGGCAGCCTTCGTAAAGGTCGCTACCAGCAGCCGATCCACGCTGAAACCGAGCCGGGGATCGACGATTTTACGAATAATGCGCTCTACCAGCACCGCTGTTTTACCAGACCCCGCCGCTGCCGCTACCAGCATGTTGTTGCCGGATTCGGAAATCGCACGCCACTGGTCATCACTCCACATACTACCTTCCGGCTTAGGTATGCCGTTGGTGCTTGATGTACTTATCATGGGTTCATTCCTCCTTTCCCTTCCTGTGTATGACCGAGCAGATTCCAGATCTGATCCTTGTCGGGTTTCCCCCATTGGTTGTAGCCGCTGCCCTCCAGACTGTCGTCAAATTGACAGACAGGTTTGAAAGAACAGAAGGTGCATGCCGTCTCTTGCTGGATACGATAAGGTTCAATCGCCACGTCGCCCTCTGTCATGCGTGTCCCAATCGTTCGGATATTATCGCGTACCGAAGCCAGCAGGCTATCCCACTGTTCCGGCGAAGCGACAGACGCACTGCTGTAAAAGCTGCCGTCCGCCTTTACCGCAACTGGCAAAATGGAGGAATACCCCTTGTCCAGTGCCGTGTCCATTTGTCCAACCACATCACGATCCGCCAGCAATAGCCCTTTCATCTTGAAGCGTTTTAGAAGCTCCTGACGGGCCTGTTCCGCGCTAAGACCATTCGGCGACTGCAACATCGGATTGTGGACGTGAAAATACAGCGTACCTGCCGGATAAGCCGTCTCGCCAAGCCATTCCTCCGCCGCATTCAGCAGCACGTCCAGGTACGTGAGCATTTGCAAGGACAAGCCATAGTACACTTCATGCAGCTTGAGGTCCTTTTGGCTGGATTTGTAATCAATGACGCGTAAAAGCAAGCCTTGTTCTCCCTCTGCCACATCCACGCGGTCAATTCGTCCGACGATTTCCATCACCACACCGTTGTCCAGTCGAAAGGTCAAAGGAGGAAGCTTTTCTCCCGGCCCAAAACCCAGCTCCAGCTCCAGTGGCTCAAAGCTGCCCCTACGCGCATGCTCACCCAAAATCAGCGAAGCCCGACTCACAATGTCTTTCAGCTTGCGCAAAATGTACCCGTACCGCTTGGAGCTCATTAAAATCTCGCCTTGCAGGCGGGGAGCCAAACGCTCCACCGTCGATTCCGCCTCTTGTCGGCATTCCTCTGTGCTGAGACTGCCCCAGCTCACATTTCGTTTACGTAAATTCATCGCCATCTCTCCGAGCGCCGCATGGAACAGCTGCCCGATATCCGGTGCCTTTAGCCGATACATTTGGCGCTCCTTCAAGCGAAGACCATGGGAAGCAAAATGCGAAAACGGACAAGCGACAAAACGTTCCATACGGGATACGCTGGTACGCAGCTTGCTGCCGTACAGACGACGACTCGTTTCCTTCCGCATTTCGGCATGATTTTCGTAAAAAAGTGAGGTCAGCAACTGACGCAGCTTGTCCTTTTCACGCCCCTGCTGGCCCGCATACCAGTTGTATACCTCCCACCAGGGAGATAAAATCTCTCCACCATGCCGCCATTGCCGGCATTGCGCGATCAGCTGCGGCAATGCCTCGGACGGATGGGAAGCATACTCCCATTGCGTTGCCCATGGGTCCCGAGGCAAAGGATATGCAGCCAACGGGTGCTCTTCCAGAGCAGGGAACAGTTGACGGACATGCCGTACTAACTCTGACGGCAACAACGACTTGCCCTCTTCGTCGGTCACAGCGTAGCTCATCCACAGACTGCTTCCGGCTGACGTGAGCGCCGTATACGCAAGAAAACGTTCATCCAGCAGACGTCTTGTCATATCCGGCGCCAGTTCCACGCCCCGTTCATTCAAGGCGGTCCGTTCCTGCTCATTCAGCACACCGTCTTCATGAAATACAGCCGGCATTACACCTTCATTCATACCCAGCACAAAGGTATGCTGAATTCCCGCTATACGTGTACGGTCTGTGTTTCCGACCAGCACCTGATCCAGAGCTGGAGGAACAAGACCCATGCGGTATTCTATCAGCCCCGTTTCCAGCACACCTGCAAACAAAGAAGTGTCCAGCTTCTCGTCACCCATCATTTCGACGATCTGATCCAACAGCTCAAGCACCGCATCCCATACCTGACGATGCTCCTTCGCCTGCTCGGGATTTCCCACTTCCTCAGCCTGATGGATCAATTCATCCAGCTTATGCCCAATTTCCGCATCCTCCAGCAACAAGTACACCGCTTCACACTTCTCAAGTGCAGTACGAGCCTTACCCAGACGTTTCTCAAACGCACGTAAAGGCGTCACGATCACATCGCGGCACAGCTCCATTAGATCCAGTGTTTCGTCCCGTTGACGATTTCGCTCCTGTTCCTCCAGCTCCAGCGAAAGGCTGGGTACCGCCTGCCAAGGCCGTCCGTCTGTCCAGCGGCTGCCCTGTATCCCACAGGCCAATGCGTAATTTTCCAGACGATCCATATCCTCACGGCTGACCCGTCCATCCTGTGGCAACAGCAGATCCGTTTTGACCGCTCGAAATACATCCTCGTACCGCCAACGCCGCTGAACGATATCCAGCGAAGCTCGAATCATTTCCACCAATGGATGATGCAATACGTTTCTGCGCTGATCCAGAAATACCGGAACCTCATATTGTTTGAATATCGGCTCCACCCACGGCTCATAATCCTCAATCTGGCGTACGAACAGCGCCATTTCCCGATAACGTGCTCCCTCATCTCGGGCCAGGCGGCGCATTTCGCGCACTGCACCCTCCAGCTCCACACGTCGGTTCGCTGCCGCATACAGTTTGATTTCTTCTGGCTGCTTGTCCTTCCATTGCTCCCGCATCTGCTGCTGACGAATGGGTCGTTCCTGATTCCGATGCCCTGCGCGACGTTCAAAATCTGCCTCCAGATACGCCAACGCCGGACGGCCCTTAAATCTCGGAAGCGGATCAGGTCGCAGCAATTGTGTCTGCGTATCGATCATCAGCTCGTCTGCCATCCCTTTAAGCTTTACATAGGTAGCCGCCGCAGGATGAAATAAATCCAGTTCATGCGGAAGCTGTCCACTCTCGTAGCTGCGGTTGCAGGTCAGCGCGACCGTCAACGAAGAAGCGTGCAGCATAAGCTGCTCAACCACCTTGTATTCGTGCGGCGTAAACCTGCGGTAGCCATCCATCCAAATATCCGCTCCACGTACAATGGAAGATTCGGCAATCTGCTCTGCCAGCATACGCAGCGTATCCTCGCCGTCAATATATTTAAGCGCCAGCTCTCTTTCAAAATCCTCATAGATCAAACTGATATCCTTGAGCTTACCGCGCAAAATCGGAGTCGATTCCCCCGCCGCATTCATTCGCTCCAGTTGCTCCGGTACTGACTGAGTATCATTTCCGTACTGCTTTAGCTCCGTAAACAGCGTATTTAACCGATCCACAAAGCCCAACTGGTCTCCCGAATCCTTAAATAAACTCAGTTCATCCTTGCGACGACGAATAATTTTATATAAAAGCATCTTCTTGCCTTCCGCCGTCACAGGTACCAACGCCGAACCCCCGGTTTCCTGCATGACCAAATAGGCAAGACGATGGAATCCCATGACCTGGGCGCGCACCGTCCCCTGAATACCGTTTCCGGCTTCTGTAAGCAGCGCATGCTCGGAAGCAAATGACGATTGCTCCGGCACAAGTAACAGCATAGGCTTACCTAGCGGTTCCTCGCGTAGCATAGCCGTCATTTCACGACGGATTAACGTGCTTTTGCCGCTGCCTGAGCGGCCAATTAACAAACGGACCGACATGATGCGGCCTCCTTTCCAACGAACAACATTCTATTCAACAGTATAGCATATGAGGCAAGGGAGAAAAGAACGTACGTTTGCCATCTTGTAGCATTTTATCCTCCCTCAAAAAACAAACAGTCCCGCAAGCAGGCTTGTTGTATGCCTTCTCTACAGGACTGATTTATGGATAAAACGAGCCTAATCTACTTGATCCGCTACCTTATAATGCGGTTAACAGTCTATAAATTCTACAGTTGTGTTCGACTGCGCACCTCAAAAATGGCGAATTTCAAATAATGGCCTTCTTCCACACCTAAAATTTGGGGATGATCCTTGCCAGCCGCTCTCCAATCCACCAGACGGAGGATTTTTCCGGCATCTGCCGCCGCTTCCTTAATCGCGTCCAGAAACAGCTCCGGCCGCATATGGAATGAGCAGCTCGCAGTCACTAAATAGCCGCCCTCATTGACCAGCTTCATCCCGTGCAGATTAATATCTTTATATCCCCGCGTAGCTCCTTTGACCGCATTCTTTGTTTTCGCAAAGGCTGGTGGATCAAGAATAACTACATCAAAGGTACGTCCGCCCCCTGCTGTTAGCGGCTTGGATGTATCTCCTTTACCTCCGGCCCGCACGGTGCGTTCCTCTACACCTTTAACCTGATTGCGCAAATATTGGAAAGCATCGTCCACTACAAACTCCACGCGTTCCTCAAATCCGTTCAGCTTGACATTATCCCGTGCGCTTTCAATCGCGTGCTCGGAAATATCAAGACAGGTTACTTTTTTAGCACCGTATTTGCAGGCATTAAGCGTAAAGCTTCCCGTATGTGAAAAGCACTCCAGCACGGTTGCGCCATCCCAGAATGGAAACTCCACAACCTTGCCGCTTTTGTTCACAGGCTTCATGACCGCTGTGCCAACGTCACCCTGTTCTGCTGCTACTTCCTGTAGCGTAATTCCGCTGCGTCCTCCCCAGCCCGTCATCAGCGGCGCAATCGCCGCACGATTCTCACGCTGGTCGAAGAAGTAGCCTGTCTTCTGGCCCTCAACGATATCAACCTTGATATGCAAGCCATTTTCCGTTACCACAACATGACGCGGGCAGTCGCCATATAAAGGCCCTTTGGTCTGTTCCAGTCCCTCCAACTCGCGGATAGACACATCACTGCGCTCATATATACCGACAGGACCAATCAATTCAACGAGTGCATCCCTGATTTCTTCCCTGCGGCGATCCATACCGAGCGTTAACAATTGTACGACCAACACGTCGCCAAAACGGTCTACAATCAGCCCGGGTAAAAAATCAGCCTCGCCGTATACCAGCCGATACGCGTCTCCCCCGGTCACAAAACGTTCACGGTGCTCCAGACAATCGCGGAAGCGTTTGGCAAAAAAGCTTTGATCCATCGCTTCCAGCGGCTCGTAGGACATCACACGCACCGTAATTTGTGAGGCTGGATTATAGTAACCCGTCGCTAAATAACGGCCCTGATGGTTTACGATATTGACCAGATCACCTGCCTCCGGTTCACCCTCCACCTTGGCTATTTCATTTTTAAACACCCAGGGGTGCGCGTGCTCCAGCCTTTTTTTGCGGCTGCGTTCCAATATTACTGAAGGCAAAGTCTTTCACTCCCATTCTTGGATTACTCAAAGTCCTTAAAAATGTGGTGTTCGATGGGGCGCGGCTCCGCGGTTCATTTGATCTTACGATCGCTGTTGCAGGGGGATTCTCTGGATTTTATAAATGATTTAATGGTAAGAATCCCCCTGCAAAGGCGAACGCTACGCTTCTTCAGATTCAAATGAACCGCTCCGCTACTGCCCGCCTTTATATCGACGTCACATTTTAAAGCTTGTGAAGTTCTATAAAAATTTTCGTTTTCCTAAAAAAACAGCTCGGTCATGCTTGTCATGGCTGTCCTCGACAGATCATAGGCTGTTACATAAGCGCAATTCAATTAATAACCTTAGAAAAGGGGCTACGCCCGTGTTTATTCATGTTATTTTGCCGCTGTGCGGCGGGCTGCTTATTTTTTTGGGCGGGATGAAGCTGATGGAAGCGGCCCTCCGGCATTTGGCGGGCCCCTTCCTCACGCGCTGGCTGAACCGGGCCACCGTTTCCCCTTGGCGGGGCATGCTGTTCAGCTCAGGTATTACCGCCCTGCTGCAAAGCAGCACCGCTGTAACGGTACTGACCATCGGACTGGTCAACGCCGGGCTGTTGACCTACGGCCGCACGCTCGGCATTATCCTCGGCACCAATATTGGTACCTGTCTGACCACCGAGCTGATGGGGCTCCAGCTAGGTAAACTGGCTGTTCCGCTGCTCTGCGGCTCGCTGCTTTGCTGGAGTGCCGCCATCATGTGGGGCGAGGCTGTCTCCAGCCGCCAGTATGCGTCTGCCGGGCCACCATCCAGCCCCAATCAACTCAGCCGATCACAGGCTGTACAATATATCAGCCTCGCCTTTGCCGGATTTTCGCTGATCCTTGCGGGTATCCGAGTGATGCAAACAGTCGGCCCTTGGATTGAGCAGGCCGGGCTGTTCCGCTGGTTTCTTGACCACGCCGCAGCCAACATGTGGTGGGCCTTCGCCGCCGGAGCATGCCTGACCGCACTGGTTCACAGCAGCGCCGCCGTTATTGGCATGGCGATCAGCCTTGCGGCTGCGGGAGCTTTGCCAGCGGATGTAGGTATCGCCATCGTTATCGGCTCCAATGTCGGCACCTGCGTGACGGCCCTGATTGCCGCTGTTGGCGGCAGCGTATCCGGCAAATTTGTGGCCTGGTCCCATGTACTGCTGAACGTAGGCGGGGCGTTGCTGTTTATGCCGCTGATCCCCGGGCTGGAAATGGCAGCCGCCTGGATATCCGCCGAGCCGGGAGCCAAGGTCGCTCATGCCCAAACCCTGTTTAACGTGATCAGCTCTCTGCTTGTCTTGCCAGTCTGCTATTTACCTGTATGGACACGTTTAGAGAATCGTATGTCTCCCAACATCATCAAACGTTAATTCCAAGCATGGACAGCGCCTTGCTCAAAATGACATCATTGTTGTCATATCCGCCTTGGCGCTGGAGACGCCATGCTTCCTCAGGCGTATGCCACGCAACACCTTTAATTTCTTCAATCTGTGCCTGTAAATCCCCATCCAGTGCCTCTACGAGATAATAATGAACTTCCTTGTCCACTTCCCCAAATTCAGGATGCTGATACGTATAAGCAATCATATCTACATGCTGGATAATCCGTCCGTTCAGCCCTGTTTCCTCACGAATTTCACGCAAAGCCGTCTGTTCGATCGTTTCTCCCGGCTCCATCTTGCCTTTAGCCAAGGAGACCTTGCCGTATCGGTCGGTAATCAGCTGAATTTCAAGCTGCTCCCCCTGTTTACGGTACACAACACCGCCTGCGGAAATTTCCTTTTTTGCTGCCATCCTGTAATCCCCTTTCCTTGCGCAACAAGGATTCCGTCCTCCCTGTAAGGAAAGGCGAAATCCTTGTTTGCCATCTCTATTGCCTGTTCAGGCTTTTTTTAGTTATTATAGGGCTGTTTGCAGTCCATTCTCCAGCACACGGACCAATTGGCCTTCACTTTCATTAACGCCCGCCTTCGTCAGCTTCACGCGGCACACCTTGCCAACCAGATCCTCAGTACCTTCAAACACCAATTGAATGTAATTGTCACTGTAACCGTGAAGCATGCCGCTATCTTCGGTCCCTTTCGGCGCAACTTCCGGAATGACCTCCAGCACCTGACCGACAAACTTCTCTGCATAAGCCAACTGCATTTGCTCCGACAGATCAATCAGCTCATGCACACGTGCATTTTTCACGTCCTCGTCCACCTGATCCTCCATACGTGCCGCAGGTGTGCCACTGCGCTTGGAATAAGGAAACACATGCATTTCCGAGAAGCCGATTTTTTTCATCAGCTCATAGCCGTTGCGGTACATTTCGTCCGTCTCCCCAGGGAAGCCAACAATAACATCTGTCGTAATCGCCACATCCGGCATCGCCTTGCGAATCATGAGCATTTTATTGTAAAACTCTTCGGTTGTGTATTTACGGCGCATCCGTTTCAGTACGGTGTCATCTCCCGCCTGAAGTGGAATGTGGAAATGACGCACCAGCTTGGTGGAACGATTCAGCACATCGAGCATTTTTTCATCTATCTGGCTGGCTTCAATCGAGCTGATACGGATACGCTCCAGCCCTTCCACCTTCTCCAGATCCCACAGCAGATCGGACAGGTCATAATTGTCCATGTCGTCACCATAACCACCTGTATGAATGCCTGTGAGCACAATTTCTTTATAACCCGCATGCACCAATTGACGCGCCTGAGTCATAATACTCGCGGCATCGCGGCTGCGGGACAAACCACGCGACCACGGAATGATGCAGAAGGTGCAGAAATTGTTGCAGCCGTCCTGAATTTTCAAAAACGCACGTGTGTGGTTAGCAAAATCAGGTACGTCCATTTCCTCGAACACGCGCGTTTTCATAATATTGCGCACAGCATTCACTGGTTGGCGCGACTCCTGAATCTCCTGAACAAACGGAATAATTTTGTCCCGATCCTGTGTACCAATAACGAGATCGACACCAGGAATATCCATAATTTCGGCAGGAGAAGTCTGGGCGTAACAGCCCGTCACTGCCACAATGGCATCTGGGTTCCGACGAATCGCACGGCGAATGATCTGACGACTCTTTTTATCGCCGGTATTCGTAACGGTGCACGTATTAATAAGGTAGACGTCAGCTGTCTGCTCATCAAAATCTACCTGCTCATAGCCTTCATTTTTGAACAGTTGCCAAATCGCTTCTGTATCATAAAAGTTTACCTTACAACCCAATGTGTAAAATGCCACTGACGGCATATTAAACCCCTCCCATTTCCCCTGACTCATATAAAATGCAAGCCAATGCAGCCATACCTGCGGTTTCCGCACGCAAAATGCGTCTTCCCAGCCCCGTAGACTGCGCCCCGGCCTGCTCGGCCTCCAGACTCTCCGCTTCGCTGAAGCCGCCTTCCGGACCCACTACTAGCAGAACACGCGGCTTGTCCATCGACGTCCATTGTCCTGCCAAAGGCCGAATCACGTCTCGTAGCTGCCGCCCCTGCTCTTTTTCATAACAATAGCATATCAAATCATACTGTGAAAAAGAAGCCAGCAGCTCCTTCCACGTCATCGGCGCGCTAATTTCCGGAATCCGGTTACGGTGGCTTTGCTCAGCCGCTTCCTTCACAATCTTGCGCCAGCGCTCCAGTCGCTTGCCTTCCTTTTTGACATCATACTGCACGACCGTACGCTCGGACAAAAACGGTACAAACCCCGCTGCTCCGATTTCTGTACATTTTTGCATAACAGTCTCCATCTTGTCTCCCTTGGGGAGACTTTGGGCAATGGTGACCTGCACATGCGGTTCGGAGGTCATCTCCAGCGGCTCGACGATCGTCGCCGTCACACGATCTTGTTCTATCGTATCCAGCGCAGCCAGCGCTTCCCTTGATATCCCGTCACTGACTATAATTTTGTCACCACTACGACCGCGCATGACCTTGGCAATATGTCGCGCATCCTCACCCGCCACGATCACATGGTCTTCCAGAAACTGCTCTGCCGGAATAAAATAACGCTGCATTCTCTCTCACACCTATTCTAAAAATAACTGTTATCCACTGACGTTCTGTACAAAATCCGAATAAATCACCATGCAACATCATATCATCTTTTGCGCCTGTATGACCAGTCTGTTCCCTCTTCCATTCGCGTAATACCTATCTGTTCTCGTAAAAAAAGGAGCCCTTAGGCTCCAAATAATCCGGTGATGTAAAAAGAGAACTGCAAAAACTGGATATAGATCATCTGGGCCAGCATGTAAAGAGGTTCAATCGTTACAGCCCGAACCTGCGGAATGACCAGTATAAGCAGAAAAATAAAGATGGACCACTGTTCAAACTGCTGAAGCTTACGACGCACAGGAGTTGGAGCTACGTCTTCCACAATGCGGTATCCATCCAGCGGAGGCAATGGAATCAAGTTAAAGATAAACAAAAACAGATTCAAATTGATCAGTGCATTGATAAACAAATAGATCGCCTGAGCCACCCGCTGGTTCTCCATACCCGGCAGCACTTGAAAATGAAGGAGCATGGCATAGATCAATGTAGTAACAAATGCAAGCAGCAGATTACTCAGCGGACCGGCAGCCGAAACAATAATGCCCATGAGGCGCGGACGGCTAAAATTGTCACGGTTAACCGGAACAGGCTTGGCCCAGCCAAAGCCCCCGATCAGCAGCAACAGCGTACCCAGCAGATCAATATGCACGGCCGGATTTAAAGTCACGCGCCCAAGCAGCTTGGCTGTGGGGTCGCCAAATTTATTGGCATAATACGCATGTGCAAACTCATGCACTGTAAAAGATATGATCACAGCCAGCAAGTAAAATGGAAGAACATTTAAATTCACACGAAAAATACTTTGTAAAAAATCCATGGTTACCTCTTTCTCGCCACAAACGCCAGCCAATCCTCATCCCGGCACGTTTCGGCAATGTCGAAGCCAGCCGCCTTCAATGCGTTTTCGACAACCTCTTCTTTGTTCTTCCAAATCCCTGAAGCGATATAAATACCACCTGGCTCCAGAGCCTTGTACACATCATCAATAAACAGCAGAATAATTTCGGCCAAAATATTAGCGACCACCAGCTTGACTGGCAATTGGATACCCAGCGTCGGATCGCTCGCATTCAGTACAGACAGCAGATCGCTCTCTTTAATAGTAATGCGATCCTCCAGTCCGTTCAGATGGGTATTTTCCCGCGCACTGGATACCGCTACGGGATCAAGGTCCAGTGCCAGTACATGCTTCGCTCCCAGTTGCACGGCTCCAATCGCCAAAATGCCGGAGCCTGTGCCCACATCAATAACTTCTTCTCCACCCTTAATCACTGATTCCAGCGCTCTCAGGCAAAGTGATGTTGTGGGATGCGTTCCGGTGCCAAAGGCCATGCCGGGGTCCAGTTCAATAATTTTTTCATCTTCACTGGCAGGCTCATAGGCTTCCCAAGTAGGTTTGATCGTTAGACGATCCGACACACGCAAAGGCTTGAAATATTGCTTCCAGGCATTCGCCCAATCATCCTCGTTGACCGTTTTCAGCTCATACCGAACCTCGCCGGGATCAATATCGAATGTTCTCAACTCTTCGACGCGTGGCTCAATTTGCGCACGGATCCCGTCCATCTCCACTTCTTCAGCAAAATACCCCTTGATGGTCGCTTGTCCCTCGGGAATGTCATTCAAGGGCCGATCATACCACTGTCCGTAGGACGTATCGCGTGGTTTGTTCAGCGAACCGGATTCTTCAATGGAAACCCCTCCCGCACCTGCTTCGTGCAGAAAATTCGAAATCATTTCGACGGCTTCTTCGGTTGTATGTATTGTAATTTCATGCCACAACATGGTTTTCATTTCCTCCTCATTTCACATGCATACTCTATATTGTACTATATACAAGCATAGGAGTTCAAAAAAGCTAGTATCATCGGAGTGCAAAATGTTTTGTAGAACTTGTTCATGTTGTCCACTCTTTTAATCCAAGCACCCTTAACTCTAGTACATACAATATAGTATATTCAAAGAAGGAGTGACTTATAATGGCCAAAACCGTTTTGGATTATAATGCTACTGTCATCACACCTATTACCAATGGGATTAGTCTTCCGGTTCCTATTTCTCCAGCCGGACTAGGGATTGCCACTGCTTCCGTATTTATCGATCCGGCTATTCCTGGAGCTGTTAACAACCGGGTAGAATTAAAGGCATCCATAGGCTTGCGTTTTGTTGGTGCGGGCAACATTAGAGTACTTGTACGGATATGGAGAGCTGGGCAAGAAATATATTACGGACTGGAGTCCAATATCTTTGACAACAACATTATTCTTAATGTCGAAACGGTAGATGTTGCGCCTCTGGGCGTGCAAAACTATCAACTGATTATTGAAAATCAAACGCCTGCGACTACTGCTTTCGTCTCCGGTCCCCTTGTTTTTAGCGCAACAGCATATAGCGGATAATTAATAGAAAGAGGAAAGAACATAAATAAGACGGGCTATCCCACAAATCATCTTTAATGATAGGGGATAACCCGTCTTGTTGGATCTACTCGCTGTCGTTTATGATGCGCTGCTGACGACGATCAGCTACTTCACTGCGCCGGATCGCTTCCAAATCCTGAGCATCTGCCTGCTCTGCCGAGAACTCAACATCCTCATTTTTGGCAGATTGCGCACGCTTGATTTTCTCGGTTTTGGTCAACACTTTATCAAACCGTTTGTTTTTGGACATCGGTTACAGCTCCTTCCAAACTTTTTACAGCATTCCACCCGCCTGTTCCACGATGGACATCGCCTGGTGATGAATAGATTCATCCACCACAGCGGTCAACAAAATATCGCGGCCTGTCGGTCCACCCTGTCCTCCATCGCTCATTCCGCTGGCAGACGGATCGGCCGCAGCCAGTATCGCCGGGGTTGCATCCGTAAAGTCCACTCCCTGTGTTAGTGAGGACAAGCTGCTAATCTGTCCCGAAAATACAGGTAATCCAGCGTTGCCCGTGGACTGTCGCGGATATCGGCTAAATCGGTCTATCGACACATCCGCTGCCCGGAGAGCTTCCAGTTTTCTAGCCGCTCCTTGCGCTTCCTCGGGGCTTTTGAAATACGCCAAAATATTTTTTTCACCCATCCCCAAAAACTCCCTGTGTGGTATTTAGCGCAACTCCTGTTCAAGAACATAGACAGTTGCGCTTTGCTATATCCTGCTCATTGGCACGGATTTATATTCCCCACGAAAGCGGAACGGAACAGACAGCACCGAGTTTAGTAGGCTGAAACGGTTGGAAGTAGTTTGTGAAGACTATAACTTTTGCGGGTGCAGAACGGCGACAGGAGCTTTACCTGCCTTGGCTACCCCCGTCTCCCATGCAGCGCGAACGACAGCATCCCGGACCTTAGAGACTACCTGCGGATTAAACACATTGGGTATGATATAAGTTTCACTTAGCTCTTCAGGACTGATCGCATCGGCAATGGCAAGTCCGGCAGCCAGCTTCATTTCCTCATTAATCGTCGTAGCATGGCAATCCAGTGCGCCCCGGAAAATTCCCGGGAAGCACAGCACATTATTAATCTGATTAGGAAAATCAGAGCGGCCTGTAGCCAGAACGCGTACATAAGGCGCTGCTAAAGCTGGATCAATCTCCGGTTTCGGGTTCGCCATGGCGAAGACAATAGGATCAACGGCCATACTCTGAATATCCTCCACACTCAGTAAATCCGGGCCTGACACACCGATGAACACATCTGCTCCCACAATCACCTCGGATAAACTACCACTCAGATTATGAGGATTGGTCATGTTCGCGTACTCCGTCCAATGCGGGTTGCTGTATTCCACGCCACGATGAATGGCTCCCTGACGATCAACGCCAATCAGATTACGCACACCCGCCTTGAGTAGCATACGGGAGCAGGCCATACCGGCCGCTCCGATGCCTGCAAATACCACTTTGACATCCTCCATTTTTTTGCCGCATACCTTCAGTGCATTGACCAACCCCGCTAACACGACGACTGCCGTACCATGCTGATCATCATGAAATACCGGAATGTCCAGCTCCTCTTTCAGTCGTCTCTCGATCTCAAAGCAGCGTGGTGAAGAAATGTCCTCCAGATTAATACCGCCAAAAGTCGGAGCGATCATTTTGACAATTTGAACAATCTCATCAGGATCCTTCGTATTGAGACAGATTGGAAATGCGTCTACATCTGCAAATTGTTTGAACAGTACCGCCTTACCCTCCATCACAGGCATGGCGGCCTCCGGTCCTATATCTCCCAATCCTAGCACCGCTGTTCCGTCCGATACGACCGCCACTGTATTTTTTTTAATCGTTAATTGATACGCTTTGGCTGGATCATTCGCAATTTCCATACAGATTTCAGCTACACCGGGTGTATATATCTTGGATAGCTCCTCCATGCTTGCAATCAGCTGCTTCGGTTGGGTCTCCATTTTACCGCCCTCATGTAATTGTCTGATCTCTTCTGTTAAGCTACTCATGCTTCTCTCCATCCTTTCATGTCTGTATATTTTTTTCTGTACATTTGTTATAGATATCAGGCTTTTGTATAGACTCATCAGCTCCATAAATTAAGTAACAAGGTTGCTAAAATGACTGTGGCTGCCCCGCCAATGCGTGTTGCTATTTGCGCAAAAGGCATTAGCTCCATACGATTCGATGCAGACAGGATCGCTACATCCCCCGTACCGCCCAATCCGCCACGACAACTGGTCACCAACGCAGCTTCCACCGGGTACATGTGAATCCATTTTCCTGTGAAGTATCCAGCAACAATCAATGCAACCACAACGGATGCGCAGGTTATGGCATAAGGAATCGTAAGAATTCCAATCACACTATCCAAAGGCACATACAAAATACCCAATCCCACCATCAACGGCCATGTCAAGCTTGCCGCAATACATTTGTACAAATGAAAAGCTCCCTGCTCTATCTGGGCCGGCATCGCTTGAATACACTTCATTAAGGCCGCAGCCAGAATCATCAGAATCGGGCCAGGAATATGAAGATACGGCTCCAGCAGTTTACCTACAATAAAGAAAGTACAGGCTAGCAGCAGCCCCCCACCCATCAATGGAAACGAGACAGGTTGTTCCAGACTCACCGAAGATAACTTTTCCCCTTTTTTATCAAGTTTCAACAACTTCCCGTTACCCGAAGTATGAGGATTTTTCTCCGCCATTTTTTTCAAAATACCCGCGCCTATGATGGCAACAATATTTCCAATGATGGCAGCCGGGATAAACTGGGATACGAATACCGCTGAATCCTTGCCCAGCACCAATCCATATGAAATGGACAATGGTAGAATCCCTTCTCCAATTCCGCCAGAGATAATCGGAATAATGATGTAAAAAAACGTATGATAGGCGCTGTAGCCAAAAGCCATACCCACCACCATACCTACTGCTACCGCTGCAATAGAGCCTATTATAATGGGGGCAAAAATTTTGACAATTCCGTTCATCAGCATCTTCCGATCCATACCCAGAATACTTCCGGTGACCAGACAAGCGATATAAAAATAAAGAAAATTCGAGGTTTTCATCAGCGTGTGTACAGCACCCATCGCAGATGGAGGAAACATGTTCCAAAATACCATCAAGGATGGAACCATGAGTGACAGAATGGCCGGACCGCCAATATGCTTGAGCAGCGGAAGTTTCGCCCCCAGATCACTGAGCAATATGCCTAAAATCATAATGACAGCAAATCCGCCCAGCAGATCGTTCGGAAGTCTCTGTGTAATCGCAGCTGCGTATACAATCAACGCAATCACGACGTAAAGCGGAAGCGGAATAACCCCCACTTTTATCCTGCCCAGCATCCTGATACCGTCTGCAGGATTTTTACGCCATTTTTGCCACTTTTGAATGACCGGCTGGTTTGTAGCATTTTCCATAAAGCTCCCTCCTTGTAGTGAAGAATGATGACCATGCTTCCATTCTACACTTCGGAAAACGCTTTATTTGGTTTTTAAACTAATCATTCACTTTTGTAATTAAAGTAATCAAAAAGAGGGCTTAAATATAACCGCTCATAATTTCCTCCGCCTGCGGTAAAATTCGATACTGATAAACAGGTCGTCCAATGGTGCCGTATATGGTTTCCATGGCAAGTGCCTCAATTTCCGTCAAAAAAGCAAGATACTTGCGCATAGATACTCTGGATATCCCTGCACTCTCCGCAATATCCTCGGTGGAAAATAACATTGCTTCATGCTGCCGAATACAGTTCCATATCATGGCCAGCGTGGATTTGGTTACTCCTTTGGGTAGCCGGGCCAGCTCTTTGGTCGAGCTTTTATGATAAAGCAGCCGATCCAACTCCTCCTGCGAAAGCAAGCTGCGCTCACGCACGATACTGACATGCTCCCGATAACCCGTGAGCGCCTCCAGAAAACGGTTAAAGTGAAACGGCTTAATCAAATAATCCACCGCGCCGAAATTCATCGCTTTTTTGATACTGTTCATATCGCTTGCAGCCGAAATCACGATGACATCCACATTCACTCCTGTCTCACGAATAAAAGCCAGCAAATCAAGTCCATTGCTTTCCTGCATATACACATCCAGCAAAATCAGATCAATCGCTTGTTCTTCCAGAAATTCCTTGGCATCTTCCACGGAAGCAGCCCAGCCTCCACATCGAAAGCCCTCTACCTGCTCCGTATATTTGCGGTTAAACTCGGCAACCATCGGATCATCTTCTACAATTAAGACATTAATCATGTTCATCATTCCCCATTATGGTGTATGGAATCTTAATCTGAAAACAGCACCCTTGCTCAGCCGGAATCAGCTTTATGGTTCCTTTTAATCTTTTCACACTTTGCGTTACCAGATAAAGCCCCATTCCCCGCGACTCTCCCTTGGTCGAAAATCCCTTTTCAAATATCGCCTCTACGAGAGGTTCCGGTACACCAGGTCCGTTATCACTTATTACACATGCCAGACAGCCGTTCTTCTGATTTTCCTCATAATAAAGCGTCAAGGTAATCTGCTTGTGCTCCAAAGATTCCATTGCTTCCACGGCATTATCAAACAGATTCCCCAGTATGGTTATCAGTTCATGAATCGTTTGAGTTCGACCGGTTTCAGGCAAATAGCTGCCCGGAGTCAATTCGAAGCTCACACCAACCTCTCTGGCCCGGCTTAATTTCCCCAAAACAAAGCCCGCCATCACTGGGTCCCTAATCTGCCGGGTAATCGAGCCAATCTCCACTTGATGATGCTCAACGGCATCCAAGATGTAATGCTCCAGTTTATCGTACATTCGTAAATGTACCATCCCCATAATGACATGCAGCTTGTTCATAAATTCGTGAGCCTGTGCACGCAGCGCCTCCGTATACAGGGAGACTCCTGTCAAACGTTCGGCAAGCTGGTTTACCTCCGTTTTATCCCGAAAAGTTACAATTGCTCCCACAATTCCCCCTTTGACCCGTATCGGAACACTGGTGGTGAGCAAGGTTATTCCCCCCAGCTCCATGTCCTCATCCATTCTTGGAGTGCCTGCCGCCAAAACCTCTTGTAATCGAAAAGCGGACAAATAAGCGGTAATCTCCTGCCCTGAAGACGAGATATCCTCAATTCCCGCTTGCCTGAGCAGACGAATCGCTTCCGCATTCATTAACATAACACGTCCGGATTCATCCACCGCAATGACGCCTTCCTTAATGGACTGCAGCATAGCGTTGCGTTCCTCCAGCAAGCGTGCGATTTCCGGTGGCTCCAGGCCAAACAGCATATTTTTGATTTTACGGGCCAGCACAACAGCCCCTCCGGCACCAATTAACATTCCGACGCCAATGGCGATAGCAATAAGGCGGTAATTGCCTCCCTGAGCCCTCAGTACATCTTGCATGGATATACCGACGACAATCGCTCCCAGTTGCTTCCCCGTCGAGCTGAATACGGGAGAAAAAGCGCGCATGGACAGGCCCAATGTTCCCTTCGCAACAGATACACTCTCATGACCATGAAGTGCAGTGTATTCATCTCCACCAGCAAAGGCTTTGCCGATCATCCTGGGATCCGGGTGTGTTTTGCGAATGCCCTTCATGTCCATAACTACGATAAACTGAACATGATTAGCAGATGAAACCTTCTGCACATACTTCTGCATGGAGGAAGACGAATCAGACTGCTGCAAATGCTCAATAATAAGCGGCGTATGGGAAAGTGTACGTGCGATGGACATCGCTTTTTCCTCCAGTCCCATTTCGGTTTCATGCTCAACTCTCTCGGCAAATAACAAAGTTACAGGCAGGAGCACCAGTGCCATAACCAGACAAACCAGCAGCGTAATCAGCCCTCTCAGCTTGAATAGCGGTTTCCCTCGACGCTGCTTAGGCTGTGACTTTTTGATAGAACTCACCCTTTCATGCATCATGTTTAAAGCTAAATAGTCCATATGCTTATACAAAAATGGTTATGTATGTGTTTACGTGAATTTGCATAGTTATAATCTTATACAGCTTCCTTCCACTCTTTCGTATAATAAAAAAGGGAACTACTCCGCAATTGCGGAACAGTTCCCTCCGATTCATGGTTGATGCTCCGCGAGTCTACCCTGGCTTAGTCGCCTCGGAAGGCGCGCTTCACACGGTCAAAAAAGGATTGCTCATTCTCATGTGTCTGCTCACCGCTAAGCGAAGAGAACTGACGCAGCAATTCCTTCTGTTCCTCACTCAGCTTGCTAGGCGTTACCACAACCACCTTAATGTGCTGGTCACCCTGACCTACGCCACGAAGTTTTGGTACACCCTTGCCTTTAAGACGGAAGTATGTTCCTGTTTGTGTACCAGCTGGAACTTTCAGCTTCACTTTCTCGGTCAGCGTCGGAATTTCGACTTCATCTCCCAATGCCGCCTGCGAAAACGTCAGCGGAATTTCACAGTAAATATCGTCTCCCTCACGCTCAAAGAAGTCATGCGACTTCACACGGAAAACAACATACAGATCACCTGCCGGTCCACCGTTGACACCGCCTTCGCCTTCACCATTGATACGCATTTGCGCGCCGTCATCCACACCCGCCGGAATGCGGATATGAATTTTACGCTGCTTGCGCACACGACCAGAACCGCTACAAGTGGTGCATTTTTCTTTGATGATTTTACCGGAGCCGCCGCAGTTGGAGCAGGCCCGACGATTAACCATCCGGCCAAACGGTGTATTCTGCACCACTTCTTCTTGTCCGCTACCGTGGCAGACGGAACAGGTTTGTGGTTGAGTACCCTTTTTGGCTCCCGTACCATGACACGTATCACACGTTTCCGTGCGCTCAATGTTAATGTCGGTTTCCTTGCCGAATACGGCTTCCTTGAATTCGATCGTCATTGTATATTGAAGATCATTACCACGCTGCGGTGCATTCGGGTCACGTCGACCATTGCCGCCACCGCCAAAAAACATATCAAAAATATCGCCAAATCCGCCACCAAAGTCAGCTCCACCGCCGAAGCCGCCTCCCATGCCCTGATTCGGGTCTACATGACCGTATTGATCGTATCTTGCCCGCTTCTGACCATCACTGAGAACGTCATAGGCCTCTTTCACTTCTTTAAATTTGGTTTCCGCGTCCGCAGCCTTGTTCACGTCCGGATGATACTGACGCGCCAGCTTACGGTATGCCTTTTTAACATCTTCATCCGAAGCGCCCTTCGCGACGCCCAGCACCTCATAATAATCGCGCTTATCAGCCAATGTTCCACCCCCATGCCTACAACGTGTCTGCACTACATATAAAAGGAAAGCCAAAGGCACGGGATGACCCGGCTTTGACCTTCCCATCATTTCAAGGCAGTACAACCCGTAATATGCTTATTTATTCTGAAAATAACTGTTGCCCATAGGCTAATTGTTATTTATCAAGGCAGCTACGCTGCTTCTTTTCATTCAGTATATTATAACGCACCGGTGTACCGTAATGCTACTACCACTACCCGATCCGTAGCTTAGTCTTTCTTCTTGTCTTCGTCAACAACTTCATAGTCCGCGTCAACCACATTATCGCGGCCTTTGCTGTCTGCTGCGCCGTCTTGAGCTTGTTGAGCCTGTGCTTCTTGAGCAGCTTGCTCATACAGCTTCACGGACAACTGCTGAACGATCTCAGTCAGCTCTTCAGTAGCCTTTTTGATGTCTTCCAGGTTGTCAGTTTCCAGCGTTTTTTGCAGATTTTCTTTAGCTGCATTCGCTTTTTCGACTTCGCCTGCATCCGCTTTTTCGCCCAGATCCTTGATCGTTTTGTCTACGGAGTAAATCAGTTGGTCCGCAGAGTTTTTCGCTTCTACCAGATCTTTGCGTTTTTTATCTTCTTCCGCATGCAACTCAGCGTCTTTCATCATACGTTCTACTTCCTCGTCGCTCAAGCCGCTGGAGGATGTGATCGTAATTTTTTGGCTCTTGCCTGTACCTTTATCTGTAGCGGATACGTTCACGATACCGTTGGCATCCAGATCAAAGGTAACTTCGATTTGCGGTACACCACGTGGTGCTGGAGGAATATCTCCCAGTTGAAAACGGCCCAGCGTTTTGTTGCCTGCTGCCATTTCACGTTCACCTTGCAATACGTGGATTTCCACGCTAGGCTGGTTGTCGGCATACGTCGAGAACACCTGAGATTTGCTCGTAGGGATCGTCGTGTTACGCTCGATCATTTTAGTGAATACGCCACCTGCGGTTTCAATACCGAGGGACAGTGGAGTTACGTCGAGGAGAACGACGTCTTTCACATCACCTGTCAGTACGCCTGCTTGAACTGCGGCACCCAAAGCTACCACTTCATCAGGGTTTACACCTTTATGAGGCTCTTTGCCTGTCAGTTTCTTAATCGCTTCCTGTACAGCCGGAATACGCGTGGAACCGCCGACCAGAACGATTTTGTCGATGTCGCTGGCACTCATGCCTGCATCTTTCATCGCTTGACGAGTAGGTCCCAAAGTACGTTCTACCAGACCTTCAGACAATTCCTCAAATTTCGCACGAGTCAGGTTCAACTCCAAATGCTGTGGAACGCCGTCAGCTACCGTAATGAACGGCAGGGAAATCGTCGTTGTCAGTACGCCGGACAGCTCTTTTTTCGCTTTTTCCGCTGCATCTTTCAAACGTTGTACAGCTGCTTTATCTTTGCTCAGGTCGATGCCTTGATCCTTTTTGAACTCCGTTACAAGGTAATCAATAATCACTTGGTCGAAGTCATCGCCGCCCAGCTTGTTGTCGCCGCTTGTCGCTTTAACTTCGAAGAAACCGTCGCCCAGTTCCAGAATGGATACGTCGAATGTACCGCCACCCAGGTCATAAACAAGGATTGTTTGGTCTTCGGATTTTTCCATACCGTATGCCAGTGCAGCTGCTGTTGGCTCGTTGACGATACGCAGCACTTCCAGACCCGCGATTTTACCTGCATCCTTGGTTGCTTGACGTTGGCTGTCATTGAAGTAAGCTGGAACCGTGATAACGGCTTGAGTTACCGTTTGGCCCAGGTAAGCTTCAGCATCGGATTTCAGCTTTTGCAAAATCATAGCGGAAATTTCCTGTGCAGAATATTCCTTGCCGTCGATGCTTTCTTTATGATTTGTACCCATGTGACGCTTGATGGACATAATTGTACGATCCGGGTTCGTGATTGCTTGGCGTTTTGCTGTTTCACCTACAGTACGTTCTCCATCTTTTTTGAAACCAACAACCGAAGGGGTTGTGCGCGCGCCTTCCGGATTTGGAATTACAACGGCTTCGCCGCCCTCCATAACAGCCACACAAGAGTTGGTTGTACCTAAGTCAATACCGATTACTTTACTCATCAGACAATTCCTCCTTCTGTATATGCGAGGCCCTCAGGCCAAAATAGTTAAAGCAAACGATCTATTGCTAATGTATATTAAAAAGCTACATGCTCACTTTTACCATAGCCGGACGAAGCACCTTGTCCTTCAGCATGTATCCTTTTTGCACCTCTTCAACGACGATGCCTTCCTCATGCTCTTCGCTTTCCACCTGCATAATCGCCTGATGGAAATCAGGGTTAAACGGTTGGCCCACCGCATTCATGGCCGTCACTCCCTCAGCCTGAAGCACGCTCTCAAACTGACGGAAGATCATCTCCACACCTTTGGTGAATGACTCAGCCTCCGCTCCTTGCGGTGCTGTTGCCAGCGCACGCTCGAAGTTATCCAGAACAGGCACCAATTCGGTAACCAGTTTCATGGATGCATATTTGGCAAGGTCCTCTTTCTCTTTTAGCGTACGACGGCGAAAATTATCAAAATCTGCCTGTGCACGTAAAAACCGCTGTTGATTCTCTTCTGCCTCCACGCGAAGCTTAGCCAACTCTGTATCACCCTCCTGGGCTTCCAGTGCTGCCGCTTCGTTCACCGGCTCTTCCTGCTGGTTCGTCTCAGTGGCTTCCTCTGTGCTTACATTTTGTTGTTTTTCTTCTTGGAACGCTTGTTCTTCCTTCAAAATGTTTCACCTCCTTCAAGTCATAACTACCATTACATTCATATTTGTACATTCAAACTTGTTTGCTGCACTTCATTTCAAATTGCTGTTACTTTGCAAAAACACGCAGCAATGCACCCGCGCAGGATACATACCGTATCCCGGCGCGGACATGTAGTACCGCAACATGCGCAGTCTTATTCTATTTAAACCGCTGCGTAAGCATTGCGGTCAAATCCTTAGACAGGATACCCAAAATATTAATAACTCTCGCATATTCCATCCGTGTCGGACCCAGTATACCTATTGTGCCCAACGCTTCGCCATCTACCGCATACGTCGCGGTAATCAGACTGCAATTGGCAAATGCTTCATGATCATTTTCTGTGCCGATACGGACTTGAATTTCAGGTGCCCCGGCGACAGGCGTCATCAGCTTGAGCAGCGTCGGTGTTTCCTCCAGCAGATCGAGAATATGTTTGACCTTTTCAACGTCCTTAAATTCAGGCTGGTTTAGCATGTTCGTCGCACCGCTCAAATACAAGCGCTGATCCGATTCATTATCCAGTGCTTTATCCAGCACCTTCATAGCGTCCTCAAAATGAGACACATGCTTCTCCATCTCCTGACCAAGCGCAGTGTAAAGACGTGATTTAAGCTGATAAATCGGTACGCCGACCAGTTTACTGTTCAGCAAATTCACAACCTTCTCCATCTCGGAAATCGAAATTCCCGGCGGAATATCCACTGTCTTGTTTTCCACTTGACCGGTATTGGTCACGATAATCGCTACAGCCGTCGTTTCGTTGAGCGGCAATAGCTGAAAATGACGCAATGAAGTATGAAAAACCTCCGGCCCAAGCAGGATGGAAGTATAATTGGTCATATGGGACAAAATACCAGATGCATGCTGGATTACTTGTTCCATTGCATTCAGCTTTTCGGCGTAAAAGGCTTTTAGTTCCCGCGTTTCCATAGGCTTCAGCGTATCCAGTGGTACCAAATGATCCACATAATAGCGGTAGCCTTTATGAGACGGGATGCGTCCCGCAGAAGTATGGGGTTGCTCCAGATAGCCCTGTTCCTCCAAATCCGACATTTCGTTACGGATCGTGGCGGGGCTGAATCCGACATCCTGCCTTTTGGATATGCTGCGGGAACCCACTGGCTCAGCCGAACGAATGTAGTCATCAATAATCGCATTCAAAATGAGTCTCTGACGTTCGGTTAACAAGCGAATCCCCCCTTTTGTTTATCCATAATAGCATGATTGTTCAATGGGATCATTAGCACTCGTTCGCGATGAGTGCTAACCGATAATACAAAAATACCAAACCGACCGGATCATTGTCAAGTCAGATCAGTATTTTCAATTACATAAGCTGAATTTTAAAGTTTCTTATTGTGCCACTGCGCAGTCGGATGGTGCTTCCCATCGCCACCGCCCCCGGATTTCTTGAATAAAGCTTATAAGGGTAGAAATCCGGGGACAAAAGCGACCGCTTCGCTTGTACAGCACCATTCCGCCTACTCCGTTTTATGTTCATTTTTCGAATTCAACTTATAAAGCTTTAAAATATATCAATTCAAAAGTAATTATCAATATTACTTGCGTTGAAATAGCCCAATTTCAATTTACTAACTATTTGGTCTTCCGTTAAATTATTTACAATAATTTCTCTTTCGAGATTCTCCAGCCAAGCAATTTTCATGCGTTTCATAAAAATAGTCAACAAAAATTGAAGTAGTATTACAATAATGACCATAACTAAACCATCAAAAATTTGTTTCCACAATATATTATTAAAATTGTAATTTGTACAAATATAACTTGTTAGCAATAAAGTCATTATGAGTTTAAGCAAATCACTAAATAAAAGCCTGATAATAATTATCAAGAGCTTTTCATGAAGCTTATGGGCTTCAATTCTTTTTTCAGAATTCACATCGGTAGATGAATGCTCTTCAAATTCCCCTTTCCTATGCGGATCAATTATAAGCTTGCAAGTAGGTACTGTTTCAAATAAATACCGTATACAATATAGAATAAACAAAAAATTTTTCGAGTGAAATAGAAAATATGCATTTGATCTAAAAATGATATAAGCATAATTAGCTGATATCTCCACAAAATTTTTAATCCTTTTATATCAATTGAACTGGTTGGGGAACCATACTTCTTTATTTTTCCTTGCCTATAATAACTGTTAAAAAAGTCGAAAAGCGTAATTGCTGTATTACCGAATAGTACATACCCAATTAAAACAGTCTTCCAATTTTTTTGAATAGCTGCGATATCTGGATATATCCAATAAGCAAGGCCCATAACTGCCAAAAGCAAAGTCCAATTAGTAATACCACTTGAAATAATTTTTTGCCGCTCTCTTTCCTGTAGTCTGTTAACATAATCAAGCCAGTCTTTTTGTAATTTCATTCTTTCCATTGATGTTAGGCCCTTCACTTAAAATTAGCTACAAAAATAAACCTTACCTTTTTGACTTCAACGATTGCACCTGTACTGAGACGAATCGCTGAATCACTATCCGTGGCACAAAAACGAACTGACCTGATATGCTCAGGTCAGTTCAGCATTTTCAACACCGCAATTTCATCACAATTGTTTTGTTTACTACAGTTAATGCAATCAGTCCATACCTTTTCAGGGAAAATCTCTTTGTTTACCACATCAAACCCGTTTTTTATAAAAAAGGAGACCTCGTAAGTCAAAGCCATAATCTTAGGGATACGCTGCCGCCGTGCTTCTATAATAAGGCCCTCTACGAGCTTGGAGCCGATGCCCATACCTTTATGTCCTTCAGAAATACCAAGTGAGCGAATCTCTACCAAATCATCACCCAGTTTGCATAAAGAACCACAACCGACGACTTCGCCGTCCACTTCTGCCACAATAAACAGCTCCAGTTGGCGCATAAGCACTTCCCTTGAACGTGGCAGCATTATTCCTCGCTCTGCATAGCCGCTAATCATTTGATATAAAGGCTCCACATCCTCAGGAACCGCACTTCTACACAATACATCTTTACACACTGAAGCCATCTTGCTCTCCTCCTGCCGCTTGCCGCATATAATGAATAAATATACAACATTACGCATAGAATCGCAATACTCCATTTACCCTGCCGTGACAGAATTGTGTTATAAAATGAATGTCCCCGATTATGGTCTGCAAACGTATCGTTTTGAAGCTACGACTTATGAATTTACTGTAATGGAACCGATGAACTCCGCAAATACATCATTCCCGAACAAAATACCACGTTCGCTCAAACGATAACCGTCCTCGACCGGCTCGATCAATCCAGCATTCAGCATTTTTCCGAGAGGGGCCGTAAATGTATCCTCCAGTGACTGACCGAATTGAGACTCAAAGCGGGACTTCGAGACACCTTCCAGCATTCTCAAACCGACCATGAGAAAATCCTCCATCGCTTCGGCCGCCGGCACCTCAAAGCTATCCAAACGCGGCAGTCCGTTACGGGTAGCCTCCACATAAGGATTAATGCCCTTAATGTTCATATGACGCTCTCTGCCAACATATCCGTGCGCCCCTGCGCCGAGACCATAATAGTCCTCATTACGCCAGTAGGTCATATTGTGCTTGCTCCCCAAACCTGGTTTCGCGAAATTGCTGATCTCGTACTGCTCATAGCCCGCCTCTTTCATGCGACGCATCAGGAGCAAATACATTTCCAGTTCGTCGTCCTCATGTGGAAGCGGAAGCTGATTTTTCTGGTACAGCGTGTGGAATAGCGTATTTTCTTCGACCTTCAAGCTGTAGATGGAGTAATGAGGAAGTCCCAACTCCAGCGCCCGGCTGACACTTTCATGCAGCATTTCTACGGTCTGATTCGGTAAACCAAACATCAGGTCAATCGACAGATTGTCCAATCCGACCTTGCGTGCATTTTCCAAACTACGATAAACGTCATCTGTATTATGAATTCGACCAATACCCGTAAGCAATTCGTTTTGAAAAGCCTGTACGCCAAAGCTCAGCCGATTTACACCGCCTTCTTTCATCACGGTGAGTTTCTCAAAATCAGTTGTGCCCGGATTGGCTTCCATGGAAAACTCAATATCTTCCGACCAGTTTGGGAAGTAGGTACGAACGCTTTTCAGGAAATATTCCATTTCCTTCGGATTCAGCGTTGTTGGTGTACCGCCCCCAACAAAAATAGTTTTAATCTCACCCGGCGGGTGAAGGCGAACCGTATGCTCCATTTCCCGTTCCAGTGCATACAGGTATTCCATAACAGGCTGATCCTTGAGCACGTAAGAGTTAAAGTCACAGTAAAAGCATTTGTTCGTGCAAAAAGGTATATGCAGATAAACCGCTTGAGGCGCGGATGAATATTCATGTTTGTGTATGGATGCGGTCATACCGATCCTCCTTGTCAGTGTTGAGGTGAGGTGAAAAAAGGGCGGTTGAGGTGGAAGGTTACTTCGTGCCATTTTTTCACTCCGTCTTGAATAGCTTGCTCAAATAAAGAACGTCCATTCTCCATGCACGGCAAAGGCCACATGAAAGAATGGACGAATACCGCTTGGGAACAAGCGGACCGTAGTATCTTGCGGTGCATCACAGAGTATGTACCTAAGTTACTACGGGATCATGCTGTTGGTACTTATTCGTATTCAATTCGTACACACAATTGTGATGTACTAAATTGAATACGGTGCTCTTTGTTTCAAGCAGCTTTACTCATCTATTTTCAATACCGCCATAAATGCTTCCTGTGGTACTTCTACGTTACCCACTTGCTTCATGCGCTTCTTGCCCTCTTTTTGCTTTTCAAGCAGCTTCCGTTTACGGGAAATATCGCCACCGTAGCATTTGGCCAGGACGTTTTTACGCATAGCCTTAACGGTTTCACGCGCTACAACCTTCGTTCCGACAGATGCCTGGATTGGCACCTCGAACATTTGGCGTGGGATCAGCTCGCGCAGCTTCTCACAAATGATACGTCCGCGATGGTAAGCGCGATCTCTGTGGACGATGAACGATAACGCATCAACCTGTTCGCCGTTTAACATAATATCCATTTTCACCAAATTAGACTGGCGATAGCCTGAAATTTCGTAATCGAAGGAGGCGTAGCCCTTGGTGCTGGATTTAAGCTGGTCAAAGAAATCGTACACGATTTCGGACAGTGGAATCTGGTACGTAATAGTTACCCGTGTCGTATCCAGATACTCCATGGTCACATACTCACCGCGCTTGGTCTGGCAAAGCTCCATAACCGTACCTACGTAATCATTAGGCACGATAATGCCTGCTCTTACGTACGGCTCCTCCACATGATCAATTCGTCCGATTTCCGGGTAATTTGACGGGTTATCGATCTGGATTGTTTCGCCATTCGTCAGCTTAATGCGGTAAATAACGCTCGGCGCCGTCGTAATCAGCGGGATGTTAAATTCGCGTTCAATCCGTTCCTGAATAACGTCCATATGAAGCAGACCGAGGAAACCACAACGGAATCCGAAGCCCAACGCGCTTGATGTTTCCGGCTCAAAGCTGAGCGAAGCATCGTTCAGTTGCAGCTTTTCGAGCGCCTCACGCAGATCGTTATACTCGGATGTTTCGATCGGATACAGCCCGCAATATACCATCGGATTAATTTTCCGATAGCCCGGCATCGGTTCTGTTGTTGGATTTTGGCATCCGTCACCGTATCCCCGACACGCGTATCGCCCACATGCTTGATACCGGCAACGATAAAACCAACATCACCGATGTTTAGCTCGTCCACGATGCTCATACGTGGCATGAAGGCTCCTACCTCGATAACCTCAAACGTTTTATCGGTCGCCATCATTTTAATTTTAGAACCAGCCTTGATGCTGCCATCCACGACGCGGACATAGACGATAACGCCTTTATATGGATCATAATGCGAATCGAAAATAAGCGCCTTCAGCGGATTATTCGGATTCCCTTGCGGAGCAGGAACGCTTCTGACCACCTGTTCCAAAATTTCCTTGATACCGATTCCAGCTTTGGCCGATGCGTGTACAGTCTCGCTCGTATCCAGGCCGATAACATCCTCGATTTCCTGCTTCACCCGTTCAGGATCGGCACTTGGCAAATCAATTTTGTTAAGCACCGGCAGAATCTCCAAATTGTTGTCCAACGCCAAATATACGTTAGCCAATGTCTGTGCTTCAATACCCTGTGCCGCGTCTACAACCAGCAGGGCGCCTTCGCAGGCCGCCAAGCTTCGGGAAACCTCATAGGTAAAATCGACGTGTCCCGGTGTATCAATCAGATTCAAAATGTACTCTTCGCCGTCATCGGCCTTATAAGTGAGTCGCACTGCCTGGAGCTTGATTGTAATCCCGCGCTCCCGTTCCAAATCCATCTGATCAAGCACTTGCTCCTGCATTTCACGGGATGTGAGTGCACCGGTATATTCCAAAATCCGGTCAGCCAGCGTGGATTTACCGTGGTCTATATGTGCAATGATACTAAAGTTCCGAATTTTACGTTGTCTTGCCAAAATGTCAGTCATGCCTTACCCCACACAATGCCTAGTGTCAATCAGCTTATTATAGCAGTTGTATAGGGGGTCAGCAATATTTCTATTCCGTTACTCCGTCAAAAACAGACACAACCCAGCGAATCCCCTGTCTTGACAGGTTTTGCAGCAGCCCGGCCGTTTTGTCCGCCATGGTATCCACCGAGGTTTGTTCTGCCTTGACAGCCAATAGTTCACGCGGTGTCTCCTGGCCCTGCAAATTGGCATCCTGTGCTGTCGAATACCACTGGGGAGTTTCTCCTGTGGCTTGGATCTCACCTCGTTCTTGTAGATTAGCTTTGTAAGTAGCCGCTCCCGTTCCGGAGTCCATTACGACATTCCCATTTCCGTTATATGTGCGGGTATACGCACGAGCATCGGCTGCGGGTGTGTCTTCAATAACCGTCTGCTCATATCCAACGACGTTCTGCTGTACTTTGCTCTGAACCGAGTCTCCGGCCCATTCAGGACCATATACAGAACGCAGTCCGGAGCCTGCCAGTTGCATGCCGAGCAGGACCCCCGCCCCATCAGAATTACAAATCCAAGCGCTTTTTTACGAAAATGTCCGGACATTACATTTCCTCCTTTCCACCGCCTCAATTAATTGCCACCGTTGCTCTTTTTCGTATCGGATACGTTAGTACCCGCTTTCTGTGCTTTCTGATCCTCCCAGTACACCTCACCGATCATATCCGCCAGAACGTCAGAGGTACGTTTCAGTTCCTCTTCGGTATTATCAATCCCACCAATTTCGATCAAAATGCTATGAGAAGATAAGCTCTGATTGTACTCACCGTTGTTGCCTTTACCGCCATCCTTCCCCCATATCCCACGGGAAACGCCGTGATACGACATTTCCAGCTTCTCATGAATACGAGCGGCGAAAGCTTCATTTTTGCGCCAGTTTTTGTTGTCATGGCCGATAATAAAATACACCTTGGCATAAGAAAGTCCGTTTATCGTTACTGTCGTTTTGCCGTGACGTTGAGAATCTCTGTGGATATCAAGCAGATAGGTTAAGCTTTTATTTCCAGCCAAAGCTTCCTTGACCGTTTCACGCGAATATTTATAGGAGTAATTCCAATTGTAATTTTGAACGGTTTTGGCATAGTCCTTGTTCTCATGCAAAGTAGATATCCCTTGCTTCTCCAATCTCTTTTTTACAAATCCCCTACTCTCGACACATTGGCTGATTTAGAGCCAGAATTGGGATTGGAGCTGGTTTTACTGAGCAAAGGGTTATATGCCTCTCTCGGATGAGAATGGTAGATTAATATACGTTTGGCACCTTTGTCTGCTGTATCACTCGGATCATCCTCTTGCGCAGGGTCCGTTTCTGGCGTTGTCGGAAGATCTGGCGTTGTAGAGCCATTGTTCGATGGATTGGTAGAAGCATCGGGGCCGCCAGGAGCATCCGTCGTTCCCTGATCAGGCTGATAATCAATAGGTGCCTCCACCTTGTTGTTCCCTGAACCCTTGCGCAACAAAACAGGCGTACCCGCAGACATACCAGGTATTTCGCGAGCTATGAGACTTTTGGGGTCCTGTGGATTAATACCTGTGAGCATTTGGAAAACAAAAGGCGACCATTGTTCACCCGACAACGAAGATTGTTGCTTCTTCTGTGCCAAATGAGGTACTTCCATACCGAGCATGTCCGCAAAAAAACCGCTGGAAACCGAGCCTGCAAATCCTTTCATCGAAGACACCGGAGACGTTTGTAAACGATTTTCCGCCAGTCCTCCCAGCCCCAATACAACAAATAAAAGCGCCGAGCCCATAATAAGCAGCACAAGCGTATGTCCCATAGCCAAAATTTCAAGGCCCTTTCTTCTCCATCTTCCGACGTTCCAGGTTTGAATTTTTTTCATGTGGGTCTTGTCCTCCTTCGTCCCGTCGAAGCCCGCCTCATGTTCAGAACCCTATAGGTTCAGTTAGCAGCGGAAATCTCTTATACTTCAACTCTATGAACGGAGAACAATTACTAGAACACAAAAAAATCTCTATCCACAGGTAAATCCCACCCCTTATTGCAAGAGATAGGATGCCTGCTAGATAGAGAATTTTGTGTATGAAATATGCTTTTACTAACCCTCATTAATGTGTATAAGCGGCGACATTGCCGGGATCGACGGCTTCATGCAGAGCGGCGTTCAATCCGGTTGCAATAATATTCGCAATATCTTCGATAAATTCGTCAATCTCCTTAGGTGTCACAATCAGATCATGTCCCAGCGGCTGAAGCACCTCTCTCACCAGTCCAAGTCTCTCAGGCTCGGAAATATCATCCAGCATCCCTAGTATTGCTTTCGTAGGAGCCTTTTCCTTGGCAAAATGTGTTTTCATCAGCTCAATTACATTATTTACGATGGTCGAAGCGTAGCATACCGTTGGAACGCCGATGGCAATGCACGGAACACCCATAATATCCTTGGTGATGCCGCGCCGCTTGTTACCAATACCTGAGCCCGGATGAATCCCGATATCTGCCACCTGGATGGTCGTATTGACGCGCTCCAGTGAACGTGATGCCAGAGCGTCAATAGCAATAATCAGCTCCGGCTTTGTGCGATCAACGATACCCTGAACAATTTCGCTCGACTCGATTCCCGTAATGCCAAGAACCCCCGGTGCAATCGCGCTCACATCCCGATAACCCGGATTGATTTGATCAGGCGTCAGTTCAAAAAATTGACGAGTCACCATCAAATTTTCAACGACAAGCGGACCTAGTGAATCGGGAGTGACATTCCAGTTGCCCAGACCTACCACAAGTACGCGTGCCTTACTGGAGATCCCTATTTTTTGTATAAATTGCTCCATCTCCTTAGCGAATGCGATGGCTACCCGTTGCTGGAGCCCGGTGTCACCTTTACGTAAACCGGGCACTTCCAGCGTCACGTAATGCCCCTGAACCCGTCCAATACGGTTAGCACCCTCTTCATTCAGTACATCCAGACGCGTGATTTTAATACCGTTATCTTCCTCCACATCCTCGTTGATGCCCGCCAGCGGCATTGGCTGATTGCGTTCCGCCAACTCTCTTGCCTCCAGCGCCAAATCCGTACGTACCGCATACTTCTGCAAATCCAAATCCATCATTTACGCCTCCTTTTATACCATCTCAGGTTATAGTGTGCGAGACACCCGGCAGGTTTATGCACATCCATTTTCATCCTGTAATCTACCCCAGCCCGGAATGTTTTCTTATTGCAATTTGAGGTGTGGCGTGCTAAAATATTTTAAGTTGTGAAACGTTTGTGTTCATAAGTAATGCCTTTACAGGAGGTGAATGTAATGCCAAATATCAAATCCGCTATCAAACGCGTTAAAACAAACGACAAACGCCGTGCGTTGAACGCTTCTCAAAAATCCGCGCTTCGTACAGCAGTAAAAGCTGCCGATACAGCGTTGGTGAATAACGAAGCTGAAAATGCTACTGCCGCTTTCAAAGTAGCTTCCCAAAAGCTGGACAAGGCTGTAACTAAAGGTCTGATCCACAAAAATGCAGCTGCTCGCAAGAAATCCCGCTTGGCGAAAAAACTTAACGCTCTTACAGCTCAAGCGTAAGCAAGAGCTACTTTTATACGTTAATGAAAAAATCCTGACCAGCCTTGGCTGATCAGGATTTTTTAGTTCACCACGATTGGATTCTGCAATGTTAGCTCTCACTTAAAATAAACCGATCGGCAAACGGGCCGGGTTAGACCGAAGCTCCCGCGCCCATTTTCAGCAAAAACATCTCCAGCCCCAGCACCTTGTCGACAACTCCGGTTTTCATGCGGTAATCTAGCTCGCCTAAGTCGTAGAGAAGCTGTCGCAACTGCTCAGGACGGAATCTCCGCGCCTGCTCACCGGCAACTTTCACCCCATATGGATGCAAACTAAGCTGACTTGCAATTTGCTGCTGGGAATAGCTTTGACCCATCAGCTCCTTGACCTGCAACATAATACGGAACTGTCGCGTGATCAAAGCTGCAATCTTGATCGGTTCCTCTTTTTGCTTAAGCAGCTCATAAAAAATACTGAGTGCCTTATCCAGCCGCAAATTAGCCAAATCCTCGACCATCGCAAACACATTTTGTTCCGTACTGCGAGGCACAAGCGATTCAATATCTGCAGTAGAGATGGTACCCTGTGCTCCCGCATACAGGCACAGTTTGTCTATCTCGGCAGCCAGTGATTGCAGCCCGGTCCCCGTATATTGAATGAGACTTTCAGCAGCTCCCGCCGCCAATTGGACTTCTCTTTCCGCTGCACGCTTATGAATCCATGCCACCAGATCATCTCCACCCAACGGAGTGAAGGCAATAACCGAGGCGTCACTTTTCAGCCTTTTAACAATCTTTTTCCGTTCATCCAGCTTTTCAGCCTGAACCGTAAAAATGATAATGCTATAGTCAGCCGGGTTATCCATATAAGTCAGCAGCGCTTCAATGTGGTGCTCAATCTTACCGCCGTCCTTGCCTGCCGCAAATACACTGGTGTCCCGTACAATAATCAGCTTTTTTGGCACCAAAAAAGGCGCAGTCTCGGCTTCCTCCACGACTACCTCAATTGGCGTCTCGGTCAGATCGTAGGGAATAATAGCAAAGTCGCGATGCTCCTCTTCCACCACTTTTTCCTTAAGCATATCGACAAACTGCTTCATTTGATATTTTTCGCTGCCGTAGAGCAAATACACTGGCGAAATATCGCCTTTGCGAATAGCCTTAGCGGCTGTTTTTGCATCCATTCTCCGTACCCCCCATCCATTGATCGTACCCGACATCTGGTCGGAAGGCAAGTCATTATACAAACGAAAGGACCCTGCCTATAGGCAAGATCCCTTCACCACCATCTATATCAACACGGCAGCAGAAAGCTCTAGAAACTTTCGGCCGTCGGGATACGACGTCGGTTCATACAATCTATTCTCTGCTTTTAAAAATGTGCCATCTTCATAGCAACTATTTTCCAAAGGTACGCGGAATGGTATACGTATATTTACTTGCTGTACCATCCTGCTCAGTCTCATACATGAAGGTTTGGCTGTCTTCTGACCAGCTTCCTTTGACCCAGGCACCCTTCAAAGTACGCACTTCCAGCGTTGTCCGGTCTACACCGTTGTCGGAAAGCTTATACACTTTCAGCTTTTTGCCCTCAATGACCACCGCATAGCTGCCATCAGGTGAATTAAGCTGATCTGTAGACGTCGACTGGGCGCTAAAGGTGGAGGCATTATTGCTGTCCGGAGAGATTATTGAATTAGATGAGAAACCTTCATTGCGTACCGGGTTTTGCGACCCGGAGGGTTGCTGATCATTTGAAGCTGTATTGCTGCTCATATCTCCCGTCGTAGTCCCCGAATCCTTGGTAACCCCTTTGGAGGTCGTGTCTTTCGACGTTTCATTTGAAGCAATCCGATTCTGTAACATCATATCCTGACTGACAGACAATGACGAATCATTAGTAGCCGTACTGTTGTCATTACTGTCTTGAGCAGTACCTGTACCCACTATAGGTGCTTTTTCTAATTTTGGTTCTCCCTGCTGTTCAGGGGCAATCGTTTGTTGTTCGGATTTTCCCTGCTTAGACTGTTTATCATCGGACTTAGGAGTATCCGCAGCAGAACTTTGCCCGGCAGAGTTTTCTTTTGTCGCCTGACGATCCGTGTTTGGCTGTCCCTGCTGGCGATCCTGACGGGAAGGATGCCCTGCTGGCGTATGCTTCATTGAGCCTTTTTCACCAGCTCGCTGATCGTCACGTTGTGCAGCATCCTGTGTGGAAGGATTCTTTTGATCATCCGCACTGTTTACATCCTGTTTGCTCGGGTCAGGTTGCTCCCCTATAGGTGGCTGGGATGCGTCCGTTCCCTGATCCTGCTCTGACGGCTGCTTGATCGAATCCGATCCAATAGCTGCATCACTGCCTCCGCTTCCATTCACCGTACCTGGAACTTCTGTCTGTTTCTGCTGACTCATCACTCCAGGCGACTGGGAATCAAGCAAGCCTTCCGCATCCTGCACCGTTTTCGGTTCAAAATTGAATACCACAATGCCCAGTACAACAGCAGCGGCAGCCACGCCTATCGCAGCTCGCCCTCTCATCCGATTCCACCAAGGTATAGGCTGAGTACGCTGTCTCGGTCCCGGTCCAGGATCAGCAGCTACAGGCTGCATCTCCTGAAGCGCGCTTCCCTGCTCCTCACGTGCGCGGTCAATGGCATCAAGCTGAGGCATGATGGAATCCACCAGGCTGAACGCCGGGGAAACCGCAGGCAATTCCTCCAGCTCGCGTGAGAGCGTCTGAAGAATGTGAAATTTTTCCGCACAGTCCGGGCAAGTCGCAATATGGTTCATTAATTGGGACGTCTCTTCTTCGCCCAGCTCATGATCCACATAACGCTGCATCCAATCCATCACCTCTTCCCCACACTTCATCCTGATACACCACCTTTCTGATATTCCTGAAGTAGCCCTTGCAATTGCTGTCTTGCACGATACAAGTATGACTTGACCGTATTTAGCGGCAAATCCAGAGAGTCGGCAATCTCGTTATAAGAGAAATCCTGCAGATATCTCAATACGATCACCGTCCGGTGGTGCTCTGGAAGCTGCTGTATAGCCTCACGAACATCCTGTGCCAGGTAAGAGGTCAACACCTCGGCCTCCACATTTTGGGGATCGTTGAATATCATGTCGTGCTCATCAATGGATACCGAGGGCTTCGTCCTCCTGAATTTGTCGATACATATGTTCGTTACAATGCGCTGAACCCAGGTTTTGAACTGCGCCTTTTCCTCATAAGAGTTAATTTTGGAATAAATCCGTATGAGGGCTTCTTGTGAAGCATCCATGGCGTCCTGTTCATTGTTTAAAATGTAATATGCCGTACGGTACACATGCTGTTCTATCTCTCTTAATAGGGTAATGAGAGCGTCGCGATCGCCCGATTGAGCGGCTCGAATGAGTCCCTGCTCTACCACAAAGGATCCCCCTCTCCCTGCAATATTACAGACGTTTCCCTTTTGCAAATTGTTGCAGGATAGACGTCTGACGATAATTTTATTTTTTATAGTGTAAAAAATGTTACCAAAAGGCCCATATTCCCCATTATAGCCTCCCTTAGAATAACAGAAAAAGGGAAGGTAGTCACCTTCCCTTAGCCCTTACTCACATAAATCCACTGGAATCTGTCGAATTGAACTTGCATATTGTTACTTCTTGGAAACCAGGAAATCCGATATGAGTTCTAACTGGTAATTCAGAGCGATCGGGTCCTGAAAATAAAAGTCGTCGATCGAATACTGGTATACTTTCCCTGCTTTAACGGCAGGAAGATTTTTCCACACACTTTTAGATTCAATATCTTTCCCTTGATCTCCTCCATCTTCCCTAATCCCCAGGATCAGGTAATCGGCATCGCCTAGCATCTCCGGTAAAGCCTCCATCGAAATGCTGGCCCAACCCTGTTCGAACGCCACCTTTTCTACCTTCGCCGGGGCATGAAGCCCCAACTCATCGTAAAGTATGGCTCCTCCCCGTCCGTAGGACTTGCCATAGAGATATAATTCTTTGCCCGTTATCTCAAAAATAGCAATTTTTTTACCCGAATCAATGACATCAGACAAAGCCTGTTTCTTCTCAGCAATCTTAGCCGCAAAATCAGCAAGGCAATTCTTCGCTTCCTGCTCCTTGTTTAACACTTTGCCCAGCTCCATCAGACGATCCTTATATTTATATTTACCGTATGGAATAAACACTGTAGGCGCTATTTTTTTCAGATTTTCATAAGCTTTCTCATCATAGGTAATGATCAGATCCGGATTCAGGGTGGTCACCTTTTCAAGGGACAGTGCGGAGCTATCACCGATATTTTCAACACCATTCAAGTATTTTTTATAGTATGGAGCATCGAATACAGTGTCTGGAGCCCCTACAGGTGTAATCCCAAGTGCAAGAACATCGCCTACATAGTCGCCGACCGCTACAACGACACGCTGTGGATGTTCAGGAATAGTAACTGTACCTTTATCGCTTTCATATGTACGTGTGTCAGCTGCATCTCCGGTAGATGCAGTTTTCGAATCAGCCGTTGTCCCACTGTCCGTTGCCATTCCTCCTGCATTCGTGGCGCATGCGCTCAGTACCAGCATCAATGAAATAATCAACAAACAAGCCGAAATCCGGAATTTTAAATAGTTCACAATAATCCTCCCATTGATAATGATTCTCATTTTCAATAATTCTTAGATTCTATCAAAGCTCATAGGTTATGTCCATGCAGATTGGATTATAAGCAAAAAGCCCACTCCTTAGAGTGAGCATATATTTTAGTGTTTTACCTGAGACACTCTTGTTCGTTGCTAGGTTTAAGCGTGTCCATTGGGGCATCAGCATATCACGGCAATAACTGTGCAATTCATCTTGTATCTGCATGTTCAAGGTTATGTTTGTACCGTACACTCAATTTGCCTTGGTGCGCTCGGATTTGCACCTCTCCCATCGTATCTGTTCGATATATGGCAGAACCAACCGCTGATAGGCGATCCAATACCGCTTCATTCGGGTGTCCATATGTATTGCTAGCTCCGACTGAAATGACGGATACCTTCGGTTGCCAGTAGGATAACCATTCTTCCGAGGTGGAGTACTTGCTACCGTGATGTGCTATTTTCATGACGTCTACAGCTTGTCTTACAGCCAACGTCTCCCCCTTTCCTTCGGTATGGGATGGAGAATGAGCTAACTCGGAGAGCAACTGCGATTCTGCTGCATCATCCATATCTCCTGTGAACAAAAAGGAAGCCCCCTCCATCTCCAATATCATTGCAACGGAATAATGATTTTGGTCCTTCACAACGGCCAAACTTCCGGTTTCTTCTTCCGACGGAAGCGGATGAATAAAGCGGATTTTCGTATCCTGATCCGGTCTCCACTCCATACCATAATGCGCACCATACAGCTTGACCTGCTTGTTTAAAGCCGTGTTCAACAGCTTGCGAAAAGGGGGCTTGTCTGTCAGGGTGCCGTTAAAAACCAAGGCTGATACTGGAATCTGGTCAAGCACAGCCTGCAATCCTCCGGCGTGGTCATGATCTCCATGCGTTAAAATGACTGCGTCCAGCCGATGTACACCGCGCTGCTTCAACAAGGGTACAATCGTATCCTCTCCTACCTCATAGGGGTCTTTTCGTTTGCGCCAGGCATTTTTTCCTGTCGTAAAATCCATCGTGCCCCCTCCATCCACCAAAATATGTTTACCGCCCGGCGTTGTAATTAAAATGCTGTCACCTTGGCCTACATCCAGGTATTGAACCGTTCCCGTATTCCCTCCACCTGGAGTTATGTAACCTATACACAGGATGCCAAGCCAGGCAATACCACTTAAAGCCAGCGCCAAATGACTATAACCATTCCACTGTTGACGTGCATATTTGCCTGCTCCTTCAGGCTCACGCTCCGTCTGCAATATAGCTGCCCACTCCGCAGATGCCGCTAATCCTGTATGTATGGGTGATGGCATAGGAACGGATGTGCTTTGTCCCACCGAATTGCGTCCGGCTGAAAGTCTCTCTTTTTCCCTCCCCAGTGCTGCCCCCAAGCTAGCAGTTTCATCTGTTCGCCTTTGAGATATGATCCATGATTTGAGCCAGTACAGAATACTGTACAAAGCAGCATAATACGCTATGACCCACAGAATGGAGGAAGACGGCCAAATACTCACATAAGTGTCATCCACGTTCATCCATCTCACAAGCCAAAAGGTCAGTTCGTTCAGCTGCTCTGCCGGCCATGCAAGGATACGAGCCCCGTCCTCCCATAGAAAGGCGATTCCCATCGCCACCGTACCCAGTGGAAGCACGATATACGTAATGAGTGGAACGAGTACAAAATTAGCTACAAACGATAGCAGCGAGAATTGATTAAAGTAGAAGACCGTCATCGGAAACGAAACAAGCTGCGCTGTGATCGTAATCGCAATTTCGCCGCCGATCAGAAGAGGCCATTTGGCGAAAAACGGCTTCATCAGCGGCATGTAAATGAGCAGCCCGGCTGTTACCAGAAAAGAAAGCTGAAAACTGACACTAAGCAGGTAATACGGATTCCAAAGCAGCATCAATAACGCGGACACACTCAAAATGCTAAGTCCGTCCTTGAGCATTCCCCGTCTGGCTGCAAACAGGCCGATCATAGCCATAATTCCAGCCCTCACAACAGAGGGAGAAGCACCTGTCAGCAGTACATAAGCCGGAATAAGCATCATCACGACCGTAAGAGACGTCTCCCGACTCACTCGCAATAGCTTGAGTAAATACAGTAGCGTAGCTGCATATACCGCCACATGCATACCGGATATCGCTAAAATATGCGTTAATCCAAGCTGCGTAAATTCGTTATACGTTGCCGGGTCCAGCTCATCCGTAACTCCTAGTACCAGTCCTTTCATATATCCTGCGTGATAAAGAGAACCAAAAGCTAAGTCCATCCGTTGCCCCAATTGCTCCCTAAGCTGATCATTCCACCTGAACAAGGTGTAACGGTTCCACTGGGAAGCTTGCTGCTTCTGTAGCGAAGCGGCTCCATTCCCTTTGAAAAGCCAGTGAATCTCCTGTGTATGCAGGTATTCATTGTAATCAAAGCCGCCAAAATTCCCCGCTGTTGCAGGAGCCTTTAAGCTGCCGTACAGTTGAATTGCATCTCCACGCTGCCATTCTGCCGCAAGTTGCTGTTCCTGTTTGGCAGCCAGCTTGATGTGCACTATAACCTGTTCAGAAATAGCTTCGCTCTTTCCAACCCCGCCCTGAAAAGTGTCATTTGGCGGTAATTTAGAACCAGTACGGGTACTACTCGCAGATGTAGGCTTCTTGTTCGGATTGGAATTGCCTCTCGTTTTGCTTATTGCAGTAATCCTCATCTCAAATTGTGCCCGATCACCGTCTACCTGTACCTCGGAAGCAATAAATCCGGATGCTTGAACAGGCACGTCTTCCAGCTTGGAAGCCGATACATGAAGGGCCTCGGGAATATGGCTCACATTATGCGTATCATACCAAGCCCAATGAAATCCACCTCCGCTCAAGGCAAGCCACAGCAATACCACATGCCGGACTGGAATTTTCATCAATAGAGCTACAAGAGGTAAAATCAGCGTGACACCCGTCCAGAGCAACAGCAGCATACGTCCGGAATACAAGCATGCTCCTGCACTTCCCGTAATCCAACATACCGTAAGGGTTAAGATAGGTCTGCTTAAAACCAGTTTGGCTTGAATATAACCACCTCCCGGTAGAAAAATAGGGTTCTGTGCTCAAACCGCAAAACAAAAAAGAACCCCTGACTAAATAGCATTTCGTCAGAGGTTCTTCCTCGTGTACTTTTTAATTTATCATGTCTTAATTCATAACATCCATCAGCGTTTCTTTTGGTGGATGATAGTTCTCCAACATACGGAAGGCAATTCCTTTTTGCTCCATCATGGCACGAACCTTGTCGGCATCCTTTGGGTAAGGACGGTGGTATACAATCTCCACAATACCGCTGTTCGCCAGCATGTTGGCACACGTCCAGCACGGCTGGTCGGTCACATATACCGAGGAGCCCTCACGATCAATCCGGTCCGTGAACAGTAGCAAGTTCTGCTCCGCATGAATCGTGCGGATGCAGCGCTGCTTTTTAACCATTTCCTCCAGCCCCTCGCGATGCACGACCTCGTATTCCTCCGAAATCATACAACCTGCCTCAGAGCAATCAGGTACCCCGGATGGTGCACCATTATAGGCTGTACCCAAAAGCTTTTTGCCTTGTACAAGTACGGCTCCAACATGACGCCGCGAGCAGCGCGAACGGGTAGATACCATATAAGCGATATCCATAAAATAGGTGTCCCAGTCCTTGCGTACATCTGCACTCATATCCATCTCTCCTGTAAACACAAGTTACAACGTAAATATATCCGCTAAAGCCATCCTGATAGCCTGCACATCGTCTACTTATGTAATTATAAGCTGACGTAAGGCTTCATTTTCGCCAACATTTTAGCGCCGATTCCCTTCACATGATCCAAATCGTTCACACGCTTGAACGGCCCGTGCTGATTACGATAGTTCAGAATCGCTTCGGCCTTTTTAGCTCCAACCCCCGGCAGTTCCATTAACTCGGCAGCAGTCGCCGTGTTGATGTTCACCTTTTTTTCACCGGAAGCGGATGAAGCAACGGGATCGCTCACTGCATTCGTCCTGTTCGTCGTGGTATTCGAGTTGTCAACGCCAGTAGCGGAAGTAACGAAATCAGAATCCGTCGCCTCAGACTGCTTTACAGTACTGGAGCTTTCGTTCCCGTCGACCGATGCACTAGCAGAACCCTGTACAGCACCACGCTTCACATTGCCAGCTCCTTCGCCATCCAAACTGCGTTCAGCTTTGCCTAAGGCTTCCGTTACAACACGCTTTCCTTGAGTCTGGCCGCTATTGCTCTGCAACTCATTTTGATCCGGCTCTACTATTAAAGCCTGCTCTACCTTACGATTAAGCAACTGCCACTCTTCTTCCGGCTCCGGACGCTGTCCACCAGCAAACAGAATAAGCCCACTGCCGATTAGGGAAAGCACTATTGCCGTTCCAGTCCATACGCGGTTCATTTCCATTTCGTCCCCTTCTACACATAGATTTAGGGAAAGTGAGCCACTCAATACAGCGTCACAATCGAACAGAGCAAGCCTGTCTATCCCATTAACCGGAGGATGTAAACAACCTCCATGCGGTTCGCTGTGAGCCATTTTCCAAAGAGGTACGTCCTTGGGCACGATCTAATATGCTAAGACATAAAATTCGTCATGTCGGCCAAGACCGGGTGCATACACTAAGAAGAATGACAGCGTCTTTACCGCAAAGTATGAAAGGAGGACGTTGAACGATGAAAGTTGGATTTATCGGGACTGGCAGCATGGGAAGTCTGCTGATTGAATCTTTTATTCATTCCAACGCACTTAAGCCACAGCAAATATCAGCAAGCAATCGAACGTATTCCAAGGTAGCCGAGCTGGCCCGTCGTTATCCAGGATTACATGCTGCCCAAAGTAACCGTGAGACGGCAGCGGATAGCGATATCCTGTTTATCTGCGTGAAGCCGCTGGAATCAAAAGCCGTAACGGATGAAATACGCAACGTCATTACAGAAGAGCAAATCGTCGTTTCTATTACAAGTCCGGTACAGATACGCATCTTAGAGCATTCACTGAAAGCCAAAGTGTCCAAAATTATTCCCAGCATTACCCACCAGGTAGGCAGCGGAGCCTCACTATGCATCCATGGCAGCCGGATTACAGAGGAGGATCGCTCCCTTCTGGAAGAGCTTATGTCCCACATTAGCAGGCCGATTCGGGTTAAAGAATCCCATACGCGTATTACGTCGGATTTTTCCAGCTGTGGCCCTGCTTTCCTGGCCTTTTTTATGGACCAGTGGATTCATGCTGCGGTTCAGGCTACGGGTATAGACCGTACGGAGCTATGCGCCCTCGCCGGTGAAATGATTATCGGCACAGGAAAGCTACTAACGGAGGGCGGAATGACACCAGCCGAGTTGCAGGCGAGGGTAGCAGTTCCCGGAGGTATCACCGCTGAAGCCCTCGCACTGCTGGACATTAGCCTGCGCAGCGTCTTCCCCGAGCTGATACGGGCCACACACAACAAGTATGAGGAGGACATGCAAAAGATAGACGCCTCCTTCGGCTTAAAGCAGATTAACCCGCAACAATATTGACCAGTTTGCCTGGAACAGCAATCACCTTGCGGACCGTTTTACCAGCCAGCGCCTGCTGAACGTTGTCCAGCGACAGCGCGAATGCCTCCATCGCTTTGGCGTCAAGGTCTTTGGCAATCGTCGCACGCTGCACGATTTTACCGTTCACCTGCACCACAATTTCCACTTCTGCATCCACCGTCCATGCTTCATCATAAGCAGGCCAAGCCGCGTAGGTAATGCTTTCGCTGTGTCCCAGCAACTGCCACAGTTCCTCAGTCAGATGCGGTGCAAGCGGCGACAGCATTTGCACGAAGTTTTCCATTGCTGCACGCGGCAGACGGTCTGCTTTGTATGCATCATTGGTAAAAATCATCAGTTGGCTGATCGCCGTATTGAAACGCAGCGCGTCCAGATCCTCGGTTACTTTTTTCAGCGTTTTATGCCAAGTCCGATTGAACTCATCACTGCCGCCTTCATTTGTAATTTTATCGTTCAGGCTGCCATCCTCGGAAACGAACAGGCGCCATACGCGGGACAGAAAACGATGCGCTCCCTCAACCCCGTTTTCGCTCCATGGCTTGGTCGCTTCCAGCGGCCCCATAAACATCTCATAAATGCGCAGCGTATCGGCGCCAAACGTATTCACAATATCGTCAGGGTTGATGACATTACCGCGTGATTTACTCATTTTTTCATTATTGTTGCCCAGAATCATACCCTGGTTGACCAGCTTGTAGAAAGGCTCTTTCGTTTCTACAACACCGATATCATACAGCACCTTGTGCCAGAAACGGGCATACAGCAAGTGAAGAACCGCATGTTCCGCACCGCCGATGTATAGATCCACAGGCAGCCATTCGCGCTGCTTCTCCTTGGATACAGGCTCTTTATCATTGTGCGGATCAATATAGCGCAGGTAATACCAGCAGCTTCCTGCCCATTGCGGCATGGTGTTCGTCTCACGGCGTGCTTTCAAGCCGGTCTCGGGATCAATAGTTTCTACCCAGTCCGTCGCATTCGCCAAAGGAGACTCTCCTGTGCCTGAAGGCTTGATGTTATCCATTTCCGGCAGCACGAGCGGCAGTTGATCCTCAGGAACTGTTTTGATCGTTCCATCTTCCAGATGAATCACCGGAATCGGCTCGCCCCAATAGCGTTGACGGCTGAACAGCCAGTCGCGCAAGCGGTACGTTACTTTGCCTTGCCCTTTACCCTCGGCTTCCAGCCATTCAATCATCTTCGGAATTGCTTCCTCATTCGTAAGTCCATTCAGCGGACCTGAATTGACGTGCGGACCATCCTCGGTGTATGGCTCTTTAGCCACGTCCCCACCTTGGACAACCTCAATGATATTCAGCCCGAATTGCTTCGCAAATTCCCAGTCACGTGTATCGTGACCAGGCACAGCCATAATCGCGCCTGTTCCGTAGCCAGCCAGCACATAGTCGGCGATCCAGATCGGCAGCTTTTCACCGTTCACCGGATTCACCGCGTAAGCGCCTGTGAAGACACCCGTTTTATCCTTTGCCAAATCCGTGCGCTCCAGATCGCTTTTACGGGCAGCTTGTTCACGGTATTGATTGACGGCATCCTTTTGCTCAGGTGTAGTGATAACATCCACCAATTCCTGCTCAGGAGCCAGCACACAGTAGCTTGCGCCGAACAGCGTATCCGGGCGGGTTGTAAATACCGTCAGTTGCTTGTCATGGCCTTCAATTGGAAAATGAACCTCTGCCCCGGTAGACTTGCCGATCCAGTTCCGCTGCATATCCTTAATGCTTTCGGACCAATCCAGCTCCTCCAAATCGTCCAGCAGACGATCCGCATATTCCGTTATTTTCAGCATCCATTGACGCATGGGTTTGCGGATAACCGGATGACCGCCACGCTCACTCTTGCCGTCAATTACTTCTTCATTCGCCAACACCGTTCCCAATGCAGGACACCAGTTTACAGGCACTTCAGCTACATAAGCAAGACCGCGCTTATACAGCTGGATGAAAATCCACTGTGTCCATTTGTAATAATCGGGGTCTGTTGTGCTGATTTCACGATCCCAGTCGTATGAAAAGCCAAGCGATTTGATTTGACGGCGGAAGTTATTAACATTTTTCACCGTAATTTCACGTGGATGCTCTCCCGTATCCAGCGCATGCTGCTCGGCAGGCAGACCGAAGGCGTCCCAACCCATCGGATGCAGTACGTTGTAGCCGCGCATTCTTTTATACCGTGAAACAATATCCGTTGCCGTATATCCTTCCGGGTGGCCTACATGCAGACCAGCTCCAGACGGGTACGGGAACATATCCAAAGCATAAAACTTCGGTTTGCCCGGCTCTTCCCCGGTACGGAACGTTTTGTTCTCATCCCAATATTTCTGCCATTTTGGTTCAATACTTTGCGGTTGATAGCCGTGCTTCGGCTGTGTGTCTGTCATTGTCATTTCCTCCTCAAACGGTATGCAACAAAAAACCTCTGCATCCCGTAGCGTGTCAGCGCTAGGGACGAGAGGTTATATTCCCGTGGTACCACCCTAGTTAGCAGAAAGCGTTCTTCGCCTTCTACTCCCTTTGCACCTGATAACGGAGGTGATCCGATGCGGGTTAATAACAGGGTACAAGCACCTGTATAGGGCATTCCTGCGTTGGGCGCATATCTCCGAGGCGAGTTCACTTTGCACTGTCAACCGGCTTGCACCATCCGCCGGCTCTCTACATGTCCAGACAAAACTACTATTCCTCATCAGCGATTGTTTAACCGTTAATAATGGCACTATTATATTGAAAACCGCGAAAAAAGTCAAATAAGGACTACATTTGGTGCTAAACACCAGCTTCATTTGTTTGCTCCATGACACACGGAGCAAAATGTTTTATAATAACTCCGAACCAGATTGAGATGAGTTGAGATGAGAAAGGTGAGCTGAGATATGGCACAAATTAAAATTTACGGAATAAAAGAAGCCCTGAATCCGATCAAGGAGCAACTTTCAGATGTGATTCATTCCGCTGTGGTGGATGCGTTCCAATATCCCCCCGACAAAAGGTTCCATCGTTTTTTCCCTATGAATCAGGAAGACTTCATATTTGCCCACGATCGCTCGGAGGCATACACCATTATTGAAATTAGTGTGTTTGAAGGCAGAACAACAGAGGCTAAAAAGCACCTCATCCAGCTACTATTCCAAAGTATTAACGATTTAGGCATTGCCCCGCAGGATCTTGAAATCACTATATTTGAGACACCGAAACAGAATTGGGGCATTCGCGGTGTACCGGGTGATGAACTTCAACTGGACTATAAAGTAAACATATAATTTCGAAGCTCTTATGCAGAAAGACGCCCTTCATGTCATCATGAAAAGCGTCTTTCTTTTTCCCATATTCGCTTGATGAAGCTACACTATTTTACAGCAACATAAAATAATCTGGCCGCGTCATCTACTGCTTCTACCCATTCAAAGTCCGCATATACTTTCACATCGCGAAAACCGGCTTTGGACAATTCCGTTTTCATCCAGTCCGGGTCATAGGCACGTTGCACATGAATTTCCTCGAACCGCTGGTATACATCGCGCCCTTCATTTTCTGCTCTCGCAAAAATGCTGAGATGATGCTCAATTTCACAGCGTGGAGCATCCAACGCACAAGTCCAAATATATGAAATGGAGCGCTCATCCAGTACAAAGGGCTGCTCTTCATCATAACGCACAAACGTCTGGGGATGATGTACATCGAACAGAAAGGTTCCGCCAGGCTTAAGACCGGCATACGTTCTGCGAAAAGTAGCAGCAATGTCCTCTTCCTCCAGCAAATAATTCAGACAATCGCAAAAAGAAATGACAGAATCCACAGGCTCCGGTAAATTCCATTCCCGCATATCCTGCTCTATCCAGCGGATGCTGCCCTCACGGAACAAACGCTGTCCTTGCGTAGTCGTTTCCATTTTGCGACGGGCTACTGCCAGCATATCTGAAGACAAGTCGATGCCAGCCACCTCGAAGCCCGAGTTGACCAGTGGAATCGTAATGGAGCCCGTCCCACAGCCTAGCTCTGCCACCGTATGCGGCATACCATGCTGATCCCAGGCCTGCCGAGCAAAACGCAGCCAGTCCGGGTACGGCATGTCCTGCATCAGCTCATCATACACATAGGCAAACTTCCGGTAAGAAGCCATTTTTATTCCCCATTCCCGTCCTTCGGTTCAGGCATTTTCTCCACCAGGTAGGTCCAGTTTTCCTTTTGTGTAACCAGCCCTTCCTTCATCAGCTTGCCCATCGCACGCTTGAAGGCGGATTTACTGATACCGAACCGTTGCTTAATAATATCCGGCGGCGTTGCATCGGAATAAGGCATACCGCCACCCGGGCGCTCTTTCAGAAAAGCAATGAGACGATCTGCATCCTCATCACGGCCCACTTCCTTGCGCGGTGACATTGCCAGATTCACCCGACCGTCTTCACGAACCAGTGTGACCCGTACCTTCACCTCTTCACCCAAACGAAGCATCCGGTTGCGTTCCGAGGAGTGAATCATGCCAATCGCGCCAAAACCAAGCACACCTCCGTCCACCAGGACAAACGTACCCATCTGAAGCGGCTTGTACACCGTCGCCTGCACCCATGTATTTAGCCATGAATCAGGTGCATGGAAGGACAACGGAGCCAGTTCCTGCTCACCCGCCAGCTTCGCCCGCAGTCTGCCCTGCTTATCATGCTCCATGATAGCATACACGTAGTCGCCCACCTGAGGATGCAAATCCCGGTTCTCGGGCAACTCACGAATCGGCAGCAGCAATTGACGACCCAATCCCATTTCCAGAAAACAACCCAGACGCGGATGCACATCCGCCACCTGTAGCTTTGCCAGTTCGCCCAGCGACAGGAACGGTTTTTTCATAGTAGCGGCCAAACGGTCCTCTGTATCGTGAAAAATAAATACTTCCAGCCGTTCTCCAACCTCGATCTCACGTGTCAATTCTGTATAATGCAGCAGTACATCCTGATCGCCGACTGTGAGAAAGTAGCCGAAGGGGGATACCTCACGATCTACCATAATCGTGACATAAGTGCCAGCAATCAGATTCATACCTTCTCCACGACCTTAGCATCCGACCAAAGTCTTTCAATGTTATAATATTCGCGCTCATCACGATGGAAGACATGCACTACGACATCACCCAAGTCCATCAGAACCCAGCGACCGGAATCCATTCCTTCGATCCCTTTGATTGTCGTACCTTCATCATGAGCGCGTTTGCGAATTTCCGTCACAATCGCCTGTACCTGGGTATCCGAATTACCGTGGCAAATTATAAAATAATCTGCGACAGAGGATACCCCCCGCAAGTCAAGGGCTACAATATTCATGGCCTTCTTATCTTCAGCGGCCTCAACCGTAATTTGCATTAATTTCTCATTAGTTATGGTCATTCATGAACCTCCGATTTTCTCTGTTTAAGTTGTTGAATCAGATCATTTCGCGACAGTACCGTCAGCGGAAAAATAACCTTTTTCTTCTCCAGCAGCAGTGAAATCGTGGAATCAAATCCAGCGACAAGACCCTGCTCCAAACTTTTTTTCGCCTGCTTGCGGATGTGCTCGACCCCGGGGAAATCCCGTCCCGGCTCGATGTAATCAGCTAGACACACGACTTTGTCCAGCAAACTCATACCCACACGCCCTGAGGTGTGCCAGCGAATGGCATTCCGTATTTCAAGGTCTTCCACCCCGTAGTCTCTAGAGGCAACGCAATATCCTACCTCAGAATGCCACAGTTGCTTGTCATGCTGTAAAAGCTCCTGGTCACATTCGGGATGATTGCGAATTACTTCCTCCATCTGCTGAACGGGCCAATATTTCGCTACATCATGCAAAATAGCCGCCAATTCGGCCTTATCCGGGTCCGCGCCATACCGCTTGGCAAGCTCCACCGAGGTATGCATGACCCCCAGAGTGTGCTTCCAGCGTTTTTCAGGCATTTGACCGGATACGGCCTCCATCAATTGCTCACGGCTGTACTTCATACAAACCGCCCCTTGTAATGTAGTCATGCACACGATCAGGCACAAGATAACGAATGGAGCGCCCTTCCGCAACACGTTCCCGAATATCCGTCGAAGAAATATCCACCACCGGCATATCCGCCAGCAGCACCTTGTTCTGCAAATAATGCGGCAGTTCATTCAGCGCAAGCTGGAAACCGGGACGCCGGACACCGATAAAACAAATTCGCTGTGCCAGCTCCTCAATCCCCTGCCAATGAGGTAAGTAATTCACCATATCCGCGCCGATGATAAAATAAAAATCCACAGCAGGATGCAGCTCCTGAAGCTCTTTGATCGTGTCAATAGTATAAGATACCCCACCGCGAAGCACTTCAATATCCAACACTTCAAAAGCAGAATGGCCCGCCACCGCTTCACTCGTCATCTCCAGCCGCTCCGTGCCGCTCGCCCCCGCCTGATGCTTGTGCGGAGGGATATGGGAAGGCATGAACCATACATGGTCCAGCGCATAGGCATCCCTTGCCGCTTCTCCAGCCAGCAGATGTCCAATATGAATCGGGTCAAATGTACCGCCCATAATACCGATTTTCATAGTCTTCTCCCCGCGTGCTTATCCTCTAGGCAACTCGATTTGCTTGTTATCACGGGATTCCTTGTACAAAATAATCGTGCTCCCGATGAGCTGTACAAGCTCGGAACCTGTTTCCGTTGCCAGCTCTTCCGCAATTTCATGCTTGTCATCCAGACAGTTGTTCAAAATCTGCACCTTCATCAGCTCGCGCTTTTCAATCGCATCGTTAATATGACGCATAAGATGCTCGTTCGTACCGTTTTTCCCTACTTGAAAAACGGGGTCCAGATGATGCGCCATCGAGCGCAAATACCTTTTTTGTTTACCTGTTAACATGTATAATTAACTCCTTCATAACCACATATGCCATGCGGCAATTCCATAATTTAATGTAAAATCCGACTTACGACAGGCTTCTCAGCACCGCCGCTCTCATTTCATCTACAGCAGGAGCTACGCCCATAAAATACTCAAAAGCCACCGCTCCCTGATACACGAACATGCCCAAGCCTCCATGCACCGTGCAGTCGCGATGTTCACGGCTTTCGCGTAAAAATCTCGTTTCCAGCGGGTTGTAGATCAAATCACTCACAATGATTCCTTGCGGAATCAGACTCGTTTCCAGTGGAAGCTCATCGGATAGAGGAGACATTCCTACCGAGGTCGTATTAATCAGCACATCCACCGATGCAAGCACGCGCTCCGCTTCATCGTTAGAATAGCCCGTCACAGGGATCGCTTCCGTCGTCCACTCCAATGCCAGTTGCTCTGCCTTATCGCGTGTCCGATTCAGAATAATGACCGATTCGGGCTGTTCCTCCAGTAAAGCATGAATCACACCTCTGGCAGCACCTCCAGCTCCGAGGACCGCAATTTTTGTGCCTTTCAACTTAACCGAAGTCTCTTCTTTGAGCGAGCGTACGTAGCCGATCCCGTCCGTATTGTAACCCTTGAGCCGTCCGTTGTCGTTCACAATCGTGTTAACAGCACCGATGAGTCTGGCCCCTTCATCAATCTCATCCAAATATTTCATAACCTCAACTTTATGGGGAATCGTCACATTGACTCCGCGGAAATGCAAAGCCCGAATCCCCTTCATGGCGTCCTCTAGCTGTTCCGGCTTAACATGGAGAGGAACAAAATCCCCCTCTATCCCCGCAGCCTTTAAAGCTACTTTATGCATGAGAGGCGATTTGGAGTGCTTGATCGGATCACCCAATACGCCCAATAATACAAGATCTTGTTCAGTCACTCCAGACTCCCCGCTGCTCATCGTCGTTCTCCCCCATATTGCAAAATATTAGGCTGCACAAATACATGAACGGCGGCAGGAACCTGGATATGTTCCTTGCCGCCCTATCACATGGTTTAACATCCGTTAAATCAACGAAGGCCGTAAAAGGACACGGATTCCCCGAGGAGCATGAACCGCTACCAAAGCCCCGTTCTCACTATTGACCCTGATCCATCCCAGACCGGAGATATAAATATCCGATTGAGATTTACGGGGAACGCGGAACTCATGTCTTGTCCATTCCGGCATATCTGCCAACTGATCACGTGTCGGCGGTGACAGCAGTTCTCCGGCATGATCTTCGAACAGTTGATCCGCCCGCTCCAGCTTGGTACGATGAATTTTAAGGCCACCATTAATGTAGCATGTGAACGATTGGTGTTGCCCCTCTACAAAATCAAACCGTGCCATCCCACCGAAAAACAGCGTTTGTCCGGGATCTAGCTGATAAGCAGCTGGTTTCAGCGGCTTGTCCGGCATAATAGCGCCCAAATCCTGCCGGGACACGATTTCACTGAAACGCCAAGGATACACAATCCCCGGTGTATCAATAATATGCTTGCCGTCGTCAAGCGGAATATTCACCATATCCAGCGTCGTTCCCGGGTAACGGGATGTTGTTAACTCCTGCTCCATATCGCTATGATCACGGATCAAACGGTTAATGAGCGTGGATTTACCAACATTTGTTGCACCGACCACATACACATCCCGATTGCCGCGCAGTTCGGATACTACATCCAGCAGACGATCAAAGCCCTGATTTTTTTGGCCGAGCACAGAACGATATCCGCCGTGCGAAGTCCTTGCTCCTTAGCCTGTTTTTGTACCCAATTCAGGACCTTGTTCCAGTTCGTTACCTTAGGCAACAAATCCGTCTTGTTCACAGCCAGTACAACCGGATTAGAGCCTACAAAACGTTGTAAGCCGGAAATCAGACTACCTTCAAAGTCAAAAATATCCACAATGTGGATGACGAGCGCGTCCTTATCCCCAATCTGGCTAAGCAGTTTCAGGAACTCATCCTGATCTACGGCTACCGAAGACGTTTCATTATAGTTTTTAATCCGGAAACAGCGCTGGCAAATGACAGGCTCTCGTGTAAACAGTTTTTCCAGAATATATCCCGGAAGCTCCGGGCTGGTGGTCTGCATCGTGATACCGCAGCCACTACATTTGACGGCAGTTCCGCCGTCAGGTCTTTCAGTCATTCTTCTTTTCCTCCTCAAGCCATAAGCCTTTCTTACGTAACCTTGTGAGCGCGATTCGCTCCAGCCGCCGATTAAAGCGGGTCATGATTCCTTCATCATGGATGGATATCGGCAACACAAGCACCGTGTGCAATCCCAGTCGGTTGCCACCCAATACATCTGTCAACATTTGGTCCCCGACCATAATAGTCTCTTCCGGAGTAAGTCCCATCATACGGATGGCTCTGCGAAAAGACGAGTTGGAAGGCTTCCGTGCAGCATGTATAAATTCAATGTCCAAAGGCGTAGCGAACACGGATACACGTCCCATATTATTGTTGGACACGATGACAAGCTTAAAACCCGCCTGTTTGACCTTCTCAAACCAGGCCACCAGCTCGGGAGTCGCATTCGGCGCTTTTGCACCAACCAGCGTATTATCCAGATCCGTAATAATGCCGCGATATCCTTGAGCATACAAGCCTTCAAGATCAATATCAAAGACGGTATTCACCCGTAATTTGGGCATCAGCATTTCAAACAACGTCGGTCACCTCAGTTTCATACGACAAACTATACCATATTAATATGGGTTAGTAAAAAGCTATCCGCAACAAACGGACAGCTTTTTACAAAGCATATGAAGAAGATTATAAATCGGCAGCATTCGAGCCAAATAAAAATGGTTTAGCCCTTTCGTTCAGTTTGTCGTCTGGACTAACCTTTCTTATGCAACAGGGCCGCTTGTCGGCGGACCTTGCGCCAATCCTCGGCAGTTACCGAGGAAGGACTGTAGCGTGCTTGTTCAAACAGCTCCAGCAGCAGATTCAGAATTGAAGCACGTTCCGGTGATTCAACCGACCATCTGCCGACCGATTCCCTCAGCGTCTCGTGGCTAGTGCGGGCAAACCCCTTACTCCGCATATACCGTAGCCAGCGCTCAGTTTCGACGATCACCTTTTCATCAGGGGTCAACGGCTTTCCTTTACGCAGACGCAGCAAATAAAAATGAATATCTGCCCGATTACGCCATACGATATAAGCGCTCCACAGTACAATAACAGCCACTGCCGCTGCTATGATTACCGGATGAATTTTCGTGCCTTCCTCCAGTTTGGCCTGTGGTGTCTGCGCAGACTGTTCCGGTTCAGACTGATCTTTCACCTTTGGAGCATCAGGTGTCTTCGAATCCTCCTGCTCCGTAAGCAATGGCATATCAAAACCCGGTGTGGCTTCTACAGGAACCCAGCCGTATTCACCCAGATATACCTCTGCCCAGGAATGCGCATCCGCATTGGTAATAGAGTAGGAAGACATATTTTCATTATCATCGCCTGTCGTTGCATCATCCGAAAATGTCTGCTGACCAGGAGCATAACCTTTGACCCACCGCGCCGGAACTCCAACGGAACGAGCCATCATAACCAGCGAAGTGGAATAATAATCGCAATAGCCTTCCCGAATCTCAAATAGAAAGGCATCCACAAAATCCTTGCTTTTTTTGCGGGAAAGATCTGGATTGTTTGTATATGCATAATTTCGCTGTAAATATTGCTGGAGCAGTCCGACCTTTTCATAGGGCGTCTTCGCCGACGACGTTACATTTTGAGCCAGATCACGCACTCGCTGCGGCAGCTCATTCGGGATTTGCAAATAGGCTTCCTGCTTGTTCTTTCCATACAGCTCAGTAAACGTTTTTGTGCGAAGCTCTTTTTCCGGGATCACAGGCACATGTGACACCAGCGTATACGTTTTCGGATAAGCCGTTCTTCTGGAGGGTGGGTTCCAAAGCAGTTCTGCCTGTTCCGGTTTCCAACGCAGCCCGTCTGCCCGCGAGTCTCTGTCCACCGATTGAACACGATGTACCGAATAGGCCCCGAACAAAACCGGATAGCTCTGATCGGTTTGCATCGTAACGGTCTGAACGACCTGCTCAGTCGAATGCCGTGTTTCTTGTGTATTTTCGAGCTCTGCCGTCATCGACACATCGTTCAGCGTCTGGTCGTCGTTGCCTCCATCTCTCCAACCTGTGCCGGAATACGTTCGCTTCGTCTCGCCCCGCCAGTAGCTTCGCTGATTGGTTGTGATCGTCATTACCGGAGAATAGTCAAAATTGAATCCCCCGCCCAGCCGATTGTCCTGCCGGCTATAGCCTGATGCCGTACTCATCCGCTGATTCATAGCCCCGGTTCCATTGTTAATACCAACAGTGGATGAGCTATTCCGCTGGGTCCATGCCGTATAAGGGTCAGTTAAGGTCGGCTGTATCTCTGGCATATTCACGCCAGCCATAATAATCAAAGCAAAAATCACCGCAATATTGGCTGCAATTTTGTACGGGTAACGGCGAATGTGCTTCCAGCCTTGAGGGTAATGCTGCCGAAAATACTGCAAATGCTGAGTCACCAGCCACCCCATACCCGCAAAGACCATCCATGCGACTTCTTGCCACAGCACGGTTGGCGTGAACGAATCAAGCACTGCCAGCGCGGCAATATTAATGCCTACAAACACCAGAATGCGCTGCTTCGTCGTAACGATGAGCGGTAACATCTCAATGACTAGCCAAGCAATCAGTGAAAACCAGATATACGGAGACATATTCGATATAAATTGATCCAGACGGTTTGTAAAACCCCCGAAAGGAATAATGATCGAGTAAGACACGAGCGTCCGGTACAAAATAAAAATAACGTCGTAGCCTTGAGGATAAATTCAATCCAAGGTCGAAGCGGCAGCAAAATTTTCACCAAAGCCAGCATCGTAACCGTCGCCAATACCAGCGTTCTTGTCTCTTTCAGCCATAGGTCTGAAGCAAAGGATACCCACTGCATGGCAATAATAATAATCCATAAAATGTAAAGGCAACAGCCCAAGAGCCCTTCAGCGAATGCAACCAGTTTTTCATAGCGTCCCTCCCCCATTACTGTTGGGAGCTCTTCAAGACCCGGAACATGATAACCCTGAATGCCTCTTGTACGAAGCATGCTCATCCATTCTTCAGCCTGTCCCACGCTTGAGCCTTCTCCGATATAGACATGGCAAGGGGTCATCCCCCGGGTATCGGCCCAGCGAAGAAGCTCCAACGCCTGATGATCCTTCAACGGACTGATCAACACAAAATGGCAGCCTTGTGGAAATTGCCGAACACCGCTTTCTACAGCAGCCATAAGACTGCCTTGGGAAGTGGTGTGTATGTCTACCAAATGATGCATCATCCGTTGCCGTTCCATCATCTGCTCACTGGGCTGAAAAACAGTGCCCGTTTCCCCTGCCGTACAAAGACCTACTCCCATCCGCTCCCGCCCGCCATATTCCAGCAATGAAGCAATGGAGGATACGGCCAGCTCAAACTGATCGGCATTTACATAATGTTTTTTGTGTGTATCCAGTACAAGCATCGTTTTGGGAACCGTCTCATGCTCAAATTCCTTAGATTTCCAACTGCCTGTACGTGCGGTCGCATTCCAATGGATACGTGAAAAACGGTCCCCATATACATAGTCCCGCACTCCGTTAATTTGCGTCGTTTCGCGCCGTGTTCGAGTCTGGACAGTTTGTGGTCCAGACATCCGCGAGCGACGATCATTCAACTGCCAATACGGAATGAATACTGTACGGGGCAGTACCCGAAATTCACCGGGTGCGTTTAACTTGCCTTTATGCTCCAACAGACCGAAGATATCCTCACTCACGCATTCGGTTTCGGCAAAATAATAGGTTCCCCGCTCCAACGCAGGAGTCTGAAAAGCAAGCTGTCCGCTCCCTTTCATGCTAGGGATAACACTGTCCTCAAAAGACCAGGATTCACCTGTATGACGCTTGAGCACTTCGCGAACAATGATATACGGCAATGGCAGAAAGCCGGGAAGGCTCAAGCTCAGCTTTACATGTACCTGATCTCCCGCATGCAGTAGCTCCCCGAACTCCGAGCCTTGTGAAAGCTGTCTTGAACCCTGAACACGGCGTACCCCGCTCAGCCCAACGATCCATAAATATATGCCCAGTAGCGTAACCATGGACAATAGCATGACTGACGTCTTGCCACCCTGAAACAACAGATATAGCAGACACACCACCCATATGACCATCAGTAGCCAGATGCGGCCTGACAGCCGGGGAAGCCTGCGTTTCCTTATGACCATCTTCATTCCCTACGGACGCTCCATTCGTACGGGTACGTTCACCTGCCGAAGAACAGCCTGAAGTACAGACTGGGCATTGGAGCTGTCGAGACGCGCCTCGGGACGTAACAGCAAACGATGCGCCAGCACATAGGGTGCCAATATTTTCACATCATCAGGGAGAACGTAATCCCGATTTTCCAGAAAAGCGTATGCCTTGGCCGCCATTACAAAAGCAAGCGCAGCCCGCGGGCTGGCTCCCAGCAGTACCGAAGGATGCTCTCTCGTCGCACGGACGATATCAAGTAAATAGGACGTAATTGCTTCGTCCATATACATTTCTCTGATTTCCTGCTGGATCGCGGCAATCTGTTCCATATGGGCTACCGCCTCCAGACGGTCTGCCGGCTGACCCTCCTGATGACGAAGCAGCATGTTCCGCTCAGTCTCCATATCAGGATAGCCGAGACTGATTTTGAGCATAAAACGATCAAGCTGCGCTTCCGGCAGCATATAAGTCCCTTCAAAATCAATCGGATTTTGCGTAGCACACAGCATAAAAGGATGAGGCAGCATATGTGTCTCTCCATCCACGGTTACACTGCGCTCCTCCATCACTTCCAGCAAAGCCGATTGGGTTTTCGTCGTGGCCCGGTTAATTTCGTCTGCCAGTAAAATGTTGGTCATCACGGGACCCGGACGGAAATAAAAGCGCTCATCCCGTGGATGAAATATGGAAACCCCTGTAATATCACTGGGGAGAATATCAGGATTACATTGAACACGGCGGTAATCACCGCGCATGGATTTGGCAAGAGCCTTGATCATTTGCGTTTTTCCCGTACCTGGAACATCTTCGATCAGAATGTGCCCACCCGCCAGCATAGCTGTTAGCAGTAATTTTATTTCAAAGGATTTACCTAATATGCATGATTCCAGATTAGAACGGATTGCAGATACAATCTGCACAGATTCTTGACGCACGGGCATAGCTCTGTAAACCTCCTAGATAGCAACATGTTTCCTATTATTGTACATGAAGGTGGGCACAGAGTACACTTGAGTCCTTGTCCAGATGTTCGAGCCAGTACTACAGTTTGGCAACATTTTGTATACAGGCACATAAAAAGCCCTCCGGTCATACAGATCCGAAGGGTTGATTTTTAAGCTTGTTTAATTGTAAGTTTAATCTATAATGCATTGCTTTTATATGCTTCCTTTTGGACGAACAAACAAGCATGCCAGAAAAGAGAAAATAATCGCCGAGGAAATTCCTGCACTTGTCAGACTAAAGATCCCTGTAATGACACCCAGCCATCCGTCCTTCTCCAATTCGGTTAATGCGCCGTGTACGAGCGAGTTACCAAAACTGGTAATTGGAATGGTTGCACCCGCCCCTGCAAATTTAATAAGCGGATCGTATATCCCAACGGCATCAGCAATTGCGCCTGCAACTACCAACGTACTCATCGTATGTGCTGGCGTCATTTTAAACGCATCCATCATCAACTGGCCCACGACACAAATGGCACCACCCACTAAAAAAGCCCATAGATATATCATACTTTTCCTCCCGCTTCGAAAGCTACAGCATGTGCAACACAGGGAATACTTTCACCCTGCTGTGTGGACAAAGGAGATAATAACGCTCCGGTCGCCACGACTAGTACCTTTTGCAGTTCTCCCTTTTCGATCCGCTTCAACAGATGCCCGTAAGTTACCACAGCCGAGCATCCGCAACCACTGCCCCCTGCAATGACTTTCTTTTGCTTATTGATGTCGTAAATCAGTAAACCGCAATCATTAAATTCCGTCTGATTCATATCGTACCCATCTTTTTTGAGCAGCTCCTTGGCAATCGGCAGCCCCACTGAGGCTAAATCCCCCGTTACAATGAGGTCATAATAACCAGGGTCCCGGCCTGTATCTCGAAAATGAGACAACAGGGTATCCGCCGCCGCTGGAGCCATGGCTCCGCCCATATTAAAGGGGTCTTTAATGCCCATATCCATCACGCGTCCAATGGTAGCACAATCCACCACCGTACCTGACTTGGCATGTCCCACAATTGCGGCGCCGGAACCCGTAACGGTATACTGAGCCGAGGGCGGCTTCTGTGACCCATATTCCGTAGGGTAACGGAACTGCTTTTCCACAGTACAGTTATGACTGGTCGTACCCGCCATCACGTAGTCACCCGCCTCTGAGTCCACAATAAGCGCGGCTAAGGCTAAGCTTTCCATTGATGTTGAGCAGGCTCCAAAAACACCTAAATAGGGAATGGCCAGCTTGCTAGCCGAGAAGGAGCTGCTGATAATCTGATTCATCAAATCACCACTAATAAAAAATTGCACTTCCTCTTTGTTTAAATTGGCATTAGTTAGCGCCAGCTCAGTAGAATGCTCAATCAATCTACGTTCCGCTTTTTCCCACGTTTTCTCGTTAATTTCGATATTGTCATAAATATAATCAAAATCTGTGGATAACGGCCCCTCTCCTTCATCCGGGCCAACAACGGTGGCACTTCCAATAATGCGCGGTCTCGATTCAAACTTCCAGGTTTGTCCTCCCTGCCTTCTCATAGGTGATTGCCCCCCACACCAAGGATGGCGTATATAACGCCTACGATAAATGCGGCCACCACTCCGAATACGATAACCGAGCCTGCCAGCTTGAACATATTCGCGCCCACACCGAGCACCAGTCCCTCGGAACGATATTCCAATGCAGCCGAGCACATCGAGTTAGCAAAGCCTGTAATTGGCACAGCGGTTCCCGCTCCCGCCCATTGGGCAACCTTATCGTAAACCCCGATGCAGGTTAATATGACCGCCAGCAAGATCATCATGGATGAGGTCGGCGGCGCTGCCTCCTTGGCTGACATGTGCATTCCTGCCATAAAAGCCTCCTGAATCGCCTGTCCAATCACACAGATCACGCCTCCAACCAGAAAAGCGCGCACACAATTGGCAAATACTTTTCTCGAAGGTTCATGCTTTTGTGAAATACTCTGATAGTCCTTCTCATTTATGGACAGCGGCGACGTATTGGTACGAAAACCGCGCTGCCCGGATTTAGCTGGCATCATTCACCACCCCTTATCTGTAAGTTTCGCGCTTGGCGGTTCGAATTGCTTGGGTCTTTATCATTATGAGCTTTTTGGGGAAATGTTATGTCAGGAAAATGATATCGTGGACATTCCGTACAAATCCATTCATACTGGATGGATGACGACCACTGGTTAATTAATAAGGAGTGAGGTACATCATGGAATCAAAAACATTAGAACTGTTTAAAACTTTAACGGAGTTTCCTTCCATTCCCGGGCATGAGCGAGAGCTGCGGGCATGGGTTAAAGAACAGATATCCGGTTATACGGATGAAATCGTGCAGGATCGTTTGGGCAGTCTTTTTGGCGTGCTGCGTGGTCAAGAGAGCGGACCACGTGTGATGGTGGCAGGCCATCTGGATGAAGTCGGTTTTATCGTGAATGGTATTACGGAAAATGGCATGATTCGTTTTCAGCCGGTTGGAGGCTGGTGGAGTCAGGCCATCATGTCACAGCGTCTTCAGGTGCTGACTCCGAATGGACCAGTTATCGGTGTCGTTGGCTCTGTCTCCCCCCATTTACTGGATGAATCGCAACGCAGCAAGCCTATGGACATCAAGCATATGTATCTGGATATCGGCGTGGACAGCCGTCAGGAAGCACAGGATTTGGGCATTGTACCGGGAACAGCCATTGCGCCGATTTGTGATTTTACTCCACTGGCGAATCCGAAAAAAATCATGGCTAAAGCGTGGGATAACCGTTATGGTGTAGGCTTGGCTATTGAACTGCTTGAAGCGTTACATAAGGAAAAGGACAAACTGCCTAATACGCTGTATGCGGGGGCTACCGTTCAGGAGGAAGTGGGACTACGCGGCGCACGCACGGCTGCTAGCCTGATTCAGCCAGACATTTTCTTCGCACTGGATTGCAGTGCAGCCAACGATATGGGTGGTGATCCGAACGCGTACGGGCATTTGGGTAAAGGCGCGCTGCTACGGGTATTTGATCCGGGTATGATTACCCATCGCGGAATAGTGGAGTACGTGCAGGATATGGCTGAGACGCACAAGATCAAGTATCAATACTTTATCTCCACAGGTGGAACCGATGCAGGTCAGGTCCATTTGAGCGGAATTGGAGTGCCATCCACCGTTATTGGCATTTGCGGACGATACATCCACACTTCCTCGTCCATTATTCACACCGACGATTATGATGCAGCCAAAGAGCTGATCGTCAAGCTGGTGCAAAACCTAGATCGCACGACACTGAATACGATTATTGAACGAGCTTAAGCTTTTTCCAGAGAACTAGAATCTATTAAAAACAGTCAAAACACGGATAACGTGCTTTGACTGTTTTTTAGTTGAATAGAGTTACCGATTGGAGCACTTCATATCAAATGCTTATAACGAAGCAAGGCGATAATAACAAGTACAGCCGTCAAGGCAATGCAGATGTTCTCCACCTGCGCCCCTTTGCGCGTTCCGGTACTCATCAGCTTAAATCGCAGCTTCCATTTGAACGGTGGCAAAGGTTTAATTCCGTTATTCGTCAAGGAATCTGCCAATAAATGCAGCAGATACGCCAAGCCGCCAGCCAGCCAAATGCTGTCACCATGCAGACGGGTTGTACCGTACAGCAACGCAGTCCATGCGACTGTTCCATACACCGTATGCGTCAATCCCCGGTGCGGGACAAGCGTACAGATAATCAGCAGACACCCGGCTATGTAATTCCACGGCGCGTAGGCTTCTCCATACCAGGCCAAGCCAATTCCAATTAAAAAGATAATGGCCTTTCGCATCGACCGTGAAGGCATAAAGGAAGCGCTGATCATCAGCAAAGCCAGAACAAGATTCCACGGCGGAGGAGCCAGACGGGTAAAAAATACCCAGCCCGCAGCCCCAATCATCAGGAGCTGTACGAGTCTGAGCATTTTGGTAGGCAACGCACGACTCACGAGCATGGAGTTAGGCTCGTCAATATCCGGCAACAGTGAACCGACTACAGCGGCAGCCACGGCAGCCGGAGTCACTTCGTATCCGTTCAAGGCTAATACCGACAGGGAGACCCCGGTTCCAATAATCAAATGGGCTCTTCCCATCATGGTGCATAACATCCTTTCGTTGCAGCATACAACAGAGTTCGACATCACTCTATTTGAATCAGCTTGATTCGATTGTATACGACAAACAAAAAGAGAACAATAGTTCGCTTATTCTATTTAAAGGATATCGTCCAAAAGTCCCGGTCAAAAATTCGCCTTAGAGTATTTTTTGGAACAGTGCGATAACTTCCTCTTTGGTTGGCTGAAACGGATTACCAGGCGCACACGCATCTTTCATCGCATTGTCAGCTAACAGATTAAGATCCGGGTCCGTTACCCCCAGCTCAGACAAACGTTTCGGGATCCCTACTTCCTGTGCCAGTCCGCGGATGGCATCCACGACAAATTCAGCGCACTCCTCGTCGGTTCGCCCTCTGACGGAGAATCCTATCGCTTGAGCGATAGGTCTGAATTTACGGGGAACATGCTGCGCATTGGCCTCCTGTACATAGGGCAGTAGCATCGCATTACACACCCCATGTGGAAGATCATACACACCTCCAAGCTGATGTGCCATCGCATGCACATATCCCAACCCCGCATTGTTGAAGGCCATCCCTCCCAGAAAAACAGCATACACAAGCTTTTCACGGGCCTCGATATTTTGACCGTTCTCCACAGCTTCTGGCAAATAACGGAATATCAGCTCGACAGCAGCCAAGGCAGTGGCATCGGTGACCGGATAAGCTCCCGGGGTAATCAGCGCCTCAATCGCATGAGTAAGCGCATCCATACCTGTCGCAGCAGTTAATTCGGCTGGCTTACCCACCATTAATTCGGGGTCATTTACAGAGATGGAAGCCAGACTGTTTTTATCAACCATGACCATTTTGACCTTACGCTTCTCATCAGTAATGACATAGTTAATGGTGACCTCGCTGGAGGTACCCGCCGTTGTATTCACTGCCACAATAGGAACGGACGGTCGTTTGGATTTGTGAACGCCTTCATATTCTGAAATATGTCCTCCGTTGGTGACAATGATGCCAATGGCTTTGACCGCATCCTGAGGCGACCCACCACCTACCGAGACGAGAACATCACATCCGTTATCCTGAAACACCTTGACTCCTTCGTGAACATTGTCACAGGTAGGGTTAGGTTGCACACCATCATACACGATATATGGAATTCCATGTTGCTCCAAAACAGCAATAACCCGGTCGGTAATCCCATTTCGACGCAGCCATTTATCCGTCACGATAAGCGCTTTCATAAATCCTTTCTCTTGCAACATCGGTCCCAGATCTCTAAGACATCCAATCCCCATCAAATTCACTGGCGGTACATAAAAGACGTTCGTTCCCATGCGTAAACCCCTCCTTTGTGCTTTTCGTTCTCCAGTCATCCCTGCTCTCTGATATTAAGCTCCATCTTCCTGATCCTACCATCAGATCGAGCAGACATCTGCGAAAAAAAGCACAGTTCAGCAATTCCCATAAAAACATGCAATAAGGCCTAGAAGCATGTTGACAAACTTTTGCAATATTTTCTTTTTGCCTCAAAAGCCTATTGCACTATTTGAAATATTATGTAATATAGTGTTTATATTTACTATATGAATCTATTAAATGAACAAGGAGGAAATAATTATGCAAAAGAGTTCTGCGATTCGCAAGTTCAAAACGATTGGTCTGGCATCATTGCTAAGTCTTGTTTTGTTCGCTCTCCCCGCTTCAGCTGCTTGGAATGATACATACACGGGTTACGCCACCTATACCGGATCTGGCTACTCAGGAGGAGCATTACTACTTGATCCCATCCCTTCCGATGCCAAAATTACGGCTCTTAACCGCACACAATTGAATTATAACGGAATCAAAGCCGCATTGGCAGGAGCATATCTGGAAGTACAAGGCCCCAAAGGGAAAACAACAGTCTATGTAACCGATATTTATCCTGAAGGCCCAAGCGGTGCGCTTGACCTGTCCCCGAATGCTTTTAACCAAATTGGCAATCAAATTGATGGAAAAATCAATATCTCATGGAAAGTCGTCAAAGCTCCAGTTACTGGAAACGTCTCCTACCGCATTAAAGAAGGCAGCAGCCGGTGGTGGGCAGCTATTCAGGTACGCAATCATAAATATCCGGTTTTGAAGCTGGAAGTCCAACAAAATGGACAATGGCTCAATCTCGAAAAACAGGACTACAACCACTTTCTCGGTACGAACTTAGGGAATCAGCCTCTTAAAATCCGGATTACAGACATTCGCGGTGTGGTGCTGAACGATACCCTCCCAGCTCTGGCGGAAAATGGCTCTGGCGAAGCCTATATTGTCAAAGGTAATGTGCAATTCCCTGACTGATGTAATCCTCACCGCCTGAACCCTTTCAGGTACATACGGCTTCATATGACCGATGCTGTCCAAATTTGGGACAGCCCCTTATGTAATCCCCAGGCTGGGAACCGACGCGAGCGATTATGCGCGTTTCGTTCTCAGCCTTTTTACGAAAAAATCATTATTTTTCATAAAAAATTGGTTTGTTCACTGTCCTGTTCACAGGAAGGCACGTATAATGAATACATAAATAGGGTTTATTTTGGCTATATGCACATAGACAGGAGACCTGCGCACATGAGCAATTTCAAAAAGCATCACAAGCTTCACAGCAAATTGCTGATCAGTATCACGTTATGTATTACGCTGACGTTGCTGGTATCTACCACGGTGTATTATTTTTATTATATTCGGGTGGAGAAGGAGCAGGCATTCGAAGCCAATCACAGTAGCCTGGCCCTGAGAAGCAGAGAGGTCATTAACATGACATCCATCGCCCAATCGTTGGCCTTTCAAATGTACCGCAGCAGTACCCTGTCCAAGTTGTTGTATTATCCCAAACCCAATGTATATGATGAAACCGCTGCCATGTCTGAGCTGAACAATTATCTCAATTCTATGCCGTACATTGAATCCATCTATGTATATAATCCGAAAAGCGACACCTTCTACATTGCATCCTCGCGGGGGCAAAACGGGTTATTCAGCAAAAAAGAACTGGCTGATACGGATATTATACGCGTTCTGGATCATTATCAGGATTATAAGCCATTTACACCCATCCCACGCACCTATCCGTTGCTGTCTGCGTCCGATTCGGTGGCCGGAGCAGATCAAGCCAGCACAGACATTACAGCCTATACGTATTTATGCTATGACGCTATCAACTCGAACGAAGCGATGAATTCGGCTGTGATCGTCAATGTATCTGCGACCTGGATGAACAAGGAAATGGCGACGAATCCGACATCAGGCGGAACTGCTTATATTTTGGATGATCAGGGCAGACTTTTATCCGGCGCGACGCTGGCAGACGAATCCTTGAACGAGAAAGAACAGCTATGGCTGCACACCCGAGTCAAAAAACAGGAAACAGGATATTTTGTAGAAGATTTTCACGGTAAAAGATCACTCATTTCTTATACCTCCCAGGACGGACTGGGTTGGCAGTATATTAGTGTCACTCCGTATGAAAGCGTTATCAAAATGGCGAGTGTTATTCGCAATGCGATGCTGCTGATTGCCGTTGTCATTGCATTGGCAGGGTTTGTGGCTTCCTGGCTACTGTCCAGAATGCTGTATACCCCCATCGGGCAGATTGTTGTCCATATGAATTCACTCGAATCAGAGAAACGAAACAGTATGTATACGATCCGGCAAAACATTTTACGGAATATTATTCGGGGGGTCCATCTGCTTCCTGCTGGAGAGGAACCGGAGCGGTTGCGTGAGCTTGGAATTACATTCCAGTTCGACAAAGACTATCGACTGGTGCTGCTGCGAATAGATGAATATGCCCGTTGGCAAAGCGAACGCGGTCCTGATCTGTTGCCCTATAAGTTTGCCATGATGAATATCGCTTCTGAAATATGCGGGCAGACGTACCAGGTGGAAGCCGTTGATATCGACGAAGACAGCGTCCTATTGATGCTCAACATTCTTGATCCTGCGGAGCATACAGATACCGTGCTGCTGGAAACCTTATTGCGCCAAATACGCGAAGCTTGCCTTGAATACTTGAAGCTGAGTATATCTCTGACCTATAGTGCCATCGCAAGCCAGTCGGAACGGCTGCATCTGTTGTACCGTCAGGTACAGGAAGCGTCCATGCACCGATTTTTTCAAGGGCACGGGTGTATCATTGATGCGCAGAACACAATTGAGGCACATGCTCAAAATGCCTACGTATATGCGTCGGAAAAGGAGAAAAAATTGCTCGACACGCTGTTATCTGGTCATACGGAGGATGCTCATGGCATGTTCAAGGACTTGCTGATGCATATGGAAAAATATTCGTTTTCCGTCGTGCAGGTGGCCATATCCCGGCTGATGATGAGTGTGAATCATGCCATTCAGCATATGAGTGAACGTAATGGATTTGCTCCCGAATCTATACCTGAATTGCCATCCGCGTATCAGCTGGAGACGGCCCAGGAGCTTATCGAACAATATCAATTGGTCTTTGATCATGTACGCTCCAGCCTATTGGAAAAACGAAACACGAAACAAGAGCGGCTGGTACGGCAAATTAATGAGCGAATAGAGCAAGCCTATGCTGATCCGGATTTTTGCCTCAACCAGATCGCTGAAGAGCTGGATATGTCGCCGATCTATGTCAGCAGACTATACAAGCAACAAACTATGTCTACCATCGTGGATGTCATTCAACAGCTGCGCATTCGCAAAGCCTGCGAGCTGCTGGAGCAAACCGACTGGTCGGTAGCTGACGTGGCAGAACAAACCGGATTTGCGAGCAGCTCTTATTTTCACCGCATGTTCAAACGTAGCTTGGGCGTGACGCCGACAGATTTTCGCCGTTCTAAAGCAAATGCGCAATAAGGTAGACTGAAAAATGCTTCCGTAAAAAGTTCTGGCTACTGTATGAGGCCTCTCCGCTGATTTTAGCGTGACCTATCACTCCTTGTAATAGACATTAAAGAAGTGGAACCTAGCCTATACAATACTTCTTAATGATTTAGCTGCATGATGCAGGAGCATTCCATGATGTCACACTAGACCGACATTAAAAAAGCAAGCCTCCAACTTCCTGGAGACTTGCTTTTTCTTTTTATCCAACTGTTAAAATCTCTTTGCCTTGCCCAATTACTTAATACCCTTCTCTTTGACGTAGGCTTCCCATTGCTTGGTATATTCCGTCTGGATTTTCTCCAGGCCAGCCTGGTTTGCCTTTTGCAAGAAGGTCTCCAGACCCTGATCTACGTTGTCGATCAGTCCAGCTTGGAGCGGATAGAGATATTGCTTTTCTACTTGCTCCAGAGCGGCTTTTTCAGCCTGATAGGTCGTGTAATCCTCGGCAAAGCCGGTAAACAGGTCAGGCTTTTGGATTTTATCCAGCTCGGCAAAAATCTTCTTCACACGGTCAAAGCCTGAATCAAACAGCATGTATTCCGGGTTACGCCATGCCCAGCTATTCATGCCTTCCCGTGAGAACCCGTTGGAACTGCCGCTACTGATCATTTGATAGTAACCGTCTTTGACTTCATAGTTTTTGCCCTCAATACCGTATTGCGTGAGCAGGTTATAGCGTTTGTCCGTGACAAGCTTTTCATAGAAAGCTAATGCGCGCGCAGGGTTAGGACTGCTTTTTGGAATCGCAAAGCCGTTATGAATCGGATGCACTGGAGTTGCATACCCCGTCGTCAGCGGGAACGGATAGTAATCCAGCTTCCAGTCCGGATGAGACGCTTTGAGCTTAATCACCATGTCATTAAAACGGGTCGGATTGTCACCGAAAATACTCGCTGCTTTACCGGAAGTCACCTGATCCTGAAGCGTATCCTTTACGTTCAATACGTTTTTAGGGATAAATCCTTTGTCGGCCCAGCGCTTGTAGGTACTCAGCTCTTCTTTTTGCTCATCTGAACCCCAATATTTATAAACCTCTGTCGGCTTTTCATATTTAATACCAATGCCGTAAGGCAGAGCACCCACACTCTTCGTCACCAATTCGGAATAACGGTCATGCAGGTTCCCTTTGATATCACTGTTCAGGGAGATGGGTTTCATGCTAGTCTCATGCTGACGAATGCCATCCAAATAAGCCTCGTAGCTCTTCATATCAGTAGGCTTAGGCAAGTTGTATTTCTCACGCAAATCCTCGCGCCATACAAATCCGTTTGTAACGTATTCCTTGTACGTGCCAGGCACGGTGTAGATTTTGCCTCCGATTTTAACGCCATCCCACATCTCCTGAGGCACAAATTTTTGCAAGGCAGGTGCCGCCTTCGGCAGCAGATCATCGAGTGGCAGGAATGCGCCTTTCTTGGCATACGCCTGATACTGCGTCCAGTCTGCGGTAAAGATCAGGTCAATCGGCTGGCCGGAAGACAACAGCAGCTTATACTTTTGATCCCAGTCCGTCCACGTCGTATAGTTAAATTTGACGGTGGCATTCAAATCTTTTTCCGCCAATTTATTGATTTCAGTCTCAATAGCAGGTAAATCCTTAGGAGCATCACCCAGCATATAAAATTGCAGTTGTACCTTTTGGGTTTTATCGTCCTCTCCGCTTGCCTTTTGTGCGCTGTTTCCGCTACCGCCTCCACATCCGGCTAATAGCGCCATGATAACCATAACTGCAATCAGGATGGACATGCGTTGCTTTCTTTTCTTTGTAAATGTCATGTGAATCCTCCTTTTGAAGTGGTTGCTGATTTTAATAAAGCGCTTACAATATATGTTGTCAGGATGGCACAACGTCAGCACATCATGCCATCTTAGCTGATGAGTGTCCACTTTAGCCTTTTACAGCACCAATGGTCAAGCCCTTGACAAAATAACGCTGAATGAAAGGATACAGCAGTAAAATCGGCCCAGTGACCACGATCGCCATTGCCATTTTGGTCGATTCGGTCGGCATATCGTTGGAGAGTGAAACGCCAGTACCTGCCCCCATTTGAGCGATAAACTGCATCGAGTTGATTACATTATACAAATAATATTGCAGTTGGTATTTATGCGGATCATTAATAAAGAGTGAGGAAGAGAACCAGTCATTCCAATACGCCAGAGCCAGAAACAACCCCACGGTGGCAATTCCCGGTGTAGACAAAGGCAGCACAATCCGATAGTAGATTTTAAAATCACCCGCACCGTCAATTTTAGCAGACTCAAACAGCTCTTCCGGCATAGACGAACGAATGAAATTTTTCATCAAAATGATCAGAAACGGAGTCATCAGCCCCGGGAAAATAAGCACCGTATACGTATCCAGCAGTCCTAAATACTTCGTCAACATAATGTACCAGGGTACCAAGCCGCCCCCAAACAACGTTGTAAAGTAAATATAGAACGAAAATGCGTTCCGGTATTTAAAATCTTTACGCGCCAGCACATATCCCGCCATTGTCATCAGGAACAGGCCCAACGTCGTACCTACTACAGTTGTAAAAATGGTCACACCGTACGCCCTCAGCACCTCTTCAGGAAAGGTGAACACCGTCCGGTATCCTTCCAGCGAAAATTCCTGTGGAATAAAATGATATCCATCTCTGATAATCGACTCATTACTGGTCAATGATGCCGAAATAATAAGTAGAAATGGCAGTAAACAAGCAATAGAAGCAATAATGATTACCGCATAAGAAATAATCTGAAAAATTCGGGTGTATACATCCTCTTTGATCGCCATCCGTTTGGGTCCTCCTTTCTAGAACAAGGCATATTCGTCGTTCAACTTGCGAATGATGTAGTTCACGGTCATGATCAGCACGAAGCCGAACAAGGACTGGTACACGCCTGCCGCCGAAGCCATGCCCACATCAAAGGTTACTTTCAGCGAACGGTACACGTAAGTGTCCAAAATATCCGTTGTATTGTACAGCACCCCATTATTGCCGATTAATTGATAGAACAGGTCGAACTGTCCCTTCATAATACTGCCGAGCGCGAACAGCAGCAGCACGACAAACGTCGATTTGAGCATAGGCACGGTAATGTACCAGATCCGCTGAAAAATGTTGGCCCCGTCCATTTTCGCCGCCTCATAATACTCGTCGCTAATGCCTGTAATGGCCGCCAGATAAATCACCATACTGTAGCCGAGATTTTTCCACAGGTAGAACAGGATAATCAGGAAAATCCATACCCACGGCTTGTTGTATACATCCACGCGTTCACCGCCAAGTTGCAGCAGCAGCGTGTTTAGAAAACCGTTGTCATAATTAAATATGTTGTACACGATGACGCTTAGAATAACGAAAGAAACAAAATAGGGCAGGAACATCACAGATTGAGCTATCTTTTTAAAATAACGGCCACGTAGCTCATTCAGCAAAATCGCGCACACAATCGCTAGCACGTTGCCGAGTAAAATAAAAGCTGCGTTGTATCCGACCGTATTCAATGTCAGTTTGGTCAGCGTGCCGGATTGCCATAAAAACTGAAAATTCTGGAGTCCGACGAACTTGGCATCGAACAAGCTGGTATTGAAGTCAAACTGGGTAAATGCATAATAGATACCCACCATAGGAATGTAAGAGTTAATGAAGAAAAAGATCAAGGTCGGCAGCAACATGAGAAATAATATCCGATTGCGGATCAGTTCATGGAAAAATCCGTTTTTCCTGCCACTTGCCAGCCTCCTCCCGTTCAGACGGGAATCTGTCGTAAGCATAGCGGAACTCTTAGGCACAGGCTGATTCAATGTGAGTCACTCCCCCTCTGTATACGTTACCGACAGCATGGTTTGCAGCACCGTCGTTGTATGCCTTTATTTTATGTAAGCGTATTCAAAATGAAAAGTGAAGCCTTGGATGCTTCATGAACAAAGGAGTGTACAGGGGGTGAACAATTCGGATATTTGTGAAGTATTGTGTGATATCAGGCGTCTGATAGACGCCCGAAACCCACTTACAAAGCATAATTGAACGTTTGAGGCTGTCCTTCACTATCATGTAGCCCGAAGCGCAGTTCACCGTCATTTTTGTTCTGACCGATAAACTTAATACCATCTTCCCTGAATCCGTTCAGTTGCTCAGGAGCTAATTGAAGCAACTCATACACCAACAATGACTGGTGGGTTTTAAGATTAAATAATATTAAAAAGCCCTCATCATTCGATCTGGCAAGAATAAATTCCTCGCCCATGCCTTCCACCGCAAAACTGTCCTTCAAACGACCGGAAAGCTTCCCCATATTCCATGTTTCTTTTACAGAACCATTAGCGTCAATCAGACGAACGGTCTGTCCATCGTTCATGACTGCTTTTCCATTATAAAGCTTGATATTGTTGGCATTAAAATTCCAATAATGAGCCTTTGCCTGACGAAGTACCTTTCCTTTCTGGACAAACAGCGTATAAAAATCGTCATTAATCATGGGCTCGCCATACGCTTGCCATACCGTAACCAAATCTGCATCCTCCGTAACCTTGGTTGAAATGATTTTCGTCATGCCAAAATAATCTTCTTTCAATTTGATATTTGTTGGACTGAGCGCACGGATACGGCCGCCATCCTCTTTACGGTACAATACTCCGCTGCTTGCATCCAGCAAATAGCCTTTGCTTTCCTCCGATTCCCCAACCAACTGAGGATAGCTTATGCTAGCCATTCGTTCGTTTTTCTTCCATTCGAGCTTGCCTCCGACCACATCACTGATAAATGCCAGAGGAACATAAAGCGTTCCACGAATGCTACTGGCTGAAACGTCGTAAGTAACCTTCCTGTTATGTACAAAACCTATATTGGAGTTAGCCTTTATTCGACCGGAACCCAGACTGGCTATACCATTGGTGAGTGTAAGCGTCTGTGTTTTGGGGTCATAGTCCGTGGCTATTCCTGGCAGAGCTGCATCCGTAGTAGGAATCATCACCTGTCCCTTGTTAATGAATGGCTCTCCTTTGGGAAATGACATTATATTTCCGTTAAAATAAACACGGACACTTGCAGTTTCCTGACCTTGCTTTATAGATGCAGAAGTTCCCGCTGCCTGAGCAAACTCTCCATCGTTCAGTCCGATTGCCACACTTGCCAATAAAACAAATGCAACTATTATCCGCTTGGCAGGCTTATACTGTTTGACATTTTGAAGCTGGATCATGCTTGAACCCCTCCTTATAGATCAAATTCGTTTCAGCCGAACCCGTTTCATTCTTCCTAAAATTTGCCGGACAGGTGTTAAAATCCTCTAAAAAGGACCCTGCTACCTGCGCAGAGTCCTTGCTTGTACCATATCCTATTTTCAAGCTTGCTGTACTACTCTCGCTCTGCGATTCACCAAATAAATGCTAAGCCCAATTAATACTAGACCGATCAGCAGGAAAGCCGTAATCGCTTCGCGCAGCACCAAAGAGCTGACAAACACCGAAATAACGGGCACCAAAAACGTATAAGACGCGACTTTACTCGCATCCCCTGAGTTGACCAGTGTGAAATACAGCAGCCATGAAAGTGAAATTCCCAGCACAATGCCGAATACCAGCCCTGACACATAAGGAACATTCCATACGATGTCTGACCAGCTTTCCGTCACTGCTCCGGCTCCTGTCAACACGATGCCTCCCAGTGTGCATTGAAATGCGACCAGCCACAATGAATCCACGCGCTGGTTTACCTTTTCACGTAGACGGTACCCAATGCCCAACTCACGGCTGTAATAATAGCGATCACTACACCTGCCACAGCCACATGTCCCGAAAATCCTCCGACACTGACAGCTGCAACGCCCAAAATCCGATGACCAAACCTGTCACCTTAAGTCCGGACATCGCTTCACCCAGCCACATCCATGCAAAAATGCCGACCAGTACAGGCTGGAGATATACCAGCACTGAAAACAGGCCGGACGGTACGTACATCAGCCCCACTGTTTGCAGACCGTAAAACAGTACCACGTTAAAAACACCCGAAATGGCGTAGACACGCCAGTTCTCTTTCCAACGGATCCGTTTCCATCTTGGCAGTAAAATCGCTCCTAACAGCAGACCTCCCAGCAACGTCCGCAATCCTGCAAACAAAAGTGGAGGCGTAAACTGCAACGCTACTTTATAAATGGGCCAGGATATGCCCCACAATACAACCAGCAACGCGATCATCAAGATCCGTTTGGCTGTCGTTAACTCTTTCATGCTGCTTTCGCTCCTCTATGCAAAAAAATGACTAGACCTCATATTTTACGCCTATAGGACGAGTTTATCAAACAAAAAATATGTATTGGAAAGCACAACTCCAGACAGAGGAATCCGGTCATTTGCCTATGTTACAATATACCAAACCAAAAAGAAAAATAGAGATTGAAGGATAGGAGGATGTCTGCACTTGATTTATATCATCAAATTTTTATACAGCTTCGTGCTGCCTCCCGGTTTATTTATCCTCGTGATGGTTGGGCTTGTGATCTGGCTGTGGAGGCGTGCGCGTAAACCTGCTTTCATTCTACTCGTTGTCACACTACTGCTGTATGGCTCCTCCACCAATTGGGTCGGGGATTTGCTGATCAGCAGTCTGGAAAAACAGTACCCGCAGCCTCATGCCGTGCAAGGCGATGTTATCGTTGTGCTTGGCGGCGGAGCTACAGAGGGAACACCTGATATCAACGGACAAGGTAATCTGCTGGGTTCAGCGGCCAATCGTCTGCTCACTGCGGTACGGTTGCACGAAGCAACAGGCTTACCTATTCTGTTTTCCGGTGGACAGGTATTTGGCGACAGTGGCAACGAAGCGAATATTGCTCAAAGACAACTTCTGGGACTCGGTATTCCCGCAAAAGATATTTTGATCGAAAACCGTTCCCTGAACACGCAGCAAAATGCCGTCTATACATCCCAGATTTTGAAGCAGCATCAGTTCACCAAACCCATTTTGGTAACCTCCGCTTTCCATATGCCACGTGCGGCGCTGGAATTTCAGCGTGCAGGCATGCAGGCTGTACCTTATCCGACCGACTATCTGGCAAGTGAAAATCTGTCACTGTATGCCGCCAAGCTCTCCCCGTCTGCCGGAGCCATGGCTACTACTGGAACAGCTCTCAAGGAGTATCTGGGGATTCTTGCGTTGAAGCTTAAGTAGCCCTTGGTATGTATTTAGCGCGTAGGTACCACATCACAAACAAGCGCCTTGGCAGCCCGCAGGTATAAGATAAGCCTGTAGACTACCAAGACGCTTGATTTTACCATGAGTCTTTCCTTCGATGAGTACTGTGAGAGTTCAAAACCTGTATTTTATCCTACTTTCATGTCTCCGAACCCACTACATATCCTCATGCAGGAAAATTTCCGATATTTGTTCCTCCGATATCACCTTGAAGCCTTCCTTCTTCAGCAACGCCGATGTCACGCCATTACCCGCTATTTTCCGGTTTTCAAATGACCCGTTATAAATGGCGGCTGATCCGCAGGATGGACTGTTTTCTTTTAAAACAATAAGTGTAGCGTTAATCTCCTTAGCTATGTTCAAAGCTTCGTATGCACCTTTAATGTACATCTCACTGACATCGTTGTCCGAGGACTCCACCACCTTGGCTTTACCGTTCAGTACATCCTCCCCCGTCCCGCCCACAATTTCAGCAGGCGGTCTTGGCGTCATAAAGCCCCCCAACAGTTCAGGACAGATGGTCATAGCCTTCTTTTCCTCTACCAACTTCTGAATATGTACGTCCAAGCTATCCGTCCCGTTATACCGGACCTTCATCCCTGCCAAACAAGAACTTACCAAAATCATCTGCTTCCACCTCATGTCCATTGCTTTTCACAACTTAAGTCATTTAAGTATAATCAAATTTTCTCATAGAGTCATCGTACGAAAATAAAACTTCCTTCTTCCATATCAATCATGGTGCTTCTTCTACCGTATGACATTAAAAATGAAGAAAGCGAAGCCGTCCCGTAAAGTAGGGATAACTCCGCTTGATTTAAGATAGCCAAAACGGTTCTTCCTGCACCAATATAATGAACGTTTAAATTTTAGACCTCACTAATTCACTATAAATTTAACCCGTGTTCCATCCGGAGACTCTTCCAACTGATGACTTACCCATGATCCTGCGCCACGATTATCACTAGGGCTTATATAACGAATGTCTGCCCCTGCTGCTGCCCTCTGTGTGTTCACTACAGGTTCTGCATAAACACTTTGTACGGATAAAATGGCAGCCAGCAAAAAAACAATAAGCCCTCTTATCATTGCACACCTCCATATTCTGTTATTTGTCTATAGAATACGATTTGAAATGTGGAGGTGTGTGAAAATTTTACTTTCTATCCCCATAAATTGTTGCGGAGCAGTTTTCGGAGTACAGGCACGGATGGGCACCTGCCCACATACAATAAACAGATCACAAGCCCGGTAAGGTACCATAAACCGGTAAGTTCGCAACTACCTCAGGAGGTGTCAACCGTGCCCGGACTATTTAGCGCTATCGCTTTGTTCATCAAGGAATTGACGCTACTCGTCTCTTACGTGAAAAACAATGCCTTTCCGCAGCCATTGACTGAGAAAGAGGAAGCCCGACACCTGAAGCTGTTTGCCGAAGGCAACGCGCAATCCCGCAACACACTAATTGAACACAACCTCCGATTAGTGGCTCATATTGTGAAAAAGTTTGATAACACCGGTGAAGATTTGGAGGACCTTATATCCATCGGCACCATCGGTCTGATCAAAGCCATTGAAGCTTTCAGACCGGGAAAGGTACAAAGCTGGCAACATTTGCAGCCCGTTGTATAGAAAACGAAATTCTGATGCATCTTCGCTCACTGAAAAAAACACGTAAAGACGTGTCTCTCCACGATCCTATCGGGACGGACAAAGAGGGTAACGAGATTACTTTGATTGATATCCTCGGCACCGAGGCGGACGATATTGTGGATAAGGTACAGCTCAAAATAGAGAAGAGTAAAATCTATCGTAATCTGGATATTTTGGATGAGCGTGAAAAAGAAGTTGTTATTGGTCGATTCGGCCTGGAAGCCGGAGGTGAAGAACGTACACAGCGGGAAATCGCCAGAGAGCTGGGGATTTCGCGTTCGTATGTGTCCCGCATTGAAAAGCGTGCATTAATGAAGCTGTACCATGAATTTTACAAGCAGAAGGGGTAATGGATAAGGAGATATATGAAGCCACTTGAGGCCCTTAACAGGGCCTTTTTAGTTCTTTTTCATAATTCAATTACTTGCTTCTTTTCAGTTATTCTCTCTATCCTTACTTGTATTTCATTAATTCGATTCCGAGTCTTTGTTCAAATGATCTCCAAAAAGGATCTTCTTCTGACCAGCGAACAGCATACGCTTGTCTTTTGTCCTTATCAACATGCTCTGTACTCGTACACCGTTTTTTCGCTTAAATAATAACTATTTTGCTATGTATTTCATTTAAAACGCAAATAAAAGCCTGTAGTGGTTTTCTACACTACAGGCTAAAAATGCTTGATATTATTGGCTATTTTTACTTCGTGAGGACAAGTTCCTCCGCTAGTTGGCTCTCTTGGATTGAATTTATTTTCCTACATACTCATCCAAAAAGCGATCTACTCTTTTGAAATATTCAGTAGGATAATGGTTGATGGCATCGATGTGCTCCGTATTTTGCGGGTACCATACTTCTGCTTTTGGGTTATCTTTTAAGGACTCGTAAATAATTTCTGTATTTTTATAACTAATTTGCTGATCTCCAGTACCATGAATGAGCATAACTGGCTTGTCTTGCATCTTTTTTACCGCATCCATAGGAGATATGGAATCAAGATCAACCTTAAAGGCCCAATTTGCCATCCATGTCGATGTATAACTGAATGGAAACGCAGGTAAACCTGAAAAGAAGGGCAAACCCTCTCTCAGAAATAGACCAGCATTACGAAAAGGACTATCCGCAATTACGGCTTTGATGTCATCACTTTCACTTGCGGCTAGCAAAGAAGTAGCAGCACCCATTGAAAAGCCGATAACTCCAATGTTATCACCCGTATGGTCTCTGGATTTTAAATAGCTTACAGCTCCTAGCAAATCGTATTTTTCATTGAGGCCCAGTGTAATCAAATCACCATCGGATTTACCTTGCGAGCTGAGGTCAAATGCCAATACATTGTAGCCTTTCGGAACGAAATGCTCTACTAACTTTGGGGTCCGCCCTTTGACTAAACGATTGCTCGTATATCCATGGACGACAATAATCGTCTTATTACTTGCTTTACCAGAAAGACCACTTGCAGGGAAGAAGGAACCTCTAATCGTATTATCATTTTTCAAACTCTTGAACTCGACCTCTTCGTAGGGAGTTTTATCGATATTCAATTCGTAGCTGACATTAGTGTCTCTAGGATGGTGCAACAAGGTGTCTACTACTTTATAAGATATAAAAAATACAAGAGCCATCACAAGCAAAAGCACGATTCCTAGGCTCCATAAAATTTTCTTCCGTTTTTTCACACGAACGTTAAATGTCAGATCGGGTTGTAATGATGTTTGACTCATTCAGACTCCTCCAGTTTTTCTTTAGGTTGTATGGGTGCAAACAAATAAAAGGCATGCCCCTTCAGATTTTCCCACTCGGGATGATGAATAATACTTTCTCCAAGAGTTAAGCCCACTCCATTTAAGAAAGAGATATAGGCACGAGAGATCATTGCTGGAGAAAAGCTTTTGTTGAATTCTCCCATTAACTGTCCCTTGGCATAGACGCATTCGATCGCATCTGTCATTACCTTTGTACTTTCAAGAACCTTCTGTGTAATTTCAGGGAATCTTATTCGTTGTCCTAGGACAGATTGAACAAGCCGCAATTCATTTGTATAGAAGTAGATATGGTTGAATTGTTCTGCCACCATGTTCTTAATCAATACGCCCGGCGTCCCCTCTTGTTGTAGACAAGCAAGCGATTTCGCCTGAATATCAGCAAGCGGCTCAAGGACAGCGGCGTAGTATAAAGCTTCTTTGCTAGGGAAATATTGAAAAATGGTTCCAGGAGTCACTCCCACACTCTGTGCAATGATAGCCGTTGTGGTATTAGAATATCCACTTTCTGCGAACAGGACAACAGCTTCTTCTAGGATACGTTTACGCCGCTCCAGTCTTTTTTCTTCATTGATGGGTCTTGCCAAATGTATACCCCTCTCTTTAAACTAAACTTTAATTAATTAAATGATTGATTATTTAATTAATAATATATCTTAAATTACGACTTATAGCAAGAGTGAATTTATCTTACTTACGAGCAGGATGAACCTCAACATATAAAAATAAGCCGGAGTGCTGCCCAACATGCGCCTCCGGCTTGTTTTTATCAGGTTATTTTGGATGAGTACACGTTCCGCCTTCCTTAAATTTTATAAACCAGTGAAGATTTGGAAGACCTCATATCCATCGGTACCATCGGCCTGATCAAGGCCATCGAGAGCTTTCAGACTGGAAAAGGTACAAAGCTGGCGACATTTGCGGCCCGGTGTATTGAAAACGAAATTTTAATGCATCTTCGCTCACTGAAAAAAACACGCAAAGGCGTATCTCTCCATGATCCTATAGGGACGGACAAAGAGGGCAACGAAATTACTTTAATTGATATTCTCGGCACCGAGGCGGACGATATTGTGGATAAGGTACGGCTCAAAATTGAAAAAAGCAAAATCTATCGTAACCTGGATATTTTGGATGAGCGCAAAAAAGAAGTGGTTATTGGTCGATTCGGCCTAGAAGCCGAAGGAGAAGAACGTACGCAGCGGGAAATCGCCAAAGAGCTGGGGATTTCCCGCTGCGTATGTATCCCGAATTGAGAAGCGTGCGTTAATGAAGCTGTACCATTAATTTTACAAGCAGAAGGGGTAAAAGGTGTTAAACACAAATATATGAACTGCTTGAGGGCCCCAATCAGGGGCCTTTTTCGTAATTATATCGCTTAAACTCTATATTATAAAACCATTTGAACAATTGTTCCATTTTAATGTTAGAAATAAACACAGGTTTGCTTATACTGTATGTGTCGTCATCAACAGCATTCTAGCAATAACTGTATATACAGCCTTGCGCTCATTTGCGAATTGAAGCAATCAACTGCTATATCTACCCGGGGTTTACTTCCGTCCATTTGAAGCTATGTAGACGACAATCTCTACCTGTTGATGAGTATTGATGTGTTTATTCTGGCAGTCGCAATATGTAATTTATATTAGGGAATACATTTATTGAGAGGTTCATATGAATATAAAATGATAACTTCAACAATATTAAACAATTAAACTAATGGAGGAAATCCAACATGACAAAATTTAGTCAGAATCCAAACGATTATTCTTTTTCAATTGATCCTGTCGTTATAGCAGAAGAAAATGTTTCGACAAATGGTGATTCCAAAAATACTTTTCCAAAAAATGTTTTAGTCGATAATAATCTGTCTTGGGAAAGCAGCTTAAGCGGTAAAGGTGGAGAATTAATTTTTAAATTAGATGAGGGCAAAACGATTAATGATATCCTCTTGGCTCAGCCAACTTTTAAAGCTTTTATTCTTACGTTTTCTCTTCATGGTTCAAACGACGGAGAAAATTGGTTTAGATTAGGTGAAGTAGAAGCTGTACCCACTACTGCAAAAACGACTTACCAATTTAGCAATGAGATTCCTTTTCAATATTATAAAATAACTGTACTTTCATCTGGCCTGAATAATACAACAACCTATTATGGTGTACGATATATTCAGTTAAGAACCGCTTTAATCAATGGCGTTCCAGCCTATAGAAATTCCAATTTAAATCCCGCTATTGTGGAATAAAAATCAATGTGAGCATCTATACCACTCAAGATCGCTATTCCGGGCTCAACCCTAATCAATCTTGCTGCATCAAGTCCTCTATGTAAATACACAAAGAAGGGGCTGGCTAATGCCACCCCCTTCTTTTTATTGAATTTTTTGAATCATGTTATAAATCATTTCAGCCGCTTCGGCGCGTGTGATTTCCTGTTTTGCACGGAAGCTTCCATCTGGATATCCTTGTACTAAATTAATTTCGGTTAGACCAAGTACATCTTCTCTGGCCCATTCCACAATTTGAGAGGCATCTGAGTAAATATTGCTTTCTTGTTGTGGCGTAGCCTTGATAACGTTGTTCACCATTTTAGCCGCCTGCTCCCGGTTAATAACGCGATCTGGAGCAAATACCTTATTGCTAAATCCACGAGCGACCTGATCTTTAATCGCTGTTTTTAGTAGATCAACATACCACGCTGATGGATTGATATCCTCGAAGCTTAAAGCCATATCCGTTTCGAGCGGTAATTTCAGGGAACGGACGAGCATCGAAGTGAACTCCATACGTGTTACAGGTCTGCTCGGCTCAAAAAGGGTTTGGGTCATACCCTTCACTACCCCCAAATCTGCAAGGGCATTAATCTTATCTTTATTAAATGCCCGCTCAATGTCACTAAAACGATTGGGCTTCGTTTTGACTGAAGGTGCTTGAATGATTGCTGTTTCAGTCAACTCCTCTACATCGGGCTGAATCGGCTTAACAATCCCCCACCTCCTGCTCCACCGCCTGAGGCTGAGGCTCCAGTACTCCCTGTTGTTTTACCGTTCGCTTGTTTTGCAATGGTACGCTTTCCTTGGCTGTTTTCTGCCCAAAGCTGAACTTCATACGATTGTTTCTCTCTAAGTTGACTCCATATAAAGCTTCGATCCTTACCACGATATAGTTCCATTTGTCCTTCACTGGTGAGCACAAAAATATCATTTTTGTGTTCTGACTCCCAATGGATCATAAACTCGCTATTAGTCGTCTCCGTTTTCGAAAACGCAAATTCTGGAGACGGTAACGTTTCTACCTCACCTTCTGTCTGTTTACCTTCACCGCTTGTGTTAACCGGTTTAACGGTAATACGATACACCGTGGAGCTGTCCAAGCCATCTACTTTAAAATTAGAGTTGGCCGTATGACCGATAAGCAGACCATTTTGGTACACATGGTAGGTATCCGCACCAGGAGCTTCTTTCCACGTAACTAACAGATCGGTATCTGTTACATCTTTAAATGTCAGCTCATTATCTGGTATTTGACCTGTCAGCGCACGATACGTAAATGGAGTCCACTCACCTGCGCCCGTTGTATTGACAGCTTGAATGCCGAACGAGTACATCGTACCGGGTTGGATACCTGAAAGCTTGATACTAGTATCCTTGGTATCCACGATTTCACCAGTATCTTTCCGAATTACAGCATATTGATAAGCATTTTTGGTTTCATCCCAGTTCAGCAAAATCTGGCCATTCCCTAGCTCTGTGACTTTGACGTTTTGCACTTGAGGTGGAAGCGTAAGCAGCTTTTCCCGCACAGGCTGACTGAACCCGCTACTATTACCGCTGCTCACCTGAAAATCGTATTTTTGTCCACCTTCTAATCCGGAAACGACTACACGTGGTTCAGTGCTGTAATAATCCTGGCTATTGATTGATACTTTATATTTGGTCGCTCCATCGACTGGGTCCCAAACAATCGCGGCATCATGTTCCCGAACCTCTACCGCTATAAGACGTACAACCGATGCGGGTAGTGTTAACGCGTTGATAGTCGTATCTCCGCCTATACCACTTCGATTGTAGGCTCGGATTCGAATATTTGCAGTCCTACCTGCGGGCAATCCATCAAAAGTATAGGCATGGCTTCCCCGGGAAAGCCGCACATCTGGCTCATCATTAACATTCAAGATGTATCCGTCAGCCCCCTGCACATCTTGCCAACCTACACTGACAGAATATACATCATTTTCCACAATCGCCAGCGTGGTTACCCGATCAGGTAATGTGATGACCCCTAAATGAGCATAATCTCCAAAGCCCGTTGCATTTTCAGCTGAAATGGAATAATCATACTCCGTTCCTGCCTGAAGTCCCTGATCAGCGAATTCAGTATACACATCCTTATAAACAGATACTTTGTCCCGCTCCAGAGCATAGTATGTCGCTGTAATTACACGATTCCATTTCAAGTCGATTCCATCGTCCTTCACGGTTACGTTTTGAAATCCGCTCGGGCTATCTGGCAGGCTCAAAAAAGACACATGCTTGGCTGCACCCTCTCCGCTGGCATTCATAGCTGTTACAGAAACATCGTAAAATTCGCCTGGTTTCATTCCCGTAATTGGATTATATACATCCTGTGTGACTGTATCCTTAAATATGACTTCCCCCGTACTAACATCTGTTGCTGTAATCTTATAGTTGTCAGCTGAAAGCACTGGCGTAAAATCAGCCATGATTTGTGCTGAATTACGAGAAATGGTTCGTAATCGAATATGGTCCGGGGCATCAGGTAACGTTAACACACGGACCCGATTGGAATAGGCATTACCTCCCACGTGATTACTGGAACGTACTTCATATTCGTATTGCTGCCCTCCCTGTAGCCCTTTGTCTGTAAAAGAATTTGTCGGATGCGCAACATCCCAAATCTCATTCGTCGTCAAATTTCTGATGGTATAGACGTAACCATCATCAAGGCCCGATGGAAGAGTCCATTGCAGATCGACCTCTGTATTTCGTACGGCTGATGCAGAAAGAACAACTGGCTGAGGCTGCTTCTGAATACGAAGTGCTCTGCTGACTGTTTCAGAAATGTTACCCGCCTGATCTTTAACCTTGGCATGAACATACCATTCACCTTCATTTGAAAGGTTAATCTGAATTCCTGTATCGGCAGCTGTATCCCAATGTTCGGGTGTATCTGGGCTGCTCGTGATTTTATACTGCATCGTTGTTGATTCGATCCCCGAATGCTGGTCAGCGTATCGTATCCCCATCTGAATATTCGTATCCTTCCATTCACGGGAATCTGGTGTTAGCCTGATCGTTGGGGGTTCCAAATCAATGTAAGATGTTGCGGACACCGGATCACTCCGATTTCCAGCTGCATCCACAGCTTGAGCAGTCACTTTTACGATGCCAGAACTATTTAATACTCCCGATGAACCAGGAACATAATTGCCAGAGCCCATTTGATATTCGTAATGCACTGCTGAAATATCCGTTCCACCCGAAATAGCAAATTGTACTGGCTTATTGGTGTATCGGGTGGGCATCGTCACCTCGGAAAATGTAACTTCCGGGGGCGTTGGCTTGGTTCGATCAATCATGACCGATTGAGTCACGATTGGACTAGGTACGTCAAGATTATTGATCGTTCGTGCTGATAATTCGTACAGCCCTTCCCCGTTTAATGTAAAAACGCCATTGTATGTCTGCCACTCCCCTGCTGAACTCAAACGATACTGCGTCATCTTGATTCCATTTACAGGATCACTTCCTGAATCAATAGCAATATTCACATTGTTGATCGTTGGACCCACCTCGCTAGCTCGGATAGCAGGAGCAGTCGGTACCTTTTTATCAATAGTGACTTCCTTGCTTACTTCTTGGCTCACATTACCCACATTGTCTATTGAGCGGGCATAAATCGTGCTTTTACCATCTTTATTAATATGGAATGCTCCACCATAATCTTGCCAACCTTGATTAATAACGCCCGTCAAGCGAAATTGTGTATGGGCCAGCCCAGAATAGTCGTCCGCTCCTGGTTGCAATGTAATGGTATAGTCATTACTGTTGCCCGTTGCACTTATGATCGGTGGCGTCGGCGGCATTTTGTCTATCCTGACATTCCCGGAAGAAAGACCACTGTACTGGTTATTCACGTCTACAGTCCGGGCATAGATTGTATTTACACCATGATCATATACAGTAAAGGGTCCTGTGTACTGTTGAAATGCTCCACCATTTAGGCTGTATTCATAGTATTTCAGCCCTTCAGGCGCCACGTCTCCATTGATCCAAACCGTTATAGGTCCTTTGGTCCATCCCGTACTTGCTTGGCCCTCAGCCCCTGCATTAATCTGGGGTGGTTTAGGCATCAGATCTGATTTGGGAATGACACGGACTCCAAACTTGGATATTTCATTACTAGTCTGCTGGTTAGTACCCATAGCTCTAAAATACCGAATATCTTTTAACGTAATAGAGTCTGTGATCTCTACCCATTTCCCTTGATAAGAGCTACTGGCATAAAATTTTGTGACATCGGTCCATGTATATAAATTCGTTCCATTGGGCTGCCAACTGTTACCCGCTGCTGCATTAGATACATATATATCAGTATGGTAAGACCCTTCGATATAAACAAAAATCTTATAATCCGATGTCTTAATAGATCTTCCAATATCAACAAAACGGTGTGCAGGCTGCGTAGTACCATCGCATTTATACCTTGCTGAACCCGTACCATTATAAACTTCAGTTGCTCCTATTCCATTTCCTGACCATAACCCCCAACTGTCACCCCCACCAGATAAATTATTTTGGCAAAAAGGTCCACCGATGATCTCTTGGGTAGCAGCTGATACCCTATCTGGAAATATAGGGAGGGCGGTTAACATGATCATTACAGCTAAAAATCCATATACCCACTTGCTATATTTCCTTACCTTTCGCTTGTTTTTTGGATACATACATTTCTCCCTTGCTTTATTTTATTTTCAAAGAGTTTTACAAACTCGTTTCGGCTAAAATAGAAAAAGCACCCCAAACGAAGGCGGTTAAGCCTAAGTTTGAGGTGCTTCCTCAATGTAACGAGTATGTTTTGAAGTTATTATACTTCGTTCTAAACGTAATGTAAACAGCACGACATCATTTAAAACTCATAAATTCCTGTGTTTCACATTATTCCACATCTCAGGATCAGCCTTGAAGCCTTAATTAACATGAACGCCCAAGTTCCGAAAAAAGCCGCGCAAGTTCTGACTATAAGAGTCCTGTATAGCAGAAGATTCCTTAAGAATATTCTGCATACTGTTCATAAATGCGGAAGCTGAAGTCGTATCAGCCTTGTCAAATCGGTTCTCTATTCGCTTGTTATTTAGCAACTCCGCAATCTCTCCTGTATGTTCCTTATATTTCTCAATCCATTTGGGGTTTTGAGGAACCTTTTGTGCAAAATCTATCAGTTGACTCAGTCCATTCCCTCCACCTTTAATGTCATTGATGAGCGCAGTATATTTTTGGGGATCAGCCTGCCTCATCACTTCAGACAGTTTGACATAATCCTCAGGGGCACCTAACGGACGGTCTATTGGAGTCGTGTAGTTAATATCTCCGGTCTCCGGATCAATTGATCGTGTCAAAGCAATAGCAGCTATCTGGTTCATGGTTTCCAAAAACTCTTTGGCCTTGTCACCTTCCATATAGTGGTCTGCAATATACTTGGATTGGGAAACTCCCATCTCCAGTAGCACGGTTCGCTGGCTCTCATCTGTTACTGTACCATTGACGATAAAATTGGATTCAATCATACTGTACACCGCATTGGACACTTCTTCTGGCTGACCTTCTAAAACCCGGTTTAATGTATCGTTGATCTGGGTTGTACCGAAATACTTAGCAGACTGTGATACAATAGCTCCTTCAGCCAGTTGCCTACCGGTTTCGCTAATCTCTACGGAGTCTTGAATAACCAATTCGGAGCGTTTTCCTTCATAAAGCTGGGGGGATTGGGCCTGCTTTGCTGCCGGATTTATCCGCAAGCTACTAGTGTTAATAACGGCTCGTTGCATTCTAAGGGGCTCAAAATTCATTTAATTTCCTCCTGTCATTTGGTAACAGGCACTCTAAGTCGTATGTATAATGTAATGTGACCCTGTTTCTATATATATCGGACAAAGCACATATGGAATGAATATATGCTTTGTCCTAAAAATGAACAAATATTAAAGCAGTTAATCAACCGCCATAAATACTGTAAGCGAAGTGATATACAATATCTGTGTCTATAATCGAAGTACCCCTAACCTGAGCAGCTACCCCTGAGAGATCAAAATAGTGTGTAAAACTGATTGGTCCAGACAGGTATTCCGCAATACTTCCAGTTGAATGTGGCAGGGAAACGGTAACACTAAAGGCCCCATTCTGATCCGTATAAGTTGTGCCTGTACGAGTGCGATTGCCGCTGCCTTCAGTCCAGTTCTGATTCAACCATGTCACATCAACAGGCGCATTTGCAACAGGATAATTATCAGTTGTAGTAACGACACCCTTCACAGTAAAATCACTGGTTCCAGTAACACGGTAATGACGACCGTAAGAATAGGTTGGGTAGTCACTAGGGCCATTTTTAGAAGAATCGTAACCGTTAATTACAATTTTTCCAGCCCGAAGTACGGGTTTAAGTGTTAGTGTATATAAATGGTCGGCTGAATACTGATTTGTTGTGTACACTCGCACATAGTAGCTTCCCGTATTCAAAGAAACATTGTGATTCGTTTGCGGGAGAAGCACCATTTGGTTGTCGCTGAGAGCTCCATAAACTTCCGCTTTGTAACCATAGCTTTCCGAAACACTGTCGAGCTTTACATTCAAAGCATCATAATTACGGCTTGCGGGGATCGTGATTTGATACCAGTCGTTATCAATGCCTGAATGGATGGAACGTGAGTTAAGGGAAGATCCACCCGTACTAAAGGTAAAGTTATAAGCATGAAAAGCGCTCTCATCCGGCTCATATGCTTCGTAGCTGGAACTTGTATCGACAGTTAGATAGAAGGGATCATTAATGCTAGAGCCCTTCTTGGCATGAACTGCAATCGCATAAGCTTTTTCAGATCCGATAGCGTTGCGCGCTCCTACGTTTTCGGGAAGTGATGCAGCCCCCTGTTCATAATTGTTAAAATAAGTCCCGTAGGTGGAAGCGTCAATAGCATTGGGATTAATGTCACCTGTCGTCATATCAAACTCGTATAAGTATAAATCATAGTCAAGCTGTGCTGAAAATGGACCATCCAGCTGAGCTTGCAACAATTCGCCGGGCTGCAAGTAGATTGGGTATAAAAACTGTGTACCTCCCTCTTCCGTAATCGTACCGGAATACGTAGCAGTAGATGCTGTGGCTGCTGTTGGGCTTGCTTTCAGCGAAGGAACAGTTTCTTTTTTCAATGAGGGTGTCTCTGGTGTCTTGAAGTTGAGATCTTCCTTCATTGCATACACCGAAGAAGTAATACTGTCCGGCTTGTCTGCCCCCGTTAGCTGCTTAATAACATCTTCATTCACAGCTGTTAGCTGAACATTGGACTCCGCCCTAATCGCTTGGTCCGATACCCTCTCTGTGCTTTGACTCGCGTTCGCAGTCATCCCGAAGGCAAACAGGAGCATCGTACTCAGCATAACTGCAATAGCCTTTTTGAACCTCTTCATACTGAAATCCCCTCTCAAATGGTTTAAGGAATTCCCGCTATTCCCCGGATAAACCAGGGTAACTTCTAGGCTGTATGACTCTATCATAAAACACTTCTAGTTCTAATGGAAGATACTGTACTAAATATTTTTATTTGTAATATATGATATCAGGACCATTGGCGTATATAGTAATGTAGTGTGGCTGAATCAAAAAAACATAAAGAGCCGCCTTTTTCGAAAATGGAAAGCATTCAGCAAGCCATTCCGAAAAAAAGCGACTCTTATGTATTACTCTACATCAAAAGATGAATTAATTTCTAATACTGTAAGCAAAAAGATAAATAATATCCGTTGTACTAATCGAGGTGCCGTCGACCTGAGCCGCTACTCCTGTAAGATCATAATAGTGCGTAGAACCAATGTCCCCAAATAATCTACATTTCTTCCTGTAGATTGTGGAAGGGAAAGTGTCACACTGAATGCCCCGTTATTATTCGTATACGTAGAAGCCGTTCTGGTACGGTTACCGCTGCCCTCGCTCCAGTTCTGATCCAGCCAAGCGACAGTGACAGGAGCATTGGGAACCAGTTGACCATCCGTCGTTTTAACGACACCATTCACGATCAGGCTGCTGCCTCCATTAATACGATAATGACGACCGTATGAGTAAGTTGGATAGTCATAATAGCCATTGGAATTATAGCCAGTAATTTCAATTTTACCAGCCTTGAGTACTGGTTTAATGGTTAGTGTATACAAATGGTCGGCTGAATACTGACTTGTTGTGTACACTCGCACATAGTAAGTTCCCGTGTTCAAGGAGACATTGTGATTGGTTTGCGGGAGAAGCACCATTTGGTTACCCGTGAGCACTCCATAAACTTCCACTTTGTAGCCGTAGCTTTCCGAAGCGCTATCCAGCTTTACATTTAATGCATCATAATTACGGCTTGCAGGTACTGTGATTTGATACCAATCGTTATCTACACCGGAATGGATGGAGCGTGAGTTAATCGAAGAACCTGCGTTGTTAATCGTAAAATTATAAGCATGAAAAGCGCTCTCATCCGGCTCATATGCATCATATTTGGAGCTTGTATCCACAGTCAGATAGAAAAGATCATTAATACTTGACCCCTTCTTGGCATGGACTGCAATCGCATAAGCCTTTTCAGATCCAGTCGTGTTGCGGGTTCCTACATTTTCGGGAAGTGATGCGGCTCCCTGCTCATAATTGTTAAAATAAGTACCGTAGACGGAATTGTCAATGGCATTGGGATTAATGTCACCTGTCGTCATATCAAACTCATATAAGTGTAAGTCATAGTCAAGCTGTGCTGAAAATGGACCATCCAACTGGGCCTGCAACAATTCACCGGGCTGCAAGTAGATCGGATATAAAAACTGTGTACCTCCCTCTTCCGTAATCGTACCGGAATATGTAGCGGAAGACGCTGTAGCTACGGCTTTAGCTGACCTTGGACTTGCTTTCAGCGAAGGGGTAACTTTCTTTTTCAAAACAGATTTCTGTGGTGTTTGTAAGTTAATATTTTCCGTAATGGCATACACCGAATCTGTAATGCTGGCGGGCTTGTCTGCCCGTGTTAAATGTTTAATGACGCTTTCATTTTCGGTTGTTAGCTGAACATTGGACTCTGCTTTAATCGCTTGATCCGTTTTAGCCTCTGTGCTTTGACTCGCGTTCGCAGTCATCCCGAAAGAAAGCAGGAGCACCGTGCTTAGCAGCACCGAAGTTGCCTTTCTGAACCTATTCATACTGAAATCCCCTCTCAAATGTTTTACTAAATTTCCGTTATTTCCAGATACATCTGGAAAACTTCTAAGCTGTCTACCACTATCATAAAACAATTTTGGTTCTAATGGAATATACTTCTTAAAATATTCTTATTTGTAATCCGTGATAATTAAGTCACCGTTTCGGAACTATGTGTACTCGCCTCCTACACTTTTCTCTCTCTACTCTTCTTTCCTAAAAATCACGACGAAAAAGGCTCCCCTAATTAAAAGGGAGCCTTCTTTGAGTTTCAAGCTAAAAAACTTGAGCACACATCTTGAGCGCACATAATGTACTTTTCGCAAAACACGTAAAAAGTTATTTTGAGCGCTGTGCTTCAATCTCGCACTCATATAGAGTGCGACTAACAATTGCATGGAATTGGCTACTCGCTTTTGATACATTTCAATCCACGCACTCATATAGAGTGCGACCAGCGCAGAAGCTATTATTATCTATCCCAAGATAGTATTTCAATCCACGCACTCATATAGAGTGCGACAAAATGTATACAACCTCAAGCTTGCTAACCGATACGATTTCAATCCACGCACTCATATAGAGTGCGACAGGGGGCTTTAGCCAGACCATCTGAGGTACCAAGGTCAATTTCAATCCACGCACTCATATAGAGTGCGACAGCGAAAATGCAGTAATTCATACCCTAACGATATCAATTCCACACATTACCGTAAAAACTGATGCCCAATAAGCTTGGATCAACTATTAACTTTTACGGATAGATAACCAATCCAACACTTTTCGACAAGTTTCGAGGTGCGAAGGACCCGGGATTTTCATGTGCGCTTGGGGTTCGCACCGAATCGGCTTCTATATGGTTACCTATTTTTAATGAACAGATCAATCAACTTAGTTTCGACACTATTTTACCATAAAAACCCTACCATTCTCTTATTTATACGATATAATAAAATGATATGGATAGTTCTTTTTGACTACAAGGCACATCGAATTACCCATAACATACATAAAAGGGGAATACAGATGAAAAAACTTAGCGTATTTATGTTGGTATTATGTTGCTTTTCCATTTTGGCAGCCTGCTCTACCGATCCGGTAAAAAAAGATTTAATTACCTATGTGAATGATGGAATGCTTCCCTTAGCACAAGATGAAAAAGCAGTAACTGATAAGTATGAATCCGTGACCGGAGATAAATACACAGATGATCTAACACTATATAATACTTTAAAAGACAACATTATCCCCGAATATACCAAATTCGTTGATAAGTTAGAAGCTGTAAAGACGGAAACTCCTGAGGTAAGAGCCGTCCACGAAACCTACATCAAGGCTGCTAGTACTCAAAAGGAAGCCTTCATTATGATGGTTGATGCGTTGGAAAAACAGGATATGGGCTTAGTCAATGAAAGTAACGCCAAACTCAGCGAGGGTAGAAAGCTATTCCGAGATTTTGGCGAACAGGTCAACGCACTTGCCAAAGAGCATGATGTGACTATGAATAAGAAATAAGATTTAAAACTCCCTTTTTGGGAATTTTTTCTATATACCTACGAATATTCGAAGCAAATAACCGCTTTTCTTAATTCTCTGTCATAAAATAAATAGACGGAATCCGCCCCAAACGCTTGAAAATAATATCCCGTGAAAGAACCGATATAGGTAAAAGTCTCGCCATTGGCACATTTAGGTACATGAAGCAAGTTCGTATGTTCGAACTGGAGCATCTCTTCGATAGATTCACCATATTCCTTTATATAGCTTTGGGCCTCTTCGGACTGAAATGCGATATCAACCAATATACCGTTGACTTCAGGAAAACTCAACCCCCAACCACTCGATTGTTTGTCCTCAAAATCGCGGGTGAGTTCTTCTACAGACTCTGTGGCATCTCCAAAAGAGGAATAAGGATAAATGTTGTTATTTTTCAGAAAAAACGCTTTGCGGGATTGGTAGTCTTGTTCATTAGCAATGTAAGCACGCTCTACTTCATCCAACGACATGACTTGTCTTTTCACCCGTAGATACGCTTTATCCCCGGTGGATTTCAGCGTTTCATAGGCAGCTTCCAACTGCTCTTTCTGATGAAGGATAAAATAATCCCAATCCGCTTCGAATTTGTATTTACCATCCATCACATCAAACCCCAGCATATCTTCCTTCGTGAATGTGATGTGAAATGACTGGGTATCCTCACCTACACTGCTCTCGTGAATTTCTTTTACGGAAACAAAATGCAACCACTCGTCCTGCTCCGGGAACAAAAATTGAAGATTAATCGAGCAAATCGGCAAAAAATGCTTCCGATAATGTTCAAGATCACCAACAAATACGTCCTCATATGCTGGAAAATGTTTGATGTATTTCTCAGGTATATTCATATTTTCCTCCTACATTGTGTGATTATCCGTCAGCTTTTCGACCCGAAACGTTCCTTCACAGGATGTAACGCTGTACAGCTCATCAAAACCTTCTTCGTAGCTCGGTACTTCAAGCTTACTCATTACGCTTTTAATACCGATCTCAGGAATATGCTCTTTACCTGTCCGTTCCTCATTACGCTTAATAGATTTTGCAAAATCAGGTTCAAAATAGTAGCCTATAATTTTAAATCCCTTATTTTTTGAAACAGCTATATATTTTTTCCGTTCCTCGGCCGTCGGATTCGTATTGTCCACAACAAAGCGCTGCATCGTTTCGATGGAGGCTTGAAGATAAATATTTTCCCTGTTCCGTGTTTTAAGCATGTCTAAATTTATTCTCATATGTGTTTTAAAGAAATACTCTTTATAAAATGTCGATTTTCCAGAAGCCTGAATTCCTATAAAAATGACACATTCCAACTCTCACACATCCTTGTCCAAGTAGACGTATTGGTTGATGTAGTTTGTTTCTGATAGCCCCACCTTTGCGATACTGTTGCTTGGTAATACATACCCCGCGCTTTTGCCAAACGGAAGATCATTCCAATTTACTCCTTTTTCCACAAAAAGCTTATCTTTCGGTTGTTTCCCAAAAACCATGCTGTACTTTGCCAGGCTTGATATTCTGGCGTTCGATACGTAACTCATTGCGCTTCTCGTCTTCTAAATGTGCGCAACACGCAGCATCATGGAAGCTTCCATTCCATTTCTCAGCCGCACTGCCATCTGCAATACACCAAGGACAAATGGCTTCATAGGACTGTGATCCACATCCATTTTTGTTGAATATCCATCTTATATATATGTCCTCCTCTATGATGTATGGTCTATATCCATTTTATTGAATTGTAACAAACGGGTTTGAAATCTGCTATAAGTGGGCCGTCTACTTTCTGTTGTGTTGGTTCAATGCGATTAAGATGGTGACAATTAATCCGATCAACGCAACCAGCAGCGTACCGAACATCATCATTAATGTCAAAGCATCTTTAACCTCCACAGCCCTCACATCCTTTGCAGGAGACTAGCCAACTGCCCACCCAAGCCATTTTGTCGTCAGCGTAGCAACTATACCTATGGCTTGTTATGTACGGGCATACATTTCCTCTTCTACTCTTTCAATCGCTTGAATCAGCGTCATGTGGGGGTCCTCATGCTTATACTGCATGGCCTGTTCGCCTGTACCGCCAGCATCACACCATTCCCAGTACATATGCACATCTACGGATTCCAGAAAATATACAGATAAGGCTTCGACCGGATTCATAGCATACATCGCCATAAAGGCTTCATTCGAGAGTTGCTCATAACGCAGGTATTCGTCTTTCATCAGGTGGAGCAGATGCTGGATTGCCTGATCATTCACATTAATAATACGACGGATGAACGCATTGCGTCTTTCAACGGTATTCAGTATGATTTGCATAGCATGACGAATCTGCACAGCTTCGGGACTGATTTTGAGCAGGTGAATTAAATCATTAGTGGTTAAATTAGGGTTCCAAGGAGCTGGCTCAATAATCCGTGTCCATGCATCGTTATGCCCTCTTTCAAAAACCTCAATCGCGTCCGAAACATCGACACCGATGGTTTGCCATTTTCGTTGAAGTGCATCTACAATATGATAATAGTGTAGCTCTGCCGCTCCTTGCTCTCCCTTTTCCTGCTCCCACACCTGATTCATGCGTACAATATCCTTGATCGCTTGCACATTCGCTTTCCGTTTTTCAGTCATAGGTATCATCCTCCATTGAAATTCTGGTAAAATAGCAATAGCAAAGCTAAGGGTATGTTCGTTACATCCCTTTGGGTTGTAGTATGCCAGTCTCGTATATGCCCTTAGGGTCATAAAATAAATATAACTATATGGTCATATTTTGTCAACGATATATGGAGGAAATCCAAATGTTAAAAATCAGAATCAAGCTAAAGCAAGTTCTCAAAGAAAAAGGTATCACTCAAAAACAATTAGAAGAACTATCCGGTGTTTCACAAGCAAGGATATCCAAACTAAGTAGTGATGACCGACAAGAAGTGAACTTGCTTATGCTTGAAAAGATCGCTCATGCTCTGGAGATCAAGGACATTTCCGTGTTAATGCAGTTTGAAGAAACAGAATAGCGTGATTTGTGCATGTTAGCGTGGGAATACATTAAGGAGTCTGTGTTAAAACGGGCTTCTTTTTTGGTGTTCAGCTTTTTAGGGCGGTGGTCCGAACAGTTCCACATCTATAAAAAAGTTGTTCATCATGAGTTTATTAGCATTTTATAACCAACATAAAAAAGGCTTGCCAAGTTCTTAGGCAAACCTTTTTTATTTCAAAGAAAAATGAGGAACGTCATAACTGTGCTACATGTGTGGTATGAGAAATACGTGCTTTCAATTCACGCTCCTACATAAGGAGCGACCAAAAACTCATTCGATTGCGCAGCCAAAGCTTCCAAAATTTCAATCCACGCTCCTACATAAGGAGCGACTTAAGTAAACTTGCTGATTACAAACTTCAAAGGATTTCAATCCACGCTCCCATATAGGGAGCGACAAGTAATGATGCAGCTCACGATCAATAAACAATCTGATTTCAATCCACGCTCCCATATAGGGAGCGACAGCACGCCTTACAAAGCCTTATCCAGCAAGGCTTTGTAAACGCTTTTTCGCGAATGTCTTTTCAACTCACCAATAATGTTAGAAATCACACCCCAAAATCGCTTTATCCCTTGTCTGGCGCGAGGTGCGAATGTTCCGGGTCCCTTGCCTTGTTCTGTTATAAATTCTTTTTCAATTCCTGATCCTTTTGCTGCTCACTCAAATGCTGTAGTTCCTTGCTGTCATACACTAGACTCAGGGCGGGTTCGAAATTATCACCATGTAAATCAAGCAAAATTTCTGTGTCTTCTGTCTCCCATACTGCCTGATAATGCAATTCGCCTGTCGCTACAGCCATTCCCCATTGGCTTGGTGTATCTTTGTATAACTCTCCCTTCCAAAGGGTATCATCACTGCTAGGTTTGCCGTATTTCTCCGTTAGGCTCTTTTTTAAGTCATTATAATTCTCAATATACTCATTTTTATTGGTATGTTTTTCGGTCACTACATAAGCTGCACGAACCAATTGATCATCCACAAATAAGTACATGAGTCCGCTTTCCAGTCCCAATATCTTGGAATAATAGCCAACTGACTCATGATCTTCTTCCTCAACCTTCATATCTTCAGATGCCTTTTACTTGTTCTTTACTCATTCCCCAGCCTACGTTGCGAAATGAAATTTTACCTTGATATCCCTTATTTTCAGTCGCTATCGTCTCATGCACAGATGAACTGGCAGAGCCTCCTGATGTATTTGAACTTGTAGCACTCTCTGTACTCGTGGTATCGCTCTTGGAAGTAGTACACCCCGATAGAACGACCCCTGCCACGCATAAACATAAAAATATCTTTTTCATAAACTGACCCCTTTACCGAATATATACCAAAACTCTACCATGACTTTGGTAATGGGTCTATGGTAATGATCATTCAAACCATTTTTCAGCTATCAATTCCCCAACTATTACGTTATAATGATCTCAATTATTTTATTCCGATGTGAAAAGAGTGATATATATGAATCAAGCTCCAGCCTCGATTCCCCGTCCGTTGGTCAGGGCTAATCAATGGGTGATTGTGCTGTCTGTGGTCTTTACCTGGATTACAGGGGCGTATGGGGTGTTAGCTATTCCGCTTGTTGCGGGGTTACTCGGTGTGCTTTTCAACTTCAATCCGGTAATGCGGGTAGCCAAGCTGTTTTTAAAGAAAAGTCCTTCCTCATATGTGCAGGAGGACCGGGGACAGCAAAGATTTAATCAGCTCCTTGCCGTCTTTTTTCTGCTGGTGGCTCTGGTAGGGTTTACGCTCCAATGGAGTATTGTCGCTTATGTGTTCTCGGCGATGGTGCTGGTGGCGGCATTGGTGGCTATTCTGGGCTTTTGTGTCGGATGCTTTATTCTCTACCAATGGTCCCAATATCAATATCGGAGAAGAAATCACGTATAGATTGTCTCCCCTTCATCCTATTTTGCAACAATCGTATCCTCAAATACAAAAACGGAGATAGCTATATCTTCCTCCACTTTAATATCCGAAAAGAGGTGCAGCAGTCGGGAATCCATGTAATCCTCCAGTTCTTTGTTGAACTGTACGGGATAGATTTTTTGAACCATTTTGGTTCGGGCTGCATGCACCATCTCTTTCCCGGCAACCTCTTGTGCCAGAAACTTTTCGGATGGGGTTAAATTTCCATACAGCATCGTGATGGCCATGTTATCTACAAAGGTTGTATGTATGCGTTCCGGGCCTTTTCCAAATAGCTCTTTACGTACTTTTCGAATAATTTCGTTAAAACCCGTTTCCCTTCTCATATCGCACCGCTCTCCTAAAATCTACTAAAATCCCTATTACTATTTCCATCATAACCGATTCCTATCATATAAAACAGAGACTAGCGAAAGTGATTTTTGGAACATGCTCTAGTTGCCTTTTTTGGGTATTGATAAAAAAAGCTGGAGACGAATACTAAGTGTTAGACTGGAGTGTTTGATATGGCGATATTTTGAGAAGGAAAATCGCCTCATCCCGTGCTGTTTCGGTATTTTCTTTGAAAACAGACGTCAGGTAGATTTTATCTGCAATTATAAGCGTTCATTAATTCTGATTAACATTTCCTCTAAAATTTGCTTTTCCTCTTCGGTCAGGGCTTGGACAATTTCGTCCTCCACCTTTTGGAAAGAGTCACTAAAAGCTTCAATTAATTCAATGCCTTTTGGTAAAGCATAAATATTTTTTTGCCGTTCATTATTGGCCGGGATTTTGCGCTCAATGAATCCTTTTTGCTCAAGACCTTGAAGTATGCTTGTAATGCTGGCTCCGCGCAGATGAAACCGATCGGCAAGATCCTTCTGAATTAAATCATTTTCTTGATTCTCGTAGATATAGCTAATCATTTTTCCTTGTTGAGCATTTAATCCCAACTCTTTTATGCTCTCGTCCGCTCTTTTCTTTAACTTAAGACCGATAATCTGAAACAAATCCAGATAAACCGTATCCTTTTGGGTTTTCATAATCGTACCTCCTCAAATTATTAGAAGTCTAATTGTCAGTAAATAAACTATATAAATCTCTAAACTGTTTGTCAAATAAAAACTAGTTTATTGACAGTCGTAAAACTAACAGTTAGAATTCTAAGTGTTTCAAATTGAACACTAAGGAGGAACGACATGAAGAGTGTAACTCAAAGCTCTACGTTAGAAAAAGTTACAGCGATTACGAATGTACGTATTTTCGATGGAGAAAAAGTTATTGAGCCAAGAAATGTTATCATCCATGGGGAAACCATTATTTCGGTAGGCGGAGACCTTCCGACGCATGCAACGATCATCGATGGGGAAAATGCGACATTATTGCCCGGCCTGATTGATGCGCATGTCCACACTTCAATCGGTGGGTTACGAGATGCTTTAAAATTCGGCGTTACGACAGAGCTCGAAATGAACGGCGATTTTACGGAAAGAGGACGCGAGATCCAGTTGAAAAATGCGAATGACGTCGCTGAAGTCCGTTCTGCTGGCACAGCGATCACCGCTCCGGGTGGTCATCCGGATGAATTATTTCCGCATGGGGATGAAATACCTGAGTTCGTATTAAAGGAATTGGAAAAGTTATCGGAGGAAGACCGGAAAGCTATGCTAGCCGCTTACGCTCACGATCACGAAAAAGTGCCCCAAGTGACGACTGTGGAAGAAGCGATCAAACATGTGCATACCCAAGTGGAGAATGGTGCCGACTATATTAAGATCATGATTGAAGAAGGGACGGTCATGGGTGCCCCTGGACTGCCTGTTTTAAGCGACGAGATTCTAAAAGCAGCCGTGGCAGAAGCCCATAAGTTCGATAAAATCGTCATAGCCCACGTCTTGACGGCTCATTCTTCGCAAACCGCCATCGATATTGGGGTCGACGGATTGGGACACTTATTTCTCGACAGGCCCGAATACACATCTGAGTTGGTGAAATCCATAGCGGATTCAGGCGCATTTGTTATACCGTGCTTGGTATTGAACTCATCCATTCTTGGGAATTCGGCATCAGAATTGGCGAATGATCCGCGTGTTTATTCGAAATTAAGTCCGGAATGGATCGATATTTTGAACTCTAGCTTCCATACTTTCCCACAAGGCAATATGGAGAATAGCTTTAAAAATGTGATGGATCTTCACCGTGCCGGTGTGGATATTCTGGTCGGGACGGATGTCGCCCCCGTTCCCGTTCCGAATCTTGGCGGCCTTGCTCATGGAGCCAGCGTCCATCATGAAATGCAGTTGCTGGTTAAGGCAGGGTTCACTCCGACAGAAGCGCTTCAGTCGGCTACCGCAAAACCGGCCCGTTGCTTTGGGCTTAACGATCGCGGCCGTATTGCCGAAGGTGCGCTCGCTGACCTTATACTAGTAAACGGTGATCCGACAACCAACATCTCGGATACCTTGTCGATCAAATCCGTGTGGTTCAAAGGTGTGCAACAACTATGTTAATCAGAGTCGATATCCCCGTACAATGTCGTCAGAGCGATTGCATACGTTATTAACGAACCAGACGATGTCAGTGTAATCGAAATAATTATCCGGCCGCCCTCACAAACCATATAAAAATCCGGTATTTTTTGATTCTGTGCAAGGAACATTGTAAAAAGTGCGCACCGCATGGTTTCGGTACGCACTTTTTTTATCGTTGAATATGAGACTTATTCGTAGGCACCGATGTTCACAGCGACTCCCTGTACTCTGGGCTTCCCGTCAATATCCAGCGTTCCAATGATGGCACGGTCCGTGTTCCCGGCATCGATCGCCGGTGACGAAGACTGCAAATGGAAGTCGCCGTTCGCGGCATTCACGAATTTAGGATCGACAAACAGAGAATGCGTATCGTTGCCGGTCCCCGATTTGTACGCGGAGAATCCCGTATACTCTTTATTTTTCCAGATCCAGTTGGCTTCCGAGCTGCCGCTCGGAGCAAAATATAAGTTATAATCCACAACATTGCCGGAATTTTTGGTGTATCCATTGGAGATCAGCATATCCGTGGAGCTGGCCACGAAAATATTGTTTTTGATCACGTTGTTTCGCGTATCGTACTGAACCAAAAGCTGGCCGCTTCCGTCGTCAAACGTATCGTTCTTGTATAGCGTATTGTTCACGATCTTGCAGTTTACCGTTGAGCCGCGCTCCTCATTGTAACCGCCCATGGCAATGCCAGTCAGCCGGTTGTTATATATCACGTTGCTGTGGACCGTAATATTGCTGGTGGCTTTGCCTGCATGCTCGGAAGCAATTTCGACGCCGATGTCGTTGTTGTAGCTGTAGTTCTGCTCGATAATGCTGTCCTTGCCTCCATCCACATAAATGCCGCCGGCCGAGTTGTCATCGCTCTTGTAAGATGGGTTATTTTGAACAGAATTATTGTACACCCGGTTGCCCTTCACCAGCCCGTTTCGCGCCTGATCGTAAGCAGTATTCGGCGCAGTTCCCTCAAAGCCGATCAGATCAATCCCGATGTTGTCATTATTGTGAATGAGGTTGTCGGTCACCGCAAAGCCGTCCACGTTGCCGTTTAAAACGAGCGATTCGCTGGAGCCCAGCACGAGATTGTACAGCTCATTGCCGCTGATCGTAAGGTCGTGAATCGAAGCCGGAGCTTTCGTGCCGTAAACAGCGATACCGTGAGCGTCCCGGCCCAGCCGATCTTTGCCGGTCGGGGTGACCGTGTTTTTGATGTCATGGATTTTGTTGTTGGACAGATTAATGAAGCCGCCCGAACCGTGGACATAAATACCTACAGGCACCGCATTCTTGGAAGCAGTGGTGAAATTACGGATTTCAAACCCCTGAACGGTAACGTGATTGACATCGGCCAGTTCGATCAGCCCTTCGTTCCCGCTGACCAAAAGTCCGGTGCCGTCAATGATGGCAGTCTCCGTCCCATAGTTGGTAAACACAATGGAACCCTGCGAGGCGGAGCCAGAGCGGGTGATCTTCAGTTTCTGATTGTACACGCCGCCCCGGACGTAAACCGTGCTGCCCGCAGGAACCACGTCGGCCGCATGCTGCAGCGTCTTCCACGGCGCGTCGCTCGTTCCTGTGTTGGAGTCGCTGCCGCTCGTGGCCACACAATATTCTGTATCGGCCGCGGAGGCAGCGGGAGGCTGCACAATTCCTACCGCCAGACCAAGCCCCAAAACCATGGCTAAACCTACCATAAAAATTTTCCCTAATTTCTTCATGGTCCTCCACCCCCTTTTCTTATTTTTTTGTAAATCATACCACAAATTCACTAAATCTGTTACGCTTGCAAACGGAGTACAGCCTTGACCGTCCGCGAGCCTCCAGGCCCTCTAATGCCAAGAGTTGGAGAGTGAATGAAGAAGTGTAAGAGTTTTTTCTCATAACAAATAAAACACAGCCTACCCTATCGGCAGACTGCGCATGTTCTTATTCCAAAAGGACTAATCCTTTACCAGTCGATTTGAAAGCATCAACATGATAAAAGAGAATAAAATGATGACCGCTACCCAGCTCCAAGAGAGTGTCATATTTCCGACCTCGGACGCGGTGTAAATCGCCGTAGGCAGGGTTTGAGTCTGTTCAGGAATATTACCTGCAAGCATCAGCGTAGCGCCAAATTCCCCTAACCCTCGTGCAAATCCGAGAATGTATCCTGAAATGAGTGGTCGGTAGGCAAGGGGCATCGTAATGTGGCGAAACACTTGCCATTCGTTGGCACCTTGCGCACGTGCAGCCTGCTCTACCTCAGGGTCTACAGCTTCAAAGCCTGCTTTAATCGTGCGGTAAGCCAGTGGAAAAGCAACAACTACAGCCGCCACCACTGCGGCTCCCCACGTAAATACAATCGTCTGCTGGAACAGGCTTTCGAAGGCAGTGCCAATCCAGCTTTTCCTTCCCAGCAAGATGAGCAAAATAAAGCCGACAACAGTGGGAGGCAAAACGAGCGGAAGAAGTAGGACGGTCTCGATCACGCTGGTTCCCCTCCGCGGCGCGCAGTTCGCCATCATCCGCGCTACCACAGTAGCTAATAAAAAGACGATGATGCTGGCGACGACAGCGACTTTAACAGATACGATAACCGGAGGAAGAAAAGCTGACCAATCCAACGGGACCCCCTCCTTTATCTGTGAATTCTATTTTCCCGTCATTTCTGTAGGGGCTGAAAATCCATCTTTACTGAACACACTCATAGCTTCATCTGTCCGCAGAAAATCAAGAAACTCGCCTGCTTCCTGGCTATGTTTGGTTGCTTTTACAATGCCTTCAGGATACAGGATGGGTGCATGCAATTCCTCGGGCACTTCCAGTGCTATGACCGTTTTATCGGATGATTTGGCATCCGTCAGATAGACGAGCCCTGCATCGGCATTGCCTGTTTCAACATAATTCAATACCTGTCTTACGTCCTTGGCGAATACCATCTTAGGTTCCAGCTTGTCCCATAGTCCGGCCTTCGTCAGCGATTCTTTGGAATACTGTCCGGCGGGAACGGTAGTAGGCTCCCCAACAGCCACTTTCAGGAAAGAAGGACCCATCAGATCATTGAGCGTAATGCTTTTGTTATCTGTGCTTTTCGCCTTATCTTGCGGAACAACCACAACCAGTTTATTTTGAAGCAGTACGTTATCCTTTTCCACCAATGAAGCATCGGTTAATGCCTTCATTTGCTTCAAGCCTGCCGAAATAAATACGTCAGTGGGTGCGCCTTGCTCAATTTGTTTTTGTAATGTACCAGATGAAGCGTAGTTAAAGGTAAGTTTGATATCTGGGTGCTGTTTCTCATACTGGCCCTTGAGCGTATTCAGACTATCTTGAAGACTCGCAGCGGCTGATACGACTAGTTCTGTCTTGGGTGCGGACTGTGCCGACTGTACAGCAGCCGGAGACGAGCAACCAGCCAGAACCCATGCCAACAATCCAACGAACGTGAATATGTACCCAAATTTCTTTTTCAACTTGTTCTTCCCCTATCCTATAAATTCCAAAATGAGATGACGAAAATGTGATAGCGAAAATAAGGAAACATTGTACATCTCATAACGGGTCGAATCTATTGGGTCAACCCAAATATTTGTGATAAATCGATCTCGCCTCGGCGATGTCCTTCGTGCCATGAATTAAGACGCGTCCATCCTGAAAAAGAACGATTCGATGCGTTCCGATAACAACGGATACCAGGTATGGATTATGCTCCACCTTGCCCCCCTGACGGGATAACAAACGTGCCGCTTCATTCAGATCACGTACAGCACCCGGGGCCGGGCGGATTTGAACCGTATCTCGTCCGCACAAGACAGCCGCTTTAGCCTGATGCTCCGATTGTAAAAAAGGATACACTGGGTGCTCACCACACGTTGGACAATCGGCTTTCTTCATCGCGCTGATTTGGATTGCCTGATGCTGATTGTTCCACAGATCGAAAGAAATCAGCTTCCCCTGTAAGGCTGATTCGTCCCCAGTGAGCAGCTTCAATGCCTCGGCGCTTTGATAAGCGGCCACCATTTGTACAGCCGGGCTAATCACACCGACCGTATCACAGGTCGCACCGCCGAGCGGTACGGTTCCGAGCAGGCAATGCAGGCACGGTGTCTGTCCTGGCACGATGGTAAAGGTTGTCCCATAGCTGCCCACACACGCCCCGTAAATCCAAGGGATTTGGTGCTTGACCGCGTAATCGTTCATAAGCAGACGGGTATCGAAGTTATCGGTGGCATCTATGATGAGGTCTACCCCTGCCGCGATATCATCGATTTCCTCCAGCGAGACGTCCCGGACTAGCGCACGAATGTCCACGTCCGAATTGATTTGCTGCAATCGCTTCTGCGCGGCCACTGCCTTGGGGATCTGATCACGGGCATCCGCTTCGTCATAGAGCTGTTGGCGCTGCAAATTGCTCCAATCTACATAATCACGGTCTACCAACGTCAGCCGTCCGATGCCCGCTCGCACCAGCATGTCAGCATTGGCAGTGCCCAGTGCGCCGGCCCCCACCATCAGCACGTGCTTACTACGGATATTTTGCTGGCCTGTCGGTCCAATTTTCGAGAATAATTCCTGTCTAGAATAACGGGCATGAGACGCATGCGCATGTGCTTGTGCAGCAACTTCCATTTTCTGGATTTTGTCCATTTCTGACATCGTTGATTTACGCCTCCATACTTATCCATTGATAGCTACAAGTTGATCAGACAAGCTAAAAGTTCAAATGTCGCCCTTATTCGAAAGCTTTGGGGTATTTTGAGGATTCCAGCCACCCAGCTGATGCCCCTTCCATTCTGAGCCGTCCTCCCACACTTCCTTTTTCCAAATCGGTACGATTTGCTTTAACCGTTCAATGGCATGGCGGCTGGCTTCGTAGCAAGTATCGCGGTGTGCAGCAGAGACAGCAATCACCACACTCGTCTCTCCAATCCTTACCGTGCCAAGCCGATGTGTAATCGCAGTACGTGTAGAAGGCCAGCGCTCTGCAATTTCGTCACCAATCTGCTTCATCGTGTTCATGGCCATCGGGACATACGCCTCATATTCAAGTAGCACCGTTCGCTGACCTTGCGTAAATTCCCGAGTCGTACCATTAAAGGTCAGCGAGGCTCCATGAGAAGGATCGAGCACCTTTGAGGTTACTTCATCGGCATCAATCGGGTCGTACGTAATGGCAAATAAACCACATTTTGAAACGACCGTTTCCATCCCGGGTGCTGACTGATGAAGAGCAATTGCATCTGATGGAAGCACAAGTTCATCTGGAGAAGCCAGCTTTTTATGATGGGTAAAAAAAGAACCTGGCAGTTGTGAAGTCACTTCCGGGTACAGCTCATTCAGCTTTTTTCGAATGTCTGCAATGGTCACCGCTCCCTGTGAAAGTTCTACCGTGATCACATCACCAAGTTGCTCCGCCATATCTGCGAATAGTTGAATACGGTACTGCATATGATCTGCCCCCTTGCACCTATTCTATCGAATTCATCTATCCTATTAATAGAATTTACCCTCCTGAAACCGGAGGAATAATCGCAATCTCATCATGTATACTCACGAGGTCCTCAGGAGCGGCGTAGGCTTGATTTCTGGCAACAAAAGAACCCTGCAACTGAGCTGCTGATTCAGGGAAACACTCGGATAGCATGTCTTTTAATGCGGCAACGGTCATCGTTTCTTGCACAGTAGGCACCGTAATTATAGGCCCTCCCATCTGTTCCGCAAGTCCGGCAAATACTTGAATATGATAGTTCATTTAACATGCCCTCCTTTTCAGTACAGTGAATGTCCACCACATATGTACCAAGAAAAACCAACATGAACTAATACCCCGAAAGGTTTTATTCCATGCTGGTTAACTATGACGGTGTACATTGAAGATTTTTATATTATATTTTAGATTCAAACAGTTCATCAATCCGTTCGGTATGCGTATATACATTCAGAGAACGACTGCGTATAAAGCCGACGGTCGTAATTCCCAGATCCTCAGCCAACTCAAGTGCAAGCTCTGTGGGAGCTGACTTGGACAAAACAACTTCACAGCCGATCTTCGCAACCTTCAACAAAATTTCAGACGAAATGCGTCCGCTGAATACTATGATTTTGTCTTGTAATACAATATCATGTTTTAGGCAATGCCCATAGATTTTATCCAGCGCATTGTGTCGGCCGATATCTATTCTGGACAGGATCATCCCGTCTTTGTCGCACAGCGCTGCATTATGAACACCACCGGTCTCCTGAAACGTAAGTGCCGAGCTTTGCATTAAATTCATCAAGCGGAAGCAATCGTCAAAAGACAGCGTAACATGGGTGTCATTCATTCTTTTTGCCACTTTCGCATCATTCATAAAATAAAAGCCCTGTCTACTTTTTCCGCAGCAGGAGGTAATGTACCGTTTGGAATGGAAGTTTTGATAAAACTCATTCATTCGACGGGTTTTAATATGAACAAAGCCTTCTTTTTCCTGAACCCAAATATCTTCGATATCATCGTACCGTTGAATGACGCCTTCAGAGGCCAAAAAACCTACTGCCATATCCTCCACATACTCCGGTGTACAAACCATGGTAGCAAATTCCTGCTGATTGATTTTGATGGTCACCGGATGCTCCGTCACCACAGTGTCTTCAAAACGCTTGATCTGACCGTCACGATAACGTAGAATCTCACGTTTTACCTCAGCTGGCTTTTCCATGTGCTCCACTCCCTTGTTTCTGACAGGCTGGCTCTTCGGCTCACCCGCCGATGTGTGACATTTCAATTTTAGACGTTGCTTGCTGTGTATGATTCAGCCGTTCCTCTGAATAGCGGTCGGTACGTTCTCTCCAAACACGCTCAATGTAAGCTCTAATCTCGTCATCGGACTGTTCGGAACGCAGCATCGCGCGAAGCTTGTACCCTTGAGAGGCAAACAGGCACGTGTACAAGGAGCCTTCAGCAGAAATTCTCGCTCGTGTACATGTGGAGCAGAAGGCGTCCGTAACAGACGAAATAATGCCAATTTCCCCGTCTCTGTCCTGATACCTGTAGCGCATCGCCACCTCACCTTTGTACTGGGGTGGGACAGGCTCCAACGGCATATGCTCGTGAATGGCTTCGATGATCTGCTGCTTGGAAACGACCTGATCCAATTTCCAGCCATTGGTGTTGCCTACATCCATAAACTCAACAAAACGTAAAATATGCTTTTTCTTTTGAAAATAGTCGGCCATGGGAACAATATCCTGATCGTTAAAGCCCTTTTGCACGACCATATTTATTTTCACCTGCATCCCTGCTTGAGCCGCAGCCTCAATACCATCCAGCACCGCCTTTACGCTGCTTCTGCCCCCGTTCATTTGGCGGAATCGATCATCATCGAGCGAATCCAGACTAACCGTCACTCTCTTTAGTCCCGCCTCTCGCAGTGCTGCAGCATATTTAGGCAAAAATACGCCGTTTGTCGTCATTGCAATATCTTCAACCCCATCGAGCTGAGTTAACGAATGAATAAGCAAGGATAAATTTTTCCTCAGCAACGGCTCGCCACCAGTAATACGCAGCTTCGTAACGCCCAGCGAGACAAAAATACGGGAAAGGCGTGTAATTTCCTCAAAGGTCAATATTTTTTCTTTTGGCAAAAACGGATAGTCATGGCCAAATATTTCTTCCGGCATACAATATCGGCACCGAAAATTACATCGGTCTATGACGGATATTCTTAAGTCCCGTAACGGACGATTCCATTGATCGTCGCTCCGGTTCGCCATCCTGTTCACCTCAATCCGTCTTCATTAATAAAACTCTTTACACTCTAAATTGGAACGGCATTTCCATTCATTTTATACTGAACCAAAAAACCGGCATCACAACAACTTCTTCGCTTATGAATATCGAAGAATCTGCTAAATGCCGGTTAATTTATCTACATCAGGATTTTACGAATCCCACATCATGTGATATAGAAAAATCAAACTAACAAGCGCTGCGACAAATAAAATATACGCGATTCCCACGTACACTCCATTTACGATTGCTCTGAAATAGATTACATTCCTATTGTTAGCAATCCTGGAACGTTTGTCAATGATTTTTCGTTTTCTCAAACGATAATCATTATCAATTAAAAAAATTAATAATGTACCGTTGAACTATCTTAAATTTTACGTTATAGTTACACGAGATGACATGCAGAAAATGACATATCTAAGTTATTCAGAAGTTATTGATATACAGACGGTGCGTACTGTTTGTTATTAATACATATTCAAATGGCGGATTGGCCTCCAGGACCTAGAGCTTGGTCACTACTCCACCATAAACACAAGTGCTGGAACACGAGCACTTGTGTTTATGGTGGAGTTTTTTTATTCCTAATTTTTAAATTTAAAATCTGAAAGGAGCCTGAACCGTGACTGATAGTACGATCAAAATTACATTAAACGGACAGGAACTGAAAACGAAGAACAGCGCAACGATTCTTGAAGTGATTAACGAAAACAAAATCGCCCATCCCCAACTGTGTTACGTTCCCGAAGTTGATCCGATCCGCACCTGTGACACCTGTATTGTGGAAGTGGACGGAAAACTTATGCGTTCCTGCTCGACACATGCTGCGGATGGCATGAATATTCATTTAAACTCGGACCGCGCGAAAGCAGCTCAAACCGAGGCCATGGACCGACTACTGGAAAATCATCTCCTCTACTGCACGGTGTGCGATAACAACAACGGTAATTGTAAATTGCATAATACAGCAGAGCTTATGGAAATTGAACATCAAAAATATCCATATCGACCGAAAGTCGACCCAACGGAAGTAGATATGTCCCATCCTTTTTACCGTTATGACCCAAATCAGTGTATTGCCTGTGGCCAATGCGTAGAGGTATGCCAAAACCTTCAGGTCAATGAAACGCTGTCCCTCGACTGGGAGGCTGAACGTCCTCGCGTCATATGGGATGATAGGGTTGCGATTAACGATTCCTCCTGCGTTAGCTGTGGTCAGTGTGTAACCGTCTGCCCATGCAATGCCTTGATGGAGAAATCTATGCTGGGTGAAGCAGGCTTTATGAGCGGCATGGATAAAGACTTATTAAATCCGATGGTGGATTTAATAAAGGAAGTGGAACCGGGCTATAGCGGGATATTTGCCATTTCCGAAGCCGAAGCAGCGATGCGTGAAACCCGTACGAAAAAAACGAAAACCGTCTGTACGTTTTGCGGTGTAGGTTGCAGCTTTGAGGTTTGGACCAAAGGCCGCAAAATTTTGAAGGTACAACCTACCTCTGAAGGACCTGTTAACGGTATCTCGACATGCGTAAAAGGGAAATTTGGCTGGGATTTTGTGAACAGCGATCAGCGTTTGACTACCCCCTTAATTCGTCAAGGCGACGAATTTGTGGAAGCGACCTGGGAAGAAGCACTGAGTCTGATGGCCAGCAAAATGGGTGCTATTAAAGAAACGTATGGCGGTAAAGCACTCGGCTTTATTTCTTCGTCCAAATTTACCAATGAAGAGAACTATTTGATGCAAAAGTTGGCGCGTCAGGTCTTCCAAACGAATAACGTTGATAACTGTTCGCGGTATTGCCAATCCCCCGCCTCATGGGGGCTGCAACACACCGGAGGCATTGGCGGCGACAGCGGTACGATTAAAGATATTGCCAAAGCAGGTCTGGTCATGCTGGTCGGCTGTGCGCCAGGAGAAGGACATCCAGTGCTGGCTACTCGTATCAAACGTGCGCATAAGCTGCACGGTCAAAAGTTGATCTCGGTCGACCTGCGCAAGCATGAAATGGCAGAACGCGCAGATCTGTTCATTCGTCCGAAGCAAGGTACTGATTATGTATGGTTATCCGCTGTAGCCAAATACATCATTGAGCAAAACTGGCATGATGCAAAATTCATTGAAGAACATGTAAACTTCTATCCTGAATATTTGAAATTGCTGGAGCGTTTCACCCTGGAATTTGCCGAACAGGAAACTGGTATTTCCAAAGAGACACTGATTCAGGTAGCGACTATGATTCACGAAGCCGACGGCACTGCCATTTGCTGGGGCATGGGTGTGACGCAAAACATCGCAGGCTCTTACACTTCGATTGCAATTGCCAACCTACTGCTGGTGACCGGAAACTTTATGCGTCCGGGTGCAGGCGCATATCCGCTTCGCGGACATAACAATGTTCAGGGTGCTGCCGATATGGGTACGATGCCGGATATTTTCCCGGGCTATCAGCCTGTCACCAACGATGACATTCGTGCCAAGTTCGAAGCGGCCTACGGGGTACACATTCCAGGCCAACGCGGACTGGACAATATTCAAATGCTGGAAGCCATTGAAACAGGTGAGCTAAAAGCGATGTATATCGCCGGAGAAGAAATGGCGTGGGTGGATGCGGACTCCAACCACACACAGGAAATGCTGGCGAATTTGGATTTCCTCGTCGTTCAGGATGTATTCCTGAGCAAAACAGCAGAATTCGCGGATGTCATTTTGCCAGCCGTACCTTCGATTGAAAAAGACGGAACCTTTACGAACACCGAACGTCGTGTCCAGCGTTTATATGAAGCACTCCGCCCTATGGGAGACAGTAAACCGGATTGGTGGATTTTCAGCCAATTTGCCAAGCACATGGGATTTGATTGGGATTACAGCCATCCAAGTGAAATTTTTGAGGAAATGGCGTCACTCACTCCATTTTTCTCCCAATGTAATTATGATGTATTGGAAGGCTGGAACAGCTTTCACTGGGGATCGCCGGATGGCAGCAACACACCACTTCTACACACCAACGGCTTTAACTTCCCGGACAAAAAGGCACGTCTCGGTCTTTTCGAATATGTACCGCCTAAACAATACCCGGCTGAGTTCGATCTGACCTTAAACAACGGCCGACTGCTCGAACAATTCCATGAAGGAAATCTGACGACCAAATCACCGGGCATCCAGCTCAAGCTTCCAAGTGTATTTGTGGAGGTATCGCCGGAATTGGCGGAGGAACGCGGAGTCAAGGACGGATCGCTGGTTCGTCTGGAATCGCCATATGGTGCCGTGAAGCTGCGTGTTCTTGTCACCGACCGGATGCATGGAACCGATGTCTACGTACCTATGCACTCCAGCAGCCATGACAGCGCCGTGAACCTGTTAACTGGCGGAGCATTCGATGTAATCACCAACACACCAGCTTATAAGCAAAACAAGGTACGAATGCACATTTTGGAGGTAGATGGTCAAAATCCGCTGCCACGTATCAACCCGCGCTATAAACAGCGTCATCCGCAAAATGGGGTTGAAGTGGAGCGGAAATGGAATCGTCCCGGTTATGTCGATCTGGTGGATCAAAAATAAGGAGGTCGGACTCATGGCTAAGCCTATTTCAATCGTACGAAAGCGTGTGTTGACAGAAGAAGAACGACAAAAACAATCGCTGGATCAGCTTACTGCTGATCTGGCGGACAGCGGGGCGGCCTTGCAGAAGACGCTCGAAATTGTACGTGAGCTGCACGATAGCGGTCTTCTCGAAGCGGCTCAGTCTATGCTGAAAGCCAAAGAAAGCATCGCCAAAATCGCTGTAGGACAAGCGACGCGCAAGCCTGTGACAAACATCATCAACAATCTGATGGGGGCAGCCGGCATGCTATCCGAGGTCGACCCTGAGCTGATGAAAAAACTGGTAGGCAGCGTTACTACGGGCCTGAACGAAGCCGAAGAGCATTTAAAACAGAACAAAAAGACTCGCCTGCGCGATCTCATGAAGGCCATGAATGATCCGGATGTAAACCGGGCGATGGGTTTTGGCATTCATTTTCTCAAAGGGCTGGGGAAAGGCTTGTCCGATAAGTAGCTGAATATAGCGTGGATATGGACATCGAGCTACAGGAGTATATTCGACGCTATCAGCAGGAGGACGATCAGGAATGCCTTCAGCTATTGCTGGAGCATTGCTGGCCTTATGTGGAGACTTTGATCGGGGAGCTTGCAATAACAACGGAAATGAATGAGGATTTCGTCAGGAAGCTTCGGCAAAAAGAAAAGACACGCTTCTCTTTTATAGCTGGCCCCACTACAAACGGGAATCAGCTCTTTTCTTGTTCCCTTGATACATCCCCTACTACCGAACCTCCCTGCCTCGTCTCTCCGTCAAAAATTGCAACAGCCAAATACTATAGTTGATAAAAACCAGCGTAAAACTAATGACCGAAAACAGCGGAATTGTATGTACAATGGTAGCATAAACGATCCAAATCAACAGGATTATCAGCAGACAGATACGGAGGATTGCGTTGTTGCTTGATTCCTTGCGGAACAGCAACCTCTTCATATCCATAGTATGGTCGTTACGATGAAGTAGATGGACAAAGATCAGAATATGCAGAATCAGGTGAACAGCAAAAGCAATGAAGGCAAAAATGATACCTGTGGCAAATAGAGCAAAGCCATTTTCCAAATCAGAAGATTCATGTTCAAGCTCCGGCAATTGCCACATCCAGTACAACATGAACCCGTGACAGGAAGCTAGCGCAATGAGAATTGAAAATATATATAAAAATACTTTACTGACGGCAGTCTCCAAGTTTAATTCCTCCGTACGGATAAGTATGGCTCTCTTAACTCTCACTTATATACTCTGAGTAGTATAGCGAATTATTCTTATAGATCCAAATTTTAATAGAGTAAAACAGATCATAAAGCAAGAATTAAAGGAGAGGTTCCCATGAGAAGGATACACGGGATAAGGCTCAAAAACGTTCTATTCTCTGTTGTGGTATTCATTATTTTATTTGGGGCTGGATGGGTCTGGTTTATAAAAAATCACACCGAGGCGGCAGTAAAAGACTACCTTCTACACACACGAGGATATGCCAACGAAGATATTGCTTCCATCCAGACGGCATTTGGCAAGGCCCCTGTGGTGAGTACAGAGGTCCGATTTACCGATGAAGCTCAAACGCGATATTTCTACAGGCAGGTAGATGGCATCATTTTCCAGTATAGCTGTGCGCCCCTTCGAGGCGTTAATCCTGTGGATTACAGTTACAAACATGCAGAAGAACGCAGCATACCATAGACATCCCAGATGATGCTCATTCTACTAGCAGACACCAAAAAGGCAATTCGGACGCATACCGAACAACCTTTCTGGGGCTACAGCACTTTATAAAGTAACACTATGATCTACATTTTATTTTTATCCACTTGCAGTAACGTCACTGTTTTGAGGGAAACAGCATCTTTGATTTGCTCCTCTGCGATGACCTTGAGTTTAAGCAAACTGGCAATCTTCGAAGTATCCGGTTTGGAAAACAAGCGCCATAGCTGCGGATCAGGCAGTGAATCATACAGCTTGGTATGATCGTATTCCTTGCGGTGCTGCTGCACAACTTTGACCCGGTAGCTGCCAATTTCCCAATCTGCCACTCCCTGCTGCGCACAATGAGCTGTAATGTCATTACGCAAATCAGTCAATTCGCCTTCAATTTCTTTTTGCTTCTGCTTTAACTGATAGTAGCGACGCACCTTGTTTTCCAATTCCATCACGCTCCTCTGCTTACATATGTATGTTTGCGGAAGCGTTTTAGGACAAGTTTGTGGTGTGAAAATATAAGATGTATCTGCAAAAGCATTTCCCGGGTAATGGAGAGACTCAGGAAATGATCTTGAATCATCCGATCCGGGATCATCCGAACTTTATTTAGGGACATTGGCACCTGGATTTACAGGACCTGCTCCCTTCGATTCTCCTTTGCGTTTAACATAATTGGACCAGTAAGCCGTTAGAATAGGCACCAATATAGAGGTAACGATGACCGAAGCGGCTACTAACGCAGTTGCGGATTGCGCTACGGGCAGGAACTCTGGCTTTATATTCGCAACAATGACCGGATTGGCAACCGCCGCACCTGCCGTACTGGAGGCTGCAAGTCCTGCTGTACCGTTGCCGCCGCCGATATACTTGTCCGCCAGGATCAGCGGAATGCCTGTAATAATAATGACGCCGATGCCCAATATAATACCGAGTAAGCCGGTTTGGACAATCACACTCAGATCGATGGAACAGCCCAGTGCAAAACCGAAAAACGGAATAAGCGCATGCGTAGCGCTACCAAAATATTTACGAAAATCGTGATCCAGATTCCCCAGCATGAACCCGACCAGAAACGGCAGTACCGCCCCCACAAAAGCCTGCGGCTCAAAAACGGCCAATCCCGTACTGCCCAAAATGAGCATGGTCACTAACGGACCAGATTCCAAGGACATCAGCACGAATGCCCCCGCCTCTTCCCTGGAACCGTATTGCTGCATAATGGAGGCGTATAGCCCACCGTTCGTCATATCCATCGAAGAAATCAGCGCCAATACCGACAGGCCCGCAAACAACCCACTTTCCACGCCGCCGACGGGTAGCAATTTGGATGCTATGATAGCCACTACCCAGGCAACTACGATTTTGGTTAATACGAGCGTACCTGATTTACGTAATACCGTACCCGTAGCTCGTACATCAATGGAAGCGCCCATACAAAAAAACCACACCGCCAAAATCGGTACCGTCCCCGTCATTAGTCCCTTCGTAAACGATCCAAAGTAGTCCCCGGCCCACGGTATAAATGTATGAACCAATGCTCCTATAAACAGCGGCACCAACATAATGCCGCCCGGAATTTTATCAATGCTTTGCTTGATTTTCATAACTTCATTCAACCCTTTCGTTTTTGCCAGCGCAAAAACAAGGCCGTATTACTTGCGGCTCAAGCCTAATTCGGGAATCAACCTTGCGAAAGTTTCATGGCTCTCCTTCAACTGCCGTGCGAATGCTTCTGCATCCTTAACACGTAGCCCCAATCCATGCTTACGCATTTCTTCCCTGAATTCCTCATCTTTCGTCCCCTTGATCAGTGCGTCCGCCAGGGTTTGAGCAATCTCATCCGGCGTATCCCTGGGCACAGCCAGCCCTCTCCAAGTCCCGATAAAATGTACACTCAGCCCAGTAGACTGCTGTAACGTCGGCACACTTGGAAACGCTTCCGAAACGGTGTCTGCCTGTATCGCCAGTATGCGCAGCTTCCCTTGGTCCACATACTTTTTCACTTCGGCAGGACTGACCGGCACAGCATCCACGAAGCCACTCATCAACGCTGAAACGGCTGGCCCAGCTCCCTCATAGGGAATATGGGTAAAGCGGACTCCGCTTTTTTGCTCCAGCATCGCAGCAGCGAGGTGCCAGATGCTCCCCGTGCCTGCATTGCCCATTTTCAGCTTGCCAGGATGAGCATGAGCGTCCTCCAGAAATGCTTCGGCCGTCGTCCAGGGAGCATCCGCTCTAACCGTGATGGCAGAAGGGTCCATATTGGTTTGGACCAGCGGTTTAAAGCGCTCATAGGTAAGGGGCAGCAGTCCCAGATGTGGCAGCGTGGTCAGCTCCGCAACCAGATACGTTACAGTGTAACCGTCCGCCTGCGCCTCAGCCCCTTCCATCAGCCCGACCGAACCGCCTCCACCCGTCCGGTTAACGACGATGATCGGCTGGCCGAGATGCTTTTCGGATGCTTTCGCCAATGCTCTTGCCGTGATATCCGTACCGCCGCCCGCCGCATAAGGAACGACGAGCGTGATGGGCTTCACAGGAAATGCACCACTGTGGTCACGCAAAGCGTGTTGATCCACATATTCACTGATACTCAAGGCAGAAAGAAAAGCCACTCCCGCCGCAACCAGCACATATTTTTGCCATGGCTTGTTCTTCATTACGCTTCCTCTTTTCCAAAAAATGAACTGGGCCAGTCACGCACCCGTTTTCACCCCCAGACGTTTTCGGTCATGATATTTGCGTTTGCATGAAGTCAATGTACCGCAACGCGGGGGCTACAGCTATCGCTTAATCTTCGAATTTATCTTCCAAATCCCCAAAATGCCGACCTTTTGGCGGATCTGCATATCTATTGGAACATTTGCTGATTTCCCGAAATTTCCCGGGGGTCACCTGTTTATGCTTCCGGAATACACGGATAAAGCTGTTCTCATTCCGGTAGCCGACCTGATCAGCAATCTCTGCAATTTTCAGATGTGTTTCGCACAGTAATGCACACGCTTTTTTCACTCGCAAACCAGTCAAGAAATCGTATACGGTGCTACCTGTCTCTTCCTTAAACATACTGCTTACCGATGACACGCTCATATGGACCTGATCTGCAATTTCCTGAAGCCCAATATTTAAATGCAAATGATGCTCCATGTAATCGATCATCTCCTGTACACGTACAAACTCCTTGGACTGTCTGTGTCCAGAGAGTTTTTCGCCGATATCAGCTACAATCGAATACATTTGCTTCTCGATATCTGCAAGATCAAGCGTCTGAATCTGATTCCAGTGGTAATCAACAAGCTTGTCCGGCGGCGTCACGCCATGAGTCATGCACCATTTCAGCAGCTCCTCCATCAGTTCATGAACAGACAGATACACCTGCAATGGGGAGGTCCTGTGAAGACGAAGTTCTTCTCCCCATTGGCTGATCAGCTCGATACTTTTCCCGGCTTCCTGTGACTCCACGGCACGAATGATTTCCACATTCCGGTTTTCCACCGCTGATGAAACATGAGCATGCTCTTCTGGCCTAAAATACTCTGTAACATCCATGTCCATCCCCATGCTATCCGTGCTCATATGCGAACATCCATATCCCTCATACAAACGCAAACCAAGGGCTTCTTTCCCCTTTACAAATGACTGACGTAACTCATGGATATCGGAGAATGCAGGACCCATTCCTATGGAAATAGTCAGGGGAAGATGCTCATTCACAACCTGAATCAGCCTGTCTGCGCTTTTGCGGAGCAGAATGCTGTCTGTGACATCGGCATCAGCCCCAGTCTCAGTCCCAGTTATAGCTTCATCTTCGCTCTCACTTAACTGTAGTAGTACAACGAACCCGCTTTCCTCATCTGGCGCGCTTACCGCCTTCCAGTGAGGTTCAAGCCATTCCAGCAAAATATTATTCAACGCATATTTGAGCAGCATTTTATCCTCCTCTGGAAAGCTTGCTGCCCAAATAGAATACCGATCGATTGACACGATCATCACAGCCAAAGAGCTGCCGTCCCAATCGGAAAAATACTGTTCCCATTTCATACGCATTTCCTGTATGCCCATTCTACGCTGGATGACATCTTCCATGTATTTGGAACGCAACTCCGGTAGACTTCGCTCCACCACCAGTGATTTGCGATGGAACTCTCCAACCAGCTTGCCAATGACCGGCTCCAGATCATACAATCCACCTTGGCGCGTTCCTTTGTAGCCTGAATTTAACAGGCTATTAATTCTTTTCATAGGGCGAAACGCCGCATAATTGTAATAGTAGACCGCTGAGCAACCCGCCAGTATGGAAATAAAGGCCAACCACAACATCATGTTGCGCGCCAGCTTGACATGCTTCAGCAGCTTATCCATAGGAACAAGCGATACCAGACGCCAGCCCGTCACATCTGAAAAGGTCTGGTTCGCCATGTACTCCATCCCCCCTACCTCTACATAAGCATAGGGGCTCACATCCAGCTCTTTTAAAACCTTGTCCATTTCGTGTAGGGGTACAGACGATTTTAATTTGGGATAGATCAACTCACCCTCCAGATCGTACACATATTGCGAGTTGGACAAATGAATATACAGCTTGGAGAAAAAGCGATCATAATCCAGATTGATCAGCACCGCGCCGATGACCTGCCCATCCTTTACCACGGGTCTTGCCAGCGAAAGGAGTTCTACCGTTCCATGTTCATGATTCGTGCCGTACCATCTTCGCTTAATCAGTAATGGCTTCTTTTGAATGTCCCGAATCCAGGGAACCCAAGTCGTATCCGGCGCTTGGTCCCAATCGGGTACATAGCCGTATTCGCTGGATACGAGAGCATGCTTTTCCAAAGAAATAACTTCAGCCGAATGAATCTCTTCATGCGAAGAAAGGGCTTTCAAGTATTTCTGTAGCCGTTTGATGACGGGAACGTTGTTTGACAGTGATTTCCCATCTGTTTGTAAACGTGCAAATGCCTCAACATCCGGGGAATAGGCTGCATCCAGCGCCTTATTATCGGACTCCCGAAATGCCCTGTTGGTCACATCCAGATTAATTTGCAGCAGTTCTATGTTCGGTGTGTTCAATTCGGTATCCAAACCCTTGCGATATCCCGAATACGATAGCAAGCCGATCACACTAATAATGAGTGATACACTTAGAGTGAGTAGCAGAATGAGCCTTGTCTGTTTATTTTTCAGAATCAATCGAAGCTTTAATCGCAGCATTCCCGTAAATTCATCCTTCCGGACTTCGTTTTCCAGCATCCCTTGCCAACAACGTACAGGCTAACATATACTCCCTAAATCTATTTGACACAGGATGGGGAATTCCCTGCTATTAACTCTACGAAGAGCAATAAAAGGTAGCTATTATTGTCAATCATTAGACACTTTCAATAAAAAAGAAGAAGCCTCCCTGCATGGGTAAGACTTCTTCTATGGGTTTATCCTGTATCTATCATATAGCCAAAAAATGTGTTGAATTCGTGTTGCTTAGCCCGTTTTTTCCACCTGAAAACGATCCAGCTCCCGTTGCATCTCCTCACGAATCTGACGAAGCTCTTTCACCTTCTCAGCCGATTCCTCAAAGGAACGCTTCTGCTCCACGGTAGAGGCGGTAATTTCTTCGCTGCCTGCGGCGGATTGCTGGGTAATCGCGCTGATGTTCTCAATGGCTTGCTGTACCTGTACGCTCAGTTCCCGAGATACATTCATGTCCGTCGACAGCTTGCTGACTTGGCTGGCAATTTGCTGTACTTTACCGCTTATCTCAGTGAACGATTCCCCGGTGGACGACGTTGCCTTCTCCTGCTCACGGAATAGCTCCTGACTTTGCGCCACAGAGGTCTTCACCTTGTTCATAGCCTGCGTAATGCCCTCGACTGCGGTATAAATTTGCTTCACAGCCGACTCCGACTGATTTGCCAGCTTTTTCACTTCGTTGGCTACGACTGCAAAACCTTTTCCAGCCTCACCCGCACGCGCAGCCTCAATTGAAGCATTCAAGGACAGCAGCGACGTCTGGCTGGCAATCTCGGATACATAACCGGTCATCGTCGTAATCTCGGCTGCATTGGCCTCCAGTTCCTTGACTGTCTGCTCCACCTCGGACATCGCTGAACGATTTTCCGCTACAATGCGTAGCTGATCGCTCATCACACGTGTACCTTGCTCAATGACACGCAATGCGTCTTCGCTATATGTAGAGGACTGCTTGGTCTCCAACAAATTCGCTTCAAACTTCTGCTGCATCTCATCCACAACGCCAACGGTGGTCGACAGATCCTCGGCAATTTTTTGACTACCAATCGCCAGTTCCTCTGTTGAGGTGCTAACTTGCGTCACGATTTCCTTCATGGTCTCATTATGCTGGTCAATATCCCGAGCCATCAGATCAACACGATTCCCCGACTGGTCAATAGAGAGCACAATGTTACGCAAGTTCCCGATCATGAACCGGAACGATTCGTTGAGCTCGTCCAGCTCATCACGTCCCTTCGTTTGCGCGAGCTGCACCGTCAAATTCCCATCGGCAATTTGCTTCGCGGCATCCGTCAACTTGCGAGTTCTGAGGGCAAGCTGCCTGGATGTATATGTATTATATAGCCCGACCGCCACCAGAAGCAGAACAGCTCCTGCCAAGGCCAATTGCCAAGTAAAACGAATACTCTTGGTCAATTCCTCTGTATATTCGTCATAACGCGCTTTTGTTAGAATATCCAGCATGAACACATCGTTCTGGATCCCCTGTACACGCATCGCATTACGTTTGGATTCAGGGCTGCTTCCGGTGCTCATCGCTTTATCCGTCGCAGCCTTCAATTCGCTGAATTTCGTTTCAACGGTATTCAGACGCTTTTGCTGCGCTTCAGTCTGCATCATGCCTTGCGAAAGCAAAGCAATCGTTTTTTCCGCCTGACCCAGTTGATTTTGCACATCCGTTTTGTTGCTCTCTGTCATAGAAGAAGAGTAGTTTTGCAGCGCCTGTCCTGACTGAATCAAATAAGCATTGAGTTGCTGTACATTCAGCATGGCTGGAACGAGACTACTGCTTTGCGAGTTGATACGGATCAATTCAAAAATAATATAGGCCACCAAAGCCAGGCATGCGATCAGGGAAACCATCGCGTTAAGCACCAGTTTACCTTGCAGTTTCATCAGGAATCATCCTCCGTTTTACGAAAATTTATTGGGTGGGCACAGTAAGACTGCCGGACTTGACCTGTTCCTTCAAGTCATCCAGCAGCTTTTGCTGCTCCGGGTTCAATGTCAAAATACGAACAGGCGCCAAACCTATGCCTTCTTCCGTAAGACCGAACACCATATTCTGGTCCGTAAATTTTCTTTGATGATCTGCAAAGCTTTTGACTGCCGTGTAAATGGCGACATCCACATTTTTAATCATGGAGGTCACTACTGCTTTTTCCGCAATGAAGAACTGGTCGCTGTCGACCCCGATTGCGAACTTTTGTTGCTTTTGCGTCTCCTGTAGCGCACCCACACCTGTAAGACCTGCCGCCGCATAAATCACATCAACTCGATCCTGATCTATCATGTCGCGCGCTATCTCCGAGCCCAGCTCCGCCTTGCCGAAATCTCCCGCATACGTAGCGGTAACCTTGGCATCAGGCTTAACGGAGCGAACCCCTGCCCGATATCCAACCTCAAACTTTTTCAACAGCGGAGACTCCACTCCCCCGATAAAACCCACCTGATCGGTTCGGCTCGCCATTCCTGCAACGACCCCTGCCAAAAAGCTGCCCTCTTCTTCTTTAAAAGTAATGGAAGCCACATTAGGTAAATCCGATTTTTCATCCACAATTACAAATTTGCGATCCGGATATTTTTTCGCAACGGTTTCCAGACTTTCTTTCACCATGTACCCCAACCCGATAATCAAATCGGATTTTTCTTGAACAAGCTGTTCAAAAGCAGCATCATATGTCTTGGTCTTGGAAATTTCCCGATATTCAAAAACGATTTTCCCCTCGTCCCGTGCCTTGACCAAACCCCGAAAAGCCGCGTCGCTATAAGACTGATCACCCAGACCAATATCTGACAGTACAATTCCTACCTTAATCGGTTGCTCCTTGGTTTGTGCTGCTGGCTGTCCACATGCACCCAGCAGTAATGCAAAAATAGTGACAATGGGAACCCACCTCAATGTTAATAACTGAACTCGTTTCTTCATGACATATCACCTCAGCATAATTTGCAAATCCCCAACATCTTTATATCGGTTATAAAGGCATTTTTTTTCATAAGGTTTTCTGTAAATTCATTGTAATGGGAGAAGTAAACTGAGGTGATATTTCCCATTTATCATTTGCTCCTGCTCCATTTGGAGGCCATCACGTCGGTTTTACTTTCTATGAGATCCATGACCTCCTCACGATGTTTAGCCTTGAACAGATCAATCATGTCCACCAGATCGCCGCGATCCAATAGCTTAACTCCGTTAACAGCAGCAAGTGTTTTACAGGATTCCGTGTAGCGTCCGGAAGTGATAACGACAGACTTGTCTGCCGCATAATAACGCATGGAGGTGTAAATTTCCTGCACCGCGCCCAAGCCGACCGGGTTTTGTACTGCATAACGCTTGGCCTGAATCACGACTCTGACACCTTCACGGTCTGTAAAAACCAGATCCGCTCCAAAATCGCGGCTACTGGTCGTTTTGTAGATGTCCTTATAGCCAAGCGCAGATAACAACCGTTGCAGATACAGCTCAAATTCTGAGCCATCCTCCATCCTGTCTATATCCTGAATTCCGATTTTTCGCGGGTCCAGATCACGTAAAATCCGATTTCTGCGCCGACGTACCAGTCCTCTGATGATGAGTATGAGTAACAGTAGGAGTACAATAAGTCCTATTCCTAATTCCTTATATGCCGATAATTGCTCAAGCAGCATTCCTCTTCCCCTTTTCTACAATAGGCGTGCAGCGGTGTATTCCTTTTCAAGACATTCCACTTTATCACGCGCTGACACTCGTGTTACACAAGGACAGCCCCGCCGGATTCGACGGGGCTGTCTTCATTTTGCCTCAAAGCTGCCTACATTCTAAACTCCGCAATATTATTCCCGATTCAGCAGGGACTCTCCGGCAATACCCGGCTGAGTCATTTGATACGGGTCCAAAATAATGTCCAGCTCTTCCTCAGTCAGTACATTATACAACAGACACAACTCGCGTACCGATTTGCCAGTTGTAATCGCCTCACGGGCGATGCGTGATACGACCTCATATCCAAGGTGGGGATTGAGCGCGGTAATAATGCCTACGCTGTTTTCGACATATTCACGACACCGCTCCACGTTCGCTTCAATTCCGTCCACGCAATGAATGCGGAAGACATGAAAGCCCTGCTTCATAATTTCCAGCGATTGCAGCAGGTTGTAGACAAGCACAGGCTCCATCACATTCAATTCCAGCTGACCAGACTCGGAAGCGAGACAGATCGTATGATCATTCCCAATGACCTGAAAAGCAATCTGGTTGATGACCTCACACATTACCGGATTTACCTTACCCGGCATAATAGATGAACCCGGCTGGCGGGCGGGCAGACTCAGCTCTCCGAGACCAGCACGCGGCCCCGAGGCCATCAGGCGAATGTCATTCGCCACCTTGGACATATTCATCATGCAAATTTTTAACGCGGCAGACACTTCCGTATAAGCATCCGTGTTTTGAGTGGCATCGACAAGATTTTCGTCAGCCTCTACAGGGAAACCACTTACTTCAGCCAGCACCTCCGCGACACGCTGAATATAACGACGATCTGCGTTCAAGCCGGTGCCTACCGCAGTTGCGCCCATATTGACCGTCAGCAAATGCAGCTTCGTGGCACGGACACGTCCGATATCACGGCCCAGCACACGCGCATAAGCCTGAAACTCCTGTCCCAGCCGGATCGGTACTGCATCCTGCAAGTGGGTTCGGCCCATTTTAATCACACTGTCAAACTCTTTCGCTTTACGGGAAAACGCCTCCTGAAGCTCACTCATGGTGACCAGCAGCTTTTCAATCATACTTAGAACAGCCAAATGGACAGCCGTAGGAAAAGCGTCGTTTGTCGATTGCGCCATGTTGACATGGTTGTTAGGACTAATCTCCTGATAATCTCCACGCTGCTTGCCGATCAGCTCCAACGCCCGGTTCGCAATCACTTCATTTGTATTCATATTAATGGACGTGCCTGCGCCGCCCTGAATCGGATCGACGATGAAATGGTCATGCAACTGTCCTTGAATCACCTCGTCAGCTGCTTGAATAATAGCCTCCGCCTTGGGACGATGCAAGCGGGTCAGCTCCATGTTTACCGTTGCTGCCGCCTTTTTGACGATCGCCATGGCTTTAATCAGCTCAGGATGCAGCCGTTGGCCGGTAATTGGAAAATTCTCTTTTGCCCTCAGTGTTTGCACACCGTAATAGGCGTCTGACGGCACTTCCTTGGTACCTAGAAAATCATGCTCCAGCCTCATATTCTTCGATTCCTCCGCTGTATATACTACGATCTTCAATCCGGACCAGCCGAATTGACATAAAAAGACCCTTTAAACGGTCCTCATTTCATTATACGTTCCCATTCCCTTGCTTTTCCAGTCGAATAAAAGCGGAAAAGCATATGAAATCGTATAACAAGCTATTATTACCTGTATATAATATCGTTATTCGCCAAATCATCAGCAACGGCTCAGATACGGATTTAGTGGTTTGTAATAAAATCGGGTAGCGTCCAGTTGACCGTCAGCCGATTGGGCATACCCTGGAATCACGCCCGCTTCCACAAATCCGATAGATTCGTATAGCTTATTGGAAGGATCGCCCACCCTCGTATCCAGCACCATCAGCGTTCTGCCCTGACGCAGCGCCTCCTCTTCCGCAGCCTGCATCAGTTGACGCGCAATCCCAAGCCTGCGCCCGGACGGATGCACCATGAGCTTCGCAATTTCCGCACGGTGAGTTGCGTTTGCCTTTGTAGCCAAATGGAGCTGCACAGTTCCAACAGGCACACCGTCCTTCTCCGCAATCCACAGGACTACACTATCCTGAAGGACACTCTTCCAATAAGCTGCTGCTTCCTGATAAGCCAGTGGCGGTAAAAATCCAATAGAAGCACCGTCCGCCACCACGTCGATCAACAACCGGGTCAGTGTATCTGTCAGTGCATCGTTCAGAGATTGAACGGGATAGACTGCTATTTCATTAGACATGGTGATTCCTCCCCGGTGATATTTGATAATAATAAAGAAAGCAAACCATCCTTTTAGGATCGCTTACTTTCCATGGTGTTACTTTAGTTTCTATATATGCTTTATGTCCCCTTACTGCTCTGCCATATAAAAGAACTCCCACAAATGACCATCTATATCCTGAAAGCTCCATCCGTACATAAAGCCGTGATCCTGAGGTTCGTTCGAAGGCTTTCCGCCGGCTTCCAGAGCCTTGTGGACAATTTCGTCCACCTTTTCTCGACTCTCCACCGATAAGGCAACAATCGCTTCTGTTGTTTTCGTTGCATCCGAAATTTCTTTTGTAGTGAATGCTTTAAAACGCTCTTCAACCAGCAACATAACAAATATTTGCTCACTGACAATCATACAGGTTGCATGCTCATCGGTGAACTGCGCGTTAAATTCAAATCCGATTGCTGTGAAAAAATCAATGGACTGTTGCAGATTTTTTACTGGTAAATTCACAAAAATTTGTTTGGCTGTTACTGCCATGACATTTCACCTCTTCATCAGTTATAAAATCAAATTTTTATGCTGCTTCTCCAACAAAAGATAACTAAACTACCGTAGAAAGTCAATCAATCTGATATTTCAATCATTATACTACTGTTCCCAATTCAACTTATCCAGAGTTCGAGATAATACAGCCGCTGCTTCTGCCCTCGTCACCGATGCAGTTGGAGCAAAACGGCCTTTCCCGTCTCCCTTCATAATGCCCACGCTGGACAGAGTACTGACAGCCGGAGCTGCCCATGTAGAAATGGCTTGTGCATCCGATAATGACGCTGAGGCACTTCCTGCCGCTGTATCTTCCGTAGTCCCGGCGAAGCGCAAGACTCGCTCTACAATCACAGCCAGTTCCTCCCTCGATACCGGAGCATCAGGTCTGAAGCTGCCGTCTGCATAGCCATTGATCAGTTCAGCAGCGGCTGCGGTACGCACCGAATCCGCATACCACAATTCCGGCTGCACATCGTCAAAGCCCTTCACCGTGCGATCTGAATGCTCCAGTCCAAGCGTACGAACCAGCATCGTAGCCAGCTCCGAGCGTCGTACCTGACCATTCGGCTCAAAGCGTACGTTCGATAAACCCATCTCACCAGTCTCATTCGCGGTGGACGCCGACTGATTTGCCCCTGCCACAATCAGACGCGTAGCCAAGCGTGTAATGTCCTGCTGCGCCCAATGACCGGAAATATCGCTGAACGATCTGCTTACATTAGTTTCCCCGCCATCCAGCACGACATAGGTTCCACCCGAACGTCCATACACAGTCAGTTCCTCACCAGAAGCGGTAAACGGAACCGGATGATAGGACAACTGTCCGGCTTGGTTGGTGGATACCTTCACTACAGCAAGTTGACCCATGTCTACCGTTGCGGGAACACGTAGAAGATACCGTTCATACCCTTTACCGGAATTATCGCTACCTGCCAACGACTGCTTGCGTCCATCTTCGCTTCGTAACTCCGCCACAACATCAACAGCTCGCACCAGCTTGCGCCCTGCTGGAATATCTGTGCGTTTAGCCAATCCTTCGTTCGGCGTAACTGTAAAGCTCAAGGAAATCTGTTTTACAGGCACCTGCCAGGTGTCAGCCAGCTTTTGAACAGACAAACGACCTGTTCCTACTTCATAGCCTCCCTGTGGCGTTTCTACTCGCAGGGTGTGAATACGGTCATTCAAGACGGTACCCAAAGCATCTCCGTTTAGATTCACTTCGAATAGCTTAACATCCGCTTGCTCCCCTGCACGGACTATGAGCGTACCGTTCGCCCCGTTCCGAATCGCATTTTGTATGTCAGCGGCTGGTACCTGTGCGACTGCTCTTTTCAGTCCGTTTTGCTCTGTTACTATGGACTTGGCTTGCACCACATTAACGCCTGACGAACCGTTACCATTCTGCCCGCTATTTGCAGTCTCACCCTGTCCGTTATTCGTCGTTCCACTCGCGTTACCGCTACTATTGTTCCCGGTGTTGTTGCTGCCATTGCTCTCCTGCTGATCATCGTCATCATCTTTATTCCGACCACTCTCGCCATCTGTTGGCGGTTCCACTGTTTGGCGTGGCAAGCCAATTTGAGCAACCAATGGATCATGATCACTTACCCGCCCGTCCGCGGCGCTAAAATCCGCATTGATATGAACAATATCCAGCACGGATGATTCACTTATGGACGGACTGACCAACAAATGATCCAGTGTTTGCGAATTCCCCTCATAAATATACGAATATCGTTCCTTCTCATCCAGCTTATCTACCAGATTCGTCAATTCCTGTCCCCGGACCAAAGCGAGCGTTTCGGAAAATTGAAAATCATTTAAATCTCCCAACACGACGATATTCGCCTGATGGTTTTGAGCCAGCACCGACTTCACAAAACCATTCACAATCGTTGCAATCTTCGCCCGCTGTATTTCACTGCTTCGTACGGGTGGCTGAATCCCTCCGAATGGCGCCTGATCGCCCCCTTTGGAATTAAAATGGTTCGCGATCACAATCACCTGCTGACCTTCAAACTCAAATTCAGCAGCCAACGGCTTGCGTGAGTATTCAAATGACGCATTCAGCGGATCAATACGACCGGGATTGAGAGAAAGCCCCTGCTCTCCATAGGTCACCGATGTAACCGAATCTCCCTTCGACTTATCCGTCAGCGTGACACGTTGCGGATTGTAGAGAAATCCGACCCGAATATTGCCGCCGGGAGCGCCGCCATCCTTATTATTTTCAGGTGCTATATCTGTAAAAGTATACTCCGGCCCCCATGAGCACGAATCGCCTCAATCAGCACCCGAAAGCTTTCTGAGGCATCTGTGGTGCCGTCATCCTTCTCACCGTTATTGTCCTGAACCTCCAACAGCCCTACGATATCCGGGTGATTCAAATTCACGGCGATGGCCTGTCCGAGCTGTTCAATCCGTTTTCCGTCACCGGGATCGAAATTTTCCACGTTAAAGGAAGCGACCGTCAGCTTATGATCATCCTGCACCAGACGTGTGTTGGCTGGCTGGAAAGCCCCTGACACAATATCCGGCAGACGCTCAGGCAACAGCTTGAAATTACTAAAGCTATAGCTCACAATTCCCGTGATGGGACCCGCAAAACGATCTCCTGTTTTCAACGGAACCGCGGGCTTGGCGTCGATCAAAATCCGCTGCGGATTCAAACTTGCTTCAGTCAGCATCAATCCCCCTGCTTCAGTCAATACCTCGCCTGTGTCCGTCCCGTTATCAATCCTGACCGGGATTTCATAACCATAAGGACCGATTACACGCGCATCTCTCAACTCAACACGCATGGCCTCCAGACTTTCAAAATAGTCCAAACCATCCTCCTGCGGATCGAACACCGTCATTCCGTCATTATCCACAACAGATGTCGGCATCACACGCCCCTCTTTTCCAAGCAAAATCGGAGACGGCAGTGGACGGTCCTTGGCAACCACCGAAACCGAAGAAGCTACAATTTCCGTGGTCGTCAGGTCTACCGGCTTGCTGGCGTAGGTTCTTTCTGTATATTCCTTCACAGAGCCGCTTGCCCATACCTCATCCCCAACCTGCACACCGCTGCCAGGCTTGTACACTAAAATGGCCTCGGATGTTTTTTCATCCTGATCCACCTTATCGTCCGCCTCCTGGATAAAGAAGCTGCTTCCCTTCACCATCGTCACTATTCCTTCAACATCCGTTACCTTTTTCCCCTCATAAGGTGAGCGATGAGCTGCTCCCTGTATATCATGGATACGGAGCTTATCCGGCACATAGACATCTGCATATACACTGGCTGCTACAGTCGTGGGTGATGATTGTACCCCCGTTTCTACTAAAGATGCAGGCTCTGCTGAAGCTTTTCCATCGGACAGTAACCCCGGCCCTCCACCCGACAGCACCAGTGCCGCACTAAGCCATGCGATCCCAAACCTTTTTAACTTCCTGGGTAACGTTACTGCTATGTATTCTTGTTTCATCAAAAGACGCGCTCCTCCCAATTTTAGCTATGATCACGCTTACAAAATATATTCCAAGTTTAAACATACCATAAAATAGTCAAACCAGTACCTGAATTATGTAAAATGAATGGCTCCTGCCGTAGCATAATCTGATCAAATTATTGTAAACTTGTTCTAATACAGAAAAAGGTGGCACATACGCTATGGAGCACTTGCTTAACGATCAGGTTAAAAACATTCAAATCAGCGGCATCCGCAAGATTGCCAATAAAGTGGCCGCATTGCCCGGAACCCTGTCTTTAACGATCGGACTGCCGGATTTCCCTACCCCTTCGCATATTATGGAGGCTGCCCACCGGGCGATTAACGAAGGACGCACGTCCTATACGCCAAACCCGGGACTGCCCGAGCTACGGGAAGCGGCCGCGGCGTTTGTAGCCCATAAATACGGACTGAATTACCGTGGACAGGATGAGGTTATCGTAACGAACGGAGCCAGCGAAGCGCTGGATATTGCCCTGCGTACCATTTTGTCACCCGGTGACGAGGTCATTTTGCCTGTGCCCATCTACCCAGGATACGAGCCTTTGATTCGCTTGTCAGGTGGGGTGCCCGTGCTGGCTGATACCCGCAAAAGCGGCTTTAAGCTGACTGCTGAGATACTGGAGCCTTATTTGACCGAACGGACGAAAGCCGTCATCCTCGGATATCCTTCAAACCCAACCGGACGAGTGATGAGCCGCGAAGAGCTGGAAGCCGTCGCAGATTTGCTGAGAGACCGTGATCTGTTTATCATTTCAGATGAGATATACAGCGAACTGATTTACGATGCGTCACACGTGTCTATTGCTGCCCTTCCAGGCATGCGGGAACGCACCATCGTCATCAACGGCCTATCCAAATCGCACTCCATGACGGGCTGGCGGATTGGTTTTACGCTTGCACCCGCTGCAATTACACAGCATATGGTCAAGGTTCATCAGTACAACGTGACCTGCGCCAGCTCGATCAGCCAATATGCTGCACTGGAAGCCTTGACCGTCGGTGTCGACGATGCACTTCCGATGCGCGAGGAATACCGCAAGCGCCGTGATTATGTACATGGAAGGCTAACCGACATGGGCATTCCACTTGAAAAGCCCGAGGGAGCCTTTTATCTATTCCCTTCCATCGCCCATTTTGGCTTAAGCTCGATGGATTTCACCCTGAAGCTGCTGGAAGAGCATGGGGTGGCTGTCGTGCCCGGAGATGCCTTTTCCTCCTATGGCGAAGGGTACATTCGGTTGTCCTATGCTTACGGACAGGATGTGCTGGAGCAGGGGTTGGATAAAATAGAAAGGTTTGTTAAAGGAATTGTGGGGAGTTAAGGTGGGGGGAGACGCTACGCGGTCCATTTGATCTTCCGATCGCTGTTGCAGGGGGATTCTTGGATTGTGTAAGACATTTAGAGGTAAGAATCCCCCTGAGTATATGCTTCCGAAGCGAGCTTTCCGAAGGAAAGCTTTCAGGCGAACGCTACCGCTTCTTCAGATTCAAATGGCCCGCTTCGCTACACCCACCTTAAAGTCCCACAAGTCTCTAACGTGTGTGGAGCAGCAGGGTTAAAAACAATACTCACCGCTTTTGCACGGTGAGTAAACAAAATAGGCCCTTGAACCACCCGCACAGGTGGTTCAAGGGCCTATTCGCTCTTACACTACTCCCTCACCATCGGCGTAGGGATTCATGGGTGCAAGCTTTAAGCACGGCGCAGCGAAGGGGGCGGAATGGTGCTGGACAAGCGAAGCGTTCGCCTTTAAATTCCGATTTTCACCTTTAGACTTCAAATCAAAAAATCGGAATTTAACAGCGATGGTAAGCACCATCCGCCCCCGCAGCGTCCTTTAAAGCTCAAACCTGAATCCACGCGCCCCCGCCACTCTCTTACTTTAAATGCATTTTGAATTGCAGGAACAGTTCATTGTAATGAGCCAGCATCCGCTTGCCGAGGTTGTCGTAGACCTCCAGCTTATCCGTAATTTCAGATGGTGGATAGAAGCGCTCATCACCGGATATATCCTCGGGCAACAGCTTCTTTCCATCCGCGTTAGGTGTGGAGTAGCCTACAAACTCGGCATTTTGGGCGGCTACATCGGGCTGCATCATGAAATTGATGAACTTATGGGCCGCGTCCACATGGGTGGCGGTTTTCGGAATAACCATGTTATCAAACCACAGGTTGGAGCCTTCATCCGGCACGATGTAATCCAGCTTGTCGTTCTCATCCATGATTTCGGACGCATCGCCGGACCACACAATCCCGGCAGCAGCTTCCTCGTTTGCCAGCAGCATTTTAATCTCGTCACCGACAACGGCCTTGACATTGGGCGCTAATTTCTCCAGCTTCGCTAAAGCTTGCTGCAAATGCGCCTCATTCGTGTCGTTCAAGGAATAGTGAAGGCTGTTCAGTGACATACCCACGACTTCCCTCGCACCATCGACCAGCAGGAGGTTGTTACGCAACTTTGGATTCCACAGACCATCCCAGCTATGAAAATCAATGCCCTTCGTTAGCTCCGGGTTGAACACAATCCCAACCGTACCCCAAAAATACGGCACAGAGTATTGGTTTTTCGGGTCAAACGAAAGGTTCAGAAAATGAGCATCCACATGCTTCAAATTCGGCAGCTTGCTGTGATCCAGCGGGAGCAACAGGTGCTCCTGCTTCATTTTAGCCAGAGCATACTCCGAAGGAACCGCTACATCAAACGATGTTCCTCCCTGCTCAATTTTCGTCAGCATCGCCTCATTGGAGTCGAACGTCTGATAAATGACGGTAATCCCCGTCTCCTTCTGGAACCTTGCCAGCAGCTCAGGGTCGATATAGTCTCCCCAGTTGTAGACCGTCAGCGTATTGCCACCGGAATAGCCTTGACTGGAGTTCAGCCATGCCGCCACCCCATCAGACCGAACGAGATGATAAAAATCGACAGAAACACGCGCACAAGCGACTTCATCTAGGTACCCCCATTTCCGCCGCAGGCTCCTTTTTCCCATTCCGATTCGCCTTGCGCATAATAAAGTAGTAACCCACCACCAACAGCACGGTAAACAGGAAAATGAGCGTGGACAGCGCATTGATAGACAGGGAAACCCCCTGGCGGGCACGCGAGTAAATTTCCACTGATAAGGTAGAATAGCCGCTGCCTGTCACAAAAAAGGTCACCGCAAAATCGTCCAGCGAGTAGGTTAGCGCCATAAAGAAGCCCGCGTAAATCCCCGGCTTGATAAAAGGTAAAATGACCTTGGTCAGCACATCCATCCGGCTGGCACCCAAATCCCGGGCTGCATCCACCAGCGATGGACTCATTTCCTGAAGCCGTGGCAAAATCATAATGACAGCAATCGGCACACTAAATGCAATATGGGACAGCAACACCGAGTAAAAGCCCAGCTTGATCCCCACCATCGTGAACAAAATGAGGAAGGATGCGCCAATAATGACGTCCGGGTTCACGATCAGCACATTGTTGAGCGACAGCAACGTATTTTTGACCCGACGGTTCTGCATCTGGTGAATAGCCAGCGCTCCCATGATGCCAATAATCGTAGCCAGCGCAGAGGACAACAATGCAATGACCAAGGTGTTTATGACAATGATAATCAAGCGGGTGTCAGCAAACACCTCTTTGTAGTATTGGAGCGTAAAGCCTTCAAATTGGTGCATCGTCCCGCCGCTATTGAACGAATAATACATCAAGTACAGAATAGGCGCATACAACACAAGAAAGACGAGCACCAAATAAATATTCCCGAACCGGTTTTTATTTGCCATGCCGCACCCTCCGTTTCGTTCCCGAGGTAATCAGCATAATGATTGCCATCGCCAAAATCAGGAACACCGCAACCGTAGAGCCCATACCCCAATCCTGTGTGACCAGAAAATGCTGCTCAATCGCCGTTCCCAATGTAATGACGCGGTTGCCCGCAATCAGACGAGTAATCATAAACAGCGACAGCGCCGGGATGAATACCGCCATACACCCGGATCGCACACCTGATAGCGTTAATGGGAAAATGACCCGGCGAAACGCCGTCCACTTGGAAGCGCCCAGATCACGCGCGGCGTCCAGCAGTGAAGGGTTCAGCCCTTCCAGCGCGTTGTAGATGGGCAAGATCATAAACGGCACAAAAATATAAACCGATACAAACACAAAGCTGGAGCTGGTAAACAATAATTGCTGACCACCCAGTCCAACCAAGCCCAACACAGCATTCACCGGACCATACGTACCAAAAATCCCGATAAAAGCATATGTTTTAAGCAGTAAGTTAATCCACGTCGGCAAAATAATAAGCAACAGCCACAGCTGCTTATGCTTGGTTCGGGTCAGCAAATACGCCGCCGGATAAGCCACTAACAGCGAGAATACCGTAATCAACAGCGCATACCAAAATGAGCTCAGCGTCATGCTCAAATAGACAGGGGTCAGAAATTGGGCATAGTTGCTGAACGTGAAATGGCCGTCCACATCAAATAGCGAATAGTAAAACACAAGCACGACCGGGGCTGCTACGAACAGCACAATCCATAAATAGTAAGGCAGCAGATACGCTGCTCTCGTATTACCGGACATGCTGCTCCACCTCTTCATAGGCCTCCAGACGGCGATCAAATTCTTCCTCTGTTTCCCCGAACCGCATCACATGGATCGCTTCCGGGTCAAAATGGAGACCGATTTCACTGCCCAGCTCCGCCTTTTTGGTAGAATGCACCAGCCACTCTTGACCGGAATCATCATAGCAGCTAATTTCATAGTGAACACCGCGGAACAACTGGGTATCCACCTTTACTCGCAGTTTGCCCTCTGTAACGGTTGTAATCTCCAAATCCTCGGGTCGAATCACAATTTCAATCGGTTCATTCGGGCGTAATCCTCCATCGACACATTCAAACTGCCGACCATTAAACTCCACCTGATAATCCGCGATCATGCGTCCTGGCACAATATTGGACTCCCCGATAAAATCCGCAACAAACCGATTGATCGGCTCATCATAAATATCATTCGGCGTACCGCTCTGCTCAATCTTCCCTTTGTTCATAACAAAAATTTCGTCCGACATCGCCAGCGCTTCCTCCTGATCATGCGTAACGAAAATAAAGGTGATCCCAAGACGCTGCTGCATTTCACGCAAAATGTACTGCATTTCTGTCCGCAGCTTTAAATCCAGTGCAGACAGCGGCTCATCCAGCAGCAGAACGTCCGGCTCATTGACAATGGCCCGTGCAATGGCAACACGCTGGCGTTGGCCTCCGGACATTTCAGAAATTTCCCGTTCGTCGTAGCCCTCCAGATTGACAAAGGATAATGCCTGCGCAACCTTCTCCTGAATGGCCTTTTTGTTCATCTTTTTGATTCTCAGACCGAAAGCCACATTTTCAAACACATTCAGATGTGGAAATAAGGCATAGTCCTGAAAAACCGTATTGACCTGCCGTTCGTTGGCTGGAACACGATTAATCAGCTTGTCATTCAAATAAATCGAGCCTTCCGTCGGCTCTGCAAAACCCGCAATCATACGCAAAATTGTCGTTTTACCGCAGCCGGAGGGCCCCAGCAGCGTATAGAATTTGCCACGTTCAATCTCAAAGCTGACATCAGCCAGCACCGGTGGATCGTTGTCATATTGCTTGGTCACCCGTTCGAATCGGATGATGGTTTGCTCTCCCATAACACCCTCCCTCAACATTCGACTTCATTCCATTTCATTCACTTCATTAAACCTATTTATTCAGACTATATCATTTAACCTTGGGATTTCCATGTGAAATAGTCTGTCAATACACGAATTGCCATCCCAATGGCTTCCTCCGCAGGCTCCAGCTTGGCATGGTGCAGACCATAAGGCGTATCAACGCCAAGCCAGAACATCAGCCCCGGAATTCGCTCCAGAAAATATCCAAAATCCTCTCCGGTCATCGCTTCCGCACATTCAATGAGCTGTACATCCTGCCGTTCACGGACCCAGTTCATAAATTCCTCTGTCACCTTGGCTTCATTGAACACTTGCAAATAATTTGAGCCATAATGAATTTCTGCATGGCATTCAAACCCAGCTTCAACACCGCGCACCAGCGCTTCAATCCGTGATTTAACCAGTGTCATCGTATCGGCTGACAACGTTCGGATCGTACCCTCCAAACGAGCTGTTTCAGCAATAATGTTCTGCTTCGTACCGCCGCTGACCTTGCCAATCGTAATGACTGCTGAATCCAGCGGGTTCACATTACGTGCTACAACCGTTTGCAATTGTCCAACCAACTGACAGGCCGCCACCACCATATCATTCGCTTTGTGTGGATATGCCGCGTGTCCGCCTGTACCCTTCAGATCGATAAACAGCTCTGATGTATTCGCAAACAAAATGCCGGGGCGAGTTGCAATCGTACCCACCGGATACTCCGGTGCAACATGCAGTGCCACAATTTCATCTGGCATCCAGTCTGCCAGCTCGCTGCTGTCCCGCATCGGCAACGCTCCGCCCGGTCCTTCCTCGGCGGGTTGAAATATCACAACCAGATCGTCCTTGATCGGGTGGTTTGCAAAGTGAGAAACAATACCCAATCCAATCGTCATATGTAAATCATGACCGCAAGCATGCATGTAGCCGGGATGGGTCGAACGGAAATCATAGCCCGTCTCTTCCACAATTGGCAAACCATCCATATCGCAGCGATATCCATATCGACGTGCAGGAGCCGTTCCATGAATCAACACCAGTACGCCAGTACGCCATGTACGTATGTCCAGATGCTCCTGAGGGAGCGTTGCCAAATAATTCAGCAGATATTGCTGTGTTTTAAATTCCTCAAAACCTGGCTCGGGAATTTGATGCAAATCCCTTCGTATTTGAACAAAAGAAAGATAATCGACCGTGCTCATTCCGCTGATCCGCCTCCTTTTCCTAACTTATCAGGTTTATCAGACAAAAGAACAAAAGGACAAAAGCCCGGCGCAGCCGCCGAGCCTTGTCCGTTGTGCTTCGTCCCTAAATTGTGCTGTCAATGCATCATGCCACTGACAAGGAATCGTTCACCTTTTGTGCATTTAAAAATTCTTTTTTCAATCTTACAGAACGCGCAGGTCTTTCAAGATTTCAGTTTTTGATTTGGTCTTATCGTCGACCTGTTTGATCACACGTGCAGGTGTACCGGCAACTACGGAGTATTCAGGTACATCTTCGGTTACGACAGCTCCGGCTGCAACGACTGCACCTTTACCGATTCGCACGCCTTCCAATACGACGGCGTTCGCACCGATCAATACATCGTCTTCTACCACAACAGGCTGTGCAGATGGAGGCTCAATAACACCCGCAAGGACTACGCCTGCACCGATGTGACACATGTTACCTACTTTAACACGACCGCCCAGTACAGCATTCATATCAATCATTGTGCCTTCACCAATGGTGACACCGATGTTAATGACTGCACCCATCATAATGACTGCGTTATTACCGATACCAACCATATCGCGAATATACGCGCCTGGCTCGATGCGGGCATTGATGCCTTTCAGATCGAGCATAGGCACTGCGGAATTGCGGCGGTCGTTTTCCACCACATAGTCTTCTTCTTTAGCGTTAACGCTGTCCAATACAGGCTTGATGTCGGCCCAATCGCCAAATACAACGCCGCTGTCTCCGGAAATAAAAGCTTGAACATTCTCGCCGAATGATGCGGAAGCCAAAGCCCCTTTTACATATACTTTAACAGGTGTTTTTTTCTTACTGTTTTTAATCACGTTGATGACTTCTTGTGTATTCATTTCGATGGACATAGTAAATCGAACAACTCCTTCATCGCTTCATACGACTTCGCAAGCCGGAATGATCTTATTCTCTCATCCTTTATAGCACAAAAGTGCAGGTCTCGCAATTACGGATTCGAGTTACTTGTTGGCTTGCAGGCTCTCCAGCGATGTATAAATGAAGGATTCGAAGCCCTCGGCAGGCTCGCCCTGAGGAATGTTTACCTTCACGATGAAGCCGCCTGTTTTATTTTCTACAACAATATATTGGCGTGTGACCTTCGAACCGTTCGCTTGCAGGAACAGACGGCTGCTGGTCAGCGCTTGAGGCACTTTGGCTTTGTCTACTTTCACCGCTTTACCCATAGAAGACAGATCCTTTTCGCCTTCCTTTTGAAGCTCGTCCAGATTAAAATCGGAAGGCAGCTTCGTAATTTCAGCGTAATAGTTATCATCTACAGCCAAGGCTACGCGGTTTTGATCAGGAAACAGGGACATGGGGTCAAACACATACAGTGAATATCCCCCTCCTTCAGCCAATGTAGCGGTCTGCTTTTCCTTTTTCCCTTCAAGCCCAAGCTCAAAAGCTTGAGTTTTCGGGCGTTCACCGCCTACTGCTTGACCGGAGCTGCCGTTTTGCGTGCTGTCTGTTGCAGTTTCTGTTTTTTCAATTTTCGTCAAAATCAGTTGCTTGGCAACCGCGTCGCCTTCCACTGCTTTTTCGTTGTATTCAAATGCGACCGAATCGCCTTCCTCAAGTCCGGCTACCACCGTGTTCAGTCCGTCACCCAGTTGGAAAGACTGGGCTTCACCATTGGTTTCAATTTCAACCGTGTGCGGGTCAGCGGCTCCGTTGTATACGCCCGTTCCCTTTTTAACCTCAGGCTCGGCGATTGGCTCTGGTTTAACTTGTGGCTGTTGCGTCTGCGGTTGGTCTGCCCCTTGAGTTGCGGTATTATTGGTTTGCGGTTTCGTTCCACAGGCTGACAGAGCCAGCACTGACACTACAGTTAACAGTATGATTGAAAATGTGTTGCGTTTTTTCATAAAATCCACCTCCACTTATGATAGACGAGTTTGTGCGGCAAAAGTTCTACGCAGCTTCATACTTAAAATCCTTCTCCCTGCTCCTGCTTTTTATATCCCACGCAGATGTCAGGTACGGTATAATGGGCTGTATTAAACCTAATTTTCGAGATACCGAAGGAAGGAAACGTACACGTATTATTCTTCCTCCGTACTGGATGGAGCTGTCACATGAATCAAGCGCACAAACCGTCATTTTCCTTTGAACTACTGTACATCGTAGGTATTATCGCTATTTCGTTCTCCTCGATCTTCGTAAGATGGTCTGAAGCCGAGGTGTCCGTCATCGCTATGTACCGCTTGTACCTGACCAATCTGGTCATGCTGCCTCTGGTCTGGAAATACCGCACCGAGCTGTTTAGCCTGACTCGCAAGCAATGGATGCTAATCATCTGGTCCGGTATTGCACTAGGGCTGCACTTCTTGCTCTGGATGGGCTCGCTGCGACTGACCACAGTTGCAAGCTCTACCGTTATTATGACACTGGAGCCGATCCTTGTCATGCTCGGTTCTTTTTTGTTTTTCCGCACGGGCACAAACCGCGCTATGCTCATCGGAGTGGGCCTGGCTTTTGTTGGCTCGCTGGCGATCGGAGCCGGGGATTTTCATGCCTCGGGACAAGCCCTGCTTGGAGATGCCTTATCTTTTCTGGGGATGGTGGCCGTCTCTATCCATATGCTGATGGGCAAGCATCTGCGCGAGCATTTGAGCGCCTTTGTGTATAACTTTTGGGTATTCGCCATCGCGGCCACATCGCTTGCGCTGTATAATGTGATCAACACGATTCCTTTTACCGGATATGCTCCACGGGAATGGGGATTGTTCCTGTTGCTCGCCATTGTGCCCACGCTGTTCGGCCATTACCTGTTTAACTGGCTGCTCAAATACATTAACGCCACAGCGGTGTCGATGGCAGTACTCGGTGAGCCCGTTATTTCTTCCTTGCTAGCCTGGGTGTTGCTAGGAGAAAAACTTTCTGCCTTACAATTTGGCGCAGGCTTCATCATTCTGTTCGGGGTATGGATTTTTATCCGATACGGAACAGATTTCAAGAAGCAAGTTGTCCACCAAAGTGAATTGCCTGCCAGTGAGCTTCCCCTTAAGACAGGCTCCTAACTTATTTACCCCATTTTCATGAACGGTACTCAATTGAATGATCTTAATGATAAAAAGGAAAGGCGGAATCCCTTATGAAATCCCTTGTATCCAAACGCTGGCTGTTAGCTCGACTATATGAGCCAGATATCATCATCGCAGACTGCCGTTCTCTGCTCGGACAAGCCGGAGCGGGACGGGCTCAATTTAATGAGGATCATATTCCGGGGGCTGTTCACTTCGACCTGGAGGAAGACCTCACGGCTCCTCTGGGTGAACATGGTGGACGTCATCCTTTGCCGGATGCTGACACACTTGCCGCGCGCCTGAGTCGCGCCGGAATCAACGCCTCTTCGCGCATCATCGCCTACGATGATCAAGGCGGCATGATGGCTTCCCGCTTCTGGTGGCTGCTGCGCTATTTGGGACATGAGCAGGTATATGTGCTGGATGAAAGCTACAATGCTTGGAAGGAAGCGAAGTTCTCAATTACAGCAGACCAGCCGATTCGTATTCCCTCAACCTTTGTAGCGAACGTTCAGCCACAAATGCTCACAAGTATGGAAGAAGTACAACGTATATCCGAAGGTTCTGTTCCTATTGGCTCCTATATCGGTTTTTCACCTATATTGATCGACTCCAGAGAGCGGCCGCGCTACCTGGGACTGGAAGAGCCCATAGATCAAGCAGCGGGGCATATCCCCGGTGCGGTGAATTTCTTTTGGAAAGGGGTTTTGGACGAAAAGGGTACATTTAAAAATTCGGAACAGTTGCAGCAGCACTTTGCCGACCTCGATCAGAACGCTGAGATCATCGTATATTGCGGATCAGGCGTATCCGCCTGCCCGAATGTTCTGGCCTTGAATGAGGCAGGATTTAGTAAGGTGCGGTTATATCCGGGGAGCTGGAGCGATTGGATTTCTTATGAGGAGAATCCAATTGTGGTGGGGGAAGAGTAAAAGCGGAAAGATGCATAGCAGTATGTAAAGTCTGAATACATCACCAAGCGATTTCCTAAGTTATATCTTTAGCAGGAGCGGTTGGATTTCTTACAGTGAAAATTCTATTGCGACTGGGGAAGAGTAGAAGGCTTAAGTAGGTATATAGTATGTAATTTGGAGTACATCGCTCATGTGGCGATGTACTCTTTTGCGTTGTGCTCAGGAGTATCGAGGTCAACACGGAGTCAACGAATGGGGGTGAACGTACTTACAAAACGGTAATGTTGATTTTGGGAAGCTTTGTATTCTACATTCTGGCCCCCACCTTTTGAAAGTTGAAAGACACTGTGATTTTGCTCGTGGTCGGACGACCACCATCGTCATGCTGGAGCTGTATATTGTCCTACAGCACCTCACGTACATGCGATTCCACTTGATTCACAACCTCACGCGCGAGAAACAGCGAGAACATCCCTCGAGTGGTCCTAAAATCGGGAGAGTCGACAAGGGTCTAATTCACTTCTTGATTCCCGATCGATTATTTCACTTGCAGCCAGATGCGCAATCAGCGGCGCCAGCGTAATCGCAGAATGCATCACCGCCAGATAAAGTCCCTTTATGTGATCTTGGAAGCCCACGATCGGATAGCCGTCTTCAGGCATTGGTCTCATCCCGACCTTTATGCTTTCCAGTTCCAGTTGATTCCCGTCCTTCAGACTGCGACGCAACGTGTCGAACGCTCGCTTACCGACCGCCTCTGGTCCGTTTTCCTCCGACTCGTCGATATAATCTTCCGCAGCCAGCAGCGTATAATCCGTCAGTTGACGCGCTTCAAATTGCGCATTTGAGATTAATGTGCGTATCAGTTTATTCGCAGTTTTCATCCGAATCAGAATGGAAGGCGACGACGTTACCGGCACGGGACAACCTAACGGGTTGCAAAGTTCGGGTATGCCTGTACCTGCGGCCAATACCACGACATCCGACTCCAGAAAACCCTTGGACGTATGGACGCCGACCAGGCGGGAATCTTCTTGCTGCAGCTGTGTAACGTTGGTACCGAACTGAACCTTTGCTCCGTACTCCTGCGCTTTGCTCAACAACAGCTCCGTTACCCCTATAGGGTCTACCGCACCTTCTTCGCTGGCAAACATCGCTTCATCTGGATATTCCTTCAGATTCGGCTCCAATGCCTCAAGCTGCTCCCGGTTTAATTTTTGAAAGTGGAGTTGCTCCCTTAGGGGCGGAGTGCCCCAAGTCAGCGCTCCATGCCAATGAATTTTCAGTTCGGACAGCTCTTGCTGAAGCGCATGATATTCTTCCAAAGCTGCATCGTACAAATGCCAGTATTCGGGAGCCACCCTATGAGTCGTATGTATCCATGCAAAAGATTTTTCCGTGACTTCACGCGCCGCGGCGGGGTGTCGTTCAATAACTGTTACATCTTGATTTCGTTTGGCCAGATGATAGGCCACGGAAGCCCCGACAATCCCTGCGCCAATAATCACGATTTTTTGTTTATTCAATAATGACTCCTCCTTTGTCACCCTATTGTAACATAGGCGTCATGATAATCAGACGTTATAACATATGAGGGCAGTTGGAGCGACTGGATCAGCTATGAGGAAAATCCGGTGGCTACCGGAGAGGAATAGGCATTCTCAACGGATACACAGGTTCTAAAGCAAATAAACTGCCCAAGCAACTATAGCTCATGGCAGTTTATTTGCTTTGTTTGAAAATCAACAAGAACTCAACTTGAGCTTAGTGAGAATGATTTCTTGAAATTGCAACCTTCTACAGAACTCCAAAGCTGACTTTTTTCTACGTTCTATTGGTTTGCCCCGATTGCATATAACGTTTCCGCATCTATGACATGACCCGACCTTAGATAGCTCTTATCTTAGGCCCTATCGTGTGTTATCTGAATATGCTTCTGTGCTTGACACCTGATAACCAAAGGGCAAAAGCCCCGCAGCTTAGATGCATTGTTATATGATTTCGGCGACATCCTTAATTTCAATTCATTTATTCTTTTTCAAAATTCACTTACGTAATTCTAATGTTTTCAAGTCAATTATAAAATTTTGTTGTTTCAGAATATCCAACCCGAGGAGTCCTTTATGTATCTTAAGGCAATATGCCTACATCTATTTCTATATTTTGAATGCTGTATCTCTGCGGAGGTGAATCACAAAGTCTTGATTTGATGTATGGTACACTATGTTCCCAGGCTTTACTTGAAAAAACTCTTTATTCGCATCTTCTTCTGATATTGTGCGAATCGGTGCAACTTCATCTACTATTTTTTTGTTGTCTTCCTCATGATAATTAATTATAGAAACCAGAACAAATTGGTCAGGGAACAGTTCTCTAACTTCTTGCCATTTCATGTGTTCTACCTCCTACAAATTCGTCCTAATTCTTCTTTTTATGATTTTGACATATGCCGCAGCTTGAATATTATGTTATGCGTAGTTCCTGACTCCTATGAATTGCTAACATTTGTTTTATTTTTCTTTAAATCTACCCATTACAATGCTACTGTATAGTCTACCATCAGTAAGCAACTTATCATGTTTTAATACTCCTTCAATTTCAAATCCTTGTTTTTTATATAATTCTATTGCGTTCTCATTTGTCTCTAACACGTTCAATACCATTTTTTGTATACCAACTGAATCAGCCCATATTATAGACTCTCTTAATAGATTCTTTCCAATTCCATATCCCCAAAATTCTTTTAGTACGCATATTCCAAATTCCACTTTATGCAATAGTCGCTTTAAATTTGTTCCTTCGCACCGCGAAAAACCAACAATGCGATTTTCAATTTCAGCAACTAAGAATAGGTTCCTTGGACTCGCTTGATCTGTTTTAATTATCTCCTCAAATCCGGAGGCGTCAATAAATTCTTCTCCACTTTCTCTGTCCATATTTTCTGTCTCGCTATCAATTTGTAATCGTAGCTCAGACAAGCTTTTTGCATCTTCAACTGCTGTAGATCTAATACGATATTTTAGTTCTTTCACATTAAAGTCATTTGGTTTAATAATCATTACGAATCTTCCCCTAATTGAAATGATCTTATAGTCAGTTCATTAATTATTTTTTTAGGAATTACGCCTAATGTTCTAACGATTCCTGAACCCGTCAGGGTTGTCTGCTGAAGTGCCTCTCCGAAATCCTTCCCGCAGACCCAGGCTCCATCGGAGCCGCTGCTTGAATATTATGTTATGCGTTGCAATTGCCATCCCTGAGAATACCATGAGGATTATCCTTGTATGTAATTCTTCTTAGAGAGTGCCTTTACAACATCCATTTGATGATTGTGTGATATTCCACTATTATTAGTAACCTTGTTCCATAGTTCTTTAATGTTTTCTAATAGATTTGGTTGTACCTTTATTAATTTAACAGCCTTAATTGCATAATCCTTGTTTTTTGATTTTCTTCTTGTGTTATAAAGACCTTTTGGAATCCCTTCAATACATCCCTCTTCGCATAATCCCAGAAAAGCGTTCTTTGGACACCCCTTCTTTTGCCCCCATGATCCTTTACCAAACAATTCAGACGTAGCAATATCCCAGGCTTCGACTGGTGAATTAGTTGCTCCTTGATAAATTAGCTCTACTGCTTCAATAGCTGCTTGGTCATACTTGCTCATTTAAATCCCCCTTGAGTTAACTTCAAATATATGCAAGTGTTTCGCATAACGCTTCTGTATTCATGAACCCCAAAGGGGTTGTATGCTGAGATGCCTCTTCGAAATCCATCCGCAGACTAAGCTCCGTCAGGAGCGCAGCTTGAATATTATGTTATACGACAGAATCACTTCTTCGATCAACCAAAATTCTTCCTTGATCCTAATCTGTCATTGCTCTGCTATGTGTTCCAATAAATCTCCTGGTTGACAACCTAAAGCCGTACATAATTTATCAATTACTTCTAATGACACATATTCATTCGTATTGAGCTTCGCCATTGTAGCAGACGAAATCCCCGTCATTTTCAGTAAATCCTGCTTCTTAATTTCCCTGTCGATCAATAATTTTTGAAAAGGTTTGTAACTAATCATCTGATATTCCTTTCACACATGAAGTGAATTTTCTTTAATTATATGAAATTATATTTTCTTTATCAAAAACATTTTCAACATGTATTGACTTATATGTTCGTGATAAAATTATATTCAATAAGTTAAACTTTTATTCGCAAAATTAAATCCATTGGATGGTGTTCAATTATGCATAATTCTTTAGAAGTCTTACTCGATTCACTGATTCGTAATCGAATTGAATCTTTATATGGCGAGCTTATCAAAAACAACTCCAGCTACGACCAGTTCTCATCCGAACGGAATCTTTACTTCAAGCAGTTACATGAACTACTATCAGAGGATATACAAAAGACTCTATTCCTTTTTGATGACGCAGACCTTTCTGTTCAAACTATTTTAGAGCGTGAAATCTATTTGCAAGGTTTTAAAGATGCTCTTCATCTACATAACGAATTAGATTTATCTTTAGATTGAGAGCCTATTGGCTCTTTTTTCTTTTGATTCTGTCGTATAATGTTGCACATTTCTTACGTTCAAGCGGCTTAAGGTGCGTAGCATCGGGTCGTCAGACTTAGCCGTTTGAATGATCGTCTGAATAAGCTTCTCCGAAAACCCACTTGGCGACCAAGGAAAGGTAGCGACGAAGCAGAAATTAATGTTATAGGATGTCAGCGTCTTCTTTGTATTCCCCAACTTTAGTTATTTTTAAATATCGTGTCTCGTTAGCGTAACAACAATGCGTAATATCTGAATTGTATTTTACAAGTTTACGTAGCAACGTTATCCATGAGTTCAACAAGCAAACAATTAGAACAGTTCTTCAGCAAGGGGTTACTTAATCTGATACATCTATCTTACAAAAGTAATATAATCAATGTTAACTGGATCAATACCATCTACTCGAAGTCGCGAGTTAATCTGTCCTCGATGATACTGACCATGAAGTGCTACGTGAGTTAAAATATCTCGTATAGAAATCATAAACTCTTTACCACTACTATTTGTGTATGTTATTAAGTTATCCAGGTCAGTTTTTGCTATTTCAGCGAGAAATGTTTTGAAGTTTTCTTCATTTTGTTTAATAAGTTTTGCACAGACTGTTATATCACCATCCGACCAGATAGGCATTTGTGAACTGTCCATTCCTTTTAATCTAGTTAACCATATTTGTTCAGCATATAGAATATGAGTAAATAAACTTAACTGCTGCTCCCCAATCTCTACATTTTGAAATACTTCTAGAATGCTTTGATTAGCCCAATTTAAATGCTCAAACATCTTTTGAATTGTTTTCAATGGTACCGCCTCCTACATTATCAATCACTTGTTTTATATGAATTCTATAAAAAGAGAAAACAAAGTTCTACCCGTTCTTTAACTCAACCGTCCGATAGCTGAAAGGCATCTTTGTAATAAATGATCAATAACTTATAATGTATTTTTATAATGTTGCTGATTTCCTATAACGTTTCTGTGTTCACGACGTCCAAGCGGCTTAAGGACCGCAGGTCCGGGTGGCTCTGCCACTTAGCCGGTTGAATGTGTCCGGTGGATTATCCACTCCCCTGAAATGCCTCTTCCGGACCAAGGGTCGAGCTTGTCTCGGCCCGCAGCGTTGAATGCAATGTTATATGATATCACAGCCTTTCTCGAATTCACCCACAATTCACTTCTTTATATATTCTTTGAGTATCTATTAATTCTTCATCATTGAACTCCATTCTATATACATCTGGTTTTGAGGTTTTCATTAAGAACTCATACCCGTATTGATCATCGAAGTATCTCATCATTAATATCATGACCAACCCATGTGTTCCTATTGCTATCTTCTGCCCCTTGTAGTTCATTATTATTTCTTTTAATCTTGTTACAGATCGTCTTTGACAGTCATTTATGGACTCACCAAAAGGTTCCTTATAATAAGGGTCTTTAAACATCTTGCTTACGAGTGAGTATACTTCTTTGTCTGGAATAATCGTATCCTCTCTTGAAAATACAAGTTCTTTAAGATCTTCAAACACTAAAATCTCTTTATCACTTTGTTGTGCCAACTCTTCAATTGTTAGGATTGCTCGAATATATGGACTTGAAATAAATACACTAATTCCTTCATCCTTCAGCAGTTCGGTTATTCTATGGGAATCAAACTTTCCTTTTTTAGTTAATCCTCGAGTTCTTTCATTTCCTTCCGATTTGGATGATTCACTATGTCTAACAAAGTAAATATATGTTTTCATATTTGCCCCCAGGATAATATTCAATTGATATATTCATAGCTATGATTTCACCTAACGCTGATAATGATACAAGATGGCAGTTTGCTCATTACTTATCAGCGTCTTTAATCCCACAGTTATTTAATGCGATTATAAAGTCAAGCATGATCTCTTTTATATTACTTTGATCGCACTTTATATAGGTTTGGATTTGAGAATATTCTGGCATCTCATTCCCTCATTTCATCATTGCGTGTATTTCAACTAACATCTAATCTATGTACTTCGTAAATACTGCATCTTCAAGTTAGTATCTGAACTACATATATGATAACGCACTCAGTTCCACTTGCGAAGAAAAAATTGGTGAAAAAGGAATATTAAGCAGAGTGCTCAAGCTTCCATATCCATGTGATCCAGCAGGCTCTGAATACGCTGGATATTTTTCGTGCTGACATGCTTATAGCGCTGTGTTATAACTACTACTAAATTAAGCGTTGAGTTTTTACTCTCCCCCACCTCTACGTTAAAAAAGAAGTTACATGGCCTAGTCTCGGACTAGTTCAGTAACTCCCTTTTCAAACCCTATTTCAATAGGTAGATTTATTATTCTTTTACCGCCCCGACCACGATCCCGGTCACAAAATAACGTTGCAGAAACGGATACACGAGCAGGATCGGCAGTGCACTGATAAAGATTTGCGAGGCCCGAATGGTTCGCTGGGACAGATTGGCGACGGCTTCCGGGTCGAGCTTGGACATGTCGGCCTGAACGATAATCGTCTGCATAAATGTCGCCAGCGGAAGCTTTTCTGAATCTCGAATATAGATCATCCCGTCAAAATAAGAGTTCCAATGTCCGACCATCATGAATAGGGAAACCGTGGCAATGACGGGTATGGAGACGGGCAAATATATTTTGATAAAAGTCTGCAAATGCCCTGCCCCATCAATAAAAGCGGCTTCCTCCAGATCCTTGGGTACGGTACGGAAGAAATTAAGCAGCAGAATAATGTTAAATACCGCAACCAATCCAGGCAGAATCAATGCCAGCAATGTATTCATCAGTCCAAGCTTCAGAATCAGAATGTAGCCCGGAATGAGACCACCGCTGAATAACATGGTGATGACAAAATACCAAAGGTAGATATTGCGTGCACGGAAGACTCGCGTCTCCTTGGAAAGCGCATACGCTGCAATCGTATTTACCACTAACGCAAGTCCCGTTCCAAGTACCGTCCGCTTCACAGACACCCACAAGGAGGAGAGGAAATTGGCATTATCAAACGTCTTCGCATAGGCTTCAAGCGTAAAGCCAATCGGCCAGAACGTAACCAGTCCGGCATTGGCAGGTGCGGATGCGCTAAGAGATACCATGAGCAAGTGATATAAAGGCAGCAAGCAGAGCAGCGAAAGGATGGTCAGGAACACATTATTGAATATGCTGAATACTCGATATGGAATCGTTTTATGGTACATCGGCTCGTCATCCTTTCTAGAAAATTCTGTACCCCGCGAATCGGTATGCCAGTCGGTATGAGATCACGATCAGGATTAAGCTAATAACCGATTTAAATAAATTCACGGCGGTAGCGAAGCTGAACTGCCCACTAAGCAGACCTTCCCTGTACACAAAGGTATCGATGATATCCGCTTGCTGATAGATTAATGGACTATATAAGTTAAAGATCTGATCGAAGTTTGCATTGAGCACATTGCCTAGTGCCAGGGTTGCGATCACGATCCCAATCGGAATAAGCGCCGGGATGGTAATATACATCGTCTGCTTCCAGCGCCCCGCCCCATCCACTTCAGCCGCTTCATAGAGTGACGGATTAATACCGGACAGTGCCGCCAGGAAAATGATCGTGTTGAAGCCAAACTCCTTCCAGACATCACTTGCAATGATCGTAAAGCGGAACCAGTTGCCATCCCCCAGGAAGAAAATCGGCTTGATGCCGAATACAGAGGAAAGGAATTGATTGATGATCCCTGTCTGGGCCAGAATATCGATCAGAATGCCTGATAGCGTAACCCAAGACAAAAAGTGCGGAAGATACACGAGCCTTTGAATGGTTCTTTTAAGGGCCATCTTCCTGACCTCATTCAACAATAAGGCGAAGATAAACGGAATAATCAGGTTCATTACCATTTTGGAACAGGCAAAAAACAGCGTATTCCACGTAATTTGCAGGAAATAATCATTCTCCCACATGTACCTGAAATGCTTCAGTCCGACCCATTCAGAATTAAAAAAACCGAGTGCAGGTTTATAGTCTTGAAATGCCATAAGAACTCCGGACATCGGAATATACGAAAAAATAAAAACCATAATCGCCGCCGGCAACACCATCAAGTGGAGAATCCATGGTTGTTTATAGACTTTCTTTTTTCTTCTATTCGGCTTGCTCCCAATGTTTGCCTGTGGCACCCGGTTAGCCTCCATATTAGCCTCCATAGCGCTCTCCTGTTCCCAAAAAGTTTTTGTGTGTAATGGGGATCTCTGCTATAAATAGTATCAGGCAATCCTCAGGTCTGACTATATAACATTGTTAGGCCGGATATGGTTTTGTTAGGATATCGATTGAAGGAGACTTTTATATATATGAAGGAGGCTTTTATGAATATATGGAAGCGCTTTATATTATTCCAAGGAACGGCTCGATCCCGGTTTAGTCTGTTTGCCAAAATAAACGGCTTAATCGTGGTTTTGTTCATCCCCATTATTATCATGTATACCTACTCGAACAATGTCACCTACGATGTCGTAAGCAAAGAGCTGCAAATATCCAATACCAAACAGCTCACGTTTTTATCCAGTCAGATCGATTCCCGCATTAATCAGATGATGGATTTCAGTCTTATTCTCTCTAGAGATCCCAATGTCAGAGCATTCAATGGTTTGAACATGTGGGATGATCTTTATGACCAGATGCAGACCCGATATGTCATTCAGGAAAAGATGATGCTTCAATCCGGGGTCACCGATATATGGCCCACCCGATATGCTGTGTATTCACAGCAGAACCAAGATGTCATCGCCAACTACAACAGATCATCAGGTTATGATGAGAATTACCTAAAAAGAAATATGAGTGGCCAATGGACATATGGTGATCATGGTACGGAATCTCAAGAGGAGCTTCAATCTTTTTACTGGTTCTTTACCGATTCCTTGGCCCAGCCGGGGATGTTGACGGGAAGCAACCTGGTGATTGAAGCCAGCTTCAGTTATGAGAACATTCAGAACATGCTGGATACGTACAAGAAAGGTGGACAAGGCGATCCCTTCTTTTATCACAAAGGGAATTCGCCCATTCTGAACCGCAGTGCAGACAAGCAGCTATCTGAAGAACTCATTCGTTATCTGGATACTCACTCTTCGGAGGACACTACACAGGATGTCGTGAAGCTGAATGGGAAGAACTATCTGGTCAGTTCTGTAAAGTCTTCATATTTGGATTGGCATTTAGTAGATGTGGTCCCACTCTATCAGATCCTGCAACCCATTTCACTCAGTCGGAACCTGTTCTATATCTCTATGATTCTGCTATTTGTTGTGGGCATTTCCGCTTCCATACTACTGTACAGAAACGTTCAATATCCGATCAAAAAGCTGATTCAGGGCTTACAGCGTGTGGAGTGGGGAGACTACTCCGTACGTCTGCATAGCAAGGATCAGAATGAGTTCTCATTTCTGTTTCATCGATTTAATGATATGTCTCATCAAATTCAAGATCTCATCGAGAATGTATTTCATGAAAAGATCAGAGCCCGGGAAGCTACGCTGAAGCAGCTGCAGGCGCAGATCAATCCCCATTTTCTGTATAACTGCCTTGGCTATATCATCAATATGGCCCAGATGAAGGATGAAGAAGCGGTCATCTCTATGGCTTATAACTTAAGTGCATACTATCGCTATACCACCCGAGTGGAACGAGAAACGTCTTCTTTGAAGGAAGAAATCAAGCTGCTCGTCAACTATTTGGATATCCAAAAGCTGCGCAATGGGAGAATTGAATATCACATCGATATCCCTGAGCATATGCTTAGCCAGTCTGTTCCACGTTTAATGCTTCAACCGATTGTGGAAAATTCGGTCATTCACGGCATAGCGAAGTCGTATTCATCTGGTGAAATCCGAATTAGCGGGGAAAGCTCGGACGGTTTCTGCAAAATTTACATTGATGACGACGGACCCGGCCTGAGCCCGGATCAGTTGGAAGCTCTGAATCGTAAAATGCAGCAGCCGCTGCAGGAGGAAATGGGCTGTGGTCTTTGGAATACGAACCAGCGGATCATGCATCTATTCGGCAATCAGTCATGCCTTATTTTCAAGCCGTCCCCGCTCGGCGGATTCCGAACAGAGATCATCTGGGAGATTCCAACAGAGGAAGAAAATCATAACGATATAAGTTGAACTAAACATTTACACGATAACGGAGAGGGCAGATCTGGAGAAGTGAAGCGTTCGCCTAAAAGCTTTCTGAAAGAAAGCTACATCGGAAGCATAGGCTTATCCCCGGATTTCCCCTTTTGTAAGGGATTCAAAAAATCTGGGATAACAGCGATCGGAAGATGGTTCTGACCGCGCAGTGGTCCCGTGTAAAATCATTCGTTCAACTTATATATACAAACCATCAAGGAGACAAATAACATGCAGATGATCATCGTAGACGATGAAGCACACTGGGTAGATAACCTTTCCATGACCAAACCCTGGCACACGCTGGGGATTGAACATGTGCATAAAGCTTACTCAGCACATGAAGCACTACAAATTATCGATACGCACCCCATTGATATTGTGATCTCGGATATTCAGATGCCCGAAATGACAGGGATTGAACTGATCGAACGGATCAGAGTCCGTGACAAAAAAATAAAGTGTATTCTTTTATCCGGATATTCCGAATTCGATTACGCCAAAAAAGCCATCCAGTACGAGGCCGTTGATTACTTGCTGAAACCCCGACTGACGATGAATTGATGGGCGCCGTTCAAAAGGCCATTGATCAATTAAACACAGAATGGGAGCTCATAAGCTCACTTAAACGAACCCAGTTTACCCTTCGGGAGAATCTGCCCCATTTACGTGGTCGACTGCTCCTTGAGGCCTTACAGGGACATCGATTCGCAGCCGGCGAATGGGAACGGAAACTTGTGAATTACGATCTGCCCTTCCACGCTGGAGATTACGCGTTAATGCTTGTACGTATGGAAGAAGAATTCAGGCACTATGACAACAACGATCAAACCTTGATCGAATATGCAGTCATCAATATGGCTGAAGAGATTATGGGTGAGTTTATGGAAGTCTGGGGTGTGAAGGAGGAACATGGATATCTGGTGTTTCTGCTTCAACTTAAAGAGAACGATACCGACATTGGAAAAGAAACTATACTGGAGAAGCTTTCTGTGCAGCTTCAGTCTAAGGTCAAGCAGTTCCTGAAGGGTTCCCTCTCCATCGTCATCACCGAGTGGTTCCCGTTTCCAAAACAGCTATATGACCGCTTTCGGCAGGCCTCGGCTTATTTCCGGCAAATTGTCGGAGATGAGCGCGAATTCGTGATGCGGGTCAGTGACGTGGAAACGCCCGCAGCGCAGGGCCCCCTGGATGTCCTGTATACTCCGCCCTCTTTCATTCATCTGTTGGAAAGCGGGCAATGGGATGCCGCAGAAGAAAAAATAGTAGCCGTCTGTGAGGAGCTGGATGAGAAATGGTCGGAATCGTGGGAGCATTGTATGGAGGCAGGTTTTTTAATTACGGCTTCTTTCACCAATCTCGCACACCGAAATAGGCTTACTCTGGCTACCTTAATGGGTAGCGATATTGAGTGGCTGCAGAGCGGGAAAGCTTTCTCCACCATCAGTAAACTGCGAAAATGGTCGCTTAGTGTGCTCGGCAAACTCAAGGAAGGCACGTCCAACGAAATCAAAGACATACGTTCCGAGTATGTGAAGAAGATTCAGGATTTTACGGATAAAAACCTGCATCTGGATGTTTCCCTCCGTGTACTGGCCGACCATGTCAATCTGCATCCGACCCATTTGTCCAAGATTTATAAGATTGAAACTGGTGAAGGCATAAGTGATTATATCTCGCGCCTGCGCATGGATCGTGCCTGTCACAAGCTGAAAATGACCACCAAAAAAGTATATGAAATCAGCATGGAGATTGGATATATGGACCCTGCTTATTTTATCAAGGTGTTCAAACGCCAGTTTGGGGTCACGCCGCAGGAGTACAGAGACCATCATAAATAGCATGATAGAGTCCTATCGAAACTAAAAAACTCATATAGATGCCATCCCCGCCGACTTGATACAGTTACATTTGTAAAGATCATACACCGTAGGGGGATTGAAGAATGATCAAATTCAAAACATGGTGGTCGCTGCTCATGGTCATTGCACTTATCACAATTACAGCCTGTGGCAGTGGCGAAACATCCAATGGGAATGCCACGAACGATAATACGCCGGCGGCGGTCGGTTCATCCGAAGCAGAAGCTGCTTTTGCAAAAGGGAAATACGATCCACCCATTGAGTTCAGTTCGGTGTTGATGCCGAAGAAATACGTTCAAGGGGACACCAAAGAAAATAACGTTCACGATCGGTGGATGCTGGAAACGCTGGGCATGAAGCATAAAGATACCTGGTATCCGGCCAATGATGATCAATACAAACAAAAGCTTCAGTTGGCCATTGCCTCTGGCGAGAAGCTGCCTGATTTCGTTTCGGTACCCACCAATGCGGTATTGACCAATCAACTTATTGATTCCGGTCAATTCATTGCCATTGATGAGTTGTTCGACAAGTATGCAAATAAAATTCTGAAAGACCACGCGGCAGCGCATCCGGAGCTATGGTACCCTTTCACCAAGGACGGCAAGAAATACAATATGCCGATCCTGGAATACACAGATAATAACGACACGCTGCTGTGGCTCAGGGAAGATTGGATGGAAAAGCTGAATCTGGAAGCTCCCAAAACCATCGCGGATCTTGAAAATATCATGGATAAATTCAAGAACGAGAACCCGGATGGCTTAGCACCTAATGAAGTTTTCCCACTCGCAATTTCCTTGAAAAATAATACAAACACCTGGATGGGCTCACTCGATTGGTTATTCGGAGCATACGGCACGATCCAGGAGCAGTGGAACAAAGACGCCGATGGCAATCTGGAGTACGGCTCCATTAATCCAGGTGCAAAGCAGGCACTCGCGAAGCTTAGTGAATGGATGGAAAAAGGCTATATTCATACCGACTCCGCCCTGTGGGATGAAGGTAAATCTGCGGAGAGCTGGACGAAAGGCGCCGCAGGCATTCTGCCCGGAGCCAACTGGATTCCAGACTGGCCAGCCCCCGATCTGTTGAAGAATGTACCTGGAGCGAAAATTAAAGCTTATCCGATTCCAGCAGGTCCAGATGGACTCATCGGTACGAAATGGCAGAACTCCGGCGTCAACGCCAGTATTATGATTAACAAGGACGCGAAGCATCCTGAAGCCATTTTCCTGTACTATAACTATCTGCTCGATAACCTGGCTAACCCGGCCGCTGGCAGTGAATATGAATACGGCTTCGCCAAAGGCTACGATTGGGACATCGTGGACGGACAACCGACCAGTGATAAAGAGAAGATTAAAGACTTCTCCAACGAGTTCCCTTTCCTGACTGGCCCGGCACGTATCCCGGATCTGTACATGAAGACACTCGTTAAACTGGCTGATGGGAAGACGCCAGAAACCCCTTATGAGAAACAAATGGCCGAGTTCCGCAAACCCGAAAACTGGGCCGCAGCCAAGGTAGTCATGTCGCAATTAGACATTCGCAAGCAAAACTACTTCACCGGTGCTGCGACACCAACGATGGTATCCAAATGGAACCTGCTTCGCCAGTCCGAAATGGAAACCTTCAACAAAATCATCTACGGCAAGCTACCGATCGATGCCTTTGACCCATTTGTAGCCAATTGGAAATCCAATGGCGGTGACCAGATTACGCAAGAAGTGAATAATTGGTTCAAGTCGGTGTCTGGGAAGTAAGGGATAAAAATAAGAAACAAATATAAAACAAGCCGAAGCGTGTGTTTTTGTCGTTTCGGCTTGCTTTGGTTTAGTTTAAGATCGCTACGCTTTATAGGCATTCGGCCTTTCGTTTTCGCCTTCTGCCCCCATAGACTGACTCAGCAAGGAAACCGTGAGCTGAATGCCATCCTGTAATCCTTGTAAGTATAACCTCTCATTCTGTATCCCCTTGCTTAGAATATGCCGATCCTCCCACTCTGCATATTCAGGCATCCTTTCAACGTCCTTGCCTTCAAACAAGGCTTCAAACACCATTACATATCAATTCGCAAACGTCAGGACTATGGTGATTGTCCCGGTACTTCATCTGAGGCTGTCGGAGTAATTGTAAAAGCCATAAAGATAATACAAAGGTATTATAAGTATTCACTCCCTACCTTCAAGCAGCAGCGCCCCCTCCTTTTGAAATGACTTTCCAATAGATTGAGTGGCTTGCCAGCAAACGATTAAAGAGGAATGGAAGCAAGCGCCATATACAAATAAATGCAAAAATTTATCTCCTGCTCAATATGTTGACAAGTGGCACTTCAACTGCCGACAGTTCCATATTTCTTGGCATCAGTGCAACGTCCTCATCATGCTGAAAAATGCCTTCCTGCGATCTTCTATCATACTTTTTACAAGTAATGTCGCCAGAGATAACGACAACTATTCGACTCATGGTAGCCCAATGAATCTGTAAGATTACCTTAAGCATCCCATCCACCAGCAAATACCTTCTTACCTGCGGCAGCCGGACCTGTTCCCGGTTGAAGGCAGTTATCGTTTTTCCAACGCCATATTTCTGATTCGCTAGAGCAATAACTTTCCCCAGCGCTTTGCCCCTTTTCACAAATAAAGCCGATTGCCCTGAGGTTCAGGCAACCAGCTTTCTGAAAGAGAACTTATATAGAAGAGGATCTCAATTTAAGGCACTCTCTTCTATACTCAATTTTGTCAATGAACCATTTCTTCTTGTTCTAATTCTTCACAAGTAGGCTTTCGCCTAACGTTTCTGTATTCACAATGTCCGACGAATGTCGGATGTGTCTGGCTGTTCTCGCCCTCGAAATTCCTCGGCCAGACCGAGGACGACAGCCCGAAGCGTGAAAATGGTGTTATTGGATGTTCAGGCCATCTTCGAATTGCACCCACTTATTTCGCTTATTGTTTCTTGCCAACTGCAATCCATCTTTTATCAATGTCTTCGAATACAAATTCTTTGTTATTATAATCCGTTGTTGATAATGGCCGTACAATCTTTACCCCTAACTCACTCAAACTTCTTTCCATTTCCTCTTGATTCTCTGTAATAAAATACGCATCATACCCATATCCATGAACTTCTCGATTAGGTACTATAGCCTCTTTATTTGATTTTGTCAGTACAATCTCGATTCGATCCTTATAAAGGCAAATATGTGGTTCTACTGAATCTAGACATTTTTCTGCCCTGAATCCAATTTGTTCATAAAATTTCGCTGTCTTTTTCATATCAGAGCTGGGGAACATTTGAAGACAATTTGTAAAACCTTTAGTAGTCATGTTATTCATCCTTTTCTTTTTTTGTTTTTCATTTACAACAAACATTTAGAATTTTCAATAGGATTGTTTATTAATATATTGCCCGAGTTTCCAATAACATTTCTGTATTCATGAGCCCCAAAGAGTTGTCCCCAGCCTCCACTTCTTCGCTTTAGCTTCTGAAGACCAAGGAGCGCCAGCGACGCAGCAGGAATATGATGTTATAGGATGTCAACGACTTCATTGAATTTACTAAGTATTCTCTACTATTTCATTTCGTTTATAATGCTTTGGAGTCCTGTAAGATTCCCTTTATCTAATGTTGAATAATAATTCACATGTTTTTGGGCCGCATCTAAAGCTTTTATAAAATATTCCTTCCCAAAATCCCTTCTAATACTTTCAAATATGAATCTATTGGTTTCATTATTAAAGGCTCTTTTATACACTTCTCCATTCATCATTGCCAAAAATATGGTGATAAATGCTTGTGCCGATCCTTCATTCATTCCTGTCATCTTGTTAATTTCTTTCTTTCCTTCAGTTCTTGTAATACGCCCTGAATATACTTTTTTAGCTATCTCGTAAGCTAACTCACTCATATCCATAGTAATTTTCATACACATTCCCCTTATGTTAAAATCACGTCATATATTATTCTTCAGATGTCTATATCTGTTGAGTCTAGTACATTAAAGATATGCGTTGATTTCCTATAACGTTTCTGTATTCATGAACCCCGAAGGGGTTGTCTGCTGAAATGCCTCTCCGAAATCCTTCTCACAGACCTAGGCTCCAACGGAGCCGCAGCTTGAATATTATGTTATAGGATGTCAGTGCCTTCCCGAATTAGCTCACCATCTTTCAAAAATCTATCTTATGAATTTTATAATGGTTATATATTTCATCATCTATTTCTATCTCTCCGACAAACTTAAAATTACTTTTTTGAATAACTCTATTCGATGCACCATTCTCTAGTAATGCAATTGCATTTAATTCTTTGATCTCCGTGTTATCAAATAAATACTGAATTATTCCCTGAACTGCTTGAGTCGTATATCCTTTACTTCTATGGTCTTTTGAAATACCATACATGATTTCTCTGTTTGATGCTGGAAGATCGTCTTTTATTCCTGAACAACACCAGCCAATAAATTTTCCCGTTTCTTTAAGTACGATCCCTAGCCTCAGTCTAAGATCACCAACTTTCAGTCCTTCTTCTACACGTTTAAGAAATTGATTGTTTTCTGGTATTTCATAATTCTTCAACCAGTCTAGTCTGACTTCTTTTTCAACATTCCAACCTGGTAAGAACTCATAAATCTCCGGTTGCCATGTAAGTTCATGTAATTCATTTAAATCTTCTAATTGATATTCGCGAAGGATAATGTCTTTACATTCTATTGTCAGGCTGTACGGGTTCTTTTCAGAGTGCATATAAATCCTCCTTTGTTTGTATTGATATTACGATGATTCGCACTGATTTCCGATAACGTTCTTGTATCTACGAATCCGAGAGGCTTAAGGCGCAAAGCGCCGGGTCCAACGGACTTAGCCTCGCAGGGTTGTGAGCTGATCCCGGATTCTCTGCTTTCCACTTCTAGCGAACCAAGGGCAACGCCCGCAGCGTAGATGCGATGTTATGTGAGGTCAGCTCTTCTTCGAGTCAACTAATAATTATGCTTCCTTGCTAGTTTCCACTTCATAAATAAATTTATATCACTTATAGCATCTAATATTATTCCTTTATGTTCTATATTATTTTTAATTCTTTCAAAATGATTGGTTTTACTAGTCTTTTATCTAACTGTTTTTAGTTCTTGCTATATGTGCTAATCCCAATACAGAATTCGCTCTTACATTTGGATTATCATGTTGCGCTGATTTAAGACATATATCTTGAGCAAACTTCCAATTGTGATGATACATTCCAACTGAAAGTGGTAAATATATAAGTTCTTCTACTTCTTGACGAGTTAAAATATCTTTTATTTCCTGATCTGTGTATTCTTCGATATGCTTGTAAATTCGCTTCATAGTACTTGCTCCTAAATATAATCTTTTTATTCCTAGCTGATTTCACATAACGTTCCTGTATTCACGACCCAGCGTATGCTGGGTGGCCGGCGAATGCCGGACCCAGGGCGTATGCCCGCAGCGTGAATATTATGTTATATGAAGTCCGTTTAGTTGTTTAGCTTACCCAACAATGCTTTTACACTTGAAGTGTTATTTTTTTGTCTTTTGTTGTCCATGCCACAGTCATATTAAATTTCTTGAGCAGTTGAATTAACTCGGCTATATCTTCAACAGCTCCATCAGTATAAACATATAATTTTCTTAAAGTTTTATCTTGAGGCTTTTTGTTTTCAGGAAGTTTCACTTCGTGCTTTAACACTGTTTTATCAGCTTCATCTACTACTTTTAACTCGCTTATTATGCTTCTATTTTTCTTAATTCAGTAATTTTGTTGTCACGATTTATGCTTTGAGGAATGCTACTATTAAGCTGTTCAAGAAAGTTCTTAAAATCAAAAGAACCTGAACTTGAATTTAGCTGTAATTCCTTTATCAGAGCTTCTTTCAATTCATCTTTTATATATACTTCAAACTGACCTTTACTATGGTTACCATATACCTTTACAGGCTTTATAAGGTTGGTGTTTCTCAGATATATAAATAATTTGTCTTTTGAATCTTTGTCTTCATCTGATAAAAACATCATAAATAAGAATCTTCCTTTTCCAACTTTGGTTTCAAAGATTAATGTTTTATCATCCGATGCGATAGCCTCTGCATAAATGTTATTCAATTTATTAAAATTAAATTGTGTTGTCATTTCTGTTCCTCTCATTTTTTAGGATTTCATATAACGTTTTCGTATTCATGAACCCCAAAGGGGTTGTCTGCTGAAATACCTCCCCGAAATCCATCTCCCAGACCCAGGCTCCATAGGAGCCGCAGCTTGAATACTATGTTATATGACGGAATCACTTCTTCGATTAACCAAAATTCATTCTTGATTCTAATCTGTCATTGTTCTGTTATATGTTCTAATAAATCTCCTGGCTGACAACCTAAAGCAGCACATAATTTATCAATCACTTCTAATGATACATATTCGTTCGTATTGAGTTTCGCCATTGTAGCAGACGAAATACCTGTCATTTTCAATAAATCCTGCTTCTTAATCTCCCTGTCGATCAATAATTTTTGAAAAGGTTTATAACTAATCATCTGATATTCCTTTCACACATCAAGTGAATTTTTCTTTAATTATATGAAAGTATATTTTCTTTATCAAAAACATCTTCAACATGTATTGACTTAATTATTTGATATGATAAAATTATGTTTAATAAGTTGAACTTTTATTCATAAAATCAAATACATTGGATGGTGTTCAAAATGCATAATTCTTTAGAACTCTTACTTGATTCACTGATTCATACTCGAATTGAATCTTTATATTGCGAGCTTATCAAAAACAACTCCAGCTACAACCAGTTCTCATCCGAACGGAATCTCTACTTTAAGCAGTTACATGAAGGAGTACCGGAGAATATACAGAAGACCCTATTCCTTTACGATGATGCTGAGCTTTCTGTTCAAGCTATTTTAGAACGTGAAATTTATTTGCAAGGTTTTAAGGACGCTTTTCACCTGCATAACGAATTACATATATCTTTAGATTGAGAGCCTTCTAGCTCTTTTTCATTTTGATTCTGTCGTATAACGTTTCTGTATTCATGAACCCCAAAGGGGTTGTCTGCTGAAATTCCTCCTCGAAATTCACCTCGCAGACCCAGGTTCCAAAGGAGCCGCAGCTTGAATATTATGTTAACTGAAGTTGTATACATCATTGAGTTACATATATATTAAAAATACTACCTTAAAATTTGACTTCCTTCTCATCAAATATATGCCCTTCTTTATAATATTCAATGTTAATCCTTCTTTTCTTATAATTTACTTCATAATAAACGCCCAATGCATATCTACATACATGTTCCGGAAATGTCTTTCCATCAAAGGACCAAACATCATCATAACTGTCTTTGGTCAAAGCAATTAGTCTGATTCTGTCACTTTCTTTCTCTTCTTTTGTTCTATCGGATTTTTTCATCTCAATCGCTATTAAATTATCTTGATTAATGTTATTCCCCCGGCTATGAACAATAAGATCGCAATTTATCTTAACTCCAACATCCTTAGGTCCATAAATAGTTTTTACAATTGTTTTGATTTTCCCATTTTTATTCCGATTATATTCCACGTCTACCTTGTATTCTGCAAATTATGTTATTTATATGTAACATTAGTGCACCACAAAGCGTCCTCTCAGAAACTTTAGATATAAATAAGTCAAGATCACTTTTTAAAAAATCTCTATTTGCCTTCTCGAATATTTCAATAAGTCTTTCTAGCAATGTGTACCTCCGAATATTTAATTTTTGATTGTTTATAAAGCAATTTCAGTTAACGTTTCTGTATTCACGACGCTTGGCGAACGCCAAGTGTGTCCGGGCTGCTTCTGCTTCCTGAAGTCCTTCTGCCGGACCGTGGCGTATGCCCGATGCGTGAATATAATGTTATCGGGAGTTGTGACTTCATCGAAATACTTAATACAACTTATGCTTTTATATTAGCCATATATTTTCTCTACATTAAATGATAGTTTCCATCAATTAATTCTCCGTATTCTCCTAAATCTCCATAACGCGCCATTATTAAAGTCCCATCAATACATTCATTTAGTAGTATAAAATTTGCGTAGCTTGAGGGAAAAAAACCTGAAATTTTGAATCTTGGCTCGCTTAATCTTTCAGTTATATAATTCTCAAACCCATAATATTCAAACTCTATCTTTCTTCCTTGATTAGAAAGAAATAGTTCTTTCTTTTCATCAAACCTTAATTCTGAATATTTCTTATTTGTAAGCTTACCTATAATAAAGTCTTTATAAAATTTTCTATATATACTTCTATATGCCAAATAATTAATAATTACAGCACGTTGTGTATGACGAGCATCTAAGAAAATCGCTATCACCGGAATCATAAGTAATATATGGATTATAATATAAAAAAAGTAACTATATAGAACGCAATTAATAAGCTACCAAATTCACTTCAACCGCCAAATCGAGTAATAAAGGGTAACTCACCACAAGGCGGCGATGAAGATGAACAATGAAGAAATCGAGTATTTGAATACAGCGATGAAAGAGGTATCAGACAAACGACTCTACGAAAGGTATCTGGCGGTCCGACTTCGTCTGGAAGGCCATACACTGAAAGAGATCGGTGATATACTCGGACGTGCACGTCAAACCATCAGCCTCTATTGGCACACCTACCAGAAACAGGGCCTGTCCGGTCTTAAAATGGATCACTCTCCTGGACAACCGACAAAACTCACGGAGGAGCAGCGTCGTCAGTTAGCCGCGATGCTGGAGCAGCATCAACCAGCCGATGTAGGTTTTGAAGCTCGGTATACCTGGACACTTCCGCTAGTGGCGGAGTGGATCAAGCAGGAGTTCGGTGTCACCATGAGCGTGCGTGGGATTAGTGCGATGCTGAAGCGGATGAACTTCAGTTTTACCAAAGCCACCTATACGCTAGCTAAAGCCGATGAAGACGCCCAAGCCTTTTTTAAAAAGCACACTTTTGCTGAGCTCAAGAGGCAAGTGGAAGCCGAAAAGATCAATCACTTGCTCTTTGAAGACGAGTCGATGATTCGCTCTTATCAAGCGTTGCAGTACAATTGGTTCCCGCGCGGCCGACAACGCAAAGTGCCTACGTACGGTAAACACGAAGGAGCCAAATTGTTTGGAGCCATTAACTATGAAACCGGTCAGGTGCATCACCGGGAAGAAGAAAAGGCCGACACAGAAGCCTTTATTCGATTTCTCCAGGATCTTCTCACTGCATATCCGAATGGAAAAATCGCTTTAATTCTGGATAACAGCCGGATTCATCATGCCATAGAGTTACAGCCTTTTTTGGAGGAACACTCGCGTCTGCAATTGGTTTTTCTGCCGCCTTACAGTCCAAACCTCAATCCAGTTGAAGGGCTGTGGTTGTGGCTCAAAGCCGATGTAGTGAACAACGTCTTTTTTGAAAAATTCTATAAGATTAAACTTCATGTCAGTCAATTTATGAAGCGAATCAATCAGCAACCGTTGGAAACGATTGATCGCCTGCTTGTCAGGTTATGATCTTAATTGCGGTCTATATAACTATTAGTTTACTTTCAAAAACATTATTTAAAAACACAAAAATATTACTTGTGTCTGATGCACTTGCCCAGGAAAAGAAAAAGCCAATAATTAGCGTTGAATAGATAAAATTTGCTACGCCTTTAAAGATATTTTTACGAAGACTCATTTCTCCAATATTTTTATGAACTAATTCTTGAAATCTTGCTCTCTCAATATACATTTCAGTCTTGCTTAAAATCTCACTCAATATTTTCTCCTCCACTTAAACTTACTAGTATATATTTCAATTAACTAAATGCATGCATTTTTCTTGTTGTCCGTATTAGTTTTGAGTGTTTAATATCCTTTGTTACAATTTCCGATAACGTTACCGTATTCACGACGTCCCACCGACTTAAGGACCCTCCAGGGTCCGGCTGCGCTTGCGCAGTTAGTCGGTGCGGATGTGTCCGCTGAATCCACTTCTCTGCCGATCATTATCTCGCGGACCGAGGAGCCGCCAGGCTCCGATGCGTGAATATGATGTTATAGGATGTCAGCGTCTCCTTTGAAATACTCAGATTATACTAATGTGAAATCATCAATTATTTCAACAACTTCAATTTTTCCATTAATCAGAAGCTCAGGAAGTTCGTTTTTTACATTTCCCTTCCAATATTCTCTAGCCTGTTCGATTTTTTTTGAAAATGATGCTCCGTCTACCTTTGGTAATAGGTTCCCATCACCTTCAAAATAACTCCCTGTTACTCGTAGCTTAACAATCTGCAAAACTTTCCGATTAAAAGAATCAAATATCTCCTTCCATTTCAAAGCATCCTCATAACTTCTCGCAGCATATAAGCAAGACAATCTAGAAGGATAATCCGGATATTCTTGTAATCTCACCATTTCTACTATTACTTCTCTAACAGATCTGATCGTTTGTCCTGCATACTTCATCGTTGCTGCAGCGTTCTCTTTATCCAGCTTCAATCCTTCATTTGAAAAATGATCATGTAAAATCTTAAAAATATCTTCACCGTTATTATTTGTATATGTCTTCTCAAAAAAGAAATGATACAGGTTGTTCTTCTGGTTTTTGTCAAAATTGATAATCTGTCCAGGACTCATTTCTTTCCTAGTCACAATATGATAAACAAGCATTTCGTTCTCATTCATAGTCTACCTCCGTTTGACCTTAACGTAAAAAAACAATTCAATAAGTAACTAACAATATTGATTTTGATATTTAATTTTTACGCTTATTTCCTATAACGTTCTCGTATTCACGAACCCGTAGGGTTGTCTGCTGAAATGCCTCCTCGAAATCCATCCCGCAGACCAAGGCTCCGTTAGGAGCCGCAGCTTGAATATTATGTTATATGATGGGAATGCTTCTTCGAGATTTCTCGTTAACCTCTTCTTTTTTCATTTGGATACTCATTTTATTTTGATTCATCTTTTCTGATGTGTTATCATATTCTTAAATAAAGACCAAGTGCGTCGAACACTTGGTCAGTACAATTGGCTTGGATGGTTTATCCCTTCTTAAGTCATTGGGAATAAAAAACCCACCTTTGGCGGTCAACCTTGGGGTGGGTTTTTACTTTCTCTTGTTGTTATTGATGTACGTTAAAAGTGCAAGAATAAATGTTCCAAATAACAGCATCAGAGTCATCGCATCTTTCACTTCCATGGTTTCACCTCCTTTCGAAGGGAAACCATACCCACCCAAGATTCAATTGTATCTATATTTTACCTGCATTTATTTCTGCGCACAAGTGTTCTTATCTGCTTTCTTGTACTTTCTTTTCTTAATCCATATTTGTTTTCCATTTCTATTATATAACGTTCCTGTATTCACGACTCAGCGTATGCTGAGTGTCCGGCGACTGCCGGAACCAGGACGAATGTCCGCAGCGTGAATATTATGTTATGGGATGTTGACCTCTTCTTTGAATTGCATTCGAATCAGTCTTTGTTCTTACATCTTGTTTAGAACTCTTATTATTCCATCATGAAAAATTTTGATTACCTATTGATTTTCTTAATAAATTCATGCAATCGATAAAATAATTAAAAGGTATAATATTACAACTTGCCTTTGCTTTAAATTACAGAATCTGATCCATAATTCTCTTGGCACAAAACAAGCGTTTGGACTGTTTCAAAGCAGAAAAATTGTCATGTAGAACATGGCTAAGATCATTACGTATGCAAAGAGTTCGATTTTATAAATATAAATTATCTTATGAAAATTTTTTCAATTCAAAAAATCTATCCATGTCCGCATCTTCTTTCCAATCTTGTTCTTTGGCGCAAATCAAGAAGTTTTGACTAATATCAAAAAGCAACTGTACCATTTCTTTTATAATTATTTCATCCATATCATATGACATGATTTCTTGACCATGAGTAACTCTACTACGCTTGTCATACACCTTTTTTATATTTTTAAAAATTTTTATTCTTTCCTCAGCAGAAGCGGACTCATTTAAGTATGACACTCTTTCTGCGATTGTATTTGTTACACTGTCAGGAACTCTTTCAGGATTTAAAAGACTTTCAAGAGCAATAGAATATGAAACCATAGAATTAGAAATATTTATACCTTTATTACCGACATGAAACCAGTGAAGAAAACGTGCGAATCTTATCTCCCAACTTTTAGCATCACCCTCTAAAGTACGAAACATTCTACCAATAAAGCTTAAATCATCTTTTGTCAAATCATCCATATTTAAAAAGGATTCACGCATTTGAAAAAGTTCACTTTTATTTATTTTCTTCAACGGCGAATGAACTAAGAATTGTTTTGAGTCATAACCATACTCATGGTTCTTATTTTGATAAATCTCACAATAATCATTTATTGTAAGAAAATCTGGCGCTATATATCCAGAAGTTATTTCTTTAAATTTTAGGTAGCTAATCGTGGATGCAAATAAGTCTATATATTCATGTATTCTCTCAGTTGATTTATAACCATGTTGGTGAGTCCATACCGAAAAAAGGATTGGAAGATCAGAAATATCAATCTCGTCCTCTTCATCATAAGAATTCTTCCAATGTAAATAGTCTTCAGTCCAGACTACATCGTCAGTAAATTTAAAGTAAGGAGAGCCATAATCATTGCTTGTTGAATCAATCAATGTTTCTAATTCTTCACTTAACATCCCTATAACTACGTTCTCTATCTTGAATATCTTTTTTGTCGTAATACCTTTCACAGGTACAATTGTTAAGAGTGGTGGTATTTGTTCTTGAAGTCTATCTCTCAACTTTGTAAAGGATTCAATAATGATAACATCACTATTCCCAACATGATTTATCGCTTCTTTCATGACAATTAAGATAACATCATCAAGCGAATACTTGTTATGTACCTTTTCCGATTTTAATAACCACTTTGAGACTTCATCAAATTTGCTTTTGCATGAACTCGAGAAAACAGCCTTCTTAGTGGGAGAAAAGTAAATTTTATAGATAAGTTTTCCTGCCTCATCCTCTTCTATTGCTGGTAAATCGAACACAAAAAAATCGTTAGGCACAATTTCAATTTCATTTATAGCTAAAACATATAGTTTTTTTGCTTCATCTCTATTCATTCTCGTCTTCCTTTACATATATTTTATTTTTCTGACTCTTTCTTTTATTCAAACAGAGAAGATAGCAGTTTAGTCAATTTCTTATAACGTTCCCGTATTCACGACCCAGCGCACGCTGGGTGTCCGGCGAATGCCGGACCAAGAGCGAATGCTCGCAGCGTGAATATTATGTTATACGACGGAACATTACTTGAATTTACATGAAGTATTTGATTCGATTATTGTTTGGAACATGCTTGTTCTAAAGTTTCAATTCCAACGAATTTCTTTAGAGATGTTGGAAAAATTCCCTCTCCGAATTCTGATGTTTCTTGGAGTTTAGTCCATATGCCTAAACTGCTTTTATCATTTGATTCGTAACCTATCACAGCTTCTAACTTAGGAATGTTGAAATGTATTTTTTCCAAAGAAGCTTCTTTAATTAATCCCCAATTTGTAGTAACCATTTGTCGTTTTGTACTGTCACTTAGAGGTTTGCCTTTAGAATTAAATTCTTCTAAATCCAATATCCTTTTTGTGTATAATTCACTTTTCTTTAAATCTTCAAGTGAATCAAATAAAAGTTCTGAAATGAAATTGTTTTTGAAGTCAAAATCATTTATACAAAAAAAGTCCACTCCAAGATGTTTACATAACTTAACCAAGATTCTGGCTGTAATCTTACCATGATGAGGAATTATAGAAATGTTTTTAAAGTTTAAGTATGTCTCTGAATACATAGAATCTTTAGTTAACAGATATACCTTTTTCTTTATAATTTCTTTGTAGGTCAGTAAATCATTTGGCCCCTCTACTAAAACCACCTTTTGACTGAACACAATTTTATTCAAATTTGGCTCTATCATTTTAATGTAATTATTAAAGTCTGCTACTTGATCCAAAGAGAAACCTTCTAAATCAGCTTCTGAAATATTCTCATCTGGTTTGTTATATTTCAAAATTGTTTCGTGTGCTTCATCATCAAATTCAAAACGAATAAGTCCTCGTGTATCAAAAGCATCTATCATTTTGTCCGAGTGAGTACTATAGATAACTTGATGCCCTTTTTCTGCCAAGTTACAGAGGACAGTTTTGTAAAAGTACTCTTGATGATTTTCATGCAAGAAACTTTCAGGCTCTTCAAATAAAAATAAACATTTATCACTCTTGTTGCTCTCAGCAATTGCTTGATGATAGCCATAACAAACATAGAAATATATCCATCACCGAAATGATCTATAGAAATAAGGTTTTCGGTATCACCATTTAAACCGATTTTAAAAATCATATCCAAAAAAATATCTTCATAATCAGGCAATTCAAAACCTATAAAAAAATTACTGTCTCTTAGGTTTGTTGAATAATTTGACCTTATATCCTCAAGAAAACTGTGTAACTTCGAATCTGCTAGAACCCTATCAGTTGAATCCTTCACTTCTCCTTCAAAAGTTTTTCTTTTTCCTTTCATATTCGCATCTGCTTCAACAATTTTCTTAATATGTTTCGCTAAAAACGAAGTAAGATTTCCCCAGGTAGTCTTCTTTGTTGATAACTCTTTTTTTACATCATGAAAATTCACATAGAAAATCCTAAAATACTTTGCTGCTCCCGAAGCATCAGGATTTTTTGTTAATTGTTCCTTGTCACGAAAAGATCGGACTCCAGCGTGCTCAATTTCATTATCCACTACGCTTATTCTTAATGAATGAAATCCTTTAAGCTCTGCTTGGTTTCCGTCTCCTTTAACTTCTATGCTGCTTTCAATTTCAGTTTCAATAAAAGGACGATTATTGTAATCACGGTTGTGAAAATCGTTAATTGTGAATGTATCCTTATTAACATTTTTCTCTTTTATCCCATATAGAATTGCGTTGAGAAAATTTGTTTTCCCTGAATTGTTATACCCAACGATAGCTACAGGTTTCTTATGATTCTGATCAGGAAAATGTATTGTCTGTCTTGTTCCAAATGATCTATAGTTTTCAACACTAATGCTTTTTATTCTAATATAGCTCATAAATATCCTTCTCCTTATTTATTTGTTCTGTCGTATAACGTTCCTGTATTCATGAACCCCGAAGGGTTGTCTGCTGAAATGCTTCCCTGAAATCCTTCTCGCAGACCAAGGCTCCAAAGGAGCCGCTGCTTGAATACTATGTTATGTGTAGTTATCACTCCATTGATTGACACCCTAATTTACGCCTTCCAACCCATCTCTTTATACAATCTTCTAATCTGTTTTATAAAACTATCATCTTCCCTTCCCTTATTTATAATCTCTTCATCGGTGGTTACAGCCCATCTAAAAATTTGTTCAATACTGATGCTAAACTAAAAAGTGGACACCGAGAATCGAGAATGCGAGAATAAAATCAAACACATTCGAGGTGCTTCCCTATGAGTAAAAACTACGACAAGGCTTTTAAAGTTCAAACCGTTCAAATGATTCAAGAAGAAGGTAAACCTGTCTCTCAAGTAGCGAGAGAATTGGGCATCTCCGCGAACACGCTGTATCGTTGGGTAGCTGAACACAACCAAGATGGGAAACAGGCTTTCCCTGGCAGTGGGAACCTGAAGCCAGAGGATCAAGCCACAAGAGAACTCCACAAACGCATTCGTGATCTGGAAGAGGAGAACGATATTCTAAAAAAGGCGATGCACTACTTTGCCAAAGACCGACGCTGATCTTTTCTTTTATATATGATCACCGCTTCCAGTGTCGTGTTGCAAAGATGTGTGCGGTGTTTGGTGTTTCACGAAGCGGCTATTACAGATGGGTACAAACTCGAACGATTCATAAAGAACGACAAAAACAACGGGAAAAGCTTTTACAACGTATCCGCCGGATCTTCTTGGATTCACGCCGTTTGTATGGCAGCCGGAAGATTCATAAAGCTTTGGTTCAGCAAGGAGTTGTCGTGTCACAAAAAACAGTAGTGCGAATCATGAAGGAGCTTGGTTTAACGTCCAGAACCGTGAAAAAATACAAAGCAACTACGAACTCCAAACACCAACTGCCTGTTCATGAGAACCTTTTAAACCAACAGTTTGTTGCTGAGGCTCCAAACGAGGTGTGGATGACGGATATTACGTATATTCCCACCGATGAAGGCTGGCTTTATTTGGCGAGCGTGATGGACTTGTACAGCCGCAAAATCGTAGGATTCCACATGGATTCTCGGATGACTAAAGAGTTAGTCATTCAGGCCCTTGACCAAGCATATCGTGTCCAACGACCGGGCAAAGGGGTTCTGCATCATTCGGATCGAGGGAGCCAATACGCATCTCACGAGTATCAAGCTAAGCTGGTTAAGTACCATATGAAAGGCAGCATGAGCCGCAAGGGGAACTGTTATGACAACGCCTGTATCGAATCCTTCCACAGCGTTCTAAAGAAGGAACTGATTTACTTAGACCACTACAAAACCCGTCGTGAGGCAAAGAAGCAGATTTTCGAATATATTACATGCTTTTATAATGGGAAACGAATCCACTCTTCCCTAGGTTATGTATCTCCAAATCAGTATGAACGATTGTACCGAAAACCCGCTTGAAGTTCTCGACTTGGGGTGTCCATTCTATTGACAGTAGTCCATACTCCCGTAACTACATTTAAATCCTTTGGCCAACTTCAGTATGTTTTCTTTAGTTGCGGCAAATGATAATACTACTCTTAACTCTTCATCTGTCCAAGGTCTCCCCTTATTTTCTGTACTATACGCTTGTTTTTTCTCATATTCAAAAATCAATAATTTCGTTTTGTGGATTACTTGGTCTGTTGTTAGTTCTTCAATTCCTTCATTAAGTAATTCAATTAATCTATCTTTATATTCTTTCTTTTTCATAGATTTCCCCTCCATGATCTTTTCAATAATTACACATAACGTTTCTGTATTCATGAACCCCAAAGGGGTTGTCTGCTGAAATCCCTCTTCGAAATCCAACTCGCAGACCTAGGCTCCATTGGAGCCGCAGCTTGAATATTATGTTATCAGATGTCAGTTCCTTCCTTGATTTACTCAACGTCAATTTTTGTTAACTCCTTTGTCAGTATTATTTCCAGAGGTTCATTCTCAAGCATTAAACATCCAGCATCTCTATATCCAAGCTTTCTATAAAAATGTTGAGCTTCTTCATTTGAAAGTGTTGAGGTCATAACCATTTCAAATCCTTTTTGTTTCATCAATTCTTCCCAATAGTGGACAACTTTTTTACCAATACCTGTTCCTCTATACCCCTCATCTATCCATATCATATTCATAAATGGTGTGTTGTCCCAAAAAAATCCGTATCTCATCCAACCTATTTCTTGATTGGATTCTCTAATTATTAGAATTTCATTTTCTTTTATTTTTGTTTTTATAAGTGTCTTATGTATGTGCTTGTCTCTTAACGAGATATACTCATAATCTGATTCAATCGCAAAATCAATCTTCATTGTAGATCCTCCCATTTCACTCTTTTTCATTGAATATCTTATTGGCTAACACTTAGCACTGATTTCTGATAACGTCTTATTTACGAACTTCCGAAAGAATGCTCTTTTCGTCATATTCACGAACTTCGTGAATCCTGCACTTTTCTCCTTATTCCCGCACTTTCTGCGTTTCAATCGTCCAGCCCGCCCAGCCGATCCAACGGACTTTGAATCCGCCCAATGTCCCGCCTGCTCACATGTGTATACCGCTTCGTCGTTCGCACACTCTGATGCCCCAGCAGTTCCTGAATATAGCGAAGATCGATCCCATTCTCCAGCAAGTGGGTCGCAAAGGAATGCCTTAGCGAATGGATACTCACCTGTTTGCGAACTCCCGCTTCAGCCAGCGCTTTTTCAAACACTTTCTGCGCTGAACGTTCCGTCAGGTGGCGGCCTTCCCTCTGCCCTGGAAACAGCCAGTCTTCCGGCTGCTCCGCCCCTATGTACTGCTCGACCACCGAAAAAGCCGCTTCGGAGAGCAGCGTTTGCCGATCCTTCCTGCCCTTTCCCTGACGGACTTTCAGCACTTTCCGTTCCCGGTCGCAGTCTTCGGGACGCAACCTCACCACTTCGCTTACCCGCAGCCCAGATGTATACGTCAGGTACAGAATAGCCCGATGCTTCGGATTTTTCACTGCTTTCAACAGACGCATGACCTCATTCAGGGACAGCACATCCGGCAGTTTACTCTCCTTTTTCGAACGAACATAGGCGGCGGATTTTGACTGCTTTAGCACATGGCGAAAGTAAAATTTCAGCGCGCTGATCGCTTGGTTAACATAAGCGTGCGAAAGGCCTTTTTCGAGCAGTGCCAGCGCATATTTTTGCACCGCCGCATCATTTATACTTGCCTCGGCTCCTTGCAAATCGGCGAAAAAGCGTTCAATTTGCGATACGTAAGCTTTAATCGTTTTGCTGCTGTAACCCCTTGCCACCAATTCATCGCGCAATTCTTTCCGCCGATCCGGATTCCATTCACCTCGTTCCGAAGAAGAGAGAACCGTATTTCTCTGCGTGCCCCGCTGATCCAGCCATTCCTGGATGTACGGCAGTTCTTTATTCAAGCGCTCTTCGCACTCGAACTCGCAGCTCCGATACGCTTCCAACAGGCTTTCTACAGCCGCGATGCTGTACGGAATCGTCCAGATTTTTTCGTCCGGAACCCATTTCCTGCCCGGTATGGACCGAATCCCTTCTCGCTCCTCGACTCCGTATCGCTCCAACCGTACGCCGATCGTTTTTTCATCCCGATAAAGTAGGTTAATCTTCATCTCGCTTGCCTCCTTAGTATATCAGCCGTTCAAAAAATTGGAAATCTATTTTTGCATAAAAAAGGTACTTAAGATGGATATTCATCTTAAGTACCTGATTCTTTCGGAGCAAATTATTGATCTATTAAGCCCGATTTACGTTACCATAAAATGTTTTACCTTTACTTGTCCAGTTCCTCCGTCACATCACCGAAGAAACAAAAGAATAGCCTGATTATTTTATTAAGAAAATAAGATAAGCCGCAAGAAAGCCCGCGCTGATCGCGGGCTTCGCTGTATATTTAGTCAAAATCATGCCTAGATTTGTTACTCAACCTTAAACTGTTTTAATTCGTCTTGAAGCTTATTGGACAATTGGTTTAATTGTTTGGATAGTTCAGCAACCTGTTCGAAGCTCTCCAATTGTTCCTGCGTGCTGGCGCTAACCTCTTCGGTTGAAGCTGAATTCTCCTCCGTGGTGGAAGAGATGATCTCCAGCGCCTGCAAAATCTCATCTTTGTGCTTGTGGACTTTGGAGGTGTTGTTGCTGATCTGGATCATTCGCAATTTCAAATCTTCCAAATCCTTGTTAATGCTAAAGAATACTTGCTTCGTGTCCTCCACCGATCTGGCATTTTCTTCTGCAATTTTCAGACCATGAACTGTATGCTCAACCGATACACTGGTTTTTTCTTCAATCACACGTACCTTCTTGTAGATTTCCTGTGTCGCCAGTGCAGTCTGCTCAGCCAACTTGCGAACCTCCCCGGCAACAACAGCAAACCCTTTGCCCTGTTCTCCTGCACGTGCAGCTTCAATGGAAGCATTGAGCGCCAGCAGGTTGGTCTGCGTTGCAATTTGGTTGACCGTATCCACGATGCTGGAAATCTCATGACGGCTCAGATCAATCTCCTGAATAATAGACGACATCGCTTGTGTGGAATTGTGATTTTCTTCCGCCCATCTGGATAACTGATCTACTACAGCAAGCCCCTGTCCGCTTTGCTCAGCAGAGATTTGCACCATCGTTTCGATGGCTTTGGCATCATTGGCAATTTCGTCAATTTGGCCGGATAATGCTCCGGTTTTTTGTAAAATGTTATCTGTTTCGATAGATTGGTAGTTCGTTGCATTGGCAATCTCATTAATTGCTGTCGCCGTATCGTTCATCGTGATCGCGGTTCTGGAAGAAATGGATTGCAAATCATTTGAAGACTGATTCAAAACTTGAGCTGAGCCGCCCACCATTTGGAGCATGCCTTGAATTTTTTGAACCATATTGTAAATTCCTTGAGAAATTTGCCCGATTTCGTTATTGGAATGCGTATCAAACTGAACGGTCAAATCTCCATTTTCAATCAGCTTGATTTTTGCAAGCAATTTCGGGATTGATCTCAACAGATAACGGAGCGTTATATAACAAATCACAACGAGCAGGATGGTGGCTGCCGCAAAACCGCCAATGGTAATCCAGGTAAACGCTCTTAATTCTGAGAGCACCTCTTCTTCAGAAATGGTTAAGCCTACAGACCACCCCGTATCTTTACTGGTTGCATACCCGATATAACGACGTTCGCCATTATCATTAATTAGCTGTACTCCGGACTCGCCGGCAATCATTTTCTTTCCGATCTCTCCAAGATCACCTGTGCTTTCATTAATCTTTTCTTTCAGCACTTTATTTTGATCGGGGTGATACAAAATATCACCTGTTTTGGATGCAAGAATCGAATAACCTGTGCTTCCAAGCGAATAGCTTTGCATAACGGCAGGGATGTCTTTGAAAGCAATATCGACAGCAGCAAATCCGATTAATTGGTTACTGCTATCTTTGATCGGATAGAAAATGCCCATGAGCACATTACCCGAATTGACGTCCTTATAGGGTTCTGAGTAGTATAAACCGTCTGCTTCAACAGCTGGCTTGAAGTATGGGCGTGTATGGATATCAAAATCCGGTTTAGAAGCAACACCATCATTCTGAAGAAAGAAGCCTTTACCAGATATTCCTGCAATCCAGGCGTCGGCAAAAGATGGCTCTGCCTTTACAATGGCTGCCAAAGTCGCTACTGTTTCCGCAGCATAAGGAGAAGTTTTCACCATTTCTGCCGATGGGGTGGTTTCTAAATATTGTTTAAAAAGATTGTTCGTTGACATTTGTTTGACAAGTGATCCCTTTTCCTTAAACAACGCATCGAATTGAGTGACAACGGCCTGCGTCTTGGTCTGGAGCATGGCCTCTTGCTGCTTGACAAGTATGCTTTGCGTGCTTGCAAACATGAACGTCCCCAAGGTTGCAAAGACGACAACGATAATGACTAACAAGACCATGGCCAATGTGTTGGCGATGCTGGATGATCTGAATACGCGCTTTTTAATATTTTGTGACATGCTGCCATCTCCCCGAGGAATATTGAGCGAGAAGCTCTTAGATAATATGTCGGAAGTTTGCAGCTGTTTTAATAGGTTTTTAGTATATACAAATTAAGGTATTAAACGGGACCTGGATGCCTATAGTATACAGGAGATGTAGCGTATGTCCCCAGGCTCGATTTCCGTCGACGAGCAACTGGATTAGCTATGAGGAGAACCCTGTAGCTACGGGTGAAGAATAAACTGAAGAATGAACAAAATGGGGAAACAACGAATAGAGATGCAACGAGATAGCAGCCATTCTATAAGCCTATAAAAAAAAGCATGGATGAGAGCGGTTAGACCGCCCCATTCATGCTTGCCATGCACCAGTTATAAACTGGACAGAATACTCAGCCCCGGCTCATTTCGTAATCGCCGCAACAACGTTGTCAACCAACGCTTTTGACGAGACAGGACCGCCAAACGTCCATGTCTTGCTGTCCAATGCATAGGTACGTTTTTCTTTGACAAAATTCAGGCCGTTCCAGACCGAATTATTTTTCAGCGCTGCACCGAAAACATCATCGTCCGGCTGCACAATATAGAGGAAGTTGCTGTCCTGAACGGCAGGCAGCGCTTCAATGCCCACGGTTGAAAAACCATACGTTTCAAGTTTGTCCGGCTTCCAATCGTTAATCAGCCCGATCTTCACCAATGTTCCGACGACTACCGAGTTATCCGAAAACATACGCAGACTGGCCGCATTTTGATAAGTGAACGCCTGTGTCAAACTATAATGAAAGTCCGCTTTACCCGCAGTGGCGAGCTTTTCTTTGGCTTCCGCATAATGCTGATCCAACTCCTTCAGCACCTGCTTCGCTTTATCTTCTTTTCCAAGAGCGACCGCGATGTTATTGAATATCTCTACCATTTTGTCATAATCGTAGCCTTTGCCGCTATTCAGGCTAAATTCGACTGTCGGTGCAATAGCTTTCAGTTGATCATAGATAGCTGCATTTCCATCAACATTGGAAATAATCAGATCCGGCTTCAATGCAGCAATCGCCTCCAGATTGGGCTCGTCGCGCGTTCCTACATCGGTCACGCTGCTGTCCAGCCCCGCCTCCGAAGATACATACTGCTTGTATCCGGCATTATCCGCATTACCAACAGGCTGAACACCCAGCGCAACCATATCCTCCGTAAATGTCCATTCCAGCACGACAACACGCTTTGCCGGGCTGTCGAGTGTGATCTCACCACGATTATGCTTTACTTTCACAGGACCAGCCGCTTCGGCTGGTGTGCTGTCCGGAGTTGCCGTCTGGCTTTCCGATGTATTGCTTGCAGCTCCGCAGCCTGCCAGAACAAGCGCAAAAATCAGCAACATTACAATCCCACTCAAACCTTTTTTCATAGAACATATTCTCCTCGTGTATGTACATTTTATAGATAATGATAATCGTTATCATTTTGGATTATGACGGAGAAATATAATTTTGTCAATGGTAACAGGCAGGATCGAGTATTCAACGGGAACTCAGATATTTTCCGTTTGGGTCAGTGAATTATTAGCAACTTTATAGTAAATGGGTAAACAGCCTGTGTCTGTTTTGTCTAATTTCGAATTTTCATCACTATGGGGTAGCCCTCCCCCAAATATGTGGTGCTTTTTTACTCACTAAGAATGTGAGACTCTACATACAAACATATCTCAATTTCTTAATGACGGGCTGTGATTTCGTCTGTTCACTTGTCTACCTTGACCCTAAATCCTTTATGTTTCTTAACCATTTAATTTCCAAATCAACATAAATTGAACAAATCAGTATTAATTGGAATTAGGCAATAAAATTTATCCCTATGATCTTCATATATTCTGCCTATACTTTATAGCATCAGTAGTGAGCAAGCTCTTTAAATAAGATGCTTGTATCTCGGAAAATTTAGGTGGGAAAGAATTGCCTATCATTTGAGCTAATTCTCCTTTGAAATATCCGAAGGAAACTTATAGTCACTTGGAAATGTTTGAAGTAGTGCAGCTTCGCGTGCTGTAATAGCCCTATCTTCTATAGGATGTAAAAACCTTCCTTTAGATGGATTCAAACACCCACCAGTTATTGTTGAAGAGACTTTGTCCCAACTTAGACGCCCGTATATATCTGAGAATCCAACCCCTTCTTTTTATGGCACTCTAACCAATATTCTTTAGGAAGATCTTTTCTACTCCCACCATTTTTAGGAATCAAAGAAATAATTTTTTTACTTTTTCACTATGCCTTGATAATATTCTATGCATCGGATCGTTGCTTTCCTCCACAGGAGGAAGATTATATATATAATCTTTCACTGTAGTTCGTTTGTACGCTGTATCTGAAGGAATTGATACTTCTCCCACTAAGGAACCTAGAAGTACTAACCTTTTCCTACGTTGAGGAACTCCATAATCCTCTACGTTAATCACCCGATAATCGAGGTAATACCCTAGTTCAATTAAGCGATCGACTGTTACTTTGAAATAATGATAATGTATGATACCCGGAACATTTTCCATAATAATAAAATTAGGTTTAATCCCTTCTATTATTCTCAAAAATTCAAGGATTAGTGTGTTTCTTTCATCTTCTACAATGTTTCCTCTGTTCCTAGTACGTACACTAGAAAACCCTTGACAAGGTGGACACCCAGCAACTAAATTTATCTTTTTCTCCGAAACAAAGTTCGAAATATCTTCTACATCTATATTACGGATATCGTCTTCTATAAGAGTAGTTTCCGGATGATTCATTTTGTAAGCTTTAGCCGCATTTCCATTAATTTCGACCGCCGCTACTACATTTACCCCTGCTTGCTTTAGCCCTTGAGTTAACCCACCACAACCAGCAAACAAATCTATTGCAGTTATCTCCATTTCAAAATCACCTCAACATGAGTTCCAAATCATTTACAATCCCCATAAACTCCAATAGAATTTTTTAATTTCCAACTGACAATCATCGTCTTTTTCAATCCAATTCTTTATGAGTATATCTTGTATAGCACGTATGGATCCAGGATCAGAATTCCCTATAAATGCCAAAGCTGTTTTAGAGATTTTAAGTTTGTAATTCGGCTCATTTAATACATCTATTAAATATACAGATTCTTGAAGTAGCTTACCTACAAGACTATCATCCCAAATAATTTCTTCGGGTGTTTCTTTAGGTAGAAACCTAACGCAGCGCTTATAGAAGGTAATATACTTTTGTTGTGCTTCGATAATTTGGTCGTCTCTGCTTTTCCCATTACCTCCGTCTTTGGCAAAATCAATATCTTGGCGCGTAAAGTTTTTTATTTCTTGTTTTAGATAATCTTTATTGTTAAGATCTTTCGCTGGTAACGAATCCAAATCTAAAATGGGCCAAGCATAATGTTGATCCCCATCAAATAATACAAAATTTTTGTTGTTGTTCTCTTGAGAATAGTGCAATATATAATTTTGTTTCATATATGAGGCTCCACCTGGAGCAAAAAAAACATGAAAGTTATCAAAGCGATCTGAATTATTTTGTATTACACTAATTACTAACCTTCGAGCAAGTTCATCCTCTACATGTATTTTAGCATTATCATATTTTGAGGAAAGTCCTAAAAATTTAAAAGCTTCACTAGGAAAGCATTCATCAAGAATATCTATTTTATTTGTGTCCGGGTTACGAATACATCTTTTAATTGCTGCTTCTGGCATCCCTTCAGCGAAGCAGGAGAATGTGTTGACATAACAACCTGATGCTTTTTAATTTTAATTTGCTCTAATAAAAAAAGTAATAAAAGTTTTGAGCTCCAGGATGTAGTGAGACTTCAGGCTCATCCAAAAGGATTAAACTATTTGGTTGAGCGTTAAGTATTTTATGCACTAATATTACAATAGCTATCTCTCCACTACCAGCATGAGCTTCTGAATAAGTAAACCCATCTTTGCTCCACACAACGGATGTGCCCCATCTTTGAAATAACTTGTGATTAATTAATTTTATGTCCACGTAATTTTCTTGTAATATTGATCTAATAGCTTGTATTTCAGGATCAGTTAAATGAATTACAGCTTTATTTTGCGGCTTCCCACGAACCTCATGAATTTCACCAGAATCAATTAGATTTTTTAACTCCACTGATTTCAATCTTAAATAGTCTTGCCTTGATTTTGATTTTAAATGGTCTATATTTCCAAAATAAAAGAATTTATCAAATGCACTTAATTCTTTTCTAAAATCAATATAAACTAACTCTTTTTCGATTGGAGCAGATCGCTGCAGACTAGTATTCATACGATACTTTACCCGGGGTCGAGAAGTCTCCCAGTATTCCATGTCATTACGATTCTTGTGATGGATTCTATGATATAAAACTGAATGTTTATTCCCTTCAAAAATATAGTCATAAAATAGCAATGCCTTTCTTGAACTTCTCCCCCAAAGTCCTCTATTGGGTCTAACTGTGAAGAAAACCAAAAGTCACCTATATTGTATCCTTTAGGAGAACCGTATAAGGCATGAAGTACAGAGCTTTTTCCTGATCCATTTTTTCCGGCTAAAATGGTTAGAGGAAATTGAAAATTGATTTCGGAATGAAATGTAAAGTATTTAAAAAAAGGAAAAACTATTCTATTAATATAATTATTAAATATACCGTCCTTTTTTTTCATCTTAAGAATATCGGCTATCGTTTTTTCAAATCTTTCATTAATTTCTTCTTGTCTCAAAATTAGTCCTCACTTCGAATATATTTCCCTTATCTTCACCAATCACTTCTAAGCAACTCTGTCGTTTTCTCCGATCATATTGTTTTTCGTAACCCCTGTTAACCTAATTATATTACAAAATTCTACATCAAAGATATTATTATTTATGAAATGCTTTCGATTATGCCCACAAAGATGATGCTAGTCATCAGGAAAGCAACCTTGGGTGGCCGGGTATAAAACTTGGGTGTCAGAAATGAGCAGAGCACACGGATATTTGGGTGAATTAGATGCTACACTCTCCGGCAACGGGGACGAACACTTTCCCTATTCAGATTGAGAGACAAGGTGAAGCCTATGTACAAGTTAGACTCAAGTGTTCGGAAAGCAATAATTAAATTCTTGATTGCCAGCCGGTACCTTCGGATAAAAGACAGGGGGCGGAATTGCTCATGAATGGATAATTCCTTTTTTTACATAAATACATATATGGATACTTAATCTTGCTGGCAAGTGGTAGGCAATTAGCAATATGAATGCTGTAAGGGGTGGGGACTAATACCAGGCCAGTGCCAACATCTGCGCAGGCCTGATATTGTTATATTTTCCGAATGTTAAAAGCTTTGTAGGCATTCCCATTCCCTTTCCTGCACACAGGAATCCGGATATAGATTTGAATTCACTGCGTTAACCCAATTGCATCGTGGTAATACAGGTATCGTCGTTTTCAAACGTGGAGATTTTGGATTTTGCAGTTTTCCCCTCACGCTCCACCGTAACGCTATAGGTTTTGTCACGCGGCAGCCATAGATCAATAAATCCATTGGGCTGGGATTTTATTGAGGTTTTATTCATGACTGAATTTCCATCAGAATCGTGGATCGTTACACTGAACTCTTCATCCTTCATTTCGCCTTGACAACCGGTCAGGCTATGGGTTGCACAAGGGTGGGTCTGTTCCATATATGGAGCTATCGAAAGGAAAAACTCGTTATCAGGCAGAGCGTAGGTCTTTGTTGTGGTACCATCCTCCGATACGCTCAACTGACTGGAAGTGATGGAAGCGGACTGGGCCGTTGCCTTTCTTGTACTGAAATCATGCACCAATTGCTTGATATTTGACGCTCCTTGGGTGTCGGCTTCTTCTCGCTGGGCATTTCCTGCAATCAGATATGTCCCTATGGCAACCGCAACTAACCCCGTAGCTATCAAGGTTATTTTTTTCATCTTGAGTTCATCTCCTTGTCCCTTTTTTTACTATTATAAACGAGTGCACATCAGGATGGCAGGATGGACTCTTTATGTCACCATATGCTCACATTCATCTGCTATACAGGTCAAGAATTGAGCAACAGACGGTTTTCACTCCATTTCTTATAAAAAATCCTGCACTTCACATAGCCACACCATGTGATCTCCATCCTTGCCCCAATAATCCTTCGCAATGGTGTAGGGTGCGCCAAATTTCCGTAGCCATTTGGTCTGGGCTATTTTGAAGCCGCTATCCAGGCAAAAATGCGTAACTTCCATTTCCTTCAGCCTGGTCATCAAAGCCCGAATTAGCGTCGAGCCTACTCCTTGTCCTTGGTAACCGGGCAGCACATATAAACTTCCCAATGTCCCCACATGTCGGAGTTCATCGTTGGTACATTTCCTGATAGCTTCTCCGCAAGGGCCATAAGAGATCGTTCCAACGACGTTATGGTTATGTTTGGCCATCAGGAAGAACAAGTCTGAATTCAAAGCTGACAAAGATGTACGCAGCAACCGCTTTTTGTGCTCAATCTCCTGCTGCATGTCGTCGATTAAGGCTTCCAGACCCTCCTGTTCAAATGCCACAGATATGGAACTTTCAAAAACGAGATCCGCCGCCTCCAGATCCGAAGGAGCAGCAAGTTGAATACTGAACTGTTTTTTCATGATGTCAAAACTCCTGGTCATTAGTCTTTTTTTGCATTTGGCCTGATGTAGTGTCGCCTCGAAAACAGAACTAAAAGATTCTCCATACTCTGTTATCTTATAACACACCTTTGGCGGTATTTCAGGATATACTGTTCGTTCAATAAGTCCGTCAGTAACTAAACAGTTGGAAGGACTGGTAGTTTCATCAGTATCAGATGGGAGATTAACTGTTCTGTTGGAGATTGATACTCATTCACACAGTCGAGAAGAACCTGTAAAATCCAATTCAAATAAAAGATGATGAAGAAAAAACACCCTGTCCTGGGCAATCTCAAATCCATAGGATTCATCTCTTAGATGCGAAACTTGATGTTGATAATAAGATATCGAAAACATTAAAAGCTAATGATAGCAGTCTAATCAGACGCTCGGCGTCAGCTTCATTTAGAAAATCATGGTCTATTGGCGCGAATGATGGCCCATTAAATAAATCATGCCAGCGCACCAGCAAAATATCATCTTTATCGTTTATATTCATGGTTAATATTCTTAGATTCTGCTCTTGATCAGGATAGGAATAAAAAAAATATTCATGATTTAAATCAGAAATGCGTTCGTTATTATGATATCTTAGAAACGGATAATATGTAGGGGGGTTCTGAAAAAAGGCGTATTTAAGTCTCCTGCAAGCAGAGAGAAATGAACACACATGAAACAATTAGGCGAAGCTCTGGCCCGTTTTGTACAACAACAAAACTTGTATAATGAAGTCTACGGGCTGTTCCACGACCACGACATCCGACCCCGAACGGAGAAATTAATAGATTGCTGGGACAGTCGGATTCCTGTATCCCTTGAGCTTGAGTATCTATATAGCTATTATGAGATGATTGATGCCAATGCAGCGGGAACACATAAATTGAAAAATACGGCCGTTGAAATCGGGGATGCTCGTACCTTTAAGGGAGAGCTAAAAGACGAAGACACATACGAAACCAAAAATGAATTTATCGAGCACGTAGAACCGTTGTTGCATCATTTGCTTGGCGAAAATCAAACCGCTTATTTATTCGAATACCTATCCCTTTGTGAATAAAATCCTTTTGTACAAGAGAGGTGGGCCTTATATGATTTATATTGCATTGCTGCGGGGCATTAATGTGGGTGGCAACAACAAGATTAATATGAAAAAACTCAAGGAAACGTTTGAGAAGGCAGGCATGAGCCATGTGACGACTTACATCAACTCCGGAAACATCATTTTTTCCAGTGAAGTTCAATCCAACGAGGAGCTGTCGCTCCAACTGGAGCAGGCGATTCTGGAGGATTTTAGCTTGCCTATCCGGGTCATCGTCCGCAATATGAGGGAAATACAAACTATTATGGAGGCATTGCCGGAGGAATGGTCTAATGATACACAGATGAAAAGTGATATATTTTTTCTGTGGGATGAAATTAACGATATCTCCGTTCTGGAGAAGCTCCCTTTGAAGCCAGGAATAGGCAATATAATGTATACGCCTGGGGCCATTCTGTTTTCTGTCAGCAGAGAATATGTCACAAAAAGCGGGATGACGAAACTGGTCGGCTCCAGTCTATACCAGCATATGACGGTGCGGAATGTGAACACGACCCGGCAGATATATAAGCTGATGCAAATGGCTAAACAGGAAGAGTTACGTGCATTAGACTCCTGATTGGAAGCCTCCTTCCTAAGCATTTTGTTTTCGTTTAGTAGACAAATCCGAGAGCTACCGTAGAGGATAAAAATCAAAAAGGGAGCATTCTTGCGGCTCCCCAACTGCAATTCTTGGATGTATTGTTCCCTCTAGACTCTGGCTATCGAGCTGATGAAGTCAACCCTCATATGGAATACCACTCATCGGACTAGCTTCGTCAAATTGTAAAACCGTCGACCAGTTCATTCAATCGGGCAGCGCTTTCCTTCACCTGATCAGACTGTTGTGCCACTTCAAGAGACTTTTCCGTCGATGAAACCATGTTCTCAGCAATGTGCTGGGTAGATACGGCGGACTGTTCGCTGGCTGTTGCAATCTCATGGATAGCTCTCACCATGGTTTGGATCGTTGCATTCACCTGCTTAGAGGTGGCGTTCAAATCATTAACTGTATTCGTATGCTCAACTACATCATTGTAATATTGTGCTGCCGTATCCTCAAGCAGCTGATAATCCTTGCTCACCTTGGCATGCAGGAAATCCAGTAATTCCTCGGCATTAGTCGTTAGATTGGCTACAGATTGTACAACCTCTTGAGTAACACTCTGAATTTGGTCTACCGCCTGTTTGGACCCATCTGCCAACTTGCGAATCTCGTTAGCCACAACCGCAAATCCCCGACCTGACTCACCGGCACGAGCCGCTTCGATGGATGCATTTAGAGCCAGCAAATTGGTTTGCGCCGTAATTTCCAGAATAGACTGGGAGAGTATGCGAATTTGGTCTACCGCCTTGGCTTGTTCTAGCGCTTCCGTCATCTTTTCACTGGTCTTCCGGTAAATCTCTTTGGATGCTTTATTGGACTCAATAGCTTCATGCTTCAACGCTTCGGCCTTTAGACTTGTATCATAGGCAGACTGGGCTCTTTCTTGAGTCTTGACCGAAATGTACTCTGCCGCCCGCTGCATTTCATCCGCAGAATGATTCATGTTTTCTGTATATGCCGAAGTCTCCTCCATCGCTGCGGACAGCTGTTCGACCGTAGCCGATACGTCTCTAATCCGCTCATTGAGATCTGCCATATTATGATTCGTCTGATCACTTAGCTGATTAATTTGGCGAGATTCATTGATAACCCCCGTAATAACCATTGAGGTTGAATCTGTCATTTGTTGAATGGCACGTGCAATGACAGCGATTTCGTTATTTCCCTTGAGCAGGGTCGGATCAAGTGCTGCCGTTAAATTGCCTTGGGTAATCTCTTCACAGTATTTCGTAATGGTGCTCATCCGAGAACGGATATTCCGAATGGCCGAAAAGGAGATCATACTAAGGACAGCCAGCACTAGAGTCAGAATCACGATCAAAACAATTGTGCGCATTTTTATCTCATTTTGCGTATTTTGATATAAGTTGGCGGATTGCTCATTGTTATAATCAGAAATCGTAGTCAGCATCGTAACAATTGCCGTACTGGATTTATTAATCCGGCCTCTCTCTTCCGTGTCATACGTTCCGCTATTTTTTTTGACTGCCATGATTTGCTCAATATCCTGATAATATGTGTCTATACTCCCCCGTAGTTCCTCGTACAATTTCTGTTCCTTAGCATCCAAATCCCTTTGTGAGAATTCATTTAGCCCGGTTGCAACGCTATCTTTTCCTTTCTGCACCTGCTTATACTGTTTATCTGTGTACTCCTTATTATCGAGTATTTTTGTATAATTAGCCCGCATATTATAGAAATCACTTTTGACTTCAAGTATATTCGTTTGGTGCTGAAAGCGATCCATATACAAAATACCTTGGCCCTCTTTAGCTTGATTCATCCCCAAAACCCCTACCAACGATACAATAAGCAAGCCCACCAAGCTGATCATGATCATGGAGACCATCGTTGTCGTGACCTTTAAATCTCTAAATCCTTTTACTTTTTTAGTGCTGTCTGATAGTTTTGTTCTCATCAAAACTCCTCCAGTCGTCTATGTATAATAGATCACGCTGCTCTCATAAACGCTATCCCCCAAACAATAAAAATTAAGAGATTACACCGTGATGAGATATATATCGGTAGAAAGCGCTTAATATTTTAATAATAATAACAGTGCTGCTAAAATAAAGAATATCAGTCCCGTGAAAGTGAGCTTGGGACAGACAAATGTGATTATTATTTTAGGTGCTCACGAGCTTGGAAAATTTGCTAAACTAAAATAGTAGTCTTTATACCAAAGTGGGACATATATCATCAACTAATCAAGAACAAACTCAGGATGATAGGAGAGAACCTATAGTGACAAACCTACAAAATCAAAAACAAGTGTATATCATCCATGGGTATACAGCTTCACCAGCCGATCATTGGTTTCCTTGGCTACAAGACAAGCTACAGGAGGATGGCGTTTCTGTAGCTATATTGGATATGCCCAATTCGCAAGCTCCCCAGCTTCATGAGTGGACCCAACATTTATTATCAAATATTGAGGTTCTACATAAGGATACCTATTTTGTTGGTCATAGCTTGGGGTGTGTTTCCATATTAAGATATTTGCAGCAAGTAAGTATCCCAGAGCAACTCAGTGGTCTTGTCTTCGTCTCCGGTTTTACCGATCCAGTGCCAACCCTGCCGTCATTAGATGAGTTTACAACTGATAAGCTGGATTATGAGCAAATCATGGATTCAGTAAAGATGCGTACAGTTATTGCTTCAAAAGATGACACGATTGTCCCCTTTGCACTCAGTAAGAAACTTGCGAATGACATCCAGGCTGATTTCCACGAAGTAGAACACGGAGGACACTTTTTAGAGCGTGACGGCTTTACTTCCTTACCCATTGCATATCAAGTTTTAATGGATATGATGAAAAGTTGAAAAGCTTTGGGCCCGAATGGATTCCGTGGAGTGAGCGTAAAAGGTAACACTTAAATTCGCAAAATACCCCATCGCTTATATTAAGCAATGGGGTACGCCCCTTTTTAACGGTCCCGGGTTACCATATAATTCATTAAATGCTTCAGAAAAGCGATGTTGCGGGGTACCTCTTTCAACGCTTCCATAGCAAGGCAGTAGTGTTCCCACATCTCTTTACCGGCACCTTCCTGACCCAGGATGGATACGAAATTCGAATTGTTGTTCTCAGAATCCTGGCCAACAGGTTTTCCGAGTAAGAGCATATCTCCTTCCACATCAAGCAAATCATCTTTAATCTGAAAAGCAATCCCCGCGTGATACGCGAATTTCTTCAAAGCAGCAATTTCCGACTCCTTGACCTGTGCAAGCATGGCTGGCATCACCAGACAAGCCTCAAATGCCACTCCGGTTTTGAAAAAGCACACCATATTTAACTGCTCCAGTGTCAATTGCTTTCCTTTGGAATCCAGATCCATCGCCTGTCCCATACACATATCTTCTGCCTTTTGGGCCGAGTATTGTATCAAAGCAAGTACGGTTTCGGCATTGAACTGGTCAAGTGACGATTGTTCCCCAATCGCCTTCTGGATCAGATACAGACCGGTTAATTCCGCCGTAGCGCTATTGTGTACCTGATGCAAGGTCTGACGCCCTCTACGGGTAGACGCATTATCCTGAGAAGGCAGATCATCGAAGATCAGGGATGCGGTATGCATATACTCCAATGATCTCACAAGAGGCACGATTGCCGATGCGTCTAGTCCATATTCGTTCACGCCCATCACCCAAGTTAATATAGGCCGTATCCGCTTCCCATCCCCTTCAAGACTGTAATTTGCAGCATCGATAAGCTGTTCCTTCATCACCGGAATCCCGTGAGGTTTGGTAATTTTCAATTGGTTATTAATCTGATGGCGGATCGTTTTGAACGTATTGAAAAAATCTTCCTTTTCCTTCGAATCGTTTTTCAGATGGGTAATCATCTGGTCCCGAAGCAGTTTATCAAAGAAATCTACATCATCCGCCTTTCGCACCATCTGCTGGATGAGACGATTGAATTCCGGATTTCCAGATGCAAAAATCTCCATCATTTCATTATACTTTTCAGTACCTACACGTTCTTTATAACGTTTGAGTCCATTCATTGCACGATCCAATATCACCTCACGGGCCATGGCATCGGAATCATATACGTTATGGATCAAATAGGAAATAACCGCCCAGTATAATTCAAAGGGATTGATAAGATCCGAACGCTGATCATGATATTTTAAATAGTAGGTATAGGGTGTTACCGCACCATCTCTCATATCGTCAACCATATCTGCAAAATCATCAGCCAACTGGTTATAGATACCATAAAAGAATGTTCGTTGCTCAAAGCCCTCATCCTCGGGAGCACCAATCACGGAACGGACAATCAATCGGGAAGAAGAAGATTTTAAAATGACAGGTATATAAAGCTCTTCATTGGTGTAATTAGCACGCGTTAGGTCCTTGACACGGTCGATATCCTGGGAATGAAAAAAGACATAGGACTGCTCGAAAAATGTTTGCTGTGTATCCGGCCGCTGATGTTCCTTAATATACTCAAAAGCATCCGAGAGCTCTGAGTGTATGTATTGAATTAACTCCATATTATTTCCGGTCCAATCGCCCAACTCAGGCACAGATCCAGTGAGAAGCGCGGCACGTATCATACAGGAATATTGTTCTTTCTCTTGAGCGGTCAAAACCTGGGAATCGAGAAGATCGTCAATGAAAGGATAGGTTAGACCATAGGAATAACCAAGCCTGATGGCTTCATCCAGTCTGCGAGCACGTTCCACAGGTGACACTTTATCGTCCATCTCTTCCATCACATGCAGAATAACTCCGATAATGATCTTAATCAGTTTACGCTGGGCTTGCTCGGCATCCATTTCCTTTGGAATATGGGAGGATACGGACCTAAGTTTGTTGATCACCCAGATTGTGGCGGTTTCTATGCCTTCCTTCTGGGCCCACCGATACAACCCGGCCAAATTCATAAATTCTGGTTGGTCTCCCCCGTTTGCACTGGTGGATTGAATCAAGTGTTTTTTGATGTCAGCAATGACACGCTGAATCCGGGTCTGTGTGTCAGGAGAATCCAGAGCTTTGCCTAGATCCCTCATATAAATATAGGAGACGCTTCGATCCAGGTAATCATCCAATTTGCCTGTATAATTCAGCCATTGAATGTATCTATGATAATCCCGAGTATCAGGTTTTCTCTTTGCCCTCGAAAAGAAGGATAGCCATGAAGAATGATGAATATGATCCCTTTTCCACATTTGAATATCTTCTGTCAGGGTAGTCACATAAGTTTTGTCTATGACCTGTGCATAAAGTGATGCAAAATACTGAACCGCCTTCTGCTCAGCCAGCTGATATCCTGTATTGGCATGATTTATAAATTCCTCATTCATACGATGCATTACCTCAACTTCTATTTTTGTTAAACATGGTTGCATTTCTTCCCTAACGGGAATGGGGCGGATCATGTTTTTATCTTTATACGGGAAAGAATCTGTAAGGTTACGAAATTATCATGCTGCTTACCGAAATACACTTATTGGCTTCATCAAGCAGATGTACCTTTACTGACTGGTCTGATACCGTTCGAATTATATAGTATAATCGATTTTAAACCGTCTGTTGACTGGCTACCTAGTTATAATATGAATGTTACGAATAGGGGGTTGCGGTAGAGGTTAGCGATTTTGCACATATTCCCGAGGGATTAGCTCGTCATACGATACCGGCTGGAAAATATGTGAAGGTCACTCATCAGGGACCTGAATCCCAAATAGATGGAGCCTATGACTCAATCCGTGATAGGGGGATCAGCGCTTCTCGCTCTTTTGATTTCGAGTATTGGACTGATATTCATTCTCTGGAACAAAAGGACAGCACGATAGATATTTATATGCCTTGGGAAGCTTAGTCGATGTAACAAGAGCAGAATGTACTGCTACGCATGTGTTAATTTATATTATTTCGAGGTGTTTTTATGGAGTGGCTGGAAACGATCAGATTATGGAACCAAACGCCGGTTAAGGTGCTGGACATTCGTCATTTTACGATGAAGCCTGGAGAGAGATTGAGTTCCTATTCCCTGCCTTCAAGCGGATTTCTATTCGCCAATCAAGGAGAAGCCAGATTAATGCTTGATGAAATCGAAACCTCAGCAGCCAAGTTTCAGGTTCTCCACGGCGGAAAAGGAGCAAGTCTGAATATCTGGTGCTTAAACCAGCCGTTTGAATACTACCTCATTTTATACAAACCCGTTCAAGAACAAGCGGGTCAAAGTCCGTTCGAACGAAAAGATCGGATGGCTCTATTTAGACAAAACTATGCGTTTCAGGCCCTCTATCCGCTCCCCCTGATATCGCTTGTCGAACAAATGAATCACCAGTGGTCTAATAGAAATGAACTGGACAAACTGCAAGTGAATGGATTGTTCTATCAATTCGTGCATGAACACTTTCGTCAATTACAGATGAAGGAGATCAAAATATCCAAGCCGGATCTGGCTACACAAATAGCCCAATATATTCAAGAGCGTTTTCAAAAACCAATCGCTATGGAGACGATGGCTAAACAATTTCATTACAGTACCCACTACCTCGTAAAGGTTTTTAAGCGCAAATATGGATGCAGCCCTATCGAGTATGTCGTTCAAACCCGCATCAACAGGGCCAAATCCTTGTTAGCTGAAACAGATGCTTCCATTCGGGAAGTTGCCGAAAACGTTGGTTATACCAATTTTTATTATTTTAGTAGACTTTTCAAAAAGCAAACCGGCGAAACCCCAACACAATTTAAAATGCATAGCCTTGTTATAAAAAGTTCAACGAATACAAATTTTACACTCAAATCATTCATTGCTCCCGGATCAGGACAACGTTATATTGGTAACAATGATAATCATTATCAACATGACGCTTGGAGAGTGGACGATATGAATGTTAGTTTTAAGCCTGCTTTTGCTGTTACCCTTTTGTTCAGCTTAACATTGCTGCTGGCAGCTTGCAGTGGTACGAGTGACGTTGCGAAGCCAGTTGAAACAAGATCGTATACCGATGCACTTGGACGGCAAACGGAAATTCCTGTTCAACCCAAAAGGGCTGTTGTTATTACATACGGCGGTTATTTGCTTCCATTAGGCTTAAAACCGGTAGGTGTCAATCAGGAGATACTCGATCTTTATCCTGAGAAGATGGCTGATGTCGCTAGCATAGGCAAAGGAACAGGTAATGTCGAGGCCATTTCCGCATTGGAGCCGGATGTGATTATACTGTCGGATTTTCACGACAAAGCAACCTTTGAGCAGTACCAAAAAATCGCCCCAACTATTGCAGTAGCATGGGGTGGCGATCCAGACGTGGTGAATACACTACGGACGTTTGGCGACATTATGAACCGGAAAACAGAAGCAGAATCCTGGATTGCTAAGTTCGAGAAAAAATTGCAGGGCATTCGGGAACAAACTCACATCCCCATTAAAGCAGATACTACAGCAATCTCTTTCATTATTCACAAGGGAGAGGTACTGCTTGGAGGTGAGGGCGGTACGCTCGGAAAATTGATCTACCAAGATTTCGGTTTCCAAATGCCTAAGCAATTCAAACCATATGCCGATGGCGGAACTGCTCTTTCCATGGAAGCTCTGGTCCATCGTCCGGCTGACTATTTCTTTACTCAAATGACCGATCAAGAGTTGAAGCAAACCATGCAGCTATTCAGCGAGCCTGTGTACCAAACGATTCCCGCTGTGAAAAATAATCACATTATTAATGTTTCCCGTGATAAATGGAACAATGGCCCCTACCTGGTGGATGAGGCGGTCGATTCGTTGATTGAACAAATATCTCAAATTCAGCCATAGGGACATACGGCACCTTCATTGACGTTTTTCAGGGGTAAAATGATTAAAAATAGCGAGAAGCCCAAAAAAATCGGCATCTCGCTATTTGCTATTCATAAAGTTCCCATGTTTCTGTACATAGCTCAATGAAAGAATTTGCAGCATGTCTGCAATCGTCATACCCCAAACTACCAGAATGAGAAAAAAGAACAGGATATTCGTTGTTTCTTTTTTCTTCTCTCATATCAAATAAATAATGATTTCCTCTCCCATCCATCCCAAACGACACGGCATTCGGCATATACTCCGGCAGCTCGTAAGCTAGATTCATTTCTCTCAAATCTTCGGTATCGAAAAACTGAAAATAACGTTCTCCATTTTGAAACTCCCCGCCGTTAGAGTATTTCAAAAAATGGATATAGCTGTCCGGAAATTGTCCTTGAGGCAGATGCCAGCCAACAGGATTCAGAGGTTTATATTGATCGTAATATGGAGAAGACTTCGAAAAAGGGTTCACTTGTCTTTCTTTTATTTCATAAATCTCTTGCTCCGAAAGCTTTATGTTCCATGTGTTCAGAAAACGGGATAGTTGTTCATTCGTTACACTTGGACATTTTACAAATTGATGTTCAAAATGAATATTCCAGATGATAGCCAACCTCCGATGAATCAGTGTCTCTTAACCTAAATTATAACGGATATTATACTTGTTCTCCAGACTTCAGCTATTGACCCCTTCTACTCCTCGTCCCTTGCCGGGTTGAAGCTTGCGAACACAGTTCATCAACCGTTAAAGTATGCATGTTCATTCCCCTCTCATTGTCCTAATCTCAACCTTCAATCCACATGCTGAGTCTTTAAGACCTGTGTTTGATCCAAAATCACCTACTGATTCAGCTCGTCGTATCCTCTTACAATTGCTGTGATCTCATGCTTTGGATACGTCCACTCAGGTGGTACCTTTTCTCCATATGAACGAGTGTCTGCCAATCTCCTCCTCATCTTGTGATAAAGTTCATTCATACGCCATTCCTGCGAGGATTAACTCCTCCTGAATCCAGCTACTTCTGGTAGACAGTTGCAGCAAGTCGGCAGCGATCTGCTTGATCTGCTCTTGTAACACATGTGGCTGGTCAGTTCCTTCCAGAAAGCGACTCAAGAAATGAAGAAATACATCTACCTTCCTAAGCAGCATCAATACAGGCACCGCATCAATCTCGGCATGGGAAAGATGAACTTGGCAACTGAAGCCCTGGCAAAAATCCCGAACTGCTTGCGTCTCCTCCGGTTGTCCCAAAAATCCTGATAAGATGACCGCTGGTTCCATGACCCGAACGTCTAACGTACAAAACTCAAAATCAATCAATGCAGTCACTTGGCTATGATCAGTATCCATTACTAACAAATTGGAAGCGTTCAAGTCCCCATGTACAAGCTGATGCGGCAACTCTTCCAATGTATGAAGCGAATCTGTAATCTCTTCATATACTTTTCCTATCCATCGCAGCTCGTCATGCAAAGTTTTTAGAGGCTCAGGCGGATGCAGGCAAATCTCTCGAACGATCTCCTGGTTACACAATGGGTAGGATTGCTGCAAGGCGTAATACGGTCGGTAAACTGGAGCCATATCAAGATTGAAAGTCGCAAGTACAGCAGATAATTCACCCGTAGCCTCGCCAAAGGAATAGGAAAAGCTTGAATCCTGCTCCAGTGGTGATTTGCCTTCTATGTAATCGAACAGACAGACATATTTGCCGCTTTCCTTCTCAAGCTGAGCGATTGTCTCTCCCGTCACTGTTCGAATTGGTATCGGCACCCTGAATGATAGAGAATGCATACTCAGCGCCTGCAAAACCGCATGCTCAAATTCAATTTTGTCCCTATCTCTGTGTGTATCGTAGACGCGCAGCACCCCGCTTCGCATACCATCCTTAACAAAATACGTCGTATTATTCCAACCCCCGGTTCGTTTCTGCAACGTTCCGTTCCACTCCGGCCAGTGCCGTCTTAGTATCGCTTCCAAGGATGCATCCTCCCTCTTGCCGGAAATAAAGGTATCCAGCAACCTATCATTTCATTAGCCTTGTGCTTATGAATTTGCAGATATTATAACATATAGACGCCCAATAAAAATTGGACGTCTATTACATCATGTAATGGTCATAGCGTTTACATGCTCCTTTGATATCCTTCATTTCCTCAACTGCTTGTTTCGGATATTTTGCGGGGTAGCACCATAAGCCATTTTAAATTTTTTATAGAAAAAACTCATGCTGTTATATCCAACTTGCTTAAATATCATTTCGAACGGCAGGTTGGTATTCACAACCAGAGAATAAGCTGCATTGAGTTTAATGTTGGCAATAAGCTGAGTATAAGTAAGACCAGTTACTTTTTTTAACTTATTACTTAAATACGTACTATTGTAACTGAAATGATTAGATAATTGCTGCAAGCTTAAATGCTGATAATGCTCTTCCATGTAATTCAGAATAGATGTAATATTATTTTCCTGCTGGTTTAAGTGAATATTATGCTCGCTTTCCAATACACGAACCAATTCTCCAAAAACAATCTGCAAATAAGCCTTGACCAATTCCATCGAATCCTCTTGACTGGAAAAATATTCGATTAAGATTCTGCGCAATATATATTGAAGGTTTTCATTATGTTGCGACTCAAAAATAATAAAGTGATTATGGTGCTGATGCTGGAGGACAGAGTTGGCGAGAAATTCACCAATCAGACTTTTTTTCTTAGATAACCGTTGTAAGAACAGGGAAGAAATCGTTTCTCTTTGCAGCAAGATATTAATAAGGATATCGTCTTCTCCCAAAGGAGCGATGCTGTGGGGCACATCCTTATCCAGGACACACACTTGGCCTTCACAAAGCTGAATTTCTTTGCCTGCTATGATTTGATTGCACTTACCTGAATAGACATAGTTTAATTCAATAAATTCATGCATGTGCTCCAGCATCGGAGCAAATCTATTGTGCTTGCTAATATAAATATCATGTTCTCCGAAGAAAAACAAAGCGGGCATACGATACATGTTCTGATTTATATCATAGTATCGTTCGTCCTCCGCTTCTTCGGAAAGATCATTAATAACCTGGTTGTTTTGTTGTTGTAAAAGTTCAATTTCCGTTTTGATTCTCAGCAACTGGTCCAACTCATGAAGGTTCATAAACACTGGCTCCTCCTTCATTATATGATGGAAAAAAGGGCGGCTCTCCGCCCGTTAAAAAAACTACCTATACCTGATGCCTCCCATTAACTGTGAACTGCCGCCTGAACCTTACTGCCCTTTCCTCTAATAGCGATTCCCAGACAGATGAGTGCAGCAATTGTAAACACAATCGCAGAAACGAGGAAGGAAAATGAGGCGGTTTCATTTCCAAACAACATGCCAACTAACTTGATAACATAAGGCGAAGCAAACGCTCCCAAATTGGAGCCTACCATCGCAATTGAAATGGAAATCGTCTCACTGCCTTTAGGCACGATTTTAGTTAGTATGGTAAAAATATAAGGAATAAACAGCGCAAAGCTAAAGCCAATGATAAGCATGGCAACGGTAACCATGGTAACATTCTGAGCAAACCACAGCAGTACAAAACCTGTTGCTGTTAATAGACTGGAGATAAAGGGAGCGTAATTTCTAAACCATTTATAAATTTTACCAAACAAGAAGCCTGCAATCATAGTTGCCAGGGAGAACAGCGTTAACGCCGTTCCTAAAAAACCAGGATTAGGCATATTCTTTTCAGCAATCATAATACCTGTTTTGGTATACACAATCATGATAAAGGTCATAAACAGGAAAAGTGCAGCTCCTAATCCAAGTACAGGTATGGATACTCCGCCGCTCTTGTGGCCCGTTCCTGTTGAACGCTCCGCTGTAGGCTCCACACGCTCTGGTTCGGGAATGATAAAAAAGAATAACAGCGCAACAGGAATGGTGATAGCATAGCATAAAAAGGCAAACTTCCAGTCGATTAAGGCAAGCTGTCCTGCCACAAAAGTAGCTAAGCTGCTTCCGAGCCCTTGAACGGCGCTTTGAAAGCCTACTAATTGGGCACGTTCGTCCCCTTCAAAAAAATCACTAATTAAGCTGACGGCCAGCGAATTGAACATCCCGAGACCTGCACCTAATACCAGACGCAACGCGAGAATCCATGTAATGTTAGTTGTGAACATAGGTAGGATTCCGCCGATGACCACGAGCAAAAGTCCTAGCATGACTGTATTTTTTTTGCCCAATCGGGAAGAGATCGGACCACTCAACAGCACAAACAGCATCATCGTGAAGGATGGAATAGTAACTACGCTTTCAATCAAGGAACTAGAAACCCCTGATAATTGATTCAGCATCATCGGTATGATAGCCGAAATGGCACTCGCTGATGTCAGGACTAAGGAAATGGACAGCAACGCCGTTTTAAACCATACTTTGTTTTTTATATTCATCAAGTTACTCACCTCTAGTCTATGTTATTTAGCCTCTGGTTGCATGGGCAGGAACTTGGGTAGTCTGGCAGTATCTGTACTGGAAGACATACTGCCCTGAACCGACCGTAAACGTAATTTCATGATCTTCGCTCCTTTGGAAAATCGCCTGCTCCCCCGTAATCCCCATTCTCCCAGCCAGCTCCTGTGGTATATAAACAGGCGGATTCTGAATCGACGGATATTGCATGGCAATGGTCTGCTGTAATGCATCCGGCTCCATAACTCCCGGAAGTGTAATCTCAGCCGTCGTATTATGCGGAACGCGAACCGTCATCTGCATTTCTTCATTCACGATTTCCCAATGGACTTCCAGCGCACCATATGGCGTTTCCAGTTCCCCGTGGGCCGAAGTAAGATTAGCAGGCGGTTTAGGAGCTAATCGTGATTTTTTATAACCCGCTTCAAGCACATCGATTCCGGCAATATTTTGGTACATAAAGTCTCCAACTGAACCGTATGAATAGTGATTGAACGAGTTCATATCCGTACTCCAGAACGAGCCGTCCACTTTGATGCTGTCCCAATGCTCCCACATGGTCGTTGCCCCCCGTTCAACCTGATAGAGCCATGAAGGATAATCATTTTGAAATAAAATCTTATAAGCTACATCCGTATAGCCATTGTCGGACAAAACCAGACATAGATAGGGTGTGCCCACAAAGCCGGTATCCAGATGCATATCATTTTTTTCTATGAGCCGTACAAGCTCCTGGATCACTTGCGTTTTATACTTGTCCGGCACCAATCCAAAGTGCAGAGCAACAATCTGTGCAGTCTGGGTATTGGAGGTCAGTTGGCCAGCGTCATCGAAGTAGCGGTTCGCAAAAGCGGTTTTAATCCCCTCATGTAAGCTTTTATATGTGTTGTAATCGGTATAACGATTAAGCAGTCTGGCCGTCTGCGCCAAAATATGAGTCGAATACGCAAAGTAAGCAGTTGCGACCAGTGTTCCGTCGGTCGCCCCAAAATAGCTTCCTTCCTCGCTATCCAGCGCCAGCCAGTCTCCCAGCTGCAAACCGGTATCCCAAAGACATTCTTCGTTCCCCTGGGCACGGATGTAATCCACCCATGCTTTCATACTGTCATACTGCTGAGCTAAAATTTGCTTATCCCCATAGCATTGATATAGGGTCCACGGACATATAACCGCCGCGTCTCCCCATGCTGCTGTCGTTTTGTCCATATTATCCGCAAAGGTTCCTTTGAGGACATCCGGCACTACAAAAGGCACTGCCCCATTCTCCAGCTGGTTATAAGCCAAATCCTTCAGCCACTTTCGGAAAAAGGAAACCGCATTCATATTGAAGCTGGCCGTTCTGGCAAAAATCTGTGCATCACCGGTCCAGCCTAATCGCTCATCGCGCTGCGGGCAATCAGTTGGAACATCCAGGAAATTCCCCTTTTGTCCCCACATAATATTGTGCTGTAATTGATTGAGCTTCGGATCGGATGTCTCAAACACCCCGATATTCTCCATATCCGAATGCAGAACAACGCCCGTAAAATCTTCAATTGTAACGCCATCCGGAAAGCCCTCAAGCTTCACATATTGAAAGCCTTGAAAAGTGAAATGTGGCCGAAATATCTCCTTCCCCTTCCCACTGCAAATGTACGTAATCTGCTGTGCTGCATCACGAATGTTATCTCTGTAAAAGTTCCCTTGCTGATCCAGCACTTCACCATGAACCAGCTTCAAAACCGTACCTTCAGGGGCTTCAACTTTAAATTCCAGCCAGCCTACCATATTTTGGCCCAAGTTAAGCACAAGCTCACCTTTGGGGGTTCGAATGAGCTCAACAGGCTTCAATCGGTTCATCACACGGACAGGCTCATTCTCCTGAGCAACCAGATGACTTAATGGGAACGGGACGATCTGCATCATTTTCCGTTCGGTTAAAGAGCTATGTTCGGGTGCCCGCTGCTCAAGTCTGGCATCATAGATTTCGCCGTTATAAATATCCGACATTAAAATGGCACAGTTCGTTTCTTCCCAAGAAGAATCAGAGCAAATGAGTTCAGAACGGCCATCTTCATAACTAATCTCCATTTGAAGTAGCAATGCATTCGTGTCCCCGTAGGTGTCCTTGCGCTTCTGCCAGCCCAGATAACCGCTATACCAGCCTTCTCCCACCGTTGCTGTGATTCGGTTATTTTGTTCTTGAATGGCAGAAGTCACGTCATACGCTTGCACCTGGACACGATCGTTATAATCCGTCCATCCTGGGGTAAAGTAGGCATCGCCCACTTTTTGCCCGTTTAACTCCAGTTCATATAGACCCAGGCTTGTAGCATAAATGACTGCTTTTTTCACTTTCCCCTCAACTGAAAAACACTTGGAAGTGGCAAAAGGAGCTCTTGTCTGAAACTCTTCATTTATGCTCCGCTCCTTCACCGTGATCCATTGTGCTTTCCAGTCCTGCTCATGGAGCAACCCCATCTCCCAAAAGCCGGACTCACTCCATTTCGATTCTTCTGCTTCTGTGTCACCCGCTCCTTGAGCCCACACTTTTACCCGATAATAATATCTTTGTCCTGATTCCAGTGGAGGGCCTTCATATGGAAACAGAATGGATTGATCCGAATAGGCAAAATGATTCCAGATCAGCGATTCAAAAGTGGGATTAACGGATACTTGCAATTGGAACCGTTTTTGTGAAACATACATTTTGTCAGATTCAATCTGCCAACTGAGTCGCGGTTTTAGACAACCCAATCCAATCGGATTATTTAAATGTTCGCATCTAAGCGCTTTCACTTTTAGCATTCTTATATCCTCCCTGAGGTCTTCTTTTGTGTTTCTATATTCAAATTAAAACGCTTCCATTGATTGTGCGCAATGTTGTATCCCTGCATGTTATATGCTTGATTTACAGGTGTTGAAATTCCACCCCTTATATTGAATCTTAAAATGGATCTATTAGATAAATATGTACTTTTTCAGAGCAGCACTCCTTAAAAAAGCCTGAATCCGTTTGGGGGCGGATTCAGGCTTCATTTTTACTATAAAGTATATTTATTCTTTTTCAGCTAGCTTATTCCTGTCCGGCTATCGCTTGTTCCGGTGCAGAAGTCGGGTACAAGTGGCAAGCCACCTGCCGACCCAGTGCCGCCTCGGCAAAGAGGGGCTGCACTTTGCTGCAAATGTCCATCGCTGCCGGACAACGGTTATGAAACGCGCAGCCGCTTGGCGGATTTTCCGGGCTCGGCACATCGCCTTTAAGCACGATCCGGTCCCGTTCCGCTTCTGGATCGGCTACAGGTACCGCAGACATCAACGCTTTTGTATACGGATGCAGCGGCTCCTTGAACATTTCTTGGGTGGGTGCGAGCTCCACCAGCTTGCCCAGGTACATCACACCAACACGGTCGCTAATAAATTTCACGACCGACAGGTCATGGGAAATGAACATATACGTCAGGTCGTATTGTTTTTGCAAGTCCTTCATCAGGTTAAGCACCTGCGCCTGAATGGACACATCGAGCGCCGAAACCGGCTCATCACAAACGATAAATTTGGGATGAAGCGCCAGTGCTCTTGCAATCCCGATCCGCTGGCGTTGACCCCCTGAAAACTCGTGCGGGTAACGATTGGCGTGATAAGGGGACAATCCAACCACTTCGAGCAGGTTTTCCACACGATCTTTGAGCTGTGTTTTGCTCAACTTTTCATGAGTGATTAGCGGTTCTTCCAGCACCTGCTGCACCGTCCATCTTGGATCAAGTGAAGCAAACGGGTCCTGAAACACCATTTGCATATCCGTTCTGAATTTGCGCAGCTGCTCGGTATTCAGCTTCCGTATATCCGTACCGTTAAATAGAATTTCTCCATCCGTCGGCTCGATCAGTCTGAGGATTGCCCGACCTGTTGTAGATTTGCCACAGCCGGATTCCCCCACAATGGCGAGAGTTTCGCCCTGCTGTACCGACAGCGTTATACCATCCACCGCTTTGACTGCTCCCACTTCTTTGGCAAAAAGTCCTTTTTTGATCGGATAGTGTTTTTTCAGGTTACGTATTTCAAGCAGTGTACTCATGATATCCCTCCTGCTGTAGCAAGCAACGGCATTTGTGCCCGGACTCCACTTCTTTAAGCACCGGTGCCTCCTCACGACAAATTTCCTTGGCAAACTGACAGCGTGGTGCAAAGCGGCAGCCTGCCGGCATGTCCAGCGGATTTGGAACCTGACCCGGAATTGAAGCCAGTCGATCCTGCTCACTGTTCAACTGCGGCAATGAAGCCAGCAAGCTTTGCGTATAAGGATGTTTTGGATCTTTAAAAAGTGTTTTGACATCCGTCTCTTCCACCACCTGCCCAGCGTACATAATAACTACCCGATCACACATTTCGGCTACAACGCCGAGATCATGGGTAATCATCAGAATGGAAGTTCCTTCGGACTTTTGCAGGTCACGCATCAAATCAAGGATTTGCGCCTGAATGGTCACGTCAAGTGCCGTTGTCGGCTCATCGGCGATTAGCAGCTTCGGGTTGCAGACCATTGCCATCGCAATCATAACCCGCTGGCGCATACCACCCGAGAGCTCATGCGGATAAGCAACGGCTACTTTTTCCGGGCGCGGGATGCCAACTTTAATCAGCATTTCCACTGCCATGTCCTTGGCTTTATGTTTACTTACACCGTGATGATATCGGGCAGATTCAGCAATTTGTTTGCCGATTTTGAACACAGGATTCAGCGAGGTCATAGGCTCCTGAAAAATCATAGCGATCTCATTACCTCGAATTGAACGCATTTTCCGCTCTGAGTAATCCAGCATGTTTTCGCCGTTAAACCGCACTTCACCAGCAGCTACTTTCCCAAGCCCTTTGGGGAGAAGTTGCATAATGGAAAGGGAAGTGATGCTTTTGCCACACCCGGATTCCCCAACAATCCCGAGTGTTTCCCCTTTGCCAACCGACAGATCGACGCCGTCCACTGCCCGGATGGTACCCGCCGCAGTCTTAAACTCTGTGCGGAGATTGGTTACTTCAAGCAATTGTGCCATGTCCTCTTTCCCCTCCTTGTCCATCATGAATCTTCACGTTTTTATCTAAAAGGACGAGCCTATTCGGACTGGCCCATCGTTTGCAGATGCTTCATGTCTCCGTACAGCTTGGTGATATGTTGAAATTCTTTTTTCGAATGAAAAGAGCATTGGCCGCGTCCATAGGCCTTGGCTGTTTCCACAGCCACTTTAGCAGCCAGCGAAATATCGCCTTCGTGGCTTGCACCCGTTGCACTGCCTGGTACGGGGGCGGCTGCGGTAATCGCTACACCCACAACCGGGGCCGAGGTTGCCACCGCTGGCTGCAAAATGCTGTTGATATGATACAGATCATTGCCGTAAGGTGTAATATCCTGCGTGGTCACAGCAAAAGTAACACACGGTTCGCCGGTTACGGTCTGCACAATATCAACAAGGTCTTCACTGATCCGCAACACGTAGCCCTCACGTACGGTAGGGGAAATAGCAATCCCTTTATGATTGATGACACGATTCCCTTTTGTAGTATCAATCGACAGAATAGCTTCCATCTCGGGAGTCACTTCATACTGGTTCATGGTCAAAATATCTACTGGCGAATCCATAAATGGAACCGGATCATGCGGCTGGGTAGGTGCATCCGGGCAAATGTGTGTACAGATAATCACGTCGCCGTCCAGCACATCACCTTTGGACTGCATAGACAAAAGCTTGGCTGCTGCTGAAATCGCTGCTGCCGCGCCATCACCATCAGATACAAATCCGATCATTTCCGGACGTGCTCCAAGTCCGCCAAGACGACCAATCACACCCAGGGTTGGGCAATCGCCACCGCGAATACGACCGTTTTTTCCAACAATAACAACTTTGATAAAATCCGTAGAGCCTTTCTGACCCTCAACGGTTGTGACGCTGATGTCCGCTTGACCCAGTTGTTCCAGATAAGCTTTTACTTCTGCCCCGCTAGCGGACGGGCTGTCCAAAAGATCATATACCTCGTAAACTTGTTTCATCATACGTCTAGCTCCCCTTAAGCTTCTGTTTTTGTTGTGTTCAGATATTTAAGCGCCGTCAAGGCGTATACTTTCGCGGATTGAAGGATCTGCCATACTGGAGCTCTTTCGTTGAAGTTGTGGATGGTTCCCAGGTCGGCAGGTCCATATTGCAATACCGGAATATTATATTTGCGGAATGCACGTGCGTCGCTGGTTGCCCATTGTAGTACGCCATAAGCTTCTTTACCGCTGACTTCAGCGATGGAATCCACAAGATCATGCACAATTGGTTCGGTTGGTGGGGTCCAGTTGGCATTACCGAAAAACCCGAACTGCTTGGGTTCAACGTGAATGTCTACACTAGCAAGTAATTCTTTCGCTCTAGCCAGTACATCCCGATGGTCTACACCAAAAGGAACACGAGAATCCACTTGTACCGTACAACGGTCAGCAACCACATTGACTTTGGTGCCTCCCTGAATCGTACCGATGTTCACTGTTACATGGTCAAAGGCTTGTCCATAAGCCGGGTTTTCCCGTTCGCTTACATAACGCTTGGAAATTTCAATGATCTCTTTGACTTCTTCCGGAATGTCCGGTTCGATGTCCCACAGTTGTTGCAGGGCTTCAATCCCTCTGGCCGCTTTCAAAATAGCACTTTCACCTGCGATCGGTTGCAGACTGCCATGACCCGGCGTACCTTCAACGGTAAACTCAAACCAGCAGCTTCCCTTTTGACCGATTGTCGGGTTTTGCGGGCCTGAAGGCTCTGCGATCACAGCAGCCGTTCCTTCAATCAGCTTTCTTTCCAGCACCCAAGGTACTCCAAGATGTCCCCCGGTTTCCTCGTCTGGAACTACAAGCAACGACAACGCACCTTCGAGCGGTACGCCCAATTTGGAGAACAGCACAACGGTAAATATTAATCCGCCCAGTCCTGCTTTCATGTCCGAAGCACCGCGGCCCAGGAGATAGCCATCCCGTACTTCACCACAAAACGGATCAAAATCCCAACGAGAACGATCCCCTGCCGGCACAACGTCTGTATGCCCACAGAAAATCAGTTTTTTTCCGTTCGCCGTTTCAGCGCCATAATCAGAAATGAGATTCCACATATTCGGCCCGGATTCATACACCGTTGTTTCTATACCTGCTTCTTTAAGATAGTCCATAATGAACTGACTAATTTCGCGTGAGTCACCTAGAGGATTTTCCGAAGGAAACTGAATCAATCGCGAGCATAGCTCAAGCAATTCGTCTTGCCGTTTATCTATTTCATTAAGAACTAACGTTTTCCAATCTGTCATTTCCATTCAGTCCCTTCACGTTTTCCATTTAGCCAACAAAATTTTTTACGATCCCTCGGGATCAGCTTCATACTTCAGGTGTAAAATGATAGCCTTCGGCTGTAAAAACCGAAGGCATAAGGTAAGATCACAACTTACTCTTTATTCAATGAATAGAATCGGATAACCTCATCTGGGTAGTAAACATATCCAGTGACGTCTTTGCTCATGCCAACAACCCGATTGTATTCATACAGGTACGCCCATGGCGAATCTTGATTTATAAGTTCTTGTGCTTTGCCATACAGCTCTTTACGTTTATTTTCATCTTGCTCTTTGCCTGCTTGCTCCCAAAGCTTATCCACTTCTGCATTAGCGTAATGCATATAATTCGAAGAACCGCCGCTGTACATCAGAAACCCGAGATGGTAACCAGGGTCGTTGACGAAAGAAGTCCATTTGGAAATGTATGCTGTCAGGTTGCCTTCTCGTTGCTGTTCAAGGAACTGTGCACGAGCAACATTGACAACATTCATCTTTACGCCAATCTTGGCAAGTTCAGCTTGAATCAATACAGCATCATCTGCCCAGTCCTGGAAGCCGGAACCCAGTGTCAGGTCAAAATTAAACCCATTAGGATAACCCGCTTCTGTAAGCAGTTGTTTTGCTTTGTCCAGGTCGTGCTTGTAGCTGTAGCCCGCATCGGTGTAGCCAGGCGTGTTACTCGCTACAGAACTCTTCATTTGCTTTGCTTGACCGTACATGACATCGTCGATTAATTGGTCGTAAGGAATGGCATAAGCAATCGCTTGACGCACTTTTGGATCATTAAAAGGTTTAACTTTGTTATTCATGGCGAAATACAGAATCCGGTTACTTGCATTGGATTGAACCTTCAAATCAGCGTTGGTTTCCAGCTTCGAAACGTCCTTTGCAGGAATCTCAATCGCCATGTCCACATCGCCTTTATCCAGCAGAAGTACACGGTTGGAAGCTTCCTTGGTAAACTTCATCGTTACTTTGCTCAGATTTGGCGCTCCTTGCCAGTAGCCGGCATTAGCATTAAAGACAGCTTCTGTCGCAGGGTCCCATTTTTCAAGCTTGAACGGACCTGAACCTGCCGCATGTGTTTTCAAATAGTCGCCGTCGCCATTTTCTTTGACAACCACATCATCCACAATGGAGAAGTTGTACAATGACAGGATTTGCAGAAACATATGATTGGGTTGGGACAATGTAATAACAACGGTGTGCTCATCCGGTGCTGTAGCGGTTTTAATGGAGCTCATACCATACAGAAAGCTACCGGAATCGGAATTTTTAAGCCGCTCAAAGGAATACAACACGGAATTGGCGGTCAGTGGATTGCCACTTTGGAATTTAACGTCTTTACGCAGATGCAATGTATAAGTCATGTTATCAGCGGAAACATCCCATTTTTCAGCCAGCATGCGCTTAATTGCTTCCGTATCTGCCACTTCGCCGCTATCAGTAGACTTTTTGCCATAGGTCACAAGCTGATCATAGAGCGCAAGCACAAGGGTGTCCGATGTAAGATCACTTGCCTCAGCAGGGTCCATGGTTGACCCTCCCTCCGAGTAAGCAAGTGTAATCGCCTTTGGTGGGGATGGGGCATCTGCTCCTTTCTCTCCAGGCGAAGCGGACGGGCTGTTGGCATTGCTTGCGCAGCCTGCCGTCCAAAGCAACGTAGACAAGACGACAATTAAAGAAAGACTTTTTTTCAACATGGCTTACGTTCTCCCCTTTAATGATCTATTTATTTTTATTTGCTAGAGCGCAGTCTAGGATCAAGAACATCCCGCAAACCGTCTCCAAGCAAATTGAAGCCCAATATAGCTGTCGCAATTCCAAGACCCGGGAAGGTTACAATCCACCACTCACCGGAAATTATATACGCTCGCCCTTCCGAAATCATTGCGCCCCATTCGGCAATCGGGGGTTTGACACCGAGTCCCAGGAAGCTGAGACTGGCAGAGGTCAGGATGGCGAAGCCCATTCCAAGCGTTGCATTCACAAGCAGTGGGGCAAGTGCATTAGGCAAAATGTGGCGAAACAAGATCGTTCCGTTCGTTACACCGATCGCCCGGCTGGCCTCAACAAACTCCTTTTCCCGGAGAGAGATGGTTTGTCCGTGAATCAGTCTGGCGAATTCGGGTATGCCTACAATTCCCACGGCGATGAGTGCGCTCATCAGTCCTGGCCCCATCGCTGCAGCGATCGCCATGGCGAGTACCAGCGACGGGAAAGCAAGCAGAATATCCATACAGCGCATAATAATGCTGCCCATTCGACCGCCATAGAAACCTGCGATTGCTCCAAGCGGTACGCCGATGATAAATGAGATCGACACGGCGATCATCCCTGTCCATATGCTGATTCTCGCTCCGTAAATAACACGGCTGAGAATGTCACGTCCGTAATTATCGGTCCCAAACCAATGTTCTGCACTTGGCGGCAGCAGCTTGTTCGCCGGGTCGGTTACGTAAGGGTCATGTGTAACGATCCAGGATGAGAGGATGGCAATGAGCGTCCACCCAACGATAAAAATGAATCCGATTAAAGCGAGCTTGTTGCCAAACAGCAATCGCCAAAAGGTTTTTCGTTTCGGTATAGCGGTTGCATTAGGCTGAGGTACAGCCGCTTTTGCCACCAAATCACTTGCAGTGCTCATCCGAGTACCTCCCCCTACTTTTGTGCTTCGTTATCATTCATACCGGATACGTGGATCAATCAATCCGTAAACCAGGTCGACTCCAAGATTGATAAAGCTGTAAATCAGCGCACTTACCAAGGTAAATGCTTGAATCGGCGCGTAATCAGCAGCTAAAATTGAATCCGTCACATAACTGCCTACGCCTGGCCAGGTAAAAATCGTTTCGGTAATAACCGCTCCACCAATCAGGTAACCGACCTGCAAACCAAGTACGGTAAGTGTGGGAATAAAAGCGTTAATGAGCGCGTGCTTGTAAATGACAATCCCTTCGCGCAGACCTTTGGCTCTGGCCGTGCGGACAAAATCCTGGCCGATGACTTCCAACATGCTGGAACGCATCATCCGCGCCACAATCGCCATAGTGCCTGTGCTTAGACAGACTGCTGGCAGGACCAAATGGGATAAACTGCTCTTTAAAGCTACAAAATCACCGGTCATCAGACTATCGAGTACATAAAGCCCCGTAACGTGCGTCGGCGGATTGATGTCACCGCTAATTCGGCCCATTGGCGCAGGAGCGATGCCCCATTTAGCATAAAAAATATAAATGAATAACAGTCCAATCCAAAAGATAGGCATACATGCACCGATTAAGGAAAACACACGTGAAATGTGGTCAACAATCGATTCTTTTCGAGTTGCCGCCAAAATGCCAATCGGGATTGCCACCAGGATTGCAATAATCAAGCTTGCCAGCGCCAACTCGATGGTTGCCGGAAACCGGGTAGCAAAGTCGCTTGCCACTGACTGTCCGGTGTGATAAGCCTGACCCAGATCACCTTGGAACAATCCAACTACATAATGAAAGAATTGAATGTACTTCGGCTGATCTAGTCCCATGCTGCTGCGAATATTTTCAATCGTCTCAGGTGTAGCCTGTTCCCCCGCAAGCATCACGGCAGGATCACCCGGAAGCACTCTCGAGATCATGAATGTAATGACGACAATACCAAGCAGTGCCGGAATCATTTGAATCAATCTACGTAGTGTGTAAACGGCCACGGCCTGTCCCCCCTTATCCGTAATCCCTGCTTATTTGTCACCTTTCTTTTCATCACTTGTTATTTTGATTAATTGTACTAAGGAACAGGAGCGGGTACCACGTCCTGAATAACTAAAAATAATGACGAATTTTGTCGTTCGCGCACTAAACTAACACATAAAGTTATTTTAATGTAGTGTATTAATGAAAGAATCAAAAAAATATGACAACACAACCGTACCGCATTGTTGCTTTGCCAGATTACTATATATAGAAAGCACAAAGATCCTTCATCCAACAGGACAAAGGATCTTTATCAATTTATTTTTCCCTTCTTAGTCAATCTCCTGCCCCTTTTCTTTTTCTTACCCCCAACATAATGATAGCCATAACAGCTACCAGAACCGCTATAAGAGCAAAGGGAATATATTTGTCCTCCCGATACAGAGTCGTTGTCAAAATAGGAGCAATAATCGCAGAAATGCCCTGGACAGCAGCCACCAAACCAGCGGCTCCCCCTTGCTGTTCTTTACTGACAGAAAGAGAAGCACCGGCCATAAATCCAGGCATTAGTAAGCCCGTACCTATACCAAACATAAAGAACGCTAAATTGTAGACTACCAAGCTGGTTGAAATGAGGAATAACAGCATCCCGGCAATAAGGAACAGAGAACCGAGCAAAATCATCGGCTTGGGTTGCCATTTAAGCCATTTCATCTGAACGATCTGTACGATCAGCATGGCTGCCCCAGAAAACATGAGCCCAAAGGAAACTACTCTTGCTGTTTCTTCGGATGAAAGGCCTAATTGATCTTGAAAATAAAATCCGCCTATAACCTGGATGGTCACAATACTAATCATCGTAACCAAACCTACAAACAAATACATTCGTAGACCTGGTTGAAAAGGGTTAATCCGGGCTGGCTTTTGCTGAATAACGGGTTTTGCAGACGGAATTGCCAGCAGGGCCACTACAAATGCTACAGCAGCAATCACGATTCCAAAATACAGGGGCCACAGCAGGCCTATTAAAGTAAAGGCACCTGCAATAGCGGGTCCAAATACCAGTCCAAGCCCATTGGCCGCGCTAATAATAGCCATCCCACTGCCCCGATCTTCTCCCTCCGTCACATCTCCCATATAGGCTTGGGAAGATGACAATACCGCCGGGATAAACCCGCCTATCAAACCGCGTGTAACAATCAGCAGGACTAACAACAGCCCCCCGCTGAGCCATCCATTCAATCCTCCAAAAAGAGTAAGCGTAAACAGCAAGCAACTTATACACATCCCTATGAACCCAATCAGGATTACAGGTTTGCGTCCTTTTGCATCACTCAGATTTCCCCATACTGGAGCCATTAAGGCCATGGTAATAGAACCCAGCGATATGATTAACCCAGAATGGCTTTCTCTTAACCCCAACTCACGAATAAGGGGCGGCATAATTGGAGCAATGAGCATGAGCCCTAGCATAGCCACAAATACGCTAAAAAAGATGCTCCCTTTTATTCTATTCATCCTCGTACACTCCTCTGTTATAGATTCTCTCTATGCAAAAGTATACGAGTCATAGCAAAACCCTACTGCCTATATACGGATTATTCTACGGTTAAACGGATTTTTAATTTAAAATACTTTCTTTAAGGATGATGGCTTCACTCCGTATTCTCGGAAAAATTGCTCTGAAAATGCACTCACATTACTGTATCCTACAGCCATCGCTGCTTCTGTCACATTACTTTCTTGACTTCGTAGCAACTTCATCGCATAATCCAGACGAATTTGACGCAAATATTCAAATACAGTAGTTCCAAAACAAGCCTTGAACCCCTTTTTTAATTTAAAGTCGTTTAGGCCAACTTTTTTGGATAATGCGATTAGTGAGGGAGGATCAATCATGCTGGATTCAAGGATTTGCCGAGCCATATGCAGCTTTCTGACATCTTCTTTAGACAAACCTTCGGGCATGGGTGTTAAATCAAATAATTGAATCATAAACCTATTCAAAATCTCTAATGCAGCTGCTTCCATTAATAAAGGCGATCTATGCACACTTTTCAAGTCTTTTATCAGATGCTCAATCATCACTATACTTCTGTGATCCAGTTCAAAACTAAAGTGATGGAATGCAGCTCCCTTAAGAATTTGATTAAATTCAATAGCTACCTGCCGACGAGCCGCTAACTGTGAAGCCGCATAATTAAACAACGAAACAGGAATACCAAGTGCAAATGATTTGTATTGTTCATTAACCGGAGGATGGAAAAGCGCTTTAAAATCCTGTAAAAAAATAAGTGCCCCTGCCCCATCGGGAGTGTATAATCCAGACCAGCCACATTCACATGACGTTGACCGGAAAGCGCAAATTGAAGCTCAATCATTTGTCCTCTGGAAGCAAAGTTGGTCGGGTACGGCTCGTGATATTGAAGGTGCGAATACACAATTTCAATTCCGCTGTAAGTTGTAACTCTGTAGATATGTCCATGGCCCGCTTCCGGTAAAATCATATACGTATGCTCGTTCTGTTGTCTGAACGGAGTTTTTTCCAAATAATGCTGATATATTAATGATAACGAATTTGAATTCACACGCTTCCACCTCAAATGTTTTCATTCATCCTGATCCTCTAAATGAGAATCGTTATCAATAATATTAGCTGAATTTGAACTATTTGACCAGACTTATTGGAATAAGCTGTGGAGATATTCGGGGATCCATGAGGGGATTGACTAAAATTCATTGCGGATAGCCTGGCAGAATGGGCACACATACATAGCGTTATAAGCATCATATCTCGTACGAATACAATCGTGACTAATGGTTTTATCTCCTTAAAAAAACGGAAATAGATTGTTTTCATTTCAGAGAAATTAAACAGCGCATACCAAATTAAGATCGGCACGCGCTGCTTTATCTTTTTTAGATTCGTTTTAGGTTCTACTCCACTCGCAAATCAGGCACAAAGATTTAATCCAACTGCTCTCCATTCGTTTCTATCACATTCTTATACCAATAAAAGCTCTTCTTTCTGGATCTGGCAAGTGTCCCTTTGCCTTCATTATCCTTATCGACGTATATAAACCCATAACGCTTTTTCATTTCACCGGTTCCCGCACTTACCAGATCAATACACCCCCAAGGCGTATACCCTATTAAGTCTACTCCATCAGCAATCGCTTCTTTCATTTGCTCAATGTGTTGCTTTAGATAATCAATTCGATAATCATCGTGAATGGAGCCGTCTTCTTCCACTGTATCTACGGCGCCAAGGCCATTTTCAACAACCATTAACGGGATTTCATATCGGTTATAAATGTTATTGAGGGACCATCTTAATCCCTGTGGATCGATCTGCCAGTCCCAAGCACTTGCTTTCAAATGAGGATTCTTTAATCCCATGGATAAATTCCCTCCCACCTTCTCCTGGTTGGGATCGGCACTGACACAAGTAGATGAATAATAACTGAAGGTATAGAAATCCACACAGCCTTCCTTAAGGATATTCTCATCATTTTCTTGCATGGCGATATCAATATTATTTTCTTTAAAATATCGCTTGGCAAATCCGGGATAGGCTCCTCTTACTTGAACATCTGAACACAGGAAGTTGCTCAAGTTATCCTTTTGTTGGGCCAGCAGTAAATCATCAGGATGACATGTAAGTGGATACGAACACATATAAGCAATCATACAGCCGATTTTAAAGTCCTTGTTGATTTCATGCCCCAGCTTTACTGCCTTTGCGCTGGCAATAAATTGATGGTGCAAAGCTTGATACAGAACCTGCTCATCCTTCACTGTAGCATGGGCAAGCTCTCCATTCCCCTCCGGCATCATGGCTCCAGCCATGAACGCACCAAAAGACAAGGTTAAAATATTGATTTCATTAAAGGTCAACCAGTATTTTACGACATCTTGATATCTGTTAAAAAGCACTTCACAATATCTCACATAAAAATCTACCACTCTGCGGTCAGACCAGCCATTATATTTTTGAGTTAGATTAAACGGCGCTTCGTAATGTGAGATCGTAACCAAAGGCTCGATATTATACTTTTTCAATTCTGCAAATACACGATCATAGAACTGTAAGCCTTGCTCATTCGGCTCTGCATCATCTCCGTTAGGAAATATTCTTGACCAGGCAATGGACATTCTAAAGACCTTGAAACCCATTTCTGCAAATAATCGGATATCCTCTTTATAGTGATGGAAGAAATCAATAGCCTCGTGACTTGGATAGTTCATTCCTGCTTCCAATACAGGTGTAATTCTTCGGGAAGTCGTATGTGTCCCAGCTGTAATTACATCGGCGGTGCTCAATCCCTTACCGTCTTCGTTATATCCACCTTCAAATTGGTTAGCAGCCGTAGCCCCTCCCCATAAAAATCCTTGTGGAAATTCCTTAGTTATATTTTTCATTGTTCAGTTCCTCCTCAACATTTAATTAGGATTAGACTACAACCGTCAATAAATCCTCTTGAAAATCAATCGACTTCTTCTCTGTTTCAATAACATCCAGGTAATTCGCAGTATTAGCCACGATAACAGGTGTGGTCAGAACAAAACCTGCCTCTTTGATAGCTTCCATATCAAACTCCATGAGCAGCTGACCTTTTTTAACAGCATCCCCCTGTTTTACTTTAGGATAAAAATGTTTGCCTTTTAATTTGACTGTATCCTTGCCTACATGGATGAGGACTTCAACACCGTGATCACTTGTAATTCCGATCGCATGACCTGACGAAAATAATGATGTTAATACGCCGTCTACAGGTGAAACGACCTTGCCTTCGGAAGGCTCAATGGCAATCCCTTTACCCAGAGCACCTGTCGAAAAGGCTTCGTCTGTTACTTCAGATAAAGGCTTCACTTCGCCTTTTAATGGACTCATCACAGTCTCTTGTTTGACTAAAATTTCTCCTTTAGCTCCTCCTGTTGTGCTGTCTTCCTTATTCGCTTCTTTCACTTCATCATCTTTAAATCCGCTAAAGAACATAAGCAAGAATCCTAATACAAAGCTTACCAAGATTCCAATAATAGCTCCATAAAATCCGCTGTCTATTCCTGCCGGGCTGATATAGCTCGGAATGGCGAAAACACCCAATCCACCGAGGATATACCCTTTCGTTCCCATCATTCCTATAATGCCGCCGCCTACTGCAGCCGCTATACAGCTTAAAATAAATGGTTTCTTGCGTGGTAATGTAATCCCGTAAATCGCTGGTTCTGTAACACCAAAAATCCCCGAGATGACAGCTGGAATGGAAAGTGATCTCAGCTTTGCATTTTTGGTTTTAAACAAAATTGCCAGCACGACACCCGTCTGAGCAAAGGAAGCTCCAAGCGTCGCAGCAAGGATCGGGTCGAATTTGAGCACTGCCAAATTGTTAAGTGCGATCGGAACAAGTCCCCAATGTAATCCAAAGATAACAAACACTTGCCAGAAAGCACCCATGAGTATACCTTCAATAATTGGACTTAAGTTATACACAAAGAGAGTGCCTGCGCCAAGCAGCTGACCAGCCCAAGTTGAGAGAGGTCCAATTGCGATCAGTGCTAACGGAACAATAACTAACAAGGTGAAAAACGGAACCAAAAATGTTCTCACTACGCTAGGGATGACCTTTTTAAAGAAGTTTTCTATTTTTGAGCCTACATAGGTGGATATGATAATCGGAAGAACGGTTGACGCATAGCTCATCAGAATGACCGGAATACCCAAAAATGTTATATACACAGGCGATTCAAATATGGTTCCGCTAAATAAAGTGTACAGCGGTTTGCCCGAGGCTGTTATCGTGCTAAATGTCGGATAAACAAGAGATGCCCCTATGGCCATACCTATAAAAATGTTGGCATTGAACTTTTTGGCCGACGTATACCCCAGGAAAATAGGAAAGAAGTAGAACAAACAATCACCTAAAGCATTGAGAATTTGATAGGTACCTGATGTTGTGGTAAGCAAGCCCAAAGCTACAAATAAGGCAGTGAAGCCCTTAATCATACCCGTGGCACTCAGGACACCAAGCGTTGGTGTAAATACACCTGAAATCGTATCAATGAATCTATTGAACAAACTCATTTTTTCATCTGATGCTTCTTCTGAAGACGCTTCCTGGAAACCGCCTACAGCAGTAACTTCAGCGTAAACCTCCGGTACATGGTTACCTATAACAACCTGGTATTGCCCACCACTTTTTACTACTGTAACAACACCATCCATGTTTTTCAAAACCTCTGTATTGGCCTTGCTTTCATCTTTTAGTTTGAAACGCAAACGTGTTACACAATGAGTTAGACTATTCACATTTTCTTTGCCGCCGACATTTTTGATAATGTCTTTTGCTAATGTCTCATACTTCATCGTAACTTCCCCTTTATTTGTAGTTGGCATTTTGTATCCATCTCGAGAGCGTTTCAGCAATATTATAGACTGCCTATATATTGTGCCTTCGAGGGAATTGAACTATTCAAAATAATGGTATTTATAAAAAAGGCAAAACCAAAATAGATCAAATTCGATCTAGGTTGGTTTCGCCTGCATTACCAGTAACAATCCAAGAGTTATTCAATTTTGTCTTTGGGTCACACGCTGAATATGAATCGTTATATACAGCTTTTCCTCATCTGACAATACCATATCCAAGTATTTCTCAATCTTCAGCATGCAGCCATAGGCCTTTTTGTACTTTGCTTTCACTTGCCTCCACAAAAAGTCGTCTTCCAGTTCTACTTTTTCTTTTTTATTTAATCGCTGAAAAAAGAATCTTAAATGTGTAATAAATCGCTCATAACTGATTGAGTGTTCATCTATGGTGTTATTATAAGAGTATTTAATAATATTTAAGATATCCTGTATTTTTTGAGTTTGCTGTGCAACATCTGCTACCTTATTGTAGGAGCTGTTTACTTGAGCATTTATTAAATGAAGGGCTATATTGCCTGCTTCATCTTCCGACAAGCGTTTGCCTGTTTCGTCTTCAATGAACTCCAGTGCTTTTAATCCAACCCCAAATTCTTTGGGATAAAATTTTTTGATCTCCCAAATTAATGGATTTGTATTTTTAAACCCTTCATCAAACATTTTAAATGCATTGTTCATGTGATCCGTAAGTGAAACATATATATAATCGCTCAATTGTGCTTCTAATATGCTTTTTCCATATTCAATGATGTCATAGCATAACGAAACATATTCTGATGGAACATCCTCTAACAATAACTTGAATTTTTCTGAAGCATCTTTATGTTTAAGCACAAAGACCTTTTCAATTAGATGCTCTTCTACTTGTTCGCCCGCACTCTTTTTGAATGCAATACCACGACCCATAACAACAAATTCATCTCTTTTTTGATCTTTGGCTATTATGGCGTTGTTATTAAATATCTTCGTTATGATCATCTAACTGCCCCCCTTATCCCATCAAATTTAAAAAAGGATTTAGATGCTGGGCGAAATTTCAGATAGGTCACAAGACGGTAATAGCCGATCAAACCTTCGTCGTAAATCAAATTCAAATATATTGATTTACAATTTCGTGTTATGAAAACGCATTCATAACAAGAGACAAAGCCTTACGTTTTCCCTGAATGATCTTGAGTGCTCCCAAACCGATCTGATATTCCGTTTTGAAAATGAATATAGTCGGTTAACCACGTCCTATGACATCATTTTTCGGATGTCGATTCGTTGGTCGACGTCATCATCTTTGTTGTTCAGCACTTGTAAGGCTTTATATCACTCACCTTTCTGCGTTATGGCTGGGCCAGATATTCATATCATGCAGGATATCGTAAAGCTTGTATTCTAAAAAGAAAAGGCAAAACCCAACACATGGAAATCTAATTCCATGCCTCGGGTTTTGCCTTTTCAGTAACAATCCCAAGATCATAATAACATCGTTTTTAAGTTTTGCCAACAAAAATGTTTGCGCTTTCTTTTTTGGAGCAACCACATCAAATACAGCACACTCTCATGGTATAAAATGTCAGCCGCCAATGTAGGACATGCTAATCTTTTTTTTGTTTTTTGCCGTCTGTTCATTACGTTCATCGGAATATCGGTCTGTGCGTTGTTCCCATACTGAAGTAATCACATCGAGTAATTCCTGGTCATTCGCTCCATTACGAAGCAGCTGGCGTAAATCAAATCCTCCTGAAGCAAACAAACATGTATAAAACTTGCCATCGCACGATAAGCGGGCACGTGTGCAAGACGAACAAAACGATTCAGAAACCGAAGTAATAAAACCAATCTGTGCATCGCTGTCTTTATAACGGTAACGCTTTGCCACTTCTCCAAAGTAATCCCGATCCATCGGCTCCAGCTCGTACGCATTCTTAAGTCGTTCAACGATTTCTTTTTTGGTTAGTACCTTTTTGAAGCTCCATCCGTTGTCATTACCTACATCCATAAACTCGATAAAGCGAAGGGTTATTCCCTGCTCCTTTAAATAAGCGGCCATCGGCAAAATCTCCGAGTCATTAACGCCTTTTTGAACTACCATATTGACCTTGATTTCAAAGCCGATTTCTCTTGCATATTCGATCTGCTTCAAAATAACATCAGGCTTAATCCCCGCCCATTCAACCGCCCAAACAGCTCGGGGTCCAGAGCGTCCAGACTGACGTTAAGCCGTCGTAGCCCCGCGTCATAGAGGGGCTTAGCCTGCTGTCCTAGCAGCACACCGTTGGTGGTCAAGCCGACATCTTCCACTCCGTCAATGGACAGGATTTGGGAGACCAGGTCAGGTAGATTCCTGCGCATTAATGGTTCGCCGCCCGTGAGTCGGATCTTTTTTACACCCAGGGATACAAAGAGCTTCGTCAGCCGGTGAATCTCTTCAAACGACAGACATTCATTTTGGGGAAGAAAGGCGTAATCGTCACCGAAAATTTCTTTGGGCATGCAATAGGAACAGCGAAAATTGCAGCGGTCCGTAACCGATATACGCAGGTCACGAATCGGTCGCTGCAACTTGTCTTTCAGTGGATGAAAATTCATACGCCCCCTCCTTTCTAGTTGTTTAGCATCATTATCATTAGCCGCCGCTGACTGGGGGAATGAAGGCTGCAATGTCTCCATCCTGTAATACATCCGTAGACAACGCATACTCCTCGTTTATCGCAATTCGCACAGACTTGATCGGCATATCTGGATATTGATCTGTTATCCAATTGGATAAATCGCCTACCGTTTGGCCCGCCAAATCTGCCCATTCTTCTGTTTTCCCCGTCACCTCACGGAGTCCCGCAAAGTAGTACAGCTTAATCATGACTGATCTCCCCCGGCTTTTTCTTTTGATCTCCGACCCACTGCGTTCCATCTTCCCAAATCTCTCGTTTCCAAATAGGAACTATTTCTTTGATTCGTTCGATCGCGTATTCATTCGCCTCATAGGCATCCGAACGGTGAGGTGAAGAAACGGCAATGACAACGGCGATATCACCGATTTGAAGCTCGCCAATGCGGTGCGCGATTGCTACTCGTGTCCCTTCCCATTTCTGTTCGATTTCGCAACCAATCTCTGTGAGTTTTTTTTGGGCCATAGGGACATAGGCCTCATAAGCAAGGTATAAGGTCCGTACGCCTTGAGTCCATTCTCGTACGTGCCCTGTAAAAACAGTCACCGCTCCTGCTTCCGGCCTTAGGACATAATCCGCATAAGCCTGCGGGATAATGGGCTCCGTCACGATTTCAAATACACTCATCTTATCCACCTTCCAGCCACCGGACAAGCTACTTTCCGGTGACAGACTCTTATAAATATTTCTGCTTTTTGTATCTACATCTCATTTAACCGAACAGCTGATGATATAGTTTTTGACCGTTGGCAACACTTCGTACACCGTGTATGAGAAGCCTTCCGTTTTTGAATAAAATCATTCGATGCTTAAAAGCATAAAATTCAACGAAATAAGGAGTTCTTTTTACGCTATCTGCTATAAGCCTGCCCATTTTCTCTGCATCATCGAGCGTGATCGGACGATGGGGGTCTGGAAGAACCTGTACCACATCCCGTCCGCACAGAGCAGCATACGCCGAGCGACGTGATGCCGTCAGTGCAGGAAACGTAGGATATTCTCCACAGGTTGGACAATCTTGGTTACGGATGCGGGAAATCCCTATGTCCATCTGCGTGTTCTCCCATAGATCAAATAGATGAACCTTGCGGCGCATCTTATCATGTCTGCCGCTCAGCCACTTCATGGCTTCTGCACATTGGAGGGCGGCTGTCACCTGGACTGCAGGCGAGATGATTCCAGCCGTATCGCAGGTCTGATTGATCGCAGGCAACGATGGCAGAAGGCAGCGTAAACAAGCAGACTCGCCCGGCACGAATGGAAAAACAACGCCTGTGCTTCCAACACAGGCTCCGTAAATCCATGGAATTCCTGCCTTCAGTGCAGCATCGTTGATAAGCAGACGAGTTTCGAAATTGTCCGTAGCATCCATCAGCAATATACTTTTGCTGGCAAGTTCTTGAACAAGCTCGGCATCCAAATTATCGAGATATGTGTACAACCGCACGTCTTCTCGTATGGCTTTCAGCCTTTTTTCGGCTGCCATGACCTTAGGCTGCATTTCCGCGGCGTCCTGCTCCGTAAACAGCTGCTGACGTTGCAGATTCGACATCTCTACATAATCCCTGTCGACAAGATGAAGCTCCCCAACGCCCGCTCTTACCAATGTTTCGGCAATGGCGGAACCCAGTGCCCCGCAACCAATAATGGTGACGACAGCAGCGGATAGATTACGCTGCCCTTCGCCACCAATAGGTCTAAATAAGATTTGTCTGGAATAACGCTCATTCATTAGATTGTGTCCCTTGATAATACAGCCATATGACGAGGATCAGGCTAGCCAGCGCCACTTGGGAGAGTAGCATGAATCCAATGGAATAATGGCCAGTAACGGCATGAATCGTCGACAACAAGATCGGAGGGAAAAAGCCACCGAGACCGCCCATCATGGATACAATTCCGTTAACTATACCTGCTTGTTTATTAAAATAAAATGGAACTAGCTTGAAAATGACGCCGTTCCCCACTCCAGCACATACAGCGATCGCCAAGCAGCCTACTGCATAAAGGGTGATCCCTGGTGAAAAAGCCAAAAGAATCGCAGCGACCGTATAAACAGAGAACGTGCCTACCAGCAGGAACAGAGGCTGAAACCGATCCGCCAGCCAGCCACCGATGGGACGGAAGAAAGTAGCAATCGCAATGAAGCCTGCTGTACGCATCCCTGCATCCACTTTGGTCAGTTCAAAATTTGATACCAGGAAATTCGGCAAGTACACCGTGAACGCTACAAATGAGCCAAATGTAATAAAATAAAAGAGTGAGAAAAACCAAAGCTTCTCATTTTTGTAAACTCCTTTAATCTGTTCCATAATGGGCGTCTTTACTTTAGCTTCATGACGGTCCCCTAAGAGAAAATTCAAAACGATAAAAACAAGCAGCAGAATGAGATACAGCTTCACTGTAGGGGCCCAGCCAATTTGGGTAGCCACAATAGGGGCCGAGAAGGTAGTGATGGCTGTTCCCAAATTTCCTATACCATACATCCCATTTACAAACCCATGCTTTTCCTTTGGGTAATACTTCGGCAGCGAAGTCACCCCAACCGAGAACACAGCTCCTCCAATCCCAAGGAACAAGCCACCGATAATTAAATCCATCATCGTAGAAGCTTCACTGATATAGTAGACGGGAAACAAAAGCAAAATAAAGCTAACGAGAAAAACGATTCTTGCTCCGAAGATGTTGGCATAATAACCAAGCGGAATGCGCAGAATCGAACCAAGTACGACCGGAATCGCCGTGACCATGGCCAATTTTCCGGGTGGAATAGCAATATCCTCCGTAATGAACGGCATAAGCGAAGAAATGATAACCCATACCATGAATCCAAGAATCAAGTTCAATGTTTGTAACGGCAACTGCATTTTTCTAATCATTTAACTCACCTTTTCAACGTTTTTTCTGTCGAATTATTGTTTTGAATTTTCTGTCCCCATTGTAGCCGCTAGCCGATCTGTTCGAATATAGGGGAGTCCCCTTTACCTGGCAGGGGACTCCCTGAAAATATAAAAAGCCGCTTCTTTATGAAGCGGCTTGGTCAATTCAAGAGATAAGCGTATTTAATTTGTCACATAACTTGGTCAGATCATTCCGATTGATCTGTTGCTCTGCCATAGGGAAAAGTACGGTTTCTTCTTTTATAAAATGTACAGTCAGGACTTCGAAGGCCTCTCCCGCGTTCTTGGTCGCCTCCTGAATCTCATCAAGCGTGAGCAAACTCAGATCGCCCTCCGTCTGATGAAGAAAATGATCGATATAGCCTTCTATTTCACGGTGCTCCTCCTGTATACCGACGAGCGGTCCCTGTTCAAAACCAATGTAGGTTCCTAGCAGAGAAAAGAAGTGTTCTTCTTCCTTTTCGGTATGTTTCTTGAGGGGTACCCTAAAATCGATAATCTGCATTCTCAGTTTTTCCAGTTGCTTGCGGCCTTCTTCCAAATCTAGTATTCTGTGCTGCTCAAACCACAATACAATGGCATGCCATTCATCCATCAGATATGTTAGATATCGATGCTCATTTTCAAGAATACGCATGGCAGGTTTGGAAAAGCGCAATTTATTTTCCAGCACGCGGATTTCCTCCATTCATCGGCTAAAAATCCAGCATTTTTTTCTTTAATGCATATTGGACCAGTTCAGGCCGGCTTCTTAAATTCAATTTTTCCATGATTTTCGCTTTGTTCGCTTCCACCGTCTTGACAGAGATGAACAGCTTTTCCGCAACTTCCTTGTTACCGTAACCTTTTGCGACCAGAGGCAGAATCTCCAATTCCCGCTTGGACAGGATCTCATACGGATCTTCTGATTGTGACGTCGTATCTTTTTTGATGAACTCACGAACGAGAGAGGTGGCCATTTTAGGATGGATATAAGTCCCACCCCCATGAATGGTTCGTATAGCAAGCAATAGCTCCTCATCTGGAGCATTTTTCAAAACGTATCCTGAAGCACCATTCTTTAAAATATGAAAAAGATATTCTTCATCGTCATGCATGGTCAGAATCAGAATTTTAGTATCAGGGTGGTCCTCTTTAATCTTGCCTGTGGCGATCAATCCACTTTCGCCTGGGGGCATGCTGAGGTCCATGATTAGAATATCCGGACGATATTTAGCTACCATCGTATACGCTTCAATGCCATCTGCAGCCGTACCGACAACCTCCATATCCGATTGGAAGTTCAAAATCATGGAAAATCCGCTTCGTACAATAGCATGGTCATCCGCTAACACAATTTTGATCAAGTCTCTATTCCTCCTCTTGGCCAATCGGAATTTGTAAAAAGACTTTGGTTCCCTGACCAACATTTGAAAGGACGCCAAAACTTCCGCCTACCAGCTCTGCTCGCTCTTGCATACCATATAAACCTAATCCCGTTCCAATAGGATTGCTCCCCTTTTCAAAGCCAATTCCTTCGTCCTCTACAGTCAAACGAAGCGTATGATCGTGCTCAGTCAAAGAAACTTTAACCATGTCTACCTGGGCATACTTCAAGGCATTGAGAACAGCCTCTTGGCAGACACGGTAAATGACCGTTTCCTTTTCACTTCCATATCGCTTTTGGGGAAGATCTGACACAAATTCAACCACAAGACCAAAGCTTTGTTCAACCCTCTTAAAGTGGGAACGAAATGCCGCTTCAAGCCCAAAATCATCAAGTGTGGCGGGGCGTAGTTCCACAGACAGGTTGCGGATATCATCCAGCAATCGTGTCATAGATGCTTCGGTCTGCTTCATGTTTTTGATGAGCTGTTCATCATTCGTCATGTATTTTAACACCCGTAGTTCAACAACCGCGCTCATCAATTCCTGGGCGACGCTGTCGTGCAGTTCCCTGGAAAGCCGTTTACGCTCATTTTCCTGCGCTTCAATGACATGCTTCATCATTTTGTTTTGATACAATTTTTCCTGCGTCTGAAATTGCGGAGTCAAGTCTCTCAACATCAACACCCGTGTTCCATGTTCAGAATCAATGGTGTGAAAAGAAGCGGCATAGGGAACCATTCCGTTGCTCTTCGTTTCCAGATACACCTGAAAAGAAGCGAAATCCTTGGATTCTGGCATATTGAAATAACAGTCAAGGCAGGTGCGGGGCTCCGTTTCACTTGTATAGCCCCTGCATGTTCCACATAAAGCTCTGTCCTTCCCTTCATAGAGTTGAATGAGGACATCATCGCCCACAATCTCCTCAGCTGCCGGGTTCATGGCTAGGGTATTCCCTTGTCTATCAAAAAAGAAAATGGCTTCCGTACTGTTCTCAAACAACTTCACCATTAGCGCACTCAAAGAGCCAGTCCCTACAGACAATGTCAATTCACATCACTTCCTTCCCGTTCAACTCTCCAATTCCCCTATGCGCCAAGGCTTCCAAATCACGCATCATGGCTTCGGTCATCAGCTGTTCTTCCCGAAATCCACCAAGCAGTACGCCCGCGACGCGAGCATCATTCCATAGGGGAACAGCCCCGAGACTCTTGAGCTTCTCGGATTGAACGATCGGATAGTTAAACAGGTTGTCTGCCCCCACATATTGATAAACAGATGGAATGAAAACGGATTTCCCGGTTTTAAACACGATTCCTGCTATGCCCTTACCGGATTGCAGCACAATCCGCTTAAAGCGATCATTTAAATTACCGGCTGCATTTTTCCATTTAATTACGTATTGATATTCGGCCGGTTCAACCAGAGCAAGCGCCATGAAATCATAACCGAAATGTTCGCGTATTCGCTCAAGCTCCCTTTGATAATCCATCCTATTATTCATCGCTCTCTCCTAATAGAATTAGGAAAGAAGGCAGAGCCCGCTTTCCTAATTCGATTTATGTCTTCTGTAAAGGATATAACTTCTACGCACATAATTCAACGGAACACTCCACACATGTACAAGCCGGGTAAACGGCCAGAATGCAAAAATCGCAAAGCCCATAAGTATATGAAGCCTGAAAGACATTGGTACATCTCTCATCAGTGTCGGGTCAACACGGAATATGAATAAACCGCGGAACCAGATCGAGATCGTCTCCCGATAATCGAATTCCGGCTGTACCGCATTCGTCACGAGAGTCGCGAACATCCCCATGCATACAATGGCCAAAAGCAATACGTTTACAATCAAATCAGACGCTGTACTTAAACGGCGTACACTGCGTATTGTAAAACGACGAGAGGTAAGAATCAACATACCGAGAAACGTCATCGCTCCAAATATTCCACCAACATAAACTGCTCCAATATGATACAGATGATCGTTTACACCCAGTGCATGCATCCAGGTTTTTGGTATGCCCAGACCGGATACATGACCCATAATAACCGGTATAATACCCAGGTGGAATAAGAGACTTCCGATCATCAATTGTTTTTTTTCAATAAACTCACTTGATTTCGCTGTCCAATTGAACTGATCGTTTCTGTAGCGGAAAATATGCCCTACAATAAAGACGACCACGCACATATAAGGGAAAATGACCCATAAAAACTGCTCTAGCATCATCATTGCGCGGCTGCCTCCTGTTCTACGCAAGCTTTAAGCGTTTCGCGCAGTCCCTTCACCAGATGAAAATACGGGCTTTCCATTTTTTCCAGTGCTTTAAGCAAATGATATGTGCCGTCTTCCAGGATCGCGATTGGCATGCGGAAGTTTTCTGTCGTCTTCGGATCTTGCGCCCATTCGGCGGCATACAGAAATTCACACATGAGCGGAAGGTAATCTGGCAGCTCTCCATCTGGCATTTCAAGTCCGTACATCTCGTATAGCACCTTTAACTTGACCAACATTTGTCCCCGTTCTTTTGCATCTTCGAATTTGAAGTAAGTCATATATAGTGCACAATTTTTTTGAAAGTCAAAGGTTTCTGTATACATTTCCTGAATCTCTTCCATACTGAACCCTTGCATAAGGGACCAGAAGGTGTTCGCATACGTATATGCCGGATGGTTCGGATCAAACGATGCTTCCAGAAAAGCCGGATGAAAATCCAGCTTTTCTGGGTACATGAGTTGCTGGGCGAAAAACCCGAATGATGGCTTGCATTCATACAGCTTCGCTACATTAATCACGCCAAATACCCCCGTAGAAGTTTTCTTCATACATTTCTTTGCCAGTTTTCAAAGGCTCTTCCATGCCCATTGAACTTGCCATACTACAGCCGTCACATCCAGAGCCTGAACCCATGTTTCCCATGGTATCGCCGTAACCCGCAGATCCTTGAGCCCGGTACGGATTCGAATATCCTTCTTTATGCGATGTCGGAATGACGAAACGATCCTCATACTTGGCAATCGCCAGAAGTCGATACATCTGCTCAGTCTGCCGCGGTGTCATACCGATGCGCTCAAGACGGCTTTCATCGAAAGATTGTCCTGTGGACTGGGCACGCATATAGGAGCGCATCATAGCCATTCGTTGCAAGGATTCCTTCACGGTTTGCGTGTCGCCCGCCGTTAGCATATTGGCAAGGTACTGAATGGGGGTACGCATCTCTTCGATAGCCGGAAAGATCATATCGGGATTCTCAATCGAGTCTTTCCCTTCAAAGTAATTCATAATCGGACTAAGTGGTGGCACATACCACACCATAGGTAATGTGCGATATTCCGGATGAAGCGGGAATGCCAGCTTGTGCTCAATAGCAAGCTTGTAGACCGGCGAGTTCTGCGCTGCTTCAATCCAGTCCTCCGAGATGCCGTCTTTTCTCGCTTGAGCAATCACTGCCGGATCACTTGGATCCATGAACAGGTCGCACTGCGCTTTATAAAGTTCTTTCTCATCCTGCGTAGAAGCGGCCTCAAGCACCCGATCCGCGTCATACAGCATAACGCCGAGGTAGCGAATTCGTCCTGTACATGTCTCGGAGCAGACTGTCGGCAGACCAGCTTCCACACGCGGGAAACAGAAGGTACATTTTTCTGCTTTGTTCGTCTGCCAGTTAAAGTACACCTTTTTGTATGGACAGCCCGTCATGCAATACCGCCAGCCGCGACAAGCTTCCTGATCCACGAGCACGATTCCGTCCTCATCCCGTTTGTACATGGCGCCCGAAGGACATGATGCGACACAGCTTGGATTTAGGCAATGTTCGCAAAGCCGTGGGAGATAAACCATGAACGACTTCTCAAAGTTAAATTTAATCTCTTCTTCGATTTTCTGAATATTGGGATCAAGCGGGCCGGTTACATGCGCACCCGCCAGGTCATCTTCCCAGTTTGGTCCCCATTCCAAATCCATTTTTTCACCTGTTACCGCAGAATGCGCACGTGCCACAGGTGAATGCTTTTGCTCGCCGGCGTTGGTCAGTTGCTCGTAATTATAAGTCCAAGGCTCATAATAATCTTTCATTTCCGGCATATCTGGATTGTAAAAAATCTTACCCAGTGCTATCTTGGACAGCTTATTGCCTGACTTGAGCTCCAATTTCCCTTTGCGGAGCTGCCAGCCACCTTTATAAAGTTCCTGGTCTTCCCACCGCTTCGGATAACCGATACCGGGTTTGGTTTCCACATTGTTAAACCACATATATTCCGCACCTTTGCGGTTCGTCCAGGTTGTTTTACATGTCACGCTGCACGTATGGCAGCCAATACATTTATCCAGGTTCATGACCATGGCAATTTGAGCTTTAATCTTCAAGCCAGTTAACCTCCTTCATTTTACGTACCGCAACGTACACATCACGCTGGTTTCCGATCGGACCATAATAGTTAAATCCATAACTAAGCTGAGCATATCCACCGACCATCTGAGTTGGTTTTAGATGAATTCTTGTCGGAGCGTTATGACTACCACCGCGTGTATCCGTGATTTCAGAGCCTGGCACTTGAATGTGCTTATCCTGAGCATGGTACATGAACATCGTTCCTCTTGGCATCCGGTGGCTGACAACCGCCCGGGCAGTTACAACGCCGTTACGGTTGTATACCTCTACCCAGTCATTGTCGGCAAGATCGTGTTCCTCTGCATCTTCGTTGTTGATCCACACCGTAGGACCTCCACGAAACAATGTAAGCATATGCTGGTTATCCTGGTAGGTGGAGTGAATATTCCATTTACCATGCGGTGTTAGATAACGGAGCACAAGTGAATCTTGCCCGCCTTTTATTTCCCGGTCGCGAGGGCCGAACACCATTGGCGGCAGCGTCGGTTTGTAGATTGGCAATGATTCCCCGAATTGTTGGAAAATCTCATGATCAATATAAAAATGCTGTCTTCCCGTCAAAGTACGAAACGGAACGAGACGTTCAATATTCGTTGTAAATGGTGAATAGCGGCGTCCCTTCTTATTCGATCCAGTGAATACCGGTGTCGGTATAACTTCACGCGGCTGTGCCGTGATACTTTGGAAGGTGATTCTTTCCGCTGCCCGATCGGCCGAGATATCTTTGAGTTCCACACCGTGAAGCTCTTCTGCCCGCTCATAAGCCTTTTGCGAAACCCGTCCATTAGTCGCGGATGAAAGGTGAAGAATTGCATTGGCCACTTGGCGAGCTGTCTGAATTTTCGGTAGCCCGTCTTTAATGGACTCATCATAATAAACTCCATTCAACTTTTTCATTTCCTCATATTCGTCCGCCACGGAGAAGCTGACGCCATGTGCACCTGCTTTGCCGGTAATCAAATTCGGACCGAGTGAGATGAATTTATCATGAATTTTTGTATAATCGCGTTCAATAATACTGAAATTCGGCATAGTTTTACCCGGAATTGCTTCAATCTCGCCCTTCGTCCAATCCTTTACAAGACCCATCGACTGTGAAATCTCGCCTATACTGTCGTGTAAGAGCGGTGCGGTCACAAGGTCTTTATATATTCCTGGTAGGTACTCTTTTGCCATATCCGAAAAGACCTCAGAAAGCTGGCGGTAAATATCCCAGTCCGCGCGGGATTCCCACAGTGGATTAACAGCCGGGTTAAACGGATGAACGAAAGGATGCATGTCTGTTGACGATAAGTCTGTTTTTTCGTACCAAGTTGCAGCCGGAAGCACGATGTCCGCATACAATGGGGTCGTTGTCATCCGAAAATCAAGTGCAACCATCAGATCAAGCTTTCCTTCTACATCTTCTCTCCAAACGATTTCCTCAGGCTTCTGTTCTTCATTCGGCCGAGCAAGCAGGGCATCGGATGCTCCGAGTAAATGTTTCATGAAATACTCTTGTCCCTTCGCCGAACTGGAAATCAGATTTGACCGCCAAACAAAGAGTGAACGCGGGAAGTTTTCGGCTGCCCCAGGATCTTCTACAGCAAAGCGTGTCTTACGTGATTTAATCTCTTCTACAGAATGATTAATGATGTCCTCGTTGGACTTCTTGCCTAATTGTGCCGCCTCTTCAGCGAACAGCAGGCTGTTTTTATTAAACTGTGGATAAGAAGGCAGCCACCCCAGGCGCGCTGCGAGCACGTTGTAGTCTGCTGGATGTGTGTAACTAACATCCCCGCCAATCGGTGACTTCAAGCTGTCTGTTCCACTTTCTTCATAACGCCACTGCTCCGTTGCAAAGTAGAAAAATGATGTCGCATTTTGCTGCCGAGCCGCCCCTTGCCAGTCTTTTGCAAAGGCAATCGTTGACCAGCCTTCGATTGGGCGGAGCTTTTCTTGACCAACATAATGCGCCCAGCCTCCACCGTTTACACCTTGGGAAGCAGTCAACACGACCAGATTCAAGATGGATCGATAGATCGTGTCACTATTGAACCAGTGATTGATACCCGCACCCATAATAATCATGGAGCGCCCTTTAGTATCGATAGCATTTTGAGCAAATTCCCGAGCAATCTGTACCACAACTGACGCCTTCACACCTGTGATCTTCTCCTGCCAGGCAGGGGTATAATGCGAAGCCTCGTCGTAATAATTCTTGGCGTTATGAGGGCTGTCATTGCGTGCGACACCGTACTGGCTCATCATCAAATCGTACACGGTTGCTACGTAACGTTCCGAGCCATCTGCCAAGCGTACTTTTTTGGCTGGAATTACACGTTTGAACGTTCCATTACCGGCGTTATCAAAGTAAGGGAATACGACTTCTTCCCATTGCTCGCCATGACCTTCCACAGTGAGCGCGGGCTCAACCTTTGTTCCATCTTCCCGTTCCAGAATCAGGTTCCATTTCTTATCCTGCTCCCAGCGCTGTCCCATCGTACCGTTCGGGACCAGCATTTCCCCCGCCGCTTCGTCATATATGACTGGCTTCCAGTCTGCATGCGGCGATACATCCCCAAGGTCACTCGCCCGTAGAAAACGTCCACCTTTCCAGACTCCTTCGTGTGGATCAAGCAGAATCATAAACGGCATATCCGTATATTGTTTGGCATAGTTAATGAACATCGGTTCTTGGCGCTCTTTGTAGAACTCATCGAGAATAACATGCGTCATAGCCTGGGCTACGGCAGCATCTGTACCCGGATGTGGTGCAAGCCAGTTGTCAGCGAACTTCACATTCTCCGCCAAGTCGGGAGCCACTGATACGACTTTTGTTCCCTTATAACGTACTTCCGTCATAAAATGAGCGTCTGGCGTCCGGGTAAGTGGTACGTTCGATCCCCACATGATCAGGTAACCCGCATTGTACCAATCAGAAGATTCCGGTACATCCGTCTGCTCACCCCAAATTTGAGGAGATGAAGGCGGAAGGTCGGCATACCAATCATAGAAACTCAACATCTGTCCACCGAGAAGCGAAATGAATCGGGCTCCTGAAGCGTAGCTTATCATTGACATCGCCGGGATTGGCGTAAAGCCCGCGATGCGGTCGGGACCATACTTACGAATGGTATAGATGAGCTGCGCCGAGATCAGACGCAGGACATCGTCCCAAGCGACACGGACATGACCGCCTTTTCCGCGAGCTGATTTGTAGAGCTTGGCTTTCTCCGGATCTTCCACAATGCTTGCCCATGCTTCCACCGGATTGGCATGTTCCTGGATGGCTGCCTGCCAAAGCCGCAACAGCTTACCGCGCATATAAGGGTATTTCACCCGTAATGGACTGTATTCATACCAGGAAAATGTAGCCCCACGCGGGCATCCGCGCGGTTCAAATTCTGGCATATCTACACCGCAGGAAGGATAATCGATCTGTTGATTTTCCCAGGTAATGATGCCGTTTTTGACAAAAACCTTCCAGCTACAGGAACCGGTGCAGTTCACTCCATGAGTCGTCCGAACCACTTTGTCATGAGACCAACGCTGACGGTACACGTTCTCCCATTCTCTATTTTTTTCCTCAAGGATTGACCAATTTCCCGAATAGCTTTCGATCGGTTTAAAAAAGTTGAGGTTGTATTTTTTTTTCATCGATGACCAACACTCCTTTTTAGAAAGAATCATCCCAACGCAAGTTCCAAGGGAAGACTCATTCGCTTACTCTCATTATGTAATTCATTCATCTCTGTTCCCATTAGGGAATGTCCTATAGTGCTACAGGAAATCCCTCGTTCTATGGAAAGATACAAAAAAGCCTCCCTCTACTAAAGGGAAGCTTATATGAAGTGATTAATTGTTCTTTTGGCCCGTTAACAGGAGCATGATAAAAGAAATGAGTACGATAGAGCATGTCCAGGCCCAGGCCATAGGAAGATGACCAGCATCCACCGCAATATAAATGGCCGTCGGAATCGTTTGTGTTTTACCCGGAATATTTCCGGCAATCATCAGCGTAGCACCAAATTCGCCCAGACCGCGGGCAAAACCGAGTATAAAGGCGGCTTTAAAAGAAGGGAAAATTAAAGGGAAGGTGATATATCGGAAAACCTGCCATTCACTTGCACCCATCGAACGTCCCGCGTTTTCCAAGTCCCGGTCAACAGAAGACAATCCCATTCTCAGCGTCCGATAGACAAGAGGAAAAGCCACTACCACCGCTGCTATAACCCCTGCCCACCACGAGAATATAATAGGTTCTCCAAACCATTGCTCTACAAAACGTCCGAACCCGCTTTTTCGTCCAAGTAATATTAGTAGTAAAAAACCAACAACCGTCGGTGGGAGTACCAAGGGCAGCATAAGCACGGTTTCAACGACCGTTTTCCCTTTAAATAATCCTAACCGCGACATGGACCATGCCACAAGCAAGCCTAATATGATTACCAGAACGCTGGATAACAGTGCAACCTGCAACGATAATCGGATAGGAGACCAATATTCATTCCAATCTATATCTTGCATGTTCACTTCGGTATGGTAAATCCATACTTAGCCATAATATTCAGAGATTCTTGCGATTGTAGGTATGCATAAAAGTCTTCGGCTTCTTGAATGTGCTTTGAAGCTTTGACAATCCCGATTGGATACTCAACAGGTGAATAGGTTTTGGGATCCACTTCAAAGGCGATTTTTGCCTTTTGTGAAGTCAATGCATCTGTTTTATATACAAATCCGACATCTGCATTCCCAGTTTCCACATATTGCAGCACTTGTCTAACGTCTTTCGCTTGAACCAGCTTGCTCTGTAACGTGTCCCAAAGCTTCGCTTTCGTCAGTGCTTCCTGTGCGTAGTTACCCGCTGGAACACTTTCAGGAATTCCGATCGCAACTTTCTTCACTTCTTTTTTTGTTAAATCGGTTACACTCGCGATGTTCATCGTCCCGTCTGCAGGGATAACCGCGACCAATTCATTCGTCAGCCACGTTTTTTGTTTTTTCGTATCTATTAACTGCTGATCAACAAGGGACTTCATATTTTTGGTCGAAGCGGACAGAAACAAATCCGACGGCGCTCCTTGCTCAATTTGTTTTTCCAGCGCACCAGAGCCGCCGAAGTTAAAATTCAATTTGATGCCTGTATGGATTGATTCGTATGAATGCTGAATTTCTTTGAGCGCATCCGTTAAACTTGCTGCTGCGGATATGGTAAGCTCAATAGTTTCAGCCGTTTTCGAAGATGTCTGGTTGGAAGATCCGTTCTGACCCGCGCTGCCAACATTTGAATCTAGTTGTTGTTTCGTACCGCATCCTGATAATAATAAAATGATGGAAATAACCAAAACGAAAACAGTGCTACTTTTAATTAATTTTTGCAATTGGTTCGGCTCCTCATGTTAATTCATCATCAATTAATGGGTTTCGCTATTAGCTGTGCCTGTCTCGTACGTTCGATCAGTGTACAATTTTCAAGAAGAATATGATTAAAAATATCTGCTTCCAGGTCTTCTAACCGCTTCAATACGAGACGGTGCGTACCACAAGCTTCCTGCATCGGCTCAAAGCCGTTTGTGATCAAGCGCATTTCCTTCAGGAATTCCACCACCGTTTGATGCTCGTCTTGCAACTTGGATAAAGTTGGATTTAACGCATCTGCTCGTTCCACTGTTGATTCTTCTAAAAATGCTTCAATCATCGGAAACACAAGGTCCTCCTCATTTTGAATATGTTCCGATAATTCCTGTTTAAGCAAGGTGAACAGTTCATTAACTCGCTTGAGATGCGGATAACGTTCGCCGTGAACCCGCGTTAGTTTGGTTACATACGGCGTTAACGCCGATAGTTCTTCCCGAAGCTTCGTATGATACTCATTTTGAATATAGGCGATTAGTTCTTTTGGTTCGAGTGAAGGAGGTTGCATTTGCTTATGCTGTGCCTGCTTTTCTTCCACTTCATGTATCTGCGTCAGCAGTTCACCAGCGTGGAGGCCTCGATTGGCTGCTGCTTCACGGAGCGATATTTTCCCTCCACAGCAGAAATCAATCCTCAGTTTGCGGAACAGATCTCCCGTTTTGGGTACTGCTTTCACAATGTCCGCCACCCATGTTTCTTCCGTTAACTGGCTCATCTTCCATTCCTCCATCTTACTTCGATTTTATGCTTAACTTTCATTCTACGTCTCCCTTAAAGCTGAACCAATCAGGGGGTTCCCTCTTTCACTAGTGGAAAGAGCCTGATTATAAAAAATCAGAAAGCAACTGTTCAGCCGCTTCTTTCCCTTGAGCGATGCAATCTGGAATTCCAACGCCCCCATAGCCAGCACCGCATAGAAAAACACCCGGTAAATCCTGTGCGAAGTCCTGCCTTATCTTCGCCATATGCTCTTTGTGTCCAATTGGATATTGCGGCATGGATCGATCGCACCTACTGACTTCGGCGAATTCTGGTTCCGCATCCAGGCCCATTAAATCTTTCAAATCTTTACGCGCGGCATCCACAAGTTGATCGTCTGTCATCTGAATCCACTCCTGTGCACCTGCATGTCCGATATAGGTCCGTAAAAGCGTATATCCTTCAGGAGCAGTATGGCTCCACTTCGTCGAAGACCAAGTACATGCCGTAATCTTTTTGCCTTCTTTGCGGGGGACTAAAAATCCCGTTCCCTCAAAAGCAAGATTAAGATCTGTGTTTTTATAAGCAAGAGCAATATTGGCTACGGAAACATAGTGAATCTTGTGTAACCAGCTAGCGCTTGCAACGCCGGAGAATAATGTAGCCGCTTCAAAAGCGGGAACAGCGCAGATCACCGCATCCGCATCTATTTTTTGTCCATGTTCTAAAATGACCTGATAACCGCTTTCTTTCCTTACTTCAACTACACCTTGCCCCATAACAAAACATACGGTATCCAGCCTTTCCTTTAGCCGCTCCACGATCGTAGATAATCCTAGCCGATAAGAAAGAAACATACTTTTCTTAGCGATATCCGGCAGTTTGTCTTGTACTGCTGGCATTCTTCCAGCCCCTTTAGACATACCCTTAATCAGACTTCCATGCTTTTGTTCCATTAGTTTAAATTGAGGGAAGGTTGACATGAGGCTCAGGGAATGTGTATCCCCAGCGTAAATTCCAGACAGCAGAGGTTCAGTAATCTGATCCAGAACTTCTTTGCCGAGACGCCTCTTGATAAAATCACCTAGAGATTCGTCCGCATCACCTTTCTTCGCTGGAATGATTAAATCCAGGGCTGCCCGTGCTTTTCCCAGCGGAGAAATAAGCCCTGTCCGAATGAAAGGAGTGAGCTTTGTTGGAATGCCCAGAATGAAGCCCATCGGCATCGTATGAAGTTTGCCCTTATGCAAAATGCAAGCAGATTTGGCTTTCGGGTTTGTCGATACCAGCTCAGCTTCCAGCCCCAACTCCATGGTTAGATCCAATATTGCTGTCTTTCTGGCCAAGAAAGCATCCGGTCCTTTTTCGATCATAAAATCGTTTTGGCGAACGGTTTGCAGCTTTCCTCCCAGACGTTCACTTTTCTCCACCAGTGTAATTTCTACTTCAAGCTGCCTATCCTCAGCCAGCTTTTTCACATAAAAAGCGGCACTTAAACCGCTTATTCCTCCACCGAGAATAACGACTTTTTTAGAACTTTTTTCATGAAAACACTTTTCCTCTCCAACCCCGGGGATATAAGCGCAATAAGGGTCACTCTCTAAATAGTCTCCTGTTATTGCAAAAGCCCTTGCTCTGGAGCCCCCACAGACGGTCTTGAATTCACAGACTCCACATTTACCTTTAAGTAGGGACTTATCTCTAAGATTCATCATGATCGGAGAGTTGCGATAAATATCTGCCAAGCTATCCTTTCGTACATTCCCGCACATAAGAGGCAGGAAACCGCTCGGGTATACTTCGCCGATATGACTAATAAAAACAAATCCATCTCCGTCATTTACGCCTTTAGGAGCACGTCCTAAAACATCTGCCCTCTTTTGTCCGTCTGCTACACTGCTCTCACCTGCTCTGTGCTTTTGCTGCAGTACAACCCTCCGGTAGTGAGGAGCTTCTGTAGCCTTCACACCGTACGGCATCTGTTGCTGTATTTGATACAACCATTTCATTACGGCTTCATGCTCATCAGGAGTAATCATATCTTTCTCCATGCCACGTCCAGTTGGAACAAGGAAAAATAAACTCCATAACACGGCCTGCATTTCCTTTACCCTTTCTGCAATTTGCTCCAGATCATGAAGATTGTACCGGGACACCGTAGTGTTCACTTGAATAGGGATATTCAGTTCCTTTAAATAACCAATTCCTCGCATGGTCGTATCGTAAGAACCCGCTGTACCCCGAAAATGATCGTGAATGTCTGCACATGAACCGTCCAGACTAAACGCCCACCGCGATAACCCAACTTGCTTTGCTTTTTCTACCGCTGCTCGTGTCACTTTAGGGGTGGCACTGGGGGTCATCGAAACCGACAGATTTTTCTCTTCAATTGCATATCGAGCCAGTTCAAACAGATCAGGACGCATCAAAGGATCTCCGCCTGTGAATACAACCAATGGATGATTCATTTCAGCGATTTGATCTATAAGCTTCTTACCTTCTTCTAGTGTCAGTTGGCGAGGATCAGGTTTGTACTGAGCTTCCGCTCTACAGTGAAGGCACTTTAAAGCACAAGCTCGTGTAACCTCCCAGATGACTATAAACGGATCTGTATGATAATCACGCGGCGTTTTCAAAGATATCATTGATGTCTCTCCTTTTAGAAGTATAAAAACAACACAAAAACATAGAGCATCATTGAAAATCCAATTTCCGCCATGCCAACTTGTTTTGCCTTTAATCCGAGTTTAGGAAGCCATATGGCCCGTATCAAAAAAATCAAAAAAGGAACAAACAGAGGTAACTTTAACCAAGTAGCAAACAACAAAATCACCAAATGATAGATGATGGAAGCATAATGGTAACGTATATTTTTTCTTTCACGAATGATCGTTTTGACATACAAAGCAGTTCCGATAAAGTAAAGCACCAAAAGCAAGAATAGCTCTGTTGCTACTCTCCAATCCTCTCCTCCCCCCATATAAATAACGGGGTATATAAAAGAACAAAAGAGTAGAATTGCAACAATGTCATTGAGTAAAGCACGTTCATTTTTCGTTTTTGCAAAATAAATATTAGCCATAAAAAAAGCAATAGAAGAACTCCATACCAGATCAAGGCAGGCTCAAACCATATCAGTGAAATTAACAAAGGAAGTAATATCACTCCGTATACAACGGCGGGTTTGCGGTATCTTTCACTGCTGCCTGTTTTGATCCATTGGAGGACAGGAAAACTGAATAAGTAGATAAAAAACCAGCACACAAATAGGGGTATATGAATGAGATCCCCTCGAGAAGCAGCTAAACCAAATAAAAATGGAAGAATGAGCATGGCCCAGGCTCCATGTTGATTGGGTATGTATCTGCTCATCCCCTTCAAACCCTTGATCCTTTTTTCACAATCTTTTTTATGTCAGTTATTTCGGTTAATCGATTCATCATCCATTCCCCCAAGATTGAGTTTTATCTTCTAACTTCATTCTAAGTATTATATGAAATCGAACCAATTAGGGAGTTCCCTTTTCCTTAGGGGGGAAAATCCTAACCGGAAAAATAACGCTATTTTCTTATGCTATACTGTACTAAAAAAGGGAACAAAGAAAGGATGAACTGTTATGGGAGGACCTTCTTTACGTCAACTGCATGCTCATCATGCCATTCATCAAGGCGGGCTATCTGGCGCTCTAGATAAGACGAGAGAAGTAGAGGAATTACTCGAAGCAAAAGAATTCAAGGTGGCGCGCCAGGCTGCCGACCACTTGATCGAATATTGGGAAACCCGCATTCTCAGCCATGCTGATGCAGAAGAGGAAGGATTCTATCAGGAAATGGTCGAGAAAAAACCGGAACTGCAGGAGGCTGTCGTCAAACTTACACGGGATCATGATCTGCTCCGAATCATTGTAAAAGAGCTCAAAGCCGGGATCCGTGAAGAAGGGCTTACGCCTGAAGTTCTTCAGCAGTTCCACGCGCTTCTGGTTGTCAATGCCATTCATAGTCGGGAAGAAGAACGTTTGTTGTTTGAGGAACCGTCATGATCAAGATGTGGCGTAACGATTCACTTTCTCTATAAAAACGTACCGAAGAAATAGTCCAACGCCTCCTGCGAGTATCCGTCATCTCCTTGCCAAACTGCTACGGAATAAAAATCATGATTGCCGTTCTGTCGTTTACGAGGCGTGTCCTGTGGGACCAGCAGTCCGGCATATCCCCACACCTCCATGACTACATCACGCTCGTTTTTGCTGGATGGAAACACATCCTTCCAGCGCTTTTCCAATTGACGTGCACTGCTTTGAGCATCACAGTTATGAACAGCTTCGAGCATGTTATGAAGTATAGCCAGATCCTTATCGGAAACCTGAACATCCTCTTCTTGACTGAACAATTCAAGGTCCATCCAGCAATACAGAAGGTGGTTCAGACGAATACCGCCCCATTTGATTCGTTCAAAATTTAGTACATTCAAATCTTCATTGACGTATTCCTTATCGGACATCATTTTATTAAAATTACAATCCCCACAGCTACTGTAATTGGGCAGGACGACAGGCCGCTCACCATAGGTGTGCAAAGGAAGCCTTGCGGTTAATGCCCAGCTCGATAAGGCGCTTCGTATATGAACCTTTTTCGTGGAAAGACTATGCAAAAATGCTGCTGCCACTCGTTCTTTTGTAGCCTTTTGCTGGTGCAGCTCATGTAACCTATTTATAATCTCGTTATGTGTAATGGTGATCGGATCGAACATCAAGCCCTTGCTTTTGGCATATTCAAAATCCTCACCCGAAAAAGATCCCCGCTCCTGCTTCCAGCCGCTGGAGGACCAGAATGTGTTCATCAGTATTTTCTTTGCCTTTTTATCCACAACACATCTCCCTTACTCATCCAACACCCTACAGGGTATTCATAAATTCTGCAATTTTGGCTTCGTCCAGACTAATCTGCATTTCTACGTTATCGAATACATCCATACAAATACAGATTTTATCATAACGGCACTCCTCTTCCTGCCTGCGGCCCACACTGGTCCAAATCTGTAAATCATGGACATATCCATACACGATGTAACCTTGAAACCATTGCAAAATCTCTTCATCCGACATCGTAAACCCACTGAATTCAACGTCAATCAGCCAGTACGTATGTGAATCAGGCTCCACTTTATGGATACCGTTTATAGTTTGGACAGGCTCCTGTTCTAAGTCCAATGCAAGAATGCTCGACACATCCTCACTCCCATGTTCAGGTAAGTTCATGTATGCTCCTCCTCATTACCTGTTATTCTCTTTGTGATTTCCTATAATTCTCAATATATATTAAACTATATTTCATCAAGTACAAAATTCGAGAGGGGAGAAATCATGATGCAAAAATTTTCGCAAAAAGGTGTGGCCCTGTCCCTGCCTGTCATGATATCCGTATCGCTGATAGCTGGAGCGCTATTTGCCAGTGTGCCTGCGGCGAGCGCGTCTGCTATTAAGGAAACGGTGCAACTATCCGGGCAGACTACTTACTACGGAGAGCTTGAGAACGGTCAGCCGAACGGACGCGGTACGATCAAATGGAGTGAAAACAAGCAGTATTCAGGCGATTTTGTGAATGGTAAGCGTTCCGGTACTGGAAAGTATATCAATCAGTACACCGATGCAGACGGACAAATCCATAAGGTCGTATACAACGGTTCATGGAGCAATGACAATATGAGCGGCAAGGGTACGCAGACTGAAAAAGTAACTCAAATGGACGGAACGATACGTTCGAATGAGATCCAGGTAGGTGCCTTTCAGAAAAATGGATTACAAAATGGCTACAAAGTAATCCACGCTGTCGCTGATCCAGATTACAGCTTCACTTACAAAAATGGCAATGAAGTGCTAAACATCCTGCACAGTAATCAGAATTTAGTCCAAAGGTGGCAAAATGGAGAGCTTTTTTCTGTAAGCTATCAAAATGGCTCCATCCAAAAGGAATACTCCATGTTCCCGGAAGATACAGCCGCCAAAGAACGTCAAAGACAAGCAGCTATCAAATATCTTAAAGGAATCACCGCCAAGATCACACCTCACTTGCAGCAGTTCGAAAAGCTGTCCAAGCAGGTTCCTCTAAAATAAAACTGAAGCGGCGCACATTATACATGGGTTCTAATTCTAATCAAGAGAGCCACTCTGTCAGATGGAAAGCTCCATTTTGAAAAGAGTGGCTTTTTACGTCCCTATTCCTACCTTTCTCGCTTATTGTTCCTCATGAACTCGTACAAACGACTTATTTTTGCTTTAAATCCCCTTCTTTTTTCTAATGTCTGCTATATTCACTAAAATATATGTAATTATTTTAATCATCCGAGGTAGAAATCATGGCTAAAATTATGGTTCCTCCCGAGAAACTGGAGGCGGTTTCCAGGCAGTTCGCCCAGGCTTGCGAGTTGGGTGTACAAATTTGCGGACAACTGTCACAGCAGATATAGCCATTAACGGTCTTTCGAAAAGCACGACAAACAAAATACGTTGACCATACACGATGGGAACGAGCGGAAAAAAAAGCGCTTCTGAATATACTATAGCTTGGCTCTATCGTATGCAGCTACAAGAGCCACAACCACTGCTGCCGAGTTGGCCGCAGCTAGGTCAAGATTGGAATTAAAGGAACCCGCCGCTTCTGCTCCGGCAAGATCAGACAGAGAACGAACGGCCAGAAACGGAATACCAAACTGGTACGCTGTCTGGACGACCGCCGTCCCTTCCATATCCGTCACCTTGGCTTCAGGAAACTGGCTGCGAATAAAGTGGGCCCGCTCAGCCTGGTAGATAAAGGAGTCTGCCGTCGTAATCAGACCAGTAACGATCCGCCCCTCAATCTTGGTCTCTACCAGTGTTTCTGTCGCAAAATCAAGCAGCGCTTGCTCCACCGGATAACTTGCCGGCATCTGCGGCACCTGCCCGTATGTATAGCCGAACGCCGTTCCATCCACATCGCTGTAAGTCAGCTCGGTCGCCACTACGACATCCCCAACACGAAGCGCTGGATCAAGCCCGCCAGCAGACCCGGTATTAATGACAAGCTCCGGGTTAAAGCGCTCAATCAGCAGCGCCGTAGTCAAGGCCGCGTTCGCTTTACCAATTCCCGATTGCAGCAGTACAACTTCTTTGCCCTGAAGGCGGCCTGTATAAAAAATTCCATTCGCGATCCGGGTCATGCTTATCCCTTCGATCTGCGCTTTCAAACCTGCTATTTCTTCTTCCATGGCTCCGATAATGGCTATACTCAAAGTTCGTTTCTCGCTCCCTCCATACATTCCTTGCATTTTAGTTTATTTTTTAAAAATGCCCGTTGCGGCGATTCTCTGCACCGCCTCCAGTAGCCGTTCTTCACTGTTCACCAGACTCACCCGCACATAGGATGCTCCGGCACGACTAAAACCTTCGCCGGGAGCCACTGCAACATGGGCCTCGTCTAATAAAAAGTCCGCAAAAGAAGCGGAGGTATAGCCCTCAGGCACCTTGAACCAGGCGAAAAAAGTTCCTTTGGGTGCGGCTACATCCCAGCCAATACCACGCAACGCCGCAATGAGAACATCGCGTCGCCGCTCATATAATGCCGCCAGTTCCCGCACCGGCTCCTGCGAACCCAGTAATGCCACAGCACCCGCATCCTGCACCGCTCCAAAAACAGTGCTGTAAGCATGTGTATGATAATGCTTGAGCGCACCGATAACAGACGCGTTTCCAACAGCAAAGCCGAAGCGCCAGCCAGCCATGTTGTACGTTTTGGAAGCCGTATACGTCTCGACACCATATTCCTTGCCGCCGGGGATTTGCAATAGACTGAGCGGCTTATGCCCCCCAAACCCAAGGGCACCGTAAGCAAAATCGTTCATAACCGGAAAACGGTGCTCAGCGGCATAGTCCAACGTCTTCGTCAGAAAATCTGTAGTAGCTACAGCCCCAGTCGGATTGTTCGGATAATTCAGAATGAGCAATTTGACCTGTTGGGCGATTTCTTCCGGCACCGATGTATAATCAGGCAAAAATCCATCCTTTTCATGGAGCGGAATCGTATGGATATGGGCTCTTGCCAGCGCAGCAGCGGAAACATATTGCGGGTACGCCGGGTCGGTGGTCAGCAACCAGTCACCGGGATTTAGCAATGCCTGCGGAATCCCCATTACCCCTATGGCGGAGCCGTTGAATACGGCAACCTCCCGATCGGGATCAAGCTCCACCTGATACTCCCGTTTATAGAACGCGGCGACTGCCTCCAGTGTGCTTTTTTTCCCGTGAAAAGGCGGGTAGCCCTGATTTATCGGTTGATCAACTGCTTCCTTCAAAGCGCTGATGATATGCGCCGGTGTCTGCTGATCCGGGTTGCCGGCTGCCAAATTGATTACATCTATTAATTTGCTTTTGTACAGGTTCACTTTGTCGTCAATGACGCTAAAATAGTTGTCAGGCAGAGCCTTAACGAGATCAGAGGATGAAAAAATCACGTTCATTGCCACCTTTTATCCATAAGATACAGGCTGACAGTGTCAGCCCGCAGAAGACAGTAACCCCATATTATTTAAAATAGCTTGGCAGCTTATAGCCTTCATAAACCGGATTCGATTTGATGTACTTTTGGAATTCATCTGAATGATACCCCTCAATAATGTCTTTGACGAATGGCTTGTCCTTGTTCTTGCTATCCACAGCCACCACGTTCGTGAATGGGTCTGTCATATTTTCAAGCTGTAATGCCGAGGTCAGCTTCATTCCATTCGAAACGGCAAAGTTCCCCTGAATAGCAGCAAAATCAACATCCTCCAGTGCGCGTGGTCCCTGTGCCGGGTCAGTAGCCACAAATTGCAAATGATGCGGATTAGAAGTGATGTCGTTCACCGATGTTTGCAGTGGATCAATATTATCCTTTAACGTAATCCAGCCCACTTCTTTTAAAATATTCAGCGCACGCAGCATATTGACTGGCTCGTTCGGCAGGTTGATTTGAGCACCGTCGCTGACTTCGTCAAGGCTGGTATGCTTGCTGGAGTACAATCCCATCGGTGGAGTCGGAACCTGCACAGCTCCAACCAGATCAATATTCTCCCGCTTATTCATAGAAGCCAGATAGAGTGAATGCTGGAACACATTAGCATCAATATCACCATTAGCCACAGCTACATTGGGCTGAACGCCGTCTGTAAATTCTTTATATGTAATCTTGTAGCCCTTCTTCTCCAAATACGGAGCCACTCCATTCTTGAACTGATCACTATAAGGACCTGGATTAAAACTGATATGCAGTGTCTTCTTTTCTTCACTCGCAGCATTTCCCGTCGTATTCTTACTGCCACAGCCAGAGATAAAAAGTGCGACTGCTCCCACCAGCAGTATAAATGGAACCCATTTTTTCTTCATTTCGATTTCTCCCCCTAATATCATCTGCTTTTTGTTAAGTTAGAATGCTGCAATCCAATCAAATTCCGAGTAATCTTATGTGTTTATAAATATTACAATGATATTTTGATAACTGTCAACAATATTTGATAACACATCTTCTCCATAACAAAAAAGGACCGCATCCGGCGAGGCCACTGAAAAAGTCTCCCAGCTCACCAAAAGAGACAGTTCCTCATTTTTTTGAAGAGTCTGTCTCTTTTTTTCGGTATAATTGAAGTATCTTATCCAAGGTTGGTGATCCCTGTGCTCCCGAAACAGCAGAGCTTTTTGTTGAGTCCGTATACAGCACTTTACGATGTACTCATCCCCAAAGATCATATGTTGCGGAGAATGGACGAACTGGTGGACTTTAGCTTTGTGTATGAGGAACTGCATGACAACTATTGTCATGACAACGGACGTACAGCTGTAGATCCGGTTCGGATGTTTAAATATTTGCTACTCAAGTCCATCTTTGACTTGTCTGACATCGACCTGGTTGAGCGCTCAAAAACGGATTTGTCATTCAAGTTTTTTCTGCATATGGCTCCAGAAGAAGCTGTCATTGATCCCAGTCTACTCACCAAGTTTCGCAAATTACGGCTCAAAGGTATGAAGTTGTTAGATTTGCTCATCGGCAAAACGGTGGAAATCGCCATCGAAAAAGGCGTTATTCACAGTAAATCTATTATTGTGGACGCAACTCATACCCAAGCCCGCTACACTGAAAAAACACCGCAAGCCGTGCTACGGGAACGTTCCAAGCGTCTCAGAAAGGCCATCTACACGCTGGATGAATCCATGAAAAGTAAGTTTCCCGCCAAACCCGCCACGGATGTCCTAGAAGATGAAATCCAGTATAGCCAGCAACTGGTCGCTGTGATTGAACAGGATGGGCGATTTACCGGACTGCCGAAGGTTACAGAACCGTTGAATTTATTGAAAGAAACCGTCACCGACGATGTGGAGCATCTGCAAACGTCTGCGGATCCCGATGCCAAAAGGGGTCACAAAAGTGTGGACTTCTCGTTTTTTGGTTACAAAACCCACATCGCTATGAGTGAAGAGCGAATCATAACAGCGGCAACAATTACCACCGGGGAAAAACACGACGGCAAGCAACTCCAAACCTTGATTGAAAAAAGTAAGGCGGTAGGAATGAAAGTGGAAACGGTGATTGGAGATGCAGCCTATTCAGAAAAAGATAACCTCGCCTACAGTGCACAAGAAAACATCCAACTGGTCGCAAAACTACATCCTTTGATTACTCAGGGAAACCGAAAGAAGGAAGACGAATTTGAGTTCAATAAAGATGCAGGGATGTATGTGTGCAAGGCTGGTCATCTGGCAACTCGCCGGGCGCGGCAGGGGAAAAAAGGCCGAGGAGAAAACCAAACCGACACCTATTACTTTGACGTAGAAACATGCAAGCGATGCCTTCTTCGGGAAGGCTGCTACAAGGACGGGGCAAAAAGCAAGACGTATTCTGTAAGTATAAAAAGCGACGAACATCTGGCTCAAGCCGTATTTCAGGAGAGTGAGGTCTTTAAGACCAAGGCCAAAGAGCGATACAAAATTGAAGCCAAGAACAGTGAACTCAAGCACAGACACGGGTATGATGTGGCATCCTCCTCGGGTCTGATTGGCATGGAAATGCAAGGAGCGATGGCGATTTTCGCGGTGAATCTGAAGCGGATCTTGAAGTTGATGAGCTAAAAAGAGGAGCACTCGTAGACATGAGGAAGCAAAAAAAAGACGACATCTCATTCAAAAATAAAGGAATGAATGTCGTCTTTTTAATGGATTCTCTTTCAGCTATCTGTAAGAACCATGTTTTTCAGTGGCCTCCATCCGGCGACTCCTTTGATCTCATATTTCACTAGCTCCATAATATCAGGCACACCTGTCTATTTTTAATCACCCCAATCCAGCCTTCAAAGTTGGCAGCCAAGCGATCATCCGAGCTGACCATATGGCAGGCATGAACGGCGCTACTGCCACGATTATTGGTGCTTATATGACTACTGCTTATACGGTTTCATATACTCCAACCACTGGAGGGGAAAAAGTGACTAAACATAAGTGGGTTATTCATGAAGAGATTAAAGATGCGGGCAGCGAGCCCTATGCACCGGGCACGGAAGTTATCCTGGCAGCAGATCATATGAAGGGGATGGATGGGGCCAAGGCTACCATTGATTCCGCGGAGCCAACGACCGTATATATGGTAGATTATACGCCGACTACAGGAGGAGAGCCTGTCAAAAATCATAAATGGGTGACGGAGAGTGAGCTTTCAGCCATTTAGAACTCTTACATCACAGGTTGCTTATGATAGCAAAAGGGAGCCTGACATCAGCTCCCTTTATACGGCTTTATTATGGTTTGGACAAACCTACTTCGCTAAATTCAGCTTAGCATCCTTAATATCATACAAGGTTCCTTTGTTGCTATCTACGAGCTTTTTCATTTGTTTATTGGCCAGTCCGCTTGCAGGAACTATCGCATTAAAAATAACGCCATTTTTCTGTAATTGCTCGTTTATTTCGTCCACTGAAAAACGGGCTTTACCCAGCGCTGTATTTTATCATGTACGGGTGCATCTGTAATGAATATGATGGTTTTGGAATTAGAGCTTTTGGAAAATTTACTTACAGCCAGCTGGATGGCCTCCAGCCCGGATTCTTTCAGATCCCCGCCAGCAGAAGGACGTAACGTATTCAAATTCCCTTTTAACTTGCTCTTATCCGCCGTAAAATCAAAATACTCCAAATCTTTATCTGCTGTTAAATTAATGTCCCGAAATGCAACAACGGCAAATTGGGAGCCTGATGGAACCAAATCAACAAAGCCTTTAACCTTCTGTCTTACATAATCCAGCGTTCCGGTCATACTACTCGTAACATCAATAACGAATACGATATCAGAAGATTTGGTGATGGTATTGGATATATTGTTCAGTATGGCAGGCTTCGATTGTGGCTCAGTGTTGGCCTCGTCTTCATCCATTAATTGTTCACTTTCATTTGTTGTTAAAACCTGTTGCGGGGCAAGAAAGATCACAACACTCTGAGCGGCAATATTCCACTTCACCTTGGCTCCCAGCGCCTCACTTACAAAGCGGATAGGAACCATCACTTTGCCGTTAATTAATCTCGGCGCCGCATTGAGACGCACTAACTTACCATTGATATAGGCATCTCTGGAGCCTACGCTTAACTTGATCGTTGTATTCCCTTTGGTCGCGGTAACGGTCTTCGTAGCACCATCCCATTTCACCTTCGCTCCAAGCGCCTCAAAAACAGTACGAAACGGCACCAGCATGCTTCCGCTAATCGAAGTCGCAGGCTGCTCATATTGTTGCAGCTTCCCATCAATAAACACCAAAACCTGAGCTTTGTTATTATTTACGGGAATAAACTGGGGGACAGACGCTGCCGAATTGCCCGACTGATCCATCATTTTAATATAAAAGTAGTACCCGCCCGTAGACAAGTTCAGGTTGCTCAAAGGGTAGCTAAACGTTGTTTCCGGATCGAACTGGATGCGTTTAACCAACTGTTCTTCCGAATTTTTCACCATAACGTAGGAAGTGTACGTGGGCTGAATATTTTTCATCTTCAAACGAACTGTAAACGAAGTACCCGAAGAATTGATCGTAAACGTACCCGGAAAGCTTTCTCCAGACGGTATAGACAAAGGAATCTCGGGTGATTCATCTACAGCTTGATCTTCTTTAGACTCGATAACGGGCTGCGTTACTTTCGGCTCATCAACAGATGGAGCAGCCACTGGTTCACTGACCGTTGGAGCCATTTTGGATTCCGCTTCAAGCTGAATGATTCTTGGATCACGGAAAAATGATATTATTGAGAATTTATCGGAGGGCTCTGTGTCGATGGTGTCCAATTTATTGTAGTAAAATTCAATTTTCGCCCCAAAAGGAGGTGCTGGTGCTTTATTTTCAATCGTTAGTGTTTTGTTTACGTAATCAACTGTGAAATCAGAAGGAGAAAAGTGCGTATTGTCAATAATTAAATGGGTCTTGGTGCCTTCTTTAATCACATTGCGGGTCTTTATTTTGAAAGTACGACTCAGACCATCTCCATTAGGAAGAGCTACACCCCACATTTTTCCGGCAGACCATTCCATGTCTGGTTCAATCGGAAACTCAATATAATTCTTTGATCCTGGATAAGGTGCTGCGTGAGTATCCGAAATTGTTATCGTAGAATTAGCATAATCAACCGAAAAATCTCCGGGGAAAATTTCAGTAAGATTGCTGTACAAACGAATTGGAGTACCTTGCTTAATACTATAGTCCATATTAAATTTAAACTCTTTGTTGATCCCGTTACCATCATCAAGTATAAGTATAAGCTTGTTTCCATCTCTTAGTACCATAGAATTGTCTGCATGTGCTCTTTCTGTTCCTACAGCAAACAAACCCATGAGCATCGTTGAAAACATAAATAAAAATATAGTCCTTCTGAACTTCATCCTTATTTCCCCTTTTTGAATCTTTCTTTTTGGTAAATCATAGCATAGGGTTAGATGAAGTTAATTCCATCTGATGACAATTATGGATATTGTGTCTTACTTTTTTTGCTGTTGTTACATATTCATATTTAGCTCCTTGAATTGATTCTCATGCCTGAGTAGCCATTCCTTTCTCCATAAGCCCCCCGCATAACCCGTTAATTTCTGGTTGGAACCAATAATTCGGTGGCATGGAATCACGATACTCAGCTTGTTTTTCCCATTGGCGCTGCCTACAGCTCTAATGGCTTTTTCATTTCCAATCGAAGAGGCAATGTCTTTATAGGCCGCTGTTTCACCGTAGCCTACTTTCACCAAAGCATCCCATACATTTTTCTGAAAATCTGTGCCCTCAAAAGCATAAGGAAACGTAAACTCATAGCGCGTACCTTTAAAATACTCGTCAAGCTGACTAGCGCACGCCTCTAAAACGGGGTGTGAAGTCTCGTCCAGCATCGTGGTAGTTGATGTATCCCGATCAGAGAACATGATAGAATGGACGGCCTCATCTGTGCCCCATATTTCTATCTCTCCAATCGGGGATGCATAATTCAATAAATATAGCCTGCTCATAAAAGGATAACAACCTCCTGTGTCTATAGATCTACAGCATCTATTCACCTGTTCAGCTTCCTGTATTCACTAGGGGAACACTGCTTCAAACAGCGAAATGCCTTATAAAAATTCGAAGGACTTTGAAAGCCCGTCTCATAGCAAATCTCAAGATTGGTACAATCGGTACTTTTAAGCAGATAAGCTGCTTTATCCACTCTTATTTTTTCCAGATAGGTACGCGGGGTTTCTGAGGTTTCCTGTTTAAAGATTCGGTCCAGATAAAAGGGACTTACTCCAGCATAATCCGCAATATCCTGCAGTACCAGTCGTTCCTTATAGTGATTGACCAGGAAGGTAACCACAGTCTGGACAAGCCTGATATACGGTGAATGATCAATATGAGGTTGACATCTTTTGCAGGCACGAAACCCCGCCTTTTCCACAGTATCGATGTCATCATAAAACTCAACATTTACTTTTTTCGGCTTTTTGGATCGACAGGAAGGTCGGCAGTATATTCGGGTTGTTTTCACCGCGGTAAAAAACAACCCGTCATATTTACGATCACACGCCATAATTTTCTCCCACATTTCTTCAAAAGAAAGATTGATTTCAGCCATGATCGAATATCCTGTCCTTTCTAAAGTTCATCCTCACGCATATAAATGCGAAGTATCTTGTAGCTCTATCAGTTGCTCAGCGTTCTTTTTCAAAGCAGTAATGATATGATCCGAAAATGCATTGCCAAAGCTAAACCGTTTCACTCCTAATTGCTGAACCTTACGGGTATTCGTCAGCCCCGGCAAGGATAAAAGATTAAGCGGAGCATGTACCTGATGTACCACTTCCCTGATCTCTTCATCAACCTTCAACCCCGGAACAAAAATTCCGCTCGCTCCACTCTCCACATACGATTTTGCTCGTTCGATCGTTTCGGAAAGCGGAACATCCTTTTGTAAATATGTATCCGTTCTTGCATTTATAAAAAAATCGTTAAATCCATGAGCATCCAGTGCTGCTCTTATTTTGGACAGAAGGTTACTATGCAGAACCACTTCTCGAAGTCCCTTTTGCTGTTTTAATGAATCTTCAATATTAATCCCTGCGACTCCCACATCTGCTGTCCTTAAAACATGCTCGACAATCGTTGCTGTGTCCTCCCCATACCCTGCCTCAATATCTGCCGACACCGGAATCTGGACATGATCTGCAATCGTCTGAATAATCCTTATATGCTGGTCAAAATCAATAAGCTCCCCGTCGGACAATCCAAGCGTATTCGCAATCCCCCAGCTCGTCGTGCCAATCGCCTGAAAGCCTGCCTTCTCCAAAGCCACGGCAGATAACAAGTCCCACGCATTCCCCAAAAACAACAGTTCCTCTGATGTGTGAAGTGCTTTAAATTGCTGTATTTTGTTCATGTAATAGCCTCCTGATATGTGATGTATCTCATTCTATCAAGAGGATATTTTTGTTTCGTCCTCATTCTTGCCCTTATGGTCTGTGGGAATCTATTTGCTCCAAATCCACCAAGCAAATTGAAAATATTTTCAACAAAACAATAAAGGTTATTCAAACGAAAACAAAAAACCAGAGGCTCCTCGAAGGGGTTCTCTGGCACATTTCACATGCTTGTTCTACCGAATCAAAATTCACCGCGATCATAAGCTTGTTGTATCATTTCCCGGATGGTTTTGCGCTTCTGACCCGTCAATTTCTCCACATCATCGCTGAGCACCGCCATCAGACCTTCACGCAAAGCGCGGCCGCCCGTTACCATATCATCACTACACCAAGGAATAGGCGAATTTTTCATCCCTTGATCTGTGTTTCTCGGTACACCCAGACTATCCCACAATGCATACATTTCCTCATCCGTTTTATTTACAAAACGAAGCGGTCTGCCTGTAATTTCGGTCGTGATCTGCACAATATCATCGGCTGAAAGCAGCTCCGGACCTGTAACATCATAGGTCGTATTATCTTCTCCCTTACCTAACAACAGTGCTACGGCCGTTTGGGCACAGTCTTCACGCGAAATAAACGCGCATTTTCCATCTCCATAATTGAAAATCCATTCACCCTTGTTCAAGGCATCCGGCAATCCATAGCGAAGCAAGGATTCAAAATATTGACTGTCACGCATGAAGTTCCATTTCAGGCCGGATTGTTGAATATATTTTTCGGTAATACGATGGTCTACGGTAACCAAAGCGGGGTTTTCGTCATCACCTGCACCCAAAAAGGACGTGTACACGATTTTCTTTACGCCCGCCGCTACTGCACCGTCTACCGCATTTTTGTGCATTTGCACCCGTTCTTCTCCAATAATCGGCATCGAAACCAGAAAGAATTGCTCCCCGCCTTCAAAAGCGTTTTTAATAGATTCCACGCTGTTAAAATCCGCTTTTCTCACATCTACGCCTAATTTTTATATTCATCCAAAGCTTCTGGGTTAGGGCTTGTAAAAATAAGGTTCTCCGGTGCTACAGTTTTGAGAATTCCTTTAGCCACACTGCTTCCGAATTGTCCATCTGCTCCTGTAATAATTGTTTTCCCTTGTACATTCGCCATGTCCAACAGCTCCTTTGTTTTACGCTCTATCATTTAGTAATTGTTTTCACAAACCTAAGTTCGACTTGTTATCTTGATTTTAAATCAAGGCTCCGTCTGGTCATAACATAAAATAATTATACCTCATAAGTTTAACTTATGAGGCCCAACACATCTGCTATATACGAGAGTCTACTATACAACGGTCTCTTTCACGTACGATAGAAAGCTTTCCGTTAATGTATTCAAGGATTTGGACGGATATCCCACGACAATTTGAAATTGATGCGGCGAGTTCGTAATGGACAGATAAGAGATTCTGTTATCCTGGGTGACTTGGGGCACATTGGGGAAAAAGGCAACACCTCTATGCAGCTCTACTAATAGAATCAGCGTTTCCAGCGTTGAAACCTTCTCAATAACACATGGCTCATAGCCGTCCGCACGGCAATTTTCGATCATTCCGTTCAAAGCTACAGAGGAAGGCTCTTCACTCAGAAAAATAATTTTTTCATGCTGAAGCTCTTTGGATTCGATGGTCTTCTGATTCGCTTTCGGATGCTTTTTCCCCACGCCCAAGAGCATGCTGCCTTTAAATACCGGATACTGTTTGATTTTCTTGTTATTCTCGTCAAAAGCACAGTCCATGGTGAAAGCAACATCACAGGCCCCATTGCTCAAAGCCTCCACCAGATCGTCAATATTTTTCTTGATAAATGTAATTTCTACATCCAGGTGCAGCTCTTGAAATTTGACAGCGATATCCGAAATGAGCTGGATTTCATAGAGACTGGAGTAGCCTATGGTCAGGATGCGATTTTGATTTTTATAGATATGCTGCGCTTTTTAATAGCATTCTGATATTGGCTCAGCATCGCTTGAACATCCTTGTAAAACACCGCTCCGGCTTCGGTCAACTTAATAGGATTTACAGTGCGATCAAACAGCTTGATACTAAGTTCTTTCTCCAAAGAGGCGATCTGCTGACTGATGGCGGTTTGCGAAATATAATGCCTTTTAGCTGCTTGGGTAAAACTTGAGAGCTCAGCAACCGACACAAAATACTCCAGCTTTGAAAGACTCATAGATTCCTCCTACACAAAAATGCTCCCTGATTTGAACTTTAAAATACGTAATTATGTAATTTGTATGTCCTCAGTATACTATAAACCCCCTATTCTCTCGTACAGTTCCTCTCATCATTCAAGTATGTAAGTCGCGTGTACAAATAGAAAGACTGCCCCGGAAGCCCGAAACTTGCAAGCTCCTGAAACAGTCTTGTAAAATGTTCCTTAAGTCGAAAGGGAGGTCGTTAGATCAAACGATAGCCGGATGGAAGTTTCCCGGTACTGCGGATATTACGGATTTGCTGCAACATCAAACGTTGATTGGTAGAGATAAGAGATTCTACATCATTTCCACGAATCAGATCATCCAGGTCGGCGAAGCGGCGATTGCCTCTAAAGACTTGAAAATTACCTTTAAACCGTGTGCGGGTAAAGAGTACCAGTGTAGCATCGCTGCTTGTAGAAAAGAAACGCAGGCTCTTTATGCCATCGAGAACGGATCACGAATACCTAAATTTCCCGTGTATACTCTGCTGGCCCCCCGAAAATTTTCTTCACCAAAGACGGTAAGACGCGGATACGTTTGAGATACAAATGCTTTGCTGATCATGTTGTAATTCCTCCTTTCCAATTCTAGCTTATGTCCACTGGAAGAATTGGTTTGGGCCTGGGATTACCATTTCACAAAATCGTTCTATGATTTCATAAACACGTAACAGACTTGAAAAAGGAACATATGTTCTGTATAATCTAGCTTGGCACATTGTATAATCCTGAACTAACGGAGATGCGGACATGGACAATAAATTTATTGAGGAACTGCGCGAGATTAGCAGAAATGACAAGCGCAGATCCGAATTTCTCATCAAGGGTATGAAGGAAACACTTCAGGAAAGAAAAGAAAAAAACTTTATCGAAAGATGGATTTGGCGTCAAAAGAATAAGAAGCGTATAGCGCAGAAATTCAAATCCTGATAGATTCAACAAGCTTTCTCACTAACTGTTTGCAACCTGCAACATTTTGGGTAACACTCACATAATTACATAGAGAGGCAACCGCAAACAGCATCTGAGGAGGATATGAATGGACCTTCAACCTTTCTCTTTAAATATTGGAAGTCAGGATATACAGGATTTGAAAGAAAGACTGCAACGAACCTGTTGGCCGGGATCAGGCGACAATGCTCTGTTCCTCATGGTGCAGCTTTAACGACTCAAGCTCACGAGCGTCCACCCAGAGAATATGTAGAACGACTTTTTCCCAATGTGATTCGCTGGACTGATCTTCAAAAAGGCGGACTTTTTGTGGCGCTAGAAGAACCCGACGCGATTGTCGGGTTCTTCTCTTATGCTTTGGGTCTTAACCATTGTGCTTCATAGCCCATATCGATCATTGTTGATAATGCGTCTTCAATCTCCCATGTTTCTTTTCCTGTCCATCCGCTTTCTAAACCATGTAGAATCCATGCCCGAACGATTTTCGGATAATTGAGATTATATATTTCCGAGACTCCACTCCTATGATGATACAGTTCGACACCTGTAGCCAATGGACTACCTCCAATGGGATCATTCCATGTCAAAAAGGTAACCAAGAGTGGTGCAATCTTTTTCCCTTCCCAAAAAACTTTTAATACATTAATGCTTTGACCATTCACAAAATGATGATTCAGTAAATATTCATAAGTTTGCCCTTCGACGACAATCTGCCTTATCTTTTTCTTCATTAATTTCTCCTTGTGAAACACTAATTCCATTATTATATCTGTATTTCAGAGGTACAACTATATCTACTTACCTATATACCTTATTCCGTAACACTCACTTGCGTTTGAACTGAGGATCTCCGTGAAAGTAAATACGTAGCCACAATGGCGATAGCGACCCCTGCTGCTCCAAACCAGGTGATGGAAGCCAGCGAAACCTGACCTACAACCACGCCACCAATTCCGGCTCCAGCTGCCATTGCAAGCTGCATCGTAGACTGATTGAGGCTCAGCATTACGCCAGAAGACTCTGGTACAAGAGTGACCAGATTATATTGTTGAGTCGGCCCCGATGTCCAGGCTGCGAACGACCAAAGGATCAATAAAGCGAATACTGCGATCAGGGAGTGAGCTGCAAAAGGAAGTAAGAGCAACGAAATCATATGCAGCACCATGCCTCCGAATAACGTAAAGGGAATGCCCTTTCTATCTGCACTGTATCCACCGATTTTCGACCCGATCAGACTGGCAATCCCGAAGGCGAGTAATACGATGCTCAGCATATCCTCTCCTACACCTGATACATCCAGCAAGTATGGTGAGATATAAGTATATGCAAGTGAATAACCTCCAAGCCAAAAGAAGGTAATGCCTAATCCCAAAGCGACTTCGGGCTTTTTTAGAAGAGCAAACTGTTGCAGTAAGGGGACAGGTTTATCTCCTTTTATACGGGGAATCGTCATAGCAATAACAATCAGGGCGATAATCCCTGCCAAAGCGATGCCGAGAAATACGGTTTTCCATCCATATGCGGAAGATATCATTCTGCCAAGCGGAATACCAATAATTAGCGAGGCTGTAAAACCCATGGTGACCGTAGCAATGGAGCTGGCCTGCTTGCCGGCTGGAGCAATTTTCGCTGCAATACTTAGTGCTGTAACCACGACCATCCCCGCCCCGAGTGCCATGAGAATACGTGCGGCAATAAACATGCCAAAACCCGGCAGAACAAAGGAGAGCAGATTGGCAACTGCGAACAATCCGAGGGAATACAGGAGCAGTTTACGTCTGTCCATTTTAGCAGTGACTGCCATCAGAATCGGCGTGCCAATAGCGTAAGCAAGGGAGAACACTGTAATTAACTGACCTGCGGCAGCCACCGTAATTCCCATTGTAGTTGCAATTTGATCCAGAATTCCTGAGATAATATATTCAGATGTGCCTACCAAAAAACTGATAATTGCCAAAATGTATACTTTCCACGTGCTCTGCATTTTATATAACGCCTCTTTTCTATTATATTTTTATATTTTTACAAATATCGAAATTAAGACTAAAAAAATTATATCATCAGGTATGGGGCATATTTCTTCGCTACTTCAACATCCAGGCTGTAATAAATAAAGGTTCCCTCTTTACGGAACGTCAGCAGTCCGGATTCTGCCATTTGCTTCAGATGATGCGATAACGTTGAAATTGCAACACTGTTCAGCTTCTCACCCAGAACAGAGCAGCATTGGTCACTTTCCTCTTTCAGCAAAAATGCTATTTTGAGACGAGTCGGTTCGCCCAGCGCTTTATATATTTTTACAGCTTGCTGCATATCTGTAGCATCTTTCACCCTGTTCAGCCCCCTTCTACGTCTAATCTTAATTTCGATGTTTGTCGAAATAAAGTTATCACAAACATTTGTAAAAGTAAACCCGCTTATTATAAAGGCACAGCTTTTTTACACTCTGTGGTGTGAATGATGGTCCTTCTTATCCTATAAATACCCCCCATCCATAAAGGATGGAGGGAAAAATGATCTGAGTAGAAAGGGGAATCATGGATGCCATGGCGTTAATTCGGGCTTGCCGTGGGTCTGACAATAATTTCATTAACATCTACATCCGCTGGCTGCTCCATGGCATACAGAATAGAACGGGCAATGGCATCAGGCGAAATCGAAATGCGACGGTACTCTTTCATTCCTTGCCGGGCCTCTTCATCTGAAATACTGTCAGCAAGCTCAGATTCGGTTACTCCCGGCGATACCAGCGTCACACGAATATCTCCCCCCACCTCCAGACGCAATCCTTCAGAAATCGCCCGAACCGCATACTTCGTAGCGCAATACACCGCTGCAGTCGGGGTTACACTATACGCGCCAATAGAGGCGATATTGATAAACTGACCAAATCCTTGCTTTTTCATAATCGGAAGCCCTGCCGCAATCCCATGCAGAACGCCCCGTATATTTACATCAATCATGCGATCCCATTCCTCTACCTTCAGGGCTTCTAATTTTGAAAGAGGCATCACTCCCGCATTGTTCAAAATTACATCCACACGCCCAAATGTTTTTTCCGCGTACTTAATGAACGCTTCCATCTGGTCCCTCTTAGTCACATCTAGTTGCTGATAATCAGCCGATCCACCGTTAGAACGAATCTCGGATGTCAGAGCCTCCAATCGCTCTGTGCGTCTGGCCCCTAATATCACATGAGCCCCATGGTGAGCAAGTAAACGGGCAGTAGCTTCACCGATCCCACTGCTTGCCCCCGTAATAGCTACGACTTTCCCTTTAATATCCAACATGCTTATTCCTCCTTTAGTTTAAAAGCTGACTGAAAAACATCCCTGCATGATACAGAACACCATCCTCAAATTCGCCATCTGCCGTAAACCCGGTGTCGTCCACATACTCGATATGGTTACCTTCCACAATGTAGCTACCTGTGTAGGCACTTTGCCTCTGATCACGTGCTTCATCTGTTGATTTGGCGTTGTTTCTGTACCCTTATTATGAGACGATGATGTTTTGAGCTGGTAGAAGAATCAGAGCAAATAATTGCCTAATCCTCCAAAGACCCTTAATATGTAATAAACTACTGAAAATGAAAACGGACTGCTTTGCAAAGAAGGGATGTGTCATGATGGGGGCAACCAAAATAGAGGGTTCTACCATGGAAAAACAAGCCGAGTTGGCAAGGCTCATAGAACGATTTTCAAATCAGGACGGAGTTCTCGCTACAGCCATACCTTCGCTTCACTTCGTCCGAAGTTCAAATACAACCGTTCCGATACATCAAGTCCATGAACCTGCCTTATGTATTGTGGCACAAGGCAGAAAAGTCGTGATGCTCGCAGAGGAAAGTTACCATTACGGCACATCCGACTACCTTGTCGTGTCGGTGGATTTGCCGATATCCGGGCAGGTCATCCAAGCGTCAGCAGAAGTTCCTTATTTGTGCCTCCGGCTCAATTTTGATCCGCATCAGGTTTTGGACCTGATCAAGGAATCTGCTTTTCCCACAAGCCCAATGCCTGATTCCAGACGAGGCTTGTATGTAAGCCAAACTAACTCTCTACTGCTGGATGCCGTGGTAAGGCTAGTGCATCTTTTGGAAATCCCGCAGGATGTTCCGGTGCTAGCTCCATTAGTCATTCGTGAGATACTGTATAGGATTTTACAGGGTAATCAGGGGGAATCCTTAAAACAACTGGTCATGACCGGCAGCCATTCCAACCGAATCGCAGAAGTCATAAAGCGGATTAAGCAGGATTATGATAAGCCGTTGCGTATTGAGGAATTGTCCAAACTAGCGAATATGAGTCCTTCGTCACTACATCGTCATTTTAAAGAGGTTACGGCTATGAGCCCAATGCAATATCAAAAACAATTACGTCTACAAGAGTCCCGCCGCCTGTTGTTATCCGAATCAGCGGATGCGGCAGATGTCGGTTTTCAGGTAGGTTACGAGAGTCCCTCACAATTCAGCCGCGAATACGCCCACTTGTTCGGCCTGCCTCCAATTAGTGATATCAAACGCTTGCGCTCGGATCAGGATCACCCGACCATTTGAACCCGTTGTTAGATGAACATCTGAAACCACTGCTTCTACTAACGCTTATCCCGATCATACATGGCAGAATGTAAAAAAACAGCACAAACAGCCGCTCCTCCCGTAGAGACGCGGCTGTTCAATATATTCCTCTATGCATGTGGTCATCACTATTTGAGCATCAATACGGATTATCCAGCTTGACGAACAAGGCTCGAATGACATCCTTCTCTGCCGTAGTAAGCTTTTGTCCTGCCTGCCATTGTTGAATCTCTTTCTTGACTTCCTTTGGTTCTCTATAGCTGAGAGCATACCCGATGCTTCCTATACCTTGTGTGCGGTTGGTTTTGTCCATATTTGCCAATGCTCGAGTCATCGCAGTTCTGTCTCTTGTAAACAAATCTCCCATAAGACCAGCATAGCTTTCGCTTAAAGCTCCATCCAATCCTTCAGAAGCTCGGATCACATTTGGAAAACTTTCCGATGGAATAAAAGCGCGCTGCCTATACAGATATTCGATGATTTCCAGGCTTAGATGTTCATTGATTTCGTTCATCTTTCCCCATTGGATTCCTGCTAAATGGTCCGTCATGTGACGTACTTTTGCTTCATCACTGAGGGATGAATCCTTATAAAAGGAAAGCACCAGCTCCTCTTTACTTTGCCGGGTATGCTGCGTATTGGCTGCAGTTTGCTTGGGCTTCCCGGCACTTGCTCCAGACGGCGGCGCAGCGTCAGCATGCTTTTCCACCGGATTGGTTGTACAACCTACGGTTACAGCCAGCAATAGTGCAGTACAAGCTACAGAAACGAACACGCTACCTTTTGACATGAATTCACTCTCCTGTCCGAACAAACAATGGTAGTTATGATTGCCCAAAATCCACCCATATCCTACTACGCTTGCGACCGTTCATCCATCGTTATAACGATAGGAAGATTCCATCTAGACTTCTACGCGTCACGTCCAACCGTAGGCTTACGGATCACGGAGACGCTCGATTCCCTCACGATCAGACGAGGCTCAAATTGCACACGCTCGTAATCGCCCGGTGTCTGATCCTGAATCCGCTTGAGCAGCAGCTCCGCAGCCAATCGTGCCACCTCTTCTCCCATAATGGAAACAGAGCTGATCTGCGGCGTTGTTACCGTAGCCCATAAATTGTTATCAATGCCGACCACCGCTACCTCTTCCGGCACTTTTACACCCAAATCCTTAAATCGATTCACGATTCCTATCGCTACCATATCGTTAACCGCATAAATGGCATCCGGCATGTGTTTCAAGCTATAAAAATAATCGGCTGCACGCAATCCCGTCTCAAAGGAGAAATCATCGCCAAAATAAACAAGAGAAATATCCACATGCGGGAGAAATTGCTCATAGGCAAAGTATCTTTCCTCGATTTTGTCCTTCGCAGCGCCTGCATAAGCAATTCTCGTTCGACCGATTTTAAGCAAATGCTCCATCACAAGCCGTCCCTCTTGTCGGGCCAGACTGACAATATCGGCTTTGACGTCTTCGCCCAGCTTTTTGCCGTAGTTAATGATGGACACCGGAACGCTGGCTTTATTGATCAGATCCACCAGCATTTTGGGATACGCCAGTGGCATAATAATAAGTCCGTCCACATGCAGCTTCTTGACCTCCCGCACCGTTTCAAGCTCCATTCTGGCATTTCCGGCGGTATTAATTTGCACGACACGGTAACCATGCTGCTTGGCAGCTTGCTCCACGGACCAAGCGATCTCAGGGATAATCGCGTTACGGATATCCGGCACCGCCAACGCAATTTGGTGTGTTTGGCGAACCTTCAGGCTCTGAGCCGAGGTATTGGGCGTAAAACCCATTTCTTCAATCACTTGCAAAATCAATGCCTTCGTTCTCGGGCTGATGCCCTCACTATCGTTAATAGCTCTGGAGACAGTCGCAATACCGACCCCTGCTCGCTTGGCTACATCCTCTATGGTTACTTTTTTTTGATCTGGCACACCCAAAATCCTTTCACGGTCGGAATCGTTTTCTGACTTTCAACAATAAAATCTCTGTATTGATATTATACCATAGAACGAGTATTTAAAAATTGAAGTAGTTTCTTCATCATTGCTTCTTTGTTTAAAAAATTCACAAAATCTCTTTAGTCAAAGCGATAGCCCAAATATAGCGCTGTAGTAACAAGTGATTATATTCACACAAAAATCAAGTGCTTTTTGTATGAATTTGGTTTGACAATGTGTAAAAATTGTGACATATTATTTTTCGGAAACGTTTCCTAATTCATTTGCTTTTATAACAATACATGATCATATATTCGTCAAGGAGATGACAGACATGCAAGCATTGAGATGGCATGGAGTAAAAGATTTACGTCTGGAAAACATTGAGCAGCCCGCTGCTCTGGCAGGAAAAGTAAAAATCAAAGTGGAATGGTGCGGCATTTGCGGGAGTGATCTGCATGAATATGTGGCAGGACCGATCTTCATTCCCCAAGATGCTCCTCATCCATTAACTGGTGAAAAGGCTCCTGTCGTCATGGGACATGAATTCTCTGGACAAGTGGTCGAAATCGGCGAAGGTGTAACCAAGATTCAGGTTGGCGACCGTGTGGTCGTAGAACCGATTTTTGCATGTGGAGAATGTGATGCATGTAAACAAGGCAAATATAATCTTTGCGATAAAATGGGCTTCCTCGGTCTGGCAGGCGGCGGTGGTGGATTTTCCGAATATGTCGCAGCAGACGAGCATATGGTTCACAAAATTCCCGAAAGCGTGTCTTTCGAGCAAGGCGCTTTGGTAGAACCTTCAGCCGTTGCCCTGTATGCTGTTCGCCAAAGCCAACTAAAAGTCGGCGACAAAGCTGTAGTATTCGGCGCTGGTCCTATCGGATTGCTGGTTATTGAAGCGTTGAAAGCTTCGGGCGCATCTGAGATTTATGCAGTAGAGCTTTCTGAGGAGCGTAAAGCTAAAGCTGAAGAGCTGGGTGCTATTGTGCTTGATCCTAAGACTTATGATGTGGTGGAAGAACTGCACAAACGGACCAACGGCGGCGTAGATGTAGCCTATGAAGTCACTGGAGTACCTCCTGTACTGACTCAAGCGATCGAGTCCACCAAAATCAGCGGACAAATTATGATCGTCAGCATTTTCGAAAAAGAAGCTCCAATCAAGCCTAACAATATCGTTATGAAAGAGCGCAATATGACCGGCATTATCGGTTACCGTGATGTGTTCCCGGCTGTAATCAGCCTGATGGAAAAAGGGTATTTCCCTGCGGACAAGCTCGTTACCAAACGTATTAAGCTCGATGAAGTGATTGAACACGGTTTTGAAGCTCTGCTGAAAGAGAAAAATCAGGTTAAAATCCTCGTATCTCCGCAATCTTAATCTAAAAAGCAAACTCAGATGTCTGCCCTATGCAGGCATCTTTTCATAAAAAAGCGCTCCTCCATCACTGCGGCATAAAGCCGTAACGACGGGTGAGCGCTTTTGAATTACAATCTCAATTATGGAGTTACACTTTTCAGAACATCATCAATCATTTGTCCGTTTGCAATCGTACCTGTATAAAGCCAACTGGAATCTTTACCAAAATCATATATATGGCCTTCTTTAACCGCTGGAATCCCTTCCCATACAGGATCTTTGATGATCTCATCCTTGCTTACGCCTTTGCTGTTCACGATAAAGATATAATCCGCATCCAATTGCGCCAGTTTCTCCAGGGATAAGTTACTCCAGTTCACCTTGCCTGTTTTGGAAATCTCCTGTACGACTTGTGGAACCTTGAATCCCAAGTCGTTGTATAATACATCACCGCTGGACAAATTCTGGTTCACTACATACACGTTTTTGTCCGTTACCCACAATGACGCTGCGGTTTTTTGTCCAACAGTCTGGCTCAGCTTGGCTTTAGCTTCTGCTGCTTTTTGTCATAATTGCTCAATGCCTGCTTCGCTTCGCTGCTCTTGTTCAGCACCTCACCTATGGTCAGCAGCTCTTGACGCCAATCGTTGTTCAGATTACTGCCTACCACGTAGGTTGGAGCAATTTTAAAGTATTGGTTATATTTATCCCCCTCTACCATACTCGCACTGTCCATAATGATTAAATCAGGCTTGAAGTTCAGAACCGCCTCAAACGGAAGATCTGAAGCGATGGTAGGAACGTCCTTCAGTTCTTTTTGCAGGTAGCCTTGAACTGAATTTTTGCCTACCGACCATTGGGCTACGGGTTTAACACCTAGGGCAACCAGATGATCCTCCAGATAAGAAGCGATCACACGCTGAGGCTGAGCCGGAACCTTTACCTCATGTCCAAGTGCATCCTTCAGCACCCGTTCCTGCGATGTCTGTTCTGCCGATGTATTGTTGGTCCCTGTAGAAGCGCCATCGGTTGCCGCAGGACTTGATGTGCCTGAACACGCGCTGACTAGCAGGGTAAAACTAAGCAATACAATAAACGCCATGGAATGTCTTTTATTTCTATTCATTCGTAAAATCCCTTCATCATAATTTTGATAATGATTATTATCCTCAGTAACAGTATGCGGTGCACCACTTATCGAATCAATGGAACATCCAGACCTGCCTAATGGATTATCTGGACTTTTGTCCCTCGAAAAGAGCGAAGGATGTAAACTGGCCCGATAATGAACAGGGGATACTCCGATATATTTTTTGAATGCCCGGCTAAAAAAATAGACATCCGGGTATCCCACGCCGACAGCGATATCCTGTAAGGTGGCATCTGTCTTCCGCAGAAGCTCCTTCGCCTTGTCCATTCGTAGCTGGATCAGAAACATAATCGGGCTGCAATCCGTTTGTTTTTTAAATAACCGGGTCAGGTGTCTTGGACTGCATTCCAATAATCCGGCCAACCGTTCTAACGTAATGGACTCTGCATAATGCGTCTGCATAAATTGAATCGCCTGTGTCACCATATCCCGGGAAGGCATTCGAACCTTCTGCTCCTGCAATTGCCGCATACATTCATACGCAAAATCATAGAACCTGCCCTGAGCCTGCACCTTGGACAACGTATCCTTATCATGCCATGCCTGCTCCAATAGTTGCAGCTTTTGATACAACATAACCGGATACGTCGGCACAAAGCCATGAGCTACAGGGGGAAGGTTATACACTGCATGTCCGGATAGAGAAGCCACTTTATATAGTACAAGAATATATTCGATCCCTCGTTCCGAGGCAGTCATATTCAGTTCCAGGCCTTTGCTGCCATGCAGCACGTACCATGAATGTCTTGTATCATCCTGATCCTCCGTAGGCAAGCGTACACTTCCCTGTAACACAAATACGAAAGCCTGCGCCGGAAGACGATACGGTTGAAGCCGCTCTTCCCGCTCCAGCCGAATATGTCGGACATCCATAACACGGATCGACGAATGGAGCCATGCGGAAAGCAGCTTGTTCAGCTCATCAGCCTCATACTTCTTGCCCGTCCCGGTTTGGGAACCTGTCCGCTTTTTCCGTTCCTGCTTCACTTGTCAAAGCCTCCGCTTCATAAATACCATCTTATTTTTCCAAACCAACCCCATTATATATCATCTTCTACTATGCCTACCATGAGACAAAAATTCCTGCTCGAAATAAGGCGAATAAACGATTTCCATGGTACAATTTGTATAAATATAATGATTTTGAAATACATAGGAGGTAGACAGCATGAGTGGTTCAAAAATGGTATTAAGTACAGGAGCTAATGCTCCTTTAGGTAAGGAGGATACAGTACGGGTCACCATTACATGGGAGCATGCGCCAGCCGAGCTGGATGTTAGCTGTTTTATGGTAGGCCAAGATGGTAAAGTCGCTTCGGATGACTATTTCATTTTTTACAATCAACCAGCAGATCCGCACAGCCATATACGTTTAGAGCGCCCGAATAACAAAACCGCTGAATTCACTGTAGCCTTAAGGGCTTTGCAAGGAACTGGGGTTGATAAATGTGTATTTGCCGCCACTCTGGATGGTCCAGGCACTTTTGCTGATGTGATTGGCTGCACATTGACCGTTCAGGGAAGGCAGGTACATATCGCCTATAGCATTACCGAGGCCACCAAAGAAACGTCACTCGTATTCGCTGAAATATACCGCCATACCTCAGGCTTCAAGCTCCGCGCAGTTGGGCGTGGTTTCAACGGAGGCCTGAAACCGCTTGCCGAGGCTCATGGCGTCACCGTAGAAGAAGAGGAGCCGTCAGCAGCACCGACGAATACTGTGAATGCCAAAGCGGAGGCGAATGCTTCCTTTCCCGGTAGCGGAAAAATCAATTTACTTAAGCAGAGTGTGCAAATTTCACTGAAAAAGAAACAGATAGACCATGAAAAAGCACGAGTAGCGGTTGTATTAGACGCTTCTGGTTCCATGGGGAAGCTGTACTCACTGGGAACCGTGCAAAAAGCCTTCGAACGTGTGTTGGCTGTAGCCGCCTGTATGGATGACGATGGTGAAATGGACGTATGGTTTTTTGCAGACAAAGCCCAACGCGCTCCAAGCGTCACGGAACGAGATTACGAGAATTACGTAAAACGGACTTTCCCAGAACCTGGATATGGGAAAATAGGAATAGGTAACAATGAGCCTGAAGTGATGACGGATATCATTTTAAAATATACAGAAGAAGTACCTAATGAAACAATCCCAACCTACATTATCTTTTTCAGTGATGGCGGCGTGTATGAAACGAAAAAAATATCAAAGCTGCTGATCAAGTACTCGAAATCTCCGATTTTCTGGCAATTCGTCGGACTCGGTAATGCCGATTATGGAGTCCTTCAAAAGTTGGATAATCTGCGCGGTCGCGTAGTGGATAATGCAGATTTCTTTGCCTTGGATGACATTGACTCCGTGACAGACGCAGAATTGTATGACCGTCTGCTGAATGAGTTTCCTGGTTGGCTCAAGCAAGTGCGGGCTAAAGGAATATTGCGGAGCTAATCCTTCACCGCAATGCGATACTCCTACATGATCACTTAAATATCCGCCGAGCAGAACAATAAAGGCAGAATGACCGCAGATAGAGCAATCGTCAGCGCCATCATTCTGCCTCTTAACTGCTCTTCTACACATTTCTCTTCAGGTTATTCCCCCCATTTTAGTCATAGTAGAATTATATATGGTTAACTCCTTGCCAATTCCTATTTCTTTCATTTCCTAATTGGATATTTTCATGTAGTATAAACCTAATTGAAGCAACCCTGTTTGGGCTATGCTGAAGCTATTGACTTTATGAAGGAGGATTTCAGATTGAAATCAAATGAAGCCACTTTGCACAAAAAACTGCTCCCTAGGCATATTACCTTTATGGCTATGGGTGGAGTCATCGGGACCGGTATTTTTAAAGGAAGTACCGAAACGATCAGCCTGGCGGGGCCTGGGGTCATTCTATCTTATATCTTCGCAGGGCTTCTGCTCTTGGTCGTTATGGGCGCAATTGCCGAGATGGCTACCGTCTATCCCAACATGAATATGAAGGATTTTATTCGCAAAGCTTTTGGAGAACGACTTTCCTTTATCATCGGCTGGTTGTATTGCTTCATGTGGCTGGCCGTCTGCATCATTGAGGTCATCGCAGCGGGAAGCTTCCTGCAATACTGGTTGCCAGACGTTCCCTTATGGGTACTCAGTTTAGCGAGTGCGGCCTTCATTATTGTGGTCAACATGCTGAGTGTCGGCGGTTTCGGGGAGCTTGAATTTTGGCTTGCGGGTATTAAGATTGCCATGATTATCATCTTTATTGCATTGGGTGGGTGTATCCTGTTCGGCATTATCCCAACTGAAACTCCTCCTTATCTGAGCAATTACGTACAGAATGGCGGATTTCTCCCCAATGGCTGGCTGGCTATTTTCTCGGCGCTGCTGGTGGTTACCTTTTCCTACGGAGGCTCTGAGTTGATCGGTCTGACGTTAACAGAAACAGAAAATCCGGAAAAGGTACTGCCTAAGGTGGTAAAAAGCTTTATTTTTCGCGTCGTATTGTTTTATACGCTGCCGATTCTTATCATTTGCGGCTTGATTCCCTGGAATCAGCTGGATGCGAATACCAGCCCATTCGTACAGGTGCTGTCTTCGGCAGGACTCCAAGGCTCGGCCCATGTCATGAACTTCATTTTGATTACTGCCGTACTGTCTGCCGCCAATTCGGGGATTTACGGGGCTACACGTATGCTGCATTCGCTGGCAGTCAACGGAGAAGGTCCTAAATCACTCGCCCGGGTATCCTCGAATGGGGTTCCGGTGAATAGTCTCAAATGGTGTGCCGTGATCCTGATTGTCGGTTCGATGGTCGCTTATATTGATCAGGACGGACTGTTCCGTATTCTGATGGCCGTACCGGGCTTTGTCGTTTTGCTCGTCTGGAGCTGTATTTGTCTGTCCCAGTTGAAGCTGCGCAAATCTTATCCGGTGGAGCCAAGCTTCAAAATATGGGGATTCCCTTATGTGACGGCGGTTACGGTGGGATGCCTATGGGTAATTGCATTCCTGTTCTTGCTTGACCCGCAAAATCGCATCAGCATTAGCGTGTGCGTGGCTTTCATGGCATTTCTGGTCATCTGGTCTTTGGTGAAGTTCCGGGGAAAGCAGGCGTAAACAGCTCATGATTCAAGCGTATCTGTTTCCTGTTTCTTATGCCTTTCTCGCCTTTCCCTTTGCCGCGTTGCTGTTTACGCTACCTTTTCTGATCGTACAGTACCGCAGGCATGGTTATATCCATAAAACGAGAGCATTGCTGCTTTACCTGTTGCTTTTATACTTAATGAATGCTTTCTTTCTGGTGATTTTGCCTCTACCGGCATCGCGTCATAATACGGCGTTAACCGGAGGCGCATTGCAGCTAATGCCCTTGCAGTTCATTCATGACATTATCAGGGAGACTTCCGTCTCTCCCTCCCAACCCTCCAGCTATCTGCATTTGCTGAAGGAACGCGCTTTTCTCCAGGTCGTTTTTAACGTTCTTATGACTGTGCCTTTCGGTATGTTCTTACGTTATTATTTCCGTGCGCGGTGGGGATGGTGTCTGATCCTGTCCTTTGGCCTTTCCCTCTTCTTTGAAATGACGCAGCTAACAGGACTGTACGGATTTTTGACCATGCGTATCGTGTGTTCGATGTGGACGATCTGATGGCAAATACATTGGGCGGCATGCTCGGCTTTCTTTTGGGCGAATGGTTTTCGCGTTTTCTCCCGCGTCTGGAGCATCTTGACAAGCATTTGGACATCACAACCAAGCGGGTGTCCTATACCAGACGAGGTATTGCCTTTTTCGTGGATTCCATCATATGGACAGGTTTGCTCGGTGTTTTGGAATACCTCCAAGTGCCCGCCGCCTTCTGGGTATCCAGTGGAGTATACTTCATGCTAATTCCTTACCTGACGAATGGGCGCACTCCCGGAAAATGGCTGGTGCGTATACATCTTGCGGGGACAGGAAAACGTATTTCCCTGTGGGAGCTCATGAAGCGCTACAGCCTCTTGTACTGGTTGTATTTCGGGATGAATTACGTGCTGGGTGGACCCGTGCTTTGGCCTCAAGTCCCTCCATGGGCGAGCGTTCTGATCAGCCTGATGCTGTTGGTCATCAACGGATGGTTCTTTTTTCATCTGGTTATACGTCTGTTCAGGAAAGACCTGTTATTTTATGAGGAGCTTAGCCATACTACCCACCGGATTACATGGCCCAAGCGACTTCATAGCCCTCTGCCTGACGCTACTGAACCTGCCAATACATCGGAAAGCTAATATAGTGATACGACAGCAAAAAACAGGCGAAGCAAAGGAACATTCCTTTGTCCGCCTGTTTTTTTATATTGCGAATAGATAATAACTCGTTTCTTTTACTTCCACTGTGCAATTTGATCAATGGGCAAACGAGTCGATGGATGACCATTGTTAATTCCTTTACCCATGGAAATGAGCATCACAGGCACATAACGATCTTTTTCAAGACCAAAGGCTTCAGCGATTCTGCTCTTGTCGTATCCACCGATTGGATTCGTATCGTAACCGTGAGCGCGTGCCACCAGCATCAACTGCATGGAAACCAGACCACCGTCGATCAAAACTGTTTCCCTGTTAATTGCTGGGTCCAGTTTCGCAAAATGGGCTCCTACTTGTTCCTGTTGCATTTCTTTAACATCTTTTGACATATAGCCCAATTCAACAGCTTCTCCGAAAATTTGTTCGAAATTATCAAAGTTGTTCAAATCCCCGAACACGGCAATCACTGCCGAAGAAGTCTCTACTTGGCGTTGATTAAAGCTCGCGAGTGGTGCCAACGTTGCTTTTCCTTCCGGGCTGTCAATCACGAGGAAGCGCCAAGGTTGCAGGTTAATGGAAGATGGAGCGCGTGTCGCTTCGGTCAAAATCTCTGTCATTTCCTCGCGGCTAATCTTCACGGACGGATCGTATACTTTGACAGAACGGCGACCCAGTGCGATTTCTTTAAAATCATTTGTTTTAACAATATTAGATGTGTTCGTATTACTCATTCAAATCTCTCCTTGTTTCCCCTATGGGTATAATGTAATTGGGGTCAGCCCATATCGGACATATGACCATTCATAACTTGCAGCATATCGGCTAACTGGCGCCGTTGGGTCTCGTCGAAGCTTTGGAGCAGCCGATCCACAAACTGTGAGCGCTCCTGTCTAAAAGTAATAATGCGCTCCCGCCCATAATCGGTCAGGCTTACCAGCGTAACCCTGTTGTCCTCTGGCTTGGTGCGCCGCATGACCATGGCTGTCGCTTCAAGCTGCTTCAAATGGCGGGTTACGGCTGCAGCGTCGATGCCAACCTCTTTTTGCAGCAAGGTCTGGCTGATCTCATCCACCTGATACAACTTGCACAACAGCTGTAATCTGGATGCGCTGATTCCTGCACAACGCTCAAACTTGGAGCTAGTCTGCTTGTTCAACAGCAACAGCGCTTCAAAAATATAGTCAGCCTCGGGTGATGTTTGGGTGATAGCAATCTCTCCTCCCTTAAGCAGGTCACTGGGCTTGACGATTCAACCATTGATCCATCAATCATTGATCTATCAAGTAATATACATCCTCTTTGAAAATAAATCAAGTCCCTGTGAAAAATAAAGTACCTCTTATCAAATAAAAGCTGAGCAACCCCGCAAGGGACTACTCAGCTTCTTCTCATATAACTAACTTTGTGATAACTCCCACACTACACTCATACGATAGCAGATCAGGAGAGCCATACAGACAGCGCCATTCAGCTTCTCTTGCTCTCTCCATCCGTAGTTGTAATATCCCGTTAAATGATGCCGTGAGACAGCATAGCGTCTGCCACACGAACAAATCCGGCGATGTTCGCCCCTACAACCAGATTCCCAGGCACGCCGTATTCCTCAGCCGCCTTCACGCTATTCGTATAGATGTTCTTCATAATGTCATGCAGCTTGGCATCCACTTCCTCAAAGGTCCATGACAGGCGCATGCTGTTCTGTGACATTTCGAGCGCGGAAACCGCAACCCCGCCTGCATTTGCCGCTTTGGCTGGTCCAAACAGCACCCCATTGCCCAAAAATACTTCAATCGCCTGTAGCGTGGATGGCATATTCGCACCTTCACCCACTGCTTTTACGCCATTGCTTACCAGCAATTGTGCTGCATGCTCGTCAATTTCGTTCTGTGTGGCGCATGGCAGTGCGATATCACATGGAATCGACCAGATATCGGAACAGCCCTCCGTATATATTGCGCCCGGACGCTCTTTGGTATACTCGCTAATGCGCAGACGATTCACTTCTTTAAGCTGCTTCACCAGATTCAGATCAATGCCGTCCGGATCATAGATGTAGCCATTCGAGTCACTACAGGCAACGACTGTAGCGCCGAGCTGCTGTGCTTTTTCAATCGCATAAATGGATACGTTCCCCGAACCCGACACAACAACACGTTTACCCTCAAAGGACGAGCCTTGGGCATGCAGCATTTCATTTACAAAATACACGCAACCGTATCCAGTCGCTTCTGTACGTGTAAGACTGCCCCCGTAATGAATTCCTTTACCTGTGAGGACGCCGCCTTCATGTCCCCCGCGAATCCGTTTGTATTGCCCGAACATGTAACCGATCTCACGCCCGCCTACACCAATATCTCCTGCCGGAACGTCGGTATCCGGGCCAATATATTTATACAGCTCGGTCATGAAGCTTTGTGTAAAGCGCATGACTTCGTTATCTGATTTCCCTTTGGGATCAAAATCGGAGCCGCCTTTGCCGCCGCCAATTGGAAGACCTGTGAGGGCGTTTTTGAAAATTTGCTCAAAACCCAAAAATTTGACGATTCCCAGATACACAGACGGATGAAAACGGATTCCACCTTTATAAGGACCGATGGCACTATTAAATTGCACCCGGAAGCCACGATTGACCTGTACGTTCCCTGCATCGTCTACCCAAGGCACACGGAAGGTAATGACCCGTTCCGGCTCCACAAGCCGTTCCAAAAGCCCCTGTTGCATATACTTGGGATGCTTAGCCAGTACCGGAACCAGCGAATCCAATATTTCCTTGACGGCTTGATGAAATTCATTCTCATGAGGATTGCGAGCGATAACCTTCTCAAAAACGGACTGCACATATTCGGCTGCTGCTTGTTGACTCTGCTCTGAACGGATAATGGTCACTTTTCTAAAACACTCCTTTTATATTGGGTTGCTCTATTGAGAGAACGAAACAGATTCATTCCGTGTTCTGGAGAGTGTGATTTTATGTATTCATAAAATTTAGTTAACTATACATGATTTTTTATAAAAATACATCAAATTTGCTCATAAAAAAATTTTGGCCCCTTCATTAAATATCTCTATGAATCTATCATACCTTGTCATATTATTAATCCAAAATCCCTTGATTTACAGGCTTTTTTCACGATAAATAAGAGTATATATACCTTACCCTACATGGTACAATAATGTGAACATAATGAAATTATATCTCAAATCAGAGCGAGGTCACGCCGTTTATGAATTCTTCCGTCCCTTTACGGACATACAATTTTTTATATTTTGCCCTGCTAGCGATTTTTGTACCCTTCCTCCCCGTTTATCTGAACGAGCAAGGATTAAACCCTGCCCAAATCGGGATGATCACGGGCACCGGCGGCTTTATCACCATCATCGCCCAGCCGCTATGGGGCATGGTCAGTGACCGAACCAGAACGATTCGCAAAGTATTACTTCTGTTGATGATATGTGCGGGAATCTCCGGTTATTTCCTGTATGCCTCAACCAGCTTTGCACTGTTGATCGGCCTGGCTATGCTGGTGTATTTCTTCCTGATGCCCATTGATCCTCTCACCGAAAGCCTGAACTTTCGTGTAGCCGAATCGGTTGGAATCAGCTATGGCTCCATCCGAACCTACGGGGCATTGGGGTATGCCGTCATGTCGCTGGTGGCAGGCTACATTATGTCAACCTTCGGCGCTCACAGCCTGGCCTGTTTGTTTGCCGGTATTGCAGCGATTAGCTTTATCATTAGCCTTGCCATGCCGGATGCTCCTGTAACAGGCAAGCCCGTGACGCTTCACAGCCTCAAAACCTTTCTAAGTAACAAGGAAACTCTCCTGTTCCTTCTGCTCGTATTTGTCTGTTCCGTTCCGGCCCGGATGAATGACACCTTTCTTGGTGTCTATATCCGTGAGCTGGGAGGCAATTCCGAACTGGTCGGGCTGGCCTTTTTCATTGCAGCAGCCAGTGAAATCGTGGTATTCGCTCTTAGCTTCTGGTGGTTGCGTGCAGGGAAAGAGCTTGCTATTATCTCTATTTCTGCCGCCTTTTATTTTATTCGCTTCTTCGCTTCAGCCTGGATCAACGATCCGCAGTTACTCGCCTATTTGCAGGTGCTTCAACTGCTGACCTTCCCGATATTTTACTCAGCGGCTATCCAATACTTGTACCGGATCGTGCCTGAGGAATGGCGTGCGACCGGACAAACCGTGCTGGCTTTGCTGTTTTTCGGCGTTTCGGGTATTGTGGCCTCTTATGCAGGCGGCGCGGTGTACGAAGCCTTCGGCGGGCAAGTGCTGTATCTGTCCATAGCTATCATGTCCTTTATTGGGATGGTGTTCGGCCTGATTTTAATGAGAATTTATGGACGACGGCATGGGTCAGATACATCAAATGGATACCAACATTCCGCTTCATAGCATGAATCTGAAACATTGCTTTATGTGTGAAAACGACTCCTAGGTAGCTGATTCACGGTATAACAAGTATGGAAAGTGCAAAAAGAGGCTGCGCACAGGGCGGAGGCCACTGAAAAACATGGTTCTTACAGATAGCTGAAAGAGAATCCATTAAAAAGACGACATTCATTCCTTTGTTTTTGAATGAGATGTCGTCTTTTTTTGCTTCCTCATGTCTACGAGTGCTCCTCTTTTTAGCTCATCAACTTCAAGATCCGCTTCAGATTCACCGCGAAAATCGCCATCGCTCCTTGCATTTCCATGCCAATCAGACCCGAGGAGGATGCCACATCATACCCGTGTCTGTGCTTGAGTTCACTGTTCTTGGCTTCAATTTTGTATCGCTCTTTGGCCTTGGTCTTAAAGACCTCACTCTCCTGAAATACGGCTTGAGCCAGATGTTCGTCGCTTTTTATACTTACAGAATACGTCTTGCTTTTTGCCCCGTCCTTGTAGCAGCCTTCCCGAAGAAGGCATCGCTTGCATGTTTCTACGTCAAAGTAATAGGTGTCGGTTTGGTTTTCTCCTCGGCCTTTTTTCCCCTGCCGCGCCCGGCGAGTTGCCAGATGACCAGCCTTGCACACATACATCCCTGCATCTTTATTGAACTCAAATTCGTCTTCCTTCTTTCGGTTTCCCTGAGTAATCAAAGGATGTAGTTTTGCGACCAGTTGGATGTTTTCTTGTGCACTGTAGGCGAGGTTATCTTTTTCTGAATAGGCTGCATCTCCAATCACCGTTTCCACTTTCATTCCTACCGCCTTACTTTTTTCAATCAAGGTTTGGAGTTGCTTGCCGTCGTGTTTTTCCCCGGTGGTAATTGTTGCCGCTGTTATGATTCGCTCTTCACTCATAGCGATGTGGGTTTTGTAACCAAAAAACGAGAAGTCCACACTTTTGTGACCCCTTTTGGCATCGGGATCCGCAGACGTTTGCAGATGCTCCACATCGTCGGTGACGGTTTCTTTCAATAAATTCAACGGTTCTGTAACCTTCGGCAGTCCGGTAAATCGCCCATCCTGTTCAATCACAGCGACCAGTTGCTGGCTATACTGGATTTCATCTTCTAGGACATCCGTGGCGGGTTTGGCGGGAAACTTACTTTTCATGGATTCATCCAGCGTGTAGATGGCCTTTCTGAGACGCTTGGAACGTTCCCGTAGCACGGCTTGCGGTGTTTTTTCAGTGTAGCGGGCTTGGGTATGAGTTGCGTCCACAATAATAGATTTACTGTGAATAACGCCTTTTTCGATGGCGATTTCCACCGTTTTGCCGATGAGCAAATCTAACAACTTCATACCTTTGAGCCGTAATTTGCGAAACTTGGTGAGTAGACTGGGATCAATGACAGCTTCTTCTGGAGCCATATGCAGAAAAAACTTGAATGACAAATCCGTTTTTGAGCGCTCAACCAGGTCGATGTCAGACAAGTCAAAGATGGACTTGAGTAGCAAATATTTAAACATCCGAACCGGATCTACAGCTGTACGTCCGTTGTCATGACAATAGTTGTCATGCAGTTCCTCATACACAAAGCTAAAGTCCACCAGTTCGTCCATTCTCCGCAACATATGATCTTTGGGGATGAGTACATCGTAAAGTGCTGTATACGGACTCAACAAAAAGCTCTGCTGTTTCGGGAGCACAGGGATCACCAACCTTGGATAAGATACTTCAATTATACCGAAAAAAAGAGACAGACTCTTCAAAAAAATGAGGAACTGTCTCTTTTGGTGAGCTGGGAGACTTTTTCAGTGGCCTCCACAGGGCGTAGCCTCTTTTTTACATCCTATGAGGGTATAACTCATCGTAATCGGGATGATCTTCTACACATAGAAGACTTCAAGCTGACGCACAATTTCTGCCTCGTCATGCTCTACCACCTGCTGATGCTGCGATTTCGAGAACAATTGTTCAATTTGCGCCGGGAACTCCTGCTTAATGTCCACCAGACGGATCGCTTCGTCGAATTTGGCCGGATGCGCTGTTGCAAAGGTCACACATACTTCTCCCTCGCCATTATACGCCTCATGCGCGGCAATACCGCAAGCCGTATGCGGGTCCAGCAAATAGTCATATTCGGCTTTGTATTTTTTGATCAGCTCCAGACACTGCTCATTCGAAGCGCCGAGCGCTTCAAAATCCTGCTGTACCCGTTTCAAATCCTCTGCACTGATCACAATCCGTCCCTCGGTTTTGAGGTTATTCATGTATTCAGATACCTTGGCTGCATCTTCTCCAAGGAAGTAATACAGATATCTTTCGAAATTGCTCGCCACCTGAATGTCCATCGAAGGACTGTATGTGCTTTTGAAGTCGCCCGGCTTGTATTCGCCTGTCTTCACGAAGCGCTCCAAAATATTATTTTCATTCGTCGCAATGATCAGCTTATGGATCGGCAAGCCCATTTTCTTCGCAAGAAAGCCGGAAAAAATATTGCCAAAGTTGCCGGATGGCACGCTGATATTAATCTTTTTCGTACCGGCAGACTCCTGCGCCCGGAAATAAGCATAGAAGTAATATACGGTTTGCGCCAAAATACGCACAAAGTTAATCGAGTTAATCGCCCGCAAATGATGTTTAGCTTTGAAATCGAGATCGGCAAACAGGTCCTTAATGACTTTTTGACAATCGTCAAAGTTCCCTTTTACGGATAGATTCAGTACATTTTCATCGTCAACCGTCGTCATTTGCAGCTCTTGTACTTTGCTCACCTTTTGGTGTGGGTGCAAAATACAGATTTTAATGCCTTCCTTGCCACGCACGCCCTGGATCGCTGCCGCCCCGGTATCGCCCGAGGTTGCGCCCAAAATGTGAATGATCTCATTCTGTTTCTTGGACACGTAGGAATAAAATTCACCCATAAATTGCAGCGCCACATCCTTGAACGCAAACGTAGGCCCGTGGAACAGCTCCAAAATATATAGAGAATCGTCGATCTTCTTCACTGGCGTTACTTCCGGATGACGGAAGCTCGCATAACTGCGCTCCACCAGCTGCTCCAAATCTTCACGAGGAATCTCATCATTGATATACAGCGCAAAAACTTCCAGCAGCAGCTCTCTGTAGCTCAATGTTGCCCATTGCTCTAACGTAGCTGCCGACACCGTCGGAATCTGCTCCGGTACCATCAGACCTCCATCGTCAGCTAACCCCATGAGCACGGTATCAATAAATCCCTTGGCTTCTACTCGACCTCTAGTGCTTATATATCTCATATACATCCCCCAATAAAAATTCAATTCGAACCTTTTTTCGAATATATTATTGTCTATAATACCCTGTCGCGGTGCTGTAACCAAGCCTTTTTTCATATTTCAAAGACTTTCTCCTACTTTACCATACCCCGCTGCATCAGGCATCTGTCATCAGTAGACAATTGGAACGTCAGGAACAGGTCGTGAGTCTGAAAAAAGAAGGCTGCTCCAGCGATTAGGAACCTGAAATCGAGAGTGCAGCCAGCTTGAGCGAAGGGGATGTGCAGCTTCCTGTAAAACGCAAATCATTGCCAACCTCGTCGATCTGCTGCAACACGTCAAAGAAGTTACCCGATACGGTAATTTGATTGACCGCTCTGACCACTTGCCCCTGCTCAATCCAGTATCCCAGACAAGCCAGCGAAAAATTACCGGACGCCGTATTCGTACCCGCATGCAGACCTTGCAGCTCTACGATCATCAACCCGCGATCCATCTTGCGAATCATATCCTCCAACATAGACGTGCCTGGTTCCACATACAGATTATGATACGACACACCAATTTTACCGTTATAGCTGCCCTTGGAAGCATTAGAGGTACTTTCCACCCCAGCCTTGCGAGCCGTCTTGCGGTTATGGAAATACGTCCGTAGTTCCCCGTCCTTGATGATCTCGTTACGATGCGTTGCGTTGCCTTCGGCATCAAACGTACTGCCTGCGGGAACGTTCTCCATCAGCGGATCATCAATCAGCGTAATACGCTCGCTTGCCACCTTTTGCCCCAGTTTCCCAGCCAATCGCGAAAAGCCTTTATCCACCGACTCCGCTGAAAATACCGACGTATACGCAGCCAGCAATTGCGTTGCTGCATCATGACGGAAAATGACCGGATAGTTATCCGATTGGATCGTGTGCGCACCCAGCTTGGAAACAGCCTCTTTTACGGCTTTATGAGCCACATCTACAATATCAATTTCCTCCACACTCCGCAGGGAGTAATCATGCCAACCCCCGGTAACGGTCTCGTCGTTGTCTGCTGCAATTACATACACATAAGCGGTCGCCAGACTTTTGCGACGATGGCAGTGCAGTCCTTTTGTATTTACTATCAGAACCTCATTTTCACGAATGCTGACCGAGCAATGCCGAGCCATCACAATCCGTGGATCTGCGGCAAGCGCTGTGCGCTCCATTTCTAGCGCCGCTTCGATCAGAATCTCAGGAGCCGTGTCAGCCAACGCTGAGGCATAGGCAGGCTGCTCAGGGTAGCTCTCAGAGCCTGCGAACAGCTCATCCTGTTCCTCGCTCTCCAATATGTCCGCATTGCTGCGTGCCTCTTCCAATAAAAAGTCGATCACGTCCGGTTCCAGCTTCTCTGTAGAGGCATAGCCCATTTTCCCGTTAATGACGCCCCGGAAGGAAAGCCCACCGTTTTCAACGATGGTATATTGGTCAATTTCTCCCTTCAGTACCTTCACCGAGGTAGAACGTCCATTTACATAGTAGATTTCCATATCCGCGTAGCCGATTTCCCGGCCTTTTGTGAACAACGCTTCCTGAAATTTCTGAATATTCATCGCCTATTCCCCCTTCCGTCCGCCGACGGTCATCTCGGACACACGAATTGTCGGCTGTCCGCAGTTGACCGGAAGACTTCCACTGACCGAGCCGCACATCCCCTGACCATGATCCAGATTGTTGCCGACCATATCAATATTTTGCAGGGTTTCAATCCCTTTGCCGATTAGCGTTGCCCCTTTAACCGGCTCCGCAATTTTGCCGTTGCGAATCATGTATGCCTCTTCAACCGCAAAATTGAACTCGCTCGTCGAGGTATTCACCGAACCACCGCCCAGCGATTTGGCATAGATCCCGTACTCCGTATTGGCAATGATTTCTTCACGGGTCGAATCCCCATTCGCAATAAACGTATTGTTCATACGGGATGCAGGTGCGAATTTATAGGACTGTCTTCGTCCTGACCCCGTCGCAGGTACACCCATCTGGCGCGAGCCCATGCGGTCGATCAGATATCCTTTTAAAATACCGTTCTCAATCAGTACGTTGCGCTGTGTCGGCGCTCCTTCATCATCGATATTGAGCGAGCCCCACGCGTTCTGAATCGTTCCATCATCTATAGCCGTGACGAGCGGTGAAGCCACCTGCTGCCCGATCTTATTGGCAAACACTGAGGTTCCATGAGCCACCGCCGTAGATTCCAACCCGTGTCCACATGCTTCGTGAAAAAGAACGCCGCCGAAGCCGTTCTCAATTACGACGGGCAGTCTGCCGCTAGGCGCATATCCCGCTTTGACCATCGTGGACGCAATCCGAGCGGCGTGTCTCGCATTTTCTTCGATATTCAGATTCTCCAGGAATTCAGTCCCTGCATACGCTCCCGGCCCACGGAACCCAGATTGTCTATGCTCTCCATCGGTCGCAATCGCGCTTATTCTCATACGTGTATACGTACGGGTATCCTCCACCAGTAGCCCGTTGCTATTGGCAATCAGCACGTTTTGGATTGAGTTACTGATCCCAATGGAAGTCTGCGTGATGGAAGGATCATATTGGCTTGCTGCCTCATGCGCCCGTCTCATCATGTCAATCTTGGCGCGTTTCTGTGAAGCGTCAGGAATGATCGCAATCGGATGTTGGTTAGGGATAGCATGGGGATGGAGTGTAATGGTGTGTGTACCTGGCACTCCACCTCCGCGAATGGCCTTGGCGGCCGATTTGGCCAGTCGGATCAGGCTCTGTTCGCTCATGTCGCTGGTGTAGGCATACACCGAAAAATGCTCCTTCATGATCCGAATACCAATCCCAAAATCCCGGCCTGACAGCGCCGTATCCATGACTCCCCCGGTCATGCCCAGTTGTCCATTCGTACGATCCTCGACGAACACCTCTGCAAAATCTCCGCCCGTCTCCAGCGCGGCTTGCAGCATATCTTGAATCTGTGTTGGTTGTATCATCACGTTCCTCCTTGTTTTTGCATTTTTGCATTATAGAAATAGTGCGGTTAAGCATCGTGGTCTGCGGGTTCATGTTCATTTCCCATAACTTTACTATACATGATGTTGGGACTGGGTGTAACTATCTGGTGGCGGTGCTTGGAGGGGAAATGGGAAAACCCGATTAGACCGTGAAGGGTCATGTCGGGTTTGGATTGGGGAGGCAGTACGTGCATGTAAGGTCGCTACGTGGACGGATCATTCTTCCGATCGCTGTTGCCCCCAGATTTTTTTGATTATATTTTTAACGGTAAAAATCCGGTTTCAAAGGCGAACGCTCCGCTTCTCCAGAACGATTCCGCCCCCTCCGCTGCTATGTTTGGGTTTGCTTCATTTTGTTTGCCAAAATACTTTTTTTCAAACGAACTTTAAACAGTTCTCTCCTCAAATCCAGTTCCATAATATGAAGATGATCGGCCGCTTCTTTGACCGTTTCCATGTGCAGTACGCTCGCTTTCTGCGAAATAATAGCCAGCGCATCCAAAATGAGCTTTGTGCAAGTATTAAGTCTCTCTATGTGTTCGTCTTCCTGCTGTACCAAGCTCTCATATTGTTCGGCTGTATTCTCACCTGGCTTCGTATGTTCCTCGCCCTTTTGCTGTTTGGGTTGAGTATCCAAGTTATCATCTCCTTTATAAAAAGTGTAGCAAAGGATGATGTCGGATGTGGTACGTGGATACGTAGCATATAAAAACAAAATCCCGATAATGTAGGTTTAAAAAATAAAAAAATCTGAAAGTGAACTCTGTATAGTGAGTTCACTTTCAGATTATTCTCTTAAGCTGTTAACTACTCTCTACTATTCCTTTAAAATGATTTCTCTCCATTAGCTTGCGGCGGTACTTCAGTACTCTTCTTAAGCCCGACTCAATCTCCTTTTTAGTGCAAGGTACAGTTATCGTAATTTCATTGTAAAATAGCACATTAGACGTATTCTCACCTTGTGTAATTACACTTGCAATTTGACTTTCCATTAACCAAATATCCGATTTAGTCTTGGAAGAACGGGTTGGAAACATAAATAGTTTCAAAATAGGACTTATGCAAATGGGGATTTTATTTCCATAGCCCGTCATTAATCTGGCCGCTTTTCGCACCCCGTCATATTCAGACCCGTAATGTAACATCGTATCTTTTAATAGGTTAATAGGTATTCTGGGATCTTGAAACGAGCGCATCTCCTCATATATCTGCGTGATCCAACATCCAGACGGGTCAAGCGTAGGTAATAACGCTAATGTGTTCGGTTTAATTAAATACGCCATCTTCTTTTTGATTCACCCACTCTTTCCTATGAACTTGTCGTTCAAGATGAAAGGAGTATACTAACATTATGTTGGTATACTCCAGCATCCCTCTTCCCTTATAGTTGCGCTCCACACGAATCTATAGGGGAGAGGTCAAACGAATTAATATGTATTCACCTCCCTTCGAGTGATTTTTGTTAACCATCTTTCTATTTTTAAGATGTCATCTTTGTTACCTGAGAGATAGTAGTAATTCTCTTTACCTCTACGTATTCCCTTAAATAGCTCCCATTGCTCCTGATCTGGAGAAAAATTGATCACATCGAGCTTAGACATCCTTTCTTGAACTGTCTTTAATTTGCTTTCAAAGTTCATGTGTTTGGTTCCTAAAATAGCATAGTATGCAAGGGCTTGCAGTAATGGAAAAGATGCCAACATTGTTTTATGATAATTTCCAATAGTATCAGGGGGGTGCAGCTTAAAAAGAAACTCAAACCATAAGTTTATCAACTCTATATTCTCTTCGTAATTTAGTTTATTTTTAATATTTCCTTTTGGCAGTTCACTTTTTAGCTCACTGGTTAAAAAAATCGCAATAAGTTTCCTTAATTGCGATAGATTAAGAAAACTTTTATTATTAGGTTTTATTAAGCTTTTGAGTTCTCTTTCTACCTTCGCCTTAACTAAATCTGTATTTTGTTCAAGAACATCATTAGATATTCGATTAATCTCGTTTCTCGAATCGTAAGCAATCAATTTTGACAGTGCTACCTTCTTACCTTTAGTATTAAAGTCTACATATGCTTGCATAATTTCTTCATGGTCTAATCCCTCGTAAATTTGTAATGCTACAGAACTCTCATTTACAAAAACTCTTAATGACTCACTTTGATCAAGTTCCTTCGGATCAAGTGATTTTTGCTTTTGATCAATTACAGTCGAGATTTGTGATAGAGCAAGTAATCTTCCATTTCCATCAATAATAGTTATTCGATCAGAAAGAGTATTATTTTCTTTCACTACTTCTGAATTTCTCGCAATAACCAATGGGGGTAAGTAAATTTCATTATTCAAAATATTGTCTACAATATAATTTCGAATTGTTCTAATTCTAGTTTGACTTACATCAAAAAAAATCACTTTATTCTCAGCAACATATCTCAATAAATCCTTAACTTTAAACAGTTCTATGGACTGTTTAAAATCAGTCCGGTAATTCATATGTTAAGTCCACCTCTTTTCTCTTCAATAATTTCAAGAAAAGAATTAGTAAATTTGTTGATGGCAGTAGTATTACTAAAATCAACAAGTCTTTTTTTGTTTTTATCATAGTATGCGTAAAAGATAGGGTCTGTATGTTTCCAAGTGCATTCACTCTTTAAAATACTCAGTAGGTTAATAGCTTCAATATATGAAATATTATTATTTCTTTTTAGCTGATTCACGGTATTCGCAAGTACAATTTGAATCGTAGTAATGCCTGATACATATATAGTACGGTCATTAGCTTTTTGGGGAAATATTTCAAGCCACTTACGAAAAAAAGAGATAGCTATAGGTCTAATTTCATTAATCTTAACCTCTTGGTAAGACTCTTCTCCTTCCTTTATATTTAGATCTCCTTCAAACATAGCTATTAAGCATCTTCTCATGCCAACCAAAGTAGTGAGTGCAGAATTTTGCTTTGATAGTCTTGAAAGTGTTTCTTCAATCTCAAATTCAGATTTCAAATCATGAGAAATCTCGCGTACAAGTTCTGAATATTGGTCGCGTTTATCATACTTAACTATCAGTCCACCATGCAGTTCTCTACGCTCAGTGTTAATGTCGCTAAAGAGCTGTCTCTCCTGCTGAGTATTAAGATTCAGATATATTTGCATAGAAATTGGATAGTTATTAAGCTTTTCTAATATTTTTTATTCCACTCTACTTCTTCATTATTGCTGGTCATTGTAGTATTAGAGACCATCATCTGAATTCTTTGAATAGCTAGATTTAGACCGCTAATGCGATGCTGGCCGTCAATTACAATTAATTTTGAGTCAGTGGGCATTTCCCAACCATTTGATACCTGTGTTAAAGCTCCTCGCGCCGAGAAACAAATGGTGAGAAATAAAACCAGTCTTTTTGAACTGCATTTAAAATAAAATCTCTAATCTGATTTCGTTTTCTAACATCAAGTTGCCTTTGTACATATTCGTCCACTTCAAAAATTGTATTCAAATATCTAAAAGGAAGCTGCGTTAATAATATCTTTTTTCCAAATTGAATATAATCTTCGCCTGGCAATCTCGTTGTTATATTATGCTCATACATTATCCTCACCTCATTTTCATTATAATCACTATATTTGGATTTGAATATAATTTCATTCATATAAATCCCATATTTAGTATATCTCCATTCACTATACTCATATTCGTTTTTTTCAGTAATATTAACGTTATTGAAACTCTGTTGCTTTCTATTTTAAATTTGCCTGCGTTTCTTTTCTGATATACTTCTTTCTTAATTAAAGCCCTCTTTTTTTCTACTGCTTGGGTAAAGTCAGCTAGAATTAAATCATAGACTTATCCATTTAATTGTTAAAACGCAACAAACCTCGAACATCGGAGGTTTAAGCCTGTTTCTCTGCTTTTATATACACCATAGAAGACGAGTTTTACACGTTAAGATAACCGTCAGTCTTTCCCCTTTGCAGCTTTTATAGATCTATTTATACCTTCAAGCAAGCCGCTCTACATTCGACTTTAAAACCTTAGTGTGCCATTTTCATATCGCTTTAGAGTTTCAGACAATTTCACCATAGTTGTTAATCGGCTGCGCCTAAACCTATCTACACCTCTCCACTTTTTGTTCTTTTTTAAGGTGAATGTATTGCATCCGCATTCAACCACATCTATGCCATGAGTGAGGAACACCATGCTGTAATTTTCGGAAGACGCATTCAAACATTTAGGTCTTTAACAGGTTATCAAGCCAAGTGTGAAAGGTCTTCCATGAATGTTTCTTGATCAGTTCTCCGCTGAATATTCACTTGGAGGGTTGTTGTTTAGAAGTGGGGAGCGTTTCCACTGTTCCTTTGTTACCTCAGTAATTTTCTTTTTCGAAAAAAATTCATGCAAAATATCATCTATGTATTATTGGAACGCATTATCAAGTAGAGTACAAACCACCAAAACAAATCTGCATGTTATAAAGCATAGCCGCAAACTTTTACGCCAGTCTACGGTTAGTCATTTTAAATGTTCCTTAAGGATACTAAGTAACGATAATTCCAAAGGATATCAACATTAAGAGTGTCGTGCGATGAACATAGATACATAGGCTTTTTTTTGGGACTGAGAACGGAACATGACCGCATCCAGTTCAGTCGCAAAACATCTAGCAAAAGCAAATCTTTTTTTTAAACGACGGATTGTCAAGCCAAGTGCGACAGTTCCTGTGTGAAAGATTCGTGAGCGGTTTTCCACCCCAGACATTTTCGGGGGCGATGGTTGATTAAATCAAGCGAACGCTCCAATGCCACATCGGATACTTGGGCAAAGTCCGTACCTTTGGGAAAGCACTCTCGAAGCAAGCCGTTCGCATTCTCATTCGACCCTCTTTGCCAGGAAGAGTATGGGTCAGCAAAGTAGATCTGCACGTCATGTGTGGTTTCCAGGTTTGCATAACAGGCGAATTCTTTCCTCGATCTGCAGTTGCGGTTTGAAACGCCCCAGCAGGGTACTGAGAAGCCGCTACGCCAAAGGCAATCTCCATCGACAATGCCGTGCGATCAGGCATTTGAACCGCGGTGTTCAGACGGGTTTTCCGTTCAATGAAGGTCGCCACGCAGCCTTTGCTTTTCCCACGACCAGACACCACCGTATCTAGCTCCCAGTGTCCAAAGGTGTCCCGGGAACGCACCTCCTTGGTGCGTTCGGAAATCGACTTACCCACGGCAAACTTCCCTCGTTTTTCAGCGGGCTGCTGCCGTTTTCCTTTGTGCCGTAGCACCTTCACGTCCGCTTGGGCCAGGCGGCCTGCATAGAGCCAGCGATAGATGGTTTTGCAGCACACGGTGGGCTGGCCTTCTGTTATAAAACGCTCCACGATCTGCTCAGGTGACCAAGTCGCATGCAACTTCTCTTCGAGCTCTACCGCTTGTTCCTCTGTCCATTTGCCTTGAGGTACAGAGGCTCTACGGCGCTGCTCGTAAGCATGTTGGGAGCGCTGTGCATTGTAGGACGCTAGCTCAGCATTCCGACGGATTTCTCGGCAAATGGTCGCATGATGTCGCCCCAGCTCCTCAGCGATGGCTCTTGAACTTTTCCCCTGCTGATGCAGGATTTCTAGCTTGCTTCGTTCGATTATGCTAAGATGTGTGTAGCTCATGGTGGATTCTCCTTGTGTGAATGTGGGTGTAGGAACTTTCATTCTACACGAATCCGGCCATGGGCCCTTTTTATTTATTTCCAGCAGGTGTCGCACTTCATATTACAATCCGTCAAACTATAAAATGGATCTACCAAGGAGAGTACCCCGTACTTCTCCGGCTGCTTATGTCTGCTTATACCGCTTTCCTTAGTACCACAATGACTCTTACAATCCATCTATGCCGATAGAGATGTTCTAGCTTGCTATGATCCCGATATACTAATATGTTATTGCCATAGATTGATTCTCCTGTTTGAATGTGTTGTGTTGACTTTATTACATGAACTAGGGCATGAATCATATCTTCATTTATTTAACGGTGTCATACTTCATATCATGTTAGAACAGTTATTTTAAAAAAAACAAATGCCAGTACTCTTCCTCCTCCATCCGATTATCTAAACATTGACTTTAATAAATAAATATGATATAATATTTTTTTAAAAAATACATGATTATTCCTCAGCATCAAAATCCCGCCCTGCACTGCCCTCCATATAACGGACTTTTCGATTTGTTCTCATTACCCGCCGTTCTTAATATCAAAAAATCCTCGTAATGCTTTTAAAATATTTTTTTTGACTCCAGTCTATTTAGGTAGTCCTGTGAGCATGTAATCTCGCTACTTTATAATATTTTTCTTGTACTTCTTTACCAAATTTAAATAAAAACTCATCACGTTATATGTATCAAACTCTTTTCGGATGTATATCATATGTATATACAATATACAAAGGATGGGGTATAATTGGAACATAAAACGAGAAGGGATATGATCCTCATGACGACAACTACGCTTAGCAAATGGGGAAATAGCATTGCGATCCGTATTCCGAATCAGTTACTTAAACATCTTGATTTGGAGGAAGGCTCTGAGGTTGAAATGATCGTAACATCTGAAAAGAAATTATCCTTCGGCCTCTCATAAAACCTCAAGAAACGAATGAAGAATTGCGTGACCACTTAGCTATGCTACTTTCAAAAATTAAAACAGATTCGCCACGTCACAACGAAGTTGATCTTGGTATCGAGGGAGACGAATTGATTTGATCATTCCTGCACGCGGAGATTTGGTTTGGCTAGATTTTGATCCACAAGCTGGACACGAACAAGCTGGACGACGACCCGCAATCACACTATCTGATAAACCTTTTAATGAGTTGACTGGTTTTGCCGTCATGTGCCCCATCACGAACCAATCTAAAAATTACGCATTTGAAGTTCCTTTACCGGACGGATTGCCCTTTAGCGGCGTTGCTCTCACTGATCAAATGAAAAGTCTGGATGTTAGAAAGCGTAGAATTAAAATTGTTGGTAATGTATCTCCCGACTCCGATTTTATGAAAAGTGTCCTTCGGAATACTCGATCCATATTAGCGTGAAAATCGTTCCTCTTTCATAAAACCCAAGCAAAAGTCTGCCTTTATTTAAATAAGCAATCTGAACTGGAAAACAGATGTAGAGAAGCGAAAACAAGCAGTCCATCCTCAACCGAGGATCGGCTGCTTATTTTTTATGAGCTTCACCATTTGTTTTACGTTTGCAATTCCCATACCATAGAATTCAACCGCCGAATAAGCCTGTTGTCCTGCTCCGCAGGTGCATGACAGCAGCCCATCCTTTTGCATGTGACGCAGGCCAGTCAAAGTCAGCACGATTTCGAAAGAATACTTTTGACGAATGACCACACTTTTAGGATTCAGTGCGGTGCTATGTTTCTGACCGTAGCGCTTAATGGAGGCCATTACGCCGCTGGGTGGTGTAGCTTTTCTGGCAGGCTGGCTATGCTTTTTGCTGATTGTAGTGAATGGGTAGCTACAGGACATCCCTCATTATAATAGCCGCTCTTTTTACGAAGTGTTTGCAAACCTCTGGGGTATACGCTCCGCGTACCTTTTGAATGAAAATAATATATTCCCGCACTCAACCCTCGTACAATTTCTTGAGTGTGGGACATTTTCAAATTGCTTTCCATCTCTTGGATATCAATGCTTTCGCGTTCCGATATGTTACTACCATCCACGTGTCGAGACGATGGAAAGGAATATACATCCTCTCCTTTCCAGAAATACACATAGTAAATACCCCAACGGTTGGGCCATTCTGTAAACTAACTCTCTCTTTTAACCGATAAATACATATGCTGGATTTAGGAAAGGAGACACCTATGGAAAACATCGTGACGTACGGTCATATCGAAATCATGCCTTATGAGTTCGTCCGCCTTCATGAGCTTAAAATCTTAAAAACAGTCAATGATCATGCCCGAATGATCTGTACAGGCATCATCTCGGAGAAAAAGCGCGAGCTGTATGTACGTGCTTCAGATGAAGAAACTCAGGTCAAAGCTTTTGTTACAGACAAAAATGGCAATCGAAAGCCCCTTTTTCGAGGCATTGCCTTGGATGTAGAGGAAAAAGTCGTTCACGGGGTCCATTACTTGACCGTCGAAGCCATATCTCATACCTACGAGTTAGATATTAAGCGGCATCAACGCTCTTTCCAGAACCCCAAGCTCACCTATACGGGTCTGATCGAAAGTATTGTATCGGACTACTCCAAAGCCGAAGCCATGGATGTTGCGTCCCATAAGAAGCCCATCGGCACCTTTATCATGCAATATGATGAAACCGATTGGCAATTTTTGAAACGGATGGCTTCCCACTTCTACTCTCCACTCATTCCTGCGGTGGGCTATGGGGTACCAAAGTTTTATTTTGGCCTGCCTATGGGCCTGAGCAAAGGAGAAATACAATCCACCAATTATAAAGTCACCAAACGGGTCGCGGATTTTCAAACCGCCTCAGAAAACCATATTCCTGGCGTGCGTGATGCTGATTTTATCCAATATGAGGTCGAGACGGAGAAACTGCTGGAGCCTGGCTATGAAGTGACCTTCCAAGGTCATAAGCTGATCGTAGCTGAAGTGCTAACGGAGATGAAAGACGGGGTGCTCACCCATACTGCCAAGCTGTCGCCACGAAGCGGCTTACGTCCTATTAAAAACTACAATCGCTCCATTATCGGTGCTTCCATTCATGGCAAGGTACTGAGCGTTCGTCGGGACAAAGTACGCGCCCAGCTCGATATGGACGATCAGCAAGACCCGAACACGGATTACTGGTTTCCCTACTCTACCATTTATGCATCTGCGGATAACACGGGCTGGTATTGTATGCCTGAGGACGGAGACAGCATCCGTATCTATTTCCCCAGTTATAAGGAAGAAGAAGGGTACGCGATCAGCTCGGTTAAAAGAGAACCGCAGCCCGTGGGAAAATCTTCCGCCGCTTCTGAACATGGGACTGCTTCTGCTTCGTCCGCTGGATCAAAGTCTTCTTCGGCACTGTCTGCGGTAGCTCCTGCGCCAGATCGAATGGCTGATCCTGCCATTAAGACGCTGCGAACCAAATACGGCAAAGAAATCATGCTCGCTCCAGATCAAATCGTTATTTCCGGCAATGGCATGTCCATTGTTATTAACGATTTAAACAGGCATTGATATTGTAAGCGGAAAAAATGTGAGTATTAGCGCAACTTCAGATATTGTTATGAGTTCCGGTAACATCCAGCTTTCCGCCGGAAAAATTGAGCTGTCTGGTAAAGGCAACACGATTACGCTGGATGACAAAACCACCTTCTCCGGCACGGAAATTAAGATGAACTAACGGAAGGTGAGAACTAGCAGATGGATAAACAAGCGGCGTTACACCATTTTAAAGAGCATCATTTTACACCTTTGCTAGACATTCAGTTGGACATGCTGGAAGCCAAGTTTCGTCGCTGCCAAGCTCAACTGATCTCCGACTTCAAAGAATCGTTTACAGATCTGTGTATACACATTTTGAGCATGCAGCAACAAGGTCAAAAAGAACCCATTGGATATATCCACTACTCGTTCTTGCGCACTCAGATGCTGGAGCAATCCTACCTGTATATGATCGAGGCTTACTCTGCTGAATGGTACGAAGATGATTCCGATTGCAAGTTAACCTATGACGCATCATGGGCCTATGCACCGATGAGTACCATGTTGGAAACCTTGGAGCAGGAACGAAAAATATATATGGGGACGATCACTTCAGTGGACGTTGAACGACTGATGTTAGAATCTGCTCCTTTTTTCCACCAGTTTGTGAACTCCCTCCTGCGCTTAGGGTTGGCAGAAGCCGTTCAAATGCCTGAGTATCTCGCTATTCATAAAGCTGGACGTTTAGCCATCCGTACGGGTGAGTACAAGGATATCAGCGAGAATCTATATGTCGAAGATCAGGAAGCGCTTGTTCCAGATGATGTGAGCGAACAATTGATGCAATCCAGTGAAGAAGAACCCTATGTTTACGAAAACCTAAAGCGGGTCTCTCTTCCCCACCTCCGCCTGATCCAAAAGGATTTGCGCTATAACGATTTTAGCCACAGTGACTTACGGGAAAGCCAGTTTCACACCTGCATATTGATCGGGAGCATCTGGCAACGAGCGAATCTGGAAGGAAGCCGCTTTCAGGGATGCCTACTGACCGACACGGATTTTAGATATAGCGATTTGAGAGGTGCTAACTTCAATAGTGCCAGCGGACAGCCGTATCGGGAACATGGAGTTCGGGTGCCGGGGCTATGTGGGCTTCATTTTGAACACGCCAACTTGGATGGGGCTGATTTTACAGATGTACATTCGTTTGAACATGCATATTTTGAGGGGGCTTCGATGCAAGGAACTCTTGTCCCACGAAAGTACCAACAGCATTGGAAACTAAGCGAAGCACAGCGTCAATCTATTGTGTGGACGGAATAAGGAGGAATGTGTATGCGCCATTATTATGTGCTGGTCGATGATCATCGTATTTCCCGAAACATTGAACCGAGGAATTTAGACCTTTTTAAAACGCCATTTGTTGGCATGCCTCCGGCTCAGGTTTTAGATGTTCATGCGACAGAAGATGCCGAGTACACGGACTGGCTACCGTTTTCAACCTCACAACCGCTATTTTCCGATCCTATGAAACGGATTCTAGAACTATACAATACACAAGCTCGTTTTAAGCAGGTGTATATCGTGAACCGGGAACCTAGCCGTCAGGAATTATATTGGATTTCATCTGTTCCCACTGTTGATGGCATTTCAGAGCAGACTGAATTTTATGCGCATGATCAAACCCTGAAACACCTTGTACTGGATAGCCAAGAGGTGAATGGACATCATTTTTTTCGACTGTCCAACGTGAGGGAACCTTATTTCATCGTTAGCTTGGAGGCTGCTGAAAGCTTGCTTCGTCGGAGTTTGAGTGGTTTTCGGCTACAAAAGCTAGAACTCTTATAAGGAGGTTCAACCTTGACGGAGCATTGGGATGAATTTTTTTTGAAGCTGCATTATCAACAAACGTTGAAAGAGCAGTTAAGCGGGGCGGAGAACGATGAAAGCTGGATGCTGGTATCTATTGAAGAAGCGATGGAGGGAATTTTGAAAGGCTCACTAACCCTTCCGGATGAACAGGAAATCCGGTTTCAAACCCTTCCTGTCTTCGAGGATCAACTCACCATTTCCCTGCCGGTCTCTCTTATTCCAAAAGTTCGTGCCGGGCAGACGATAGCCCCATCAAAAAGCTTCGTCGTTCAGGACAAGCTGGGCGGAATCCTGTTCGGTCTGCACCAAAGTGGGCAAGAACTGGACCCCACGCAAATAGAAATCTATCAACAACAGATGATTGAGCAAACGAGTCGCGCACAACCAAGTATGAAGCTCGTAGATGAAAAGGCTTTTTCTATTCAAGATACTATCATTGGCTGTTATGAAGCTATTTTTCTAGTTTCCCCCTCTCCCTATTATCAGATTGTCTTTGTGCGTTCCTGGCATGGCAAGGCTGTGATCGGGAGTTGCCAATTTAAACTGGAGGATGCTCCCCTCTGGGTTCCCTTAACCTATGCCATGCTGCACACCACAACATGGTCGGAGCTTTCTTGATTCTATACCTTTTAACCAAGGAGGTACTCATATGTTTTTACCTATACTTATTAAAGCTCTGGCCCAAGGTGCGCTCAGCGGTGAACATTCCTATGTGGTGAGAGGAGCCAAGTTACAGTGCAGTCAAGGTACAGACCCTGGTGTGCTCAATATGATGTACAGCCACGGTGTCTTCATTAAAGATAAACCTGTTCTGAACGTGGACGATGCCATTTGTGGAGCCAATATTAGCAAAATCAATGCTTTTGGTCTGTGTAAATTGAAGCATGGTCTTCCCTGTGAACCGGAGATTGCGTTTGGGTCCAAGTGGACAGGCGGGAAAGAAGACGTATTGATTGAGGGGGCACCCGCCCTACTCAACAATTCTACCTTAATGTGTAGCTGCCAAGGTGTACAAGAGGCGATATCCTCCTTTTTTGGTGGAGGCAGCACGGACAATTCCGCCACGGGATCGGGTGGTGGAGGCATCATCTCCATTACAGATGACGGACAAGATGGCTGATTTTATCAAGCAAGGAGAGTAAGGGATGAACATCGTAGCGAAAGACCGCTTTACCTATCAGCACTTACATGTCACTTGGCCCTATGGCAAGCTGCGTCTTAGTCACGTCCGCATGAGTCATGAGTTGGGGGAACATGCCAGACTGCTGATCACAGGCAGCTTGGAAGCCGATCAAGCAGACACGATTATTACTAAAGCAAGCAGTGACGATAAGATCGAACTCTGGTATTCGGATGCCAAGGAACGGAAACACCCCTTATTTATGGGGCAATTGTACTGCGTAGATGTACAGCACTTGCATCAAGAGATCGTGGTTAATCTCGATGTCATTTCTCATAGTTTCAAACTGGATACGCAGCTCAAAAATCGTTCTTTTCAACACATCAATCAAAAGTATGTGGAGATTGTAGATGCAGTACTGGCCGATTATAAAGGCTCAGACAAGATCGATGAAGCTTTTGAGAAAAAAGCAACAGATCAGTTCATCATGCAGTATCAGGAGACGGATTGGACTTTTTTAAAGCGGCTGGCTTCGCATGTGGGAGCCTTACTCGTTCCTAATATCGTTTCACACCATGCGCAAATTTGGATCGGTATTCCTCAGGCACGGCAGCATATTCAATTGAAAGAGGTTCCTTTTACGCTACAACGCAAGATCGCTCCCTATCTGGATCAGGAGGCGAACGGCTGGAAATCGGCTGCCATCGGGGATTACACCCGGTATACCTTTGAATGGGATCAAATGCTGCAACTGGGAGATGAAGTCAAGCGCAATCACGAAACCTATGTCATCACCAAACGTGAAGGCCAACTGATTCGTGGCTTGATGACTTGGTCGTATGAATGCGCCCTGTCGGCGGGTTTGAAGGTCCCTAAAATATACAATCGAACCATCATTGGTGCGGCTATTGAAGGAAAAATACTGGAGGTCAGCCGAAATCAGGTTCGATTGCATTTGGATATGGACGATCAACAAAGTCCTAATGAGGCTCAGTGGTTCCCCTATTCTGCCGAAGGTAATCAGGTCTGGTATCTGATGCCGGAAAAAGGCGCACAGGTGAAGCTGTATTTTCCAGGTGCAGACGAAGATGATGCGATGGTCATTCAATCCGTGCGAACGAAACCAACTAACGTTGCGTCCCCTTCCTCTCATGCCGCTCAAGGCGCTGTGGCCGAATCTCCGGCAGAGCGTCACCAGCGTAAAACAGCCGATCCTGGTGTCAAATCCTTTGCGAATCCACAAGGTAAAGAAATTTCCTTGGGCAACTCCGAACTGTCGATGAGTGCGCAGGAAGGATCGCTGTACATTTCCATGAATGCCCATCATGGCGTTAGCCTGAACAGTACTCAGCATGTTCAGATTCAAGCTACCGGCAGCCTTAGTCTTTCAGCAGGAAGCATCCTGCTGAAAGGAACCAACGGCTTACACTTGAATACAACGACCGATACACTGGATTTGGAGCAGGAAGTCAACAGCGTGAGTTCGGAAATCCAGCTTAAAGCTTCCCTCCATCAATACTACCCTGAGCCGCTTTTGTCTGATTTTGAGAAGCAGGTCGCTGAAAAGGGAATCCAAAGTGTGATGGGAGCACGCGTGAAAGACAATGTCACCTCTACCCTCAAGGGAGAATGGGATGCGGGTATGGATTTTTTAAGCGGAGTATGGAACTCCGCTGTCGATATCGTGGATATGGGAGTCATGGTGGCTACTCCTTTCGTCATGCCCGGTAACGTCACCGGGAAAGGTTTCCTCGATCGTAATGAGACCCTTGAAGGCATTAAGCATGCAGGAGGATATATTGCGGAAACGGTCACTTTTCAAAAATCAGGAAACGAACTTCTGAATGACGGGAAACAGGCTTGGGATGGTTTTACAGAACCTCTTGTGAAAAAGTGGAATAATTTTATTCCAAACCCGCTGACAGACACGAAGCAAGAAAGTTATGATGCAGGGTATGACAGCATAAAAGCTGTGGAGCGTGGAGTGGATGTAATTACAATCGTCAAAGGAGGAGTCAAACTCACTAAAAATTTAGGAAAGCTAGGCAAAGAAGAAGCCTCTTTATCTAAAGGAATCAAGGGTGTGGAAGAAAAGAACGGTGGAAAAGGTGGAGCGCCGGGATTATTCGGGGACACAGCGAAAGCCGACTCTGCTCTAGCGAAGGCCGGAGATGGAAAATTCAAAACAAATGCTATCCGTCTCCCGACCAATTTCGAATCCTTGGGGAGTTACTTGCAGAGTGTAGCGAGAAAGATGAATATCCGTATAACTAAAAGATCACCCATCCTCGCAACGGCTGGAGGTCATTATAAGTTTCATGATCTGGGTCCTGATGTCCCTCGTTCCAAAGCGGGTGCGAAGGTTTCGCCTGAGAGACAAAAGCAGATTGATGCGTTAGAATCAGGAGAGTACTCGGGTAAGAGCACTAAAGGGACGGGAAATGCAAAATTAACTGAACCATCGTTACCTAAAGGTGGAGCACTTACAGATAAAGAAATTGAGATGCTTACGTCCAAGAACAAGTCACCTGGACATGAGAAAGAATTTGAAACAGCAAAATTATTAAGAGAGGAAGGGTATGATCTAAAGGTATTAGAAGAATTGGAACATGGAAATGGGCATGGAATAAAAGACATTGCAAACCCAGACTTTATAATAGAAGGTAAGGTTTTTGACTGTTATGCGCCGGAAACTGATAAAGTAAAAAATGCTATTAATCAGATACAAAGTAAAACCAAATCTCAGGCAAGAAGAATTGCATTAAATTTAGATAATTTTAAGGGTAACATAGATGATCTAAAAGATGAGGTTTTAAGAAAAACAAATCCAAAGGGTGATTTAAAATATCTAGAAGAGTTGCTTGTTATAAAAGACGGTAAAATCACAAGATGGTTTTGGAGGGAAGAATAAAGTGGAATTATCTTATTATTTCTACACTCATTTTCAAACTAGAGAAGAAACAGATGAATTTTTAATTTCACAAGCGAGAAAAGTAATGGAAGATAATGTTGATCTTAAAATTAGTAGGCAAGAAGAGAGTGAAGATGGTGAGGGAGATACACTAGATTTTAGTTGCAAGTCCTTTGGAGTGAGCACCAATTTACACTTCGTCCAAGATATCTCTAAAGAGTATGATCTGAATGTGAATTTTGGCCTGTGGGTCACTATTTACCCTGGTGGAGACTTGAAGCTTATTCAGTTCATAGGTAATTTACTAAGTGGGACAAAAGGAAATGCTATATTGCTAGACGAAAATTACAACAAAGTGCTGGAAAGAAGAAGTGAATCTCTGACTGTAAATAATTACTTCTTTGACGGAGACTTTAGTAAACTTGGGCTTTCCTATGTGAACGGGATTTATCAAAAGTTCGTACTGCAGATAGACATTAATAAAAGTGGTGATATTATACAAATTTTAAAACCTAAAATCATAGATATAGCTAATGACTGCATTCACGAAGGTAAAGTTAATCTAGTCGAAGATCCTGATATTCGATCGGAGTTTGGGATCTGCTGGAATGATTTCAAAATAGATGTGCAAAAGGGAGCGCAGAGTATAAATAATGTTGGCCAAGTAGTAAATGTATCTGGGGGCCATATTTATACTGATCAACATGATCCTAGATTAAAAGTAATGATGAATTTCTTCAAACGAGTAATAGAACGCCTTGAAGGTGATTGCAAATTAAGTGTTATTAAAGGGTACCTGATAAAGGATTACAAAGAAATTGTTTTAATGGAAAGAAAAGAGGACGTTATAACTGTAAATAAAAATGCAGTGGAAAAATGTCTATTATATGAAGTTGGTCTTAGCTGAATAGAACCTTTATTTTGCTTTTAGACTACAATTTAGAAACCCAGAAGGAGAATGTTGTGTATTAAATTAACACCCTAGCAAGCTGTTAATTCAGTGATAAGGTGATTCGCATTGTTACTTCATAAGCAACTATATTTATATATAGCTCCATAAAGTCTGTGTCAATCCCCATGGGGGCAATTCAACTTGAGCAGAAAAGTTTGTAGAATACTTTCTGTAAACTCACTTCACAACCTCAACAGAAAGATCGGACAATACAACTAACAAACCAAATACTAAACAACTTGACACACTTGAAAAACTTTCAAAAGCTTATTCCAACTTGAATTTTAAGTAGGAATAAGCTTTTTGACATGCCAAAAAAACCGAGCGGTACTGGCCGATTATAAAGGCTCGGACAAGATTGATGAAGCTTTTGAGAAAAAAGCGAAAGACCAGTTCATCATGCAGTATCAGGAGACGGATTGGACCTTTTTAAAACGTCTGGCTTCGCATGTGGGAGCCTTACTCGTTCCTAATATCGTTTCACACCATGCGCAAATTTGGATCGGTATCCCTCAGGCACGGCAGCATATTCAATTGAAAGAGGTTCCTTTTACGTTACAGCGCAAGATTGCTCCCTATCTGGATCAGGAGGCGAACGGCTGGAAATCGGCCACTATTGGAGATTACACCCGGTATACCTTTGAGTGGGATCAAATGCTGCAACTGGGAGATGAAGTCGAGCGCAATCACGAAACGTACGTCATCACCAAACGTGAGGGCCAATTGATTCATGGCTTGATGACTTGGTCGTATGAATGCGCCCTGTCGGCGGGCTTGAAGGTCCCTAAAATATACAATCGAACCATCATTGGTGCGGCTATTGAAGGAAAAATACTGGAGGTCAGCCGGAATCAGGTTCGATTGCATTTGGATATGGACGATCAGCAGAATCCCAAGGATGCCCAGTGGTTCCCCTACTCTGCCGAGGGCAATCAGGTGTGGTATCTCATGCCGGAAAAAGGGGTGCAGGTGAAGCTATATTTTCCAAGTGCAGACGAAGATGATGCGATGGTTATCCAATCGGTACGGACGAAACCATCTACTGTTGCCGCCCCTTCATCTCACGCAGTTCAAGGTGCCGTGGTCGAATCACCAGCAGAACGTCACCAACGTAAAACTGCCGATCCCGGAGTCAAATCCTTTGCGAATCCACAAGGTAAAGAAATTTCCTTGGGCAACTCCGAACTGTCGATGAGTGCGCAGGAAGGATCGCTGTACATCTCTATGAATGCCCATCATGGCGTGAGCCTGAACAGTACTCAGCATGTTCAGATTCAAGCTACCGGCAGCCGTTGGTTCCTTTCAGCAGGAAGCAGCATCCTGCTGAAAGGAACCAACGGCTTACACTTGAATACAACGACCGATACACTGGATTTGGAGCAGGAAGTCAACAGCGTGAGTTCGGAAATCCAACTTAAAGCTTCCCTCCATCAATACTACCCTGAGCCGCTTTTGTCTGATTTTGAGAAGCAGGTCGCTGAAAAGGGAATCCAAAGTGTGCTCGGAGCACGCGTGAAGGAGAATGTAGGCTCCACGCTCAAGGGAGAATGGGATGCGGGTGTGGAGTTTTTAAGCGGGGTATGGGACTCAGTTGTCGATATAGCGGATATGGGAACCATGGTAATGACTCCTTTCGTTATGCCGGGAAATTACACCGGTAAAGGTTTTCTGGAGCGCAATGAGACACTTGAAGGTATTAAGCATGCAGGAGGATATATTGCGGAAACGGTCACTTTTCAAAAATCAGGGAACGAACTTCTCAATGACGGGAAAAAGGCTTGGGATGGTTTTACAGAACCTCTTGTGAAAAAGTGGAATAATTTTATTCCAAACCCGCTGACAGACACGAAGCAAGAAAGTTATGATGCAGGGTATGACAGCATAAAAGCTGTGGAGCGTGGAGTGGATGTAATTACAATCGTCAAAGGAGGAGTCAAACTCACTAAAAATTTAGGAAAGCTAGGCAAAGAAGAAGCCTCTTTATCTAAAGGAATCAAGGGTGTGGAAGAAAAGAACGGTGGAAAAGGTGGAGCGCCGGGATTATTCGGGGACACAGCGAAAGCCGACTCTGCTCTAGCGAAGGCCGGAGATGGAAAATTCAAAACGAACGCCATCCGTTTCCCGACCAATTTCGAATCCTTGGGTAGTTACTTGCAGAGTGTAGCCCGAAAGATGAATATCCGTATAACTAAAAGGTCACCGATCCTCGCAACGGCTGGAGGTCATTATAAGTTTCATGATCTGGGTCCTGATATCCCTCGTTCCAAAGCGGGTGCAAAAATCACGCCTGAGAGACAAAAACAAATTGATGCGTTAGAATCAGGAGAGTACACAGGTAAGAGTAATAAGGGGACAGGTAAACCCTTAAATGTGAAACCCATTGAACCAAGAGGAGAATCAATTCAATTTGAACCTTTTATTAAGCAAGAATTAATAGCACAACAGACATATGACAGGTTAAGGTCAACAGGCTTAGATATGAAAGAAATCGAAGCTTTTTCCAAAAACACAGGTCTTAGCTTAGAAGAGGCAGTTGATCTAAAAAAACATCTTTTCTTATCGGAACATGTTAATTTGCCTGACCCTATCTATGGGAAATATTATTATCAAGGCTACTTTCACCCAGATTATCATATAGCATATGGATGGGAGAAAGCACTTAAGGCTGAATTATCACCTTTAGAAAAAACATGGTTTAGACAATTAGCAGATCATGAATTAGCAGAAAGTAAGATGATGCAAGAAGGAATGCCATATCGTAAAATTGAATCATGGGATCCTAAGCGAGGGTTGACTGGAAAACCGCCCAATGAGGGAGCACATGACTTGGCACCTCCTCCACCAAAAGACTATCCAGACCCAGATTTTAAACCAGATGAAAGCCTTTTATAACTCCATTATATACCATATATGGTATTATGGTAAAGATAAGACAGGAGATGTTCAATTGAATCAGATGTTTGAAAAAGCTAGATCTATAATAAAAAATATTGATTGGGAATATGAAGAGCCAAACAAGCCTTCACATGCTGTTTTATTATACGAGTTCCTAAGAAGAGGATCTTTATTTTATGATTATATAAGCAGAGATCCTAACAGAAGGCCAGCGGTTTTTAGTGCTGCGGATATGTGTGACATAAAGGCACCTATTGATATATACGAATTTTGTGATGAATTAAACCAAATTCAAGATGAATGGCTTGTCAAATCAACGTGTAAAAATTATTTGGAATGGGCTTATTTAGCTGGTGAGAGCAAGCTTGTTGCACTTGAATTTCAAGAATTATATGTTCCAATTATAAAACTATTTAGTAGAGGGGGAAGGATAAGATACCATCATGGAGAATTAACTTGTGGCAGTAGTGGACGTTCTCGAATTGTCTCTACGGATATGAGTACAGTTGAACCAGAGGATATAAGTGATAGGACTTTAGATGAGCTTGATCTTCAACGGGATGAATAAATGGAGATCAGAACCCCTGTATAAATTGGTTTACACCCCCACCAACAAGATCGTACAATACAACCAATTATTAAAAAACTTGACGATCGCTTGATAAACTCGCAAAGGCTTATTCCAACTTGAACATTGAGGAGGAATGAGTCTTTTTTGTACTTTGGAAACTAGGGCGTGTATTCAAACCTAAACAAGCCAGATTATAATCGAAGCCAACGTCAAAAAAGCCTTGAAAGTACATGTCAATTTATCAAAGCGAGTCGCTAGGCGACGGTAGTGTTTAGTTTTGTTGAAAAAGCACTCCACTAAATGCCGTTCTTTATAGATTACTTTGTCCCATTTTCGCTGTACTAGACGGTTTTTATTGCTAGGAATAACTGGAGTCTCGTCTTGCTCCTTCCAGGAGTTTGAGAATCCGGTTTGTGTCATAAGCCCGGTCGGCCAGAACTTGTTTTTGGGTTAAATCCATCGACTTCAGCATTTCATAGCCCATGACCGAGTCGTGACGTCGTCCGGCCGTCAACTCTAAGCGCAACGGATTGCCTAAAGCATCCACAACGGCGTGAATTTTAGTGGTCAGTCCGCCTCGGGACCTTCCCATAGCCTGAAAATACTGCCCCCTTTTGCCCCGGCTCCATGCTGATGGACACGAACAATGGTCGCATCCATCATTACACTTTCGAAGTCGGGTTCAATTGAAACATGCTCTAAAATTCGATCCCAGATGCCGGCGATTTGCCAGCGGCGAAACCGGGTGCACACTGAGGACCAAGAAGGATAATAGTCTGGCATATCACGCCATGGTGCCCCGCTACGGGCGACCCACAGCATCGCGTTGAGCATCACACGGTTGTCTGTTCCAGGTCGACCTCCTTGCTTTTTTCGCTCCGGCGGCAGCACATCTTTTATCTTTTTCCACTAATCATCTTGGATTTCGTATCGTCTCTTCATAACTTCTAATTTACCACGATTTAACTTTGTTTTGTAGTTTGAATACACGCCCTAGAGAGTCACACATCAAAACAACTACTGAATATGTCTCGTCCTAACCATTTACAAGCTTCAACAAAGTTATACTGTGAAAAGCTAAAACTGGAGGCAAAAGCAGCAAATTTGGATTTAAACACATATTTAGAGGATGTATTAAAATATGATAAGAAACAAATACGTGCCATTATAAAAGGGGATGATAAAATACCTGGCTTTACTTGGCATCCTCATCAAGAAACAGGAAGAATGCAGTTGGTAGATGAGAATGTTCATGGTAAAGTAAATCATACTGGTGGAAATAAAATATGGGGTAATGGCGATTAAACCTCTAATAAATTAGAAGGGAGAATTAAAATGGGATATGAGCTAAAATGGTCTGATAATATAAATTTAGATGAAAGCAAATTGAGAGGTCTTGAGGAGCGATGGAATATCCGCTTTCCTAAAGAGTACGTAGAAATTGTGCTAAATCATGATGGATCAGTACCATATATAATAGATCAAAATGGTGAAGAGATGACGGGCGTTGTAGAAGTACCTGGGAAATTAACATGGTCTATACAACTATTGTCTTTAATAGAAAAAGAAGTTCTTGGAGAAGTAATTTCTCCAATTGAACTAGCGTACGATACTTTAAGTGAGGCTTTACCGAAAAATATATTTCCCTTTGCTATTAATGGATCTGGTGATAAATTTTTATTTGATTACAGGAAAGATACAAATGAACCGGAAATTTTGTTTCAAAACCATGAAGATTTAATCTTGGAAAGTGAAATAACCGAAGAGGAATTAGAAGAAAAATCACTTGAAGACTGGCAGGACGAAACATTAGATTTTGTATGTGAATCATTCGCAGCTTTTCTTAAATTAATTTCTCCTAGAGACTAAAAGGATAACTCTTTAAAGCTGCTGCCCTAAACATAGCTATAAATAAATGAACTTAATTATATAGATTCGGGAGTGGATTATTTAGAGAAATCATTATTAAATATATATTAAATTCATTTACCCTTTTATTTAAGATGGGTCACTCTAAAATTTTGAAAGTCCATTCCAATTTGAATCATAAGAGGAATGGACTTTTTTTCAATTAAAAAGAAATAAAAAATAGCAGCCCCACCAATCTCCCTACACCAAAAACAATAACTTGCCATCCCTCCCCAACAGAGTTAACATACACACACTTCAACAACGGGAGGGGAAATGTACCATGTCAAACTGGCCGGATTGGTTTCTCGAAGCATTACGCCAGCGGTTTTATCAATTAGAACTAGCCCGTGAACAGACTTCATGTTCATCAGAGGACAAAAATCTATACACCAAAATGGATCAATTCAAAATAAATCAAAACGAGGATGTTCAGCAACTGCTATCCGAATAGGAAGAAGCCATAGGCTATCAGCTAAGTCAGGACAAACAATCTATCTACATGGAAGGAGTCAAAGACGGGATTCGATTGATTCTTCCCGTCATGCACTCCACAAATATTCGTTAGCCCATTGATTGTTTCAGCCTATGGTTTCTCTAGTCCCTGAATTCATTTAACATTGTTCTATTAACCTTAAATGATTTCATCTATGCTCATTCCACTTTTCAAGGTAAAAACAAGATTCGCTGGTGAGAGAATCGTGATCTTCTCCACCAACGCATTGAACAGGTTATCATCAAATTGTTCTAGTATATCTTGCCGCGAGCTTAGAATTTGTATGATTTCATCGACACGTTCCTTAATTTTCTCCTTCTGATCCTCTTCCTCCTCTAATATCAGCATCTGCTGCCGTAGCTCGTTGAGCTCAGTGGAAAGTCTGTTCGTCTCTTCATCATAAACGCTCTCGTCAATTTGATTCCGTAGCTTGAGATTCACTAATTCCTTCAAGTCGGATTTCAATTGTTGCATCTGTCCTTCAATGTCCAATAGCGGTTCTTGCCCTATTTTGCTGGAAAGTACCGATTCAATATTGGCTTTCAGCGTTTTAATCAATCTTTCCTTGTTCTCATACATCCGGTTAAACACTCGTACAAACGCGGAATGTAAAACTTGTTCATTAACTGATTTGGCATCACATGCTGCTTTCCCTTCATTGACATACGTTTTGCATTGCCATACCACTTTTTTGGATGGATTATTGCTGTTCCAGGTTCGTCGTTTAAAAATGGCCCCACAGCATCCACAATATACTTTACTGCTCAGTGCGTATTTACTGGAGTATCTTTTACTATCCCCCATCACACTCCCTTTCAGCTTGGCTCTCTGTTCCTTTTCCTTTTCCTTTTGCACCGCTTCAAATAGTTCCTTGGATACAATCAGTTCATGGTTGTTTTCAATTAAATATTGCTGCTCCTGTCCTCGGTTTTTTATTCGTTTGTGGGTTAGAAAATCTACCGTTACCGTCTTTTGCTGAAGCAAAGCTCCGTAATATTTCTCATTGGTCAGAATTAAGGTAATGGAGGAATCCCACCACGTATCGCCACCCGCTTTGATTCAGTCCATTGTGGACAAACAACAGACTAAGTTGGTTCGCATCCAGGAACGGCTTGATGCTATTGAGCACGAGGGAAAGCAGGGGGGGCGCATGATGTCTTACTGAAAGAAGTGAATCCGTAGCTGGGCATTGTGGTCAGATCGGCTCTCGGCGGATGGGTGACAACGAAAGCGAAGCTGATCGATGTGTCTTGGTTCGGAGGCATCGTGGAGTTCGCTGCATCCTTGCTGGCTGTACTCAGCTATAAGTCTTGACCGCAAAGCCCGGAACGAACAGAAAGCTGTCGCGAATTGAACGTCTCCAAGTCGATGCTCAATGCCTGCTCGTAACGGTTGTTTTACCTCGGCTTGCACCCCAACATTCGCAGGACTTTTACATCATCAAATCCTTTCTAAGCTTAAGCGTTTTTTAACAAATCATAATATTCATGAAAAATCTTGACTTATAATGATAATAAGGTGTACTCTATATTCAAATAATATGGAATATATTTCAATTATAATATAATTAAGTAATTTTTTTATATTTGTTTTGGAAAGATAAATTTTTTAATACGGGTATTAGCTCTACCGCTAACTAAGAAATTAGTGAGTCATAAATGAGCTTTCATTCTGTCTGCAACATATAATCGATAGCAGGCATCCTTTATATATATTCCTGCATCATAGAGTTTTTTGGCTCTTCGCTCTATTGGATGGGTAACGCCGTATAGAAATAGGTTCATAGTCAAGCTTGTTTCAGTAGATTCTTAAAGAAATGGTATAAAGGGAACGGGGTAAAAATGGGTTTAGGGCCTGTGTGCTGCAAGTGCTGGAAGCCGATGTTTATTCGCGGTCATGTAGACCATAGCTATTAGATTATGGACGTTTCTGTACCCACGTGCTTTTCGTTTGGCTGCTTGCACTAATCCATTTATGCCTTCAAGCAGACCATTGGTCATCCGGCTGTGAAACCAACGCAGAATGCCTTCTTCATGTTGTTTCACGGTCTTTGCCAGATCCATCATCGCTCCCAACTGTGAGCGCCTAGCCCAGCCTAACCACTCCCGTAAATAGACGTCAGCAAAGACGTGCGGGGTCGTCCATAGTTCCTGCATGGCTAATTTTAAGCGGTAGGCTCTGCCTGTTTTTAGGTTTTTGTCCTTCAGGCTTTCCAAGGTATCTCGCTGCTCTGCCTTCAAGTTCGTTTTGTTCTTTAACCATAGATATTTGGTTCGCTTGAGCCCAGGTTCTTCTTTCTGCTCGGCTTTACGCACCTCATCCACGGCTTCATTCACCATCTTCATGACGTGGAACTTATCAAAGGTAATTTCGGCTGTGGGGAACTGCTCTTCAATACCTCGAATAAAGGCGGGAGACATATCGCAGCAGATTTCCTGTATTTGTGCCGATTCTACGCCTTTTTGTAGTAAATACTGGTTGAAACGCGCTAAGGTATCTTTGCCTTTTCCTTCGGTTGCAAAAAGTACCGTTTTGGTGTCCACATCCACAAACAAGGTAATGTAGCGGTGACCCCGACGCGAGGACGTTTCGTCGATGGCGATCCGCCGAACTAAGCTGACGTCCAGTTCGGTCATGGCTTGATTGACGTAGTGATGAAAAATCCGCCACATGCGTGTGTCATGTTCTCGTAATTCACGCGCTGCTGCGTTGACGGGCATTTCAGCCATTAAACGCATGGCCCAGGCCTCAAAATCCAAGGTGAAATGCGACAACGGCCGGGACCACTTCACGGGAATCAACGTGATTTTATTACATTGTTTGCAGTCTGTTCGGGGAACCCGGGCATGTAAATAGGTTTTCCATTTCCAAATATCGAGATGGCGCCACTGTTTTTTCTCTGCATCGTAGGCCTTGCAAGGTGCTCCACAATGCGGACAGGCAAACAGGGCTCCTCGTTCAAAATCAATAAATAAGTGCCATGCTTCTTCTTGCGGGTCATACTCAATATCAGCTAATTTCCAGGGTTCTTCAAGGTCTAACATGAACTTGAACACATCATTCATTAGATTATCCTTTTTGCTTAATGGGGTCCACATGTTCCATCCCGTCCTCTTCCTATTATTACTAGACAGTATGGACACTTTCTCTATTAAACAGACATCTAACATTTACTTTAGCGAAGAAGCAGTTTTTTTAGCCTGTAACTGTTCTACCTTTTTATTACTGTATACAGTTAATGAGAAGGGAAGGACAATTCTCAAAGAGAGGAGGATAATTAGCTGCCAGGGGAAATAATTTCGTCATAATCGTATGATTCAGTACTAGGATAGCCATATCTGAGAAAGGTGGGATTTATTGCTATGAAAAAGTTGTGCGGTTTGGCTCTTATTCTTGTTCTAGCTCTTTCGTTTAATGTTTCTGCCTTTGCAAAAGGGGATGATACTCAAGCCCAACCCTTGACGAAGGAAGAGATTGTTAATTCCGATGAGTTTCTTGCTGCTGTGGAGGCGGCTAAGGCTACATTTGAATCTCAGAAAGCTGATGAATCTAAAGAAGCTAAAAACAATGATGGCCCAATTGTCCAGGCATCTGCCCCACCGGTATCTCACATTAATGTATACGCTGTCGCATCTCCTTATGGCGGTCAAGAGATATATGGGTTCAATAGCAACCCGTTTAACACTAATAATGATCACCATGGGGATTGGATTCAGTGTATTACTTACCAGATTGGTTATGACAATTCTCACTATGGTAAGCTCGGCGGCAGTATTATGACAAATAATTGGACTGAGCCTCTTGATTTGAATGGCGATAGTATCATAGATGCTTGGGCCCGTTCTTGGATTTATGAAGGCACTAGTGAAGGCGGACAATTTGTAAGTACTGTTCGTTCCGCAAATTCTCCTTGGAATACTGCGGAAGCATGGATTAATGTTCGTTAACTCCTACTCGCAATTTTCATGAAGTGTAATAACAAGAAGGTTATCCCAGTACTTTCTACAATTAAGTACATGATTTACAGAGGAAGGATGCGGTGGGTTCAATCCCTTAACCGATGCTGATGGTAAAATTGCAGGTTCCTCCTTGTTGGCACGGCATATGGAGATGGAATACAACTTGATGCTTCGTTATGGTGCTAAAGAAGCCCGTACACGCATGAACAATGTGTTTGCAGACAAGGATTCTGCCAAGTCTCTAATAAGTGCGGCTTTGGAACGAGTCAACAATCCGTTAACGAGAGATAAAAGTTCTGCCCAGCTTGGGTTTGAAAAAAAATTTTTTTCGAATCTTTTTATCGCTTCTTGGTTGATTGTAAACTGTTTTATATCAGAAAGCCCAACCAAGCATTATCAAAGATTCTTGATAATGCTACACGCGAGCAAGGCGCAGGTATATACATACCGTGCGTCTTTTCTCGTTGTGACGTTGCCCCAAACCGTATCAGCAGAGAAAAAGTGCAAGGGTCATTGCCCAGGCATCCTGCCACGATTAGCCGAGAGCTTCGCCAGAATGCACAAATAGAAATGCCTCTATAGTAGACATCCCTCCACAAAAACAATAACTTGCTATCCCTCCCCATCAGAGTTAACATACACACACTCAAACCATGGGAGGGAAAATGTACTATGTTAAATTGGCCAGATTGGTTTCAAGAAGCATTACGCCAACGATTTTATCAATTAGAACTCGCCAGCGAACAACAGGCTTCAAATTAACCAGAGGACAAAAGTCTATTTACTCAAATGGATCAATTCAAAACCAACCAAAACGAAGATACTCAGCGTCTGCTATCGGAATGGGAAGAAGCCATAGGCGATCAGCTAAGCCAGGATAAACAATCCATCTATATGGAAGGAGTAAAAGACGGGATTCGATTGATCCTTCCTGTCATACAACCCACAAATATTCGTTTGCCTATTGATCGCATTAACCTAAGATTTTTTAGGTTTACATTTTAAAAGCAGATCGTATAATGCAACAAGCTAGGCACAAAACAACTTAACAAACACTTATTTTTATATGACGGATTGTAATATGAAGTGCGACACCTGCTGGAAATAAATAAAAAAGGGCCCATGGCCGGATTCGTGTAGAATGAAAGTTCCTACACCCACATTCACACAAGGAGAATCCACCATGAGCTACACACATCTTAGCATAATCGAACGAAGCAAGCTAGAAATCCTGCATCAGCAGGGGAAAAGTTCAAGAGCCATCGCTGAGGAGCTGGGGCGACATCATGCGACCATTTGCCGAGAAATCCGTCGGAATGCTGAGCTAGCGTCCTACAATGCACAGCGCTCCCAACATGCTTACGAGCAGCGCCGTAGAGCCTCTGTACCTCAAGGCAAATGGACAGAGGAACAAGCGGTAGAGCTCGAAGAGAAGTTGCATGCGACTTGGTCACCTGAGCAGATCGTGGAGCGTTTTAGAACAGAAGGCCAGCCCACCGTGTGCTGCAAAACCATCTATCGCTGGCTCTATGCAGGCCGCCTGGCCCGAGCGGACGTGAAGGTGCTACGGCACAAAGGAAAACGGCAGCAGCCCGCTGAAAAACGAGGGAAGTTTGCCGTGGGTAAGTCGATTTCCGAACGCCCCAAGGAGGTGCGTTCCCGGGACACCTTTGGACACTGGGAGCTAGATACGGTGGTGTCTGGTCGTGGGAAAAGCAAAGGCTGCGTGGCGACCTTCATTGAACGGAAAACCCGTCTGTACACCGCGGTTCAAATGCCTGATCGCACGGCATTGTCGATGGAGATTGCCTTTGGCGTAGCGGCTTCTCAGTACCCTGCTGGGGCGTTTCAAACCGCAACTGCAGATCGAGGAAAAGAATTCGCCTGTTATGCAAACCTGGAAACCACACATGACGTGCAGATCTACTTTGCTGACCCATACTCTTCCTGGCAAAGAGGGTCGAATGAGAATGCGAACGGCTTGCTTCGAGAGTGCTTTCCCAAAGGTACGGACTTTGCCCAAGTATCCGATGTGGCATTGGAGCGTTCGCTTGATTTAATCAACCATCGCCCCCGAAAATGTCTGGGGTGGAAAACCGCTCACGAATCTTTCACACAGGAACTGTCGCACTTGGCTTGACAATCCGTCATATTGCAAAACGTAATGATTTAGAAGAGGGTTTATACAAATTGGCTTTGGGTACTTCCAAGATGTTGCCCCCTGCAGAATTTTGGGCAGAGAGAATCCACCGGACACTTTTAAATTCAAAAGATTTAGTAATTTCTTACGGTAAAGCTTTGGAGAAACTAGAAGGTTCGACTAAACAGACAATCAAAGAAATTTTAATGGTGATTAAGGATGACGCTCCAGATTTATATTTTGATAAGGCTAATTCTCTATTAGAAAAAATAAGTTAAACATGGGGATCTGGCTGATTTGTATACACACAGTTAGCCCTATAATAGATTTTGCAAAAATGTTATCGTGACCATTATCACGGTCTAACCTGTAAATTTAAGTTAAAATACAAACAATTTAAATTTGTTTCATCTTCAAAAATGCCGTAATTGATCACAAAGAAAAAACAAGGAAGTGTACAAAGATGAAAAGAACTGATTTACCTCTTGTCTATTCATGTTCTGGATGTTCCTCCGCAGCACAAACCGCTAACATGATCGCTATAAAAATGGATCGAGAAAAAGTCGCTGAAATGTCCTGCATTGCTGGTGTTGGTGGTGATGTCAAGCCGCTTGTCAGAACAGCAAAATCGGGACGTGACATCATTGCAATTGATGGCTGTCCCTTGTCCTGTTGCAAGAGTTGCTTAGCAAGGCATGAGGTTCAACCCAAACACCATTTCCTGCTGTCTGACTTTGACGTACCCAAAATAATAGGAGAAGATCCTAACCCCGATCATTATAGAAATGCTTACACACAAATCTTAGAACAAATTGGACAATGATTCTGATGGCTCACCTTTATTTTAATTTCTTCAAGGTGTTGGTCAGTATACAATAAAAGTATAGCTGGCTCTTATTATGTAACAATATCGTAAATTAGTTTTTACTGGTGGCTCCTAACACATCTTTAAGGGCCACCAGTATTATTTTTATACAGCAAAACATCTTTTTGATATGATTATTTTGTCGACTTTACTTCATATCATAATACATAGACAAATACTTTAAGGAGGGACTTTATGGAACATTCTTTTTATCAATAATGACGTACAGCATACAAACTGTTGCAATATTACATATTTGGGGACCAGTTGCTTTCCTTTTTAGGATTGCCCGCATGATCTAATGTTGACAATACTGGGTTTCACTACACCCTTTTTTCTATCCAGTATTTTTTACTCCCAGTTTAATCATTGGATATAAAAATCCTAAAGAATTTGGAGCTCTAATAGCCCACTCTCAAGCCTCTTCAGCACATTTTCTTTATAATTGTTATATGGAGGTAGTTCGTTTATGGGTCGGCAAGTATGTTGCTCTTTTGCAGTTTCAGTAAGACTCCAATCATACAAGTCTGGTAAGTAGTTCACAATGTTCTTACTATTTAAAGGTACAACTCCCCGTTCATTTGACCACCACTTTATTTTGAAATATTACTCCAGCGATTTTATCAATTAGAACTAGCCAGTGAACAACAAGCTACAAATTCACCAGAAGATGAGCAACTATTCACTCAAATGGATCAATCCAAATTAACATTGTCTTATATCTTTTTGTTTGCTCACCAATTATTTTTTACTAAGGTCCATGAGCATCAACATTCTAGTTGTAGCAATCATGTCTTTTACACATGTATTTCCCTTCAACTCAAACTAAACTCGCATAAAAATGCACCCCCTAGCATTCATCGGACAAACCAAGAGGTTTGATCCAATGTCTCACTAGGGGGTGCTCTTCTAATCAGGGGAATTTGTTTTACCCCTTAACGGACCCGGCTGCGATCCCTTCCACAATCCGGTCACTCATGATGAGGAACACGAGCAAAATGGGCAAAATGCTGATCATCAACGTAGCTCCGATAGCTCCCCAGTCGGTCGTATATTGTCCAATGAAGTTCTGAACGCCAACGGTTAGCGTTTTGTTTTCGTCCGAGCTGATGAACGTATTGACGAAAATAAACTCATTCCAGTTATAGATCATGTTAATAATAGATGTCGTTGCCATGACAGGGGTTGTCATGGGCAGCACGATTCGGAAGAACATCCGGTTGACGGAGCAGCCGTCCATAACGGCCGCTTCTTCCACTTCACGGGGCAAGGCGTAATAGAAGCCCAGCAAGATCATCATCGTTGTCGGCAGATTAAAAGCAACATACGACAGGATGATGGAGAGTGAAGTATCTGTTAAATGCAGTTTGAGAAACATACTGAACAACGGAATCAAGGTGGAATGGACTGGAATCATTAGTCCGACCATAAATAGCCCGAGAACCAGCTGACTTCCTTTCCACCGCATACGCGTAATGGCAAAGGTTACAAAGCTGGCCAGCAGCACCGTCAGCGCCACGGATATGACCGTAATCCACACACTATTGAAGAAATACCGCCCGATATTACCGCTGGTCCACACATTCATATAGTTCTCCCAATGCGGCTGGGACGGGAGTGCAAACGGCGGAAGGTTAAACACTTCCTGATTATTTTTAAGTGAGAACAGCATCAGCCACACCAGCGGTAAAAGCTGCGTCACCGCCAAGATGATTAAAATGATATACAAAGCGGCATAACCGACCCGAGTTAACATTTTGCCGCGGGTAGCGACTCCTAGCGGATAGTTGGCGGCTGCCTGGGTTTTCATATCCGTTCCTCCCTCTCCCTGTCCTTTATTACCCTCATCTATTTGCATGACTGCATTATGAATACTGGATGGTGTCACTAGTAGCAGTAACCTTGCGGATCAGCCACGTAGCGATCAGACATATGAGCAGCAGGGCAAAGGCTGTAGCGCTTCCGTATCCAAAATCAAAGCTGCGGAATGCCTGGTGGTACATGTAAGAGGCCATCACTTCACTGGCTCCATTCGGTCCACCGTCCGTCATAACGTAGATGAGATCAAAATATTTGAGCGAGCCGACAATGGATAATATGATCGTAACGTTAATCACCTCGCGCAGCAGGGGCAATTTGATACGAGTCGCAATCTGCCAGGCACTGGCCCCGTCGATCCGTGCAGCCTCCATCAGCGTTTCGGGGATGTTTTTCAGCCCAGCATAATAGATCAGGATATAAAAGCCTGCATATTGCCAAATAATCGGGATGAACAAGGCAACCAGCACCAGAGACGGATTAGCTAACCATTCAGGCGGGTTGTGAACTCCGACCGACACCAGTAAGGAATTGAGCACTCCGTTCGTTGGATGATATATTTTGAGCCACAGCTGTGCGATCGCTACAGAAGACAATAGCATTGGGATCAGATAAATTTTCCGCAGCAGATTCGCTCCCTTGATTTTCCCTGACAAAATCATCGCAATGACCAGATAACCGATCAGACTGATGCCTGAAAACAAGGCCAACAGCAGCGAATGCCAAGCACTTTGCCAGAACGCTTTGTCTGTGAACAAATGTTGATAATTGTCCAGCCCCACAAAAGTCATAGGGCCGATTCCATTCCACTGATTCAGGCCGTAATAGCCGGTCAGTACTATGGGTACATATATTATGGCGAATAACAGCAGCAGAGAAGGCAATACATATAGAGCAATGACAAGCTTATTGGACATGACCTTTTCCACGGTCGGACCTCCTTAGGTGGTCAATTTCAATTTCCTTTCTCGATGGCAGCCTTATGCTGGTCGGCAAATTGTTGCGGTGTCACCGCTTTACCAAACAACGCCTGAATCATATTCAAATGTACCTGTGCTGCATTCGGCTTCATCTGTACATCGGCGAACAATGTAATGCTGCTGGCTTGATTCAGTCCGTTCAGCAAATCGACATACAGCTTGGGCAAATTTTCTTTGGAGGTGTCCACTTTCGTCGCCGGAATAACGCCTGCCTGTGTGACCGATTGCTCTCCCCATTTGACTACGAAGTATTCAACGAACGCTTTGGCCTCTTCTTTCACCTTGGAATTTTCCGAAACGTACAAGCCTACTCCCGGACCTCCTACCCAACTGTTCTCGTTGCCCTTGCCGCCTGCAACCATCGGGAATTTAAAGAAGCCGATTTGATCTTTAAATGCTTGCGGGATTGCGGGATTGGTCGTAAAATTCGGCAATTCCCAAGTAGCCATCAAATACATAGCTGCCTTGTCGTTCATAAATTCGGATTTTCCCTCATCATTGGACAAGCCGTTAAATCCTTTGTTAAAGGCATTCATATCCACAAGCGTCTGGATTTCGGAGGCCGCCTGAATTAAACCAGGGTCATCGAACGATCCTGAGCCGTCAATCGCTTTTTTCAGCGTTTCGTTACCTGCTATACGGTCCGCCAGATACATATACCAGAGCGAGCCGGTCCAGCGGTCTTTATTGCCCAGTGCAATCGGTGCTACTCCATGATCCGTAAGTGTTTTCACAACCTGCTTAAACTCGTCAAATGTCGCAGGTACCTTCAAGTTGTATTTTTGGAATATGGCTTTGTTGTAATAAATAGGTGTAATGTTCAATTCAATCGGAAGCGCATACGTTTTGCCATTCAGCGCATAAGCTTCGGTCGTTCCCGGTACGAATTTGTCCTTCAGCTTGGAACCATTCAACAGGTCATCCATCGGCGTAAATAATCCACCTTTAACGTAAGGCTCCATAAAGCCCGCTGCCCAGGTGATGCCGATATCCGGCAATTCATTGGAAGCTGACAGCACTTTGAGTTTGTTTTTATATTGTTCATTTTCCAGCACTTCCTGCTGAATGACGACATTCGGATGATCCTTTTGGTATTGATCTATAATCTGAGTTACAAGCTTGCTCTGCTGTGCCGAGCTTCCCTCTGGCCACAGGTGCATCATTTTGAGTGTAACCTTTCCCCCTTCTCCACTGGAACCGCCTTGACCATCCTTGCCAACACCGCAACCGGATAGCACCAGCATGAATGACAGCAGCAGGGTCAACCCAGCAAACCATTTTTGATGTGAGCGCTTACGTAAACCATACTCGTTGGACATCGTTAGACCTCCGTTATTATAATTATATTTTTTGTAACCGTTATCATTTGTAAGTTTAGCACTCTATTCCTGCTTCCAACAGGGTACGCTCATTGGGTATAATTCCACTTTTATTGGGTTTGATCTGCCTATACTGTCAGTCGATATTCTCGGGACCTGTACGCATCTGCTGCCTGTAGCGGCTAGGACTTACTCCCTCGGTCGCTTTGAATACTTTAATAAAATATTTATCTGTCCGGTAGCCTGAACGCTCGCCGATTTGGGCAATCGTCAACTGGGTATGCAGCAGCAGCTCCTTGGCCCGTTGGATCCGCAGCCGATGCAGATATTCGCTGAAGGACAAACCACTTTGCTCCTTGAACAAAACACTAAAATAGCTCGCATTCAGGTGTGAATGCGCGGCAGTCTGCGCCATCGTAAAGGATTCGTGAAGATGCTCCGCCATATAGGTGAAGGCACGTCGTACCGGATCACTAAGAGTAGCCGCCTGGAGATCAAGCTCTAGCAGAACAGGGTCAGCCAGCTTGTCCAGCTTCTCGTACCGCTGCCGCTCCTCTTCCAGCCGAAGCGCTTCATTTACCGCATTCAGCAGCTCCTGCTTATCAATCGGTTTGAGCAAATAATTGACGGCTCCCAGACGAAGAGCCTGCTGGACATAATCAAACTCCGCATAACCCGAGATGACAATGATCGCTGGTCGTCGTGAATCCCGTTCCAGAGAGCGGATTAAATCCAGACCACTGAATTCCGGCAACCGGACATCCGTAATCAACAGATGAACCGTCTCCACTCGCAGTATATTTAATGCTTCCAAACCATTACCGAATGTCACAATCCGGTATTTCCCGGCAGCCCATTGCTCCAGTGTCTGGTGTATCCCCTGACGTGTTCGCTGTTCATCGTCTACAATGACAATGGTTTTGGATGAAACACTCATTCCTACCGCCCTCCATATTCATCAGGAATTTCAAAAGCGACCACAGTTCCTTCCTGCTCAGCACTATGTATCAGCACACCGTCCGTTGGATAAGATTCGTTGTCATAATAGAGCGCGAGCCTGCGCTGCACATTCACTAGTCCCATACCGGTTCCCTTGCTCTGGCAGACTGATCCCCCCATCAACGCTGTACGCACAGCTGCAAGTTCTTCCAGTGTCATTCCAGGTCCGTTATCTATGACCGCGATCTTGGTCCAACCCGATCTGGTCGAAGGAGTGACACTGATTTCAACGCGACCATTGCCGATGCGATTTTCGACACCATGCAAAATGGAATTTTCTAGAATAGGCTGGATCAGCAGTTTAGGAAGCGGAATTTGGGCTGCCTCCGAAGGCATATGAATTTGCCAGCTCAGACGTTCACCCAGACGCATCTCCATCAGTTCCAGATAACGACGGATTTGCGCCATTTCTTCCCCGAGGGTCACCCAAGAGTCATGGTGAGCCGGTTCGATAACATAACGAAACAGCCGCGACATGGACACCATCAGCCCGGCAAGCTCCTCCTCTCCCTTCTCCTGTAGTGACCAGTTGAAAGCATCCAGCGTATTAAAAAGAAAATGCGGATTGATCTGCGCCTGCAGAGCTTTAAGCTCGGTCTGGCTTTGTAAAACCTCCTTCTCGCAAATAACACGGATCAATTCATTGATATCGACAATCATCGTGTTGTACTCTGCGTTCAATTCTCGCAGCTCGACCGCTGCTGCCGGTTCTGGATTCAGGGCCAATGCCCCTTCCCGTGAACGGCGCATCGCCTGAATCAAGTGACCTATCGGTCTTGTAATCAACGTAGACAACATAAAGGACATGAACAGGAATAGCACGGCACCAAGAGACGCGGAAATGATAAGTGTAGTCCGTAAAACCGTAATTCCGTCTGTGACGACGCTAACCGGAATCAGGATCAGCAGCGACCAGCCGGTTCGCTCGGATTGCTGAATCGCCTTCACATATTCCCGCTCTCCAATATGAACAGTTTGTGTCTTGCTGTGCAGTACACCTGACAAATCCGTCTGGTTCAAAGGTTCACCCGACAGCAGTTGGCCCTGACGATCTACAAGCAACATGGTTTCATCCGCTTCTTCATTGACCGCTGACGCATCACTCAGCCTGAAATAACTTCGCTCCATGCGGGTAATCAGATATCCTCCGCGTGAAAACCAGCGATCCACCAGGCTCACCTGCCGAATCGCCAGCAGCGACCGGGGGTCTTCGGGATCAATGCCGATCCAGACTAATCTTCCTTTCATCTGATTCGCTTCCCGGATGTCCGCCTGTCCGATACGGTCCTCCAGACTGCCCTCCCTAATCGGAAACAACATCTTCCCTTCGGCGGTATACAGCTCCAGCGAGCCGACACTCGGCATATATGCCTGATAGCTATGCATCACTTGCAGTAGTGATTGACGCTGTCCAAAATTCACCTTACCCCCGTTGCGCTCCTTCAGCAAAATATGCTGAATAGACGGGTGATTAGCGACCTGCTCCGTCAAGCTGTCCATCTGGCCGATTAATGCATCCATCCTACCGCTTGCTTGTACCGCGGTCTGACCAATATGTCGCTCAGCACTGTCTTTTAACAGGTGAGACACATTGAGATAAATGAACGCCCCCGCCACACTCATCATAATGAGCATTACCAATATAAAGCCGATAAAAATCTGATTACGCAATGTGTTTAGTGGTTGGAACCTTGAACGCATATGCCTTCTCTCCCTGGACCATCGCAACAAAAAATGGTAATGATAACGCTTTCTATTTCTCCATTCTATCGCATCGTTCGTCTTTATTGGCGTATTTTCAGCAGAGATTAATCAAAATGGACAGGAATGATATGAAATAGGAAGGTCGTAGGGTAATCGAAAAAATGAGGGTACTCTCTGGATAGATTACGTTCGATAATACACGCCATAACAATAAGCTTCTTTCAAAGCACTAAACTAAGGTACCGTCCGTCCTTCTTGGCAGCAGTTCATAAAATGAGCGATTTCACCAACAAAACCGCGCAAGTACAAATCACAGTATCCGCCCGACATCGCCGAGGCAGACGGTGTCAGAACTGTATCGTTTTCCGCAAGTGATTCCAAGGGAGTTCTGTGTGACTCTCCGACTTGTAAACGATCAGTTGTGTTCACTTCATCCGCGTTCGCAAAACCGGTGACCTGGGCGACTTCTCCGAACAAATAACGTACCAGATCGACCATATGAACCGCCGCCAGCTTTATGAAGCCGACCATCAGTACGGCGCCCGTCGCTTGTGCAATCACGACAACTCCATCACAGTCTTCCTGCTCCAGCATAGTCTTGTTGGATTACATGAAGGAGCGTGAGAATTTATGAAGGAAAAATTAGCAAGAAACATAAGCATATACCGCAAAGAGAGAGGACTTACACAAGAAGAGCTTGCACAAATACTAGGGCTTTCTTTTCAAGCAGTATCCAAGTGGGAAAATGCTCAGACAATGCCTGATATATCGTTATTACCTCAGCTATCGAGAACCTTAGAAAGTTAACATTGACAAACTCCTTGGGTATATCTCGCAGGACAGACCGATTAGTATTTATGAGAAAGAATATAAAACACAAGAATATTACTGGGGTACTGAACCCAATAAAGTATGTTATCAGGTTTTACAATTTATTCCGCCTACTAAACATTTAAAATTGTTGGATATTGGCTGTGGCGAGGGAAAAGATGCAGTGTTTTTTGCAAGAAATGGATATGATGTCACTGCATTTGACGTTTCGGACGCAGGCATTGAGAAAACCAAAAGACTGGCTGATAAAATAGGTGTTCACGTTAATGTGTTTAGGGCAGACATTTTAGATTATCGTTTAGATAATCATTCGACATTCTATTTTCAAGTGGTGTTTTGCATTACATAAAGCCTGACTTTCGTAAAGAAATATTTGATAATAATTATAAGCAGTTTACAAACCAAAATGGTTTACATGTTTTTAACGTGTTTGTAAATAAGCCGTTTATTGCACCACCTCCCGAAAAAGAACCCAACGCGTTTAAGTGGTACTCTGGTGAGTTGCTTGCACACTATCACGACTGGTTTATTAAAGACAATTCAGAAGTTGTTTTCGACTGCAATTCTTCAGGTATTCCTCACAAACATGCAATGACAAAAGTTATTGCACAAAAGGTAATCTCGTCAGGCTAAACATGCTACTATTTTAAGCACAAAAAGAGGGGCTCGCTGCCCCTCTTTACTATTTCCGCCAACACATTATACTTCCGCACTAAAAAAATAAAACAGCAGTAATTCTACGATAGTATATCTCAGTAACATAAAAATTTCAGAATACAGATTGCATTATGAAACATGGAACATGCTAATTTTTTATTGTAATCTATCATCAAACATTAATTGTATTTGAATACCGAACGGGTCTTCTATAATACCGTATGCTTTGCTAAACACATTACTAGATAAAGGAACAATGATTTTCACTCGATCATCTGTAATTAAGCTATTATAAAAATGTTCAATTTCTTCTAATTCAGCACTTTGAATACATAATGAAGTGTTATTACCAACTGTATATTCTTCACTCATATTCATTGTATCTTCTGCTACCATTACTTTTGTTCTTCCGATTAATAAGACAGAGTGAGAAATATAATTCTTATTTTCCTCAGTAAGCTGTATTGAGCTGTCACGTTTTGCTATATCTTGATAGGTAACAAGTAACAATTCCTTTGCGCTAAAATGGTTTTTGTAAAAATTTATAGCTTCTTTTGCCTTTCCGTTCATTGATAAGAAAATAGCTATTTCTAAATTTGTGCTCATGGTATCAATCTCCTTTTATATCATGATTTTAGGCAGATATCTTATACATTTGATATATTACCTTGAACTCATTATCATATATAAAGGTATCAAAACATGACACCTTTATAAGGAGATTTATATGAACAAATCAGAAAGATTAAATGACATGATCAGATACTTAAACAGTCGAGAGTTCTTTAATTTAAATGACCTAATGGATAAATACAATATTTCAAAAAGTACAGCTCTACGTGATATTAGTTCATTAGAACAATTAGGTATGCCTATTTTTTCGGAACATGGCAGACATGGACGATATGGTATCTTAAAAAATAGATTGTTGTCCCCCATTATTTTTACTATAGATGAAGTGTATGCTCTGTACTTTGCCATGTTGACGTTAGAATCTTATCAATCAACACCATTTCATTTAAGTGTTAATAAACTAAATGAAAAGTTTGAACACTGTCTTTCTAAAATACAGATTAAGCAGATTCACAAAATGAAAAAAGTTCTACAATTTGAAATATATCAGCACAATAATGTTAGTCGTTTTTTAGATAAAATTCTAAAAAGCATTCTTAATGAGAGTAACTGTAAGCTTCAGTATTTAAAAAATAACCAGAAAAAAAGTTACCATGTTCAATTTTTCAAAATTTCCGCTAAGTTTGGTCAATGGTACGCTACTGGAATAGAGTTAAATACGAATAAATATAGAGTTTTCAGATGTGATCGAATAACCTTTATAGAAGAAGAGGAAATCAAATCTCACTTTTCTATAGATGAACTCATTAGTCGTTCATTAGAAATTTATCAATCTGAGAAGAGTATTGACTTCGAAGTAGAGATTTTAGAACAAGCAAAGGATATTTTTTATAAAGAACATTATCCTTCTATGAAAATAGAAAATGGTCATAAAACAGTCATTAAGGGATTCTATAATCCAGGAGAAGAGGAGTTTATAGCTAACTATTTTATGAGATATGGTAATTGTGTTATATCAGTGAAGCCTGAATCATTAAAACAAATTATTCAAGATAGAATAGAGAATCTCTTAAATCACTATCAAAAATTATAAATCAGCCTGCGATCCGATCGCTTTCTTTTGTTTGCGAACCATACAAAACTGGAGGCACGAAATTATAAACTACCATCGATGCCGATGGACAAAATAGCTACATAATTCTTCGGCATCATTTGCTTTTTTTCTCCTGTTTTTTCTCTATATTCATTCGTTTCCCTATTGCGATCCGGCTATCCTTAATCCGATTCCTCGTTGCGCTGTCAATAAAATGGACACATTGAAACGAGAAATCCTTAGGCTGCATTTGCATACTGGTTCGGGGATACATAACCTAAAGAAGAATGGATTCGGACACCGTTGTAAAAGCAGGTAATATACTCGGAAAAATGCTGTGAAACGATTCAATGCAAGTCCTATTTGAACGGTCAAAATTTTAAACGCTTTGTCATATTTTATACTCATGTGGACACCTCGAATGAATTTGGTTTTATTCTCATATTCTCGCTTCTCGGTGTCCACTTTTTAGTCTAACATCACTAATAGTTTTTCCTTTACTTGAAACAGGGTATATCACTGGGTAGACGAATACAAAAAAGGGATGCTCGCATTGGGAGTATCCCTTTCTTTTACTCTTCCTGTCCATCAATCATTTTTTCGACATACTCAATAGATACACCGTATTTAGTAAGGGAATTTACATGAAATCTGCACGTGCTGGTGTAAATGCATCTAGCAGAATACCGCCGTCCTCCAGTGGGATACAGCCATGAAGAGTATCGGATGGAAAATGGATGCTGTCTCCTTCTTTGACGGTCTGGACTTCCTTTGTTTCGCCATTATCAATCATGAACTTAAAACTTCCCTTTATTACATAAGTGACTTGTTCATGGACATGCTTATGCAACGGGATCTCCCCTGTTTGGGCTTTAGCAAACATCACTTTGACATACATAAGTTGGTCGCTGTGGGCCAGCACTTTCCGGGTGGTATTACTGTCAACGATATCAATTTGAATATCTTGGTCGTTAAAAAACATGGATAATTCCTCCTCATTTAGAACACAAATTAGTGAGATGAGTTATTTTAAAAAACTTCATAAATCGATTTAGTTTAAAACCAGCGGAAAATAAGCCACAGTACTCCGGAAAGGGTAGTAAAGTCGGGATCAGCGAATGTCACCCCTTCGGCACCCAAAAAAGAAAAGAGCGGCAAGGTGAGGGCCGGCAGCAGACAGAGCAAGAATCCATTAAGACAACTGGAAATGACAGCCCCTCTGAAACCACCGCTGGAATTGCCGAATATCGCGGCTGCACCACCAGCGAGGAAGCAGGCCATGATCCCCGGCACAATGACAGGCAATCCGACAAGCGGGAAAAGAAAGACGCAGGCAACGCCTGTGAAGAAGCTGACCAAGAAGCCTACCAACGCGGAATTGGGTGATTTGTCGAACAGTACCAGAACATCCACACCAGGGATTGCTCCAGGTGCGAACACTTGGGAGAACCCTTTGAAAGCGGGTACAATTTCAGTCGTGAACAGCTTAACACCTGCTTTTGCGATATACAAGCCGGCAGCAAAAATAGCTGACTGTTCGAGGATGAAGACGATGTATTCTTTGCCATCAGATAATTTGCTGACATAATCAGAACCAGCAACCAGTCCGGATACCAGTAAAAGCACAAGCATCGTCAAGGTCGTTGCAACATTGGGGTCGCGCAAAAAACTGATGCGGTCATTAATTTTTACGTTTTCGGTGTCATTTTCACGGTTGCCAAAAACTTTTCCTAAATAGGTGCCGAGAATGTAAGAGGTCATGGAAGCATGAGCAATCGTATATTCATCAGATTTGATAATGTTTTTGCTGGCATTCCGGAGCAGGTAAGGAAACACTGCCATATAGCTCCCGATTACCAAAGAACCGACGATGATCGTAGTCAGCGAACTGAGACCCAGACCTTTCATAACGGCTGTAGCGGCAAAGCTCATGAACAAAATCAAGTGAAGAGACAAATAAATGTACTTGAACTTGGTCAGGCGCGCAAGCACGATGTTAAGAATCATGGAAAAGAGCAGAATGAGCGCAGCATCCGCCCCGATCTGATCAATGGTCAGTGCCATGATGGCTTCATTGCTTGGTACGACACCTTTAAGTTTGAACGCATAAGAAAAAATTTGGCTGAAGTTGGTGAGAACGCCACCTAAAATGCCGCCGCCGACCTTGATCATGGTGAAACCCATAAAAGAAAGGGTAGTTCCCGTAATGATCTCTGATACTTTCTTCCTCTGGAATATAAGGCCGAGTAATGTCACAATCGCGATAATGATGGATGGCTCCCTGATAATACTCATAAACATTTCCATAGTGATCTCCGACTTTCTTTTATTAATTTTCACTCTTACTAAATCGATTTAGTAATACTTGAAAAAAATTTCCCTTCCGGGAATGTAAAAAAAAGCAGAATTATTTTTTGTGAATTATATCACAATTGAATCCATAAATTATTCGTTTTAGATTCATTCCTCCCCTCTCTTAAATCGCTATCATCACTAAAATCAGGTAGATAAAGAAATGAAAAGGTATTCATGACTCGAATCATAGGATTATTATAGCTCTTTATTTTCTTTTTACAATAGAATTCATAAAAACGTTTTCAAAAAAAAGACTTATTCAAATTATTCAGTTCAATTTTTGGACAGATTCTCTGTGGTTAATGGCCGGATTCAATCGGATGATTTCTGACATCTCCTCATAATTCTGCTCTTTTTGATCGATTTTCTCCAGCAGCAGCCTCGCACTTCTTTTCCCCATTTCAAAGCTCGGCTGGGAAACGGTAGTGATCGGCGGATTATAAAAAGACGCAAAGGATACATCATCTATGCCAATCAAGGAAAAGTCATTAGGTATGGTCAGATGGTTATTTTTTGCATAAATCAGCACCTGCTCCAAAATCATGTCATTCGTAGCAATAATTGCAGTGGGCGGGTTCTTCATGTGGAATAGTTCTCCAATAAGATTAGGCATTTCATCCAACCTGCCGCTTTTGATATAGTTTTCATTCACTGGTATGTCATGTTTGCCCAACGTATTTCGATAACCTGACAGCCGCTCACTTCGTGTAGTGATCGCTTTTTTGCCTAAGGGGAACGTGATAATCCCAATGTTGTTATGACCATGCTCAATGAGTGCTTCAACCGCAAGCTCGCTGGCCTTTTCATTATTCAACAGCACTGTGTCTACGCTGATTTCATCGATTTTTCGGTCCACAAACACGAAAGGATAGCCATTTTTGACAAGGGAAACATATAATTTCTTGTTCTCTTCCGTCGGGAAAATGATAAGTCCATCCACTTGCCGAGCAATCATCGACTGGACATACTTTTTCTCTTTGAGCGAATCATCATCGGTATTGCAGACAATGACCTGGACATTTTCCAGTTGGCATTCATCTTCAATGGCACGCACGACTTCTGTTGTAAATCTCGATAAAATGGTTGAAGAAATAACCCCCACAATGAAGGTCTTCTTCTGCTTGAGACTACGTGCCACCTCATTAGGTATATAACTGAGATCCTCAATCGCTTGCTCGATCTTCTTCTTGGTGTTTTCACTCATATAGTTGTACCTCTTTTGCAGAAACTGCGAAACTGTACTCTTCGACACCCCGGCACGTTCTGCAACTTCCTTCATCGTTGTCACCATAATTACCCTCCTTTCTTTTTCTGCATGTCAGGCGTATTAATTTTCAAATATAATTCTGCAACCTGTATGTAAAGTGTATTTCACTTTATTATATACCTTCTTGTACAGAAATCTTAGAAATATACGAATTTTATGAACTTGTTTGACGGAAGATTTGAACATAAAATGAGAATGTAATCGGTTACAATTTCTTTTAAATAAAGGAGGAAGCAGAATTATGAAGAAAAAAGGATTGAAAAAAACATTTTTCGTCATTGCCTCCCTCGTAATGGGCTTCACACTGTATGGCTATACTCCCACTTCGGCAGATGCAGCCAGTGTGAAAGGATATTATCACACCCAAGGAAACAAGATTGTAGACGAATCCGGGAAAGAGGCGGCATTTAACGGCCTGAACTGGTTCGGTCTGGAAACCCCTAATTACACCTTGCATGGACTGTGGAGCCGCTCAATGGACGACATGCTTGATCAGGTGAAGAAAGAAGGCTACAATCTCATCCGTCTGCCTTACAGCAACCAGTTATTCGATTCCAGTTCCCGTCCAGACAGTATTGATTATCACAAAAACCCTGATCTGGTCGGATTAACTCCGATTCAAATCATGGACAAGCTGATCGAAAAAGCTGGACAACGCGGTATTCAGATTATCCTTGACCGTCACCGTCCAGGCTCAGGTGGACAATCCGAGCTGTGGTACACGTCCCAGTACCCTGAGACTCGCTGGATTAGTGACTGGAAAATGTTAGCTGAACGTTATAAAAACAACCCAACCGTCATTGGTGCGGATTTGCACAACGAGCCACACGGTCAAGCAAGCTGGGGTACAGGCAATGCCTCCACAGACTGGCGTCTGGCGGCACAACGTGCAGGGAATGCGATTCTGTCCGTGAATCCGAATTGGCTGATTCTCGTAGAAGGTGTAGACCACAATGTACAAGGCAACAATAGCCAATACTGGTGGGGTGGCAACCTGACAGGTGTAGCCAACTATCCTGTCGTGCTGGATGTACCGAACCGTGTCGTATATTCTCCACATGATTACGGCCCTGGTGTGTCTTCGCAGCCATGGTTCAACGACCCGGCCTTCCCTTCCAACCTGCCAGCGATCTGGGATCAAACCTGGGGCTACATCAGCAAGCAAAACATAGCTCCGGTGCTGGTCGGTGAATTCGGCGGTCGTAATGTTGATTTGTCTACTACTGAGGGCAAATGGCAAAATGCACTCGTAGACTATATTCGTGCCAACAACCTGTACTTTACGTACTGGTCCCTGAATCCGAATAGCGGCGACACAGGCGGTCTGCTGCTGGATGACTGGGTTACCTGGAATCGTCCGAAGCAGGATATGCTGAGCCGGATTATGAAGCCTGTAACCTTCGTAGCAGCGGAGCAAGCGAAAGCAGCAGCCGAATAAGCCTGTCGCCTGCTCCGCGGGTGTATGACAACGGCCCATCCTTTGGGCATTTGACACAGGAGGTCGAAATCAGTACGATTTCGGAAGCATGTGTTAACGAATGACCACATTTTTAGGATTGGATTCGGTGCTGATGTTTCTGGCCGTAGCACTTACTGGAGACCATTACGCCGCTGAGTGTGTAGCTTTCTGGCAGACTGCCCATGTTTTTTGCTGATTATCGTGAATTTTTGAGTAACTACGTAGTATACTCATTGTAAAAGCCGCTTTCCCTCCTTCAGGAATCAGGTCATGCCAGACCTATGGAGGGGTGAAAAGCGGTTTTTTAATGTATTTCATAATGAAGAGGTGGTGCTCACAAAATGTTTGGAATCATAAATTATGAAGTATTTTTGCTTACTGGAATCCTCCTAAATCTAATTCCTGGTGCAGACACAATGTATATAATTGGGGAAAGCATTGCACAGGGGAGAAAAGCCGGTGTGTATTCTGTTTTCGGTATCATTATTAGACTGGATGTCTTTATTCCACGCGGCTTTTCGAATCGCCAAGCCGACAGACTCCATATAATAAGTACTAGACTGATCCTAGAAATTGAAACAGCGACATCCAAGGACAAGAAAATAAAGTCCTAGACTGTCGCTGTTTCATTGAACTATCGTGTCCCGTTAGTTGGATCGACTGGCTTGTTCTTATGGGTGTATCAAACTAAATTTAGTTCAGCATATAGATTGAAACTCATCCTTTAGTATGGAGTACATTTTTAAATCCTGATGTCTCCCTTTTATGAAGAGCCCCTTTCTAATAATTCCTTCTAATGACATTTCCGCCTTTTCCATAACTCGTGCAGAACCGATATTTTCTAAATAGCATTTTGCTTGAATACGAACCAAGTCCATATTGGTAAAACCGAATTTAATAACTTTTCTTACGGCTTCCGTTGCGATACCCTTTCCCCAATAATCCGGTGATAAGGCATATCCAATTTCGGCAATTTTATGCTGTCTATCCCATGTGGCGAACTCTATTGTACCAATCAACCTACTATTTTCTTTATATTCAATACCCCAATGAACCAAGCTCTTATTATTCCACTGGATAAGTACTCGCTCAATCGCCTCTTTTGTTTCTGTGATTGTTTTGTAAGGATTCCAAGAAGCGTACTTCGGTACTTCCTCATTAGAACAGTAATAATACATATCCTCTGCATCTTCTAATGTTATCTTTCTTAGTTTAAGTCGATTGGTCTCTAAGACTGGTAGCGCATTGAACACATCTTCCATATGAACACCCACCTAGTTTTGTATACATTGGTTATAAGGAGATAAGCCTAGTCCTCCTAAGATAATATTTAAATAAATTCCAGATCGGGTCTGTGTTTTCCTTCCTGAACAAGTTCGCACTAAACTGCCCGTTAGCCATTCATGCATCCTACGTTGCACCACAGTGTATGAAAGTTTAATTCATTCTTTCATAGTAGCTTATGGGACGTAACGAGTCCAATACTTTATTTTCTTTGGACAACTGGGACTCTTTACATTTACAAGCCACAGCCCTTGGGCAACCGTCATTACGATTTTTGTCTGGGGATTTGCCGCATTTGGCACCGTGCCCGGATTTCAGATGCGTGTGCTGGACAAAGCCAAATTCGCTCCCAATCTGGCGTCCGCACTCAATATCGGTGCTTTTAACCTCGGGGGTGCAATGGGTGCATGGCTTGGCGGGATAGTGCTGGAAAGTCCATTGGGGCTTCAATCTCTTCCCTGGGTAGCCGCTGTGGTTACACTGCTGGGCCTCATCGTCACACTATGGAGCTGGCATGGGGATGTTAAAGATAAGAACTCGAAGAAACAGGAAACCTGCGTCGTTTGATATCCCGAAAGGAGCATGTATCATGTCCAAAAAAGTAGCACTTGTCGTAGGCGCGACTGGGATTATTGGGAGTTATATTTTGGAGCATATCAGTCAATTGGAGGATTGGGACGCCATCGGGATTGCCAGAACGATTCCAGACCAGCATCCAGAACGATATGTAAGTATGGATCTGTTAAATGAGGTAGACATTCAGGAAAAATTAAGGGAGATACCAGAGGTAACTCATATCTTTTATGCAGCCTATCAGAACTTTCCGGCTCTCTCCAAAGAACTAATAGAAGTAAATACAAGTATGCTAGAGCATGTTGTAAATGCCGTGGAAGAAAAATCCGGTTCTCTGCAAAGAGTTATTTTGATGCAAGGAGCCAAGGTGTACGGTTCTCATCTGGGGAAGTTTAAAACCCCGGCCAAGGAAAGTGCTCCTCGTCACCTTCCTCCAAACTTTTACTATAATCAAGAAGATTTCTTGCGAACGCACCAAAAAGGAAAAGGATGATCTTGGACGATACTCAGACCTGATGTGGTCGCTGGATTGTCCATAGGGAATCCGATGAACCTCGCCATGCTGATTGGGGATGTCTTCAGATGGGAACATATATGGCCCAAATTTGCCGAATGTTTCGGAATGGATACTGCCCCTGTGCAAACCATTTCATTATCTGACATGATGCCACTACAAAAGGAAACCTGGGATCCAATGGTACAAAAATATGATCTACAGCCTACCCCTTATGAAAAAGTAGCCGCTTGGCCATTTGGCGATTTAATATGGGGAAGTGAATATGATGTGATCACTGATACGACAAAAATAAAACAATTTGGTTTTCACGAAGTTGCCGACAGCGAAACCGTATTTCTCGATCTGTTCGCCCAGTTCAAAAATCAGAAACTGATCCCTTCATCATGAAAACTTAGCTCATGCTTCGTCCTAGCTGCTCGACCTTGCTCAGCCAATCGTTGCGCTGTTGATCAGTTTTCTTATTCATGAGGTCAATCGCAGTAGAATGCACCGGTTTGACACCGCATAAATGCAGCGTGGAATCCTTCATCATTCGATGCCCAGGCTGACCCTGGAAAAATCGGTAATACCAGTGCGGTCCGTCCATCGTTGTGATGAGGCGGGCCGTTCTGCCTTTTAAGAGCTTATCAGGCATAGGCTTTCCTTTTTGATACTTAAACGCAAATCCCGGCATAAAGGTACGGTCAATGAAACCCTTCATTAATGCAGGCAAGCTCCCCCACCAGATCGGAAAAACGAAAACCAGATGCTCCGCCCACTTAATGGATTCCTGAGCCTTGATTAAGTCCGGTTCCAGCGGCAATTTATTGCGATATCCACCTAACAGATTAGGATTAAAGTCCAACGCGGACAACTGCAATAAACGCACCTCAGCCCCCGCAGCCTCCGCTCCTTTTACATAGGATTGAGCCAGCGCTTCTCCATAACTGCCAACGACCGGATTTCCCTGAATAACCAATATCTTTTTAGACATTCGAGCCACTTCCTACCCTCATATTTTATTTTTTTAGTTAGAAAACACTAACTTTATATTTAAAAAGAAAAGGTCACTACTGACCTTGACTTAATAAAGCGGTTAAACGTTCCTTGACCTCCGTTGCAAACGGAATAAGCTGCTGGGGCAATTCACCCTCCAGACTGGACACGGACAAGCGTGTAATGGCTCCAATAATGAGCACACCGGATAGCTGGGCATCCTGCTTGGGCAGTTCTCCGTGCCGAATCCCCTGCTCAATAAATTCGACTAACGCCTCTAGCGGCTCCCGGACATTCGAGCTTTGGCTTGCCTCCACATATAGCTCATGATGCTGTGATAACAGAAGCAGACCATACTGATCTTTATCGTGCATCACAAGCACCTCGTCCACCAATTGATGAAAACGGCTAATGAAGCTCCCGCTCTGCTTGCGATAGAAGTCAATCAACGTAGTGTAGCTGTTGCAATACTGCCCGAATACTTCCAAGGCCATCGCATCTTTACTCTTAAAATGCTTATAAATCGCGGCATCCGTCACACCGGCAGCCTCTCCGATTTCTTTGACAGAAATGCCGTCGATGCCTTTGGTCGCAAATAAGCGCATAGCTGCTTGCATAATATCCTTCTTCTTGCTATCTACATGTGTTTTCTTGTTCATAAGCATATAGTAAGTGATAACTAACTAAATTGCAAATGATATTTATGCAGCTCTTCCTGTATCCATATCCCAACCTTAAAATTCATTGTTAATATAAAAAAATAACATTATTTTATAAGTTAAAATGGTTAAAACATTAAATTTTATGTGTATCATCTCATTTTATTAATTTAAAATAGATATGTAACCAAATAAAAAACGGATGTTCTAAACCGTGAATAAAGAGGAGTGAATCCAATGAGCTTATTATTTCAGCCGCTTCAAATTCGTAATATAGAGCTTAAAAACCGGATTATGATGTCACCCATGGGTACAGTTTCAGCCAAAGAAGATGGAAAAGCAACCGATTGGCATACGCTACATTACGGCGCTCGGGCGCTTGGACAGGTGGGACTGGTCATGCTTGAGGTACATGCGGTTACCCCGCAGGGGAAAGATTCGGGTAGCCTCGGCTTATGGAGCGACGAGCACATTACCCCGCTGCAAAAAGTCGTACAAGCCATCCATGATCAAGGCTCCAAAGCTGGCCTCCAGCTCTGGCACGTCGGGCGCAAAGGCTCATTGCCTCAGGAAACAGCTGTATCTGCCTCTGGTTTGCCTCACCGCGAACGGGCGACCCATGCGCTGTCCATTGAAGAAATTCATAACCTTGTGCTTGCCTTCAAGGAAGCCGCCAAGCGGGCTTCGCAAGCTGGAATAGACGTCATTGAGCTACATGCGGCACACGGATATCTGATTAACGATTTTTTGTCCAAGTATACCAATCAACGGGAAGATGCATACGGTGGCTCGGAAGAGCGACGTTATCAATTTTTGCGGGAGATTATTGATGAGATTCGCTTGGTGTGGAGCGGCCCGTTGTTTGTGAGGATTTCCGCTGACGAATATAGCCCACTAGGCAATGGATTACAGGATTCCATTCAATATGCCCACTATATGAAAGCACAAGGTGTAGATTTGATCGATGTCAGCACTGGCGGTGTATTGCCGGACGTGCCGAGCGTGTATCCGGGCTATCAAGTGCCGTACTCGGAGGCCATTCGTCAGGCTGCTGATATTCCGACTGCTGCCGTAGGACTGATCACTCACGGGATTCAGGCAGAGGAAATTTTGCGTAACGGTCGGGCTGATCTGGTGGCGGTAGGACGGGAACTACTGCGTAATCCATTCTGGCCCAGACAGGCAGCCGAACAACTCGGTGTCCGCATGGAAGGACCAGCGCCATATAACCAGTTCTGGTTTTGAATAACTGTACATCGTATAGCGTGCTATATTACGCACTGTATCGCGCCCTAAATTGGACAGTTTCCACAATGATAGGTGTACCGGAGTAAATCGTTTCTCCTTCGTCGAGATGAATCGTCACCGAAGAAGGCGTCAGGCTATACAGAGTGCTTTCTTGTATCATCCCGTTAATATACAAATTGGCATAGCTGTTACTTCCGACATTAAATAGCGGAGAAGCCTCTTGGACTCCATCAACAGAGAATTGATCCACCCTGATCGTGACCGAAGATTGAATATCATCGGGGGCAAAATAAAAATACCGTTCAGCGGTAGGAACAATTTCAATATCTGCAATGTCGAATGCTGGACCGGAAGGACCTGTTACACCCTGCACTCCCGTTGAGCCGGATACTCCCTGTGTTCCTGTCGGGCCCTGTATGCCCGTTGCACCTGTCGCTCCTGATATCCCTGCACCTACCGGGCCCGGAGTTCCAGGTGCTCCCGCTGCTCCGGGTACACCCTGCGCTCCTGCCAAACCCGGAATGCCTTGTGCACCTGTCAGTCCTGGTGGACCTTGCACACCCGGCGAGCCGGTTACGCCTTGCCCTCCTGCCAGGCCGGACTTACCCTGCTGCCCTACCGAACCCGGCATACCTTGCTTTCCCGTCAGGTTCAATCTTCTGCGCCGTTTGGCAGGAACGCTACTATGCTGCCGATGCATAGTCAGCTTCGGATGTTTTTTGAAATGTAACCTCGTCTTTCTTCTCCGTCTGAATTTAAAACTTGCTTTACATTTCTTACGTCTGATGAATCTGCAAAGTGCGGTTCGCTTTCCATGCCTTCTTCGTGATGAAGCGCGTTTGCCCATACCAGCCGTTTACACCTCCTTTTCTCATTTCTATGATATTGTATGCACATCATCCTGTAGGGTTTTAGGCATTTGTAACAGACAGCTATCAGGCAACCGCTTCCATCCATATTTGCGGAAAAATAGGGCTTCCTTCATCCACCCTAATTGTTAACATAAAGGTTAATATGCCGTTTCCGAATCTGGATCACACTCATTTATTGATTATGAGCCATTGCATGGTTCAAACCATCCAAGAAAGGAGATGAGCCCTATGCCAATTATAAAACCTGTGTATACAGCAGTAGCTACTGCCCCCGTAGCCTCTGGTGGTGCCGTAACTACGACCATTACCCCAGCCGTGACTCGTTTTTTTGCAACGATTACAGCCGGGATGATCGGAGCTACAACAACAACCGTTCCTGCTGCAAGCTTTGTAGATGACGCTGATGCTCCAGTGGTTGCTTTGCCAACATTAACAGCTACGGATTCTTCTAATTATTATATTAACGGAGTTATTCAGCAGAGCTCCTTATTCACCCTAAGCACAGCAAGTCTGGTCATTGCCTCCGTGGATATTACACCGGGTGTTCCAGTTGTCATAGAAATATCAGACTTTAGCGGCACGACCTCCACCATCACAACACAGCCTACCATCTCTGCTCCTACCGTCACTATTATCACTTAAGCTATTCCACTATTTAGATTCAAGCTGGACTGAGCAATCAAGCATACTGTTCACTACCCCGAATAAACCATAAAAGACCGGTTCAGATATATCTGAACCGGTCTTTTATGCTCAAGATGATTGTATAATCGTATTCAAACAACCCGGTATCAAATGATTAAGGCAAAATAGCAAACGAACGCACCGGAAATCCGGGGGAATCCTGAATGCTCGGTACGATATTATAAATGACAGCACCCGTCGGAGGCAGCTTGTCTAAATTCGTCAGCACCTCAACCTGATAACGATCCTGTTCCAATATGTAATATTCCCCTACCAGCTTGCCTGCTTTGCGATAAGCCACGGAGGAATCGGTATCCAGCGTTTCATGTCCGATGGCAGCAACATTCCGCTCTTCTACCAAAAAGCGCAACGCTTCCAGTGACCAGCCCGGGCAGTGTGCGTCTCCCGTTGCATCCTTGTTCGAAAAGGCCTCCGAATCAGGCCAACGCTTGCTCCAATCACTGCGAAAGGCTACAAAAGCTTGATCGACAATTCGTCCATGCTCCTTCTCAAAAGCCACAATGTCGGCAACCGTAAGCTCGTAGTCGGGATTAGCGGCTACGGCTACTGAACGGTCAATAACGACCAGCGGCAGAACCAGCTCCTTCAAGGAAAGCTCATGCAAATATCGTTTGCCCTTCACAAAATGAACTGGTGCGTCAATATGCGTGCCATACTGCCCCGGAAAACAGTATTGCTTCACAAAAAAACCATCGTCATGAGTAAACAGCGTGTCAACCTGAACATTATCGAATACCGGAAAATGAGGAATTTCAGGATAAAAGGCGTGGGACAAATCCACCCACTCTTTTTGCTTCAATAACTTCAAGATATCTGCTAAGTGCTCTGCCATGATGCCCATTCCTCCTCAGCTATATTATAAGAATTGTTTTGATATTTATTGTACGTTAACATTCCATTTGTTGATATTGATAGAGCCGCTACCGCCGAAAATTTCAGTACCGAATTCCACGCTGCTGACGAATTTCGCGTTACTCATCCATTTTTTCGTATAGATCATATAGTCGGTAAAATTTTTGATATTGAACAACGCGCTATTCGTATTGGACTTTCTCACAAAGGAAAACACGTTCCAGCCCTTACCACTGCCTGCATCAATCCAGCCTTTGTACACATCCCAGTTGCTTCCCGCAAGGGAGACGGTTTCCACATAAGTTCCAGCCGGACGGGCATTCGTATTATTCAGCCAAATCATCAATTCATCGGTCGGAGTTGTCCCAGCTCGCTTTGTCCGTTTCGTGGAACCACACATCATAAGCAGCGTTGTAGGTCCTGTTAGCCTTAATGGGATAGTTCACACTGGTGTTCATGTTTTTATTATCCCACAGACGTGCGGGTAACCCGCTGCCTGGTGTATAATCCGCTGTCCAATGCCATCCACTGACGACGGAAGGATAACCTTTGACGGATGAGGTATTACTCGGCCAATTCCAGCTCCAGCCCAAATTGCTGTCACTGTTATGGAAAATACTTTGTGTCCAGCCTTGAACCTGCAAAATGACTCTTGGGTTGAAATCGTTAACATTCTCAACTAATCCATGCTCACCTCCATTTGTTTAGTGTAAGACCTATTGCTAGTGTTGTGGTAAACATGCTCAATTTTGTTATATTTACCAATTTCGATTATAGCATGAAGTTTGTTGGCTTCCCAGTATTTTTCCACGGAAAGCGAGGATTCCGAATACGGAAAATAATGATTTTTCGAGTAAAAAATACAAAAACAATTCCATATATTCATATATACAATTCCCATTCCATGTGATTGTTAACGTTTTCATTAGTATAACTTCGCTATGAATGGAAAAAAGTAGGGGTACATTGTGTTATGTAAAATTTTCGACAAATATTTTAGTATGTAACTTTTATTATATTAACAAATACTGGAACACGAAGTATGATAGAAAATGTAGAAACCACAGGAGCACCCGGGACTCCCTTCGTTTATCTACTCCACTAACCCCATATACGGAGGTAACTTTATGAAAAAGAGATTTTCACTCGGCATTGCAGCAGCTCTGCTGTTCACTACCCTTGCTCCTGTTGGCACTCCCGCTCATGCGGCAGGCGATATTGGTAAGGAGGTGCTCGGCAGCAAGAACGGATGGGCAGCCTTTTCTACAGGCACGACAGGCGGATCTGCAGCCACAGCTTCCAATATTTTCACTGTAACAAATCGCAAACAACTTGTGGATGCCTTAGGTAAAAGCAGTAATACAACTCCTAAAATCATTTATGTCAAAGGCACGATCAATGCCAATGTCGATGACAATAACAAGCCGTTAGGATTGAATGATTACAAGGACCCTAAATATGATTTTGATGCATACCTCAAAGCATATGATCCATCTAAGTGGGGTAAAAAGCTTCCGTCTGGCACATTGGAAAAGGCACGTGAGGCCTCACAAAAAAATCAGGCCAGTCGTGTCGTCATTGATATTCCGTCCAATACAACGATTGTTGGTCTGGGTAGCGATGCCGTCATTAACGGCGCAAACTTCCAACTGAAAAAAGGGACAGACAACGTTATTATCCGTAATATTGAATTCCAGGATGCCTACGATTATTTCCCTCAGTGGGACCCAACTGACGGTAGTACAGGCAACTGGAATTCGGAATATGACACCATTACAATTAATGGCGCCACACATGTATGGGTAGACCACAATACCTTCAATGATGGGTCTCACCCCGATAGCGGAAACGGCACCTTTTACGGTCAAGAATACCAGCATCATGATGGACTTCTCGATGTGATTAACCAAGGTGATCTGGTTACTGCTTCTTACAATCACTTTTACGATCATGATAAAACGTCGATTATTGGCAACAGCGACAGCAAAACAGCAGATGAAGGGGCTTTACGTGTAACCCTGCATCACAATTATTATGAAAACACAGTACAACGCACACCACGCGTGCGGTATGGACAAGTACATCTGTACAACAATTACTATACAGGTGATGTAAAACGCTCCGAATATCCTTCGCTGTATATATGGGGCGCAGGTAAATCCTCCAAAATCTTTGCCGAAAACAATGTCATTGACGTTGCCGGTTTATCTGCAGCTAAAATCGTAACTGTTTTTGGAGGCACCGCCCTGTCCGACACAGGCACTCTCCTGAATGGACAAGCCGTAAATGCAGGCTCCAGTGCGGGTCTTAGCTCTTCTGTAGGCTGGAAACCATCGCTGAACGATAAGATTTCCCCATCCGCCAGCGTGAAGGCAGAAGTCACTTCCCAAGCCGGTTCCGGCAAGCTGTAAAAAACTGCCCCGCTAACACAAACAACCACAGGCTTTCACAACCTGCGGTTTCACACCAAAAAGGCTGTTCCCACCGTAGATTCTTCCACGGAGAGAACAGCCCTTCTTCATTTTCTAATCATTTTATATCACACATTAACCGCCGTATTGTTCCACCAGAACCGGCTTTTCAAATTCATTATCCAGCTTGCGAATCTTGGCCTTTACCGCTGCCGGTGGCTCAACCGCAGGTGCATCCGGATGCAGCAACCATGATTTCACAAAGTGCGTGTCGGATAATTGAAAGAGCGGAGGCTCTTTTTCAAAATCGATCTTCATCGCATAAGCACTGCGGGCTGCAAAAGCATCCCCTACAGGCGGATGAAGCAAATCAGGAGGTGTACCCGGAATAGCCGCCAGCTTCTGGCCGTGGCTGTCCAAACTTGGCATAGAAGCGAGAAGCCCCCATGTATATGGATGTTTCGGGTTATAGAAAATCTCGTTAACCGTACCTGTTTCCACAATTTGTCCGGCATACATAACCGCAACCCGATCTGCCATCTTCGCTACTACACCGAGGTCATGGGTAATAAAGATGATGGACGTATCAATTTTCTTTTGAAGATCCTTCATCAGCTCCAAAATTTGAGCTTGAATCGTTACGTCCAGCGCAGTTGTCGGCTCATCGGCAATCAGGAGCTTCGGATTGGCAGCCAGCGCCATCGCGATAACGACACGTTGACGCATACCGCCACTGAATTCATGCGGATATTGGTTAAAACGCTGCTCAGGATGCGGAATACCTACCAGATTAAGCAGCTCAATACCACGTTTGTGAGCAGCATCCTTGGAAATTTTTCATGCTTGAAAAGCACTTCCGTGATCTGCTTGCCGACTTTCATCGTCGGGTTAAGCGAGGTCATCGGGTCCTGAGAAATCAGACCGATTTCCTTACCACGAATTTTCTGCATCTGCTTTTCCGTTTTATGAATCAGCTCTTGTCCGTCAAACATAATTTGGCCCTTCTGATAAATACCGGGAGGGGTCGGAATCAGCTTCATCACAGCCTGTGAGGTTACACTTTTGCCTGAGCCGGATTCGCCCACGATCGCCAGCGTCTCTCCTTTATTGACATGAAAGTTTACGCCACGAATGGCCTGCACTAGTCCCTGGCGGGTCTTGAAAGATATCGTTAAGTCCTTCACTTCCAAAAGGCGGTTCATCTCATCACTCTTTCATTTATTATTAACCACTATTATTGACCACTATCTAAAAAAACGACGTTCAAGAGTCAAGGTATATACGATTAATTTTACTCAGTTTAGTACCCGCCAGTCAAGCTATATCTGCAATAATACCTAAAACCTGTCATATCGTGTTACATTCACGGGATGTTTATCCAGAAAAACGATCATTTTTAACCATTTCTTGCACTCATTTATAACATGCGTTGAATATAGCTGAACCTCGCTCCACCCAAGGGTGAACGCGTGCAGATCAGTTCCCCGTTCAGCCGGGAGGCAATTTGACGGCAAATAGCCAATCCCAGACCTGTGACGCCGTTCGAGCCCGTATAGAATCGTCCAAATACCTCTGCCGCCTCTTCTTCAGTCAATCCTTCTCCGTCGTCATCCACATGGATTACCCATACGACCTCCGGGGTCGTTCCCGCCTCCAAATGGATAACAACCTCGGTAGAGGTATGTCGAACCGCATTTTGCAACAAATTCAGCATCATGCGGAATAACTGTTCAGCCGGAACAGCCACATGCAGTCCCTCGCCTTCCACTCGAAGCGAGACAGAACGTTCAGCAGCCACTGGCATCAGCAAATGAATGGCGTCCTCTGCCATGCTTTTCAGATCAATGAGCGAGACAGGCCATTCTTCATCCAGCGCCTCCAGCCTCGATAGCTGAAGCAGCTTTTCCACCATGTCAATCAACCGCTGTGACTGTACTTTGATAATACTCAGCCCTTCGTCCTGGGAGACCACCTGATCCTGAATGGCGTATACGTAGCCCTGAATGGACATTAACGGTGTCTTTAGCTCGTGAGATACATTTTGCAAAAATTCAATTTGACCGTGGTGATGCTGCTGGATACGGGTGGACATCGAATGAAAAGTACCGATCAGCTCGCCAATCTCACTTTTATCCGCTTGTGGAAATCACTGTCCTGCGGTTGATTCGGCTCATAGTTGCCTACGGCCTCCTTCAATCGTTTGAGCGGACGCACCAAGCGTGAAACGACCATCAGTCCAATGACGAGAATGACAAGAAAGCTCGCCACAATAGATAGCAGCGTGGTTCTCATTAACGGCACATATAGTGCTCTTAAAGAAGACAACGGAGAATATACAAATATGCGAAAAGGCTGCCCGGGCAGTTCTTCATTTGTAAACAGTATCTTTTTACCTTGGAGCACGGCCACCCCTTCGTGTGTAGAGGCCAGATCGCGAGAAGACGGATGAACCGATGCAAAAAATCCCTGCCGGATCAACAGTAATTGTTCTATCTTCTTGCCCTCCATTCCGGAGACGCTGGAATCGACGACGCGGTTATCCGTGCTTAAAATAAAGTAATCGGCAGACAAAAGCACACCTTTGATGACATAGTTAAACTCAGCGCTGTCCAGTCGGTCAAAGCCCCCGTCGCTCATAATATGGACCGCTTTACGTGCTTGATCATGAAGCTTGGATTTGGCCTGATTGACGAGAATGTCGTCGATGAGCCTGATGAACAGGAACAGCGTTATACAGACGGTAATGAGCATCGCGAGGGACAGGGACAGCAATATTTTAGCTCTCATCGTACGCATGGCTACAGCTCCTGTACCGTTGCTTTATACCCGAACCCCCATACAGTGTTAATGACAAGCGTGGAGTGATATTCCGCCAGTTTTTTGCGAATACGTTTGACCAGATCATCTACAACTCTCACATCACCGATAAAATCATAGCTCCACACCTGCTGAATCAGATGCTCTCTGCCAAAAGGTCTTTCCAGATGATTTGAAAGAAACAGCAGCAGATCAAATTCACGTGAGGTCAGATTCACCTCTTGACCGTCCACCGTAACCTTACGGAATTCAGCGAAAATACACAGATTGCCCGCACGACATACATCTCCGTCTGTCTCTACCGCCTCCTTATCGTCCGGTGCAGAGGTTCCGGCCTTGGTCAGCCGCAGCATCGCTTTGACTCTGCCAACCAGCTCCCGAGGATTGAACGGTTTGGTTAAAAAATCGCTGCATCCCAGCTCCAGCCCGTGAATACGGTCACTTTCTTCCCCACGAGCGGAGATCATGATAATCGGCATTTCTGTAAATTCGCGCAGCTGAGTCAGCAGGGAAAGCCCGTCAACTCCGGGCATCATGATATCGAGAACGAGGCAATCCGGACGGTCGGAACGGATATGCTCTACCAGTGTTTTGCCACTGGAAAAGGAAGTCACCTCGTAGGATTCCTTTTTCAAATATTCAGATATTAATTGCAAAATGAACACGTCGTCATCTACGACTACTATTTTCGTCATGGCCTTAACCCCTTGCCGTTGTTCTGGATGATTGTACCCTCTCTATAAGCTTAACAGAAGCCCAGCAAAATAGACAAAAGACGGGTATACCGTTCCCGGTCCCGTCTTTTCTTATCATAAATCGCTGCTGTATATGCCAGGCGAGCTGGAAGCGAATTGCTCTCCAACCTTATTTCTTGGTTGTTACTGTTTTAGCTGCTGCTTTTGGAGCGGTTTTCACTGCTGTTTTTGCTGGAGCACCTTTTTTAACAGGAGCTTTAGGAGCCACTTTTTTAGCTACAACATGATGTGCAGCAGTTTTGTGAGCAGTTGCTTTTGTTTTTACGGCATGATGTTTTTTCACATGATGTTTAACGGTACGATGCTTCGCTTTTACTGCTTTTGCTTTGTGGGCTACTTTTTTAGCAACCGCTTTTTGACTGGAGCTTTTTTCGCTTTTGTTGTTGATTTATGAGCTGTTGCAGCTTTTTTAACAGGTGCTTTCACCACTGGTGTTTTTGTCGCAGGTGCTTTAGTAGCCGGGGTTGTAACCGCTGGGGCTTTCGTTGCTGGTGCAGTTGTGGTTGGAGTTGCTGTAGCGGCGAATGCGCTGCTTGCTCCTCCCAATACGCTTACTACCGTCAATACGGCTGCTGCATTTTTAGTCCATTTTTTCATGATTGTATCACCTCTCCTTTAAAGTATCTTTAGCTTATCAGGAGAATTCGGGATAATTGTGGAACAAATGTGTGAAAAGTATATGAAAAAGCGTGCAGCCCCGTATTCAGAAAATACGTGAGTCTGCACACTATAAGTTTTACCCAATTATATTCACTAACCGATGGCAATCCAGGAAACAATACCGTAGTTATGCGCGGTTTCATTCCACTTGGTTACTACGATTACTGCCCCATCCGGTGTTTGCGATTTCAGTGTCGCATGAAAGAGAGGATGGTTCGTCATCGCTACCAGCGTATAGTCCGGGTTCATAAAAGGCTCTGAGAATATAATGGTCACTTCCGTCTCTCCTTCGCTACCCTTCAAAAGAAACGGCGCTCTGCCGAACTGCTGCAATGCGGACTGATTGGCACAGGTACGAACCGGGGTGATGCTCAAATGCTCCGGCTTCACTGCGTTCAGCTCCAGCTCACGTGAGCCTACGGAGCCTTCCGCCAGATGATGCCCTTCGATGCTTCGCTCTGCCAAGTGATGGCTTTGTATTGCAGCGGCTTGTAAATGCTCTGGTCCCACGGCTTCGGGGCTCAGTACTTCACTGTCGACAGCCTGAACTTGCAGATGACGGCGGGATACACTCTCCGCCTGAAGTCTGTCACCACTGACGCCTTCCTCCGGCAAAAGTCCCGACAGATGAATATCTGTAGACAACTGAGCCATCGTCACCACGCCCGGCTTCAGGTGATGCGTGTCAATCACTTCCGCTCCGATGTGACGGCCTTCAACCGCCTCTTCAGCCACATGCCGGGACTGTACGGCTCCATCCGAGAGCTTGCCGGACGTAACCGCTTCTTCCTGCAATGCATCTTCCGACACCACCTGCCAGCCTATATGCTGCTGCTGGATGGCACCTGCTTGCAGATGCTCCGACTGGACGGAATCCAGCGCGATATGCCTTGATTGCACCGCACCTTCTGCCAGCGCCGCTTCCTGTACCGACCCATCGGCCAGATGTAGGGGGTGTACCGCTTGTTCCGTCAGATGTACGGAGCTTACGCTGGCTTCTGCCAGGTTCGAAGCACGCACCGCCCGAAGTGCAAGCTTCTCAGCGTTCACGCTCCCCGCCTGAAGCGCGTGAACCGATACACTACCCGGTGCAATATGTCGGGTCATCACCGCTGAAGCCTGCAAATGGGCAGAGGTAACGGCTTCCGGGGCCAAATGACTCGACTGGATGGACTCTTCTGCCAAATGATTGGCTTGCACAGCTTCGTCCGTAATGTGCCACGGCTGTACCGAGTGAGCGGACAGCTTGGCGGCCGTCACGCTCTCATCTGCCAGTTTGTCGGACGTAACCGACTCATCCTGCAAAACTTCGGTCGATATCGCCTGCGATGCGATATGCACGCCCTGAATGGTTTCAATTTGCAGATGGTGCGGCTGGATGGACTCCGGTGCGATGTGCACGGACTTCACTGCCCCCTCTGCCAGCGCTCTGTCCTGTACCGCTCCGGCTGCCAGATGCCGGGTGTGTACCGCCTGTGCAGACAGATGCAGAGGACCGACGCTGCCTTCCGCGAGATTCATTCCTTGCACCGAGCGCGCCGCCAGCTTTTCCGAGGTGATGCTTTCCGCTTGAAGCGCACGACTGGATACGCTATCCGGGGCCAGGTGGCTCGTAAGCACCGCTGAAGCCTGCAAATGGGCAGAGGTGACGGCTTCCGGGGCCAAATGGCTTGATTGGATCGCTTCTTCTGCCAGATGGTTTCCTTGCACAGCTTCGTCCGTAATGTGCCAAGGCTGGACCGAGTGGGCAGACAGCTTGGCGGCTGTCACGCTCTCATCCGCCAGTTTGTCGGACGTAACCGACTCATCCTGCAAGGCATCGGTTGATATCGCCTGTGATGCGATATGCACACCCTGAATCGTTCCGATGTGCAGATGGTGCGGCTGGATGGACTCCGGTGCGATGTGCACCGACTTCACTGCCCCCTCTGCCAGCGCTCTATCCTGTACCGCTCCAGCTGCCAGATGGTTTCCTTGCACAGCTTCGTCCGTAATGTGCCAAGGCTGGACCGAGTGGGCAGACAGCTTGGCGGCCGTCACGCTCTCATCCGCCAGTTTGTCGGACGTAACCGACTCATCCTGCAAAACATCGGTCGATATCGCCTGTGATGCGATATGCACGCCCTGAATGGTTTCAATTTGCAGATGGTGCGGCTGGATGGACTCCGGTGCGATGTGCACGGACTTCACTGCCCCCTCTGCCAGCGCTCTGTCCTGTACCGCTCCGGCTGCCAGATGCCGGGTGTGTACCGCCTGTGCAGACAGATGTGAAGGCCCGACGCTGCCTTCCGCAAGATTCATTCCTTGCACCGAGCGTGCTGCCAGCTTTTCCGAGGTGATGCTTTCCGCTTGAAGCGCACGACTGGATACACTATCCGGGGCCAGATGGCTCGTGAGCACCGCCGAAGCCTGCAAATGGGCAGAGGTGATGGCTTCCGGGGCCAAATGTCCAGACTGGATAGCCTCTTCTGCCAGATGGTTTCCTTGTATAGCTTCGTCCGTAATATGCCACGGCTGTACCGATTGGGCAGACAGCTTGGCGGCCGTCACGCTCTCATCCGCCAGTTTGTCGGACGTAACCGACTCATCCTGCAAGGCTTGGGTTGATATCGCCTGTGATGCGATATGCACGCCCTGAATCGTTCCGACGTGCAGATGGTGCGGCTGGATGGACTCCGATGCGATGTGCACCGACTTCACTGCCCCCTCTGCCAGCACTCTATCCTGTACCGCTCCAGCTGCCAGATGCCGGGTGTGTACTGCCTGCGCAGACAGATGCGGAGGACCGACGCTACCTTCCGCGAGGTTCATTCCTTGTACCGAGCGCGCCGCCAGCTTTTCCGAGGTGATGCTTTCCGCTTGAAGCGCACGACCAGACACACTATCCGGGGCCAAATGTCTCGTGAGCACCGAGGAAGCCTGGAGATGCACCGAGGTGACCGCTCCGGCAGCCATATGTGCCGAATCCACAGCCGCCACAGCCAAATGGTTGCTTTGTACAGCTTCGTCCGTAATATGACCGGACTGCACCGCATGGGCAGACAGCTTGGTAGAAGTTACGCTTCCCTCTGACAGTTTGGCAGAGGTGACCGCTTCATCCTGTAAGGCCGGGGTAGCCACAGCCTGCAATGCAATGTGCTCTCCTTGAATGACTCCGTTTTGCAAGTGCTCCGATTGGATAGATTCGGGCGCAAGATGTGTAGACTTTACAGCGTTCTGGCCCAACGCAGTTTCCTGTACCGATCCAGCTGCCAAATGCCGGGTGTGTACCGCTTGCGCAGCCAAATGTGCAGGGCCGACACTGCTTTCCGCCAGATTGGGTGCTTGCACAGCCCGAGCCGCCAACTTCTCCGAGGTGACGCTTTCCGCCTGAAGTACATGACCGGATACGCTATCCGGGGCCAGATGCTTGGTCAGGACCGATGCAGATTGCAAATGGTTGGAGGTGACGGATTCAGGAGCGAGATGATTCGCTTCCACCGCTTCAACAGCCAGATGATTGCTCTGTACTGCTTTATCCGTAATGTGCCATGGCTGCACGGAGCGTGCGGACAGCTTGGAGGAAGTTACGCTTCCCTCTGCCAATTTAGGCGCTGTAATCGCCAAATCGTTAATTTTATCCGTAGCCACACTCTCCGGCGACAGTTTCAGCGAAGTGACGGCATGATCCTGCAAATGATGGGAGTATACCGCTCCACTCGCCAGATGCCCTGTTTGAACTGCGCCTTCACCCAATATGTCTGCGGTAACAGACTGCCCTTGCAAGGCCGAGGTTCCTACGCTGCCGTTCCCGATATGTTCGCTCAGCACAGAGCTGGAGGCTAAATGTGCCGAGCTGACGGATTGAGACTGCAATGCCTTTCCACCCACACTGTTATCCGCCAGATGGTTTTCGCGAATAGCCCTGGGTGCAATGTGTACCTCTGCAATTTCTTGAGGCGCAATTTTATTTCCAGTTACCGCTCCTGCGGCAATTTTGGTTTCCGTAACTGCTTCGTCAGCGATTTTGTCAGACTTAATAGCGTTCGAAGCAATGTGATTTTCCTTGACAGCCTGATTCGCCACATGGTGATCCAGAACTGCGCCCTTCCCTAATTTCTCGCTCGTCACAGCCCCGGATTGCAAATGCCGCTCCGTAACCGCCTCCGATGCAATATGATCCTTCCGAATGACTTCGGACTGAAGATGTAAGGAAGAGACTGCCTCTGGGGAAATCTGAGGGCTTTGTATGGCTGCTGTAGCAATATGTCTGGTAAGTACCGCCTCATCGGCAATTTTGTGTGGTAAAATGCTCTGATCCGATATTTGGATGAAGTGACGGATTGATCGACAATTTGCAACGAGCCTACAGACTGATCCGCCAGTTTATTGGACTGAATGCTCCGATCCGCCAGATGGCGGGCTGTCACTTGGCCTGTTCCAAGCTGCTCTTCCCCGATGGAGCCAGGACTCAGATGCTTTCTTTCAATCGCTCCGGCCTGAATATGCGCACTGGTGACCGCCTCAGGCTCCAGATGACGCCCGCTGACAACTCCTTCCTCCAATTGTTCCTTGCCCACAATTCCGTTGGATAGCTGCTTGCGGTTAATCGAACCAGGGGCCAGATGCCGGGAATTAACGGCATGCTCGGTCAGGTGTGCGCTCTCAATGCTGCCAGCCTGTATTTTAGAACCATCCACAGCCCCATCCCGCAGTTTAGAAGTGGTGACAGACTGGTCTCCAAGCTTGGAGCTGTCGACGGCCTCATTAGCCAAATTGTTAGATTGAATCGTACCGCTGCGAATTTTATCGGAGGTGACCGCCTGATCTTGAAGCATGTCTGGAGATACAATCCATTGCTTGAAGTGACGGCTCTCAATGGAGCCATTCGCAATATGATCGCCGCTGATAATCTTATCAGCCAGCTTTTCTGGAGTGATGCTGCCATCACGAAGTTTTTCACCACCAATGGAACGATCCTGCAATTTGCTGCCTGCCACCGATGCGTCCGACAGATGCTCCACCGTAATGGAATTCGGGGCAATCTTGGAAGAAGTCACTGCACCGTCGGCTATTTTAATCGTATGAACGGCATAATCTGCCAGGTATTCCGTTTGGATGCTCTCTGGCTTCAGCTTACTGGAATCTATGGAGCCGGGAGCAATCTTCTCCCCAGTTACAGCCAGATCGCTCAAATCGTCTGTATAAATGAAAGCATTATTTACATGCGGCGCTTTTTATTATTCAAAATTTCCTCGACGTCAATCGGATCAGGCAGTGGCTCAGGCTCTTTTGGTTCCTCCATCAAAACCTCAGGCTCTTCTTCAACCTCATCTTCAACCTCATCTTCAACCTCAGTCCCGTACTCGATATGGACTTCAGGCTCGACAACTGTCTGTAGCTCCGGCTCCTCTGCTATTGGGGGAGGCGGAGAAGCAACTTGATGAAGTCTTGCTTCTGTCTCCCTCTCCGCAGGCTGTGGCTTCAAGCGCTGTATCATACTTAATTCATTCATATCCGGGTCAATTACACGATAGAGCGGCTTTTTGTTTCTGGTGGTTTTTCGGCTCTTGTTCTTCAAGCAGCTCTCTCCCTTCTCATATTTATCGTTACAGCATCATATGCAGGCCCTTGGGCACTTGCCACCCTGCTAAGCGATACACTTTTTAGTGAAAGAATACTCACCTGAAATCCACGTTTGAAAAAATATAGTTAAAAGTTAAAATAGTAAGGGTGAAGATCGCTAGAAGAAGAGAGGAATTACAATAACATGATTATCAAACCAAGAACACGCGGCTTTATATGCACCACTGCTCATCCGGTGGGCTGTGCCCAACATGTTCAGAAGCAAATTGACTATGTGCAGGCCCGTCCTGCTATCCAGGGACCTCGTAATGTGCTTGTGATCGGGGCATCTGCCGGATATGGCTTGGCTTCCCGCATCACTGCTGCATTCGGAGCGCGGGCCAATACGGTCGGCGTATATCGTCCTAGTAACGCTACGGCCACACGGACAGCATCGGCAGGCTGGTACAATTCTGCTGCATTTGAAAAAGCTGCTCAGGAAGCAGGGCTCCGATCCTTTAGCGTGACAGGTGATGCCTTCTCGGATGAAATCAAAGCTAAAACGGTGGAGGTCATTCGCGAAGAGCTGGGACAAGTCGATCTGGTGGTTTACAGTGTCGCTTCCGGTCGTCGCACGAATCCCCGCACAGGTGAAACGTTTAATTCCGTGCTTAAACCCATCGGCAAACCCTACACCAACAAGACCGTCAACTTCCATACTGGCGAAGTGAGCAGTGTTACACTGGAACCGGCGACAGAAGAAGAAGTGCAGAGAACTGTAGAGGTTATGGGCGGCGAGGACTGGCAATTGTGGATCGATGCATTGCGTGAGGGCGGTGTGTTGGCTGATTCCGCGACTACCTTCTCCTTTTCGTATATCGGTTCAGACATTACCCAAGCCGTCTATAGAGAAGGCACGATCGGAAGTGCAAAGGATCATCTGGAAGCGACAGCACGTGAGCTGAACGATCAGTTAAAAGCCACAGGCGGACGCGCCTTCGTCGCAGTTACCAAAGGACTGGTTACCCAATCCAGCTCTGCCATCCCTGTCGTACCTCTGTATATTTCCGCTTTGTATAAAGTGATGAAGGAAAAAGGGCTACATGAAGGCTGCGTGGAGCAGAACTACCGTCTGTTTGCCGAGCGTCTGTATGCTCCGGAAACTCCAGTAGATGAAGAAGGACGTATTCGCATTGATGATTGGGAACTGCGTGAAGACGTACAGGCAGAGGTTGCAAAAATATGGGACGAGCTGACGACAGACAATATCTACGAACTGTCCGATCTTGAAGGATATCGCCGCGAATTTTTCCAGCTATTCGGCTTTGAATTCGATGACGTGGATTATGAAGCTGACATCGACCCGATCGTCAGCATTCCCTCCATTCGCTAATTATTGTAGTACCCTTATATAGGAAGGGAAATACAAAAAAGCTGTTCTCCGGCAGAGAGACATTCGGCTCTACAGGGAGGACAGCTTTTGTTTTAATATAGTAGGAGATACATGTCCGCTTCGCATAGCAAACAAAAGCAGACATTGCAATTCAAGGATTCCTTTGATATTGTACAGGTAGGCATAGCAAAATCCCTCTTTTCGACAAGAGGGTAAACACAGTTAGACAAGTCCTACCTTGCCTGACAGTTTTTTTGCTCAGCCCATTACATCCATCAAAGGAGATGAACAACATGGCAAAAGACGTTTTGTGTGAAGTAAACTCGTGTACTTACTGGGCTCAAGACAATAAATGCAGCGCAAGCTCCATTTATATCGTAAGCAACAGTCCGGCGCACACTCACAAATCAGAAGAAACTGACTGCAAAACCTTTGAAGCCAAGTAAATCTTTGATCTCAAGACAAACCATAGCTTTATAATGAAGGAGCCCGTGTCTGGGTTCCTTCTTTCTTATGATATTCTAACAAGAATGATAATTATTATCAAGTCTTTTTCGGCTTAAGTTATAGAAAAGCGTTATCCGCTTCTATACAATCACTTCTCTGCTCAACGTTTGGTTGCTAAGCTCCATTCATGGATTAGCCTCCAGAGGAATGGTCATTTCCAAGTCCTTATAATACGTTTTCATCCACCCCTCCTGACCCTCTACAATGGACCGATCCTTCTTTTGTAAAGTATACGTATACGGCTTGATGATAATAAAGGGTGATGTGGATACGACAGGATCGTATAGGAGCTCCTCATTCAGGTATTCGCTCTTTATTCCGCGCCAACCGTTCAGATTCCTGAATCGGAAATCAAGACCACTCAGATGCTGGTCCAGAAAAGAAGTTTGATTGAGGTTTAACGTGTGACCCCGTTGGTCCACAATGTCATAGTACATTCTGCTTGGGCTAAAATCACCTGACTTCTCCGGTGTGCTTGTCACTTTGCCCTTACTGTCTATAATTAAGCGGGTTGTCACGGGGGTCAACTCGATCTGCTTCACCGTGTAGCTGAACGATCCGCTCCGTTGTGTTTTTTCAGGCCTCAATAAAATTTTATGTTTGAATACATTTTGCACCGGTACCTGAAATACAAATGGGGCCCGAATACCACTAACATTAAGTTTCACCGTAATATTAAATTCGTCTGGAAGCTGTTTCTCTGCCAAACCCCGGCTGATTTCATAAACAACCATATTATCGGTGAGCTCCTTTTCGCCATTTGCAACCGTAAATGTCCCCCGGAGCTGCTTACCTTGACCCACTTTCCCTTGGTCAACTCCTCCATAACGGAGAAGGACAAGTAGTTGCTCACCCTTAATCTCTTCGCCCTGAATAATGACGTCAGGTGTCGACAAATACCCCTTTTCAGCTTTCTTCAATACTGCCTCTTTCCAGGCCTTATTCTCTGATGTATCGAATAGCACGGCTTCCTTAGGCGGGCCGGTAGGAGCTATAAGTCCGTCAAACATTACCTCTTTGATGTGCAACGTCACCCCATCTTGGGTTTCGCTCAGAGGTAGCGTTGTCGTTAACCCTGATTTACCAGCAGTCCGCAGTCCGTTGTCATAGGTATATTGGAATACGCTGCCAATCAACGGGATGTTTTTTAACGTTTCGGCCATAGCCGGAGACACAAAGCCGCTTCCCAAGGTTGCAGGCTTACAATCCATAATTTGTCCGATCTCCTCAAAGCTGTACTGCTCAACAGCTTTCAACAGCACAAGATTTCTTTCTTCCGAATTTAAATTCATCAAAAGTTCTTCCACTTCGCGTTCATCGCAGTGGCATAAGCCTGTTGATCGCCAGATTTGACGTGTTCCACGACGGATTCTATATTCTTTATATGTTGGTCGGCCCCGGGGCTAAACCGTTCCATAGGATCACCTTCTTATGTGTCCGTCCATCCTGTATAACGAATGCCATGTTGCTGTTTGTGACATCCACGTATAAAAAAAACAAAAAAAATGACGCTAACGGCAAAAAAAAGAAGCGTCGCTCTGAACGATTCGCTTCTTGTGCTTGACTCTTTGTAATTGTTCCTGCTTGTTTGGCTTCATTCGCACATGCTGAGATATCTCGCCATAATGACCATTGGTTTTGCGGCTCTGTGCAGAGCAGTAGTTTCCAGCGCGCTTCGCCTTGCTTAGCGCTTTTTGTGTTTGAGTACGTGCCATATGACTTTCACTCTCCTTGATTGGACTCCATTCATCATAGCATCTGGAATCCCCATCGTGAAAGGTACAAGTGTATGAGCTCACTGATTTCATTAAATGTCGGAAAACGGATTGTCGCCACTTGAGGCTGCTAAAACAAAAACAACGATTAAGAAAATGATGATCAGCGCATAAATCAGTGTCCCGATAATGCTGCATACCAATCCGGCAATAGCCATACCCCTGCCTTGTTCGCCATGACGGTTAATTTCCTTCAGGGAAAGACTGGACAAAATGATACCGATGATGCCGATAATGAACCCCAGATAGGGAATGACGACAGCTAGAATACCGAGCACCATCGAAGCAACAGCTTTACTGTTTGTAGGCGGAAGCTGTGGGGGCGGATTAAATGGGGCGTTATAACCATTCGTCTCCTGAAAAGGATCGGACGATTGGGGGTCTTTGTATAAATTACTCATTTGTCTGATTCAACTCCAATATGTAAAATAACAATATATACGTTCTAGGGTACCACAATCTTACAAATCAGGACAGTACTTATTTTAAAAAATGATGTTTATCTTTTAAAGCCATATGCAATTCTGATTAAAGTTCACAATACATTTTACCGCAATACGTCTGTACTTAATTGTCGAGATCATTGGCCTTTATATAAAATGTAGTCAAGAAGCTCATAATAAAAAATAGCAAGGATGCGCTAACATCCTCACTCTTTGGCAGCAGCCGCTTTGAAGAGCGGTCAGCAGTAGGTTCAATCGGGGAAATAGATCGTTTACCTTTCGACGGGGCGATCTATTTCTTTTTGTTTTGGTTCAATGCAATAACAAGCGTGACGATTAACAAGCCAAGCAGGGGCGATGGGAGCACCATCCGTCTGCGGAGTGGCACGATAGGTAACTTTTAACTTCAGTTTGTATTATAGAGACTCACCTCACGTACATAAGCACTTTTCGAGGTGATCGGGCATATAGTATTTTACCTATTACTTGAAAATGCGCTCCCTGAGAGCATCCTGCCAAGGAGGTCGGAGCTATGGTATATCGTGCAACATCCCGCAGAAGGGGTTCGCCTCACAAACGCTTAAATGCTGACATGCTCAGGAAAATATCCGCTGCCATGCTGCCATTTTACAAGGCCATTGCCACCCGTCGTTCTTTCGCCGTCCAATGGTCACGTGCTGTAGTGCATGGCAATTTGGATCGGATGAAGGCCCTCCTCTGCTCGGTAGCGCCATTTGCTGCCAAGCAAGGACTGGGCACAAACGGTATCGGCTATTTTATCTCCTTTTTGGCCCATCCACCAATGCTGTATTATACGAACGGAACGACGATTCCACCCGGTACGGTGCAGTTTACATTTGAGCCGAGGGTTCACCGCGCCATCGCCAGAGCCGTTTTTCCGCTGTATCTCGAATTGGCACGCAATCGATGCTTTGCTTCTGCTTTAGCCAAAGCCATCAACCAGAAAGACCAGCGTGCGGTTACTCTGATGATCCGCAGCTTGATTCCATCCACTGCACTGAAATCCGTACAAATCGAGGATCATGGCTTTGCGTTGCTTTTTAAGTATCCTTACAGTAAATATCCATACCGAAATCTGCTCATTCGGGAGTTTTCTTAAAAAGGTCGCTACAATCGTTACAGACATTTTTGCTTGAGTTGATCGATCAGCTCTTTACCCAATTGTATAGCCATTTCCGTCAACATTCGGATTTCGTCCTTCGTTACATGGTCCATATGCGCCCCGCAGCAAATTGCAAAGTTACCCGCAAACTCTTTTCGCAAACGAACGGCAATTTCTTCGGTAATATAAAATTCCTTGTGGGCTTGCAATTGAACGGTTTGGATCGGCTCCAGTCTGGCGCCTGCTGTAATCGTTCCCAGATGGGGCTGATCGCCGCCGGAAATAAGTACGACTATGTCCTCTCCCATAAAATAGGCATCCAGCACAAGGCGGATACGCCCGCTTTCTTTTTGCAAATGAATCATACGATTCTCTCCCACCTTAAAAAAATATTGTGAATAGATTCACTTTATATGTTTCTATTCATTCTATCTCTTCCAGACCTGTTCCACAATTCAAAAATGACCCACAGCAGACCTCCGTAAATGGTGGCTTGCTGTGGGTCTTCTGTTGTTATTTTAAAAGAAACATTCCATGCACCTTATTAACGGATCGTGATGGTATGCGCAGCTTTACCGCTTGCGCCGTTATTATCTGTCACCGTCAACTCCACAGTATACGTTCCGGCTGTGGTAAATTTATGCTTAACCTTGGAACCGGACGCTGTATCGCCATCGCCAAAGTTCCAGCTATAGCTGACGATTTCGCCGTCTACATCACGTGAAGCTTTTCCGTTAAACTGAACGTTCTTGTTCTTCTTGGCTGAATCATTCGCCTGAATGATCGCAACTGGTTTCTCGTTAGAGGTCGGTGGATTCGGATCAGGGTCCTGTCCTCCACCCTTGGTTACATACAATCTTCCCGGTGCTTCCGTCTCCACTTCATTTCCTGCTGCATCCCTTACCCGGATCACGATGACTCCGCCTTCCAGGCTCAGAGAAGAGGAAGTGAAGTAAGTTCCTTCATAATGACCTGACGAAGTTTCGTTTAACGGAATTTCGTTTCGGGCCAAGGTGGTCAGATTGAAAGGCAATTCCACACGGAAGGATGCCTCCAATCCGGACGCACTGTCGAAGGATACCCGCACCGGCTGCCCTGGAGTGATACGCACATCCTCAGCAGGACTGATATTTTCCAGCTTCGGCAGAGCTGTATCGACATACACTGAACGGGTAACCGTCGTTACGTTCTCGGCAAGATCCTTGGCCGTTACCGTAATTTGATTTTCCCCTTCATTGATAAGCAGACGCTTGTTAAAGCTGCCGTCACTTCCAAATTCGGCTGGTTCACCGTTAATCGTCAAGTCGGTGAGGAACTCGTCGTAAACCGTACCGGTTACACTGACGACACCCGCATTTGTACGGGCTCCTTCATCTGGCGAAGTCAAGATCAGACCCGGTTTAGTCTGGTCAAATATGACGACCACAGGTTCGGAACGATCTGTTACTTTGCCGTATACCGCTGCCTGAACACTCAGTGGATTGGCACCCGGTTGAAGATCGACCGCCAGACTGAACTGACGATCCTTCACCTTGGTTGTGCCAGCCAGTTCATTACCGTTAAAGAGCTGGATGTCCGCCCCGTCTGCCGGGGAAGTACCTGTAACTGTGATTGTCTCTTCCTTCGTATACGTTGCCTTGGTCGGTGTTGTAATCGTTGGCGCATTAACCGGATATCTGACGATCGCCCGGATCATGTAATTGCCCTCATCCTCCGGTGATTGGCTCCATGCGCCGCTTACACCTTGCCAGCTACGAAGCGCATTGGGTCCACTCTCGTCTGTAGCAAGACCCGGAGCTTGCGTGCCTGCGCTTGGCTGCGTATAGACGATATAGAAGTCGCCTTGAACCGTTACGGGTTCAGGGAATTGTACGGTCGTCCACTGTGTTTCATCCCGAACGGCTGTGCCGTCAAATGGACCAGCCAGCAGACGTCCCGGTGCGCCTGCTGCACCAGAGGCATCATAGACGGAGTATTTGAACGCCGTTCCTCCCGGATTCGGGAAGGCTGAATTCCAGAACAGAAGCGACGCTCCTGTCACTTGAGCCACCTCTGATTCAGGTGTCATTCTGACTGCCCAGGAGTTGCCTGCCGCGTTAAAGGCTCTGGCATTTTCTCCGGTACCGTCATCGTAAGCGATGCCCCCCTGGAAGCCGATAAATGGCTTCAATGTGACATTCGCTTCCACACTGCCGTTCGGAGGTGCTGTGACCGTGACACTGTCGCTGTAATAATTTTCTGCTGCAATGGATAATGTATAGGTCCCTTCCAGCACATCCAGCGTAAATTCTCCAGCCTCATTCGTCTCTACTGGAGCAATGCGTGCATCCTCCAGCACAAGCACTTTCGCTTTTCGGATCGGTTCACCGGATTGCTTATCGGTAATAACTCCGTGAATCGTACCATGAGGTACAGCTTGGAGACTAAAGTTCGCTCTGATTACTTTATTATTCTCAATCGTGACCTGTTTCGTTTGTGGTACATAGCCATAGGCTTCAGCCTTCAGCGTATAATCCCCAGCTACGTGAATGAAGCTGTATTTACCCGTAGTCGGGTCTGTTTTCACCGAACGTCCAGTTTCCAGTACGGTAACTGTGGCGCTGGCTGGAAGACTGTCGAGGCCGACACGTCCGCTGTCCACCGTTGTTTCCTTCGGCTTCACTTTTTCCTGGAATTCACTCTTTTCAGTGCTTGTAATTTTGTACAGCGGGAATTGTTCTTCCGCTTTTTCCAGTTTGATATTCGACTCAGGTACTACATCCTTGGTCACTGTCGAAGCTGGAATGCCCAGCACACGGAAATCGTCAATGTACCAACCGTTTTTGTTTACACTGTTATCCGATTTCAAGCGGAAGCGAATTTGAATCTCATTGCCGGTATAGCTATCCAGATTGTAGTAAACTGGAGTCCATTTTTTACCATTTGTGTTATGAGAGAATTTGCCCAGCTCGGTCCAGGTGTCGCCATTATTTTTGGACACTTCCACATAACCGAAGTCATAGCCGGACTCAATTTCAAACCAGTGGTTGAAGGTAAGTGTTGCGTTCCGCACACCATTCAAATTCATTTTTGGAGAAACCAGCGAAAAGTCAGCTCCGCTCTCATAGTTACTATCGAGATCGGTTGCCCATACGTTTGGTCTGGATACTGCACTTTCTGGTCCCACTTCTTTGGGGATGCCACGTTCCCATTCATCCTTGGTACCAGAATGAGTCCAGCCGTTATCCGAGTTGCCGTCAAATGAATCGCTATACAGCGTATCCGGCACGTCTACTCTCAGAGAAGCCTCATTCGACTTGATTCCTTCATTGCCACTATAATCCTCAGCCGCCACTGCATAATGATAGGTCGCTCCACCGACCGTGATGGTATCTGTGAATGTCAGTGCTGAGGTTGTACCCAACGAAGTGTAATTTTTGCCCGATTGGGTGGAGCGATACACTTTGTACTGCTTCACGTCTTCATCGGATGAAGCATTCCAGGCCAGCGAGACGTTGCCGACTGTATCCGCTTCGGCAGTCAGATTACTTGGCGCGGCAGGTGCAACGGTATCCGGCTCCTGAATCGACAGATCGTCGATATACCAGCCATCTTTTACAACCGTATTATCACTTGTAAAGTTGAACAGAAGGTATACCTTCTGACCTGCAAATGCTCGCAGATCGAGATATTGTGTTTTCCAGCCGTTGCTGGTGCCTGTAAATGATAATACCTGCTCAAATGCATTCTGATTGTTGGTGGTGGCTACATACACCTTGCCGAAATCAGAATTGTTTTCAAGATCGTACCAATGCTTGAAGCTAACCAGTGCCCCTTTCGGGCTTTTGGTCAGATCAATTGGAGGAGCCATAAAATAACTGTTGGAATTGGTCTGGTATTGGCCTTCGAGATTGGTCGCCAGGACCTTCGTTCCCGAGTGTGCACTACCAGGGCCGCTTACCGGGGTTCCCCATTTCCAGACACTGCCCTGTCCACCGATATTAATACCAGCAATATCCTTTTCAAAATCCTGTGTGTAGCCAGGTTTGACGCCTTTGGAGACATTAACCTTGTACACTTCGGTTTCAAAACCGTTATTGCCGTAATCATTCACGCGAATATAGTATTCCAGACCGGTGCTATCCACCAAGAAAGTCGGAATGGACGCTTGATATGTACCATCTTTGCTGTCGCCGGAGGTCCGTTCCAACGGAATATATACATAGTTTGACGTACCCGCTGTTCTGGCAAATGCCTCAACCGCTGTCACCCCGACATTATCCGTTACATGAGCAGTCAGAGGTATATCAATGCCCTCGAATGCCGCAGCAGACGGTGTATGCTCCAGAACAGGCGCTTCCAGATCATCTCCACCTGTTACGACTTTACCAGATACGGAGCCCAAGCCCTGAACGACAGAGCCGACTGCATCCAATGCATTAATGACACCATGTCCGTAGCCATTGTTCGGAGAGGTCGGATATGTGCTATCCGTGCGTGGTGTAGCTGTATTTTCCAGAATTTCTTCCAGTTGATCCACGGTAAGCGAATGATTCGCTTGCAGCAACAAAGCCGCAAGTCCCGCTACATGAGGGCCCGCCATGGAAGTTCCGTTATATCCGCCTTTATAAGCACCGCCAGCAACGGATGATCGAATATTTACACCCGGTGCAGAAACCTCGGGCTTCACTTCGCCATATGGCGACGGTCCCAGCAGGGAGAAGCTGGCCAGCTTGTCATTGAGATCGGTTGCTCCAGTGGCAAAGGATTCCGGGTAGTTAGCCGGATTCGCTACCGATCCAGGACCGCCCGGATTCGAAAGAGATGTATTACCTGCGGAGAACTCGGGGAATATCTGTGCATCCCGCCATGCTTGAACCACAGGTCGGAACCATTCATCGAGGCCGGGTCCGCCGCCCCACGAATTGTTCACCACGTCCGGTGCAAGCTCGGGATGAAGATTGCCTTGGGCATCCCTTGGCGCAAGCAGCCATTGACCGCCGTCGAGTATAATCGCATCCGTCGTTTCCGGATTAAAAATCCGAACGGCAATCCACTTCGCGCCAGGCGCAACGCCGACCCGGTTCGTTCCATTTTCCTCGGAGCCGACCATCGTTCCCATCGTATGCGTACCGTGGGAATCCGCTTCCTGATCGACCGGCAACGTCGCATGACTATGCGGATCGTACCAGCTCAGCTCGGGATTCACGACATTGCCTGCCGCGTCCAGACCGCGCCATTTGCGATGCAGGGCCGGATGAGTATAGTCTACGCCTGTATCGAGATTGGCCACGACGATTCCGGTTCCGTCGATTCCTTGTTCCCATACTTGGGGTGCATTAATATGTGATATATTCCATTCCACGGTAGATGGGTCTACAGCGTTCTTACCTGCATTGCCTGGCTTCGCCGATGTTTTACTATCGTCCTTTTCCAGCTCTACCGCTTTCTCTGCCGTTGCAGATTTTGCCGTGTCTGCTGTCGCTGTTTCAGCAGTTTTGGCGGCTGTTCCCTCTGCCTGCTTGTCAACTGTCACCTTTTGTAGATAACGTGTTTCGTTCGGCAAAATTTTGTCTACCTCTGGCAGCTGTGAAATATGGTCCAGCACCTCCTTGGTGCTTGTGACTGCCATGGCATTGACAATAAAGTAGCTTTTATATTCCTTCACTCCGCCGCTCTCCGATTGTTTATCCAAATAATTTTCAAGCCCGTATTGGGTTCTTGAAGCGGTTTCACGCAGAGAGCTGATCACATTGCTGCGGACAGCCATTTTGGCGGCAGAGGGTGTTATTTTCTCAAGCGAGGCCTTTTGGAGAGCATTTTTGGAAACCTTGTTCGTGTCTACCTGTTCTTTTAATTTGACCAGATAGGTTACATAGTTGTTCTCCTCAAACTGTTTGGTTAGTTTAGGAGATACCTTCGCGGTCGTTACCTTGTGCGCAGCTGATTTCAACTCCAGCTTGGAGCCATCCGGGGTGTTATTCGCCAAAGCGGGTTGGACAAAAGAAAAGGCCATAAGCAAAGATAGTCCGATAGATAGTGGTTTCTTAAATCGTTTAGGTTTAATCAATTACTTCTCCACTCCTTTTACTAGGTTTAATATTTCTGGTATAACCTGTACGAGAGTAAGACCTCATGCCTTCTTGCCTTCACATCAAATCTACGGGCTGCACAACATGATATGGTTGGCAACCACCTCCTTCATAGAATATAGAGGTCATCATTTTGCATCATTCGATCCCCGGAGCTCGAAAGTACAATTTGAAATCGCTCTTGGGATTGTTGCAAAATGCTCAGGTATAAAACGATTTGAATTTTCTTAGGTGAGTTTATTTCATAGGTGAATGTATTTCATAGGTGAGTTTGCCAATCCAAAATAGAAAGCGATGAAATTCAGCAGATACCAAGGAGAACAAGCAGGAGAATGTCGAAGAGAGAACATGCTGTAACACGACATGTTATATCGTTACATTTTATATTAAAAATTGATATAAAAACATATATTATGGATAGTATAAAGTTATCAAAACAGATATACAAGTGATTTTTTGCAATTTCCTTGAAATTTATAATTTTTGTATTTTCTATGTACGAAAACCCCTTTATAGCGGCTGCGTAAATGTTGCATTACACGGTTAGCAGGTGTATGCAAATCTCTGGACGAGCCGCTTCAAGGGATTTCCGAAGTCTTTCTAAAACACGATCAGACCATTCTAGTTAAGTACCGAATTGACCGCAGCCAACGCGTCGATCAGGCCATATCCATAGCCGTTATTCGGTGAAGTTTTATATTGGCTGTCTGTCAGCGGCGTCGCTGTTTTCGAAATAACATCCTCCAGTTGATCCACTGTCAAGGATGGCTTGGCCTGGAGCAGCAATGCCGCTAATCCGGCCGTATGCGGGCCTGCCATGGATGTACCGTTCCAGCCACCCTCATAAACTCCGCCAGGAACAGAGGAACGGATGTTTACGCCAGGGGCCGATATTTCAGGCTTCACTTCGCCATATGGAGAAGGACCGCGCAACGAGAAGCTGGCCAGCTTGTTGTTAACATCAGTCGCTCCTGTAGCATAGGCTTCCGGCAGGTTCGCCGGATTCGCTACCGATCCAGGACCGCCCGGATTTGATAGTGTCGTGTTGCCTGCGGAGAACTCAGGGAAAATCTGAGCCGCTCTCCACGCTTTGGTGACAGGACGATACCATTCATCCAGCCCAGGTCCGCCACCCCATGAGTTATTCACCACATCCGGTGCAAGCTCAGGATGCTTCTTACCATTTTTGTCTACTGGAGCCAGCAACCACTGGCCTCCGTCCAGCAGGATGGAATCTGTCGTTGACGGGTTGAATACCCGTACGGCAATCCATTTGGCACCGGGAGCAACACCGATTTCATTCGTACCGTTACTGTCCGAGCCAACACTCGTCCCCATCGTATGTGTACCATGTCCATTTGAATCTGTTGGCAGTGATGCTCCGTTAACCGCATCATACCAGCTCAGCTCTGGATTCACGACTTGACCGGAAGCATTCAAGCCGCGCCATTTTCTTTTCAGCGCCGGGTGAGTGTACTCTACGCCTGTATCGAGATTGGCAACGACAACCCCTTTGCCGTCAATGCCTTTGGCCCAAACCTGTGGTGCTTTAATTTTGGAAATATTCCATTCGGCTCGGCTCGGCGTTACAGCATCCTTATATACGGATTCCTCCACGGATTTTTGTGCATTCTCTTCCGTTACAGCCGTGTCTACAGCCGCTTGATCGGCAACCGCCTGTTCAGTTGCCGGTTCCCCGACTTCTGGTTGGGCATCCTTATCTATTTCAACCTTTTGCAGCTCGCGCGTTTCATCCGGTAAAATTTTGTCTACCTCAGGAAGCGTGGCCAGATTGTCCAGTACCTCCTTGGTACTCGTTACCGCAAGCGCGTTCACGATAAAGTAGCTCTTATACTTTTTGACGCCTCCGTTATTGACTTCCTTCTTTAAGTATTCTTCCACAGGCTGTTGAGATTTTTCAGCAGTATCAATGAGAGAGTTCACAACCGTTGTACGCACAGAAAGCTTAGCGGCAGCGGGGGATATCTGGTCTGCGGAAGCCTTTTGGAAAGCATGCTTGGCAACCGACTCTGTATCTACCTGATCTTTTAATTTAACCAGATAGGTGACGTACTCGCTGTCACTGAATTGCTGGTTCAGCTTGGCTGAAACCTTGGCGGAAATGGTCGAAGCTCCTGCTGCGGTGGTTGTGCTCGCATCTCCGTACACCGGAGAAATCAGAGAAAAAGCAAGAATAGCAGTAAAACTAGCCGATAGCGTCCTTTTGATATTTTTCGACTTAATCAATACTTTCCATCTCCCTTTACTTGGTTTTGTAGTTCTCAAGAACAACCTGCCGACATCCGCGTGAAAAGCTCACAAAATAGCCTTTGGTCCTCACCTCCTTCAAAAAATATAGATTCTAGCATGGAATCCATAGGTCATGATTCTGTGGTGAACAACCAAGAGGGCAGAACCGAAAGAAACAGTAATCCTTTGGGCAAAGGTGACCGCTGATGCTCGTACAGCACCATTCTGCCTACTTCGTTCCCATGTAAATTTTTAAAATTCAGCTTATATCGCTTTGGAAAAAGTGAGAGAAAAACGTGAAGAAAAAGTAGGGTAGGAAGCTAGAAGTTATCGAGGGGTTTAATATCTGTGCATTAAAAACCAAATTAAAACAAAAGAATGATACAAATGGTATCTTTTGAATCTAGTATAATGTCATAAAAACAGATATACAAGCATTTTTTTGAATTTTTTCCCTTTTTCTTAGAAAAGCAAAAAACCTCTTCCGTTTTTACGAGCAGGTGCTAATCTTGAGGGTGCACTGCTAATCGTAAAAATAAAAGAGATTTTTCGGCATTCGTTCTGCACTCCAATAGAAGAGTTCAGAGAGGGCTATCTGCCGCTGTTTACAGGTATGGGAACCGGAACAGCTCCATCCGAAATGGATGGTTTTGATAGTGCTTTCGATCTGCCGCATAGAGCAGCACATTCCCGAAAAGCCATTTGGCTGCACCCACGACATGTATCCCGATCCACCAGTGTTATGGCTGCCGTGAGGGCTTCTCCTGTATGCTCGAAAAAATGATTATGTCCGATCATGTCGTAACATCCGGTTTTGTGAAGTAATGCCAGAGGCTGCGGCTGAAGGCCAGAAACAAGCACCGTTCCACCGGATTTCCGATATTTCTGAATCAATGTGGTAAAGTTAGATTCTCCTGTCATATCCATAAAGGGAACCTTACCCATACGCAGCAGCAAAATCCCTTGCTGGCGGTTAGCCTGACCTCCCATCTCCGAATTTTCCAATGCCGAAGCGGCACCAAAAAATAGAGGGCCTTCCACACTATAAATCGCCACCTGCGGGCAATCATGCTGATCTGTAACCATATGCGCGCCGACTTTTTCATGCTTGACAGAAGGATCGGGTAACACCTTATCCACTGAAAGTGTACTGCTCATACGCTTGACGAACAGCACGACCGCCAGAATCAGACCTACTTCAACAGCCGTGGTCAGCGTCGTAAATACCGTCAGCAAAAAGGTGACAACCAGTACGATAGAGTCGGCTGTCCGTGTCTTGAGGATGTGTGCAAAATGTTTGCGCTCGCTCATATTCCAGGCGACCACCATCAACACCGGAGCCATACTCGCCAGCGGAATATTGGATGCATACGGAGCAAAAACCACCAGAATAAGCAGCACAACCAAGCCGTGTACAATACCCGACATGGGAGACACGGCACCACTGCGGATATTTGTGGCTGTGCGCGCAATCGCCCCCGTCGCAGGAATGCCGCCAAATAGCGGTGTGAGCAAGTTGGCAATACCCTGTCCAACCAGCTCACGATTGCTGTTATGCCGGGCTCCCGTCATGCCGTCCGCAACCACCGCCGAAAGCAGTGATTCGATAGCTCCCAGCATTGCGATAACAAGTGCGGGCGGCAGCAGCTTCACAATTAGGTCCCAGGTCACGCCTGGAACATGCAGCTCAGGCAGAGATGCCGGAATTGCGCCGTATGCGGAGCCGATCGTTGCCACCTGACCCGGAAAAAGCCAGGCTGCCACCAGCGTGGATAAGAGCAGGCCCACGAGTGAACCGGGTACCTTGGGCCATTTTTTAGGCACCAGAATGAGGGCGGCAAGACAGATACACGCCGTCAGAATACTGTACACATTCAGTGAAGGCAGGCGATGGATCAGTTCTGCCATAGAAGGCAGAAACGTTTCATGCCGCTCTACTCCGCGCAAGCCGAGAAAGTTAGCAATCTGACCGCTGAAAATCGTCACGGCAATGCCCGCCGTAAAGCCAATCGTTACTGGCTTGGGGATGAACTTAATTAACGCGCCTAGCCTCAGCACGCCCATTAAGATGAGCATAATCCCGCCATAAAACCAGCTATAAGCAAATTCTCATAACCGTACTGCATGACAATAGCCAGCAAAATCGGAATAAAAGCGCCCGTAGGTCCGCCAATCTGAAATTTGGACCCTCCTAACAGTGAAACCAAAACTCCTGCCACAATGGTCGTATACAGCCCGTATTCCGGCTTTACTCCTGATGCAATGGCAAACGCCATACCGAGCGGAATGGCCACAATTGCCACGATACTTCCGGAAATCAGGTCCTTTCGCAAAGCTCCTGCGTTATATCCCTCGAACCTTCCCATCCACTTCATCCCCTGTAACCCTTCTTTTCTGTAGTAGCATTACTTCTCGTTCCGTATACCCTCCAGCAACGAGATAGCTTCGACCAGATGATTGTCAAAAATTTGCCGCGCCACCGCAAGCAGTTCCGTCAAGAGCGGGTCCCGCAACGAGTAAACGACCGTCGTGCCTTCCTTGATGCTGCTCACCAAATTTTTGGCGCGCAACACGGCCAATTGCTGCGATACGGCAGAGCCTTCGGAACCGAGCGCAGTCTGTAGCTCATTTACGTTCCGCTCCCCTTCACTCAACACCTCCAGAATGCGGATGCGCAGAGGGTGAGCCAATGCTTTGAAAAAGTCGGCCTTAAACTTCTGGAGATCTCCTTCCATGCTTGCTCCGTCCCCCTCACAAAAATTGTCCTGTAAACCATCAACAATCTCTGAATATTTGAATATTTAGACAGTAACAGGTTCGGGTCATTTGAACTATGATATAGCTCACACTTCACTATGATTAAAGTCACATATTTCCATTCTCCCTCTTTTCAGGGTTGACAGCTTCCACAGGTTTCCATTAACATTGCAATTAACTTTAAGAAAAGGGGGCCGACAGACATGACTGAGTTTTACATGATGGTGACAGACAGGCAGCATGACAAAACCACATATTTGAATTCTCGTCTCATCGGCCCCGTTCGGGCGACATGATGGGTGACATCGCGCTGTCTGACGGCGTGATTAACCAGGCTTAATTGTATCTAAATGCTATTGGAAGAACAGGTTATTTTACGTATTAATGATGTATAGATCATGACGTGTAATGACACTTTCGGTGCAGGAAGCCGTAGACGACAAGTCTGCGGCTTTTTTTTATTTTCTTTTTTAAAGCTTAATTTGTATGTATTTTTAGATTTACATGAAGAAGGGAACTATCCAACCATATGAATATACAACACACAACAGACTCGTTCTTAGAAAAGGGACCTTACAGCCATCTTATGAAGCTTCCGGCTGGCGATTTGACCGTATATGCTTCTCAGCAGCTTTTCTCCTCGCTGGATTACAAGGTGTTCGAGATGGCTAATAACAATTTACAAATTCCCGGTATCCGCTATATGGGCTATACTCCGGATGTGCATGTAGGCGTCGGAACCTGCATCGGCACGACAGCCGTATGGGGAATGGAGGACGGCTATGTATCTCCCTCCATTGTCGGCAGCGATATCGGCTGCGGCATGCGCGTACACCTGACAAATTTGCACAAGGATGCCTTGAAGGAAACCAAGCTGCGCCGCAAGCTGGTCAAGACCATTGATAAATATTTGCCGATGGAAGCCCACCAGCGCGGACATTATTCAGATATCCGGCTGGAGCATATTGTACGCAAGGGTCTGCATGGATTACCTAATAAATATATTCCGGACAGCTACACGCCTAAAAAATCCACCTCACTCACCCATGTAGAACACAGTAAGTTCTCATTTGATGAGGAGGTACTCAATCTTGTCGAAGATCGCACGTGGCACCGGGCTCACCGACAGCTCGGCACGCTGGGTGGAGGCAATCATTTCGTTGAAATTCAGGCGATTGAGATTGCCGAGCACAACCGTGAAATAGCCGAAGCCTGGGGAATGTTCGACGGTCAGGTTGCCGTCATGGTCCACTCCGGATCACGTGCCTGGGGTGGAGCGGTCAGCCAAACCAGCTCGTCTGCCATTGCCAAAGCAATGGGTCGCCTTGGGCTTGGAACTTCTGATCCAAGGTTGGTATTTGCCCCCCTGGAGCATCCCGAAGCTGCGCAGTACATCAATATGATGTACTCGGCGCTGAACTATGCGGTGGTGAACCGACATTTGATCGCATATTCCGTGCGTGAAGCCTTCCGTGATGTCTTTGGTACAAAGTGCGAGTTGCGCACCTTGTACGATCTGATGCACAATTATGGTTGGGAGGAATCTCACCCGGATCACGGTAACGTGTTTGTGCATCGTAAAGGGGCTACCCGTGCTCTTCCAGCCGGACATCCCGACAATCCGAAACCTTACCGGGAAACAGGACATCCGGCATTGATTCCCGGCTCTATGGGTACGTCCTCCTATATTATGGTCGGTCTGCCAGGCGGGCAGGATAACTTCCACTCCATTTGCCATGGAGCGGGCCGTATCCGTTCACGCTCTGCGACCAAACGGCTCGTAAGTGTGGACGATTTTGCCGGAGCACTTGGTGTAGGGACAGACGACGAGATTGTGGTCAATCAGTCATCGCTGGAAAGCATTCTCGACGAATCTCCCCAAGCCTACAAAAATGTAGATGATATTATTGAAAGTGTCACCGGGGCAGGACTCGCAGCCGTTGTAGCCAAATGTAAGCCGCTGGCCGCCCTGAAAGGAGCCAAATAATTTGAGTATAGATACACCGGCTATTTATAAATTTGATGAACGTACGGATGGGCGTATTACTGGCTATGCCGCTTATGCCCGTCTGATCGACGGCATCAGTGAAGCCCTATATAACCGCTATGGCGTAAAATATGAGCTGTATGCCAGCGACGATCCCAATATTGAGTATTGGGACTTGCTGGAGGAGGACATTCGTTCAGGCAGCCCGGATCTGGAGCATGTGGCACGGGTCTTTGATCGCCTGGAGGAACGCACCATCCAATATGACGATGACGGGCCGACTCCAGAGTACGGCGTGCACCTGTCGATGCGTAATAATGTATTCGCCTATCCCAAGTGGGGCATCGCGCTGGCGCGGGTTCCCTTTTTCCGTGAAAATGGCGTATATAATGAAGATTACGTATTTGCGACAGGCGATCAGGAACTGCAAGGCTTCCTCGCGGGGGTACGCGGACGTGAACGTAAGCAGAACATGAAGCGGGTCACCGTCTTTACGGACACAAGCCGCGGATTATCCCGGCAGGCGGAGCCGATTACCCGTGCCATTACGCGGGATGACGTTATTTTGAAAGCGGAAATCAAGCGGGATATTTTCCGTTCACTCGATCAGTTTTTTGAAGCAGATCGTACCTTCTATCAGACTTATAATATTCCTTACAAACGCGGTATTCTGCTGTATGGCCATCCGGGCAACGGGAAAACGACGCTTGTTAAATCTATTGCGAGCAGCGTACCGGGTCCGGCCGCCTACTGGCAAATTACGGAGTATACAACCAGTGAATCGGTCAAAGAGGTGTTCGAGGCGGCTACCCGCCTAGCTCCGATGGTGCTGGTCATTGAGGATATTGATTCCATGCCGCAGGAGGTTCGTTCCTTTTTCCTGAATACCCTCGACGGCGCTACATCCAAGGAGGGCATCTTCCTGATCGGAACGACCAATTATCCTGAAAAAATTGACCCGGGTCTGATGAACCGGGCAGGTCGTTTCGATCGCGCCTATGAAATCAGTTTGCCTGACGAAGCGCTGCGATTAGCGTATCTCAAGCTGCGCAACTTCCTTGTCTTTGCAGGAGAGACAGGTACACAGAAGGCGGCAGCGATGACTGACGGCTTCTCCCTGGCCCAGCTCGGAGAGCTGTATGTCAGCACTGCACTGGAATGGCATGAGAGTGGAAAAACAGATATTGAGCTGATTATTAAAGGTATGAGAGGCGAGCTTGATAAGAGCCGTAAGCAGGACTGGTTAAAAAATGTGGTCGAAGGACGAGTTGGGTTCTTCTAAATCATCATAAAAAGGAAGAACCTCTGATGCCCATAATGGCGCATTTAGAGGTTCTTCTTTTTTCCAGCTTCGTTTTTATTCCGCTTCCCCACTCAATCGATTTAAAAACTGAATAGCTCGTGGACTGGTCGGGCGTTCAAGCACCTCATGAGGTGAACCCTGCTCCACAATCACGCCCTGATCCATCAAAATCACATGGTCCGCGACCTCGGCGGCAAACTTCATTTCATGGGTGACAATGACCATGGTCATGCCTTCGGCAGCCAGTTGCTTCATGACCTTGAGCACCTCGCCTACCAACTCGGGATCAAGCGCGGAGGTCGGCTCGTCGAACAATAGCACCTCAGGCTCGACCGCCATTGCCCGGGCAATACCGACCCGCTGTTGCTGTCCGCCCGACAACTGATGGGGATAGGATTCCGCTTTGTCCGCCAGTCCCACCTTTTTAAGCAGCTCCAATGCGCGTTTGCGTGCCTCGTCCTTGTTTTTCTTTTGAACGGTGACTTGGCCCTCCATTACGTTTTGAACTGCTGTCATATGCGGGAACAGGTTGTAGGATTGAAACACCATACCCGTTCGCTTGCGCAGCGCCAAGATGCTTTCCTGCCGCAGCTTCGTTCCTTTGGCAAAATTCAGTGCAATATCCCCCACCTGAATTTCGCCAAGATCAGGAACCTCCAGCAAATTCAGACAGCGCAAAAGCGTTGTTTTCCCAGAGCCGGACGGGCCGATGATCACCAGCACCTTCCCTTTATCCAACGTCACATTAACACCCTTAAGCACTTCCAGCGAACCGAACGACTTGTGTATATTCCGAATTTGGATCACCGGTACAATCTCCTTTATCTGACGGAAAAACGGCTCAACCGCTTCTCCAGGTAATTTTGCAGCACGGTCAAGACGGTGCTAAACAGCAGATAAATAACCCCCGCCTCGGTATACACCAATAACGGTTCATACGTGGTGGCTACAATCTGGTTAGCTGTTCTGAACATTTCCACATAGGTGATGGTCGCAGCCAGCGAAGTATCCTTTACCAAACTGATGAAAGAATTCGCTAACGGCGGTACGGACACACGGGCTGCTTGTGGAAGCACGATACGCCGCAGCACTTGCCAGCGCGTCATCCCCAAGGAATATCCCGCCTCCCACTGGCCTTCCTGAATGGATATAATTGCCGCACGCATAATTTCAGAGCCGTAAGCCCCCACGCTGAGCGTAAAGCCGATCACTGAAGCTATAAAAGGGTCCAGCGTAATGCCAACTGATGGCAAACCGTAGAAAATAATATACAATTGCACCAGCAACGGTGTTCCCCGAATCACCCACACATAGAAGCCGGAAATCAGCTTGAGTATTCTCCATTTGGACAATCGAGCCAACGCCGTAACCAGCGCCAATATCAAGCCCAGAGCAAAAGAGATGAGTGTGAGCGGAATCGTGAAAGAAACCCCTGCTTTCAGCAGAGGCAATAATGAATCGATAATAATTTGTATCTGGCGATCATCCATTGTGCAGACATCCTTTAAAAAGATAAGTTTACGAAAGTCCGGTTCGACATAGCGAGACTCCGGTTATTCGTGTGTTATTTGGATACGTCGGCTCCAAAATATTTCTCGGAAATTTTCAGGTACGTACCGTCAGCCTTCATGTCAGCCAGCGCTTTGTTGACTTCCTTGATCAAGTCTTCGCTACCTTTATTAAAAACAGCCGCGCTGTGTGAAGCATCTGGAGATTCATCTACCTTTTTGATGGGAGCGTCAGGCTTTTGCTTTTTCAAATCAAGATAGGACAAACCATCATTGACGGTTGCATCCACTCGTTTGGATGTCAGGAGATCAATCGCCTGATTGAATCCGTCCGTTGCCACAATTTCCGCGCCATTGCTCTTCGCAATTTGAGTCAGGTTGCTGGTCAGGGATTGCCCGGCCTTTTTACCTTTCAGATCAGCAAACTTTTTGATGTCATTATTATCTTCGCTCACGATCAGCACTGCCTTGGAGACAATGTACGGATCGGAGAAATCGTATTTTTGCTTGCGTTCATCTGTAATGGACACTTCATTGAACACCGTGTCAAACCGTTTGGAGTTCAATCCCGCGAATATACCATCCCATTGCGTCTCGATAAACTCCGGCTGTACGCCCAGACGCTTACTTACTTCAGTTGCAATATCGACGTCGAAGCCTGTCAGCTTACCAGCAGCATCATGGTAGGTAAATGGAGCATAGGTACCTTCCGTACCGATTCGCAGCTTACCGCTCGCTTTTACAGATTCCAAAGTAGCTGTGGCGGTTGTATCTGCTTTTCCATTATTAGGCCCGGCATCCCCGGTAGAAGCATTATTTGAATTAGCACCTTTGTCGTTGTTGCCGCAGGCCGAAACCAGCAAAGCCATTACGATCAGTACGACTGGTAAAAATCTAAATTTTTTCATGTTAACCACACTCTTTTCCTTTTTCTTGATAACCTAGCACGTAGCTGGCTCATTGAATAGTACATCATTCATTTTTACACGTCAATGCTTTTATCCAATAATCCCTATGCAAAAGGTGAGCTATAGCATTTCTGGGCTCAAAGTTATCCTAGGTTGACTCATTCATAGACAGACTATTCATTGTATCTATCCTCACAGTAACTTTTTTCTGTACCTTTATGTCAGAGGTCTCGTATAATAGATTTCTATATGAAGATTAGTAATATTTACCTCGTCTTTGAATGAAAGGAAGGCATTATGGAAACCCAAAATTCAACCCTATCCTCTGCTTCACCCGAAGGAAAACGTTCAGCTTGGGCCACCTTCACTTCGCCTTTAAGGCAATCCAAAGCGTTCACTCTACTGTGGCTTGGACATTGGATCGCTATGCTGGGAACCTCGGTCACCACCGTCATTTTGCCACTGGTTATCTATTCCCTGACCGGCTCGACTACAATCATGGGGCTGGCGATGACTGTCTATATGCTGCCTAACGTGCTTATTCTGCCCTTTGCCGGGATGATCGTGGATCGGATCGACCGAATCCGTCTGCTTCTGTTCACGAACATTGCTCGCTTCGTACTCATGTTCGCTGCGGCGGTGCTGATGTTTACCGACGGTATGAAACTGCCGTATCTGTTCGTTGGCCTTGCCTTATACGGATTGATGGACGGGATCTTTAATCCGGCTTATTCTGCCTTGCGCGCACAGGTGTTTACGCCGGATATTCGCAATGCGGCTAACGCGCTCAGTCAGATTAGTATTCAAGCTGTCCGTCTGCTCGGGCCTCCACTGGGCGGCTTCATTGTATCCTTTACTTCAGCAGGAGTCGGCTTTGGGCTGGATTCTATCGCCTATCTGATATCTTTTGCCTGCTTCTGGATGCTGAGCAGTCATTTGGCCTCGCTCATCGGTAAACGGCAGGCAAATGCAGAACAGCAAGATCAGGAAGGACAGCATTTTCTCAAAGATTTTATTGCGGGCTTTACGATTCTTAAAAGTCATCCGTGGCTGTGGATTACGATTCTGGCTTTTTCCTTCATTAATATTTGTTACTCCGGTATTATTGCGGTACTCATTCCGTGGCTGTTCAAGGTTCATCATAGCTACAGTTCAGTCGTGTATGGCGTTGCGATGGCAAGTAGCGGCGTTGGAGCTATGCTGGGTGCCTTTGTATACGGGTCTCGCAAGCATTGGAAGCATCGCGGTCTGCTCGCTTACTTCGGGGCTTTTGTCAGCGGGCTTGCTTTACTATTGTTGTCTGTAGTCACCTGGATGCCGGGGCTGATTATGAGCATGATGCTTGAAGGGTTCGGCATTATGATATTTGCGATCATTTGGGAAACAAGCCTTCAGGAAATGGTGCCCGCTGAATCCTTTGGCCGTGTAGCCAGTCTGGATCTGATGTTTTCTTTTGCCCTGCTGCCTGTAGGTTATCTGGCTGTGGGTGCGATCGCGGACAAGCTTGGCGGCATCTTCACCATCGGCCTGTTTTCAACCATTGGCATGTGCATCGTGTTGGGCGTTTTATGTGTGCCTCATATCAGGCGGTTTCAATAAAAAAAGCTGCTCCTGCAGGTTCATTTGTGAACCTTGCTGAAGCAGCTTCTTTTCATTTGATACCCTTATGCCCTATAAGGGCTAGTGGAATCGATGTTTTATGTGTTAGCCCCTGCTCCGTCCAATGGAACGGAAGATCAAGCTTACGATAACAACCAGCACAATCGCACCAATTAATGCAGGGACGATGTAGAACGATCCGATTTCAGGACCCCAGTCGCCCAGGATCAAACCACCCAACCATGCACCGATAAAACCAGCGATGATGTTACCAATCACGCCACCCGGAACATCACGACCTGCGATAACTCCTGCCAACCAACCAATAATACCTCCAACAATCAATGCCCATAACCAACTCATTTTACTTCACCTCGTTTAAGTTTTTATCGTTGTGTTCTATTATTAACCACTCGAACTCCTTTTGAACACACTGAGCACAAATGGTTAATATTACCTAATGAACAGAACAATGACTTAGGAGCTTGATATCATCCTACGTGCCTACCTCCCTATTTATAACCCTTGTGTGCAAAGCGTGTATAAAATACAGTTATCCTTGTGTTCCTGCTTTTTTTGTGCCATCCTCACATTATGGCTTCATTGAAGTCGCTTCATGCATACATTTCAAAAATAACAGATGTTAAGGAGTGACCCCAACTGGAGTGTCGTGTCGGATGTGCCGCGTGCTGTATTGCTATTACGATTTCATCCCCTATTCCCGGCATGCCCGATGGAAAACCGGCTGGTGTCCCTTGCCCTCAGCTCACTACGGATTACCGCTGCCGATTGTTTGGCAAACCTGAGCGTCCAGCAGTATGCAGTGGATTTCATGCTGATGAAGATACGTGCGGAAGCACAAACGAAGAAGCATTTGAGCGGCTAAGAGCGCTGGAAGAGTCTACTTTACCGGGGAAAGCTTGAGTAGATACTCGTTCTATATGAAGGAGGATTTTTTTACTATGAATATCATTGACAAAAGAATTGCCGAATTGAAGCAGTATCAGCCGGATCTTACCGCCCCTAAGGATATCGAGCTGTTCTGGGACAAAACACTGGAAGATGTACAGGCTAAGCCCGTGCGCGCGTTCAAAACTCCAGTGGAAACGCCGTATCCTCATATTCATGCCTCACGGGTTACCTTTGAAGGTGTGGATGATACGCCGCTGCATGCATGGTATATACGTCCCCAATTTGCCGGTAATCAAAAGCTGCCGTGTATTGTCCTTTTCCATGGCTACACAGGGGGCAAGGGCTATCCTGAGGATTACTCGTCCTGGCTGATGCTTGGCTTTGCTGTATTTGCCGTAGATGTACGTGGTCAGGGTGGTGAAACAGGAGACCGTTTGGACGATCCTCATGGTACGGTTAAAGGCTGGGTAACGAAAGGGATTTTGGATAAAGATACTTGCTACTACAAAACGATAACGACGGATGCCCTCAGAGCGGTGGATTGGGTGGCGGAGCAGCCGGATGTGGATGCGAGCAAAATTGCAATCTCTGGGGCCAGCCAGGGTGGCGGGCTTGCACTAATGGTGGGTGCTCTCAGTGATAAAGCTGCTGTTACGGTAGCTGACATTCCTAATATGTGCCATATGGATTTTGGTATGATGAATTCTACCAGTTCGCTGACGGAAGCTGCCGAATTCGCAAACCGATTCCCGGAGCATTTGGAGCAGGTGCTACATACATTAAGTTATTTTGACGTCATGAATCTTGCTCATCGCATTCGTATTCCAGTGATGGTATCAGTCGGACTTAAGGATACTGTTTGCATGCCAGAGACGATTTTTGCTGCTTATAATCGCATTGAATCACCTAAAACAATTGAAGTTTATCCATTTACGGGACATTGGGTGGAAGGCTTTCAAAGACGTAAAGCTGCTGAATTTTTAATGAACGCATTCAATTAAATTAGCTTCCGGTGCACAAAAAAAGAACACCACGCGTCAAACTGCGCAATGCTCTCTTCTCTGCTGCACCAGGGCTAGTCCCGCTTGTGGGGTTTAAGGATCAATCCTCGAAATCACACTCGGCCTATACTAAAATATTACGATGCGGCTCGCTGTTCTGCTGCCGAATCCCCTGTCCATTTTCTCACCCACACCCAATCCATAATGATCAGGCCAAAAGGAATGAAGGATGCAAATATAATGAATAAAGGCCGCCGGAGGGACCAATTCAGCGCTGTTTTACCATAGATCAAAGCGACAAGGAGCAGCAGAAAGCTGATCCGGTATATGTTACCGATCACCATGACCGTCTGGGTCATGCCCGCAGCTTGCAGCGGCTGATGGGTGAATAATATCGCCAAATACGCTATACCTTGAATCCAGAGCATGAGCCGGACACGCCCCAAAGGTGTTCTTAACACACGTTCGTTCCCCTTTCCAAAAGCAAGGATGTTCTCTCATCCTGCACTTCCTTCATTATAACGAAAAGATTCCTAAACTCCAACCGATTCAACTTTAACACCAAACCATCCAATTTCAAGTTTTGACCAAATGAGTTGTGTCTGATACAGTTGTGTAAGAGGTGATTGCAAAATGCTTAAACTGGGTATACTGGACCAGTCTCATATTCCTGAAGGCGGTACTGCTCAGGATGCCTTATCCCATACAACTGCGTTGGCGCGTGAAGCCGACAAGCTGGGGTATAGCCGTTATTGGGTGTCTGAGCATCATGCTTCCAAAATGCTTGCACACTCCAGCCCTGAGGTACTGATCGCACATTTGGCTGCGAATACAACACGTATTCGCGTCGGCTCAGGCGGCATTATGCTGCCCCACTACAGCGCATATAAAGTCGCTGAGAATTTCCGGCTGCTGGAGGCGCTTCATCCAGGTCGAATTGATCTGGGTCTGGGACGTGCTCCCGGCGGTTTGCCGCTGGCTACACGTGCCTTGCAGGAAGGTAAGTACCAATCCGTCGAGCAATATCCACAACAGATTCTCGATTTAATTGATTATTTCCATGATTCTGTGCCTGCCGACCATCGGTTTGCCGGGCTTCGTGCGGCACCGACGATTTCGACTATTCCTGAGCTGTGGCTGCTCGGTTCCAGTGGAGAAAGCGCAAGATTAGCCGCGATGATGGGTGCATCCTATGCTTTTGCCCAATTTTTCGGCACACCGGGTGGGGTGGAAGCTACCGCACGTTACCACGATCAGTACCAGCCTTCCATTCTTGGGGATAAACCCCGCTCCATGGCGGCAGTTACTGTATCATGCGCTGAAACTACAGAAGAAGCCGAACAGTTGGCTTCCAGCGCCAGCTTGTTTTTCCTGTTGCTCATGCAAGGCAAAGAAATGACTTCACTGCCATCGGTGAAAACAGCGCTATCCTATCCGTACACGGAGTTTGATCGTGAACGACTGCGTCAGTCCGCATCATGGCGCGTTGTCGGTACACCCGATCAGTGTAAGGAGCAATTGCTACGCTTGGCTGAACAGTATCGTACCGATGAGCTGCTGGTTGTTTCCTCCATTCATGACTTTGATAAGCGTGTTCAGTCCTATCGTCTGCTTGCCAAAGCTTTTGATTTGGCTTAAACATGGCTCAACCTGGAGCTGCTAAGCTTTGGGAACACAAAACCCCCGCATGCCTGTAATGGCAAAAAGCGGGGGTTCTTTGTTGAGGAACGGTCCATTAGGACCAAACCCTCTGTGCTATGGAAGTAGTTCAAGCACCACGAAAGTCGAATACCACATGGTACTTTAGTAGTATATATACCGGAACTAAAGGGCCGCATATGCCCTCCTAAAGTTCCAGCCCCCATATACCAAAGGCGCATATTATATATTCCAAATTTCGAAAAGTCCGGACCCAAAAGTCCTATGTTATTTACTCATTCCGGGTATAATCACTCTTTCTTAAGGCTCTATACCCCATACCAGCTTGCCCTGTTGATAAACGGTTGCACGATCCCAGTTTGCGAAGGCCGTTTGATTAGCACCATATGAATAATCGTTGGTTTCATCAAAATTGCTCCAGTTCGCAGCATGGATACGGGGTTGAATTTCTCCGCTTTCCCCGCCGGGCTGAATAGTACCTGCTCCATCATGAAATGAAATTTCCACATATTTATCAGCCTTGGCCTTCGGCTCTGGCAATGTTACAAAAGTCGCTTTTACCTTTTCATTTCCAACCTTGGCCCAGTCTACAAAAAATTGCTGACCCTGTTTGCTTTCATCCGTGTAATAGTAGCGAATTTTCAAATCACTCAGCTTGACAGCTGTTTTCCCTGTGTTTTTGATATTAAATTCAGGACGGATTGCGTTATCCTTGGTATTCGTGTCTCCGGTGCGATATTGAAGCACAATCCCTTGATCGTCTCCGCCTGGTGTGCTTCCTCCGTTGCCGTTATCGCCGCCGTTGTCTCCACCACCGTTATCCCCACCATTGTTTCCATCTTCGCCACTGTCACCACCGCTGTTGCCGCCTCCAGTATTGTTGTTGGAGCCGTCCAGAATGGCTTGTTTTACGAATTTACCAGAAGCCGACAATTGTGAATCAGACCATCCTCCTTTACGGTTAGCGCCAGGTAAAAGCGCAGCAGAGGTTTCATTTTTATCAGCCAACGACCAGTTTGCCCAACTGATTCCACGACTAGCCAGGAAATCTGTCCATACCTTAGACTCATTCAGGAACGGCCCCCCGTTACCCGAAGCATCACTGGTTCCCCATTCCGTAGCAAATATACCCACGCCCTTGTTCAGCGCGTAATCGACGCGATCCCGCAGGTATTGTCCGTGCGTACCCGCATAGAAATGCACGGTGTACAGCGTATTTTTGTCTGGAAGTGGGTTATCTGCTGCATCGTGTACATCCTGGCTCCACGTGCCTGTACCCGCAATAATAATATTGTCCGGGTCTTTGGCCCGAATGACCTGAGATACCTCCAACGCATAAGGACGGATTTGGTTGTTCCAGTTCACGTTTCCGTTCGGTTCGTTGGCAAGCTCGTAGATCACGTTTGGTAAATTCCCGTACTGAGTTGCAAATTCATTAAAGAAAGCCTTGGCTTGATTTTTATGAATGTTCGGATCACCATCCGAGAGAATATGCCAGTCGATAATGACGTACAGACCCAGTTTCTGTGCTGCTTCAATGGCTTCCTTCACTTTATTTTTTAATGAAGGATTGGCAATATAACCGTCTTCCTCAGTGTATAGCGCAACCCGGAACACGGAAATGCCCCAGTCGTCCCGCAGCCATTTCATCGAGTCCTCATTCACCAGATCCCCAAACCATTGGACACCATGAGAGCTGATCCCTTTGAGCTGTACAGGCTTCCCGGTTTTATCCACCAGCTTACCATTCTTCACTGAAAGTTGTCCGTAACGCTCCACAGGAGTTATACTGGCAGCCTCTGCGGTCTGCTCATTCCAGTTAAATCCGTTCGTTAACGTCAACAGTAATACCGCCGTTAACATCACCGCTACTCTTTTTGCGATCCTTGGCAGGACCCATTGCCCATTCATCATTTACACATTCCTTCCTTTTAATAAAGTGGATAAGCTTATCAGTACGTTGTTCTCCGCCTTTTTGCTCCCTTCCTTTATACAGCAAGAGGATCAGGTCCAACATTAGGTGTCACTTACCTGTATATGGATGTTACTACTATTATAGTTAGTTCCATGTTATATTTCGACCTTATGGTGGAAAATGAACAGGAAGTCACGGTTTCGGGATGTTTGCCATTACGTTTGCTATTGCAGAGAGCAGGAGGGACAAAAGACTCATCTGCGGACTGCAAAATTTGACGAATTTTAGCGGATAGAGAGAGAATTTCAACTTTCTATCATGCTAAAAAAAGACTGCTTCCCGACGCCCTTCGGCCCGGTATAGCAGTCTTATACATGATCATGTATGTGAATCGTATCGTGTTAAAAAATCGTATTAACGTATGATCTGCCTATTACCCCTGAGCGGTTGCCTGAGGTTCTTTGGTCGTCTGATCTTCCTTCGTATCGCCGCCATCCGTCACTTGACCCGTCAGTATAGTCTCAGATGAGTTGCCCATTACCTTGTCGATTAGTTGCAGCCAAGGCTCTTCACTTCCTCCACAGCTCTCAATATCACCGAGCAGGGAATCCAGCGTGGTTCCTTCTTCTGGCAAATCAATAACTAAACTGTCTTCATCTACCTGGATAGTGCAGCAGGTTTTCATTGTAAATCCCTCGCTTAATTCTTATTTGAGCATGCATACGCAGGCTCAGATGGGATGAATTCCCATGGATTCCGGGATAAGCCCTTTGAATCCGTTTGAAATTATAAACCTATTACTCATCAATTGCAATGAACAAACCTTGAATTTTTTCAGAATTAGCGAGGGATCACATAAAATTTTCAATAAAAGCTAGAGGCGAGTAACGATTTGATCCACCAAGCCATATGCTACCGCTTCCTCAGCCGTAAGGAAGTGATCTCTGTCAGTATCTTTTTCCACACGCTCCAGCGGTTGCCCAGTATGATCTGCCAAAATACGGTTCAACTGTTTCCGGCTCTTGATCAGACGCTCAGCGTAAATCAGCACATCCGAAGCTTGGCCCTTGGCTCCGCCCAGCGGCTGGTGAATCATAATTTCACTGTTGGGCAGCGCCATCCGCTTGCCCTTTGTACCTCCGGTCAGCAAAATCGTACCAAAGCTTGCCGCCATGCCTGTGCATAGGGTAGATATATCATTTTTCACAAATTGCATCGTATCATAAATGGCAAACCCCGCTGAAATGGACCCGCCCGGACTGTTAATATACATCTGTATGTCCTTCTCGGAATCCTCGGCGGTAAGATGCAGCAGTTGCGCTACAATAACATTTGCCATATGATCCTCAATCTCGCCCGACACCATAATGATACGATCCTTTAATAGCCGCGAATAAATATCATAGCTTCGCTCTCCGCGGCTCGTTTGCTCAATTACATAAGGAATGGTACTCATTTTCCAAAACTCCCCTCTTGTTAAGCGGCCATCCTAGCCTGCATGCCATGGGAAGGATTAGAGTTCATTTGAGCGCCGGAAGAATAAAAGCTCTGATATAGCACTGATCCGGCAACCGCTATTGGCTCAGCCATATCGTTCAAACCAAGCGTAATCCAGCGTTGTGCGTCTCCTGCGTCATCAATCCATCGATTACGTGCGGAACGGATTAAATAAGCCTCGCCATTCTCCAGTTCATGCAGTTTTTTCTCAGATTGCAGCATATGCAGGAAAGTCGCCTGCGCCAAATCCTCGGCATCCCATATCGAGCCTGTCAACGAAAGACAGTAGCGGTACAACGCAGGAAGTACTTTTCAGAATGGTTCACTCCCCTTAGTGTGGGAAGATTCATTTTTCATCCGTTCGGATATCACAAAGGCCATATTTGGGGCCCCCCTTTGTTCAGTCCATTTGAGTTTGAGTGTTTCATTGAGGTAGACGGAATTGTATATCAAAAGGATACGGTCGTTTAATGGTTTTATTGTAACAAGTAAATTAAACAAAAAACAGCTGATTCACGGGGCCTAGTTCGTTGATACGGCAACTCCATTTACTAATAACTCCCTCCAACACATGTACCTCTGTCAAAATAAATGTCGATTTTTCGCAAATAAGGGAAGTTTCAATTCATCAAACGAGTGCCTATAGTCTCAGTGACTTTATTCCTACTTTTGGACATATGTAAATTTTTGTTTAAAAGGGTACGTTAAAGCATCCTACTTCCATATTGGGGGCTTGTCGAATTTTGAGACTAATCCACAATCATCCGTCCGGCTCCGCCGCCTTGCCAGCGACCTGCTGTACGTTTCCCTCGTCCAGCGCCTTCCAGAATAAGAACTAACTGTCTGTGTAGCTGTACCTGGGAATAGTCTCTGTATTCCGCACCGCTTCGGTTTGCAATGTAATGCTGGATAGATTCTCTGTCCACGGCTTCCAGGTTCAGGCACATGAGCGCAAACATACAATCCATCGGATCGGTTGCGCCACTTTTAAGCAGCTCGGATGCAAAATACCGCATCGTTTCCGGGCGCAATGTACTTTGATGCAAGCCTGCAAAGGGAGCATGGATATCGCTCCATGTATTGAATTCGGTAGCCATATCAGCAAAATCCTGATAATCCGAGCGAAGCACGGCTCCATCTTTGAGCTTAAACCTGCCCAGCTCCAGCTCATCCAGACCCATCTCTGGCTCATCCTCCAGCACAATATCCGCATAATGAACAGTGAAATCCGGTCGATCCGTTTGTTCCATAAATAGCAGCTTCAACACCGACAGCCGCCCCATAGCCTTATATGGCACTTCCTGCTCTTGCTCCAGCAGGTACAGCCTGCCCTTGTGCTTTACAATGCCTCTGCCAATGGTCAGCGTATGCTCCCCGACAGTGACGTTCATCCCGGTAATAATGCCATCCGAATAATCCTGATACCGGATATCCAGAAAACTGCGAGGATAATCTCGCAGATTTTCCAGCATCTCGGTTTTAAGAATACGGCCTTTCTCAAACTTCGGAACGATATGGGTTAACATGGTTTCCCTCCTTTCACAATTCTTCTTTATTCAGGGGAACAGACAGCCGATTCACACCGGGCGCAGGAGGCGGAACAGTAACTCCATCATCGGTGGGCTGAGCTTTACTTCCTCCGAGTAATCCAGTAAACAGGCGAAAATTCTTTTCTAAAATCTGCGTATATCCATCGTGCTCCCCCTGATTGAAAACTGCGATTCATTAGGATTTTAAGATCTATTTATCTACCTTTACATCCCGGCTCCCCGCTCGGCCTGCTCACGCAGGATATGATTCAGCTCACGTTTGTCCACGACGTAGGTACGAGCGATCAGATCGTGAAGGGCTTGTTTTTTGGCCGTGAAAGCGGTCATGATAAAACCGATGCACAGAATGATAGCGGATATAAACTTACTCCAATGGCGGGCACTGGCACGTCCAAAGCTGAGCTTCTGGTTAAACTCATCTACCACGACGATCCCGAGAGCCAGCTTGCCCACCGAGGCTTTGCATTTGGAAGATTCCATAATCGCGTGATACAGCCACATCGCACCCCAATTAAGCAAAGTCTGTCCAACCATCTTCATTGTAAAAATAGGGGGCGATCCGTCTGTGAGTAAAGAGGTTTCTGCCGAAGAAGACCCCCAGTCCCCAATGGCTTGAATCACAAACCAGATCAGACCCAGAATCATAAACACGAACCACATCAACAGATTGTCAATAATACTCGCCAAAACCCGTTTCCAAAAACCTGCGTACAGCATGCTGTTGCCTCCCAATGTTGTATATTTTCTTGTTGTCTTACTTCGTACCGTCAAAGAAATCCAGCTCGGAGAGATCGTTTTCGAAGGCAAAAAAGCGTTTGGGTCCCAGATGCAGCAATTCATCCCGGCGGGTAATCGGCACCACATAAAAGCCCCAACGGCTGTCGCCTGCAAAAACGAAATATTTCGTCTCGCCGTTGCGAATAGAGTCGGTATCATCCTGCGGAATATCCCGCCCGTACAGCACGGCGATTTCCTCATACGGCATCGGCTCGAAAGCTTCTGGCCGACTGCGGTATACATGGCGCTGACGCAGCTTGCCGCCGTTCGCCGTCAGGAAAAATTCCACCTCGGCCGCATGGGACGGCCTGGAAATAGAGCCGCGCACCCGGTTGCTCTCCAAGCTCGCAATCAGTTCCTTCTCGCACCCCGTATGCGTCCATGCACTGACGGTGTACGGAATGGCCGGAATATGATTGGTAATGACAGGCTCAATCGTACCCATTTTTTTGGCGTTCAGATAACGGATAGCGCCGCGCAAACAGGCCATTTTCAGCTCAGGCACTCGGCTCAGGTCTTCCGCCTTCTGACGGAACTCAATGCTGCGCCCCGGCACAAATTCCTTAAGCGCCTCGCGAAATACGTCAATTCGGCAGGACTGCCCGGTCAGCTTGATAATCGAATAGTCCTGCAAGCGCCCCTCCTGATAAAAATCATCCAGAAACTTGCGTACAATATTATAGATATCCCCCTTGAGAAGCTGCTGTATTTCACGGATATTGAACACCACATCAGGCAAACCGTATTCATCACGAAAACGTCCATTTTCGATAACTGAAACCAGCCAACGATCCATCACCGCAATGTTCAGGTCACTTTCGGCTGAAAATACCTGCTCCGATTCGAAGCGGCTGCGCAGGATACCTGTGCGTAAGAAAATTCCTTTTTCATATTTTCCGCCGCGCTCCACAATAGATGAAAATTGCTCAGCACCCGCTGATATTCATCTCGTGTGGCATGCTCATACTGTTTGAACGCCGTAGGCAAGATGGCCTCTGCCTCTCGATAACGTTCCTCCAGTCCTGCATACACAGCATCTACGCCAAACTCATCCACATGGCGGTACAAATCCCCTGAAGGAATGCCAATCAAGGCATCAATATCGGTGTCAGGCAATCGCGTTTCCGCTGCATAATAGCCTGCAAACACAATTTTCATGAACTGCATAATCCGATACGTCAGATTGTTTCCGCCAAAATTGGTATCCCCATTTTCATATGTGGTGTGAATATCAAGCTTATAGGCAATGCGTCCATCCTCAATGCGGAATCGACAGGATGACAAATCCGTTGTACCTCCACCGCAATCAATAACAAGGGCCTGATATTCCTCACCGTCCGCAAACGTCCCTCGTTCCATCTGGTCCGCCAGCGTGTTGTACAGCACAGCCAGCCCTTCATCCAGCGCGTCCTCTGCTTCAATCCGGTAATCCGGCAAAATATCGCTAAACATCTCGATAAACTGCGGCTGTAGCTTGACGGGTGCCGAAAAATGCAGGTTACGAAACCGGCACTTGAATTGCTGTTCGGCTGTCGCAATCACATAGCGGATAAAAGCCGCCAAAATTTCGCTGCGGGAAGCGGTCGCCGTATTCCCCTCGGAATCCATTAATTCCTCAGTTCGCTTATAGTCATTGACCCAGCGCTTGATGCCCCGCAGTACCGTCGCCCGGCTGCCCGCTACATCCGTTCCACGCAGTGCTTCCTCTCCGAATACGTATACGATATGCTCCGGGTTAGAGCAGTCCGCGACACGAATGGCGGTCGGCAACACTTCGATCCAATCCCCCTCTGCTCCCTCCGGGCCGGGGAAGGACACATAATTAATCGCATTCAGCCGTACCGTACTGCTCATGCCCGCATCCGGGGCAGTAACATAGGAGCTATCCAGATATGCGCCTGCCGTGGTGTTCGAGGTGCCAAAATCAACTGCCAATACTGCATCTGTCGTTTCAGTACCGCGAATGATCAGCTCAGCCACCGGAATACGTTGACCTTGAAGCTTCAATGGCAGCATCGGCTTATCTCCATAGTAGAGGTTATAAAAATATTCCGATTCCTGTCTTCGCAAAAACAGCAGACTGTAATTATGGTTGGCCGTCTCCCGCAGTTCAGCGTCGAGATGGCGGGAAAGGTAATATACGCCTGTCCGTCCCTCGTCCTTTACCAAATTCAAAACACCGCATAGTTCGCCTACCGCATTCACTAGAAGCACATTAGACGCGTTCAGCCAAGGCAGGTCGGATTCAATCCGATAATTGTCCATACGACCTGTCCGCACACCCTGATACAGCGTGATTTTGGCGGGAACCCGGATACCGCCGCTCTCCTGCCGACGGTCATTCCAATTTCGCCGCAATGCCGATTCGATGCGCTCGAAGCCGCCGGGGTTGGGCCGGGTAATGAGCAGATGCTCCTCTGCACTCCGAAACCGCAAAATCACGCGGATCAGTTCTTCACGTGCCAGACGATTAGCAAAGCCCTCGACCAGACGCTCCTTATCACATATTCCGCGTAGCTGAAAGGTCGTCATTTGCTCTAGCTCCGCCCGCGTGTATTTCGCCGTGAAGCGAATGCCTTTTCGATCAGTGAGCGGGTCAAGCAGCCTGTATGTATAGGGTCCGTTCATCGTTCACATGTCCTTTCTCTGCCATTTGGCCTTAATAGAGGGCAATAGCGTCTATTTTCATCGTCGGGTCTGCCTCCAAAATACCGAAATGACGTGTCCAATACAGCTCAATCGTAAAACGCGCCGGAAGAAACAGGTCCAAAATTAAATCTGCTTTGATCCGTGATAACTGCGTTTCCTCCTGACCGATATAGATGAGCAATTCGTCCTTTTCCTCACAATTGGTATAAATGATCGAACGGTGAAATACGCGGCGCATCGTTTCTTTTAGCAGATGTACAGCTTCCCCCGTCTCATACAGCCGCAGCAATCCTTCGGCAATGGCATCCTGCTCCTCACGGTTTAACTGTGCAAAGCTTTCGCTCACCTTAGGGCCAAAAATGCCGTTCCCAATGTCACGCTGAACAAACCGGATATGGTACTCCCGCCGATTCATCCCTTGATACAAATCAGTTTCTGCCAGAAAATGTATCATAATATCGAATAGCGATTCTCTCAGCTCCAGGTACTCCTCAGCATCCGGCGGAAACAGGTCCCGAAAAATAGAATAAAAGCGGTAGTATGGATTGATTTCCACCACCTGCTCCAGCTCGGATGTATTCAGCTCGGTCAGACTCAGCTCCATATACGGGGAGTAGCTAACAGCGGGTACAAACCGGAAGCTGTTAACATCTAACTCCTGTTCCTTTGCGCGCATAAGCAAATCCCAGACGTAATTCACAGCCATTCTCCTTCACACTTGTACTCCGGGAAATACATTTGCACTTCCGACACCAGAAAGCTCATCAAGTCGGATAAAATGTATGCAGGAAATGTTGACGAAGCTTCCGCAGAACCGTGTCTGAACCCCAATCGCATGATCTGCTTGCCTTCCTCCGTCCGCACGTTGTCACTGACAAACGGATTTAACGGATACGTCTGGGATTTGGATAAAAGCTTGCTCACATCATTTCTGCCTGTGCCTCCCCAAATGTCCACACGCTCCAATTCCAATCCCTGTGCAGCTTCAAAAGAATGTACAATGCGCGTAATCTCAGCTTTGGCTCGAACGATCACAGCCTGTTTGCCTGCATAGCGGCCCAAAAAGCTGTCCTGCCGCCGATTGGACAACACCGGATAGGTCTGACGACTAAGTCGCGTCAGGACGGGCTTCGTAACCTTTAACACATTCCATTCACCGGACTTATCACGAGGCGTGACAATCGTCAGTTCCTCTTCCGTGCGCTTGATATACCGGATATCGCCTTCCACTCCGTCAATCAGGTAGCCGTGCTCAGGTCCTGTTTTACGTAAAGGAAGCACATGCTCATAGTTCACATGATCTATAGCCGGTATTGGGAAACCACTGTTTTTCAGAGACAGTCGTTCAATGTTCCAAAGTGGAAAAACATCCACCTTCTTAAAACCATCGAATTCCTCCAATGAGATCGTAATTTCGTGGATTTCCTCATCAGCGTCAGGCTCGCCTTCTCCTCCAACCAGTACACAATCGACAAATTTATAAGCATACGGATGATTAATGGTCTTCCACGGCATGCCATTTTGCATGAACATAAGATATAGCTTCTCAATCTCCAAAATATAAGAACGGTTGTGCTCCAGACGAAAACGAATCGGATAGCTTCCCGTTTCCGTTACCAACGTTCCCCCGAAAACCCGTTTGCTGCGTACAAGCGCGGTGATCTGCTCGGTCTCCATCTCCAGAAAAAGAGTAAATAGCGGCAACGCTCCGCCTTCCCGAACGACCTCTGCCACGCGGCTGATATCCATGACCTTGTCCTTGGTATCTGACGGCAACACCGGATATAAAAATTCATGAATCGGATCATAGTCCTCACGTGATGTCAATGACACGTACACGTCAAACTTCTCTTCCGTATTCTCAATTTCCTCAAATACCCGCCGTTCCAGCTGGCGGGTCATTTCTTCCTGATATTCGACGAGGTTCATAAACACCCCCGCCATCATATTTTTCAGCAAACGTCTCTGCTCCAGATCGTCCATCTTGCTCAAACGGTCCTGCACCAGCTCTTTCACGACGTCTCACTCCTTCCCGGCTCCAGCATTCATTGAACATGAAAACCTTAACTTCCGTTCGCAGCCGCCTGATTCTGACTGCCTGAATCAGACGCACCCGCTTCTTTGGAAGCGGAATCAGCAGTTCCTTGCTCCTTGCTGGCGGGTGCCTTCGTCGAAGAGGCATTCCCATCACTCGTACTGCCGCTCTTGGCAGTTGAAGAAGCTTCCTTCTTCGCGGCTGCTGTATCCGCTGATTTCATTGTTGCAGCATTACCCGTAGCTGCCGCAGCCTTGGTTTGCGATGCTGTAGCAGGGGGCACAGCAGTAGCAGCTTCGTCCGCTACGTCCCCGGTGCCTGCATCGTTTAGCGCTCCGTCAGATAGTCCCGCTCCAGCAGTAAGTTGACCATTTTTCTGCTGATCCGCGCTCTGTTTCTCCTCTGCCTTCGCAATACTCCGCTCCAGTGCCAGTACGCTTTCAAGCTTACCGATTTCCTGATAAATCTCCTGTGCTCCGCTATAAGCGTCAATGGCTCCTTCATAATCGAGATCCTTCATCAGCCGATCCCCTCTGGCCTGTAGCTTGCCAGCCTGAATTTCCTTGAGCTGCTGCTGGATGGCCGTCATTTTATCATTGGTCTCGGTAATCTTCTTCTCCAGCTCTTTTTGCGCAGATGTATAGCCGGATTCCATCGCAGCTTTATTCGCCTTCGTATACAGCTTGAGCGCACTCGTGTAATCGCCGCCCTGAAATTTCAGATCCCCATCCTTCATCCAGCTCGCCGTTTCGGCATAGCTGTCCAGCTGGTCGATTTTTTTCTCAATATCCTTCACATTAAACGGCGGGTACAGACCGGCACTTTTCCGCGCTTTATCGTAGCTGGCTTCGGCTTTGGTAAAGTCTGCTTTTTCCACATATCCGTCCCCGTCAACCATGAGTTGAGATACTTTCTGCTCTGCCGTATACAGTCGCTTGTGAATCTTATCGTTAATTTTAACTGCCGCGTTTTTCGCTTCACTGTAGGACTTGAGCGCCTTCGCATAATCTCCTGCCCTGGCATAATCATCCGCGGCCTGAGCCGATTCGACCATCGTTTCCAGCGCAGCGGCCTTGTTCGCAGCCATACGAGCCAGGGTAATCCACGCTCCCCCGCCTACGATCACAAAGGCAAGCAACGCAATCAAAATCCGTTTGATCAGCTTGCGGCGGTTCTTAGGCTTTTCCTGAAAAATTTTGTTCACATAAATGGCGGCAGCCGTATAATTGTTCACCGTCCGGCGCTGCTTGCTCAGCAGAACCTCTTCCAGCGTATCCGTCAGCATGACCGGGTCCTTTGCTTCCTCCAGCGCACCCAGCATTTCCGCCAGCTCGACATCTTCCCACATCCCGGATGTGGCAAGCAGCATTACATCTCCATCTGCAAGCTGCGTCTTTTTGGCATAATGGGCATGTACTCCATTCGGATTTCCCAGATATTCCAGCAAATTGCCCCGTTCCTCATGCGTGCTGGTCGCTTCGTCGGGAATACGTCCGTCATCCGCCAATGACTGAGCCAGGCTATGATCCTTACTGCGAAAATTAAGCCGTCCATTGCGAAAATGATACAGCCGCACATTACCGCACGAAACGTATACCATTTTGTTGTAGTTGGTCACCACCATCAGCAGACTGGCCTTGAGCCGCACACGGCGGCTTTCAAATTGCAGCCATTCCTGCGCTTCACGCAGGTCTCTCATCAGGCGACGCTTGGACATGGAAGGCTTCTCCATGAAGTTTTCCAGCACCGTTTTGACAACCATTTCTGCGCTGCGCAGCTCTTGATCTGAATCCAGACCGTCTGCGAGGACATAACAGGCCATGTCGTCCGTCTCCATGAATGCAAAATAGTCCCGGTTGTCTATGTAAGAGCCCGCTTCCGACACAAAGGCGGTACTAAAATCGCTGTTGTCCTTGCGCATCGCTACCCCCGTCTTTCTTGTTTCATCCTATCGCCAACATAACCACTGTCGCGTTATCCTGACTTTTAAAACCTTTATCATTAATCGTATCGATCATCGCTTCCGCCATTTCCTGCGGTGTTCCACCCTTGCGCATGATCTCTTCCAGCTCAATCTCCGTCAGTGCCTCCTGAATTCCATCGCTGCACAACAGAACATGATCGCCTGCGTACAGGCGAATCGGCGCAGCACCAAGCTCCATGCTCTCAAAGCCCTCATAGCCCAAATAATTGACCAATTGATTGCGAACCGGACTCGTCTTGGCCTCTTCCGAGGTCATTTGCCCAGCCAGCACCCGTTCCTCCAGCAAGGTTTCCGCCGTATGCTTGGAATTGACGCTCTGAAAATGACCGTTACGGTAAATCGTAATCAGGCTATCTCCTACCGCTCCGTAATACAACTGATAGCCGCAAATGATAACCGCCGCCAGCGTCGTCCCGCCGCCCTGCCCATTCAAATTTTGCAAAATACCGCGATTGCTCTGAGTTGCCGTTTCTGCAAAATATCCGTTCAGGTTCGACGCATCCTCCAGCTTGGCGAACGCCTTCGTAAAGGTCGTCACCGCCAATGTACTGGACATGCGTCCATTAGCCAGCCCGCTGATGCCGTCTGCGACAACCGCCAGCGTACCGACAGGTGTTGTCATACTTGCAAAATAATCGTCCTGCTCGCTTCGGCTCCCGATCGTTTGACCATTTCCGATCTCAATTCTCACGGTACGGCTGCCGGGACTTCGCGTCAGCCGCATGCGGATCATGAGAAGAACAGCGAATAGCACCGCAGCTCCGCATACAACAAAATAAGGCTGCATTTCGTTACCTCCCTGCACCATGCCACTTCCGTCCTAGTTTTCGTTATCCCACTCAAAATGGGCGCCGCACAGCGGGATAAAGATAAATTTGCTGTGTCCCAGTTGAATCACGTCATAAGCAGCCAGCTCTGCTGGTGAATATACTGCCTCGTTATTGTGATACGCCAAGCCTGACGAATCCCCCGGCAGCAAGTAGAAATTACGCTTCTTCGGATCATACACAATGACCGCATGATTTCTGCGGGAAATCGTGTTATCACCAATAATACGGACATGCATTTCCTCGGCGCGTCCAATAAAGTTTTTCTCAGCCATAATGCGGTAGTCCTGACCCACCTGCGCACCTTCGATGCATACCAGCCATCCGGTTACTGGGTGAATCCCCGTGGTTTCGCCCAAATACGGCATCGTTCTATCATCGTCTCCCGCACCGTTAGTTTTTGCCGTTGGTTCAACACTTTTGGGTGCGGCTACATTTACCACCGTATTACAATAAGGACACGTATTTCCGTGCTTTCGTGTACTGAACATGTGTCCGTTCGGGCATCTTGTCAAACTCATAATCGGTTCCTTCCCCCATTGTCATGATTGTCTTTTCAGCTATTTCACGAGCAGTCTCGTATTGGCGATATATAATAAATCACCTGTGTAAATCCGGTATGGCTCACCGCTTTCCAGCTTCTTGGTTACACTTTCGTTCGCAGGCCGCAACCCGGTACCGTTACCGGAATCCACATCCTCCACAAACCAGTCGCTGTTCACCCGGTTGAGCACCGCATGCTCCACGCTTACAAGAGATGCATAATCTGTACCTGCCAAATCAATATCCGCCTCGGAGCGAGCCGTTGTTTTGCCGATCAGGAGCGAAGTTTCGCCTTCGATATACCATTCTTTAATGGACTCACCCTCTTCATCCATCAGTATCAGCTTGGCAATCCGATTGCGCTGTGTCTTTGGCTTCGCTACACGTTCAACTGACACCAGATTACGCAATATGTATACAAGCACGCCGATTCCGATACCTATCACGACCACGGTTTTCAAACCGCTATAGCCTGTACGACTAAACATATAAAAGGCGATCGCCAGCATCAGCCCGAACATGGCAACATCTATGATGAAAACCCATCTGTTCTGCGCCGTTTTCACTGCTTGCTTCCCCCGTTTCTATCCTGAAATTATCACTTTTTACGAATACCGAAAAACTGATTAAACATCGCCGAGGTATCCGTCGGATCACCGGATTTTTTCGTTTTTTTCCCCGGTGAGCCTTCCTTCGTTTTCGGATGAAAACCGAAAAATTGCTCAAAATCAGTTCCTATATCAGCCGGATTAAACCCTTTGGCTGCCGTGCGCGCACCGCTGGAAGACGCTGAGCCTCTTCCTCTCTCTTGCTGCGGTCCGCCAGCTCCCTCTGTTTTTCGGATGAGCTCGGCATCGTATGCCTGCCGCAATGCTTCGTCACGCAAGGTATTGTAAGCCTCGTGAATCAGCTTGAACTTGCGCGTTGCTTCCTCGCTTCCCTGGTTGGTATCAGGATGATACTTTTTGGCCAGTTTGCGGTAAGCCTGCTTAATCTCTGTCTCCGAAGCATCCCGGCTGACACCGAGCAGCTCATAATAGTTGGTCATTGTGTGATGTTCCCCTCTCCGAAAAAAACAAATATTAAGAGACCCGGGGGCCTCTTAATATTGATCCACCCTGCACTTAAACGCGGGGGTGAGTGTGTGTTCAAGCTGCGCTTAACGTCAGGACGTCAAGCTTAAACCGGATATCCGCCGTCGATCGTAGCCAGCTCGGTTTTGTCTTTCTTTTGTTTAATGTAGAGTGTAAATGCACCTACACCTTCTGTGTCACCGAAGTGCTCGTTGTAGTCTACAACGAATGCGTTCGGGAAGTGGATTTTACGCACAACTTGGTCAGCTGCGATAACTTCCAGTGTTACTTTACGGTAGCTGTCTGCTTTTTCAGCAGGAACCAGGGACCACAAAGCCAGTTTCAGCGTGTCATCCGCGCTGTCGCCGTCTACGGCTGTGATAATTTTACCGCTGATGCGCAACGTGGAGCCTACGTCAGTGGAGCGTGCATTGGAGTCGTCCGGTGTATCGGTGTCATAAATAACCGTTTGGATGTTATCCAAGCCCAGCTCGATTGTTTCTTGTCCTTCAACTTTCAGTCTGAATCCCATGTGTGTTGCCTCCTTGAAATTAGGTAATATGATGGCGGGAGAAGCAGAGCTTCTCCGCAATTTATGTATAAAGGCGGTTCTGGATAGAAACGCCTCTAACATCTTTCGTAGCGCTCGGATCATGATTTGACCGAGCTGGTTCCTTTAGTAATCATGACTTCCAGGTTCTTCACATTGCCATTGAAGACCAGATCGATATGGCACATATTGCTTTTCTCATCAATAATAAAGCTCATATCGTCTCCGTCCTGAATGATCGAGTTCACAGATCCTCTGCTGCCCAGCCACTTACTCTTTTGGCTGCTCGGATTGTTACTGAAGAAGCGGACGATATTTTCGTGCTTGAAGTCTCCTGTCTGGTAGCGCAAAATACGTTCAATGTACGTGCTGACCAGCGTCTTGTAGATGGAGTCAAAGCCATCCTCGGACATCGCCATGCTTCTCGCCTTGTAGACGGTAATCCGGCGGATATCCTTATCCTGAATCTGAGCATTCTCGGATGAGAATACAAAGCCGAAGTTTTTACGGTTGATGGCATCCTTGATCGTGTTGGTGAACCCGGTGATTTCCTTGGCCATCGTCGTCACCGTGCGCAGACCGTTGTCTCCCGCTTCAATGTCAAAGCGTACGCCAGGGAAGTTTTTGTTGACCGTTTTGAACGTCTCACGCAGGTATTCAGGACACTGATAAGAAGCGACCAAACCAGCGGCAACGTAGGCTGCACCCACATAAACGCCTTCGATCCACAGCTTGAGAATATCCTCTTTCTCCTTGGAGAGCTGCACACCGCTTTCGGTCTGTAGCATTTTGCTGTCGATAATGACACCCGATTTGTCCTTCGGAATAATCGTGAAGTTCGGTACACAAGGAATCGCAAATTCGCTGTATTCTCTGCGAACGAGACTGGCGCATTTGTCGACATATTTGTCGATACCTGCTGTCGCCATACTGTTGAAAGTCGTTTCTTCACCGGATTCAAAATTAAAGAACATTTGAATTTTGTAATCCTTCACAACTTGCAGCAGCATCGAGAGTGATTCCATAGAATTTCCGCCCTGCTTAACGACCTTCTCGTTGCCCTTAAAGCGTTCACGTGAAACCTTCACCTTACCGGCTGCTTCCAGCTCGACGGATGGAACGATACCGAACCAGATCGTGTCGCTGAATTCATTTTTGGCATTCACGGTGTTCAGGTATGTTTCCAGACGCGGGATATTGCTGCTTTTCACCAGCATGTCCAGCTTGTTATTGGCCACCAGCATGGTCGGCAACATACCTTTGCTCTTCGTTGCATATTGATCGAAGAACATTTTTACACCGAGGATTTTTTCCACAAGCGGCTTAACCGCCTTTACGAAATCATCCTTGGCATTTTTATAGAACTCCAGATACGTGTTGTAGTTCTGAACTTCAACTGCTGTATCAACCTTGGTCTGAACAGCCGGCAGCGGCACAAATGTGCGAACCACCAAATCCTTCACATAGTCGGAAGGCGTATCGGTAATCGAGTTGTAATCTTCTTCGAACACCTGTGACAAATCGCCCGTGCTGTTCTCGTCCAGCAGCATCAGCTCAGTGCTGTCACTCTTCGGTGCTTCAATAATTTTCAGCTCGCCGCTTTCCCCAATAGAAAGCATACCCACCTGGATCAGCTCACCGGAGTTTTCCTCCTGGGCACCACCGAGCAAAAGGCGGGTTTTGATATCCTCAATCGCCAATGGCAGCATCGCCATAACGTTGTTATAGTTCTGGCTTGCTTCCTCGAACATGCCATTCAGCTTGTCGCCCATGTCGAGTTTCTTCGGATCGCCATCATCCAGCTTGTCATATTCACCATACATATAGTGAATTTCTTTGCGGACTTGGCGAATATCGTCCATAACCTTTTTCGGAGAAATCATATCCAGCAGATTTTCAAACTTGAAATCCACGTTTGTGATTCCTTGGCTGCGCTTGGTATCGATGAGCGTAAACAACATTTTCAGAAAATCATTACTTTGGTTCACACGAATTTCAGAAATGCTGTCCTCATCAATCCCTTCCGGCTTTTTGAGGGTATAGACCACTTTTTGATTAGCCGCGTTAAAAAACGAATACACAGTCGGCGAAAATTTATCCAAAAATTCGTCGAAGCTGCGCACCAGAAGGTGCTGGTTAATTTCCTTGATTTTCTCATCACTCAAGCTGTCAATGCCCTTCACATCACCTACAATTGTGATCAGGTCCAGCTTTTCCGGGTTGATTTCTTCAAAAAGCATTGTCCGGTTTGTTTGATAAATGATTTCCATCGCTGTCGGCAAACGAATTAAAGTATGGATATACGTCGAAAGCCCCATACACGGACACGGGATGTCCAATTTAGAGCAATCGGGTTTCCACGCTTAGTTCTTTTGCCTCCTCCCCCCTACATAACATTCAAATTGGCCAAAGGATTCGGCTCATACTGCTATACGCAGTACAGGCATGTAACCTCGAAAATCAGTCCGAAGCGTTCGTTTAACTTTTAATGGCAAAATTAACAAACGGAGATATATCGTTCAGGTAACAAGGAAAATTGCGATTCTGTTATTCCGTGATCCTACTGTTATCCCATTTTTTGCCGTTGATACGAGAGCTATCATACAAAGTACCCGTTAGTTTTGTCAATTTCTGTAGCCCCAGATTGAAACAGGGCAATTCGACTCATTTTATGCGTAAATACGTAATTTTCATGATATGTTAGACCTGTTTATTCAGGGAATTATTCACAAATGGAACTCATTTGCCGATAGAAATCCATTGGATATTTCTGTTAAGCGTAAAAGTATCAAATTCATGGCTAATGTGAGGGTTAACAGTCTGTTTTGATCCTTTATCCCTTATATACCAAGGATTAGGAGAGTGGGCGCGCCCGCATTGGCCTCGTCGATGGAGGGGCTTATGTTCAGAATGAGGAAATTGGGAATCATTGCTTTTATGACTTTTGTACTATTTTTTCAAATTGGCTCAAACGGGGTCATTTGGACTGTAAATCAGGCCAATGCCGCATCTTTGGGAACTGTTTCGGTCGAAGGTTATGATGCCGTTTTTGTATTGGATACCAGCTATTCCATGAGGGATACCGATCCCGAGGGCATTGCGGCCGAAGTTATCAATATGTTTATGGATTTGAGTGATGCAGACCGTACACGCGTCGGATTCGTCGCTTACAACCATCATGTAGTCGCCTCGAAGTCGCTGACTTCTATTGCGGTAGCAGCGCAAAAATCACAAATTCAGCAGGAAATCAGAACGCTGAACCGTTCCGGTTATACAGATTTGGGGCTTGGATTGCGTAAAGGCTCGGAACTGCTTGCCGCAGGGACTTCCAAAGGACGTCAGCCTTTTATGATCCTGTTATCCGATGGAGAGACTGATTTTGGAGCCTCTTCCGGTTCCCGATCCAAAGGGGACTCAAGTAATGACGTGTCCTCCGTCATTAAGTCTGCACAGACCAAAGGATACCCTGTGTATACCATTGGACTGAATCATGACGGCACGGTGAACCGACAAGAACTGGAGCGAATCGCTTCGCAAACGGGAGGAGCCTCTTTTATAACGAGCAGCGCCGAGGATCTGCCGGAAATTTTGAACCGTATTTTTGCCAGCCAGATTCGTTCCAAGCTCGTTCCAGTCGCGGCGATTACGACCACCGGCGAAATGCAAGAATTAACAGTAGATATACCGGACTCCAGCATGGAAGAAGCCAATCTGGTGCTTTTGTCGGAGCATCCTCTTCAGGAAACACAGCTCTATTCCAATTCAGAAAATGTCCGCAGGTACAAATCGAGTCGATATGCGATTTTAAAAATTGAGCATCCACAGGCAGGCAAAGTCAAGCTGAAACTGAGGGGCATACGCGGAGATTTGGTCAAAATCAATTTGCTTGGCAGCTATCGACTGGAAGCCGAGGCTACCATGACGGGAATCAAGGAAACACAAGCCGGTGGAAACAAACCCGTGCAGCTACTTAAAGGACAAGCCATACCGTTCAAGGCCCAGTTGTTGCTGCCGGACGGTCAAAAGCTTACAGACGAAGCCGTATACAAATCGCTTCAAGCCAATATCATGGTTACACCCGTAAAGGGTGGTACAAGCAAAAAGGTACCTATGACCTACAAGTCAGGATTCTTCCAGACCGAATACGCGTTCCCTCTAACGGGAGATTATACGTGGCAATTGTCTTTGGACAGCCCGCAATGGTATCGCAAGGGAGCAGTCCATACCGTCCATGCGGCGAATGTAGCACCGCAGGCTTTAAAGGACCTGACGATTCGTCTGGTGAAGGAAGACGGGGATGCCCGCCGGAGTTTAAGCGAATTTTTTGTTGATCCTAATCATGACAAGCTCACCTATAAATTGGATTCAGGAGCCTCCGGGGATGCGGCGAATGCTGAGATTAACGACACAGATCTGCTGTTGTCCGGGCTTCACACGGGCGACTCCGAGCTGAAAATTACCGCTACCGATTCGGAAGGAGCATCCAGTAGCGCTACGCTGACCGTTTCCGTACAGTCCCGGTATACAGCCATCAAATGGACGGTAGCTGTTAGTATCGTAGTAGCAGCACTTCTGTACTGGTTCTTGCGGCCAAAACCGCAGTTTGCGGGAAGAATCGAAGGATATTTCCTCGCGACAGCAAGTGGACAGGAGATTCCGGTAAAATCCTGGCCGCTTACCTCCTTTCCAGGACGGAAGGTCAGCTTGCAGGAGTTGTTCCGTACGCTTGACGTTCACGAACCGCTGCCGGAAGCGGAGCGGATTGTCTTTTCCGCAGGTAAAAAAGGGACTCTGGTGGTCAAACATGATACACGCTGCGCCTTGCAGCACGGGAAAGTCAGAATTGGGCGCAATAAAAAGGCCGTGCTGGAGTACAGCGACAAGCTCTACATTACGTTCGAGGACGGTGTAACTGAAATCGAGCTGCGGTACAAGGCGATCAAGCCCAATACCTCCGTGTACACCGATCATATTCAAGCTCCGACAGGATAATGGATAACGTCCATCGGAAACAAAAAAAGGGAAGCACCGTCTCTTACGATTAACGAACCGTAAGAGTAGGGCGCTTCCCTTTTTTTATCCAATATTCCGCACGCAGTGCGGCTTTAAACCATCTAAGCGAGCGGCAACGCTTGTTCGCCTGTACCTCCAGACCACGCCGAATCACATACGGCAGCAGGGAAAGACCTGCATTTTCGATCTGAATCCGGTCAGCCTGATCTGCAAACAATCTGCCCGGCACATCCGGTGGAGGTGATCCTTTTCGGCAATAATACAGCGTGGCGGCTAGACTGTAGATATCCGATACGGGTCCTTGCTGAGAGCGGTTAGAGTAGAACTCCAGCGGAGAGTAGCCCGCCGTGGTGAAGATCGGATGCTCTTTGCCTTCAAAATGCACAGCCGATCCAAAATCAAGCAACTTGATGTTGCCATTCTCCCCGATCATAATGTTGCCCGGCTTAATATCCCGATGAATAATGCCTTTGTCGTGAATATACTCCATGGCATCAATTAAAGGCAGCAGTGAATGATATAAAAAAGCAGGATCAGACGTTGGAGCATCCTCTTCCTTCATCACCAGGTCCAGCGTCTTGCCGGCACAGTATTCCATGACCAGATAAGCGGTTCCATTTTCTTCAAAGTGATCTATATAACCGACAATACCCGGATGGCTTAATTCCTTGAGCATCTGCCCTTCACGCAAGAAATAATGCATAAACTCCACATATTTGAATTGCATAGATGCACTGCAAGTCACCGTTTTTCGATCCGATCCCCGTAAAGCGAGCGCATTCGGAAAAAACTCCTTAACAATGACCTTTTCTCGATTATCCAACAGCCTTGCCGTATACACGATGGCCAGCTCACTGCGGGACAAGGCGCTTCGAATTTGATATGTATTTCGCAGCTTCGTATTGCGGGCAAGCAGGCTCCCGCTTGTATCCACGATCATGACTCATCCTCCTGTCAGGTTCTTAGCTTATGTCATTTGTATATATCGGCTTATTACATATCTTTTCATTATACCGTAAAATCGAATAATGGAAAAACAAATAACCTGCCATAATCTCCCTCAGAGAAATGATGACAGGTCTTTTGGCATTCATCTGGTACTTTGTTCTTAATCCCTTTTAACCCAGTTTCGTTTCAGGCTTCATGCTGCGCATGCTGTTGGTATTTTTCTTCCGTTGGCTGCGCAAATTGCCTTGATCCGGAGTACGGATGGTGAGTGCAATCAAGAACGATACGACACACAGTACAGCAATCGTGGTAAAGGTCGGGATGAATCCGCCAAGCAAGGCTGCGATAAAGGAACCCGCCAGCGCACCGAGGCCAAAGCCCTGATACACGATGCCGTAGTTCTTACTTTGGTTTTTTAGACCGAAGAAATCCGCCACGATGGCAGGAAAGACTGTGATATTACCGCCGAAGCAAAAGGCAATCCCTGCTACACAGGCAAAGAACAAACCGTAATTCAGCGGTACCAGACTCAGCACTGTAACTGCGACCGCTGTTGTTAGCAGCGCACCTGCTACTACTTTCAGACGACCGACTTTATCCGACAGCGCACCTAATATGATCCGACCCGCCGTGTTGAAAATAGCGACCATAGCAACCGCATTGGCGGCTGTAGCTACATCCAGCCCCGCCATCCGTACGCCGATATCCTTTACAACTCCAATCAGATACAAGCCACTCATACAAGCCGTAAAGAACATGACGAATAACAGATAAGCCTGCTTGGTGCGCAGCATTTCTTTTACAGTGTAATCACGCTGCACAACTCCATTTTGTACCGAAGGCTTGTTCACGACTGCTGCTTCCCGTACCAGGAAGGAACCGCCCACAATCATGATCAGCACGATCATTCCCCAATACAGAAACGCCTGCGATACGCCAACGGACTGAATTAACGAACCATTGATATACTTAAATATAAGACTGCCTGTTCCGTATGCCCCAACCGAGATACCGGAAATGAGTCCTTTTCTCTCGGGGAACCATTTAATCAGATTCGACAGTGATGTAATATAAGCCGTACCATCCGCAAATCCTACAACAATACCCGCCAAAATGTACAACAGGGACAGGGAAGTTACCTGTGAGCTGAGCATAAGTCCTGCGCCCAACACAACGCCCGCGCACAAAATCAGACGACGTAATCCCCATTTATCCTGTAGCTTACCTGCGAACAATGTAGCAAACGCCAGCGCAAAGCTGGTAATCGAAAATGTAATGGCAACCGAGCTGAGATTCCAGCCAAAGCGGTCCACCAACGGTTGATTGAATAAACTCCATGTGTAAATCGTTCCTAATCCCATTTGGACGATGATCGTTCCAAGCACGACCAGCCAACGGTTTCCGCTGTTTGTTTTCATATGAATCTCCTCTTTTCATTCCGGCTCTATAGCTTCAATTCGTTATCATGATGACCGGGAATCCAGTACGCTTTGCGCCTCGGGAGAAGCAAGTCTGTAAGGATTCTCTCTACATGGATCATTATAACGCTGCATGTTAGCCAGAAATCGTTTGAGGAATGAAATGCACCTATAGCGGAATGAAATGCCTTTATAGCCGCATAATTTGCCGAAATTCCTTGGCCTTGCTGCGGCTTACCGGAATCTCCGCGTCCAGACCGCGCAAGCGCAGGAGGTACGTATGATTGAACCAAGGTACAATTTCACGGATCTGTGACAGATTAACCGTGTAGGATCGGTGACAGCGGAAAAAGTCCTGCTGCGGCAGTCGGGCATGAAATTCCGAAATGCTCATCGGCATCGTGTATTCCTCATGTCTTGTAAAGACAAGGGTAACCTTTTCCTGTGCGCACGCATAATAAATATCGTTGGCATCCGTTACAATGATTTTGTCGTTTTTCAGCAGATTGATACGGCCCGGGGCGCTAACGATGCTGGTTTCAGCAGGTCGGGGCTGCGCAGGTTGGGCATTCTCCTGTACCTGAACGTTCCGCTGCTCGTAAGCATTTTCCAGCTTGCGCAGCATGGCGGCGATCCGCTTTTCATCATACGGCTTGAGGATGTAATCAAATGCCTCCAGTTCGAAAGCCTGCGCGGCATGCTCTTTATAGGCGGTCGTAAAAATAATATAAGGCTTTTTGGCAAATTTGCTAATGTTCTGCGCCAGCAGCATCCCGTCCAGAGAAGGAATGTTAATATCGAGAAAAATAGCGTCCGTCTCATGGTCCTGCAAAAAACGGAACACGTCCAGCCCGTCCTCAAAGCTGTCCGTCACTTCAATATGGCTGTGGGTCTGAATAAGATACTCCAGCTCTTCACGCGCCGGAATTTCATCTTCTACAATGATGGCCTTCATGACTGCTCCTTTGGTATGTCAAAATAAACTTCGGTGCCTTGCTCATGCTTGAGAATAATAACCCCTTCTCCATACATGAGCTTGAGTCGTCTATGCACATTATACAAGCCAATTTGTTTGGCTGGAACCCGATCATGATACAGGTTATCCACGACATCATCCCGTATGCCTACTCCTGTATCTGCCACAGAAATCCGCACCTTTTCTCCCCGATCCTTTACGGAAATGGTCACTGTACCCGGTCCCTTTTTCTTGAGAATTCCATGATTAATCGCATTCTCAACCAACGGCTGAATGATAAGGCTTGGAATGCGCACGGACACCTCGTCCATCACATACTCCACCTGAAGCCGGTTCCCGAAGCGGGCTTTTTCAATTTCCACGTAATCAGACACCTGCTGAAGCTCCTTATGAATTTCGATCAAATCATCATTCAGCTCCAAATTATAACGCAGATATCCCGACAAATTAATGATCAGCTCTCGTGCCTTATCCGGCTTGGTGCGCGTCGTAGAGGCAATGGCGTTCAGCGCGTTGAACAGAAAATGCGGATTGATTTTAGTCTGGAGCGCCTTCAACTCGGCTTTATTCGCCGCTTCCTTAATTTGCTCCACCCGCGATACTTCCATTAATGTGGAAATAATTTGGGACAAGCCAATCGCCATCGTTTGCAACGGATACGTAATTTTATAAGCTTTGCGGTAGTAAATTTTCAGGGTCCCGGTCACCTCTCCCCGTTCCTCCAGCGGGATAATGAGCAGAGACTGGATTTGGGGTGTTTTATCGTCGGCAATATGGTTGCGAATCGTGATTTTACCGCTGCGGATCGTCGATTTGGTCACATCGCTAATGATCTCGTCGCCGATATGATAACGTTCCTCGCCAAAACCGACGTAGGCCAGTACATCTCTAGTATCCGTAATCGCCACCGCGTCGGCCTTGATATCTTCCTTAATGATCGAGCAAATCGTATGCAACGACTCAGCATTAATGGAGCGAAAATAAGGCAGCGTCTTGTTGGCAATATCCAGTGCCAGCTTGGCCTGTCTGGCCGCGATATTTTCCTTTTCCCCCTCGACACTCTGAATCAGCAGAACGATCAGACCGACGCTGACTTGCCCGATAATCATCGGCAGACCGATCTTTGAAACGATGTCCAAACCAAGCTCGTACGGCTGTGCCATCACCAGAATAAGGAGCATCGTTAATGTTTCGCAGATCATCCCGGCGGCAATACCGACCAGCCACCTCTTGGAGCGGTCGACCCGGCGCCCGATATATCCCGATACCACACCTGCCAGAATACTCGTAATCAGACACGGAATCGAGGTCACTCCCCCGATATCAATCAGATAACGGTGAATACCCGATACAATACCCGTAATAATCCCGACCCACGGTCCAAATAAGATGCCACCCGCCATAATCGCAATAATCCGGACATTGACGAGCGATCCTTCCACTTCGATTCCGGTATACGTGCCAAACAGCGCAAACATGCAAAAAATCATCGTTAATAGCGTCAGCTCTGCCGGGGAATGACTGTTCTTTTGCAAGGTCTCCTTAAACCGGGGAATACGAGTAATAAAAAATAGACAAATCAGCAACAACGCTGCGCGTTCAAATAGCTGCATCAGCATCTCCAAAAAGCCGTTCACATGCGTTCCTCCCAAATATAAACCCATTCATCAAGCCTTGTACCACTCTCACTATTCACATATTTCAAGATCAATCATGTCATTCCGGGCACGGATACTCGCCTTCCCGCCAATGGCAGTCAGAATGCCCTTCACCTTCGGATCGGCAAAAGCTTCGTGCAAATCTGCTACTCTGGATTCTATTGAAGAAGATGCAAAATCGTCGCTTTCCAGCACATGTTGCGAAAAGCTCACCGCAAACCCGAGTTGCTCCAGCTTTTGCTGGGCAATTAGACGATTTTTCTCGGAAACGATAGACAAACTTCTGGACGGCGAAAGAATGGGTATCTCGTCTCCAGCCTTTAGTTTGGGCGCTTGCTTTCCTATGATCATGGTCATTCCCCCCTATATACGAAGCATTTAAACTGCCACAAATTATACCATCAACTTCCATCAAATTATAGCTTTTAGAAATACGCTCTCCATTTCCCCTCTCCTTCATACAGCAGTAAAAAACCGGGGATTACCGCTTAATAGCGATATTCCCCGGCGCACTAGCCCGTTAATGAAGCTTTTCGATTACTTGCTTTTACTGGTTGTGGTATGACTACTGTCTTCATTCTTTTCCTGCACCAGCTCTTTCAATTGGATAATCAGCGTCTCCAACTCCCCGAAGCTAGCCACCATGTTGGAGGTTATGTTCCGTTGCTCCTCTACACCAGCTAATATTTGTTCCGATGCCGCACTGGCTTGCTCCGTTACACTTGCAAATTCCGTCATCTCTTGAACAACCTGAGATGAAAATTGCTGCATACTGGTCGTGCTGGCTTCCACATCCACAGCCTGAAGCAGCACTTTGTTGGCATTTTGCAAGATGTCTTCCAGTACAACTTCCGTTGAATATGCCGATTCCATACTTTGCTGTAATCTTTGCTGGCCGATATCAAATTGACTTACAACCGAATCCATTTGAGTTCTCAGTTGGGTCAAAATGCCCTCCATCGCCACCGAGGTGCTGCCTACCATTTCAGCCAAATGACGCACCTCTCCGGCCACGATGGCAAATCCTTTGCCATGCTCCCCTGCTCTGGCGGCCTCAATGGATGCATTTAGGGAGAGCAAATTCGTTTGCTTCGAGATTCGAGTAATATCGTTAAGCATGGCAGACATGTTATCACTTTGTACTTTAAATTCATCCAATTCTTCCTTGGTACGGCTCATAACCTGACCCAAATCGGAAATTTGGGACGTTAATGCGAGTAGCTGGCTGCTTCCTTTTCCTCCCGCATTTTTAGTACCCTCGGATAGCTGCTTCAGCTCTCTGGAATGACCTGCGACATCACGGATATGCTGATCCGAATGGGACAAGTTATCCGTAACCTCGGTGATATTCGAAGCTTGCATTTCTACACCTTTGGCGACCTCCTGAAAACCGATAGCGACTTCATTCGTCACAATGCCGGTGGCATCTACCTGATTTCTAAAACGCTCGGTAAAGCTATACAATCCAGCCACAGCTTGTCTAACTTGCTCAAACAGAAACTCAATACGTTGCCTTGTCGCATTAATATCTTTATTTTGCTCTTCACTTTTTTGAAACTGCTTTTGGTTCAATATCGATACCACTAACAGCAAAAACCCAATTAATAAAACAATTATAAACTCGTGAACATAGCGCAAAGAACCGGTAGCAGGAGGAACTGCGGGCGTACCGATCGAAATCTGCACAAAAATATTACACAGATTTAAGGTCATAGCAACCAGAAAATATCGGTAAGACGGATACAATAAAAATAAAGAGCAAATCAATATGGTGGTGACCACCTCGACGCTCGTTAAATTCAAAAATATACATACCAATACGCTAAAAAACGTGGTGACCCACGGAATGAGACGAATTCCTTTCTTTTTAATATTCAAAATCGTCATAACCGCTGCGACGACAAACCCTACTCCATTAGACACCCACATCGAGGGATTAGATAATGCCGGGACGATGCCACTCAAGGCCATAATCCAAAAAACAAAGATCACCAATTTGTTTCTTTGCCACAACAATTCAGTCATTCTGTCCATAATTGTGTACGCGCTCCTTAGATATATATTAGGTATTTATAAAAGAAAATGTAAACGCCTTACTTTATATATCGACATATCAGAACGCGTATTGAACGAGATCGTACAATAGTTATTCTCTACCTTTAATTACCAAATAATAAAATCATCTCTAGATGGATGTAATCGCATATTATTTAAACGCAAAAAATCGCCCCCCCTGATCAGGGAGCGATTTTAGATTTATCTTTAAATAGCCGTCTTCAGCAGGAAGACACTCATCTATCCGATGACCTACAGCATCAGGATTCCTTGTTTTCGGAAGCCTGTTCTGTACCTTCTGTTGCAGTTGCATCGCCTGCCACAGCAGCATTTTCCACCTCAACCGCACGCGGAACGATAATGGAAGCAAGCAACTCTTCCTCAGGAACGTGCAACGTTACTCCTTTAGGAAGTTTCAGGTCGCTCGCGCTCAGCTTGTCACCGACATCCAGTGCGGATACATCCACCTCAATGGTAGATGGCAGGTCAGCAGGAAGACCCTCGACTTCGACTTCGTTTTCCTGAATTTGCAGAATACCGCCCGTTTTTGTACCTACAGGTGTACCCTGATAATCAATAGAAACACGCACGCGAAGCGGCTTGTTTTTGGAAATTTTCAAAAATCGGCATGCAACCACTGGTTGTCACGTTGCTGATAATCCTTAATGATGACCGGAATGGTTTCTCCACCCTCTACGGTGAGGTTGAACACCTCCGAACGTCCGGTTCTGACTACTTTATTAAATTCTTTGGTATCGACATGTACAGGGGTTCCTTCAAGCTCAGAGCCGTAAACCACAGCTGGAATCCGTCCTTTTAACCTCAATCCACGAAGTGCCGAACCCTTCTTCTCTGTTCTCGGCTGGGCGGTCAGTTGAATACTTCCTCCATTAGAACTCATGATATACAACCTCCTTCAGGTTACCTTACAAATGATTATTCCTCAAGAATCTTGCCTGTTCACCAGTCGCACTACAAGGTATAAGCCAGCAAGCTGGCAAAATCAAACAAGTCCATAATTCTATATTACCCCTTTTTTCTGAAAATGACACACGTTTGCATAAAAAAATAGCATCTCTCGAAATAATCGAAAAATGCTATTCAATGTACGAAAGACAACCAACCCTATAAAGCTATCCCGCCCGGTTGTCGTTGACCAACAGCAAATATTCTTCTCTGCCACTGTGAATCAATACCTGCATCACAGATCGGTTCAGGTCTACATCAATATACCGATCGGCCTCAATATCCTTGGCATCCCACTGATTGAGACGGATGATGTAGCCGATCCGCCGCACATGAGGAGCCACTTGAATACGCGCTACTGCGCGACCGTCATCCAATTCACTCAATTCTACATGTCCGTCCCGGCATCCGGTGCCCCATACCCACACATTCCAACCGGAATATTGTCGATCCGCACGCTCGTAAATCAACTCAATGGTGCGATACAACGCCGCTTCTTCGTAGTGACCTGCGATTTCTTGGTCTGTTCCCTCATCCGAACCTTCCAATCCGTTCTCCGCCAGCTCGTTAGTCTGATCCTGTCCGGTCAAAAAGGATGGCTGAGCGGGTTCCTCCTGATCATACAGTACCATCATCGACCAGCGCGAAACGGTCACACGATGGCCTGCTACTTCATACCGTATCTCATTTCCAGCCCCGTGAGCATCCACAACGACATGCCAGCGATCCGATTCCGCAGGCAGCAGTATCGTCTGCTCCGTATCCGAGCCGTTATAAATCACCACAATCTGATTCCAGGCATCGCCGTTAGCATGGTGCCTCAATGCAAAAGCTACCACATGCCCACTGCTGTGCAGCACTTCCATATGCTGCTCCACCAGCTCCCGGTGATCCATCCGGAATGCCGGATGACTGCGCCGTAAAGCGATTAGTCCCTGATAGTAATCAAATACGGGACGAAATCTCGCCTTGTTCTCCCAGCGAATAGCATTCACCACATCCACACTACGGTAGCTATTATGGTCTCCATATTTGGAGCGCAACAGTTCATCACCTGCATGAATAAAGGGAATGCCCTGGGAGGTCAGCACCATGCCGTTTGCCAGCAAGGATTTGCGTACGGTTTCATTCCCCAGCAAATCATGCTCATTCACTTCCCGGTACGGGTCTGCTTCCACCACGGCTTGTTCGGCCGCTCTCCCATCCTGCGGCTGACCCTGCTCCCATTGAGGAAAACCGCAGTGTTCCCGCAAATGCCGCACCGTCAAAATTTTATCCCACAGATTGAGATTATCGTGAGCCGTGACATAATTGACCGTTTCCGAAGGTTGGGCTGTAAAATCATGAATAGCTCCAAAAACACCTTTAAGCACCAGTTCCTCCTGATCCCATGCCCCCGTGGCAAAGCCACTTGCGGTACCATCACTGTCACCCTTAATAGCAGAACGATAGTTGTCATTGAAGACGGCAAAGCCTTTGTCCCGTTGTGTTCCTTTTAACGTCAGCAGAGGCTGCGGGGATTCTCCCCCGTCCAAGGCTCTCCATAGATAAGCAGATCGGGACGAACCTCAGAGCGGAGCTCCTGTGTAAGCTGCTCTACAGTCGGCGTATCTATCAGTCCCATCAGATCAAAACGGAAGCCGTCTATATGATATTCCTCTGCCCAATAGCGCAGCGAATCCTTGATATACTTGCGAACCATCGGGCGTTCGCTTGCCACCTCATTACCCACACCCGAGCCGTTGGAAAGCTGCCCATGCTCATCCGTACGGTAATAGTAACCCGGTACAACAGGGTCGAACGGCCCTTTTTCCACCGAGAAAGTATGGTTGTACACGACGTCCATAATGACACCGATGCCAGCAGTATGCAGGGATTGCACCAGCAGCTTCAACTCCCGTATACGTGCCTCCGGGTCAGCCGGATTGGAAGAATAAGATCCCTCCGGCACATTATAGTGCTGCGGATCATAGCCCCAGTTATATTCCGTGCCCTGTTCCGCAAAATCATTTACCGTATGGAAATCAGCTACCGGAAGCAGATGGACATGTGTAATGCCCAGCTCCAGCAAATGATCCAGTCCGATGCTGTTGCCCACCGAATCTTTTAGTCCCGTATACGTAAAGGCTGCAAACCGTCCTTGTGCGGCAGATAAGCCTTTTTCTCCAGTATTAAAATGTGTATCCATTGAAAAATCACGCACATGAAGCTCATATATAATGGCATCCGTAGCCCGGGCAAGTGTGGGTCCAGCATCCTCTTTCCATCCGTCCGGATGGGTTTGAGCCAAATCAACGATTGCCGTGCGCTGTCCATTGGCTGATACCGCTGTCGCATAAGGGTCGGCGGCATAATGAAGGGTACTGTCTGCCCCTTCCAGCCTGTACATGTAATAATACTTGTTCCAGTCGCCTTCCAGCTCTACGGACCATACACCACGCTCATCACAGCTCATCGGAAATTCCCGGCCACCGCTATGGTCCTGAACGTTACCTTCCTGGTCGTACAATCCAGCGTTGTCATACAGCGCTACATGGACCTGCTTTACAGTCGGTGCCCATACTTTAAACATGCTGCCCGCAGGCGTATAAGTAAGACCCAAATCATGGCCTTCATATGTGGGATATGTTGTGTGCTCAAGCTCCTTGAGTTGATTGAAATCAGACATTCCTGTTCACCACCCATTTCTGTACATCGGCTTTCAGCCTCTGTTCATCCATCATTTATGATGTTTACGACTTGTCAATATACCTCAGGATTTTGCAAAAATCCTTACCTACTAGGCTATCAAAATAAGACAAGCTTGAAAAGTCGGATGATTTCAAATACGGATGCTGCTTTCATTTCACACGCACACTCCATTTTATGACAAAACTATGAACAGGCTACAGCAGCAGCCCTCCAAGCACCATAAATAATTCCCTTTAACCCTTCACATACACGCTAAAAACGGCCAAAAAATCAGGACAGCCTGCGGTTATCCATCTGAAACAGATCGTCTGCGATCCGCATGGTGGAGCTTCGGTGGGAAACAAGGACAATTGTTTTATCCTGCTGCTGTTCCTTTAACGATTTTAAAATGATCGCTTCGTTCAGGCTGTCCAAATTGCTGGTAGGCTCATCGAGCAGCAGGAGCGGAGCATCATGAACAAAGGCTCTGGCCAGCCCCAGCCGCTGACGTTCACCACCGGACAGCCTGTCCCCCAATTCTCCGACACGGCTGTCATATCCTTGAGGCAAGGTCATAATAAAATCATGCACCGACGCCCTGCGGGCTGCTTCCACAACCTGCTTATGCGTAGCATCAGGTTTTCCAATTTTAATATTGGCCGCAATCGTATCATCAAACAGGAACGTATCCTGATCCACATAGCTTTGCAGACCTCTCAAATGCTTCGTTCCAATTTCCTTCAAATCATGTCCAGACAGCAAAATCCCGCCCTGCTGCGGGTCCCTGAATCGCATCAGCAGCTTGAGCAAAGTGGACTTGCCGGAGCCGCTTTTCCCTTGAATACCTGTAATCCGCTTGTGCGGGATGGTAAGACTTACATTATCCAGCACCGTCTGATCCTCATACGCAAAAGTTATCTTGTCCACCTGCGCCCCGGTAAAGGCAACGCTCATTCCCCCGAAATTTTCCTCGACCTCCGGGGTTTCCTCCAGCAGACTCAGCACTCGTTCCCCGCTCGCCAGCGTTTGAAGCAGATTGTTGGATAAATTGCTAAGCGCAACTACTGGGCCAAACGAGCTAAACAGGGCAATGACGGAAACAAGCATCCCTGTAAAGCTGACCTGCAACTTGGACATACCATACAATCCAGCCAGCAGCATCAGAAATGAAAATCCCACGACCGCCGCATCCGTTATCGCTCTTGTGATACCTTCATGATGCTTCAAGCTCTTCTGCTTGGCATCCAATTGATCCGTACGACGGTTAATTTCCGTCAGTTGTTGTTCCCCGTGTCCGTATTGCACGATTTCTTTCATGCCACGCAGGCTGTCCAGAAAATAACTGCTCAGCTTACCGAAGCTGCTACGGTATTCCATACCCTGCCGTCTGCCCATACGTGACGTTAACAAGGGAATGAACAGGCCGACTGTTATGTAAGCAAGCGCAGCGAGCCAGCCTAATAGAGGCTCATAAGAACCGATAAAGAATACCATTAGCAGTGAAGTGATGATGCCGATCATAACAGGCGCTATCGTGTGTGCATAAAACACTTCCAGCAGCTCAATATCACTCGTAATCAGCGAGATCAGATTTCCTTTGTCCTTGCCTTCGAGCTTGGCTGGCGCCAGTCTGCGCAGGGCTTGAAGCACCTTGTCACGCAGCACAGCCAGCAGTTTGAAGGCGAGGTAATGACCACTCATTTGCTCGCCATAACGGAACACCCCACGCAGTACAGCACAAATCACGATGGCCGTGAGCAGAAACGTCATGCTGTAGCCTGTCGTGATGCCCGTTGCTGTAAGCAGGGCAAGGGCTCCATAGACAATAATGCCAATAGCACAAGCAAATCCAAGCACTCCTGTAACAATCGTTATGAGTAGCACTGGTAAAAGAGGCCCGGCCAGTACCAGTAATTGGGCCATGATCCGTAATCCGTGTCTACGCATATACAGCACCCCCTTTTACAAACTGCTCTACCCGGTGTTGACTGAGATACAACTCCGCATAATGTCCCTGCTGGCTCAACAGCTCATGATGCGTTCCCGATTCTGCCACCAAGCCGTTTTGCAGCACATAAATACGGTCGGATTGGACAACATTTTCCAGTCTATGCGAGATGAGAATAATGGTTTTTCTGCCTGCCAACGCATGTATAACCTCCATAATACCTTCCTCGCTCTCACTGTCTATGTTAGAGGTAGCCTCATCAAAAATGTACACGCTACTATCATGCAGCAGCGCTCTTGCCAGCGCTAGCCGTTGGCGCTGTCCCCCTGACAGGTTCGCTCCCTGCTGCTCCAGTTCTACTTCCAGTCCTCCCTGCGAGAGAACAAAGTCATACAGCTTCACCTGCCGCAAGGCTTCCAGCATTTGTTCCTCATTCGCGTGCTCATTGCCCATTTTCAAATTAGCTTCGACCGTGCCCTTGAAGATATAGCTGTTGAAACCGATCCAGGTCATATGCCGCATGCGGCTTTCTTCTGAAATGGCGGCAAGCTCGGTTCCTCCAACGGTCAGACTTCCTTGATAACCCTCATGATGACCAACGATTAATCCGGCTACTGTACTTTTACCAGAGCCAGATTCCCCGACAATGGAAACAAAACTGCCCTGAGGAATTTCCATAGATATATTTCGCAGGGTGTCCCTTTCGTCGTAGGCAAAATTCACCTGATCCAGTCGAATATCGGTAGTCTTGATGCTTTCTTTTCCTTGTACCAGTTCCTCTGTACTCAGAATTTGAAATATTTTGTCACTCGCTGCCATCCCGTTCATGGCGATATGAAAGTAAGAGCCCAGCAGGCGCAACGGGATGAAAAACTCCGCCGATAGCAGCACAATAATCAGCGCTCCCGCCAAGCCGATATGACCAACCGAATATTCGCTCACTGCGACCAGAACACCAGCAGCGGCACCGCCAAATGCAATAAGGTCCATGACTGCCACCGAGTTAAGCTGCATGGTCAGTACTTTCATTGTCATTTTACGAAAATCCTCGGCAGCCGTGTTCATTTCCTGATGTTTCTCCTGGTCTGTCCCGTATATTTTAAGCGTGGTCAGGCCCTGTACATTTTCCAAAAAGCTGTGGCCCAGATTGACATAGCTGCCCCAATATTTTCGAAACAGCTTTTTAGCCATTCTCATAATGACTATAATCGACACCGGAATCAGCGGAACGCAGATCAACAGAATAATGGCAGCCTTGAAGCTGACAAAGGATAGTGTGATGAACAACGTTACGGGTGCAAGCAGACTGTAAAATAGCTGGGGCATGTATCTGCCAAAATAGGTTTCAAGCTGCTCCACTCCTTCTACAGCAACCTGAATAACCCCCGACGTGGAGGTATGATCCGTATACGCCGGCCCCAGCTTCAGCAGCTTGCCGTAAATTTGCGAGCGCAGCGTTTTTTTGGCATTCACGGAGGCCCGATAGGACAGCATACTGGCTGCATAATTGCACAAGCATCGGACTGCAATCGCAGCAATGACAATGGCCGTCACAGATAGAATCAGCTTACGGGTAACTTGTCCCGTCCATGCCTGTTGCAAAACAAAGGACATGGACAAAACAGCGGCTATACTTCCCAAAAGACCGATCCACTGCACAAGCACACCCAAAACGATATATTTTCGGGAATGCTCCACCAGACCGAGCAGACGGCTGTCGACCATTTTAGCCCTTTTCTTCGTGGTATCAGCAAGTGCAGCTACAGATGGAGTTGGGGATGGAGTTTCCCCTGTAGTGCCTCTCACCGTTCCGACCCGGAATATAAAGTAATAATATTTGAAGAGGATGACCAACGCGATAATCACTTTGGCCCACACTGGGGGGTTAAAATAAAGCCGGTAATGAGCATGGCTGACGCCAATCCCAGAGTGGTGATTTTCGTGGACAGCTTCAACGATCTCGTTTGGACGAAGCTTTCCAGATACTTATGATACAAAGAGGTATTCGAAAACCATTGGTGAATCCGTTCAGACCCCCGCATAAAGAAAAGGCTGCCAGCAGCAAAAACGGCGTAGTCGGCAGCAACGGTACTACCACGCCAATCACTCCAAGCGCCAAAAATAGAAACCCTAAGGTAACATAGATCGGTTTCACTGTAATCCTCCCTAAATAGATATGATGATGACTCCATTTTGTAGATAATGATAATCATTATCAATATAACCAATTTAGACAAGTTGTTATGTGATGTAAATCACGCATATAAAAATCCTCTTGAAGCACATCCCTACAGAACACGTTAATGTGGATGTGGATGTTTGTCTTCAAGAGGATTATCGAAAATAACGCGCGTTATTTCGTTGTTTTATGAACTTATAATATCATATTGCTCCATTACCTGCCGGAGTAGCGGGTGATCTGCCGGTATGGATGTATAGCGTGTCAGCGCCACACCCAGTCCTTCGCTGCGGATCACCTGCTGGAGCTCGACTGCCTCGGGGTCCTCCGCAATATCAAATTTACAGGCAGCAGCCATTCCTAACGCCAGATGATCCGTCGGGATACCATACTCCTCCGCTTGCAGTGCCGGACGTACAAGACGGTCATTGGGAGACAGTTTCCGTAACGGCGAACGTCCGACCCGAGTGACCTCGTCTGTCAGATTAGGGTTGCGGAAGCGATCCAAAATTTTGGAGATGTACTTCTTATGCTCCCCCTGATCCAAACCGAAGCGCTTTACAAGGACCGCCCCTGTTTCCTCCAGTGCCCCTTGTATCGAATCCACCACCTTGTTATCCTTCATGGCTTCCTGAATGGTAGCATAACCCGCGTTATAGCCAAGATAGGCCGCCACACAATGCCCCGTATTCACCGTGAACAGCTTGCGTTCAATATAAGGCTCCAGATCCTGCACGTATAGGATACCTTCAATCTCTTCATGGTCAGGGGCCATTTGCGAACGATCCACCACCCACTCGTAAAAGGGCTCTACCTGCACATGCAACGGGTCCTCATGATGCTGGATCGGCACAATCCGGTCTACAGCAGCATTTGGAAAATACACCGAAGCCTCTGCCTTGGCACAAGTCGCCTCATCCAGTAGCGCAAAAACATGCTCTTTCAGTTGAGCGCTGCCTCCGATTGCATTTTCGCAGGCGATCACATGTAGCGGCGCTGCGCCGCGCTCTATCCGCCTCTTAATCCCCTCGGCAATGCCTGCCGCGATATGCTTGAGGATGCTGACACCCACTGCGGTCGTTACCAAATCAGCGTGGTCTACCGCGTCTGCTACAGCCCCTGCATCTTTGCCGTCAATCGCGGTTACATTCGTGACCATCTCCGTATCCTTGGTATCATTCGCCAGCTCTACAGTGTATTGCTTGCGGCGGCGTAACTCGGATACAAGGGTGTCGTTAACATCCGAAAAGACAACCTCATAGCCTGCACGCGACAGAATCAATCCGATAAAGCCGCGACCGATATTTCCTGCTCCAAAGTGGACGGCTCTCATAGTTCCATCTCGCTTTCGAACAGATCCATAATTTCCTGAGGGGTCACCGCGTTGCGAAGTTTCTCCATATTTTCTTCCTCCGCACACACCACAGCGATACTCGTCAAAATCTCCATATGATCGCCGCCTTGTGCTGCGATGCCGATCACCATGTATGCTTTTTCTTCCCCAAAATCTACACCTTGCGGGAACTGAATGATCGAGATGCCAGTCGATTGAATGAACGTCTTGGATTCCTTCGTGCCGTGTGGAATAGCCAGCCCGTTCCCGATATAGGTAGACACGATCTCCTCGCGTTCCAACATCTTGTCAATGTACTCACTTGTAATATGTCCGGCATCCAGCAGGATTGTCCGACCATGCGAATCGCCTCGTATTTGTCTTTGGCGGTTGCGTTCATTTTTACTTTATCTATCGTCATAATGCTCACGGTAGGTTCCTCCCTGTCCCTAATTTACTGTGAAAAAATTCAGCCAGTTCACTTGATATATAATTGACAATATGCTCACGGCTGCCGTGTTCCAGAAGCGTAACCATGTCTTCCTGCAACAGTAATGCACTAATCTCGCTCAATACCTCCAAGCTTTCTCTCGGCAGCTCGCGAGGTCCCAGCATAAGCAGCACGCAATCTACCTGTTCGCCTGCATCCCCCAGCAGTGGCTCTGCCAGCTTATACAAGGTAAGCGAAGGCTGGCGGATATAGCGGCTACGCGTATGGACTAAAGCAATGGAGGTATCAGGGATAACCTGACTCCCCTGGCGCTCTCTTTCCATGAGCTGTGCAGCAATGGCAGTAGGCTCTGTGACGTTCCCCCGCCCCGCCTCCAGCATGCAGATAGCCTGTACGGTAGCCCGCATATCCATCCTCTGATTTTCCAGCGGATACACTTGAAATTGCTGCACAATGTGTACAATTTCCTCGAGACTTTTCCGCAGCCCGGTGAGCCACTCCATGCCCTGACCGGGCTGAACGGCCTGTTCCTGCTGCTGATTATGGGGATGCTTGAGTGTAATATGCTGGATAAAATGACGCAGGCGGTCACTCTCCTCCTGCGTCAGCAACGGGCTGATCTTAAGGTAACGATCCGGTTCAAGCGGTAGCTCCACCGTCGAAATGATCAGATCATAATCCTCTTTCGGAATCCGCGCCGCCTCATACCATGAGGCCCTATCCACGATTTTGATCTGTGGCAACTCCTTGGCGAGCCTTGTAGCAAGCAGCCTGGATGATCCAATGCCGCTCGTGCAGACAACGATGGCCCGCACCTCCCGCCGCAATTGCCGTAGCCGCTCCAGCGAAGCGCCGAAATGCATGACGAGAAATCCGATCTCTTCATCCGGCACTTCCATTTCTGTCATGTCCGCCGCAGCCTTCTTCACCGAGTCGAACAAGCTGCCGTAATCCTTGCGGATTTGCTGAAGCAGGGGATTACGGATGGATCTGCCTTCCTTCAGACGTTTGAGTACCGGAGCCATATGTGCAATCAGTCCTTCACGCAGAACCCGATCCTCTGCCAATGGCGTGCCTGTCTCTTCCTCCACGCGACGAATCAACTCATGAACCGACTCCAACAGTACGAGATCATCCAACGGCAGTAGCCGGGTAGAATGATCCTCGGCATCACGAAACAGCATTCTGAAATAAGATCGTTCCGGCTCCGGAAATTCAATATTCAGCGCCTCTGACAACTCTGTGCATATGCGTTCCACCATAGCTGTACGCAGTACGACATTCTCATCCGAATCCGTTTTCGAATACGAGAGACGATGATCCACAACGTATCCGAGTCGCAAACGTGCCAACGAAACGCAAATTTGAATCAGCAGCTCCATATATTTGCTTTCCACCATGTTTTCCAGCCATTTCTCATGGGGCTGCCAGAGGGCATTTTCCACGGTCAGCAGGTTCTCTCTGCCAATCATCTCCAGCAGCTTATCGGCGACACGCGTCAAGGGGCGGGGTTCTTCCCGGCCGGAAAACAGATCCGATTCGTCCAAATTTTCGAGAGCCAGCTCGGAAATCGCCCGTCTTTTGTCTGTCTCCCTGCCTGTAATCTCGACTCCGTACCCGCGTCTGCGCACAAGCACGAGTCCCCGTTCCCCGATCCAGTCTTGCAATTCGTCCAGATCATGACTGACAGTAGTTACCGTGACCTTCAAATCAGAAGCCAGCGCCAACAGCTTGATCGGCTCCTGTGTATCCAGCAGCATACAGAGAACCACGATCTTTCTTTCCTCAGCCGAATATTCGTCCGACTTCGTATGCATCAATTGCTCCCGCAGACATACAAGCTGATCTGAGTCGGCATCCACATAGATTCCAATCCCTGATTTTTTCTCCAGCTTTACCTCATGAGCCGCTAACCAATGCTCGACTGCACTGAGTTCCCGGTGAACCGTCCTTGTGCTGACATTGATCTTCTCGGCAATTTCCCCGGCAGTTACCTCTTTGGACTGCTCCAGAAGATATTCCACGATGTCACGTTGTCGTTTCGTAATATTCATAAGCGCATACCGTTCCTTCCCAAGCTCATCCCCTCCGCAGAATACCTACTGCACACAGGCGGCCTGACTACTACGGTGGATTAAGAATCGGATTTCAGACGTTCCACCAGCGCTTCGTATTCAGGGCTCTTCAGGAAATTGTCAATGGAAATGTGCTCGGCATTCGGAGCTACCGTTTTAGCCCGGTCTGTCAACGTTTTTTGCGTAATGACAATATCTGCATCCTGCGGAATCTCACTGATTGCCGTGTTCGTTACCGTAACGTCCACACCCGCCTGCTTCATTTTTTTGCGTAAAATCGAGGCGCCCATAGCGCTTGAGCCCATACCTGCATCACAGGAAAAGACGATCTTGTTCACATCTGATTTATCCTTGACCGTTTGAACTTCGGCAATCTCCGCAGCACGATCAGCTTCGCGGTTATCTTCCGTTACAGTAGCGTTTTCGCTTGCACCCTTGCTTTGAGTTTTCATATCCTTCATGCGGGATGCCGCTTCCTCAAGATCCTCTTCTTTTTGCTTACCTGTCTTGAGTAACACAGCAGCAACAGCAAACGATACGACCGCAGCAGCGATCACACCGCTCAGCATTGGCAAATATCCACCTTTTGGCGTCATCAGGAAATAAGCAATGATACTACCCGGTGAAGGAGCTGCAACCAGTCCGGCACCTGTCAGCATGAAACAGAACGTTCCCACTACGCCCCCTGCTATAGCAGCAAGAATCAGAATCGGCTTCATCAAAATATAAGGGAAATAAATTTCATGAATCCCGCCGAAAAAGTGAATGATGACCGCACCGGGAGCCGACGACTTCGCAGAACCTTTACCAAACAGGCAGTAGGCCAGCAAAATACCAAGCCCCGGTCCAGGGTTGGATTCCAGCATGAACAAAACGGATTTGCCTGTTCTTGAAGCTTCCTCCAGCGCAATCGGACTCAATACTCCGTGGTTCAGCGCGTTGTTTAAAAACAATACTTTTCCGGGCTCAATAATGAGATTGACGAGCGGCAACAGCCCTGCGTTCACGAGGAACTGTACCCCTGCTGACAACACTTGACTGATGATTTGTACTACCGGGCCGATTGCCACATGGGCAAGCAACGCTAAAATCGCCCCGATAATCCCTGCCGAGAAGTTATTGACCAGCATTTCAAAGCCTGATTTAACTTTGCCGTCAATCGCTTTGTCGAATTTCTTCAATATCCATGCAGCCAGCGGACCAGCTACCATCGCGCCGAGAAACATCGGAATGGCCGCCCCGACAATGACACCCATCGTCATAATGGCCCCGATCACACCTCCGCGCTGTCCGTGAATCATTGTGCCACCTGTATAACCGATCAGCAGCGGCAGCAAATAATTTTTCATCGGATCAACCAGTTGTGCAAACCCCTCATTTGGGAACCATCCGGTCGGAATAAAGAGTGCCGTGATCAATCCCCATGCGATAAAGGCCCCCATATTGGGCATAACCATACCACTGAGAAAACGGCCAAAACGCTGTACGGCAACGCGCGCTCCTCCGTTTGAACTGGACTTTGTGTCCACTGTGCTCATATTCATATCCTCCTTTTAGGTAAAAAGCATCACTACCTTTTCTTAAAATTCATACTAAATGACAACGCTATCTTCATCAACGAAATGAAAACGTACTTTCGTCATGAACGTTGATGACAACATTTAAATTTAAGATAAACAGGCGCGAAATCATTCTGCATAATTCCTCTTAATATGGCCTGTAACACGAGTGTTTAGTTGAAAAACCATCCTGTCATCGGTACAATTTATGTATGAGGTCTATCCTCTAAACAAGAGAAAAACACGTAATTACGCTTGCAAAAAAAGACAGCAAAAATAGCCGCTATGCCAATTCATCGCGACTATTTTTATACAAAATCGAGCGGACAAACGCCGCCCTTATTCAATTATCCAATCTACATTGCCCCATTATTACTCATTGGCAGTCAACTGCTCGTACTGATCCGCAGACAGCAGCTTGCTTAATGCTCCCTCCAGATCTTCCCCAATCTTCACTTCGATCATCCAGCCTTTTTCGTAGGGCGATTCGTTTACCAGCTCAGGCGTACCTTCCAGCGCTTCATTCACCTTCAACACCGTTCCCGTTACTGGAGCGAACAGGTCGGATACTGTCTTTACCGATTCAATAGTACCAATCTCCGCCCCCTGCTCAATCGCTGCTCCCTCCCCAGGCAGCTCCACAAAAACGATATCGCCCAGTTGATGCTGTGCAAAGTCCGTAATACCGATTCGTACCGTTCCATCCTCTGTGCGCTGAACCCATTCATGTTCTTCCGTGTACCACAATTGCTGCTTCACTTCACTCATCCTGCTCCGCCTCGCTTTCATATGGATTACATCGTTTTGCCTACCCGTCTATGACAGGTTAAGATTATGACAACTAGAACTATCATGTCAATAATACTAACAAAAATATTTCACATTACTCCATATATCTTTCTAACTAAAATACGACAGATTATAACAAACGCTTACATATCCTTATTTATGAATAAAATGTTTTTAACAATGTTTTTCATGACATTTTTGTTGACATTTCGAATAAATTTGCGTATTAATGGGTTATAACAAGTGCTTTTGGAAACACCCGATAATTGTAAACGCGGATGAACGTGGAGGGAGAGACTGTCAACACTCGCATCGCTGTTGCCACCTGTAAAACAAGGCAGCAAGCGAGTCGGATCAAGCTGTAACCAACCGGCAGGACCGGATGACGTATAGCTGATCCAGAGGCAGCGCCGAAGGAGTAAACCTGCACCGCAGGTGAATCTCTCAGGCAAAAGGACCTCTGCCGGACGCATCTCTGGAGAGCATTCGCCATACAGGCGGATCACCCAAGGGGAAACCCGGTACACACCGGGGTAACTCTCAGGTATCAAGGACAGAGCTGAAAAAAAGTGTGTGGACTGCCGTCCATACGTTTTTTTCGGCCTGTCTTTTTTGTTTAGCCGATCACACCGGATAGGAGTGGAAAAATGACTAACTTGCGAAAAACGCCGCTGCATTCATCCTACAGCACGCTGTCGGGGGTTCGTTGCATTGATTTTGGCGGCTGGGAGCTGCCTGTACAGTTCAGTGGCATTCAAAAGGAACATGAGGCCGTCCGGCAACGTGCAGGATTATTCGATGTATCGCATATGGGTGAATTCTTGGTCGAGGGCCAGGAAGCCGAAGCATTTCTGCAACAGGTGACGACGAACGATGTCAGCCAATTGGAGCCGGGCCAGGCCCAATATTCGCTCCTGTGTTACCCGGATGGAGGTGTAGTAGACGACCTCCTTGTCTACTACAAAGGGCCGGAGCGTTACATGCTCGTTGTGAATGCCTCCAACATCGATAAGGATTGGGATTGGCTGCTTCGCCATGCGCCTGCATCCGTTCATATGGAAAACATATCAGATGCGGTGGCACTGCTGGCGTTGCAAGGACCTGAAGCTGCACGTATTGCCGCAGCCGTGACAGACACGGACATTACAAAGCTGGCTTCCTTCCGATTCAGCGAGAATGTGCAATTATTCGGAGCAAAAGCGCTCGTCTCCCGCACCGGATACACGGGGGAAGACGGCTTTGAATTTTATGTGCCTGCTGCGAATGCACCGGCAGTGTGGGACGGATTGCTTCGCATCGGTGAGCCGTATGGTCTGGTTCCCGCCGGACTTGGAGCCCGGGATACACTGCGTTTCGAGGCGCGGCTGCCGCTGTACGGACAGGAGCTGTCCGCCACGATTTCACCGCTGGAAGCTGGTTTAGGCTTTTTCGTCAAGCTGAATAAGGGAGATTTTATCGGTAGAGAGGCTCTGCAACGCCAGAAAGAACAAGGCATTCCGCGCAAGCTGATCGGGCTGGAAATGCTTGACCGTGGCATACCGCGTGCCCATTATCCCGTTTTTGCGGAAGGACAGCACATCGGCGAGGTCACAACGGGAACCCAGTCGCCCACCTTAAAACGTAATCTGGGTTTGGCTCTGGTGGACAGTCGTTTTAGTTCCCTATCCACGCCGCTGGAGGTCGAGATTCGTGGCAAGCGCCTGCGCGCCGAGGTGGTAGCCGCACCCTTTTATAAACGTCCACACTGATTTAAACGCTCGTCTTACTATAACTATCGTGATCCGTTACTAACCGCTGCCCAGTTGGCAATCATTTATTAATCGTTTATTAATCGTTTTACGTTTTTACGATCTTGTTGGTTGAAAGGAGCCAGACCCAATGAAACAGCATCGTTATCTTCCCATGACCGAGCAGGATCAAGCTGAAATGCTGCGCGTGGTCGGCGCATCGTCCATCGACGATTTATTCAGCGATATTCCTGAGGCGATCCGGTATAAAGGGGAGCTGCCCCTGTCTTCTCGATTAGACGAAAGAGCCTTAACCCGCCACTTATCAGGACTGGCCGGGCAAAATGCCAATACAGACACGCACGCCAGCTTTCTCGGCGCAGGGATTTACGATCATCATATTCCGTCCGTCATCCAGCATATCACTTCGCGCTCGGAATTTTATACAGCCTACACTCCTTATCAGCCGGAGGTAAGCCAGGGCGAGCTGCAAGCCATCTTCGAATTTCAATCGTATATATGCGAATTAACAGGCATGGCTGTAGCCAATGCCAGCATGTATGATGGAGCGACTGCGCTGGCAGAAGCAGGCTCATTGGCTGCCGCTGCCACCCGCCGCAAGCAGATTATCGTATCGCGGACCGTCCATCCGGAGGCACGTCAGGTGTTGGCTGCCTATGCGCGCGGGCTGGATTTGGATATCGTAGAGATCGACTGTGCAGATGGTGTAACTGACGTGAAGGCATTAACGGCGGCCATATCGGAGCAGACGGCGGCAGTTTTGGTCCAAAGCCCTAATTTTTTCGGGGCCGTGGAAAATCTGAAGCCGATGGCTGACCTGATCCATGCCCACAAGGGTCTTATGGTTGTCAGCGCCAATCCGCTGGCGCTGGGCTTGCTGGAAGCACCCGGTAAGCAGGGCGCGGATATTGTCGTAGGAGACGCGCAGCCGCTCGGCATCTCCTCCTCCCTCGGTGGCCCAACCTGTGGTTACTTTGCCGTTTCTCAGGCGCATATGCGCCGTATCCCCGGACGTATAGTGGGCCAGACCACAGATCGCAACGGTAAACGCGGCTTCGTGCTGACCTTACAGGCACGGGAACAGCATATCCGCCGGGAAAAGGCCACCTCTAACATATGCTCCAATCAGGCGTTGCTCGCCTTATCCGCCTCTGTGTATTTGTCCGTCATGGGTAGACAGGGCATCGCGGAAGTAGCCGAGCTAAACTTGCACAAAAGTCGTTACGCATTGGAGCAACTACTCGGCTTGAAGGGCGTGACAGCCTCCTTTACTGCACCCACCTTTAACGAGTTTGCCCTGCGGTTACCTGAGGGTACTGATATGAATAAATTGCAAGCCGGATTGCTTGCTGCCGGATTTATCGGCGGCTACGAGTTAGGGCGGGATTATGAGAAATATGCAGGTCACATGCTGATTGCCGTGACAGAGCAACGAACAAAGGAAGAGATCGATCAATTCGTACACATCTTGGGGGATTGCTATGACACACACCACCGGACAAGATCAGGGTATACCGAATCCAGAAGTCGAATCCAGTCGAAATCAGATGAAAGAGCATGATCAGGCGCTCATTTTTGAATTGAGCAGATCAGGCCGTATCGCCTATTCCCTGCCCGAATGCGATGTTCCCCGCCGTCCGGTGGCAGAGCTTTTGCCGGATTATGCGCAGCGTAGCGAGCCTGCGGCATTGCCCGAGGTATACGAAGTAGACGTAATTCGACATTATACCGCCCTGTCACGGCGCAATTTTGGCGTGGACAACGGATTTTATCCGCTCGGCTCCTGTACGATGAAATATAACCCCAAGGTAAACGAGGATGTCGCCCGTTATGCAGGCTTCGCCAAAATCCATCCGTACCAGCCAGAGGGCAGCATCCAGGGAGCCATGGCACTGCTCCATACGCTTCAAAGCGATCTGGCCGCGTTAACCGGCATGGATGCCGTCACCCTTCAGCCCGCCGCGGGCGCCCATGGCGAATGGACCGGGCTGATGATGATCCGCTCCTACCACGAAGCGCGTGGTGAGCGGCGTACCAAAGTGCTCGTGCCGGATTCCTCGCACGGAACGAACCCCGCCAGCGCCGCTGTGGCAGGCTTCGAAACGATCACCCTCCCCTCCACACCGCAGGGGCTGGTGGATCTGGACACGCTGCGTCAAGCCGTAGGCAACGACACCGCTGCGCTTATGCTGACCAACCCGAACACGCTCGGGCTGTTCGAGAAGCAAATCGCTGACATTGCCGCGATTGTGCATGAAGCAGGTGGCCTGCTCTACTATGACGGCGCGAACTCCAACGCCATTATGGGGATCACCCGCCCCGGGGATATGGGCTTTGACGTGGTGCATCTCAATTTGCACAAAACGATGAGTACCCCACATGGCGGAGGCGGCCCCGGCGCGGGACCTGTCGGGGTAAAGCAACGGCTCATTCCGTATATGCCCAAGCCGCTTGTCGTGCGTGATCCTAAGGGCACGTACCACTGGGATCGAGAGCAGGGAGATTCCATCGGACGGGTCAAAGCCTTTTACGGCAACTTCGGCATTCTCGTCCGTGCCTATGCCTATATCCGCAGCTATGGCCCTGACGGCTTGAAGCGGGTATCCGAATGTGCCGTACTGAATGCCAATTATATGATGCATCGGCTGGCTCCGCATTTTGACATCCCTTATCCAGGCTATTGCAAACACGAATTTGTGATGTCTGGGCGCGGCTTAAAGAAATTCGGAGTGCGTACACTTGATGTTGCCAAGCGATTGCTCGATTTCGGCTACCATCCGCCTACGATTTATTTCCCGCTGAATGTAGAGGAATGTATCATGATCGAGCCGACAGAAACGGAAAGCAAGGAGACGCTTGATGCCTTCATTGACACCATGATCCAAATTGCGCGGGAAGCGGAGGAAACGCCTGAATTGGTGCTGAATGCTCCATATACCACTCCAGTCACGCGACTGGACGAAGCAACTGCAGCTCGCAAGCCTATATTGAATTGCTCATGCAGCTAAAAGCAAACTCCAATTTGGGGCATACAAAAAGGCCGGTATCTGTTAGATACCGGCCGCTGTATGTAAACAGCAATTTTTGTTGGAAAAAGATATACCTTGAAAATGTGATACCCTTCCTTAGCCTTCAATGCTTTGAACCAATTCAACAACCTGCTCGGCTGTTTGCATATCCAAAGCTTTTGCAGCCAGTTTCTCCATGTCCGCGCGGGACAATTTCGAAATTTGACTGCGTGCTGGCAGAATGGAAGTAGCACTCATGCTGAACTCATCGAGTCCCAGACCCAGCAGCAATGGAATTGCTGTTGTATCCCCTGCCATTTCGCCGCACATACCAACCCAACGTCCTTCACGGTGAGCGGCATCAATAACCATTTTCACCAGACGCAGAATGGATGGGTTATATGGTTGATACAGGTAAGAAACCCGCTCGTTCATACGATCCGCTGCCATTGTGTACTGAATCAGATCGTTCGTACCGATACTGAAGAAATCAACTTCTTTTGCGAATTGGTCAGCCAATACCGCTGTAGAAGGAATTTCTACCATGATGCCCAACTGAATTTCTTCAGATACGGCTACACCCTCGGCTACCAACTTTTCCTTTTCCTCCAACAACACAGCTTTGGATTCACGGAATTCGTTCAGTGTAGCAATCATTGGGAACATGATCCGCAGGTTACCGTGTACACTTGCCCGCAGCAAAGCACGCAATTGAGTACGGAAAATATCCTGACGATCCAGACACAGACGAATAGCACGGAATCCGAGGAATGGATTCATTTCCTTCGGCAGATCCAGATAAGGAAGCTCTTTGTCGCCACCGATGTCCAACGTGCGGACTACAACCGGTTTGCCTTCCATTCTTTCCAGAACGGTTTTGTATGCTGTGTACTGTACTTCTTCGGATGGAAGCTTATCGCGTCCCATATACAAGAATTCAGTACGATACAGGCCAACGCCTTCGCCACCGTTATCCAGAACGCCAGCTACATCGTTAGGCGTACCGATATTGGCTGCCAGTTCGACATGCACACCATCGACGGAAACTGTAGCTTCGCCGCGCAGCTTGCGCCACTCTTCGCGTTGCTTGTCGTATGCCACCTGTTTAGCTTGGTATTCCGCAACGATCTCTTCGGAAGGGTTCACAAATACGTGACCATCCAGACCATCGACGATAATCAAATCGCCGCTTTTAGCTTGGGACAATATATTTTTCGTTCCTACAACCGCAGGAATTTCAAGTGAACGAGCCATAATAGCCGAGTGCGAAGTACGTCCGCCGATGTTGGTTGCAAAACCTTTAACAAATTCGCGATTCAGCTGAGCTGTGTCGGAAGGTGTCAAATCTTCTGCAAGTACAATCGTTTCTTCGGCAATTTCTGCAGGACTGACAAAATGAACACCAAGCAGGTGATTCAGGATCCGCTTGGTTACATCACGCATGTCCGATGCGCGTTCTTGCAAATAAGCACTTTTCATGTTTTCGAACATGGAAATAAACTGTGTAGCTACTTCGTTCAGAGCATAGTCAGCATTAAGCTGCTCGTCTCTGATCTTAGCTTTAACCGGATCGATCAGTTCAGGATCATTCAGGATCAACAGGTGAGAAGCAAAAATCTCTGCTTTTTTCTCGCCCAGTTCCTGTAAAGTTTTCTCCTTAATCGCTTCCAATTCGGTTTGAGATTTTACTAAAGCCGCATCCAATCTTGCAATTTCAGCTTCAGCATCACCAACCGCGCGTCTCTCTACAGCGTAATTCGGATGCTCCAAGATAAACGCCCGGGCAATAGCGATGCCTGCCGAAGCGGCAATCCCGGAAATTTTAAGCATGAACTTCGCCCAGCCCTTCGTTAACGATTACATTTTCAAGAGCTTTCAGAGCGTCAGCAGCTTCAGTGCCTTCACAGATGATGTTGATGATATCGCCTTGTTCCAGACCGAGAGACAATACACCCAGAATGGATTTCAAAGTTACTTTTTTACCGTTAGCTTCGGCAAAAGATTCAGCACCGCTGAATTTATTAGCTGTATTTACCAGCGCAGTTGCAGGACGTGCATGGATACCGTCTTCATCAGTAATTCTAAAAGTTGTTTGCATAATTGTTCCTCCCACTTTCCTATGGATAATATTTGTTTACACGCAGTATACGTGTAGTGAAACCGGGTCGATAATCAGGCGACCTAAGCCGCCTGATTACTAATCCGAAACACATAGAGTTTATTTTATCGTAATTATACCATCTTCGCCAGCCTTCAATACTCCAGTTTTGTTTAAAGTTACCGAAGAACCTTCGGGAAGGTTGGTAAAAATGACTGGTGAGATGATGGATTTTGCGTTTGCCTTCACGTATTCCAGGTCTACTTTCATAATCGGTTGACCGGCTGACACAAGATCGCCTTCGTTCACCAAAACGTCAAATCCTTGGCCTTTAAGCTTTACTGTGTTCACCCCGATATGAACAAGCACTTCCTTACCACCGTCAGATTGGATACCAATGGCATGCTTGCTTGGGAATACATTGAATACTTTACCATATACAGGTGACACAATCGTTCCATCATTTGGCACGACAGCAAAACCGTCTCCTGTCATACGTTCTGCAAATACCGGATCAGGAACAGTCGAAATATCAACCAATTCTCCGTTAACAGGCATCACGATATCTTCAACGATGATGGTCTGTTTTTCTTCACCAGCTTCCTTCTCTTCTTGCGGAGCAGGTTGAGACGAAGCCGGAGCCGGAGCAGGTGTGCGTCCCGCCATAATATCAGCCATTTGCGTTTTAATCGTGTCGGAACGTGTACCGAAATGGCTTGTACGTTGTTGCCGACTTCGAGTACACCCGCTGCGCCAAGCTGTTTGAGACGAGCCTTGTCAACGTTGGACTTCTCGTTAACTTCAATACGAAGACGTGTGATACAAGCATCCAAATGCTTGATATTGGACGCCCCGCCGAAAGCTGCCAAAATATTGCCTGGAAGCTCGTCTGTGGTACCGACTGCGGCTCCTTCAACATTTTCTGTAGCTTCTTCACGCCCTGGTGTTTTCAGGTTAAACTTCCGTATGATGAATCGGAATCCGAAGTAGTAAATAACCGCCAAAATCAGACCGACGATGATGACGTACCACCAAGACGTACGATTCGGAATAATCCCGAAAATCAGGAAGTCGATAAATCCACCAGAGAAGGTCATACCGATTTTAACATTCAAATTTGCATGGTCATAAACGACAGCCCTGCAAACACAGCATGCACCGCGAACAGCAATGGAGCTACGAACAGGAAGGAAAATTCCAGTGGCTCCGTAATCCCTGTCAAGAACGAGGTCAAAGCTGCTGAACCCATAATACCTGCTACATATTTTTTGTGTTCCGGTCTTGCTTCATGATACATTGCAAGCGCTGCGGCTGGCAAACCGAACATCATGAACGGGAATTTACCCACTTGGAACGTACTTGCTGTCAATGTAACTCCATCACGAAGCTGGTTAAAGAAGATTTGCTGGTCACCATGAATCGTTTGACCTGCCTTGTTCACGTACTCGCCGAACTCAAACCAGAACGGTGAATACCAAATGTGATGCAATCCGAAAGGAATAAGTGAGCGTTCAATGACCCCAAAAATGAAAGCGGCCAGTGTCGGGTTGGAATCAACCATGAAGTGAGACACGACGTTCAGTCCAGATTGTACGGGAGGCCATACAATGACCAGCAATAGTCCAATCAACAACGAAGATACTGCTGTTGCAATCGGAACGAAGCGCTTACCTGCGAAAAAGCCCAGATACGAAGGAAGCTCAATTTTGAAAAAGCGATTGTACATGGCCGCGGCCAGTATACCGATGATAATCCCGCCGAACACCCCGGTTTGCAGCGTTGGAATCCCCAGCACGTTCGCATAGCCCGGTATTTTTGAGCGATCAGACCCGGTGTAACACCCACAGCTGTACCCAATGTAATGTTCATGACGAGGTAACCGATGATCGCAGCCAAACCTGCTACACCTTCACCGCCTGCCAGACCGACGGCTACGCCGACTGCAAACAACAGTGCCAGATTATCAAAAACAATTTGTCCGGCATTCATCATGATCGTCGCTACCGATGAACCCAGCCCGCATTTAATGCCGGAATGTACTGGAGAAATCGGGATTGACCAACATGTTGCCGATTCCCAATAAAAGTCCCGCTGCCGGTAAAATGGCCACAGGAAGCATTAAAGCTTTGCCGACACGCTGTAAAACACCGAAAAGCTTTTTAAACATACGTTCCACTTCCTTCTCTGAAAATTAGAATAGAGAGGCAAAACAACAAAAAGGCATGAGCCGATTTAAGTATGTTTGAACACAACCTTGGGATATAGCTTACCCCGGTAGGCTGTAAACAATCATAACTTAAAACAACTCATGCCTGATCGAATCAGTAACACGTTAGATATTCAATTGTTGTCTTGCTCATTACGAAATTCATTATAGCATTCTGCCAAAAGTGAGGCAATACTTTTTCGATTCTAGCTGTTCTAACATTGATCTCCCTGCTCTTTGCGTTGGGACAACCGCTGTAAATGCATCGTCAAATAGCTAACCTCAGCCGGATATACGGGTTTGCGAAGCCTTTTCTCCATAATCTTCGTGAGCTTCCAGGCTAACATATACATTTCCGGATACTCTTCATTCAAAGCTTGTCCAATCGGTAAATCTCCTGCACAATCTCTCCCCGACGTACACGTTCAATCGCAAACCTCAGATGAGTCAGCAGACGTGAGTAATCCAGGGATTGGAGAGGAATGCGATAATCCAGCGTAGTCTCTACTACCTGTACCATATCAGCAATCAATCGAGAATCCTTCCTGACCTCGGAAATATGCTGGTTCGTCATGGCACTGTAAATATGCAAGGCCACGAATCCGATTTCATCTTCTCCCAGATCCACACCCATCTTGTCCTTGATCAAAGAGACTGCCTGTTCAGCCATCTTGTATTCCTGAGGGTAAATTTCTCTCGTTTCATACAAAAACGGATTATGGATCGTAATGCCCTGTTTCTGACGATTAATGGAAAAGGCGATGTGATCGGTTAAAGCAATCAATATGTGCTCATTCAGAGGCTTCTTCGCTTGAAGCTGAACATGGTGAAGCACCTCACCAATGACCTCAATGAGCTTTTCATCCAGCTCGGGAAGCAATCGCTTGTATTGCTCCTGCTCCTCATGGCTTTTAATATAAATAATTTTTCAACTGAATCCAACGGTATAAGATCGCCGTTTTTGCGATTGAAACCGATTCCTTTTCCAATCACAACAACCTCATCATGCTCGGGATGCATCCCGATAATCACATTGTTATTCAGCGCTTTCGCCACTTGTAGGCTGCTCACATCCGCACCTCTTTTATCTGAACCTTGATCCTAAGAATTAGAGCATGAAGCTCAGAGGAATCCACGTTAAAGTACCAAATATTCCGCTAAAGGTCAATAAAAAGAAAACGCTTTTCATCACAATAACCGGGAAAAGCTGTGATGAAAAGCGTTCTTTCTGTTAAGGGGTATCTGCTCCTGTAAGCCCTGCGGCTATTCTTTATCCCGCGGCGCAACCTCAACCGGGGCATGAATGTGCAGCTTATCCGTTTCACCGGAGGACGATACGGAATGAAGGCCCTTTTTCCCCGTGGTCAGCCCCTTAATTAACTGCTCTACATCAATACCGGACACACTCTTGAGCATCTCTGGAGCTGTAGCCATTAGCTCTGTGACATAATTGCTGACACGCGCTGCTCCTTCTCCCTTGCCTGTATCCACAACCGTTAATTTATCAATGGACGCAATTGGCTCAGCAATCCGGCCGGCCAGTTCAGGCAGCATTTTCACGATAATATCGAGTACGGCTGCCTCACCAAACTTCTGGAACGCCTCCGCCAGCTTTTCCTTGGCCTCGGCTTCCGCCAGACCACGCAAACGGATGACGTCAGCATCCGCCGTACCTTTGGCGCGTTCCGCATCCGCTTCCGCTTGCCCATTCAGTCGTTTTTGTTCAGCAGACGCTTTAGCCTGTGTCTCAATCGAGTATTGCAGCGATTCCGCCTCACGCATTTTACGTGATTTATCCGCCTCCGCGGCTTGCTCTACCGCATACCGATCCGCTTCCGCCTTCTTCTTCACTTCCGCATCATATTGCTTTCACGTACCTGAATTTCCTTGGTTTGAAGATCAATTTCGCGCTCCTTGCGCACCAGCTCGACCTTCATCTGCTCCTCGACGGCAGTCTGCTTGGCACGGGCCTCCTGAATGTGATAAGCCTGATCGGCTTCCGCCTTGGCTGTATCCTGCTCCTTTTTAAACGAAGCCACTTTCAGTTCCTTCTCCTTGGCTGCCTCGGCAATGTTTGTATCACGCAACAGTTCAGCCTTCTGCCCTTCCTGTTCGGCACGCGCCTTTTGTATCCGGGCATCCCGTACCGCCTCGGCTTCGGCAATTTCTGCGTCCCGTTTCACAGCGGCAATTCTCGGCTTACCAAGCGCATCCAGATATCCGTGCTTATCACGCACATCTTTAATCGTGAACGAGACAATTTGCAGACCCATCTTTTTCAGATCGCGAGCAGCCACGCCCTGTACTTCCTGCGCAAACCGATCTCGATTACGATATACTTCCTCCACTGTCATCGAGCCGAGGATCGCACGCAAATGGCCCTCCAGCACTTCCTGAGCTTCTCCCCTGAGGGCCTCCAGCGGCTTCCCGATGAACTGCTCCGCTGCTGTTGCTATATCCTCAATGGAGCTGCCGACCTTGATGATCGCCACACCGTCCGCAATCACGGGAACTCCTTGCTCCGTATACACTTCCGGTGTTGTTACATCCAGTTTGTGGGACAATAGAGAAATAAATTCGGACTGCTGAAAAATAGGCCATATAAAGGCACCCCCGCCGCGCACAATTTTGATTTTACGACCGGAATCATCCTCGGAAATATTTTTATTTCCCAAAAATGAACCCGTAACGATCATTCCTTCATCCGGTCCTACCGTTTTGTAACGGGCCCAAAAAGCAATCCCTAATATGACGATAACGATGACGACAATCCCCGGGACCAACACAATATCCTGCAAACTTGACACTCCCGTTCACGCTCCCTTCAAGTTAAGCGAATGCGCCGTCTACGTATCCAGATACGCTACGCGGACGACACCCTCTGCGACCTCAACCACGACGATACGGGTTCCCGCAGCTAGCGGTTTGTGATCAAAGCTCGATGCTGTATGTATGGTGTTGCCTGCACCCAAGCGGATCATAACCTCCCCGTAACCAACCTCAGGTACCGGAACGGTGACCTCACCGATCCTTCCGGTCAGCTCACGCATCGAGAAGCCGCTGGACACCTCCGAGTTCGCCATGGGCTTGATAAACGCAAAAAACACAAGCACTCCGATCACAAATGCAATCGCAAAGGCAAACACAACGACCCAGCCCATGCTCAGCCCGGTATATTTCGTCAGCAACACACCAGCCCCGCCAAAAGCGGTCATCGCTCCAAGTAAAACGACGGGTCTGAACCAATCGAGGCCCGGCAGCTCCAATCCATCCAGCCAGCCACCAAGTACATCCCCGATCAATACACTGACCACAGTAAAGATAGCGCCCCTGCCAATAACCACCAAAATATGGTTTCCATGCGGCTCCTCCTTCCATGTACCTTTTCAGTCTGGTTTCCAGCCTATAACTATGTTTACGTATTCAACCTTAAAAAGTTTCAAAATTTTCCTCTTAAATTCCAAATCAAACCCAAAAAAGCACGTCCATACGTCTATTGACGTACAAACGCGCTTACAATTATCTAAAAACTGAATTACAGGGATGCTTTGTAAATTTCCACTACATCTTCGCGATTCAGCTTGTTAAAGCCACCAAAAGAACCGAATTTCACAGCTTTATCAGCCATAACGTCGATTTTGGAATCATCAATATCGTAATCAGCCAGACGGCTTGGCGCACCAATCGAGTTCCAGAAATCACGCAACGCCTGAATACCTTCCAGCGCTACTTCTTCATCACTCTTGCCTTCCGGGTTCACATGGAACACATTCACAGCCAGTTGCTTGAAGCGTTCAGGCTTCACATGCAGATTGTGCTTCATCCAGTTCGGGAACAAAATCGCCAGTCCTCCGCCATGTGGAATATCATAAACAGCAGACACTGCATGCTCGATATTATGAGTTGCCCAGTCACCTGTCAGCCCCATGTTCAGGAAGCCGTTCAGCGCCATCGTACCACAGTACATCATCGTTTCACGCAGCTCGTAGTTTTCCAGATCGTTGACCAGGCCAGGAGCCGCATCAATAACTGTACGCAAAATCGTTTCACACCAGCCAAGCTGAACCGGAGTGTTAGATTCCAAATGGAAGTAATGCTCCAGCGTATGTGACATCATATCCACGATTCCGTACACCGTTTGATTTTGTGGCAGAGAATACGTGTTCACCGGATCAAGAATGGAAAACGCAGGGAACGCAAATACACTGCCCCATCCCAGTTTTTCCTGTGTTTCTTCGTTCGTAATGACAGAACCTGCGTTCATTTCGGAACCGGTAGCTGCCATCGTCAGAACTGTACCTAAAGGCAATGCTGCCTGCGGAGCCGCTTTACGCTCTGCAAAATCCCACATGTCGCCATCATATTTCGCCCCGACAGCAATCGCTTTGGAGCAATCCAGCACACTACCGCCGCCAACAGCCAGTACGAGGTCGATTTGATGTGTTTTACACAATTCCACGCCTTTATGTACTGTAGACAAGCGAGGATTTGGTTCTACACCAGCCAGTTCCGTTACCTCTGCGCCAATCTCTTTAAGCAGACTTATTACATTATCATACAAGCCGCTGCGCTTAATGCTGCCGCCGCCATATACAAGCAGTACACGTTTACCGTATTTAGGAACTTCACGCTTGAGAGCCTCTAATTGCCCTTTACCGAAGATCAATTGAGTAGGATTATAAAATTCGAATGCTTTCATCGCAAACGTTCGCCTCCAATATTTTCTAAAGTTTAATGTTAAGGAACTCCTCTATTATAACCTTTTCAGTTACAGGAAACAAATTTGCTTCTTTTTCAGAAAAAAAAACCACGCTCCTGAGGAGCATGGTTCCATGTCATATCTTGGGAGGGTTCTCGCACTGTATTATGCGCTGCCTGCATTTGTTTTATTCCCCTGTAGTATAACCCAGTTGCTGTATAAATCGTCCAAACGCTTGCTGACCTTCCGAATTGCGCTTGTACACCCCTGCATGCTCCAATATTTCACTGAATTTCAGTCCGACCTCATTTTGTACGGTACGAACAGCCGTCTCCTTGTCAGGCAGGCGACCGAATCGGGTGTTCAACTGGTAAATCCAGTCCGCATGCTTGAATAGCGGATGCCCTTCCTGCTGCATAGCTACAGCCAGCTCGTCGTTCCCACACAAAATATCTGCAATTTCATCCAGTTCATCCTTAAGCCGCCCCGGCAAAATCGCAAGCCCCATAACCTCGATTAGGCCGATATTTTCCTTCTTGATATGATGCATCTCCCGATGAGGGTGAAAAATACCTTCCGGGTACTCATCACTCGTCCGGTTGTTGCGCAGCACCAGATCCATCTGGTACTTTCCTTCCGCATCCCGACGTACAATCGGTGTAACCGTATTATGCGGCACCGCTTCTCCGTCTTGCTCCGTATGAGAGAGGACATCCACTGCGCGATCGCTGTATGTCTTCCAGGCTTCAAAAGCGGCATTTCCCGCCTCCAGCAACGCTTCGACATCCGTTGAAGTAAAGCGGATCACTGACATCGGCCAGTTCACAATACCTGCTGTGACTTGCGGGAAGGCTTCATTGCGGTACACAACGTCCACCTCCGCTTTTTCAATGGGGAACGTATGACGTCCACCTTGAAAATGATCGTGAGTCAGAATAGAGCCCCCGACAATCGGCAGATCGGCATTGGAACCGATAAAATAGTGCGGAAACGCTTTCGTAAATGCCAGCAACCGCCGCAGTGTATCCTTCGTAAGCTTCATCGGCACATGATCGTGATGGAATACGATGCAATGCTCGTTGTAGTACACATAGGGCGAATATTGGAAGAACCACGGTTCCCCGTTCAATTCCAGCGGAATGATACGCAGGTTTTGGCGGGACGGATGATTCACCCTTCCGGCATACCCAACGTTTTCACGGCATAATTGACATTTTGGATAAACGGGCGGCGGAAGAAGCTTCGCCATTGCGATTTCCTTTGGACTTTTCTCCGGCTTGGACAGATTAATCGTGATTTCCATATCTCCGTACGGTGTCTGCTGATTCCAGAACACATTGCTGGCAACGCGGCCCATTCGGATGTAATTCGAGTCGATGGACAGTTGATAAAAAGCATTTGTCGCCGCCTCTATGCCGCGTTCAGCCTCCGTTTGGCGAAAGTCACGGATGACTTCAGACGGTCTTGCCATCAGGAGACCCATAATTTTGGAATCCAGCAAATCACGGTACGTAGCTGTGTTTTCCGATATGAGTCCAATCGTATAGCCATAATCAATCAATACATTAAGCACAGGCTGGAGAACTTCGGGGGCTGTGATGCCCCCTGCCTCCCCGCCGGAGTAAGGCTCAGAGAACCCGAACTGCTCCAGCAGCAGATTACGACTGTAATCTGTGTCTTGCGGACCGATCAATCCCCGGTTTTGTGCGAATGCAACCAGCTGCTCAATCGCATACAGAGCGGATTGCTGTACAGTTTCGTCGATGTCATGGGCCACAGGCCGGGAATGGTCCCGGTCTTGGCCTCTAGCTGCGGATTGACTCTCGCTCATTATGTCATCGTCTCCCGTCTATTCGTCGCCGTAGCCCTGAGGGTGCGACTGATGCCAGCCCCAAGCTCCGCTGATAATGTCCTCCAGTTGGGTACGCGCCGGACTCCAGCCCAGCACCGAACGTGCCTTGTCAGAAGAGGCAACCAATACTGCCGGATCACCCGAGCGCCGTGGCTCTGTAACGACCGGAATGTCGAGTCCAGTGACCTTGCGCGCCGTCTCGATAACTTCCTTCACCGAGAAGCCCTGTCCGTTGCCCAGATTAAACACGTTGCTGTCATGGCCTTCGCGCAAATAATTCACCGCACGCACATGGGCATCTGCCAGATCGCTCACATGAATGTAATCCCGGATGCATGTTCCGTCAGGTGTAGCATAGTCCTCACCAAACACCGCAATGTGCGGGCGCTGTTTCAGTGCTGTCTGAAGTACCAGCGGAATCAGATGACTTTCCGGACGATGATCCTCGCCGATTTTGCCGCTCTCATGCGCACCAGCCGCATTAAAATACCGCAAGGACACATATTTGATGCCCAATACTTTATCAAACCACGACATCATGCGCTCCATCATCAGCTTCGTTTCACCATATACATTCGTTGGCTCTGTACGGTCTCCCTCTTCAATCGGCACCTTTTCCGGTTCGCCATAGGTAGCCGCAGTGGAGGAAAATACGATCCTGCGCACACCAGCATCCTTCATGGCCTCCAGCAAGCTCAACGCGCCGAATACGTTGTTGTCATAATATTTACCCGGATTTTGCATACTTTCCCCAACCAGCGAGTTGGCTGCGAAATGGATAACCGCGTCGATACTATTTTCGGAAAACAGTCTGGACAGCAGTTCTTTATCTCTCAGATCGCCTTCATACAGCTTGCCTCCGAGCAGTGCTGCCTTGTGCCCGGTCTGCAAATTGTCCAGCACCACAACCTCTTCTCCCCGATCCAACAGTTCTGCTACGGTATGTGAACCGATATATCCGGCTCCGCCTGTTACTAAAATGGCCATGTTATTCGTCCTCCTTCTGTTCTTTAACTCCGTCTCCCGCCTTACATACATAAAAGCTGGCTTCCAGCCCTGTCCGGGTCTGATAAGCTTCGCCGACTTCCTTCACAAACCGTTCCACATCGTCCTCATGAACCAGTGAAACCGTACAGCCCCCAAATCCGGCTCCCGTCATACGCGAGCCCAGCGTGCCGGGAATACGTCTTGCTTCTTCCACCATTACATCCAGCTCCGTACAGCTGACCTCATACAGATCGCGTAGCGAATCATGTGAAGCGTTCATCAACTGTCCAAAGGCTGCAAGATCATTCGCCGCAAGGGCATCGACAGAAGCCAGCACACGAGCGTTTTCCTCCACCACATGCTGTGCCCGGCGGCGTACTGTTTCATCCGCAATATAATGCTGGAGCTTACCGAAGCGGGCTTCATCCAGCTGAGCGAGATATTCCAGTGACGGCTCCTGCTGCTGCAATATCGACAACGCCTCGGCGCATTGGCTGCGACGCTCGTTATAGGCTGAGTCTACCAGCCCACGACGTTTGTTCGTATTGCCGATGACCAGCTTATAAACGCCCGTACGAAAAGGCACCTTGCGGTACTCCAGCGTATCGCACATCAGCAGAATCGCATGATCGGCCGCACCGTTGGCTACGGCGAACTGATCCATAATGCCGCAATTGACGCCTACATAATTGTTTTCTGCCCGCTGGGACAACAGCGCAATTTCAACCGTGTCTGTTGCCTGCTTTTCGGCAGTGAGCAGCGCGTAGCCTGTTACGACCTCAATGGAAGCAGATGATGACAATCCGGCACCATTCGGTATTTCTCCATGATAGAGCAGGTCGTATCCGCTAGACGGATAAACTTCCTTTTTAGCCAGCTCCACCATCACACCCACTGGATAGTCCACCCATTCGTCCGTTTTGTTGTTACCTATTTCTCCACGCGGTATGGACACTTCATATGACAGGTTTGTCGAAGCAAAATGAATTTCATCATCATTTCGTGCACGGAGAATCAGCGTTGTACCGAATTCCAGTGCAGCCGGGAGTACATAACCACCGTTGTAGTCGATATGCTCCCCAATCAAATTGACACGCCCGGGAGCATGAAATATCCGCAGCTCATGGCTGCTTTCACCATATTTGTCGATAAAACGTTTCTTTATTTCAGTAGTGTTCATATCCGCATCCACCTCATCACCGTTAGTAAAGGCCCCCCTGACTTCCCTGTAACAAACTTAATCAGGTTGACACTTCTTATGATTTCAGTATAAATGAAAGCGTTAAATAATGTAATGCATCCATGTGTTAAAGCTATGGATAAATGTGACTTGGATATGTACAATGTAAGTATACCGCATCTATTAAACCATTCACAAATCTAGGAAGGATGACCATATTTGCAAACGCATTCATATAGTTATGCTGTGGCCTCCAATCCGGTCTTTTATGAAAATAGCCCACTGCACGTGCTTTTTGCCGGGGAGAGCCAAACCAAATCCGGTCATGCTGTTGGGCCGAAGCTCTATGATTACTATCTACTCCATTTCGTGGAATCGGGAAAAGGTATCTTCCGAACAGAGCAGCACGCATATCAGCTTGAAAAAAATGATTTTTTCCTGATTCATCCCGGTCAGCTTGTAAGCTACACCTCCGATGAAGAGGAACCGTGGCGGTATCGCTGGTCTGCATTTACGGGACAGCATACCGAACAGATGGTGCAGGAAGCAGGGCTACACGTGCATCAGCCTGTCTTCCACGCTTCCGGTGAGAGCCTGATCCCCGGCTATTTGGAGCAGATGCAGTTAGCCTTTTACAGCCGAAAATCCAGCTCACATCTTGCAGCCCTCGGTTACCTGTATCTGATCATGGGGGAAGCGGGTAATCATTTAAGCGACTGGTCTGACCCGACCGGGGCGGATTCGCAAATTCGGCGGACGGTCAAGCAGATGGTCCAATATATGTCCACTCAATATGCACATCCCGTTTCTATCGAACAAATGTCCGAAGGACTTGGTTATAACCGTGCGTATTTGTCACGCATATTCAAGAAGGAAACAGGCGTCTCCCCTGTTACCTATCTGCTCAAGCTGCGAATTGACAAGTCTCGCCAACTGCTGCGCGAGCGTCCCGAGCTTTCGGTGGAGCAGGTGGCCGCTTCGGTGGGATTGACCGACGCTTTGTATTTCTCACGTCAATTCAGGCGCTTCTGCGGTCAGTCGCCAACTCAGTATCGAAGCAAGGTTCAGCAATATCCGCAACCTTAGCAGACTTTAATCGTTCATTTATTCTGCCTGCTCCGTTCGGGGATTGATCCTCCGTTGCAGCATAAGCAACGACCAATCCGTATGGTTCGGAACATGGCAAACAGCCCGCATCCTTCAACGATGCGGGCTGTTGCGTGTATTTCGGATATGATAACATGCACGTTATACCGATGATGATGAAATATTTTGGGGCCTTTAGGCTGTGCCGCCGTCCTGTCCGTTCCCGGCATTCAGAATCGAATCAATCCGATCCAGTTCTTCCTGTGAAAAGTCCAGATTGGACAAGGCAGCAACGTTTTCTTCAATTTGACTCACACGGCTTGCCCCAATCAGAGCAGAGGTTAAGCGACCGCCGCGCAGAGACCAGGCAAGTGAAAATTGGGCCAAGCTTTGTCCGCGTGCAGCCGCCATCTGATTCAAGGCGCGCACCTTACGGAGCGTTTCTGGCGTCACATGGTTCTCATTTAAGAAAACAGACGTACTCGCCGCCCGAGAATCCTCGGGAATTCCGTTCAAATATTTATTGGTCAGCAGTCCCTGAGCCAGTGGGCAAAAGGCAATACTGCCGATCCCATTTTCGTCCAGTACATCCTGCAATCCGTTTTCAATCCAGCGGTCGAGCAGAGAATATTTTGGCTGATGAATCAGCATCGGTGTTCCCAGCTCTTTCAAAATACGAGCGGCTTCTGCCGTTTGCTCCGCGCTATAATTAGACACGCCCACGTACAACGCCTTGCCGGAACGTACGATATGATCCAGTGCCTGCATTGTTTCCTCCAGCGGCGTATCAGGATCAAAACGGTGGGAGTAGAATATATCGACATAATCCAGCCCCAACCGCTTCAAGCTCTGATCCAGACTGGATATCACATACTTGCGTGAGCCCCATTCACCATAAGGCCCCGGCCACATATAGTAGCCAGCCTTGGTCGAAATGATCATCTCATCCCGGTACGGCTTCAAATCACTCGCCAACACTTGCCCAAAAAATTCCTCTGCCGAACCCGCTGGAGGACCATAGTTATTAGCTAGATCAAAGTGCGTAATCCCCAAATCAAAGGAGCGGGTAACCATGTTACGGCCGTTCTCCGCATTGTTAATCCCGCCAAAATTGTGCCACAAGCCCAGTGAAATGGCAGGAAGCTTAAGGCCCGATCTCCCTGTGCGGTTGTATTTCATATTTTCATAACGATCATCGCCAGCCAAATAAACCATGCTATCCCAGCCTCTCTCGAAACATTGTTATGTCCATTACAACAACATCATAGCGCCTTTATCCAGCCGTTGACAAGAAAACGATTACAAACTCAATTGACTGCCGAGTTCTCCCATAACCCTGCCGATGGGATCGGTAATCAGGAGATCCGCCTTGTGATCATATGAAGTGGGGTCTGTATTAAGCAGTACCGTATGTTTACCGTGAAAATAAGTAATCAGCCCCGCCGCAGGATGCACCGTCAGCGAGGTTCCGCCGATGAATAGCAGATCGGCCTGCGAAATGGCTTGAATGGACCGGACAAGCGTATCTTGATCCAGCTCTTCCTCGTATAAAACGACATCCGGTTTGATAATTCCCCCGTCTACCGGACATTTGGGCACTGCCTCGGAGCTGTCCATTACTTCGTTCAAACTGTAAAAGCGCCCGCATTCCATACAATGATTGCGGTGCACCGAGCCGTGAAGTTCCAGCACATTCACACTGCCTGCGGCCTGATGCAAGCCGTCAATGTTTTGCGTCACGACTGCTTTGAGGCGGCCTTGCTGTTCCAGTGACGCAAGGAAACGATGGCAGCCGTTCGGCTCTGCATCCGGATGCAGCATTTTGCTACGGTAGAAGCCGAAGAACACTTCAGGATGCTTCACAAAAAAGGAACGGCTAAGCATAACCTCTGGGGGATAAGGCAATTTTTCCTCACTCTGATACAGACCGGCCGCCGAACGAAAATCCGGGATACCGCTCTCCGTCGACGTACCCGCCCCGCCGAAAAAAACAATGTTTTGTGATTGCTGTATCCAATCAGCCAACGTTTTTATTTTGTCCATGTTTCACGCACCTCCAGCTCTTCATATCCGCGGACGATGATGTCCGCATCCAGCAAATGACCGGAACGTTCCGGCTCTGGCGCAAATCCGATGGCCCGCCGCACCCCGGCACGCTTGCCCATCTGCATATCCCCGTTGCTGTCTCCGATGACAACTACATCCGCTGGTGACAGTCCCAGCAAGGAGCAAGCTTTTTCAGCCATTTCCGGATCCGGCTTACCGTATGTAACCCTGTCGTGTCCGATGACCTCGTCAAAATATGACGTCAGCCCCATCCACTCCAGGTGCTCCTGCGCAGCCTCTGTACTGTCAGAGGTCACGACTGCCAGCTTCAATCCGGCACGGCAGCTTTGCTCCAGTAGCGTCCGTAAGCCCGGAAACACCTTCGCTGCCCGATGTCGCCGCACATCAGCCATCGCCGCTTTGTTAAAATCCCGAACCAGCCTCACTGCTTCATTCCATGGTACACCGGCAGTATAAAGCTGCCAAGCCAGTACGCCCGTACTTTCATCCACTGTCCCCATCGCCAGCGGGCCGGAAGGATCATAGCCGATCACGCGCCCCTCAGGGTCGTGGATCGTACCCAGAATGCTGCCTTTTTCCACCATAAAATCTGTACCTGCCACGGCAAGATGCTGTTCCAGCATATCCAGTATAGAACGGGCCCAGGGACCCCACAACTGAATAAAATCCAGCAGTGTGCCATCCTTGTCCAATAAAATGCCACGGCATGGAAAGCGCTGTCCCTGAACGACTAACTCAGACATGCAGCCCGCCTCCTCATTACTGGTTTTTTGGAGCTGAATCTACACTCTCTTTCATCCAGTCCTGCAAAGCTGAAACCGTCTGATTCCATTGCTCGGCTGGGCTAATTTTCGCTGGGCTATCCCCCTTTTGGGCTCCGTAGCTGCCGAATTGGGCATGATTGCCGCCCTCAACTGTAAAATACAGCGTATTGGCTGGTAGATAAGCTCTTCCACTCTGAACACTATCCATTTTAATAACTCCATCATCACTTCCAAGCAGGGAAATGACCGGCAGATTTTTATCCTTCAAATTACCCTTATTGTCTGGGTAGGAAGCAAGGAAATATACGCCCTTGACCTGATCGGGATGTGCAGCCGCATAGCGGGCAGCTATAACACCACCTAACGAATGGCCTCCAATCACAAAAGTTTCTTTCGGATATGCCTTGAGTACCTCACCCGCCAAATCCGGGGAAATCAATGCAAGATTCAGCGGCATTTTTGCAATGATCACATGATGACCCTTTTGCGCCAGACGGTGGGCTAAAGGAGCGTAACTTTCAGGCTTCACCAAAGCACCCGGGTACAAAATAACTCCGATACCATTTCTTTTTGCAGGCTCAAAACCAACCCAATGCTCCTGTTCGTTCACCTTCACAGCATCGGCTACTTCTGCTAATGCGGCAGTGGCCGTGTTGTCAGGCTGATAGGGCGTAAATACCTTCCATGCTCCCCAGCCTGCGATAAGCACAATGACAATCAGGATACCCAAAAGAATTTTCCATATTTTCCGGGGACCGCGTGTCCCATATGAGCTGTATGATCTTCTCGTTCTTCTTCTCATTTTAAATGTTCCTTTCGTATTTCGCACCTCATGATTCATGACTTGTGTATGAAATTTTTTTGCTGCGCAAATCAGCTTATCTATAGCCTTGTTAGGGTACCATCGTTGCGCACACAGGGTCAAATAAGAAGACATTTCCAGACATTAGCCCGGTCTTTTCCCCCTGTTCAAGCTTCCGCCACATAATAAGGACATGACAGCGCTTACTATTGTGAATAAAATCACAATGATAAGGCTCAGAGTATCGTACCTTGTTCCTTGTAAGGATTATTTTATACAGAGTTTACTCGGCTGAGTGCCGTTCGGAGGGAATTACATGACGACAAGCCATGACATACAAGGAGAAAGCTTCTTTCTCAATTTGCGCTTTATGCTGATCATATGCGTATTTGCAGGCAATGCTCTGGAGCCATTGGTCGGCTCGCTTCACATCGCCCAACAATGGTTTAGCTGGATATTCATGTTTCATATGCCGTTGTTCGTGCTCGTTACAGGGTACTTTGCCAAAACCTCGTTAGCTGGGCACGCAGGCCGGAAAGTCTTGCTTCAGATCGGTATGCAATATCTTATTTTCCAAACCCTCTATTCGATATTGGATGCTGCGCTCTTCCATGTCCCTCATATTCATCATTCTTTTTTTGCACCTTATTTGCTGCTCTGGTTCCTTGCCAGTCATATTTGCTGGAGACTGCTGATGCTTGCTTTCCAGGGAATGCCGCCTGTTGTCCAAATAGGTATCTCCGTGCTGCTGGGTATCCTTGTCGGGTATCTACCAGTGGATGGCATCTGGCTCAGCATAAGCAGAACCTTTGTTTATTTGCCCTTTTTCGTAGCAGGGTATCATCTGCATTATGCCGATGTTCGCCGCTTCTTCACGACTCCAGTTCGTGTGATCGCAGGCGTTGTATCCCTTCTGCTTATGGTACTGGCGGGAACGTCGTACTACGGCATTCCGGCAGGCTGGCTGTATGGCAGCATGACTTATGGTGAGCTTGGTCATACCGAATGGTATGCGGGGATTTACCGCATTGGCATTTACGGAGTGCAATTCATAGCGGCTATCGCGTTTCTGAGCTTTGTTCCAGCCGTCACTGGACGTATAACTGAAATGGGGCGGCGGACATTATACGTCTTTTTACTTCATGGTCTGATTGTCCGCACCACTGTTGCCAAGGGAATTTACGATTATATAGACACTCCGGTAGAAGTGATGCTGATTGTAGCGTGTGCTGCGGGTCTGTGCTGTCTGCTGACTCTGCCTTGGGTGCGGAATGCAACACATCCTTTAATCGAGCCACGGGTCGACTGGATGCTTAAACCGTCTCCTTACCTTTTTAAACGATCCGCATAATTTTTTATGTCCATTCTGATTCAAGTATCTGCACGCGACAATCCGCTATCAGACGAAAAATCAGGCGGACCCTGACCCTCTTTACTTAGCAAAGGGCCTGTTTCATCAAGGCGTGATGTGGTAAGTAATGGATGCGCGCAACAAAAAACAACTTTTCATAAAGGAGTGATTTGTCATGGCACGTAATCAGGATCAGGGTAAAATGAGTCGCGAAGAGGCAGGTCGTATGGGGGGAGAAGCTACATCCAAGAAGCACAATAAGGAATTTTATCAGGAGATTGGTAAAAAAGGCGGGCAAGCCACCGCTAACTCCCATGATAAAGAATTTTATCAGGAAATTGGTAAACGTGGCGGCGATGCTACGGCTGAGTCCCATGACAAAGATTTTTACAGGGACATTGGACGCAAAGGCGGCAGAAATTAATGTGCAGTACCACATAAAATACCCTTCATCACTATAAAAGCAAGCTCAAGCCCATCCCGCTTTATTGCGGAGTGGGCTTTTTCATATTTGGCCGACATCACAAAAATCCAATCGATTACTTTCTATATATGTAGAAATATGCGCACATGTATGATAGACTCTTTAGAAAACATCTGCGCTATTACGGCGTCCATTGAACGCCATACTATTTTATACTTTGGGGGGAAACCAGCATCATGACAGCTAAGACGAAAATGCGTTCCGATATGATTAAAAAAGGCTTTGACCGCGCTCCTCACCGCAGCTTGCTGCGCGCAGCGGGCGTTAAAGAAGAAGATTTTGACAAACCATTTATCGCAGTATGTAACTCGTATATCGACATCGTACCGGGCCACGTTCATTTGCAGGAATTCGGCAAAATTGTCAAGCAAGCCATTCGTGAAGCAGGCGGCGTACCTTTTGAGTTTAACACCATTGGTGTAGATGACGGCATTGCCATGGGACACATTGGTATGCGTTATTCTCTGCCAAGCCGCGAAATTATTGCCGACTCCCTGGAAACTGTTGTTTCCGCTCACTGGTTTGACGGCATGGTCTGCATTCCAAACTGTGATAAAATCACACCCGGCATGATGATGGGCGCATTGCGCGTGAACATCCCGACTATTTTCGTCAGCGGCGGCCCCATGAAAGCTGGTAAAGACAAAAATGGACGCTCGATCTCCCTGACCTCCGTCTTCGAAGGTGTAGGTGCATATCAGGCTGGTAAAATCGACGATCAAAGCCTGCTGGAATTAGAACAATACGGCTGTCCAACTTGCGGCTCTTGCTCAGGTATGTTCACAGCGAACTCCATGAACTGTCTCGCAGAAGCGATGGGTCTGGCTATGCCCGGTAACGGCACCATTCTCGCAGTAGCGGAAGAACGTAAAGAATTCGTCAAACAATCTGCACGTCAATTGATGGAATTGATCAAGCTGGACCTGAAACCACGTGATATCGTGACTAAAGAAGCTATTGATAACGCATTTGCGCTGGACATGGCAATGGGTGGCTCTACCAATACAGTATTGCACACATTGGCACTGGCTCATGAAGCTGAAGTAGACTACCCTATCGAACGGATTAATGAAGTGGCGAACCGCGTACCTCATTTGTCCAAATTGGCACCTGCTTCCGACTACCATATCGAGGATGTTCATAATGCAGGCGGCGTCAGCGCAGTGCTGAATGAACTGTTGAAGAAGCCGGGCGCGCTGCATGGTGATTGTATTACTGTAACCGGAAAAACAATCCGTGAAAACGTAGAGGGTCAGGAAATTCTGGATACCAATGTTATCCACAAGCTGGACAACCCTTATTCCGAACGCGGCGGTTTGGCAGTATTGTTTGGTAACCTGGCACCGCAAGGCTCCATCATTAAAGTCGGTGCAGTTGATCCGTCTGTTGGTGGTTATCACAAAGGTCCTGCCATCTGCTTTGATTCACAGGAAGATGCGCTGGCTGGCATCGCAAACGGTAAAATCGCAGAAGGCCATGTTGTTGTTATCCGTTATGAAGGTCCTAAAGGTGGACCAGGTATGCCTGAAATGCTCGCTCCAACTTCACAAATCGTTGGTATGGGACTTGGTGCCAAGGTCGGCCTGATTACAGACGGACGCTTCTCAGGCGCATCTCGTGGTATCTCCATCGGTCACATTTCCCCCGAAGCAGCAGAAGGCGGCCCTATTGCTTTTGTTGAGGACGGCGATATTATTGAGCTGGATCTGAACAATCGTACGATTGAACTGCAAATTAGTGACGAAGAATTTGAACATCGTCGCGCAAATTGGAAAGGCTTCGAGCCGAAAGTTAAAACAGGTTACCTGGCACGTTACTCCAAGCTGGTGACCAATGCAAGCAACGGCGGCATTATGAAAATCTAATCTTTATCATGATATGTTTTAAAAACGAATAAACAAAAGCCTCCCGAACACCCTGATCACAGGGGTTGGGAGGCTTTTTTGCATTAATTTCAACTACTTGATCTTGTATCCGCTGCTTGTGAGGCTCTGACTATTTCCTGAATAGCGTTAGCATCCTGGGTCACTCCGCTGTGGAGAACAGGAGCAGCGTCCCGTGAGTCGGTTGTGCTTTGGCCTTGACCCGTATGGTATGAATTTCCTGTCCAAAAACGGTCAAACAGAGTATCAATCGGCATCACAATCATCTTTGGCACCATTACGTCCCTTTTTTCATGCAACTGCTCTGGGCCGGAAGGATGGATAACACTAAATAGCAGCTTTAAATATATGGTTGACACTATCCTGAACAGTCCCTTGGGAAGATCTCGTATCTGAAAACCCAGTTTCTCTGGGCCCCGGTTAATCATACTCACTGCATAAACGGCCTTAATACCGTTCATTTTGGGGTCATCTGCAATCCGGTAGGCTAGATCAGGAAGCTGTCGTTTCACAATCCGAATCAGTTGAATAGCCAAATGTACCATAGACTTGGCGGTTGTGCCTAATTGAAACAGCATTTTATTATCAAAATGCAGCTCGACGATGGCGTCCCCTTTTTCCAGCCACCTGCCGTTCTCCATGTTCACATTTGGCCCATGATAGATACACCGACGGTAGTAAAAGATCGTGTCCTCCTTGCGCACCGGACGCAGACGGAACAAGGCGTGAAATAGCCGCTCATACAGCAACCATCCGAATACCAACGTTTTTTTAAACCAGCCCATACTGGATATTTCGGTCGTAGCGGGTCTTCTGGCAGACTGACGACAAAACAAGGTATCGACACGTACGCTGCGCAGCTTCCGTTCTTGGGCAACCACCAACAGCTTCTCCAGCGCAATCAGCATATTTTGCGGAGCGCCTGCGTCTGCCCCCAGTGTCGTACCACAGTCATGGAGCAGCATCACCTCGCCACCTCTCAGCTTTTTGAGCATCCGCTCAGCCAACTGTTTTGCTCCGATGCTTGCCTTCCAGTCCCCGAACATGGAGGACCATAATACGATTCGGCGACCATTCGCGTTGGAAATATCAAAGAAATTCACAATTCCCCATGGTGGGCGGTAAAAGGTCGTTCCCTCTCCGGTTACCCGGCGAATCACTGCCTCTGTCCGGGCAATTTGTCTTCTGACCGTGACGGGCCGCATAAGCCAATTCGATTTGTGCACATAATTATGAATACCGATCAAGTGACCTTCGTCATGCATGCGTTTCAAAAGCTCCGGGTGTTTTTCCGCATGCATGCCTACAACAAAAAAAGTAGCCTTGGCATCAAAACGTTTCAGCAAATCAAGCAACTGCGGGGTATACACCGGATCAGGACCATCATCGAAGGTGAGCGCATACTCTTGCTCACTTTTGCCCCGCCGGAACACCCGGAATCCAAACATTCGACTGACCAGCGCCGGAATAAAAGCATAAAAAGTTGAAATGTAAAACATCCATAACAGCAAAGTCTGCACGTTTTATCCCCACTTTTCTATTTCTGACTACCAAGCAGGCTTCTGAGGAAAACTCACTTACTTATATGTTATCACAAAGTCGTAAGCGTGCCGAGATTTTGCTGCATTCTTTCTTGAGCATAACAATCAACTACGGATCTAACCCAATGCTGCTCAAGGCGGTTATACTGCTGATCTGGATTCTCTACTTTGAGTACCTATACAAGCAGCATAGAGATCCAATTTAGTGTACAATAGGTAAAAATCTTAAAGGAGTCGTTGTATACATATGTTACCATTGTACAAAAAATATTGGCGGACCGTTTTTGATATCGGCCTGATTGTATTAACCGTGTATTTAATTATGTTCGTATCCAGTAAGCTGTATCAGCTCGCGGCCCCTGTGTTCCTGTCGTTCGTTGTGTTTTGGTGCATTGAACCTGTGGCCCGTTATTTCAACCGCAAAGGTATGAAGAAGCCCTTCGCTTCCGCGCTCTCCGTTTTGCTGTTTATCATCCTTTTACTCGCTATTTTTTTTGGACTGGGTCTGATTCTGGTTACGCAATTTACGAAAGTGGCGCAAAATCTCCCACAGTATACCCAAATTATCCAAACGGAATTCACGCGGTATCTTCATCTTTCCCAAGATAAAATTGCCGCTTTACCGCCGGGGATTACCGAACGTGTTAATGATTATTTTGAAACTGCGACCGCCATTGCCACCAAATGGGCACAGCTGGGGCTATCCTTTTCATACAGTTTCTCAGCTCCTTCACTGTCTTTATGGGCAACTTTGCAGTTGCCATTATTTTAGCTTTCTTTTTAAGTATGGAGATCAATCTCTGGAAGGGCATTGCTCGCAGTAAAACACCCAAGACGCTTAAAACCGCTTATCTTTTTCTAAAAAATCATGTACTCAAAGCGATTTCAGCCTTTCTGAAGGCACAAGCCATGCTGGTGGGAATTACCTTTGTTCTCGTATTTATAGGTTTACTCATTTTGCAGGTGGATAATGCCCTGTCGTTGGCTCTTGTGGCGGCTTTGTTCGATATTTTGCCACTGCTGGGTGTACCTGTTATTTTTATTCCGTGGGCAGTCTATTTGTTCATCACGGGCAACACCGGCCTGGCTGTAGGGCTGCTCATAGTCATGGCTGTTACGGTAATCGTCCGCCAGCTCGCAGAGCCTAAAATCACCGGTAATTCCATCGGCATTTCATCCGCTTATCTGATGCTTTCCTTTGCCATCATCTCGTTGTCGATCTTCGGATTGGCCGGGTTGATCCTGTCTCCAATCCTGATCATTTTACTGAAGGAATTATGGCAGCAAGGCTATTTGCAGCAATGGATTCGATTTCCGACAGAGGAATTCGAGGAGCCTCCCTTTATCGTCAAAATTCAGGAGGAAGAGCGTGTAGCTTCTCGTGGGACCGAGGAAAATTGAGCTAACAGGTCCATCACTTGACCGAACAGTGCTGTTGCCTGATTTGCAGAATGCTGTGGCGCATTTTGTACCAAGACGGCAACGGCATAACGAGGGTGCTCCACCGGGCCATACCCGATAAACCATTGGTGATTCACGGGTTGACCATCCTTTAGAGCCTGGGCTGTGCCCGATTTTCCAGCCAGATGCCACGACTTGCCACGCAAGGATGCACCTGTGCCGTGGGCTACGACCTTCTCCATCGCTTCGCGAAGCGTACGAGCTGTGGAAGCGTGAATCGGATGGCTTCCTTCGGGTGATGGAGAAGCGTGAGCTGGCAGATCCAGCAACGTACCTCCGTCTGCGTAGCCGACGTGCTTCACCAGCCGTGGAGCATGCACCTGACCATCATGCAGCAATGTCACGATAAGATTGGCGGCTTGGAGGGGCGTGACCAGCACGTCTCGCTGGCCGATAGCTGTCTGGACACGTACACCCGGATCAGTCGCATACGTATGGGAGCCGAATACGGCTCCCTTTTCTTCGTGATCCAACGGATTGAACTGCGACATGCCTGCAAGATTCCGCTCCTGCCAGCCTACGGTCCGGCTCAATCCGAGCGCAGAGGCTGTCGCCTGAATTTGGGCAGGGCTCAGCCGTTCACCCAGATGAGCGAACACGATATTACAGGATACGGCGAGCCCTTCCTCCAGGTTCAGAGCGCCGTGTCCTTCTTTTTTCCAGCATGCCAAACCATACTTCCCATAGGTCCCATGACAATGGAATTGCTCCTTCGGTTGGACTACCCCCGATTCAAGCGCAGCAGCCGCCGTAACAAGCTTGAAAATGGAGCCGGGCGTCACCGCCTTGAGGGCGCGATTAGACCAGCCTGTTGTCTGCTGTGGATCGACGCGACCAGGGTTATAAAAGGGACGAGACACCATCGCCAGTACATCAGCGTTCCCTGCATCCAGCACAACCACCGCCCCTTCTGCCAGATGATTGGTTTCCGTCAGCTTTTCAAGCTGCTGCTGTAATGGAAGATCAATGGTCGTCTGGACCTGTAGAGGATAGTGATCATTGGATGGCGCACTGACCCGTAACGGCGCATGAGCCAGCGGACGGCGCTGCGCATCCACAAATCGGGAAACGAAGGTTTCACCCACACCACTCAGGAGTGGCTCCAGCGTTCTTTCCAGCCCGGCTGCCCCGATTGGCAATTGCCCCGGTCGATCTGGTCGTTCGTACAGAAATCCAAGCCACTGCTTGCCATTGGGTACATTATTGTAGCGTATCGAATACGGTACAAGCTCTACCAGAGAAGGTGCGAGGCTAAGCAGTTGGTCCGCTTCATCAGGCTTGATATGCAGGGGTTCTCCACGCCCATCTCGCCATAACAACGGGGATTGCAGCCTCTTCCATCGAGACAGCAGCTCGTTCTTGTTTGTCCGCAGCAGCTTGGCAAGCTGTTCTCCGTGCAGGGCTGTTTTACCATCCACATCAGGAAAAAGCACTGGTGTCCATGCCACGCTCCCAGTTAACGGGCGTCCGTACCGATCCGTAAATTGCCCCCGCCCCGAGTCGATTGCAATTCCCTCCTGTCGCTGTCGTACAGACATTTCCTTGAGCGAATGCCCTCCGTAAGCGGACATGTGGATACCTGCCGTCCCCTGTATCCAGGCCAGCCGTAATAGCAAAAGGAGTAGCAATGCCGTAATGCCTACAGCCATATATGCAATTCGACGTTTTCGAATGAAACTGCTGCCACGCCTCGGCACACGCATCCTTCTTTCATCTTTTTTCCAGTAGTATGTCCTGTAATTGTTTTTTCCAATCTGTATGCTATATGGTATGTCGTTTTGTTGAAAAGCAAAACCACCCAGCTTGGGAAGCCGAGTGGTTATTAAACATTGCCTTCACGATTATTTACGAACTAAATCCAAATTGCTTTAGTGATGATAACCAACAGAATAAAGAGTACCAAAATTGCACCAGTAGAAGTCCAACCGCCGTAACCACCTTCAAATCCACCCATGGCTCGATCCCTCCTTTGATGTGTAGTACACTTCAGCATATGTAGGAGATTACTCAAGGGCAGGGCATTCAGGCAAACAAATAAGGCTCTACCAGTACAACGCAGTAGAGCCCACAATGTTATAAGAGAAATGTTTTCAAGATGATCACTAACAAAATAAACAGTGTCAGGATAGCAGCTATTGATGTCCACACTCCTCCGAAGCCTCTTTCCATTTCCTCCACAAGAACGCCTCCTTTGTTTTAACGTACTGTATAGGCTATGCAAGGTCTTGGCTAAGGAAAGGGCTTCTGGGTAAACAATAAATTCATATAACAAGATAATCCTGTAAACGAGAGCAAGCTCCTACAATTTATGAAGACCCATGCTTTACACGGTAAACCGTGAAAGCTGCTCCTTCAAATTGACAGATACCCCTTCCAGCTTATCAGACAATCCTACCAGTTGATTCCCGATATTTGCCTGCTCGATGCTGAGAGAAGCGACTTCCTGCGAAGTGGCGGAGGATTGTTCCGCTACCGCGCTCACACTGGTCATCGCCTCCGACAAGATCGCCTGCGATTCACTCAGCTCCTGAATGGATGAGGTAACCGTACCCAATCGAAGCGCAAATTCTCCCATTTGCTGCTGTACCGATTGGAAAATGTCCGTCGTCTCCTGTACCGCTCCCATCTGCTGTCGGAACAGTGGGTACACCTCCGATAACGCCTGAACCGTCTCATTCATCTCACCGACGATGTTATTAATAATTCCCGTCGCCGTGCGAATGGCTTGACGTGATTGTTCAGCCAGCTGCCGAACCTCATTGGCCACCACCATAAATCCACGCCCTGCCGTTCCAGCCCTTGCCGCTTCAATCGTAGCATTCAACGATAAAATATTTGTTTGCTTCGCAATATCTTGTAGCACGTCCAGCACCTTGAAGACATCGGAAGTCGTCTCCTTCAACTTGTCTACTTTGCTCACAAGCGCATGCGTCGTTTCTTCGGTGACCTGGGTCTTACTCAGGAGGTGTTTCAGTTGAACCGTTCCTTGTTCACTGGATTGCTCGACCTCATGTGCAACCTTGCTCATTTCATGGTTGGAAGCTATAACCGTATCCATTTGCTGTGATATGTTTCCTGTCAGTCCGCTGCCACGTTCAGCCTCTGTCGCCAAACTGGCAGATCCGTGAGCAATCTCCTCAGTAGCCGCTGCAATTTCCTTAGCTGAGATGGCCGTTTTCTTCGAGGCATTACTGAGTTCCGTCGCTGTATCCAGCACTTCTTGAGCTGAAACATTCGTCTGATCTACCAGCAAAGTAATCTGCTCCATCATCGTATCAAAGCTTACAGACAACTGCCCGATTTCATCCTGCGCATTGTAGTTGGTACGAACTTGCAGATTGCCTTTGGCTCCTTCCAGCATCAGATCCTTTAAATGCGTTAAAGGGAGAGCCACAAGGCGCACTATCCACAAACCGATGAACAACGCGATCAGTGCCGCCACCGCAGCAAAAATCCAGGTCGCCGTTAAAATCCCTTCGGCATCTTTAACCAGCACAGATACAGGTACGACACCCAGGAGAATCCATTTGGAGGTGCCCAGTGTATTATGCACGGCCAGCACATTTTGCACTTTCCCATCTGCGGACTGCTCCAAAATTTGATTTCCTTCAACACCCTGGAGCTGTGAAACGTAATCCAACTTTTGTTTCCCTCCTTCCAGAGCATCAATGTTGGAGCCTATAAAAACGCCATCCTGTGTAATAAGGCTAATCATACTGCCCGCGCCCAAATCAATACTCTTCAACTGATCATCCACGGCACTGGACTTCAAATCCATGACCAAGACGTAAGTCCCGCCCAAGCCCGACATGCTGTTCATGGAACGAGCCAGACGAAACGTCTTGCTGCCATTTTCATTTTCCTGTGTAGGCAACCAGACAATCCCTTTATTTTTTAAAATATCCTTGAACCATGCTTCCTGTCGTACATCCTTTTGTGTTCCTGTGCCCATAGCAGCCAGATCCGTCTGTTCAGGATACAGATAAAGCGAATCAATTTCCTTATTTGTAAATGCAATATTCGTTAACTTCTTGTTTACTTCACCCATAGCGACAAATGAATCAAACGAATTTTTCTCCTGCTTTGCCGCCTTTTGTAGCTGATCACTTAATTCAGTATCAAAAAACACCTGCGTCGAGGTATCTTGAAAGCGTTCCAAAATGATATCCAACTTCTCTGCCGTTTGTTGAACCGTTTGCTGGTATGCGGTAGCCGCATTTTGTTCAATTGTGTTTTTGGCTTTAAAATATGAAATCATTCCCAGACTGATCACAAACAACATAATCGCTGTAAAAAAGATCAAAAACAGCTTCATACCTACCGAACGAACCGGATTATAGTTTTTGACCAAATGCATAAAATCCTTACTGTACTTTTCCGGCTTGAGTAAGCGCTTTAAATTGTATGCGCCTCCACGAGTAGCCTTAACCAACCAGGGAACAACCTTCGAAGACGTCTCCGCTGCTTTGTCTCCTTTAGCCGTTGTCGCCTTGCTGCCCTTGATACCTTTAATGATAGCCTTTTCTTTTGCTTGCTTCTTCGTTGTATTCCCCTCTTTTTTCAAAAAACCCATCTCTCTCACCTACCACCCTATAATTAGTTTCCTGATCCACGTATCCGTTATGTATCTATTATCTATGTCGTATCTATCGGAACTATTCGACAAGGAATGTAGCTTTCCTTTCAACTCCCACTAAATTTTGTGAAACTTTTTTCCTAGAAAAGTATTCAAAAAAAAGCCCCTCCAACCGATAGGAGAGGCTTTTGAATCTTTTTATCTAAGACTTAAGACTTAATTACTTCTTTTTTCGCATCATGTCAAAATAAGATACAGGCTGATCTACCTTCATTTTGATCCGTTGAAGCGGGTGGCGGGCAGCATCCAGTTCGTTACCTTCTTCATCCCAGATCGTTCCGACCGTTTGTTTAAAAAACGTACCGTTCGGACCAAAAAATTCAATTTCATGTCCCGGTTTAAAATGGTTACGCTGTTGAATGGTGGCTATACCACTCTCAGCATCGTAGTCCATAACCAGTCCGGCAAAATCATAAGGTGCAGCCTTTTCTTCCGGTTCATAAATATGATCCTCATGATCCGGTGTATCGTAGAAAAAGCCGGTATTCAGCGGACGATTGGCCGCCTTGTTAATTTCATCAATCCATTCCGGCTTGAGCACATAATTTTCAGGATCAGCCATATAGGAGTCAATCGCTTGACGATAGACATTTACAACCGTAGCCACATAGTGAATGGACTTCATACGTCCCTCTACTTTGAAGCTATCCACACCGACGTCAATCAGATCAGGGACATTTTCAATCATGCAAAGGTCCTTAGAGCCCATGGAAAAAGCATTATCATTTTCCTCAAACAGTGGAAGCTGATTAACGCCAAGCTGGAATTGCTTCAGCACATTACTATCCTGCGCCTCTTCCTCAGATATCCACACCTCGTCTTGACGGGCATCCTCAAACAGATCGTACTTCCAGCGGCAGGACTGACAGCAGCCCCCACGATTGGAATCTCGGTCCGTAAAGTGATTGGACAGCACGCAACGGCCGGAAAATGAAGAGCACATCGCACCATGGACAAAGGCTTCGATTTCGATGTCCACATGCTTTTTAATTTCTTCAATTTCCTCCAGGCTGGTCTCACGGCCCAGTACCACACGCGGCAGTCCTTCATTCTTCCAAAACTTTACCGCCTGCCAGTTCAGCGTCGATTGCTGAGTGCTCAAATGCACTTCCAGCTCCGGCACCGTACGCAATGCCACAGATACAATCGCAGGATCAGCGACGATGACAGCATGAATACCCGCCTTGTGCAAATTACGCAGGTATTCTTCAATCCCCGCAATATCCTCATTGTGCGCATAGATGTTGGTAGCAACAATAACTTTGGCACCATATTTTTTCGCGAACTCTACGCCTTCCCGCATTTCCTCAAAGCTGAAATTATCGGCATTGGAGCGCAGACCGTATTTTTGTCCACCAATGTACACGGCATCCGCGCCATAGTGAATAGCGAACTTCAGCTTTTCCAGATTTCCGGCAGGAGCCAGCAGCTCCGGCTTATCCAGACGATTCCGCTTGCCCATATACTTTCTCGTTTTGGTCATCGTTCCCATGACGTTCCCCCTCAGTGTACTCATTTTCAAATTAATAAACCTGTTCTTTATAGAAAATCCGAAGGACAGTTCCCGTTCAGGATCTTGAAGACGGCGAACCTCATCCAGCCAGCTTTCATCATAAGCATAAGCGTCCGGATCGGCTGTAAAAGTATCCATCGCCTTGCGATAAGCACGAACAACTGCCGCGTTATAAGCCGTAGGCTTCAACAAGCCCTCGATTTTAAAGCTATGCACGCCTGCCTCCATCAAAATATGCAGGTCCTCCATAATACAAAAATCGTCCGAGCTCATAATATGCGTTCCGTTGATATCCTCATAAATCGGAAACTTCTCTTCCTGCCGCTCTGCTTCGATCAAAAATAAACCACGCTCTCTGCCCAGATCACCTTCCACCGGACGTCCCTGATGCAGCATATAGCTTTGTACAAGCTTGCGCTTGGAATGATAAATATTGGTCATTCCATGTACCTGAACCTGTGCCTCCATGTTCAGCTTGGGCACCATTTCCGTAATTTCGTCCATACTGAGCTCACGAGCCAGAATGACACGCGAAGCCCCCTTCTCTGCCCAATAGTTGGCGGTTGCGAAGTTGGTGGAAATCATTTCACCGTTCCAGAACAGCTTCAGATGGGCCCCATATTCCTTCACCGCCATTAATACGGCCGGATCATTAAACTCAATGGCATTTACGCCGCATTCAGCAAGCGTCTGCACATATTCGGGAAGGAACGGCAACAGCTCGTTCGTCATCAAATTGGTCATGGATACATACACCTGGGCCGCATGCTTCCGAGCTTCTTCTACAACCTCACGGATTTGATCCGGTGTAAAATGTCCCGGTAACCGCATTCCGAAACGGTCATCTCCAATAAGTAATGCGCTGGCTCCAGCCTCCAGCATTTGACGGGCATCCTCCGGAGAGCTGGCAGTTACCAATAGTTCGGGTTTGTAAGCCATAGGCTCACCTCCTAATTTGTCTTACGGTTGCTTACCTGAATATTATGCAAATGTTCTTTATATGTCTTGGCAAACAAATGTCCGTGCGTTCCATCTTTTTTGGTCACATAAAATAAATAATCCGTAGCATCCGGCTGCAAAGCCGCCACCACTGATTTCAGACTGGGGCTTGCAATCGGCCCCGGTGGAAGCCCCTGATGCAAATACGTATTATATGGGCTTTCTACAGCCAGATCCTTGTAATAAAGCCGTTCCTTTTGCTTGTCCAGCATATATTGAACGGTAGCATCAATTTCCAGCTTCTTCTCCTGCTTGAGCCGGTTATAAATAACGCCAGCCACGACAGGCCGTTCATTATCTACAACGACCTCGCGCTCCACCAGAGAAGCAACGGTCAGCAGTTGATGCAGCGTTTCCCCCGCTGTTTCAGCTTGGCGTCCAAATCGGGAACGGTCTCCAGACGTTTTTGCGTCTGTTCCAGCATCGCCTGTATAATATCTTTGGTCGTACTGCCCTTTTTCAGCTCATAGGTTTCCGGGAAAAGATAGCCTTCCAGCGCATAGCGAAGCCCCGCCTGCTTTGGAATGTCCCGCACCAGCGCGACGTCAAAAGCGGACGGATCGTTGGCCAGCTGCAAAAATTGCTTCTGGTCCGCTAGTCCTTCCTTTTGCAGCTTATCAGCCATCTGTCTGATCGTAAATCCTTCCGGTATCGTAAAACGGATCATTTCCTCTTTCACAACGTCCCCTGCCGATAGCTTGGCAATCAACTGATCAAAGGTAGCACCGGGCTGTGCCTCATATTTTCCGGCCTGAAACGCACTGCCTTGCTGTTTGAATTTAAGATAGGCCTTAAACACGAGCGCATTACGTATGAGTCCCTTTTGCTCCAGCGTATCTGCTATAGCGGATGTACCCATTCCTTTCACTACTGTAAATGCAACCGGCTGCGTCTTCGTCTGGACAGGCTGCATGGCATTCCAAATATAGAGAGTTGCTCCGCCTGCTATGATCACAAACAATAGAAGCAACGTAACCAACGTCGTCCTTCGCTTCAATTCCACCCAACTCCTTCACAGCCAAAAAGGGCGGACTGGTCCGCCCTTTCAGGTTTGATCTCCTCGTTATCCAGACCTTACAGCTCTTCCGGTAGTGTGCATTCATCATACAGCTCGGAAATATCTTCCCACTCATCGTCATCCTCAATCGTGGTGATGGAAATATCGCCTTCCGGGGATGGGCTCACATGGTACAACTCATGCTCGCCTTCAGCAGCTCCAGGTTTGCGCAATACGGCGTACCGTTGCTCTCCTACCTTGAACTCTGCTTCCAGTTCCATGCGTACCGCACTGCCCTGTTCATCCTGTAGCTCTACATCGCCGCCGAACGCTTCCTTCAAATCAGAGGTCCAGCTCAGGTCTTCACGTGAATAGTTCGTCATTTCCCGTCTTCCTCGTCCTCTTCTTCCACGAATGTATTAAAGGTCTCTTCAACGATTTCCCATTCGGCATCGTCTTGGATCACAAACAATTTAATATCATCGCCTTCTTCCTCGTAACGGAAGGCGTACACATCGGACTCGTCGGCTTCAGGGTCCACTGGCGCAACCATCATGTACTTCGCTTCGGAACCGTCTACCTCAAACTTCATAATGACCTCGAACTCTTCCTCGTTGCCCTCGTCATCGGCAATGTAAATAATTTCCGGCTCTTCTTCCATACCCACTTGATTTTCAGTCATTACGAAATCCCCCTCACCTTGTACTGTGTGCGTCCAAATAGTTTTGCAAGATCAGGCTTGCGGCCAGTTTGTCTACCACCTGCTTGCGTTTTTTTCGGCTGACGTCGGCCTCCAAGAGCGTGCGCTCTGCCGAACGCGTCGTCAGCCGTTCATCCCAAAGGTGAACGGGTAAACCCAGTAACTCCTTGAGTCGGTTCGCAAACTCAATGCAAATCTCACCGCGTGGACCCACGGTACCGTTCATGTTTTTCGGCAAGCCTACTACAACCTCGCCGACCTCATTGTCACGGACCAGATTTGCAATCTTACCGAACTCGCTGTCGTCACCGCGTCGTTCTATGACTTCCAATCCTTGGGCGGTCCAGCCGAAGGCATCACTTACGGCGACCCCAATTCGGCGGTCCCCGTAATCCAATCCCATTACTTTCATGCCTGTCTCCTAACGGTGCTTGGCCAGATAGAAACGAACCAGCTCTTCAATCAATTCATCGCGTTCTTTTTTGCGTACCAGGCTTCTGGCATTATTATGCCGTGGCACATAAGCCGGATCACCTGACAACAAATACCCGACAATCTGATTGATCGGATTGTATTCTTTTTCTACCAAAGCATCATATACGGTCAACAAAATCTCCTGAGCAGAAGCTTCCTTCTCATCCGCCTTGACATTAAATTTGACCGTTTTGTCCATGGAATCCACTGTTGACACCTCGCTTCCACAAAACATGTGTACATGTTTATGCCAGCTTATTCTTATACATCATACCATAAGCAGAGCCCTTCAAGGAAATGTCTAAGTCCGGTTTTTTCCAAAATTCCGCAAAAATTATCGAACTTTATCCTTGAGAAGCCGCCACTACCAATTCACGGGCGCGCACGAGCGCTTCGTCCAGCTTGCTGGCATCCTTGCCTCCGGCTTGCGCCATATCCGGACGGCCGCCACCACCGCCGCCGCATACCGCAGCAATTTCCTTCACAAGCTTGCCTGCATGAAGCCCGGCCTTGGTGTGCTCTGCCGGTACAGCTACGACAAAATTAACTTTGTCGTCCATCGCAGCCCCTAGCACCAGCACAGCAGTCGGAAGCTTGCCTTTCAGTTCATCGGCAATTGCACGCAGCGCATCCATACTGGAAGCCTGTACACGTGCAGCCAACAGTTGTACTCCGCCAGCTTGTACGACCTGATCGGTCAACTGGCCCGCTTCAATAACACTCAGCTTGCTTTGCAGCGATTCATTTTCACGACTGAGGTCTTTAATTTGCTGATGCAAGGATTCGATGCGTTTTGGCACCTCGGACAGCTTGGACTTCACCAGACCTGCCGATACTTTTAGCAGCTCCAACTGGCCCTCCATATATTCAAAGCCAAAGCGCCCGGTCACTGCTTCAATCCGGCGAACACCCGATCCGATGCCGCTCTCGCTGACAAGCTTGAACAATCCGATTTGTGAGGTGTTGCTCACATGACAGCCGCCGCACAGCTCAATGCTGTAATCGCCTACCTTGACGACACGTACGATATCTCCATATTTTTCACCGAACAGCGCCATCGCTCCAAGAGCCTTGGCTTCATCAATCGGTTTCAGTTCAATATTTACATCCAGCTGGCTCCAAATGGCGCGATTTACACGCAGCTCAATATCCGCCAGTTCTTCCGGCGTAATGCTTCCAAAATGGGAGAAGTCAAAACGTAGACGCCCAGGCTCCACCAGTGAACCTGCCTGATTGACATGGTCACCCAGTACTTCCTTAAGTGCTTTGTGAAGCAAATGCGTAGCCGTGTGATTTTTTTCGATTTCACCGCGAGATACTTGGTCCACTTCCGCTTTCAACGTATCGCCAATGTTCAGTTCACCGGCTTCCACGACGACCTGATGTACATGCTGGCCTTGCGGTGCCTTGAACAGCCCTTCGACCTTCGCCGTTACCGTACCCCCGCGCAGCAAGCCATGGTCACTGACCTGTCCTCCGCTTTCAGCATAAAAAGGAGTCACGTCCAGCACAACCTGACAAGTCTGTCCTTCACTAACACTGTCCACCAGCACATCTTCATATACAATAGCCACAATTTTCGACTCGGTTATGAGGTCATTATATCCAACAAAGTCGCTTTTAACCGCCAGGTCAGACAAGGCTCCACCCTGAATCTTCATGCTGGCATTGTCCTGATGAGCGTCACGCGCACGTTGCCGTTGCTCCTGCATCGCTTCATCAAAGCCTTCACGGTCTACTTTTAAGCCTTGCTCGTCCGCATAATCCTCGGTGAGATCGAATGGGAAACCATACGTATCATACAGTTTAAAAGCGTCCGCTCCACTGATGACATCACGACCTTCCGCTTTTGCCTGAGCACTGATATCAGCCAAAATAGCTAATCCGTCCGTTAGCGTTTCGTGGAAGCGTTCCTCTTCCGTTTTGATTACCTTGATGATAAAATCACGCTTGTCCACTACCTCAGGGTAATACACACCCATGACATCTCCCACCGTTTCCACCAGTTCAAACATAAATGGACGGTTCATGCCCAGCATTTTTCCGTAACGTACAGCACGGCGCAGCAAACGACGGATAACATAACCACGGCCTTCGTTGGAAGGCAGCACACCGTCACCAATCGCAAAAGCTACGGTACGAACATGGTCGGCAATCACTTTGAGAGCCACATCGCTGTCCACATTTTCGTTATATTTAACCCCTGCCATAGCGGCTGTTTTCTGAATAATCGGTTGGAAAATATCCGTATCAAAGTTGGAATCCACATTTTGCAAAATGGATGCAAAACGCTCCAATCCGGCGCCTGTATCAATATTTTTGTTCGGAAGCGGCGTGTAGCTGCCATCCTTGTTATGGTTGAATTGTGAAAATACGAGGTTCCATACTTCCAGATAACGCTCGTTTTCCCCGCCCGGATACATTTCAGGGTCCGTCATGTCGCTGCCGTAAGCTTCGCCGCGATCATAAAAGATTTCCGTACAAGGTCCACAAGGGCCTTCGCCGATATCCCAGAAGTTATCTTCCAGTTTGATGATACGTTCAGCAGGAAGTCCTACCTTTTCGTTCCACAGCTTGTACGCCTCTTCATCCTCAGGATACACGGTTACAGCCAGACGCTCCGGGTCAAAGCCGATCCACTTCGGATCAGTCAGAAACTCCCATGCCCATGTAATGGCTTCTTCCTTAAAATAGTCACCAATGGAAAAGTTACCGAGCATTTCGAAAAAGGTGTGGTGACGGCGCGTTTTGCCGACATTTTCAATGTCATTCGTGCGAATACATTTTTGCGAATTGGCGATACGCGGATTCTCCGGCTTCACACGTCCGTCAAAATAAGGTTTAAGCGGTGCCATCCCCGCATTAATCCACAGCAGGGAAGGATCCTTATGTGGAACAAGCGGTGCGCTTGGTTCAATCACATGTCCCTTGCTTTCAAAAAACTCCAGCCATTTGGAGCGGATTTCACTAGCTTTCATATAAGTAGCCTCCTAATTATAGTGTCACTTGTACTTGGCACAGGCCATAAAAACAGAAAAACGCCCCTGAACGGATCAGGGACGATTGTATCGCGGTACCACCCTGGTTATCGTCGTCCCCTCTGTACGAAATGCTACATGCGCAAGCTGCGCACCCAACATCTGATTAACGGACGAGCGATCGCCTTGTTTTCACTGGTAACGGGAGCATCCCGGCGGGTTCAGCCCGCACTCCGAAATGAGCTTTCCCTACTGGATAAACACATTTAAACATACTCAATTCAGTATATCCGTGTCATTTAGCCGTGTCAACGCGATTTCAGACGGGGATATGAAACGAAATCAGATCGTTTTGCGCTTCACGTAATAAGCAAAAAAATGCTGGAGCGCCACCTTCAAGACCGCCATCACCGGAACCGCCAAAATCAACCCGGTTATTCCCGCTATTTCCCCGCCCACCAGCAGTGCGAAAATGATGGCAATCGGATGCAAATGCAAGGTTCGTCCAACCACCTGGGGAGAAATGACGTTACTTTCCAGCACTTGAATACAGGTGTTGACGACTACGACCAGCAGCACCATTTTAAAAGAAACCGTAGAAGCCATAACGACCGCTGGAGCAGCCCCCAAAAACGGGCCTAAATACGGCACGATATTGAACACAGCCACCACTCCTGCCAGCAGCAGCGCATAAGGCATGCCAATCAGCATATATCCGATATAGGCCATCACCCCGATAATGACACACACCAGCAGTTGTCCACGCACATAGTTACCGAGCGCCTGATCAATTTCCTTGAGCACCGTTACAATAGCCTTGCGGCGCGATCGCGGGAGATAAGACACAATGGCCCTTTCAAACACATCGAAATCCTTTAAAATATAAAAAATGAGAAACGGCACAATGAACACATTGAACAACATATTGATCATCCCGCCGATGTTGTCCATAAAAGCGGCAATGCCTGTAGCCATCCGGTTTTCAAGTTGAAAAAACCACTGATTCATGCCCGAGCGCACCCCTTGGGGTAAAATACTCCCGTCCATGTTCGTCATTAATCCCTGTGCATGTATGGTTAGCTCGGGCAGGTGCTCATTCAGCTCATCCAGTTGTTCAATAAACATCGGAATCAGGTGCATCAGAATAACGACGAGGCTGCCCAAAAATACGGCATAAATGAGTAGAACGGCTACACTTCGAGGTACCTTGCGTCCGCCCAGCATATTGACCACAGGATTAAGCACATAGGAAATAATCATCGCCACCGCAAATGGCGCAATAATCGTTTTTAGAAAATCATACAGGTGCAAAAACATAGGCCGCAGCAGCCAGATAAAATATAGAATGACAAGTCCCAGCAGCGTCCATATTCCGTATCGGAACAGCCTGCTTTTGGTTAATTGCTCCATACCGTGCCCCCTTACCGGACTAGCCTCTATTCAGTATATGCCTGTACCTTTACTTTAATCCTTCCCATAACTGTGGAGGCGCCTTAAATAATGATTATGAAGAAGGAATGAAAACAATTGAAAATGATTAACAAAGTCATTCTATCTGACGATATAAGTACAAAGAACTATTTGAGCTTTCACATTTCTGAATCATTGGGGGTCGTTACATGAACTTAAAAATGAAGCTTATTCTCCTTTTCACCTGTATTGTTATCGTTGCAGCTGGGCCTTTGTCCGTCATTAGCATGACAAGCATTAAAAATCAGGCCAACCGTGACATACAAGAGCTTATGAACAGTAAAGCCACCGAAACCGTCAATCAGCTCGACGGATGGACAAGCAGCAATGCCAAAATTATCGAGACATTAGCTGCAGGTCTGGAATCCGGCAATATTCCGCCAGATGCCAAAATAGCTTCTCTAAAGGCGGCCTTTCAAAACTATAAGGATCAAAGTATCGCTAACATTTATGCAGGATTTGAGGATGGAACCTACTGGGATGGCTCCGGCTGGTCTGATGCGGGCTACGATCCTCGCACACGTCCGTGGTATAAGGATGCCAAAACCAAGGGGGAATTGTATTATTCCTCACCGTACATTGATGCAGGAAGCCAGGATTTCACCATTTCCATTGCAAAGCCTCTCAAGGACTCCAATGGCTCTATCACTGGGGTGATCAGTGAAGATATTATGTTAAACGACATGACAAAATCATTAAAAACATAAACCTGAACGGATTAGGCTACGCATTTCTGATAGACCAGAATGGAGTTGTCGTCGCGCATCCGGACAGCAAGCTGGCTGGTAAAAATCTCAAGGATACGTCCGAGTTGGGTTCATCAACGGCGGCCCTGCTCAGCGCCCCTTCGGGAAAAGCCGACTACAATTACAATGGCAGTGATCGCCAGCTTTATTTTAAGAAAATGCCTAGCACAGGCTGGATTGTAGGTTTGTCTATTTCAAAAGATATTGCTTTTCAGGAGTACTACTCCACTCGTAACCAACTGTTGATTACTGTAGCTATTATTTTCGTTGTTGCCATGCTTTTGGCGGTCTGGGCGGCGAATAGCTTTATCAAGCCGATTCGGAGGCTTCAAGCGAACGTCAAGCGGATTGCTGAAGGGGATATGACAGCACGTGTGGATATTAAGGGCAAAGATGAAATTGCCAGCTTGGGTACAGATTTTAATATCATGTCGGATAATCTCTCTCACTTACTGCGCAAAGTGGCAGATACGGCTGGCGAGGTCAGCTCAGCTTCTCATGACATGCACCAGCACGCCAAGGATACCGGTACCATTGCATCACAAATATCCAGTGCGGTTCAGGAGCTTGCTCAAGGAGCAAGTGATCAGGCCGAGGCCGTATATTCCGGCTCTGAAAAGCTGTCGAATATGACAGGCTCCATCGACCAGATCGGTGAAAGCGTCAAGCGAACCCAAGCCGCCGTGCTGGAAACGGACTCGGCCGTGCTGGCCGGGTACGAAACAGCGGAGCGTCAAGCGAAGCTTGCAGCCGAGTCCAGACAAACCACAACCGCTGTAGGTGAAGCTGTAGACTCGCTCACATTGAAAACACAGGATATTGAACGGCTGGCCGGGGCCATCCATGATATCGCAGCCCAGACCAATCTGCTGGCGCTAAATGCTTCCATTGAAGCAGCCCGCGCCGGGGAACACGGACGCGGCTTTGCCGTCGTTGCCGGGGAAGTACGCAAGCTGGCTGAACAAGCAGGAAGCTCCAGTGACAGCATCATGCACAAGCTAGAGGAAATCAAGGTTGCGGGACTGCGGAGCGCAGAGGAAATGAAGAAGGCTCTCGCTGTAACAGTAGAACAGGAGCATGCGGCTACCGCTACGAGACAGGCGTTCGAGTCCATACGGGGAGCTTCTCAGCATATGCTTACCCAGATTGAGGACGTATCCGCTGCGGCTGGTCATCTCCGTACAAACGCCGGACATATTTCCGATGTCATTTCCAGCGTAGTCGCCGTTTCTGAGCAAAGCGCAGCTTCCACCGAGGAAGTGGCTTCCTCCGTGCAGGAGCAAGGGCACTCCATGAACAATATTGCCGAGCTTTCCGCCAAACTTGACTCGCACGCAGACCTGCTGCTGGAAGAGGTCAAACGCTTTAAGCTATAAAACACTTCTGCTGCTTAAAAAACAGATAAACAGCATGCTATCTATCCAGACAGGAATCTATATAAAAAGAGGGTGACTCCCGGGCTATTATAGCCATCGGGAATCACCCTCTTCGTTATTCATCTAGTATGGTCAAATCTGTTATCCGTTCATCTGCCGAACGGTATAGTCCACACCACATTAGATGGACTGCCTGTCCCTACTCCAGAGTGAACTTAGGAAGAAGCATGGATTTGCGGCAGGTCCTGCTGTGCCATGTCATCTCCAAAGAACAGGTCGTCCAGCGAACTGAGCGTACCGTCCTCTTCCACTTGGTAGACGGACATTTTTTCACCATTCACTTGAAGTTCGATGAAGCATCCCCAACAATAAAATTGATGGGAGCCGATTTTGCCGATATCTTTGGAATTACAATTCGGACATCTCAATAAACTCACCCTATCCATTAACAGAATATATGGCTTTTTCCAAACGCTGCTCGCTTAACGGGGGCACCATAACAGCATTCTCCCCGATGGACATTTCTTCGGTGCAGGGCAGCCATTTCCGCCCTTCTATAATATCCGATACAAAACCATCGCTGATTTCCAAGCCTATTATGTTATTGCCCATTTCCTGGTCAAAATAAACATCCGAAATATGTCCGAGCATAAGTCCTTCCTCTGTAAGCACGGATAAATCCTTCAGCTTACCGGGTCCAAGCAAATACGTATGTTGTATATCATTGGCCTCCGTTTTACGGACAGCCTGCTGATTGCGAATCATAATTGCATCTTCGCCATAAGCGACGATGTCATCCCAAGCCACCATTTTTACTTGAGATGAAAAAAGGCCCTTACCCTCCAACTCGATCCCTGTAATTTTCCAATCAGCCGTCACCATAAAATCGTGTATTTTACCAATCTGCTTCCCGTCCTCAACATCAAAAACGGCAAGTCCGATCATATCCTGAAGCTTCATAATAGGGTGCCTCCTCATTCTGCAATCCGAACGGAGGTGCGGTCCTTTTCCTTCATGCGTGTCAGACCTTGGTTCCGTTCATGCAATGAAATGGAAAACCGCCCCTCCCTTCTTATTAAAGTGCGGAGAAATCCCTAGTACCTAGTACGCAGCCGCTTCCATATGGTTTCAATTTTCTTGGCCGTGTATTCCATTTCTTCCGTAGTATTACCCAAACCGAAGCTAAACCGAATCGCTGATTTCAAAACATCTTCAGGAAGATCCATCGCCTGCAATACATGCGACAGTTCCAAGGACCCGGATGTACAAGCTGAACCGCTGGCTGCTGCAATTCCTTCCATGTCCAGATTCATCAGCATGGTCTCCGTACCGATAGCCGGGAAGCTGAGATTCAGAACATTCGGTAAAAAATGCTCAGGGTCGCCGTTGATTACAAAAGCGTCTCGGCCCAAAGTGTCTTCCAGTGCTTTGAGTAGCGTTTGGCGAAGATTCATATCGAGCGTCCAACGTTCCTCTATAGAGGTGTTGGCAAGAGAAGCTGCTTTAGCCAAGCCTGCAATTCCGGCAATGTTTTCCGTCCCTGCACGGCGTTTTTTCTCCTGAAGTCCCCCGTGCATCAAAGGCTGGATACGTGTACCCTGACGGATATACAAAGCTCCAACGCCTTGCGGGCCGTTGATCTTATGACCGGATACGCTAAGCAAATCAGCCGGAAGGCTCTGGCAATCTATCTGTATATGTCCGTAAGCTTGAACCGCATCCACGTGAAATACAATGCCATGTTCTCCGGCAATCTGCCCCACCTCATGGATCGGTTGAATTACGCCTACCTCATTGTTGGCATACATCATGCTGATCAAAAAAGTATTCGGCCGAATCGCAGCCTCTATATCCGCTGGATTGACGCGCCCAAAGCTATTGACTGGCACATAGGTCACTTCGTAACCCGCTTTTTCGAGTTCAGCACAAGCATGAAGCACCGCATGATGCTCAATGGCTGTCGTAATGATATGGCCGGAAGTTCGGCCATCTGCCGTAGCCGTCCCGAACAGGGCCAGATTATCGCTTTCTGTCCCTCCGCTTGTAAATATGATTTCTTCAGGCTTGCAGCCCAAAGAGGCCGCAACGGCATCCCGCGCAGCGCTGACGGTGCGCTTGGCATCCCGACCAAAGGCATGAACGCTTGAAGCGTTGCCGAATTGGCCGGTCATGATGTCCATCATAGTCTGCGCAGCCTCAGGATGCATAGGAGTCGATGCGGCATGATCCAGATAAATTCTGTTCATGTCGATTCACCTCAAATGTAAAACATGTAGTTCTTAGTATCGCCGAACTTCAATTATATACTTCTTTCCTAATATAATGCACTGTAAAAGTTTTTGTGAGAGCATTCTCAACCGCAGAAATCCGCGGGTATTCGCCGAAATTGTGATTTTTCATGTGATTTTTTTGTAATTCAATATCTATTTCTATCCTCACACAAGTCGCTATTTTCTACAATTGTATTTCAGGTACTCTGAGTAGCAATGGTACTCTTGCTAGGGTCTAATAATTTCTGAAATACCTCTCTACTGTGGGCATGATGATCTTTTGATCACCATCTCAGCTTTCCAGAATGACGATATGACGCGTGTCTGACTTATTATAAGTGGCTCTTTAACTTTCTTCAACACTGTTCCAGTAGTTGTATAACCCAACATGAAGTAGTAAAAGTATTTCATCTGCACTCATTGTTTTGTTAATTTGGACATAAGAATTTAAAAATTTAGATACCCGCTCAATATAATATTCATAAGCCTCATCTTTACGGTATCCATACAAACATTCAAATAATTTGGAGAGTTCATAATGTATCTCTTGTGGATGATTAGAATAAACAATATGGTCCATTTTAAGGTCTGTATAATCTAAGTTCTGCATCTTGATTGTAAGCTCTTCTACTACTCTGTTTACTTTTCCCCTGTAATCTTCAATAATCCCTCGGTTATTTTCATTAGTAACGTTGGCTTTGTAAATTCTTTTTATCCGATCCACTAAATTTTCAAAGTAATCGTTACTTAATCTATTGTTTAATTCATCTTCCAGAATATCCAGTTGATCTTCAATGTTTGTGGTCGTTCTTATCCCATTTAAAATAAGACTTGATTTATAGTCCTGATATTGTTCCTCTAATTTTTTCGCCAAGTAAAACAGGTGGTTATATCTTTTTGCAAAAAATTTATTTAATTCAGCAAATTTAAAACCGAATAGAATATCATCTTTACTTGGGTCTACATTATAGAGATATATAGCCACATCATATTTCTCATGTATTCCAGAAGTCGGCCAACTTGCAAACCATTTATCATTATTTTTATCTTTACTTAGATTAACAGGATGGGCGCCAAATACAGCACGTACATGCTTAAAATAGGTGTTGTCATCCTTATGAAGTACATCATTAATAAAAACATCTTTTTCGCCACTAAAGGGCACTTCTTTCTCATCAATTATCGCCCTATGTAATTGTTGAATGGATTCCCATACAATATCAATAGCTGATATGTACGTAAAAACTTCTAATCCCCTTGCTCCTAATTTTTTTCTATCAAAGGAAAACCCATTCATATATTCTACACCTACATCAATCCAATCCATACAAGCGCAAATAATGTTCCAATAATTTTTCCCGTTCTTGTTGCGATAAGCATACAAAGTATAATTTGAATTAGCATTTACCTGATCTCTAAAATCTTGAATGGTGTCTAAATTAACCATGACTATCCCCCTAACGATAATTAAAGTAAAAACACCCCACCAGCGTAGCCAGCAGGGTATCACCGATGCTTTCGGATTGCACAACGGTGCTTCCGTATGTGTTGTTATCAGTATAATTGAGGGTAGAGTATTTGTAAATAATACAGGAGTGTCTTTTAGTCTTTAGACCATATCCTAATACACTTCGCAGTCCAATAATCATTATTTTCCATGAATATTATACTCAAGAGATTCCCATATTATTATTGCATCATAAATTCTAAAAAGGGAGCATATACAGTGGAAATTACAAATTTTATTGCGTTTAGAGCAGCAGGTACCATCACAGTTTTGGTTACAGCTAATTTACCAAGGTCATGTGACAGCGCGAGAATTGTTGATAAATATCCTGGAGGTAATATTCAATACTTTGTAGATCCAGGGGAAGCACGAGTATTCATTGAATACAACTCTCCTCCTGAAATGTGCCCAACTGTTGTCATTCCATGGATAGGCCAGGTACAAATTCATGATGATCAGCATAACGAAGTTAGATTGTTCATCAATCAAGTACCAATCACTTTAACTAAGATAATTGATACACATCAGCCACATCCATCATTTCAGACATTTCAACCTCTTGCTACACGGTAGCAAGACTTTGCAACCCCCTTTTAAAGTTGAAGGGGGTTGCTTTTTACTGAGTACTTATTAGCCGTTCGGCTAATGGCAAAATTGGTAAACTAGGTCTTGTCTACTTCCACATCGTCAATTATCGCCTTAGCATCCACATAAGTCTCAGCCAGAATGTAAGCAATCACTGCACCGAACGTACCGATAACACCAGTCACTTGAATAACCGTGTCGTTACTAGCTCCAAGTGCAGTAAGCAAGCTCGTTACCAATGTGGCCAACAGCGTCCAAAACTTCCATCTGGACAATTTACGTTTCCAGTCCGTCGTTGCAACATCGCCTTGCTTGAACACATCAGCTCGATCAAGCATCGTGATCCATAGGCGAGTGTGGCAATTCCAACTGCAACGGAAACTGATTCATATCTTTCAACATCAAGTCCAATCGCTTAGCGACGAATCCTTTGCTGGTCGCTCCCTTCTGGCAAATCTGACCGTATGGGCTATCGACGGAATATCGGTCAATTAGGAAAGACTCAGTCCAAGCTTCAAACTGATCCTCCGACCATCCATGCTCAAGCGCATAGTCCACCACTTGAAACAGGCTACCAACATGAACCTTCTTTAATACCTTTCGTTTAGCCTGATCCCAATTTCGAAATGCTGCGTCCATGAAGTCAATCTTATGCTCTACCAACTCCGTAACCGGGGCTGGAACCTCGTCCAGATTTGAGATAAACTGATTCAAGCTCGCTCCTCCAAAATCAATATCTTGTTTGGAAGCCGAAGCAATGAACTGCCAGATGAGTTGCTCATCCACATACCGATTGCGATCTGCTTTGGTAAAGGCGATCTTCTCAAAGAATAAATGCTGTCCCAACTCCTGCACCATTTCACGGACAGCAGGACCCACTTTGACTCTCGTCTTCTCCGTGGAAGTCAAAGGTACGGATTGATTCACCCGGTAAAACATCTCCTCCACTTCTTCAAAGCTGCATTCCCGAAATTCCGTCATCGTGAAGTTGTACGTAAGGAACTCAAATTGTGCCTCGGAAGATAATTCATCATACCGCTTGCCGGCAATTGACTCGCCATTGAAATCCGCAGTCCCCTTGCTCAACTTATAATTGCCATCGGCAAAGAAAAAGATGGACTCCCATCGCTGCCTTCCATCAATGACCCAGATATACCCGTCCCCATTGTCCCAAACGAGAATGTTTGGAATGTAGCAATCCCGAATGACCGAGTCTACAAGATACGAGCGACGATCATTTTTCCACACACTGTTGCGCTGAAACGGTAGGTCAAAACGGATACGCTCTCTCATATTTAAAAGGCTTTTTGTTGTTCGCTGAATACTTGATCTTTTCATAAATAATCCTCCCTAAAGTAAAGAAACAGGACAGCTAGATTCTGTCCTGTTTCTCGTCATACTTCAAAAGCTTGATATACAGATTCATCTTTAAATGAAGAGGCTTTAACAATTCGGTTTGAAAATCCCCTTACTCCCTGGATCGACTCCGTGCCAAGTAACAAGGATAGTACTGAAAAACCTTTCTTCTCCCTTAACTCATTCCATGTATTTAAAAATTCGCCATTGACACGAGATTCACCGTCTGTCACAAAGATTATGTCTGCTTGATTGAACCGACTTCGCTTTATCACATCGGCTGCTTTCTCCAATGGTGATGTAAAACTTGTGCCTCCATTCAAAAAGACCGTTGCAAGTTGAATCATATCCTGAACGCCCATTTTCCCCCGTTCATAAATTATGGGATCAGAAGCATGTGAGGAGAATGGAATCCAGGCAAAATCTCTTCGCTGTTTCCGCGCAATGCTCATCAGTGCAAGAGCAAATCCTTTAGAGATGGTGTCCTGATTTTTCATGCTTCCTGATTGGTCTAGGCAAAGAACAATCGGCCCTTTCCCAAGCTGCTCATGCCCTTTCGTATCATACTGAAGCGTTTGACCTTCCGCATATCGACGTAAGAAATCCATTTTGCTTATCGGGCTGGCGTAACTTCCAAGCTCCATTGGCAGCAATTGTTCAATGTCCTTCCCTTGACGGATGCCGTTGCGACTGGTCGAATCTTTATGTTTAGAACGTTGTTTACGATTGGCAATTACCTTCATACGCCCGGCCCATGCTGCAATCTCCCGTAGCTTTTTATCACGGCTTAGTTTTTCAGCCAGAAGCAATTGATCTTTCAATGGAACCTTTTTCAACTCACTATCACCACTTCCAGCCTGCATTCCACCCAAAAGAGATTGTACGTTCTCTTTGGCTTCCATAGCTTCCTGTGCAGCTTGAGAGAGCATACGAGATAAGGTTTTACCATTCTGACTCAGGGCTGCGGACAACGCCTCCGCTGCTTGCTGAGATGCGCCTTGTTCTCCATTCATAAGTTGTTGCAAAGCATCTGCCATCTCTTGATTCTGATCTGCCTGTTCCTTTACCCAGCAAAGAACTGTCTCGCTATATTTCGTTGTCCCAAGTGCGGCTGCAAAGTCATCCAGGCGAGTGAATTCACGAAAATCTGAATATCCGTCATCTGCCATCACTTTCTCCATAAGCTGATGATTCATCTCCAATTCGGCCGGAACTCCCTCCAGTAATTCAGGCTTCATTTTAAATAAGCCCGCCCAGAGATCGCCCATCAAAGGCTGAAAAGAGGGGAAATATTTATTCCCCAATTTTTCAATCTCTTTGAGCTTGTCAGACATTTCCAGTAACTGACTAAAGCGTCTACGATCATAGGAGTCTGTATTTAAAACGGAATTCATTGTTTCCCTCATCGGCTACACTCCCAATACTTGAGAAGCAATGTCATTCAGTGACTGTTGAGTTACGGCAATAGATTGTTCAATCTCGGAACGATTAGGGTTATTCTTTTGCAGCTTTTTAAGCTCAGTAATTAATGTCTTAATCTTTTTCGTCGCTTCGAGGGCAGCATCCGTAGAATCGTTGGACTTATTGAGGTTATCCAAAATCTCGCTTATTTCTACTCCAACCTCTTCCAAACGTGTCTTTACTGCATCTTGAGCATGATTCCGAACGATTTTCGCTACCTGATCCCGTTGCTCCGGCTTCTCCCACAGGCTATTTTTAAGTATCAGCAGGTCTTCTAAAATAGCTTGGTTCCTCCCGGCTAATACCGCTTTCGCCCGAACCACAGACAGAGTCTGCTTAAAGCGACGATCTGAAGGTTGAATGCCGAGATCACGAAGCTCTCTGCGAATTTTACTAAGTACATCATATACTTCATCTGGGATGGTCACGGTGTCGCTAAAAAATTGCAGTTGATACAGCTCCTCAATAGTCATATTCACTGGATTGGATGTAGAGCCTTTTAGCATGGAAATGAACGTCTGGTCTTCTCCGATATAATTGACTTCATAACGCAGTAGAAAACGGTCAAACAGTGCCTCAAGACCCTCTCCCTCCTCTGGGTACTCATTTGAGCTTCCAATCAGTGACATGAGTGGAACTTGTGCTGGCGCACCATCATTATAGAATATCCGTTCATTGATGAGCGTCAGCAGTGCATTCAAAATGGCACTGTTCGCCTTGAAAATCTCATCTAGGAATGATGTATGAGCTTCCGGCAATTTGCCATTCGTATTGCGCTTGTATACCCCTTGCTCCAGTTCCTTGAGGGAAACGGGGCCGAATAACTCTTCAGGAGTGCTAAAACGTGTCAGGAGCCATTGGAAGTAATTTGCCCCCGTAATGCGCTTAGTCAAATCACTAACAAGGGCGCTTTTTCCTGTTCCAGGGGGGCCGATCAACAAAGCATGTTGACGAGCAATCATAGCCACCATCAAGCCCTCAATGACTTCTTCACGTTCTGCAAATTGAACTGCCAACTCTTTTTGAATGTCCATAATTTTCACGAAAATCCCTCCACTTTCCATGTAATAAAAAAAGAGCTGAAGCTTCCTGTACGGAAGTCATCAGCTCTGTGTTTGTATATTATGAATCATGTTATTTAGTAAAGGCTCCCTCTTGATCCAACGTTTCCAGCAGCCTCTGTTCAAAATGAGAAGCTTGCTTGGGATCAACAGAACGGATTCCCAATTCCAGCTTCATCCTCTTGAAGTAGGCCTCAGGAATTTGGTCATAATCAATGGTCACGGAAGGCTTCACCTCATCGGGAATTTGTCCCGTAATACTTTCAATTACTGCGGCAGAGTGTAAAGGATAGTGTTCTTCCCCATCAATCACTTCAAAGGGAAAATTTCGGGTTTTGACATTATCAATGACCATGTCTTTTTTTCCTTTCATATTAAAATTCACCGCCCGTTTTGGAATGTAGTTATTATACACCAAAACAAAGCAGAAAAGCATTTGAAGGCTACTGCACATGCCGCCCATGTTCAGGAAATATGGCCGTCACGATAGCAAACAAAATGCCTTGATTCCTTTTTTTCACAGCCAGTCCAATGGCAATCTTCCGATTCTCATACGCCCCTACTACAGTCAATACTGGGTCAGCATTCATATAAGGTTGCTCGCCAAACGGATATTTTCTGGCTTCATGCATCTCGGTAGGGTCATGATGATACAAGATGGACTCCACCATCTTTTTTGAGATTCCCCGCTCTTCCATGCGCTCTCCAGCATGTTGGCTATATCGCACCTTATCCAAATCAATATGATCCTGGAGTACCTGTTTAATTAAGGGCCAATACTGCAAATAGGCTTGTCCTTCCATCCTGTATCCTTTCTGTTATCGAAATAACGTTTTAATTTTTAATCAGCCATATTCTTGAGCGCAGCAGCCACTTTCTGACGAATTAATTGACATTTTTGCTCCATTTCTCGCAGATCGCCTGTAACGATAAATTCATAGTGCTTGTAATCCTCCACGATGCGTTTCGCTTCGTCCAAAATGACTTTTAAATCCCCTTTTCGAAGCTGATTAATCACTCCGGCTTCACATGCCTCCAAGGTGCTTTGAAGATGCTCTGATAATTTGCGGGTAATCATATTTTTCATATCCTTGGTATCAATCAACGGTATCTTTTCCGCTTCCCCTTTTTCGAGGGAAGTAACGAATCCTACTAATGATTGGAGCTGAGACTCAAATTGTTTCGGAACGAAGTAAATCCCTCCACTCGGTCTAACTGGCGTAGGTGACATACTTTTCAGGATATTTGAAAAAAGAGTACGAAGCGTTGTCGCACCATAATGCTGTCGATAAATGTCAAAACGTTGAGCCGCACTACTTACCAGTTGCTGGGCTATAGCGGTAACATATCGCGTATCTACTTTTCCCGTTTTCCGATCCAATACGACTGACCCAGCATCGCTATGGTAGTCCAGCCTTCGGCCTTTTGTATCCTTGGTTTCGCATACCAAATTACGCTGTACAAAATCATGAGTAGAAGCAACCTCTCGGTACATGTAATTTTCATACACACCGGGAGCTACCTCACGTTTGAATTTGTCGCTGGTTGCTCTCCTGAATGCATCTGGAAGGCGAATCTCATTGGGCATCCAACCCTCACCCATGCCTGAAGCAATAAGTTTGTCCTTCAGCTCATTTGGGGTAATCAACATCTCAGACAGTGAATGCCACGTTAGATGCCCAATTACGTTTTCATGGTCTGCCTTAACCGCAGCTATGTCTTTTAAAATGGAATTCATCACTTTTCATCCCTCTCAAAGGTATTCTTGAATTTGTTTAGAACCACCACATAGTTCAAAATTAGTTGTAATAAAGCGCTCTAACTCATCGCGGCTGATCCCCTCAAATTCCATAAGGTTCTCGTTCATGTACATCTTTTGTAATGCTCCGCGGTATTGGGGATAAGCTTCCTTTACAATGTGTTGTATGGTAGACCAGTGTCGAACAAATTCGCAGTCATAAAATATATTGCTTTTGACGTCGAATACGCCAAGGCCAGTCGCTCCAAAGCCCTGTTTCTTAAAGTTGATTTCCAACTGCTGGTACTCCGGCTTTTCAAAAATAATGTCGAAAATCAACTTTCCATCACGTCGCCAATCAGCTAAGGTTATAACTTCAAGATTGTGACGCTTCATATACTCAATTAGCAGTTCCTCCAGAGCTTCATCGGATAAGTTCGATAGGTAGTCATAGCAAGCAAATTGCTTTGCTTTGTAAAATTTCCCCTCAATGGTTTCTTCAACATGACGCTGGAGTACGATTCGTACAAGCGCCAACGGATCATAACTAAGTCTCAGAGTTTCCAATCCTGTCTCGCCTCCTTAACTTCAAGCAAGTAGCTCACTCGCTGACAGTATTCCGAAGGAGTCATTCCTCCAAGCATGTAAATCATAAACACACGCTCAATACTGTAGGGAACCTGACAACTGGAGAACATCCAACTTTTGAAAGCCATACTTCATCTCTCCCTTTAATAAAATTAAAAAAAACCGAACAAGCAAGATTGCACTTGTTCGGATTCTCTACTTTGGATTACTCATTCAGTTAGTTCTCAGAAGCTCTCAGAAATTGAGGCTCCATGCGAGCAAATGTCTTTTGAACGGGCTTTTGAACGCCTACGGAACTTTCCTTCATGCGCTGTGTTAACTGCTCCATACTGAAAAGCAGTTGGTTCCGACCAGCTTCACGCTGCTGGATGTCTTCCAGCAGATCATGAGCAAAGTTCATAATTTCCTGCACGCTTTGCCAAAATGCCTGACCTCGCAATGTCAGCACATCCAGATTAGTGCTTTTATTTTTCAGCACATAAAACACTTTCGTATCTACTCTAAATAGGACAGTATCGCCAACGGCAATTTTGTTGTCTGACAAGCCCCAAACTTCTTCCATGACATAAGGGAAGACATCCAGCATCATATGCAGGAATACTTCAGCCTTTTTACGACGTTCCTTCTCTTGCTGGAGAAACGAGGTGACTTCCTCTTGAACTGTTTTTTCTGGTTTTTTAAATAGTTTGAACATCGTTATTCATCCTCTCAATTTTTAATAAGACGCAAAAAAGCCGATTTTTACATGGAATGTCCATGCAAATCGGCTTTGAAGTAACAGAATTCAATTTTTTCGACTTAGTGTGTCATGGAAGTAGCAGCCTCTTCATCAATGATAGGGCGCACTCCAACAATTTTTAATGCTTTGAAGATTTTAGCCAAAGAATCCGGCCGAACAGTGTGTCCGAAATTTGGATGTGTCATTCCTGCTTGAATGACCGTAACGTCTTCAAGAGAAACTCCCGCCAAATCAGCAAGCTGCTGTTGATTGTATCCCAACTCCAGTTGTCTTGCTAAGATCATCTGACCTACAGCAACTTCGGGGCCGTCCAAATAGTCCGCAGCTCCGGGAAGTTTCCTGACCAGTTTCTTCATCTCTTCAAAATCCTTTTTCAAATGGCTGTGCTTACTCATCAGCTTCATCTCCTTTTAAAAAATGTATTTCTCTGGAGATTTCATAAAAGCAATGTATTGTACTTCCGACTTTTTAATGAGCTTTTCGAATTCCTGTGAGAAGGTGTGAGTCTTTATTGTCGCTTGAGTAAATACCAGCACTTGAATATCCTTGAAATGATATTTAAAAAACACAGCTCGAAATGCTCCTGCCCCTCGCCAGTTCACACGAAACTCAAGCAAGGGTGGGTGATTCCTCAGCTCTTTTACAATTCTAATGCTGTACAAGGAATTCCCACTAATTGGAGTTATGAAAAACTCATTCGTAGAATGTAAAATTCCCCACTTCTCCAAAAACTCAAGAGCCTGAAAAATAAGTTCCACCAATTGTGCAAAGATTGCATCAGTCTCTGCTCGTCGAATCAGTTGTTGCAAGCAAAGCTTAACTGGAACATTTTCTTCTTCATCTTTCAAGAACCAAATGATTGTCTCCATTATACCATCCCTTCACTTTTTTGAAACGCAAAAAAGCCGATTTCCGCATGAGAAACTCATGCAAAAATCGGCTTTGAATAGCATTATTCATTTAAACAAATTACCCTAACAAAACTTTTCCAGAGTTCTTTCGATACCCTCTCCCTTTTCTCTGGCAACTGAGAGTGTGGGAAATACAAACCTTTTAGCCTGCTTTAACCTCACTCTTCCTTTCCATACAGAAAGTCAGCAGGATCGAGGGTAGTACACTTGCCTTTATCTCCAGCGAATGGAAGTGTAAGGTATAATAAATATGTATTTATTGTACCTTTTTTTCAATTGGGATACAAGCAGATATTTTTTGGAATTCAAATCAAATGATCCGGATTATCCAAGTTGGCAAGCTACCGGGTAGATCACGCCAAAAAGCGCCTGAACGGCTCGTCCATAATTTTTGTTTATTATTTCATGAACAAAATCGGTAACATCTGTTAGTATTAATAGACGGTAAAAGTTTTTTTCAAGTAGGGTTTGAGAATGAGGAGGATGAGTTTGGTGAAAGTTTATTTAGCAGGGAAAATAGAACAAAATGATTGGAGACATTCAATATTCACAGATTTACGAAGTGGAAACTCAAAGTTCTTTGACTCAAAAATGTCAGTCGTTGACGGACTTACTTACAATGGTCCTTTCTTTATTTCCTGTGATCATGGATGTTTTCATGGTGAAGGTAATCACGGTGTTGGGATTATCAGTGAAGGCTGTGGGACAGGGAATTTTGCGGAAGATGGAGAAGAGCCAAATCGACGATTTAAACGTCATGATGTAATAAATAAGTGTACTAATTGGATAAAGAATTCAGATGTAGTATTTGTTTGGCTTAGCAAAAGAGATGCCTACGGAACCATTGCAGAAATTGGAATTGCCAATACCTTGAGTAAGCCTATATTTATTGGAATTTCCAATCAACTTGAAAAGCCAGATGATATGTGGTTCGCAATAAACCTCGCTAATTATTACTGCTTTGAAGAATCGCCCATAGAAGCATGGAAAAAATTCGTGTCACTAAAATCAAAGTTAATGCAGAACAAATACTTAATAGATGATCATAAAAATGCAAAGGGTTATCAAATGTGACATTATACTAAGCAACTATTGAATCTCCAAAATTTTTTTTAAGAAAGATTGTCGCACTTGGTTTGACAATCCGTCGAGATATTGTGGCCGATATTCAGCATCATGAAGGGTTCCACAGCGAACTTGGAATGGACTCCATCAGCACCTCTCAGCTTTCCCGGAAAAATAACAAGGTATCGCCAGAACTTCTTCAGCAGTTGTTTTGTGACCTGGTCGGTCAGATTTCGAAGCAGAGTCAGCCCGATTGTTCTCGGATCGGAAACGTAAAACTGCTCGATTCAACAACAGTGAGCCTTTGTTTGAGTAAATACAAGTGGGCTGAGTACCGAAAAACCAAAGCCGGGATCAAGCTTCATTTACGTGTTGCCTTTTGCGATCCAGACACCGTCTATCCGGAGAAAGCCGTCCTGACCTCAGCCAAACCGGCCGACCGTACGGAAATGGATTCGCTCATTGATGAAACGCACGTAACCTACCTGTTCGATCGTGGATATTTAGATTACGCGAAGTTCAATCAGTACAGCCTGGACGGCATTTTCTTTGTCACCAGGCTCAAGGATAACGCCATCGTCGAATCCCTGGAAGAGTTTAACGTGCCGGAACATTCGCTCATGACAAGAGACCATATGGTGAAGCTCGGTCAAGGCAAGAAGCAGACGAACATGGTGTTTCGGCTCATTGAAACTACGGATTTAAAGGGAAAGGCTATCCGCATTTTAACGAATCGCTTTGATCTGACAGCCGAAGAAATAGGTGACTTGTATCGCAACCGCTGGAAAATAGAAACCTTTTTCCGATGGATCAAGCAGCACTTGAAGTTGACCCGGTTTTATGGCGAACAAGAACATGCCGTCTGGAATCAAATTTGGATCTGTTTGATCGCTTATGCGCTGTTGCTGTTGACCAATCTGGAGCTATCCACCTCAAAGTCATTACGGGAAGTCGGACGATTGCTCAAAGTCATGAGGTTTCGATATTGGAGTGAGTTTAGAGAAGTCGTCCACCGAAAACCGTTACGAAGCTCCAAAGGGCGCCAAAAAGTCTCCAAGAGCTAAAAAGCAACACCAATCTTTGTTTTACAGTAAATACCAAATGGACTGGATTACTTGCTCTCAAGCACCTGTTACTTTTTTTCGTTGAGAGCATCGAAGTAAATGTAATAATTTTATAAATCGTGGATTATTAGAAAATTAATAATTAATTATGTTACGTTTATGCAACGCTATTGAGATTGAGTAGAACATTAGCGTCAAATACAAATAAAGCTTTATTCCAAATATTTTCTTTTTTCTCATTATTCAAGATAGAAAATTCTTCAAAACCTTTCATACATCAGCCCCCTATGGTTAAACAACCATTAGTAATAATGGTGTATCACTTAGCGCAAAAGTCAAAAAAGCAGCTCCAATGAAGGAGCAACTTCACCTAAAGTAGGTACGATTCCGGATATCACAATCGTTCACATACTAATTCACTTAAGCGCTTGTCTTCGTGCTGGTGCTGACCTTCTTGGATGGTGACATCCTCTCTTTCATCTGAAGCAACATCTCTACCAGTTCTTCTCGCCCAATCAATCTAACACCATTCGATCTAGCTAATTGGAATGCCTGCTGGGTAAATTTGCTGTTAGTTACGACCCAGGCTTCTGATGCCTTGTAATGAGCGCGTGCTCCCTGAACTTCCTGAACAGCTTTTAGACCCACATTTTTGCTGTAACGTTTAGCCTGCACAACAATCCGTCTACCATTCTTAGATAGAACCAAATCGGCTCCGAAATCACCAGCAGCACGTGTAACCTCGGCTTTGTATCCTTGAGAGCGGAATAAGTGACCAAGATACTGTTCAAACTGCACCCCTTCCATCTTATCAATCTGTCCGATACCAGACCTCTTCAGACGTTCAGCTCGTTTACGCTCAATACTTATCATCAAAACAATAACACCGACTACTCCAAGGAATCCAACTACCAAGGAAGCTTGCCACGATTTTGTCAGGGAATAGGCTCCTACAGTTCCACCTAGCATTGCCATTGCAGCTAGAGCTTTGAAAAACTCCTCTTCCTGTCCTGCCTTACTCTTCCTTCTTCTTGCCATTTCCAGTCCTCCAAGCGCATATAACATGGTTTTTCATGTAAATTCGACAAATGGGACTTTATTCCTGCTTAATAACAAAAAAAGCGAGAGGGGTACGCACTACTCTGCATCAGCAGTGCGTACCCCTCTCGCTCGATTTCATGCACCTATAACGATAAATAGATTTCCTTCAAAGTCAGGTATACCGCCATAGCTCGCTCTCGTGGGCTGGCGTTGAGTAAAATAGCGATTCCTTTAAGGTCGATTACCTCAAAAATTGAAAACTCCTGATAATAAACTTCTTCGCCCCACTTAACAATGACGAGATTCTTTATATAAAGTTTGGCATCAACTTTTATAGCCGATTCTTGGATCTCCAGAGAATCGCCAGGATTAGTTGCATAATCTCTTGGTGAGAGGGAGTATGTGCCTTTAAGAATATTACCTTTACGGTGACGATCTTCTTTGGCTCCAAGGAGCACCTCAAGTGAGATATTCAATTCCGATTCTTTCATCTGCTGTACTTCCTTCATGCATTATCCTCCCCTGAATATAAATTACGCATGACCTCCTGAATACATGCAGGTAGGTTTATGGGCAATCCCATATAGCCGCAATTCTGACTATCACAACAAAACTCCGGATTATAGTCGGGTACATCTTTGCCGCATCCTATGCACTTTGCTGTCATACTCGTATCTCTGTCAAATTATCCGGCAGATTAACCCAAATGACTGCACCTTGTGGATGCCTATATGGAATTGGCTCCGAGTAAAGGATCGGGTTTTGCAGCACCCACGCATACGGTGTGGCGTAGTCGATGTCTGCATAGTTTACAAGGTGCTTTTCTTTATTGTTTGCCCACTCGTACATCGTAAGAGAAATGCAGCCGACAAGATCGACTTGACCGTAAACATTACCGCTGCGGCTTTTGATAATACCAATCGTGCCGCGCTTCATAGTCCGTCTACCACGTATCTCCCATATTTTGGCGCCGGATAAAATTAGGTCAGCCCACTTCGGTTTTACGATCAATCCGTTCATGGTTATACCCTCCTCGTTTAATTTATTCCACTTCGGTTTGCTTCGGTATATCGTGCAGATTGTAGATGTACACCTCAATATCCCGGTATACAAACCTATCTTCATCATCCGTACACCAATTTCTTGTTCTGACAATTTTGGCTGATGGGAAACGGGATTTAATCAGCCTGACGAGTCTGGAACGATTGTTATCGTTATCTACCAGCTTCGGGCTACGTCCACCATCTTCGGAGATAATATCCCAGCCTTCCTCTATAAGTTCGTGTATGCGCTGCTTACGGTTCTGTTTATCTGTCTCAGGTGTATCGCTATAACGATTCAAATATTCAAGCATAAATGAAAACTTGGCAATGAAAATTCCCGAACTGGTGAATCTGGGTTCGGATACATGATGGAACCCATGTTCATCCCACCAATCCGAGATAATTCTGGACAAATGCTCCAATTGCTCGGATAGTCCATCAACAGGCTTCTGTTCACCCAACTGCTTCTCCAGTTCCCGGATTCGAGTGTTAGCCCTCCGAATTTCCTGATGCCGTTTCTCCTTCTCTTCAATCAATTTACTGTTGTAATCCAGCTTATTTGCAACGTCAGTGAAATGGCTCTCAATCAAGTTTGGAAGGATTCCTGCCATCTCTTTTGTCAATTCATCTTGAGCGATCCAATCGTGGAGCTGCTTTACTGCAAAGAACAAATCCTTTGTTGATTTAAGAGCAACTGCTTTTTGATCGGGATTTAAAATTACTTTTGCTTCATTTTCCATATTCATTCTTCCTTCCTATTTTGAAATTCATTTTATTTTCTTCTTTCTCGTTGACTGAACTGGCATCCCTAGTCGACTATTCAAAGCCTTAAGTGTAAGCGGAAAATAAAGTTCTAGACTGACGATGCTTCACTACGCTAACGGGTAGGAGTGTGAAAACCGCTGCTGTTTCATTTATATAATATTTTGTTCGTAATATTTTTAAAAACTATTGAAATTAATCATCAGTTTATATTATACTATAGATATAAATCAAGGTAGGGAGGTGTTTATAATGGAAATCTCAAAAACGGTCGATTTGCAGAAACTCGTTGAAGCATCAGGGCTAGACGTCTCATCGGAACAGCTGGTTGAATTAATCGTAGAGCAGTACACAATGTCTCAACAGGAAATTGTTGATCGCTTCCATTTTTCCAATCAACGGATTAGCAATATGCGGGAACAAAAGCTTCTTCGAGAAATCAAGAAAGGCTTGTACCTTCGAGAGGAAGTTGAAAATATGAGGGAACAGCAAATTAGTAGGAAACGGCTCGAGAAGTACAGTGACTATAGATTGACACCTGCATACGAGGACTATCTAGGCAGCCTTATAATTGATAAACTCCGTTTCTTCGACTGCTTGACGTGCGTAAGGGTGAATTCTAAAGAACAAGATAATTACGATCCTCAGGAGGATGGGTACAACAAACATTTAACGGAAGTTCTTAACACAGTGTATACAGCTTTTGATGTTAGCAAGCATGTATATTTATTTGAACATAGGGCATTTGAATATGTTCGAAAGGAAGAGGATATACAAGATGTTATACAATCTAACAAATACTGGTTTAAAGAATATTCAGCAAGCGAGTTTCTAAATTTCCTCCAAAATCCTACAGCTGAATTTCTTGGCTGGACGAGAATAATGAGCTACGCTTCAACCGTTAAATTACTAGCAAAGTCAGTAAAGTAGATTCCAACGCTGCATATGGAGCTTGCGAACTACCTTGATGTTTCAGATATGCAGAGAGTTGATGAATTCATTGAACTTCCTGGCTAAAACGAATATTAATCATATTTATGGCCCACGGTTTTAAGCTAATGGCAAACGTTTTAGTTGAACAAACAGCGGCAGAACAAGACTTATAAATAAAGTCTTGTTCTGCCGTTGCTTCGTTTAATAGATCAGTCTAATGCTTTATTTTTACAGAACATTGAGTTCTCTCAAACCCAAAATAATACTGTTTTTCACTCTCCCATTCACAATCTCAGCCAGTTTCACGTACTGCTGACTGTACGGCACATAAGCAAGCATGGCACAATGACCATTATCCGAAATCACTTCATAGCCAATACTCGTATATCCTTGTATCTTGCGATCATGCATTGTCTTCATCATAATGACCTCTTCTCACGACCCTTGGGCTGAGCGCTGTTCTCGTTTTCCGAATATCTGAGCAGCCCTCGCTCTCTTAATCGCTGTGCTCCAAGTCGGCCAATTTGCTGTCGAGTCCAGATTGGTTCTGCTGCTCGCTCCAGCTCCCAACCACAATTTTTCAAGCGATTGTGGAAAGTAGCGTAGGGAATACTATTCTGCTCAGCAAGGCGGACATATTCTTTGGGCAGAACACGCGCATATTCTGTTGCTCTAAGTGCCTGCTCCCTTATCTCTTCCGGGGTTTGTCGTGGCTGGTTTGCCGCACGTTCCATGCTCCAGCCCATGTTCCTAATGCGAGTGTAGAAGGTATCACGGCTAATTCCATTTTCTCTCGCCAATTGCAGCCACTTCCGGCGATCTGTTAGGGGGCGAGGTGGTGTTGTCATCGCTCGTTCCTTCGTCCAGCCCTGTTCACGAATACGACGATCCAACATGGCTGATTTGACTCCAATTTTCTCGGCTTCAGTGTATTCTTCAGGTGTGATATAGAACCAGTGGCTCATGATCTGTCCCCCTTAAATATTTTAAAATAGCGTCATCTGTTCTGGCACAATGACCTAAGCTTCTTTGTCAAATGTATCTACCATCCATCTACCACACAGTGAGGTTATCCATCTGCTAAATCGGCCCTGAAGAGTACAAGCTGATGTCCGGCCGGATCAATCACTTAATGTTCCAAGATGACAAGATGGCCACCAATTATGTGAGTCCAATTTTCAGAGGGGTATTACATATTGCACTGGCCAGAGCTAAACATTGTTGTCATTCACTGATTTCCAACATAGCCGTCCTCCGCCGTTTAAAAAAGAGTCATCTGTCCAACCAGTCCACTAGCCATTGGATTAATCCAAAGTATTTCTGTTCGAATCCGGCCAGCTTCTGCTTTAACCATCTTTGATTCCCGTCGCCAGTGTTGTAATCTTTCATCGTACAAGGGATGTTCATAGCCAGATAGAATAACTGGCCCCGGATGGGCCTCCAAGACATCCAGTAATTCCTCATGGTCTTCTTCAGTCATTTCATTTTTGTACATTCGTTTGCTCCGCGTTGAAAGGAGATATGGGGGATCAGCATAAATGAGCACTTCGGGACGTTGATAACGTTGCATCAATTTCACAGCAGGTTGATTTTCAATCTGTACGCCACGCAATCTATCTGTTACTGTGATAATTTTATCCGGCAGTAGCTGCCAATCCTTTGCAGGATGTGGTGCTTTCAGATCAATAATATGGCGCCAGCCGGTTCGATCACTGGTCTTCCCTCCTCTGGCCATCCAGCATCGGACTAAAAAACGCCGTGCTCGTTCTACATCGTCTCCCTCGGTTTCATATCCTCTGTAATACTCTTCTCGGGCATACGGTGTCCAACGAATAAGTCTGGCCAGTAATTCAGGTTCATCGCGAATAATCCGGAAAAGATTTGATACTTCGCCATCCAGGTCGTTCACTGTTTCCAAAGTAGAACGTGTCTTGTTAAATAGAACTGCACCGCTACCGAAGAACGGTTCCAGATACGTTGTATGCGGCGGCATGTGGCTAATGATCCAATCGGCCATACTCCACTTGCTGCCGGGGTAATGCAGTATGCGTGGTGCTTTCATTCATTTCCCTCTTTCATCTATTGTTCATTTCATTAAAACCGATGCGTAGATATTGGCCCAAAATAAAACCAACAACTACCAAATAATTTAGGTAGCTGCTGGTTCAATTAATTAATAGTGATTCTCCAGTTTTTTTACAATATCTCTGCTGATTTGCGCTTGATACCTGGTATCGGCCCTGTGTACCCAGCCAGCTCAAGCTGACGCTGAGCTTTGCGGAATACATAATCTACATTCTCTCTAGCCTTAATCGTCCCGTCTTGTCGAACATGCTTATCTGGTATCCAAACATTCTGATTAGTGCCACCAATCGCATATCTTTTAGCTTTGTAGCCAGTGTAATTACGCTTAATTAACTGGAGTTCAATCCCTTTGTATAATTGAATGTTATAATTCATTTATAGTTACCTCATCTTATTTTGTAGCAAAACTCCACAAGGCTAATTCTTCTTTGCTTACAAACATTCGATATAATTTTGATGAAAATGGTGCTTCACCTTCATTGATTGCCACTAAAGGCTCATCCAATCGAATCATGAATCGCCCCTTCTCTCCTGTCGCATAAACTTCAAATTCACCTTGAGGAATTTGATAATGCTTAGTAAAAGATTCTCCGTCCGTAGAAAAAGTTGTGACTTGATACTGAATGTCCGAAGGAGAGCGATATCTTCCCATGTGTATATGACCTGGATACGTAGGTACTTCGCGAATGATTGATTGTTCCATATTCTTATCTCCTTATACTTAATATTAAAAAGGGGCTTTCGCCCCTCTATCTCACTTGTTTAATCGTTATCGTTTTTAACACCTCGATTGGAGCAGCCAGTATAATAGCAGCCACCCATCGTTCTTTACAATCACGTTTTAAAAGCTCATTTAAAAATCGTTCTTTAGCTGACATCACATCATCCCCTGCTGTTTCAAGGAGACCCATCCTTCACGACCAACGACAACGTGATCGAGCACATCAATTCCAATGATCTCCCCTGCCTTCACAAGCCGTTTCGTAACGTTAATGTCTTCTTGGCTGGGGGTTGGATCTCCGCTTGGGTGATTATGAACGCACAAAATGGATGCTCCACTGACTTCAATTGCTGTTCGAAAAACCTCTCTGGGATGTACTACGGTGGCATTTAACCCTCCGACCGAAATTATTTTACGAGCAAGCACACGGTTTTTAGTATTCAGAAGAAAGGCTACAAAATTTTCCTTTTCCAACTCAATGATATCGCTACAAAGAATGTACGCATCTTCTGGCTTCCATATATAATTGTATTTTGGTTCAGTCATCACTCGCTCAAGCAGATGAATAAGATGTCGGGCCAGTTTTCTCCTTTTCCAAGGTAAAGCTTGTACATCGGATTCTTTAATAATGAAAGACTCCATGAAGTTCTCCCTCCCGTCAATCCCACCACCAATGGCGGCATCATAGGATTGACACCGCCGTTTAGCGCCGGGCGAAAGGCTTAATTAAATGGGATCAAGCTTTACGTGAAGCAAATCGCTTAGTCTCTTTCAACGTACCGTAACCAGACAGAGAGACTTCCTCCCAGCCCAACTTTTTAAGCGCCGTTGAAGACAGGCTCAGGTAATCCCATGCGTTCTTTCCTTCCGCTGTGATGGCCACAGCCAGTTCACGTAAACCATCAGCTTTAAAAGACCAGCTTTTCGTATTGCTGTACTCCCAAACTTTATCAGCAGCTTGAAGTGCTCCATAATCATCAACATAAGCCTTCAATTTCTCTTTCATTTGTTTTAAAGCAGCCTCCGTACGCTCAATTTCAAGCGCCATCTGGATGGCTTCCTCAGTTGTCATTTTTTTATTCATTATAGTTGTCATACTCAATGCACTCCTTTATTTCCATTTTTTAGATTTTATAAATATAAAAAAAAGACGAAGAACCCATTCAAGGGAATCATTCGTCTTTTTAAACCGTCCCTGCTACAGTAATAGAAGCATCTTCTGTTTTAAATATGACAGTCTACTACGATTAAGTAATGTTCCGGATTCGCAGCTTGAATGAATGTATTGAAGTATGACGTATTAAAATCCTTCGCTTCTTCTGCGCTTTCAGAGCTTACCCCGAACCAACCCATTTCGCCTTTCGCGTGCCAAGTACCATCTGCTGTAATTACCGCAAAGGTGGAGAAGCTCAGCATCTCACAAATATAAGACTGCTTATCGCCGTATCTTTTCAAGTAATATTCCGGCTTATATAATCCTTTGCCTGCAATAACTTCATCCCAGGCTTGGGAAGCTTCAACAACTGTGATTTGAAATGTAGGTGCAAGAGAGGCTGGTACTTGGTATCCCTCGATTTCAACTGTCAGACCGTCATGATTGGTTTGTTCGATGAAGAAAATATCTTTGATTTGAGCAGCATCTGCACGCTTACCTGACTTGAGCAAAAGTGCGCCAGACCATCTTCCTCCGATTGTCCACCAATCCCATTTGGCGTTGGGATTTTCCCAATAACCGTATTTACCAGTTATCTCATCTTTACCTTTGTAGCCCATGTATTCCTCTATAAATAGCTCGAATGAGGAAAATCTTTGATGATGAGGAACTTGTACACGTTCTAAATGAGCAGGAACTTCACATCCAAAAGGAACGGTCTTAAACACATTATCGTATACAGATAGTAACCGACCATCCTCCATTTTCACCATTTCGCTTGACTCTGTTTCATATGCCAAACGATACTCTCCTTCAACATCATTAAATTCTAAATATTCTTGAGGGCAAGTTTCCATATTATTCTCTTGATAAGGAGCCAACAACTGCTCCAGGTTATCCAACGATTCGGTAATGATTGCAACTGTAAAATGACTCATATTCAACATCCTCTCATTTTTTAAATTCAAAATCAGTGAAATTACAGCCATTCGTGAATGGTTCCGATGGTTACCCATAGCCCTGAATTACAAACTTGGAATTCAAGGGATGCTGGATTAACCCGATGAGCCACCTCTTCTTTACTAAAATAGAGATGACCACTGTTCCTAAATTCACCAAACGTAAATCCCCGTTTCTCCATTGCTTCAATAATTTTCTTTCTCACATTCATCAGCAACCTTCCTTTTTCTGATAACACTCCAGCACAAACGGGCAATGCTTACAGTGACTGCCCAAGGTTGGAGAAAACAAAGAAGAAGCCATATCCGGAAATGATTCCATGCATGACTTCTTCAATTCAATTTCCTCAGCTAATCGAAGCGCCCATTCTCTAGCTTCATTCGTTTCAGAGCGAGTATAAATAAACGACTCTGCCTTCCTGAAGCGTAAGAAAAACAATGTACCTTTGATACGCTGGAGTTCTCTCATTTTCATAATGGCCCATGCATACAAGGCAAGCTGTCTTGTATCATTTGCTTGATACGGTTTCCAATTTGATTTCCAGTCCCAGAAGTGAGCTTCCTGAAGCAGATCAATATATCCCTGTAGTTGAATGCCAGATTCCGCACTAAGTGGAAGCACAAAATGAACTTCCGTTTGCCCTCTCACCTCTGGTGCACGCTGCATCAAAGAAGCAATCTCTTCATACGTCACTTCAGGATGAAAATCCGCTTCAATTATCGCGGCCATAATTGCGTCTTCAACCGCTGCTCCCTGTATTCTTAGCTCAATTGCTTTATGAACCGACTTGCCCAATGCCAACGGTTTCGTAATCGGCTCCGGCTTGCCCAATATGTACTTCAAATAGAAGCGATACGAACAAGTCTCATACAGGGAAAGACGCGAATAAGAGTATATCATCCTCAGAATGGCAGATCATCGTCATTAATGTCCCAAGCATTACCTTGGTTATTATTCGAGCTGCTTTGACGACCAGACTGTGCATTCCGATTTCCACTGTTGCCTGAATTGTTCGCCCCGGAAGCTTGTTGACCTCCGTTTTGCTGTGGGGTCAAGAACTGAACATTTTGCCCAATTACTTCCGTCACAAATACGCGACGACCTTCATTGTTCTCGTAATTCCGAACTTGAATCCTGCCCGTGATAGCCACTTGTTGTCCTTTCTTCACGTAGTTCGCCACGTTCTCAGCAATGGTCTTCCAAACGACGATAGGAATAAAGTCCGCTTCCTTTTCTCCATCTTGGCTTGTAAACGGACGGTCTACAGCCAAAGTGAATTGAGCCACAGCCACTCCTGAAGGTGTGTAACGCAGTTCCGGGTCCTTCGTCAGTCTTCCGATTAACACGACTTGGTTCAAGCTCATTTTTAGTCCTCCATCTTCATGCCTGCCTTTACAGGTTCAGGACTTACAAATTTTAAACTATGAACAAATCGCTCAGCGTCCTCCGTCCACTGGGGACGAGCGGAACAAGAATAAATTTGGAGTGCATATTCTAAGAGGGGAGATTCAATTTCACGTTCTCTCTGCCGGATCTGCTCAACATATTTCTGATATTTAAAACTCTTAATTCCAATGACTAGCCAAAAGTAGGCTTCCTGCTGCTCTCGCTGCAAGAACTCGTTCCATTGCTGCCAGAGCAGATCGAGAGAACGCTTGTAGTATGCAAAATCACGTTCTCTCATTTTGGCCCAATTGGGTTCCTTACCACCAATAGCCAGCATTAACCATCTTCGCTTATTTCGGCTGAGTCGCTCAGCAGGATGAACAATCTTCCTTTTGCGAAACCGCTGCCGAACCTGCTCTTCAGAAACACCTTCCAAAAGTGAAATAAAGCGAAGAACTCCACCACTCTCTTTGCAAAACCAGCACTTAAATACTTGGTCTTTGCTGTTTAGAGAAAGGTAGTATCTTCGCTTTTTAGCTGGCTTAGAGTCCTCATGACAAAACGGACATTTGTACGTCACTTCTTCCCTCGATCTGGAGTAAGGATTGATGAGCAGTCCATGCTGTTCCGCGACACCTACAATGTCAGGAAGCATGATCCACTATGGCTCGAATCATTTCCCCCGGGCTGGGAGGAAGCTGTATTTGCTCCCAATCCGGGGAAAGAATAATTTTTTGCGTGACGGTATGCACCTGTTTTTTCGGCTCCCACCATTGCCAGCGTTCATAAGCTTCGAAAGCAATTTGAACATGTTTACATTGCTTATGTCCGTAATGACAAGCTGGGCAATCGTGTGTGATGACCAGTTCATTGAAATGAGGTTCAGCTTGAACCAGATACACACCATTCTGACGACTCGAAGGAATCACACAGATTAAAGCACTCCCATTGGTGAATGTGGTCAAGCTCATGCTGCCTCACCTACAATCACAACCGATTTGACAATCTTAAACCCGTTGAGCATTTCAAAATAGACTTTAAACTGCGAGTTGTTTGAGATCGCATTGGTTTGCTCCAAAGTATCAGGTGTATTGGCAATCATGACACTCTCTTCCCCAGTTGCTACATTCACAACGAGCAACTTAGCAAATGTAACACCTCCTGGCGATGTACCCGTGTCATAGTCCAGTAACTTGTAAATGTCACTGGCTGTGTTAGCAGTAGATACCTGCTCCTTTTGCTGCGAAGTAGATGGTGTATTGTTAGTCTTCTCTGGCTTGTTGGCCTTAGATGATTTAGCTGAATTTTTGGCTTTTTCAGTAGGCAGCATTCCAGGGGCCGCATCATTTACGACGATCCTTTCAGCGCTCTCTACGGTCTCAATTTCGCTTTCATCCATCATACCTAATCCAGAAAGCGATAAAGTTACCCTCCGCTTGGCCTTCGTTTCAGCCTTCATAATCGCGTTAGCGAGTTCGTCTGCGGTCAAGGGGAGAACCCTTCCTGTGGCTACTTTGCATCGTCTCATTTCATCCCAAATTTTCTCTTCTTTCATTAAGGAGACAGCGCCAATAGATTCATCCGTTCGGCTATCTGGAGTTACTCCGCGAGCTGTCACACAGTATACATCACCAATTCGTTCTCGGCTGGTTATCGTAATACTAATAGAATGCAACTTGCGAAGCTGATCTGTAGCATCTCGCTTTGCATAGAGTACCAGCTTGCCATCCAGTTTCAAATAATCAAATGGCTTAGTCAGAGGATTGAGTCCTACGCTTTCGCAAATCTTTGTGTAATAGATCAGACGTTCCTCGGACTTTAACGCCGACAAATCGCCCTGAACAACCACTTTTTCCATAATTGATAAATCCATGTTTACTCCCTTCAACGTTCAAGCTTGAACGTCCTATGCACTTTGTACCTGCATAGAAGGTAAAATGAAAACGCCTATCCAGTCATTCATTGGGATACGCGTTTTTATCAATGTTTCTTCAGCTGATTCATTTTCACAACCTGATCGGAATATTTGGCAACTAATTCATCTAATGTATACCAAATAAGGAATACTTCTCTTTTTAATGATCCTTCTGCCTCAGCATATGTGTCATCCAAAAGAGAAAGGGTTTCCTCCAGCACGGGAAGGATACGTTTAAAGGACTCTGTCCCATTCAATTCGTCCAGTTTCCTTTGTGCTGTATCGCTCCTAGAAGCTTTCCAGTGTTCTTTCATTTCCTCCCATTCCTTCTGCTTTACCTCGTTGAAAAGAGAATGCTGTCTCTTGCTCTCTTGCTCAACAAACAATCTCTTAAGCCAATTTTTCAAAGTTCATCACCTCTCATTTTTTTGAAAACGCAAAAAAGCCGATCCTCACATGGAATCATCCATGCAAAAATCGGCTTTAAACAACTCATTCCAAATCGCACGCGCATACTATTGCTTTGCTCAGAGCCTTTCGGTACTCTTCATTCCTTATCTCCAGCAAACGAGAGTTTCGGAATCCAGATTGGCCTTCGCCTTTTAGCCTATCTTTTGCCTCACTTCGTTCCGTCTTCATCGGGACAAAGGTATAGGTTGAGGTGTTACACCAGGCTTGTTCTTTCGATACAAGCTTCCCTGCTTTACACGACTATGTGAAGATCAAAGTCAAAGCATCGGGTCAAAATCCTTGTCTCCAGCTTATGAAAGGGAGTTTAGGGATACAAAAAAAATTACACTTTTACTCTAGCACATGTCTGTAAACAGTGCAAGCACTCGTTCTTATTCACCTTATGACCGACACCATTCCCCTGCTCGCAGGCGAAGAAATTTGTAATCTTCTCGCAAGTCCTGATCCAGTAGCAAATGGGCTGAGGATAGTACGTGATTGTATGGATGAACGTCTTCCAGTTTTTCCGCAAGGATTACGACGGGCTGAGAAAATAGCCTAAGTTCTCTTTCAAATGCCACATCATCCTCTTTACCTCTTAACACCAACACATATCGCAAATGTTCCCCCATTTGCACCTTCCCAGTAAAGGGGGGAGCTGCCTGAAGAATTTGAAATCCCTTTTGTTTTTCGTGCAGCGCACAACAAAACTGAAAAAAGACGAGCTTGGACAGAACCGCCCCGATGCTCCAATGTCTCCAGCTATTTACAGACTGATCTGTTTTGAAAAGCTGGATGCTGCGTGGGCCAAGTGTAAAGATCGGGATCGTATTCTTGTTTTTTCGCAATTCATGTTGAACCAACTTATGTTCAGCCAGCATTCGCCGTACTTGATGACGTTTCCAGTGAAACAGACGAGTAATCTGAACGCTACCGATACAACCGATATGTCCTATCGCTTGCAATCCAATTTCCTCCATCGGCAACCGCATCGGGGCATGACCTGCCGATATGGGTTCTGGCAAAATGGTCGGAACAAACGTCCATTCATGGGTAATAGAAAAAGGAGAGCGAGCTGCTGCCCGATCCCCAAAGTTAGTAGTCATTCTTATTCCTCCTTACCGCTTCCGTGTAATCCGACCATAAATTTGTTCTTTTTTCATGTCCATCTGAACGATGCGTAGGAATACCCTGTCACCCCGTTTCACTTTATCGAACGGCATATGCCGAACCAACGCATCTACACCGCGCTCCAGATTCACAAACACACCATACTCCACAACACCAGATACGATCCCAATATATTCGCCTTTTGTACTGTAACGCTTGCTGCAATCCGGCCACGGACTTTTATCAAGCACCTTTTTGCTAATTGTGATTTTCTTTTGCTCTTTGTCCAGCCCTAAAACTTTGACCTTGAAATGATCGCTAATTTGCACTACATCCCGCAGATCTTCCGTCCAGCCATATGCAAATTCTTGCACAGGTAGTTCAACTTCAATCCCACCAATGTCTACGGTGAGCGATTTGGCCTGAACGGAACGTACCACGGCAGTAATGACTGCTCCTTGCTCCAGCCATTTCCACGTCATACCCTCCATATGTTCCAGTGCAGCCTGACGCGAAGCGATAAACGTATCTCCGTCACGGTCATAGGTTACGATTTTGAAGGCGACTGGCTCTCCAAGCAAGCGCCGGAACGCATGTGCATCCGTCACTCCAGAAAACTCTTGAGGGATATAACCCCGAACTTCGCCAACTTGAACCACACCGCAAAGTTTATCCAGTTTGACTTCCACACCAACCATATCGGCTTGTAAAATGAGATTATTTTGCTTAGCGCTATAAATCTGCGCCCATCCTTCGTCATAGCTGCTCCGTTCCAGTTTCTCCTCCTGGTAGCCTTCAATCAGTACACGTTTCAATTCTTCACTCATGTATAAAACCTCCATAATTAAAATTTTAATAATACAAATAACCTCACTGAATGACAGTGAGGGTGTTACTCAAAAGGATCATTTTCATAGGTATCTACAGGCGGTGACTGTGTAGTTTGGGCAATGGGTTCTTCTGGCTCCGCAGTTTCTTCCGATTGAGGACGACTTACAAAGGACAGTCCAGAGGAAATTTCCCTGTCGTCTACTTCTGTCTCTATAGGCTGAGGTACAGCATCCTCCGGCGATTTGCGTTTAAATACATGTTTAAACGCCCAAACTCTTTTTCGCAGTTCCCATTCTCGCCGCTCTTTCCAATCTCGCGGAACAAAAGCGCCTTTGCCAATCTTCGGTGGTAATGGCGTCCCATCGTCCAGTAGCTTTGCTACGTAATGGAACTTCGGTAAGCCATCCATCATCTGCGTGTAAAAGATACGATCTTCTTCCAACTCGGTATCCCGATAGCTTTCTGGCAGCAAGTTTGGAACGAACATTTGCTGCTTGAATGTGCTTTGCCTGCTAATAATCTGTTTTTTTCCAAATTCCCTGCTGAATTCTAAAGCGTCTTGATAGGCCAGACCACCAAAAGCAATTTTGTTTCGACAACTGGTCAAAATGGATTGCTTCATCGCCTTCGCATTGATTTTCCCCGCTTCCACTTCAAGCTGTCCAAGTGATTGCGTAGCAAATATCCCTGCCGTTCGATATTCTGCTGCGATGGACAAAAATAATTCCACATCCGGATTAATGTACCGTGAATACTCATCTACAATAATAAAGTGCGGTATGCGCGTACGCTCTGTACCTGGGCGACGGAATGTACCACTTTGTAAGTGCATGACAACAAATTGTCCAAAGGCATCTCCAGCTTTCCGCAGTTTGCCCATTGCCGTATTCACGGCTAAGACCCCACCTGTCGCAAAGTGCCTGTCCATATCGAAATCGGACTGATCCATCAGGATCGGCTCCAGGTGGCGGTTGGAAGTTAAATTCTCAAGTTGCGCTCGAAGACCAATAACAAACTGCTGGTATTTATCCTTTTGCGCTCCCAGCAGCTCTGATTGAAAAAACTGGACTAGATCAGATTCGCCTTCTTTAGAACGCAGCTCCTGCACTTTGTCCTCCAACAACCGCTGATCTCGCATCGTGCGAAGGACATCACCCAGATTTACCTCGTCCAGGTAAAGACGTTTTAACAACTTCGTAATATTCCGACCAGCCAGTTCCTGTACAGTAGCAAAAAATGCTTCCTGTTTTCCGAACATGGATTTCAGTACCGTCACAGTTGCCTCAGCTACATCATCTTCATCGCCTTTCATGACAGGAAAACGAGCGCTATGCTCTGACGTAGGGTCGACGTGGACACAAGGCATATCCATTTCACCACACATCTCATTTACCATTGCTGCTACATCCCCTTTAGGCTCCACAACAGACAATCCCAACGGAATGCCTTTCTTTTTCATGAGCAAAAGCTGGTAGATCATCGGTTTAAGTAAGGTGGCTGTCTTGCCGCAGCGCGTTGGACCGACAACCAACATATGCGTGAACAGATCACTTTCACCCCATCGAATCATAGAACCACCTCAATCCTTCATGGGAATCTCTTCACCCAGGTTTAACACAATCTCCTTATTACTTTTAAACAGGCGTTTGAATTTTGTGTAATAGTCTTTAAGCGTAGGCCGGACATGAACAAGTTGCTGCTTATTGATGTTCCCCCTGCGATTAAGAACGCTCTGAGCGAGCCTATAATTGCTCAACGTAAAGAAAATTGTAAAAAGCATGGTCATGATCAAAGCAGTATGAACCATTCCATCCTTTGATAACGGAAAGTCCTTTTGAGCAGCTACATACGTTCCCAGCATCAGACTTAGGCCGTTGCCTGTCCACAGCAAGAGTGAAAAGAAATATATGAGCTTGTTACTCCGCTCCAGCATCCATCCGTACAAGTAGTTTACAAAGCATAAGACGGCCGGAACATACATCCAGACTGCCGACCATTCAGGTGTGCGCCAATACAAATAAGCCCACCCACTAAGGGTAAGCATCACCCAGATAAATCGCATCATGGCAGATCATTCAGAAAAGCGAATGGGTCAGCTTTTGAAAGATGCTTTTGGATACTCAGCATGAAATCAGCATAGTTATGCTGAATCACACATTCATATTTCTGCTGAAGTGGTTTCCCATACACTTCTTTCGCCGTCAACATATAGACTGCTGTTGCTTCGTCATCTGGCAATTCATATCGGCTCATGGGCTTTTGCACAACAATGACTCTGTGTTCTTCCCCAGCATAGGAGATTCGCCCAACAAAAGGATTTTTGTCAGCTTTGATCGTGAAAACGGGATATGGCTCTTTGCCTTGCACATACTTCACAAACTCAAAAAACACCAGCTTCTCCAGTACATCTTCCATACTCCAGTGTTCGATACGTGCTGGTTTATGACCTACTTTCTTACTTCCATACAGTCCCAAGGTGTACACTGTACTTTTCCCATTTTCCAGCCACAACTCATGCGGAATTAATTCCCCTCGGCTGAACATCGAATGAACATGCTTTTGTTGCACGCCGAAAAGTTGAACCATCTGTTCATGCTCAATCGCTCCTATATCACCTACCGCCTGCAACAAAACGTCTTTTGTCGGAAAATCAAGCACGGAGCTGATGTACATGGGATTCTGCTTAAAGCCCCACGACTGATTTAGGTCGTAGTATGGAACCCCCTCTTCCATCTCAGACCGCAAAAAAATCTGTTTAGGCGATTCAACCTCGGCAGCCTGAATGGAATGACGATATTCCTCCTTGCGTATACTTTTTAATATCTTCCGCACCCATGATCGGAATGCTTGGGCTTTGCTCGTCTTACCTAAAAATGCGATCTCATAAATTCCATCTTCATTAAAAACCCTTGTATTATATGGCCTTCCGTCATTACCCGTCATTTTGACGGTAACTGAAAATTCCTGATTTTTCAGTTCTGCGTTCCGCTCAATTAACTTGTCCATCCCCTTTTGGGGATCACTATAACCGAGCGCACTTCCTAACTGCCGACTGGTCATAAACACATCGTTCTGCTCATTCCTCCAAAAATCACATATCACATTGTCAAACAGTTCGCTTGTAACCATTTCCATATTCATAATGCTTCACTCCTTATCTGACTCCCCAAAATTGGAGAGTGAACTAATTTACTGCATATCATCCCGTAGCTATCGCAAATTTCAACCTTGAACGTCCATATTGTCTACAGCATCCCCCCTTCAAAATTGCTTTCAAACGCATTTTTCGAAATACCCACAATATCCACATGTGCTGCACTTAATAACTCTTGCTTGTACCAACTCACCTCGTCTTCATAACAAAAAAGAAGGACTTTTCGTCCCTCCCTCTGATGAGCATCCACGTTGTAATTCCTTAAACATCGTTTCAAAATCAATATATTTCCTGTGATGATCTCAATGACATACGGCGTTGGTAACCCATCGTCCCTTCTCATTCCATAAAGAAACCCGTACTTGTTCTTCCCATCCTTTACCTTGGTTAACTGCCCGTACTCGGACAATAACTCTTGTAGATTTAAAAACGCATTTGTTGACAAAATGCCATACTGCGTTACACCGATACCCAAATCATCGAACGGCAACAAGTACAGTGGAACGCCTCCTGTGACCAACCCTTGCTTATCACAAAGCGATTCAAAAGCTCGTTTAACGGACTCGCTCTTGTAATAAACAAGATAGCCACTAACATGCTCCTTCGCTCCGATCTCCATTAGAATTTTTTGCAACGTCTGTTCCTTCGCATCTCCATTCAGAATGAAGATCATAAAATCCCCCTTCTCATTATTGAAACCGCCGACTGTCAAATTCCCTCGGTTTAGATTGTATTTTCGTTTGATGGCACGCGAGTCCATATATATTACATCCGGCAATCGAATATGAAGCTCGTTCGCATCAATGATGTATTGCCGCTGTTGCACCGTAAGTTCCAAGTCTCGCGCCCGATATTTACTCTCCTCTACGACTCCCTTTTTCCGCAACAACTCCAACCCTCGTTCTGTCAAACGATAGTACGCTGTTCGTACTCGCTTTCCCCCTTGTCCATTTCCTCCATGAACTCCCGACGTTACAAGTCCTTCATCTCTCAACATATATAGACGCCTATTACCATACTTCAAATTCCCCTCAAAGTACGACTGTACAATCTGCTGTTTCGTCATCTCTCTCACTTTATACAGCTCGTACAAAATATTTACATCTCGCTCCGTCCATTCTCGCTGTCTTGGCATAAATAACCTCCTCTCTGCTGGAAATTTATTCACCGATATTCTCTCTGTTTAGATGGGCTTGGCTTGGATTCATGCTACGTGCTGGTGACGGTCATTCCGGCCTACCTTACAACTGCGTTGTGCGGTAGACCTCCATGACTTTTCCCTTTCAAACCTCTATTGAGAACTCTAAAAACCTAATAATGACGCAGTTTCCCAGAATTTATAGAGCTAAATTATCGTGTTATTTTAAACCACGTGCATATCGTGTTATAAATCACACGATATTAACCCATCTTTCCAACTTCGAATTTCACATAATTAATCAAATTCGACATATTATTGTCATGCGTGACATAGACGTTTATATGATTATTTTTCAGTACATCAAAAAATCCAGATTCCATGGTTGATATTTTTTCCCAGCAATCATCCTTGATGATTCGTGTGTTGCGAATTGCATTAATCAAGTGACTTCGATTACGATTATCTAAATCTCGTATACGCAAATTGCTGAAAAAATGACACATGTAAACGACTGCTCGATCAAACGATTCTGGCTGAGTGAGGCCAATTTCTTTCATGAAAACTTCCATCGTTACTCTGTTGTAATAATCTCGCAGTTCCTTCTGAAGCGTCCTATCCTCTATATAGAGAGGAAGCATCCCCTCGTAACTAAACTGATATACGGGATAACCGCCTACCTCAAAGTGTTGGAACTGACAAGATGGATACGCCTTCGGATCAGGTGATGTGCTTTCTGGCAAGGAAGGTATTCGTTCTGAAATTGCTTCTCCAAGATTCAAAGATAAAATTACAGCTTGTCTATACATTTCCTTTAAGGATTCAACTTCTTTTTGAGCTTGCTTCTCCCATATTGACATCTGCTTCACTCCCCATTTTCTCAAAAGTTCTATGTGCATCACTTATCAAAATAAGCATAAAAATTACTAGCCTTATTTGCCGCATATCGCCTTAATTGAAGCGTATCTCTTAAAGACGATCTAAAAAATAGAATGGGTCTTTCGGAATCTCTGTATCCGGGGCTATGGATGGTTCTTCCTCTGAGAGCAGCGCCTCCAGATTGACTGTCTCCTTCTTCACTTGCGACTTGAAGCCAGCCAGTGCCACCGCGATAGTATCCGTCTTCTGATTACGCTTTTCTGCCTTTCGCTCCAACTCTGCCAATTCCTCTGTCAAATGGGTCACGCTATCTGGAAAATTGAGTCCAGCGAATACCGTATAGATCGTTACCTGTCCCGGTTGCTCTCCCACATAGGTAGCGACTGGATTTTCATCCAAAATCGGCGTACTCTCATACAGAAACGATTGAACTTGCTCAACAAAGGTATGAGTAAACAGCCGCTTTGCCGCCGAGCTGTCAGCCACAATACTCACCGCGCTGCTAGTTGCATCCTGAAGATCGTATCCGGCTGACAGCTCCCCATTCAGTACGCTTTGCTTCAATGCCTCCATATACGTTACTGGAGATGCCAAATCAACAGTCTGAGCAGGCAACACGCACTTGCCAATGTGTAAGCATCCATTCGTCTTAAGCATATTCAGCCACTCGGATGCATCAAAGTGGTAGCTACCGTATGGCTTGTAGCTGGCGGTCACTGTATTCAGATCATGCAGGAGCCGAGCCACATGACGATTGCATGACTTCATAAAATCCTCTACACTTTGACTTTGATTTAGCCCCGTTTGGAACAGCTTCTCATTATCTACTACCACAATAGCTCCTAGCCCCTGCATCGCTCTCTTAATCACTTGCAGTCTCTGTAAGGCGTTATACAGTACCTTACGACCTTCGTTACGCCGTGGTAGGGTAAGCAACAGACCAAAGCGTCCTGCAAAACCTGTAGTGTGCAGCAAACGGATAGCTTCAATGACCGCTCCCGTTCCTGTTCCACCGCCCAAGCCACAGCAGATAAAGAGATAATCCCTATCGCCAAAATAACTCTGAATCGTTTCAGCAATCGCTTCTTTGTGGACGTTAAAGGCTTCTTGTCCAAGTTGAATGTCCCTGCCTACTCCACGTTCATAACCTGCAAGGGTGATCTTCTTGATATTTGGATAATCCGGCAGCTTGAGAAGATCCATCTCATTACTGTTAATCAGCATGGCTGTGTATGGTCGCTGTCCGTTCTTGGCGGATAACCTCATACCTGCACAGGCATGTGCAATAGAGGTACCCCCCATTCCCAATCCCCAGAAGCCATATTTCAGACTGATATTCATAACCCGACTTCCTTCCGTCTCAACATATTTTGCTCCTGCCTGTAATTCAGCAATTCTTGCCCCAGTGGTGACAGCGTATACCGTTTGGATTTAGCTACCTCAGCAACATGTACCAACGCTGCTCCCTCAAGCATTGCAGCAGCTTCATCCAGCAAATGTCGTGATCTAATAGGCAGTTGCTCTGCTTGAGGACGAAACTGCTTATACAGAGCATTGGTTACATCACGTAATTGCTCCTTTTGTACTGCTCGGTTAGCCATTCGCAAAGCAGCCATCATCCACATCATGTTTTCGTTCTCGGCAGTAGCCGATAGTAGTGCATTCAAAATAGCTTCTCTACTCATCAAGAAATATTCCCTCCTCTCACTTCTTGTAGAAACAAAAAAAGCCCTCACCCCAAAGGGCAAGAGCTGTTGTGTCATTCCGTTACTATTGCAGTTCTACCTTCTTTTCAACCAAGTGATACTGTAGAATAATTCTAATTCACTCATACAGCCATAATCACCAGAAACACAAAATTGGCTACAAGAAAAAACGGGACCAGCGGTAACTCCAGCTTCCTTTTCCTCCATAGCACCACCGTAAACAGACCCGCTATGCCCAACATGATCCACAGAAAAATTAGGGAACCCTGCCATCCCATTGCTGCTCCGACTACCGCCAGCAACTTAATATCCCCACCACCGAAGGAACCTGGACGACAGAGCGCAAAAACATACAGTACACCAGCACCCGCCACAATTCCTATTAAGTAGTTAATGTAGGGCTGGTCGGCATACAGCAGTCTCAGCACAAGAAAGTAGCTTAATCCCATTACTACCAGCTTGTCAGGTATGATTCGCCATCTGAGGTCGGTGTACGTGGCGATCCCCAGCATTATCAACATGGGTATCCATATAAAAAAGTCTCCCAAATCTCACCCTCCTTTACACGACCCATAAATAAGAAAAAAGCCCGTAACTCTCCTTTTTGGAGAACTACGGGCTTACATAATTATGGTATAATAGCCCTAACACAATAGAATAGGCTTATAAGGGTGGTCGGCTAGCCTCTCGGAAGGGAGGTAATGCCTGTGGAAGTATTTCAAACATTGACGCTAATGATTTCATTTGCGACTCTCGTTGTACTAATACTCTCATTCCATAACAAAAAATAGACCTCCTTCGCCAAAGGTAAATGGTCTATTTTTGCCCAATATCTTTTGTCGCAGCCTACCGCCCTTAAAAGCGGCTATTGTGCTGGGGAGTCGTGTTATCAGCACGGCTCCTCTTTCTGTCTTCATTATACCCTACACATGGTTTCTAATCAATTAGTTAATGAACGATCAACTAACTATTGATACGCCGAAGTATCACGAACAGCCTGCGAATCATCATACATCGAGCCAAAGATGGTCATCTTCTTTGTGATACAAGCAGTCAGCCTGTTATGTCCCGCATAACGAGCTACAATCACAAATGTAAATTCGCCATCTGGCACAGTCTTATCTGTGTAATATTTTCGTTCATAATACGACTTGTACGGGCCACTTCGCGTTTCAAAAAACGTTTGTGGCAACTCCCATGTAGCCGACCGATCATTCCCATTGGTTTTCTCCAACGGAAGCGTCGCTACAAACTTGCTCCGTGAATCCCACACCCACACGAACACTTCATTTGGCCCCTTCAATCTCGTACCGATGGGTTTCGCCGTTCCGTTCAGCCCTTCTGGAACCTTCGTTTCCCAATCCGTAGTATAGTTGGTCTTCACTTTGAACTCTACTCCATACCCAGCACGAGTGACTTCATTTGAATTCAGGTGGTGTTCCTTTGCCCAAGGAATGATCTCCCAGCTTCCCCGGCTTTCTCTTCCTGCATCACTATGATCTCTTGGCCTCGTAGGGATTCCTTGTTTGGTATTGATCTCAGCACTAATTGTCAGTCTTTCATTATAATTTACATCTTTATATCTCCATATGGGATCACCATATTTATTATAACCAACGATAACAGGATACGTAGTTATCCAATTTGCAGACACATCCGGGTTCTTACACTTTCCCGTTTCCTCTTCACCTGGTTTGATGATACTGCAACTGGTATACGCCAAATTATTACTGCGATCCACATCCTCTTTTTCTTGGTCAGGATCAACTTCTACAGTCAAGCTATGCACCCCGGGATTTCCTGTCCACTTAAAACCACCAACCGATACGGATTTATTCGCTGGCAACGTTTTTCGTGTTTCGTAGATTGAGTTCTTTCCGTCTTCTGTAAAACGGATCAGCACGTTGGACAGCGCCTTGCCCCCTTCATTTTTCACCTTTGCTGTTACCGTCGTATGCTCGCCTACTGTGATCGAATTGGGGCTGGCAGTAATGGATTCCGCAATTAGGTCATTCACTTCAATTGTCCATTCGTCTTCAATCGTATTGTTGCGGTAGGCTTCTGTTGGAGCTTCCAGCGCTCGATCTCCGTGATTGGGATTATTTATTGTCGCAACTACCTTAATATGGTACGTTCCTGGCTTGCTGCCTACATCGACTTTGCCCAGCATGTAATTCAGCTCCATACCGTTCTTCAACTGAGCGGGCAGACTGTTGTTCATGGAAGCTAACTTAGGAGAACTACTGACAGGCCCCCTGACACTTACATCAGTCAGCATCGGCATACCACGCTCCTTTACATAGTCACTGGTAATGATGTTGTCTCCTGTGTATTTGTACTTCACCCAAAGCTGCCTACCTTCAGTCAGCGTCAGCTTCGTCGGCACAAAGTCGATCTTCAAATCTTCCGGCAATGTCACACTCTTAATTTGGGTTCTGCCGTAGCCATCATCCAGAACAATATCCACATCTTTACCTAGCACTTTTGAAATGTCCTGAGCTGCCACCTTCGCCGTATTGGTATAAGTAGCACTGTCCGTTGTAATAGAAGATATTTTGACTCGCTTACTCATATCTGGGAAAGCACCCTTAGGCAATGCGAATACATCCACCTGCCGCATACTGTTTGGAACACCATGAGCAGTGAAATTCACAGATAAGTTGGTTCCTTGCGTAACCGACATCTCAGGCCATTTGGTGACTGAGTACACTGCTTGCCGATTGTCTTCGTCAATCTTACGAGTCTCTTCAAACTGGACACCCATACGTTGTACGATGCCGGAGGTACGTAGAAAACTCCATCTATTCTCCAGACTATAGAAAAATGAGTGCCCCTTTTTAAAATCCGCATCATCTGCGTTAGTAGCAAATTTGGATTTAAAATACTGGCGTTGCTTGTCTGGAATTGTTTGACCTGACCATACTGAATCAAATAGACTACCTAATGATTCCTGACTCTTGTAAACGAGACCAAAGCCGTTTTCTTTATCGAAGTTCAAATCGTCTGGTTTACGTTTAATGTTGAACACATCATAGTTAGCAACTTTTCGTTCCTTTCCATCTGAGAATCTGTAAATCCCATCCCAACGAGACAACTCCCACGCACGCTCCACACTTTGATCCAAGGCGGGTATGTATCCCTGAAGACCATCCCCCCTATCACCATACTCAAATTCAACATACCGATTTAGTGCTGGTGAATTAGCTGCATAAGAAATTGTTGGTCCTATGAGACCAAAAACCAGTGACATTACCATCAACATTTTTTTTAACATAGCATCCATCCTTTCTACTTATACATAAAAAAGGACCTGCTAAAAATAGCAGATCCCGTTTCCTCAATTATTTAAAGTGATTTAGCTAGTTGAGTCACTTCGCTGAGAGGTGATGCTAAACTAAAAAGTGGACACCGAGAATCGAGAATGCGAGAATAAAATCAAACACATTCGAGGTGCTTCCCTATGAGTAAAAACTACGACAAGGCTTTTAAAGTTCAAACCGTTCAAATGATTCAAGAAGAAGGTAAACCTGTCTCTCAAGTAGCGAGAGAATTGGGCATCTCCGCGAACACGCTGTATCGTTGGGTAGCTGAACACAACCAAGATGGGAAACAGGCTTTCCCTGGCAGTGGGAACCTGAAGCCAGAGGATCAAGCCACAAGAGAACTCCACAAACGCATTCGTGATCTGGAAGAGGAGAACGATATTCTAAAAAAGGCGATGCACTACTTTGCCAAAGACCGACGCTGATCTTTTCTTTTATATATGATCACCGCTTCCAGTGTCGTGTTGCAAAGATGTGTGCGGTGTTTGGTGTTTCACGAAGCGGCTATTACAGATGGGTACAAACTCGAACGATTCATAAAGAACGACAAAAACAACGGGAAAAGCTTTTACAACGTATCCGCCGGATCTTCTTGGATTCACGCCGTTTGTATGGCAGCCGGAAGATTCATAAAGCTTTGGTTCAGCAAGGAGTTGTCGTGTCACAAAAAACAGTAGTGCGAATCATGAAGGAGCTTGGTTTAACGTCCAGAACCGTGAAAAAATACAAAGCAACTACGAACTCCAAACACCAACTGCCTGTTCATGAGAACCTTTTAAACCAACAGTTTGTTGCTGAGGCTCCAAACGAGGTGTGGATGACGGATATTACGTATATTCCCACCGATGAAGGCTGGCTTTATTTGGCGAGCGTGATGGACTTGTACAGCCGCAAAATCGTAGGATTCCACATGGATTCTCGGATGACTAAAGAGTTAGTCATTCAGGCCCTTGACCAAGCATATCGTGTCCAACGACCGGGCAAAGGGGTTCTGCATCATTCGGATCGAGGGAGCCAATACGCATCTCACGAGTATCAAGCTAAGCTGGTTAAGTACCATATGAAAGGCAGCATGAGCCGCAAGGGGAACTGTTATGACAACGCCTGTATCGAATCCTTCCACAGCGTTCTAAAGAAGGAACTGATTTACTTAGACCACTACAAAACCCGTCGTGAGGCAAAGAAGCAGATTTTCGAATATATTACATGCTTTTATAATGGGAAACGAATCCACTCTTCCCTAGGTTATGTATCTCCAAATCAGTATGAACGATTGTACCGAAAACCCGCTTGAAGTTCTCGACTTGGGGTGTCCATTCTATTGACAGTAGTCCAAGGTGCTTCTACAAGCCACTTCCCATTATTCCCAGATACAATAACCTCTTGAACTACACCATCTAGAGTTCCATCAATTTCATTTCCCTTACCATCAAGAAAAATACTATATCTTTCTAGGTCATCTCTGCCAGGATATATTAGAGTAATCGAAAGAAAACCTTGACCTTCTTCTAACTTATACATATATTGTTTGCCGGCAGTCAGCTCTGTTTTCTTACCTCTTTGTGTATAGAAGCTAGCAACGGCATCCTTTGGAATAGTAATCGTGAACTTCCCATCAGACACCTTAGCATTGTTTACAAACAGCTTCTTCGCCAAATTATTGTATCCTGGCTTCCACCCAAACTCTTCTTTAGGATCGGGAATCGGCTCTGGGTCAGTGACTACTGCCCCCATGCTAATGCTCACCAGACTTTTGCTGCTGTTCCAATTAACTGTGGCTCCTAGTGCCTCCGACACAAAGCGAAGCGGGACATACACACGTTCTTGCTGCAATCGAGCAGGAACATCTAATGTGATAATCTTATCACCTACCAGCACCTTATCACTGTTCACATTCATGTGAATCGTCTTATCGGACTGAGTAATAACGATAGCACGATTCACCTTGTTACCAGTCGCCTCTTTCTTGTAATCAACCTTAGCACCAAGGGACTCGCTCACAAATCTCACCGGAATCAGCACCCTGTTTTGTTCAACGTAAGGCTTTGCGTCTGGAAACTTCACGTTCTTACCATCCACTTGGACGTTAACATTGACCCTTGCAGCTGAAGCCGTAGATACGGTAAAACCAAATGCCATTACAACGCTCAATAGAATCATGCAAGTCCTTTTTCTCAAAATCATATCATCATCTCCATCTTCATTTTTATGGGAATAAACTTGTTTTCAAAAAAAGCATAATAGACCTTACAACCTATATTCCATTATAATCCAACATGCTTTTTCGTACAATTCATATACTCCCTCCCCTTTCACCTTCCTATAAAATGCGAAAACCTCCACTGGCCTATGCCGATGGAGGTTTAGTATTTTTTTAAATCCACGCACCCGGATAGGGTGCAACTTGAGGTAATCTTCACCCGCTTGCTCATATCCGTATTTAAATCCATAAACTCAGATAAAGCGCAACAACGAAAAATAGCGTAGAAACGTTGAACAAAAGAGTAATACGTTTAAATTACCCTAAACTAAAAATAGCCCCTTCTGAGGGGTTATTTTGATTAGATTTGTATGAAGTTTAAAGATGCGCTTCTTTCGCTTGGTTCCATTATAATACTTTAGTCAATAGAAATCAAGAACTTTTGTTCGCTTTATTTTTCAAAAAATTCACTATCGTGGTTCTTCCTTTCTAACTTCACTTCAGAAAAACATACTCAACAAATGATATACCCTCAAATAATACTCTCCTTCCTTCGCTAACCACACACCCTGAGTCACTTAAGATTTTAAGTACAGACAGTTTAATACTAAAACAAAGAATCCCTCTGCCAGTTTCGACAAGGGATTCAATGTATGATACTGTTCTCTTCAATCGTATAGACCTCTAAAAGAACATCTTTAGGAAGCGAACCTTTATTTCCGTTTAATTCTAATGCTTGTTCTTCTGTCACGTCTGAAATAATTAATTTACCTACTGGCTTTCCCTTCTTCAGGTACAATTTAATATGTGTATTATCTTCTGAAACATATGGAAACGAAAAAGCCCATGTCTTACAAATGGTTGTAGCTTGTTTGATTTCTTTTAGTTCCTGCTTAGTTGTATAATAATTTCTGCAAATTTTAAACAAAAAAAATGTAATAACAAGTAACGGGACTCCAATTGTTAAAAAAGTATTTGTGTTATCCCAACCAGATAAAAGAACTAATTTTGTTAATCCGATCAAGAAGAAAATAACAGCCCAAATCATTATCCCCAGCTGGATAATGATTGAAAGTACATCTGATCTACTAAAAAGGCCGCTGCCTTTCCACAACTTACTCCAGAACAGAGTGAAGGCAATTAAAATTATGACAGAAAGCATTCCAAATTGAATCATTATCATTCCATTCATTGCCTTCCACCTCTTTCTGGTGTTTAATCTTCTTTCATTATAAGTGGTATTTCCCTTAATGCAGGTCGAACATTTTTCAAATCAGTTATAACTAATTTAAACCGATATTTCAGAAAGTTCTCATTCACCATAAACTTTCCTTTAAACAAGCCATTTTCATCTTCAATAAGATCTATTTGCTTATCTGGGAGTTTATTCGTTTTTACAGCAACCAGTTTGGCGCGAGGTCTTGTATGTGTAATGGTCTCACGAGTACGCTCTGAAATAAGCTCAAATGAGAACTCATATTCTTCTCCAACCTCAAGCACTTCAGTTGGAGCGCCATAAAAATATAGCGAGTACATCTCAAGGAATTTCACTTCAAATTCATAATATTTTGAGGAAAACTTTACACTTCTAATATTGTCCGGTATTTCTTGGATTGGTATCACTTGGCGAGCAGCACTACTTCCTTTACCAATTAGAATAATTTCTTGGTCATTAATGTCCAGAGCCTCATATTTAAGAAAATTTTCCCAAATCATCATAGGTTGAGTTGCGGAAGAATACTCCCTCCACATTAATATAGGAATATTACCCAAACTGAGTTTTAATGATTGTGTATCTCCTTTATTCCCAAATTCGTTAACTGAGTAATATTCCAAAAGTAAGAAGGCATTAGGATCGCTCCGCAATTTAGAAAATCCTAAACTAACCTTTTCTCCAGGCTGAGCTAGCTTAAACTCATCGTTGCTGTCTACTCTAAATAAAGTTTCAGCTCCGGCACCATTGGTTATAGGAACAAATGACAAATCAATACCTTCGGGATCAATCGCAACCACAATCTTTGTTTCAGGATTTTCACCATCAACATTAAAGGGAAATTGGCTTACACGTAATGATCTGTTAAATTTATCTTTTCCAAATGCTTTAATTGTATGTGTACCAGAATCAAGATTTAAATCTACAGGTTCTGAATATCTCTTGGGAGTACTATCATCAATGGTGTAGAACAGGCTGGAAACATTCTCCTCATATTCAACCTCAAGATGTAAGGTCACCAAACCAGAATATATTCGTCGGTACTTAACTTTCTGACCCTGATTACTTAATTTAACTTTAATCCTAGGAAGATTGTCCTTTATCTTAGGCAATCCTTCCTTTCTATTTCTTTTTGTAACTTTTGGATTAATTATTTCATCATTAATCTCAAGAGTGGTTTCAGAATTTCTATCTGAGAATGGAATTCTAATCATCGCTGAAGCTTCATCAGAAACAGGGATAGGATCAAATTTTTCTTCTTTTGTCGTGTCCTCTCCAAACATTTTAACTGATATATCAGCAACCCCATTATCATATGAGTTAATTTTTATTATCATGTCATCTTTAATCGCATCATCAAAATACACATATTTGGCCTGACCAATATTAAAGTACAAGATATGTCCCTCTTGTGCCTGCGGACTAATCTCTTCGATGTTAGGATCAAACACCCCTGCTACATATCTATTCTGTTCATCCAATATTGTTGAATCAACAGGACACATAATTGTGGCAAGAGTTCCTTTTCTAAAAAGGTCTGTTCTTAACTCCTTATAAACACCATTAGGTATAGAATCTTTCTTTCCATTGAGAGACCATCTAATAAATTTTAACACTTCTTCTGTTGAACCCATATCGCTGTGTGCTGCACAACAATAAAATAAGTTTGCTTCATGAGCAGGAATTGCACTAAATACAGGAACAACTCCATCTCCATTCTCAAATTTACAATCCCTTTTAAATGGAAGTCTTGATTTATTACTTTCCATTGGTAGCTCATACAGAGTCGGTATCTGGGAACCTACTAAATTATCATGTTCAATATGGCTTGGAAGTGGTTCGAGCATCATTCTTTGAACAGGTTCCATAAAATCAGTCCAAACATTAGCTGAAATTCCATGTGCGCTAACAGATAAATTATAATAATTTTGGGCTTTCATTTGAACATCTTGATATGTGACAATTTTCTCGGAATTATCATCTTCATTCATCAAAAGAAACTTACCCTCTTCAAAATCATTAAAATAATGTTCACTTGGAAGAAGCTGATATACCGAGGGTAGCTGCCTTGCCAAATCTCTTGTTTTTACGTCATCAAATGCTTCGAATATGTGAGAAAAATCCATGAAAAATCCAGGTTCACCAAATGATAGTGATTTATATGAGTCAGGCGATCCATGCCAAGGTGTGCCTAAAGTCATCAATTTCTTTACCATTTCTGAAATGCCCAATTCATGCAACTTTAAAATCGCAATTTTAGCAATCATTCCTCCCATACTATGGGCAACAAGATGAATATTACTGTGTTTGGCGCTCACCCTTGTTATTTCTTTAACCAACATATCAGCTACAAGCCTAATATCTAATCTCCAATCGTATGCGAACATCTCCACTTCTGTGTTTGAAAATTCATTCAAGATTCCTTTATAAATCTTCTTTCTAAAAAACCAAAATGCATTTACTACACTTAACGGCCTTCTGCCTTCCATTGAATTATTTATGCTAAGTGCTTCCACGTCATCAATGTTTTTAGGAAACCATCGCCTATTATCTCCTTCCCAAAGTTCGCTTCCTTTAATTCCTGGTATAAATATGATATACGGCTGCTCGGACATTGCTTTTCCCCCTAGTGTAAACCGATGGTTCAGTAGTACGAATAAACATCAAATAATTTTAGGTTAAAAATATCATAAAATGCGACATCAATCCATAAAATTTTCCAAAGTACAAGATAAACACATTTTACCTATAGAATTTTACAGTTTCAATAATACATCCTCAAGTAGTGTAATTAGTTCGTCTCTTGTTCGAGACTTGGCCCTAAACATTTCTGAAAATATTTCTTCTCTGAATTTAAAAATGTAGCGATAAATAATCCTTGAAGAAAATAGTATTATTGCAACATAAGCAGATATAAGAAATGCTCCGAGAAGTAGTTCTACCAAAGAATTTTTGGAAAGACCAACAACGGCATAGATTAAAGGAATTAAATGATTCCAAAGTGGCACTAAAAAAGCCAATAACAAACCAGGTGCTACTAATGGTGGAATCTTACTCTTTCCTAGATCGGTAATTCTTTGTATAAGTTTTTCAACCCTGTGCGTTTCATCAAGATCATTTCTTTCCAGATAACCTACCAGCAAGCTAAGTTGCTTGGCTTTGTATTTTTCCGTCTTCCATCCCTCATCCTTTCTAGAATATATTCCATATTCAGTTTTTACAATTTTAGATGCTCTCACACCATGATAATGACTGATTATTAGTGTGATCCCCAAAACAACAAAAAAAGGAATAAAAGGCCAATACATAATCGTGCCTGTTAAAGTCACGTAAATCCCACCAAATAACAATCCCATCGTTGTTAAGATAAAGGCCACCACTGATATGTTGCTTAAGCAACGAAGCCATTTCATATGTTTATAGACTAACCCATAATCCGATACAGTTTCTTCGTAATACTTAATTAAGTCCTCTACCATTTAGTAATCTCCTTAACTGAAATTATTTCATAATGAAATAGTAAAAACACAACAAAATCACTGCAATTGTAATGAAAATAGCCATGCTTGGCTTTTTTTCTTTTCTCCTATTTGAATCAGGTGATTTATCGGCTGTATACTGGTATTCAACATCATTTCTTTCCTTCAACTTATTTCCATACTGATATGAACCAGCCTCTTCTTTAATCGAGGTGGAATCATATCCATAGCTTCTGACCTGACCCAATCTATCTACTAAAAATTGAGCTGCTTTAGTTGGTGTATTTTCAGAACGATCAGCAATATGATCAGCTGAAGTTAAGTTAGCCGTATGTCCCAGTCCAGTAATAATTGGAATAGCAGAAGCGTTTATTGCCGTAGCAACTTCAACACTATTAAACACCCCAAAATCGGTTTCTTTTCCTCCACCCCGAACGATCATAATTACATCGCATAATGACTCACAGGCTGCATATATACCACTGACAATGCTTTCTACACTGTTAAGTTTCACTTGAAAAAGTTCCACTTCTATACCACTACGCTTTTTAAAAACAGCCTCCACATCCGCAATAGCTTTAGAAACTGGTGAAGTCACTAAACCGACTTTACAGTACGGTTGCCCAAAAAAACCTGAAAAATCATCTTTATATTTGTTGAAAAGTTCACCTTCAATAATCCCCTTTGTTGCAGCTTGTTGTTGCATCGTTACAAAACTTCCACCAACTGGCTCAAAGGAATGTGCTTTAAACTGTAAAGCTCCAAATCTGGCCCTAGAACCTACTTCAAAATAACCTGTAAATAAATATGTATGATTTATCTCCAACTGGCTGGCAAGATCATGTTGAATTTTAAACTGCATCTCAAGCCCATCATCTCCTTGAACTGTGATGAAATTAGTATATTTAGCATTTAAGATATGTTTGACCTCAGCTTGGATACAAAACTCTTGTTTGCTAAGTCTATTTCCAACTATAGACCTAAGTTCTTTCAAAGTCATTTCATATGCATCAGCCAATCGGCTTATTTCAGTTCTATCCATCTGTCCTACTCCTTAGTTTAAATGGTACTTTAAACCTATTCGACAGATGTATTGAATTTCCTTCAATTGTATTGATTCATAACTCTGAAAAATGACTAAACTCCCTCATCTCTTGGCACACCAGTTACTAGGACATAAAAGTGGTGTATTTTCACCCTATAATATAGAAAGGACTATACCGCTTCACACGATATAGCCCTAGCTCTCTACAGACCTATTGAACTTTTATCTTGCAACAGGTTGAATATCATCTCCGCAGCCTCAGCACGAGTCACAGGTTGCTTAGGGCGAAAACTTCCATCCGGGTAGCCTTGAAGCAAGGACTCCCTTGTTAATCCTAGCACCTCCGTCTTGGCCCATTTCGCAATGACCCTCTCATCCTGATAAAATTCCTGAAATCCAACTGATTCCTCTGGCTTCACAACATTTCCCAGCATCTTAGATGCCTGCTCACGAGAGATGAGTCGGTCCGGGGCAAAGACAGTATCAGAGAACCCACGAGCCACAACATTCTTAATCGCTGTTTTCAGTTCAGGAATATACCAATCTTCAGGCTTGATATCATTGAAACTGAGCTTTGTATCTAGCTCCTCTGGAAGCTTCAGCGCCCGTACAAGCATAGATGTGAATTCAGCTCTCGTCACTTCCCGATAAGGCTCAAAGGTCGTATCACTTGTTCCTTTCAGAATGCCACGATCTGCAAGCTCCTGTATCTTGTCGCCGTTAAACACTCGGTCAATGTCTTTGAACACAGCTTTGTTTTTATTTTGGATTGGAGCAGGGGTTGTCGGTTCTATTATAGCTGGGAGTGGATTTGAAATTACTGGTGGGATTACTTCATCAGATGATAGTTGACTTGTAGGCTTACTGCGAGAAAGAGTTCGAGTGGATACAACTTGTACTTCGCTTTTTACTCCATTGCTGTTTTCTGTCCAAATTTCAATGTCATACTTGGTTCCGCTTTTGACAGGTTCCCATATAAAAAGAGTATCTTTGCCTTTATAGATAATCTCACCATTATGAGAAATCACAATGATATCATTTAGCTTCGTATCACCAATCATAATAGCAATTGAAGTGTATTGCGGCTTGGCATCCACCGTAAATGAGCCATCGGGCAGAGTTTCAAATGATACAGAACTGGAAATTCCAATGCCACTACTGTTCACTGGCTCAATCTTGACCTCATGAGTTTCTGAGCTGGCAAAGCCTTTAAAGGTGTAATTCAATTCCGTTGTATCGCCATGAAGCTCACCATCTAAGTAGACATGATAGTAGTCGGCCCCGGGTATCTGCTTCCACCCTGTGACAGCGCTGGACGTTGTAATTTCCTTTACCCAAACATCTCCGCTTTGCGGATTGCTTGGATAGGTGCGCCAGTTGAAAGCACCTGTCTTCCCCATGCCTGTTGCATTCACGGCAACAACCTGAAATTCATAATTCGTTCCCGGCTGGAGATCAGTGATTTTAAAGCGGGGTTCAGTGGTAGTACCTAACTCCTGCTCACCTTGGTAGACAATGTACTGATTAGCGCTTTTTACAGGCTTCCATGACAACGTGAAGCTCGTGTCCGTTGGTTTCTCTGCATTAAACCCAACCACCTGCGAAGGCAATGTAAGAAACCGCCCTGTTCTGGCTTCCCCCCATCCAGAAGTGTTTCCTGCGCTAACGCTAAATGGATAAACCGTGCCTGCCTCCAGCCCGTACACGGCTGTAATAACGTCCGACATGGTATGCTTCTGTTCATTCACACTCACTTCATACTTCGTAGCTCCATGGACAGGAGTCCAGCTAAGTACAGCAGAATGTTCCTGAATATCCGTTATTGTAGCTTCTTCAGACTGTTCAGGTAGTGTCAAACCATAGGTGTCACTCGTCACACCAAGGCCACTTCTGTTAAACGCCTGTATGGTGATTTGGGCTGGCGTTCCTGCTGGCAGATCAGGAAGCATCATCTCATGCTCATCTGCACCTACACGGTATTCCTGCACCCCATTCACTACAATCCGATAACCAGCAGCTCCATGAACACGGCTCCAAGCAATCATGAGATCATTACGACGTGCACCGATAACGGTGAGACTATTCACCGCGCCCGGAAGAGTTAATACGTTCAGATAACCATATGCCCCCGGCCCCGTTGGATTAACAGCATAAAGAGCATAATCATACACTGTTCCCGAAGACAACCCAAAATCAGTAAAACCCTCATACACCGCTCTCGTCACTGGAACCTGGCCACGCTCCAAAACATAATAGGTGGCGCTGGTAACCGTATGCCAAGCCAAGTCTACACGATTTTCACCGATGGACACACTTTTGAATCCCCCCGGTGTGGCTGGCAATGTTAGAATGGATTGATTCGTTGCCGCTCCTTCTCCCGTTTCATTGATTGCTGATACCGCGACATTGTATACCGTTCCCGGTTGCAAATTCAGCACAGGCTGATATACGCTATTCGTTACCGTCTCGTTATACACTTCCTGCTGCGTTGCCATATTGTAAGCTCTAATACGGTATTGTCTCGCGGACTGAACAGGATCAAAGCTGGCTGCAATCTGAGCGGTCTCTCTCTCTACTGGAGTGAGAATTAAATTGGTCGGTGCAGCCGGAAGCGTGAGCAAATGAAGCTTCGGGCTTACTGCTTCACCAACATGATTTCGGACACTTAATTCATACTCATAGTTCGTGCCTGCCGACAAAGACGTATCTAATACCCGATCTCCCGGATAGGTGACGTCCATCGTCTGTCCATTAGTAAGATTACGTAAGATATACCGGTATCCATCCGTATACGTATGGCCCCCGGGAAGTGTCCATTGTAGAGCGGCTTCCTTAACCCCAATAGACTGAATAGAAAGCACGGGTGCCTCTGGCGGCTGCTGAACATGCATAGCCGATGAACTAGCTACTACGCTATTCCCCACGTTATCCTCAACCTTGGAATGGATATACCATGTACCTTCTTTCGCAATCTGAACAGAAAAGTTATTACTATTAGCCAGTTCCCAGCTTTCCGGCTCATCCGGTGAACTACTAATTTTATAGTAGCGACGATTCGGATTCACGCCAGAACTATCATCTGTGTATTGAATGGTTGCTGTGATTGGGTCTGTTGACCAGCCTCGCTGAGATGGGCTAATCAGAATAACAGGGGCTTTCTTGTCAATCCTCACAGTCTTCGTCGTTTCCACACTAGCATTACCTGCCGTATCAACGGCACGTGCTGTAATAACTGTTAATCCGTCGTCCGTTACCGTTCCCTGCTCCCCAACCCTATAGCTCCCGTTACCGAGTTTGTATTCATAATGGAAGCTACGCGTATCAGTGGAGCCGGAAATTGTAAACTGAACATTACCTTGCGTGTAGTTGTCGGTGGACAAGGTAATGCTTGGAGCCGTTGGTGGTGTCCGGTCGATCAAAACCGTTTCATTCGCAATTACACTGATATTCCCGGCTTTGTCCGTGCTACGGGAAAATACTTGATGCTCGCCTTCAATAGTAATGTTGAACGGTTTGGTATAGGTCTGCCAGTCTGAAGAAGTTCCCACTCTGTACTCTGTGTTCTTTATACCGCTGAGGGTATCTGTTTCAGGTGTGATTGTGATTTCAACATTCCCTGATGTATCTCCATCTGGATTTTTCAGAATCGTTGGAGCAGTCGGCGGCGTTTTGTCAATGTTAGAATCTGAAGAAGCTTCAACACTGACATTCCCGGCTTTGTCCAGTGTCCGGGCATTAATTTTCACATTTTCCTCAACAGTGACAGGAGTAACATAATCTATCCATGAGCCATTCCCGATCTTGTATTGGCTCTTGAGTACACCACTTCCACCCGAATCCTGACCGCCCTGTATGATGAATTTTTTGCGGTTACTTGACCAATTCGTGTTATCAACTAAAATGCTAGGATGATTTGGCGCGATAGTATCTACCCACACCTCTTTAGAAGACTCCGTCCCGATCTGTCCGAGGTTATCAGTCGTTCTAGCAATAACAGTAGTAACTCCGTTATTCTGTATACTAATGCTTCCTGTATAGTCTCTCCAGTCCTGATTCGTTGCGCCAGATAACCGATACTGCGACAATCTCACACCACTTCCTGCATCATACCCGTGCTGAACAATTACGTTCACGGCAGTATTAGACCACCCTGTACGATCTGTAATGATGGTGGGCGCTCCAGGAGGGGAACGGTCAATTTTTGCAAGAGCTGTTGTTTCAGGACTTTTATTATTGTTGTAGTCTACAGCTCTGGCCCTAATAGTCGTATCACCTTCATTTGAAATCGTAAAACTATCACCGAAAGCCCAATCCTGCTGAGTTGCCCCTTCCAGCTTATATTCATAGCCTTTTAGCATCCGATCATCTGTACTGCCACCAATAGTCACCTGAACGTTACCCTGCGTAGCTCCATTGGGGTTTAGCTGTATAGTAGGCTTAGTGGGTGGTTTGGTATCATTCGCATAGGGTCCGCTCGTAATGTTGAAAGTGATCTTTTCAAATACTGTAGTTGGCTTATTGGAAACCAATTTATAATACCTGATACGAGTTACATTAGGAGAAGTGTATGAGCTTATCCTAATTGATCCTCCTGAATTACCAGGTTCATAATCATTTCTAAATACATTTCCGTCTCCAATCTTGTACCAGTTTGATCCATCATCCGAGAAATACTCATCAATGCGTGTGAATTCCCCATTGTTCCGAGGAGTATAAATATTGTAGTAACCATCTAATCCAAAATCATTGCGATCAATTCCAGGCTCCCCTAGATCCAGAGTGTAGCTGCTGCTTGCATTAGTTACTTCCCATGTTTGACCAAGATAGTATGTCGCTGCTTCGGCTTTCTCTGGAAAGATCGGTACAACAGCAGCTACCGTAATTACTATGACTAAAAAGATGGTAAACCATCTACCTGTTGCACGAGATGAGAGCTTGAAATACCTTACTTTTTGAAAAAGATTATCTCTTGCTAAATTAGCAACCTGCTGTTTCCGACACAGTCGATGGTATAAATCCTTGACCATGTTATCTTCCTTCGTCAGCAACTTAAGTTCCTTTTTAAAGGAACCCGATAGACTTAAAAATCCTACAATAATAGATTTTTTTTTCATCACGCGCTCCTTTCAAATGGCAAAGCAAAAAGCAGACACAAAATGTCTGCTCTCCACCTTGTTCTTTATCTCTCATTTCATCTTTGTATTTTGAGTACGATCTACACCCGTAGGTGCAAAATATATGCGTCCTTCTTCCTGATACTTGATTAGTGCAGCGACTACTTTTGGATTGCTGGTTTTCACAATCGCAATGGCTGGGATCGGATTCTGCTGCTCATCCTGTGGATTATAGCCATTTTGATTCTGCCGATCTTGAATCAACAAATCTTTTAAAAGCGGATCATTTTCAGGAGTAATAAGTCTTGCCGGAATTTGATTGCCTCCCTCTACATACACATAGGCATCGGCTATCGTTCCGGGCTTAATGAAATCCCCCGCACTTCGTACTTGATCCGTCTGAATCCCTACGAAAAGCTCACCCTGCTTCAATTCTACACTCTGACCATACTTACTGTCCTTTACAGGTATCAGGAGTGCTTTTGAAATTGGGACTCCTGGTGGAAGTCCAATCTCCCCTGTCACCCATTCCTCACCTTTCAGTTCCTCCATAGATCGAATAGCATCCTCTGGAACTTCACTCTTCACGACTTCTCGCAAAATAAGTTTCCCCGTAACTGGGCTGAAGGGCAGCAGACTACTCTGCGCAACCAGCACCTGTTCCGTTGTCGTTTGTCGCTTCACAATCTGATTTTGCAACACCACTGCGCATCCTGCCAAAGTTAAAGCCACAGTAAATATGAGGAGGCGACGAGTTGTTTTGTTCCACCATCGTTTCAGTTTCAATTGCTTCACTCCCTATCACAAAAATTCTGCTAAGTACGGTGTCTTCTTCTTCACAGTCAGAGGCCACGCGTCTACCCCAAACATTTTCCCAGCTACTAAATCAACGTGGGTACGATATTCCATCTCAATACGTGGTAAATCGCCTTTATAAGTAATACCAACTTGAAGTGAGCTGCTATGGAAGAAAGTATTGTTCAAATGCGAATCGACATTCAGGTTGCTTTGTATCGTAGCGGATACGGTACGTTCCGCTACATTTTGATTGAGTCGTAATTGACCATGCTGACGTTCTATATCTCCACTTGCAGCTACAATTGCCGCATCAAGAGACTGTTCAGCGGCCTTTTCCATCTTGAAATACCCTGTATATACAACCCCCAGATCACGGACAAAGATGAGTCCTACGGCTGCCAGTATAATCATCGCCATCGTTCGTATCATGTCGTATCTCCTAAGTTATCGAATAAACCTGTGGGCCAGCCCCTCTACGGAGACATGAATCGGCAAATCAAGGCGCTTCCCCATCGGCTTTAGTCCAATCGTCTCATAGTTCATGTTGACAGTTAAATTGAGCGTATTGCCACGCTGAACCAGGCGCGGGGTTGCCTCAGTAATAGTTACTTTGGCTGGGTCTATCCCCATCGTGACGATCATGTTATCAAATTGCCTACGATTGGCAATTTGATAACCATTTTCGGCTTTCATGACTTCCATCAGTTCATTCGCACCAATGATAAGCTTTTGACGCTGGCTCCAATAGCCGTACAAATCAACCGAACAGTACAAGAGAGTGCATCCCACAAGCAGCGAAAAGATAATACTGACAGTGCCAGCAATGCCACCTCTTTGATTTCGTATAGGAAACTTCAATTTTTCATAAATACGCTGGAATCTTTTCAAGTCACCACCCCTCCTTCATAAAAACGGGACACTAAAAAGTATCCGTTCTCTTTTTTTTCTTAAGACATACTATCTAGTTTACCTGTAATTTTATTGAAGAAAGCTGGCAGCCATCCAGAAAGCAGCCCCCAGACCAAGACAATTGCCAAAACAGCAAGGAGAGCATACCCCAGAATTTCAATAATGGTTGCCCCGGCTTGATTTTGCAGGGGAGCTTTCAATCTTTTGAAAATACCTTGTACCTTACTTACGAACGCTACCATCAACAGCAACATAAAACCTGTCATTTTCTTTGTCATCATATTCAATTCCTCCAATGATTTAGATATTTTGGATCTCTGAAATAATTGTTGAAAAAGACAAAATTACAGAACCGAACGCAAACAGTGCGTTGAGCAAATAAAGATACTTGATCTTTTCCGGCTGACTACGAGTCATGTCTCTCAAGGCCGCCAAACGAAGCTTCTTTAGATCACCTTTGATGTCATCGAAATACTTCTTCGCCTCTCCATACCCATTGTTCACCCCGATTTTAACCGCAGCAGCAAAATCTCTCATCACGGGAATATCCGTCTCTGTTGCAAATAAATCGACAGCATCGGTGAGCTTCATAATCCGCACATTGGCGTTTAATCGAACCAACATTCGCTTCATGCGCGGACCGCTGGTTTCTTCCAGACGTTGAAGTGTCGTGATGAACGACTTCCCCGTTTCCAAAGCAATCATCATTTTACTAATAAGCTGAGGTAAGTCACGCACAATTTCATCCTGTCGCTTCTTGTACTCTTTTCTGATCTCCGTGAGCTGAGCCAAATAAAACACGATGACGACCACGGGCAGAGCCAAAAGCAGAGCCGGGATTTTAATGATAAATGGCAGCACTAAAAAAGGAAGACAGCCGACAATGGACTTTAGCAGTTTGTCAGCAAGCTCTTCCTCAAAGGTGTTATCTTTTCCAAGCAAGTTGTACATACGTCGCAGTTGTCCACTTAGCAGAGGTAGACGCAAATTCGTAAGCTTCGGCATCCACTGGTCTGCAATAAATAACATCACCGGGTCCATTTTCATACGGCGCAATTCCTGATTACTTTTTACAATTAAAGCAGCTTGAGACGCATACCGTTTCTCCAGCTCAAAATTAGGTAGGAACCGAGCACAGATGAGTATGGAAATCATCATAACAGCAACAAACAATAGCATTCCTGATACGAGCAATTGATCACCTCCTTTCAAAGTTTATCGAGATTCAGCGAAAGAAAATCGTCGCCTTTGGATATTGAGAACAAGGTAGCTGCTGCAAAAGAGACAATATAAACCTGACCAAACGTAGTGTTTAAAAATACATTGCTGTTCCCTGTATTCATAAAAGACAACAGTATTGGCATCATCCAGGCCATAATAGAAATCAGGAACAGATCCCTTCGTTTTCGCTTGGCACCAATCTCCAGTTCCTGAATCTGCTGAATATCTTCACTAATCTCTTCCACCGTTTCCCGAAGACTCTCCAAGGAACGAGCATGGAACCCTTCCATCTGAGTTAACAATAACTTGTCCATGAAGTCTTCCATTTTCCGTATCCGAAGCTCTCCCATCACGTCATCCAACACACGTTCTAGCGGAAAGCCCACACGGAGTTGATTGGATGCCTGCTCAAAGATCGGCTTTGTTACCCCACTCATATCCGGCAAGGCATTTTCTAACGCCTTTTGAATGTTCGGAAAATCTGCTAACTTTGAAATGAACAAACGCAAATTTGCTGGCAAGTCAAACAGAACGTTTTGCCGAATTTTCCGTTTGATCTTGAGTACAATTGCCCTCGGCAACGTAAAGCAAAGGACAATACCCAAAGCGATAAAAAAGTAGTTACCGATAAAGATTGCAATCAAGACAACTACGATGATGGAAAACACGATAATGCTGATAAACTCTTTCGATGATAGCGACCATCCTGCATCTTCTGCTTCTTTTCGAATATTTTCATAGCCGAACATTTGACTCAAAGTGAATGACTTGCTCGCTTCGGCCCTCGGAAAAAGAAAACCTAAGGTAAAGGATATCAAGACAAAGTAATAGACGTACATCATCCAATTGGGCATAATATCACTCCTCACACCAACGAGAAATAATATTCTCTGGAGCGCCCTCTGTTACAAGCTTATTTTTGAGTTTTCTGAGCTTGGCGACTTGATTAAACATTCTGGCTATAGGATCATATTTAAAAATCGTGTGAATCAGAGGCTTGTCCCCTTCGAACCCAAGTAACTCTCCAATCTCAAAAACCACCCGTTTTCCCGTACTCGTTTCATATTTTTGAAACAGGATCAAATTAAAACTCATTGCAACTTGGGAAGCTGCCATCGGGTTGTTCCCTGATAATTGTAAGAAGCGAATAGCAGCTTCCTGTGTGCCATTAGCATGAATTGTGAGATGAACGATATGTCCTGTGTTGGCTGCGACAAGCGCTTGTTGGGCTGCGTGTTCATCACGAACTTCTCCGATTAAAATTACATCCGGATTTTGACGCAAGCTGATCTTCACGAGTTTCGAGATAGGGTAGGATTTCCGTTCATCCTCATGCTCTTTAACAATAACTGAAGCAATATTCGGATAGTTCTGATAGCTTGTTTTCCCTTTGAGAAGCATTTCTTCGGAATCCTCAATACAGAAAAAACGCGTCAAGCGATCATAATAGGCCGGAAACCGAATCAATTGTGTTGTTTTTCCGCTGTTCGTCCCACCAGCCACAATGCTGCTCACTCCATAAGGCAACACATCCGATAGAAACTCGGAAATCTCCGTTGAAATATTGCCATAAGCAATACAAGTTGCATCTGAAAATACATCAGGTGGAAACTTACGAATAGAGATGATAGGTGTGCCTGCACTAATTCCCCCACGCGGTTTTTCCATTATCACGTTAATCCGAAATCCTCGGTAATTAGCATCAATGACAGGATCATTAGCTGTCAGACTCATACCTATTGGTAGGAGCATCTTGTCAATTGTTCTGTAGATGTGTTCGTTATCCTGAAAACGAATTCCCTCCATGTGTTCCTTAAACCCATTTCGTTCACCTATGACTTCATTTGGCCCGTTGATTTCAATACTGCTAATTTTCGGGTCATCAAGAGCTGGCTGCAAGACACCCATTTCGGTAATCTCGGTCTGCACATAGTTAATGACTTCCGTAATATCCATGCTAAATTTAAAATCACGCTGATCCCTAATAAAATCCATAATGTGAAATTTAACGCGTTTCCTCGCTTCTTCATCAATAATGGCCTTTACAAATTCATCATTGTAATACGTAATCAAATGCTGCTGAGTTCGTTCCAGCAACCCCTTCAAATTTTCATCATCCGTCTTGCTGCGGGCGCTTAACACCTTCACATCTGGACGCTGGTACTGCACATACTCCGCAGGATTAATGATTCCGATCATGTGCTTCTCCCTCCCATCTGCTACAAAGTTCCTCCACACGACTACACATTTTTTCTTCCTTAAAGTTGCTGAGATCGCTGCCGTTTACATTGAACATGACGGACGCTACACCATAATCTTGTTTCAGCGTTTTAAATGCCGTGTACGCATGAATTAATTCCATCGGTTCATTAATGGTCAGCACCAGATGATCTGCTTCCCGAATCGAAAAGAAGGTTAATGGATGAACCATTTGGCCTTGCAGGACAACAAAAATGTAGTGATATCCCGACAAATGCAGTTTCAAATAGGTCGGTGCTTCCTGAACCGTGGACTGCTGCTGAAGCTTGATTAACGTCGGCGTATCCGGCTTACTCTTGGGCTGAATCAGCAGTGCATCAAAATCAGGAAATGAATGAAGATACTGATGAATCCCCCGAAGCATCGCCCGATCATAATCAATGAGAAATTGATCCACCGTCTCCTTAGGCTCCAGTTCTGAAATCCCAAACCGATAGGCAACGCGCGGAATTCCTAGACATGGAAATTCCACCACAGCAGCCGTTTGACCACGCTTCTTCACTAAGTTCAGCAACTTTTCAAGCAGTTGGAATGAATCTGTACCAGACGGATTCCACAAGGCGACCATTCTTCCCTTGACCGATGATTGCTTTATCTCCTTTTTAGAATTTCGTTGTAAAAGCATGACACCTCTCCTTTGGTTGTTTTTTTGAGAAGCACTATGACCCTCAACCTAAATAAAAAAAGCCCCCACCCGATCTGCATCAGGTAGAGGCTCAAATTAATGGGTAAACCAGCGTTTTTTCTTTTCTTTCTGCTCCTGATCCAGCCAAAAGCTCAAATGGCCTTCCCGGGTAAAGGGATTGGCTATCAATGCATTCTGTATCATAGATGAGGAAGAAGGAGAGAGTAGCTCCTTACACTCCCGGAACATCTCATCATCTGCATAATTAATAACGAGAGAAGCTCGCTTCATGAGCATTTGCATATCCTGTAGATGGCTAACCAATCGCTTCAAATCCCACGGGGCTGCCGATAGGGTTAGAAGCTGAATCTGACTCCTTAAAAATTCCTGAGCTGTCGTATTGAATTGCGGCTTTCCTTCCGTTAGCTCCACCAGCATACCAAGATCAAGAACAATTACTTCATAGTCTAAAGCGTACACTTCCATGACATCTGCTGTTGTTCGATTGGGGAAAAAGTCGATACCTTGATGATGAAATTTAAATCCATCAAAATCCGAAGCAAAACTGACTATATCGGAAGGACGGTCATTGCTCTGATATTCAACAAATGCCGTTTTGAATCTTTGTGCTGTTTCAAACGCGACTTGAATCGCCGTATGCGTATTGCCACTACGTGCTGCTAAAGCTCCTACAGCTACCGTATAGGGCTGAGGAATATGGGACATGTTCGGTTTGGCAAGCTTTACAGATGATACAGCCACTTCCTCTTGATCGGCTACTGTGGCCTCTTCGTTGGACAGATTGACGGAAGAAGTCTCTTCTACGGCCTGCTTTGCCTGTTCCCCTTCAGGGTGTGAACCTTTCTTCGCAGCAAAGCGTTGTACCGCTGCTTGAATGGATTGCATTACTCCCTTGGATTCCTTGGTAAACTGAGATTGGCTTTCCACCTTCGCATCACGATAACCTTCAGGACGCTCAGCACGTTCCAAACCAAATAGAGGAACATCGGCTATTGTTTTTTTTACTTCAATCCACGCTTGAACATCTTCCACAGCAAAATGTTCGGTTGTGTACACATCGTATATACCGTACATCCCAAGCGTTCTGCACCAATCCTCGTCCTCTTCTGGAATAAGGACGATCAGACGTAATTCTGGAAGGCATACGCGAATTTGTTTGAGCAGTCGAATACTCTCCTGCTTATGAGCAACTCCGATGGCTGCATCTACAATCGCAATTTCGGCCTCTATTTTCCCGGCTACTGCTGCAATCTCAAATTGCTCCAAAGTAACATCCACGCCGGAAATCGTGTAATCTTTTATACGGAGTGCCTTCGTGAGTGGCTCAAGTATAGGCTTGCTAAACACCAGGTGCAGGTCCAATCATTGTCCCTCCTTTACCTAGAAGCCAGTTTAGAAACGCAATGATGAATTCAATAATTTGAGGCCAAAATTGAATGATTAAGAATCCAGTCACCACAAGAAGTAAAAATAGAAAGGCAAACGCCATAACCTTCTTGAAAAATGCCCCCACAAGGAGTAAACAAAGAAATATAATAAAGGCCAATCCTATATAAAGCTTACTTCCTGAACGTGCAACTCCAAACAACTCATTTCCCTTCGACTCTAACTGTTTGCCGAACTGTTCCGGGTTAAATTCTGTGCTATGCTGCTGGACTCGTTCAGCTACGTTCGTATCCGATGCGAACACCAACACTGGATGCACAATACATATGAATACCGTCAGCATAATGACATACCATTTCATACTCATGCTCGTTCTCCTTCCTATAGACTGGACAATTGGTCATAAAATGAGCTTACATTCTTCCACCAATTGTCTGTGTCTGCTGCATAATAGCCATTGGGATTATCTCGGCTACTGAGCCACTGAATTGGATTTGCATTCGCTGGGCGGCCCTTGGAAAGTTTGACGATTGTACGAGCTGCGATCCGTGCAGATTCGCCTGTATTCAATGTAGCTCCTTTACCATTACTCCAACTGCCGAAAACATTCCACGGGTTTCGAATGATCTGGCTGGCTTGCGAGTGACTTGCTGGAACAAATGATTGCTCGGCTCCCGTTATGGCAATAAGCAGATACGGGTCTACATTTGCCGCTTTGCCTGCTTGATCAATCATGCGTAGAATGGATTCTTTGGCAAGAGCTGAGTTACGAGCCTGTAGCCACTTTTGGACAGCCGTAATATTTAGCGCCTTATAGGTCAATAATTTGGAACCTGTATAGCCAAAGTAAGATAGAGGGTCTACAGGATTTCCACCTATCCGCACTTCAAAATGCAAATGCGGCCCTGTAGATCTCCCTGTACTTCCTACTTCGCCAATTTTCTGCCCGGACTCAACATCCTGTCCATTCACCACATCAATACGGGATAGATGATAATATCGAGTTTCCATATCTGCATGACGTATAATAATAGCGTTACCCGCAGTCCCCATCGGAGCAGCGTATACCACAATGCCTGCTTTCACAGCCGAGATGGGTGCTCCCTCCGGTGCGCCAATGTCAATGCCGTTGTGTTTCTTGGTTTCACCCGTGATGGGATGAACCCGTATCCCGAATGAAGATGTTATTTTGGAGGAACTCGGTGTAGGCCAACGTAAATCTCCCCCAGAAGGTAGCCAATCATCAGGAGGCAGGAAGCCTCCGTCGATCTCGTCATCAACTAAATAGGAGAGCCAATAATCCATTAAAAACTCCTGATCGATGTCGCTAACTTCGCGCTCGATCAGGAGTTGCTGGAGTGGAGTCCAATCTTCAAAGATCGTTTCAATATTTGTTATGGAAAACCAGTACACCGTTGTCGCCAGTGTGCCACAAGGGGAAGATTTTTTGGTTACCACGACACTTGGTTCGTATGAGTATACATAACTGTTTTGCATCGTATTGGCTCGCATCAACAGTTCCTCTTGCTTTACCATAGTCCCAGTCACGATTACCCAGGACTCTTTTTTTCTCACACAATATTCGGTAACGGTTTTCTTTTCACGAGTGTCCCACTTGAATGTCGGCCTAACCTCTTTAAACGTCTGTTCAGGTTTCAAAATTACTTCTTTCTCCAGTTCAGCGTAAGTGCTTAGAAAAGAAGGGTCGTTTAATGTCCGATCCACAATGGCAAGCCATCCCCACGGTAAGGCATACGGCTCCACTTGATTTAATTGATTTTGATTAAAATCCTCTTTCCAACGAACAGCGACCTGCTGATATTCGGTGATGGCATCTTCCTGTTCTTCTTTGGTGCCGAAGTACAATGCCTGAATCTGATCTTTATCGGAGTATGCACCTAAAATAGAATGCTTTGGCATTTCAAAGATGGCACTGTATGCAACTACACAGATGATAAAAAGACCAAATATAATAAGGACATACGGCATAATCGCTGCCAGGAGTTTTATGACAAGCCGCTCAGCAACCATTTTAACCGCACGTTTCGCTAGATGTTTAAAGTCCATAACTCCCCCTTATAGATCATAGTTATAGTGCCTAGTCCCCGACCGTTGCGGCGGAAGTTCAGAAGAGGGCATATCTGCCTGCTGATTTTGCTCAGAGTGGCTCATGACAGGAAGGACAGGCTTACGAGAAGAATCATTTTGAGAGTTAGAAGACTGGAGCTGCTCTCTAACTTGAATCTGCTCCTCCCTTACGTTCTCAGTTCCATTTGAACCTGTATTTGAAACCATCTGCTGTGAAGAACGAATATTTTCCATAATCATTTTGACCCGGCTCGGTCCAGCTTTTCTTTCTGCAATTGTCTTGCTAGGTTCAGAAGTAAGCACAGATTGAGGACTGGAGCTGGCCCCAGCCGAATGTACGACTTGTGTCAAAGATGGAGATATCCCTTCTTGACGGTTCAGACCTTCCCGTCTGTTCGTTACATTTCCAGACTGCACAGAGGTATCAGAATGAGGGGCAATCATATTCACGGAGGAAACTGAAGGTGCAGCTCCCGCGACCGTTGGTGCATTTGTTGCCAGTTGTCCTCCTGACAAGGCAAAACCCGCTTCACCACCTGTATTCATCTGTCCAGATAGTCCATGAAAAGTTGTAGAATTGACACGTTCACCACCACTCATAGGAACTGCCACATCCATCTCCATAGGTTCTGCTTGTGCAGATACAGATGAATCCCTCATCTGCTGTATTCCTTGTACCGCCTTATTTCCTAACCAAAAACCACCTTTAGCAAGACTTTCGGCACCTTTGCCTGCCCAGCCACCAACTTTAGCTCCAACGGCTGCTCCCATTAGCGGATTGCCAGCCATCAGTCCAATGGAAGTACCAGCGGTTGCCCCCGCTACTTTCGCACCGTAATTCAGAGCAAAACCAGCAACTCGGCCTCCTGTTTGTACCGCTTTTCGCTTCCATGATACGGGAGCTGTACCTGCTGCACCGGATGCAGCCGGAGTAATATTTCCAGAAGGCAGGGAAGTACCGGCTGCCATTTCCCCTTCTTGCAGCCCTCCTCTATCCATTCCGATATCTTGACTCTGTCCTTTTTTAGATTTACCAAAGCCTCCAGATGAACCTTTAGGACGAAACATCCGGCCCAAAGCCATCATGCTGCCCGCGCCAAGCATGGAACCAAACCCGGAACGTTTGCCAGCTTCTTCTCCCCCCAAAAGTTTACTTACTAGACCCTGAATGGAAGAAAAACCGAATAGGTATGCCACAATAATCCAGTTGGACACACCATCCGAACTGTAACGGAGTAGCAAGAAAAAAAGCCCTAATGCGACCGCGTGGGCGCAGGGCATAAGCATATATGATAAAAACAAATCCCACCACGTTTGCAAACTATGGCGGAACTTAGGAAAAATGGTTAACACAGCCGAAACCACAAAGGTAGACACCAGAATCATCAGCATGATCATCCGAAGTGTATATTGATAATTGAGGGTTGCCATCATCACCGCTGCCAAAAGCACCAGCACCGCAACCACAAACCCACGGTATTCAATCATCTGCCCGTAGCCTTCTGCACCATTGCCCCAAATCATATTCAAAAATAAGTTCGGTTCGACACCGTTATCCACCATCGCCGCCCAAATGAGATCAGTGAACTTTCGGGAAAGGTACGCAACAAATGTCCAGAGATAATAACCAAAGCGAATCGACAACAGGCCAACTAAAAAGGCTGTCAGGTAGTCTTTAGATTTGCTTCGATTTTCAGACGACGTACTGTTCCATAACATCAGTGCTGCTAGAAGCAGTACGGCTAAAACGAGAGGAAACGGCATAAAGCGCTCAAATGTTCCATACAGCGCATCAATGGCAGACATCATCCCCTCAGTGAATACACCGAGATACAAGGAATCAGGAGTTTCACTACTCCCTCCTTGCAAAAAACCATCACCAGTTGGATTCGGATTTTTCCCAAATACCAGTAAAGTAACATCTTTCATTCCAAAAAATTGAATGAGAAAATTAGCACTACCAATCAGCACATCCGAAATAGAACGCTCTAAAAGACCAGGTTGGTTGTCCGGATTATCATAATAAGCATCCACCTGTTTTCCAATAATTCCTGACGATCCAGCGTTTTCATGCTCCGAATCTTGCTGCTGTTTCTGTTGTTGCACAGCTCCTTGCGCCCAAGCCGAGGCTGGAGCCGAGAAAACGAACCCCAAGAGACAGAGCAGTATAAGCAGCTTTCGCATTTACTCCACCCTTTCCAGTTCCCGAATATATCGTTTTCGCTCTGCATACAGCGGATCGTTCGGGTCGGAAGTAAACAACATATGTTCAAACGGCGAAGCATCCACATGAACGATAGCCGACTGGTTGTCCACTTTCACCAGCATGTCTCCCTTTCGCGCCTGATACACTAAAAAATCAGCTTCACCTTCCGTCAAAGCCAATTTCCCCCGTACTGCATCAATGTCCAGCGATTCCTGGATACCGATGATTTTGATCGGGCTGTTCTTAATCGCTGCCATTCCTGCTTGAGAACGAGTAAACACCTCCAAACCTTGTGTGACTGGAACAATACCTGTGTTTGTCGAACGTCCTTCACGAAATGCTCCTTCTGCCCAAACTGCACCAAAATCCTCATCCAAGAAAATATTTTGGCATTCTTCAATAACAAGCAGCTTTTGAATCTCGGGATGTTTTTTCGCCCAGCGCTCCATCATCCATCGCTCGGTGACAAATAAACCAATCGGACGCATAATTTCAGCGTCCAGCCGATTAATTGCAAAAGCGAACAAAGGCGCTCTTTTAAGTTCTACAGTGGAGGAGCCGTCGAAGATCGCATAGGATTTCATATTTCCCTTCCGAGTAAACGGTCGAAACAGTTCTCCAGCCTTCCGTATAGCTTCGCTGGGACTTTCCAGCATTTTATCTAGTAATCCCACCAGTTCCGGCATTTCCTTTCGCGTCTTACCTACACGGAACTGGCCCTCAAGTTCCTCACTGACGGAAACATACAAACTTTCCGGATCAGAGGTAATCCCATGTTCGGCATACTGTTCCCGAATAGCCGTTCCAATGAAGACCTTCACCTCACCAGTGAGTGCTTTGCGGTCGTATACAGAAATCATTTTGAACGCTAGCGCCTGTACAGAGTTAGCAGCTTCTTCAATGTCAACATATCTTGTCCCTTCTGCCAATTCTGTAATGTCCACATCGTAAGGATTAATACGATCTTTTGAATACTCGCTAAGCTCGACAAAGGGACACCCAACCGCTCGCAAAAAATCACCGTATTCCCCTTTCCAATCAATAATTCCAACTTGTCGCCCAATGTGCGTGGAACGATGACTAAATAGCTTGGTCACAAAACTTTTCCCGGCTCCGGCACGTCCGATAATACACATATGATAGTTGGCTAAGTCAGGGTGCCAGTTGTCCAGCCACGCTGGACGTCCACTTCGATCTTTCCCGATCACGACACCAGTTCGATGGTTTAAACTGCCACCACCAAACGGAAATAAATCGGCGACATTGGAACTTTCCAGAGACAGCACATGTTCCTCCGCATGTTTAAACGAAGTGGCAGTCGGCAGCACCCCTTGCAAGGCTTCCAATTGCCTTCCGTCTGCGGATCGCAAATAAAGCGACTTTCCAGCAAACCGTTGGACTAATGAGCGACAAAGCTTCATAAGTTCTTTCCACTCTGTTGCACTGACAATGACCTGAATGCTTGCACGGAAGCTGCGCTCCACATTCAGCCGTATACGTTTTTGCCGTTGCTTCAAGTCGGCAATTTCGTCGCGCATCGCGTCGATCTTACGAACATCTTTTTCGTCAGCCAGGTCAGACAACAACCCGGCAATCCGTCGACCAATAATATTAAGTTCCTGGTCATTGGCCGCCGGATAGATATGCAAAACCAAATCGACATCGCCTTTATCGTAATTCCCACGAATTAGAGAATCCAACATACCGGCCCAAGTGTTCCCTGATGCAATCTCAACAAAGTAACTTCGGAAGTATCGGGCTGGGATCAAGGTTCCTCCCACTTCGACCGCATAGCTGTCAACTTTAACATTTTTTGCGGTCATATCGTTCGGAATAGTTTCGCGGATAAATGACGGGGCTGCAAAATCGACGCCGCCCGCTTTCCCCGAATCCAAAGGAAGCTCTTCTTGCACAGTTACAGCACGTTTTTTTTTGAACCTATCAAATATCAATTTATAAACTTCCTTTCCTTTTACGAAGATTCGGATTCTACGGTTAATGAGCGCTTTATCTGTTTGAAACTTTCGGATTGGAGAGCATCAATCATCCGTGCTTGTGGAGACAATTCCCGTTGTAACATCTGGTAACTATAATTCCAGATGCCTGCGCGATCCAAACGTTGATATTTCATCCCCACTTGTTCGCAAAATCCGTACAGGGTATCCGCAGCTTCCTCTAAAATTTGAAGTGCTAACTCAGACTTCTCTTCATCTGATATGCGATTGCCTGATGAACCGATTTTTCCAAGCGTCGCATCCACCTTCCCGATACCTACTTGTATCCCGTTTACGGAAGACGCGCGAATAGGATCATACTCAAAGATGACGTAGCCCCGGTAATCCCGTATCGCATCCTGCTCTAAACTCTGTGTTAAGTAGTTACTCACATCTCGACCAGAAGCTTTAAGTGCTGGATAATGGTCTGATAGTTGTTCCACAGAGGCATCATAGGTTTGGGTGTAATCCTTCATTTCGAAGAGTTGTGACTGAAGGACAAATTTATAGGGTAACGATAAAGTATTGACCAGTCCTAAAAAATTAGTCCAGATCGCCTTATGTTCTTCAAGAGAAGCATGATCCGAATTAATCGGCTCCACTTCCACAACCATACGAAACAAGTTATCGCGCTCTGTCATTCCATCCCAACTCACTTTAGTTTCCTTGCTACCAAGTACGTCTTGTGCCGTTGGGATCGGCTTCTTCTTAGCGTTCCACATCCAAAGCAGCGATACAGCTAGGACTCCGAGTCCGATCCAAACCATGTTCAAGCCCCCTCCTTTTTGTATGCAAATATTCGGCGGCGCACTCTTAATCTGATCATCAAAGCATAATACCTCCATACCGGGAGATTGGTCCCGGTATGCCTGAAGTAACAGAGATACATGCAAAGAGCAAAAGGTATGCAATAATGAAGACGTGAATACATCCAGTCATTTCCAAGCAGAGGAACAATATTGCTCATTTTAACCGACAAGAAAATCCCTGTGGCCCACCACAGGGATTGCTTAAAACTAAGTCCAATACCAAACACGGTCAAGAGTTTTTCCTTAATCTTGCTTTGGTAAGGTATTGGATGATAATTTCCCCACATATAATTTTCCTTTCTGCCTGTACCTCTGTCTTATTTGAGATACGTATTAATATCAATCCCCAGGATACTGAAGCCGAAACCTAGAATTTGCTCTGTCCAAAACGACAGAATCAGAAAACCGACCAAAGCAATTAATTGGGTCTTGGTTTCTCGAAGCGTCTCTGGACTAAATCCTGCTCTAAAAAACGAAACGGCTAGCCAGATACCGAAGACAATACTCCCAAAGATAAAGATACGCCGAGCGGAGTCTACAAGGTTGTTAGTCGATTTATCGACTGTCGTTTCCAATTGCGTTGTACTACCATTACTTTTAAGGCGGTCTTTAATGCTGCTACCCGTTTCGGCATATGTTGTATGTGCAGGCAGAACCATACTTACAGCGAAAACCGACATCCACACGATAAGGATTGCAATCATGCTTGTCCGGCTTTTCGTCAGTATACTCATCATGAAATTTTCTTCCTTTCTTGTTCCCTAAAAATGTTAAAACAATAAGTGGAAATAATCATATCCACCTAAAACCATCCAACCTCCCCATGCAGCAAGGGTCAAGCTTTCGACAAACACAGGCGGAATGCCGAACAGCGGAACACCGAATTTGAACGGAATTGGCCATAACAAGGCAATCCTTCCGGTGACAACATCGAGCAGCAAATGCGATATATATCCAATCAAAAAAGGCCACTGCCAGCTTGAATGAACGCCTAGTAGTAACCATATGCCGAAGCCAAAAAGAAGACTATGTGTTAATGTTCGTTTACCGAGTGTACGTTCTAGCATACTCGGTACAAATGGAATCCAGCGTCCAAGCAGACTATTCGAGCGGTCAATATCCGGCAACAGAGAAGCTGCCGCTACCACTGCAAGCTGGGCTGGGGAATGGATACCAAGGACAACCGCTGCTGTGATTCCTCCGATCAGATGAGATGCCCCGTTCATACGACTGCTCCTTCATAGACCAACTCCAGAAATCGGTCAGTTATCCTCGGGTCAAAAGCCTTACCGTGTTGCCCCTTCACATAATCCAATACCTGTCCTAAAGGCCATGCTTCTTTGTATGCTCTTTCAGATGAAAGGGCATCGAACACATCACAAATGCTGACGATTCGACCATAGAGCGGGATTTCTTCGCCCATCAAGCCATGAGGATACCCCAGACCATCCCAGCGCTCATGGTGAGAGGCGACAATGGTTTGCGCCGCCTCCATTTCCTCACCTGTGTACACAGATAGAATTGACAATCCATAGTCCACATGCCGCTGCATTAATTTATATTCATCTTCACTGAGCTTACTTGTCGATTCCAGTATAGACGTAGGAATCGAAATTTTCCCAATGTCGTGATACAGTGCTCCGTAACCAATGAGTTCAATTTCCCGTTCGCTTAACTTCAATGCACGAGCTAAGTCCATTGAAAGCATTCTGACACGTTTTGAATGTTCGGGGTCGAGCATGTCTAATACGTTCTTTAAAATCAAATCTGTTCCTCCTCCAGTATTTGTTTCAATTCAGCCCGAAGCCACTTGGCGGCCTCACTTCCGGAATCCAAAATCTTCTGAGCAGATGCCAAGACCTGCTTGGCCTTCTTTTGCTCCTGATCCTCATCTTGTTTGACAAGTTGATTCGCTCCCTCCTGCTCCAAAATCACCTTGCGCAAATCTCTGGTGCTCATCGCTTCATCATTGGCTTTAACGAGCAGCATAGCCGGTTCGCTAGAATGACTAGCTACTCTGTGGTGATACCAGCTCAATGAAGGGATTCGGGATTCAGGCGTTGGGAATGTGCGATACACATGCACCAGTTCTCGAATTTGAGCAGGGCTGACGCCAATTTGCGATGACAGAAACTTTTGCTTTGCTCCGGCAGCAAGCATGGCATCCAGAAGCTGGCCCTTAATAAACCTCGTTTCTTGTTCTTGCTCATCAATCTGAATGTACGCTTGCAACAATTCCTCAATTTTCGGCTGAGGAGCTGGCTCGGTTGGTGGCGGCTGATAAGGCAACTTGAGTACATCGGCAATTTCCTCCGGTGCTACTCCTTCTCGTTTGGCTACAATCTGAATGAGTTCATTACGATCCAGATTGCCATCATGAAACAGTCGATGATGCCAGCCGCATAAGTGAATCAGGTTTTCCCGACGGTCTTCTCCGCCAGCTCCCCTTGTCCGAATATGGTGAGGCTCTCCCTCTGCCGGATGATTGCAACGTTCCTGCGTAGTAGCATCCACATATTCACAACGATGCTCGGATTCCTCCCGAATCTGCTGTATGACCTCACGGCTACGTATACGTGTTGGCTTGATCAGGGTCATCATGAACGCTTCCCCTTACTTCGCCGGCTCTACAATCAGCCTCAGTGCTGTACGATCTGCTCCGTTGATTACAACATCGACGAACGCTGGTACACAGATCAAGTTCACACCGTTTGGAGCCACAAATCCACGTGCAATGGCTACAGCCTTCAAAGCCTGATTCACAGCAGCAGCACCTACAGCCTGCAACTCGACCTTCCCATTTTCTTGAATGCTTGATGCTACTGCTCCCGCCAAAGAATTGGCTTTCGATTTTGCGGATACTTTAAATACATTTTCAAACGACATATATGTTCCTCCTGTATGGTGGTTGGACGAGTGTCCTCACCCTTTAAATGACAAAAAGCCCCTACCTGAATATACAGGCAGGGGCTATCTTGATCTTGGTACTCTGTGATAATTTCGTAATGTGTACTAGCTGATTTTACTGTTCCACGACAGGTCCTGTTCCAATTTTTTCGATTAATCTCACTAATTCATTATTTTGTTCAGACCATTCATAAAATTCATCAAGCACCATATGTTTCAATCCACACACTCGTATAGAGTGCGACGCAAAAAGCCGATTTTTGTATGAGTTTCTCATGCGGAAATCGGCTTCTCATATATACAGCGCATGCGCGTGCGTTCACCATGAACAACCGTATAGGAACTGCACAACAAAACAAGGCAATTAAAATCCCTTGTAAACTAAAAATAGCTCCTTCACAGGAGTTATTCTTGTTCAATTTCTATGAAATTTTACAATACTTCTTCTTTGGCTTATTTCCATTATACACCGCTAAGCAATATATAGCAAGAACTTTTGTTCTCATTTTTTTAAAAGTAACCACCTTTAAAATATCCGTAACCAACTCCACATTATCAGTTTAATCAACAAACTACATAAGTGTCACCCACACCACTGCAGCACGTAAGACCGAAGTACAAATTACGATATGCCCGCCTCTTTTTCCGTAAAAGAAACAAGCTGTGTCAGTTTTAAACTGCTACAGCTTGTTTCTTTTGAACCGTTTATTTTGAATATTCACTAACTTCAAATGTACGAGTTCAGTAGCTAGCGGGAGGCATACGAGACGGTGACGAGCTATATTCGATTTTACAATGAACGGCGAATGCACGGAAGTCTCAATGATTTAGCACCGAAGCAGTTCCGCCAAGCCATAGCTATGCAGCAAGTGCAGGCTAAGACCGTTAAAGTGTGAGCAAAACCATGAAGAACTAAGCCATCGCTATATTAAGTGACTGAGACTCAAAAGTTCGGGTGTTTAACCGGTTTGTTATCAATTGAACGAACAATTATGGGGACTTGGTAATTCCTCTCGTCCCCAGATGTCACATGAAACCTCCACTCCTGAAGCACACAGGGCTATGGGAAATCTAAGGGTCTACACACCATTTTTTTCTGTAGACTATAGGGTAGACTCTACTTGAAATTCAATATTTACACCGGGGTTAGTAACATTTGAAATTACTAGTCCTGAATCAGTGCGATCCCACCGTTTGCTAGATGGATTGGTGTTACTGGAGATGGCTATTCCGGTAACCTCACCGAATAAATCTCCTCTATCTCCATTGTTCAGATTGCGTTCTAGATCTCGATTCCCATCCGCTTGTAACAGGGCTACTTGATAATGTCTAGTTGGGGTACCTTCTTCGTATTCGTTAGAACCTTCAGTATCGCAATGGTAAATGGCGAGGCCGCTAGAAGGCAGGTTTTTGTCCAAATCCAAAGCTGTGCGATTTTCAATAAGAAAATATTCATTAGGTTTATCTAACCGAAATTTCATAATCGTATCATAATTACCATGCTTAGCAGTGAACGCTCCCCCATTGTTCAAATCAATGTGGTTGTCACACCAGCCAGCTAAATTTCTCAAATAGGCGCAAACCGGAGATGGGGTCAGACCGTTATTTAGGTGATTGCCTGAGCCCATTAGACAGTAGTCACCAATTCCTGCACTTTTATCTAAATCATTGTCACGTTTTCCATAGTCATAAATATCAGGAAAGCGACATAGTAGATGGCCAGTTTCATGGCAAAATGTACCTATACTTATGGTATTGGGTTGTCCGAGACCGGTCAACAAATAAAAATACGTACGGATACCATTATATTCTAGTTCTGTGACTGAATTGTGGGGCCAAAGGTTGCCTTCATATAGGGACATTCCTGCGTATAGAAAGTTTATCGCATCAACAATGCCCTCTCCGGTAGAATCAAATTGCGATAGGTCAACATGTAAATCGTTCACGACAATGTCCATTGCTTCTTTTACAAATAGGTTTTCCTTGTAGTAGTCCCTTGGATGGGACAACCTAACAGGTCCTACTACGAGATTACTATAATTTAATTTTCCGCTGGACATCATTTTGAAATATTCTCGGGCTGAACAATAGTTACCGTTTTTATGATAGTTCTCGCCATTTAACATTTCGTCAACATCATTTCGAGTAACAGATGTCGAAACATCAGCAAATTCTACCAATACGGTAAGTCCCAATACATTACCTTGGGTGACTACCATGCCGTCAAGTAAACCATTATTCGGACCATGCGTTCTCCTTAGTTCGTTACTCGGTCTGCTTGAACGGTTTATGCGTGGATCAGTTAAATCTGGTAGAAGTTCATGAAACCTGCTTTGATGTAATTTGGTTTGAACCGATAAATCTTCTTTAAGGTGTGGAGCTATTTCGGCAGCTACAGGACCTGTTACCTCTGTTCCTGTAGATACAAAGTGACCATTTTTTAAATCTGCATAACAATATTTGCCCAGGCTATCATCGAATACGACACTATAGCCATCTAATGTTTCGTACCTCGCATAAAATTCATCACCAAATACTCGCAATTTTATTTCTTCATCACCGTGGGGGAAAACCAACACTTCTCCAAATATCGCACTCATAAATTGCCTCCTATCGTTTTAGGGATTCACATAAAAAACAGATGATCTACCTTGGTTTTCTATAAAGATTGGTGAAAAAAATATTGTTTTGGTAGGTTCTATAAGTTGTATCCCCCTTCTGGGATAAGTTCCCACCATTTAATGTGGGTAAATGGTTTGCGACGTACATTTGTTCCACAGTGTACCTCACCGAGCATCTCATGATAGCTGTACCAATCATCAATAAATCGGACGTCCCGTTCTGGAAGCGCATTTCGGAAGGCGCGTTCAAATTCATCTTCCCCGTTGATTACCGGACCATAGGGTTTTGGTACTAAACTCGTATTGTTGATCACCAGATGATTAACCATGTCTGGGAAAAAGGCAGCGGTCCGTTTGTCGATCGATGAACGTGGGTGAAATAAAACCGGGATCTCAATAACGTCAACGTCGGTCAGATCCAAATTCTCTCTCAGGATTCGCCGGTTAATATCCATGCATTTTTGAAAGTATCTATTTTCGCTCCAAAAGTGAGTATCAGACAACAGATCATGAACCGTCGTTTCTGCTGATACCCTCTGTCCGTCCTGACTACGGAATAGACCTTTGAACATTATTGTTTTGCCGTGGCCTTCTTGTGCAAGACGGTCGAGCACAGCTTTAGCTCGCATCGGAGAGGCAACTAGCAGTTTAAACCCTTTGTCGTTTGATGCAGGAACAAAGCCAATAATTTCATCCACATGACCTACTGAAAGCCAGTCTGTGAATATTTCAATCGGGCTTTGTACTTTTTGAGCGTGAAGAAAATGACGCAAATGTGGCATCATCTGACGGGAACCTTCCTCATAGTCTCCGTAAGCACGGCCTCCGAAGATGATTCTCCCGAATGGGTAATGACGTCCCTTTACAGTAACAGGTGGACTCACTTCTAGGTTTCCGAATGAATCGAGCGAATTCGGAGTGCTGCCTCCAACTTGGAAGTGACCGAAGTCAGGTCCAAAAAGCCGTTTTTCTGGGAAATCATCCAGACCTCTGTCGCGTGGACTGTCAAAGACAACTGGTAAGCTATGGGTCGGACTTTCACAATACCCGATTTCGATTTCATCTTGTATCCAGCGATCGCCTTTGTTTTCAACAAAGGGGATTAGGCGCAAGGGAACGCCAAGGCTGCTACACGCGCTGGTAAGACCTTCAAGAAATTTTGAGTTTTCGCCTTCTTCAGTACTAGGAATGACACATGTGAATACCTGCTCGACAGTAAGCGTGTTCGGTGTCATAATCCAAGGTGCTACGCGGAAGACCACAGTGTCCATAGCGGCGGGGATTCCTCCTGTCCGGCGCAAATGCAATTCTAAAGTGATTAACCCATCAAAAAAAGGACCTGGGAAATCATAAGCTTCAATTAATAAATGCTCTCCGCGAGGATCCAGTGGTGCAGATTGGGAAAGCGGTTCTTGATTGGGTCTGCGCCCCAAAAAGGACTCCAATGAGCCGTTGGCTTTCTTACGGAATACGGCGAATCGATGAGCCGTTTCGGGTGGGGTGTAGAGAACCAGTTCAATCCCCTCGGGCAATCGTTCCAAGCCTGTAGGTCGAACAATTAGAGGAGCTAGTTCTGAATGTTCATTTGGGCCAGGGGAAAGGTCCGAAATGTCGCGATCGTTATTAACCAATACGATGGCCCCGGGTTGCCCTTTACCCCAAACCCAATTTCTCTTTCCTTCTTCAAGCTGACCGACAACTCCGTCCCGGTTTGCGTCAATATCGAGGACCACAGGTATGTTTGCCATATCTATGCGCAACTCATCTGTGATAGAGCCATCTGGAAAAACATGGTGTAAGATAGCATGACCTAGCCCGTTGCTTTTTCCCGCGATACTCATCATTCCTTCATAAGGTAACGGAGTTTGAATAGGGGTATTTAGTGCCAGGGGTGTCCACTGGTCATTCTGAACAAAAAAAACATCAACGTTAGATTGTTCGGCGAGCATGATAGTACCGTTAGTTTTATTGAAATAAAATCGAGATTTTTGTCCAACGCCACTGTAGAGCAGTATTGGGTCCATTTTATGTTCACTCCTTAACTTTTTATATGGTTGTCGATTCAAAGCTGATTATAAGTAACTGATTGACTCCTGTTTAATCGCAGCACAGAATTACGACAGAAGAAGGCTAAGGCAATTACCAATGCCTGTGAACACTTTTATAATTACCTAGCCAAAAAGATAATATACACCTGATAATCAACCTTTTATAAATTGTCCCTACTTTCCCGAGCTTCGACACTCCGTGCTCCCGCATACTCTTTGTGTTCCACACTATCCCTTTGCGGGCAGCCCTTTCGGTATTCTGCTTTCATCGCGTCGTTTCTCCTTCCCGTGTGTACTCGAGACTTACGATTGTTCGGCCCTTCCCGAGAAAAAAAGTTCCCGGTAGTATGGCGTCTGCTGACTTCTCACAGCAAGCTTTACTCCATCTTTCGGTTTTTTTCCTACTTAACGTCTGTGAGATCTCCCCGGGTAAGAGCGATAACCTTCCCCTCATCAATCTGCCACATTTACATCATGGATCCGGGCTGTATTGGACTTTGCTTTGTCTTGCAAGCTCGTCCGTCCCACCATGCCTTCTATGTGATTTCTACTCGTCAGACCGAGGGTTTGCCTCCGGCTTCCTTCAGATTCCGCCTCGTGGCGGTCATCCTTGCCCTTGGCTAACAGTTCCTACTGCCAAGCCTGTAGCGGACTTTCACCGCCAAGTTATCGCCCATGCCGGGCGCACAAGCAAAAAGCCCTCGACCTGATCCAACAGGACAAGGGCTATGTTCCATTTCGATAGTGCTAAGATTTATGCTGAGCCTATGGGCTGGCAGGACTTGGGGCGAAACGGCTCTCTGCGGCTTCTTAGCCTTTATGACGGCGTATGCTCCAGCCTTCTTCTCTCCAGTCCCCTCAGCCACCATTCGCCAGATGTGACACCAACCGCTTCCGGCGCTTTGAAACCAATCATGTTGCACACGCGCATGCCCCGAAATATTAATACTCATGATTCTTCCTCTTCAACCTCTTCCCATTTGTAACTTACATTTTCCTCAACCCATTTTTGTACAGCTTCATCCAGTGATTTTTTTATCGCCGCCGATGTTTTTGCTATTTTTGAATCATCCCATGAAATTTGCAAATCAACTTCATGTGTATCCTCGTCATCTGATTCGCCAAAACTAAACTGGATGCGTACATTTTTGGTAATCTCCATCTTCATACTCCCTCCTGTTTTCGCTGAATTGGTATAGACAAATTATTCGAGTAACCCATCGTCATTGCATATATATAGATTAAGAAGAAAGACCACTGCCCAAAACACCAGAAACCCTTGATACACAAGCCTTTTTAGCCATTTTAGGGTGTCACCTTTTCGTGACACATGTGTCCCTTTTTGGTGACACCCCCTACACACACGTTTTCCAGGGAAATTCAAATTGTTTTACTTTTTATTCCACTTTTTTTGCAACTCCAAAAACGTCTTTCGTCTAACCAATTTCCCATATCTACTGTGAGGTTCAAGAACGGCCTTGATCGGCAACTTAATTCCTGCCTTCTCTAAAATATTGTAGTGAATCATAAGCTGGGTAATCCCGCTTTCCAGCTTACTTTTATCTCCACAACACAGGATTTCTGGATTCAAAAAAAATGGTCGCCGGGTAACATGGCGACCGTGAATTTTAAGTTCATGAACATTAGCAAACTCGTACATAATCCCCTTTTCAATTAGAGTGGAAATCATTTCACTCGTCTTTTGCCGACTTCGCTTCAAAAACGAAGCAATTTCCGACACGGAACAGTATTGTCCCGTCTGAGGATCAACGATTGCATTCACCCCAATCTTCAACATTGGAGCGAGTGTAAAGACGAAGCTAAACTCTGCACTGCTTAAATATTGTGACTGACACAAATACGATATATTTAAATCAATAGTTTGGGAAAACCTTGTCTGGTTAGCAGCCTTCTGTTTTTTTCGGACAATCATGAACCCTTGTTCATTGGCCTTCGCATCTTCCATATTTACAGCATTCAAATCAATCTCTGATCGCCTTTTAGCTTCGAGTTCAGCCTGTTGTAGTGTCCGCTTTAGTTTCATTACTTTATCCATAACAGTTCCCTCAAGTTGTTTATTTCAACTCTCCCGTCAAAAGATCGTGAATGCACTCAGAGTGTTCTTTATGAACGGTGACTTGATCTTCTTCCGACAATTGCTTAAATAAACGTGCCATCAGCTTTCGCTCTTCCAAATCAACTCCTGCTTCACCTTCCGCAATGCCGTACCATTCAAAAATCATTAGAAATTCTTCGATATTCATATGTTCACCTTCCTTTGCGCGTGGATACTCCGCATATATTGCTCAATCCGTTCCCTCAGCCCCGTATTGCGTCGAACCATCTTGTTATTGGAAACAGCCACACTCAACGCCTTATGGGTTCCTATCATGACACATACTCGCTCTGCACGAGTTGCACCTGTATAAAAGAGATTCCTCGCCAGCATCACATAATGGCTCGTAGAAACAGGCATGATGACCATAGGTGCTTGACCGCCTTGAGCTTTGTGAATAGTTGTGGCATAAGCTAAGAGCAAGTCTTTGAGTTCCTGTTTGGTATAGACAGTAGTTCTCCCATGAAATTCACAAGCCAGCCCTATTTCATCCGTCAGCTCGCCTTCTTCGTCCTCCACAAAAGCCGTGCCTACAACCACACCAATGTCGCCATTCAAGGCTTTCTTCTTATAATCGTTGCGTATCTGAATCACTTTGTCCCCTTGACGATAAACACGTCCTCCGGCTGTCAGTTCCACCTTATCCACAGATGGAGGATTCACCGCTGCTTGCAAAGCATTGTTCAACTCTTCTGTGCCAATAACTCCTTTTTTCATTGGAGAAAGGACAAGAATATCTTCAATCTTGTAACCCTTGTCCAAGAAGCGCAACACACTGAGAACAATTAAATGGGCAATTCGCTCCGGCTCAGGCTGCTCAATGAAGAAGAAATCGTCTTTACTCTTATCAATGACAATCTGCTCACCACGGTTAATTCGGTGGGCATTCATGATAATCTGGCTTTCTTTCGCCTGACGGAAAATTTCACTCAAACGGATATGCGGGATTCCTGCTGCAATCATGTCATGCAACACATTTCCCGGCCCAACAGACGGAAGCTGATCGCTGTCTCCAATTAGCACCACTTTTGTATTCGGACCAATCGCCTGAAATAAGTTATACGCCAACTGCAAATCCTTCATAGATACTTCGTCCGTAAAAACAAGATCATACGGCAAAGGCATATCCTCACCGTACATCGGATCAGCACCAGGTCGGAATCCAAGCATCATATGAATCGTCGAGGAATCCATCCCCGTCAACTCCCCCAACTTACGAGCTGCGCGACCTGTCGGAGCACATAACCCTATAGCTGCGTCAGGATAATGCCTGCGGTAAATGTCTATCATGGCTTTAACGACAGTCGTTTTTCCTGTACCAGGATTGCCAGTGACAATCAACAATTGCTGTCTGAACAACTCACGTATGGCTTCACGCTGCTTTTCAGCCAGTACAATTCTATGTTGCATCTGATATTGCTTGATAAAAATATCTAAAGAAGGCATAGCTCCGCCACTCCGGTTTGCCATGCAAGCCAGCTTATGGGCAAGTTTCTTTTCATAAACATACAAGTGCTTGAGATATACTTTCTCTTCCTCCCAAATCACCTGTTCATGAGCAGACATGAGCTGTAATTCGCTCAAAATATCTTGCTGAGGAACACCTTTTAAAAGTTCCATCGTGCGATCCATCAGTTCACATTCAAAGACAAAACAATGACCACCGCCGTAGCATATTTCATTAAGCACATACTGCAATGCAGCATTCAGACGGTATGGTGAATCTATACTGATGCCAATAGCCATAGCGATTTCATCAGCTTTGAGAAACCCAATTAAACGGATTTCTGTAAGCCGATATGGATTACGGCGTACAATGTCCACGCATTCCGCGTCCCATTGCTTATACATCTTGGTTATAGTTTCGGCAGTGATACCATAGGGAAGTAAAGCCATCATAATCTGCTGGATTTCAAAATTGCTTTTAATGCTGTCCGCAATTTTAGTCGCATTTTTCGGGCCTATTCCCTTAATGCCTACAAGACAGCCAACACCTTCATTCATAATTCGCTCCAGCGCCTGATCGCCAAGTTTCTGCACGATCAGCTCTGCTCTTTTCTTTCCGCAGCCCTTTACAAATTTTGAACTGAGGAAAGACACAAGCTGGTCTTTGGTTTGGGGTAATGGACGTTCCCAATGAGCAACTACAAATTGCTGTCCATACTTCGTATGAGTCTCCCAATTTCCATGTACAGTTATCCGCTCACCTTTGTTAATCCCAAACAAGGAACCTTTGATGGCAAATGGTTCTCCCCCATCTTCCGGCATCCATTGAGCAATTCCGAAGTCATTTTCTGCATTCAGGATGCCACTACGGGGATGAATGAAATAAACGATATGTCCTATACTGGATTCCGATAAAGGAGCGTCCATCAGCTTGCCCCTAACTGCTGGCGTAAATGTTTGAATAGCTGTTCAACAACCTCATAAGGGGATGGTTTGCTTTTGGAATCCGTTCGCACTATAATTTTTTCCAACAGCATTTTGGGAAAGCGGACAATCTCCTTACTGTTGCGAAGAAATATTTTAATCTTGCTGACTACACTATTGCTGCCAGCATCATGTTCAATTTCTTTTAGTTCAGCACCCACAGCCCCAACTGATTCCTCATACGATTTCTCCAATAGATCATTCATTTGCTGTTCAGCCACTTCCAATGCCTGCTCTGCTTGCACTTGCTCTTCTTTGGTACTCGCTGTATTCACTTGGTGTAGAGCGTTCTTCATATTACGCTCAGTTTCATTGACTTTGGACGCTTCCGATTCAATTTCTTGAACAGGAATAGCAACTTCAATCTGTTCTTCTGTGTCCAAACCCAGCATTTTGCGAAACTCTTCTTCTCCAATAATTTGACCTGATCCAGTGAACTGTTTTAAAACTCCGGGGATACTCTTAATGAGATGCCACACGTCTGCTGGAATATAAGCTGACTGGTTATTTTCATCTACACTATAGTTCATTTCAATAAAGATATATCCTGGCATAATAGTACGTTTGATTTCTTTGCCCAAGTTGCCACCACTAAGAATACGGACTGTAGACTCAGTAAAGTTATGTACAGCCTTGATCCATTTTTGAGCATTCTCATTTTTAGAGAATGCCCAGTCCATTAGCCGTTGAACGTTAGATTCTTTGCCAGTCATAACCTGAATCGCGAATGCAGCTCCCATCAGAGTACCTCCTGAAATTTTCATTTTTCAAGCATTAAACATTCAAAAATATGTGTATAAAAAGATCGGGTAGCCATTAGGCTCCCCTCCGTCTGTTCCACTCGTTCCCTGCATTTTCGTTAATCCAATCCGTGTGACTTTCCACCCATTCCATGAACAGACGAGTCGGGACACGAGGATGACCGAATTCACGAATCACAGGAAAGTCATCTCTGTTTAGAAGTTCAGTTGCTTTAGTAGCTCCAATGTCAAGCAATTCCATTAATTGTTTCTTGGTCATCAGTGGGGGGAGTTGATTAGAGTTTGGAGGTGGGGCGTACTGCTCCATTGCCTTTGAAACAGCAGCGTCAATAAGTGTTTCGAGTTTACTTGTGTCGAACTCTACTTTCAGCATTCTTAAGTCCGTTTAATTAATTGTGTTCTCATATATTCACACCTCTTTTAAGTTCCGTTTAGGAACTATATATAAGTGAATTTTAGTTCCTAAACGGAACTTTGTCAATAATAAAGTTCCGTTTGTCTACGTTTCTTTTAGGAACAAAAAACTATAAAATGTATATATAATGTTCCGGTGGTGATATAGTGGCGACTTTTTCAGAACGTCTAAAAACGCTAAGAGAAGAATATGGATGGAGCCAGGAGGATTTAGCCAACAGATTAGGAGTTCAGCGTCCAACCATAGCAGGTTATGAATCGAAGAGTAAAGGGAGAATACCCAGAGATGGAACTCTCATGAAATTAGCAGAACTTTTTAACACTTCTACAGATTATCTGTTAGGCAGAACAAATAAGCGTTACTCTGACCAGATAGACGAGAAGAAGGAACTCAAACAAGAGATTACTGAGAGAATCGTGAGGGATCTGATTAAAAAATATAATCTTGACTTAACAGATCCCAAAGATGCAAATAGGTTAGAGGCTTTAATAAGTTTAGTGTATAAGGATCTATGACTTTGGCAATTCTTCTTTCAGCCTTTCTTTTATGAATTCATATACTTCATCAGGGTCTTCTCGATTTAATATTTCAATTGTTTTAAATACTTGTTTGAATTCTTCACACATATGAGGTCACGTCCATTCTGTTTCACAAAACACGAACATACGTTTGATTTCGTGTTATTATGTGTTTCGTAAATTTGGGTATATCCTTGACAATTTATTTTTAGAATGTAGGAACTGTTTTATTTCGAACATGCTACTACTTCCTCAAACAACTAAAAAAATGATTTATATGTTTTGTTATGACCTTTGATGCAGATCACTCCCATCTCTAAAACCTATGTAATGGTCTTATATGCCTATATTATCAAACAGCTTTTGCAAATGCTGTCGAATGAAAAATGACCGTTCAAGGGGAGTGAACGGTCAAAGTGCCTTAAAATTTCGCTGATTTCTACGAGAAACTTTTATGCCCTTGATTTTGCGATTTTTGTCGAAATATAGCGTTTGATTTTGTTCACAAAATCGCCATATTTGATTAGTGTTAACTATCTCCGATTTTGATGCTTTTTCAAACCCTAAGGGAAAAAGGTACTGTTCGTACTCATTTAGTGATCTTAAAGGTCTTCCCCTTCTTGTCCTTGTTCTAATTTCTATTTCCCCCTTGAGTAAGGAAATAGAAATAATGTCACTTATATTAACAACCATAATGCTTCCTTGAGAATTAACAATAGGAATCATATGTACTCACCTCTTGTAGTTATTTCTTGGTGTCTTTAAAAATTCATTTGACTTTATTTGATCTTATATACGTACAAAAATTAAAGAAGATACATATAGTAGAATTTTTCATGAGACCATCTTCTTTCAGATTCATTTGGCTGGTACCAACGATTCTATAGAAAAGGTGATCCTTTTTACCATTTTATAGTTGTTTAGCGAGCCTGAATTAAAAGTTATAAAGAACGGAGTAGAGTTTTGATACGACGAATCTCATTAGAAGCAATCCGTTGTATTGGGGATAGAAAGGCAAAGCCGCTGTAGTAATTTTTTCATAAAACCGAACAAATGATCTTGATTTCTATTGACCAAAGGCATATAATGGAACCAAGCCAAAGAAGCGATTCTTTGAACTCCATATTTTTCATTGGAAATAACCCCTGAAAAGGGGCTGTTTTTAGTTTAGGGGTGTTTTAAAAGCGATTTTAAAAGTATTAACGTTTCTACGCTGTTTTTCGTTGTCACGCTTTGTATGAGTGCGTGGATTGCAATTATTGTGCCGAATCTGTTATACCATCATTCTACAAGCTCTTAGTTCTCCAAAAAGGAGAGTTACGGGCTTTTTTCTTCTCAAAATTACAAGAGGGTTTAATGATGGTGGTAGGACTTGCTCTCAAACAATAACAGCGATTGAGTCAGATGCTAAATCTACTCGTATCGAGGAGCAAAAGAATTTTGATAATGCTCTGTAATACCTTTGAGGCGTTTCTTCTAAAATCATTACGATCATTTGTGCTGGCAAGGAGTTGATTCTCATGGCATCCTATACAAAGATCAAGGCAAATAATAAACAAGGCTATAAGTGGATCTGTACACTGGAGGGGCCTCCTGATCCGATTACTGGTGTAAGAAGACAGATACCGCGAAGAGGCGATACTAAAAAAGAAGCTTTGACCAAGGCCCAAGCTGTTTATGACGAAATGAAAAAGGGGATTGATCCGAAAAAAAGTAAAAAAGCAACTCTTGAATCTGTTGCTGAGGAATGGCTTAAAACCTATTCTAAAGGTAAGGTCAAGCGCAGAACAGTCACTCAGCGCGGCGTTCAAATGGCTCCACTGAAGAAATACTTTGTTAATAAACCTATAATTAAAATAACCCATCAGGATTATCAAAATTTCCTGAACGACTTAGATGATAAAAAGTATGCGTACAATACAATGTCAGGCATACACAATGCAGCAAATATGATCTTTAAATATGCCCTTAAAAATAAGTACAGAACTGACAATCCAACGATAGATGCAATCATTCCAGAAAAACTTATTACGGTAGAAGAAATTGAAAATAAGGATCAACTGATCGAGGAGAAATATTTAAATAGAGCGGAACTAACTGAATTTTTGTCTGCTACTCTGCAAGGAGAACCTTACGATAAAGAAATATTCTATGTGCTTGCTTTTTCGGGGGTTCGTTCTGGCGAATTGTGCTCTTTAAAGAGGACAGATATTAATTTTGAAAATAATACGATTAGAATTACAAAAACCATAGATGCTGACAGTTTTGAAAAGTATGAACTCACTACTCCAAAGACTAAAAAATCAATCAGAATAGTACCTGTCGATGAATCTATAATTGAGATGCTCAAACAACATCAGATTAATCAGGATGCTCAAATACCGCAACTAAAGAAACTTTTTCCTAACTATCATGATAAAGAATTTGTATTTTGCACAAACAGTGGCTATCCACTCAACCCGCAGCACATACGTACACGTATGTATCGAGTTCTAAAAAGCACATCAATCAAGAAACATGCCACTCCCCATATATTCAGACATACTTATGTCAGTATGCTCGCTGAAGCTGGAGTTGACTTAAATACCATTATGCAAAGAGTGGGACATGAGGACGAAAAGACAACTCTAAAAATATACACACACGTCACAACAAAAATGCAGCAGAACGCTGACCAGAAGATCAAAACCCACTTTTCCGACGTGCTCAAGCTCAGCGTTTTGCAGGAAACGTGATTTTTTATGTGATTTATATGACATTTAAGCCCCATAAGGTGGGGCTTAAATGTTGGTATAACAAGGTTTCTCTTGTCAAAAGCAGGATTCGAAACTAAATGTAAAACATGTAGTTATCCAATTCATCATGCTCCTGGTATGTGATCAAGTCCTTGAGTGTAGTGGAATCCAGCACTTCTGCAATACTGTCACGAATCCGTAGCCATAGCTGACGCTTCGCCGGATCGTCTTCTTCAGTGAAATCCACCGGAGAAATCGGACCTTCCAATACACGGATAATGTCTCCAGCCGTTACCCCTGCCGGTTCACCCGCCAGAATATAACCGCCGTAAGCACCACGGATACTTTTTACCAAACCTGCATTGCGCAAAGGCGCAATAAGCTGCTCCAGATAATGCTCGGAGAGCTGATTTTTCTCGGCAATACTTTTCAATGACGTCGGACCTTCGCCAAACCTGGCTGCAAGTTCCATCATAATCGTCAGGCCGTAACGGCCTTTTGTTGATATTTTCAATTGTGCCACCTCACTTATAGTAACAATTCCGTTAAACACGCGGAATAACTGGTGTTATATACCTCTCTATTCCGATCTTAACCCTCAGCTTATGTTAACATATTAGGGCAGGTAAAGGGAAACATTACGCTGACAATCTTAAAAAAAGTTGTTTTCAGGCGATTTGGAACGGCCTTGGCCCATTTTATGGAGCTTTCTCCCATCGTTCTCCGTGTCGTTCGATCGTCCAGCCATCGTAACTTATTATCGTTTATGTTACAATAGGAGGGTTCTACAACAATATTGAAAGAATTGGGTGATGACCATGGCTAAAGCCAATCATGAAACCCGTGTCGTCGTCGGTATGTCCGGGGGCGTCGACTCATCCGTTACCGCGCTGCTGCTGAAGGAGCAGGGCTATGACGTAATCGGCATCTTCATGAAAAACTGGGATGACACGGATGAATTTGGCCGTTGTACGGCTGAGGAGGATGCGGAGGATGTACGCCGTGTCTGCGAGCAGATCGACATTCCTTACTATACCGTCAATTTTGAAAAAGAATACTTCGATAAAGTATTCTCGTATTTTCTTGATGAATATAAGGCTGGACGTACTCCAAACCCGGATGTCATGTGCAACCGCGAAATTAAATTCGGCGAATTCCTCAATAAAGCGCTGGATTTGGGCGCGGATTATGTTGCTACAGGACATTACGCCCGGGTTGTGGAGGAAGACGGCCGTTTCACCTTGCTGCGGGGCGTGGACAGCAACAAGGATCAGACCTATTTCCTGAATGCATTGAGCCAAAAGCAATTGTCTCGGACTATGTTCCCTATTGGGCATTTGCCGAAGCCGGAAGTCCGCAAGATCGCGGAAGCTGCGGGACTGTATACAGCTAAGAAGAAGGACAGTACAGGCGTATGCTTCATCGGCGAGCGTAATTTTAAGGAGTTTCTGAGCGGGTATCTGCCTGCTAAGGGCGGAGACATGGTGGATATCGCTACAGGTGAAGTCAAAGGACGCCATGATGGTCTGATGTACTATACACTCGGCCAACGGCAAGGCTTGGGTATTGGCGGCTCCGGTTCAGGCGAACCGTGGTTCGTAGCTGACAAGGATCTGGAGCGGAACATTTTGTATGTGGTACAGGGTGACCGTCACCATAGCCTGTATTCCACCAGTCTAATTGCAACCGACGTGAACTGGATTGAAGGCGCGGATACGCGTCCGTCCGGCGAATTCCGTTGCGCAGCCAAGTTCCGTTATCGCCAGCCTGATCAACAAGTGACTTTACAATGGCTTGAGGACGGAACTGTACACGTCGTATTCGACGTACATCAAAAGGCTATTACGCCCGGACAAGCTGTCGTATTTTACGATGGTGAGCGGTGTCTGGGCGGTGGAACCATTGACAAGGTTGAAAAGCTTCAGCCTGAAACGGTTTAAAGTAATCCCCGTTTGATGTTGGCATAAATGCTTAAACAGAAGGCGTCTCTTCTATCTATGGGGAGACGCTTTTTTTATGAAAAGATGCTCTTTTCTCCATTTGGGTATATGATATAGACAAGATATCAATACGCTTCTCATCTAGTCTCATTAAACCTCAAAAAACCTTATTGTATCAATGCTTTTCGCTCACTACTTTTCATCTAGTCATATCGAATCACCATTAGCTGAAGGGTATCCATAATAAGGTGTATGCAAATTACATCCCCCTTTATTCAGATAGGCTAACTATGCAAAAAAGCTCGCACCCTTTTATTGTTAAGGGGCAAGCTGAAATTGTACTTTTTCAAATCACTATGTTATCCCACAATTCTAAAATAGTCTTGTCGGCAATCTTCCCATTAGCAAACAACTCTCTTGCTGATTCAAACGACTGCGAAAAACTGTCTCTTTCACGAGTAAGAAAGTACTCTTCTTCATTCTGGCTAATCCAATAGCTATCGTTTTTATAGTAGAACTGAAACTCTTCCCCCATTTCAAAACGTTCCACCAATTCATTGTATTCCAAAACCTTCTCCCTTCGCCATCTGCCACAATTCCGCTGAGCTTTTCCCTATTCCACTTGCACTTTTAACTGCGGTTGTACCTCCATGTGCCGCTAAAGCCGCTGAGCCGATCAATCCAGGTATTCCGATTATACTACCAACTCCTGTAGATGAAACAGCAACTGATAATCCTTCTCCACCTGTTCCAACTATTACCTCACCAGCCCCCTGCAATGTCGTAGCTACGTGACCGAGAATTTCACCTACTTTAGCTGCCATTGGATGATCATAGTCGCGTTCTTTATCAGGTAACATCCCCAAGGTTAAATCTTCCTGAATGGCTCCTTTTGCTCCTTGAACAGTATCCCATAAAATTTCTCCTTGAAGCTTGCTAGCTTCCATCTGGGCCTCAGCCTTGGTGATCTCATCTTTTCCAATTTGTTCAAAAATTTTATGTAGCCAGCCTTCATCGCTGGATGCCGTTAATAGGTGTGCCATTTCCCGGCACATCCAGTACGACTTTTTCCCCATCCACCTTGGACGAACATCATTTGCCGATTCAGTTGGTCACACATATGTCCCATTTGCTGTTTTCCTTGCAAGAACTGGTCAGCCACTTGCATCAGCTTGTCAGGTGGAACCAATATTCTGCCCATTTGATCACGCCCACTTTAATTTAGATGGAAGTAATCTTATCAGAAGGAGATGTTTACGGATATCCATCTAATATCCTGAAATTACCTTTTATATTATGTGACAAATGAACTGATATAAACAGATTTACTATGTCTAAAGTAGTGTGTATTGCTGTTAGATGATGCCTAAGTTAGGATATAGCAGTCGTCGCTTTCAAATCTTGTTCTTCAAGCATATTCTGTAATTCAGGTATTAATATTTAACTTTTGGGCAATGTCAGTTTGAGTCTTTACCAAACCAAAATTATTTGGGGTTGCCTTTTCATTTGTATATTGATTACTCATATATAAAAAATGCACCCCAAAATTTCATTGGCTGAACCTGTTGGTTCTCTCCAACAGCCCATTTTAGGAGTGCATTTTTGAACGAACTCTTATTAATTTGTTACACGTTTAAAATCCACCAATCTGTACAAGGGTCTGAATACCCTGATCATGATTGTGCGTCTGAGCGGGTACGGCTACAAAAAATAAAAAGCTACTCGCAACGATTAGCAGTACCATTTTTTTTAACATTACTTAACCACACCTTTTCAATAAGATTAAAAAACCCTGCTTTAGTTTCAGGAACCGCATAATCCTGAAAATGTAAAAATAAGCCCATACAATTTATAAAATATGTCTCGTTATTTAGTATATTCGCTTTTACCATTGCATTCATCAAATATTTAAAACCATCATTGTACACACTTCGATGTAAATAGTAATGAGCCATTTCGTAACCAAACCATGCAAAATAGTCCGGTATCACTTGTTGGGTATATATATCTGTAGAAGCTGGGAGATGAGAAAAAGAATTAATGTCCGTTTCAAAACGTAAAAGGACATCATCCACATCTATTCCATATCGGTTAGCTGCTATCATAACGTTCAACAGCTTTGAGAGCTTCTCATTATTGCGGGCGATTGATGTCACTACTATATATTCAACGTACTCTGGAAGCACACTCGTATCTCCAGACAGGAGCTTATTTACATACGTATTACCTTCTGCCCAATCTTTGAATAAGTTTACCCAGTGTTTTGTATCCTCGTCAGTCTCTTTGACCCAATCCAAGTCTGCGTAGGCGTATGTATATTGTAGAGCTTGCTGATAATCGCCTTGAGCTTCACAAACACTGGCACACAATAAGTCAGCATAAGCAATATATCCAAATAACGGCCCCCTGGTTCCCTTTTCATGCTCCCTGTTCTTTCGATTCTTTTGCTGATGCTTCATTGAATATTGGACTTCCGCTTTTCCTCTCATTTTCCTTGCCATTTCGTCAACCTTGTCCCATTTACGCAAGGACCTGTACACGTTTGCCAAATCCTTTAATGCATCGAGCTGGTCTATTTCATCCAGGCGCTCTACAAAAGCTTCAAATATCGCAGATCCCCTGAGGTTTCGGCTTTGATCGTCTCCAATCTGAATCGTGAATATACGATATTGACAGACTGCCAATCTTTCGGAGTGCTGGTACTTTTCCGCTTCTGCAATCCCCTCATAGAGTAACAACGCAGCAGCATGCCGACCCTGTGCAAATAGTGCTTCTGCAATGTCAAATAGTTTGAGCGAATAGAGTAGATTGTCCATGATGGCTCCCATCACTCGACGGATCGCATCCAGCTTGTTCAACTCCGCACTGCGATACAAAAATGGCTCGATTCGTCTCATATTCGGGGGGAAGTCGATGATGTAGTTTTCTACAAATAAGTCGTAAAAGTAGCCTTCTGGTAAACCCATGGCCTCAGTAATTCGGTCAAGCTGGTTAACAGACATAGACTTATTTCCTGTCACAATACCACTTACTATCCCCCTATTAATGCCTGAAAGATTCCCGAATTGTGCTATGCTCAAACCCTCTTGTTTTAGGTATCTGTCTAATTCTGCCCGTATCGTAGGTGTGATTTCCATGGATAAACCACCCTTTCAGCGTGAACTCGTCATATGATTCCACTTTAATTAACATGTGGTTAATAAAATAGAAGATGAAGATTTGCTATCCTTATTGATTGTACCGTATTTTGGAATAAAATCATATACCTTTCAGTTATTTACTTTAGATACCTTTTCGGATTGTTTACAAAGATTTCTTGAATAAGAGTACCCACATTTTGCTTATGTATCGTTTATGGTGGAAAATCAGAGGACAGCTCAACAACTTTCCTACAATCTGCGTATTGTATCGAATCAAAAAACAACCTAAGTATGGAGTGGAAGTGCTATTCTTCCATTGCCTCCACAGCCTTGATTACTCCAGATTTCCATTTGTCATACACCCTAACAAAATCAGGCGTGATTTCCTGCTTAGGACGACCAAATTTCACCCCTGCTGCTTTGGCTACCTCTATTCCTTCACTTTGTCGTTGTTTATTTTTCAACCTTTCCTGTGCAGCTACATAAGCAAGCATACTTAGGAATTGATCCTCAAGAAGCTTTCCTAAATCACCTATTGTTTTGAATTTGCGACTATCAAACAAAGTTTCATTATCCAAAATCACCCTCACGAATCATTAGCCGCATTGCCTGATAGCGAGGTCGGTCAAAATTCTTCCCACACTATTATCTATTTTTATACATTAAAACAAAATTATTCTACAAACTGAAACATTTCACCAATTCGGATCGTCTATAGAGTAAAATTCAGAAAGGGGATTTGTTCTATTATGCGAAAGAATGGAATATTGTTTTTGATTATCGTGTTGTTGTTAATAACAGCTTGTAGCTCTAACGCTGAAAAAATAGTTATTTCTCAAAGCGGGAAGGGGCAGGAGAAAATAATAGTCTACAAACTACAGAAGGACGCAACACTGCAACAACAAACAAAAAAAGATGTAATTGCTACATTTAATGATACTTCGGACACTATTATATTTATCAATGCAATTAAGGAATCAGAAAAGATATCAGGTACAGTTAATACGGATTCTCCAAATTACGAAGTTACATTCCAAAAAGATGGAACAAAAGATTCCTATTATTTATGGATTAACCATAACGATCCAACCAGCAATGCTATGTATGTGAATAAGGACGATACTCATACTGCGTACAAGATATCAGTCAACTCCACAAATTCGATAAATAAATTACTTGAGAGAATTAAAGATTAGCTAAAAAGGTCTGTTCTTTTGTTTAAATAAAGAACAGACCTTTTTTTGATTTTATTTCAAATCATATTTTTCCAATACTGATTTTCGGAATTTTTCTTTTGAATCTTGTTTTTCCCCCGAAATACTAGGGGATTGAGAAGAAGGTTCAATAGCAAACTTTCCGAGATCCATATTGATTACGCTATACTGTCCTTGTGTATTTTTCTTGAGAAAAATAATACTTTTTTCATTTTGCTTCAATTCAGTATAATCCTCATAAGCTATTTTTTTCTTGCTCCCAGCATCTTTAATATAAGAAATCGGTTCGACTATAGACAAAGGTTCTTCTGCGTTCAGTGCTACACCTTCGGGTGACTTAATTACCTTGTCAATTTTTACATTAGTAAGTGTGTAAAAGTCTTGTATAGTGCCATCATCAAAGCTCGTAACGATATGTTGACGATCGTCAAAATCCTGTAAAGGAGTCCCTATCACAATAAGTTCTGCATTGGAGTCCAACTCGTCTGCCGTTCCGTATTCAATATAAGAAGCTTCTAACGAGATTTTTGGAGTATTTAATTCTGGAAATTTTGGAGAAGCATTCGTGGATGTAAAAAAAAGACTCCCTGAAGCAATCAGTCCCCCTACCGCTAATACAGAAATACCCAACTTTATTTTTTTATTAAAAGTCATAATAGTGCCCCTTCCCTAAATTAGTTATTACGCTAATTAGTTTCCCCACTTGGCAATTAAGGATTGCTTGTCATATGCTTGAACACCGATAGACTGAATACCTTGTTTCATAACAGAGCTACTAGAAGTTGATGGATGCGCTTGAGATAACGTATGGCCAATCTCATGGGTTGCGTTGGAGGTTTTTTGTGCGGAATTCATACCGTAAGCCTCCATCTGATTATGATAAATTGCCACAGTAGCAAATGCCCATCTATCGCTTACACCTGCTACACCACCAGATGTGTTATAAGGAGTCGTTACTCCCAATAAACCAGAAGTAGCTGTAGAACCAACATAATATTTGTCTGGAGTCCCACTCGTCGATGTAGTTTTACCGATGTTTACTGATCCAGACGCAGCGCTCCAATCAGAACGTGCGGTATCATAGGCACTGGTATAGCCATTCGTAGAAACAGAGGAATCATAATATGCATTAAAATTGGCTGAGCTTCTCCCTCCGGTAAAGCTAGTTGCAAAAGAAGTGGAACTAATAGAAATCACGGCAATAGATAATATTCCGACCATGGAAAAAAGTTTTTTCTTGGAAGCTAATAGTCTTTTCAAGGTTAGCACCCCTTTTAGGAAATTTGGAAATCTTATTATCATTCCTGACGCAACAGAAAACCACTAAATCATTGGCAGCACTTGCTACACTACTAAGTCCAAACGCATCACCAGTTTTAAAGACACTACAACTAGAGTCATTGAGATTTTATTTTGTTTTCAACTCAATCCTCCCTTTTATTTGGACATTTCCACTATTAATATACAGTTTACCCTTACAACAATCTACCATTTAAACAAAATATTTCATAATCCGACATCAATTTGATTCTTTATTCCTACTTGAAATGTAAGTTTATAGCTCTGCTTCAGGCTCAATATACGCTTTTTGAAGCTTAAGGATTCATAAAAATTTCAGGTTTAGATCGCTTACTTCTAATTAATGATATGGAGAAGAGTTACTCCAGTCTACCTATCTCAGCAAGAGTAAGTCTTTACCATGTCAAATCGTTATCTCCGTCAATTACTGAGTTTTGATTATCGTGAAACGCGACATTTGAAATGTCAATGAGTCTAATTTAGATTGACGATTTATTACTTCTAATTTCCCGTTTTGGGATATCCAAGTGTATTCAACTTGAGCACACCTAATCAGTAAATCCAACTCCTTATTCTTACGGCGCAGCTTTGCATAGCCAGATTTGTCTACCATTAAAATTTCAATGTCAGATAATCATGTCACCAAGTGACACGATAAAGTTGGACGTTGTGTCCAACAGTTTAACGTAGTGTTAAACTCTGCAACATCAAGGGTTATAACAAGTTGTTAAAAGCCTACAACCGATTTCTTATGTATCACTCTCTGTAGATCAAGCTTTCTTCATCTTGACTAGACTCACTGCCAAATCTTATCGGTCTGGTATTGCCACACATATTTTACCTTTTCTAAAAGACAAAACACTTGGCGAATTGACCTCTACAGACATAAAAGGAGTAATAAATCGTATAAAAAAGAAAGTAAAGAATGGAAAGCCCGTTAAAGAAGTTAGATAGACCTAAAGTTGTAAAAAAGATGTGGACAATGATTTAGTCTGTTGTACAAATATTGGAAAGCAAGTTTTCCCAAACACATTTACAAGGCTGATGAAAAGAAAGATAGAAGAACTAGAACTACCATCTATTCGATTTCACGATCTTAGACATACCTCTGCTTCGTTGATGCTGTCCATTGGGATACATCCAAAAGTTGTTTCCGAAAGATTGGGACATCGTAGTGTAACTATAACTTTGGATACTTATTCACATTTATTGAAAAACACGCAGTCAGATGCAGCAGTAGGATTGAGCAATTTACTGAGTAAAAAGAAGTATCTGATCCACTAGAAACTGAAAAAAAATTCTGTGACCAAAAGCGTGACCAGAAAGTCGAAAATGTAGCCGTTTAGACCAAGAAAAGCAAAGATACATAAGGAAATTTTGATAACACCCCCATTTGGGTATATGATATAGACAAGATATCTTACTTCAATTGAAAAGGAGCGTGCCTTTATGTCTGATTCATTAGGAATGCTGACACCGGGTAAAAAAGTTTCTTTAAAAGAATGGAACCCCAAGGATACGCAGGATATCAAAATAAAGAAGAAATTCAGCAGGAAACAGATCAATTGAAGGAACGCTTCGCGGAACTACAAAGCAAATTATTTACGGAAAAGAAGCAGGCGGTTTTATTTGTATTTCAGGGTATGGATTGCAGCGGAAAAGATGGCGTCATCAAGCAGGTATTTTCCAACCTCAATCCGGCGGGTGTGACAGTCCACAGTTTTAAATCGCCTACAGCCAAAGAATTAAGTCACGACTTCCTGTGGCGTGCCCACAGCGTAACTCCGGGGCGGGGATATATCGCGGCGTTCAACCGTTCTTATTATGAGGATGTACTGATTACACGTGTTCACGGTCAGATATCCGACAAGCAGGCCAAACGAAATATTAAACATATCAAACATTTTGAACAACTGCTGCTGGATAGCGGTGTAAAGGTCGTCAAAATCTTTTTACATATTTCAAAACAATTCCAGTTGGAGAAGCTAATCGACCGGATTGAAAAGCCACATAAAAACTGGAAACTTGATCCAAGTGATTTGCAGGAACGTAAATTTTGGAAGCAATATACTCAATACTATGAGGACGTGCTGGAGCTAAGCGCAACCAAGCAGGCTCCGTGGTATGTCGTTCCTTCGGATAACCGTTGGTACAGGGATTATACCGTGCTGCGCATTGCCGTCCAAACGCTGGAGGAAATGAAGCTGTCCGATCCTGAACCAAGACCGGAACTGGAATCCCTTTTGCCTGAGCTGTATAAAGAACGGGATAAAAAATAGCTTCGCAGGCGCAAGTACTCTATCATGTGTTTGTTAACATACCAAATAAAAAAAGCTTTCAAAGCCTTACTCATGGCTGAAAATGCCGCGTGAGGGATTTGGAGGCTTTTTTTGCGTTTTACAGACTATTTTGGAGACTAATAAAGTTCAACTAATCATATATCCAACAGCCGCCGCCGTTACTCCTACCACCACGGAAGACAGCACATAGACAGCCGTACGCCGATATTCTCTACGTTCGATCAGTTGGAGAGATTCATACCCGAATGTTGAAAAGGTGGTATAGCCACCACAAAAACCTGTCCCTAGCAGTATCCAGAGTGCAGGAGACAGATTATGCTGCGTAAATTCGCCGTACAGCCAGCCGAGCAGCAATGAGCCGCTGATGTTAATGATCCACGTTCCCCACGGAAATGCGGTGCCAAACCTTTTTCCAACCCACATGCCAAGCCCGTATCTCGCCAATGTACCGACCATTCCACCTGCCGCCGCCCACCAGATCATAAGCTATCCTCCTTGGGAGTAGCTTGCGTCATTTTCGTGCCCAGACGAATACCTGTCCATGTCAAAAACAGACCTCCACATACACTGAGCAACAGATACAACACAGCCGTAAGCGCACGATCATGAACCGTCAGACGCACGGCATCCACTGCAAAGGTGGAAAAGGTTGTAAAGCCCCCAGTAAAGCCTGTTCCGATGGCAAGTCGCCAGCGAGGCTTGATCCGCCACGACCGTAAGGTTACGGTGAAAAACCAGCCGAGAAACAGACAGCCGATCCAATTAATGAACAGTACGCCAAGTGGAAAATCGGCCCCTGCCGCAGGCAGCAATGTTTGTATGCCGTAACGGGCAGAGGTTCCGAGTGCTCCACCTGCCCCGACGAATAGCACGTCTTTCATCTTTATATCCCCTTTTTCACTCTTGCAGTATTCAAGGTGTAACCATAACAGCGGCTGAACCTGATCTTACACACTACGTATATCCGTCTGCTACATATATTTTACGACTGTGAATCCCGCCACTGCTGGTTTTGTCTGATTTTCGACTCATTCCCCTGCTCTGTAGCCTGGTAAAAGATCCGGTCTGCTATCGAATCAGGCAAATATTGCTGTTTCACATAATGGTTCGGATAATTGTGCGGATATTGATAGCCGACATGACCGAGCTTCTCCGAGCCTTTGTAATGTGCATCTCGCAAATGCAGCGGCACCTCAGCAGATTTGATGTCGTCCATAGCCGACATTGCCCGTGAAATTGCCGTATATACGGCATTCGATTTCGGACTCTCCACGGCGAACAAAATAGCCTGCGCGATGTTCAGCTTGGCCTCCGGCCAGCCGTTATTGCGATATGCTTCAAGCGCACTCACTGCCTGCACCATCGCCTGCGGATTTGCCAGGCCAATATCCTCGCTGCTCGCCGCGATGAGGCGGCGGAGGAAGGTCATCGGGTCCATGCCTAGCTTCTCTACGGCGTAGAGAAACCAGAACAGAGCTGCGTCGCTGGAGCCGCGAATGCTTTTGTGAAAGGCGGACAACACGTCATACTGCGTGGACTCGTCTGCCTTGACAATCGGACGGCGAATGGATTCCTCCGCGACTTCCAGCGTCACGTGAATCGTGCCGTCTGCCAGCGGAGGCGTCGTGAGCGCCGCCAGTTCCAGCGCGTTCAGGGCGCGACGGATATCGCCGTTCGCCATGGACGCGATGTGATCCAGCGCAGCTTCGTCCACCTGAAGCTGCATATAGCCGAGCCCCTTGTCCGCATCGCCCAAGGCGCGGCGCATGGCTGCCAGCGAATGCTCCTGCGTCAGCGATTCGAGCTGAAATAACGTAGAGCGGCTCAGCAAGGCGCCGTTTACGTAGTGAAAGGGATTTTCGGTTGTGGCGCCGATAAATACGATCGTACCCTTTTCCACCGCAGGCAACAATGCATCCTGACGCGAGCTGTTGAAACGATGTACCTCATCGAGAAACAGGATCGTTTTTTTGCCATACATAGATTTATTCGTTTGTGCGCGGTCAATGACTTCCCTCACGTCCTTCACTGACGCTTCCACTGCATTCAGGCGAACAAATTCGCCTTGCGTGTGTTGTGAAATAATATGCGCCAGCGTCGTCTTGCCACATCCCGGCGGCCCGTACAGGAGGATGGAAGAAACCTGGTCTGCCTCTATTGCTCTTCGCAGCAGTTTGCCCGGACCGACCACATGCTCCTGTCCAATATATTCATCCAGCGAAGTCGGACGCAGCCGGTCAGCAAGCAACCGATTGCTTGGCGTCGACTCTTGGGAATATGAAAATAAGTCCATTTCATTCACTTCCTTATGGTGATATGAGGGAACACTCTACCCCTGCGGGGTCCATATACATCGTGTTCGCTCATGCGGTTGAAACCTTGAAATTTCAAGCGATCTATTATCCTAAAAACGGTATGAACCGCCTTTTATTCTACCATACCCGCAGACAAGTTGCAGATAGCACGGTCACGGCATAGCTATATATTTACATACCTGCAACCTGGCAAGCAAAAGAAAGAACAGCCGAACGAAAGATAAATTTCGCGGCTGTTCTTATTACTGATATGACATATGACTCCCATGATGTTCACCATTATGGTAGCTTAAGCAGTTACTTCGCATCCACTTAGGCGCTAATTTAAAATACCCTTTCCTTACTTCGCCTGCTCCTGTACATAACTCGGAAGCGTACCCTCATGTAACAGCCACAGCTCATGCAGCGCACGGGTACAGCCCACATACAGCAGCTTGGCATCCCATGCCAGCTCTCCATAATGTTCTCGGTCGGCATCCGCTACAATGACTGCGTCGAACTCCAGCCCTTTGGACAGGTACACAGGCAGAACGGACAAGCCGCCTTCGTATTGCTTTTTACCACCGTCAATCAGATTCACATTTAACCCTGCATTCGTAAAGACCTCATGCAACTCCACAGCTTCCTTCAAGGTACGCGTCAGCACAGATAAAGTGCGATATTCCTTGGAAGAAAGCTCTTGCAGAGCGGTCAGCAAACTCTGTTCACGCCCCGATGTACCATATGGCAGGGTACGCACCGGATCGCCGCTACGGAATACCGGAACTGCCGTAATGCCGCCGCGAACCCCCTGCTCCAAAATCGTATTTGCAAATTCTATAATTTCCAGCGTTGATCTGTAGCTTCGGGTAAGTGCAAAATATCCCGTATGTTCCGGCGCAAAAAGAGAACTCATTTCCTCCCACGCATGTACGCCACGGTATTCGTGAATACCCTGCGACAGATCACCCAATATCGTGAAGGAATGCCCTTTAACGAACAAATCCAGCAATGCGATATGAAAAGGTGAAAAATCCTGCGCTTCATCAATGACCACATGGTCAAAACGTTGAGACGATTCCACCTCATGAATCAGTACATGAAGATATACCAACGCAGTAAGATCCTCTTCGCGGATAACCTGTTTACGCAGATCCGACTGTGTGGTCTTAAAAATAGCAGCAGGCAAAGAAGCCTTCAGCTCCGCAGCCGTGTCTGCGGGTAATCCTTTTGCTGCCTGAAAAAGCTGCTTGTAAAGCGTCAGCGCGTCGTATTGGGGCCATTTTTTAGCATATGCCTTTTCCCGGGGTCCCGCTTTTTTCTTGCGTTCCTTGAGCGCAGCCGCCGAGGGTGACTTTTTCAGCTCCATTTCAATCCAGCGATGGACTCTTGCAAGCACGCGTTCTTTTCGCTTCGCAAGCGGATAGGGCTTGTATTCCTCATTGAACCAGTTCAAAATCTCGGCTCGCGGGAGCACCGCTCCATCCCATGGTGAAAAATCTCCCTCCGGGACCGAGACAGGCTCCAGCCGTTCCACAAAAGCTTGAAGCAGCTTCATGAAGCGAATCGAACCTTTGAATCGTCCTGGCGCCTCATCCATAGATTCCGTTCTGAGGCTGCCGCTCTCAAACCAATAAGCTAACGTTTCAGCAGGATCAGCTATAGGTAAATCCAGACCCAACAGGTTAAGTGCCCAGTCCGCAAATGTACTTTGCTGAATATTTCCGACCCCCAGCTCTGGAAGTACATCTGAAATATAATCGAGAAACATATGGTTCGGTGCAAAAATAACCATCTTGTCCGCCGATACTTGCTCCTTGTACTGATACAGCAAAAATGCGAGACGATGCAGCGCTACCGTCGTCTTGCCACTACCCGCTACCCCCTGAATGACGAGGGCTGTATTTTTAGCTGCGCGGATGATTTGATCCTGCTCCGCCTGAATCGTAGATACAATATCCCGCAATCGGTTATCCTTGTTCTCTCCCAGACGATAGACGAGAAATTCATCGGAAACCGCAGGCTCGTCGCTTTCACGGTTGTACGTATCGGCTACCCGTTCCAGTATTCTTTTACGAATAACAACGTTGCGCTTTAGATACACCAAGCCCTCAATCGTTCCCTCAGGAGCTTCGTAGGACGCGGTTTCTTCACCGCCTGTAAAAGAATAAAACAAGCTGGCAATCGGCGCGCGCCAATCAATCACAAGCGGATACGCAGACGCTTCCTCACGCTCCACTCCAATTTTGCCGATGTAAAGCGGCTTACGCTGTCCCCTGCCATGTTCGTCAAAATCCATACGTCCGAAATAAGGCTCCTGTGCGCTTTTTGCCAAAGCCTGGCGTTTTTCCTCCCGCCCGGATTCCAGCACCTGCTCCGTAAAATCATGCCCCGTGTACACCGGCGTATTGCGAAGCCGTTCCAATCTGCGATCAATTTCCTCCATAGCAAGCGACAGCCTGTGCTGTTCTTCTTGATAGGCACTTTGAAACCCGTTCTCCATTTCAGTTACCTCCTAAGAATATCAAGTCTCGATTTCTGCATCCCATTCACTTGCTCCGACACAAAAAAAGGAAAGTAAGCGTAACACATTTAACCACAAAAATCCAATCTTATTTTCTTAATACGCCTGTTTTCATATATGAAAGACCTCTTATTAAACACGTAAATCAACACAGCTTCATTCACAATTATTTCTTTTCATAAAAAAATCCCCCTTACAGCAGTAGGTTTTACGAATGAACCTGTCTGTTGTAAAGGGAACATATCACTTTGTGGACAGCCCTTCTTCATTAAAATGGGTCGTCTACGAACCGCATTGCCATTATATTGCAGGTGGCGCTAGACATAAATATTCCAACATGATTGTGACTGCCAGTAAATCAGCGGAGCCACCAGGACTAACATTTTTTTGCACAAACTCATCGTTCATTTGATGAATCATGGCGAGACCTCTCTCTGACAAGATACCGCCCGCCTCTAGCACCTGCTTGGCATATTGCTGGACATAGGTTAGCATCTCCCTATCGTGTCTACCAACGACATTCGTATCTTCGTTGACAACCATCAGTTGTAACAGGGTTTGAACACAGATATCATTCACATGGTATCGTTGCGATGACTTCAACTCACGATAGACGGGCAGAGCATATTCTCGTACGGTAGGGAAGCCTGCTTCCACCTCGCCACGTATGCCCGTCATGCCCCATTCTTTATACAACCGTTCGCCGACCGTTAAGCCTGTTGATTTTTTCAGGGATGCAAGCTCACTCGCACATAAACCTTTGGTCATCTGAGCAACGGTCTCACAAATTACTTGTTCATCCAGCCTGCTAGCAGCTGCTCGTGTCGTACAACAATACGCGGCGGCGGTACAAATAATTCCTAGCGAAAAAATAAGACCTTTATGTGTGTTCACCCCGCCTGTTGCGGCAAACATAGCCTGTTCGGCTTCCTGTCCCAAGGGACGCAGATTCGCAAATAGTATACGAAGATCCTCTCCATGAAAGGAACCTCCCGCCTGTGTACATCTTTCAAAATAGCCGGAAAGTGCGACCGCACTAGACATAAACGTAAAGAAGTCCATATCCTTGTGAGCACCACGATTAAACCGATCTACCAGTCCCGGCTTTGGGCTGGCGGAGACCTCTGTTAGCAGTGCAAGGACAGCTTGTTGACCAATGCTTTCACATAATAAGCTTGTTGCAATCATACATACCTACAACCTTCTTCCCTGGATTTTTTAATGATGATGAACGATCATGCTCATTTGACTACTTGATGCTTTCGCGTATAACTCTCCACCAGTGCTTTGATAGCTTCCAGCAATTCGGGAAGTGCATGTGCTCTACTCCGTCCACAACCATGCGCAGCCTGCTCGCACATGAGACATTTTCGCTTGCCCAAGCCAAGTTCATCTCTTGAGATTGCCCTTCCATTGGGTCCAATCACATCCAGATCCAGTAATCTTCCTAGTGGATGCCCATCTTCAATGGCAATGACCAACTTTTTCAATATTCGCGTGTCTGCCTGAACGGCAACATATGCTTCTGGACCTGTTAGCAGATCATACGCTTCACTGTGCAGCGGTGTCATTGGGTTCACCGCCAGCTGACTCATCAAGATACGATAGCCTTCTTGAAAAACGTATTTACTTGTTGGAGAGGACTTCTGTGGTCCTGGGATATTGATCGTCATGCTGATCAGAGGTACCGCGTACCTGCGGATCAGTTGTCCTTGTCTATCTGCCCGGTTTTCGCGTGCCTGTAGCATTTCTTCAAGGGTAACCTCATACGAATACATGTTATGACATCTCCCTGATCCGCCTGATGATTTCTCCAGCTTCCACTGACAATAAAAACTGATAGGTCGTGTCCGGTACAAGCTGCTTCACTTTATCCATTTGACCCAGACGGATATATTTGCGGACCGCAGAGGCGCTGATGGCATCCCCTTCCCATAGCAGTCGCGGTATTTCCTCTACGTCTATTCCAACGGAAGGCAGTAATTTTTTCATGATCGTGTTGTACCTGCGGGTCAAGACACAGCTTGGCTCCTGACCGATATACCGTTTTTGAATATTTAGCAGCGGAGCTATATACTGGCTAAATATTTTTAAATCCAGTGATATATGCGTACTTGCTGCCTCTTCATCATTTTTGAGGAAGTAAGAAGGAAACGTTGCGTTGGAGATGATATAGTCTTTGCCTTTGTGCACGATCACATTGGCCAAATGTCTCACGCCTTCTTCCACTAGTCTATATCTGACATCTGATGGAAAAATGGATCGGTCCTCCCAAACTACAAAAAGATGCACCTTTTCCCAAGCCGCCGCTGCATGCTCGATTAAGTGCAGATGTCCAAGTGTGAATGGATTACAGTTCATGACAATCGCAGCCGAAGGCACGAGATCGCCCGATTCCTGCAAAAGCCCTTGCTGATACTGCCGGACACCATCCCATCGGTTTTCCAACAAGACAGCCTTGGAGGATTCCTCCACAATTGGATAAAAGCCGAGATCCTTGAAAATTTGTTTATTTACTGGTTTTGTATACATAAACAGGTGAGCCCTTCCCCGCCTGTATTCTTCATTTACTAAATGGCTAACGATTTGTGCCGATAGCCCCTGGTCTTTATAAGATTCATCCACAGCAATGCACTTCAGTACACTACCTGAAAAGGAACCCGTAGCGGCAATGTCGCTGCCATCTACAATTTCCATCGTATATTCAATATGATGGTCTATTCTAAGACCTTGGCGCTTGAGGAAATCACGAAGCTTTCTTTGAGCGTCTTCAGAGGTTGGATTTAAAATCTCTTCACGCAAATGTTCCATCCACATAGCCATAATCTATCACCGTTTTTCTGCATGGAAGTCAGAATAAGTAGAATGACGCATCCCACACTCTGCAAGCGAAAGGATAGGATGCGCATCCTGTTTATTTGTTCTGAAAAGACAATGTCTTTATTTTCTTACAACACCGCTTTGTTCTGCGACGATTTTTACTGCTTTGCTAACTGCTGCACTTACTCTTTTGTCAATCGCATCTGGAACGATATAGGTATCATCAAGCTCCTCGTCTGTTACCAGATCTGCGATGCTTCTGGCTGCCGCTAATTTCATTTCCATCGTGATGTCCGTGGCCTTGGCATCAAACGCGCCTCTGAAAATACCGGGGAATGCCAGCAGGTTATTGATTTGGTTGTGAAAATCCGATCTGCCGGTCGCAACAATTCTTGCTCCGCCTTTGTGTGCTTCCTCCGGCAAAATTTCTGGAATCGGATTGGCAAGGGCAAAAATGATGCTTCCATTGCTCATGGTTTGCACCATTTCTTTTGTCATCACATCTGCAACCGATAAGCCGATAAAGATGTCCTTGCCTTTGATGACTTCTGCAAGGCTGCCTATTTCTTTATCACGATTCGTCAGCTTGGCGATTTGCTGCTGAGGTTCATTGAGAGAGGTGTCGCCTTCGACCAAGGCACCATCAATATCGCAGAGAACGATACGCTTCGCTCCTGCAACAAGCAATAGCTTGGCGGTGGCAATACCCGAAGCTCCTGCTCCATTGATGAGGATGCGCACATCCTCCATTTTTTTGCCCACAAGTTTCAAGGCATTACATAACCCTGCAAGCACAGCAACTGCCGTTCCATGCTGATCATCATGATAAACTGGAATGTTCAGTTTTTCTTTTAATTTGTCTTCAATATAGAAGCATTCTGGCGCCTTGATGTCTTCAAGATGAATGCCTCCAAAACCTGGGGCGATCACTTCAACCGTGCGCACAAACTCGTCTGGATCAGTGCTGTCGATACAGATAGGGTACGCATTCACCCCACCAAATTCTTTGAGCAACAAAGCCTTGCCCTCAATGACAGGCAGCCCTGCCTCAGGGCCAATATCCCCCAGACCCAGCACGGCTGTCCCATTCGTTAGAATCGCCACGGTGCTCCCTTTAATCGTGTATTCATAGGCTTTGCTCTTATCTTTGGCGATTTCCTTGCATGGCTCGGCAACGCCAGGTGTATAAGCTATCGCTAAATCCTCTTTACTTACGACCGGTACTGTCCCTACAATCTCCAGCTTGCCGTTTCTTATGCGGTGTGCCTGTAAAGCGGCTTCTTTTATACTCATAAGTTTGTTTGTACTGAGCAACTGCTCAATACTTCCTCCTCTTGGTTTATAATTTTAGCGTCCTTGTTTCACTTGACGAATTACATCAATTACGGAACCATCACGATATTTGATAACACCCACAATTTTATCTTCCCATTGAATCGGCTCTGGTTTGCCGACAATCCGCGTAGCCTTCTCTTGCAACTCTTCGATTGTGAAGACAGGGAGCTTGGCGGCCTTGAAGCTAGCCAGGAGATCTTGGCGGAGAGGGTTCACAGCGATGCCCTGATCAGTAACCAGTACATCAACCGTATGACCTGGTGTGATAATGGTATTTACACGATCAAGAATGGCAGGCATTCTTCCGCGAATCAGCGGAGCGACGATGATGGATACTGCAGCGCCTGCGGCAGTATCGCAGTGTCCGCCGGAAGCTCCACGGATGACCCCATCGGACCCGGTAATTACGTTCACATTAAAATTCAGATCAATCTCCAGCGCACTCAGCACAACAACATCCAGTTGGTGAGCAGCGCAGCCTATATTTTCAGGGCTTGCGTAATATTCCGCACAAATTTGTTGATGGAATTTGTTCTTTCTCAGCGATTCTACGGCGCGCAGGTCGAAGCTCTGCACGTCCAAAAGCTTTTCAATCAATCCTTCTTCATGCAGGTCAACGATTTGTTGGGTAATACCCCCCAGCGCAAAGCTTGCTTTGATATTGGCGGCAAGCATTTTTTCCCGCAGAAACCTGGTAGTTGCAAGCGCAGCACCCCCGGAGCCGGTTTGCAATGAGAATCCATCCGCGAAATATCCGGATGCTTCAATTACATCTGCCGCGTTTTTGGCAATTAACAGTTCCTTCGGATTCTTCGTGTAACGGGTAGCCCCTGAGACAATCCCCTTCTGATCACCGATGCGATCCACGACGACCACATAATCCACCTGGGTTTCAGGAATGGCGAATGGAGTGTTCGGATAGGAGACCAAATGGTCAGTGATCATCACAACATTGCGCGCATATTGTGCATCTACCATGGCATAACCCAGGGAGCCGCATGCCGATGGAGCTTCGTTTATGCTGGAAATTCCGTTTGCGTTGCCGTATGCATCACAAGAAGGAGCGCCCAAAAAGGCTACGTCAATCGGGCATTCCCCTGATGCAATCGCTCTTGCGCGACCACCGTGAGAGTTAATCGTCACCGGAATATCAAACAATCCGTAGGAATATGCCTGAGCTAGCTCGCCTCTAAGGCCACTGGTCTCGATTCTGCGGATGACACCGTTTCGCACATGCTCTACCAACGGAGCGTGAATATCCGTCAAGGAGCTGGCTGCCAAGACAAGATCACGAATACCCATTTTGGAGATTTTATCCATAACCATATTCAAGATAAAGTCCCCGTTGCGTAAATGGTGGTGGAACGAGATCGTCATCCCATTACGCAAGCCTGTAGCTTCAATGGCTTTCTCCATCGAATCCATGATTTTGTTTTTGGCAGGATTTTGCTGGCGTTCTTTTAACCGTTCTGTATTTTTAAATTGCCCGTAAGTCGATTTGCGATCAAAGGGAGTTATCGCATCAAGTCCCTCAATAGCTAAAGGAATTTCTCTCCCAGCACCGTTTAGCATAACATTCACCTTACTCTACGTTTATTTTTGCCGCTTCCGCCAGGTCAAGTACTCTACGCGCACGTTCTACAATCGGACGGTCAATCATTTTACCGTCGAGACTGATCACACCTGAGCCTTTTGCCTCCGCTTCGAGACTGGCCTCAATGATCCGCTTTGATTTTTTGATCTCTGCTTCTGTTGGCGTATAGATGCGGTTTACAATCTCGATCTGACGCGGGTTAATAATAGATTTGCCATCAAAGCCTAGCTGTTTGATCAGCTTCACCTCGTTCGCAAAGCCTTCCTCATTATTTACATCCGAGTAGACTGTATCGACAGCAGCAATGCCAGCAGCTCTGGCCGCAAATAATATAAGGCTTCGTGCTGTCAATAGCTCAATGCCTTCTGGCGAGCGCGTTGTCTTCAGGTCTGTGACAAAATCCTCCGCTCCGATGGCGATACCGATAAGCCGCTTGCTGGCAACCGCAATTTGCGCCGCATTCAATGCGCCCATGCCACTCTCAACCGCTGCAAAAAGCTTGATTGTCCCATGCTCCATGCCGATCTTTTGTTCAATTTCGGTAATCAATTCATCCGCTTCAATCACGTCATCGGCGGTCTCCGTTTTCGGCAATCGAATGGCAGTTGGCTTCGCTCGTACAATCGCTTCAAAATCGTCTCTGCCATACGGCGTATGGAGTGGGTTTACCCTGACCAGCACCTCGATGCCCCCAAAATCAAAGGTTTTCAAAGCCTGGTAAACCAGCAAACGCGCCGCATCTTTTTCGTATAGGGAAACGGAATCCTCAAGGTCGATCATAATCGAATCTGCCCCATAGATATGGGCGTCCCGGATCATCCCTGGGTTATTCCCTGGAACATACAACATGGTCCTTCTCAGTTTCTGCATCTATTCCGCCTCCCATGGTCGGCAGTCGCTCTCGACCACTCTGCTTACGGCTGTCATTACTCTAGCCTTAATGGCGCAATCCAGTGCGCCTTTATCATTCGCGCGGACATATGCATGTTCAATGCCCATTCCTTGTAATGTTTCGAGAATCACTTTGCGAATCTGGTTCCCGAACTGGTTCTCTACGGTACTTTTCAACTCGATTTCAATACCTTTCGTCCCGTTCGGCTCGATGGAAATCGTAATATCGCTTGATTCCAGTGTACCGGCCATGCCTACTTGCTGAATAATCAATGTCTACACCTCTTTTGCCAATTGGATGGTAGATACTCTCCATCTTCAGGATTGCAGAACCTTATAAATCATTTGTGCCATATCTGAACCTGCTACAGGCTTACACATGTATTCATCAATGATCAATCTCTCCTTGTATGCCACCACGTGATCCTCGACATAACCGGTAATCAGGATGATTTTCATACTTGGGTTGATTACCTTGATACGTTCAGCCAATTCCGTACCCGTCAGATAAGGCATTGCCTGATCCGTAATGACCAGATCGTAATGGTTTGGAGACTTTTCAAACCGCTGCAATGCTTCCACACTGTCTGATTCTGTCTCAACGTGGAAACCATACGATTCCAGTCCTCTTCTCATCGCTTTCAATACGCGCTGTTTATCATCGACCAAAAGAATGCGCTTTTGTTCAGTAAACACAGGGTTTATATTTATCTCTGTCTCTTTTGCTACAAACTCCGTTTTCGGCAGATACACCGTAAACGTGCTACCCTTGCCCAGTTCCGAATCCACGGTAATAAATCCTTGATGTTTTTCGAGAATGCTTTGGACGATATACAATCCAAGCCCCGTACCCTCTCCTGTCGGTTTGGTTGTGAAAAAAGGATCAAAGATTTTCTGCAAGGTATCGTCACTCATCCCTCTACCCGTATCCAAGACAGATAAAGTAACGTAATCGCTGACTTCCAAGACGTTCTCGCGGATTTTTTTTACCTCTTGCAAGGGAAAGGTATCCAATATGATTTTTAGTTCGCCACCGGTTGTTTTCATTGCTTGATAGGCATTGTTGCACAGGTTCATAATGACCTGATGAATCTGTACTTTATTTGCAAAAATAACGGCTGAATCTACCCGTTTTTTGAACACAGCATTCACTTTGGGCGAGAGGAAGGATTTTATGAGTCCCAGTGCCTCTTCGACCTGTTCTTCAACCTTGACCGGAGCGTTTTTCTTGACCTTTCCACTCTCCAGCCGGCTCAATAGCAGGATTTCCTCGATTATCAATCTTGCTTTCTCGGAAGCATCATAAATCTCACTGACGTAATCATAAATTTCTTCAGCAGGTTCTATCCTGCTAAGCATGATTTCTGCATAGCCTCTGATGGGGGTTAGCAAATTATTAAAATCATGAGCAATTTCCCCTGATATCGTGCCGATCAACTGTAGCTTCTGCGAGTGCTGCAATTGTAGATCCTTTTTTCTCAATAGCTCGTTTTTGTTATTCAGTTCCCGCAAATACCTCGTCTCGTATTCTAGAGCCTCTTTATTTTTCTTCGTCCTCATGATGATATAAACGGCACAAGCCAGCGTCAGGACGATCATTGAAAAAATCTCAATGGTTTTAATTCGATTTTGTGCAATCGGTTCTCTCACATCATCGTAGTTCATGGCGGCGGCAACCACCCAAAACGAGTCACCGAGATGAACACGGGAAAATGCCTCAATCTTTTTCGTCTTGGTATAGAATTCGTCACCCCACCAGTACGAATGGTAGAAAGCCGAGCCTTGTTCCTGGGTAAGCTGAATTTTGAACAGTTTCTCCAGGTCGCGGTAATCAAGCCCCGGGTATTTGGCCTTAATCGCTGATAGCGATAACCCGATATTTTCTTCGCTCGGGTGCATGAGATAGTAGCCTTGCTGATCTTTGACATGGATATAACCCTTGGTCCCCACGCGAATCGGCTTTAACAGCTTCTCATACACAGCGTTTAGATTTACCACACTGATAAGCGCACCTTGAAATTTCCCATCGAGATAAACAGGCTGAAACAGATGCACAATATAATTGCCTTGCTTCTCCAGCTTGGCACTTGCGATGAACGGTTTTTTTTCTCGCAGCACCCTTTGTATATCATCCTTGATTAATTCATAGGCTTTAATCGCATCTCTACGAGTGCGCTTGGGAAATGTGTGTACCACTCTCCCCTCTAGGTTCACCTGGCTAATCCGATAGATGCTATCTTTTTTGGCGGCATAATAAGCGGATAGGTTTTCGTCAATCACAGCTTCATTCTTATTTGCTATGGCGAGCGACATCTCCCGGTTGCCTGTCAATATTTGCAGCGTGTGCATTTGTTCGTCGAAAAAGGATTCAATAGACGTGCTGTTTAACTTGGCAATCGTTAGCAATTGCTGCTGCTGCTGTTCAATTACGGTACGTTCTCCGTCCATATACGAGCCATAGGCCATCCACAGCAGAACTAGAAAAGAAATCGGAAGCGCTAGCTTAGTGATGAATGAAAAATGACTTCGATAATGAAACAGTATCTCTCGTTGAAATCTCATCCTGTTTTACCATCTCCATCGAGCTAGTAGCCCATCAGTCCCTATCCCTAGTACTAGGGCTGGTTCGCTTCCGAATTATACCAGTTATTCACATTCGTCTACGAAATGGTGTCTCAAGACAACTTCATTGTAATGACAAGATCTTAAAGTATCCTGTCAAATTATTAATTTTTTTTAAGATTTCACTACCTTAGTGTGTAAGGTATCGCAGCAGGAAAATAGCAAGTGTTACCGTTGCGGCACCACCGAGACGTGTGGATACCTGGGCAAATGGCATGAGTACCATTCTATCGGCTGCAGAAAGAATCGCAACATCCCCTGTTCCACCTTGGCTACATCGAGTAGAAGTAATAATCGCAGCTTCAACCGGATACATTTTCATCCACTTACCAGCAAAATATCCACTCACAACCACGGTTAGTACAGTTACAAAAATGGTGATGAAATAAGCAGGGCTAATTACAGAAATCAGTGCCTCCCATGGTGTTTTAGCAACACCTACCGCAAGCAGGAGCGGGTACGTTACAGCGATAACAAAGAAACGTTGCATCTGTTGCGCTCCGTCTTCAAGGAATTTTGGCAACCAACCAAAATATTTTGCCAGGAATGCCGCAAAGAGCATTACGATCGGACCAGGCAGACCAACAAACTCAGCGGCTAAGGTACCTACCATGAAGAATCCGATAGCTAAAATTGCTCCGGCAGCCATTTGGTAAAGATCAAGCGTTTTTTTGTTTTTATCCTCTGCAAGTCCCAAAACATCGCTATCCCCTGTTTTGAGTAGCATGCCGTTACCGGTAAGTTCCGGTTTTCTATCTCCCAGTTGTTTCAACAAGCCGGACAGGATAATAGCACACAAGCTACCCAGCATGACCGCAGGAATAATCATGGCAAATTGTTCACCTTGGGTCGAACCTAAAATTTGGCTGTAGCCGATAGAGAGTGGAATCGCACCTTCACCAACGCCTCCCGCCATGATAGGAGCAAGGATATAAAACAGGGTATCATACGCAGGGATTCCCAAAGCCACACCTGTAAGCAAACCGACACCTGTTCCGAGAATGGATCCAATCGTCAAAGGGACAGCCAATCTAACGACCGCTTTTATCATGAGTTCCCGGTTCATACCAAGGATACTACCCGCGATAACGATTGCGATGTACACATACAGGAAATTGGTATTATCCATAAAGTCAGTAACGGAATCAATTGCTGACTGCGGGAAAAGATGAGCATACACCATGTAAGAAGGAACAAACGTTGCCATAATGGCAGCGCCGCCGATATCCTTCAGAATAGGAATGCGTTTTCCAATTTCCGCCAGAATAAAGCCATACAATACCATGACAGATACAGCCCCAGGCATATCACTACCGAGCTTTCCGGAGTTCATCAGCAAGTAGACAACAGCCATAAACGGGATGTAAAGACCTACAGGAATGACCCCTCCAATCTTGTAATTCAACACCTTTTGCCATTTGGACTCTGTTCGTGGCTGTAGCTTAAGCTCTGCGGCTTCTTGTAGATTATTAGTGACCACTTGATCGCCTCCTAGATGATCAATCTGCGTTTATCCTCGAATCAATCGCTAGCCCAGGTTTTCACAAGACTTTGTTGTAAAACGGTTTCACTCATTGGATGATTCGAGATAACTAAATTGTAAAAAGAAAATCTTAAAGTATTCTGAGTAATCCTTAAATGTTTTTAAGAACCATGTGACAAAAATATGTTAGCGCTTTCAAAGAAAAAAACTACGGTTGACTCATTTACTAACACAGCTTGTTTCCAAACGTGTTTGAGGTAGGCTAAGGAATCTCGACGAGCACGACAAACTCACCGCAGCGGAGAATATGTTCATTCCCACTGCGGCGTCCCGTGGTTAAGTCGGTACATCGTCCTGGTTTGACTAAAAAACGTTCTGGTCATTATGTGTCCGGTTTTAAGTTTGCAGTCTAGACGACGGGCTTGGCAATATCTTTGAGATAGAGGTATGTTTGAGGCAGAGTCGCTACAATTTTATTAGAGGCATTGTGATGCCGCCCTCCAAAGTTATGTATTCCCTTTTGTTACTAAATTAAGGATGGCTAGCGAAATAATCAGCCGTAGAAAAAAAGCCCCCCGAGTCCATCGGCGTGCTTTCAAGAGAACGTATACAATTGGATAGAAGTATATAGTTAATCTATCTTTCAACGGAAAAACGATACCCGATTCCCCAGACGGTTTTGATATATTTCGGATTAGTGGGATTTTCCTCAATTTTGGTCCGCAGGTGTCTGATATAGACCATAATCGTATTATTATCGACAACCGTATCTTTCCAGATGTTTTGATATAGCTGTTCTTTCGAGAAGACCTGATTGGGGTGCTCCATAAAAAATTTCATGAGCTGTAATTCTTTTGATGACAACGCGATTTCCTGATTATTTTTTTGAAACGTATAGGTATGATGGTTGAATAGAAATGGTCCCAACGCAATGCGTGAGGCTTCTTGTTTTGATTCCTGAAGCTGGCGATATCTTTTAATCTGGTTCTTTACCTGAGCACAAAGCACAGGAGGACTAAATGGCTTGGTAATATAGGCATCTGCCCCAAGCCCAAGTCCAATGATCTGATCTGTGTCTTCTTTTTTCCCGCTCAGAAAAATGATTGGCGTATGGATGCCCATATTGCGCGTTTGACCAAGCACATCATAGCCATCAATATTTTCCATCATAATGTCCAGGAGGACGAGATCGAATGGCTCCTCGCTAATCATCCGCATGGCTTCCATGCCATTTTCAGCTTGAAGAACAGCCATTCCATCGCCTTCAAGAACCGTTTTAATCAATTTTCTGACAGCGTTCTCATCATCAACAACCAATACTCTCGGTTTGCTCATTCTTGACCCCATTCCTTTCTAAAAATCCTCTTACGAAAACCCTTTTTAACAATATAAAAAAACAAAAAACACATCACTTTTTTATTCATGACAAATATTTAAATATCTGTATATAAATGAGTTCATACGGAATCAATCCCATTTATTTCTTAGTGCGTTAATGAGAGCAACTTGCTAAATGAATTGACTTTATTCTTGCTTCTCGGTGTCCACTTTTTAGTCTAGCATCATTTTAGCCAACTCTATATGTTGTATGTCATACAGCTTCATTCACAATTATTTCTTTGTCCCTGCTCTTATGTTTTGCTCTTATGCTCTTATGCTCTTATGCTCTTGAACTCTGCTCTTGAACTTACCCTGCCCTTCACATAAAGTATGGACCCTTGCGGCACCAGCGAAGCGGGGGATTTGAATCCAAAGAAGCGGAGCGTTCGCCTTTGCCTCTGAATTCCAACCTTCTGTCTTACTACAATCAGAGGAATTCAGAGGCAACAGCGATCGGAGGATCAAATCACACGCGAAGCGGCCTCTAACGCTCCATACTCCTCTCCCCCATCTCCACAAACTGCTTCTGAGCCAGTTCTCGGTACACCTCATGGGATTCAATCAGCTCCGCGTGGGTTCCTGCACCGGTTACCTTACCCTTGTCCAACACAATAATTTGATCGGAATGAACCACAGTAGACAAACGGTGAGCGATGACAATCGTCGTTCGTCCTTCCATCAGGTTCGCCAGCGCTTTTTGTACCTCATGCTCAGATGAGCTGTCCAAGCTGGAGGTAGCCTCGTCCAGCATAAGAATATCCGGACTACGTAGAAGCGCACGAGCAATGGCAATCCGTTGCCGTTGCCCGCCGGAGAGCTTCATTCCCCGCTCACCCACTTCAGTCTCATAGCCTTGCGGTAAATCCATAATAAACGCATCCGCGTACGCCATCGTGGCTGCCTGTCTCACTTCCTCCAGATCAGCTTCCCGTCCCAAGCCATACGTAATATTATCTCTGACCGTTCCGGTCATCATCGAGCTTTCCTGCGACACATAGCCAATTTTGGAGCGCCAGGAGGATAGTGTATACAACGATATCGGTTCATCTCCATAACGAATCTCTCCCGTATCCGGTACATAAAAACGTTCCAGCAACGAAAACAGCGTGGACTTGCCGCTTCCGCTTGGTCCAACAAATGCAGTTGTCCGGTTAGCCGGAATGACCAAACTGGCATGATGAAGAACCTCTTCACCTTCAGTATAGGAAAAGACAACATCACGCAGCACGATATCCCTGCTTTCTTTTGTTGCTTCCTGCTTCAATTCCAGCGGCTCCTCTTCATGATCCAAAATAGTCTGAATTCGTTCCGTGGCACCCACCACCTTTTGCAGACGTGAATATAAGGTTGTGAACTGGGCCATCGGTGTAATCACCTGAAACAGCAGCAAAATAAAAGCTACCAAATCCCCCGCAGTCAGCACACCCGATGCGACGCGAACACCACCTACACCCAAAATAATAACCAGTACAGCGGTCAGCAAGAAAGTAGAAATGGGACCTACCAACGCCAAAATACGAGATTCCTGCAAGCCAAAACGGAACATCCGGTAAATCCGATCCTCTCCGGCCTGTGCTTCCCTGCTTTCCGTCCCATACGCCTTTACCAGCCTGATCTCTCCGATAACCTGACTCAGTACCGAGGTCAGATCAGCCATCTCATCCTGCTGCTTTTTGGAGATACGGTACATTTTCCTGCCCACGGGAAATAAAATCAGCGCTGTTAATGGAACGATAGCCATAATAATGAGTGTCATGACCCAATCCAGATAAAAAAGCAAGGCAATACCGCCAATAATGGCAATTACGTTAGAAATCAGATTCACAAGATACTCCGTAATCAGGTTCATAATCAGACTTGTATCATTGGTGACACGACTCATCGTATCCCCGGAACGATTCCGGTCAAAATACGGAATGGGAAGAGACAAAATTTTATGCCATAAGCGTTTGCGCAAATTAGCCACAATTTTGTGTCCGGCATAGTTCAGCATATAAATGGAAACCGCTGAAGCCACAGCCTGGAGCACGAAAGCCCCAAGCAAGCCAAGAATAACCATTCGGTTCAATGAAGAAAAGGTCAAACCGTCGATCAGTCCCTTGGTCATCAGCGGTACAACTAAACCGGCAATTGTCTGAATCAAGGTCAGAATCAGGGCGATAACGAGAATGGCCTTGGGAGGGTGTGCGCTTGCAATCAATTTGATAAACTTGCCCATACCAGCCCTATCGGGTTTTTTACCCGGCTTTTCCTTCATACTGTTCTGCTGTTCATCTTGCTGTAGATGATGTTCCTTTTCCATAAACCATTTACCTCGCTTCCTGTCTGACCATTCTTGTCCAAACAACAACACCCGCGCTGTGCACGGGTATGAACAGTACAGCCTAAATTTGAGTTTACTACACCAGAGAATGAAGCACAAAGTTAGCCACAAACAATACGGAAATGATATACAATGCGACAGGCACTTCCTTGCCGCGCCCTGCTGCCAGTTTGGCTACGGGGTAAGCAATAAAGCCAAATGCCATTCCGTCTACAATGCTATACGTAAAGGGCATCATCACCATGACCAGAAATGCAGGAAACGCCTCGGTAAAATCACTAAAATCCATCTCACGGACATTTTGTACCATCAGACCGCCAATGATGATGAGCACGGGCGCAATGGCACTATCAGGAATATAAGCTAGTAACGGAATGAAAAAGAAGGTTGCCCCGAATAAAATGGCAGTGACCAGCGGCGTCGCCCCTGAGCGACCTCCTGCTGCAATACCAGCCGTCGATTCCGCAGCCGCTACCGCCGGACTGCTCCCTAAAATACCGGCAAAAATATTGGTTACCGCCAGCACTCGCAAGCTGTTCTTGAACGTATCCGGTCTTCCGATCATGTTGGTCTGTGCAGCAATCATCCCAATGTTTTCGAACAGAACAATGAGCAGCAGCAAAAAAACAGCGATCCAGAAGGCTACCGAAACGATGCCTGAAAAAGATAGCTCGCCAAACAGTTGCCCATACTGCCGTACTGTTTCGGAGGTTCGCACTCCACTTGTCGGTTCTACAGCCCCCAGTACGTAGGCAAGTCCTGTTCCTGCCAAAATACTAATTAGCAGCCCTCCCTGAACGTTGCGCACAAATAACACAATAGCGAGCAGCAATGTTACGCAAGCCGTGATCACCTTCGGGTCATTAAAATGGCCGATCGCGACAAAAGTCGTTTGATGAGCAATTACAATGCCGCTTTTTTGCAATCCGATAAAGGTCAAAAACAAACCAATTCCTACCGTAATTCCGTGCTGTAAATTATGAGGAATCGCCTGGCTAATCAGCTTGTACAAGGACGTAAATGCAACAACGGCGAATATAATACCTGTAATGGTGACCACCATCAACGCTTCCTGCCAGCTCAGCTTCATAGAATGTACGAGCGTATAAGTGAAAAAAGCATTAATCCCCATCCCTGGTACAACAACCATTGGCGACTTTCCGCCAAAGGCCATAAGCAGGCAGCCGATAATCGACGTGAGCAGTGTACCCAGCATTGCCCCTTGTAATGGAATCCCGGCATCTGCCAAAATGGTCGCATTGACCATTACAATATATACAACGGAAAAATAGGAAATGGCACCAGCGGCCACTTCCTTTTTCCAATGATGCTCGGGTTTGAAACCGAGGCTTCTGGACCATAGTCCACCCTTCATACCAAAACCCTCCAGCAATTTGTTCGATCTGTTTGCAGCAAAGCTAGAAACGTACTACGTTTTATTTTTCAGACTTACACTCCAGCCTTGTTTAACAAATCTTTGACAGCTACACTAACCATGATCAATCCTGCCACGGGAGGTACAAAAGCATTGCTCGCAGGCGGCTGCTTCGCCTTCCGGATCTCAGGTGCGTTCGCAGGTACGATTTTTTTCGTAATCTCTTCACGCGGCTTCATCGGTTCCTCATCGGAGTATACGACCTTGACACCTTTTGTAATGCCTTCCTTACGCAGCTTGGTACGGATTACACGGGCAATCGGGTCCATTTTCGTTTGGGAGATATCCGCCACCTGAAAACGGCTTGGGTCCATTTTATTGGCAGCGCCCATACTGGAGATCATCGGAATCCCCCGTTTCAGACATTCCTTGATCAAATGAATTTTATAAATAATCGTATCCGAGGCATCCAGCACATAATCCAGATCGTACTTGAACAGCTCCTCATACGTTTCTTCCGTATAAAACATGTTCAGTGCAATCGCTTCACATTCAGGGTTAATCAGCTTCACACGCTCTACCATCAGATCGGCCTTTTTTTGACCTACCGTTGTCGTCAGCGCATGAATCTGGCGATTAATGTTGGTAATATCTACGACGTCTTTATCAATCAAAATGATGCGTCCAACACCGGTCCGCGCCAGCGCTTCTACCGCAATGGAGCCGACACCGCCGATACCCAGCACGGCTACCGTGCTATTTTTCATAACCTCCAGACCCTCAGTCCCGATGGCCAGCTCTGTTCGTGAAAATTGATGCAGCATATGGTACATATCCTCCCTCACTGATTTAGACACTATGCTTGAACTTCATGCATACAAACCATGAACCCATTATCCATAAGAGGGTAACGGGTTCATGGCATTTTATAAACTATTCACAAGCCCATGTAGGGCAATTGTAAAAGCAAACGTTCGTCTTAAGCTTTAGGAGTAACTGGCTTCGGAGCAAGACGGATATGAAGCTGCTCCAATTGACCTTGATCCACTTCGGACGGTGCGTCCATCAGCAAATCTGTTGCATTGGCTGTTTTCGGGAATGCAATGGTTTCGCGCAGGTTTGTACGACCTGCAAGCAGCATCACAAGACGGTCAAAACCGAAGGCAATACCACCATGTGGAGGCGTACCATATTCGAACGCATCCAACAGATAGCCGAATTTTTCATTAGCTACTTCCGGCGACAAGCCAAGAGCTTTGAACATTTTCTCCTGTACATCACGTTTGTAAATCCGCATCGAACCGCCGCCCACTTCGTAGCCGTTCAGTACGATGTCATAGGCCTGAGCACGAACTTGACCTGGGTCTGTGTCCAAGACGGCAAGGTCTTCGTCCTTCGGACGAGTGAACGGATGGTGTTCTGCTACATAACGTTTTTGTTCTTCATCATAGCCAAGCAACGGGAAGTCTACAACCCATGCAAATTTGTATACGTTGTCGTCGATCAGACCCAGTTGACGGCCAATTTTCAAACGAAGCGCGCCCAATACATCAGCGACTACTTTTTTATTATCCGCAGAGAAGAGCAGCAAGTCGCCTTCTTCAGCTCCCGTACGCTCTCTCAGAGCTTCGATTTCTTCCGGTGTAAAGAATTTAACGATAGGCCCCTTGAATTCGCCTTCTTTCACTTGAATCCAAGCCAGACCTTTGGCACCGTAACGTGCAGCATAAGGACCCAGATCGTCAATATCCTTGCGGCTCCATGTGCCACAGCCCTTAGCATTGAGGACCTTAACCTCGCCGCCTTTTTCAATTACAGAAGCAAATACCTTCACACCGCTACTTGCCACGATATCATTGACATGAATCAACTCAAGGCCAAAACGCAGATCCGGCTTGTCAGAGCCGTACTTGTCCATTGCATCGGCATGTGTAATCCGTTGGAACGGAGTTTCCAGTTCAACACCAACCGTCTCTCTGAACAGCTTCACCATCAGTTGCTCCATCATGGGCAGCAAGTCATCCTGTTGCATGAAGGAGGTCTCAATGTCGACCTGTGTAAATTCAGGCTGGCGGTCGGCACGCAAGTCTTCATCGCGGAAGCAACGTGCAATTTGGTAGTAGCGTTCTACGCCACCCACCATCAACAATTGCTTGTAAAGTTGTGGCGATTGCGGCAATGCAAAAAACTCACCCTCATGCACACGGCTTGGCACCAAATAGTCGCGTGCACCCTCCGGCGAACTTTTCGTCAAAATTGGCGTTTCTACCTCGATGAAATCTTCACCGTCCAGGAAGTCACGGAATACTTTTGCTGCTTTGGAACGCAGTTTCAACGTCTGGTGCATTTCCGGACGACGCAGGTCCAGATAACGGTATTTCAAACGCAGCGACTCGTCCACTTCGACGCCATCTTCAATGAAGAACGGAGGTGTTTTGGCTGCATTCAATACTTCAATTTCCGTAATACGCACTTCAATTTCACCTGTAGGCAGGTTCGCGTTAATGGTTTCGGCATCACGCTTGACCACTGTACCCGTAACCTCAAGTACGTATTCACTACGAACACGGTCCGCAATTTGCAGCGCGTCACCGGAATATGCCGGGTTAAACACGATTTGTACAATCCCGCTGCGGTCACGCAGGTCGATAAAAAGTACGCCTCCCAGGTCACGACGGGTTTGTACCCAACCGTTCAATGTAACTGTTTCTCCGATATGCGCATGGGTTAATGCGCCGCATTGATGACTCCTTTTCATAATACACACTCCTGTTTATGTTTTAGTGGTTGATGCTATCTGACCAGCCGAGGGAAGGTCCACCCGACTGAATGTTACTCGGTTACTTCAATATATATTTGTTGTCTCTCATGCTTACTGCATCACAGATGATAATAAAAGATGGTCTGGGTTTATCCCAGCTCTTCCACCAGTTGATCCAGCTTGACGGTACGCTGCTCGCCAGTTTCCATGTTTTTCAGTGCAATTTCACCGCGTACCAGCTCATCCTCGCCCAAAATCGCAGTATACCGTGCTTTAAAACGATCTGCTGATTTCATCTGTGCCTTCATTTTGCGACCCAGATAATCTCGCTCTGCGGAAAATCCGGCTTGACGCAGCTTGAACAGCTGTCTGGTCACTTCCGTTTCTGCCGCTTCACCCAATGCCACCATATAGACATCCAGCGGCTTGGCTTCGTTCAATTCGATACCCTGATGCTCCAAGATTAGCTGAATCCGCTCCAGTCCGATACCGAAGCCAATACCCGGCTGATCTGGTCCGCCCAGATCGCCAACCAGTCCGTTATAGCGTCCGCCTCCACCGATGGTGTCAATGGCTCCAATCCCTTCAGCTTTGAATTCGAACGCGGTCAACGTATAATAATCCAGTCCCCGTACCAAGCGCGGGTTGACTGTATATTCCACACCCATAGCGTCCAAATTTTGCTTCACCTTCTCAAAGTGTGTGCGGGATTCCTCGTCCAAGCTATCCAAAATGGAAGGCGCACCGCCAAATTTGTCCTGGTCATCCTTGCTATCCAGCACTCGCAACGGATTACGCTCAATACGCGCTTGGCTCTCCTTGGTCAACGTATCCTTGATCGGCAACAGGAAGTCCACCAGATGCTGGCGGTAGGCTGCACGACTGGCTGCATTGCCGACTGAGTTAATTTCCACCTTTACCCCTTTCAGACCCAGCTCACGGCAGAACTGATACCCGAAAGCGATAACCTCTGCGTCCAGTGCAGGATCTACCGCACCAAAAGCCTCAATACCGAATTGGTGGAACTGGCGCTGACGTCCAGCCTGTGGACGCTCATAGCGGAACATTGGACCGATATAATACAGCTTCGTTACATCCGGCTCCCCGTATAGCTTGTTCTCCACATAGGAGCGAACCACGCCTGCTGTCCCTTCCGGACGTAAAGTCATACTGCGCTTCCCTTTATCCTCAAAGGTGTACATTTCCTTTTCCACCACATCCGTCGTTTCACCCACACCTCGAACGAACAAATTCGTTTGCTCAAACATCGGTGTACGGATTTCACGATAATTAAAGCGGCGGCTAATCTCACGGGCTTTTTCCTCGACAAATTGCCATTTTTCTACACTGCCCGGCAGCAAATCCTGTGTTCCCGTCGGTTTTTGAAAGGCCATTAACGTATCCCCCCGTCGTTGTATTTCTTATTGTGCGCTTTTTTCTTGCTCCACTTTTCAATATAAAACAAAAAATCCCTCGTCCTGTTAGCATTAACAGGGACGAGGGATTGTCGTTTACAAATCACCCGTGGTACCACCCACATTCCGGAGTTACCCAGACAACCAGCGTAAGAATCACTCATTGCCCGTCAGCATTACACTGACTCCGCTCATACGTATAACGCCCGTAACGCGCAGTACGGCTAATATGCAGGATTATCCACTGTCGGCACAGTTGCAATGTACTTTCAGTAGGTATTCCTCGTTCGCCGCCTGTTCTCGGGGAGGTCATTCGTCCGCTCATCAAGGGAATTTTTACAGCCTAGAAATTCCTCTCTGCGCTTGTGGGTTCGGAGTACTTGGTCCCGTCATCAAATCAATTTCATTATTTTATGATTTTAATGAACTGCTTCGACAAAGTCAAGACTTTCCCCCGTAATAAGACAAATAAGTCCCTATAAAAAGAAAATAACCTGCGGAAACGGTCCGCAGGTTCAAAAGATATATCAAAAGGGGGTCATGCCGTTATTATAAACAACGAATATTAAGGAATGATGTTTCGAATATTACAATTGTATTACAGCCGTTCTATAACATCTGAATTCCTCAATTTATCGACAAGCTTGTGACGGTTTTTTCAGCTTTAATCCAATAATTGTGCTATATAACCGCGATTGGAACGGAGCTTATGAACGACCTCATCGTAGTCAGCATCGTTCACCTTCGCGGACAATACATACCGCAATTCATCCTGATCACCGTTAATGTAGGCGTCTGTCGCATGAAGTAGGCCTGTGTCGTGATCCGTCGTCCTGCTACGGTCTTCATTCAAATCCCTGCGTGCAGTGCCACGGTCAGCCTCGCCATTCTCCACCTCTGGAATAATGTTCTCACCATAAGCGCCAGCGGCGGGTATTGCTGCACCTGCAGCCCCTAACGTGCCCACAGCACCAGTGTTGTTATAGGGAACCAGCGGGATCAACACCCGCGTGTCCCTGCCGAGTGCATCATCCAGCGCGCCTACTTCCAAATGTTCCGTTCTATAGGCTTGGAGCGACGCTCTGGCACCCTCAGCTTCATCCTCCGTGCGAAAATAAGCCTGAATCTGCTTTGCCATATCAAATCCTCCTCAAATGGGAATTGTACTGGCATACATTTACAGAAGCATTCACAGTAAAATTACAACACCTTCAAGAGCTCACGCACAAAAGCAGGCTCATCTTTAGGTGTACGAGACGTAATAAAGTTACCGTCCACAACCGCCTCGCGATCCTCAAAATGGGCACCCGCGTTAATCAAGTCATCTTTCAAAGGAGGATAAGCTGTAATCGTTCGTCCCTGTAACAAACCAGCGCTCGCCAAAATTTGCGGACCATGGCAGATCGCCCCAATCGTTTTCTTGGCCTCGTTAATTTCAGTCACGAATTTGAGAACATACGCATCCAGACGCAGATTTTCCGGGGATGATCCGCCGGGAATAACAACAGCATCATAGTCACTTGATTCCACATCCCGAATGGCCTTTTCAATGGTGTAGCTTGCTTTACCTTGCTTGCCGTTCACCTTTTCGCCTTGTTTCAGACCGATAATATCCGCCTCATGCCCGGCTTTCTTTAATTCATCGTAAGGCACTTGCATTTCGGAATCCTCAAATTGATCAGCCAACAAAAACGCAATTTTACTCATAATCGTTCAGATCTCCTTTCCGGTTATCCTCAAGATGAGTTGTAATTTAAGTTTGTGACAAATTTTCATTTGTCTACCACGCTTTGTTATTACCCGCTTGATCTGTTTTTATAACAATTCGAAGCAGTGAAAAAGAAAAAGGAGCCTCTCGGCTCCTTCCCTACCTGCGCGGCAAAGCACCACGCCCCGGCTTGTCTATAGCTACTGCGACATGCTGTAATAACGTGTCACTCTCACGAGTGAGGCTGGTTGCCTCCTGAATACTACCGGGAAAAAGAAGTGCAGCGGTTCGATAACCGTCCACTTTTGGGGTTTGACGCATGGCTTCGTCTCTCCTGTCACCCTTAAGGCTATCCGCCTGGCTAATCACCAGCCGGGATGACATTATCGTCCCCCTGAACGGTCATTTTATGCTACTCAGCTCTACTACGACCGTTCGCTATCCAGAATCAGCGTTACCGGACCCCAGTTGGTCAATGACACATCCATCATAGCCCCGAAAATTCCCGTCTCGACCTCCAACCCCTTCGCACGAAGCTGACTGTTGAAAAAATCGTACAGCTTCTCTGCTTCCTCAGGCTTGGCCGCGCCCATGAAGTTGGGTCGTCTGCCCTTACGGCAGTCGCCATACAGCGTAAACTGAGAGACCGACAAAATAGCTCCGCCAACATCCAGCACACTGTCGTTCATTTTGCCTTCAGCATCCTCAAAAATACGTAATCCCGCTGTTTTGTCCGCTAAATAAACGGCATCGGCCGCCGTATCTCCCTGACCAATACCGACCAGCAGCATTAATCCGGTTTCGATCTTGCCGACCACCTTTTGATTAACCGTTACCTGAGCGTCTTTACAGCGTTGAATAATAATCTTCATCGCCTGTCCGCTGTCTCCTTTATCCTTGCCCTGTAAAAGCCACCTACAGGCTGCTCACGTCTCTTTTAGCGACATAACGGGTCTTTATACCCAAACTTCGTTACAAAGGCTGTAAACCTATTTTCACGTCCACAAGGGTTATTGCATAATCCGGTGAACGGTGTATACATCTTTCACCCGTTTGATCCGCTCTACAACAGAATGTAAATGATCCGTATTGCGAATGAGTATCGTAATGTGAATCATCGCCATTTTATTTTTGTCCGTACGGCCTGTAACGGCTGAGAAACTGGTTTTATTTTCGGAAATAGCCTGTAGTACCTCGTTCAACAAGCCGTTACGATCATGACCCGTAATCTCAATATCGACGCTGTAATTTACTTCTGCGGCTTCTTCCCACTCAACCTCAATCACACGCGCCTGATCTTCGCCCGTACCCGAAGGGATGTTAGGACAGTCCGTGCGGTGAACAGATACGCCGCGTCCACGTGTTACATAACCGATGATGTCGTCTCCCGGCACGGGATTACAACATCGTGCAAAACGTACAAGCAAATTGTCGACGCCTCTGACGCTGACACCATTGGTCGGTGTTTTTTTCCGTTCGCCCTGCGGTTTATATTCCTTGACCTCAGACGTCAACTCAATCAGTCGTGCCTCTTCTTGCTCCCGGCGCAGCTTTTCTGTTAGACGTGTGCAGACCTGCGCTGCTGTAATTCCACCAAAACCGATCGCAGACAACATATCCTCGATATCGTTAAAAGAAAACTTCTGCGCAACTTCCTGAAGCTTGTCGTCGCTCATCCACACCGAAGGCTCTATATCGCGTTTTCTCAGCTCGCGTTCCAGATTCTCACGGCCTTTTTCGACATTTTCCTCACGCTTTTCCTTCTTGAACCATTGCTTGATTTTACTGCGCGCGTGAGAGGACTGAGCAATTTTGAGCCAGTCCTGACTAGGTCCATAAGAATGCTTGGACGTCATAATTTCGACGATATCGCCGGTTTTAAGCCGATAGTCCAGCGGCACAATTCTTCCGTTGACCTTGGAGCCAATTGTGCGGTTCCCGACTTCAGTATGGATGCGGAAAGCAAAGTCCAGCGGAACCGATCCGGCTGGCAGCTCAATAACCTCACCTTTTGGCGTAAATACAAAAACAAGGTCAGAGAAAAAGTCCATTTTGAGCGATTCCACAAATTCTGACGCGTCCTTCGCCTCATTTTGCAACTCCAGAATTTCGCGAAAAAAGGTGATTTTATCCTCAAAATTGGTGTTATTCGAACCATTTCCTTCTTTGTAGGCCCAGTGAGCCGCGATCCCGAACTCAGCAGTACGGTGCATATCCACCGTGCGAATCTGTACCTCGGTTGGTTCGCCATTCGGACCTACTACTGTCGTATGAAGGGACTGATACATGTTGGCCTTAGGCATGGCGATATAATCTTTAAACCGCCCCGGCATCGGCTTCCACAATGTATGGATAATGCCCAGTGTGGCATAGCAGTCCTTAATGTTATCCACAATGATCCGAATCGCCAGCAAATCATATATTTCATTGAATTGCTTGTTTTTCGTCGTCATTTTTTTAAACACACTGTAAATATGCTTGGGACGCCCGGATAGATCGGCCTGAATGCCCATCTCTTCCAGCTTCTCAGCGATGCGTTCTATAACGTTATCAATAAACTGCTCCCGCTCTGCCCGCTTCTTATGCATCAAATTGGCGATGCGATAATATTGCTGAGGATTCAGATAGCGCAAAGCAATATCTTCCATTTCCCATTTAATCGCTGAAATACCCAGTCGGTTCGCAACCGGACAGAAAATTTCCAACGTTTCATAAGCAATCCGGCGCTGGCTTTCCTCGGACTGGTATTTCAAGGTACGCATGTTATGCAGACGATCTGCCAACTTGATGACAATGACGCGAATGTCCTGTGCCATGGCAATAAACATTTTTCGATAATTTTCGTTCTGTTGTTCTTCCTTGGAACGGAACTGGATACGCTCCAGCTTCGTCAGACCATCGACAAGCATCGCACATGTATCGCCAAAATGCTCGCGAATCTGCGCCAAAGACACCGTCGTATCCTCCACAACGTCATGTAAAAGAGCGGCGATAATGGAGATGGTATCCATCTGCATATTAACGACGATATCAGCAACCGCAAGCGGATGCAGAATATAAGGTTCACCGGACTTGCGAGTCTGGCCTGAATGGGCCTGCTCGGCAAAATCGTAGGCTTCCCTGATGCGGATAAGATCTGCTTCTCTGGTATAGGCCCCAGCCTTTTTAAGTAATTGCTCTATCCCCATTCTGCTCTATTCCGTGTCCTTTCTATGCAAAATGGAACCCGCCGATCATGTCGCGCAAAGGTTCCCTTTTAAAAGTGATTTCCTATAATTATGACGGTTACCACGTCACACGTCAACTATTACAGGTTTGGCATTGTCGTGTCATTCCGACACACTCGGTTCAATGAAATCAGGATTATTGGCGAAATGAAACGAATTATATTGAAAAAAATACGAAAAGTAATTAATGTATATAAGAATAATTGAAAGAACTAAGGAGTGAACTGCGTTGCAACGCGAAATTCAAGTTAATGAAAAGCTTCCGGCAGGACCCGGGTTCCTGCTCAGCGTACAGCATTTGTTTGCCATGTTTGGCAGTACCGTGCTGGTACCGAATATCTTCGGTGTCGATCCCGGCATGATTTTGCTTATGAACGGAATTGGCACATTGCTGTACATCTGGATCTGCCGTGGCAAGATTCCTGCCTATCTCGGCTCCAGCTTCGCTTTTATCGCTCCAGTTAGTCTCGTGCTTAAAAATAACCCCGGTGGCAATGGTTATGCCATGGCTCTCGGCGCTTTCATTGTTACAGGTATTATTTTCTGTCTCGTTGCGCTTGTCATTAAATATGCCGGAACCCGTTGGCTGGACGTAGTATTTCCACCAGCTGTTATGGGCTCCATCGTGGCGCTGATTGGTCTGGAGCTGGTTCCGGTTGCAGCAGGCATGGCGGGCATTATCAATGCCGATCCCACCAAAGCCTGGATCCCTGATCCCAAAACCATTATCCTTTCCCTTGTTACACTCGGGGTCACTGTTCTGGGAGCCGTGCTGTTTCGCGGGTTTGCCAAAATCATTCATATTCTGATTGGTATCGTGGTGGGGTATGTGCTCGCTTATTTTATGGGCATGGTAAATACGCAAGCAATTGCGGACGCTCCTTTTTTCGGACACCCTGCAATTACTACTCCAATATTTAACTCCTCGGCTATGCTGACAATTCTTCCAGTCGCTCTGGTGGTTATCGTGGAGCATATCGGGCATTTGCTTGTGACCAGCAACATTGTTGGACGCGAGCTGTCCAAAGATCCCGGACTGCATCGTTCGCTGCTGGGTAACGGTATCTCTACTATCTTTTCCGGCTTTGTCGGCTCGACACCCAATACAACCTATGGTGAAAATATCGGGGTCATGGCTTTAACGAAAGTGTACTCTGTATGGGTGATTGGCGGAGCGGCTGTCATTGCCATCCTGCTGTCCTTCTCAGGCACCTTCTCGGCGATTGTTTCCAATATCCCGGCTCCGGTCATGGGTGGAGTATCCTTGCTGCTGTTCGGTGTCATTGCGGCCTCCGGTCTGAGAATCTTTGTGGAGCAAAAAGTTGATTTTGCCAAGCCGACTAACATGCTGCTTGCTACGGTCGTACTTGTTGTTGGAATCAGCGGTGCTACACTCACTTGGGGCGCTGTTACCCTGAAAGGTATGGCACTGGCTACGATTATTGGCATTATCCTTAGCCTGTTCTTCAAGCTGATTGAAGTTCTTGGCTGGTCCAATGATAAAACTCAAGAACCCTTGACAGAAAAAACACCGGATTGATGCCTGTCTCATCATATTAAAAATCGCCGACTCCATGTGCTGAGAATGAACACATCCTGCCAAACGGCAAAACGTGTTGACCGTAGCATATGGAGAGCGGCGATTTTTTTATCATACTGCCTGTTTTTTCAAACAATATCACACACGAAAACGGGATACCACCTGATTGAGCGTATCAGAAACGCCTGTAAGCGACTTGGCTGAGCTATCCAGACCTTCCAACGCTTTCAGTTGCCGTTCGGACCGTTTCGAGGCTTGCCCAGCACGTTCAGCAGAAGCTTTCGCAATATCGGCAAGGTAACTAATAGATGCTGCAACCTCCTCTGAGCCTGCTGACATTTGCTCCGAGGCCGATGAGACCTCCTGCACTTCAATCGCAACCTGCTGGATATCTTGATTCATTGCAGCAAAGCGCTCCTCGACCTCCTGCAAAATTGCCACTCCTTCATCCATCTCCAGAGTGCCCTGTTGCATTCCTTCCATTGCTAATTTCGTTTCTTCCTGCATGGACCGGATTCGGCTTGTAATTTGCTCCGCAGACTGGCTAACATTTACGGCAAGCTTGCCGATCTCTGAAGCCACAACGGCGAATCCACGTCCATGTTCACCCGCACGTGCGGCCTCAATGGAAGCATTCAGCGACAGCAACTTGGTCTGCCCGCTAATTTCCTGAATGATCCCAATAATGCTGCCAATCTGAGCCGACCGTTCATTCAACGAACCTACTACCTTGCCTGCTTCATCCATAGATACCTTCGCTTTGCGCATTCCTCGGGTGACCTCGGTCAAACGTTCATTTCCTTGATGTGCCTTATGTTCAATGCCTGTGGTGGCTTCAGATACCTCCTGTATGGATTCGGCAATACGTTGAACACCAACAGCCATTTCCTCCATCGCAGTCGCACTCTCTGCCGCAGCAGCCAACTGTTGTTCAGCGCCTTCCTTTACCTGAGCCAGCTCGTCAGCATTGTGCTTCGCATCCTCAGCTGCGCCAGAAATATCCCGGGAAATAGTTGAGGATACCGTCGTAATCACGCCGGATTCTTCGCTCAAGCGACTTGCCATCCCCCTTGTAGCAGCAATCACCTCATTGATTCCCTCTGCCATTTGACCAAACTCATCTTTACGATGATGAGATACTTCAACTGTATAATCTCCAACGGCCATGCGATTCGTCATCTGCATTATTTTTTTAATTTCTTTGACCATTCCTGAATTGCTAACCAGCAAAGCCCCCATAATCAATAGGATTCCGATAGCACTAACGATAAGGAGCAGTTTAAGCATTTCGTTCGCAGGACGATTCAGCTCCGAATCCGGCAGCAGCACCCCAATTTTCCAACCGGTTTGCGAAATTGTATCATACAATATCCGATAATCCTCATTCCCGATGGACGCGGATATCTGACCGGAAGCTCCGTTTTGAATAGCTTGTGCCGCCTCCGCAGTCAACACCTTTGTTAACGGCTCACCTGCTTTTATGGACTGTAGCCCCGATGACAGGATCGCTCCATTCTTGTCCATCAAAACCGCTCTTCCTTGAGCACCGAATTTCATCCGTTCGATATAGGCTTGAATACTCGCCATACTTAAGTCACCCGTAATGACACCCTTCAGCTTACCTGTTCGGTCATAAAATGCTTTTCCGGCAGTAATCATATTTACTTTCATTTTGGAATCGTAAAAAGGCTCCGTAAAGTTTATATCTTTACCTCGCTCAACAGCCCCTGTATACCACAACTTTGTTAAATAGTTATATTGGGGATCATCATATTCAGTCGTTTGCTTCATCTGTTTACCATCTCTATACACATAATTGGATCGATATGTCGTATCTGGCTCATACGCATCCTTGGCGAAAAAAACACCCAGACCATAGGTCATATCATTCAATGCCAGCTCTTGTTCATACAAATGTCCATAATCATCAATCCTCGTTCCTGTCCCCAACTGTTCTGCACTCTTCGCCAGCATGGAGACCAGTAAAGCATGCCGATCCACATTAGCTGTAATATCCGCTTTAACTCCCGACAGAGAGTGGGTAGCATTCTGACTAATTTCCGCGTCCAGCTTTTGCTTGGCGAAAAAGTAAGATAATAAACTGATTAAAATCAAAGTCAGAAGTACAAGAGGAACCAAGGTAGAGAATGTTCGTGCCTGTAAGCTTTTAAATTGAATCGTACGCAATATAACCACCCCTACCCCTTTTTAACTGTTTATCGTCATTTTGTTCAATTTTTTTATAACGATTTTCGTAAATGAATGGAGAGTTTATGTAAATTACATTTCCAACCAAAAACACCTAAAAAAATAGCCCGATGGAGCAACTCTTTAAGAAAAGAGAGGTTCCATCGAGCTATTTTGGTTGTTCATGCTCAAATATTTCCCGGGAAACCCCCAGGCCTTAGAGCACTTAGTACGTAATCAGCGTAAACACATCTACGTCAGGCAATTTCGCCCGTCCATTTAGATCAGACAGCTCTATAAGAAAAGCAGCCCCTACCACATTTCCACCAAGCTGACGTACCAAATTCACTGATGTAGCAATGGTTCCACCTGTAGCAAGCAGATCATCCGCAATCAAAACATTTTGTCCCGACTCAATTGCATCCTTATGCATAGCCAGCATGTCCTTGCCGTATTCCAAACCGTATGCTTCCTCGATAGTCTCACCAGGCAACTTGCCACTTTTACGGATGGGAATAAAACCAACACCAAGTGCATAAGCCAGAGGCGCACCTACAACGAATCCACGTGCTTCGGGACCTGCAATCAGATCAATTTTCAAATCCGATACCAATTCCTTCATATCATTGATTGCCTTGCGGTACAGTTCTCCATTTTTCATCAGGGTCGTAATGTCCTTAAAACTAATCCCTGGTTGTGGAAAATCGGGAATCACCCGAATATATTCTTTGTAGTCCAACTTAGTTCCTCCTACTGTAAACTTCTAATTAGTATATCCATCCTATTTCATCAGCTTTGAGGCTATGCCTCAAGACGCACCCTTCATAAGCGACATAATCCAGCTTGTCATCTGGGTTGTATCCGCATCCAGCAAATAACGCTCCATTTCAGCCATATCATGCAATTCCTGATACCGTGGAGAAGCCGTTAAATCCCGCTTGGGCGGATTGGACACAAAACAGAATCGCCCTTCTGTACGCGTTATAAACTCAAGCTCCTCGAAAATGTCCAGCACTTTAGATAGCATTCGTACTGAACAGGAGCATTGGCGGCTAAGGGCAGGCAGCATTGCTTTTTCGTCCACAGGCTGCGTCCCTACTCGGGAAAGCACAACGTAAATACGCTTGAACAGCTCCCTGTCCGGGCTGACGAGCCGACCGCCTCGTTCACTGACCGAATGAAGAAGAAACACATTCTCCACATCTTCAAACGTAGACCACAATGCCTGCAACTGTTCTGGCGTATCCGGTGGCTCCAACACGAACAGTGACTTTACAGAGTGTTGCGTATCCCTTCGATCATCACCGGGAGTAACGCCGCCCTCCTTATCATATACCCATATGGATTCGGCGTTCACTGAACGAGACGGACGAAGCCTGGACGATGGATGCATCACAACAGCAACGTCATTTTTTCGTTCTTCTATACGAGGATGAAAAATCTTAAGCCCCCGCTCCAGCTCGGCAAAAGGGTCTGATACTCCCCGATAATCAAAAATTTGCGGAGCCTGTACACGGATATCCTGCATCATCAGTTGAAGAGAGCGTTTGCCGTTCCATTCATTAACAGACAGTTCGCCCAGCAGATCCAGCTCGGATTGCTGCTGCAAAAAATCAGCCAGATCGCCACGCCGGAAGGCAATCGCATCCAGCGATAATCCGTTCTGCTCCAATAGCAACTTCACATGATTCTTCTCACGCCCCATTTTACGAGCCTCACGCAATTGAAGACCCTGTAACACGAAACGTGGAGAAGGGTTCCCCATACCAAAGGGTTGAAGTAACTCCAGTTCTTCAACCACCTGTACAGATACCTCGTCCAGACGACAAACCATATCTGCCTCGGCTACAGGAACGAGATTGTCTGGCGTCAGAATGGAAGCGGCATAGCGATTTAGCCGTTCCTCAAACGCCGCCAGATTGTCGCGAGACAGCGTCATACCCGCAGCCGAAGGATGACCGCCAAAATGCTCCATCAAGTCATGACTGTCTGTCAGAGCACTGTAAATATCCAGGGCCGGAATAGAACGGGCAGACCCTTTGCACATGCCTGTCTCTGCATCTATGCCAAGAATAATGGTTGGGCGATAATAGCGATCCAGCAGCTTGGAGGCCACAATCCCCACGACACCTACATTCCAGCCTTCACCAGCCAATACGATGACAGACGGAAGCGTACCTCCATTCAGCTTGGCTGTCAACTGCTGTTCAGCTTGCTCCACAATACGTTCAACCACTTGCTGACGCTCCCGATTGAGCAAATCCAGCGCATGCGCAAGCTGATCCGCTTCCTCCTCCTGCTCTGTCGTCAAAAGGGAGACCGCCCGTCCTGCATGATCCAGGCGTCCGCTGGCATTAATCCGGGGAGCCAGAGCAAATGCGATGTTGACTGAAGTCACTGTAGACATATCCACGCCCGCTACACTGAGCAACGCCCGGATACCTGGAAACGCAGAGCTTCTCATAGACTGAATCCCTTTACGTACAATCGTTCGGTTCTCACCATATAACGGCATCAGATCAGCTACCGTACCGATAGCAGCAATTTCAAACCATTCCTCAGGCACTTCACTCAGCAGCGCCTGTGCCAGCTTTAGTGCCACACCTACACCAGCAAGGCCCTTGAATGGATACGGACAGCCAGGTAGCTTCGGATTGATCAGAGCATACGCTTCAGGAAGCACAGCAGGAGGCTCGTGATGGTCAGTTACAATAACATCTATGCCCAGGGTTGCCGCATAAGCGATTTGCTCTACTGCACTAATTCCCGTATCCACCGTAATAACCAGCGTAACCCCTTGCTGATTAGCCCAATCAAGGGCATGATTGTGCAGTCCATATCCCTCATTGGAGCGGTGTGGAATGTAAATATCATACGAAGCTTTCAGGAAGCGCATAAGCTGAATCATCAATGACGTACTGGATACCCCGTCCGCATCATAATCACCATAAATTAATATGTGTTCGCCACGCTCCAGCGCCTGACGGATTCTCGGCACTGCCTCTTTCATGCCCAGGAGCAGAAAAGGGTCGTGTATGTCATCTGCACTTCCGTACAAAAAGCGGTTTGCTTCCCCGGCCGTAGTGACACCCCGATTCACTAAAAGCCGGGACAACAATGGTGAAATCCCCAGCTCTTCCATCAACGGCTGAGCCGCCTCCAGGTTAACCTCCGGGGTCTTCCATCGGTACTGCGAATGAAGCAATCCTATTCACCTTTCTTTCATAGTCGTCCTGCCATTATTGCAGCAGGGACGACACATCATTATCCGGTAGTTCATGATTAGACTTGTAAGGATACCCGGCTTGATAAGAAACGAACTGCATCTGTACATGGGTCACCTGCGGAAACCGCGCCAGTAGCAGATTTTTTGCCCGATCAGCAATTTCCTGCGCTTCTTGCACCGTAATCCGGGGATTCACGCTAATGGTTACATCCACAGTTATAAAAAGACCTGCTTCCTGCGCATGCAGATGCTCAACTGTTACGATACCATGCACCCGCTGAATCGTCTCCATGAAGCGTTGTGAGTCTTCCTCACGCAGAGGTTGTGCAGGAGCCGGATAGGCGGTATTCAGTACCATCAGATATCCTTTACGCAACACCAGACAGGCTACCAGCAGCGCAGCAGTTGGGTCAAGGTATAATAATGCAGGCCAATCCATCGCTTCGCCTGTCATTGCCCCAATCATACCGATCAGTGCAATCAGCGACGCATAAAGCGAGTACCGTTCATGATTAGCGTACAAATCTGCTTCGGTCTTATGTCCGTGTTTAATGGAGTAGCGGTATTGAAACTGAAACAGCACCTCTCTCAGTACCAGAGCAACGAAAGCGGTAATGAGCGCATACAGACCTGGTGCCTGTGGCTCTGGGCTGCTTAAAGAGCGAACAGCCAATATGCCCAACTGAAGGCCACTCATCAGCACCAATATAGCCAGTACCACCGATATCACAGTTCGGACTTTTTCACCGTTCCGCAACCGTGCCAGTATACCATGCTCTGCTGCACCTTTGGAGAACAAAAGCTCCTGCAAACGAGAAGCACTATCCGCAGCCGTGTGCAGCGCATCCCCCATCAACGCCTTGCTGTTTGCCGCATAACCGACGGTTCCCTTTAGAACAGCCAGTGCAAGATTACCTATAATCCCGCTCCACGCCGCAGTTTCCAATGATCGGCTGCGTTCGCTATTCACAACGTATCCCCCTCAATCCTGAACTGACAATTCCCCGGTAATGCTCCATTTCAAATTCTCCAAACCTTAGAAAACCGCGCCCATACAGACGCGGCTTTCTCTTTAATTCATACTGCTGATGTCAAGCGTAATTTTAAGACTTTGCAGTCTTGGCCGCACCACCGCCAGCTGCCGGAGACTTTTGTTTTCCTTTCAAGGCCACCCACAGCGGGCTGGCAATGAAGATGGAAGAATAAGCACCAAACAACAAACCGATAACCATCGCAAGCGAGAACATCCGAATCGACTCGCCGCCAAAAATGAACAAGCACAAGGAGGCAATAAACACAGTAAACACCGTTGCAAGTGAACGAGTCATTGTCTGTGCAATACTGTGATCGACCACCTGCTCCAAGTCGTCCCTGGACTTCTTCTTCGCAAATCGTAAATTTTCCCGAATGCGGTCAAAAATAACGACGGTGTCATTGATGGAGAAGCCGACAATCGTCAGAATTGCTGTAATAAAGGTCAAATCCACCTCAAGTCGGAAGATCGAGAAAATACTGATAACGAGAAAGGCATCATGCAACAGCGAAACAATGGCTGCGATGGCAAACCGCCATTCAAACCGGATCGAGATATAAGCAGCAATGGCTACACAGGCTAACAAAATCGCCCATATTGCATTTCGCTCCAGCTCTTGCGCCATTTCCGTATCTACCGTATTAACCTCAAAGGAAGCCTTCGGATCAAGCTCTTTATTGAAAGATGTTTTAAAATCATTCACTTGCTGATCCGTCAACACCTGCGAAAAGCGGATACCAAAGCGCTCTTTACCCGGCGTATAATCCACCTCTTTGCCGATACCCTTCTTGTCCAGCAAAGTTTGAATCTGTTCCTGTGTAACTGTTTTGGTCAGATTGACATCCACATTGGAACCGGAACGGAAATCAACACCGTAATTCAAACCAAAAATCGACAAGCTCAAAATGCCTAGCAGTGTGATAATAATCGAGAACGTGTAAAACCACTTGCTCATCTTGATATATTTATAGTCCCAATTAAAGCGCACTAATATCACTCTCCTTCACACCAAAATACTTGGGCTTCTTCACAGCATCCGCTTTAACCAGCAGATTGAGCAAGAAGCGGGAGAAGAAGATATTCGTCAAAATACTGGTGACAATATCAACGATGAGCACCAGAGCGAATCCTCGAACGGAGCCTGTTCCCAGACCAAACATAACCGCTGCTGCTATAATTGTCGTAACATTGGCATCCATAACGGTACGGAACGAGGCCTTACTACCTGCAATGACAGAAGAACGAATCGTTTTGCCTGACTTGATTTCTTCTTTAATCCGTTCATACGTAATGATATTGGCATCGACCGCCATCCCGATCCCGAGCACGAAGGCTGCAATACCCGGAAGCGTAAGCACGAAACCGCCCAAATAGAAGATCGCAAGCACCACCCAGGTATGAACGATGAGACAGAAGCTGGCAACCAGTCCCGGTACACGGAACATCGCAATCATAAATACCAGAATAATGATCGAGCCGATCAAACCGGCACGGATCGTTTGATCCAGTGACAGTTGACCCAGCGTAGCACCTACACTCTGAGAATATTTTTCCGTCAGTTTGAGCGGAAGAGCACCCAGATTAATCGTATCCGCCAGCTTGTTCGCTTCATCACGAGTGTAGCTACCTGTGATTGATGCGCTACCATCCGTCAATTCCCCACGTACAGTAGGTGCAGACAGCAATTCCTGATCCAGGAAAATAGCTAATTCTTTATTAAGAAGTCGCTTTGTAATCTCTGCAAATTTGGCTTTGTCTTTCACTTTGATACTAATTTCAGGCTGATTCAGCTGGTCGAAGCCGACAACAGCACCATTCTCCACAAAATCATTACCGCGAAGCTCAATTTTGCTGTATTGGCCCGGCTTTTTGGCATCCGCTGCCGTTGCACTGCGGAAGGTCAACTCGGCAGGCTTTTTCAGCATGGAGCGGACTTCTGCTTCATTGGAGACACCAGCAAGCCGTACACGAATGCGGTTGGTACCCTCCGTTGTTACTTCCGGCTCAGTTGTACCAAGCGCGTTTATCCGTCTCTCCAGACTTTGAGCTGTTTGTATAAGAGACTGGCTGGTTACACTCTGCCCGGCTTCCAAAGGCTGGGCTTCATATAAGATTTCAAAGCCTCCCTTTAAATCGAGGCCTAGTTTTAAACTGTTCAGCAGGCCCGGGCTTGTCCCGACCATAACACCAGTGGTTATGAGCACGACCACGATGAAACTTAGAATTCTCTTCATTCCGTCCCATGTTCCCCTTTCATTCTCAATATTCCTATTATAGCTACCCCTCAAAAAGCAGTCAATTTGAACGCAAAAAAAGACCCCCTTCTATTCGAAAGTGGAGCCCCGTAATGCGGACATTGTCAAATAGTTCATAAAGCTCGTCGCTTTAAGGGAAAGTATATCGTTAACGAGCTTGTGCAGCGGAGGAATACCCTCCTTTTCATATTTATGACTGACGCAATTCCACACGTCCTTGCTTGTGACATGCTCATAGCCTACGAGAATCAACTCGTCCGCCTTGCTTTGACACAGCATCTCAATTGCGTCATCCCAATCCTGCTCATCCAGCTCTTCCATACCCACGATGGCTGTTCCTCCTCCCAGCGACTCCGGTTCCGCAGATCAGCAATTAGCGGGGTTATTGACTGCTTTATAGAACATTTCTGCCCTGATCCTGGAAAACCCTTCTTTTTCGTCGAAAATAGCCGTAAACCAACAATATATGCATTCATTTCGATCGTCAATAGCAGAATTCACCACTCCCCCTCTTGTTGTCCTGATCCCTCTGCTTTCAGTCGGAAAAGCTTGTCATGAACATGGACAGGTCCGGCATATCTTTTACAGTAACACATAGACGCGGAATTCATTTTTGGGGAAGAGGGAGTTGCGATTGAAAAAGCAGACATTCATCCATGGAGCAATTATTTTATTAGCAGCTGGAATTATCAATCGGCTGCTGGGTTTTATTCCGCGAATCGCGCTCCCGCGTATTATCGGTCCCGAAGGAGTCGGCTTGTACCAACAGGGGTATCCCTTTTTTATCGTGCTGGTAACCCTTATTACCGGGGGCATACCGCTTGCCGTAGCCAAGCTAGTAGCCGAGTCTGAAACTGCGGGTCAACCCGAAATGTCACGGCGTATTTTGCACACCAGCCTGCGCTTCACTGTTACACTCAGCCTGCTTGCCATGGTGCTCTGTCTTCTCTTTGCCCCTTGGATTACAAGCCACCTGCTGACAGACAGCCGTGTATATTATACATTTGTCAGCATGAGTCCAATGATTGTTATTGTTGCTGTTTCCTCTGCCTACAGAGGCTATTTTCAGGGGAAACAAAATATGATTCCGTCCGCAAGCTCCTCCATTGCCGAGACTGTCATGCGCATTTTTTGCGTCATCTGGTTTGCTTACCTGCTCCTTCCGCATGGCGTGGCCTACGCTGCTGCAGGGGCGATGCTCGGTGCACTGGCGGGTGAACTCATCGGCATGATTGTGCTTCTATGGCAATACAAATGGAACCAGCGAAAAGATCATGTACCCCTACAACCGGAGGTATCTTCACCTTCAGCAGCTCATTCCGAACAACCGTCTGTGTTGTCACGACTTCTGTCTATATCGGTTCCCGTAACAGCCGGAAGACTTGTGGGGTCGTTGTCCTATTTGCTTGAATCCATTCTATGTATGCGCAGTCTGGCCGTAGCAGGTATTGCAACTGGAGTGGCAACCGCCCAATACGGGGCTATGCAGGGTATGGTCATTCCAGTGTTATTACTACCCGGTGTCCTCACCAGTTCGCTGGCTGTTTCCCTTGTACCTTCCTTATCCGAAGCTGCTGCCAATGGACAAATCACAGCCATTCATAAACGGTTGCATCAATCCCTCCGGCTTGCTTTGGTTGCAGGAGCCCCATTTGCTGTCATCATGTACGTACTGGCAGAGCCTCTGTGCCTGTTACTCTATAACAATGGCGACATTGCGGGCATGCTTAAGCTCATGGCTCCCTTCGCTCTTTTTATGTACATTCAGGCCCCGCTTCAGGCAGCACTTCAGGCTCTAGATCGTCCCGGAAGTGCCTTATTCAATACCTTTGTCGGAGCCGTTATCAAAATCGCGCTTATTGTCTGGCTTGCTTCCCAGCCTCAATACGGTATCTATGGAGCTGTCATCGCTATTTGTATCAACAGTACCATAGTCACCCTTTTGCATGGCTTCAGTGTAAGCAGACTGCTTCGGTTTCGTGTGCGGTTGCTTGATTTCTGGAAAACCGGTGTGGGCATGATTATCATGGCGGCTACGGTCTTATATGCTTACAGACATCTAACGGTTTTCGATCAAATGTGGCTGCAATTTCTTTTTGCCGCAGGCTTGGGCATTATTCTGTACCTTTTTCTGATGACTCTGACCAAAATGATTGATTGGGACAATCTCACCCGTATCCCCATCCTAAGAAGATGGTTTAAAGCATAACAGGTTTAATCCGAGGATTCCCCAAAGGCCGGTGGTGTAATATATACATCGCCTTTATGGTTAACCGAGCACAAGAAAACATCCTTAAAATCTTTATGACCTTGAGCTTGAATCTGATTTTTAAGCCAAAAACGGTTCATATCCATACGCTCCAAATTTCGATCCAGCACCTTGCCATCCATAATCAACGGAATGGGAAGGCCTTCATATCTAAACTTCCCGCCGATTTGAGGCGAAGGATGGACTTTATTCACCTGTTGATCATTGTTTGTCAAATTCGTTTGTCCTAAATTTTGCTTCTGCTTTTCAGATTCACTATCTTCAACGTTATCATCTTTACGTATGACCGTGAGCTTACCTGTCGTTTCCAAAATAACATATTCTACATCGTCCAAGCCTTCGATATTTTGTTCCCGAAGTTGTAACAGCAGATCATCTAAATTGTAGCGTTGCTTCAGCATTTCTTCCTTATTTACCTGTCCGTTGGAAAACAACACACTGGGCTTACCATCAAACAGCAGCCGCAGTCGTCGACTTTTCAGACTGAAATACGAAATGCCGATCTGCAAAATCAGCAGCACGCCCAAAGGAATCAGCCCTCCATACAACGGACGCTCTATATCTTCCAAACTGAATACAGCGATTTCCGCAATCATAATGGATATCACGAGGTCAAAAACAGACAATTTTCCAATCTCCCGTTTACCCATTAAGCGCATAACCAGAAATACAATAAAGTACATGAGAAACGTTCGAAATATAAGTGCAAAAATATCGTGACCCAACATGTCCGCCTCCTCTCCTGTACTTGCGACAAGACATTTGCCGTTCATTGTACACGTATTCTGACCGTTCCTCATATCAACCATACAGAAAACAAAAGGTTAAATTATTGAAATAAAGACAAAGACTGCTTACGACTTGGTACTAAGCCGGGAGGCTTGGCCATAGAATTATAATAGTTCAAACCTTGGTACAGGAGGAATTATCAATGGAGCTCATTCGCCGCTGGTGTTCGTTTCGTCTGGCCCATCCCATTTTATCCGGCTTGTTTTATGCTTTTGCATGGATGCTGCTTGGCGCATTTATCCTTTCGCTATTCTTGTGGCTGACACAGATGCAGGAACAGGATTTATCGTTGTATACGTACATCGTTCATGCATTCGCCATGGTATCCGGCGGCTTCGTCGCCGGTAAAAGATCCACGAACAAAGGCTGGTATCAAGGCGGTATTACAGGCATCCTGTATGGGCTAATCGTGCTGCTGGTTGGTTTTCTGGCACTGGATGCAGGCATGAACGCCAAGGATCTTTTGCATCTGGGAATTGCCTTTATCATCGGAGCAGGGGGCGGGATGTTTGGGATTAACCTGAGCAAATAATCAAAATGCATGTGGCAAAACAACACAAAAAACCGAGCCCTTCTCAAAGGCTCGGTTTTTGCATGGTTATGCTAATATTCTATGACTTGGAAACAACTTCCTCGGAAGCTGTATCTTTTGCAATCGCATTGCTGATCGCGCTGCGATCAAAGGTCAGCTTCGTAACATCATTCACACGCAAAACAACCACATCATCCGTAATCTCCAAAATCGTACCGTGAAGACCTCCGATCGTAATGACTTTATCGCCCTTTTTCAAGGCTTGAAGCATCGTTTGACGCTGCTTCTGTTTTTCTGATTCGGACGAATCAGCAAGAAATAGAAGATTACAAACATCAGCGCCAGTGGCCAGATCATTTGAAAAAGTCCTCCAGTTCCACCGGTTGCAGCAGCTGTAGCAAAATGAAACATGTTAAATCCCCCTTCGTATACTCTCCCCTAAAACTTAAAAGCCTTTATCATTATCATGAAGACCGTACTGCTCAAAAAATTCATCGCGGAAATCAAGCAGCCTGTCATCCATAATCGCTTGTCTGACATTGCGCATCAATTGAATTAAGAAATGCAAATTATGATACGTTGTCAGTCGGAGCCCGAAGGTTTCATCCGCTTTAATCAAGTGTCGTAAGTAAGCACGTGAATAATTACGACAGGTATAGCAATCACAAGCCGGATCAAGCGGGCCAAAATCTCTTGCATATTTGGCGTTGCGAACGACAAGACGACCTTGGCTGGTCATCGTTGTCCCATTGCGAGCAATTCGTGTTGGAAGTACGCAATCAAACATATCCACACCACGGATAGAGCCTTCAATCAAGGCATCCGGTGAACCTACGCCCATCAAATAGCGTGGCTTGTTAGTGGGAAGCAGAGGAAGCGTATAATCCAGCACTTCATACATCAAATGCTTCGGTTCACCTACGCTCAGTCCACCAATAGCATACCCCGGGAAATCCATGGAAGTCAAATCCGCCGCGCTCTGCTTGCGCAGATCTTCATGCATGCCCCCCTGAACAATGGCAAACAACCCTTGATCATGAGGACGCGCATGCGCCTCCAGACAGCGCTCAGCCCAACGGCTGGTGCGTTCCAACGACTTTTTCACATACTCATATTCAGCCGGAAAAGGAGGACATTCATCAAAGGCCATCATGATATCCGAGCCGAGCGAGTTTTGAATTTCCATTGCCACTTCTGGCGAAAGAAACTTCTTATCTCCATTCAAATGAGAGCGAAAATGAACGCCCTCCTCCGTAATTTTACGCATTTCACTCAATGAAAACACTTGAAACCCGCCGCTGTCCGTTAAAATAGGACGATCCCAGTTCATAAACTTGTGCAGCCCACCCGCTTCACGAATAATATCATGACCGGGACGAAGAAACAGATGGTACGTATTACTCAAAATAATTTGAGCATCCATTTCCTTTAGTTCCTCAGGACTCATCGTTTTAACTGTAGCTTGTGTCCCTACAGGCATAAAGGTTGGTGTTTCAATAACACCGTGAGGAGTATGCACACGCCCGAGACGGGCTCCCGATTGCTTGCAGGTTTTAATATGTTCGTATCTTATTGCTGGTGCCATATTTTCTCTACCATCCTTAATTAATAAATGAACATTGCGTCCCCAAAGCTGAAAAACCGATATTCCTGGTCAATCGCCTCTTGGTAAGCATGCATAATATTCTCCCTGCCCGCCAGTGCACTGACCAGCATAACCAATGTGGATTTAGGCAAATGGAAATTTGTAATCATCGCATCCACCACACGGAATTCATAACCTGGATAAATAAAAATCTGCGTCCAGCCACTGCTGGCCTGTAATAATCCGTCACCGAATGTATTGCCCACCGTCTCTAGCGTCCGACAACTGGTTGTCCCCACCGCCACGACTCTTCCGCCGCGCGCTTTGGTTTCATTCAGCACATCTGCCGTTTCCTGTGACAATGAGTAATATTCTTCATGCATCACATGCTCTTCAATCGTATCCACAGACATGGGTCTGAACGTTCCTAAACCGACGTGAAGGGTGACAAAGGCAATGGAAACATCCTTTTCTCTAATTTGATCTAGCAATTCCTCTGTAAAATGCAACCCTGCGGTTGGAGCTGCGGCTGAGCCTTCATGCCGGGCATAAACCGTCTGATAACGCTCACGGTCATCCGGTTGCTCCTTGATATACGGTGGAAGCGGCATTTGTCCAAGACGATCCAATATCTCCTGAAAAATACCTTCATATGAGAATGAGAGCACTCTTCCGCCCATATCTCCTTCTTCCTCAATGACCGCCTTCAGCTCATCACCAAAAACGATAACCGCGCCCTTTTTCAGCTTCTTGCCGGGTTTTACCAATGCTTCCCATCGGTCACCCTCCAGTTGCTTGAGCAGTAACACCTCGGCCTTAGCTCCCGTGTCTTCCTTGATACCGAACAAACGTGCAGGAATCACTCGCGTATCATTTAGCACCAGCGTATCGCCGGGTTGAAGATACTGCACAATATCTGAAAATGTATGATGACCCACTTCACCGCTATCCTTGCTCAGTGTTAGTAATCTGGAAGCACTTCGATCAAGCAAAGGTGTCTGTGCAATTAATGTTTCAGGTAATTCAAAATCGTAGTCGTTTACGTTCATATATTGTCAGTCCTTAACTATATCCACGTTTTTGTAATAGTGTTGCAAAATTTTCTTGTAATCATACCCCTGATCAGCCAAACCGTTGGCTCCCCATTGTGACAATCCCAAACCGTGACCATTCCCTTTGCCTGTAAAAATAAAGCTCTGCGTTTTGTCGATGACGCGTGCATGACGATCTTCATTCATGACGATCACCCCGTTACCACTGGAAGTGCTGCTCCCTGATGCCGACAGGATTGTAGTTCCCTGTGTACCATTTACATGAGTAGTAGCCCCATCAGCGCCTAATACAGTATAACTGCCGGTACTCGCAATATCAAACAGCGTGCTCGGCAATCCGCCCATTGCTGAACGATACATATCGGGATATTTCACCTTTAAAGGTGACCCGTTCACTTCAACCTCCAGCACTCGCCCGGACGGACCGCGTTTGGTGACATCGAGATGGTCAATAGAGGACGGTGCTGTGCCCGTTACTTTCCCTTGCAAGGATTTTACAAGCTGAGCGGCCGTAAAGGGCCCCCGTACCCATGCGTAGTCCCCGGATTGAGGTACCTTTTCCAATACAATCATCTCTTCACCGGGCTGTGCCTTGGCTACTGCTGCCACGGTTGATTGAATTTGAGGAATGGGACGCACATTGGTATTTTCAGCAGTCACTGTGACTTTGTCTAGCCCCGCCTCTGTGACTCCCTCCAACTCCTTAACATTATCTTCTCGGATATAGCCTGTCTTTCCGCTGGAGAGAAGCACGTGATACCACTCTTGTGCTCCTTTTTGCGCCGAAATATCCCCTGAGCTATCTATACTGGCAAACGCTTCGCCGCCACTGTTCCACACCTCGGAAGCATCCGCTGTAACGCCGCCCGCATTGGACGAAAATACAGCTTCGACCACCTTGCCACCACTTTTAATCACTTCGCCAGCGGTTGCATCTACAGCCTCGCTAACATTCGCATGCTCTGAGCCTTTGCCGTTATAAGCCTGGCTTAACGTTCCATCCACCACGTTCCCGATCTGAAAACGATTGCCTTGGGCAAGCGCATAGCTGCGAGCCGCCACCGCTTGAGCCTTGAGCGCTTCAGCCGACCACGAGGAATAGACTTCAGCTCCTACCACGGAATACAAATACTGCTCCAACGGCACTTCGTTAACAAGTGCCAGTTGTCCTGACGTCATGCCAAGTTCCATGTCGCCACGATATGTACGCTGTGATCTCTCGACCACTTGAATTCCATCGCTACCTCCGTTGACCATAACCTTGCTATTATCAGAACCACTCAGCACGTAATGAGTCATCACCTGAGAGCCTGTCGTTACTCCTGCTTCCTGCCTCACAATCAGTCCGGTTTGAGTAGCGTTGACTTTAGAGAGCGTAAGTCGCGGTTGCTTGCTTTCCAGTTCTGTTTTCAAAGCGGACAACTTGCTGTCATTACTCTCTTCTCCGACCCACACAGCATATTGACCTCTCGATTGAATGACGGTAAAAGCATCAAAACCTGCGGCAGCAATCGTCGTTCGAACGAGATTAGCCTCTTGTTCGCTTCCGTAGTTTCCCGTAGACCAATGCTTGTTCCCCGTAACTTCGGCCTGTGCTCCGGTTGCAGTAGAAATACGCTGTACAGCAGCCTGCGCCACCTGTTCACTCGCATATATTCCTGCATACACCTGATAGACAGAGCTACCGTTTTTCGAGCCAATAAAAACCATCGGTTTATCATTCGTCTTCTGCAATGCTTGAGCTGCTTTTATCGCAGCCGCTTCATTTCCTTCCAGTACCTTCACCCGATAGCTGTCTACACTAAAACGGGCCGTACTGTCTGGAAGTCCTGTCCAAGACTGAAAGCTACCCCCACTGTTTTGTCCAACACTCAGCCCCCTGATGATTTCAAGGTTACAGCGGGTACAGTCGCTTTATATTTGCTGCCCAGATCCGCAAAGATCACTACACGAATATCCTCTTGGGCAGTAGCGGCGTGAACAGTCGGAGACCAAGGCAGGCAAACTACAGCTAATACTATAGCCGCTGTTGCCCGTTTGGCCCGACCCGCCCATGTGCCGAAAATTGTGCTTTGATTCAACGCTTTTTCACTCATTTCTGGCTCCCCCATTTCTGGCTGTCATAGCACGCATACTGCATGATTTGGCGGGAACTTGACTCATACCTGTCCCTTTTAATACATCGGCGAAATGCGTCTAAACTTGAACCCGCTCAAATCTTAATTCACGCACTCTCTTTCTCCATACCATCCGTCCTGCAATGTCATATTTGTCAAAGCCGTGTAATCACGTTAAGAACTAATCACAGCTACATTTTTCTCCGTAAGAGCCGCTACTGCCTGTTCTCATGTGATAAAAATACACACTCCCTGCTCATCTTGAATCCGTTGGCATGGGAATTCCGAGGTGAGCATAAGCCGCTGGAGTGACCATCCGACCCCGCGGCGTTCTTTGCAGAAGGCCGATTTGCAACAAATATGGCTCATACACGTCCTCGATCGTCTGACTTTCTTCACCAATGGTCGCTGCAATTGTATCCAATCCCACAGGCCCGCCACGGAATGAATGAATCATCGCCTTAAGCATTTTATGATCAATTTCATCCAGTCCGCGCGGATCAATTTGCAGTCTCTTTAACGCCTCTGCGGCCAACTCTGAATGAATAATACCGTCTCCGGCAACTTGGGCAAAATCACGCACCCTTTTTAACAGCCGATTCGCAATCCGTGGCGTCCCCCGTGAACGCAGTGCGATTTCTTCGGCTGCATCCCCGACAATTTCAATCTCCATAATATCCGCGTTCCTTGATACGATGTAGGCCAGCTCGTCTGTCGTATAGAACTCCAACCGACTAATGACACCAAATCGGTCACGCAACGGCGCAGAAAGCAGCCCAGCGCGCGTAGTAGCCCCGATAAGCGTAAAGGGCGGCAAATCCAGACGGACTGAACGCGCACTCGGGCCTTTACCAATCATAATGTCCAGTGCAAAATCCTCCATTGCCGGATACATGACTTCTTCCACCGTACGGTGCAGGCGATGTATCTCGTCAATGAACAAAACATCGCCCTCTTGAAGATTGGTCAGCAACGCTGCCAAATCTCCGGGTCTTTCAATTGCTGGGCCTGAGGTCGTGCGTAAATTAACGCCCAGCTCGTTGGCGATAATATTGGCGAGCGTCGTTTTGCCCAATCCAGGCGGACCGTACAGCAGCACATGATCCAGCGCCTCTTTACGCATCTTGGCCGCTTCAATATATATTTTCAAATTTTCTTTCACCTGATTTTGCCCGATATATTCGTTCAGATAACGGGGGCGAAGGCTTAGCTCCGCCGTCTGGTCTTCCATCATCAAATTGGCGGAAATAATCCGGTCATCCATATTCCATCGCTCCTCCTTTTCACCAGACTTCTTTTAATGGACATCATCGTCCTATCCGGCAAACAACAGTTGCAAAGCCCGTTTCATCAAAATATCGGCAGATTCATCAGGTTTCACGTCTTTCTTCATTCTGCTCCATACCTTATCCAGCTCCGCATCTGTGTAGCCCAGCGCCTTAAGTGCTTCTCGTGCCTCGCTCCAATAGGAACCCTCGCCTTCCTCCACGACAGGCTCCGCAAACAATCCGGTCGCAATCCCGACTGAGCCGATGCCGTCCAACTTGTCCTTCAAATCCAGAATCATGCGTTGCGCCGTCTTTTTACCGATGCCCGGCAGCTTGGTGAGAAACGCGATGTTCTCTTGATAGATTGCCGTTACCACATGGGTAGGCGTACCGCCTCCCAAAATACCAAGCGCCACACGCGGCCCAATTCCGGATACATCAATCAGCTTACGGAACAACTGTTGTTCCTCACGAGTCGCAAACCCGAACAGTAAAGTAGCATCGTCCCTTACATGATGATGAATATAGATGACAATCGGCCCTTCTGTTTTAGCAAAGGCATACGGGTTCGGACAAAATACCCGGTACCCGACCCCTTGTACATCCAATACGACATATTCATTTTCCAAGTGAGCCACAGAACCACGCAAGAAATCTATCATTTTCGCAATACCTCATTTAATTTTGAATTTAGTCCATATGAATGTGCATGACAAATAGCCACTGCCAAAGCATCCGCCACATCATCAGGTTTGGGCACGACTTGAAGCTTCAGAAACATTCTTACCATTTCCTGTACTTGCTTTTTCTCAGCCTTTCCATACCCTACAATGGCCTGCTTCACCTGCATAGGCGTATATTCCCCTATAGGCAGACCACGTTGCTTCGCAGCCAGTACCAGCACGCCGCGTGCCTGACTTACAGACATCGCAGTAGTTACGTTACGATTAAAAAAAAGCTTCTCCAGCGCTACCGCATCAGGCTTATATTTATCAATCAATTGCAGCATGCCTTCATATACATGAAGCAATCGCTCTTCTTCCGGTGTATGGGCCTCCGTCTGGATACAGCCATATTGAACAGGAACCACCTTACTGCCGATCTTGTCCACAAATCCAAAGCCCACAATTGCAATACCCGGATCAATTCCTAGAAAACGCAAAAAAATCTCTCCCCTATCGCCAAAATACGGCGTTAACTAGCCATCAACGATTTAATATCAAAACCATAATCATTGCCAAATGCTAAACAAAGCGAACATATGTGTCGTTCATTTCATTATAACAAAACTTTGCATCTAATAGAGTAAAAAGTTTAATCCTAAGTTCAACACAAAAAAGAGACGTTATACGCCTCACCCCCCGGGCAAAGCCTACACGCCTCTTTCTTGCATGTAATCAATATTGCTGCTTCAATACCCGCTGTGTTCGTTCCACTGCAAAATCACTAAAAGTAGAGATCACACTGTTGTATTCGTTCATATCCTGCACACGGATTCCTTGCTGGAGCTGCTCATACACTCCCTCGGGCAGAGCCGTCTCCATTGATCCCACATCCAGCTGGAAGAAAGTCCGAATTACTTTTTCTTTTTTAGGCGGCCCTTCAAACAAAGTAAGTTGTCCATCCATACTCATACCCATGTAGGCGTGCTGTTTGCATAACTCCGACAAATCCTCCACCTTACGCTCCAGCCACACTTCGCCTCTGGTATTTAACCGTCCCTTCCAATCGGGATGCTGCTTCAGCAAGCTCTCTAACTGCTGCGAACTTAACGTTCCCAAGGAAAGCGTCTCTGTGCCACACACATAGGTGGTTAACAAATGAGTCTTCCTACTGATGCCCGAAGCACGGATACTTTGCAATATCTGCACCTGTGAGGAATGCACTTCGGCCGGACTCGTGTGTGAAGGCTCCTCCGTATCAACGTCCGCCATAACGGTAGTAGCAAGGGGCTGTGACAGCATAGTTTGCATATGACGTGAAAACAGAATACCGAAACCTGCCAGCAAACAAGCCGATCCAAAAATAATACAGGCCCACACCGTTCTTCTCCACTGCTTCCAGCGTCGTTTAATTTGTTTTTTCCAGCTTAATCGCTTCACAGTAATCCCTTCCGTCCCACTTTTTGTGTTATTGTGGCCTGACGATTACTGATTTATACAAAAAAAGACAACAAATACAACAAAAAAAGCCGCTTCTTCAAGCGACTTTCCTTTTGAATCGGGATGACACGATTTGAACATGCGACCCCCTGGTCCCAAACCAGGTGCTCTACCAAGCTGAGCTACATCCCGAAATACATGCCGGTGAGAGGACTCGAACCTCCACGGTTTCCCTCACGATTTTGAGTCGCGCGCGTCTGCCAATTCCGCCACACCGGCTTATGAAGTTAAATGGCGCGCCCTGAGAGATTCGAACTCCCGGCCTTTTGATTCGTAGTCAAACGCTCTATCCAGCTGAGCTAAGGGCGCAAATATGGAGCGGACGACGGGAATCGAACCCGCGACCCTCGCCTTGGCAAGGCGATGCTCTACCGCTGAGCCACGTCCGCAATACAATGATATCCATGACATATGAGTTCATGAGTGGTGAGCCATGAAGGACTCGAACCTTCGACACCCTGATTAAAAGTCAGGTGCTCTACCAACTGAGCTAATGGCTCCCAACAGGGTAGTATAACTTTGTAAAAATGGCGGAACTGACGGGATTCGAACCCGCGATCTCCTGCGTGACAGGCAGGCATGTTAGGCCTCTACACCACAGTTCCATAACAATGATCCATTAAGAAAGTTAATTGGTTGCGGGGACAGGATTTGAACCTGTGACCTTCGGGTTATGAGCCCGACGAGCTACCGAACTGCTCCACCCCGCGATAATATTAGGGAATACTATATAAGAAATAAATGGTGGAGGCTGAGGGGCTCGAACCCCCGACCCTCTGCTTGTAAGGCAGATGCTCTCCCAGCTGAGCTAAGCCTCCATATTATGACCCGTAGGGGAATCGAACCCCTGTTACCTCCGTGAAAGGGAGGTGTCTTAACCGCTTGACCAACGGGCCTTACAATAAATAATATCTGGCGGAGAGAGAGGGATTCGAACCCTCGAGACGCTTTTGGCGCCTACACGATTTCCAATCGTGCTCCTTCGGCCAGCTCGGACACCTCTCCATATGGCTCCCCGAACAGGACTCGAACCTGTGACAACTCGATTAACAGTCGAGTGCTCTACCAACTGAGCTATCAGGGAATAGTTATCATAAAGATTTGCTTGGCGACGTCCTACTCTCCCAGGACCCTGCGGTCCAAGTACCATCGGCGCTGGAGGGCTTAACGGTCGTGTTCGGGATGGGTACGTGTGGAACCCCTCCGCTATCGCCACCAAACATGAATTTACATCGTAAATTCGCCTATACGTATGTATCTTCTACATACTTTCAAGGTGTTACACCCTGAAAACTGGATCCGAAACTCCATTGCATTTTATTCTTTAGGATAAGCCCTCGACCGATTAGTATTGGTCAGCTCCATGCATTACTGCACTTCCACCCCCAACCTATCTACCTCGTCGTCTTCAAGGGGTCTTACATACTGGGAAATCTCATCTTGAGGGGGGCTTCACGCTTAGATGCTTTCAGCGCTTATCCCTTCCGTACATAGCTACCCAGCGGTGCTCCTGGCGGAACAACTGGTACACCAGCGGTACGTCCATCCCGGTCCTCTCGTACTAAGGACAGCTCCTCTCAAATTTCCTACGCCCACGACAGATAGGGACCGAACTGTCTCACGACGTTCTGAACCCAGCTCGCGTACCGCTTTAATGGGCGAACAGCCCAACCCTTGGGACCTACTTCAGCCCCAGGATGCGATGAGCCGACATCGAGGTGCCAAACCTCCCCGTCGATGTGGACTCTTGGGGGAGATAAGCCTGTTATCCCCAGGGTAGCTTTTATCCGTTGAGCGATGGCCCTTCCATGCGGTACCACCGGATCACTAAGCCCGACTTTCGTCCCTGCTCGACTTGTAGGTCTCGCAGTCAAGCTCCCTTCTGCCTTTGCACTCTTCGAATGATTTCCAACCATTCTGAGGGAACCTTGGGGCGCCTCCGTTACTCTTTAGGAGGCGACCGCCCCAGTCAAACTGCCCACCTGACACTGTCCTCGTACCGGATCACGGTACCAAGTTAGAACCTAGATACGATCAGGGTGGTATCCCAAGGATGCCTCCTCTCAAGCTGGCGCTCAAGTCTCTTAGGCTCCCACCTATCCTGTACAGATCGTACCCAAATTCAATATCAAGCTGCAGTAAAGCTCCATGGGGTCTTTCCGTCTTGTCGCGGGTAACCTGCATCTTCACAGGTATTAAAATTTCACCGGATCTCTCGTTGAGACAGCGCCCAAGTCGTTACGCCATTCGTGCGGGTCAGAATTTACCTGACAAGGAATTTCGCTACCTTAGGACCGTTATAGTTACGGCCGCCGTTTACTGGGGCTTCGGTTCATAGCTTCGCCCCGAAGGACTAACCACTCCCCTTAACCTTCCAGCACCGGGCAGGCGTCAGCCCGTATACTTCGCCTTGCGGCTTCGCACAGACCTGTGTTTTTGCTAAACAGTCGCTTGGGCCTTTTCACTGCGGCCCCCTCGGGCTATTCACCCTACCGAGGCACCCCTTCTCCCGAAGTTACGGGGTCATTTTGCCGAGTTCCTTAACGAGAGTTCTTCCGCGCGCCTTAGAATTCTCTTCTCGCCTACCTGTGTCGGTTTGCGGTACGGGCACCTTCTCCTGGCTAGAGGCTTTTCTTGGCAGTCTGAGATCATGACCTTCGCTACTGTAATTTTCGCTCCCCATCACAGCCCAGCCTTACGATGTGCGGATTTGCCTACACACCAGCCTCACTGCTTAGACGGACATCCATCAGTCCGCGTCACTACCCTACTGCGTCACCCCATTGCTCATAACGGATTACGGTGGTACAGGAATTTCGACCTGTTGTCCTTCGACTACGCCTATCGGCCTCGCCTTAGGTCCCGACTTACCCTGAGCGGACGAACCTTCCTCAGGAACCCTTAGGCTTTCGGCGGATCTGATTCTCACAGATCTTTTCGTTACTCATACCGGCATTCTCACTTGAATGCAGTCCAGCGCTCCTTACGGTACACCTTCAACCCGCATTCAACGCTCCCCTACCCCTGATGCATAGCATCAAGCCATAGCTTCGGTGGCGTGTTTAGCCCCGTTACATTTTCGGCGCAGAGTCACTCGACCAGTGAGCTATTACGCACTCTTTCAATGGTGGCTGCTTCTAAGCCAACATCCTGGTTGTCTGTGCAACTCCACATCCTTTCCCACTTAACACACACTTGGGGACCTTAGCTGATGGTCTGGGCTGTTTCCCTTTCGACAATGGATCTTAGCACTCACTGTCTGACTCCCGGAACTAAGTCTATGGCATTCGGAGTTTGACTGAGCTTGGTAACCCTTGCGGGCCCCGCACCCAATCAGTGCTCTACCTCCACGACTCTCTTTTCCGAGGCTAGCCCTAAAGCTATTTCGGGGAGAACCAGCTATCTCCGGGTTCGATTGGAATTTCTCCGCTACCCCACCTCATCCCCGCATTTTTCAACATGCGTGGGTTCGGGCCTCCAGTGCGTGTTACCGCACCTTCACCCTGGACAGGGGTAGATCACCCGGTTTCGGGTCTACGTCCACGTACTCATTCGCCCTATTCAGACTCGCTTTCGCTGCGGCTTCAGCTCTTCACCTTAACCTTGCACGGGAACGTAACTCGCCGGTTCATTCTACAAAAGGCACGCCATCACCCATACATAGGGCTCTGACTTCTTGTAAGCACACGGTTTCAGGATCTATTTCACTCCCCTTCCGGGGTGCTTTTCACCTTTCCCTCACGGTACTGCTTCACTATCGGTCGCCAGGGAGTATTTAGCCTTGGCAGATGGTCCTGCCGGATTCATACGGGGTTTCACGTGCCCCGCACTACTCGGGATCCGTCTCGGAGGGAACAGGTTTTGAATTACAGGGCTTTTACCTTCTCTGGCGGGCCTTTCCAGACCTCTTCATCTAACCGGTTCCTTTGTAACTCCATGTGAGACGTCCCACAACCCCAAGGAGCAAGCTCCTTGGTTTGGGCTAATCCGCGTTCGCTCGCCGCTACTGACGGAATCACTATTGTTTTCTCTTCCTCAGGGTACTTAGATGTTTCAGTTCCCCTGGTATGCCTCTGTTCTGCCTATGTATTCAGCAGAAAGTGACTGTCGATGAAGACAGCCGGGTTTCCCCATTCGGACATCCCCGGATCAAAGCTTGCTTACAGCTCCCCGAGGCTTTATCGTTGTTCGCCACGTCCTTCGTCGGCTCCTGGCGCCTAGGCATCCTCCGTGTGCTCTTTGTAGCTTAACCTAGACTTTTCTTTCAAAGAAAGAAAATATCGATGTTCGATAAAGAATGATGTTTGCCAAAGGCAAAAGATCTTTCCTTACCTGCTACCTTTATTTCACTTGTTTACACAAGATCAGCGTAAAGGAATATTCTAAAACGCAATTTCGTTTCGGTATCCAGTTTTCAAGGTGCACTTTTCCGGTTTTTAAGGCCGGATGAATATCATATCAAATTCCTCAACACTTGAATACAAGTATATGTTGGAAACGCTATGTGAGAGATTGAACTCTCAAAACTGAGCAACGAGTGAGTAGTTTTTTTGAAGCTTACGCTTCATATTTGAATGTTTCCGTTGCAGGAAACGATTCTCCATAGAAAGGAGGTGATCCAGCCGCACCTTCCGATACGGCTACCTTGTTACGACTTCACCCCAATCATCTACCCCACCTTCGGCGGCTGGCTCCCTTGCGGGTTACCCCACCGACTTCGGGTGTTGTAAACTCTCGTGGTGTGACGGGCGGTGTGTACAAGACCCGGGAACGTATTCACCGCGGCATGCTGATCCGCGATTACTAGCAATTCCGACTTCATGCAGGCGAGTTGCAGCCTGCAATCCGAACTGAGACCGGCTTTTCTAGGATTCGCTCCAGATCGCTCTTTCGCTTCCCGTTGTACCGGCCATTGTAGTACGTGTGTAGCCCAGGTCATAAGGGGCATGATGATTTGACGTCATCCCCACCTTCCTCCGGTTTGTCACCGGCAGTCTGCTTAGAGTGCCCAGCTTGACCTGCTGGCAACTAAGCATAAGGGTTGCGCTCGTTGCGGGACTTAACCCAACATCTCACGACACGAGCTGACGACAACCATGCACCACCTGTCTCCCCTGTCCCGAAGGAAAGGTCTATCTCTAGACCGATCAGGGGGATGTCAAGACCTGGTAAGGTTCTTCGCGTTGCTTCGAATTAAACCACATACTCCACTGCTTGTGCGGGTCCCCGTCAATTCCTTTGAGTTTCAGTCTTGCGACCGTACTCCCCAGGCGGAATGCTTAATGTGTTAACTTCGGCACCAAGGGTATCGAAACCCCTAACACCTAGCATTCATCGTTTACGGCGTGGACTACCAGGGTATCTAATCCTGTTTGCTCCCCACGCTTTCGCGCCTCAGCGTCAGTTACAGCCCAGAGAGTCGCCTTCGCCACTGGTGTTCCTCCACATATCTACGCATTTCACCGCTACACGTGGAATTCCACTCTCCTCTTCTGCACTCAAGCTCCCCAGTTTCCAGTGCGACCCGAAGTTGAGCCTCGGGATTAAACACCAGACTTAAAGAGCCGCCTGCGCGCGCTTTACGCCCAATAATTCCGGACAACGCTTGCCCCCTACGTATTACCGCGGCTGCTGGCACGTAGTTAGCCGGGGCTTTCTTCTCAGGTACCGTCACTCTTGTAGCAGTTACTCTACAAGACGTTCTTCCCTGGCAACAGAGCTTTACGATCCGAAAACCTTCATCACTCACGCGGCGTTGCTCCGTCAGGCTTTCGCCCATTGCGGAAGATTCCCTACTGCTGCCTCCCGTAGGAGTCTGGGCCGTGTCTCAGTCCCAGTGTGGCCGATCACCCTCTCAGGTCGGCTACGCATCGTCGCCTTGGTAGGCCATTACCCCACCAACTAGCTAATGCGCCGCAGGCCCATCCATCAGTGACAGATTGCTCCGTCTTTCCTCCCCTCCCCATGCAGGGAAAGGATGTATCCGGTATTAGCTACCGTTTCCGGTAGTTATCCCAGTCTGATAGGCAGGTTGCCTACGTGTTACTCACCCGTCCGCCGCTAGGTTGTTGTAGAAGCAAGCTTCTACAACAACCCCGCTCGACTTGCATGTATTAGGCACGCCGCCAGCGTTCGTCCTGAGCCAGGATCAAACTCTCCATTAAAGACCAACCGAAGTTGGTATATAGAAAGAGCGATATGCTCATTTTGAAACTGACGAGATAAAATATCTCTTTTACACTCCGATTTCATACAACCTTGCGGTGTGCACCGAAATCTTCGTGGCTGATTTTGCGAACAAAATCATGTACTCACTCGTTGTTCAGTTTTCAAAGATCAAACCTACATGATGTCTTACTTTTGCCTTACTTCGTTTCACCACCGCATCTCAGCGGCGACTTAAATAATATATCATGTTTTCCAAAGCTTTGCAACACTTTTTTTCAAGAGAATTTTTTAAACATTTTCATTCTGCTTTGTGTTGCTAACCATCTCAGAAAAGACAGCTATAAGAATATATCATATTATGCTTATACTTAGCAACACCTTTTTTTAATTGGTTTCCTGTACCCAAATTCGCTTGCTGCTAATCGAAAAAGAGACCGTCATTCCGTTTCTGAGGAATAACAGTCTCTCTATTTTATCATTTCACTCTTTTAGGCTACATAGGCTGATTTCACCTTCATAAAGGTTATCTCTACTTTTAAATTCCCTTTTGTCAGTCCTTAATCCAGGGATTTCTGCGAGAGCGGGAACTGCTGGCCGAAGAATGGGAAGCTGCCGCTACCGTCTTGTGGGACTTTTGATTTTTAGCAGTACCATTTTTACCCGAAACCTTGACTTTGGATGTCTCTTCTTTGGCCGTACTGCCCGAGGTGTCTTTTCCCTTGCCTTTACGCACGTTGCTATCTTTATGCTTGGCAGAAGCAGAATTAGCTTCGTTTTGGGTTCCGATATTCAGACTTTTTCCATCTCCCTGCGTTCCCGAGAATGCTGGTACTGACTTCACATTCCCCTCCCGGCAGCCACAGTCAGGCAAAAACATATAAGGGGTAGTATATCCCTCTAAAGGATACACAGGTGCATTCTCATGGGCGAACGAATGATGCGGTAGATTCGCCGACTGTTGCCCTTGTAGCTGGCTATAGTCGGATATATACCCACCTGTAGGTAGACCGTGATGAGGTGGTCCCCATTCATGTCCCCACTGACTACCTTGGACTGCGCTCTCAGGATGCTGCGGGTAACCTTGATGGATAAATGGAGGATAGACAGGATAGGATGCATTCTCAGCCGCTTCATAGCTTGGATGATACCCCGGGGATGTGCAGTCCGGATAAACAGGATATGGTGTCGGTTGGACATTTATAGGCGCTGTTTGTACAGGTCCCCAACTCCATGGGTGTTCACAGTCATGCTGATATCCCTGGTTAGGGGCTACGGAAGAAGACCATTGCTCTACAAAGGAAGTATTTACTGGAGCATTCTCCCATGGCTGGGCAGCCCCGATGCCCGGGTACCATGAGTTTGGTCCCGTACTTGCTGGTGAGTTGTAATCATGCGTCGGCTGTTGTACTGACCATTGGGAATTGGTCGCTACTGATTCCGAGTTCGTGCAACCGCAAAATTTTTCAGCTACAGGCTTTAGCTCAACATTTGCAGGCAACTGGGGCTTGGGCTGAACCGGTTGGTAAGCTACAGGTTGAGGTGGAGCAGGATTCACAGGTGCCACAGGCATAGGTACCTCGGGTAGCTTTAATTCGGGAAGCTTGGGAGGATTCACGGTTTCATTAGGCTGCGTCCACTGCTCGTTAGGCTTAGGCACGTTTTCCATATTCGGCTGAGTTAGTTGCTCTTTTGGTTGAGTGAGTTCTTCTTTTGGTTGGGTGAGTTGTTGTTTGTTTGACGGCTCTGCTGGTGACTCGGGCTTTGGTTGCGTCATCCCTTGTTTGGCTCCGGTATTTTTTTTGCCTGTAGCAGGACTGGATGATTCCCCTTTGTATTGAGGAATATTGACGGTTTCTCCGACCAGTAGAGCGTTCGGGTTTTTAAGTTGGGAATTGGCATCAATAATTAGCTTGAGCGGGACTCCCCATGCCTTGGACAACTTCCACAACGAATCACCCTGCTTGACTTTGTGCTGATAAACCGTTGATGGCTGTTCTTGCATCGCAACAGGGTCTGCCGGAATTTTGATTTTCTCGCCGATACTTAACTGATTCGGGTCAGCCAATTGGGGATTGGCCGCAATAACTTTTTCGAGTGACACATTATATTTCTGGGCAAGCAAGTACAGTGTGTCGCCTTTCTTGACGATGTGTATTTTCACAGGTCACAAACCTCCTAGACATTCGTTCGGGCAGGATAGGTAAACGCCCGGCTTCTGTTATTACATCCTATGCACTTCCCGGGCGAATGACCCCATACAAACAAAAAATCCTCTCAACCGGATTCCCTTGCGGGCATCCAGTCAAAAGGATCCACTATTTTTAGTCCTGCCACACTTTATAACCGTCTTGATCCACGATCTTGCGGAACTCGGCCAATAGCTCCAAAGTCACCGGACCCGCAACGCCGGAACCAATCGTACGACCATCTACTTCATAAGCAGCAATAACTTCTGCTGCAGTTCCCGTAAAGAACACCTCATCAGCGACATACACATCATGCAGCGTAAAAGGCTGTTCCTTGAGCACATAACCAAGCTCGGCGCACAAGTCGATAATAGCATTGCGCGTGATACCCTCAAGCGCTCCCAGATAGCAAGGCGGCGTATACAACACTCCGTTTTTGACGATAAAAATGTTGTCCGCGGAACCTTCCGTCACATAGCCTTGGGAATTTAGCATAATAGCCTCGCCCACACCAGCATAGTTAGACTGGATTTTCACCAGGATGTTGTTGAGGTAATTCAACGATTTGATTTTCGGATTCAAAGCATCTGGAATGTTGCGACGCTGAGAGACGGAAATCGTCTTAAGCCCGGTCAGATAAGCTTCCTCGGGGTAGATGGCGAGTTGCTCCACGATAATGATAATACTTGCCTTCGGACAGCGAAGAGGATCAAGCCCAAGATTTCCAGCACCACGCGATACAACCAGACGAATGTATCCATTACGCATCTCGTTAAGACGGATCGTTTCCGCCATCGCTTCCAGCATTTCATCAGGAGACAGCGGAATGTTTAACTGAATTGATTTTGCAGAATCGTACAGACGGTCCAAGTGCTCTTTGCATTTAAAAATATTACCATTGTAAATGCGAATACCTTCAAATATCCCGTCCCCGTACAAAAACCCATGATCATATACCGAAACCTTTGCATTTTCCTTAGTTACATGCTGTCCATCTAGATAAATCCATTGCTCTGCCATTAAGAACTGCACCTCCGATTATTGTTCTTCTAAAATAGGTTCGATCGCTGCTTCAACATACTTGTAGCTTGGATAGGAACCAAGGATACGCACATGACATCCCAAAGCCTCAATCTCTGCAAATGCTGCGGGAAGCAGGATGGAATCCAGAGATTCCAAAATTTCAATGTAAAAATAGTAGTTCCCCAGTTGCTTTTTAGTCGGGCGCGATTCAATCCGTGACAGATTCAACCTGCGCCACGCAAATGCAGATAATACCTGATGCAACGCCCCTGGAAAATCCTGCGGTGGTGTCACCAAAATACTGGTCCGTTGACCTTCAGGTTTACGCGGGAGGCTGATAGGCTGATGGCCGATCAGGACAAAGCGGGTAAAGTTATTATCGTGATCCGTCACCTTGCTGGCCAAAATATCCAATCCGTGCTTGGAAGCCGCAAGCTTGGTTCCCAAAGCAGTCCAGCCTTTGCCCGGGTTATGTTTAACAATTTCGACGGCTTCCGCCGTACTTCCTGCACTCTCCAGCTCAGCCTGAGCAGCCGTAGTCTGTATGAACTCCTTACACTGGGGAATCGCCACGGGATGAGACATAATTTTGACCACTTTGCTCAAATCCAGCTCGCCCCGGTCATTGGTAAATTCATTGCGATATCCAATGAGGTTTTGAATAGAAGGGTACACCCATTCCGCCTGCATCTGAATGTTCACTTCATGTACAAGCCAATCCATATGCAGACTTACAGAGCCATCAATTGTATTCTCAATCGGAATTACACTGTAGTCAGCCTTTCCCTTGTCCACAGCCTGAAATACATCTGCTATATACTTATAAAACAGCAATTCATAGGGCGTATCCCCTATCAGATAACGAATCGCTTCATGGGAAACGGTCCCCTCCGGAAGAAGTGCAATTCGTTTCATATCGTAATTTCCCCTTTAATCATGTCCATAAAAGGAATCTCTTTCTCATCAGTATATACTTTAACGCCTTCGCTCTCTGGGCGCAATTTTAAAATAGATGCAGTGATTCCTTCCTTGCTCATCGTTTCGGTTAAATACTGTTCCAGTTCCGCTCTCCGGTTCTCCCGGCGATCCGCCAATGCCAACAATGTCGGTCCGGCTCCGCTAAGAGCCACCCCCAAAGCACCATAATGATGTGCATTCTGCAAAATCTCTGTCATACCCGGCACAAGAGCCGCCCGATAAGGCTGGTGAAGCCGATCCTGCATCGCCTCGGCGATCAAATCGGTTCGGCCTGATGCCAATGCCGCTACGAGCATCGAAGCATGGCTCACATTGTATACGGCATCTTTCAAGGATACATGAGCGGGTAGAACCTCTCTGGCCTTGGAGGTAGACAATTGGAAATCCGGAATGACTACCAGAACCTCCAGATTTGCATCCGGCTCAAGCCGTAAATGCTTGGCATGTTTGCCATCCCACATCGCTGTAATAATGCCGCCAAACAAGGAGGCTCCCACATTGTCAGGATGCTTTTCAATAGCACTTGCCATGTCAAACAACTTGGAGTCTGACAAAGGTGAGCCAATCAGCGTATTTGCAGCCACAAGCGCACCCACAATGGCTGAAGCACTACTACCTAAACCGCGGGTAAGTGGAATATCCGAATACATCGAAATATCCAGCTCAGGAACTGATACCCCAGCCTCCCGAAAAACCATTTGTGCTACTTTATAAATCAGATTCGTTTTATCCTGGGAAATACCGTTCATTTCATCCCCGTATAAATGGAAAGCCGTCTGTCCGGCCTCTTTCAATTCAACCCATGCATACAAGGACAACGCCATGCCCAGTGTATCAAAACCGGGGCCTAAATTGGCGGTGCTTGCAGGCACACGCACTCTTGCAGTTTTCAAAACGGTCATACAGACAATTCCCCCTGCTTTTTTGAACTATCCCTCTACCCGATACACACTCTTGATACGGCGAATGACATCCAGAGATTCAAAATGCTCCAGAACCTTTTTCATACTTGCCTTACTGGCCAAATGGGTTACGATAATAATTTCAGCATCTGGATTGACCTCATTTGGTTGCTGCACCACAGATGCCAGACTGACGTCGAATTCAGCAAATACCTGTGTGATCTGCGCCAATACTCCGGCCTTATCATCTACATGCAGAAGTACGAAGTTTTTGAAATACACATCCTCGTCACTGCTGATTTTTTTAGGGTTATAGGGTACGATGGCCTTAAGCCCATTCACGCCGAGCTTCAGGTTCTTCACTACAGCCACCAGATCGGCCACAACCGATGTAGCTGTTGGCATTTCTCCTGCACCCGCACCGTAGAACATGGTTTCACCCACGGCTTCACCGTGTACATAAACTGCGTTGAATACCCCGTTCACCGAGGCCAAAGGATGCTGCTTGCGTACCATCGTCGGCTGAACATTGATCGTAAATTCATCACCCTGACGCTCCGCAATGCCAAGCAGCTTCATTTCATAGCCCAGTGTTTTGGCAAAAGCGATATCTTCACTGGATACCTTTGTAATACCAGTAACGCTTACGTCCTTAAGCTCTACATCCGAACGGAAGCCGAGCGTACCGAGGATAGCCATTTTACGGGCAGCATCCAGTCCCTCCACGTCTGAAGTCGGATCAGTTTCCGCGTATCCAAGCTCCTGCGCTTCCTTGAGAACTTCCTCGTAAGAAGCCCCCTCCTGACTCATTTTGGTTAAAATGAAATTGGTTGTACCGTTCACAATCCCCATAATGCGAGTAATGCGATCGGAGGAGAAGCCTTCAATCAGCGTACGAATAATCGGAATACCGCCCGCTACACTTGCTTCATAAAAAATATCACACTGCTTTTCCTGCGCCTTCGCTAGTACTTCAGAGCCGTGCAGAGCCATTAAGTCCTTGTTCGCTGTTACGATATGCTTGCCGCGCTCCAGCGCTTCCAGAATGTACTTCTTCGTCTGATCCACGCCACCCATGACTTCGATAATAACATCAATCTCTGGATCACGGATGACCTCCCACGGGTCCTCTGTAAGCTTGGCGGGATCGACTTCAATGGAACGATATTTCTCTATATTTTTAACAGCTATTTTTTCAATAATGATCGGCGAACCGACTTGTCTGCTCAAATCTTCCTGATTTCCTTCCACGATTCGAACGACTCCCGTTCCTACCGTTCCTAATCCTAACAATCCTACTTTGACCGGTTTCATCCATTCCCCTCCTGCTAACTTATATCTAATGAGCTTGCTTTATAGCTCTTAGCCTTGCCCGATCAGGCGAACGCGCTTCACACCGGAGATGGTTTCCAGACCCTCCAGCAGAACCCCAAGCTCTTCACTAAGTCTGGACATTTCTACCGAAATGACTACGTTAGCTCTGCCTTGAAGCGGAATGCTCTGCTGGATCGTTAGCACATTGCCTCCGTAATCTGCCACCCTGCCAAGTACTCTGGACAGCATGCCGGATTGATGCTCCAAATCAATGGAGATATTGACAATTCGCTCACGCTCCAGTTGGTTGACCAAATGAATGCCATCCTTATATTTATAAAAGGCGCTTCGACTTAGCCCAACTTGCTCCACGGCGTCATGCACGGTTTTAACATCTCCCGAAGCAAGCAGCAGCTTAACCTGGATCGTCTTAACGATAGCTTCAGGCAAAATATCTTCCCGTACCAAGTAATAGCGCTCTTTCACGAACGTCCTCTCCTCAAAGACTTATGTTTTTATATAGAGGACATTATATCGAAACTCCTGACAATCGGCAAGCTAACGGTACAAAAAAACGGCTACTGCCGTCTATAGAGTTTCCTATAGCGTAGTAACCGTCCATACTTCAGACAAGTATTTCATTTTTAGTAATAGCTGCTGCCTTCCACGAATTCAAACTCGAAATCGGCAATGCGTACAGGCGTTCCATCAACAGCACCACGCTTGCGCAGCTCAGCATCCACACCCATGTGGCGCAATGTTCTTGCTAACTTTAAAATCGCATCGTGCGAATTCAGCTGCATACGCTTCATCATGCGCTCGATTTTGACACTGTGCACCACGAATGTATCGTTTTCACGTACAATGGTGAAACCTTCATCCTCTGCCTTATCCAGCTTAAACACCTTACGTTCATTCACTTCCGCTACTTCCTCAACAACTGGCTCGTCCGGTATTTGATCCAACAGATCAGCAGCCCGATAGAGCAGTTCCTTTACGCCTTGACGTGTCAACGAGGAAATGGGCATAATTTCGAGATCTGGACGAACAGAAGCGATTTGTTCCTTGAATTGAGCCAGATTTTCTTCCGATTCCGGCATATCCATTTTATTCGCCGCCACAATTTGTGGACGCTCGGCTAATGCCGCGTTATATTGCTTTAATTCGTCGTTAATTTTAGTCCAATCCTCAAACGGATCACGACCCTCGGAGCCCGCCATATCCACGACGTGGATAATGATACGTGTCCGTTCGATGTGCCGCAGGAATTCATGTCCCAGTCCTATGCCTTCATGAGCTCCTTCAATCAATCCAGGCAGATCGGCCATAACAAAGTTACGATGGTCGCCTACATCCACAACACCCAAATTAGGCGTAATCGTTGTAAAATGGTAGGCACCAATCTTCGGTTTTGCGGAAGATACTACCGACAGCAATGTGGACTTCCCTACGCTAGGAAAACCAACCAGGCCTACGTCAGCCATTACTTTAAGCTCAAGGGTAATATAACGTTCCTGTCCCTCTCCGCCGTTCTCAGCCAGCTCAGGCGCTGGATTGTTTGGTGTGGCAAAACGGATATTTCCGCGCCCCCCACGTCCGCCTTTGGCCACGATGACCTGCTGACCATGACGTGTCATATCTGCCACTACTTCACCCGTATCATCATCCATGATGACTGTACCCGGAGGTATGCGTACGATCATATGATCCGCATTGGCTCCATGCTGGCTTTTGTTGCGGCCTTTTTCTCCACGTTTAGCTTTAAAATGCCGCTGGTACCGAAAATCCATTAGGGTACGCAAGCCTTCATCGACGCGGAAGATCACGTCTCCACCGTTACCTCCATCACCGCCACCAGGGCCGCCTTCAGGAACGTATTTCTCACGGCGAAACGCAATCAGCCCGTCTCCACCGTCGCCGCCCTTAACAAAAATCTTCGCTTTATCTACAAACATGGTTACACCTTCCTTATGTCTGACACTGCATCCGAATTTGAAGCATTTCTCCCGTAGGAAGCTTCTCTGTTCGAATGCGTTCACTTCCGTGTCCGGATCTGACCTGCTTTAACAAATTCAAATCAGCAGGTACGTCACTGCCTTCAAACCGGACGATAACATCATTCTCATCCATACCGAAATAAAGTGTTAATCTGCGCACTTCTCCCCAGGACGACCGGCCCCCGCCATATTGATACGCACGTACCGTTTCTATGACGGCCGAGGCAAGCGACTCGCCGTCTTCGGGAGACATGACAGCGTCCAACTTTAAGTGCTCCTCAACCTGAACCGACAACTGTAAATTTCCGGCGTTCACGCGAAAAGACTGCAAATAAAACACCAGCGAGGGAATACCCAGCTTGGATATTTTACTGTCCTCTGCTACCCGCCCTTTTATTGTTTCCACATAAGCAGCCGATTTATCATGCTTATTCATACGAATATAGCCATAAAGCACCTGCAAGTCATTCATCCAGTCATGCCGGTGATGATTGAGAGCTGCGATAGCTGTACGCTCCAAAGAACGCAAAGCAGCTTTCCGCTCAGCTTCAACCCGTCTCTGTATATACCACATGCTAAAACAGGCGGCAATAACAGACCACACGGCTAATATGATAATCGTTAGTGCTGCAGGATAGAGCAGTGAAAAAACCAAAGGAATCAGAATGGAACCCAACGCCAGATGAGGCGCTCTTATCCGCTGGAACATAGCTTCTCTCCGTTCTGCGATAATTAAAATGGATTAATAAAGAACCTTAATCCAGTATAGCACAGACTGACTTTCCAGTTCATTACCATCATACAAAAAAGCCTCCGACAAAATTGCCGGAGGCTTTTCAGCGTGTCTAAGCCGCTATTAAGCTTCTACAGTAGCTGCTACTGGAGCAACGTCGATCGGGTAGATGCTCACCTTTTTGCGATCACGGCCCCAACGTTCGAACTTCACAACGCCGTCCACTTTCGCGAACAGAGTGTCGTCCTTACCGATGCCCACGTTCGTGCCCGGGTGAATTTTCGTTCCGCGTTGACGAACCAGGATGCTACCGCCGGTAACTGCTTGACCGTCAGCACGTTTCACGCCAAGACGTTTCGATTGACTGTCACGTCCGTTTTTTGTGGAACCCACACCTTTTTTCGATGCGAATAATTGAAGATCCAATGTCAATTTCAACATGATGTCTACCTCCTTCTTTGTTTATTTTCTATTTGAATATACTTACCGTATGATTCAGCAATGCTTGTCAGCATAATTACCATGGATTCCAGCAACAGTTGTACCTGTGCGTTCGCCTCATGATGAATTTCAGGGGGAAGATACGCGCTCAAAAAGCCGTTTTCCATTTCCGATTCCATATCAACGTTTGTAAGAGCTCCAATCGAATTGACCGTGCCTACAGTTACCGCTGATACGCCAGCACATACGATATCCTCGCCAGATTTGGCGTAATTCGCATGACCTTTAATGGAAAATCCCTGTATGCTGCCATCCTCCAGTCGTGTAATACGCACGATAATCACTTATCGCACCCTCTTACGCTTGGATTTTTCCAATCGTCACTTTCGTGTACGGTTGACGATGACCTTGCTTCACATGGTAGTTCTTTTTAGGTTTGTATTTGTATACAATGACCTTTTGGCCTTGACCATGTTTCTCAACTGTAGCTGTTACAGTAGCTCCGGAAAGAAGCGGTGTACCTGTAGTCAAGCCATTGTCGCTAGATACTGCCAGAACACGGTTGAACGTTACAGTTTCACCATCGGTAGCTTCCAACTTCTCGATGAACAATACATCGCCCTCTTGAACTTTGTATTGCTTACCACCTGTTTCAATAATTGCGTACATTTGCTTGCACCTCCTTATGTCTCAGACTCGCCTAATCGCAGGTGACAACTTCCCTGAGGATGCTGTACTTCAGTACCTGATTGGAGCGGTTACAGCATGTGCAGCCAATCTTACGCATGACACATACTAAAAGATTGTAGCATAAGCTTCGTCCACATTCAACCTCTAGTTTAAAATGATTTTGGAAACGCAGTGCCTTATAAAATCGTCTTTTCCTCGCGTACCTTTTTTCGAGTCATCTCCAGAAGTCCTAGCCGTGTCCAGCCAACGACATATGATTTGGTTCGGTCTTTTTTCAGCCTAGACTCCAGCACAGAGGACACTTCACGTCGGTTCTCCTCTTGTTCCATGTCAATAAAATCAATAATGATAATGCCCCCGATATCACGCACACGCACCAGTCGGGCAATCTCTTCAGCCGCTTCGACGTTAGTCCGAGTCACCGTCTCTTCCAGATTGCTACCCCCGTAAATTTCCCTGTGTTCACATCAATGACGGTTAGTGCCTCAGTATGGTCAATGACGATATATCCGCCGCCCTGGAGCCATACTTTTCGCGCAAAATCACGTTCCAGTTGCTCATGGATGCCATAGGCTTTAAATATGGTCTCTTCTGCACCACGAAATATGCTCACATGAGCCTTCTCCGGACTGATCTGACGCAGTAATATTTCCGCTTCCTTGGCCTGCTCCTCACTGTCAATAACCATCTCATCCTGCTCCGGTGTAAACACATCCCGAATCAGACGCTGTACGATGCTCAAATCCCGGTGCAGCTCACATGGAGCCGAGTGTTCAGCAGCTTTACACTGAATGACTTCCCATTGCTGACGCAACTGGTTCAGGTCATTTTCAATCGCTTCTCTGCTCATTTCCTCCGAAACTGTACGGATAATGACTCCTTCTTCACCTGTTCGAAGCTGCTCTCCCATCGCTTTCAGACGAGCCCGTTCTCCCTCACGCTCGATCTTTTTGGATACAGCCACATAATCGGCGCGAGGCATGTATACGATCCAGCGACCCGGAAGTGAAAAATGAGTGGTTACTCTGGCCCCTTTGCTACCCACGGCCTCTTTCAACACCTGCACTACAATTTCCTGCCCCACCTTCAACAGCTCGGAAATGGAGGGCTTTACCTCAGGTTGCTTGTCCAAATGGGCGTGAAGTACGTCATCCACATATAAAAAGGCATTCTTTCGCTGTCCAATGTCAACAAAGGCGGCTTGCATTCCCGGCAGTACATTGACGACTCTGGCTTTGAAAAAGGAACCAAGAATTCCCCGCTTTCGCGGCAATTCAGCTGCATATTCTACCAATCGTCCCTCTTCCAGCAGTGCCATTTGGGTCATCTGCTGCTGGCATTGTACAATCATTTGCTTCATGGTTTTTCAACCTCTCTGGATACAGCCTCTTTCCTCAACTCATAAAAAACTGCTACTTTTCTATTTAGGTTTGGATTTTCCGCCATCCGGCGGGCGCGCTGCAAAATAAGAGCGAATAAGGCGTTGCTCTGGCAATACCGCTACAATCCGTCCCTGCTCATTCATGACATAAACCATATGGTATCGGTCCCTTTTGAAAAGACGCAAAACAGGCTCCAAATGTTTCAAAGGCAAGGATACAATTGGCAAGGCAATACTTCCCTTAGCTGCCTCCCGGTAAAAGAGCTCGTCCCTTCCCAGCAAAAAACGTATAAAACGATAAGGGATATTCCGATAATCCACAATATTAGAATAAAGCAAAAAAATCCCTACCGCCAGCAGATTTAAATGCACAGGTCCATTTTGCCTTAATAACGGCGAAATACCATAGATACAAAATAGCAGGCTGGTCACGATGCTAGCTCGAAAAGTCCAAACAAGAGTACGGTGATACGGGATGGATAAGCTCATCAGCGCCTGCATTATTTTTCCGCCGTCCAGTGGTAAAATCGGGAGCAGATTAAACAGTGCAATGACCGCATTTCCCTGAATCATATAATTTATATATTCATGCTCCCCCCGCTCACATTTCTGAGCAATAGAAGGATGACAATCATAATTCCGTTTTGCAGAGGGCCAGCCAGCGCAATGACAATCTCCTTCCACGCGTTGAGCTTTCCCTGATCGTCAATGACGGCCACTCCTCCAAAGGGTAGCATCTGTATGGTCAGCACCCGCGCCCCCAACAACGTGGCTGCTGTTGCATGCCCCAATTCATGAATGAACACCAGCGTAAACAAAGTCATGATCTCGATAAAATGTCCTGTCAACACAGAGGTTAGCATCACCAGTACAAACAGTGGATGCAGAGACAAAGTCACGCCCCGGACATTAATCAAGGGCTACCACTTCCGCCGGATCAATATACTGACTTCCTCTCTGCACCGCAAAAAACAGAGTCGCTGCCTCACTGCCACTATGGCCTGCTGGTAGCACACCGACCTCGTCCCCCTCCTGGACCCAATCGTTCACCTTTAAGGTAGAGCGGGATAGACGTCCGTACGTTACCGTGATACCGCCAGTGTGACGAATCGTAATTGTAATTCCACTTTCTGGGTGATTGAATATGTCCAGCACACGTCCAGCATCTATACTTTTGACAGCGATTGCCCCATTACCAGCAGCTTTGGGTGCAATTTCCACTCCTTTGAGGCTTAGCGCAAATGGCTGTGTTATATTCCCTTGAATTGGCGGAGTGCCCTTGCGGACTGCGTTCACCTTGTGTGTTTCAGGCTCCTCTCCAAAGATCGGTAAAAAGGATGGGGTCCCATCAAAATAAGTTTCATACCATTGTCCGGCGGCTGCAAAATCCATATCCTTATTTAAGGCATCCGCGATAAACATTCTCAAATTGACCGCATAGGGAACATCCCAGCGAAATAATCCCCACACCAGTCCAAACAGCACAGTAGCAAACACAGACCTGCGCCAAAAAGAAACCCAAAAAGACGGACCCCGGTTCTCCCCAAAAGATTGCTGCCAGCGTTGTCGTTCATTTTTCCATTCGGTTTCCGGGTCTCTGGGCCGGATCACTGCTGGCATCGGCTTCATTTCCCTGTTCCCGTGCCTGTCCTGATGCATGCCTGAGGAATATTCTTCAGCTTTGTTTCTCGCGATCAGCTGCTGTATGCGTTCTTCTCTGCGCTGCTTGATTCCGGAGTTTTTATTCATCCTGTTTCAGCCCCCCAGCGAGGTATGTTTGGTACATCTTATGAGGACGGGCTTCAACTTATGTTGTTCGGTTCGGGATTACGTATCTGAAAATGAAAAAAACCGGCGCAAGCGCACCGGATGTGATTGAATATATAACAGCTATGTAGTGAGCCTTATATTAAGAACTAGGAATTATAGAAGTTAAAAAGACAAGCCAAAAACACTTAAATAAGTTTATTACTTATTTAAGTGTTCGTAATTAAGATGAAAGGACTAAGAAGTTTTAAAAAAGCCTGCAATTCTTCGTACGTATCTTTCCTCTACATCCATTCTCTTACTTAAAAACAGTTTAGGAATTTGCGCAGGCAGTAGCGAAGCGGGTGATTTGAATCTGAAGAAATGAAGCGTTCGCCTTTGCCATGGGATTCTTACCACTAAATGTTTTACAAATAAAAGAATCCCGTGGCAACAGCGATCGTAAGATCAAATTACACGCGGAGCCGTCTACCAGCCATAACTCACTGTTTTCTTCATCCACCCATACCAAAAAATTTCTTAAACCGTGTCATCACGCTTTTCTTTTGATCCAGTTGCATGAGTGGTACTGTATCACCCAGAATCCGTCTAGCAATGTTACGGTAGGCAATCGCTGCCTGTGAATCCGGATTCATGACGGTAGGCTCTCCTGTATTGGCTGCCTTGATTACCATTTCATCGTCCGGCACAATCCCGATAAGGTCTATGCTAAGCACTTGTAAAATGCCGTCAATATCCAGCATATCCCCGGATTTGACCATGCTGTTGCGGATACGATTAACCACCAGTTTTGGTGAAATCACATGCGAGCTTTCCAGCAATCCGATAACCCGGTCAGCATCGCGCACAGCAGCATTTTCCGGTGTCGTTACGACAATCGCCTGATCCGCTCCAGCAATAGCATTTTTGAAGCCCTGCTCAATACCCGCAGGACAATCAATCAATATATATTCAAAATCCTTTTTAAGCTCCAAAATAATATCCTTAACCTGCTCCGGCGTTACGGCACTCTTGTCCTTGGTTTGAGCAGCAGGCAGCATATACAGCTCCTCAAAGCGCTTATCCTTGACCAAAGCCTGATTTAAACGGCAACGACCTTCCGCTACATCGACCAGATCATAAATAATCCGGTTTTCCAAACCCATAACAACATCCAGATTACGCAAGCCTATATCCGTATCCACTAAGCACACCTTTTTGCCGAGCAGTGCCAGCGCTGTTCCTATATTGGCTGACGTCGTCGTTTTGCCGACGCCGCCTTTTCCTGAAGTGACGACGATAGCCTCTCCCATGTGCTACACCCCTTTGAACACGTTAAAATCGCGGCCCAGACGCACAATATTACTCATTTTATCTATTTGCATGGCGCCGTCCTTGAGATACGCAAATTCCATTCCGGATTCACGCGTCTCCCATTCATCGGGCGGACGACTGATCATTTCGGAAATTCGCAGCTGTGTTGGTGCAAAATAAGAGGCCGCGATAATTGCCTCGCCATTTCCCTCCATCCCCGCATGCGCCATACCCCGCAGGGCACCGAGCACGTAGATATCACCAGTACACGTTATAATCCCACCGGGGTTCACATCTCCCAAAAAGAGTAAATTCCCGTTATGATGAAGCACCTGGCCAGAACGGATAATCCCTGTCACGGTGTGAATGGGAGCTTTTCCCTGCACCTCCGAAGGCAGTCCGGGCGATTCGACGGACCGTATGAGCAGATTCCCCTTCTGTCTCAAAATATCCAGAATACTTTCCTTTTGTTCCTCCGTCACTTCCCGGCTTCCCAGCTTAATATCCACATGAATAATCGGTCCGGTTAAAATATTTTGATGACTGTGCTCCAGCTTGAAACGCAGCTCGCCCAGCAAATCCTCAAACTCACATTGATCGTCCAGAAGGAATACCAGGCCGTCTTTGATGCCTTTAATCGTGACATGATTCGATTTCACCGCCATTAGCCTGTCCCTCCTATCTCAATCATTTCGTCCCCGGAACGTGAAATCCCTGCTAACCCGGACAAAATGTGTGTAAAAAGACCTAGACTTTCTCTTCCTTTTTCACACGAATACCCAAACGCTGCAATTGCTTGCGAACGGGGACGTAAATGATGAGGGCGAACAGAAAATGGATAAATAAATCAGGGATCATATATTGAGCCAACGCCCAGTCGAAAGTCTGATGGTTCAACTGGAACAGATGATCAATGGCAAAAAGCATCGAATCCAGCAGAAAACTGCCGATCAGCACAGCTCCCATCATAATAGGCATCGGCGCACGTCGAGCTGTAAATACCAGTCCCAGCAAATAAGCCGACAATCCCATTGCAAAAGAGTAAGGTCCGATAATAAACCCGTAATACACAACGTCATGAATAAGTCCAAGAACAATTCCCAGTACCAATGCCGTATGGCGACTATAATACACGGATACAAACAAAATGACGACATACACGAGATTCGGAACCATTCTTGGATGCCAACTATCCGGAAGAAGCCACGGAAGAATCGTTCCTTCAGCTATAAACAGTACAAACAGCAGCAGTATTAAAACCTGACCGCGTATCTTCATTATTCCGGTACCTCAGGAGTGTAAAGAACGAGCAATTCTTTCCAATCCACGAAGCTGGCTGCGGGTTTGATAATCGCTGTACGTGTTTGTCCGAACTCGCCAACCTGGATTTTTTCTACCGTACCGATCAACAGATTTTTACGGAACTTCCCGCCTGCTCCAGACGTAATAATCTGATCACCTTTTGCGATTGGATCATTTTCCTCAATGCGAGTCATTTGAAATCTGTTCGTAGCCGGATCATAGCTTTCAATCATACCGAACGAATTATTTTCCTTGCCCAGTGCTGTCGCTGCGATAGCATAAGAATTTGGATTTTTAGGGTCTAATGTAGTCAATAGCGTAACCGTAGAAGTGAAGTTCGCTGTGCGACTAATAACCCCCACAAACCCTTCAAGTGATCTGACTTCCTGACCAACCTTGGCCCCGTCCTTTTCACCAATATCAATGACAAGCGTTTTGGAATCATTACTGACGCTATTTACCTGTGCAATACGATAATCATATTGATTTTTGGACTTTTGCGTTTGGGTGAATTTCAGTTCTTGCTCAAGTCTGGCGTTTGTCTCTTTCAAGTTAGAAGTCTGAATCTGCTCAGCGGTTAACTGCGCTACGGCAATTTTCAACCGTTCATTTTCACTATAAATGCTCCGCATATTCCCGATATCTTCAAAGAAGCCCGCTATTGCTGAAGCGGGCCTGTAGAAGATACCTTGCACAAAGCCAATTGAATCTCTGGCGAACTTTTCCGGCCAGGTTAAGGAATTTCTCTGTCCAAGTGTGATCCCCATAAGGGCAATAAACAGAACGATTCCGATCAATAGAATAAATAGTCTTTTATTGCCGAACAGCTTAAACAGTTCCTACACCCCCGATTCAACGTCTGGAACGGACGGCGGAACTGCTGCGCGATTTGAACAAATGAATATTTTCCAGCGCTCTGCCTGTACCGATTGCCACGCAATCCAGAGGATTTTCCGCTACGATAACCGGCATCCCGGTTTCAGCCGCCAACAACTTGTCCAAGTTGCGCAAAAGTGCTCCGCCACCAGTCAATACGATACCTCTGTCCATAATGTCCGCCGCCAGCTCGGGAGGGCATTTTTCCAGTGTTACTTTGACTGCTTCCACAATTGCATTCACTGTATCAGACAACGCTTCACTGATTTCATCCGAAGTAATCGTAATCGTCTTCGGCAAACCTGTTACCAGATCACGTCCACGAATTTCCGACGTCTCCACTTGTTCCAGCGGCATTGCGGACCCGACTTCCATTTTCAACTGTTCTGAAGTTCGCTCACCAATCATCAGATTATATTGACGCTTCACGTATTGGATGATGGACTCGTCCATTTCATCACCAGCCACACGCACGGAACGGCTCGTCACAATCCCGCCCAGAGAAATAACCGCTACCTCGGTTGTACCTCCGCCGATATCGACAACCATACTACCCGTTGGCTCCCATACGGGAAGATCAGCGCCGATTGCAGCTGCAAAGGGCTCCTCAATCGTGTACGCTTCCCGCGCGCCCGCTTGCTTTGTTGCATCTTCAACAGCACGCTGCTCCACCGCAGTAATGCCTGAAGGCACACAGACCATCACGTTCGGATGACGTGGAAACCAAGAACGTTGAGCTTGCGCCTGACGGATAAAATATTTGATCATCGTTGCAGTCGTGTCAAAATCCGCAATAACGCCATCCTTCATCGGACGGATCGCACGGATATTTCCCGGTGTGCGACCGATCATTTTTTTTGCAGATTCACCAACAGCTTCAATGGTTTTTGTGTCTGTACGTAATGCGACTACAGAAGGTTCACGAACCACAATCCCTTTTCCTCTTACATATACCAGCGTGTTTGCCGTCCCCAAGTCAATTCCTAAATCTTTTGTAAAGCCACCCAGCATGATGTTAATCTCCTTTTCTCTTCCCTGAAATCTGTTATCCATGTATAAACGGTTTATTCAGGCCGGCCTAGCCGGTCGGATTTAAATGTTTGATTTAAATAGTATATTATATCAGACCTTGTTCCTTCAAACTTACGAAGGTTCCGTCCCCGATCACGATATGATCGAGCACGTCGATGCCCACGATGTTGCCCGCTTCCATCAGGCGACGGGTCAACTGGACATCCTCCGGGCTTGGCTTCGGATCACCGCTCGGATGGTTATGAGCGCAAATAATCGAAGCACTGCTGCATTTGATCGCTGTCCGAAATACTTCACGAGGATGTACGATGGCGGAATTCAGGCTGCCCATGGATAGCGTTTCCTGGGCAATGACATGATTTTTAGTATTCAGGAACAGGCATACAAAATGCTCCTTCTGCAAATAACGAAGCTGCTCAAACAGCAAATCTGCCACGTCCCGTGGACAACTGATCACCGGGGTCTCCAAATGGCGTGACAATGCCAGCCGTCGCCCCAGTTCGATACCCGCTTTGAGCTGTATCGCCTTGGCATTGCCAATGCCTTTAATCTGGGTCAATTCGGTCATACTCATATCCACCAGTTGGCGCAAGTTCCCCGCCTGCTGCAAAATACGCTGCGCTAAATGCACCGATGACTCATTTTGTGTTCCCGTACGCAGTAATATTGCCAGCAACTCCGCGTTGCTCAAAGCATCCGCCCCATATGTCATCATGCGCTCTCTTGGTCGTTCTTCATGAGGGAGGTCGCGAAGCATCAGTGTTGGCGACTCTAACATATGTTTATCCCCTTTAAGGTTGCAACACGCTCACTCCGAATTCGGACAACATGTCCGACAGCAGGGAAAGCGGCAATCCTACGACGTTAAAATAACAACCCTGAATAGATTCCACCAGCGTAGCACCCAAACCCTGAATGCCGTACGCTCCCGCTTTGTCAGACGGTTCGCCCGTATTCACATATGCCACAATTTGCTCATGGCTCAAAGGCTTCATCGTAACCTCCGTTTGGCGGTGTCTGACAAGCGTTTTGCCGGTTACGGTATGTATGCAGGCCACCCCGGTGAATACACGGTGGGTTCTTCCCTGCAATGCTGTCAGCATGCGAACCGCGTCCGCATGGTCGGCAGGCTTACCCAGTACCAAACCATCCAGCACGACTATGGTATCACTGCCAATTACCAATCCATCTTCTTCGGACTGGCTGGCAATGTTCACGACCGCTTCGGCTTTGCGTACCGCAAGGGCCTCCACAATTTGCTGAGGCGTCCAGCTCTCAGGCGTGCTTTCATCCGCATGACTCGGCATCACGTCAAAGGGCAGTCTAAGAAATGAAAGCAATTCCTTCCTTCTCGGTGAAGTCGATGCCAGAATAATGCGGGGCGTAATTTTCCCGTCCATAAGGGAAGCTCCTTTTCATCAGTTAGAGCCTGCGGTACAGCCAGAACGCGGCGATGATGCCGATCAGACTAAGCAGGCTCAATTCAAAATTTATCGTTATGTTGTAGCTGATAATATCCAGATCCGCTCTCGGCGACCAGGATATCGTAGTGGGGTGGGTCAGAAAGGAAAGGAATTTGATCGATTGAAGAGCTTTGGCAATCCATGCACCCAAGAGCCAACCGAGCAACAAAAACAGTATAAGCATTCCTACATTTTTTTTCATCCTGATCTTCCCTCGCCATTTTTTGACACCTTCATTATTATACGGTGATTTCAACCGCAATACAAACAGAAATCCGGCATGGGGAACTATTTCCAGTTCCTTGCCGGAAAACATTGAGAATCTATTGTTTTATGAATTGTATAAATTCCTTCTCATGTAAAACATATTCCATCATCGAAGACTGAATTTCCCAAATGTGCTCCTTGGCTGTGTTCTTGTTATATTCTCCAAGTGCCGAGACTGCACTGTTCATCGCCTTTTCCAGCATGGATACGGAAGCAGCCGCTTCCTTCGGCAGGCCGGAGGGAAGCGCAGCGATATTTTGCGTCCACTGCTGGTGCAGATCGTTCAGTTCCTTCATTTCGGCGGCATTCGCCTTACCTGATCCGCCTGCTTCAAGCAAGGATGAGGAAAGCCCGCTCAGCTTGCCGACCAATGTGCTGCTTAGCTGAAAAAAGGTAGTGAGCTTTTCGCCTTCGTCCCCATAAGCTGCTTTTTCGAATCCAGGTAGTTGAAGCTCACGGACGTACAACTCGACTCCTTGTGTTTTCAGTTGATTGCTGAGCAACTTGGCCTGTTCCCTGTCCGGCGATATCCCTGCATAGACTCGGTTCTGATCCTCTGTGTCCCCACCAGCGGCAATGCCTGCCTTCAACAGCTCTTCCTTTGCTTGCAAAGCCCGTTCAGGGGTACTGAATACTCCGTATTGCAGCAGGTAATAGGTTTGGGAAGGGACCTGAGCCGATACAACTGTGACAGGAGCAGAATTCTCTTTTACAGATGGTGTATCTGTACTAACAGATTCTTTAAAGACCGGAATAGCCTCCTCTGTTGACGGAACTGATCCCGGGACAGCTCCACCTCCGTTAAAAAGCAGCAACATGATATATCCAAACATTCCCCCGGTCATCAACGCACTGGCTACTGAGCCAATCAGCTTCCATCTGGAGGGATGGGGCGGGCGCTTTCGGTACTCTTGACTGGAACGATGAGTTTCTTCTTCATCCTCTTCCGTACCATCTGGCAGAAAATCCGTATCTGACCAGGAAGCTGCTGACCGCCCAAACGGATCATCCCATCCTTCCTGCACGATGGGAGCGGGAGCAAAACGTCGCCTCGTGCCAGGTCTATTCACGCCCGGTGGCTCGTTAATTTCTGAAATTCGTTCAGTCTCGCTGTTTGCACCTATGCCGCTAATTCTTTCTGTTCTTTCATGCTGGTTAGCAGCTTGAGGCTGTTTCTCGCTTTCATACCGTTCCGCTTTTTTATTTGTTTCACGCTGCTGGCTAGTTATCGGCCCGGTTTTGTACGGAAGCACCTGTAGCCTTTCCTCTCGGCTTGCCTCCGACGTCTGTTGATCGAACCGGAATGTCATCTTTGCCTTGTTCACGGATGCACTCCCTCCTTGTCCCATACTTCCTCATAGTCTGTTGTATGAGTCAGGAAGTGAAAATATGCCCCGGGCACTACAAAAAAGGGTATCCCGAGGACACGTTTCGTGTTCGGGATACCCTTGAATGGTTGTATTTCATAGGCATAACGCCTTATAGATACTTATTAGACTTGCCGTTCGCGCAGAAGGCGTGCCAGTGTGTCGCCCACTCTCCAGATATCTCCCGCGCCCATTGTCAGCACAAGATCACCCGGCTGAAGGCGATCCTTCAACTCGTCGATGACAGCTTCCTTGGTTGGCAGATAAATGGCATTCGCGTTGCTGTTCTGGACAATTAAATCCACGAGCTTGGAAGAATGCACACCTTCAATTTGTTTTTCTCCCGCCGGAGAATAAATGTCGGTAATAATGACTTCATTCGCCTCGCTGAAAGCACGACTAAACGCATCCAGCAGGAAAAAAGTACGGCTGTAGCGTTGCGGCTGGAACACGGCAATAATACGCTTTCCAGTCACTGTAGCTGCACTAATCGTAGCCTCAATCTCTGTTGGATGATGGGCATAATCATCAATAACAAGAATGTCATTGCTTTCGCCAAGCACCTGAAAACGACGCTTTGCTCCGTGAAACTCCACAATAGCCGCAGCAATTTGCTCAAATGGGATACCTGCTTCCAAGCAAGAAATCACACTAGCCATAGCGTTGTACAGATTATGTTTACCCGGTACAGACAATTCGATGGTTCCAAGCGCCGTCCCTTTGCGGTTCATGGTAAAGCTTAATCGACGGTCACCCAACTGGATATCCGTTGCCGTATAATCTGCTTCATGCTCGACTCCATAGGTAATGACTCGAGTCTGAATCTGAGGCAGCATTTCCCGTACGTTCTGATCATCAGCACATACGATAGCCGCGCCATCCGGCCGGATTTGACTCAAGAACTGTACATAGGCACTTTTCAGACGATTAAAGTCGCCATCATAGTTTTCCAAATGGTCGGCTTCAATGTTGGTCACGATACCTTGCCAAGGATGATATTGCAGGAAAGAACCATCGCTCTCATCCGCCTCGGCAACGACAAACTCGCTTTTGCCTGCTTTGGCATTCGTCCCCAAATTCGTGATTTCGCCGCCAATAATGTATGTTGGATCGACATTACATCTCTCCATGACCAGAGCGATCATCGAGGAGGTTGTCGTTTTCCCATGTGCTCCCGCAACAGCTACTCCCTTACGCTCGTTAAGCAACCTTGCGAGCATCTGGGAACGATGCAGGGTCGGAATATTCAATTCCTCTGCTGCCACCCGCTCCACATTGTCACGGGACAGTGCCGTCGAATAAACGACGATGTCCGCCCCTGTAACGTGCTCAGGCGTGTGCCCGAGGTATATTTTTGCGCCTTTCGCCGCCAGTTTTTCTGTCAGCTCCTGTGATGCCACATCTGAGCCTGTCACGGTATATCCCATCTCCAGCATGACCCGAGCAATCGCGCTCATCCCGTAACCGCCGATACCGATAAAATGAACATGTTCCGAAGTAATCAACAAATTTCACCAACCTTTTTCCGAATCGGTTTGATACATAAGGGTAGCCCGTACATCCGCAATGAGATACAGTGTTCCGGACACCACCCCCAGATCTTCCGCTTCCGTATGTGACTGAAGCAAGCGAAGAGCCTTTTTCCAGTCACCTTCTACAATAATTTTCAAATCCGTTTTGGCAAAGGACGGCCGCAGCTTCTCCACGAGATGAGCCAGTTCAGCGGCATTCATTTTGCGGCGGAAATCGGGCTCGGTCAGGATAAGCGTATCCACTAGTGGCAGTATATGCTGCAAGTATGCTTCATGATGCTTGTTTGACAGCATACCCATCATTAAAACCATTTTTCGGTACGAATACAGTTGGGGAAGACTCTTTGCCAGCGTCTGCGCCCCTTCTGGATTATGAGCACCGTCAATAACAATTCGCGGCGAACTGCTGACCTGTTCTAGACGACCTGCCCATGCTGCTTCTCTAAAACCCTCCAGTAGTTCAGCGTCATCCAGCACAAAAGCCATATACTGACGAAGCACCTCAAGTGTCATCAGAGCTCCTGCCGCATTAGCACATTGATGCTCGCCTAACAACGTGATGCCGATTTCCATGTGTCGGAAGGGTCCCGCAAACGAAAAAGTCTGTCCTGTTTCGTCCCCATTCAGCCGTTCATACGTAAACTGTTCTCCTGCTAGATACAAGGTAGCTCCCTGCTTTGCCGCCGTTTCCCGTATAACCTGAATAGCCTCTGGCTGAGATACACAGCTAACAACAGGTACGCCTGGCTTGATAATTCCAGCCTTTTCGCCTGCGATCTGTTCGAGTGTATCCCCTAAAATATCCGTATGGTCATAGCCTACATTCGTAATGACCGAAACGATAGGACTCACGATATTAGTTACATCCATCCTTCCCCCGAGGCCCGTCTCCCATACCACAACATCTGGAAAAGTCACCGTTGCATAATATAAAATAGCCAACGCTGTCGATACCTCGAACATCGTGGGTGATCCCAAATCACTGACCGCGATTTCCTTGACCAACGGATACAAACGATTGGCAAGTAAGACCAGTGTATCATCGGGAATATCCGTCCCGTTGAATTGGAATCGGTTCGTAAACCGGGTGATATACGGAGACGTAAAGGTTCCCACATCATAACCGCATTTCAGCAGGACAGAGGTTAAGAAAGCACAAGTCGAGCCCTTGCCATTGGTTCCGGCAATATGCACAAATTTAAGATGCCGTTGCGGATCACCCAACATGCTCATTAACTGCTCAATCCGTTCCAGTCCGGGTCTGATTCCGAACGGAATCAGACCGTTAATCCATTCCACTGCTTCATCATAGCTTTGTAAAGGAGCTACTCCCCCGCCCCTGATCGTATCTGACATTCTCTTCACCTTCAGGTCATTTTATAGTTAGTGGAATTATCCCTTGAGTTCTTCGATCCGTGCGATAACTTTGGCGCGCTTATCCGAATAATCGGCTTGCTTGGCCTTCTCTTCCTCGATGACTTTGGCTGGTGCCTTCGCCACGAAGCCTTGGTTGGACAGCTTTTTCTCCACGCGCTCCACTTCACCGTTCAAATGCTGAAGCTCTTTTTCGAGTCTGCTAATTTCCTGGGCAATATCAAGCAGCCCGGCTAACGGCAGGTATAGCTCTGCTCCGCTGACTACAGAAGTCATGGCTTTATCTGGAACAGATAACTCCAATCCCGCGTCAAATTCAGACGTATTACAGAATCGACGTACATATTCCCCATTGCGGCTAATGATATCGAGAACGGCTTGATCGCCGGGTTTTACGAGCAATTCGATCTTTTTACTCATCGGCACGTTCACTTCAGCCCGGATATTCCGCACAGCGCGAATCACGTCGATCAGCAAATTCATTTCAGCTACCGCATCCTTGTCCTCGAAAGCCGGATCATAGACAGGCCAAGCGGCCAGTGTAATCGTTTCGCCTTCATGCGGAAGATGCTGCCATATTTCCTCGGAGATAAACGGCATGAACGGATGAATCATGCGCAGTGTCCGGTCCAGCACATACGCCAGTACGGACTGTGTTTTCTTTTTCGCCTCTGCGTTTTCACCATACAGGGAAAGCTTCGCAAACTCGATGTACCAGTCGCACAAGTCATCCCAAATAAAGTTATACAGAAGGCGGCCTGTCTCGCCAAATTCATAAGCATCTATTAGACGCGTGATATCGCGTGAAGTTTCGTTCAAACGGTGTAGGATCCAGCGGTCAACTGTGCTCAAGTCACCAGTAATGTCGATATCCGCCGCAGTAACCCCTTCCAGATTCATCAGCGCAAAGCGTGACGCATTCCAGATTTTATTGGCAAAGTTACGTGCCTGCTCTACCCGTTCCCAACGGAAACGAAGGTCCTGTCCAGGCGTGCTGCCTGTAGAAACCATATAACGCATGGCGTCCGTACCGTATTTGTCGATTACGTCGAGCGGATCTACACCATTGCCGAGGGATTTGGACATTTTCTTTCCATCCGCATCACGAACCAGTCCGTGCATCAACACATCCTTGAACGGAATTTCCTCTGTGAACTCCAGGGCTGTAAAAATCATCCGCGACACCCAGAAATAAATAATGTCATAGCCTGTAACCAAGACATTGGTCGGGTAGTAGCGTTTGAGATCCTCAGTCTGCTCAGGCCAGCCCAGTGTCGAAAACGGCCACAAGCCAGAGCTGAACCATGTATCCAGCACGTCCTCATCCTGTTTCAGCTTTCTGCCAGCATATTCAGGCAAGGTTGTAGGGTCCTCCACCGATACAATAACTTCTCCGGTTTCTTCATCGTACCAGGCAGGAATACGATGTCCCCACCACAATTGACGGGAAATACACCAGTCACGCACATTTTCAATCCAGTGCAGATAAGTACGCTCAAAGCGATCCGGGACAAAGTTTACGCCATTGCCAGCCTTCTGCACTTCAATCGCTTTGGCTGCCAGAGGCTTCATTTCCACGAACCATTGTGTAGACAGATAAGGCTCTACAACCGCACCTGTACGTTCGCTGTGGCCCACCTGATGCACATGCTCCTCGATACGGATCAGGACGCCCTGCTCTTTCAGATCAGCGACGATTTGCTTGCGGCAATCACTGCGGTCAAGGCCCTGATATTTGCCTGCTTCGGCATTCATCGTACCTGTTTCATCCATAACAGTAATCTGTGGCAACTGGTGACGTTGGCCCATTTCAAAGTCATTCGGATCGTGAGCAGGTGTAATTTTAACCGCACCGCTACCGAAGTCTTTTTCTACGTAGTCGTCCGCAATAACCGGAATTTCTCGTCCGATAATCGGAAGTACAAGTGTTTTGCCGATCATATGCTTGTAACGTTCATCCTCAGGATGTACGGCTACTGCTGTATCGCCCAGCATGGTTTCAGGACGCGTGGTGGCTACAGTGATAAACCCGCTGCCATCTTGAAGCGGATATTGCAGGTGATACAGATTGCCGTTTACCTCTTTGTATTCCACTTCAATATCTGACAAAGCCGTACGTGCAGCAGGATCCCAGTTAATGATGCGTTTACCGCGATAAATCAGGCCCTTCTTGTACAGCTTGACGAATACTTCGCGAACAGCTTGAGACAATCCGTCATCCAGCGTAAAACGTTCACGTGAATAATCGAGGGAGAAGCCCATTTTTTCCCATTGATTATGGATATTGTCCAGGTATAGATCCTTCCATTCCCAAACCTTCTCCAAAAATTTCTCGCGTCCCAGATCGTAGCGCGTCAAGCCTTCCTCACGCAGCTTCTGCTCTACCTTCGTCTGGGTGGCAATGCCCGCATGGTCTGCTCCTGGCAGCCACAATGCGTCATAGCCCTGCATCCGCTTGGTGCGAATAATAATGTCCTGCAAAGTAAAATCAAGAGCATGTCCAATGTGCAGCATGCCTGTAACATTCGGCGGTGGAATAACGATCGTAAAAGGTTCTGCCTCTGGAAGTCGCCCAGCGCGGAAATACCCTTTCTCCATCCACGTTTTGTACCATTTTTTCTCTGTCGATTTTGGATCGTACGTTGTCGGCATTTCCAAGGTTGTCTTGTTGTCTTGTTCTGACATATCAGGATACCTCCATGATTTTTCAATTGGCAAATAAAAAAAGCCCTTCATCCTCAAAGGACGAAAGGCTGTTCTCTCGCGGTACCACCTTTGTTTCACCCCTAGTGTATGTATCCACTGATCCATTACACATGGTGTGACACTTATGCAGATAACGGCTGCGGACCGGCCTTATTCTACCGTGAACCTCGTACCTTCCGTTGGGATTAAATGAGGGACCGTTCGAACAGACGACTCCCGGGTGACTTCGGCCAGTAGCTTCCTGCGGAACCTCACAGCGCTGCAATTCCACTCTCTGAAGGGCTTGCTGCCTACTCTTCCCGATCTCAGTCTTTCAATAGCTATACCACATCATACATTTCCCATTGACTATAGTCAACACCCGTTGCTCATTTTCCAATGACCGGGTTAAGGGATGTACAATACCTGCCCTTCTTCCACATGTTGCTCTGCCAGCCTGTTATACAATTGAAGCTCCCGTATGCTGAGTTGGTAGCGGTCAGCGATGGTTTCCAGCGTATCTTCACGCTGCACGATGCATAGTCGGACCTTGCGGAAAGACGTTTCATCCTGTGTATGGAAAAAAAGGTTTTTCCACTTGGCATCCTCACGCTCTTCTTCGGCCTCCTGCGCCTGGCCCTGCGGTTCTTGCTCCAGTTGCTGCTGGTATTCCGCTTCCTTCACCGAACGACTGGATTGGAGCAAAGATGAGTAGACCACCTGGTCCGGCTCGTCTGCTTTTTCGTCCTTTTTGCTGTTCAACGCCACGCGCATCTCCGGCTTATCGTCGGCAACAGTATCATGGAACGCACCGTCCACCTGCTCTAATGTCTCAGGTCTAAAATCATTCACCTGACCTGCTTCAAGCTGCGGCTCCAAATAGATCTCCGACTCCGTAGCATGATGCGGTTCAGCAAGCAAAGGATCATAGACCACATCGGGAGCGGTGGAGGATATTTTCGGGTCACTTCCCGTCCATGCTTCCTCTTGCTGAAATCCCCATACTTCCGGTGTCTCATGCTCATGCTTTACCCCGGAAGTGCTATCTTCAACAGCTTTACCCGCCCAAGGCTCATAGATCCGGTTCGGGTCTACAGGAGGCTCATAACCTTGCTGTTCCGATGATGACTTCTGTTCCCCATACTCCTGTGACGGCTGTTCCCAGGAAGCGTACTCCTGCTGAGCCGGTACCCTGTATGAAGATTCAGACTCCGTCGTGTGATTGAATACAGAATCCTGGGTGGCATAAGTTTCTTCCTGACGCTGCTCTCCATTCGTGGAAAAGGGTTGAGCGGGATGTTCAGGTGCGTGCACCACCGTAAATTCCTCATCCAGCCAAACCGCTGTCTCCTCCGCATGGGAGCTTTCCACCCCGTGCAGGGAGAGAACACCAGTAATATTCAGACTACGTAATGACAGCAGGTCCACATCAAAATTCTCAATCTCAACAGAGATGTCTTCCAATCTTCCTACCCGATTCAGTGGAATCGTAATTTCCACAGGGATCAAATGATGAAGCTCGTTCGTTACCTGTTCAGGTGTGCGGTACACGCCCTCCAGCAGCAAATGCCCTCGCAAAGCGGCATGGTCGCCGTGGGTTACAACCTGAATGCGTGGCAGAAGCTCAATTTCCTCCAACTCAGCAATCCCGGCAGCTTCCTCCGTCAAATGAATGCGTTCATAAATATCAAAACGCAAGCCTTGCGGCTGATCATTCTGTTGTTTGTTCAAGGATGGCATCCTCCTTTGGGCAGCCTCCGCACATCCTCTGACTCCTGTCAGGCGCACGGAAACTCCATATTGCAAACCGTTTCTAGGTTCAAGTATATGCGCCAAAATAGAAGGCATGCCATCTTTTATAGCTGTTTATGCAGCTTTTGAAAATCATCCGGCCAAGCATCTTCCACAGTAATCGTTTCTCCGCTCAGCGGATGACAGAAGGTAAGACGCTCTCCGTGCAGCGCCTGCCTGCCAAAATCAGTAGCCCGTCCCCCGTATAATACATCCCCCAATAACGGATAGCCCGCATGGCTAAGATGAACGCGAATCTGGTGCGTTCGGCCTGTTTCCAGTGTTAAATATACGAGGCTAACCGCCTTTTGACCGCTCCCCCACACTTCACCAAGTTCCACATGGGTAACTGCGCTCTGTCCGGTCAGAGAAACACGGCGACGCTGCTTGTGATGCCTGTCCTTGCCAATCGGCCAATCCAGCGTCCGCAGTGATGAAGGGACTTCACCCCGTACCAAAGCCACATAACGGCGACCGATATCCTTGGCCCGCATCTGCTCGTCCAGCTTGAGCAACGCGAATTCATTTTTGGCATACAGCACCGGTCCTGTCGTATCCGTATCCAGACGATGCACATGCCGTACTGCCGCATGGATGCCATTCATCTCATAATACGATGCGACCGCATGATCCAACGTCAGTGGACCATCTTTTACAGCTCCGTCCGGGTGTACCGCCATACCCGCCGGTTTGTGTACGACCAGGCAAAAATCATCCTCATACAACACCTTCAAATCGTACCAGCGAGGGGTCACGCCAAGGTCCGTAACGGGAAAAAGGGCCAGCCGCAGCCGGTCCCCCGCAAGTTCGATCTGCTTTTCGTGTCGCAGTCTGCGCCACAGCTTATCCGGTAGCTCCAAACGGTTCAGCAACCAGCGATCTACAGCATCGGTGCGATGTTCACCCTCTGTGATTTCCCGTCCCGGTGTGACTTCCAGCCACGGTCCCCGTCTTTTCCAGCCGCCTTGCCAGCTCATAGACGTTTGAGCGCGCGATAGTTCGCTTCAATGGTAGCATCAATATCTTCCACCGTATGCACGCCCGACACAAACATGCCCTCAAATTGGGATGGCGCCACACTAACTCCCTCGTTCACCAATTCGGTAAAGTAACGACGAAAGTGGTCCTGATTACTTGTTTTAGCTGTATCAAAATTGACAACCTTCTCTTCCGTGAAAAATGGACAAACCATGGAGCCTACACGGTTGATCGTGACAGGTATGCCCAGCTCACGTGCATTACGTTCAAATCCGGCCTGAAGCCGTGCTGCCCGTTCTTCCAGTCGATCATATACTTCTGGCGTCAGCAATTTAAGCGTCGAATAGCCTGCTGCCATAGCCAGCGGATTTCCGCTAAGCGTACCCGCCTGATAGATCGGACCAGAAGGTGCAATCTGTTCCATAATATCGCGACGTCCGCCATAGGCACCTACAGGCAGACCTCCGCCAATGACTTTACCCAGGCATGTGAGATCCGGGGTTACACCAAAGCGACCTTGAGCTGAATGAAGTCCTACCCGAAATCCGGTCATGACTTCATCAAAAATCAGCAGGCTTCCATACTGCCGGGTTACCTCACGCAAACCTTCCAAAAATCCAGGCTGTGGCGGTACAACTCCCATATTTCCAGCGATCGGCTCGACAATAATGGCGGCAATTTCCTCGCCAAATTTTTCAAAGGCCAGTTTCACAGAAGCCAAATCATTATAAGGAACGGTGATCGTATGTGTGGCCACGGCTTCGGGTACACCCGGACTATCGGGCAGACCCAGTGTTGCCACGCCAGAGCCTGCTTTAATCAGCAAGCTGTCCGCATGACCATGATAAGAGCCTTCAAATTTAAGGATTTTGCTGCGGCTCGTAAATCCGCGTGCAAGTCGAATCGCGCTCATCGTCGCCTCGGTTCCCGAGTTGACCATACGAACGATATCCACGGAAGGAACACGCTCACAAACGAGCTTCGCCATTTCGGTTTCCGCCAACGTTGGCGCTCCGAAGCTGGTTCCTTTGACAACTGCAGCCTGTAGAGCCTTGACGACCTCAGGATGTGCATGTCCCATAATGAGCGGTCCCCATGAACAAACATAGTCAATATAGGATTGACCGTCGATATCATATACCTGCGATCCTTCTCCACGGTCGATATATACAGGTGTAATCCCAACAGCTTTAAAAGCCCGAACCGGACTGTTTACGCCACCCGGAATATATTGCTTTGCCTCATCAAAGGCTACTTTAGAGCGCACATCCTCGCGCACCGTTCGTTGTTCGTTGATCATTCTGACCACTCCTGTCTTCTAAAAATACACTTATTGCTTCAACCATCTTGCCGCATCCTTGGCGGAATAAGTAATAATCATATCTGCACCCGCACGCTTCATGCTTGTCAAAATCTCCAGCACCATCGCTTTTTCATCAATCCAGCCTTGAAGAGCTGCCGCCTTGACCATCGCGTATTCACCGCTGACGTTGTAAGCCACCAGAGGCAAATCAAACTGGTCTTTAATTGTACGCATCACGTCCAGATAGGAAAGGGATGGCTTCACCATCAGCATATCCGCACCTTCCAGCACATCAGATTCTGCTTCTCGCAACGCTTCACGTGCATTGGCAGGGTCCATCTGATAGGATTTGCGGTCACCAAACTGCGGCGCAGAATCTGCGGCTTCCCGGAAAGGGCCGTAAAAAGCAGACGCATATTTGACGGAATACGACATAATCGGAATATGTGAGAAGCCCTCCAGATCCAGTCCCTGCCGAATCGCCTGTACAAAACCGTCCATCATATTGGATGGCGCGATAATATCAGCGCCCGCTCTGGCTTGAGAAACAGCTGTACGCACCAGCACCTCCAGAGATTCGTCATTCAGCACTTCACCACATACCTCACCATTATGCTCATGCATGTGGACCATGCCGCAGTGCCCATGATCCGTAAACTCGCACAAACAAGTGTCAGCCACAACCAGCAGCTCGGGATAACGCGACTTGATCAGACGTGTAGCTTCCTGAACAATACCATCGTCCACAAAAGCAGAAGTCCCCAAGCTATCCTTCGTCTCCGGTATGCCAAACAGGAGCACGGCAGGAATGCCAAGCTCACTAATTTCTTTCAGTTCTTCTTCCAGTTGATCCAGAGAAAAGCGGTACACACCGGGCATGGAGCTAATTTCCTGCTTCACTCCTGTACCGAATGTTACGTAGATCGGCTGGATAAAATCAGCCGGATTCAATACCGTCTCACGCACCATGCTACGGATGGCAGCAGATTGACGCAAACGGCGATGTCTGGTAAAAGGAACACTCATGATTGCAAACCTCCAGTTTTTATACATTCATTTGGTAAAATAAAATTATGATGTCACAGCATTCGATTGTTTCCAGTCACATAGCGATTGGATCAGACTTTCAATAGTTGCCTTTTCCGCCATGAAACTGACGGTCAGGCCCGCCTGGGTCGCTGTTTCTCCAGTGAGAGGGCCAATCACAGCGATCGTCACTCCCTCCAGCAGCGACAGCGGATCTTCGACTCCCATCTGCCTAAGTGCTTCCAGAAAAAAGGTGACTGTTGAGGAACTGGTAAAAGTAATCGCATGGATGGCACGTTCCTCAAGCAGCTTGAGCAGTTCATCATCCTGTGCGTTTGCGGCCAGCACGGTTCGATACAAATCGGCCTCAGTCACCTCAAGTCCCAGCTCTCTCAGCTTCTCCGGCAGCCAGGTCCTGGCAAGATCTCCTCTTGGCAGAAATACGTTCTGACCTGCCTGCAAATCCTGCTCAAACGCTTCGAGTAAGCCCTCTGCCTGAAAAGGGCCTTCGATCTGCTCCGCTTCAATTCCGTGCGTACGAAGTGCCGCCGCTGTAGCCGGTCCGACTGCGGCAATACGCGCCTTAAATAGCGAACGAACATCCTTGCCTTGTTCCTTCAGATGAGTGAAAAAGTATTCCACTCCGTTAACGCTGGTAAAAAACACCCAGTCGTATTCAGGCAATCGTGCAAACGCCTCAGTAATTTGTCGTTTCGTTGGCTCGTCCGTTGGGACAACCGTCTGGATGACGGGAAATTCATAAGGCTCGCCGCCAAGCTCTTCAATCCGATGAACCAGACTGCTGGCCTGTGCGCGCGCACGTGTAACCAAAATCCGCTTGCCGAACAAAGGCATATCCTCAGCCCATTTTAACTGTTCACGCTGATTAACCACTTCTCCGACGACGATGACGGCGGGAGGCTGAAAATTCGCGGCTTTCACCTTGGCCTCAATATCTGCCAGCGTACCCACCAGTGTATCCTGCTCCGCACGGGTTCCCCAACGGATCAAAGCAACGGGTGTGCTAGGCGGCTTGCCGTGCTTCATCAGTTGCTCACTAATATAGCCGATCTTCGCCACACCCATCATAAAGATCAGTGTGCCCGTTGCGTTCGTTACTTTATCCCAATGAATACTCTTGTCGAGCTTGTCTGGACTTTCATGACCCGTAATGATAGACAGCGATGAGGCCATATCCCGGTGTGTGACCGGAATGCCCGCATAGGCAGGTACACTGATCGCTGATGTAATGCCGGGTACGATCTCATAGGAAATACCGTGTTTGCGCAGCAGTCCGGCTTCTTCGCCGACCCGCCCAAAAATGGTGGGGTCCCCGCCTTTGAGCCGGACGACCGTTTTTCCTTCTAGAGCCAGATCCACCAGTAATTGATTGATTTCCTCTTGCTTCATGGTGTGACGATCCGGCAGCTTGCCGACATATATTTTCTGAGCACCTGGCTTCATCAAACCTAAAAGTCGAGGGCTTGCCAGTCTGTCATAGACAATCACATCACCCAGTCGAATGCATTCCCAGCCCTTGACCGTAATCAGTCTTGCGTCTCCGGGTCCTGCGCCTACTAAATATACCTTTCCCGCCATTCCATCATCCCCTCACCTGCGCCAGAATCTGTTCCGCTCCTTTGGCGATCAAGCTAGCCGCCACCGCTTCTCCCAACTTTTGCGGATCATTTCCCTGGAGCGTTTCCTTCAAAATAACCTCGCCATCCGGCGAGCCTACCATACCCGTGAGACGGATCTCTTGATCAACCCAGACTGCGTGGGCCCCGATCGGCACCTGGCATCCCCCGTTCAGCACGCCAAGGAAGGTTCGTTCTGCCGCAACCGTAGCCGAGGTATCCCGGTCGTTGTATAGATGCAGCAATGCGAGTAGCTCTTCATCATTGGCGCGACATTCAATACCGAGCGCTCCCTGCCCAACTGCCGGCAAACAGTCTTCCTCTGGTATATAGGACGTAATTCGGTCTTTCCAGCCCATCCGGTGCAAGCCTGCAGCCGCCAAAATGATGGCGTCAAAACCTTCAGTCTCCAGCTTTTTCAAACGGGAATCAATATTACCGCGCACAGGCTCCAATTGAAGATCAGGTCGTAATGACTTGATTTGACTGGCTCTGCGCAGGCTGCTCGTACCGACCTTTGCCCCTTGCGGCAGGTCGTCCAAGCTCTTGGACCCCAGAGTAACGAAACAATCCCGCGGGTCTTCCCGACGCGGTACCGCGCCGTTCACCAGCCCTTCGGGCAATTCTGACGGCATATCCTTCATACTATGTACTGCCATATCAATTTCACCTGCCAACATGGCCTGTTCAATTTCTTTGACAAACAGCCCTTTGCCACCCACCTTGGACAACGTTACATCCAAAATCCGGTCGCCCTTGGTCAATATTTTTTTTACGACAAACTGCATATCCAGCCCATGCTCCGCGCACAGCACGTTCAAATCCTCAATGACATGCCCGGTCTGAGTTAGCGCAAGCGCGCTCTGTCTGCTACCTACCACAATTGTTCGCATGCTATTCCTCCTGATTTTGCGCAATCCATATGTCCATCTCTTCTTGCGTCCATGCCGTAAATTCCTGACGTCGTATTTGCTCCAAAATTCCGCTGCTCGCCAAACGTCTCAGCAGTTTCGCCCTTTGCTGCGGGGAAGATATGGTACGTTTAATTGCCTGCCTCATATCGTACATGAAATCCAGATACGGCTCGTATTCGCTACCAAACAGCGTATCCAAAGCCGATGTAATTTCGGATGTTACTGCTGGACCCGCACCTGCGGTGGATACGCTGATCGTTAGCCTACCCCGTCGGATGATGCCCGGCGTTATAAAGTCCGCATCTTCCGAGCGGTCCGCCACATTTACAAGTATACCCCTTCGCACAGCCTCATGCGCAACCGTATTGTTCACTTCTCTCCGGTCGGTCGCCGCATATACAAGAAAGGCCCCCTGGAGGTCACCCTCGCGGTATACGCGATTTACCCAGTGGAGCTGCTTATGATCGGCCAGAACCTGTAAATCCGGCGTTATATTCGGACTGATGACGGTAATGAACGCCCCGCTTTCCATCAGTCCCTTTACCTTGCGTTCCGCTATCCTTCCTCCGCCCACAATACAACAGAGCTTATTTTTACAATTCAGCGAAATCGGCACAAAATGTTGCAAATGGCCATTCACTCTCCTGTCCACTGATGAAATACAGACCAGGAATTCAGCAAAAAGTTAAGAATCAATAGCGTGTAGCCCACCAATGCCCACTTCGCCATCACAAGGCCCGACTTCTGATTGAATCTTTTGCTCACTAAAAATACAATATACACGCACAGAGCTATCGCTGTCATCAATACTTTCGTATCCACTAGCAGACGCCAGCGTTCTTCAGCAATAATAGAGATGACGGCAACTACAATGGAGACCCCAAGCAAAGGAGTACCAATCAACAGCGCCATATGGGTATACCGATCCATCATTTCCAGACTCGGCAGACGCCGGATCGTATCATTCCATTTCTTGACTTTCAATTTACGATGCAAAAACAGATAGAGCCCCGAAAATACAGCCGCTACCGTCATGGCTACAAAGCCAAGATTAGCCAAAGCGATATGGATGAGAAGCAGCCCATGCACCGTATGCCAATTTCCAAGCGGATTGTCGGTGGGCTCCATCCATATATTATTGAGCACAAGAACCGCAAAGCTAATAATGTTAAGCAGCAATACCGCAAATTCCGACCGCTGATAGCGTGAGAGAATTAAAGAAATCAGGACCAAAATAAATGAAAACAGAAATAAAAATCGTAGGTTACGAAAATAGGAAGATGTCCTTCGTTCCAGGTTCTTATTCCCATATAAACAAGCTGGAGCACAAGAACGACAGCAAGAAGCCCTGTACCTGTCCGTTTGGCACTCGCATTACGGCGAATGCCATCCGAAAATACAAACAGAAGGCTCAGGGCAAAAACGTAAATCATCGAATCATATATAAGCGTGCTTAAAGCCACGTTCACTCACCCGCCTTTACAGGCCAGCCGGCGCAAACGACGCTGGCGAGGCTTGGGCCTGACCAGATTTTTCATGAATACCGGCCTCCGGTTTCATTAACGCGGATGCATCGCTTTTATCTACTTTCTGAGCGGCGTCCTCCAAACGATCCTCCAGAGCAAAAATGTGGCTAAACAGTTCAAGCGCCTCATTCCCCTGCTTTTGGACAGCCAGTTCCTTCACCGAATTGATCGGATCATGCATCATCTGGTTCAGCATGCTCTTCGTCAAGCGGCTAATCACTTTGCGTTGTCGTTCATCCAACTCGGGAAGCTTGTTGAACAAGCTTTCGAGCGTATCCTGATGCACGGACTCTGCTTTTTCCTGTAAAGCACGAATCACCGGACGCACTCCCATCGTTTTTAACCATTGATAAAACTCGCCAAGTTCTCCTTCGATCATATGCTCAATTTTGGCAGCCTCAGTACGGCGCATTTCCAAATTGCTCTCCACGATGCCTTCCAGATCATCAATATCGTAGAGAAAAACATTCTGCAATTCACCAATAGCCGGGTCCAAATCACGTGGAACCGCAATATCAATCATAAATAAAGGACGGGACCGACGACGTTTCATATTGGCTTCAACCCGCTCACGATCCAGAATATATCCTTGTGCACCTGTGGAGCTAATGACAATGTCCACATCCGCCAACCGATTCATACCTTCCTCCATCGTGACCGGCGTTCCATGAAACTTGGAAGCCAAATCTTCCGCTCTGGATAAAGTCCGGTTCGCCACAATGACCTCGGCTGCTCCACCGCTGTACAAATGCTTAACGGTAAGCTCGCTCATTTTACCCGCGCCGAGAATCAGCACTTTTTTATCGGTAAACATCCCAAAAATTCGTTTGCCCAGTTCAACTGCTGCATAGCTGACGGATACGGCGCTTTCTCCAATGGACGTCTCCGAATGGGCACGCTTGCCCAATGTGACGGCCTGCTTAAACAGCATATTAAACCACGTTGCAGTAATTTTCTGGGATTGAGCCTGAAGAAAAGCGTTCTTCACCTGTCCCAAAATTTGTGTTTCCCCGATTACCATAGAATCCAAACCACAAGTCACACGGAACAAATGCCGGATGGCCTGCTCGTCCTCATATATATATAGATGCTGTGTAAATTGATCGCGAGGAATGCCGAACCATTGCTCCATAAAACTGCGTATAAAATAACCGCACATGTGAAGGCGGTCCACCACGACATAAATTTCAGTCCGATTGCAGGTTGCGACAATTACGCCCTCCAACACACTTTTGGTGAGTTTGAGTTGTTCCAGCGCTTTTGGCAAATCTTGTTCTGCAAATGTAAATCGCTCTCTGACTTCCACAGGCGCCGTACGATAATTCAACCCAACAACGACGATGTGCATTGCAAATTCACCTGCCTAAACTGTAATAAGAATAACCACTGTTATCATAAACTATGTTAATTATATCACAGAAGTCCGAATCTCCTCCGGCTGTTTTATGAATTGTTTATGAAAATTGGATGGCAAACTCGAACATCCAATACGTCTGTATCGTTTGATATAGTTTGAGCCATTTTTAAAGCAAATAACCATGGATTAAATCCATGGTTATAGTGTGGGACGCGCAAATGGCTCCATTGAAAACGATTTATACTCATTCTGTGTGCTTGCACTCCGGTGTCTCTACCTGAAGTTCTTCCAACCCACGAACCAACTTCTTCGCATATGTCTTTTCCGATAGAACGCCCTCCATGGACGTCCTTCTTCTTAGATTTCCGGTTGTTCCTCGTCTTCGTCGTTCTCAATATAGCTGGAGATGACCGACCATAGCTCATCCTTACCCATGCCTTCTTCAGATGAAAAGGGGATAAACAAACCCCCAGGAAGTATTCCGAGTTCCTGCTTGATTACTTTATAATGCTTCTCCCGCCGTGTTTTGGGGATTTTATCTGCCTTCGTGCCTACAACGCATACCGGGAGTCCGTTATGGCGTAACCAGTCATACATCATGATATCATCCTTAGACGGTGGATGACGCAAATCGACCATTTGAAGCACCAGCTTGAGCGGCTCCCGTTCCAGCAAATACGACTCAATCATTTGCCCCCAGGCTTTACGGGACGTTTTGGATACCTTTGCGTAGCCGTAACCCGGAAAATCGACGAAATAGAGATCATCATTAATTCGGTAATAATTGAGCTGCTGTGTTTTACCCGGCGTAGAGCTGGTGCGCGCCAAGTTTTTACGACTAATCAACCGATTAATCAGTGACGACTTCCCTACATTGGAACGCCCCGCCAGGGCAATCTCCGGCAAAGCGTCCACAGGGAACTGATCGGGGCCAACCGCGCTAATAATAAATTCTGCTTTTGTTACTTTCATCGTGTCCTTAATTCCTCTCTAATGTACCCTTGCCTGCTCAACCAAAGCATGCTTTAGCACCTGATCCATATGGGCAACGGGAACAAATTCAACATCCTGCCTGATACTGTCGGGAATATCCTTTAAATCCCGTTCATTATCCTTGGGAAGCAGAATTTTTTTATACCCTGCCCGGTGGGCTGCCAGCGACTTCTCTTTTAATCCACCAATCGGCAGCACGCGGCCGCGCAGGGTAATTTCCCCCGTCATAGCCACATCTTTGGATACATGACGGTTGGTCAGCGCTGAAATCAACGCTGTAGCAATGGTAATTCCCGCCGATGGTCCATCCTTCGGAATCGCTCCCTCCGGAATGTGGATATGAATATCATTTTTCTCATAAAAGTCCGTATCAATGCCCAGCTCAACCGCTTTGGAGCGAGTGTAGCTAAATGCGGCCTGCGCGGATTCCTTCATAACGTCTCCCAGCTTACCTGTAAGAATCAGCTTACCGCTGCCGGGTACGACCGTCACTTCAATCATCAGCGTTTCACCGCCGACCTCTGTCCACGCCAAGCCTGTAACCGTACCAATCTGGTCTTCCAGCTCCGCTACACCGTAACGGAATTTGGCGACGCCTAAATAATCTTTCAGATTGTCCGGTGTAATTTGAATCGGGCCTTCTCCACCGGATACCACTGACTTCGCAGCCTTGCGGCATAAAGAAGCCATTTGCTGTTCGAGATTCCGCACGCCGGATTCACGGGTATATTCACGGATAACACGCAGCAGCGTATCCTCCCCGATGTCCAGTTGCTCCTCTTTCAAGCCGTGCTCTCTCTTCTGCTTGGGCAGGAGATAACGATTAGCGATTTCGAGCTTTTCCAGCTCGGTGTAACCCGGAATGTACAATGTCTCCATCCGGTCCATCAGCGGACGCGGAATATTATGCGCGGCATTGGCTGTCGTCACGAACATCACATTGGACAAGTCAAAGGGCAGCTCGACAAAATGGTCACTGAACGTATTGTTCTGTTCGGGATCAAGCACCTCCAGCAGTGCCGCCGAAGGGTCACCACGAAAATCCGAAGCCATTTTATCAATCTCATCCAGCAAAAAGACCGGATTAGACGTTCCAGCCGTCTTCATTCCCTGAATGATGCGACCTGGCATCGCGCCTACATAAGTCCGGCGATGACCACGAATTTCCGCTTCATCCCGCACGCCCCCAAGAGAGATGCGGACAAATTCTTTCCCCATGGACTTGGCGATGGAACGAGCCAGTGAAGTCTTGCCCACCCCCGGTGGACCTACGAGACACAGAATTGGCCCCTTAATGGTCTTCACCAGCTTGCGTACAGCCAGATACTCCAGCACCCGTTCCTTCGGCTTATCCAGTCCGTAGTGATCATCATTCAGTATCTCTTCAGCCTTGACGATATCCAGATCATCATCCGTAAACTTGTTCCATGGCAAGCTTAACAGCCAATCGACGTAATTACGGATCACCCCGCCCTCGGCAGAGCTTGCAGGCATCTTCTCCAGACGGTCAATTTCCTTCTCGACCTTCTCCTTTACAGGAGCGGGCAGCTCCAGCTCACTTAACTGATTGCGCAGCTCTTCTACTTCTCCTGCGCGACCTTCCTTCTCGCCAAGCTCTTTCTGGATCGCCTTCATTTGCTCACGCAGGTAATACTCCTTCTGCGTTTTCTCCATCTGTTTCTTCACGCGCTGGCTAATTTTACGTTCCAGCTCCAGTACCTCACGCTCGTTATTCAAAATATCCAGAAGCTTCTCCAGACGTTGAGTTACGTCGATCGTCTCCAGAATATCCTGCTTTTCCTTGATTTTGAGCGTCAGATGACTTGTAATCACGTCAGCAAGCCGTCCGGGCTCCTCAATGTCGGATACCGCAGCGAGAGTTTCGGGGGTTACCTTTTTGGACAAGTTGATATAATGCTCGAACTGGGTCAAAACAGTACGCATGAGCGCATCCGTCTCGGGATGCACGTTTTCTGCCTCATGCAGCTCCTTTGCCAGTACCTCGTAATATTCCTCATTGTCCGTATATTGAATAATCTCGGCACGTTCCAGCCCTTCCACCAGCACCCGAATCGTTCCGTTGGGAAGCTTGAGCATCTGGCGTACTTTGGCTACCGTGCCGACTCGAAAAATATCCTCTTGTGCGGGTTCTTCAATATTCACTTCTGATTGAGAACACAGGAGAATCAAATTATCTTCAACCATCGCTTTTTCCAAAGCCTTGACCGATTTTTCTCGGCCCACATCGAGATGCAGAACCATGCTCGGGTAGACCAGAAGTCCTCTTAAAGGCAGCAAAGGAAAACGACGACCTTTTGTCTTGTTGGGTCCCATCGCTTTCACACCTCCAGTGATTCTCAAGTTCCGGATTTTACAATCCTTCAAGTTGTTATCTTTCATATTTTATCAAATGTTTTATGAAAAAACCAATGAAAGGGTAGTTCATTAGCAAGATCCTGTGTCCGATATCGTCCCGTTATGCGTCCCATCGGCCTGCAACAGGGAAGATTGGGATGGGCGAAAAGTCTCAATTGGCGTGTGTACAGGTAAATCTGACGTCAATTCCTCTCCAAATACGTGCTGGAATACTTCCGTAACCGACTGCACCGGAATGACTTTCAAGCCTTCAATGCTGTCAAAAAGAGACTGCCAGTTGTCCTGCGGGATGATCACCTTTTTAGCCCCTGCCTGAAAAGCAGCCTCAATCTTGGCTAATACGCCGCCAATCGGTTTAACACGCCCGTGAATGCTAACCTCTCCGGTCATCGCAATTTCGTGATCCACCGGAATTCCCCGCATTGCAGAAGCAATAGCTGTTGCCATCGCAATTCCTGCCGACGGGCCATCTACTGGTGTTCCTCCGGGGAAATTAATATGCAAATCGTAATTCGACGGCGATAAACCGAGTGTACGCAAAACGGTCAACACATTTTCCACAGAGCCTTTGGCCATACTTTTACGCCGTAGTGTACGGGAGCCACCGCCAATCTCTTCCTCATCAACTACACCCGTAATATTATAGGTTCCCTTTCCCGCAGGAACCGGAACTGCTGTAACCTCAATCTCCAGCAGCATACCCATATTCGGGCCATATACGGCCAAACCGTTAACAAATCCGATTTGTGGAAGACCCGGTATTTTCCGGTCAGGACGCGGTTGAATTTGGCTGCTGCCTGCTACCCATTCCACATCCGAAGCGTTTAGACGTTCCCGTTTCTCCGTAAGTGCCAATCCAGCAGCAAGCTGAATCATATTGACGGCCTCCCGGCCATTTGTGGCGTAACGCTGTACAACTTCAACCGCCTCCGGGCAAGGACCGAAGCCCAGCTTGTGGACGGCATCCTCAGCAATACGAGCAATTTCCTGTGGCTGGAGAGCACGGAAATAAATTTCCATGCACCGGGAACGAATGGCAGGCGGCAGCTCATGCGGCGAACGGGTCGTCGCACCTACCATACGGAAATCGGCAGGCAAACCATTTTGAAAAATATCATGGATATAAGCAGGAGTATTCGAATCCTCCGAGTTGTAGTACGCGCTCTCCAAAAATACTTTACGATCCTCCAATACTTTCAACAACTTATTCATCTGTGTAGGGTGCAACTCACCAATTTCATCAATGAACAGCATGCCACCATGTGCCTTCGTTACAGCTCCGGGCTTGGGCTGCGGAATACCCGCCACCCCCATCGCTCCAGCACCCTGATAAATCGGATCATGCACCGAACCAATCAACGGGTCTGCAATACCCCGCTCGTCAAAACGGGCAGTCGTCGCATCAATCTCCGTGAATTTGGCGTCTCCCTTGAACGGGGAGGACAGGTTTTTCTTAGCCTCTTCCAGCACCACGCGCGCAGCAGCCGTCTTGCCCACTCCTGGTGGCCCATAAATAATAACATGCTGGGGGTTCGCACTGCATAACGCTGCCTTGAGCGCACGCAGTCCGTCCTTCTGACCGACAATATCCTGTAATGTGGCGGGACGAGTGCGTTCAGCCAGCGGTTTGGTTAATGAAATGGAACGCAGTTTGCGCAGCTTATCCAGTTCCTTGCGGGATTCCCGGTCCACTGCGCTGCGGTTCGTCTTCTGACTCCGCAAAAGGTTCCAGAAATACAGACCGATGACAATCCCAAAAAACATTTGCACCAACAACAAAATCATAGTAAAGTCCATCGTATTTCCTCCGTTTCTCATCTCAGCATTTTGAAAAATGCCGCTAAAATGCCGTCTATGAAAAACAGTATTTCCTTTTCCCCAATAGCTAAACGGCAGTCTTCCAAAAGATCAGAGAGAAAATACAAAAACACCGTGAAGAACAGTTCTGTAGCAGAGCTGCCCTCCACGGCGTTTAAATGATGGCAATAGAATATGATTATGCCTCTTTATGGGAATCGATTTTGTCTATACCTTCTCGGCTGTATGACGTTCCTCGCGACCCGGAATTTTACCCGTCTCTTCATACGCCTTGACGATGATGTCAATTTCTTTTTTCAATTCGTCAACCATGTCAGCCTCGGGAACTTTGCGAATCATTTTTCCGTAACGGAACAGAAGTCCTTCCCCACGCGCTCCGGCAATACCGATATCGGCTTCCTTTGCTTCCCCCGGACCGTTCACCGCGCAACCCAGTACCGACACTTTAATCGGCACCTTGAGTTTCGCAATATAGTCTTCGACTTCGTTGGCGATAGAGAACAGATCAATATCCAGACGTCCACAAGTCGGACAGGAAATCAAAGTCGCAGCATTCGTGATCAGCCCAAAGGTTTTGAGCAGTTCCCGCGCAACCTTCACTTCTTCAACTGGATCGGCACTCAGCGAAATACGCATGGTCGAGCCAATGCCCGCTGCCAGCAAGGCACCCATTCCCGCTGCACTCTTAACGGTTCCGGTAAAAAGCGTACCCGCTTCGGTAATACCCAGGTGTAGCGGATATTTGATGATTTCGGCTGCCTTCGTATAAGCAGCAATCGCCATAGGCACATCAGATGCTTTCAGCGACACGATAATATCGTGAAAATCAAGCTCTTCCAGTATACCGATATGATACAATGCGCTTTCTACCATCGCTTCCGGCGTAGGATAGCCGTACTTATCCAGCAAATGCTGTTCCAATGACCCGGCATTCACACCAATCCGAATCGGAATTCCCTTTTCCTTGCATGCCTTAACGACAGCTTCCACTTTTTCACGACGACCAATGTTGCCGGGATTGATACGAACCTTGTCAATTCCGTTTTCAATCGCCAGCAAGGCCAGCTTGTGGTTGAAGTGAATATCCGCTACAAGCGGAATATGGATCTGTTTTTTAATTTCCTTAATGGCTGCGGCAGCTTCCTCATTGTTGACGGTGACCCGTACAAGTTGGCAACCCGCCTCTTCCAAACGGAGAATTTCAGCGACGGTAGCTTCCACATCTGCTGTTTTGGTCGTACACATGCTTTGGATGATGACTTCATTGCTGCCGCCAATCGTCAGGTTCCCGACTTTAACGGGACGTGTGTCTTGTCTTAAGAACATGTACTTTTCTCTCCCATTAACACCAAACCTCCACCCCATAAAACCTCATATGGGTTTAGTGAAGTGGAGATCCGGCTTCTCATGTTTTAGAGATCGCGAAGTATCAATCCTTAGGCGCTCTCTTCTTGTTTTTTATCCTTATCTGTACCACCGAGTTCCGGTGCGATTTTATCTTTTACAACTTGCTCATTGATGACGCAAGTCGTGATATCATCACGGGAAGGAACCTCATACATCACATCCAGCATAATGCCTTCAATGATCGCACGAAGACCACGGGCACCCGTGTTACGCTTGATGGCTTCACGGGCAATGGCTTCCAGAGCATCTTGCTTAAACTCCAAAGTAACATTATCCAGTTCAAGCATCTTCTGATACTGCTTGACTAAAGCATTTTTCGGCTCAGACAAAATACGAACCAATGTGTTCTCATCAAGCGGCTCCAGCGTAGAAATAACCGGCAAACGTCCTACAAACTCCGGAATCAGACCGAATTTCAAAAGATCCTCAGGCAATACCATAGAAGTATATTCACCCGGTTTCAAATCCTTTTGATCTGTAGTCGCATTAAAACCGATGACTTTCTTGCCAACACGACGTTTGATCATTTGCTCCAGACCGTCAAAGGCACCGCCGCAAATGAACAGGATGTTCGTCGTATCAATTTGAATGAACTCTTGATGAGGATGCTTACGACCACCTTGTGGAGGTACAGAAGCAACCGTGCCTTCCAAAATTTTAAGCAATGCCTGCTGTACACCTTCACCCGATACATCACGTGTAATGGATGGGTTTTCGGATTTGCGGGCTACTTTATCAATTTCGTCGATGTAGATAATGCCACGTTCAGCTTTTTCCACATCATAATCGGCAGCTTGAATCAATTTCAGCAAAATGTTCTCAACGTCTTCGCCCACATAACCCGCTTCCGTAAGGGAAGTAGCATCTGCGATGGCAAAAGGAACGTTCAAAATTTTAGCCATGGTTTGCGCAAGCAACGTTTTACCTGAACCTGTAGGTCCGAGCATCAAGATGTTACTTTTTTGCAGTTCCACATCATCAATTTTGTTTTGCGTATTAATACGTTTGTAGTGGTTATACACCGCTACGGACAATGATTTTTTCGCTTGATCCTGACCAATTACATATTGATCGAGAATGTCACGGATTTGCATTGGTTTCGGAATGTCTTTCAGATCTACTTCTTCCTCATGACCCAGTTCCTCTTCCACGATTTCCGTGCACAACTCAATGCATTCGTCACATATATATACGCCTGGTCCGGCAACTAGCTTGCGAACCTGATCCTGAGATTTACCGCAGAAGGAACATTTCAGTTGTCCTTTTTCATCATTAAACTTAAACATAGAGCCACCCCTTTACAGATTAATCGGTCTAGACAGCACCTGGTCAATGATACCGTATGCTTTTGCCTCTTCCGCTTCCATGAAGAAATCCCGGTCAGTATCACGTTCGATTTTTTCGAGGGGCTGACCCGTACGCTCTACATAGATTTGATTCAGCTTGGCACGCGTTTTGAGAATCCAGTCCGCATGGATCAGCATATCGGAGGCTTGCCCCTGAATGCCACCCAACGGCTGATGGATCATGACTTCGCTGTTAGTAAGCGCATATCTCTTTCCTGGAGCACCTGCTGTGAGCAGCAAAGAGCCCATACTTGCAGCCATGCCTACACAGATCGTCGATACATCCGGCTTAATGAATTGCATTGTATCATATATACCCATGCCCGCAGTTACAGAACCGCCCGGCGAGTTAATGTACAAATTAATATCCTTCTCCGGATCTTCCGCAGAAAGGAACAATAGCTGTGCAATGACGAGATTGGCGACATCGTCATCAATTGGGCCACTCAGGAAAATGATGCGATCCTTAAGCAACCGCGAGTAAATATCGTAAGATCGTTCTCCTCGATTCGTTTGTTCCACAACCATAGGGACGAGACTCATCACGACCAACCTCTTTTCTTTATTAAAATGAACACCAGTATTCATCCACTTCCTTAAGTCCCATTAAAACGGAAGCAGTAAGCATGAAACGGGAACACCTTACAAAATATTTTAACATGTTCAGAGTCTCGTGTCATATTTCCATCCGCTCATATATGCAGTGCGGGCTGTTGTACAACGTACTTAGCCGAGACCTTCTCATATTTAACCATGTTTCGTATGTATGTGCAAATGTACAGCAGTGACTTATGTACAACAATAAAGCGCAACTCACAGCACTTTCCATAAACGACTAAAATATGGATTGCCCAAGGTAAAAATAAGGCACGTAACTTTCACTACGTGCCTTATCCCTATCTAATTGCTACGTTGCAGCCTGTTCGGCATACCTCGTATATTTTATCGTTTGAATTACTCGGCAGCTTCAGCTGGCGCTTCAACTTCTTTGCTGTTTTCCAACAACAAAGCGATCGTTTTGCGCAGTGAAATTTCTTCTTTCAGGTTTGCGAACGAGCCGTTACCTTCCAGAATACCGCGAATTTCTTCAACCGAACGTTTGTAAGCTTCAGCCATGTTTTTCAGCTCTTCATCAATTTCCGCTTCGGAAACTTCGATGTTTTCCGCTTTTGCCACTTGCTCCAGCACGAGGTTGTTGCGTACACGCTTCTCAGCATCCACTTTCATTTGCGCTTCCAGATCTTCCTGGCTTTGGCCGGAGAATCCGAGGAACATTTCAAGATTCATGCCTTGGCTGCGCAGACGGTTGTCGAAATCGCGAACCATATTTTGCACTTCACTTTTGATCATGGCTTCAGGAATGTCGATTGTTGCGTTATCAGCAACTTTCTCAACTACCGCACCCTCACGGGCAGCTTTAGCTTCGTTTTCCTTACGCTCCAGCAGTTGCTTTTTCAAGTCTTCCTTGAATTCAACCAGTGTATCAAATTCGCTTACGTCTTTAGCAAATTCATCATCCAGCTCAGGAAGAACTTTGCGTTTCAGTTCATGAACCTTCACTTTGAAGACTGCTTGTTTGCCAGCGAGATCAGCCGAATGATAGTTCTCAGGGAACGTTACTTCAACGTCCTTGGAATCGCCTGTGTGCAAACCGATCACTTGCTCTTCAAAGCCAGGAATGAACGTATTGGAGCCCAGCTCCAGAGAATACTTCTCAGCTTGTCCGCCTTCGAATGGAACGCCATCCACAGAACCGTCAAAGTCGATAATAGCCGTATCGCCGGATTGTGCAGCATCTTCATCAACGACAACCAGCTCGGCATGACGTTGTTGCAAACGCTCCAGCTCTTGAGCCAGCTCTTCGTCAGTTACTTCGAGTTTGCTTACAGGCACTTCTACACCTTTGTACTCACCCAAAGTCACTTCAGGCTTAACAGTAACCTTGGCTTTGAATTTGAAAGATTCGCCTTTAGCGAATTGATCAATTTCAACGTCAGGGCTGTCTACCGGGAAAATATCCGTTTTTTCTACAGCTTGGCTGTAGGCTTCTGGCAGCAGGAAGTCAATTGCATCCTGATACAAGCTTTCAATACCATAACGCTTTTCAAAAATAGGACGTGGTACTTTACCTTTACGGAATCCTGGTACACTTACTTGTTTAGCCACTTTATTAAAAGCTTTGTCGAGTGCAGCGGCTACACGATCCGCGTCAACCTCAACTTCAAGAACCCCAAGGTTCTTCTCTATTTTCTCCCAAGTTGCTTTCATTTTATGCTTTCCCCTCCAACAAAATCTTCACTTAGTTTTCATACGATCAACGCACACAAAATAACCACTATAGTATATCTAACATTACTATCTTTTTCAAGGGCAGCCCTTTGAATGCTTCACAAGTAACCGTTTCCGGCCGTTATGGAGTGTTCATTCCCGCCGCTACGAATAGACGCATCGACCGGTATACCTGCTCAAAACGGAAGCGCAACGCATCGGTAATGCCGTATATAGCACGGGTTTCTTCCTCATCCTTGTTGCCGCTCAGACTCTCCGATACCGTCTGATGGAGTGCTGCCGCCCAAATATCCGGCATCCCGTCCTCCTCCACCAGCATTGACCTGTAATCTTTCGTACCGTACACCGCCATCACAAACTGCGACCATAGCTCCTGCGCAAAATAGAACAGCGTAGGCTCATGCACTTCAGTCTGATCGGCCACCCGCTCCAGAATACGCATAATCGGTTCAGGAAATTCATCCGGCCGCAACGGAATAGACTCAATCTCGATTTCTGCCTTCTCATCTCCCCGGCTGATTTCGATCGTCCCTTCCATTCCGCGTCGTCGTAGTGTCTGCAAAACACGGAATTGAAGCAGAGGGTGGATTTCCCGTTCCTTAATCCAGTTAAGCAGCGCATCGTCGATTTCCGGCAGATCCAGATAAGACAGTTGTTCCAGCGCTAAAATCGTCTGTTCCGACAACGGTTCATCCATAGCCATACGTAGCAACTTGTTGCCGTAGCCTGCATCCTGCTCCTGCTTGAAGCGCGCATTTCGGCGGGCCAGCTCTGCTTCACTGACCTCATCTTCTTCCGTAGCGTCCGTTTCCGCCCCTCTGTCGGCATATTGTGGAAACGCGGCTTCCAGCCATTGTAAAAGGGCATCCCACTCTTCGTATTGCTTCTGTTCCTGACCCTGACATTGCATCAAAAAACGCAGCATCGCCATCGCCTCTCCGTAACGTTCGTTTTCAAGCATTACAGTGAGTTGAATTTGATAGTAATCCAGTGTCTTCGGAAACAAAACAATATTATTTTCTTTTGTCGTCACCTTGGAGTCCTTTATTCAAGGCACCCCCTCTCCACCGCAAGCTAAAGTATTTGTAGATTATATGAGAAACAGCGGCCGAAGTCCAACCTCTCGTCTTCCACATATTCACCTGTATTCTAACATACCCTTTTATGAGGCAAAAAAAACGATAGCTACCTTGATTTTTATGCTAAAGAAAGCCTGAATTCCGGATATATGCGAAATAAAGCTTGAATCTTTTTTATCCATGTGATATATTAATATTCGCTTGAATTTTATGTCCCAGTAGCTCAGCTGGATAGAGCAACGGCCTTCTAAGCCGTCGGTCGGGGGTTCGAATCCCTCCTGGGACGTTATCGTGAGAAGCTTCCGTAAGGGAGCTTTTTTTCGTTTCACAGCCCCCGCACAAAAAAATATATTCTATTCTAATGTAGAAAAGTTCGTATCCACTTCAAAAAAACGCTGAGAATGCTATCATCTAATGTTAAATATTTTCCGACGAGCATGGAACTGACGAAGTGCCACAGAAATAAAGCAGTATGCTTACATATTTGGTACGGCAAGGGAGAATTAATAAATGAAAATCATATCTTGGAATGTCAATGGTTTAAGAGCTTGTGTGACCAAAGGATTTTATACCTATGTAAAAGAAACAGATGCCGATATATTTTGCGTGCAGGAAACCAAGCTTCAAGAGGGACAAATTGTCATGGAGAACATGGAGGAATACACGCAGTATTGGAATTATGCCGAAAAAAAAGGATATTCTGGCACTGCTATTTTCACCAAAATCAAACCGCTTTCCGTACATTATGGCCTGGAGGAAAATGAAGAGCCGGAAGGTAGAATCATTACTCTGGAATTTGAGAAGTTCTATCTGGTCAATGTGTACACTCCGAATACCAAACGGGATTTGTCCAGACTGCCTTACAGACTGGAATGGGAAGACCGATTCCGCAGCTATCTGCAACAGCTGGATACGTTGAAGCCTGTCATTGTTTGCGGCGATTTGAACGTGGCTCATCAGGAAATTGACCTGAAAAATGCGAAAGCCAACCACGGAAATGCCGGATTTACGCCTGAGGAACGTGACAGAATGTCGCAGTTGCTGAGCGCTGGATTTATAGATACTTTTAGACACTTTTATCCCGACCGAACGGATGTTTATTCCTGGTGGTCCTACATGCCGAAGGTGAGAGAACGGAATATCGGCTGGCGAATCGACTACTTTCTCGTCTCGGACAGACTTCGCCCGTTGTTGTCAGATGCGAAGATTGATTGCCATATTACAGGCAGCGATCACTGTCCCGTTATATTAGAATTGCAGGATATTTCAGCATAATTCCTCTTTAAAACTATGACAAAGGCCGCTCTGCAAAGAGCAGCCTTCTTTTTCACGGTTACAACACTCATTTGTAGGCCATCGTCGCATTCACGGCCTTTTTCCAGCCCTCATACAAACTGCTGCGCGTTTCTTCATCCATAGCGGGGCCAAAAGACCGCTCCACCTTCACACGCTTGCGCAGCTCATCCATGCTCTTCCAATATCCAATCGCCAAACCTGCCAGACATGCGGCTCCGAGTGCCGTCGTCTCATGGATCACAGGCCGTTCTACTGTGGCATCGAGAATATCGCTCTGGAATTGCATCAGAAAATTGTTCAGCACGGCTCCTCCATCCACCCGCAACGTCTTCACGGCAATGCCGGAGTCAATTTCCATCGCTGCAAGCACGTCCTTCGTCTGGTAAGCAAGTGCCTCCAGTGTTGCGCGGATAAAATGCTCCTTCGTGGTGCCACGTGTCAGGCCAAACATCGCTCCACGCACCTCACTATCCCAGTATGGACTGCCCAGGCCGACAAAAGCTGGTACCAGATACACCCCTTCCGAAGAGGGAACGCGGGCTGCATAGGCTTCACTGTCTTTGGCTTCACGGAACATGCGCAGACCGTCACGAAGCCACTGAATCGCCGAACCCGCTACAAAGACACTCCCCTCCAGCGCATATTGCACCTTGCCTTCCTCCAGCCCCCAAGCGATGGTCGTAATAAGTCCATGCTTGGACTCCACCGGTTGATCGCCCGTGTTCATCAGCATGAAGCAACCTGTGCCGTAAGTATTCTTGATCATCCCTTTTTCGTAACAAGCCTGACCAAATAGAGCCGCCTGCTGGTCACCCGCTGCGCCTGCAATCGGTATATTTTGACCAAAAAAATGATAATCCACCGTATGAGCATATACCTCGGAAGAAGGCCGTACCTCAGGCAGCATGTTTTTTGGCACACCGAGAATGTCCAGCAGTTCTTCGTCCCACTTTAGCTCATAAATGTTATACATCAGTGTTCTGGCTGCGTTGGAATAGTCGGTCACATGCGCCTTGCCGCCGGATAGCTTCCAGATCAGCCACGAATCAATCGTACCGAACAGCAAGTCGCCTCGCTCTGCCTTTTCCCGCGCACCTTCTACATGATCCAGTATCCACTTCACTTTTGTGCCTGAGAAATACGGGTCAATCAACAGCCCTGTTTTACTGTGGAATAGCTCCTGATGCCCTTGCTGCTTCAGTTCTTCGCAGATCTCGGAGGTTTGGCGCGACTGCCATACAAGTACGTTATACACAGGAAGTCCTGTATTTTTGTCCCACACGGCTACCGATTCACGCTGATTGGTAATGCCGATAGCGGCAATTTGGTTCGCTTTTACACCGGATTCGGATAGACAGGATGCAATGACCCCAAGAATGGAACTCCAGATTTCATTCGCATTCTGTTCTACCCAGCCGGGATGAGGAAAGTATTGCGGAAACTCCCGCTGAGCCGAGTACACCACATCCCCTTTACTGTTAAACAAAATCGCTCTTGAGCTTGTCGTTCCCTGATCCAGTGACAAAATATATTTTTCCATCGTTGATCTCTCCCCCTGTAATCCGCTCATTTTATGCTGTTATTTTATTAGCTTTATCACTTTTATAAGTACGGCTGAAACGAAAGGTAATCATAAGTACCACTACAATCATACCCAACACAATCCAGAAAGCTGGAGTCATATTCCCTTTAAATACGGTCTGGTAAAACAACCCTCCGAAAGAGCCCCCCAGCAACGGACCTACAATTGGCACCCAGGCATATTTCCAGTTAGATGTGCCTTTACCGGGAATCGGAAGCAACCAGTGCACAAGACGCGGGCCCAAATCTCTAGCCGGATTAATAGCATAACCTGTCGTCCCGCCCAAGGACAAGCCGATACTGACAACCAGAAAACCCACAATAAGTGGTTTCAGTCCCTCAGTAAAGGAGTTGGCACCGAATGACTGCAAAGCAAGAACAAAGATGAAAGTACCTATCATTTCACTAAGCACGTTGGCGAACGGATGATCCATAGCCGGTCCTGTAGCAAATACACTGAGTTTGGTTGCTGTGTCCTCCGTCTCTTTCCAGTGGGGTAAATAATGCAGAACCACGATCACGGCACCCGCCATGGCCCCAAGAAGCTGAGCTGTAATATAGCCCGGAACATCCCTCCACGGAAAAGCTCCCTGAAATGCAAGCGCCAGCGTCACCGCCGGATTCAAATGTGCTCCGCTGATCTGGCCAACCGCATATACCGCAACGGCGACCGCGAGCCCCCATCCGAATCCGATCACAATCCAGCCAGAGCCGTGGGCAAATGATTTTTTCAGGGACACCCCTGCGCACACTCCGCCACCTAGAGCAATAAGGATCATTGTCCCTACGAATTCGGCTGCGTATGGCGACATACAACCTACCTCCTCAATAGATCAACCGATTTTTAATCGCTTTCACCGCGCACAAAAAAAGAAAAGCCATCACAAACCGCCCCCTGTGCTCTTGCATGGGATGTCTGCGTGGCTCTCTTGTCTCCGTCACGATTATTAACTTAAATTTGATATTATATAAGCTTGTAAGCGATGTCAACTGCGGATTTGCGTCTTTTTATGTACTAAAATAATCGTTGACCGTGTCAGATTTCCCGATTTATGATGTAAAAAATAGACGAAAATAAGAATTTCAGGATGGTACGACGCTCCCAAACTCGACGAAGAAGGGAAGAATGTTATGCTGAGATTTCTGCAAAAAATTGGCAAGTCGTTAATGCTTCCAGTAGCCACACTACCCGCCGCAGGGATTTTACAAGGATTGGCTCTGATTAACTATGAAACGGATATACCGCAAGCCGGACATAAACATTCCTGCCGATTTATCGCCTGCGAAGAAACGTGTCAGGTCACCATGAACGACCTCGCCTGCCGCATTGGTGTAGTCTCCAATCTGAAACCACGCGATAGAGTTTAGTACATGGTGCACCCTGGGCTTGCCTATGATCCAGTGGCTGAATGTGCCGTGGGGGATCCAAATCGCCGTTTCCTCCATGGTTGTATGGAGATGGACCGGCTATAACGCGATCATCTACCTGGCCGGACTCCAGAGTATTCCGCATGTGCTGTATGAGGCTGCGAAAATAGATGGGGCAACTGGAGCGCAAGCTTTCTTCCGCATCACCATTCCTATGCTTCGTCCGGTCATCCTGTTTACCGTAATTACGTCCACCATCGGGGGCATGCAGCTCTTCACCGAGCCACAGGTACTGGTCGGTAATGACGGTGGTGCCGGAGCAAGTGGCATGACCATTGTGTTGTACCTGTATCGTGAATCGTTCATTAACAACTATTTTGGATATGGTGCAGCCGTCGGATGGGGCATGTTCCTCATTATTGCCCTGTTCTCCATCGTGAACTGGAAACTCGTACAAGGCAAAAAATAACGGCATGAAGGGGGTTTTACAGCATGATGCAGGCACGTGTAAAATCCGTTATTTTATATACTGGGCTGTTGGCGGGAATGATCCTGTCGATGTTTCCTTTTTACTGGCTTATCGTCATGGCTACCCGTACAACTTCGGACATCTATCGTTTTCCACCACAGTTGTGGTTTGGAAGCCACTTCTGGAGCAATGTGACGAGAGTATTGCAGCAGATTGATTTTGCCGGAGCCTTTTTTAATACGCTTTTTGTAGCCAGCTCCGTTACCCTGTTGGTGCTGTTTTTCGATTCACTGGCCGGTTTTGCATTTGCCAAATTTGATTTTCCGGGCAAAAAAGCATTATTCATCATCCTGCTGGCTACGATGATGGTCCCTTCCCAACTGTCGCTTGTCCCCTCCTTTGTCATGATGGCTACCTTTGGATGGGTAGGTACGTTCAAAGCACTGATCATTCCGGGGATGGTGAATGCCTTCGGCATCTTCTGGATACGCCAATATGCGGAGGAATCCATTCCAACGGAACTGCTGGATGCGGGGCGGATGGACGGATGCAGCTTTTTTCGGTTGTATTGGAATGTGGCGCTCCCGATTCTACGTCCTGCGTTCGCTTTTCTCGGCGCATTCACCTTCATAGGAGCATGGAATGATTATTTATGGCCGTTAATTGTATTAACCGATGCGCGCAAATTTACGCTCCAGATTGCACTGTCCCAATTGAACGGGATTTACAATACGGATTATGCGATGGTCATTGCTGGCACCCTGCTGGCTGTACTGCCGCTTATCATTTTGTTTCTTTTCATTAGCCGCCAGTTTATTTCCGATCTTGCCGCCGGAGCGGTCAAAGATTAGATTTACTTAAATCCCACCAAATTAATTTTTGGAGAAAATCATATGATGAGCCACGTGTTTGAGCAGTATTTTCACAATGTCAAAAATACACCTTTGCAAGATCGCATATGCTTTTCCGTACTGCAAACCGTCATTGAAACTGCTCCTAAGCTGCTGGAGGATCTGCACAGCTACGAGCATCGCTATAAACATCCGATTCCGTTCCCAAGGCTGCCATGCTCCTGTAATACGGGCATGACAGCCTTTTTAGTGTGGAATGCCTGTTCTTGTCTTGGCGTGAGAAATGTGATGAGTGTCATTGCCAGCCTTTCATCTAAAAGCCATCATTGTAGAGTTGTCATTTCGGACTGGTGAACAGGATCAGCCCAGAACAATATTTACAACAACAAAGGATGTGTAACGAATTCATGACACAGAACGTGCAATGGAAGCCTTCGCGTTTTAATGCGCGAACCGCAGTGGATGACGGCGGGCTTATGCTGTTCAACAGCTATACAGGAGCCCTCGCGGTATTTGGGCCAGAGGAAAATCAGCAGGTAGTGGCCTTGCTTGACGCCAGACCGGATGACCCTGTGCCTGAAAGCAGCCTTTCCTTGCAGGAGCAGCTTCTACAGCATGGCTTTCTGGTCAATGCTGCAACCGATGAGCTAAAACAAGCGGAGGAATTACATCAGTCTGTGCAGCAGCAGAATAGCATGCATCTGGTATTGCTCGCTACCGAAGCCTGCAACTTCCGTTGCGTCTATTGCTACGAATCCTTCCCGAGAGCGACGATGAAGAATCACGTTGTGTCCGGGCTGGAAGCCTATATTCAGCAGCAAGCTCAAAGCGGCAATCTCCAGCAGCTCACGATTAGCTGGCACGGGGGTGAGCCATTATTGGCGCCGCACGTTATAGAGCAACTATCTCAATCCTTTATTCGCTCCTGCGACCAGCATGGTGTCCTCTATGGCGCAGAAATTTCGACGAACGGCTACTATTTGTCCCGTGAACGATTTGAGCAGCTGTTGGACTGGCGTGTGGAACGATTCATGGTTACGCTCGACGGCAGCGAGGAAGTCCACGATGCACGACGCGGGCTGCATGGCGGAGGCGGTACATTCCGTCGTATCGTCGATAATCTTCTGTCTTTAAAAGACGTACAACGACCGTTTGAGATTAATTTGCGCGTTAACTTCGATAACAGTAACCTGGAGGCCGTCACTGACTTTATCCCGCAGCTTACGGAATGGTTTGCAGATGATCCCCGATTTAAAGTATATTTCCGGCCTGTCGGCTGTATGGGGGGCGAAAATGATCTGAATTTGCCCGTATGCGACGACCGTACGAAAGACCGTAAAATATGGGAGTTTAACGAAGCAGCCATTGCACAGGGATTGACTGTCAGCTCCTTTATCTCGGATATCCTGCTCCCTACAGGAGCCATATGCTACGCAGCCAAGCCCAATTCCCTGATTATAGGATCAGACGGAAAGCTGTACAAATGCTCAGTCGCCATAGATCAGGAAAACAATCAGTTGGGCCAGATTCACGGGGATGGGAGCATGGAGCTGGATCTCGATAAAATGGCGCTGTGGACCACTTCAGGTGAAGAAACGGACGCAAAGTGCCAAGCCTGCTTTTTCCGACCTGCCTGTCAGGGGAATCATTGCCCCCTGTACCGGATGCGCACGGGGAACCGCCCTTGCTCCTACGAAAAACGGCAGATCAAGCGAACCTTGCGTACGGTATGGCTGCAATCCCAATCGGAGGAGGTGAAATAACATGAAGATTATTCGTCCTGCTGTACGACCTACAGCGATTACAACTGGCCGTCTGTCCAAATCTGTACCCGGCAATTTAAGCTAATCCTAAAGTAGGCTAAGTACACATATCTATAGAGCGCCCGAGCTTCATCCTGCTCTATAACGCAAAAAGGGAGTGCCCTCCCAGCCTGTAATGGCTGAGGGACACTCCCTTTTCGTTGTTTCTTTACGAGCTAACTGTTTGTCCTTTTTCTTCTATGTCTATGGCTGCTCCTGCACTGGCACCTGCAATTATTCCCTTTTTCTTGTTGGGATACAGGGAATCCATATAGGTACGGGTTTCTGCAACTACAATTCCCGACAAGCCAAGCAGTGCAATCAAGTTCGGGAAGGCCATCATGGCGTTAAAGATATCTGCCAGTAACCAGATCGCATCCAGCTTAATAAACGCGCCTCCGGCAACCAGTGCAATGAACAGATAACGGTACGGTTTAATCCATTTGACACCCAGCAAATATTCAACACAGCGTTCTCCGTAGTAGTTCCAGCCAAGCATCGTGGTGAACGCAAACATAATCAGAATGATTGTGAGCAGTTCCGCACCAAGCGGGAATGCGCTGGAGAAAGCTTGCTGCGTCATCAAGCCCGCATCGGTAGGACCGCTCCATACGCCGCTAACCAGCAGCGTCAACCCGGTCATCACACAAATAATCATCGTATCTATAAAGACACCTGTCATGGAAATCAACCCCTGCTCCGCAGGCCATTTGGTTTTGGCGGCTGCGGCTGCAATCGGTGCGCTTCCCAATCCGGCCTCATTGGCAAAAATCCCTCTGGCTACCCCGCTGCGCATTGCCAGCATAATTGTAGCCCCGGCAAATCCACCCGTCGCAGACGTCGTGGAAAATGCCGAATGCAGCACAAGCGCGAGTGCGGCAGGAATCTGATCGGCGAACCGAATCAGTACGATCATACAGATCAGCACGTACAAGCCTGTTTTGAAGGGAACGACTTTGGTCGATACCTTGGCAATGCTTTTGAGCCCTCCAATGGTAACGAGTCCCGTAAGGGTAGCAATGATCACTGCCGTTACAATCGGCGGAACACCAAAGCTGTTTTCGGTCGAGGATACAATCGCTTTGACCTGCGGAAACGTTCCAATCCCGAACAGCGCCACCAGCATCCCGGAAAAGGCGAACAGCATCGCCAGCGGTTTAAAGCGGCGTCCAAGCCCTTTTTCAATATAATACATAGGGCCGCCGGAAAATTGTCCATTCCGATCCTTCACCCGGTATTTTACCGCAAGCACACCTTCCGCATATTTCGTCGCCATCCCGAAAAAGGCTGCAACAACCATCCAGAACAAGGCACCCGGTCCCCCCAGCTTAATCGCTGTTGCAACGCCGACGATACTTCCTGTACCTACTGTAGCCGCCAGCGCCGTACTCAGGGCCGCAAAGCTGCTGACATCCCCGCTACCTTCATTTGGGGCCTTGCCGATCAGCTTGATCGCCAGAGGCAGGCGGAAAACCTGCAACATTTTCAAACGTATGGTCAGCCACAGACCTGTTCCCATGACGAGAATGATCAGAGGGGCACCCCATATCCAACTGCTAATCGCTTCTAACACATGTACCAAATTCATTTCAACCCGCTCCTCCAGCATATTAAAAAACAAAAAAGAGTCAAATCCGCTGATTCGACTCCTGGAGAGGTTAAAGGCACGAAAAAATACAACCATCTTGTGCAGGATTCAGCCACTAACAGCTCATAAAAAAGCCTAGGGCATCCCCTGTCACAGGTTATTCGCGTCTCTGTCCTTTTGCCTGAGAGTTTAAGCAGATGATATCTGCGGTGCACCTTCGGCGCCCAATTAAGGGTCTCTCCAGAGTTCTGTCCGTTTACGGTCCCGCTTGTTGCTGTTATCAGCCCAAGCACCTGAGAGTTTTGCCCCTTCGGTCGGAACTTACGTTCCATCTCCCGCAAACATCAACCAGACATATGAAATTGTTTTTTATTATACAGAAAACTTTCAGCTTTTTACAAGTGAAAAATTTGTGAAGTCGTTTGGTTATCTTAAGATGAGCCTATAAAATAAAGGCGGGCGCAGCCAGATTCATCCTCATGATGTTCTCTGCCGCACCCGCCCCCAGGCCATATTGGGTTATATTCAGTTAGCTTGGATTACAGTTCTTCGCCGTTGGTGGCAATTACATTTTTGTACCAGTCAAAAGAATCCTTCTTGGAGCGCTTCAGTGTTCCGTTACCGTCATCGTCCAGATCAACATAAATAAATCCGTAACGCTTGGACATTTCGGAAGTGGACATACTCACGAGGTCGATAGGTCCCCAGCTAGTGTAACCGATCAGATCCACACCGTCCGCAATCGCTTCCTTCATTTGAGCGATATGTTGGCGCAAATAATCAATGCGATACGTGTCGTGAATGGAGCCGTCTTCTTCCACCTTGTCATATGCACCCAAGCCGTTTTCCACGATGAACAGCGGCTTTGATAACGGTCATATAATGTGTTCAGCGTAACACGCAGGCCGATCGGATCAATCTGCCAGCCCCAGTCAGAGGATTGCAAATATGGATTTTTCACGCCGCCAATCAGGTTCCCCGCTGCTTTCTCGCCTTCCGGACCTGCAGAGACAGTCAAGGTCATGTAATAGCTGAATGAGATGTAATCGACCGTGTTGTTTTTCAGAATTTCGGCATCGCCGGGTTCTGTGTGCAAAACAATATTATTTTCTTCAAAATAACGGTTCATATAATTTGAATATTTCCCACGGGCATGTACATCCGTAAAGAACAGATTCATCTGGTTTTCATGCTGACTTTTCAGCACGTCTTCCGGGTTACACGTATGTGCATAGCTTTCCATACGAGCCAGCATACATCCGATTTGAGAGCCAGGAATAATCTCATGGCCTCGTTTTGTCGCCAATGCGCTCGCCACAAACTGGTGATGCAGGGCTTGATAGATCGCTTGCTGCTTGTTATCTACACGGTCAATGACCACACCGCCACCTGTGAACGGACTCATCGTCATCACATTGATCTCATTAAAAGTCAGCCAGTATTTCACTTTATCCTTATAACGTGTAAACACCGTTTCGGCATAATTTACGTAGTGCTGTATTACTTCGCGACCCAGCCACCCATTATACTTCTGTGTCAGACCTAGCGGTGTTTCGTAATGGGACAATGTCACCAGTGGCTCTATCCCATACTTGCGCAGCTCGTCAAATACATTATCGTAAAATTGCAGTCCTGCTTCATTCGGCTCTGCATCATCGCCATTCGGGAAAATCCGCGACCAGTTGATGGACATACGGAATACCTTAAAGCCCATTTCCGCAAACAATGCGATATCTTCTTTGTAATGATGATAGAAGTCCACACCTTCGCGCTTTGGAAAACGGGCATTTACCTTGCCAGCCAAAATGTCTTCGAGTCGCTCGGACGAAATCTCTATAGCATGATCGTTTGTGCGCTCTGCTTTGGGTACATAGGCAATTACGTCCGCACTGGACAATCCTTTTCCATCTACGTCAAAAGCGCCTTCCAATTGGTTGGCTGCGGTTGCCCCGCCCCACAGAAAGTTTTTCGGAAATCCTTTTAATGTCTTAGTCATAGTATAAGAGCCTCTTTTCTTAGTTTATAGGTTAACACTTGTGGAGCATTCCAATCAGGTGTTGTCCTGCGCAAACAGCTTGATATCTTCTTTGTAACGATGGTAAAAATCAATACCTACCAGCTTCATATTGTCTTCTGTAGGCACTTCTGTAATAGAGCCCTTGATTCCTTGTGGCGATACGTCCTGAGTGGACCAGCCATTACCATCCTCGTTATAAGCACCCTCACACTGGTTATGGCATAACTTCCTTTCTTGATGGCAAGTCTATCGCCGGAAATCAACGATGGACGGGGAAGGCTGCTTAAAGCCGTTTTCCAATATTTCAATTGTCAGCAAAATCTCCTCGTCCTTCACCAGCTTGGGTGTGCCGTTCACGATAGACGCATACAATGAGTCATACAGTTGTCCATAATCTCCTACCGGTGTAGGAATGGTTTCTTCAATAGCTTCACTGCTACCGGGTAGCACGTATTTAAGCTTGCCATAGGAAGACGGATCATCCAGTCCGAAACCTTCCGCATCCGGGGTCTTGCCGGCTTTCAGCCAGGTTTCCTGCTGATCGTCCCCCCATTTGACAAAGCTGCCTTTCGTCCCGTGAATGGTGAACTGCGGGTAAGGCAGACACACCACAAGAGAGGTTTTGACAATCACTTTTTTGTCCGGGTAATACAATATGGTTTCATTGTAATCATCAGCGCCCTGAGGAGTACGAATGGACTTGATGTCATACCCGACTTGCTCCGGTCTGCCAAATAAGGCGATGAGCCTGTCCAATGTATGAACACCGAGTCCGTAGTACATTCCGTTGACAGGATTGCCGCCGGGCATACTGGCATCGGGACGGAAATAGTCGTAATGGGATTCAATTTCGACGATGTCGCCCAGTTTTCCGGAATGGAGAGCTTCCTTGAACGCCAGATAATCGCTGTCAAACCTACGGTTTTGATAAGGCATAATGATGAGATTATGTTCCTTGGCGAGTTGGGTCAGTTCCCGCGCTTGCTCAAGGTTTTCACAAAAAGGCTTTTCCACCAGCACATGCTTGCCATGGGATAGTGCCAATTTTGCATATTCATAATGCGTAGAGGAAGGCGTACATACAACGACAAGTGATATTTCCGGGTCGCCCAGAACGTCCATAATTTGGTCCGAGAACTGAATGTCCGGGTAAGCCGTTTCCATGTCCTCCCTCACTTGGCGTGTGAACACTCTCGATACTTGAAAGGTGTCCCTGATCTGAACATAGGGCAGATGATATCTGGTTGTACTTTTGCCAAATCCTAAATATGCAATTTGAATCGTCATTTCGCAAATCCCCTCGTTCCCTAAAGGCTTAGCTTTACGATATCGCAAGTATTGCCAGAATAATACCACATCATAAGAACTGTTCTTTTGAAATGCATTGACAGATGATATAAAATGGACGTAATGCCCTCATAAGCATCCTAAGCGTTGTAACGCGTTTCATGTCAAGTATTTTTCTTATGTGAGGAGAAGCATCATGTCGAATCTTGATCAAATTGCCAAACTGGCTGGCTTTTCCAAAGCTACGGTATCCAGAGTATTAAACAATTCCCCCCATGTGAGCCAGGAAACGAGAAGCAAAATTTTAAAAATCATGCAGGAGCTGGATTACGTTCCCAACCGGAACGCCATTTCCTTATCCAAAGGTCAGACCCTTCAAATTGGCATTATCACTTCAACCATTAATGAAATTGTTCTCGCATTTCTGAACAGCTTTGTAGAGGTGGCGGCCCAGTATGAATTCCAAACGATTATTTATACTTCCGAAGAAGACAAGAAGAAAGAGCTTCTGGCCTTCGAAGATCTGAAAAGAAAAAGAGTTGATGCGTTAGTTATCATTTCCTGTGTAAATGATACCGATTTGTTAAGCACTTATTGCAAGTATGGCCCGATCGTGTCATGGCAACGAATGGATCATACCGATATTCGCTCCGTCGCCATGGACCAGTATGAAGGATATATGCTAGCGCTAAAACACTTGATACAAAAAGGCTATACTCGTATAGCCAACGCCTTTGGTCGCCCGAGTAGCATCAACACCCACAGCAGACAACGAGCCTATGCGTATATTATGGAGCAGCACAATCTTCCTGTATTGCAGCATTGGAATAATTCTTCCATCTATAACATCCGTGACGGTGAACAGGTGGTGCGTGATTTGTTACAGTATCGGGACGAATTCCCACAGGCTATTCTGTGCTCCAACGATTACGTGGCGGTTGGGATCCTCTGCGAAGCCCGTAGACAACTGCTGAACGTGCCGGAAGATCTGGCGATTGTCGGGTTTGATAATACGGAACTTGCGCATACTATGGGCATTACGACCATCCAGAACCCGATTGCAGCTCAGGCGCAAAATGCTTTTTACATGCTTTCCCCTCAGCTCGTAGGTCACCAAATGGAGCTGCATACCCTGCAATACAGCCTCATTGAACGCACGACTACATAGAGTAACGCTTAACCGGGGGGCTAGGTGAAAGGACCTGTGTATGTAATGTTTTTTGTCGAATAAGAATAAAATATGTTGAAATCGCTTTTTTTTGTGCTACAATAGCACTATATAAAAGGATTGTGACCGGTAATGCGGGCAATGCCTGAGTTCAATTGAGTGCTATTGCTAACAATAGTGTTGAATTGTGCTTAGGCATTTTTTATTGGTAAAGGATGGGAGGGGGAACTTCAATGATTATTGAGAAGGTGCTCAATAACAACGTCCTGTTGACTAAAAATGATAAAGGCAAAGAGGTCATCGTAATGGGAAGAGGCATTTCCTTCAAAAAGGTGGCTGGCGACCAAGTTGATGATCATAAAATAGATAAAATCTTCATGTTAAATGAAAACGAGTTCACAGCCAAATTAACGGAGCTGCTGAACGATATCCCTGTATCGCATCTGGAGGTCGTTAATGAAATTGTGACCCATGCAACGCAAGTGCTGGATACAGAATTAAGCGATAATATTTATTTAACGCTGACCGATCATATTCATTTTGCCATACAGCGGCAAGAAAAGGGGCTGGCGCTCCAAAACGCGATGCTGTACGAGATTAGGCGCTTTTACAAGAAAGAATTTGAGGTTGGACTGGATGCTCTGCAAAAAATTGAAGATACGCTCGGAGTAAAGCTGGGCGAAGACGAAGCGGGCTTTATCGCATTGCATATGGTGAACGCTCGAATCGACGGTAACGAAATGAAATCCACGCTAAAAATGACGGAAATCGTTCAGCATATATTGAATATTATTACGTACCATTACGGTATTGTGCTGGATGAGTCCTCCTTTAGCTATTCGAGATTTTTGACACATTTGCAATATTTTGCGATGCGGGTGATTCGTAAAGAGGTCATTCACAGCGGCGAAGAATTTTTGTACAACCAGGTAAAGCAGACGTATACCGAAGCTTTCGCTTGTGCGCAAAAAATCAATGAGTATCTGGAAAAAACATACGACCAATATTTAAGCAAAGACGAATATGTGTATCTGACCATTCATATTCATCGAGTGACTGAGCGAAATAATATCACGGAGTAACAGGCAAGTAAACTTCATAATTTCATCGTATAAGGATTGTGACTGGTAAGGCAGGCAAAACCTAAACTGATGGCGAAATCCACGTTCTTCTTTAAGGAGAGGACGTGTTGCTTTCGCTACGAGTTTAGGTTTTTCTTGTTTACAAGGTTAAAAAGATGCACGCCGGCGCATCTTAGCAACAGAAGTAAACGGTAAATCCTATCCATATCAAGAATAACCTATAAGGAGTTCTGAACATGAGTGATAAAGAGCTATCCAAAAAAATAGTGACCCTTGTTGGCGGCGAAGAGAATGTCAATTCGGTATTCCATTGCGCCACACGCTTGAGATTTAAATTAAATGATCGTACAAAAGCAGACAAAGCTGCATTGGAAGCAACGCCCGGTGTCATTACCGTGGTGGAAAGCAGTGGCCAGTTTCAAGTTGTTATCGGCAACAATGTAGGCCAAGTATTTGAGCATATGATGGCAGAAACGAATTTGCAGGATGCCGAAAATGCAGGTGAAAAAAAGGAAGAGTCTTCCGAAAAAACGAACTTTCTTGGTAAAGCGGTCGATATTATTTCCAGCATTTTCTCTCCTATTCTGGGTGCCCTTGCCGGAGCAGGTTTACTCAAGGGATTGCTGGCGTTAATTCTATCCTTCCATTGGATTGATGCTGCAAGCGGTACGTATCTGATCCTGAGCGCAGCTTCGGACAGTGTATTTTATTTCCTGCCTGTATTTCTGGCTATTACGTCGTCCCGTAAATTCAAAACCAATACCTTTGTATCCGTGGCAATCGCCGGGGCTTTGGTCTATCCAGCCGTTATAGCGGCGGTAAGCAATCCGGAAAGACTGGCGTTTCTCGGTATTCCGATCATTCTGATTAATTACAGTTCCAGTGTCATTCCGATTATTCTCGCGGTATGGGTGCAATCTTATGTGGAACGCTGGTTCAATTCCTTTATCCATCAATCGGTGAAAAATATTATCGTACCAATGCTGGCGTTGCTGGTCGTTATTCCGTTGACATTCCTGGCCTTTGGTCCGATAGGTAACCTGATCAGCCAAGGCTTGGCGAATGGCTTTACCTGGGTATACAATTTAAGTCCGCTGGTCGCTGGTGCTGTTGCCGGGGCTTTCTGGCAAGTGTTTGTTATTTTCGGCGTGCATTGGGGCTTCGTTCCGGTCATGCTGTCGAATATTGCTACACTGGGTTATGACACCATGCTGCCGATGCTTACAGCAGCCGTGCTTTCTCAGGCTGGTGCAACACTGGGCGTATTCCTGAAATCCCGCAACACTCAATTGAAGGCTTTGGCGGGTTCCTCTACGCTGGCGGCTGTTTTTGGGATTACAGAACCAACGATTTATGGCGTAACTTTGAAATTGAAAAAACCTTTTATTTATGCTTGTATTTCCGGTGCAATCGGCGGAGCTATTATCGCTTCCGGTGGAGCGCATGCGCAATCCTTTGCATTACCGGGCCTGCTGGCGTTGCCGACTTACTTCGGACCTGGATTTTTGTGGGTTGTCATCGGCTTGCTCGTTGCCTTTGTACTCGCAGCTGTGCTGGTTATGATTTTGGGCTTTGATGATCCAAAAGAAGAAGCTGTCAAAACAACACCAACACCAGAGAAAAAAGAAACTTTGATCGAGAAGGAAATTCTCGTAAGTCCACTGCAAGGTAAAGTGCTGCCACTCGAAGAATCTTCTGATGTCGCTTTTGCATCAGGGGCTATGGGTAAAGGAATTCTGATTGAACCTACAGAGGGCGTACTGACTTCTCCTGTAGACGGAACGATTACGACGGTATTCCCGACCGGACATGCTATCGGTATTACTTCTAATGACGGAGCAGAAATTCTGATCCACGTTGGGGTCAATACGGTGAAGCTGAAAGGACAATTTTTTGATAAGCGTGTGAAGGAAGGCGACGTGGTTACACAGGGACAGCTGTTGCTCGAATTTGACATTGAACAAATTCAAGCTGCAGGTTATCCGACAGCCACGCCGATCATCGTGACGAATTCTGCTCAGTATCTGGATGTTCTGAAAACAGCAGAATCTGAAGTGAAACGACAAGATTACCTGATGACGGTGGTTGTCTAGTTTCCATTAAACCATAATAAAGCCCAGCTAATACTGCTCAAAAAAGAAGCTTTCCGAATGGAAAGCTTCTTTTTTTATACAGAGTGAGACAAGTATTACAGCGAAAAATGGAAATATCATTTATGGTATGTATAAGATTGTTAAATAAAGGAGGATTTCTGTGAAAAAAGGATATATTGTCGGTCTAAGCGTGATTGCGCTGCTGGTCATTGCTATCGCTATTTCGGCTGTGTTCAAATTTCAGGATCTAGAGCAGGTTGTTCAGCAGAAAGACAAAGAGATTCAAGCGAGTAAAAGCAATTATCCCGAAATATACGATCACTTGAATGCGGTTACAATTAATGGTTTTAAAACCATGATCCAGCAGGATCAAAGTGTGTTTATCTATGTAGGCAGACCTAGCTGTGGAGACTGCAACCGCTTTGAGCCTAACTTTAACAAGATGATCGAGCAGTATGATCTGGGCTCCAAAATCACTTTTTTGAATGTTCACAAAATTCATAAGGACAAGCCTCAATGGAATAAATTTAAAGAGGAATACAACGTAAAGTATACCCCCACCATTGCGGAATTCAGACATGGCAAGCTGGTGGATAAAGTGGAATGGACACCTGAAAGAGACCTCAGTACGGATGTGGTAAAAGAGTGGCTGATTTCCAAGAAACTGATTTTATAAGCATCGTCCTATTCCGTTTCTTATGGACAAGCTTTCATGCAGAAAAAGGTATTCACGCGTTCACCGCATGGATACCTTTTTTAGGAATTTCAGATGATTTAAGGTTTCCAAGAAAAATTGGTTCCTGACTCTCCATTCTACCTTATGATACCGCCCTTTGTACTCAGCCGAGTCCTACTGCGCAGACGGATCGTGCTTCGATTGTACAGCACCATCTGCCAACTCCGTTTCTCATGTACCTTTTTTAGTTAAGCTTATATAGCTAGTATTAGATGGAGTCGGGAAATTCGTATCTGATAATATCGGTTTCTGACACAATATGCCCCATTTGAGATTCGATGAACTCCAAATCCCCTTCGACAGCACCTATATAATGCTTGGTACCCGGCTCTACGACGATAACCTCACCGGGGTTGACCATTTGCATTATTCCATCGATACAGACGCTTCCCACCCCGGACGTAATAGTCCACACCTCTTTACGGAACTGATGTTCATGATAGCTGATGAATCTTCCAGCAGAGATGACTACCCGTTTGGTGACTGTCTGTAAGCCGCTGGCCGCTTGTTGCTGGGACAATACCGTTTGCTTCCCCCAAAAGCGCTCCTCAAAACGAGGTCCAATCTCAATTTCCGCCACCATATCCTTAATCCCTGTGGATGATTGTCGATCGGTGACCAGCACGCCATCCGGCCCGGCAACGACAATAATGTCCGGGACATTCCAGATGCTAACCGGAATCTCCAGTTCATTGATAATATGCGAATCATGAGAAGCTTCTGAAATATAGCCCGGGCCGCTCAGTTCTGAACTCATTTCCCGCACCAGCGAATCCCACGTTCCTAGATCCCTCCACTCCCCATGATACGGAAGCACCGAAAGCCGACGGGTCTGTTCCACTACCGCAATATCGAAGCTGGTTTTAGGCAATTCTGCATAATTTGTCGAAAGGGATGCATAGTCCGATGATAGGCCCTTTTGCTCCAGCATGTCCAATAAAAACCAAGCCTGAAGGCAAACACACCGCAATTCCATAGGGCTCCTTCCCGGATCAGCGCCTCCGAACGGATCAGATCCGGCTTTTCCACAAATGAGCTAACCCTGAGATACGGCTGATTGGGGGAGGAAGATGACGAAGGAACAATATAGCCGTATTTGTCAGAAGGCTCGGTTGGAGCAGCTCCCATGAGTGCGATGTCACTCCCGGATTGCTCCAATATAAATGGGAGTCTGCGCAGATGCTCGAAAAACTCATCCCCAGCATATCCGTCCACCGGCATGACCCCTACAATCTCGTCGCGCGACACACCTGCCCGGTCATGTAAGTAGGCCGCAGCCAAGGAAATGGCCGGAAATGTATCCCGCCGGGTCGGCTCCTCAATTACCACAGCGTCCGCCCCAATTTGCCCGCGGATCAGCTCAGCTTGAGTTCCACTCGTTGAAAATAGGCCTCCCCTGCCAAATTGGCTTCAGATAACTGCCGCCAAATCCGTTGCAGCATGCTTTCAGGTCGTTCGTCATGACGCAGAATCGTAAGAAACTGCTTGGGGCGACTCTCATTGGACAAAGGCCAGAGACGTTTCCCGGAACCTCCAGATAGTAAAATCATTCGCAATGATGCAACCTTCTTCCTCTAAATTAATAAAGTATGTGCCATCTGGCACTATTCGTTTTCATATATTTGCCGAATACATAAGTATGCATAAATCGCAATTTATGCATACTTATGTATTTGTATATCTGTTTGTACAGGAGCTGTCCGTCATGTCCATTAAAATACTGATCATTGAAGATGAAAAAAGTTTGGCAGATATGATCGCCCTTCATCTTCAGGAAGAAGGTTATCATACCGAACTTATTTACGATTCCAAACAAGCACTTCCGACACTTATGCGTTTTAAGCCTGATATTATTGTGACCGATCTTATGTTTCCGGTATGGTCGAATGCGCACTAATCGGCCAACTCCGTCAATATACGACGGTTCCTGTGCTGGTGATCTCCAACAATACTCTTTTGAATATAAGAATTAAAGCACTGGATGACGGAGCGGATGATTTTTTATGCAAGCCATTCAACCTGAGAGAGCTAAACGCTCGTATCAAAGCCTTACTGCGCCGCTCTGGCCGCAACATGCCTGCCGAGTCCCAAGCCATAACCAAAAAACTCAAAAAAGTGCGGGTCTGGGTGAATGATTACCGTCACAGCCTGTTGGTCGATGACCGGGAGGTTGAAGTGACTCAAATCGAATTTTCCATTATAAAAGAGCTATCCTGCTATCCGGGGAAAGTCTTTACCCGCAGCGAGCTGATGGATCGGATTAAAGGCGGAGACGGTGCCTATCTCGATCGCACGATTGACGTACATATCTCCAGTCTCCGCAAAAAAATCGAACGTGACCCCAAAAATCCTCAGCACATCCGTACCGTCTGGGGCCGGGGGTACAAATACGAGATGTAGCCGTGCCTTCTAATGGCTACTGAATAGCATCATAGGAACTTCCTTCTATGGAATCTTTCGTTTTTTCCATCGCCGATAAGGAAGAAAACAAGCCGCCCCACCAAGTATCCCAAGTATGAACAATATCCAGCCAAAGCGGTAGGCGGAAGCCAGAATTATGACGACCTTGCCGCTTCCGCTGCCACTGGTTATAAATCCGGTAGTCACTCCGTTCACCGACAGACGGGCACGCTGGGTTTCACTTCCCAGTCTGAATTCCCACAGTGGATTGGGCGACTCGGTTTCCCGAATCAGCACCTGCTGATGCGTCGGATTATACAGCGTAAAGCTGCGTTCCATAGAATTTTCACGAGAAGCCTGAATACTTTCTGAAGCATGGGAAGCCGTAAAAAAGGTTTCCATCTCCGTCCCCTCAAACAACGTAAGCTGATCCACTGTAATCATCGCCTGATAAGGGATGACGGAATAATGCTTCATTTGAAATAAGCCTGACTGCTTCTTATGCGCATGCGCCAAAATCTGAAACTGCATAAAGGCGGTTCCTGCTGGAGCCTTCACAATCTGATCATAATGATTCCATTGCTCCTTATCTCGCTCCTCCACCTCGTTAATATAAGAGGTCTGGAGGATTTGGGAGGCTTTATTCAAAAAAATGACCTTCATATGCCGACTTCCAATTTGTTTTGACCTCGCATCCAGTTGTACGGCATATTCTCGCAGCGGCTCAGCCTTCATCTTCTTCGACGCATATATATTCCAATCACAAGAATAGCTCGGTGCGTAACGAATGGACAACCCCTCGCCGCCTGATGACAGACTCATCTTGCCAGGCTGAATATCCGCCACGCAGCCTACATCATTGGTTAAAGATTCCTTCGTGTTATCCTCTGGCATAACCGTCACTTCCTGCGCGGCCATCCGATGAATATCTTCATACCCGCTCATGGACGGCACCTGACTGTCCAACACCAGCGTTAAGCGATACTTCCCTTTGGTTAAAAACAGATTTTTGAACTCTACACGTCCATAATCGTTCAGTAAACCGGGAATTTGAATGATTTGTTTGGCAAAGCCATCCTGATTCGGCACCGTTTCAATGACCTGTTTTTCGGACGAAGAGGTAACGGGCAACCGCTTATACGACTCACCTGTATGGATCGTTCTTGTCAGCACCGTTCCTGTCTCTTCATTCGTCCACTTCATCGTCAATGCCCCATGATACCCGGCAGGTAAATCAGCCAGAATAGCTGTAGAATAGGTGCCAGTTTTGGCGATCTCCACATCCCTGCTTAATGTACCTTTCTGATAGCTGATTCCCCGTCCCATGCTGAGCCTCGGCAGAGCACGCTCTGACTGCACATTTCCTTGGGCGTTAAAATCGCTCTCGGCCTCCAGGGTGAAAAAGAGCTTGCCCCGCTTCAACGCCTGCTCCACCGGAAAAGATAGCTCATCCAGCTGGTCTACAGGTACAATCGCAAATTGATTGATCGCGTTAAAGCCTTGCAGGTTATTAACTGTAATCGGGGTATCCCCTTTGGGAAAAGCATGTTCTCCCAGGTCGACCCATTGGAACTGATTCAAGCCTTCATCATGGGTCTTGATGTCGACCACTCCACCCGGCAGCGTAACTTGCAGCTTCCCGCCTGCCTTATTCATAAACACTCTCGCATATACATGCGAGGTTTGCGGCTGTTCCAGCTTTTTGTGCATCGTAAATGCGTTAGGCTTACTATATTGTCCCAAATCACGTAACTGGATATCATGAATCCACCAGTAATTCTTTTGCTGCGGGCGTTGCAGGGTTAACAAATCCATTCGCATCCAGTAGCTGCCCGGCGGGGACACATATTCCCCGTAAAATTTCACACCGTCAAAATTGTATCCCTCCGAAGGAGCCACAACATAGCTAACCCCAGCTCACGCATCTGCTTATCATAAAATCTCATTTTAACATGCATTTTGTTCGTGCCGCGTCCAGAGACGGTAATCTGAAACTGGTACGGGTTATTTTCCTTGGCTTCCAGCAAACCGGATCTGGCGACCTGCCATATATTGCTCGGGTCTCCCTTCATAATCTCGCCGTGCAGGGTCGGCACATCATTCAATTCCTCACGCGGATTAGCCTCCACGCTGAACAACTGCGGATTATCCGGTTTGAAGAAGGTTTCGGTCCGCAGCATGGAATCAAAATCCACGACTGTTTTCCCTTCAATGCTGCTCATCTGATAAGGGGCCACATCCAGCTTCTTACTGGCAAAGGTGACAGCAATCCCGGCGTCCATTTCCATATCAAACGGGAAATTTCGTATATTTTGGGACGATAAATACCATAACCAATCGTTGGTCGAGGCAAAGGTTTTGGACCATTTTAAAAAAGCATTGCCATCTTCAATGACATCAAACGGACGCAAATAATCCTCTGCCGGAAGCTGTGACAACAGCAAATCGTTAAAGGAGGCCGCTTCCACATAATCCCCCTTGTTAACCGTCTGAATGGTTTTTAGCTCAGGCTTCAACGCACTGAATAGTACCCCGAAGCGACTAAAATCAAATCCAGGCAGATGACTGTAGCTCTCCAGTCGGCTAAAACCGTAAGGTGTCACTATTTTGCTCGGTAATATGTTCATATAAGGCGGGGCCTGATCCAGATTAAATATGGAAAAAATTCCGTTCTTGTATGTGCGTTTCAGCCCCGTCTGACCTTCCAGTTGAGACAGATGAAAATCCTGCCGCTTCTCCTGTCCCTCATATTCGTCATGGTACACTAACTGATTAACCCCGAAGGTGGAGAACAACCAGCCTAACCGAGAGCTTAGCCCGTTGTCCAGCAAATACTCCAGAAAGTTCATATAGTATGTAATCCCGGGGTCGTTGCCTTCATGATGGAAAATCGTATTTTTAGGAGATGAGTACACCTGAAAATCCCCGGTTGCCTTCTCGGTTGCTGTCTTACCCTTATTCCATTTAGGCGTGGCTACGCCGTTAAAGCTCTGAATCATATTGTCGGCAATCGGAAAATACAATGCCTTGCTGTCGAAGCGATCCGGGTCGGTCAGCTTTTCAGCCATTTGGCTGTAAGCCTCCGGCACTTGAACCGGCTTGTAATACCCCTCAATGAATTGGGTACGCAAGGGTGCAAAATACACGCCAAGGCACAGGACGACAATGACAAGCGCCAGCCTTTTATACACTCGTTGCAGCGGCGATGAGCCGAACCATTCCATAATCTGAATCACGCCGAAGGTCAGCAACACCCCGAAATTAAGGGCAATCAGCCCGATAAACTTGTTGGGATCACGGAAAACCGAGCCAATCACAGGGGTCTTCGTCACCAGAATGACAAACCACTTGGCAATGGACGGGAAGGTTGTCCCGGTGGCTGCGACGAGAAATAATAGCGTAAGCAGCGAAAAGATCAGAATGATCGGATTTTTGTGTGAGCGCGTCACCATCGCATAACCAATCAAGAGCAGTAAAAATCCCCCGCCCACATAAAACATCGCAGGCAGTGAGGAAAAAGAAAACATAGGCCACCAATAGCTCAGCAAGTAGCCCACATTATATAAGCTGCTGTTACGACTGAACAGGGACAAAGTATCGACGACGTTGATATTATGCTGCGACGCCTGAGCATCCATCACCATACTGCCGAGATACAGGGACAACCAGTAAAAACTGAGTAGTCCGAAGAACACGCCAAAAATGATCCCTTTACGCAAAAAATTGCCGTATAAAGGCTGTAAATAGGTGCGACCGGCCTTGCGGTGCGTCCAGGTCAGTTTGATCAGTAAGAGCACGGTGAACAAGCCCAAATAAATCATGCCGAAGAAAAAATAATGAATCGCAGCGGCGCTGACGGTAAATACCGCCGCCAACAGGAACAAGTCTATCCAGTTCCGCTGGTACAGCTTGTGAGGATTATAGTTTTTAATTTGCTGAATTTGAAATTTGGGATCAACCGCGCTGAAAAAGAAACGCAGCATTAACGGAAACAAACTATACCCACAGAGCAAATAAATATGCTGAATGCGGAAAATAACCCACGGATTCAGTGCATAAAACAGTGCGCCGATCATGATGGCAAAAATACGGGTTTTCGTAAAGCTCGGTGAATAATATACACTGACCAGCCGCTTGGCAAAGGCATACATCGAAAATGCGGAAACAAACAGCAGACCCGTGATAAACGACTTGAGCAAAACCGGGCCGCTTTCCCCGAATAGCAACGAAAGTCCGTAGAAGGGCAAGATATAAAGGATACGGGGAGCATTGAACATGGTAGAGGTAGACCACCGTTCGTTCCATACTCCCATAATTTCCTCCAGATACCGATGAGAGGTGGCTCCAAAGGCAATATCACTAAACACGATTTGCCCCGGTCCATAGATAGGCGCAAGATATACGCCAATCGCTGCCAGCATCAGTAAGATTGCTGCCATATCATAGCGGTATCGAAATATCCATTTTCTTACCATGCCTGGCCCCCCTCTCTTGAAATTTCCGATGATCTTTCGGTTTATCTCTCCGTTATCTTCTTAAACGAACGATCGCCTGCAAGCCCTGATCCGTATTACGCAGCTTTAAGCGGCCGCTGATTGTCTTTAGATAGGCATCCATATGATACAGGCTGAACGTATGCTCCTGCGAGTTTTGGGAATAGTCCGGCTGGAAATAGCTCCAGCGCATCTTGTCATCAATGCCGCCGCCCGTATCCTCAATGGTAATAACAATTTCTCCTTCTTCCAGCCGCGAGCTAACCTTGAGGACTTGAGTCTGGCGCTTGGAACGCAGCAGCCCCGTACGTCCCCGCTCCTGATCCTCCGATAGCTTATTCGTTTGGCCCATCGCCTGTACCGAGTTCTCCAGCAATCCCTGAATCGTCTTGTACAGCATCGGCGTTTGGGCTGCAATGGACGGAATAGGCTCTTGCCGCAAGATGACCTGAATATCCTTCATGTTCAACGAACGGTTCGCCCATTTCAGCGACTCAGATAATACCTCATTCATATCCGTAAAGCTGATTCCGCTATTGTCGTGCATCTTCTCTTCCAGCTCATCACGTAAGGTGCGGACTCCGGTCAGCAGCCCTCCCAGTGAGGATTCCTGTTTGAGACGTCCCTGAATGAAATTTTCATTCAACTCACGGAAATATTCCAATTCCTCATGGGATGCTCCCTTTCCCTGACTGGAAGCTGCTTCAAAGCGGTTCGCCAGATCATGATAAAAGCCCAGCAACTTCAAATCATCACCGCCTGTCAGACGGGCAGTCTGCTCTTGCAGCTCCTGAAGCCGTTGCTCAATCGTCTGCATTAACGGCAAGTAATACGTATCCTGCTGCTGTCGCATATCCTCATCCCGCCGTTGGTCCCGCACCTGATTATTCACGAGCGTATCCTTCACGATCCGTTTGCGAAACTGTACGAGAATGGCCCATAGTATCAACAATAGCAGAGCCATGACCAGCCATACCTTTTTGCGAAAAGAGCTGATCCGCTGGGCAGTGTCCTGATCAACATCCTCAACTGAAATGTAAAGAGCCTCTTCCCCAACGCGGCTGAACCCTATGCCGTGTTTCACTCCCTGATCTTCAACAACACCCGTATTGCCCTCCAGCAACCTGCGGGTTACACCCGTAATGTCTGTCCGATTGATATCCGATGTGTTGAGGGAAGCTACGACCTTGAATTGATCATTATAAAATAAAGTCTCGTGCGGATTGACCGGTTTACTCTTGATGATACCGCTGAGCATACCGGAGTCAATGGTACGCACCATAAAGCCGCCCGTCTGCGCCCCTTGAATCCTGCACACGATATACTGCGCAGGCTGATGATCCTCTGTCACAAAGGAGCTTACGGCACAGCCATTTTGCAGCAATTTAATTTGCTGTACCGCGCTTTTCATCTCACGGTTATCACGTCCGGCAATCACACGATACTGTTCATCCAGCACATAAAATGCCCCGCTTTCACGCTTAAAGCCCTCGGTATACTGACGCGTCCCCTGATTCAGTATATTTCTGCCGAGGTTGGAGGCCAGCTCATTCAGTTCAGCCTGCCATGCCGCGTAGTGCTCGGATATACGGCTGGACCAATCCTGCACCTCATACCGGAGCTGCTCGTCCTGAATGTCCGCCAATTGACCACTGAACTCCCGAACGATAAACCATTGAATCGCAATCGCCAGAAGCACGGTCGCGCCCAGAACAAGCAGGTACAGGATCAGCTTTTGCCAACCCGGTTTCAACAACGCCCATCGCTTCATGCTTCCCTGTCCCCTCCATTCGGTTCAATTCGGCCCAGAATGGCCTGCATCAGACACTCCAGCTCGTAGCTGACCAGCGGCAGCCGTGCACACAACAACCGGGGAGTCCGGCGCTGGAGTGCGGCAAACCTTGCAGCGGTTTCCGTTGCCCCATCCGTCAGCAGCAGCAACTCGCAGGTTTTTGCAATATATAAACGATCCAGCTCTTCTTCGCTGTACTCGCGCAGATCAACAATGTAAATATCATGACGATCGTCCATATGCTGAAGTGCGCTGGAGACGGTCAGGGTTACTCCTGCATGTCGTGCAGCATGATACTGGTGAAGCAGACGCATTCCTTTTTCCCAGAGCGCATGTTCAGCCGAGTCGAATCGTTCACAAAAAAGACGCAGCGCCCGTTCTGTATTGACATCTTTCAAAAATGCCAAAACGCTGATATTATACATGTAGTTCCTCATTTCTTACTTCCTGATTGGAGTTGCGCAGTTCTTATGACACCCCAAAACATTCTATTTGTTGACGACAGTCCTATGGTTTTGTCCCTGCTTGAACGGACATTGTCGGAAGAAAGGTTCACCTTACATACCGCTCATACTACCAAAGAAGCCTTGCAGGTGCTGGAGCAGCACCCGATTGATGTCGTGGTTTCCGATCTGCTTATGCCTGGTCTGGACGGGATTACCTTCCTTCGCATGATCAAGGAGGATTATCCCCATATCGTGCGGATCATTTTGTCAGGTCACCTGCATACGCAGACCATTTTATCCGCGATTAATCAAGTAGGCGTCTTCCGCTTTTTGACCAAACCACTGGAACTGGATGATGACACACTGAAAAGGATCCTGTACGAGGCGCTTGATGAAGCCAAACTCAATCGAACACATCTGAACACAGACCAGAGCATCGCTCCTGCCCTGTCGGTATTTATAGACAGCATTCTGAATGCTCCATACCGACCCTATGTGCTGATGAATGAGCAAGATATCGTAACTGCAGTACATGTTGCACTCGCTGAACTGTATCCTGTAGGCAGCTCTCTTCGCCACCCTAAACAGGCAGGCATTCAGTTAACCGCACATTCACTGTATATACCGTATGAGGAGTCGGAATCTTCCGATCCCGACCTGTATACGCTGGATACGCTGACTCTGGGCCGTTCATCCTTACGCCTTATCCGCCTTAGCGAGATCGCCTGAGTGACGGGCGCCGCCCTTCAACACGGCGGCTGCCCCAATCACGGTCAGGCATGCATACATCCATAACATCCCCGCCGTTAGCAACGGGTGACGGATATAGCTTTTCAGATTGCTCCATGTATACAGCACCGGACGGAAAAAGTACCACCGTTCCAGCGCCTTCCGCAATCCCCCTCCTCAGACGACAACGTACGATCCATCACCGAGAAGTAGTAAGCTTTTTTACGTAATACATCACGCAAATAGACCTGTTTTTCATCATGATATACACGTGTAAACACCGCCCGCCGGATGACTCCGCCAGACTCTATATAACGCAGGGTCGGCTGTATTTCTTCAAAAGCAATCTGCTCCGCGTTAAATCCGCCTGTCGATTCATAAGCGCTCATTCGCCAGAAGCGTGCCGCTTCAATCGAACGTTTTCCCAAGCTCTCACCCGCGTTGTTAATAACATTCCGCTCAAAGACTTTGACTTTGGAAAAAAAGTTGGCCGCTTCCGAATAGGCCTCCTCGGGAACGACCAATGCGCCGATATCCTGATGATGGTCAAAAAAGTCGATGCTCTGCTGAATCAAATGCTCGGCTAAAATCATATCGGAATCCAATACAAGTATGTATTCGGCACCCAAACGTCCGGCTTCCTCAACCGCCTTGACTCTTGCGACTCCCCGCTCCCCATGAGGAAGCTCCAACACCGTTACGGGTACTGGGCTCCCTGCCGCTAGCGTACGAATCGTCTCCACGGTCTGGTCCTCCGAGCCGTCATCGGCAATCACGATATGCAGATCCTTGTAATTTTGCCACATACAGCTCCGCAAACAAGGTTCTATCGTCCGTTCATTGTTGTACGTGGAGAAGAGAATGACCACTTTGTCCACTCTGTTCCGCCTCCTTTATCCAATCTCCCATTAACTGCTCAAATGCAGCCGCCGTATGATCAAAATGAAATCCCAGCGCATACTGATACGCCCGCTCACGCATGGCCATATAGTCTTCGCCGCCGTTTGCTGCTCTTTCCATTTGTTCAGATAATCCCCGGATGTCGCCGTGGAAGCATAGGTATCCGCTTTTCCCAAAATCCGTCGCGTCCACCAGTCCGGGTGAATTACTGACGATGCTGGGAGTCCCCACAGCCGCTGCTTCGGTAATCGTCAAGCCCCAGCCTTCACGCAGGGAAGGGAATACGAGCGCGTGGGCGCGGCTCATCAACTCCAGCTTATGCTCTGCTGAAACAAATCCGTAAAAGGTAATATCCGCTTGGGATTGTCCCTGTTCGTCCGGTTCTCCGTAGGTCAATCCATACCGTTTCATGATCGGCAATAATTGTTCTGCCACATAGGTTTTATCGGTTTTTCCAGCGATCCATAACATAGCCTGAGGGAATTTTTTCTTGAGCCCTCCAAAAGCTTCAACCACCAGATCAATGCCTTTATATTTCACAAAGCGCCCGGCGTACATAAAGGTCGGATTGGACTCCTTGGTTAAAAATTGTTCCCGAGACCAGTGTTCAAACTCGATGCCTTCAGGCAACAGATGAACACGATCCGGGTGAAAGCCCAGCTTGAGCAGATCGTAACGGGTAGATGGGGATACGGTAATTGTCCGATCCTTACGAGCAAGCTTGAGCATCCAGGGCTCCAATCGATATCCGATATGATTCAGCGGAAAACCAGCATTTTCAAACCATATTTCCCTTGTTAGCTGATGTATAAAGAAAATCCGCTTGGGTGCCTCTACCCAGAAACGTGTGAAAAACTGATGTGTGTTCGCCTGATTAATCACATAATCAATATGCTTGCGATGATGGCGATAATAGCGCATGGCATAATAAATGACGCTATAAATGTTTCCTTTTCGGATATACGTAATTCCGTCTATGATTTCTTCCTCGGGCATCCCCTCGAGCCTGGGCGAAAAATGAATAAACTGAAAACGGTCTTGCTGTGAGCGTTTGAGCATTTCGTGGGTGAAAATTTCGGCTCCCCCGCTTTTAGGTGAACGAATGTCACGCCAGGAGAGCAACAGAATTACGGTTTTACCATTCTGTTCAGGTATTGTATTCATGGGGTGAATCCCCCCTTATTTTTATTTTGAACAAATATACATAGGCATCTACCACAAAATAGAGCGACATGGCGCCGTAAACAATCAACTCGGATAGCAGAAAATCAGACGGGTTTTGATGCGCCACATGAAAGGCTGCCAATAAAATCGCAGCTCCAGCCAGTAGCCCGAACATAAATTTGCGTCTGCCCACCAATACATGCACATGAACAAAGAACAGCACGATGGAAAACAGCCAGTACACCCATCCTCCCAACGGAATATAAGCTTCTGCCGACTGGTATGAAGCCCCGAATAGTACGGGAATAGAAGGTGGGAACACAAAGGTAGTGCCCACATATACACAGATCGCTGCAACAGCCATTAATCCGGCATAGACGGCAACCAGCTTGCGCAAGGCTTGGCGGTCATGCCCCTGCGCACCGAGCTTTGGAATAAAGGCAGCTATCAAGCTGTACGACACGTAATAGACCAACTGGCTGTATTTCAACGCAATCGCATAACCGCTGGCCTGTTCGGGAAAGTAATGCTGCACATAGAGCATGTCAATGGAGATACAGAACAAAATAAATAAATTCGTAATGAGACTATCCGTAAAATCCTGACCTAGTGATTTCCATAGCCCGGAAGATATACGTTCTCCAGTCCGTCCGCGTAAGGATAAGCCCCGCACCGAAACAGCCCAGCCGTGAAGCAGCGACAGCAGCATCCCCCCACAGCTTGCCAGCAGTAAAGCCTCCAGCTTGAGCCCTGATGCAGCCAGTATAAAGAACAGGCCCAGCTTTCCTAAAACCTCCAAGTAATAGTTCACATTCAGCGCCAGCATACGTTCTCTGCCCTGTAAATCTCCACGGCACGAGCTGACGAGAATATGCAGCCCCACCAAGGCATACAGCATAAATAGCGGGCCGGAATCCACGCCTAATAACGAACGCAGCAACGGATGAAGCGCCAGTAATATCGCCATGGCAAGCACGGTTAGCAACAGAGGTGCTTTTAGCAATAGGGAACCGAGTGGCAGGCTACGCAGCGGAACCTTCTTGTCTCCTTTGGAGACCAGCTTGGCTGTTAATAGCTGAATGGACAGGCCCAAAACGGACAAAAGTGCAAAGAGGGCCAGCAGCGCATTCGCCTGACCATAAGCTTGTCCGGTAAGATACCAGCTCGCTGCAATATGGAAGAAAAAATTAAATCCGTTCAGCAGCACATTAAATAGAGGAAACATCAACGTTCGCAAGCGGTTTGTCACGTTCTTATCTCACCCGCCGATCCAGCCACCAAATATCAATAATGGAGCGCAAAAAACGAATCGAATCCTTCCAGACATGGATGTGCGATCCGTCCCGGTCAATACACTTGACGGGTAATTGCAGCACACGAAGCTGGAGTCGCTTGGCAATAAACATCATTTCCAGATCCAGCGCCAGTCCAAGCTGTTCCTTCAAATGCGGGAACATCCGCTTCACAGCAACGGAGCTCATCACTTTAAGCCCTGTCTGGGAATCCACCACGCCTGTCGGTAAAAACGGCCGGGAAATGACACGTTTGCCAAAGCTGACTACAGATCGTAATAAGGAACGGTTTTCAGCGGTCATGTCTTTGGTTCCAATCACCACATCATAGTAGCCCTGCCGAACGACATTAATCATTCTGGCAATATCCTCAATAAAAAAGGAGTCGTCCGCGTCCACAAATACGTAGTAATCCGCGCCAATGGTGCGCATCCCTTCCAGATACGTTCCTGCCTTGCGGGTATTGCGTCCCAGTTCCCTGGTTTGAAGCAGCGGACTCAGATTCTGATTAATCCGGTTCACGGACAGGTCTGTCGCCGCCTCCAGCGCTTTGATCAAGGCATTCGTGCCATCATGACTGCCATCATCAATGAGATAAATAGAGCCCTCCACAATATGACTGCGGATAAAGGCTTGCAGCCGTTCAGCAAACTTCTTGACATGAACAAAACGCTGCTCCTCGTTATATACAGACAAGATGAAAGCAATATGCCGGCTTTTGGCCGAATACTCGGGATAGAGCAAGCTTTGAATTTCGGAAAGCATCTCTTCGTTGTCATTGGCTTGCCAAAAAAGCAGGCGTAAACGACCTATTCCGGTAATCTGCACCATATGATGATCACTGAACGGATGCGATACATCCGTCACCAGTAACAGCGGCATCTGCGGAAAGCGACTACGGATCTGATTCGCTACCCGTACAGCCTGTCCAGGCTCCCTGTAATCAATCAGGCAGCAGCATGCGTCCTCATAGGCTGAAGTGACCTCCTGATCCTCGCACTGTATATACTCGTAAAAATAAATCACGTTGGGATAATCAATAGCCCTGTGGTTATCGCTAAAAATGGCTATAGGTCCCTGCACACAAACATCTCCTTTTCCTCCGGGTAATTCTATTTTGTTGAAAAGTAATTAAAAATGTTTGTTTATAGGGATTAAACATGGCTACTAATCCTTCATATTTTTTTAACAAAATATCTGACATGCCATGATACATATGGATAATGTCGAATTGAGACTGATATTTCACATTTAGCAGAAAACAAGCATTTAGACCTACTTTCCCCTGTAAAAATAAGTGTCAAAAGGCCTTGTATTCCATTCTTCATATATAGTTCTTTTTAATCAAAATCAGAATGTATTATGGTTATTTTGTCATATAAAAATAGACGAATAAAATAGATTTACACGTCCATACTATGGGCAACATGTCATCTTTCGACACGAATGGTCATCAATACGAAATGAAAGAAGGTTATTCTTATGGAAGCATTTTATATAAATAGGGACGGATCATTATCTACTCCGCTACGGGGGAAGGATGTATTAGCCAATCCTCTTTTGAACAAGGGGGTCGCTTTTACGGAAGAGGAACGCAAAGAACTGGGTCTTGAAGGAATTCTTCCGCCAACCATCCTTTCTCTGGAGAAACAGAGCGTCCGGGCGTACCAGCAATTTTTGGCACAACCGACCATGCTACGCAAAAACGCTTCCCTGAACGACCTTCACAATCGAAATGTCGTGCTATATTATCGATTGCTAACCGACCATTTGAGCGAGATGCTGCCCGTTGTCTACACACCTACGGTGGGGACCGCGATTCAGGAATATAGTCATGAGTATAATCGCCCTGGCGGTGTCTATTTGTCGATTGATAATCCGAACGGCATCGGACAAGCATTCTATAATTCTGGCTTGAGCGGTGAGGATGTAGATCTGATTGTAGTGACGGATTCCGAAAGTATTTTGGGGATCGGTGACTGGGGCGTGGGAGGCATTAATATTGCCATTGGCAAGCTGGCTGTATACACGGCTGCGGCAGGAATTCACCCGGGGCGGGTGCTGCCGATTGTGCTGGATGTGGGGACGAACAATGAAAAACTGCTGAATGATCCGCTGTATATCGGAAACCGCCATAAACGGGTTCGCGGAGAGGCTTACAATCAGTTTATTGATACCTTTATCAGCAAAACGTTAGCTCAATTCCCAAAGGCGCTTTTGCATTGGGAAGACGTGGGTAGTGTGAATGCACGCCATATTATCGGAAAATACGGTCAAAGTATTCTCACGTTTAACGATGACATTCAGGGTACGGGAGCCGTAACCTTGGCTGCAATTCTTTCGGCGGTAGGCGTCACCAAGGTTCCGCTGCGTGAGCAACGAATACTGGTCTTCGGCCCGGGAGCAGCGGGAATCGGCAACGCCGACCAAATCCGGTTAGCCATGATCGTAGACGGCCTTGCAGAGAAGGATTCCTTCAAGTCGTTCTGGGCTTTTGATTATCGAGGTCTGCTCACAGACGATATGGAAGATGTATTGGATTATCAGAAGCCGTATGTGCGCAAAAAAGAAGAAGTCAGCTCATGGACACGGTCTGATGACGGCAAAATACCGCTGCTGGAGGTCATTCGTCAGGTAAAACCTACGATATTAATCGGAACCTCCGGCGTAGCGGGTGCCTTTACCGAAGAGATTATCAAAGAAATGGCCAAGCATGTGGAGCGTCCCATCATTATGCCGATGTCTAACCCTACGAACCTTGCGGAAGCTGTTCCGGAGGATTTGATCCGATGGACAGATGGCAAAGCACTGATCGCTACCGGAAGTCCCTTTGAACCTGTCAGCTATAACGGAACGAAATTTGAAATTGGACAGGCGAATAATGCCTTTGTTTTCCCGGGGCTTGGTCTGGGCGCAATTGTGGTCCGAGCTAAGAGAATTACACCCGCCATGTTTACCGCTGCGGCAGACGCTGTTGCCAATGGGGTAGACACCGATCAACCCGGAGGCGCATTGCTTCCCAACATCCGAAAATTACGGGATGTTTCATACGCTGTTGCGGTTGCAGTAGGAAAAGCCGCGATTCAGGATCAGGTGGCTCAGGCACGCATTTCAGATATCGAGCAAGCCGTTCGGGATGCGATGTGGAAGCCGGAATATGCGAAGGTAAAAGCAGTGGAAAACGTAATACACCACCCGCATTAATAGGACTTTCAGGAGGAAAAATCCATGAGTGTCGGACATATCTTTTACATTTTGGTGCCTATTTTCTTCGTCATTATTTTAGGGTGGTTGGCAGGCCATTACAAAAGCTTCGATGCCTCTTCCTCGAAAGCCCTAAATTCACTGGTTACCAAATTTGCGCTGCCCGCGCATTTATTTATCGGCATTACGACCACCAGCAGGAAATCCCTTATCGAGCAATGGCCTTTCTTGCTGGCTCTGTTCATTGGTATTTTCGGCTTTTATGTCGTCCTCCTGCTGGTGGGTCGGTTTGCGGTGAAGCAATCGGTAAAGGATGCATCCATGTTTGCTTTGAACTCGGCCCAGCCGACATTTGCCTTTATGGGCATTCCGGTACTAGGTGCCATCTACGGTTCCTCTGCTGTAGCTATTCCAATTGCACTTACGGGGATCGTAGTCAATGCCGTTCTTGATCCAGCGGCTACCATTATAGCTACCGTCGCCAGCCGGAACTCAGGCAAAGAGCGGAATGGTCCTCTCGGGAAGCTTGTTTGGGACTCCATTCTCCACGGCTTAAAAGAACCGCTGGCGCTGGTGCCGCTTATTGGTGTTATTTTGACCTTGTTCGGCTTCCACTCCCCGGATTTGCTGAACAAATCGTTCAATCAAATTGGCGATATTACGTCCGGGGCCGCTTTATTCGCGGTCGGTGTGACCATTGGCGTGCGCAACATCAGTTTCAGCATAATCGCCATTGCCATCGCGCTGTTAAAAACGATTGTACAGCCTCTATTGATGCTGCTGATTGCCTACCTGTGCGGCCTTTCGTCTGCCGATACGGTGAAGGCGGTATTACTCGTTTCCTTCCCAGGCTCAGCTGTCGCTGCCATGATTGCTACACGTTTTGAAAGTCTGGAATCGGAAACGGCCTCTGCTTTCGTCATTAGTGCCGTCATTTCTCTTGCTACACTGCCTGTACTCATTTCCCTGCTGGTGTGAATTCATACGTATAGATAGAACTGACTTTCTCCAGAAATAGATAAAGATACGTTATTCTTCAATTCCAAGCAATTCGGATACTTGCTTTCTATATCTCGTAGCCTTACGTGTCCCGTGAATGAGATTGGACAATCTGGAAGCCGGAATTTGATATGTAGTACAAAACGTTTTTTGATCCATTCTTTTCTCGATCAGTTTTTGTTTGATCTCCCACCCAAAAGGGGTTACAGCATTTCGTCGATTCAACTTCATTACCTCCAAGCCTGGTTTTTGAAATCATAGTATGATGCAACACGTAATACACCATTAACTTAATGATCTGATTTGCCCGTTTGGTAATGATTCAACAGATCATCCAGCTTCTTGGATTGTTCAATTACTTTGGGATGTGTTAAAAATCCATACTTTTTCTGGACTTGATACAGTTTCCTCCTAGCTCTTTCGACACGAAGTAAAGTCACACCTTGATTCATCAGTATGATCCCCTCCTATATGTCATATTTTAGAACAAAAAGACGTTTTTTGGATTTATGAATGATGCTCCTAGCAAAAAAGGAGCTGTTCCAAAAGTTCGCATAAACTGGGAAGCCACAAGTTTTACGCAAAGGAACCCCTGTCTCCACTACTAAAGTGGGGACAGAGGTTCCTTTGGTTTGGATAAATAATTCATATGTATGGTTCATACTGATCATCTCAAATAGCTATTCGGTGAGTTATATGATAATTCACTCAACAAAAAAATCCCACAGACCAATTAAGGTTAGTGGGATTTTTGGTTATATCTTTTTTTCGGAATTATTTTTATTCTTTTTCTCAGCAAGAATTATACCTAGTAGTGTATATCCCCTGTACAATGTTCCAATTAACAGCACTCCACCAGCAATAGAAATAAGAATAACTACCATGTTAAGTATAAACGGTATTAAATCAAAAGCCAAAATAACACCTCCCATAAAAGATCTTTAAAAAGGAAAAATCTAGTTATAAAATGGAAAACGTAACTAGTACCACAAGAATATTTTGATAAGTACAAAGGTGTATATAAGAGCAAAGAAGAGGTTTTGAATGCATTTGGATTGGAATCGCAAAGTAAACAGTCCCTATCAGCACAAGGAGTAGACACCGCCGAAACTGACAAAACCCCTGCATTAAAAGCGAACACTGTTGATGAAATGGCTGCTATAGCTGCTTACATATATGGTCCTCCAACAAATGAATCATCGACAGACTACTATCATTGATCCAAACGATATAAAAGAAGTAGGCGAAAAGACAGATATTCATCAATCAATCACCCCTCAAGCTACTTCGACTAAAAATTTTGAAGTTAATTTGTATGAATTTCAAATATACACTGTCAAAGGTTTTGTAACTCTGAAATACGATTCCTCAACAGGTTATATTTCATCAACAACGGCTACTAGCTCATTAATTGGCGCATCAGCACTTGCATCATGGAGTCCTGATTCTCCAATAATTGATTCTCCAGCAAAATACAAACGAACTATAACTTGGAATGGCACATTAACCACTAGGCTTGCTGGCAACGATTATTGGAGTAAACGTATATCTAAAACAGGTGCCTTTTATAGTGGCAATGTCATTGAATAGGTTAGGTTGCTAAGTGTGGTTCAATTTCATTCAACAGTAGAAGAAATCCCCGCCGACTAATTAAGGTTGCGGGGATTTTAATTACAATACGCCGAAACAAAGTAGTATAATATGGAACCCCGTAATCCCTTTCCTCCCGATTGTGTCCCAAGTACCTAAACCGGATTTTTGAAAATGCATATCAAAGTTCACATAACTAATTTGATATTGTGACTCAGGACTATATTCCAGTTACAATACATCCGTCCGCTATTTGATCACATGTAACTATTAACTCCCCCTGCATAGCCTGTTGGTTTAATGATTTTCGACGAAGAGTCATAGACATCATTAGTTACTGCGCTAAAAGAGTTAAACGGGGGGCTAGACTGATCATTTTTTGAGTTTGGGTCTATGTAAATATCATATTTTGTAACATAAGACTGTTCACTCCCTTGTTCAGCATATGTTGCTGTTGGAAGATAGGCTACTGACAAAAAAATGGCTCTTCGGATTTCATGGTGGAATAGCAAAAAAGTAAAATCCATTATTTCAAGTATATAGTTATTGCTCTTTATCAGAAACATGGCTGCAGGTATCTCAGAAGCCGTTTGTAATAGCAACTTATTTGGGGTATCCGGATTTTATAGTGGAAAAGGGCTTATAACTCGCCCTTCTCCAATTTCTCAATCAAGATGGAAATGTCGATACCAAGAAGCTCTCCACGCTCCCGAACAACGCATGGAACAATAAGCGACTTCTTATCGAACATCGGGAAGTTATAATCTCGAAGTTCATAATCATCCAAGCGTTTCTTGTACTTTGGTCTGCGTTCCTTTTGAAGACCTTCTGTAAAGAGTATTTTGGCTCGTAGGGCTTTGAAAGAATAACCCCTACCCAAACGGTTAATGACACGGATAAGGCTGTTCAGAGACTCCGTATAAGCGTTAGTAATGCGATAGTCGAAGTAGGCGAAAATCTCATCTTCCCAATTCGCTATAGCCTTTGTAAGAGGCTCAAAAGCGAACTCCAGTTCCTTCGGTATTTTGGCTTTCCAATCGTGGTATTTGTAGTATGCTTTCTGTCTGCTGCCGGTATTCCATAAATCAAAGAATGATTCCTTCAAGTCATACGCAATTCCGAGAGAGGGGTGATTCTTCGTCCATAGGTCAAGCGTTATTTTATCCATCTCTGTAAGCTTTTCATGGCGTTTCAGGAGGATAAAGCGGTCGTGCATAAGACCACGCCGTTCCTTCGCTGACAAGCCCTCTCTAAGCTGTTTGCGGATGGTTTCTAACGCCTGATTCGCCATACGGACAACGTGAAACTTATCGACAATAATGATCGCCTTGGGCAGTACAGCCTTCACAGCGTCCTTGTACGGTTGCCACATATCCATTGTGACATACTGTATTCGTTCTCTGTTTGGAAGGCGTGAGAGGTACCCTACAACCGTCTCCTTATTGCGATTGGGCAGGACATCTAACAATGTGCGTTCCTCGATGTTGGTTAAAACGCATCTTGGCTTGATAATGTGGATTTCGTCTATACCAAGCCATTTAGGAGTTTCAAACCGTAGCGTTTCTTCTAGACGATTAATGTAATCACGGAAGATATTGCGAATGGTCTTTTCATTAAGCCCAACATCTTCCGATATGCTGACAAATGTGCGTTTGAGGCTCTGCTTCTCGATGTAGGACAGTAATCGCTTTGTACAGTTCCGCTTTTCGTCTATGGTGTGATCTAAGCGTTCCCAGAAAGTTTGAGAGCACTCACGGCAACGATACCTCTGACGCTTTATGAGAAGCCCTACACGTTTACCGTGAATAGGTAAGTCCATACAAAGCTGTTCTCTATTATCGTGCTTGTAAAGGTTTGCTACGCATCCACATTGAGGACAAGCAACAGGCGGAGAGTTTGTCTTTACCTGGATCTGAAAATCGTGTTCATTTTCAGCAATGTTGATAATGTTGAAGTTTTGTAAGTTAAGTATATCCACAATGTTACTACTCCTTAAATTAACCATTTCAGGCATTTTATTTATTCGTATCTTCGGAAATTGACGTAACATCATCTTCCAGCTAATAGTAACGAAAAATGATCAGGTAGGTGTGGTTTTTCTCCGGTACTTGATAAACCTCACTCATCTCTTCGGAGTGTCCTTTTTCAATCTAAACAGGTAATTATTGAAAACTTGTTGCAAACGGAATTGTGTTCCGTATATAATAGGAACGTTGTTCCACTTAATCTTATCTTTCGAACAACATGGGCAACGTTAGCCACAAATCTTAATATCTCTTTAAAGAAGGGAAGGAACATTTATTATGGAATTCAAGATTGATACACCCTCTCAAATCGTCTCAGTGAAGCAGATAGTGCTATCAGCCCCGGGCCGCGGTGAGGATCTGCGAGTGAAAGTATCCGCGCCGACGACCGGTCGTGACTTACCTATCATTGTTTTCTCACACGGCTCTGGCTCATCGTTGGATGGTTACGGCCCCTTGGTTGACTTCTGGGCTGCACACGGCTTCGTAGTCATACAACCCACCCATCTGGACTCGAGAACAGTGGGTCTCCCCAAGGACGATCCCCGCGTACCTGGGATCTGGCGTTCCCGAGTCGAAGACATGAAGCTTATTCTCGATCAGCTTGATCTTCTAGAATCTGTCGTTCCCGGCCTGAGCGGGCGCCTTGACCGAAGCCGCATCGCCACAGCCGGACACTCCTTCGGCGGCCAAACGGCGGGCAATCTTTTGGGCTTGCGAGTTCTCAACCCGGAGACCAAGAAGGAAGAGGACCTGTCCGACTCGCGCATCAAAGCGGGTGTGCTGTTCGCCACCGCCGGGCAAGGTGGGGACAGCCTAACACCGTTCGCGGCCGAGAAAATGCCGCACCTGAACGTGAGCTTCGAGCATATGACCATGCCCTCCCTTGTGATCGTCGGGGACCAAGACTACATCCCGCAAAAGTATCAGCTGACCGTTCGCGGCCCGGAATGGATGGCCGACCCTTACTTCTTAAGCCCGGGAGCCGAGAGTCTACTCACCCTCTTCGGTGCAGAACACTCACTTGGTGGAATCCCAGGTTACGAGGTTAAGGAAACAACGGATGAAAATCCAGAACAAGTCGCTTTGATCCAGCAGGTCACATGGGCGTACCTTCGCCATGCACTCGATATTGAGCATGCCAGCTGGTCGGCAGTGCAAAAGACTTTGTCGGAAAGTGCCAACCCAATTGGTCGACTTGAATCCAAGTGAAGCTCTAAGAAATGCACAGTGCGCTCCCTTACCGCATCGGGCCGGTAAGGGAGCGCACTGTCGATTTCTGATCGGCTCGCGTAGACAATCTTCGAGCACTTGGAGGCGTTAGCGGTTCGCACGGTAGCGCAACCCATCTACGAGCAGAGAAACAATATGTTGCGCATGCACAGTATCGCCGTTGTGTACCGCCGTACAGAGGCTCGCGACCGCCCACAGCAATTCGTCTGGCTCGACATCGGCACGTACCTCACCGGCAGCAGTCGCTGCTTCAAGTAAGATCTTTAGTGCTGGACTTAGTTCCTCTACAAAGCAGACAGGCAACGTCTCGTATGCCGGATCGTTTGAATGTAGAGCCGCCGCGAGTCCGCGTTTAGTCGCTATGAAGTCCAAGTAACGCTGCATCCATCGCTCTAGTGCCTCAACTGATTCATATTTAGCGGCTAAATCTCCAGCAGCATCTGCGCAAGCATCGATCTCCTGACGGAAGACAGCCTCGATCAGGTCCGAGCGCTGTGGAAAATGGCGATATACAGTGCCGACGCCGACGCCGGCCTTCACCGCAATCTCCCGAATTGGAGCGTCTACTCCCGAAGTCGCGAACACAGTCATCGCGGACTGGAGCAAAGCATTAATGTTGCGCTGTGCGTCGGCGCGCACGCTTCGAACAGTGTGGTCGCGTGGCTCCGAGCCATCACTGCGGTCTTCCGTTTTGTCGATCATTAAGTAGCATCCTCCATAAGTTAATCCCCAATTTACAGTAACGGAATTTCTCTGTTACTGTATTCCCGGATAATTATAATATTAATACTAATTTGAATCAACCATATAATCCGATTTCAATACATTGTGTAAGTAGGTTGGTTTCAACCATATTTTCCGAAGATCCCTTATTTGTTAAAGGGGGATTTTGAAAAGATGGAAGAATATTTAGTCACTTTCGCACATCCAAATTTTTATGATAAAATTGCGACTTTTATAGTTCCTAATTTTGATATACAGATGGTTCAGATATTGGAGGATACTGCTCTGACCATAGTGGGTGCAGTAAAATATGTCCAGCCCATGTACTGGGAACTGGATGAACAAGTAAGAATGGATAATCGCGAAGATTTTGATCTTTATATTTTAAATATTTTGGATGAAAATTCTGTTGAAGAAGAGATTTTGTTAGAGTTACAGGGACCTCTTTTTGATAAATAACTAAATGAACAATAAATGAATATTTTTTGTTTTGGATGGAAATTGATTCAGTCGTTTCCACCATGAAATCCAAATACCCAAAAAAATTAATGACAGGACTAAACAAACTAATTTTTAATTATATATTACACACATCACTGTTATATCCCTTTTTTGTATTAAATTGTTTTTATTTTCATGGTAATGTATCATGAATTTTATAACATAATTTTGGAGGTGGTATTGTATGGAGTATAGATTGACTGATACTCACTTATATATACTTGAATATCCTGGAGTTCTTTGCTTTGCCCGTCCGAAATATGAGTATAAGGATTTAGGAGAATTAATGGAAAATAGCTCGCTTTATCATATTTCAACACCAGAAGATTTCGAATCTTTTGACCACACTAAAGTGTCTACTCCCAGTGACGGAGGGAGCTTCTTTTTTGAAGAATTCCTTAATCCGATACTAAAATTAGTAAATGAAATAAAAAGTAAGGATTAAAATCAAACTGATCCCGCATGAAATACTTTCCGTTAATCTTGATCGGCTCAGGCGAAAACTTTTCTACAGCCCCACCATAGTCTATAACCTCTATCAAGTCTTCGCCCAGTGGCTGGACGACACACACTCTTACCTGACTTAATGCAGCTACAAACAGTTCGATATCCGACTGTAATCACTTTATATGTATATGCTTCATAATGATCACTTCGATAATTCATTCGGTGAACGGTTTGGTAATTCCTTCAACAAAAAATCCTCGCCGACCAGTTAAGGTTAGCGGGGATTTCATTTGTTCCTATCCGTTTAAAATCCTCCATGTTGTACAAGAGGTTGAATACCATCATCATGATTATGCGACTGCACTGGTACAGTTAGAATAAACAAAAAGCTACTCGCAACGATTAGCAGTACCATTTTTTTTAACATTATTTAACCACACCTTTTCAATGAGATTGAAAAAACCTGCTTTGGTTTCAGGAAATGCATGGGCTTGGAAACGCACAAACAAACCCATACAATTTATAAAATATGTCTCATTATTTAGTATATTCGCTTTTATCGATGCATTCATCAAATGTTTAAAGCCATCACTGTACATCCCCTGATGTAAATAATAGTAGGCCATTTCGTAACCAAACCACGCGAAATAATCCGGCATCACTTGTTGAACATAAATATCACCCAATGACGGTTGATGTGAAAAAGACTCAATCTCTGTTTCGAACTGTTTAAGTATATCATTTACATCTAGCTGATATCGGTTAGCCGTTATCATAATGTTCAGCAGTTGAGTAACCCTATCTTCTTGAGTTGTATCTGACGATGCATCAATATAGTTAAGATATTCGTATAGCACACTCACATCTCCAGATAAAAGCTTATTCACAATAACATTAGCTTTTGCCCAATGTCTGAACAAGTTAACCCAGTGTCGGGTATCCTCGTCCGTCTCTTTGACCCAATCTAAATTAGCGTAGGCGTATGTATATTGTAGAGCTTGCTGATAATCGCCTTGGGCTTCATAGACACCTGCACACAACAGGTCAGCATAAGCAATGTATCCAAATAACGGACCCCTTGTTTTCTTTTCATGCTCTCTGGGCTTTCGTTTCTCCTGATGCTTTATTGAATACTGGATTTTCGCTTTCTCCTTCATTATGCGAGCTGTCTTATCAACTTTGTCCCATTGACGCAAAGACCTGTACACGTTAGCCAAATCCTTCAATGCATCCAGTTGATCTATTTCATCCAGACGTTCGACAAAGGGCTCAAATAGCGTAGCTGCCCTGAGATTTCGGTTCTGATCGTCTCCAACCTGAATCGTAAACATACGATACTGACATATGGTCAAGCGTTCAGAATGCTGGTATTTCTCCGCTTCCGCAACCCCCTCAAAAAGCAGCAACGCAGCAGCGTGCCGACCTTGTGCGAATAATTTTTCCGCTGCATCAAATAGCTTCGGGGAATATAGCAGCTTGTCCATGATATGACCAACTATACGCTGAATCGCTTCCAGCTTATCCAGCTCAGCACAGCGATACAATACCGGTTCAATTCGCCGCCAATCCGGGGAACGTTCGATGATGTAATGATCTATGTATCGTTCGTAAAAAGAGCCTTCGGGTAATCCCATAGCCAGCGTGATTCGATCAAGCTGATGTATAGCAACAGGACGATGCTTAAGAATCCAATTATTAAGTGTTCTTTGATGAACACCTGAACACTCGGCAAATTGTGCCAACGTCAAGTCATTTTGCTTTAGATATTCTTCCAACTCCGCTAAAATCGTAGGTGTATGTTCCAAGTCACAACCACCCTTCATACAAAAATCCAAATTTTATAATCTTCTTTCAGATTATTGTCCAAATATTGGCATGTGTCAATATACTTTTTCTTGATATTCGCATATCAAACCAAAGCCCTTTCCCCAAATCAGGTAGTCGCTCGCTCCACTAATTTAAACTCCAAATGATGTAACGTTTCATCCAGCCCTTCAAGGGTATTGCGAATCATAATGAACGCGTTCTCAGCTTGTTTATCAATCGGGTAATGAATCGTTGTTAAATCCAGCAAATGCGAAATTTCTGTGTTATCAAATCCGACCACCGCAAATTGATCCGGCACAGAAACGTCGAGCCTGCGTGCTTCGGTCAGCAGCCCTGCTGCCAAATAATCTGTAGAACAAGCGAAGGCATCCGGTTTGTCCGTTTGTTCTATCCACCAATGGGCGATATTTTCACCGGCTTCAATGGTATTCAAATTATAAAAGTGCGGGAATACCTCAGCGTCCAAATCATATTTTTCACAAAAATCACGGTAAGCCCGAATGCGTTCCTTCGTATTAAGCCCCCGCATATTGCCATACACATTTACAATTCTCCGGTATCCTCTGGCATACAAATGCTCCAGCGCCAGCGTATAGCCCTGATACTGATCCATAAATACAGAAGGAATTGCCTCTATGCTCACACGCTGCCATGTCACAATCGGACCATATTTGGTATAATGCTCGATCACACTCCACTCATTGACGCGAATCATACAAACCAAGGCATCCAACTGCTTTCTTCGCAACATTTCCAGTGCTTCAAGCTCCCGCTCCTTATCCCCATTCGTAATAAAAAGCGCTATATTAAAGCCATGCTCCTGAGCATACATCGTAAAACCACGCACAAATAAATTCAATGAATCATTAAAAGAAATTGAAATAATTCCTATGAGCTTTGTCATGCCCGTTTTTAAAGAAATCGCATTCAAATTAGGAACGTAATCCAGTCGGTCTATGACCTCCTGTACACGCTGTCTTGTCGGTTCACTCACATACGGATGGTTATTAATGACACGGGACACCGTTGCCGAGGATACACCCGCAAGCTTTGCAATTTCATGAATATTCGCCATAGTCCTCACCTCGTTCTTTCTATTTTAGCATGTTCGTGTTTAGCATGTTCGTGGTGCCCGACCCTATAATTGTCACCTTCCCAAAATAAGTTTTTTAAAAGCGCTTGACCTGTAATGCATTACAGAGATTACAGTGAAATAGAAGCTTAAGAAAGCGGTTTAAAAAAATGTACTCAGGAGGCAACAATCATGAAAAAAGGCTTAAAGATTGCAACTATCGGCGGCGGCTCCAGCTATACTCCGGAATTAGTGGAAGGCTTCATCAAACGTTATGCAGAGCTTCCCATTCGGGAATTGTGGCTGGTAGACATTGAGGCAGGACGCGAAAAGCTGGAGATCGTGGGAGCCATGGCTAAACGGATGGTGAAGGCAGCAGGCATTGATTGTGAAGTGCATTTGACGCTGGATCGCCGGGAAGCCTTGGTTGATGCCGATTTTGTAACGACTCAATTTCGGGTAGGCTTGCTTGAAGCCCGGATTAAAGATGAAAGTATTCCGTTAAAACACGGTATGATCGGTCAGGAAACCAACGGTGCCGGAGGAATGTTCAAAGCCTTCCGCACCATTCCTGTCATCCTGAGCATTGTTGAAGATATGAAAGAACTATGTCCGAATGCGTGGCTTATCAATTTCACCAACCCTGCGGGTATGGTCACCGAAGCCGTACTTCGTTATGGTCAGTGGGACAAAGTGATTGGATTATGTAATGTTCCAATCGGCGCGATCAAGAGTGCATCGGCTGTACTGGACAAACCGGAAGAAGAGCTGTTCTTTAAATTTGCAGGAATTAACCATCTGCACTGGCACAAGGTATACGACAAGACAGGCACCGAACTAACAGAGCAAGTAATCGAAGGACTGTACTCGCCTGGCGCAAAACCGGAGAAAGTCGTTGAAAATATTAAGAACATGCGCTTCCTGTATGATCAAGTGCGTCATTTGAAAATGCTGCCTTGTCCATACCATCGTTATTACTATATGACCGATAACATGCTGAAGGAAGAACTAGAGGAAGCCAAAAATGAAGGAACTCGGGGTCAAGTCGTCAAACGTCTGGAAGAAAGCCTGTTTGAACTGTATAAAGATCCGAATCTGGATTACAAACCGGAGGAACTATCCAAACGCGGCGGTGCGCATTACAGCGATGCAGCCTGTGAAATTATTAATTCCATCTATAACAACAAAGGCACCCTGATGGTGGTTAGTACACGTAACAATGGTGCAATTGATGATGTTCCTTATGACAGCGCGATTGAAATTACCAGTGTGATTCGCGCACATGGTGCAGAACCCGTAAACTTTGGCAAATTCTCGCCTGCACAGCGCGGTTTACTGCAAGTGATGAAGGCGATGGAAGAGTTGACGATTGAAGCGGCAGTAACGGGTGACTACGCAACAGCTCTGCAAGCCTTCACCCTGAATCCGCTCGTACCAAGCGGTGACATCGCCCAAACGGTGCTGGATGAATTGCTAGAAGCGCATAAAGAGCATTTGCCACAATTTTTTGCGCATAAGGCGAAAGCAACAGTATAAAACAAAAGTGAAGCTTTTTTTCTACCATTTTAGTGGTATATCACGTTCTAAGTTCGAAGTTTTTGAATCCTGCAAGCAAAAAAGAGGCCGCGTCGGACGTCCGACGGAGGCCTCTTAGTGTTTTATTCTTCTCCCTCAGCATATTAATTTTTTAACTTATTGTGACATTTCCCCCTTGGCAAACATACATTGATTTTGTTAAAAACATTTTCGAGGAGGAAGCAACTATGAGTCACACAGTTCGACCCGGCGAGTCCCTGTATTTGATTGCCCAAATGTATCATGTCGATTGGAGGGACATTGCCAATGCTAACGGGATTATGTCGCCTTACAACATTTACCCGGGCCAAGTTTTGATCATTCCGGGAGGAGGATCACCTAAGGGGGGAACATGTCATCATCATGTTGTACAAAAGGGAGAGTCACTCCATATAATTGCTACGTATTACGGCACGACATGGCAAACGCTTGCGGCGATGAATCATATCAAAAATCCTGATCTCATTAACCCAGGCCTATTATTGAAGATTCCTTGTTAATGATCATTTCTTAAATAACTGCATCACAGTATGTGAAAAAAAATAACACCAGCATATAAGTGGCTGCACTAGTACAGATGATCTTCTGCTTCTAGGCAGCCCTTATTGCTTCCCTATTTCTGCCTTCACAAACGCCCCTTTTAGCGTTCAATAGCATAGTTGGTATACTTTTACACTCTTGTAGCTGTTCTCATCCCACTGGAACACAAAAAGCTTCCTAACATGTAGGAAGCTTTTTGCTGTACGTCCCAGGAGGGATTCGAACCCCCGACCGACGGCTTAGAAGGCCGTTGCTCTATCCAGCTGAGCTACTGGGACAAAATGGTATTCGTTGGAACCTTATGTATTCAGCGCATTGATTATTATATCATATTTTTGCTAACTGTCAAAAGCATTTTTTTATCGTACAAGTAAACAGGCTGCAAAAGGAATCATTTGGACGCTGACGGGGTATTATGTACAAAAGGCCATGCTACGAAGGAGGTATAAAATCCGTGAGAGGTCTACTGTCATCACTTTGTTATTTCAGTATTTTTTTCGCCCCTTTTCTGTTGCCTGTCATTGTGTGGATTGCAGTACGGGACGAGTATGTTCAGGGACATGCAAAAAAGGCTATTTTATCGCACATTTTCCCTATTATCGCGGCGATTCCGCTATTGTATTTTATTGCAACGGCGAATCATGCAGGTTCTGTAATCGGGTTTGTGCTGCTATTCGCTGTGGTCTATCTCGGGGTATTTGTCTACAACATCTACAAAGGTATCATGACGCTCCGTGAAGCCGCATAAATCTGAAGAAGAAGCCTCCTTTTATTCCGCGAGTTAAGCGGGAAACGGAGGCTTCTTTAAAAATTTTCAATATACAAATTTATTTATTTATTTATTACCAAAGCGTTTAGGACTTCTCCGTACCTCGTGTCTTACGTTTTTCTCCAGCATTTCTTCCGCGAACTCATTGTTATGAATATAACTGCTGCCTTTATTTTTTTATACTTCGCTTTGCTGTCTATGATTTCCCCCTCCTTTCACGCTGATTCGGCGATGGCGCCGGAGCCCAAATCAACAGAAGCCGAGGAATAGCACACCATATCCTCATGCCCCGAACTCCTTGGCAAACTCTGTACTGAGCTGCCCATAGGAGAGCAATTCCCTTTTAAACTTTTCTCGTTCTTCCCCAGCCGTAATGTGTGTGGAGTCGGTAAAAGCCTTGTCCGTCACTTCCTCAAACGCGGAATGCAGATTATTATCGTACCAATCCAGCGCCAAATCGGCGTCATTACGAATGATGCGTACCACGTCATAGCCTTCCTGACGATCCTGCTGATTGGTGGCGGTGATGTAGACCAGCAGTTCCGGGTCATCTGCCGCACCGGGTCGCACCTCTACCTCAGCGCAGCGCACTCCGTCAAGTTCGGTGAAGCGGCGTATTTTAGCATCCTTGATGTAGTACATTTGCCTTCCTCCTTCCTTGCGAATACACGGGTTGCCCCATTTGTAGTTTTCGGAACGGACAGACATTTTATGCTCCTTTTCGGCATATATACTGATGAACTGGGGATTTAGTTTTTGTTTCATCCCAACACTGGATGAACACGACAAAGAGAGGATGAACAGACATGTGCGGAATTACTGGTTTCATACAGTGGAACGGAGACCTAATGCATCAATCGGAGCTGCTGCTCAATATGACGCAAACGCTCTCCGATCGCGGACCGGATGCTGCAGGCACCTGGATATCCAACCCGTGTGCCTTCGGACACAGAAGACTGAGCGTCATGGACCCGGAAAACGGCGCTCAACCCATGATCCGGCAGCTTGAGGATATCACTTATACGATTGTATATAACGGGGAAATATATAACGCGCCTGAGCTGAAAAAAGAGCTGCAACAGCGAGGGCATTTTTTCCGGACACAATGCGACACAGAGGTATTGCTCGAAGCCTACATTGAGTGGGGCCCGGATTGTGTGGATCGGCTGAACGGCATTTTTGCCTTTGCGGTCTGGGACAGTGAGCGAGAGCAGGTGTTTCTGGCACGCGATCGGCTGGGAGTGAAGCCGTTATTTTACAGCCAAACCGGAGATGTATTCGTATTTGGCTCGGAGCCCAAAGCGCTGCTTCAGCACCCTGCGGTAGAAGCCGCAGTCGACGCCGAGGGCTTGGCTGAAATTTTTATTATTGGTCCTGCACGCACCCCCGGACACGGCGTCTATTCGTCCATGAAGGAGTTACGCCCCGGACATACGCTAACGTACAGCCGCGACGGTGTGCGCATTCAAGCCTACTGGAAGCTGGAAAGCTTTGCGCATGAGGATAACACCGAAGAAACAGCACTCAAGGTACGCGAGCTGTTGCTGGATACGGTGGAGCGGCAACTGATTTCAGACGTTCCGGTATGCACTTTGCTGTCGGGCGGTCTGGATTCAAGCGCACTGTCAGCGCTGGCTGTCGATTATTACAAGCGTACCGGACAGGGACAAGTTCATACGTATTCGGTCGATTATGTGGATAACGACAAGCATTTTAAAGCCCATGCGTTCCAGCCCGGCGCCGATGCTCCCTGGATTCAGCGGATGGTCGATGAGTTAGGCACGAACCATCACTGGATCCAATTCGATACGCCCGAGGTCGTAGCAGCGCTGAACAACTCCACGCTAACGCGGGATTTGCCCGGTATGGCGGATGTGGATTCGTCGCTGTATCTCTTTTGCCGGGAGATTAAAAAAGGAGCCACTGTCGCCATTTCCGGTGAAGCGGCGGATGAAGTGTTTGGCGGATATCCGTGGTTCCATCGTGAAGAAATGCTCAATTCGGATACGTTCCCGTGGGCAGTCGCTCCCGACATGAGAGCAAGTCTGCTGTCTCCCGAGGTGCGGGACTGGATCAAGCCCTTGGAGTATTTGAACGACCGATACTCGGAAGCGGTAGGAGAAGTGCCGAAGCTGCCGGGGGAAACAGGTAAAGCTGCGCAAATGCGCGTCATGTCCTATCTGAACATCACCCGCTTTATGCCTACTCTGCTGGACCGTAAGGATCGGATGAGTATGGGGGCCGGACTGGAAGTGCGGGTGCCGTATTGCGACCATCGACTGGTGCAGTATGTATGGAACATCCCGTGGAGTATTAAAATGACGGGCGGACGTGAAAAAGGTATTTTGCGCAAGGCGCTGGAGGGTGTACTGCCGGATGATGTGCTGTATCGCAAAAAAAGCCCGTATCCCAAAACGCATAACCCTTCCTATCTTGCTGCTGTGAAAAAACAGGCGCTGGATCTATTGGATGATTCCTCCTCCCCACTGCTGAAGCTGATTGATGCCCAAAAAGTGCGGGATATCGCGGCCTCACCGGAGGCATCTACCAACCTGCCCTGGTTCGGTCAACTGATGTCAGGACCTCAATTGTTCGCGTATTTGGCTCAAGTGGATAACTGGCTGCGCACTTACAAGGTAGCGATTCGGTAAGGATTAGCCAATAGCTAAGTAGCAGGCTTCGAGGCAAAGAACGGCGATTGGTTCGTTGTGTACGAAACAATGTGAATGTCAAAAAGGCTATCCGCAGCTCATGGCTGGCGGATAGCCTTTTGATCGTTATGTGTCTGGCCTGTTACTTATATCAAACTATGCCTGCGGATTCCCCAGCTTGTTCGCCAAGTCCCGCAATGCTACACCACGATGGCTGATGGCTTGCTTTTGTTCCAGCGTCAGCTCGGCCATCGTCTTTTCAAACTCCGGCAAATAAAACAACGGGTCATAGCCGAATCCCCCGCTGCCTGCGGTTTCCGTTGTAATCCAGCCCTCCACCGAGCCGGTCGATTCCAAGGCCTCCCCTGTCTGCGGATTATACAGAATCAAGGTACAGACGAATTGAGCCGGGCTTAGCAAAGGCTGTCCGGTATCATCACCAAGCTGCTTCGATTCCAGAACGTCGAGCAGCTTGATATTGTTTTCGTGATCGCTGGCGCCTTCCCCAGCATAACGGGCCGAGTATACGCCCGGCGCTCCGTCCAGCAAATCCACGCACAGGCCGGAATCATCAGCCAGCACAGGCAATCCGAGCACATCTCCGACCGCTTTGGCCTTTTTCAGCGCATTCTCGGCAAAGGTTTTACCATCCTCAACGACATCAGGAATATCGGGGTAGTCGTACATGCTTTTGACTTCCTTGCCAAACGGAGCAAAGGCATGTGCGAACTCCCGCACCTTCCCTTTATTCTTCGTAGCGACAATAACAACCGGACCCTCCAATAGCATCAGGCCCCAGCCCCCGCACGTCCTGCTCCGATCTTGTCTGCAATCGGTCCGAGCACCTCTTTTTGACGCTCGATCATTTGCAGAATTCCTTGTTCACCCAGGCTGAGCAGTTGATCCAGCTCATGACGGTCGAACGGACTTTCTTCACCCGTACCTTGCAGCTCGACATACTTGCCGCCACCCGTCATCACGAGGTTCATGTCTACCTTGGCCTTCGAATCCTCTTCATAGTTCAGATCCAGCAGCGCCTTGCCACCAACAACCCCCACGCTGACGGATGCCAGAAAATCGGTAATTGGAAAAACAGGCAGCTTGTGCTGGACTGCAATTTTATTTACAGCAATCGCCAGCGCTACGAAAGAACCGGTAATTGAGGTCGTGCGTGTGCCGCCATCCGCCTGAATCACGTCACAGTCGAGCGTAATTGTCCGCTCACCCAGCGCCTGCAAATTCACAACCGAACGCAGCGCTCTTCCGATCAGACGTTGAATTTCCATCGTCCGGCCTGTCAGCTTCCCACGTGCAGCTTCTCGCTGATTACGCGTATGGGTCGCCCTCGGAAGCATGGAATACTCTGCCGTTACCCAGCCCTTTCCTTGTCCCTTCATAAAGGGTGGAACGCGTTCTTCCACGGTAGCCGTACAGATGACTTTCGTCTCGCCAACCTCTATAAAAACAGAACCCTCCGCATACTTATTTACTCCTGCTGTCAATTTCATTGGGCGCAGCTCATCACCGTTTCGTCCGTTAGATCTACTCATGCTTTTTCCTCCTACGTCGTATGCAACCTGTTCTTATACATTTATTCTACCAAAGTGTGCAGGCAAAAGCACCCCAAGGACGATTCGCCGCCCTTAAAGAGGAATTTCGTTAATATGCTGCGGCTTGGCTACAGGTTCTCCATAATTCTGATTATTTTGTCCAATCACGCTTTTTTCACCGTTCAGTTCAATTCGAATTTTAGTTTTAACCACATCCTCTGAATTATCTGCCGCCGTCAGCACGACCGATTCCAGAAACTCGGCAGGCACCGCTTCTCCCTTGGCAAACATGTCATCCGAGAGCGATACCGTAATCACGTTATCTTTGGAGCGTTCCACAGATTTCAGAGCCGTCTCCCCTGTCATGACTTCCTGTAATCCGTCCTGGGTCTGCGGACCCTGGATCAACTGATGCAGCGCGGACTGAACACGATCTTTTTCCGGGCTGACCAACCGTGTTACAGGCACATAATATTGAACTCCGGCAGGAGAAGATGATGAAAAATATACTGTGACCGGACTGGAATCCAGCGGCGTTACGCCATGACCAACCTCCAGATTAATGCCTACTGCGCGGGTCAACGGATGATCCAGCGGTGTGCCGCCAACAGGCATTTCATTCAGCTTTTTGCCATCCACCCAGATTTGTACACTTTGAATATCGGGACGGTCAGTCAAGGTCCAGGTCAAGCTCTCCATCAATTTGCGTTCTTCCTGTGGCTTGTAGCTGCCGAACGATTTGTTGAATTCGACGACTGCCAGCTTGTTATTCTTGTCCACCGTTACACTCTTCACTTCCGTACCTTGTGGCAGCACGCCCTTAAAGCCTTCTGGCAATAACCCGGCATACGGTCCGCCCTCAACCAGCGTTTCCAGCGCCGACTTGGCATCCGCCTGCACATCACCTGTAGCAATCGGCAAAGATACCGGAGCCAGTAGACCGTTATGATCCTGTAAAAATACAGCTCTCAACTGTCCGGTGCTGACGGGAGCTTTTCCTGTCACCGCCTTAATCATGGACTGCTCCGTCGTGGATGGCGGGGGATCAATAGATGCCGATTCATTGCCGAAAAGACTGCATCCGGACAACAACAACGGCAGGGACAGCAGCCCTACTACAGACGTTACGCGCAATGGATGTTTTATGTTCATAAATGAAGTTCCTCCCTAACAATTTGTACAGATTGTACTAATATGTATACAAGCCTCGCGTAAAAAATAACTACTTTTTCATCCGACTGGACACACTGGTCATAATTGCAGTAGAAATCAGGAACGATACGAGGAGGGAAACTTCAACTTTATGGACAAGAAAAAGTGCCTTATAGCCTGAACAGTAAAAAAGTAGCCGATGCGACCCGCGAATGGCTGCACAAGCGTGGTGTAAACATTACAGAGATCGCAGAGCTGGTCATGCTTTTACAAAAAAATATTATCCGAATTTAACGATGGAAGAATGTATGGAGAATGTGGAAAAGGTGCTGATGAAGCGCGAAGTCCAAAATGCGGTGCTCACAGGCATCCAACTGGATATCCTTGCCGAGCAAGGCGCCCTTCTTCCCCATTGCAGGATATGATTGAAAATGATGAAGGGCTATACGGAGTGGATGAAATTTTGGCTTTTTCCATTGTGAATGTATACGGCAGCATTGGATTTACGAATTACGGTTATGTCGATAAGCTTAAACCGGGTGTGCTGGAACGGCTGAACGATAAAAGTCTGGGGCCGATCCATACGTTTCTGGACGATATTGTCGGCGCTATCGCAGCTTCGGCCAGCAGTCGTATCGCCCATCGCAAACAGGCAGAGCGCGAACAGGAGCTTGGGGAGGAAAGCGCCCCGGATACGACTCGTTAATTAACGACACGTTAGATAACGACGGTTAGAATAGAACAGATATATGCAGGTAAGAGGAGAACAAGACATGGCAAACGTGACCGAAGGATATACATTCCGCACGATGAAGGCTGATGATTATGATCAGGCTATTGCACTGTGGAATGGGATTTTACCATATTCCATAGGGCTGGAGTCGCGTCTGTGCGCTTGACCTGTATATAAGCAAAAATGCCGGGTCTGATCTTCAAATGAGAAGCAATCAGACCCGGCGCATGGGGAAAACTAATGTGATTTATACAATCTGATTTAATTTTTTGGGCGCAGTGTACGTTCTACAATTCCCAGCATGGATTGACGAGAGAAGAACCGGGACACCTGAGCTACCCAATAGTTTTGGCGACCGGAAATGATGTGACTACGCCCCTTTTCAAATGCTCTCAGCGCGTTCTTCACAACGGTTTGGGGAGTTTCCCTAATTCCAACTGACGCTTCACTTGCGCCAACAATATCAAAAAATGGCGTTTCTGTTGAGCCTGGACAAAGGGCCAGAACTTTAAGCCCCCGTTTCCGATTTTCGGCCCATAGCGCTTCAGTAAAAGAAAGCACAAATGCTTTGGTTGCTCCATACACCGCCATATACGGATCGGGCTGAAATGCGGCTGTGGAAGAAACATTGATTAATCCGCCATCCCGGTTACGCAATAAATCAGGCATAAATGCATGTGTGATATCGACTAAAGCAGCCACATTGAGGATGACTTCCTCATGCTGCCGTTCTCCTGAAACCTGTTCAAAGTATCCATAGGTGGCAAAGCCTGCGTTGTTAATTAAGAGATCCACCTTTAGTTGATGTTTTTGAACCTCCTGATGTAATGTTTGCGGTGCTCCTATCGCGGAAAGATCAAGTGCGATGACTGTTGTCTTTACATTGTATTTAGCAGAAAGCTCTTTAGCCAACGCCTTCAACTTCGTTTCATTACGTGCCACCAAAATGAGATTGCATTTTTGAGCTGCCAACGAATAGGCAAAGGCTTCGCCAATACCGGATGATGCACCTGTGATCAGAGCTGTTTTGTTTGCGTACATAAACATGATTATAAACCTCCATAGTATCGTTGTTTTATTTCAGAAACATTGTTACCATTGTTCCAAAATGAACTGAAGTCACCTATTATGACGACCTCAGTACACCTTATATCTTAAGATTGGCATGAGGATGTTTTAAATGCTGCGAGCGTATTCCTCAGTGTAAATGCATACACCCCTTGAGCCATATCTACTTCAAAATGACCTGCAAACTGAAGATGTATGACTCCATGTAAAGCAGACCAAAACATCCGGACAACCAGCAGCGGATCATGTTCTTCCAGTTCACCCTGCTCCATAGCGTGTATGACGGTTTCCAGAATTCGAGATAGGGCCGTAGTCGTGCCCTCCAGACTCTGTTCATCCGGTTTAAAATCAGATAAAGCCCCGCCAAACATCATTTTGTAATAGGCTGAATGAAGCTGTGCAAATTGCCAATACGCCCAACTTAGGGCTTCCAGATCAGCGAGTACGTTATCGGTGCTTGGAACTTGTTGAAAGGTTTCGGCCAATAGCCGACATCCATCCAGGTACATCTCATTGGCGAGACCATCCTTGCTGCCGAAATACTGTAAATAATCTTGGTGGAACAGCTTAATTTCTGGGCAACTCGTCGTACAGTCACAGCCTCTGGCCCTTCTTCCGCAAGAAGGATGCATGCCGCATCAATGACATTTTTACGTAGCAATTGCTGCTGCTGTAGCTTCACTTCCGAATAGGTTTTATAGGGATGCGATGGCTCGGACATTTTTAATGCACTTCCTTACTATTTTTAACATAGAGTTTGAGCGTGATCTTTTCGGAAACAACGTTACCAACAAGAATCATAGTATTCTAATTCTGAATTTTTGTCAAATATTAAACTCGTACAGCATCAATAGGCAATGCCTACCCGTGTGTGTAGAAAATCGCTACTACTCAACTGACGATAGGTAAAATCGGCCGTGTCAGCGGTCGTAATTTGTGTGCCACCCTCGGCAGCAGATCCTTTTCCACGCGATATATGCCCGTCCGCGCTCCGTCCGGCAGCCATGTCGGGCAGACTATCGTCCAGTCCAGCGCCGAATCGCGCAGCCGTTCGTACACCCGGCGGTGTTCCTCAGCCGCACGGGTGCTGCGCCGCCGGGGCTCGGAGGATTCATACCGAAACAAACCCGGCTCCGTCCGGCTCTGTAAAATCCCTGCCGTCCCCACTGTAATGAGCCGGGGAACGGACTGCTCCTGCATAAGCCGGATCAGCAAACGGATATTCACGGATAAGGTCGTGGTTCCATCCGTATTCAGCGCGCTGATGACAGCCGTCGTCCCACCCTCCAGCGCTTGCGCTATATCCTCAGCGTTGGTGGCATCTCCTTGTACGATCTGGAGCAGCGTCCCATATCTTAATATGTAATCCTCCAGCTTGTCCGGTGAACGAACAAGAGCTGTAACAGCATGACCGTCCGCTAACGCATATTCCAGGATAAAACGTCCCACACGTCCGGTAGCCCCCAGCAGCAGCAAATTCATAAAAGCCTCTTTCCCGGCATGGATGCCGTTGTCCTTCTATTACTTTCCGCGAAGCGGGTAGAAGCGTGCGATAGGGTTCGTCTCGCTTATAGAGGCCCGACCGCGTCGCTCCAGTTCCACCAGATGGGCAAGTGTCTCGGACATGGCAAACCGTAGCTGATGAATCCCCAGTTTGTCACTAAATACAGCGATACACAGCTCATAGGCTGTACTGCCCTCTGGCTGGATCAACTCATGGAACTTGTCCAACCGTTCTTCATGGTGCTCCAGCAGCGCCTGCGTCCGTTCACGAAAATAACCAAACGGATTACGGTGCCCCGGATATGCCCACGCTACCTCTAGCTCGCCAAGCCGCTGCAAACCATTCAAAAAAGACTGCAAGGGCTGGGGGTCACTTCCCGGCAGCAGACTGATATTAGGCGAAATCCTTGGCAAAACCGCATCACCGCACAGAATAACGCCGCTATTCGGCTCATACAAAGAGACATGTCCGGGCGCATGCCCCCCTGTCTCAATGGGCAACCAGCCACGCCCACCCCATTCCAGACAGGCATCCTCCCCGACAGGAATAACGGTGATATCAGGCTGTGGATTCACTTGCAGATGAGCCTGCTGAATGTGCAGTTCCAAGGCCGATACCTGCTCCACAGGAAAGCCGTGACGGACAAAAAAGCTTGGCAGCCTCTGCTCCATCGGCATAGAGATATCCGCTTGTGAATCTGGCTGGCCCCACATCATCATCGCTTCCTTATGGCTTCGCGCTGACATATGTACACGAGCCTGACTTTGCTGCTGCATCCAGCCCGCCAAACCGTAATGATCCGGGTGATGATGAGTCACGACAATGTCCGAGATATCACCAAAGGACATCCCCAGCTCCTGGAAGACATGCGCCCATTCTTCCTCCGTATCCGTACTGCGCGGGCCGGGGTCTACGATTGTAAATCCGTCTTGCCCCTTCAGCACATAGCTGTTCACCCAGCGCAGCGGAAAGGACATGGATATTTTGACCTGAAAGCCTCCGTCGATCCGTTCACACGGGGTCAGCTCCGGCATCTTCATGGCTTCCCAACCGCCTTTCCGTATCAAGCACGCACACCGACAAAAATCATTCGGGGCGATACATTTTCCATATATTTATCTTCATTATAGCTTCCATGTACCTGCTCTACAGACAGTCCCGCTTCCTCCAGCAAAGCACGGAATTTTTCATATGGGTACAGCTTGACGCGTTCATGATACACACGTACAGGCTCTTCACCCGCTACAGTTGTATCCTGACCAGCAGCACCGCCATCAGAAGCCGAAACAGAAGCGATGGAACGAATGGCAATCTGTTTTTTCACAAATCCGTCCTCGATAACCCGATGCTCCTCAATCTGATTTCCTTCATCCTCCCGTGACGAATGCGGCACCAGATGAGCAGCTACGTACGCAGGATTCAAATAATCTATAATAAAACGTCCGCCCGGCTTCAACAGCCGATAAATTTCTTTTAATACTTTAAGCTGCTCCGCATCCTCCTCAAAGTAACCAAAGGAAGTAAACAAATTCACCACCGCATCAAAACTCTCCTCAAGAGGCACCTCTCTCATATCGCCCTGATGCCAGCTAACCCGTCCTTCGGGATCGGCAGCATGTGCCTCACGCAGCAGCACACCGGACAAATCCACACCCGTTACCTTATAGCCCGCATCCGCGAGCGCAAGAGAATGGCGTCCCATACCACAGCACAAGTCCAATACGCTAGAGCCCTGCGGCAATTTGAGCCAAGAGATCATTTTCTGTACTTCATGATAGGCTCCCTGAAAGTCGCGATGCTTGTATACTAATAAGTAATCTTCCCCAAAGCTCTGCTCATACCATTCTGCCATATTGTTTCTCCTCCATGAACTCATTTCGCTCTATTACATACTATATTAGCTTTTTCAAACTGGAAACTCAAAAACATTACGATTAAGCAACATGTTACAATAACCATATTTATGCTTAAATATTCATAGGAACTTCATACCAGCTTCATGCGATTCACCCCATTTTATCATTAAAATGAATCATGGGAACGCCTTTTGACGGTATTTATGAAGGAAAGGAGCGGAAACGTTATGATTCAAATCGGACTGACGGGTTGGGGCGATCACGATGATCTGTATCCGGTCGGCACCAAAGCCAATCAAAAACTAAGCGTCTATGGAAGCCATTTTTCGGTGGTGGAGATGGATAGTTCTTTTTATGCCGTGCAGCCCACGGATCGTATGGCACGCTGGGCGACCGAAACCCCTGACTCATTTTCATTTCTCGTCAAAGCCTATCAGGGCATGACCGGGCATACGCGCGGCAAACAGCCTTATTTCAAAACAACTGATGCCATGTACGAAGCATTGCATACATCCATACAGCCTCTCCGCGAAGCAGGCAAGCTCAAGGCTGTGCTGTTCCAGTACCCACCCTGGTTCGACTGTACACGTGAGAACGTCGCCGTGCTGCGCGACACGAAAAAAAGGATGGGAGATGTCCCATCTGTACTTGAATTCAGAAATCAAAGCTGGTTCACACCCGAATTTCGAAAGCAAACACTGGCATTTATGCGTGAGGAAGACTGGATACACAGCGTATGCGACGAGCCGCAGGCGGGATTGGGGTCCGTGCCGATTGTACCGCAGGCTACAGACAGCAACCTGACGGTGGTACGTCTCCACGGACGAAATGTATCCGGCTGGAATCAAAGCTCCGCGCCCAACTGGCGAGAGGTTCGTTATCTGTATCGGTATAATGAAAGTGAACTGGCCGAATGGAAGGACCGTTTGCTGGAGCTGGAGCAACAAAGCCGCGAGGTGTGCGTTATTTTCAACAACAACTCAGGTGGAGATGCCGCCGCCAACGCCAAGCAGCTCATGAACATGCTCGGCATGGAGCCTAAGCCTTTTCCACCCCGCAAGCCACCGGAAGAGGACAATGGACCGGAACAGCTTGAACTATTTTGAAGGACGGGCTGAGGATGAAAGGTTTTGAATAGCACTCCTGAGCTTGCGTTCGTTATCCAGCAAATGCGGGTCCTCAGGCAAGTATTGCAAAGCTTTTTGGTTATGCTCATATGAAGCGTCCAGCTTGCCCAGATTGGCACAGCAATGGCTAAGTCGTACATGCGGCAGCCAGGAGTAGCAGGGCACCGGAACAGCTCTCAAACCAGATACGCCCTGCTGCTCCAGTGCTTTTTCGTACCAGTAGGTGGCTGTGCTCCACTCTTTTCGTGTGAAAAACCAGTCACCGATCATGCAGCACAGGTCCGCTTGCGGCACATCATATCGGAAGGAGCGCAGCAGACTATCCAGCTGTTGCTCCGGCTCCCCGAGATGAAGATAGCATTCCGCCAACCTTACGCAAGCGGTAATGCGGTCCTCCCGGTAGCCGCTCGGCTCCCCCAGCAGGCGATTGAACGCCTCTGCCGCCTCGGCATATTCCTTACGATCAAAGCACTCGTTCGCGTGAAAATACAGTAGACGCCCCTCCACCTTGCCGCTTTCTCTGATCCAGCGGGCAAGAATATGTTGATTGCGGAGCGTGTGATCTTCCATGCGGCGGTGTGTTACAGCCACATCGGAATGAACGATTCGCCCTTCTGGTATCACCAGATCCTCATGCAGACGCCCTTCCCAGCGGTATAGCCGCTCCCGCTTCACGAGACGGATACGGCACGAGGTAAACAACGGCTCACCCTGCTCACCTTCCGCCAGATGGAGTGGCATCACCACCGCGTCGATGTCCGCAGACAAACGCCGCTTCAAGGAACGCATACGCTCCCGATCCGGCTCCAGCAGTACATCGTCCGCATCCAGCCACAAGATATAGGAACAGGTCGCCTTGTCGAACGATTCGTTGCGGGCGGAGGCAAAATCGTCGTTCCAATCGAATGTATACAGCCGATCCGTATAACGGGCTGCAATCGTCTTCGTCTGATCCGTGGAACCTGTGTCCACGATGATGATTTCATCCATCAGATCCGCCACTGAATCAAGACAGCGGGCAAGCGTTTGCTCCTCGTTTTTCACAATCATACACAAGCTGATGGTCGTCGGATGTTCAGTCATGACTTCACGCCATCCCCTTTACCTTTGGCTGTATTCCCGGTTTATTTCCCGGTAGACCCGCCATCAGTATATGCACCTTTCCCTTCATCCTGCGCCTTGCCTGCCTGTTCAGGACGTGCAGTCCTCTCCGCTGGCAAAGCCCGTCCCTCCATATGTCGGATTCGCTGTACCGCCTTGTCGAGTGCTGCCTTGCGCTGATTCATTTTGCGAACATGTTGCTGCTCCACCAGCCGGAATTGTTCCTCGTCTAGCGCCATCCAGCGGGCCAAATGCTCTGCCCCCGGATTGACTTCGCGCATATCTTTCGATTTTTTGCGGCCTGCGAAGCACAAATATTTGTGATGCACCTCCAGCGCTTGTTCATCAACATAAGGAAACAGCACACGGGACAGGCTCCCGGCATAGTAGGTCCGCTTGTGATCGTGAAACGGATGGTATCCGTAGGGTACAGAAAGGACGAGCGTCCCTTTTTTATGAAGCAAACGGTAGACTTGTGCAAGCAATGTATGAGGGTGTGCGTAATGCTCCAAAATCTCGCCTAAAATAATCGTATCAAATCCGCCGGGTGGACGTTCGAATTGAGAAATATCTTTTAACTGAAAATGAACTCTTTCACGAACAGGTGCAGATTCCTGACGAAGTTCTTTTTTTGCATATGAAATGCTGCCCTCTTCCAAATCAATGGCCGTTACCTCAAAACCTTCCCGCCCGAGCAAAATGGACGTGATCCCCTGACTACATCCAGCATCCAGCACGGTATGACCCTGCACATGACGGCAAATCCAGTGGATTCTGTTACGGGTAGCCTCATGAGATTCCTCCGAGTTAATCTGCCCGTAATAGCGCTCATTTACCTGATCACGGTTAGCCACCAGCGGTGCCCCCTCCAGTACCGGGATTCCCCAGTATCACGACATGACCGCCTGTGCAATGCACCGTCGCGTTGCGTGTATCGAACACCAGCGGGGCATGGTCCACCAACTGCTGGTAGTCCAGCACCGAATGATCCGTCGTGATCACGACGATATCTGCACTTTCCCACAGATGGGTATCCGCTAAACGAGATGGAATGACCTCGCCATTTAGCTTAAAGCTCTTTACATACGGGTCGGTGAAGCTCACCGAAGCACCCATTTCCTTTAAGCGCTCAAACAGAACAAGGGCAGGCGATTCCCGGACATCATCAATGTCTTTTTTGTAGGCTACGCCCGCCAGAACGATCTCGGACTGGTTCACGGCTTTACCTTCCTGGGCAAGCAGGGATTCAATGCGCTCTGCAATATACAGCGGCATACGCCGATTCATACGGTCTGCCAAGTCCACAAATTCCAGCGGAAACCCATGCTGCTCGGATTTCCATGACAAATACAGCGGATCGACTGGAATACAGTGACCCCCGATGCCAGGCCCCGGATAGAACGGCATATAGCCGAAGGGCTTCGTCGCTGCCGCATCCAGCACCTCCCATATATTGATGCCGATTTTCTCACAGGCCGCTGTGAGCTCATTGACCATCCCGATGTTGACACTGCGAAACGTATTCTCGAACAGCTTCGCAGCTTCCGCGACTGTTGTCGAGCTGACCGGAACCATTTGCTCCAGAAAGGAGCCGTAAAAGGCTACTCCTGCTGTCAGGCAATCCGGCGTACAGCCGCCAATCACCTTGGGCGTGTTCCGAATGTTAAAATAAACACTACCCGGATCGACGCGCTCCGGTGAAAAACACACGTAAAAATCCTGACCTACCGTCCAGCCCCTGCGCTGTTCAATCACCGGGCGGATCAGTTCCTCCGTTGTTCCCGGATACGTGGTACTTTCCAAAATCAGCAGCGTTTGTTTACGCAAATGGGGGATAGCCTGGTCGATAACCGTTTCAATATAGGACGTATCCGGCTGATGCTCATCCGTCAGTGGCGTAGGCACGCAGATGACGACGATATCCGAATGCTCCAGCACTTTGATATCCGTAACCGGATGCAGCCTCTGCCCGATCAGACCCTCCAACGCATCATCGCCAATATCTATGATGTACGATTGTCCTTGAAGCAGCTTGGCTACTTTGACCGGATCAGAATCCACACCGTACACGTCGTAACCGGCTCGTGCCATTTCCACAGCCATCGGCAGTCCCACGTAACCGAGGCCGATCACCGCAACCTTTACCGTGCCTTTACTTATTTTTTCTATAAGTTGCAAAATACCCACCTCTTTCATCGTTACTCCATGCCTCGCAATAGCTTAGCAATGACTGCGCGGTCCATTAGCTCATCGTCCGAGCGGTATTGATCAAAGCTCACCCGCTCCAGCCCGCCATACTGGCTCAGTAATCGCTTGTTTGCCTGCTGTGGGAGGATGACAAAATAACGATCATCATAGCGGTACGTGTGCGGCACCTCATAAGGAGAAATCAGCACCTCATGCAGCTTTTCCCCACCGCGTATGCCGATTTCTTTTACTTTCAAGGCTGGCTGGCCCGCCTGCTCCTTCATCACTTCCGCCAGATCGGCAATGTTGCAGCCCTTCATTTTCATAACCAGCGTCTCTCCACCAATCGCTGTCACAGAAGCCTTCAACAGCAAGCCAATAGCATCACCAAGCGTGAGGAAAAAACGGGTCATATCAGGACTGGTCAGCGTCAAATCCTGCCCTTCCGCGATCTGGCGCTTGAACAGCGGCACAACACTTCCGCTTGTACCCAGCACATTGCCGCCGCGAATACACACAAAACGGGTGCGCTCGCTCAGATCGTTGGCACGAATCATCAGTCTTTCGCCAATCGCCTTCGTCATGCCATATACATTCACCGGGTCTACTGCCTTGTCGGTAGAGACGTCAATAACCTTGGTGACTCCCTGCTCAATACTGGCCCGGATTACATTTTGCGTACCGTGTACATTCGTCTTGAAAGCCTCCTCCGGCTGTCTCTCGCATACAGGTACATGCTTCAACGCCGCCAGATGGAACACATAGTCCACCCCGCGACATGCCTCTTGCAATGCTTGTAGATCCCGAATATCACCAATAATGAAATTCAACCGGGGATCAGACTGGAATTGACGCTGCATTGCAATCTGTGCAAATTCACCACGTGAAAAAACACGAATTTCCGCTGGCCCTTCCTTGAGCAATTCCTCCGTCAGACGTTGCCCCCAAGATCCCGTCCCTCCGGTCACCAGCAGTTTTTTTCCTTTGAACAATATAATCTCCTCCTGACCGTTACAAATTGGCAGTACCCGTTCCCAGAAATTCAGCCAGCACAGCCTTCATGTCATCCTCTGTCAGCCGATCCTTCACTGGCACTTTTTTTACCGAGGTATTAACGGCGTGTATGACATTCACGTAGTTGCGATGCGGAATCACCTCATGCGGCAGCTCCGTTACATATCCATGGGTGCCCTTGCCGGGAATGACAATACGATAATCATCCAGAAAATCATTTGCTTGATAGCGGAACACATAAAAGGAGGGCGAACGGTGAAATACCGGTGCCATCTGACCTTCTACGGCATCCCACAGGTAACCCATCTGGTTCACCAACGCGACCGTATCCGGCTGAAATTCGTAATCATGCAACTGTTGTACAAACGATTGATGATACAAATCGTCGGAATCAATTCGCGCAATAAGCAGTTCGTCCGCAGCTTCGATATACGCATTAATGCGGCGCTTGCTTTCGATGCTCGTGCCAAAGCGGATATGGTCGGGAAGCGGCTCACGCTTGGCTAATTCATCCTCCACGATGTCACTGCATCCGCCCGCCAGCTTGACGACAGACAAGAAATCCGCATTCGTCTGACTGAGCAAGCTGCGCAACGTAAAGGTTCTGAATACATCCAGCCGCTCGCTGATCCACTCACGTGTCAGCCGATTGGGATTCATCCCGTAGTTATTAAAATTAATTTCAATCACAATCTTGCGATTCATTTATCTTCCTCCCTTTCAACCTTCTCCTCACAAGTTATGAAACCGCCGGGGAAACGGCATGTACAAATGCATCAACTCTTTCAATAAATAGGTAGAATCCAAAAAGAATAGCCGATCATACAAAAACCTTGCCGCTTTCGACATATGATAGAATACAGAGTTTTTTTCGCCATTCTAAAAGCTGAAGAAGAAGGATAGACAGGGAGGAAGCATGATATGACTAAGTCAAAGTATCTGGAAATTGACGAGGTACTGAATCATTTGAAGTTGGCACTGGATCAACAGCAGCCCTTCTCGCTCATTCGGATTGGGGATGGTGAAAATTTGATTTTGTCTCAGGATACCGTCTGGCCGATGGAAAAGGTGTTGCAGGAACGTTGGGCAGTCAAAGCCAATCTCGGGCAAAAAGGATTGTTTCTACCGAATACGGAATTGCGAGATGCGGTGGCCGAGGCGGTACGCAAAGCCGACATTGCTGGTATCCTGCCTTATGATGACGAATCTATCAAAGCACCTTCCTATATGAAGCGGGAGCTGACCGACCAGGTTTTTAACCATTACGGCCTCTCTCCTGCGCTGACCTGCCATGCCTGCCTGAACCGGTATTTGGCTGAGACACCCGCTTTCTGGGACATGCTTAAAAATCGGCGCATCCTGCTCGTCACCCGTACAGCCGCCGAAGTGAAGCCCGTCCTTGAAGCCGAGCCGTATCAGCTGCATATCCCGCACACGCTTGCATTTCATCAATATGAACAAATGGATAAAACGCTCCAGTGGATCGCAGCGCATAAAGATGACTTTGATATTGCGCTATTCTCCTGCGGGGTCAATGCGGTCGTACTGGCGCAAAAAACGGCAGAACTAACTGGCAAAGTAGGTATAGACTTCGGCAAGGCAATTAATATCGTAATGTTCGGCAAAGCGAATTAATGGATAGCCTCTGCTTCTCATATCAAAAAAGCACCAGCAAATTCAAGATTTTGCTGGTGCTTTTGGCTATCACAAACCGTCCTAAAGTCCGTGGTCGCATGGAATATCCATATAAAGCCTTGAAATCTTATTTGCTTAAAAATAGACTTTGAGATTTCCCGTCACTTATTTTACAATATTATAGAAACTAGCATTAAATTGGAGATCATGAGGAGGATATTGGAAATGACACCTAACAAGAAATTGAAGACATATCCACTTACAAAAGCTAAGCATGTAAAGATTCATGGTCGAACTACGCAAACACTTGCACCACTAACTCTGTTTTGGACAGGCAGCGGCATTGAATTAAATATCAAAGGCTCGGAGCTGTGGATTGAAATAGAGGCCGATTATCAGATGTACGAGCAATGGATCAGTATTGTCATCAATGGTGCCCCGATGAGCCGTCTGATGGTGACCGCAGGACGGCATTGGATTTGTCTTTTGAGAGGAATGAATCCTAACATGGTTAAAAATGTTCGTGTGGTCAAGGATGTCCAACCTATGAGTTCGGACTCGCGCTGCTTGTTGCAAATTCATGCCCTGAGGGTTGACGGAGAATTGCTGCCGGTCACCGATAAGCCCCACAAGGTGGAATTTATAGGTGACAGCATTACCTCAGGAGAAGGAACGATTGGAGCGAAGGAGGAGACAGACTGGGTCCCCATGCTGTTCACGGCACTACGCAATTATACAGCCATAACAGCCGAAGCACTGAATGCGGACTACCGAGTGTTATCACAAAGCGGATGGGGTGTCCTAACAAGCTGGGATAATAATCCGCATGCGAACATTCCGGCATATTATGAGCAGGTATGTGGTGTGCTCACCGGAGAGAAAAATGAAGCATTAGGGGCATTTTCCGATCATGATTTTACCTCATGGCAGCCGGACGTGGTCGTGGTGAATTTGGGGACTAATGACGGGGGAGCCTTTTATTCTCCTGCATGGACGGACCCCGTAAATGGGAAAGTGTACAAGCAACGCTTGAACGAGGACGGTTCATTCAATGAAGAAGATTTACAAGCTTTTGAAAACGCTATCACAAATTTTCTTGCCAAGCTTCGGACCTGTAATCCTGCTGCCCATATTGTGTGGGCTTATGGGATGCTTGGCACTCCGATGATGCCAGCGATCTACCGGGCGGTAGACGCGTACAAGAAAAGAACGAGGGATCGGAATGTGTCCGTGTTCCAACTGCCGAACACGACGGAAGAAACGTTAGGATCTCGCAGCCATCCCGGGCTCCCCTCCCATACCAAAGCAGCAGATGAGTTGACAGGGTATTTGCGAGAGATTTTAAAGAATTAGAATCCGGGAAGCAGAATATGGAGAATCGGTCACATGGGACGAGACGCTCCGATTCTAGGAGCCTGAACTGATGAGCTTACAGCAAACAACACCCAGGATATTTGTATTCTGGGTGTTGCAGCGAGCTCTTAATTAAGTAAATACTCGTCTGATATATTTAGAAAAAAGGAGTCGAGGCGATGCCAGTAAATACCTCCGGACCGTTACGTACGGTCGTCGATACCCCGGAAATATAAGAGGAATACATCGTTTGTATCGCCCATGGCGCGGAAAGATCCTGTGCATTAAAAGCTTGCGTTTCAGTGGCTCCTGTGACGCCAAGTACACCCTCTGCCCGGTAAATAACATCGTTCGGATCGTACTCGGCACCACGCACGATTTCAATCGCATACGTATCACCAAGCTCACCGATCAGACCGATGGAACCGCTAAAGGTCACTACCGGACCCGGTACGAGATAGGTTCGCAGCCCAATCAGGCCGAACCGCTCCGGTTCAGGACCCAGTTGGATATCGGGACCCTCACCTGTTTTTGATGAATTTGTTGAACTTCTCATATCCAGAAAAAAACCCATTGCTTATCCCTCCAAATTGCAAGATACTCCATGTTATGCGAGAAATTCTTAAGCGTATTGGACAAATTAGCAATAAATCTATCAATTCCGCTTAAAATAGCCGATAGTAAATACATACTATATAAATTTTGGAATTGAAATGTACATAGAAAGCAGGGGGTTTGATGAAACAACTGAAACGACTGAAAACTTTAACGCTTCGCAAAAAATTGACAGCAGCATTCCTGCTGGTCATGCTTGTTCCTAGCATTATTGTCAGCTCTTTTTCTTATCAGGCAGCGTATAACCAGACAGACCAGCAATTAGTGGACAGTGCGACGACTAGCGTTACCGCTGCCGACCGCGCAGTCACCCAGACGATTCAAGCCAAAATTGCAGATATCGAATATTACGCTACTACGATGACGGCCAGTGACAACACTCCAGAAGCAGATGCAGCACTCCTGACGGAGCTGCAAATCTATTTGAAAATGCATGCGGAAGCCCTCGATATGTTCGTAGGAACTCCCGAAGGAAAACTCATCATTGGCAAAGCCGTAGGCTCCAAAAACGATCCTCGTGAGCGTCCTTGGTACAAACAGGCCATGGAGAAACCCGGGCAAACCGTAATCAGCCCTGTCGGACTCAATACGGCTAAGGTCGCCGTTGTGTATATTTCACGTACGCTTCCTGACAATAGCGGTGTTCTCGGTCTTTCCCTGAACCTGAATAATTTAAAGGAAATTACGAATTTAAAAATCGGGCAGCATGGTTATGTCATGATATTGGATAACACTAAGCGCATCGTTACCCACCCGACAGAAGTCAGCGGAAGTACCCAATTGGGGGAAAAACTGCCGCAACTGTTTGCCTCCAAGGAAGGCAGCTTTGATTACGATCTGAATGGCGTATCTAAAAACCTGATTTTTAAAACCAATACGCTGACGGGCTGGAAAATTGCCGGAACGATGGACAAGTCGGAAACAAGTGCCTCCGCCAAGCCGATCCTCATCACGACTATCGTGGTGCTGGTCATTTCAGCTATCATTATCGGTGTGCTGGCGCTGTGGCTAATCAGCAGTATACTCAAACCGATCCAAAGATTGCGTAATTCTATGGATGCTATCAGCCAAGGCAATCTTTCCATCAATGTCGCTACGAACAGCACAGATGAAATCGGCGACTTATCGAGATATTTTCAAAAAACGGTGGATAGCCTGCGTAACATGATCAGAGAAATCCAAGCCATGACAGGCAATCTGTCGGCCTCCTCGCAAGAGCTCGCGGCAGGTGCAGAACAAACCACCCGTGCAATTGAGCATGTGACCGTAGCCATTCAGGATGTAGCCGCAGGTAGCGAAAGACAAGCCAACAGTGCCAAAGAAAATCAGGATCGTGTGTCAGGCATGTCAACAGATATCGCAGCCATGACTGAGGCTATGACTGAAATGACCACCTACTCTTCACAGGCCATTCAGGCGTCGGATGCAGGCAGTGAGCATATCGGCAATAGTGTCGTTTCCATTGATGGCATTCGTACTACAGTGGAAGAGCTGGATGCGATTATTGGCGCTTTGAGTGAACGATCCGGGCGAATCGGAACGATTGTCACGGTCATTACAGAAATCGCCAGCCAGACCAATTTGCTTGCCCTGAACGCTTCTATTGAAGCAGCACGCGCCGGAGAGCATGGTAAAGGCTTTGCAGTTGTAGCGACTGAAGTCCGCAAGCTGGCGGAAAACTCAGCTCATTCGGCACAGCAGATCCGTGAGCAAATTCAAGGGATTCAAAACGGCGTATCCGAGGCCCTGACCTCGATGGAATCTGCCAAAGAGCGCGTAAGCGAAGGCATTAATTCCGTGGATCTGTCCGGCCGCTCCTTCTCCCGTATTCGTAGAGCGATCGTTAAATCGGCGAAGCAGCTTGACAACGTCTCAGCTTCTACAGCAGGAGTAGCACAAGGAACAAGTGCAGTGGTCGGCAGTATGGAGGAAATTACACGTATTGCCGAAGAAGCCGCATCCCATACCGAGACGGTATCTGCGGCCGCAGAGGAACAGCTCGCCTCCATGGAAGAGATCGGTTCCTCTGCCGCAGATTTAACCCGTCTGGCAGAACAGCTCCAAGATTTGCTGGCACAATTCCAATTGGATGAAACAAATAACAGTTCTGACCGATAAATAGTAAGAGTCTTCACGACAAAGGAGGAATGAAAACATGGATATCGCAGCATTATCAACGGGTATGAGCCAGGCCAGCTTGGCGCAAGCCGTGAGCGTGAAAGTATTGGGCATGGCTAAGGATCAAGCTGGTGAACAGGGACAAGCATTGATCCAGATGATGGAAAAAAGCGTACAGCCTCATCTCGGAGGTCAACTAGACCTTCGAGCGTAGCTTCACCGCTATTCGACGGGCGATCTGTTCGGGTCTAAGCAGACCGGACAGGTCGCCTATTTTTTAACACATCTACCATCGCGATTTTTCGTTCAGCGCAAAACGTAGTAAACTATACATATCGTCCACGGCCTTGGTTCGGAGGATAGAGCAAAAACCGCACAATGAAAGAGGAGGATACATAAATCATGAGTTATTCCGCATATTTCGAAAAGGTTAGAGAGCAGCAGCTTGATGAGCTGAAGGAATGGTTGTCCATTCCGAGTATTTCCGCATTATCCGAGCATAAAGGAGACATTAACAAAGCAGCCGATTGGCTTGCCGCCAAACTGACGTCTGCCGGATTGGAAAACGTTGAAATTATTCCGACTAAAGGCCATCCGCTGGTGTACGCGGATTATCTGCATGCACCCGGCAAACCGACGATCCTCGTGTACGGTCACTATGATGTACAGCCGGTCGACCCGCTTCATCTGTGGGAAACTCCACCGTTCGAGCCGTCGTTCCGCGACGGAAAGCTGTATGCGCGCGGAGCTACAGACGATAAGGGTCAGGTATTCTTGCACATTAAGGCGGTCGAAGCCATTTTGAAGCAGGAAGGCAAGCTGCCGCTGAATATCAAATTTTGCATCGAAGGCGAGGAAGAAGTGTCCAGCCCGAGCCTGCTTGAGTTTTTGCAGACAGGTGCAGACCGTCTGGCTGCCGACGCTGTACTGGTATCCGACACCTCCCTGATCGAAAAAGGCAAGCCTGCCATTTGCACAGGTCTGCGCGGATTGTGCTCACTGGAAGTTGCGATCCGCACAGCCAATACGGATCTGCATTCCGGCTCCTTTGGCGGCGGTGTGCCGAACGCGTTGCATGCCCTAGTGTCCTTGCTGGCAACGCTGCATGACGACAAGGGACGCGTCAGCATCGACGGCTTCTACGACGATGTCGCGCCACTATCGGCTGAGATGAGAGCAGAGTTCGTGAAGCAAGATTTCAATGAGAGCAAGCTGCAAAAGGATCTTGCGCTTGATTCCCTCTACGGCGAAGAAGGATTCAGCTTCGTCGAGCGTGTCGGGGCACGTCCGACGCTGGAGCTGAACGGCGTGTATGGCGGCTTCCAGGGCGAAGGCACGAAGACGGTCATTCCGAAGGAAGCTCATGCGAAAATTACGTGCCGCCTGGTTGCCAACCAGAATCCACAGGACATTCTCGACAAAATCGAGCGCCATCTGCGCGCCCATGTTCCGACAGGTGCCACGCTGGACATCCAGCAGGGTGAAAAAGCGAACGCCTTTAACATCGACCCGTCACACGCATTTCTGCAAGCAGCGGCGGATGCTTTTGAGAAGGTATACGGTGTACGCGCCCTGTTTACCAAGGACGGCGGCTCCATCCCAATTGTGGAAACCTTCTCCCGTGTGCTAACCGCTCCAGTCGTACTGATGGGCTTCGGCTTGCCGGATGAAAACTTGCATGCGCCGAACGAGCATTTTAATTTGGAAAATTTCGATAAGGGTCTGCTGACCATTGTGGAGTTTTTGAAATCTGTGTAAGCTGATACCAAAAAAAGCATTCACGGCATGTGATCAACCATGCTTCGTGAATGCTTTTTTACATGGCTGCCGTCGCTTAAGAAAAACGGGTGTAGCGCAACAGGTGAACCAGCCGATTCAACCGCTCTATTTCCCGATCCAACTCGTGAAGCGGTTGCCCGGCCAAAGCAGCGTTCGCTCTCAGATCACGCAGCGGGTTCATTTTCCGACCCATAAGTTTTAGCACCGTGGCCTTCCCCATGTTGTTCACCACCGCATACTGCGTTAGCGGGTCAAGCTCAATCCACAATACATGATGCTGCTGAAAAAACGACAATAGTTGCTTTTTCAGCTCTTCAAGCTCACCTGTAATTTGCGGATGATGATGAAAGGCCACATAGCCCATCACCCGCAAGTCACTTATAATTTGTTCCAGATGAAGTGTTTCGTTTATGTACACACTGTTCGTGCTCATGCGATTCCTTGCGCCGTTCGTATGATTTTCCCGAATGACGTTCACCACCTGACTATCGTTATATCAAGATTTCTCTTTCCCCTCTTCAAATAGCTGCACAAGCCAGAAGCCTCCAAACAACAATGCTCCTACTGCGAAAATAACAGTATACACCGTGTACAACGTTGTCAGTTCAAACAAGCTATTGTACCGATTAAGCAAGATACCCCACAAGCATAGCAGAAAACTGCTACCATTTTGCTGATGAAAGCGATGCTTGTAGATCCGTTGAATCAAAACAGCCAGAAATCCTATTAACAAAACGTGATTCAGCAAAATACTCCACATTTCCATAAGCCCCCCTTTTCACTATAACGCACTCGGCTTTGAAAAATCAGGATATATACAAACCTTACGTACAAAAAAACAACCGGCTTATACGCCAGTTGTTTCCCGTTCCACAAAATACTTATTGGTCATAAAATGAGCCTTGCCTCTGGAAGTGTCGACCATTCCCTTTTTGTTGTCGAGAAAAACAATTTCCCGGCATTTAGTGCAGTACCACTTGGTTCGCTTAAAGGGAGATTCCGTTACATAGGAGGTGCCGCATTTGCAATCTACTTTGATCAAGGTTTCTGTTGATTTGTAAGCTTGGGACAGCTCTTTCAAGCCAGTATCCGGCTGTTGAACCGGGATAATGACTTCCTGATAGCTTGAATATTGATTATGAACTTTAAAATCAGCGACCAGTTCCGCATGCAGCCCAAAGTACTCTTTGCCAATCTCGGTTACAAATTTCTTGCCGATTCTGTAACACTCAAGCCATTCCTGTATCTGTTGATTAGACAAAGGCACTGTGCCCTTGATACCGCTATTTAATGTGTAAGTCATGATGTATAAAGTATCATCTTGTCTATGTCCGTACATGAGAAGCCTCCTTATAATACACTTGATAATGTACTACAAAGCGCAAAAAACATCAATTTTATTATTTGGCAAAAGGTTATAGCTGATTTATAAAGTTCAGGGAATGGACATATAGAATAAAAGCAACTGACCTAGGTCAATTGCTTTGTCTTTCCACATAGTATTTGTTGGTCATGTACCAGGCCTTGCCTTTTTCCGTATCCACCATGCCCTTTTTACGATCCAGGAACACAATGTTATTGCATTCCTTGCATGACCACTTGGTTCTTTTGTGCGGCGACTCTTCTATATAGGAAGCTCCGCATTTGCACTCTACCTGAATCAACGTTTTATACTGACTGTACGCCTCTACCAACGGGTCTACGTCTACAGCTTTACTTACCATTGCAGGCTGTATCATGGATATATGATCCCGCTGCTCCGAGTATTCATTATGTACCTTAAAATCTGCTACCAATTCAGGATTCAAACCAAAATACTGTTTACCGACTACCGTTACAAACTTGCTGCCAATTCGATATGCTTTTATCCATTCCTGAACCTGCTTACTGGATAGGTCGACTGTTCCCTTTATGCCGCTGTTCAGCGTATACGTCATCAAATGTTCGTTTTGTGTCATATGTCTCCCCGTTCACCTCCGATCAAGAATATACCACAGGTAGACCTAAGCAAAAGCTACTTACTCCTACCTGAAGCAACGAGCTTTTCTGCCTTGTGATCCTTTTTCAACATTTTTTTGCAGAGATCTTTACTCGCCTCCTCAGAATACCACAAGATGCATTTTTATCTCTTTATAACTTTGTGGTACAGCCTTCTACATTAATCATTCATATGAGTTGGTGGATGATCTAATGGTAGTTTCTTCCTTCCCTATATAGTACAACACTTATGCACAAATTCCTACATTTTTCAGCGGTTTAATCGTTTAAAATCTCCTTCGCAATCTGATCGATCTCTTCTAATTTATCGTTTTCACTCGGATTGGTGCTGAGTCTGTTTAGTTCGTATGTTAACTTTTCAAGTAAAGCATTGGGAAGCTGCTTACAAAAATGTATAAGCACGAAATACTTCCATGAACTATCGTTTGAATTTAATATTTGCCGGATGACTGGAATTAGCTCCATATCGAACTGGAACAAAATATTTCTTACTTCCGCTGAAATGGGCCAATTACTGTCTTGTAACCAGGTAAAAAGCTCAGGAATGATGGGCCGAATTTCTTCCTTACTGCACAATTTCAATTGATTAATGCTATCAAAATCCGACTTATGTTTAGGGATAAGATCGTGAGGATTCGCCATGTGGCCTCCTTTACTGATTTAGTATTTTACAGGTACTAGCGACAAAAATAAAAGGCACTACTCTCTTTCATCCTGTTCACTATTTGAATTTTAAAAATAATAAACTACAAAGAATGATCAAGAAGAAAAATAACATCCCTTGAGCCTGGTTAATTCCCCAAACATCTATGATTAATCTTTTTGGTTCAGTTTCTGCATTACATTGGAAATACATTTTGAAGCACGCACTCAGTAATTAAAAAAACAGATCATAGCTTTTTACTAAATTATTAAAACGAATAGCCGTGAACGGTTTTCACTGAATCCTCATTGCAGCTATCACTGTGATATAATGGACTAAGAGTATAAAAAGCTGTACCCTACACGTGAGTTGTATGTCTTTCATACCAGTCGAACCGATGTGCAAGTCGTTGAAGAATTTTTTTCTGGGATCCACTTCCCACTTTCACCTTTAAAATAACTCCAAGCAGGTGACTCATGCCTAATCATATAAATCAGATTACCATCACGCTCTGCCCGTAGAGTATTGATTATACCCTTGGTTTCTCCTGCGGGCTGAGCCTTTGCCCAAGGGAGCGTGATGGTAATGAAGCCTAACCGAAAAAAACGTAATCAAGCCTATTTTAGACACCACAGAAAGCGAGTTATTCAGCGTAAGAAGCGACTTTCAGCACACCGGGGATGGGTCGCCAAATTCGACGGTGCATTCTCCAAAGGGAAAATTCATTGTTCCTGCTGGATGTGCAGTGAAAAAACAAACCGACTTGGGCATCCCAAATCGGAGTTATCAAGAATAGCTAACTGTCAGGAACAGCTTCTGGATTATGATTTTTAAACTACAAATGATTAAAACAAGCGATTGTCTCTTTCTGCGACAATCGCTTGTTTTTACGTGGCTCACTTGGTTGAGTCATCCTACAAAACAAAAGCCTTCCCGACCAGCCTTCACTTTTGAAGGATCATCGAGAAGACTTTGCACCCCGCAAGGAACAAGAGGTCAGATTTTTATTTCGCCAAGCCTGATTAATTCCACGATCGCCTGTGAACGACCTTTTATGTTCAGTTTCTGGATTACATTCGCGATGGGGTTTGAAACACACCAAGCTTGTTGTTAAGGTAAAAGGGCACTACTTTTTATCCAATTGATTTTGTTTGATAAATTCATCAAAATCATCACTTGTGTCCATAACCAATCTTTGTCGATTGTATTTGTCGTACTCTGCTGTCGCCAACTTCTCTGCAATCTCTTGCGAAATACTTCCTGCATTTATCAGAATATCTCGCTCATTGAATTTCAGGAATGAGTCCAGCTTCTGGGTCCAGTCCTTCATATACATCGGGGATTGACGTTCCGCCTGATCTTCCGCATAGTCCAGATACATCGTTACGATGCGATTCAACGCCTGTATTTCTTTATCGGTCAAATAGTTCTTGGCTACGGTTATATCGCTCTTCCTTACTTTGTCGCCTTTCCAGCTTGTTAATCCCATATTGCCTTTATCAGCGCTTGCTCGCTCGGCAATCAGCTCTGCCGCGGTATGACCATGGACGGCAAAATGAAGTTTGTTTTGTACAGTAGCGAAAAACTCTTTGGACACACTGGAATGGGGGTCTTAATCAACCGATAAGGCGTAGATATCCGTAATCTTGCGATAGAACCTTTTCTCCGATGCACGGATGTCGCGAATACGCTGGAGCAATTCATCGAAGTAGTCTTGTCCAAAGTGACGCATATCTTTCAAACGCTCATCGTCCATTGTAAAGCCTTTGACAAGGTACTCATTAAGCCGCTCGGTTGCCCACCGTCTGAACTGCGTGCCTCTGTGCGAGCGGACACGATACCCGACAGCAATAATTATTTCAAGATTGTAATGCTTGACCTTGCGTTTTATTTCTCTTGAACCTTCAATTTGAACTTGTAAGTATTCCTTACAAGTTGCATCAAAAGCTAGTTCATTTTCTCCATAGATGTGTTTAATGTGAAGCGTAATGTTTTGAGACGTAGTCTGATATAACTCTGCAATTGCCTTCTGAGTCATCCAAACGTTGCCGTTCTCCAGTTTCACGTCTATTTTGGTATTCCCATCTTCTGTCTGGTATATTAAGATATCTGTACGATTGTCCAATTTCTCAACTCCCACTCCTCCCCAACTAACGCTTACGGAATCATACGTTCTTATTTTATCATATTCGAAGTAAACACATTGACAATAAAGTCTCCTATTTTACAATCCTCGCCCTTTTTTTATCTATATTTAACATATGTCATAGCCATTTAAAGCTTTTTCACTCCAATTTACTTAACGAAGTTTCCAATCTCAGCACTAAGAATCGGTAGTTCAAACGGTTCAAACCGCTTAATGAAACCATTTGATCCAGTAGACCATTTTTGTAATGCGTATATTTGGCATCTGGAGATGAAGATCTGTTCCCGCTGACGTTAATCGATTAAGGTCATCAAAGGTATAAGAGATTTCGCTGCCAAATGGCTCCCTAAGCTTAGTTCGATTTCCAATTAGTCATAATACTTGTTTACTTACCTGATTTTTCTCATCAGTTATTTTAATAACCTGTCCCAGTTCGTTAAATTCTCTTCACTTTTGGTTATATTTCGCAACCTCACCTTTGGCATTAGCAACGGAAGCACGACGATCCATCACATCATAATTGTAGGAAGTGCTATTGTTATTGCCATCCTATGCTGTTACGTTATTGCCGCTAATCTTGTCGCAGCTATGTTTGCCCAAGAGTTGTATTTTTTAGAAATAAAATATATTTTATGCATTTTAAAAAAAACAAAAGCCTTCCCGACCAGCCTTCACTTTTGAAGGATCATCGAGAAGACTTTGCACCCCGCAAGGAACAAGAGGTCAGATTTTTATTTCGCCAAGCCTGATTAATTCCACGACCGCCTGTGAACGACCTTTTACGTTCAGTTTCTGCATTACGTTGGAAATATGGTTACGCACCGTCTTCTCACTAATAAATAGTTGTCCGGCGATGTCACGTGTTGTTTTGTCCTGCACAAGCAGTTCAAATACTTCACGTTCACGGTGAGTTAACAAAAACTTGTTTTTGTGGTCGTTACCCTTCGTCAATTTCACCCCTCCTTGCTCGGGTTTTGTGTGGTGTAACAAGGTTAAGGGATACAGTCAACACATTTTATGTCACGTGCTTAGGTATGGTTCAATATGCGGATAAAAATGGGCCTAGGCACTTATTTTCAGCCTTTGCTGAATCGTTAGACTCTGCGTCTAATTTTATGTATTGACAGGCATATGGGGCAGCCTTATGATAAGAAAAACCGCGACTGATAATCATTATCAAAATAGTGATACATATAGATATCGCGCAACAGACTATTGTTCATGGCCGCTTGGCCAGAAAGGGTGTTCATTAATTATGAAATTACGTTACGCTGTACCGGCCGGAGTGCTGGTTTCTTCTATTCTGTTCGCTGGTTGCGGACAAACCGGAACTGCTACTCAGCAGCCCGCTGCAACGACCAAAGATGCAGGAGCAACAACACAGACAACGACTCCTGCGGCCTCTGCCCCCAATTTTGATCAAGCGGTGGCCGCTTACCGTGCCTATGCCATAGAGCAATGCGATACGTTTGTGAAAAAGACTGAAGAATTCACGAACGCGGTCAAAGCTGGCGAGCTGGACAAAGCCAAGGCGCTGTATGCTCCTGCACGTATGTACTATGAACGGATTGAACCGATTGCGGAAGCGCTGGGCGATCTTGACCCGAATATTGATGCGCGTGACGGTGATGTGGATGCAGCGGATTGGCGCGGGTTTCACCGGATTGAAAAGACATTATGGGAAGAAAACACCACCAAAGGATTGGACGAGTTTTCCGACCGCCTGTTGAGTGATGCAAAGCTGTTGCGTGCCAAGGTGGAGACGGTCAACATTGACGCCAGCCTGATGGTAACAGGCGCAGTCGAGCTGCTGAACGAAGTGTCCACCTCCAAGGTGACGGGTGAAGAAGAACGTTATTCCCACACGGATTTGTACGACTTTGCAGCTAATGTAGAGGGTGCACAAAAAATATATGAGATTTTGAAAACAGACCTGAACCAAAAAGATGCAGCGTTGGAAACGCAAATTGGCGAGCGCTTTGAGGCATTGCAGAAAGAATTGGCTCCTTTCAAGAAAGGCGAAGGCTATGTATCTTATACGAAGCTTAAACCAGAAGAAATTAAAAAGCTGAGCCAAAACCTTGATGCTCTGGCAGAGCCGTTGTCCCAAATGGGAAAATTGTTAGGAGTGTAACGATATGAAAGGCTTTAAGCGGCAAAAGGGACAACCATCGCAGCAGCATGCGGAATCCCATGAAGAACAGGCTGATCTGTTAAAAAAGGATGTTAATCCAGAGGTTAGTGAGCTTTCGGGAAAGAGTAAATCTGTATCACGCCGGGATCTATTGAAGCTGGCCGGGGTCGGGGGACTGGGTCTCCTGCTCGGCGGCGGTGGTGTGGGGGCTGTGCTGACAGCCAGCCAACGGCTTGAAAGCATGATGACGGACGCAGATACCAAGGATGTGATTCCTTTTTACGGGAAGCATCAGGCTGGTATTGTGACTCCGGCACAGGATTTCATCTGCTTCGCCGCCTTCGATCTGACGACGAGTGACAAGGAACGGGTGCGCAGCCTGTTTAAAGCCTGGACAGAAGCCACCGCTACGATGACTTCCGGCGCGCTGATCGGCAACGATAACGAAAATCTTAACCTGCCTCCGTCCGATACGGGCGAAGCGGCGGGGCTGTCGCCGTCACGGACGACGATTACCTTTGGTGTGGGTCCGTCCTTTTTTGATGGGCGCTTCGGTCTGGCAGGGCTTAAACCTGTTGGGCTCCGTGAGCTGCCCCGTTTTCAAGGGGATGCGCTGGACGACCAATGGTGTGGCGGCGATATCGGGGTACAGGTATGCGCCAATGATTTGCAGGTAGCTTTCCATGCCCTGCGTAATTTGGCGCGTATCGCCAGAGGAACAGCGGTGCTTCGCTGGACACAGGAAGGCTTCCAGCGAACAGCCCAGGCCGATCCGGCGGGAAGCACGCCACGTAACTTGCTCGGCTTCAAGGACGGTACGGGGAACCCGGATACCTCCAAGGCTGACGAGATGAACCGTCTGGTATGGACACAGGCGAGTGATGGCCCCGCGTGGATGGGCGGCGGCAGCTATATGGCTGTGCGCCGTGTACGCATGCGGGTAGAGGTATGGGATCGCTCGACACTGGGCGACCAGGAGGATACCTTTGGACGCCATCGCAGCAGCGGGGCCCCACTAGGCAAGGCCAAGGAGTTCGACAAGCTCGATCTGGCAGCCACAAGTCCGAATGGCAAGCCGGTTACGCCCCCCACCTCTCATGTGGCATTGGCTCATGGGGACGGGAGCATTAATATTTTGCGGCGGTCTTATTCTTATTCGAGCGGATTGGATAAGCAAACCGGACAGCTCGATGCCGGGTTGCTGTTCATCAGCTACCAACGTGATCTATTCAAGCAGTTCGTCCACATTCAGGAGAAGCTTGCGCGCAATGACAAGCTGAACGAATATATTGTACACAAAGGCAGTGCGGTGTTCGCCTGCTTCCCGGGTGTATCGCAAGGCGGCTACATCGGGGATACGTTATTTTAGCAGCAGGCCAGGAAGGGGATTTATATGAATCGGCGCAATAAAAGCTTGGGATGGGTGTTTCTGCTGGTGTCTCTGCTGCTGACAGCAACTCCGTTCATATCCGGCTCCGGGTCGGTCGCTTTCGCACAAACAGATACCAAAGCTGCTTCCAACGATCAGCTCATGCCTGTGGTGGGTGGTGCACTGGTGGAGGCGGGACAATCCCAATGGACGGAAGCCTCCAGGGACGTCAAAGAATTCCGTACGCTGTGGGAAGCTGCCAAAACAAACGGTGGTGATGCAGCCCATATCAGAGCGGTGGACAAGGCTCTCGCGGATGCAGAGCAGGCGCTTGCCAGCGGCGGCGGAGAACCAGCAAAAGCTGCACTGTCCGTGCTAGCTCGTTCGGTCAACGAATTTGTGACTGCTGCGGAAGGCGACAAACCCGCCCCGGCTGGAGCCAAAGCAGCGGAAAAGCTGCTCCCCATGGCGAAGGGCAGTCTGGCTGCCATGCAAAAAGGCGACTGGACTGCGGCCCGCGCTGATTACGACCGGATCGTAAAAGCATGGTATCAGGTGGAGACACCGATTCGTTCGGACAATTTTCCGGTATACAGTGCGCTGGAAACTAAAATCAGCCTAATTCGCATCTCCATGCAAGCCGAACCAATACGACAAGAGCAGGCTCTCAAGGAAATGCAGGAGCTAACGACTTTGTTGTCGGATTACAGTCAAGGCAAGTTGGTGAATACGGGTCAAGAAGCTGGAGCAAACAGCGCGGCTAATGGTTCAGTAGCTTCGCTAAGTGATGCGGTCAAGCTCCTCGAATCCGCACGGCAGGATGCGGCAGCCAATCAGCCTGAGCAAGCGGCTGACAAGGTAGGGCGGTTCATCGCCCTGTGGCCTTCGGTGGAAGGACATGTGCAAATTTCCGATCCGGCGTCCTATACCGCGATTGAAAATGAAATGACCGAGGCCTCCGGTTATCTGCTGTCTTCTCCACCGAACACAGTCAAAGCCATCCAAACCCTTGATCAGATGCTGGAAAGGCTCCGTCCGTTGACGGAAGAACGTTCCTACACCGCTTGGGATGCGGCACTGATTTTGCTGCGTGAGGGGCTGGAAGCCATTCTCGTGCTCGCGGCTCTGCTGGCGTATGCCAAAAAAAGCGGCGAAGCTGTGGCTGGTCGCTGGATATGGGCCGGTGCCGGAACAGGGCTGGTACTGAGCGGAATCCTGGCAGTGCTGTTCACCACACTGGTCGCGGCCGCCGCATCGGGAAGCATGCGTGAGCTGCTGGAGGGTGTGACTGGACTGATCGCGGTCGTGCTTATGCTGACTGTCGGTAGCTGGCTACATTCCAAATCCAATGCTGCCGCATGGAACCGCTTTGTCGAGAACAGCGTAGACAGCGCGCTGGCGCGTGGTAGCCTGTGGTCGCTGTTCGCAGTTTCTGCACTTGCGATTTTACGTGAAGGCGCCGAGACGGCTATCTTTTATATCGGTATGGCCCCTGCCATCGAAACCTCTCAATTGCTGATTGGTATTGGCTCGGCAACTGTCATACTGGTTGTGCTGGCATTTGCGATCATCAAGTTTAGTGTACGATTGCCGATTCGCGCCTTTTTCCTGACAGCCACTGTACTGATTTACTATCTCGTATTCCGGTTTCTGGGCGAAAGTATTCACTCACTTCAAGTGGCTGGCAAGCTTCCGGGGCACACGACCTCTTCGCTGCCATCCATTAGCTGGCTGGGCATGTATCCTACTTGGGAAACGTTTATCCCACAAGTCGCTGTGCTGATCTTCATGGTGTGGCAGCTTGTACGTCAGGAAATGCGCAGCTCCAAGCAACGTTAAAGTCCCAACTGCAACACATACAATGCAAAAATAACGAAAAAAAACGTCAAAACGCAGGTCCGATCTCTATCGGCTCCGACGGTTTTGGCGTTTTTTTAGTCACGAGAAGCGAGTGTTGATTTTTACGATCAGAAAATATCCTCCAGCAACGGAATCATACGCTGGTGATGCAGCAAGTCTGTACGGTCACCGTGCTCGCGAATCACGTGTACCTCACCGCGAAAATCCAGCAGCTCCGCCGGCGTAGCATGTCCCAGAAAATGCACCGGACTATAGCTTAGTCCATAAGCTCCTGCATTCGGAATGACAATATAATCACCCTCCTGAATCGGAGGAAGCTGCGCTTTTTTCACAAGACAATCCTCGGGTGTACAAAGCGGTCCGACAATGCTCACGGTTTCCAGATCCACGGTTGCTTCTTGCGGCAAAAACTCTTCTATCCGGTCTGCCGCCTCCCCTAATCTCAGCTCAGCAGTAGCCTCTTGAACAGGCATGTCCTTCCCCTGTCCCATCTGAATCGCCACTTCCTGTCCCTCCCCTTGCCCACGCATAATTCGCACCGGATAGTTGTCCCTAATCCGACGTCCTCGAAAAGCAGCCGAGGCATAATGATTCATACCGCCATCAGCCACGACGAACTTCTCGCCCTTGGATTCCTTGGTGTACAATGCCCTACAGACGTACATACCTGCCTGAGCAACCAGATATCTGCCGCTTTCAATAATCAGCGTAACACCTGGCAGACGGGATCGAGTCTGCTCTGCCATCGCGTTCAGTCCGTCGATCACGTGTCCCATATCCAAAGGCTGCTCATGAGTAAAATAAGGAACACCAAACCCGCCGCCCAAATTTACCGTATGCATCGCAACACCATACTGATCCTGTATGCGTTCTGCCAATTGAAGGGTATTCGCAAATGAAGCTATAATCTGATCCGCTTTCAGCATTTGCGTACCTGTATACACCTGAATGCCCTGGAAATATACATGTGGACAATCTTCCAGCACCGTAAAAAAGTGATCCAACTGCCCCTCGTCCACACCAAAGGGACGAGGAACGCCGCCCATTTTGATCGTCGATCCCGACAAATCGTTATCGGGATTCACACGAACCGCAGCGCGGACAAACAAGCCTGCTCGGGCAGCAATATCCTCCAGCAAGCGCAGCTCCCGCACCGACTCGACATGAATGCTGCCGATTCCACAGGCTACCGCCTCACTCAGTTCGGCTACCGTTTTTCCCGGCCCGGCGTACAACACATCTTCTGGGGCATAACCGGCCTCCATCGCGACGAACATTTCCCCGGCCGAAGCGATTTCGACGCCGCAGCCTAACGTGCGAAGCAATCCCGCCAAGGCTACGTTCCCATTGGCCTTGAGTGCGTAATGCACACGCACAGCCGGGTGCAGACGGGATAGCAGCGAGCTGACATGAGCATGCAGCGCGTCGCCATCGTAGTAGTAAAATGGCGTCGGATGTTCACCGAAGCGTTTCAGCAAGGCTTCATCCTTTTTATCCATCTGCTGAATCTCCCCCCTTCTTCTTTTTCCTATACCGCATAGATCGTCGTGCCTGAACGGGCGGCCTCATGAATAGCTGCCAGCAATCTGACGCGCTCGGCGGCCTCGTGGAACGGAATCGGCTCCGCGACTCCCCGGATGATGTTGCAGAACGCATCCAACTGATTGACGTAATAGTTCATCGGCTCGAAAACGGTTTTAATTTTGGAGTCTGCCATTGTATCCTTCGTTATTTCCGTCTTGAGCGTTATTTTATAAAAGCCCAGATTCGCCCGAAAGCAGTCCTGCAAAGTAACTACCGCCGAATCAAAGGTTAATACATGAGCGCAGCGGTATGGCCGCTCGAATGAAAAGAGGGCGGATGCCTCCAATCCCTCCAGATAACGGGCCTGTGCACGAAATGTCCAGTCACATCCGTTAGGACCATCGAAATCCGATTGACTGCGAAATTCCACCTGTTCCAGTCCAATGACTGCCTGAAGAAACTGGAGCCAATACACGCCCAAATCCCAAAAGCATCCCCCGCCCTGCTCGGGTCGGGATCTGTAATTCTCCGCATGCCCGTCCTTTGCGGGAATGCACAGGCTGGTCGCTATGGAGCGCAAACGGCCATAGCGACCGGAATCCACAATATTGCGCAGCTCGCGCTGCCAAGGATGGTGCTGCACCATGACTCCTTCCAGCAGATGAGCGCTGCTCTGACCGACTGCCGCTTCCAGGGGAGCCAGCTCCGCCGGATTCAGACATAACGGCTTCTCTACAAGCACATGCTTGTGAGCCTGTAATGCTTTACCGATCCACTCGGCGTGCAGATCATTGCTCAGCGCAATATACACGGCGTCAATCTCCGGGTCGCTCAACAGATCCTTGGCATGCCGATAAACGACACTAACGCCGAAACGGTCCGCCAGATCTCCTGCCTTGGCAACGGTCCGGTTCGCAAGCGCGGTTACACGGGCCCCGGCAACGTGCCGAATTGGCTCCAGCAGCGCGCGAGGTGCAATGGCTGAACAGCCAATGAGGCCAAAGCGGATATCCCGTACTGCAGGCTCTTGCGCCGCTGCTGCGGCGTTCATGACCCTTTCTCCAATCCCATTGAGCTTGTCCGCACCTGAGCGTTCCTCACATATGCCTCCACATAGCGTGGTGTCTGACTTCGCAACTCCACGATCCTCCGATGCATGTCCTCCAGAATCTCAGCGCTGCCGCCATAAATTTGCATCCACGTATCATACCGTATCCCCAGTCTCAGCCGTTCCCACAGATCCGCATTATGCATCTCATGTACACCGAACGGCTCCAGCATAATGAGTGGAGTGGCTGTAGCGAACGAATCTGTCAGACTGCCCCCGCCAGGCTTGCTAACAATGGCCTGGACATGACATGCCTGATCCAGCATGCCATGGTAATCCGCCCCGACCTCATACAACGTCTCCTCGCCAGCCTTCACCTCACCGAAAGGCGGAAATGTATGCTCACCGGCTTCATTCCGTTGCCATGTTCTCCACTGCGGGTCCATTCGGAAATAACGCATACCGTCCCGCTGTTCATCCGGCTGATCCTGATCATACAGCAGCAAATCCAGCTCCCAGCCCGTCTCTTCCAGCCGTCCGACCTTTTCACGGTACGTGCCCATGCCCCAACCGCCGCCATGCACAAATAAGCGGGATTGCCGTGCTTCAAATGGAACATGCTCCACAGCCGGGACATCAATATAGTGGCTGATTCTATTTTGGTCATTTTCAAAAAATGTCGTTTCTCCACACCCATCGGCAAAGTGCGGGTTATGCTTGGCAAGATTTTTCCACGAAGGAGAAGGCGTGGAATCCATATACACAATGTCCACATGCACCGATCCCGGTTCTCTGCGCTTGCGATACTCCTCCAGTACATACATCCAATGGCCGGACAAGCATATAAAATGCTGCCGATCCTCCTCCATCCATCGGGTCAGCAATACTTCCATGGCAGCGAGATCAAGCGAATTGCGCATATCCTGCGGAACCTTCTGTGACATTAAGGCTACAGCGAAATTGTCATGGTACGCTTTGCGGCTTTTGTCCACCTTGAGACGGGCCGACTCGGGGAGCACATTTTCAAATACATGAATCGCCGTCTCCACGCCCAGCCTGCGAAGACCCGCTTGCATCAGCAAGCCGGGGGTATAAAAGCCCAATCCGAAACCAGAACACAAAATCGTTACCTTCATACTCTGATGCATACTCTCGCTCATGCTCATACGCCTCCCGTTAATTCAGCACTGTAAAATGATGCTCCGCCAAAAATGCTCCAGTTTCGAAGTCAGACGCATTTTTTCCTCTTCACCCGCGGCAACTAGTTCCAAGTAAAGACGACCTTTCCCTCGCGTCCGCTCACTTCCAGTCGCCTCTTCTTTACCTTGAAAATCAGCTAGGCCCTCCGACCCGCCAGACACAGTTAGGCTGTCACCACTGCCACTGCCAATGCCGCTAACGCGAACCTGCTTGGCAGACGATCTGCCCCCGCGCTCCGTTGTTTTTCTGCTTGGGGTGCTTTTATGACCTGCATTCCTGTTTTCGCCATCTCGTCCACCCGTGTTCACATACAGCGTATTGGCGCCCAGCGGCATCACGCCTTCTTCACTTTCACCTGTGAACAGCAGTCCTTCACATTCCAGCCCTTCCAGCAATTCTTCATAGGACAGACTGCCATCATGGGACAATGAATAATTCGTCAGCGTGCCGCGCATATTTTTTCCAGCCAAAAAGGTGTCCAATTGGTGCTTGATCAGACTCATGGATTTACGGGCGTTAATTTCGATAATAGGCTCCAGCTTCCCGCCACGGAGTGTCATCGAGTCAATGCAGACGTCGCCGTAATAACCGTCCTGATACAGCTGTTTCCCTACATCCTGCATTAAGCGAAAATAGCCCTCGCGCTCCAGCCGCTCCATAAAAGCCTTATCCGGCGACAACGATTCCCGATAGGCAAATTGGGTGTTAGCCAGCCATTGCACAGACAGAATATCGACACTTCCGTTATCACCAATCATAAATTGGCATGAAAAATCCTGCTCCTTCTCCAAGAAAGGCTCCAGGAGGAACAGTACCCGTTTGCCTTTTCGTTCCTGCCCACGTAAATACGATACAATCCGGTCCAGCATCTGCGTTGAGGTAATGTGCAGGTTTCCTTTGCCCGATACGCCAAAATCATCCTTGATTAAAAAGCTTCCATCCCGCAGCAGCTTGCGTCCCACCTCAGCTACATCCGCAAACGAAGTCACAATATAGCCGGGATGGCGCAGTCCGAGACTGCGTTTTAAATCGGAAGAATAGGTTTTGGCATTCACCTTGCGGATCGTTTCCAGCGGCGGCTGATGCAGCGTAATTCCCCAGGCGCGTGCGGCCTCCTCGACATGCGGCAAACCCGCAAACGGGCTAAGCACACATCCCTCCAGTTGCGGTAACCCCGTACTGGTATCGGCCTTGCGACTGCCCAGCAATTCAAAAACAGAAGCCGCCGACACATTCCCCGCCTGCTCCGTTCCGTCAGTCAAATCCCGTTCATTCACAGCCGGGCGAAAACCCAACTGCGCAATATACTGACGATGCACAGGCGAAATCGCATAGCGGGTCAACAACGCGTCTCCCGGCTGACAAAAGCTGAACAGAAGCTCATCCATAGCTGCTACAATCGCAGAAGAAGCCCGGTCAGGAATGGCGGGCAGGGAAGCTAACTGGGCATCCCGCCAGTACACCTCCGCTTCGAACGTTCCCATATACAAATGACGCTGGTTCGGTATCGCATTCATATGATTCGCTTCCTTTCCTGCTTCGTTATTAGCCTGCTATTACGGTAGCGCTACTGGCTTGCACTCGTATAATCACGCAAGGCAAACTGCCATATAAAGCGGATCACCGCCAGTAGCCAGATCGGGGCGAGGAATGCCCATATGATCAAGCCGGGTTCCATTTTGCCCAGAATAAACATCGGTGGAAAATTACAAATCACAAACACCGGAAGCACGAACAGGCCGATACGCTGGATCAGGTTGCTATACACCGCCATCGGCACATAGTTTGTCTCGAAAATGCTGTTGGACAGCTCCGTCACCCCGTTCGTGCGGATGATCCAGAAAGCCAGCAGTTGGGGCAGCAAAAACACGGAATAGGCCGTCAACACTCCGCAACCGAGCAGCACAGAAAAACCCCCGACCGTCTCAATGTTGAACGGCAGACCGAGCCGAACCCAGCCAATGCCCGTCATGATTCCGCCGCCGACTACGTTCGGAACGGTGTAGCCCAGCTCAAATTGCCGCAGCGTCACCATAAATTGCAGGGATACCGGCTTGGTCATAAGCACGTCCAGTGAACCGGTACGGATTTTGTCAGGCAGACTTGTAAAATTGCTGTAAAACAAGCCGCTGTAAAAGCCGCTCATCATCGTAAATACGCCGATATATAGCAGCACCGCGTCAGGAGACCAGCCGTTAATATCCGTCCCGGCCCGGTATGGAACCGAGGCGTACAGCAGCTTGATGAGCAAATAAGCGGTTTCGACCAGAAAAGCAGTAATGAAATTAATGCGGTATTCCATCTGAGACATGACGGAAAACTGGATGAACTTCCAGTACAGCCGAATGTAACGTCCAACGTTTCGGTAAACATTTTTCATGTTAACCTCCTACCGAGACAAAGCGTTTGACCCCGGCTTGCCACACCCGGCGCGATACGGCCGCCAGCACTACAATCCAGAGCCATTGCACGCCAATGCCTTCAGCGGCTTCCAGCATGGTCAGCTTGCCCGTTAATGCATTCACCGGAAAAAATACGGTGTAGCTGAACGGTAGCAAACTGAACATGCGGGCCAAAACGTCTCCAAAAATCGTCAACGGAAACACCGTGCCACTAGCTACATAAATGACGAGCGACAGCGTGTAAAACAGTCCCGCCGATTCCGTCACCCAAAAGGCTATGCCGCTCAGCGCGTAATAGACCACAAAATTGAGCACCAGCGCCCCCGGCAACGCCAATATGTAAAGCAGGATATACGACAGCCCGAAGCTGATTTGTCCTTCCAGGCTAAGGCACAGCAGTAGAATCGCAGCCGCCAGCAGCACCACTGCGGACTGTACCGCCTTGCCTCCAATAAACCGACAAAAACGGTAAGCAAAATAATGTACAGGCTGCACCATGAATTTGGCCAGTCCGCCTTCCTTGATGTCTGTAGCAATTTCGTATTCAAACCCCGTGGCGATCAGCTTCCCGGTTACCCCTGCCATGACTACATACACCAGCATTTCCGACAAAGAGTAGCCCAGCACCCTTGCTTGTCCCGAAGAGCCGAATACCGCGAGCCAGAGAAAAATTTGTGTCATGATCGGCAACATAAATCCCGCCATCTGGAGCCAGTAATTGGCCCGGTATTCCATTTCGTTTTGCATGCCAAGCTGGAGCACCTTCATGTATTTATTATTTCGCATCGGCCAGCCTGCCTCCATCGTACAAATTGGCTATCCCCTCTTCCAACGGGACGTCCTCAATCGTAAAATCAACGACAGGCAACGCATCCAAAATCTTTTTGGACCAGGTTAGAGTATCTTCTGCATCCAGCTCAAATACCGCCTCCAGCTCCGAGTTGGAGCGCAGCTTGCCAAGTCCCGCCAACGTCAGGTTAGGCACAGGGGTCTCCAGTCGAACCTTGAGCAATTTACGAGCACCGATGACCTCATTCACCTTGTGCAAGTCTCCGTCATACACCAGTCTGCCCCCGCTGATAATGATGGATCTGCTGCATAAATCCTCAATGTCCTTCATGTAGTGGCTTGTCAGCAGGATGGTCGTCCGATGCGTACGGTTATAGGCTTTGAAAAACTCACGAATCCGCCGCTGAGAAACAAGGTCCAGTCCGATGGTCGGCTCATCCAGCAAAATGACCCGTGGACGATGCAGCAGCGCAGCAATCAGCTCCATTTTCATACGCTCGCCGAGAGATAAGCGCCGAACCTGAACATGAAGCTGCTCCTCCACCCCAAGCAGGGTAACCAGCTCGTCTAGCGCCTCCTTGTAACGACTTTCATCTATTTCGTAAATAAGCTTGTTCAGCTCGAACGACTCGCTTGCAGGTAAATCCCACCAGAGCTGGTTTTTCTGTCCCATCACGATGGAAAACTGACGTTTAAACTCTTTTTGTCGCTTCCACGGGGTAAAGCCGAGTACCGATGCCTCCCCGTCAGTGGGATGGAGAATGCCGGACAGCATTTTGAGCGTCGTTGTTTTGCCCGCCCCGTTCGGGCCAAGAAATCCGACAATTTCTCCTTCCTCAATGGTGAAGCTGATATCCCGTACGGCCTCCTTGGTCAGTTTTTCCCGCCTGAACAGGTTTTGTAATGACTTGCGCACGCCCGGCTCCTTTTTATAGTACGTAAACGTTTTCGACAATTGATTCAATGTAATGGACGGCATTCAATTCTCCCTCCTCTTTCATCTGTCCGTGACACCTTGTTGAGTATTCGTGATACAACTGGCCTGAGCGGTTTACCTGATACGATTTACATATCTGGCTTGCCTGAACTACTCGGCTGCCTGCTCGGCTAAAAACATCAATTCCTCCAGCATATGCCGCTGTTTGTCAATCAAGCTGAGGGCGCGTTCGGTAATGTCAGGCATCCGATGCTTGCGCAGTTGAAGACCTGTTTTGTAGATATGCAGGTTGAGCTTATGCCACTCCGCATGCAATGACTGCGCCAATTTCATCACATGCTGCGCCCGCGGTCCCAATGTGGCTTCATGCAGCATGCAATAATCCGCCGTATAATCGGTCAGATGAAGTGCGCTGCCCAAACGCAGATTGTAATAGATTTCATGGCAGTACGTACGGAAGTCCGCATCCTCCATGTCTGTCAGCAGGCGGAAATCCTCGACAAAGGCCCGGTAGCCCTCATCTCCGCGCTTTACCTGTTTGCCAACTGCGACATTTCCGGGGTTATTTCCCGGGTCATAGGACGAAGGTACACCTCTCCAGACCGCTTCATGTCCAGTCACATATTGACGAATATGGTATGCACACGCCGCATGCAGTTCGCCTGGCGAAAGCGGCGCGGGCTGTTCCACCACCCAGGCATATTCAATAATGCCCTGCATCAGATCGTCGAGCCGGGCCGAACCGACATAAGTCATGGCATGGCCCGAAGAATCCAGCAGGAAGCTGTCATTTACCTGTGCTGTTCGCTCCTGCAAGTCCAGTCCAGACAGCTCAATGACATGGCCCCTTGGGTAATTTTTCACATACACATCGTGGTAGGTTAAAGCGGTACTCGATGTGTGCAGCATCGTACCGTAGCCTGATGTCAGCGCCCGCAGCAGGTCGGTTTCATCGCTTACACCAACAATCCACGGCTCCACCCGAATCACCGGACCGCCACTGGCTGCCATTTCCTGAAGCTGCTCCGGATATTTCTCGGGACCGAAGCGCTTCAAATCTCCGCTATATTCCGCGCACATACTGCCGCACAGCATGAACAGCTCGGATTCCGCCATGTTCACGCCATACCGCCGCAGCGAGGTGCGCAGGGATGAATATACACAGTGCTTGCCTGGAGGAGCATCTATAATTTCTTCAGCAGCGTAATCGTCAACGGAGTCATGAACGTTCTTCATGCCCGATGCCTGCACAGGTCTGATCTCTGCCGCCCCCTTATGCATATTTGCCCAGCAGACGTTCAATGCCTTGAAGTGTAGAAAGATGCTCCAGCACCAGATCGTCGTCCTCCATCGTAATATCCAGCTCATTTTCCAGCTCTACAATCAATTCAACAGCGGATAGGGAATTCAACCCCAAGGTTCGCAAATCCTGCTCCGGAGTCAACTGTTCCAGCTCTCCCGGAGCCAGCTTCAATACCTTTTCCAGCAAGGGTACTACATGGTACACATCTGTTTTCATCCTAAATTCCTCCCGATTTATGAGCTTGCCAATCCCGCAATGACACCTTCCAGCCTGTGCGCATAGGCTTCGGCTTCCTGCCAACTATCTGCCATAATAAGCGTGAAAATCCGATTCACATAGCCCCGCTTCACCGGAGTACCGGACAACGTACCTGCCGTATAAACAAACACCCCTTCGGGGCGTTCGGGCGTGTAGAGCAAGCCTTCCTCTGCCAGCAAGCCACACAAGCGGCTGTAGGTCAGCGGTGTGGTGGTAATGTTGCGGTAGTAGCGGGACAGCGTTTTATGCTGCTCTCCCAATACCGAAGACAGGAACGAAATATAGGTAGACAGGGTAAACCTGCCGTTAATCTCGATCACCGGAACCAGCAATCCTCCTTCATCAACAAAACCGTCAATGGAAGCCATGCCTGTATAACCGATGGAATACAGATACGTTCCCAACTGGTAAGCGCAGCGTCTCACTTCTTCTTCCAGCGCATCGCCAAGTTCAGCCGGAACACGGGACCCGGTGTACACCGTGCCGTCCACGTTTTGCCTTTTCAGCGAAAACATCGTCACCCCGCCGCCCTCGTCAATACAGAGCTGGTAGTTCAGATCCATCTGCTTGTTATGCCAGCGCTCCACCAGCCAGCCTCCAGAAGAAGGCGATGAGCCGCCAAAGCGTTTCATCACACTCAACAGCGTATCCAGTTTGGACAGCTCGTCCAGCATATACATGCCTTGTCCCGATGCGCCATGCGGCTGCTTAATGATCAGCTTCACAGGCCCGTCCGACAAGTCGGCCAGTCTGCCACACTCCCTGCGGATCGCCGCTTCATCTGCACATACAGCCCCCTCGCTGACGGCAAAACCAAGCTTTTGCGCAGTCAGGCGGCTGAATATTTTATCATTCACCCGGGCGCTGACTGAGGACGGAGCCCCGATCAGCTCCAGTCCACAGTGCTCCGCAATCGCTTCCTCCTGCGGGGTAACCGCATATGGAACAAGCCACGCTTTGGCTCCGTTACTACCGTGGCCTGCTTCCCCAACCACACGCAGCCGTGCCAAAAGTGCCTCGTCCGCCAGCACCAGCTCCGAAATCGGCGTTAATGGATCAGAAGGCTCCGGCACCTCAATACGCGGCAGGCTAAAGCCCAATCGCTGAAGCATGTCCAGAAAAGCCTGATCCGGCTGTTCTCGCAGCACGATCACATCCTGACTTCGGCACAACAGAAGATTCATTTCCTCCATCCGATTTACCACCTGCTGTTCATCACGATCTACCATCCCCCCCTTACGGGGGGACGGATGCCATACCTGCTCTGCGCCAATATTAAACAGCCAAATCAGGACTCCATGATCGCGTTCATGGGCAAGCGCTTCCACAAGGTTAATGGTTTTAGTCGTCACGTCCTGTCATCCCTCTCTTCCATCCAGTAAGAAACAACTGCGATCGAAAACTAAATATATTTCAGGGAGCCAGCTCCGTGCAGATACAATACGCTGCATTTGGAGCACACCGGCGTTAATCCTTCGTGATTAATCGTTTGGCGTGTTTTCTCATACGCATCCGAATTCCAGATTTCCTTCAGGCTGTGGTCACGCAAGCTTCCAATCGTAAATTCACTAAAAAATTTGCAAGGCATGACCTTTCCATCCGGCAAAATATCCGTTCTGGAAGTGAGTGCCAAGCAATGATTGGAGCAACGGCTGACCATTTCCTCACCATGTATAAATTTGTCGATCTCCTCATAGTCCAGACCAGGCTGATAGCGCACGCGAATGTTCCACACCCGCTCATTAATCCGCTGTAGCTCCTGCATCAAAGGATCGATGTTATCCGGGTTGATTTTATATTTGAAAGCATGCCAGCTACTAATATTTTTTTCCTCCAATTGTCGGAGCCAAGAGAAGTTACGTGTAAAATATTCATCCATTTTGAGGGAGGTTTCTTTGGAAATGTACCAGGGGAACGTCAACAGCACCAGATCCAGCCTCTTGTCCTCCAGCATTTGCAGAAACTCGTACATCCGTCCGATCATGTTATCGTTAATGACGGCATGGACGGTCACCCGTCCCTTGTACAATCCCTGGTCACGCAGTTCAATCAGCTTATCCATCTGCCGCATCGTTTTTTGAAAGGTGCCTTTACCGCGAATCAGATCATGTTCTCTTTCAAAGCCTTCAATCGCTATTAACAGCTCCAGATTTTCAGATAAATCCAAAATCCGGTCCAAATATTTATCAATGAGTAGTCCATTGGTACAAAAGGTCATTTCGCGCCGATCTTCCGCCAGCACGTCCAAAATTTCGTCAAAACGCCGATGAAACATCGGTTCTCCGCCCCACATATACAGCCGGGACTTGGCCTCCTTGGTCTCGCTCAAAATTTGCCGAAGCATATCCGGGGCAAGATCCATGTTTTGCTCCTCTTTATCCATTTGATGATGATAGCCTTCCTCGTTCCATTCAAAGCAGTGCGTACATCTCAGGTTGCAGCGGTTGGTCAGCTTAATGCCGATCGTCTGGGGCATGTCCGTTTTGAAAGCAGGGTCCTGTGTTGCGTTACGGTAAGATACAGAAGCGTTTTTCAGGTTGCGCTTGATGAGCTTGAACGCCTTCTCATCAATCAGCACATTGCTTTTGGGCTGCATGCTAACACCTCGTTTAATGGATTTTCAGGCACATGTACCAAGCTGTACGTCAGACCGTCTCCATTCCCTCCGGGTGCGGCGCTTTTTCCGCATCGCTAATCCCCTGAATGTAGCTGCAAAACGCATCTACCGAACCCAAATGCTCCAGCTCAAAGGAATCAAAATCAATTTCCACGTCAAACGCATCCTCCACTTGCAGCATGAAATGAACCAACTGCAACGAATCCAGTCCTGCATCATGAATAATGTCCGAATGTCCATCCAGCTTACTGACCAGCTCAGGATCTTCCTTGACCGCGCTGATCATTTCAATCACTTGGCTTTGCATAGCAAACTCCTCCTTGTGAATGATCCTATTCGTTCCGCCCGACCATGCCATCTGCAAAGCTCCTCGAAAAATTCCTACACTGGAACTTTATTCAATTATACTCCTCCATTTAAGAGACAAGTCAATAGGTTGTTTTGTAAATATATCTCGCAATATGTAAATTAATGTATGATGATTTCGACAATTTTCGCTATCTTTTTTCGTAAAACTTGCTCACATCTTGCCTCCAACTGCTTGCAAGTGCGACAGGATTATTTTACAATAGATATGAAAATAGTTTTCTTTTTAATGTTAATTTTTACGATATTTATTTTCATGTGAAATACTCTACAGCCAAAGGAGCGCAGCTCATGTCCCCCATTCTTCATACCTTAACCCACAGACTGGAGCAGCTTCCCGTGCAAGAGCGCAAGCTGGCGGAATCCATTCTGCAAGCTCCGGGAGAGGTGTTGCATCTGGGCATTCGGGAGCTGTCGGAGCGTTGTGGCGTGAGTCCAGCGACCGTTACACGGTTTTGCAAATCACTGCATTTTAAAGGCTATCCGGATTTCAAAATGAAGCTGGCCGCCGAGCTGCCCCGTTCGAACAGTGACGGTGAAACCTCCTATCAGGACATCGTCGCCGGAAATTCGCTCTCTCGTATCGTGGAAGCTATAGAGGCGAATCATACCGCATCCATTGCGGATACGACCCGACTGCTGGATTTTGGCAAACTGGAGCAGGCGATTGCATGGCTGTCCGCCACAAGTCGCATTGATCTGTACGGTATGGCAACCTCCTCGATTGTGGCGCAGGATTTTTATCAGAAGCTCATTCGTATTGGGAAAAATAGTACCGCCTTCGCGGATTCGCACATGCAGATTACCTCTGCCTCCTCGCTCGGGCCGGGAGATGTCGCCTTTGCCGTCTCCTATTCGGGGGAAACCCAGGAAACCATCGCGGCTCTGCGCTGCGCACAGGAACAGGGGGCCAAAACATTGTCCCTGACCTCCTTCGGAAATAACACGCTGGCGGGTATTGCGGATATTGCGCTGTTTTCCTCCTCGCTGGAAGAAGGGATGCGGCGTGGAGATATGGCGTCCCGCATTGCCCAGCTTCATATCATAGATATCCTGTTTACAGGTATGGTCAGCGCGGATTTTGACAAATATATTCCGAGACTGGAAGGTTCGTATCAACAAGTAAGCAAGCTCAAAAAACAACCAGGGGCCACTGAAGATGAACATACGTATTTTGAACAGCCGTGAAGACCTGAATGCTACCGCTGCCGCTGTGATCGCCAGCTTACTGCTGAACAAGCCACAGGCCATGCTGGGCCTCGCTACCGGAAGTACACCCATAGGTATTTACCGTCACCTTGCAGAAATGTACCGTAAGGGCCAGGTGAGCTTTGCACGAGCCTACTCCGTGAATCTCGATGAATACGTTGGTCTTCCCCCGGAACATCCGCAGAGCTACCGCAGCTTTATGAATGAGCACTTGTTTCAGCACATCGACATTCCTCTTGCCCATACGCGCGTACCTGACGGTAATGCGTCCGATCTGGCAGCAGAATGTGCGGCCCACGAGCAGGCAATTCTGGATCATGGACCCGTCGATCTCCAATTGCTCGGCATTGGTCACAACGGTCATATCGGCTTTAATGAACCTGGGCACAACCTGACGGGAATCACACATGTGGTGGATTTGGAAGAGGGAACGCGCGCAGCGAATGCCCGATTTTTTGGTAGTATAGATGCTGTACCCAAGCAAGCAGTCACGATGGGGGTTGGCACAATTTTAAAGGCGAAACAAATTGTACTGGTCGCTTTTGGCGCGGATAAGGCAGACATTGTAAAGCAAGCTTTCACCGGACCTGTAACCACAGAATGCCCGGCTTCCCTGCTGCAATGTCATCCCAACGTGCTGATTTTACTGGATCAGGAAGCGGGAGGCTGGTTGAATTGAACTCGGATGAAACGAATGGTGATTTAACCCAACTGTTGTATGGACAAGTCGTTATAGGGAATCACATGATTGAAAAAGGGGTTGTCGCCATAGAGGGGCAATCCATCGTATATGCTGGTGCAGAGGATGATTTGCCTGCTGATCTAGTTGCAGCAGCAGTGCAAAATAAGAGTGATGGTGCAGCGGTGGGGGCAAACATTGTGCGATTGGAAGGTGGCTATCTGCTGCCGGGCTTCATAGATATTCATGTTCACGGGGGTAACGGCGAGGACTTTATGGACGCCAATCCGCAGGTGCTGGATACGATTACCTCTTTTCACGGCTCCCAAGGAACGACCGCAATGCTGGCTACTACGATGACCGCACCCAAGGATCGAATCGACCGGGTGCTAAGTGAGGTTCACGCCTACATGACGCAGCCTATGCCCTATGCACAACTGGAGGGCGTACATTTGGAAGGGCCGTTCATTAGCCCAAACTGGCCGGGAGCGCAAAACCCGGAGCACATTCAACCACCTAATCTGGCCTGGGCGAAGGAATGGGAGCAGCGCTATCCGGGCCTTGTCCGCCAGTTGACGCTTGCGCCCGAACGGGAAGGCGCACTGGAGCTGATTGCATGGCTGCACAGCCATAACATTACTGCGGCTCTCGGTCATACGGATGCCACGTATGAAGAAGTGGAACGCGCAACGGCGGCGGGCCTGAACCATGCGGTGCATGCGTTCAATGCCATGACTCCGCTGCATCACCGCAAGCCGGGAGCCGTCGGAGCCGTGCTTGCTGATTCGCGCATTGAAGCGGAGGTGATCGCGGACGGTATCCACGTGCATCCCGCTGCTGTCTCCCTGCTCGCCAAGCTGAAACAGGAGCACAATCTCATTCTGATTACCGATGCGATGTCTGCCACCGGGCTGGAGGACGGACATTACACACTCGGCGATTTACCAGTAATCGTGCAGGGCGGTGTGGCACGGCTGGAGGATGGCGTGACTCTGGCAGGAAGCACGCTGACGATGATTGAAGGCTTCCGATATCTGGTTCGTCATGTGGGTCTGACTATTCCCGAGGCATCACAAGCAGCCAGCCTGAATCCGGCTAAGTCCCTGAACATTGCGCATCGGACAGGTTTGCTTGCAGCAGGTAAACAAGCAGACGTTCTGTTACTGGATGCAGACTTGAAGCTGCAAGGCGTATGGATCAAAGGAGTGCGAAGATAATTCAGTATTATGATTACCCCTAAACCAAAAAGCTATCCCCCGGCGGTCATCCGCCGAGATGGATAGCTCTTTTTTTGGCATTACACACATATGTGGTGAATTAGCGATGATTCAGAGGTGCAGGGGTATGATTTTGTGGACGAGTTGGTGCCGTTGTTGATCCTTCTGTTGGACGGTTTGTATCTGCCGCAGAGGTCGGGAATACACGTTCAATCACATCCACCATTTCATTGCTCAAGCCTCTGATCGGACGACCATTTTGCACACTGCGCGAAAAGTCAGTGGTTTGTTTGATAAAGTCCGGGTTAGCCGATACATACACCTGTTCAATCGAAGGTGCAAATTGCTTAACTTTGTTAGCAATACGGCTCTTGACTTCATCACTTGGTTCGTATGCAGTTCTTGCTCCCTCGATTGTGGTATTAGTGTTATCTGTACGATTGTTGTCCGTCAAGCCACGCAACATACCGTACGAGCCTGTACCCATCGTACCGAACAAACCATCATCACGACGCGCAGGTGTTCCATTCCCGGTAACACCATTGTCAGTCATTCCCGGCGTTGTAGTATCTGTAGTACGGTTCCCTCTAGTACCATTAACACCATTCACACTCGGTACATTCCTGTTACGCTCAGTACCGTTGACGCTCGGAGTACCGACACCTGTTCCGTTTCCTTGATCATTCAAGGAAACCGCTACATAGGCATTACGTTCACCAACCAGTACCGTCGCTGATTTTACATCTGGCAGCTCAGATATGCGATTGGATAGGGAACGATCTACACGCAGATTACCGACACGGTTTCCATTTCCGTTGGCATTTCCGTTGGCATTTTCATTCAGCCGCATTCCGTCCATACCATTGGACTTGACCCCGAAACGGTTCATACCATCCATCTGTGTGTTCTGTGCATTGTAACGGGTATTGTTCGTGCGGACGTTACGATTATCTGCTTCCCCACATCCAGTCAAAGCAGCCATGCTGGCGAGTAAAGCAGCAGAAATCGTAAAACTGATGACCTTCTTAGTTACTGGCATGAACTCATCCTCCATACATATAAAATGTGTGACGTGAATAGGATGCGCTATGATTCTCAGGGCTATGCTGACTAAAAAATGACTAAAAAATAAAATTTTAATGTAAATATGAAATACAATTGATGATTTACCACAAGATGGCATGTATAATAAGCTTGAAAAATACTTTATTTTACAAAGGAGGATTTTCAGTTTGAAAAAGATCACCGTTTTGATGCTCATTTTTTTGTTATCCGTCACTCTTGTCCCCGTCGGCGCTTTTGCAGGCTCCACTACACCCCAATCCCCGAAAGATCCTGGAGGAAGCTGGGCAGAAGGCCCACCACCTAATCGCGTTGATCCTGCCAAGCCCGCACTATTATTTGTACATGGTTTGAACAGCAGCGCGGAAGTCTGGAAGAATAATAACGACATGCTTCAGCGCGCACGTGACGCCGGATACCAGACGGCCACCGTTAATCTGTACGATGCAAATGGCACATCACAGGATATGTGGGACAATGGAAAGCTTCTAGCCGACAAAATTAAGGTCATTAGTAATCACTTTGGAAAAAAACTCATCATCATTGCCCACAGCAAAGGTGGAGTGGATACTCAAACCGCTCTTGCATATAACGGAGCCGCTCCCTATGTACAACGTGTGATCACCCTCAGCAGTCCCCATCATGGCTCACAACTTGCAGATCTCGCATACAGTAGCTGGGCCGGGTGGCTGGCAGATATTATTGGCTCACAAAATCCCGGCACCTCTACTTTACAAACCTCTTATATGAAGTATTACCGATCCAAGACCGATGCACTCAGCAACGCAACTACAATCCCATTCTTCACGTTTGCTGGTGATAACTGGTCCGACGGCAGCGCTTCCTACATACTGGGCGGACTTTACCTCTCATCCTTTGGCAAGAATGATGGACTAGTCACAGTCGACAATGCCAAGCTTCCCGGTGGACGTGTAGTTAAAGTCGGACCCTGGGATCATGCCAAAGTTCGTACCGGATCTTACGTCTTCTCCCTGATCCAACCTTACCTCCAAGCGAATACTCCAGCATTGAATCAGGAATCTGAGGCACTTTCAGCATCTTCCTTGACTGCCTCTGCATTACAATCCACCTATAGCGATATCGACAATTCCTACTTTATCCGAGGCGGCGACTATAACGGTAAAGCCTCAGAAACCCTTACCGTTGAAAATGGCGTCAAATCCATTGATTTGGACTGGATCAGCGATAAACGTGTAAGTAGACTTGAGCTGTCCAAGCCTGACGGTACCAGCGAGATCGTTAATCTGAAAGCAGGTTATGATGACGAAATTTTTGCTGGTGCCTGGCATCATAACGCCGTCATTAAAATCCAAAACCGGGTATCTATAAACTGAACGCCACGATTCCTGATAAAGGAGCGTATCTTCTGATCGCTCGCTACCATGCTGCTCAGGTGCCTGAACTAAAATACAAGCTCAATGCCGTAGGTCCGAAGCTGAATCTGGAGCCACAGAATTCCCCTGACAGCGTTACGCAAGTCACCTATCAGGTGCAATACTACGGTGACCCACAGCAAGGAATGACTCCTGCGACCAAAGGTCTGACGGTACAGCAAAAAACCGTTAATCCCACCGGACAAATCGAGCTGTCCAAAGCGGACAAGCCCGGCATCTATTCCGTAACCTATGAAATTAACGGCACCACAGAGGCAGGATATCCGTATCGCCGCACAGCTGTTCAATCCGTCTATATTGATGCTGACGGAAATAAGTATGTTGATTAAATAAATCTACAACCTAAAAAGCCTGCGAAACACCCATTATAGTTTGGGCGTTCGCAGGCTTCTTCATTATTGCAAAACATCTTGATAGAGGAAATACTTTGTAATCCATTCGTTGTGTTCAATCTGATGTCTGATTCCTCAGCTTATTAAGCCAATAGTAGCGGTGTAGCTCCATAATAAAATGAAAAAGAACAAATGCCAGCATGGAGTATACACTCATCAATACTGTGGCAACTAATTGTTGTGTAGCAAATCCGATGGAAAGATTGGCTATCAGATAACCGGCCCCAGTAAATGTGGTAATAGTTACTACAGACTCTCGCTTGTTTTTTTTCTTGACTTTTGGTTTTTTCTTATTTGAAGGATCTTTGAATTTCGCCAAATCATATTTTATATAGTAATACAAGGCGACTCCATAAACGGCAAAAGAACCTATAAAATACCATGGAGTATCCAGACCCAACATGCCATAAGCAAACTTTTGTGTCATGATCATGAAGCCAATAGAACAAACCAAACCAAATACACCACGGAATAAAATGTAATTCAACTGCAATTTGCGTGGCATTATAACCAGTACAAGGGCCCAAATGTTTATCAGAACAATCGGTGGCATCAGTACATAAACGTAAACTGCAATGTAGGGATTTCCCACTAAGGGGATAATCAAAAACAGATCTAACAGTAATAAAACAAGAATGATGACATTGGAACGAATACTGTTGACTGGATACATCTTCATATTTTTTTCAAAAGAAGCCCTGTTATCACTCATAAACTTATAAGCCCTCCGTTAAATAAGTTAAACCTACCGATAAGGATAGACAAGGCTATATCCATTGTCCACTTTTTCTATTGATCTGTCTTTAACTCTTGCCGCAGTTCTTCTATAAAATCAGCCACGATACTTTGAACGGCATCCTCACGGGACATGCGGATATACCGGCTGGTTTTCTGAATATCTTCCTTGAACAAATGAAGTATCCTGCTCATAGCTTCCTGATCTCCGCCTCGTGCTAATTGGAGCAGTTTGATGAACTCAGCATCTGAGATAATTGATTCAGCATTTTCTTTTTCCATTTATTCACCGCCTGTTGGGATAGCTTCAGTTCTCTTGCAATCTGTGCTTCGGTTTTGTCTAGTATGTAAAGGTCAAAGATGATGGCTTTTCCGATCTCAGATGGTAGAGAGTTAATGAGCTGTAGAGTGTACATTTTAGAGTTTGCAGAGTCTGTAAAAGATGGAGTAGCGACGGCTTCGTTCTTTTCCATAACAAATTCATGATTCATTTGTACCCGAGCACGATACTGAATTCTCCATGCAATGCGGTACAGCTTTTTACGATATTGTTCAACCAATGTTAGCTGAGATTGATTCATCATAAACCACCCTTTCTCTTTGGATTTGGCTTTTCGAAATCCTCGTATTATAGGGTAATTTGAGAACATATTTTACAACCAGAACAGAACACTTGTTCTTATTTATTATACTATTTTTTGATCTGGTTGTATACGGTTCTTTTTATTTACCTTCCTTTATATATGGCTAAAAAGGAGGGAAACCATTGCAGATGGATGATGCTCTTTCTATCATAACCAACTAGGCTTTCCGGCAGGTCTTTGCTTTATTTTGTTGCGGCACATCCTGCACACCATGGAAGAAAAACTGGATAAGCTGGATCTCTCGCTTCATGAGCTGATTGAGGTCATCAAGGAATTAAACGATGGGAACCGGCATTCTTCCAAAAGCGGCAAGCCTGACGAGTAACGAACACAAAAAAGCTCCAATCGACGATGATCCGCCGATGGAGCCTCTTTGCCGTACATTACTATTTCTAACGTTTATTTTCCAGTTTGAGCCTGGTCATGTCCAGCTTGTTCAATACGCTCCACGTCTGATGCCGACAGCCCATACGCCCAGTTGCTTTGCGGTGGCACAACCCATACAGTATCCGGGTCACCGTTTACCGTCCAGCCCTGATACACCAACTGTGGATTGTCCTGCTTGCCCAGCGATACGCTCAACGTAAAGCGATGAACAGGTTTGTTCAGTTCGGATGCTTTGCGCAAAGACTGGCTGCTGGCCAGATTCTTGATTTGCTGTGATAAGGAAGTCCCCACATCACTGGTTACCGACTTTCCATTCAGCGTCCAAGCTGTGGAAGAGCTTTCCACCGTTCCTCCGTCACCGGAAGACTTGAGCATCCAGGAGGCTGACTGACCTTCCCACTCCAGTCCGCTCAGCTTGTCATCATCCCAGTCGAACGGCGTCGTATCCGTAAAATCGGCTGCACCCAGTAGCAACCCGGAAAGAGCGTCCATAGGTACAGAAGCCACTTCTTTTTTATCTGACAGCACATAGACAGCATCACCGGAAGGCAGCGTTTCACCAAAAGCAAAAGTATGCTCGCTTCCATCCTTGGTCTTGATCTGAATTTGGTTGTTGGTAGCGCTGATTCCGTATTTGGCTACGTCTTTTGGAGAAGATTCCACCACCTCACCAAGCTTCACGTTTTGAATAGCGGCTAACCAATTATCAATCATATAGCCGTTTAACGGATAAGACTGAGGCTTGCTCATGCTCCATTTGCCATCATGTTGGGTAAGTTCGACCGACTTGCCTTCCTTCCCTGTTATAGCAAAAGACGTAATATTCCCCTGCGTAAGCTGAACCAACTGGCGAGCTGCAGGAGCTTGTTCACGAAAAAAGTTTTGGCTCTTGGCATAGACTATACCCGCTCCCAATACAACTAACAGCAGCACTGTGGGTATCCATTTTCTCATGCTCTTCTTCGCCTCCACCATAATAAGATTCCGGCTGCCGCGAACAACAACGGCAATCCGATCACGGATAGGGTCAATATAGTCTTCGCTTGCGCAGGAGTCAAATAAACCACCTTATAATCCTGCTCCTGACGAGGACGAATGGTAAGCCCGTCAGATTGTTCCTGTACATAATTCAGACTGTTCAGGACAAAATCCCGATTGCCTCCCGTGCTGATCTCGGTGTCGCTCAGAAGGGCCGACGTTCCGAGAATAATTGCTTTAGGCTTGCCGTCCTTGCCATCTACCGCGTAACCCAGATCAAGCGGCCCCTGCGGGTCCTTGTCATCCTTCTGTGTTTCGTTGTTCAGCAGCCCTTGAATATTCGTTTCGCCATAGCTGGCTGCAGAAGATTTGAGCAAGGCCGTAGTCTTCCAATTCTTCTGCTCCCCTGCTTGCAGAGCAATGGACAGCGAAAGCACCGGGTACAGATTGGACGCAGCCAGCTTATCCGTAATCGCATGACTGCCAAAGGTGGGCACTGTAAACAGAGGTCCAAGCGTATTCGTCTGCTCCTGATCCACCACGATCGCATGTGTATCCTTCACACCGTAATCAGCCGCCAGTGCGTCAAGATTTTTCCAGTCCGATTGCATGTTCGGATGAAAGCCCAACGCCAGAAAAAGCTTTCCACCACCACTCAAGTAGGTGCGAATGCTTTTCAGCTCCGTCGCTCTGATATCCCGTTGCGGCCCAACAATAGCCAGCACCGATGCATCTTTAGGCACGCTACCCGCCTGATTGAGCTGCACTTCTTCTGTTTTCACATTATCCTGCGCCAGTGAATTGCTCAATCCGGTCATTTGGGACAAAGGGATCTCCTCATGTCCGGTTAGGAACACAGCTTTTCCCTGGCGGGTAGACGATAGCCCCAGCAGTCCGCTGGTCAGCTTTTCTTCCCCGGTAAACTGGTACGCCCCCTCGCTACTTCCCTGTGCCTGTGAAAACAGACTACCTATATCAATAACACGTTTTTTCTCACCCTGAACCAGCACGATGGATGCTTCGGTGACACCGTATTCCTTGGCCAGCAGCGGCTCCTGATTCAGATCATATTGCTCGACCTTGAGCTTGCTGTTACGCTTGGCGTATTCCCTCAGCATATCCGTAACGTCCCGGTTCAGCTTTTGATTTTGCGAAGTCGATACGGTAAAAGCAATCAGACGCACGTCTCCCTTCACTCCCTGAATGGCCGTTAATGTCTGATCAGACAACGTATACTGTTTGCCTGCCGTCAAATCTAGCTGAAAGCCTCCCAGCGAACGCAGAAACAACGTCAGCAAAATAAAAATACCTACAGCAGCAACCGACAATACCACACTGTTAGTATGACCCAGCCATTTTTTCATGTTCATCACCTCCACCGTTTCCGTTCGACCACCTGAATGCTGAATAACAAAAAGAGCGCCGCCACCGTCACGTAATACAGCACATCGGCTCCGTTCAGCAATCCTTTGGTGAAGCTGTCAAACCGTGCGGTTAGTGAAAAAGGCTCCAGCCATTGCTGCAATGCCGCAGACGCGCCTGTTTGTCCACCAAACGAATCCAGCATCCAAAATACAAGCAAAATAATAAAGCTGACGACCGCAGACATCATCTGGTGCTGCGAAAGCGTCGAAGCGAACAGACCAATGGCCATCATGGCTGCACCCAGCATAAACAGACCGATTGCGGATGTAAATACGAGTGTCCAGTCCAGCGACCCGTAAAAGGACATCACGACCGGATACGCCAGGCTGCACAGCACCAAAATCAGCAACATGCCCAGCGACGCCAAAAATTTACCCACAATCATTTCCGTCACACTCACAGGCGAGGTAAGTAACAGCTCATCCGTACCCTGCCTGAATTCCTCCGCAACCAGCCTCATCGTGAGCAGTGGGACGACGAACACCAGCATGGACAGCGTGTCACCGAGTACCAGCCGATAATCCAGGATGCTTGGCTGATACATGACAAAATTCGTGTAAAAGAGCAGCCCCGTCAGCAGCATGTACACCGCAAGCGCAAAATACGTTGTCGGCGTCCATAGATAGGCTTGCAGCTCCTTTTGACAGACCGCGAACAAGCGCCTCATGGCCGCTCACCTCCTGTGCCCTTGTCTTGCCCGGCTTTGTTGTTGCCGGACGCAGCTTCTTGGCTGTCCTCAGCAACACCTGCGGAAATTTCATTTTCCGTCGAATGCTGGACTTGTTCCACTACATTCACTTGATCGGCCTGACCTGCTTTTGATTCGCGAGTCGTTAACTGCTGGAATATATTTTCCAAGCTGAGGCTTTCTTTTTTCAACTCTAAAATCGGAAGCTTCGCACCAGACAGCACATAAAAAAGCTCCTCACGGAAATCCTCACTGGAAGCGCCTGTCAGTAAGCATCCGGTCAAATCTTCCTCAGTTGCAGTCTGCTTCGTGTTAGCTTGAGACAGGCCAGATGTTAATAGCTCCACCTCTACTTTCCCCCAACCGCGAAGAACGTTCAGCACCTGCTCACGGCTGCCTTTGATCTCTACTTTTACCTTAAATCCGTCTTCCATCGAACCGCCGAGCTCCTCAGGCCGTCCATCCAGCACCAACTCACCCTCATGGATGATAAGAACCCGATTACACAAGGCGTCCACCTCGGGTAAAATATGTGTGCTGAGCAGCACCGTATGATTTTCTCCAATCTCCTGAATGAGCTGGCGAATTTCGAGAATCTGATTCGGGTCCAAACCTGAGGTCGGCTCATCCAGCACCAGCAAATCCGGGTTATGAATAATCGCCCCCGCCAGTCCCAAACGCTGCTTATACCCTTTGGAAAAACTGCGTACCAGTTGCTTTTCACGCCCGTTCAGCCCAAGCCGGGAAATCATCTCGGAAATGCGCAGCTTTTGTTCTCTCGCAGGCACATCTCGAATGCTTGCCACAAACTTTAAATAGGATCGAACGGACATATCTCCATACAGAGGGGGCGTTTCCGGCAAATAACCGATTTTGGAACGAGCCTGTCTGCCCTGCTCCTGAATCGGGATGCCATCAATCGTAATCACTCCCTCATTCGGCTGGAGATACCCTGTAATCATGCGCATCGTCGTCGTTTTGCCTGCACCATTAGGCCCCAGAAACCCAACAATCTCGCCACGCTGCATTTCAAAATCCAGCTTATGTACGCCCCGGTTGCCCTCATACCACTTGCTCACCTGCTGCACCTTGAGCACACGCTTCACCCTTTCTTTTATCATATTGCAAAATCATAGTCTTTCACTGTAACTACCCATTCGTCCCAACATCTCTATTCCCTTTTCCCATATCAAAAATGATGCATTAAATAAGCTGAACTTAAAAGTTACATGTAGCGCCACTACGCAGACAGATGGTGCTTCCCATCGCCACCGCCCCCGTATTTCTTGAATTGAACCTATGAGTAGGGTAGAAATCCGGGGACAAAAGCGACCGCTTCGCTTGTACAGCACCATTCCGTCTACTCCGTTTTTCATGTGAATTTTTCTAGTTCAGCTTATATAGAAGCAGGTAGAAGCGTAGCGGAGGATTTGAAGCTGGAGAAGCGATAGCGCTCGCCTTTGCCGTGGGATTCTTACCTTCTCATGTCTTATATAATCAAAGAGAATCCCACGGCAACACTTTTAAACTCTAATGTTAATCCCACACATATAACTCCAGCTTAAAGTCACTTAAATATAAGCTTAAAATAATATGTCTAAAATGTGAACGAATGATTGTGCTTTTACACTCGTTAACTTGTACGGTTCGCCCTAACATTCATTTGCATCCCCGCTTCAGCCACAATTATATGCTGATTCAATCCAGGCCTCCATAGATACCCACACCCCGTCCTTTTGCTGGAATACCTTGATAATAGGAAGCTTTCGATTGGCCGAAGGGGGTTATTGAGATCAAAGTTCTATTTACCTTTTATATACCCAGCGGCGGCGTGGAAACCTTGAACCGCCAACGCTGCAAGGTGCTTAGCCAGAATGGGATTGAATGCCATCTTCTCTACTATCAGCAGGGTACGGGGATGCAAAACTTGCATGGAGATATTCCCGTGTTTATGACTTCTTCCGAGGGAGATATTTCTAGTCTGATACACACTCACCGTTACGATGCCATCGTCGTCTCGTCGGATTACCAGATGCTCGCAAAACTGCGCATTTTGGGCTATCAGGGTGTCCTAATCTATGAATCACAGGGCTTCGGTCCGCATGTGGAGGCTGCATTGGTAGTAGGCGAAGCCACACCGTTACTTCAAAGATACGCCAATGCAGTACTACTACCCACCACTACGCATCTGGTCGAACTATTTTCCAGCATGTGTCCGTGGCTTAAGCGTTACGTGTTTCCAAACGTACTGGATACCAGCGTATTTAATTATGTACCTAACACTCCTCCGATCAATCCGGTCATTGCATGGGTTGGGCGACTGGAGCCGAACAAAAACTGGAGGCATTTTATCGATATCTCTTACTGGATGCTGCAAAACCGCCCAGATCTTCGCATCTGGATGTTCTATGATAATACCCTTTCGCAGCCAGAGGATCAGGTACACTTCGAGAGCATGGTTACACAGCTTGGCTTGTCCTCCATTGTAGAACGTTTCAACAACGTGCCTCATGCCAAAATGCCTCTGTATTACTCCATGATTGGCGATTCAGGCGGGTATCTGTTGTCCACTTCGCTGGTAGAGGGTTTTGGGTACGCCGTAGCTGAGGCCATGGCTTGCCGCTGCCCGTACTCAGCTCTGATTCTGACGGGGTGCGAACCTTCATCGACCACAACGTAACGGGTAAATTTTATACGCAAGGAAATATCTCGCAGGCGGTATTGGAGGGACTGGATCTGATGAACAACGTGCCACAACGCGAATCCATTCGCCAGAAGGGGCTGACAAGGATCGTCGACCTGTTAGCACCGGATAAATATGTGCAATCCTTCCGGCAAATGATGAATGCGCTGGGCGTGAGGTAATTTATTATTTTAGCGAATGTCCGAAAAAGTCACCTTCCATGTTGCCGTCTGTACTCCATCAGAAGTTGCCGTAATGCATCCGTTGACCGCTTCAAACACCACTTCCACCACCACGGGTACGGGGTGCCTGGGGAATCGCAATAAACTCTGTACCTTCGAGTTTACCCGGTGCTTCGTATATCCGCCATTCAATCTGGCTCCAGTTCATATCCGCTGTACTTTGAGCCAGTGGAATGTGCGGTACAGCGGCCCCTTCTCTCACAAGCAGGACAATCGGGATACGAGACGTAAAAACGTCTCCCGCTCAAATATTTTCTCGCCCGGAGATAATGAAAAGCTGGCCGCAATCTGCCTGTTCAGATCATAAACAGACCGGACGTGGCAAAACGGCGCAGGTCTCCAAGGCGATACAGAAACCATTATCCTAAAAAAATAACTGACGACAACCCGTGTTATCTAACACACCGGTCATCGTCAGCTTCACGAATTTCCTTTTTTAGCACTTTATATTTGGCAACTATCTAATATTTAATAACGAATCTCCAGCATGGATATCCTTTTTCCCTTCAACGATGATATCCGTGTACACGGCTGAGTTGGTTACAATGATGGATGTGGTGAGATCATATCCTTCACCTGCTATAGCCTCGGGATCAAATTCAACCAGCTTGTCTCCTTTTTGAATGGCATCCCCTTCAGAGACAAAAGAAGTGAAATGTTTTCCCTTCAGGCTTACTGTATTAATTCCAATGTGAATGAGCAGTTCAACACCATCCTCAGAAATAAGCCCGATTGCATGTTTTGTTTTGAAAACGGTAACAACAGTTCCGTTAAAAGGTGCGTAGGCTACCCCATCTTTCGCAATAATAGCAGCCCCCTGACCCATCGCACCACTTGAGAAAGCTTCATCATTTACAGCGGTTAAAGGAATCAATTCACCGTTTAGAGGACTGAATACCACTTTGTCCTCCTCTTTGCTTTCATCTGCAACCTTAATCTCAGGCGCAGGTTTAGCATTTTTATAGCCGAAAAGATAGGTCAGGATAAATGCGAGTACAAAAGCCACAACCAAAGATATGATAAAGCCGATGAAACCTGCATCTATGCCTTTTGGATTAATGAACAGAGGAATACCAAAAATGCCGCCGGAGGCAAAACCATATGCCGTTGATCCCAGTAAACCTGCCGTGGCTCCCCCTATACCTGCGGCAATGGAAGCTAAAATAAACGGCTTTTTGGCAGGTAGCGTAACCCCGTAAATAGCTGGTTCCGTAACCCCCATCAAGCCTGCAATCGTCGCGGAAGTCGCAATCGGCTTTAATTTAGGGTCACGTGATTTCAAAGCGATAGCAAAGGCCGCACCTGTTTGTGCAAAAGTAGTACAGAACAGCATTCCGTTAATGGGATCAAACCCGTTCGTAACTACATTATTCAGGAGAATTGGAATGAATGCCCAATGCAGACCAAAGATAATAATGGCCTGCCAAAACCCGGCCAGAACGAGACCAGCTACAGCTGGACTTAACTGGTAAATCCACATAGAGCCTTTGGCTAACCCATCGCTGATTATAGTTGATATCGGTCCGACAACCAGAAAAACAATCGGTGATATGATGACCAAGGTCAGCAAAGGCACAATGAACATTTTAATGGAGGCAGGTGCATACTTACTTATCATTTTTTCGACCTTAGCTGCCAAGAACGCTCCAATAATGATAGGTATAACAGAAGAAGTATAATTAATCAGAACGACAGGTATGGTCAAAAAGGACAGCGCCGTTTTATCCGTAAAGGCGGAAGTCATGGTCGGATACACCAAGGCGGCCCCCAAAACAGCAGACAGGTACGGGTTTCCTCCAAATTTTTTACCTGCTGAAAACCCTAGAATAATCGGAAAGAAATAAAACATAGCGTCTGCTGTCGCATATAAAATTTTATATGTGCCCATCTGATCCGTCATCCAGCCCAGGGATGTGCATAAGGCCAGCAGTCCTTTTAGAATCCCTACAGCGGCGAGCACACCAACAACGGGCATAAACACGCCTGAGATCACATCGACAAATCGGCTGAATAAACTGGATTTCTCATTGTTTTGCTCTTCTTGACTCGCTTGATCCGGCTTTACTCCCATCGTCTCCAAAAGAGCTTCGTATACTTTAGGGACCTCATTACCAATGACCACCTGAAATTGTCCGCCGCTTTCTACGACAGTAATGACGCCATCAATCTGCTTGATTTGTTCCTTATCAGGTAATTGATTATCCTTCAATTTAAACCTCAATCGGGTTACACAGTGAATTACACTGTTTACATTTTCGTTTCCTCCCACTGCACTCAACACGTCGCTAGCTGTTTTTTTGTAATCCAACATGTTCACTCCTTCTTGGATGCGCTCTCTATTTTCTTTTTGCAATAGCAGCGACAATTATGACGCTTATACCGCCTGCAAGCTTACCCACGATCATAGCTGCCATCATGTTCGTCTTTTGTTTTATTTTGTCCCGATGATCACGACGTCATTTTCAAAACTATGCATTTCCATGACGGATTGATCATCCTGAACGTACACCTCCGTTTGTGCAAATCGTTTCTCCGCTAAATCAATCGTTGTAAACTTGTAATCCTGCACATTGATGCTTAACCGCACCTTTGTGTTAACCGGAATATACAAAACTACGGTATTCTCGTTTCCGGCGGCTCTAATCTCTTCTGTCTTATTTAGAACAATATCCAGCGGCCTAATGCCAACAAGCTTATACATTTCAAACAGATATTTAATAAATGAATAATCCCATGCACCTTCAAAACGTAATGCTGTTCTCCAATCATAGGGACTATCAAAGCCTTCCCCTTCTACGATGCCGAATTTCTTCCCTTTTTTATGCCAGCTCCAAATTCCGTGCGCTCCGTATGTTACTCCTGCTCCCCCACCTGCAAGGAGACTCTGCCATGCTGCTTTTCTGGCATCCAATGCAGTATATCTGCCATACACATTACGGCTATAACTGATCTGTTCATAGCATGGTTCCCCATTAATGACTGGCCGTATTTCCGATTTATGATAAAAATGCTGGGCAATCTCATGAGATACATATTGAAATTGTGAATTATGCCCGGATTGATACATATAAAATCCTAGTCCATTGTGTTTTTCAAAAACTTCTGGGATTTCTTTCAATCTTCCTTGAATGTGGAGAGTAGTTAAGCTTTCCGGGCTTACTTGTTGTACAATTTCCAGTGCCTTTAAATAGTAGGCGTTGGCACGTTCTGTCGGAAAATCGGTATCCCCGCTGATCAGAAAAATAGGATCAAATTGGGAAAATCGACTTACTGCATACGTTACATAGCTTTCAATACATTCAAACGGCATTTTATTGTCCTTCTGAAACATATCAGCCCATGTATCCGGTACATAGTTACACCACAGAAGGACCAAAGCTGGAATAAATCCGCGCTCCACAGCCATCTTAATCATGACTTCTGCCCGATCAAAATAAGCTTCGTTTAATGTATGGTAGTCAAAATCTCCATTCTCCATTAAAGCAAACGGCTGAAGGTTCAAGTCCGATTCACTAGCATCCCATTGTCGGAGCATGTTAATTTGCAACACATTGAAGCCCTGCATCTTCCGATAGTCAAGGTAATCGCTCCACTCCTCCAACGTCGCGTTGGTAAATACGCTCCAAACCGTATCTGCCAAATAAAAAAAGGGGTTTCCCTCTTTTGTAAAACTTCTTTGATCTTCAGCAATGTTTAATCTCAAATGAATCACCTTTCCTTCCTTGCTGCATTCTTAATTTTTTTCTAAATATAACTAAACTAAAAAACTAATTTTATATTTTTTTCGTAAAATAAACTAAATTAAAGCGCTTTACATCTGAATATTAACATCAAAAATCATAATTGGTCAACATATTTTTAATTATCACATTTTAGTTTAGTTTAGTTTATAAACTAAACTTTCTCGTATAATAATGTTATAATTTATGTAGTTTAGTCCAATAGGAGGATCCACATTGAAAATTGATGATATTGCAAGGCTTGCCGGTGTTTCGAAATCTGCCGTCTCTCTTGCTTTTAATAATAAGCCCGGAGTTAGCGAAGAAACGAAGCAGCATATTTTAAAAATCGCTGAAGAACATGAATATAAACCACGAACCATGAAGACAAACAAGGAATTCTCTAAAAATTACAATGTGATTCGTTTTGTTGCGTGCAAAAATACAGACATCGTAACAGAGCATTATGACTCGCTTCCATTTTTTAATGAATTAATTCATCATATTACCAATCAGGTGAGAGAACATGGAAACACCCTTATTTTTTCGTCTTTTGATAGCCATAGCCTTGTAGAAGAATTATCTGCTCTGGAAAAAGACCACCCCTCCTCTGGGGTGCTTCTGCTTGGCACCAATTTAACTTCCGAGGATATTTATTCTATACAATCCATTCATTCCAATATCGTTATTTTGGATACCTGCTTTGAACATATTGATGCCAGTTTTGTATCCATTAATAACTACCTTGGCGGCTATCAGGCAGGTCAATATTTAATTCAGTTAGGACACAAGAAAATAGGATACGTACAATCCAGTACCAGAATTCTTAACTTTAAAAAACGAAAGGAAGGGTTTATGGCAGCTTTGGAGGAACACAATCTTTCCATAGAAAATGGGCTTACATTTGATTTGAATCCCCTGCTTGTAATGTCACAGGATTCATTTAAAGCAGCTATTCATGAATTGGGTGAGCTGCCTTCGGCATTATTTTGCGAAAATGATTACATGGCGATCAGCGCCATTAAAACGTTTCAAGACATGAACATACGCGTGCCTGAACAAATTTCTGTTATGGGATTTGATAATATTCATGAGGCCAAGGTCATTAGCCCGGAACTCACAACCATTCATGTGAAAAAGGATATTTTGGCCCAAACTGCTGTAAAGTTGCTTATGGAGAGGCTTAACAACAATCAGGAGCATCATACTCAGGTTCTGGTGAATACAGAGGTTATAGAAAGAAAATCTTGTTTAGCCTCAGAATGACCTAGGATAAGGAAACTAAATGGGGTGATAGAGAAGATAACAAGAGGGAGGGTTCAGCATGATATATGATTATGTGAGCTGGACAGGAGCGGTCTTCATCATACTCGCCATTATTTTAAGTGGAACAGGGGTTCTATGATTCTAAAATAAAGCCGCCGGGTAGGCGGCCTGCCTATTTACTCTCCTGTTTCAGCAAACTTATGAATGCGTACCCCAATTTCATCACGCACACGCTGGAAGACGGCCCATTTTTCTTCTTCGGTACCCTGCGCTTTCGCTGGATCATCAAAACCCCAGTGCTCACGGCGCACATGAGGAGGCGTAACAGGACATTTATCCGCTGCATCCCCGCACAAGGTCACAACCAAGTCGGCGGAGTTTAGCCGTTCAGAGCTGATGATATCTGATGTTTGCCCTGAAATATCAATCTCCACTTCCTGCATCGCCTGTACAGCTTTCGGGTTCAGTCCATGCGCTTCAATGCCTGCGCTGTATACATTCCAGTGATCGCCCAGAACCTTTTTGGCCCAGCCTTCTGCTATCTGACTACGGCAAGAGTTACCAGTACACAAGAAGTAAATTGTCTTTTTATCCATGATGATCGTCTCCTTTAGTGTTTAAATCATAATATTGTCAACCACAAATATAAACCCAAAAGCGTGAAAAAAAGCGTAGGCAAGGTCAGAATTACACCTGTTTTAAAGTAGGTTCCCCAACGAATCTTTATGCCTTTAGAAGTAAGCACATGCAGCCAGAGCAGCGTAGCCAAGGAGCCAATGGGTGTCATCTTGGGCCCTAAATCCGACCCGATTACATTGGCGTAAACAAGTGCCTCCCGGATCATTCCTGTTGCGTTCGTAGCATGGATCGCCAACGCATTAATCATGACCGTAGGCATGTTGTTCATCACCGACGAAATGACAGCAGCCATAAAACCCATAGCCATCGTAGCCACAAACATCCCCTCGTCTGCTGCCGCTTGAATAAAATGAGCTAGCAAATCTGTCAAACCCACATTACGCAACCCGTATACTACGACGTACATCCCGATGGAGAAAAATACGATGGCCCATGGCGCACTTTTCATGACTTCTTTTACAGGTACCACAGGACTTTTACGAGCAATAAATAAGAGAATAACAGCAATGATTGTCACAATTACCGAAACTGGAATGTTGAAAAATTCGCTGATCAGATAACCTGCAAGCAGGAGGGACAGGAAGATCCAGGAAAGCCGGAACATTTTCGCATCCTTAATCGCTTTAGCAGGAACCGTTACATGAGCAACATCAAACTTTCCTGGAATGCTTTTACGGAAAAAGAGATACAGCACTAACATGCTCGCAGCTATAGAAAAAAAATTCGGAATAATCATACGGCCTGCATACTCCATAAATGTGATGTTGAAGAAATTGGCGGTCACGATGTTAACCAAATTGCTGACGACGAGCGGAAGCGAAGCTGTATCTGCAATAAAGCCGCTGGCTATGATAAAAGGGAATACCCTTGTTTCTTCAAACTTGAGCGCCCGTACCATCGCCAGCACAATGGGAGTCAGGATCAAAGCGGCACCATCATTTGCAAAAAAAGCAGCTACCACCGCTCCCAGCAAAGTCACATACATAAACAGCCGGACCCCGCTTCCCTGCGCAGCCCTCGCCATATGTAAAGCGGCCCATTCAAATAGTCCGATCTTATCCAGCACCAATGAAATGAGAATAATAGCTACAAAAGCCAGCGTGGCATTCCACACGATTAGGGTTACTTCCCACACATCTTGAATATGAACCACGCCAACAAGCAGAGCCAAAATTGCTCCTGCAGAGGCTGACCATCCAATAGACAGGTTCTTGGGCTGCCAGATCACCAGCGTCAAAGTTAACAGGAAAATAGCGCATGCCAAGAAAACCGATAACACGCTCAAACCTCCGATCCAAGATGTATCATCACATCAAATCATTTTATAAGCATATGCTTATATATTGGGCATCATTTCCCATGCTCACAGAGGCAACTTTTCCATCGAATCTTTAGCAGGAGCAGGAATTCGAAGCAGGTCCGCAAGCAGCGGTTGGTTCTTCTTTATTTAAAAGCTTCAAAATTTGCTTCTCATCTGGCATACATTGAAGGACCGCTTGAATATGAGGCTTGTCCTCCACATTGAGAGAATAGTACACCCACTGTCCGCGTCGAGCTTCTTTTACAATCCCTTGAGACTTTAGCTTTCTTAGATGCTGGCTGATACCCGGTTGCGAAATATCAAAAATCTCGACAAATTCGCACACACACCATTCCCTCTCTTGGAGCAAAGAGAGCATCGTCAGCCGTGTTCTATCACCCAATAGCTTTAATTGATCCGCTACATAAGCCAGTTGGTCCAATACGACCACCTCTTCTCTCTATATAATCATTTGCTTATATCTTAATTGTATACTCAACACCACTCTTTTTCAATACAATCGTATAATCGAATTTTTCACTTTTTCATAACCAATCTACCGTTGTATACTGTTCATCAGAACTGCTATGGAAGGAGGCTCATTTTGCGTATTTTTGATATTCTTCGTATATTGGTTGCAGAACAGATGGTCAACGGAGAACACTTGGCAAATGTATTGAAGGTATCCTCTCGAACCATACGAACGGATTTAAAGGAATTGGGTGCGCTGTTGTCGAAGCATGGAGCAGCAGTCAAACCCCTTAAAGGAACGGGCTACAAGTTAGAGATTCGGGACGAGCAAGCATTTCATCATCTGCTGAAGCAATTAAAGGTTTATGAAAATCATGTGCCTTATCCATTAGCGAATTCTTCAGAAGCCAGAAATCGTTATTTAATGAAAAAGCTGCTGCTCACCAATGCATATATCAAGCTTGATGATTTAGCTGAAATTCTGTATGTTAGTCGATCTACTTTACAGAATGACCTCAAAGAACTGCGCAAATTACTGGCAACTTACGGACTCTCTCTGGAGAACAGACCGTATCATGGCATTCGAGTCAAAGGTAACGAGGCCAAGCTGCGTTATTGCATTTCTGACTATATATTTAGTAGAACAGATGAAATAGGCGAGCAGCAGATGTCCCACCCTCCTCTGATCTCTAACGAAGAGATGGTATTCATAAGAGAAGTGATTCTGGATCGTATTGAATTCAATGATATTCAGTTGTCGGACATTGCTTTGAACAATCTGGTCATTCATATTGCTATAGCATGTAAGCGCATTCGTGAAGAAAGGTATGTTTCGTATTATCCTCAAGAGATGAAAAAAATTGAAGCGCAGAAAGAGTTTATGGTGGCGACTGAGATCGTATCCGCTTTGGAACAAAACATGAAGCACTCCTTTCCGCTTGTTGAAGTTGCGTACATTGCTGTGCATTTGCTGGGTGTAAGAACAGTCGTTAGTGCCCATATGGATGAAGTGGAGATTAAAAAGATCATTGATAAAGATATCTACGAACTGACTATTGAAATACTGGATCAAATTGATCAGCAGTTGAAAATGAACATTCACAACGACAAGGAATTGCTGATTGCTTTTTGCCTTCACCTCAAACCGGTCATTAACCGCTATCAATACGGAATGAATTTGCGTAATCCTATGCTCGATGAAATCAAAGCCAATTACCCGCTTGCCTTTGAAGCAGGTATCATTGCTGCGGAAGTCATCAAGCAACGGCTTCATATACACATCGAGGAAAATGAAATTGGGTATTTAGCCATTCATATCGGAGTCGCGATGGAAAGAAAGAAAATGGAGGGCGCACCCAAGAGGTGCATGATCGTATGTGCTTCTGGACTCGGCAGCGCAAAGCTGCTGTATTATAAGCTTCAATCGGTTTTCGGTTCCAGGTTGGATATCGTGGGAACCACTGAATTTTATAAGCTTAAACAAATGCCGTTGGACACACTGGACTTTGTCATTAGCACGATCCCCATTTCAGAACCGCTTTCTGTACCCATGATACATGTGAATACATTTTTGGGCGGTTCCGATATCACTAAAATTGAACAAGCAATCTCAGAGGCAAGACTTCCTGCTGTGCAGTATGTACGAAAAAAATTGGTTTTTCTTCAGCAGAAGTTTGATAACAAACTCCAAGTGCTTGAATTTATAGCCGCAAAAATACACGAAGCCGATCTTGTGAAAGGCCCCCTGCTGCAATCTGTGGTAGAGCGTGAAGCTGTTTCCCCAACTTCATTTGGCAATTTTGTCGCGATCCCGCATCCGATGGAACCTTTCGCTGATTCCACGTTTTGGGCCATCTGTACATTACAAAAAGCCATCGATTGGGATGGCAAACCGGTACAGTTTATCTGTATGCTCTGCATACAGCGCACCAAATCAGAAGATTTACAGAGTATGTATCATATTTTGCTTGAAATCTTAAATAATGAAAAGCTCGTCCAACAGCTTATCCGCTGCAAAACGTACACGGAATTCGTAGAAGTGCTGCATATAAATAGCTGAATATTAGCAATATGTAATACAAAGGAGGAACCTGAAGCCTGCAAGGCGGGGGTCTCTCCTTTTTTGGTGATGAAGAAGTCATTTAGAAGAGACGATTTTTCCGTTAAGAAGCGGAAAAAGTATGCGTTAAATTGAAAGCGATTCCAAATTATAATGCTAAAGAAGGCAGCTTTTGAAGGGAGATAAAAAACATGAATAATGATGAAACTACAGAGCACGACGTGAGTATGGAGGGCATGGATGATACAGAAATTGTATTCCAAATTATATTATACGCTGGGAATGCACGCAGCTCTGCCATGGAGGCGATTGAGCTTGCAAAGGCGGGAAAGTTTCAGGAAGCCAAAGAAGAATTAGCCTCAGCTAAAAAAGAACTGGTGTCCTCCCACAAAATTCAAACCAGAATCATTAATAAGGAAGCAGCGGGTGAAAAAACAGAGATGTCGGTCATGATGGTACATGCTCAAGATCATTTGATGAATGCCATCACCATTCGAGATATGGCCTCAGAGTTTGTAGACCTGTATGAACGTATTGATCAATTCGTACCAAAATCGTAGAGGGAGGGGCGCTATCCCATGGCTTTCAAAGACAAACTGGTTGACGGCCTCACATCAGTGGCAAATGCAATCAACAATTTTAAATATATTATAGCGATCAAATCAGCCTTTATCACATTAATGCCTGTCATCATTGTGGGTGCCTTTGCTGTTCTGATTTCCAATATGGTGATGGACCCGGTAAATGGTCTGGCCCATTTTAAACCTTTCTCCTTCCTGGCAGAGTACAAACCGATTTTCTCAGGTATTAACTATGCCAGCTTGAATATCCTTACCATCCTGGCTATTTTCATGATTGGTCTGGAGCTAGGAAAAATTAACGGGGAGAAAAATCTCTTTCCAGGACTACTCGCTGTGATCTGCTTTATATCTGTGACGCCAACCACGATAGAGTTGATGGTTAACGGAGAAATGCAAAAAGTAACGGATGTCATAGCCCGCCAGTTTACGGATACCAAAAGCTTGTTTTTAGGTATTTTCATAAGCATTCTATCCGTTGAGCTGTACAGCAAGCTGGGCAAGTCCGATAAGCTAAAAATTAAAATGCCTGAAAGTGTTCCCAGCAATGTGGCTGTTTCTTTCTCTGCACTCATTCCAACCATCATTACGGTGACTGTCTTCTCGATGCTTGGATTCTTCTTTCATAAATTTACGGGTCTCTACCTGTATGATGCCGTCTATAATGTGGTGCAAAAACCTCTGGAGACCGTGGTGCAAGGACTGCCGGGTATACTGGTACTGATGCTGGTTGCGCAAATCTTTTGGGTGATCGGCATTCATGGGAACCAAATGGTAAAGCCGATTCGTGAACCTCTGCTGCTTGGAGCGATTACCGTCAACATGACTGCTTATGAGCAAGGACTGCCGATTCCGAACATTATTACGATGCCTTTCTGGGACGTATACATGAGTATCGGTGGTTCAGGGATTACACTGGCCCTTTTGATTTGTATTATGATCGCCTCCAAGCGTGAGGATATGAAGGAAATTACCAAGCTTTCGTTTGGACCGGGCCTGTTTAATATTAACGAGCCTGTCATTTTCGGACTTCCGATTATGTTGAATCCATTGATGGCTATCCCTTTCATTATTACTCCGCTTATCACAGGAACGATTGGCTACTTTTCGACGTTGCTTGGATTTGCAGGTAAGGCCGTCGTCATGGTTCCATGGACTACTCCGCCTATTATTAATGCCTACCTGTCTACAGGCGGAAGCATTGGCGCCGTCGTAACTCAGATCATTTGTATTGTGGTAGCGATTATCATCTATTTCCCGTTCGTCAAAATTGCCAACAAGCGAACGGCTGAATAATGCGCTACTATAGAAATATATCGTTCAATTGAAAGCGTATTCTTAATGGATTGAGGTTAACGCCAACTTTAAAGGAAGAAGCTGATTATGGTGAAAATGACTTTTCGGTGGTATGGCGAGCAGGATTCCATTCCACTCTCTTACATCCGGCATGTCCCCTATATCAAAGGAATTGTAAGCGCGGTTTATACCGTTCCGCCTGGAGAGGTATGGCCTATGGAGCGTATCACTGCTCTCAAGCAGCAAATCGAGGAAGCAGGACTTCAGTTTGAAGTCGTGGAAAGCGTTCCGGTACATGAAGCGATCAAGCTGGGACTCTCCACCAGAGATAACTATATTGCCAACTATAAAGAAACGCTGAGAAGGCTGGGTGATGCCGGGGTAAAAGTAGTCTGTTACAATTTCATGCCTGCCTTTGACTGGTTTCGTACCGTCATTGACAAGCCTCTTCCCGACGGATCGTTGACATTGGCTTTCTCGGGGGAAGAACTGAAAAAGATTGAGCCGATCATTGCTGATTTTACGCTCCCAGGTTGGGATTTATCATATCCAAAAAAAGAGCTTCCTGCTTTGATGAAACAGTATAAACAACTGGGAGCCGAAGGAATCTGGGAAAATCTAGCTTATTTTCTGGCAGAAGTGATTCCCGTGGCCGAAGAGGTCGGCGTGAAAATGGCGATCCATCCGGATGACCCGCCATGGCCTGTTCTGGGTCTGCCGCGTATTCTTAGCAAAGAAGCGGATTTTGACCGTCTGCTGGAGCTTCAGCCCAGCGTGCATAACGGTATTACCTTTTGCAGTGGCTCGCTAGGCAGCTCACCAGACAATGATTTACCCAAAATGCTAGATAAATACGCCGCGCAAAAAAGGATTCATTTTGTTCATCTACGTAATGTCAAACGTTATCCTAATGGTGATTTTGAAGAGTCAGCGCATCTGTCCGAATCGGGTAGCATAGATATGGCGGAGCTGATTCATATCCTGCATCGTCATCAGTTTGAAGGGTATGTAAGACCTGACCACGGGAGAATGATCTGGGGAGAGCAAGGAAAGCCCGGCTATGGACTGTATGACCGTGCACTGGGAGCGGCCTACTTAACGGGCCTTTGGGAATCTATAGAACGAAAAGGAGAAGCATGTAATGGCTAAACATACGATACAAATTCCGTCGAATTTCATCATGGGTGCTGCGGCTTCCGCCTGGCAGACAGAGGGCTGGAGTGGTAAAAAAGAAGGTCAGGATTCATTTCTCGACCAATGGTACAAAAATGACCGCTATGTCTGGCACAATGGATATGGGCCTGCGGGTGCAACCGACTTCTATAATCGTTACGCCGAGGATATTGCGCTGATGAAGCAGATTGGCCTGACCCATTATCGTACTTCTATTAATTGGTCCCGCTTCTTAACGGATTATGAGAATGTTGTCGTGGATGAAACGTATGCAGATTATATGAGCCGGGTCATTGACGAGTTGATTGCAAGCGGGGTCGAGCCCATGATTTGTCTGGAGCACTACGAGGTGCCCGCTTATTTGCTAGACAAATATGAGGGCTGGTCTTCCAAGCATGTGGTGGAACTGTTTGTGAAATATGCGGAAAAGGTTTTGAACGGTACGGAGATCGGGTAAAACACTGGTTTACATTTAATGAGCCGATTGTTGTACAGACTCGTGTCTATCTGGATGCCCTTCGCTATCCCTATGAACAAAATACGCGGAAGTGGATGCAATGGAATTATAATAAAACGCTGGCAACCGCGAAGTGCGTACAACTCTTCAAGGCAAAAAATTATAGTCAGAACGGGGCGAAAATAGGCGTTATTCTGAATCCCGAAGTTACTTATGCCCGATCCAGCGCCCCTCATGACCAGTACGCGGCACATGTGTATGATTTATTTTACAATCGAGTATTTTTGGATCCTCTTATTAAAGGCGAATACCCGCAAGAACTATTCGACTTAATGAGCACGCATGATATTACATTTGAATCAACCACAGAAGAACTAACAGTGATTAAGGAACATACCGTTGACTACGTCGGGATCAATCTTTATTATCCCCACCGGGTCAAAGCGCAGAGTAAGGCGTGGAATGAAAATATTCCTTTTCATCCCTCTTACTACTATGAGCATTTCGATCTTCCGGGTAAAAGAATGAACAAGTCACGGGGCTGGGAGATTTATCCGAAAATCATTTACGATATGGGGATGCGTATCAAGAACGAATATAACAATATCGAGTGGTTTGTCGCGGAAAATGGTATGGGCATCGAGAATGAAGTTATCTTTAAAAATGAGGAACACATCATTCAGGACGACTATCGCATTGACTTTATAACTGAGCATTTATACTACACGTTACAAGCTGTAGAGGATGGTTCGAACTGTACAGGTTATATGCTGTGGGCCTTTACAGATAACGTTTCTCCTATGAATGCTTTTAAAAATCGCTATGGACTGGTGGAAATTAACCTGGAGAATGGTCGAAGTCGGCATTTGAAGAAATCCGGCTACTGGTATCAAGCTGCCATCAAAGAACGCTCGTTTGTTGCTGATCTGGATGAAGAGTATAAATAATTAAAAATCAATTTCTGGAGGCGTTCAAATATGAAAAAAATTATTCTGGCCTGCTCTGCGGGTATGTCCACATCCATTCTGGTTTCCAAGATGAAAAAAGAAGCAGCAGCAAGGTCCATAGAGCTGAACATCGAAGCCATCCCCGAAAGTACCATTAAGGAAGAGCTGGAAGGCATTAAAGATTCTGTAATTGCTATTTTGCTTGGTCCTCAAGTACGGATGCGTAAAAAGCCGGTTGCCGAAATTGCAGCTCCCTATGGAATCCCTGTGGATGTCATTGACACGATGGCTTACGGTAGAGGAAACGGTGCCGCCGTGCTGGATCAAGCCTTGAAGCTGGCTGGCGAATCATAATGAACATGTAGACATTTTTCGATGAATAGCAAAAGGCGGCAGTCTCCCATCAGGAAGCTGCCGCCTTTCCGTGTATTGATATACATATTGATAATGATTATCCCGTCACCTTGAACCGTCCAATCAACTGGCGTAGCTCGGCGGACATCCCTTTCAGACTCTCCGCCGATTGGCTGACGCCTTCCATGGAGGTTAGCTGCCCATCCTTTTTAGTTAAATCGTCCCATATTTCCTATTCCACATCAAAATTGAAGTATGTTTTAGCATAAGGCTCCTTCATCAGCGTAAAGTGCCACCATTCCTTGCTGTAAGGTTTGAAGCCACGCTTCACCATAGCATCCCTAAGGATTTTTCGGTTCGCCTGCTGTGTCTTGCTGATCAGCTTCGTATTGTAATAGGAAATATCACCGAAAAAATCAAACGGACTCCCCATATCGACAGCCTTCCCCGTTTTGATGTGCACCAGCGTCAAATCCACGGTGCTGCCCCGTGAATGGCCGGATTTCCTGGCGATGAAGCCCAGCTTGAACAAATTGCGCTTATCCAGCTTCGGGTAATACTGCTGCTTCATTTTCACATCACCGCTATCCTGCGACCATCTAACAAAATGATTCACGGCTTTTTGCGGGCGATAGGCATCGTATACTTTCAACAGATACCCTTTGGCTGCCAGATCGTCGCTGACCCCTTTTAAAGCCTCTGCACCTGTATGGGTCATGATCGCAAAAGGCCCCTTATATCCATCAATCCGTCTGCCGACAAAGTTATTCTCACTATAATAGCGGATTTCATATTGCGCCGCAGGAATCACTTCATCCAGATACACGAATCCCTTGGGCAATTTATTTTTCTTCTCAATGGTCAAGTTCTGCGTAGTACTGCTATCCGTTGTTCCGTCCGAAGCTCCGGCAGCAACAGATGTATCGGCTGCTAAAGAAAAAGAACCTGCATCCAGCAATAACGTACATGTGACCAGGGTGATACCTATTGTTCTTAAAGCCTGCTTCAACATGGGTTCAGACTCCTCCTTTGTGAAACCTGTGATCTATACTGCTGACCATTCTATCAGGTAAGTGCATATTTTCCTATAAGTAGCTGCCAGGCTATCCATAAAAAAGAGGCTGATCCCCAGCCCCTTCCTGAATCCCACGCTTTCCCGCTACATGCCTTCTTTGCCTGAACCCATACTGCTCACGTACGTTTCCTTCAATCCGGCAGAGATGCCATATAGCGGTTCCCACCGAAGCCAATGTCTCGCGACTGCGTTGCTAAGACAGCTATGGTGAATGTCTCCCACCCGCGCAGCCGAATACACGGGCCGAATAGACGAGCCGTGCAGCTTCAGCAAATCGTAGGCCAGCCGATTGATGGACGTGGTTCGTCCCGTACTCACATGTACTGTACGTTGATCCGCTGCACGTATAGCCGCCATATTGGCTCTGACTACATCCTTGACGTACACAAAATCGCGGGTTTGCGTTCCGTCGCCGTGAATGAGCAAGGGGCTTCCTTTTTTCAACCGATCCATAAAAAGAGCGACTACACCGCCCTCTCCCTTCGCCGCCTGACCGGGACCATATACATTACCGTAACGCAAAATCGTGTAATTCATGCCATATAACCGATGAAAAAGCTGGATATACGATTCTGCGGTCAGCTTGGAAAGCCCGTAGCCCGAAATCGGCTTCACGGGATCGTCTTCCTGAATATATTGCTTTTGCAGTTCACCGTATACGCCGGATGTGGACGCGAATATCAGCTTGGATACACCAGCTTCATGACAAGCCTGCAACAGATGGATCGTCCCCATCACATTCACATCTGCGTCCACATCCGGTCGATGGATGGATTGCTGGACATCGGCCTGTGCCGCCAAGTGAAACACAATATCCGGGCTTTCCCGAATGAGCAGCGTCCGGGTCTCGGAGCTGCGGATATCCGCCATATGCATGACCGCGCGCGGGTCCACATTTGCGACATTCCCGGTCGTCAGATTATCCAGCACATGCACCCTAATGCCCGAATCAGCAAGCGCACGCACCAGATGGGAACCAATAAATCCGGCTCCCCCGGTGACCAAAGCCTTCACTAGCGCACCCTCCTTTTGAACCGAAGCAAGTTTCTTCCTTTCCCATCATGTTATGCGGCGCTCTACAGCTTGGCGCAGGCACAAGCACAGGCACCAAAGACAATCTAAGACGTACCTTCCCGTTGTTCAGACGTGTAGCCTGACGTTTGCCAGCATAAAGCGCCACATCTCATCCTGCCCGCTCCAAATATCCTCAGGCGGCAGCGCCACTGAAACCAGTTGCTCCAGCCCCCAGTCCAGCTCCGTCACACCGGCAGTCCCTGTATAATCTACGAATAACAAACGAAAATCGTGGGTGATCATCCTTGATAACACGGTGTGCAATTCTACCGCCTGCTCCCGGCTACCCCCCAGACGAACCAGCAGCAGACGGGACGCAAGCTCAGATTTCTCCAGTAGACGTGCGATGCGGCGATCAAGCGTCGTTTTGAATGCAGGATAGGAAGTCAGATGCTCCGATGTATTCTGGGTAACGGGAAAATGGTGTGCCGCCGTAATCTCATACGACGCGTCCTCGACCATAAAGTTATGCTCGCCGTAATCATGCCCCGTGACACGCAGGCTGGCATAGTCCATAAATCCGGCGAAACGGGCGTCCAGCAAGCGACTGATCTGCGACAAGTTGCCGGAAATCATCCAGTCCAGCGGTCCCGCATACGGACGCAGTCCGTTTTTATCCAGCTGAATGGAAGGCAGGCAATGTCCTCCAAGGCTGAATACAGCGTCATAATCCCCCTGCAATCGCTCAAGCACGCCGTCCTCCCCTTTCCGAAGACAAGGACATTCCCCCAAAAAGCGTACGCCAGTGCGGATCACTTTGGTAATTCCATACATCGGCAAAAGGCATTTCCACCGCGCATACATTCGCAAGCTGCCAGTCCAACTCGGTCAACTCTGTTACACCGGAACAATTAACGATGAGCAGACGAAATTCATGCGCCATCATGCCGGACAAGATGCGCTCCAGTTCCTCTACCTCTGCATAGGTTCCCAGCATACGGACGAACAAGCTGCGCTGCGCCTTCTGCGTTTTTGCAAAAAAACGTTCGATACGGCGGTCTATCTTCTCCCTGAACTCCGGATAAGTCGCCAGATCAGCGGACGTATTGCGTTCCTGCGGGAAATCATGTACCGAGATCACGTTATAATCGATATCCCTGACCATATAGTTCAGTTGGCTCGTACCAATGACACTTAAATTGGGCAAATCCATAAACCCGGCAAACCGGTTTTCCAGCAAGCGGTTCACATCGGACAGCGTGTCAGACATCATCCAGTCCAGCACCCCGGCAAACGGCCGCAGGCGGTTCTTTTCCAATTGAATGGCAGGCGTGCAGTTTTGCCCCAAACTGAAGACCGCATCATATTCCCCTGCCAGTTGTGCAAGTCTCATAGCCGTGCCTCCTTTTTTAAAGCGACCTTTCTCCTCAGGCCGCAGGTTGTTCCACGCTACATTACATGCACAGCTCGGCTAAAAGGGTTGGACCCCGGCGCGTATTTTGTCAAAAAAGGCGTACAACTATCCAGTCCAGACATGGCACATTTTCATATGATATAAGGCTGGTATACAACGGAATTCAAGGAGGCTACAGGATATGTCCGTGTTTCTTTTATCTGCTGATCATCACCTCGCTTATGACAGCGCCAGTATCCAGAACTGCCATGTGACCCTGTTCAATCGTGAAAAGAGACCTGTCGATGTACTGTTGGAAATAGGGAATGATAGCGGCGTTTTCCGGCGGCAGCTCCTTAGCCTGAGCGCTTCTCCCGAAGTCGGCTCCGTCGTACAGCTCAAGGATATGGAGACAGCCCAAAATCCTTTTTACCTGCGGGTGGTCACAAGTATATGCAATCCGGAAACGCTATTTATTTTGGCTGAATTTGTAGAGGATGGGAACGTGGTTGCTATGCGTACAGCCAGTCATTTTACCGTGACGCCCTAATATACGGACAGGAGAGGAAGAAGGTATGTTAAAATATTCGGTACAAAACAAAGCCGATGCAGGCACACATGCGCTGCCTTTTCAGGTCACCGGACAGGAGAACGTGCTATCTACGTTGATCATTCCTGCGAGTGAGTCTGAAGGACGTATTGTCATTGAAGCCTCCTTGGCATGGGAAAATCCGCTGCTCAACTGGGATATCGGAGAGCTGGATATCCGGCTGCGTCGCAACGACGGGCAGGGTCCCGTGTTGGACTGGTTGCAGGATTCCTGCTATCAGGAGGGCTTTGCCGAGCTAAGGTACGAGGAAACCGTGGAACCGACAGCGCCATATGTATATTGCCTGACCGTGCAATCGGCCGACCGCCGGGCCGTTGTCACGGGTCCACTCGTGATCCAAGGCTCGGTCTACGAAGATTCGGTTGATGAAAACCCAGACGGAACATGATCCGAAATCATCCAAAAGGCAGGCAGGGAACCACGTCCCCGCCTGCCTTTTACAATTGCTCCAGATGTATTAAATTACTGTCGTTCTCATGGCACAGTTTGTTTGATACGTTCCAGAATTTCAGTGTCCGGTAGCTTATAATGTTCCGGTAACGAGGTGTTAATCCGGTTCCATATTTCATAATCCACCTCAAAATCCGGGTGCGACTGCTGGATTTCAAAAATACGGTTGTACAAGTCTCCAACTACAGGAAAAGTCATGTTCCCCCTCCTCACTATCGAATCAACGTACTTGATTGAGCGCTTGCCCGTAAATACCCACGAGCCGTGCAATCATGACATCCAGAGACCAATGCGCAGTTCCCCATGTCTTGGCACGGTTCCCCATGGCCATACGCACGTCATCCTGAGCCAGCAAATGCTGCAAATGAGCTGCCAACGCCTCCACATCGCCAACCAGGGAAACCAGTCCAGTACGTTCATGCTCCACCATTTCCGGGAGTCCACCCGCATTCGATACCACTGCCGGAAGCCCCGAAACCTGCGCCTCCATAACCGAAAACGGCTGATTATCCTGTATGCTCGGATGAACAAAAATATCTGCCAGTTGCAAGAGGGCAGGCACATCTTCACGATGCCCGAGGAAAACTACCTCTTCCACCAGCCCCAGCTCCTTCGCCTGTGTTTGAAGCTCTTCCCTTTTGTCCCCCTCTCCAACAATCCAGCACACCCAATCCGTGCGCCTTGCTTTCAGCAAGCCAAGAGCGCTTATTAGATAATGCAGTCCTTTGATATATACCAGCCGTGAGGGACAAATAATGACTTTTTTCCCCTCGGGTCGTGTCATGTCCGTCCCCTTCGCCTGGACTTCCCAAAAGCGCTCGGTATCCAAGCCGTATTGGAAGGTGGCAATCTGCTGCTCTGGCACTTCAAATTCACGGACGAGCGTCTGTTTCATCCATTCCGTAGACGTAATGGTAATATCAGCGGACAGAGCGCCATAGTGCTCCAGCGCCCAATAATATTTCCACATCAAAGTCTCGCGGTAACCCTCCTCATGATCCCGTTCGAGAGCCATCATAACTTCGCGGGCCAGCGAGCCATGAATATTGGCCACCAATGCGCTATCCTTACGTTTGACCCGGCTTAGAGCACGCGTCGCAATGACATCCTGCGTGTGAATGATATCGTACTGATCCACCCCAAAATACGCCGCTGCCAGCTCCATACAGTATCGATCCTTTTCCACCGTCTGCACCCATGAATCCAAATGTAATACAGGTACAGCCGACTCATTCAGCTTCGCATCCAGCATGGGCAGCAGTTGAGCCTTCAGCAGCTCCCTATCTTCAAAAACAATATGGTATTTAGGTGTATCCGGTCCGTTCCCCATCAGGTCCACGGTGTGACCCTGTAGCTCCAGCCGTCGTTTAATTTGCAGCATAAACGGCCACACGCCTCCCAAATGAGGGATCGGCCAGTAGGTAGCCAGTAAAATTTTCACAACAACCTCACCTCCCCTCCTCTAAAGCCTGATGTAATCTATGAGTAAAGTAGACATAATTCCATTCTGGCGGGACAAAGCTCACTACTGTACCGCTGCCAATATTGGAGTGATCATCAAAATAGTAATAAAAAGCGTGGGTAGCTTCTAGCGGACGCAGAAAATCGGTCAGTTCATACAAATCGGTCACGGCGATATACGGTTTGACCCCATAGCAAACAACAAAGCGGGTTGTCGTTTCCCCAATGGCCTGAATTAGCGCTTCCTTAACAGAATAATACGGCCTTGGTGTGACGATCAGCCGAGGATCGGGAATACGTGGCAATAGAGAAGCGGCCTGTTGTTCTGGTGTAAGGTCGAGCAAACGAATGATGCAATTGCTATAATGCTGCTCCAGCAGTTTATCCAGCAGCGGCTCAGCTGTAGCAATATCGGTGACAGGCATTAAAATGTTCATTTCAACCGGAATACCTCGGCGTGCTCTCGCCTCGTGCTTGGCGATTTGGAAGATATAACGCCAGCGTCGATGCTCTTCCTGACTTTGGAGGCTGGCTGACACGCTGAAAGTGGAATTGACCCGATAGTCCATAAGCAATTCCGGAACGAATTTCATGTCACAGACCTCGGACAGCCGCAACCAATAGTCGTAATCCTCCACGGGCGGCAGCCGATAGCCGCCAATCAAGCGGGCATATTTGCTTTTGTACATAAACGAAACCCCAACAATGCTGGCATTCAGCAATTCATGATGCGGCTGGCTCTGATACCGGATGAGTGCCTGTTGTTGTTTGTCGTCATGCACCGAATTTCCCGATGCATCTATATGTCGGAAGGTGGAGAATACAAGGCCGAGCGAGTCCGGCCCGTGCTCCAGCTCTCGTCGCAGTCGTTCTATAAAGCCGGGATAATATACATTGTCACTGGATACCCAGGTCACATATGTGATCGCAGGATCTTGGAACAACTCGTCAAACCCCCGGTTGAGGGCACTGGATACTCCTTTGTTCTCAGGAAGTGTAATCAACTGGACACGCGGGTCCCCCCTGCTGCGTGGAGCGCTGGTCCCATCATTTCCGGCGCTCCGTCAATAACGATGATGAAGCGGAATTCCCTATAGTTCTGAGCCAGCACAGATGAAATCGCGGCTTGCAGATAGCCGATATCCTGTTTGTATAGCGGCATCACAATACCTGTATCTACCATATCAATCCCCCCTGACAGACTTCCGGCTTTATTAGGAAAAACCGTTCAACAACTGACTGAAGCGATCTCGATACCGTGCTTGGGTTATGTTGTACTCTCGTTCAACAGCGGGCCAATGCTTTTGGGTTCCCATTTCATCATGCCAACGGTAGTTGACCAGCGGTTCGTTCAGAAAAGGAAATGGGTATCCCGCCAGCATCACTCGGTACCACATATCCAGATCATGGGTATACGGCAGCAATTCATCGAACAGACCGATATGTGAGAACAGCTCCTTTTTAAACATGACCGTGCATCCGTTGACCGGATTTCCTTGCTGGAAAAAACGATAAAACTCCGGTAGGGAAGGAAACACAGCCGCCGCCTGATGGTTTGTAATCTGGCTGTAGTTATTGATGAAATTGAAATTGGTGTGAGAGATATACGCGCCTTGTTCCACCATAAAAGATACCTGGTTGTTTATTTTGTCCATATGATAGGTATCATCTGAGCTTAGCCACGCAATGTATTCGCCACTAGCATGCCGAATGCCATGATTCAGTGCGCTGGCCGTTCCTCCATTGGCTTTCCCTAAATAATGTATATATGGAAGATAAGGTTGAAGCATTTCGGTATGTGTCGTGGAACCGTCATCGACGACAATAATTTCAAGCGGGCCGTAGGTTTGCTCTAATGCGCTTTGCAGAGCCTGATCCACGTATCCACAGTTATAAAATGGAATGACGATTGTTACACTCGGTCTCATATCGTTCCTTCCTTTCCGGCTCGGTGGTATCGGATCATATCCTTCAGCGATTGCCCCAGCAGTATGATCGGCCTCCACCCCATGTCCTCCAGCTCCTTGGCCCGGTATGCATCTGTAGACGCTGACTCTGCCGCGTCCCCCCATTGGATGGCGACAGGTGTATCTGCCAGTGCAACCATACGTTCCACGATGTTGCCCAGTTCCACGATTCGGCCTGTGCAGACCGGATAAACCTGCCCCGGTACCCCTTGCTCCAGCAGCACACCGTAGGCTCTGACGGCATCGCGCACGTCGAGAAAATCACGCTGCGCATGCCGGGAAGATACCCGGAACGGTGCGGGTTCGAGTGCGGGCAAAGGCTCAGGAGCTGATTCGGTTGCCGACTCCCTGTACGTGCGCTCTGTACTGATGATATGACCTGCCAGCAATGCGCAAAAGCCGGTGGAGGGACCCGGGCCAATCAGATTGCAAGGCTCCGCCAGCATGACGGATTGGCCGAACAACGCGCTCCAGGAGAGCGCGACTGCCTCTTGAAGGCTTTTGCTGAGACTGTACGGATGCGATGGATGATATGGAGCCTGCAAAGCCGCTTTCAGCCGGGAACCCGCCACGACAATCCGGGCTGTGGGAAAAGGGCGCAGCGCATCCAGCAGATACAGCGTGGACAGCACATTGGATTCCATGTAGAGCAGCGGGCTTTGCCATGATTCGGGCACCGAATTTTTACCACCCAGATGAAGCACATAATCCGGCGCAATCTGGCCTATCACTTCGCGAAGACGTTCCTTATCGAGCAAATCGCATACATAAGACGTGATGTAGAAGCCGATGCAAGAATCTGCGCTGGAGTTCTCATCACCGTTCAACTGCAAGATCAGCTCCCGGGCGGAAGCAGCCGTGCGGGTCAGCGCCGCTACCTCCCAGCCGAGCTTTGCAAAATAGCGGCAGGCGTGTATCCCGGTATAGCCTGCCGCTCCGGTAATTACAATGACGGGCCGACGTTGTTCCGCTGTGCTTCTGTCCATTCCAGCAGCTCCTTCAGCATAATGCTGTAGTGAGGAACATCGTAGAGCAGATCGGCCCGGGTAGAACGAAGTGTCCGGTCTTGCACCGGCTCATCCTTCGGCACGATCTGAATATCCTCCCTCTTCCAGATATCCTTGAACAACAGCAACAGATCATGTTTGCTGATCGGTTCAGGATGAACCAGATGAATGAGTCCATCCAGCGGCCCATTCATCAACACCCGTATAGCCTTAGCCAGTTCCAGCGTAGTAACCCCGTTCCAAAAGACACGGCGATACCCGTCAACGTCCCCGCTCTGCTGCAAGAACCAGTTCAGCAGACCAATGCCCCCCGGACGGATTTCCGGGCCGATAATGGAGGTGCGAATCGTCAGATGTCCCGGCGCCTTCACTTCTCCGAGTATTTTCGTCAATGCATAGGCGCTTGTCCCGTCAGGCTGATCCGTCTCTTGATATAGACCTGGCACTCGCTTCCCTTCAAATACGCAGTCCGTGCTGATATGAATGAAACGGGCGCCGATGCTATCCGCCGTCCGCTGGAGAAGGTGCGGCAGCAGACCGTTAATTTGATATGCTGTAACCTGATCCTCTCCGGCATACTGGTTCAGCACACCCACCGCGTTAATAATGATGTCAGGCCGCACGCTCCGCACCAGCTGCTCCACCATAAAACTGTCGTTCACATCCAGCAGCAGGCCACCTTTATTCTTGGGATCACGCGTGGTGTAGAACACGTGATATCCGCCCTGCTTTTGAAAGTATTCGACCAGCACATGGCCTGCCATGCCGTTACCGCCCAAAATAAGAAGCTTCATTTAATGAACCCCCCGCTCTGGAGAATCCTCCGTATCTCCTCTTTGGACATCAGATTGAACTCCGAGCTAAAGCTGCTGAACGACACTGGAGGGCATTGCTTGTAGCGATCCTTTAGTTGGGGATATTCAGCGTTGGCAGAATGACCAAATACTGCTCGTCGTACACGACCGTCGTCAGACTTTCAAAGTCGCTCATTAAAATCTCATGAATTTTCTCGCCAGGACGGACACCTTTTTCTACAATTTCTACATTCTCCACGCCCGAATCCTCGATGAGCACCTCTGCCAAATCCACAATGCGGCAGGTTGGCATGGTCATGATGAAAATTTCCCCGCCGATACTTTCCACCGACGCCTTGAACAGTAGACTGATCGCATCCCGCAAAGTCAGGAAAAAGCGCGTCATGTTCATATCTGTGATCGAAACGGTACCCTTTTGGCGAATCTGGCTCTGAAAAAGATGCACCACACTTCCGTTCGTGCCCAATACATTGCCGCCACGCACCGTAACGAACTGCGTATCGCTATTCAGCAAATTGGCGTAGACAATCAGCTTTTCACCAATCGCCTTGGTCATCCCGTAAAAATTGGATGGGTTCGCGGCCTTGTCAGTCGATATATAAATGACTTTCTTGACCTGATTGATGACAGCGGCTTCGATCACGTTTTGGGTGCCTACCACATTCGTTTTGAGTGCTTCATAGGGCTGATCTTCACATACAGGTACGTGCTTGAGAGCCGCCAAATGAAATACATAGTCCACACCCTGACAGGCGGTAACCAGTGCATCCTTATCCCGAATATCCCCAATGCAGAAGCTAAGTCGTTCATCCTCAAACTGCCTGTTCATCGCAACCTGACTCGATTCTCCGCGCGAAAAGATAATGACCTCTTTGGGGTTACGCGGCAGTAACTGGGTAACCAGCTCATGCCCCCAGGAGCCGGTACCGCCGGTAACCAAGATACGTTGGTTTTCAAACATGCCGTTTCCCTCCAAGCAAAAATTTGACTACCTTATCTGACACATCCTCCGCCAGATATCCTGCGGGACACTGCCACTTATGCTTCATCCCGATCATTAAGGCTACCGCGTTCGCTATAACCTCTCCATCCAGCCCGGACACGATATTGCTGCCGCAATCCACGGTTTCCGGTCGTTCCGTCGTCCGGCGCATCGTGACCGTCGGCACACCCATGATGCAGCATTCCTCCTGTACGGTGCCGCTGTCCGTCAAAGCGCAGCGGGCATGCCGCTCCAGCAGTACGAAGTCAAAAAAACCGAACGGTTCGTGGAACTCCACCAGCGGATCAAGTTGGATCGGCGGATGACTCGCGATACGAGCGGCAGTGCGGGGATGAATACTGCAAATGACCCGCTGTCCGGACTGCTGCGCTACCCGATTCAGGCCATCCAGAATAGCCAGCAAATGCGGCGGATGGTCGACATTTTCGGCTCTGTGGGCGGTCACCAGGAAATATTGCTCCGGCGACAGTCCCAGCTTTTTCAAAATGTCGCTGCCGGACACCTCTTTCTCGTAATGCTGCATCACTTCGTAAATCGGGTTTCCGGTCAATATAATTCGTTGGCTCGGAAAGCCTTCGTGTATTAGATGCTGCTTGCTTTGCTCCGTATACGGCATATTAATCGTAGAAATCGCGTCAATGACGCGGCGATTCTTCTCTTCCGGCACATCCAGATCGTAGCAGCGGTTACCCGCCTCCATGTGCACGACCGGGTAGCCCATACGTTCCGCAAGCAAGGCGCACAGGGCGCTGTTCGTATCACCGAGCAGCAGCACATGATCCGGGCGCTCCTTGTTTAAAATATCCTCCATCTGCGAGTACATGGCAGACAGCTGTTTCCCCAGCGTCCCCGCCTTCTCCTGAAGCACATAATCCGGGGCACGTAGCCCCAGTTCGCGGAAGAATTGCCCGCTCAGGCTTTCCGTGTAATTTTGGCCCGTATGCACAAGCACATGCTGATCCGCATGGTGATCCAGCTTCGGAATGATCAGGCTGAGCCGTATAATTTCCGGTCTTGTGCCGAGCACGGTCAATATTTTCATCGTGTTGGAACCCACCTTTGCTGTCGTTGTTTTCCAGTAGACTGTCTGTGCTCCAGCTAAACGTTCACCTCAACGGTCCGGTGTGCTTTCACCCGGACCGTTGTTTTTTGTAGCGTCCAGCCTTGAGCGCTAACCGCTTCCGCTTGTTCGGATGCAAATGCCTCGACACGCGCTTGAGCTTGAGTCTCCGTTTGAGCTTCCGCTTCAACCTGAGCTTTTGTCTGGACTTGGATTTCGGCAGAAGCCTTGACGGAAACCAGCGAATGCGATGGCTCCTGCTGCTGGTGTTGCTCTTACCCTTGCGCTTGCGATTGCGATTGCGCGGTCTGATATGCTTGCGTCTCGCCCGAATGCCACGCTTGTCGTGAGGCGGGTCTGGCAATGGCTCCGGCACAGGAGCGGGTGGCTCCGGCACAGGAGCGGGTAGCTGCGGCAAGCCCGGAATGGCCACATACTCAATAGGCGGCAGACCAAGCACAGGCAGTTGGCAGACCACCGATTCGGGAAATTCCCGAATGGTGCTGGTAAAAGCCTCTGGTATCGCAGTGACCTGACGAAGCCCTTCTCCCTCCCGCGTCCATATCGGTCCTCCCGGCTGCCGAATCAGCGGGAACCATTGCGGATTATGGCACACCCATTGGCTGACCATGACGTGCAGGCTGGTTTTATAGGAATCAGGTCCGTATACACGCATAGCAGCGCTATTGTTGCGTACACCGATCCGTTCCACTTCCTGAGGATGATTGAGCAGATAGCCCACTTTTTCCGCCAGCATATCGCTGTTTCCCGGCTCTACCAAAAACTCTGTATTTCCGGTCGCCTCCATCAGCTCCACAAGTCCACCCTGCGCAAAGGCCACAACCGGCTTGCCGTAAACCAGTCCCTCCAATGCCGTCAGACCAAAGCCTTCCTCCACCATGCTTGGGATAACGACCATATCCATCGCGCTATAGGCAGTGGATACAGATTCCTCAAATGAGCTGAACTGGAATCGGCGACTGTAGGGGGATTGGCGGATTAAAGAGACGCATTTTACGTAATATTGCGAGTCCACCGAGCTGCCGATGATCCAGAAGCGACAGCGCGAATTCGTTTCACACAGCTTCAGAGCCATTTGAACAAAAGGCAACAATCCTTTGGCTTCATAGATAAAGGAAGAAATATAACCAATACAGATATGGGATTCCTTCAACCCCAGCTTTTCACGTTTGCGTTTCCGTTGCAGTACATGCTCTTTGTGCGGCGGCATATCCATATCCCGACAAGGAGACAACACCGTATGCGGACGTGTCAGCCCCGCCCCGTGCAAAGGCCGCAAGACGGCTTGCGAAATACCGATGACCCATCGGCTGTAACGCTCGATGATGGAAACCGAGACAGGTGTATGCTCATTCTGGTTAATGACTTCGGTTATTTTCCAGACCACCGGAATATTCAACTCATGGGAAGCCATCGCGGGCATGACGTTCACACAGGTATTGACCAGCACCACATCTGGACGCGCTTGCTGTAGCAACTGAAGCAACGGTGCGTACGAAGCATGGTTTCGCAAATTCTCCGCATCCTGCTCCAATCCCTCATACGGGGTGTACATACCATGCAGCATGGGCAGGTTCTGAATTTGGACGGTAATTCCGCGCTTGCGGGCAATTATGGTCAGCCGTCCTTCAGCGGGCGTCACCAGAATGCAGTCGAAGTACATACGAATGTCTACACAAAATTGCAATAACAGCTTTTCCGCTCCCGTAATGCTGCGGACATTGCTAACATGGCTGAATAGCATCATTTTCGGTTTGATCGGAGTTCACCTCCTTTAAAATAACGACCATCGGGCGTTTGAACCGAATTAAGGTAATACGACCGACAGCAGCTGGTCAATCCGGTGACCATACGTATGCTCACGCAGAGTCCGTTCCAGAGCACGCAGGGCAATCTCACGGCGTTCCTTTTCGTGTGTCAAATAAAACTCGATCTTCTCCAGCAGCTCCTGCTGGGAACTGTACGTCTCAATTTCTTCTCCCGGCTTGTAAAAACGAGCCAGATCATCCCGTGTGTCGGTGAGCTGCAAGGTGCCGCTGGCAGAAATTTCGAACGTGCGCGGATTCGGCGACGCTCCCGGAATTTTCAGAGCATTGTTATTCACGGAATCATCCTGATGTGAACGATGAAGATTAATGACAATTTTGCTGCCGTTATACGTGTCATTCGTCTCGGCTGGAGACATCCAGCGGCCCTGCTCGATTTTATCGCCGTACGATTGATAATCAGGGAGACGATCCCACCAGATTCCGTTGATTTTAATATTACGGGCCATAAGCTGCGGCATAATCGGATTAAAGAAATAGATGCGATTCCAGTAAGCTGAGCCGGTAAATCCGATTTCACGCCGTACGGAAGCGGGAGAGCTAAGCGGGAAATATTGAGTCAGAAATGCCCCAAAGGGCAAGTAATGTACAGACGAACAGCCGAGCTGGCGGTACATTTCGATGCAATTCAGCTCCAGCGTGAACACATGGTCATAATGCGTAACAATTTTGGTCGTCGTGTCCGTGTAATAGGGATCATCCGTCAGCCAGATTGCGGTTGGAATGCCCAACTGACGTACCGCTTTCACCTGCTCCAGCGGAAGATCCATCCCATCCAGCGCCAGCATCAGATTCGGACGGAGCTGGGTAGCAATATCACCTACTGGCTGACGCGGGTCGGTTACGGTAACCTGAGCCGTCATACTTTGCAACGTGGTGATCACCGCTTCATCCAGTGGAGAATAGGGAAGACCCTTACCGGAGACTACATACAGCACATGGATTTGCCGAAAAGGGAAGACCGCCTTCGTCCGGGCAAGAATCGCATTGGCGCGTCCGCGCAAATAGCCTTCGTCGTATCCATCACCGAGTCCCGCAGCTCTCCCCTTTTCCCAGGAGGTTGTGGCCGGGTCAAACGGTCCTGTCGTAGATATCGTCATCACTTTCACTCCTCACTGTTTTTGGTGTTTACTTTAGGCCATCGCCTTGTCCAGCAATTCTTCCATACGATTCGTGTACATATGCTTTTGCATGGTGGTGTGCAGCCCGCGCCAAGCCATGTGCTCACGTTCCCAGTCATGCTTGAGATAGTAGTCCAGTTTGACCTTCAGCTCCTCTGCTCCACCAAAGGTTTCAATGTCATAGCCTGGTCTGTAATAGCGGTCCAAATCTTTCCGAATGTCCGTCATCTGGAGCGTGCCGCAGGCAGCAATTTCGTAGGTCCGGGGATTAATGGACTCCGCGGATAGCTGATGCGTATTCCGGTTATCCAGTCCGGGGTCCGTTGGACGGTGCAGATTGATAACAATTTTGGAGCCGTTATAATATTTGGCTGTTTCCTCCGGCTCCATGAAGATTGGACGGATAAATCGTTCCAGCACATCCCGTCGGGTCAGCCGATCCCAGTGCCCACCTACGATCAGCACTCTTTTGTCCGCCAAAAAAGGAGCGAGGTGGTCAAACAGCTTCACTCGGTTCCAGAAGGCATTCCCGATGAAGCAAATGTCATGCTGGTGCTCCCGCTCCACCCGCCGGGGATAAAAGATCCGGGCTGACGCAGCAAGCGGCAAATAGTGTACCTGTGCCACTCCCTGATCTCGATAAAACGGCAGGCATGACATCTCGTGCGTAAATACAACATCGTAGGATTGGCAGATCAACGCCGTATCCTCCGTAAAATAGGGATCATCTACAAACCATATGGCTGTCCGAATGCCCAGGCCCCGTATTTGCTGCACCTGCTCCAGATGATCCGGTGGAAAAACATGCAGCCCGTTCATGACCAGCACGAGGTCGGGTCGATGGGCCTCGGCGTCAGCCAGCATCGTGGCAGGAGTACCGATGACCAATTCGCTGCATACTTGGCTTAATGCCTCTTGAACACCTGTGTCTATAGCTGCGAAACCTTGCGGAATATACAACACTTTCAACTGGCGAACAGCAGGCTGTATTGCCACGACCTGTGACAGAGCAGCCGTGCAACCGCCCATTCTGCGTCCTTCCCGATAGCCGCATCGGTATGCTTCGCGTTCATTTCCGCTTCGTTGATCGTTCACATCCTTCACCCTGTCCTGTTGTAGGATAAACTTCTGTCACTCCTAAACTATATGCGGAGGGGTCAAACGCATCATGGACGACTGCCACTGCCCGGACAAAATTGGCGTTTGCCCGTCCAACTGCCGAACCGCAAACAACCCCGAAGCTGCTAGCTTCGGGGGATGAGCAGTAATAGATAATTTGCACAGTTTACTGAGCCTTGTAAGCGACCTGGTGGCCATCTTCATAACCTTTGGCAAAGCCTGAATTGAAACCCTCGTTGTAAGCTGCATCATATCCCTGCTGAAATGCCTGCGGATCATGCTCCAGTACAACAGGCTCGAGCTGTGGATTCTCCGCAGCAGGGGCTGCCGCCGGGGTGGGCTGAGGTTTTTTCTGCCGACGCCGATGAGGACGGCTTCTGCGGGCGGAGTGAAGCCCTCTTTTACGCCGTCTTAAAGCAAGCAGACGTTTTTTTCTCAGCTTTAATCTTCGGATGCTCGAACGCCGGGTGCTTTTGCGTCTTTTACGGGCTTTTCCCCGCGTGACGCGTTCCCACCTTATTCTCATTTTCATTCCTCCTTAGTTTCCTCGTCGTTGTTTTTGGAACAGGTAGCTGGAGCCACGGCTGAGTCGGTTTTCCATACACCTGTCGTCTTAATGGGATGCCCGCCAACATCTGCGTGATTTCCCCCTGGTAGTTGCTGAGCATACGAATGGTTTCCACCAGACGGGTAGCGGACATATCTGCATGGGGCGTCAAGTCCGCAAGACTGCTCAGCATCCGGGCAACGGCGTGCTGGCTGGCAGCAATGGACTCCATCATATCCAGCTTGATCTCACGTTCGCGCCTCATGCTCATTAGCTCATATCCCCGGTCCCATTCCTCCCATCATCCCTTCCATTCCGCCACCTTGCTGCTCATCCTGATCCAGTAATGCCTTGAGATTACTGCACAGTCCGGTTTGAAGCCGGGTTAAACCCTCCAGCATTTCCACCATCTGCTCATGAATTTCCAAAGGCCGTCCCAATTGTTCTTCATCCGTGTCAAATGCGTGAGGCTCCAGATGGTTCAGCGTCCAATTACGCATTTTTTCGGCTTCTACCGCCTTGGCCTCCAGGATCATGGACACATTCCATTGCATTTTGGAAGCTGCGTCCAGCATATGAATCATTGCTTTTTCCCTACTCATGTGTTCACTCCCTGCCCTCGGTTGGTACGTTACTCTTCGTCCGGGTATGCCGTCTCTTTCACGACACGAACGAGCATTTCAGCCATTGCTTCCTGAAGATCGGCAATACCGTTCAAGTAGGCAACAATGCTTTTGTTTACTTGTCCCGAGCTGTCGAGAATACCCGGAATTCCATCAAAACGCGGCTCTTCGTCCGGCAGTTCATGTATGATCTGCGACATGCGCACGACCACCTGCCGTTCCGCATCCAACAGCCTTGACATCTGCTGCTGCGAGTGCGAAATATGGATCAGCAAATCGTCTACCTGGTTATGCATAAGCCCCTCCTTTATGTGCTCCGCCGTGCGGAACGCACGAATTGCCTACGGGCTTTCCGCTACTACAGCGTATGCGGCAGCGTGGAGTCGGTTCCGCCTAAAAGCGCCTATTCCGAGCATTATAAATGCCCGTGCAATACCGGTGGTGCAATAATGGGTCTTTCCTCCGTCAAAGCCGATAAATCGGCGGGGGCCAACAGCCGAATCCGGTAGTCAGCCGCCAGCCAGCTCATGGCGGCATAGGGGGTAAGGAACGGCCTCTTCCAGCCTTTCCCGATCTGATACAGTTGCCCGCCTTCCGCATAAAGGACCTGAATCCATCGCATGCGTTGAGCCGGAATATTAAGTGTAGGCAGTGCAGGCATGTTCTCCAGTTCCGGGGCTGCCAGCACAGGTGCATACTCGCCGGGAATATGCACAGTTTCCACATTTTCCAGAACACCTGGCTGTGCAGTTACGGGTGCATCCGCGACATCGGAAATCATCACCTCCGGCTTCGGTACCAGCGGAAGGGCCAGCAGATCAAGCTGGGATACTCTGACCGGGGCAACGTCCTCACCTCCCGCACCACTGACTCCATGCAGAAGGCGTCTTTTCCCCGGCTCCAGCCGATATATTGCACCAGACGGTCCCTTAACGAGTGCTCCAACGGGATAAAAGATTGCCGCCGACCCGTGTCGGGCCTTGGCTGGCGATGTCGGGCTGTCCGGCTCTGATGTGCCGAATTTGAGGCTGTGGAGCAGCTTATCCGCATCCCCCCACTTTTGGACAAAAAAGGATCGGTTCCGGCTACCATCCTCCGTCAAACCGCCTTCTCCGGTCGTCTGGGGGAAGGCATAAGCCGTATCCCGATCACTTTCCGTGCAATGGATAAACGCATTTCCCGCAATAGCCAGACGTGTCCCCAACAAACGTACACGCAACAGCCAATCTGCATCTGCCTCCTGACCACTGTGACAGGCTTCGTCCCAGTAGCCCGTCTTTTCCAGCGTCTCTCTGCGCAGCAGCAAACAAAATCCGGCCAGACTTTGGGTTTCCCGCCATGCGGCCGGATTGGAAACATTATGAGACATGGCGAAAAGACGTGCTTCATGTTCGTTCGTATAAGGTACCTCAATCTGTTGCTCTCCGAACGGACCGTTCGTTACAGGTCCGACGACACCGATACGCGGATCACTGTGCAAGCACTCCAGCAGTCGATCCAGCCAGTCTGGCGTTACCAGCGCATTGGGGTCCAGCACCACAATGGTCGTGCCTTTCGCCATCATCAGTCCCTGATTCAAGCTGCCTGTCAAATGGATATCCTTTTGGAGTAGCGCGTAACGCACAGCGATGCTTTTACGCAGCAGATAGGTGCGTGTTCCGTCCGTTGAGCCGCAATCCACCACGATGATTTCATGCGGCTGGCTTGTATTTTCCTCAATACGATCAATACAGGTGCGAAGCCGATGAAGCTGATTATAGGACGGAATGATAATGCTGATGCCTTCAAAGACCTTGCCGAACGAAGCCTGGCCCAATCTGCTGCCCTGCTCCCGACCTCTTTTATACCCCGCCCAATAGCCTTTCTTACTGAGCCTCTTGCTGTGTTTCCTTTTTATACTCAGGCGTTTCATGCCGTTCACTCCTCCGGGTGGCATTATGCCCATAATATATGCCTGGCCCGGCCGGAAGGTGTATCGCTGAGATCAGGGCAGAAGCCCTTTCATTTTCACCCCGGCTTCCTGAAGGGAATCGAAGGTCCCTGCATCGCTCCAATACCGCCGCAAAATGTCGTATTCAAGCTTGCCTTCTGCCGCATAACAGTTGTTTACATCCGTGATTTCAAGCTCGCCACGCGTCGAAGGTGTAATCTGCCGGATCTTATCGAACACGGCGGTATCGTACATGTAGATGCCAGTTACACAATATCTGGACTGGGGATGCTGCGGCTTTTCTTCAATCCGCGCTATGCTCTCAGGCCGCTCGGGATCAAACACGGGTACTCCGTAGCGGTGGGCATCTGCCACCTTTTTTAACAATACTCTAGCGCTCCCCGGAGGCTGCTGCCCGAACCGTTCAATAACAGGTCCCAGATCTTCCTTGAACAGATTATCACCCAGCAAAACGGTGAATTTTTCTCCTGGCTCCATGTAGCTTTTCGCCAGTTCGAGTGCTTCCGCAATGCCGCCCGCCTTTTCCTGAATCCGGTACGTCAGTTGAACACCATAATTGCTGCCGCTGCCCAGAAAATCGGTGTACAGCCCGGCCGATTGTTTGCCAATAATCAGAAGCATATCGGTAATCCCCGCCTGTCGCAGTCTTTCAATACCATACACGATCATGGGATACTTGCCGACCGGAAGCAGATGCTTGTTGAGTAATGAAGTCAACGGATGAAGGCGCGATCCGGTTCCTCCTGCGAGAATAACCCCTTTCATATCTTCCTTCCTCCTTCGACAGCATGTTCGGTGCCTAAAGCTCCGCTATTTCCAGTCTCAATAAACGCTCTGGGGTCTATGTTCCATTTGTCCATAAACAAACGATGATTCCGCTCAATCAACTCTTCGACCCAGGCAGATTCCGAACGTGAAAAGCTCGCACTCCCCTGGTGATAGACAAAACAGTCACTGCACATCAACAGTTTGTAGCCATGTACACGTGCGCGCAGACAATAATCGTCATCCTCATAATGCCCGGGGTTAAACCGTTCATCCAGTAATCCGATCCGTTCCATCAGCTCACGCCGGAACATCAGACAAAACCCGACCAGCCGCTTGACCTCCTGCCATCTGGACGGATTACTTGCATTATTCTGCTCTGCAAACTGGAGACAGCTATCCAAATCCCCTGCTAATCCGTCAATCTGCTGAGTACCGCTAGCATAATTCGTCACTGGTCCCACCAGTCCCACTGTGCTTTGGCTCCGCAATGCAACCAGCATATTGGATAACCATCCCCGTGTAACCGTCACATCATTATTCAAAATGACGAGCTGATCACCCGAAGCCAGCCGAAGCCCTTGATTACAAGCTGCCGGAAAACCCCGGTTTTTGGGGAGACGGATACTAATCAGCCGTTCGGCTTCACAAAAATCATCCGTTCCGTCATTTGAAGCGTTGTCCGCAACAATAATTTCATAAGGCACATCTGCTGTATGTGTCCGAATCGCCTCAATACACGGCTTGAGCAGGTGCAGACCGTTATAGGTCGGAATAATAATGCTCGTCAGACTCATCGTGCATTCCTCCCTTTGGCGACGTCGGCCCGCGCTGGAACAGGTCCGAGCGGGGAAGCTCCGGCTACCTGAAACACCGCAGCCAGTGCCTCCGCATGATCGCCGACAATCAGTTGCTCCATGACATTCCCTTTGCCGATATTGAAAGCCCGCTTGCGGTTTGTTCCAATGACGTCGACGGCATGTACTGCCGTCACCTTCATACCGTGCAACACCGCCATAGCGTGGGCTTTCGGCGGAACAGCGAGCATAGCCGGACCGAGTAGCTCCAGCGAACGCCGTGATAACGCGTGCGGTACAGCAGTCAAGGAGCTTGCCCCCAGATCCGGCCTGCGCAGCACGCGGTTCAGAAATCCTTTGCATCGGGTCACGCTGTCCTGTCGGAAGTATGGCGGCAAATGTCTGCTCAGATCATTAAGCGCCACATCCGTTCCTTGATCCACTGCGTTGAGGAAAGGCAGCAAATCAGCCGCAGGAATCGGAAGATCCCCGTCCACAAACAGCACGATATCAGCCTGCGTTATACGTGCGCCTACCGCCCGTCCAACATCATGCCCGAGCCGATCCGGCACGCTGACGAGGGTCACACCCGGATGATGCTTCGCTACTATAGAACGTGTGCCGTCCGTGCAACCGTTCAATACGACGATGATATCCGTAAACGGCAGCTTTTCCAGCTCGCTCAGCACCCCGCCAATCGTAGATTCCTCGTTGCAGGCACTGACCACTGCGGCGGCGGTTCCCCGCAGCAGGATATCCCCGGGCAATGCCCGAACCTCCCTGGGATGAACTTCGATCATTTCCCTCCGTCGGGGCGCAGGTTTCCTCACCCTGCGGCTGTCCATCGCGGTCGTCGTTCCATGTCTTCGCTGAACCCGACGTATGCCCCGGCTTCGGTCATCATGCCTCCCTTTACGATACGCTCTGCTCACGGCTTCACCTCGTCTCTGATCCGTTTGCGTTTCAAATCCGTATATCCTGCACGCGTCCCCAGATGTGATGTAAGCCAGGCAATCGCGTCAAGATGATCCTGTACAACCACATCCGTAAGCGGGTCCCTGCCGTTCATTTTTTTGCGGGTCGCATTCACTTTACCGACGGCTATTCCACGAACAGTCACAACCCGCAAGCCAGAAGCGATCGACATGGCCTGAAATAACGGAGGTTTTTCCAAGGACTTTAGACCTATTTTATTTAGAGCCCTTAGACTTATGGCATGCGGGATTCCCGTCATGGATGCCCCTCCTAAATCAGCACGGTTCGACAAAATATTCAATACATGCTTCGCTTCAACCACAGGATGCACCGACGTACGCTCTACCGGCCCATGGTAATCATTCAGTGCAACATCCGCTCCAGCACATACGGCCTGTATGAATGGCTTGAGTCTGACGCAGGGAATGACGATATCACCATCCAGAAAAAGCAGTACCTGCCCGGAAGCCGCTTCCGCTCCGACTCGGCGGCCAATATCATGCCCCAATGGCTGCGGGAAGGAAAGCACGCGCGCACCCGCTGCTTTTGCCGCCTTGGCTGTCCTGTCGCTTGATCCGTTCTCGACGACGATGACCTCGGTATGTGGATGAACATGGCGTGCCTCACGGACCACAGCCCCGATCGTTTTTTGCTCATTCATAGCCGGAATGATGACGGATACGAGCAATTTTCCCGCCGAAGACGAACCGGGTGGCCGTTCTTCACCTGTCTGTACTTCTGCTTCTGTGCCTGGTCCCCTCCTTGTTACAGGGGTCGGGGTGATATGCACGGATGGCGTTCGTACAGGCAGCCACACCTTCGGGTAGGGGTCATGCGCATTGGAATGCCGCCTGCGATTGGCCTTGAATCCAAATCTTGCCTGCTTCCTCATGCTCCCACCTCACCTCCCTTGCTGCTGTATGGATAGACAGCATAATTAGGACAGTTCAACATAACCTATGCGCTCTAAAACGCGTGTGTAACGGCAAGCGTGGAGTCTTTTCGACAAAGCAATTCTCGACTTTATTTGACATTTCTTATTAATCCTATTAAATAAATGAGTTATTAGGGTCTAAAGAATCATTTTGGATAAATTTGTGACATACATCTTCTCGTCCGTCATTCTCTGTGCTAATATCAGAGCCAGATGATGGGAGTTCAAAAAGTCAACATTTGTTTTTTTTGCATAAGACAACTTTTTTCCATTATCCGCCTTTATTCCACTTTTACTTATACGACAGGAAAGGAGGAGTTTGTCACCTTTTCAGACTGTAAGCTTCACATGCAGTACCCTCTTTTCACGCACGCTTCATGAAAGACACTTCGGTTTTTCTTCTTCACGTTCCATTTTCTTCATGTTCCAGACGACAACACGACCAACATAAACGGCGCAATGCCTATTTCTTAACAGGATGGTCTTCATCCTGACATTAACCGGGGAGAGTGAATTTTAAATGAAAAAAGTATGGGTTTCGCTTCTTGGAGGAGCTATGTTATTAGGGTCGGTAGCGTCTGGTGCATCTGCGGAAAGTTCCGTTTCAGAGCCAAGTCAGCTTACGCCAACCTTCCACACCGAGCAATGGAAGGCCCCTTCATCGGTGTCGGGTGACGACATTGTATGGAGTTATTTGAATCGACAAAAGAAAACGTTGCTAGGTACGGACAGCACCAGTGTCCGTGATCAATTTCGCATCATTGATCGTACAAGCGACAAATCCGGTGTAAGTCATTATCGGCTGAAACAGTATGTGAACGGGATTCCCGTATATGGAGCTGAACAGACGATTCATGTGGGCAAGTCTGGTGAAGTCACCTCTTATCTGGGGGCCGTGATTACTGAGGATCAGCAGCAAGAAGCTACGGAAGGTACAACTCCGAAAATCAGTGCTACCGAGGCCGTATATACCGCTTATGAAGAAGCAGCTACACGGATTCAAGCCCTCCCTTCCTCCGACGATACGATCTCTACAGATGCTGAAAAGCAAAGCAGTGTAAGTAAAGACACTTACGCAGAAGCTGCTAACAACGACAAAACAACATCTGTTGATAAGGACGAGCTTAGTCTTGATAAAGCGTCTGCCCTGAAAGATAGCAAAATTGAAGCGGTGGAGACAGAACAAAGTTCCATTGCCAAAATTGCTAATCTGCAGCCTGAAGTAGATCCTAAAGCCGATCTGTACTTCTATCCTAACGGGGATACCCTGCAGCTGGTTTATGTGACAGAAGTCAATGTTTTAGAGCCTGCGCCACTGCGTACTCGCTACATCATTGATGCCAATGATGGTAAAATCGTATTCCAATATGACATCATTAATGAAGCGACAGGCACAGGTAAAGGTGTGCTTGGTGATACCAAGTCGTTCAACACTACGCAGTCCGGAAGCAGCTATCAATTAAAAGACACAACACGTGGTAACGGAATCGTGACCTACACGGCCTCCAATCGTCAGACCATTCCAGGTACGCTCCTGACGGATGCCGATAACGTATGGAATGATCCAGCCGGCGTAGATGCTCATGCTTATGCGGCCAAAACATATGATTACTATAAGGACAAATTCGGACGCAACAGTATTGACGGGCGTGGCCTGCAACTCCGTTCGACGGTCCATTACGGCAGCCGCTACAACAACGCCTTCTGGAACGGCTCCCAAATGACTTATGGAGACGGGGACGGTACCACATTTATCGCTTTCAGTGGTGATCCCGATGTAATTGGTCATGAACTCACGCACGGTGTTACAGAGTATACTTCAAATTTGGATTATTACGGGGAATCCGGTGCGTTGAACGAGTCCTTCTCGGACATCATCGGCAATGACATCCAGCGCAAAAACTGGCTTGTAGGCGATGATATTTATACGCCAAACATTGCGGGGGATGCTCTGCGCTCTATGTCTAACCCTACCCTGTACGATCAACCAGACCACTATTCCAACTTGTATAAAGGCAGCTCGGATAACGGGGGCGTTCATACCAACAGCGGCATTATTAATAAAGCATATTATCTGTTGGCACAAGGTGGTACCTTCCATAACGTAACTGTGAGTGGAATTGGTCGCGACGCAGCTGTCCAAATTTACTATAGTGCCTTTACGAACTACCTGACTTCTACTTCCAACTTCTCCAATACACGCGCCGCTGTGGTGCAAGCAGCAAAAGACCTTTACGGTGCGAATTCAGCGCAAGCAACCGCAGCCGCCAAATCTTTTGACGCTGTAGGCGTTAACTAAATCATAATTGCAATCCCCCTTATTCATCCTCGTCCATAGACCTTTGCCATTGTGCAGCTGTCATCCAACCCAGCTCATAAAATGGACGAAAAAATAGGGGTGCAGTGTACAAGTCTGCGCCCCTTCCCCCTTATGTTTATGGCGTCCCCTCAAAGGGACGCCCTTTTTTTGTCTTCTGTACGTTTTCGATCAATTTCGACCAAATAAGACAAATAAAATCTAAATAAGGGTCTTTAGACTCATTTTGGAGTAATTTGTAATATACATCTTCTCGTCCTACATTCTCTGTGCTAATATCAGAGCCAAGACGGTGGAATCACAAAAAAATAAAACTTGTTTTTTTGCATAAGTTCATTTTTTTCATGATCTTCACGTTTTAAAAAAGCAACAAGACCTACATACATGGCGCCATGCCTAAAACAAAACAGGATGCACATCATCCTGACCTAAATTTGGGGAGAGTGATTTTTTTAATGAAAAAAGTATGGGTTTCACTGCTTGGGGGAGCTATATTATTAGGGGCTGTAGCACCCGGTGCCTCAGCAGCGGAGAATTCCGTTCCTGATCCCACTCAGCTTACGCCAACCTTTCACGCAGAACAATGGAAGGCTCCTTCATCCGTATCCGGTGACAATATTGTATGGAGTTATTTGAATCGACAAAAGAAAACGCTGATAGGTGTAGACAGCACCAGTGTTCGTGACCAATTTCGCATTATTGATCGTACAAGCGACAAATCCGGTGTAAGCCATTATCGGTTGAAGCAGTATGTAAACGGGGTTCCCGTATATGGAGCCGAGCAGACCATCCATGTGAATCCGTCCGGTAAAGTCACCTCTTATCTGGGTGCCGTCATTTCAGAGGATCAACAGCAAGACGCCACCGAGGATACCACTCCAAAAATCAGTGCTACCCAGGCCGTCTATACCGCGTATGAAGAAGCCTCTACACGAATTCAATCCTACCCTTCCGTCACCAATAACGTTACCGAGGGCAGCAAGGATCAAGGCAGTGTAAGTAAAGACACTTACGCGGAAGCATCTAACAACGAAACATCCATCTCTATTGATAAAATCAATTTCAGTCCGGAACATGCAGACGAGCTGAAGAACAGCCACATTGAAGCGGCAGCAGCCGAACAAAGCTCCATTGCCACAATCGCCAATCTGGAGCCAAGTGTGGAACCTAAAGCAGAACTGTACATCTATCCTGACGGTGAGACTACACGGCTGGTTTATGTGACAGAGGTTAATATTCTGGAGCCTGCACCTTTGCGTACACGCTACTTTATTGATGCCAAAGACGGAAAAATTGTATTCCAGTATGACATCCTCAACAACGCAACGGGCACCGGTCGCGGCGTAGATGGTGAAATAAAATCGTTCACGACCACCGCTTCCGGCAACGGATATCAGTTGAGAGACACGACACGCAGTAACGGGATCGTAACCTACACCGCTGCCAACCGCCAAACGACACCAGGTACTATTTTGACGGATGCGGATAATGTATGGGATGATCCGGCGGGTGTTGATGCCCATGCCTACGCCATTCGAACCTTTGATTATTATAAGAAAAAATTCGGACGTGACAGCATTGATGGACGTGGCATGCAAATCCGTTCGACCGTCCATTACGGCAAAAAATATAACAACGCCTTCTGGAACGGCTCTCAAATGACATATGGCGACGGCGACGGCAAATTATTTACCTTTTTCAGCGGTGATCCCGATGTCGTGGGGCATGAACTCACCCACGGTGTCACAGAGTTCACCTCCAATCTGGAGTATTACGGTGAATCCGGTGCGCTGAATGAAGCCTTCTCAGATATTATTGGTAATGATATGGATGGTAGCAACTGGCTCCTTGGCGATGGCATTTATACGCCTAACATTCCGGGCGACGCTCTGCGCTCTCTATCCGACCCTGCAAAATATGGCCAGCCGGATCACTATTCCAATTTTTACCCGGACCCTAACAATGATGATGAAGGAGGAGTCCATACGAATAGCGGTATTATCAACAAAGCCTATTATTTGCTGGCACAAGGCGGTACGTCCCATGGCGTTACGGTTAGTGGTATCGGACGCGAAGCGGCTGTATACATTTACTATAATGCCTTTACGAACTATCTGACCTCTACCTCCAACTTCTCTAACGCACGCGCGGCTGTAGTGCAGGCGGCCAAGGACCTCTACGGTGCTGATTCGCCAGCAGTAACCAGCGCTATTCAATCCTTTGATGCTGTAGGAATCAAGTAAATCATATCCCGTATTCCTCGAAAGTGTTCCTCATTCAGTAGATAGAAGCCTGTTATGTGGCTATCATTTGATCCTACTTATAAGTGGACAAAAAATAGGGGTACAGTGTAAGTCTGTACCCCTTCCTCCTTGAGCCTGTGGCGTCCCGTTTAACGGGATGCCCCTTTTTTTCGATTTGTTTCGACGATATACGACAAACAAATTAATATTTTGGGACTATTGAATCATTTTGGAGTTATTTGTAAAATAATTCTTCTCGTTCGACAATCTCTGTGCTAACATCAGAGCCGAGAAGATAGAATTGCAAAAAACTATATCTGGTTTTTTTGCATAAGGTAATTTCTTTCCATCCTCTTCACGTTTCAAAAAAGCAACAAGACCTACATACATGGCGCCATGCCTATTCAAACAGGATGATTTTCATCCTCACATCAACTTGGGAGAGTGAGTATTTAATGAAAAAAGTATGGGTTTCACTTCTTGGAGGGGCTATGCTCTTAGGCTCTGTAGTACCTGGGGCATCCGCAGCCGCAGCGGAGAATTCTGTTCCCGATCCCACTCAGTTTACGCCAACATTTCAAACCGTAAACTGGAAGTCTCCTTCATCGGTATCAGGTGACAATCTGGTCTGGAGCTTTTTGAATCGACAACAGAAAACATTAATGAGTATGGACAATACCAACAGCAGCACCCGTGTCCGTGAGCAATTTCGGATCGTGGATCGAACCAGTGATAAATTCGGTACGCAACATTATCGCCTAAAACAGTATGTGGATGGAATCCCTGTATTTGGAGCCGAGCAGACCATCCATGTGAATAAGGCTGGTAAAATTACTTCTTATCTGGGAGCTGTCATTTCAGAAGATCAACAAGCCGACGCTAAAGAAAATACAACTCCAAAAATCAGTGCTACTGAGGCCGTCTATACCGCGTATGAAGATGCAGCTACACGTGTTCAATCCCTCTCTTCCTCCGCCCATACCGCTGCTGAACCTTCCGGGGACGTTAGCAGTGTGAGTAAAGACACCTACGCAGAGGCATCTAACAACGAAGAATCTTCCTCTATGGACAAGGATAATTTGAATCTGGAAAAAACAACTGAACTGAAGAATAGCAAGTTGGAAGCGGTAGAGCCTGCAACTGCACCTATCGCCAAAATCGCCAATCTGGAACCGAGCGTGGACCCTAAGGCAGAACTGTACATCTATCCTGATGGAGACACAACACGTCTGGTTTATGTAACGGAAGTTAATATTTTGCAGCCTACCTTACTGCGCACACGTTACTTTATTGATGCCAATGACGGCAAAATCGTGTTCAAGTATGACATCCTCAATGAAGTAATCGGCACAGGTCGTGGTGTACTCGGGGATACCAAAACGTTCGAAACAACGGCTTCTGGTAAAAACTACCAATTGAAGGATGCGACTCGTGGTAAAGGCATCTTAACTTACAATGTTCACAATACCGAGACGCTTCCAGGCACCCTTTATACAAGTACAGATAACGTATGGAAAGATCCGGCTGCGGTGGATGCCCATGCTTATGCCATTCGCACCTATGATTATTATAAAGAAAAATTTGGACGCGACAGCATCGACGGACGTGGCATGGCTATTGCTTCGGCAGTCCATTATGGGGAAAAGAACTACAATAATGCCCACTGGGGCGGCACCCATATGCTATACGGAGACGGTGACGGCACGTTATTTGCCCCTTTCAGCAGCGACCTTGAAATTGTTGCTCACGAGCTGACTCACGGCGTGACCGAGCATTCATCCGGGCTGGTGTATTTCGCTGAATCTGGCGCACTGAGTGAAAGCATCTCGGATATTATCGGTAACGACATTGAGCGTACCAACTGGGATTTTGGCAAAGTCGCTTATACACCAAAAATTAAGGGTGACGCAATCCGCTCCCTTTCCGATCCTGTCAAATACGGTCAGGTAGATCACTACAGCAATTTTGATACCGACCCTAATAACGAGGATTATGGTGGTACCCACACTAATAGCGGCATTATTAACAAAGCCTACTATCTGCTGGCACAAGGCGGCACCTTCCATGGTGTCAAGGTAGATGGAATCGGACGTGATGCAGCTGTATATATTTACTATAATGCCTTTACAAATTACCTGACCTCCACCTCTAATTTCTCCACTGCACGCGCCGCCGTTATTCAGGCAGCCAAGGACAGCTATGGTGAAAATTCAATAGCAGTCATTTCTGCCATTAAATCCTTTGACGCTGTAGGTGTGAAATAAATTGAGCTTAAACAAGCAAACATCTGGCTCTACTTAGGAAGTACCAAAAGAGGGCGATATTACCATTACAAGTATGCCCTCTTTCCTCTCATGAATACGGCGTCCCTTCATCGGGATGCCTTTTTCTTGTTTTAAGCAAATTCGCAACCATTATATAGGCATCTTTTAATCGTGCCCGATTGCAATCCACAGAATCAAACCTTCACAAACCGAACCTGCGTGTGCGCGTTCCACCGTGAACACCGTCGAATCTCTCTGACATTTCGTGACAGATACCGTTACCCCCGGTATGCTCGCATTTCCTGTGATTGCATAATGCACGTCCTTGAATGGCTGCTCAAACACAATGCTCACTTCATCCCTGCACGCTTCTGCGGGAATGTGAAAGGGAGTGCTGCCAAACCGTGTTGAAGCCGCTCTTGAATTAAATGTGTGCTCGCGGAGAAGCCCGTCATCATAGGTCATGTTAAGTGGAGATTCGTCATCATCCGTAAGAGCAGCAACGGGCTTGTCAGCGGACAACGCTACCCGCTGCTGCTTGGGGCGATGTCTGCCTTCGGCAATGTGGATACTGGTAATGGAGCAATCCAGCAACGATTCCTGCTCTATCTGACCTCTGGACGTTACAGACGTTAGGCCGTATTCCGTCCCAGGTTCTGCATCCGTCTCTGGCACAGACAGCAGCAGTACAGACCCCCGGTTGAGCAGCATGGCTTCCTCCAACGTCTTGGGAAGCTTGTGCTTCCTCCATGCTGCTTCATCCACTGCAATAAGGTCATGTGCTTGAGCTTGGCTTTCCACGATAGACTTTACACTCACCGTCTCCCGCTGGATCGGTTTGCTGTTGCCGGATGGGGGAACCGTTTTATTTTTGTCTATACGAGGGGAAGGAACTGCATTGGAAAGGTTACGCCGCACTGTTCTTTTATCCTTACTATTATGGTTCATAATGACCGCTCCTTTGGCACAGAAGTGAACCAGCGGTCGCTCCGCTTCATTCACCCGGCTGGGAATCATGGCTAATGCCTATAGGATAGCCTATGCTCACAGCTGGGCTCACGTCACTACGTTACGCAATCCAGCATGATTTGCGCCCAGCGCTGTGCTGAATGCTGCCATAAAAATCGTCTTCGTACCTCGGCAAGCCCGGCCTCTCCCATGCGCCGCCGCAAGTCAGGCTGCTGGAGCAGTCCGATGACAGCAGCAGCCATTTCCTGCTCCCCCGGAGATGGAGACACAAGCCAGCCCGTCTCCCCGTGCCGTACAACCTCTGGGATGCCGCCCGTACGGGAAGCAACCACAGGTACACCTGCGGCCATCGCTTCCAGATTAACCAGCCCGAAGGCCTCACTTCCCACCGAAGGAACAACGGTCACATCGGCCAACTGATACAGCGAGGCCAACGCCGGATGGGGAACATAGTCGAGAAACTTGACGTGCTTTCCCAATCTCAACTTACGCGTCTGCCGATGCAGCGACGCCGAATAGGGCGTGAAGCGGCTCTGCCCGTAATAGGCACTGCCTGCAATGAGCAGCAGCACATCCGGGCAGGCACGGACGATGCCCGGCAGGGCCTTGAGCAGCCGATGAACGCCCTTGCCCGACACCAATCTGCCCGCATACAGCACGATGCGGCGGCCTGCCCAGCCGTAATCGCTCAGCCGCGCCGTTCTGACCGCTTCTGCCGCAGGTGTCCATCGCGGCAGAAAATCGCCGGGATGAATGCCCAGCTCATTTATAGCGATGCGTTCCCTGACAGCATCAGAGCTGTCAGTAGCTACGGTTGCCTCCATATAGGCGCTGTTCACGATGATCCGCTCCAGCGGCTGCAGCAGTCGATCCACTTCCTTCCGTTTGAGGTGCGGCTCCCGGATGAAAGTGGTCGAATGTAAAGTCAGCACGATCCGGCTATTGGGCAAAGCGTTGTGGATCGCATATGCCACAGCCGGGCGGTTGTGCACATCAACCACCGCAGGAGACCACCTTTTCAGGTCGGCGATCACCTCGGGAACATAACTTGGCCCTTGCTTATAACGTATGCATGGCACCCCGTCCACATCGGCGTTATCTGGCACCTCATCTCCCCGTATGCCATATATCTGTACCTGAAGCTTATCGCTGGCCAGCGGTACCATATGGGCAATAACCCGCTCTACCGAGCTGCTGCGGGGCGAAGGTATAACAAAAGAGCCCGGTGTAACGACTGCCACCTTCGGCCTCTGCATCAGCCCTGCACCTTCTTTCCTCTCTGATTCAAGCGCTCACCTGTAATTCTCTTCAACACTCATGGTGTATCATATCGCCTCCCTGCCTGAAAGGTGCCTGGCTTCTCACTTTGGGCATGCAGTAAGGCTACCGTCCATGCCTGGCCGATCTTTGATACATATGATGGACTAGAACCACTGAGTTGTCAGTTGGAGTCTCAACAAGGAAGGGCGGACACACCCATGCTGCATGTCGGCGTCATGCTCAACCCGGTGACGTACCGGGGCATCCCCGCCATGAGGACGGGATATGAATCACTCTTCAATTACGAAGACGCCGGATTGAGCTACGAGCTAATCCCCTGCTTTCTTCGTCTGGAGGATATTCATATACCGACCGGAACATGCCGGGCTTTTGTTAAACATGGTAACGGCCATCGTCAGATGACTCTCCCGTTGCCACGGGTCATCCATAATCGGACCCTCTATCGACAGAACGAAAATGCCAGTGAAATCAACAGACTGGTGGAGAACGGAATTTACATCTTTAATGAACAAAACCGTTTCCGTAAGGACCACATACATGCAATATTGCAGGAAGACCCTCTGCTCCATCCCCATCTTCCACGTACGCTGCAAGGCAACCGGACTTCGATTCGTACCTTGATGGAGCAGACCGGAGATGTCATCATCAAGCCAAGCAGCGGGAGCATCGGCAGAGGAATTATGCGCCTGAGACATTCCCGTGGTGACTGGACTTTACAATGCGCACATCCCACTGTACCCGATCGGTGGATCACACTGCGCCTGTACGCCGGAGAACTGCCTTCATTTCTACACAAGCGGTTACTGCGTAGTCCTCATATCGTGCAGGAAACATTACCACTCGCTTTGTATAACAACCGTCCTTTTGATATTCGTGTGACGGTGCAACGCGGATATGGCGGTATTTGGAGCGTGACAGGCATGTTTGCCAAAATTGCTCCCTCCCACACCTTCGTTTCCAATGTGGCGCAGGGCGGCTCGGCCCGTTCCTTGCCAGAGGTGTTGTCACAGGCACAGACGGCTCAGCCATGGAACGCAGCCCGTCTGATGAATGAATTGGAAAGACTCGCGCTGCAAATCGTTCATCGGCTGGCACAAAACCTTCCCCGGCTGGCTGACGTCGGTCTGGACCTGGGCATTACGCAGAAAGGCAAGATTGTTTTTATCGAATGCAACGGCCGCGATCAGCGCTACGGCTTCAGCCAGGCAGGCATGAACAATGTCTGGAAAGAAACGTACACTCAGCCGATGGCTTATGCGCGTTGGCTTCTCGAACGGATGCCCCCGGCAGACACCGACCGTTCACTCGACCGTCCACTGTATTGATTTACGTCACATTCTGTGTCAATATAGTTCAGAGCGGCCGGACAGGTTCCGGCCAAGACGGCTCGGAAATGAACAAGGGGGATCTGAAATGGCAAAACAGTGGCTGCGGCTCATGACCGAGCTATCATCGCGCAAGTGGGTGTGTCGGGTCGTGGGTTCCTTCGCGCAAAGCGGTGCAAGCCGACTTTTTATCCCCACCTTTATACGTACGTACCAGATCCAGACGCATGAGGCTGAGCAGGAATGGAAGGAATATCCTTCCCTGAACGCCTATTTTACACGCAAATTAAAAGCGGGCATGCGCCCGATTGATACGAACGCCGAGGTGATGACCAGTCCGGTGGATGCGCGGATTACATTCACTGGCCCAATTACGTCCGGCACGATTTTGAATGTCAAAGGTCAGGACTATACGCTGGATGAGTTGCTTAACCGTTCGCCGCGTCTTGAGAAATACACGCATGGCTACGCCTTTGTACTGTATCTCAGTCCGACTGATTATCATCGTATTCATGCGCCGGTATCCGGTACACTGGTGGAGAAGGAGCATTTGCGCGGCAAGGTATATCCGGTGAATGACTTCGGCTTACAGCATATGAGAGCGGTTCTGAGCCGCAATGAACGGCAGATTACGTACATTGCCCATGAATACGGCGAGGTGGCGGTCGTCAAGGTTGGCGCGATGAATGTAAGCAGCATCAAATATACCGATGATGAAGCCGTCTCATGGGAAAAAGGCGACGATCTCGCATATTTCGAGTTTGGCTCAACCGTCGTTTTGCTGACCGAAAACGGCACGTTTGATCCTGACCCTGCGTTGAAGCTAGGGGATGTAGTAAGAATGGGGCAGCGTCTCGGTTGCTTCCGGCACGCTCCGAAAGCGTAAGCGTGTTTGCCGTTACAGCATGACTACAACAACACATATGAGAGGACCCGGCAAAATTGCTCGGGTCCTCTCATATGTGTTTATCTTTTTTATTCGTTATATGACGATCCTCAGAACCACCCGCTTATTCCTTTACCTGATCTCGGATGGACTTTTTCCCGTGTGTTGCTTGAACTGGCGGCTGAAGAAAAAAATATCGCGGTATCCCAAAGCCTCTGCCACCTCAGTCACATTCATTCCGGCATGCAGCAACAGATGCTGTGCGCGCTCAATTCGCATGCTGATGATATGAGATTGCGCAGAAACGCCCAGCAGCTCCTTGAACTTGATCGAAAAATAACGTGATGACAACCCTGCCCGTGCCGCCAAATCCTCGACACGATGAGGAAGCCCCGGGTGCTGGCGCACATAATTGGCCGTTTCCCGGATGACCTCGGTGAGCTGGTGGCTGGCCGGCTGCTCCTGCGGCTCCTTGCGGTCGGCACGCAGCAGATGTATCATGAGCTGCTTCAGGATTAGCGCGCCCTCCTCCTCTGCCCCGTAAGCGCGTTCCAGGCGCAGACGGACGTACCTTGCAAGCATATGCTCCACCTCGACCGTTTCCTCCAGCATACGATAGCTGGCAGGGATAATCTTCGGCGGCTCGGTTAGATCAAAATGAATATAGGTAAGTATGAGCGGTTTTTGCGGGTTATGCGTGGCCCGGGTATCATCCCCCGGCTTGAACAGGAAGCAGCTTCCTTTGCTTACCGAATAAGACTCCCCGTTCAATACAACCGTTCCTTCACCGCTCCATACATAAAATAAATCGTAGTTTGGCATCGGTCTTTCGCGTACCTGCCATTTCCAGCCCGGCTCACACACAATTTTGGCAAAGGCAGGCAACAGGATAAACGATGCCGCAGACGTATCCAGCAAAATCTGCACCTCCTTATGCTATTCTTTCGTTGTCCCATATCCCGTTAAATTATAATATAAGCGCAGAACTGCCATTACGCAAAAAATAAAGCCTTCCCTCCCCGTGGATTCATGCTCCAGCAGGTCAGGAAAGCTTCGTTGACGCTTTTGCGTGACGCTTACCGTGTGTAATGCTATAATATGTAATCAAAATGACTTGGAAGGATGAAACCGGAATGAATCCACTGGCAGCGCAGTTAAACCGCAACATTCAGGCAGGCAACGAGCATGTATATGAAATGCTTTCTCTTTTAGGTAAAGAGATTTATTTCCCAAAAGAAGGGATTTTAAGTCAATCCGCTGAGGCGGGGAAACTTGCTAAAAAGTACAACGCTACAATTGGTATTGCTACCGAGGGTAGCGGTCCTATGCATTTGGAGGTCATTCAGGAGAAGCTGTCTGCATACAGCCCCAAGGACCTGTACCCTTATGCGCCTCCTGCGGGCAAGCCCGAACTGCGTAGTGTATGGCGGGAAAAAATGCTGAAGGAAAACCCGTCGCTCGCTGGAAAAAGCTACAGCCTACCTGTGGTTACGAACGCGCTGACTCATGGTTTGAGCATCGTTGCTGACCTGTTTACGGATGAAGGGGATGCTGTCATTTATCCGGACAAAAACTGGGAAAATTATGAGCTGACCTTCGGTATTCGCCGTCATGGACGATTGGTGAATTTCCCGTTGTTCACAGAGGATCAACGTTTTAATAGTGAGGGGTTACGTGAAGCGCTGCTGGCGCAGAAGGAATACGGCAAAGCCATCGTTGTGCTGAACTTCCCGAACAACCCGACAGGCTATACACCGGGAATCGAAGAAGGCAAAGCGATTGTTGCTGCCATTCAGGAAGCAGCAGAAGCAGGCATCAATGTCGTAGTTGTGACGGATGACGCTTATTTTGGCCTGTTCTTCGAGGATTCGCTGCATGAATCGCTATTCGGCCAGTTGGCTGGACTTCATCCAAGAATTTTACCAGTCAAAATTGACGGAGCTACCAAAGAAGAATTCGTGTGGGGCTTCCGTGTCGGATTTATTACCTTTGCTTCGGAACATCAGGATGTACTGAGCGCACTGGAGCAAAAAACATTGGGAATCATTCGGGCAACGATTTCCAGCGGCCCTCACCCGTCGCAAACCTTCGTGCTGGATGCTCTCAAATCACCGGATTTTGAGCAACAGAAGGAAGAAAAGTTCCAAATCATGAAAGGCCGGGCCAACAAGGTCAAGGCGTTACTTGATAGCGGAAAATACGGAGATGTATGGAGTTACTATCCTTTCAATTCGGGTTATTTCATGTGTCTCAAGCTGAACGGCTTGTCCGCCGAACAACTGCGCACATATCTGCTGGAGCAATATGGTGTGGGAACGATTGCACTGGGTGAGCATGATCTCCGTATCGCGTTTTCCTGTATTGAGGAAGAATATCTGGAAGACTTGTACGACATTGTTTATCGTGGTGTGCAAGACTTATTGAACCCCTAATCTAATCGGTCGGTATTAACTGGTTAGACTTATAGCTGGATTAAGCGGTGTGCCGTGCCGGATGTTGCGGCATACCGTTTTTTATATCTCCTGCTGAACGATTCATTCACAACTCAAAGCACTTATCCCTCAGCAGCCAGCAAAGATTGTTGTGCCAGCGGCAGCAAAATGATAACCTCCGTACCCGCTCCCGGCTCGCTCTCATACCGTATACTGCCGTTCATCGCTTCAATCATACGAAAAGAGACTGCCGTTCCCAGCCCTGTCCCTACTTCTTTGGTCGAAAAAAACAAAGTGCCTACCCGTTCCAGATGTTCCGGGCTCATGCCTTTTCCAGTATCCTTGATATTCAGACATGCCTTCTCTTCCTGAACTGCCAGCTTTATGTATACCTTGCCTCCATCTTCCGCAGCCTCAATCGCATTTTTCGTGATATGAATTAGCGCCTGCAACAGTTGATTACGATCCGTATGTAGATATATTTCATTCCTCAGCTCCGTCTGCATTCTTACGCCTTGCTTGGCCGCCATCGGTTTCAGGAGCAGAACAATCTGTTGAACCATACCGGACAGATCCATCAGCTCCGTCTTCCCAATCTGCGGCTTGGATAAATTCAAATAGTCGCTAATGATTCTTTCAGCCCGATCCACCTCCGCCAGCGCCAACGCCATATATCTGCGGTTTTTTCCTTCCAGCCCTGACTGGGCCATTTGCAGGAACCCTTTTACGACCGTCAACGGATTACGAACTTCGTGAGCCATGGAAGCGGCCAGTTCCCCTAACGTATTGAGACGTTCAGCATATTTGATCTTTTTTCTCATCTCTTCCCGTTCGAGACTAAACTCCATCCAGCAAGAGGCAGCTCCGATACTTAGAAATTGAATTATAGCAAACCAAAGGACCCCCTTGATCAGCTCGACTTCATCCTCGTCCAGTCTGCCGTTGGCCCAGGAATGCATCATAAGAATAACCAGCATGATCACATTCATCCACACACTCATGAGCATGTTTATCAACACTCGGGCCAGCATGCCTTTGAGCTGCATAAATTTTTTTCTCACCAAGAGAGGTACGAGATAACATAACAGCATGCTAATCAGCCCCACTCCGATGGAATCAGGTCCAACATAAATGCGGGCCATCATCATGAGTGTTATATTCACCAGTCCTGCTCCGGGACCAAAATATAAAACGGAGAGGATCAGCGGAACATATCGGAGATCCCAAAACAAGCCGTACCAGCTATACGAGAAAATAAGACAAAGCACAGAAGAGATACCCAGCACCCCTCCCATGAGCAATGGGGTCTGTTTCATATGTCGATAATCCGATAAAGCGCTGTACACCAGCAAGGGTACAAAAACCAGAAATATATTCACGAGCAGCTTGTCTGCCAGCATCTCGTCGTTCCCACTTTCCAAGTAATAATGATTACATACTTCTTCTATTCTCGACAAAACGTGGCTTTTCCTCTCTATCCCCCCATATCCGCTGAAAAAAACAAGGCGCTCCGGCAATCCACCTCCATGTTGGCCCACGCAATCCGAAAATCCGTTTCATAATATACGGTGTATCCTACATCACAATGACCGAGAGGAGAATGATCATGGGAGCAGAAGAAACAAGAGGCGGTTACGGTGGTTTCGGAGCATTCACAAGCACAGGAACGATTCTGGTACTGTTCATTTTGTTAGTAATCATCAGCAAAACGATATTTATTTAAGCAGAATGACATCTGCGCCCACGGCTGACCCATAGCAGTACCCACGCAAAAAGGCTACTCTGCAAACAGCGCTTGCTGCTTATGGAATAGCCTTTGTTTTTACTTTATACACACAGGATCAAACTTCTTCCTCATCTTGACCGTCCAGACGCCATTTTTTCGCCTGAGTGCCTCGTACCAAGTATACCACCAGCACTCCACCAGCCAGCGTAAGCAGCGTGGAAATTAGCCCTTCAGTTCCTCTCAACATAAAAGGAAGCCACAGGACGACCGCAACCGGCAACAGCAGCCGGACAACAAAGTCCAGAAAAGACGCACGGCGGGTATGGGCAGGAAGCGGATAGAGCTGAAGCCATAGCGAATCCTTGTGGTACTGCCTTAGCGAAGTAATCTGCACGCCGATCAGGAATATAAAAAATAAATACACAGCGATACCGATCCAGCTCGTATGCATGATCCATATAATCAACAGGCCAAGGATACCCAGCCGTATGACCATCCCCACAGGCTCTGTGCGCACAAAGGTCTTGAACAGCAGGTAACGATAAGCTCCCTTTTTGTCCCACGGTATGTTACCACCCAACCAAGACAACCAGCGACGCGGAGTCACTCTCTGCGTAAGGGCCGGCACATCAACAAACCAGCCCAAAGTACGCATCACACGGGCAGCCTGAATGCCTTCTGTACGGATCAGGTTTTCCCATGCCACCAGCAGCTTGACCGGAAAACGCAGGACAAGCACGTACACCACACCCACCAGCACGATAAACGGCAAGCTGCGCAGCGGAGGCTGCCACAGCCATGCGGCTACCAGCAGCACTGCCAGCGCCCAGCGAAGCAGACGATACCCCATGCTTGCGCCGCGCGATACCATGCGCAGCTCCTGCCAGCCGCCATAGCTGAACAGCAGCTTCAGCAGCACGAACAGCAGTATGGTCAGCAGCAGTGGCTTAGGCGCAGTATCGCTGCGGATATACAGCGGCCACGCGATCACTAGCAGCAACAGCAGGCCGAATATTTTATACACCACGCCACGGATACGGCTGGACTTAAAATATTGGTGCATCGCATGCTCCTGCGGGCGCAGGAAGACGATATCGGCTTCATTCAAATACGTACGGAAGCTTACATGAGCGACCGGAATGGCTACAATGAGCATAATCCAGCGGATGGGCAAATCCGGCGGGATATGCATAATCAGTGACGTGTACCACGCGGCAAAGGCAATCAGCGCAAAGCCGAAGACGACCGCCAGGCCGCTCTGAATGACATAGCCGAGATAAGGCAGCACTTGTCCCCAGAACGCAACACGTCTTTCTTTATGCAAGCGTTGCAAATCCATGCTCATTCCCTGTCCTGTACCAGCTCATAAAATGCATCTTCCAGCGGCATGCCCGGCTTACCCGCCTGTGCTGTCACTTCGTCCAGCGTACCCTGTGCAATGATGGCACCCTGATGAAGCACAATGAAACGATCACAATAATTTTCAATCGTGGACAAAATATGAGAACTGAGCAAAATGGACGAGCCCGAGCGCTTCATTTCCAGCATAAAATCAAGCAGGGAACGAATACCGAGCGGGTCCAGACCCAAAAATGGCTCATCAATGACATATAGCGGCGGTCCCGCCAAAAATGCGCACATAATCATCACTTTCTGGCGCATCCCTTTGGAGAGATGCATCGACATGCTTCCGCTCTTATCCCGCATACGGAACAAGTCCAGCATTTGGTCACTGCGGGTGCGGAAATCAGCTTCACTGACTCCATACGCTCTGGCGGTGAATTCCATATGCTCTATCACGGTCATTTCGGGATACAGCTCTGGAGACTCGGGTACAAAAGCAATGGCTCCCTGATACTGCTCGGGATTTTCCGCCTGCTTATGTCCCTGCACGCGGATTTCTCCCGCCTGCGGTGTCATCAGTCCCAAAATATGCTTCATCGTCGTACTTTTCCCGGCTCCGTTCAGACCGATCAGCCCCACCATTTCGCCCGGCTTTACATCCAGAGAAATCTGGTGCAGCACCGGGCGCTTGGCGCTGTATCCGCCTGTCAGTCCATTAATTTGCAATACAGGCTGTTGTTCCATGGCTCCCCCTCTTCTCACTTATCCGTTCGGTTTTGACCCTTTTTCCTTCAGCCATCTTGGTGCTCCCTTGTTTTTACGATCACGCTCGCGCTGCGCTTTCCCTGCTTTGGACAAAGCTGCTCCTTTGCCCTTACCTGGAGCCGAGCCATTTGCCGTAGTTCTGCCAGGACGACCGTTCTCACCGCGTGCAGGTGCCTTGCGGCTTTCCGTGGCTGCTCCGTCAGAAGTGGCTCTGGCTTCGGATGGCCTTACAGGCGCACGCTTGGCATCCACCGGACGCGGCACGACAACCCGCCCTCCGTGCAACGCACGCTCTGCAATGTCGATGCCCAGTTCACGGGAAAACTTACGCATGATGAATGTTTCGCGGTCGGTAACAACCGACGCAACCAATCCTTTGCGCCCCATTCGTCCGGTCCGTCCCGCACGGTGAACATAAGCCTGACTGTCCGTAGCCGGATCAAAATGGATCACCATTTCCAGTCCCTCAATATCCAGACCACGGGCTGCCACATCGGAAGCAATCAGCACCTTGAGCTTGTCCGCACGAAACTGGGCCAGCACGTTGGTACGTGTAACTTTGTCCGCATCACCGTACAGGGATGCTGTAGTCAGTCCCATATGCTTGAGCTTGGCCTCAATCTCCCCGATAGCATTGGTGGTATTGACGAACACCAGCGCTTTTCTCGGATTAAAATGACGCACCAGTCGGCGCAGCATGTCCACCTTATCCCGTTCTTCGGATACAAAGTAATAGTGCTCCAGACCGCTGGCCGTCTTCTGGTCGGGATCAATCCCGATTTCCACGTAATCCTTCATTTCCCGCTTGGCCAGCGCTTGAATTTCGTCGTTCAGCGTTGCGGACAAAAATACTAACTGACGGTCACGCTGGGCGGTGCCCAGGATGTTCGTGACATCGCCTGCTCCGCCGAGCTGGAACATCTGATCCACCTCGTCGATGACGATGGTTGTAATGTTGTGCATTTTCAGCTTCTTGGAAGCGATAAGTTCTCGTACACGTCCCGGTGTGCCGACCACAAGCTGCGGATGGTCCTTCAGCTTCTCGATCTGGCGCTTGACTGCCGCTCCACCGATCAGGCCGAGCACACGGATGCCGCGATGCTCCCCATAACGCTGACCTTCGCGTACAATTTGCATCGCCAGCTCCTGACTGGGAGCCAGGATCAGCTTTTGTGTAGCCTTTTTCTGTGGATCAATGGCTTGTAGTAATGGCAGCAAATAAGCCAGCGTCTTCCCTGTGCCGGTCTGCGAACGAGCCAGTACATGCCTGCCCTTCATCATTTCTGGTATAGCCTGCGCCTGAACCGGCGAAGGCTGCGTAATCTCATGCTCAGCCAGCTTGGTCAACAGGTCTTGTTCAATGCCGAGCGATTCAAAATTCAATGTCATGAAAAGGTCCAACCCCTATACGTAAATTCGTTACTCTCCATTATATGCGAAAATAGCCCTGCAACCAAATGCAGATATTTAGTCCCGCCCTCCTTTGCTACGAAATAACAAAAAAAAGACGTCCCTCCACCATCACATGGTTTGCGGGACATCCTTTATTTTTTGTTCATCACGCCATGGCCCAGTCTGTCAGTCAGTCTGGGAGCAAGCTGGTACAGCTTGAGAAAAGGAGATATCCACCGTGGCAGATTAACCTCCTCCTTGCGAAGCTCCATCGCTCTCACGATGTGCTGCGCCACCTTGTCCGCCTTTAGCATAAACCAGCCTACATTACGGACATATCCGCCCGAAGGATCAGCGAGGTCAAAAAATGGTGTGTCGATCGGTCCAGGATTAATCGTCGTTACCGTAACTCCGCTCCCGCGCAGCTCCTGCCGAAGCGCATTGCTGAACCCTAGCAGCGCATGCTTCGTTGCTGTGTAGGAGGACGATTTGGCTGTCCCGATTTTGCCGGCCATGGATGCCACATTGACGATCTGGCCTGTACCTCTTGCCGTCATTTGCGGCAGAAATGCCTTAATACAGCGGACAGCGCCCATATAGTTCACATCCATCATTTGTTCAAACTCTGTCAGGTCTGTCCCATGAAAATTCTCAAACTTCCCGTAACCTGCGTTGTTGAGCAAAATATCGACCCGTCCGTACTGCTCCATCACACGGGCAGCCACGGCCTCTACCTGCTCCTGACGAGTGACATCCAGAGGGATCAGCTCATGCCTGCCGCTAATTCCCGCCGACACTTGCTCCAACCGTTCCTGCGAACGCGCTGTCAAAATAGGAATCGCGCCCTTTTCGCTCAGCAACTGTGCGCAAAGGGCGCCAATTCCACTGGATGCCCCTGTAATGACAACCACCTTGTTTTGCAATGTACTCATGGCCATCCCTCCATATTAAAGAAACCTGCTTCTTTAATATTAAGAGATCATCACCTGAATATCCAGCTCACCAATCCCTTCCATCGTAAGCGGAATATAAAGGGCACGCTGAGGTACGAAAGAGGTCAAGTTTTCCGACTTCATGACCTGCGGAGGCGTAATGTCGACTACAATCCCCTGATTGGACAAAATCGTGCTGGCATTACCGCTGATCATATTGCCCAATTCCGAAATGGCGCTTTTGCCCATCTCATCAATTTCAGTCAAAACGAATCCGCCCATCATCGCCGAAACCATGCGCAACGCTACCTGTTCATTCAGACCGAACACAATATTTCCGCTAAGCTGTCCGGTCATCCCGATCATAATCCAGATGTGGTCGTCCACCAGCTCGACATTTTTCACACCAAGATCGCCGGGTGAAGGAGATACTTGGATCAATTGTTCAATGACCCGCCGCGCCGACTCCAAAAAAGGATTTATCACTTCTGCCTTCACGATCCTTGCGCCCCTTTACGATGGGCTTTTAGACACACAACAAAAGTCCCATTTTAATTAGAATTTTATTTTTCAAAATGATGCATAACGAATCAACCTTCAGTAAAATACTCTCTCTATCACTTATCGACAGCTATCTAGCAATTTTTTATAGCCGAATCACAAAAAATGTGAATAATGTCCTATTCCATCACTTTCCATCGAATTCAAATGGGTTATTTTTGAAGTATAGCAGGACTTTAGTCTTTATTTTCCAATATACCATACTTCACGGTGTTCTGCTTCGATTCATTGCCCTTCCCGCTCGAATAACCTATAATTTAATGAAATAAGCATAACGATGGTTTTACATATGCACATGTGGATTTGTGAAAAATCCTCAGGCTGTACTGCTGCGACAGAATTAAGAAAAGAGAGGAGGAACTTCATGAACATCAGTCAACTTGAAACACTTATCATGATTTCCAAAACGATGAGCTTCCGCAAAGCCGGAGAACTTCTCAATTTGACGCAGCCGGCGGTATCCGCCCAAATCAAAAGTCTGGAGGACGAGTTCAAGACCATTCTGATCGACCGCAACCAACCCGTCACCCTGACCGACCGAGGGGCTGTTTTTTTGGAACATGCAGAGCGGATCTTGAGTGTTGTCGAGGAACTACGGCAAAAATTGTACGATCTGAACGAAACGCCGCAGGGTCATATTGCGCTGGGCACTACGACGTCTATCGCCATTCAAATTTTACCGCGTGTACTTTCCTACTTTCAGGATCAATTCCCGCTCATCAAAACCTCCATTCAATCCATGGCTTCCTCCATGATTTATCAACAGGTGGAAAACGGGCTTATTGATGTTGGCATCGGTTACTTGATCGAACGTAATCCAAATTTGAGCACTTCGATTTTGTATTACGATTCCTTTGAGCTTGTCGTATCGCCCACTCATCCGCTGGCCTCCCAACCGCATGCTACCATTGAAGCCCTTCGGGAAATTCCACTTATTCTGCTCTCACCCGATACGGTAGGACGAAAATTCGTGGACGATGTATTTAAAAAACACCAAATTGTGCCTCATGTCGTGATCGAATTGTCCAGCAGCGAGGAAGTCAAACGGATGGTCGAGATCAATCTGGGCGCTGCCATTATATCCAGGCTGTCGGTCACTCCCGAGCTACGTGCGGGTACATTGAAAATGATCCAGATTACCGAGCTGGAGGTTAGCCATCCGGTGGGAGTCATTTATAAATCCGGCCGATATCTGAACTCCGCCATGCAGCAGTTTCTAAGCGATCTAAAGGGTATGCCGGAAACCAATTTTATCAGTTCTGAATAGCGCACTCCGCTAGAAACACCATACGAAATACAAACCTTAAATACGAGAGGACGACATCCTATGAAATTTGATCTGCACACCCATCATTTCCGCTGCGGTCATGCAGACGGCAATATTCGGGACTATATCGAAGCAGGTATTCAGTCCGGTTTACAGGCAATTGGTATTTCAGACCACTCCCCCTTCTTATGCAGCGAGCAGGATCAGGCTTTTCCGAAAATTTATATGGCGAAATCACAGCTTGCCGAGTACGTAGAAGAGGTACAGCAGCTACAGAAGGAATACGAAGGCCGTATTGACGTACTGCTCGGATTGGAAACAGATTATTTTCCTGATTTTGCAGAACTGTACCGTTCCACCCTGGCCCCTTATCCGTTCGACTACCTCATTGGTTCGATCCACAACGTTGAGGGAGACAGCATTTTTAATCGCAGTCGTTGGAATGACGTAAGTGATGCACGCAAAATCGAGGTCAAACAAGCTTACTATGCGCTCATTCAGGAATCTGCGCGGAGCGGTATGTTTCAGATTTTGGGTCATATCGACGCGATGAAGGGGAATTTCCCGGCTTTCTCAGATATTCCTGCCGATGAAGCAATTGATGAAACCTTGAAAGTGATTGCAGAATCCGGTGTTGCCATTGAAATTAACACATCAGGCAAAACCAAGCTCAGTGGTGGATGGTATCCGTCGGCCTCCATATTGGAAAGAGCGCATCATTTTGGCGTAGAGGTCACTTTTGGTTCAGATGCCCATAAACCTGCTCGGGTAGGCGATGATTGGGACGAAGTGAAGGCGATGCTGAAGGATATTGGCTTCCACGAATGGGTTTATTTTAAACAAAAACGTAAAATTCCAGTACCGCTTTAAAATTTGTTTAGGGTGGGATTTGCCGCTCCGCTGCCAACCACCTTAAACCGTACGGCTCCATTATTTTAAATAAACGACATCTATGTGTGAGGAGAATTACATATGTATCCGGAAGACCCGATGGACAAGATCAAAAAACTAAAGCACGATATCACGCGTTTTATGCTGATCTATAAATTTGCGCTCGACGAGATGGAAACCAAGATTGAAATACTAAAGCAGGAATTTCAGGCGTTGCACGATTATAGCCCTATTGAGCATACCAAATCGCGCCTCAAATCCCCTGAGAGCATCATGAACAAAATGTTTCGTAAAAATAGCGAGCTTTCCCTTGCTGCCGTCAAGGATCACATTAAGGATATCGCGGGACTACGCATTACCTGCTCTTTTATTTCGGACATTTATGATGTAAGTGACATGTTACAGAGACAAAGTGATTTGAAGGTGCTGGAGGTCAAGGATTACATCAAAAATCCCAAACCAAACGGCTACCAAAGTCTGCATTTGCTGATCCAGGTTCCTGTATTCATGTCCGACTGTCAGGAGTTGGTCTGCGTGGAGGTACAAATTCGGACCATTGCGATGGATTTCTGGGCCAGTCTGGAGCATAAAATCTTTTATAAATACAACCAGTCCGTACCTGAAAGCCTGACACGCGAATTAAAAAATGCGGCAGATTCAGCCAATGCGCTTGACCTCCAAATGGAACGTCTCCACCGAGAAATTAAAGAGATTAAAGACGCCCAAGGTGAAGACGACTCTATTGAAGAGCTTCGGAAGATTATCATTAATAATCAGCAATTTTCGGTGCCAGCCAACTTTTTGAAGCTGCTCGGGGAGTAATTGGACAGACTTCGTTGGTGATCCACCGCTACGCGAATGATTTGATCTTACGATCGCTGTTGCAACGGGATTCTCAGGATGGTATAAGCCCTTTAAAGGGTAGAATCCCATTGCAAAGGCGAACGCCTTTAGCTGATGACGTTCTCTTCTAAACTCAAACTTAATCCTTCTTCATCATTGCTGGAGGTCACTTGGTTCGCATACTTTTTAACTTCGTCAGGCGCATTCCCCATTGCGATGCCCAGCCCAGCGAATTTCAGCATATCAATATCATTGAAATTGTCACCGATTGCCAGGATTTCTTCCTTTTTAAAACCATAACGGCTGATTATCTGCTGAATTGCTTTAGATTTAGATGCATCTCCAGACATAATTTCCAGATAAGTGTCTTTTGATTTGTAGATGGTTAGAACGGCGTTGTCTTTCTTTAATACTTCTTCAAGCTCTTCGATTTCTTCAGACGGACCCATACAGAGAATTTTATGCATTTCAGGGTTTGTGTTTATGAAGGTTTTAAGGTTCGCCTGAGTAGGCTGAGCCCCTGTGATATTTTGCTCTTGAACAATCCATTCGTTTTGTGGATTTTCAACAATCCATTGATCATGGCTGTAGATGTTAATATGAATGTTTGAGAATTTGCTTTTTACAGCCTCATAAATGCCAATAACATTCTCTTGAGGCAAGCCTTTGCTGAAAATAGTGGTATTACTCCTACAGTCTATTACCAGAGAACCACTGTAGCAAATAATGGGTGAATCGATTTCCAATTCTTTTTGGAGTGGCAAGATTCCACTTGGCATTCTAGCAGAAACAAGGACAAATGGTACACCCAGGTTTGTTGCTTTTTGGACTGCAAGCTTTGTTTTCTCGGTTATCACATGATTTGAATTAATTAAAGTCCCGTCTATGTCACTGAAAACTGCTTTTATCTTTGTCATATTAGCCCCCTCGAAGTAATCTTTAACTGCCTTCCCTTCATTAATAAGTCTGATCTCAATGTTATTTTCCTCAAAATTCCTTTTAAAGCTATCTGGTGGCTTTTCATTTGTAATGATCATGTCAATATCACTAAAATTAACACCCTTATAGGAGCTGATTTGATTGAATTTCCGTGAATCCGCCAACAGAATAACCTCTTTTGATCGTTTTGCTACTAAATCTTTGATGACCGCATCTTCAAAATTCGAAAAATAGATGCCATCCTTTAAAATACCAGCTGCACCAAGAAAAACTTTATCAAAGTAAATATCATTTAACTGAGATGCCACATTAACATCGAAAAAAAAGCGATTTTCAGGATTAAACTTTCCACCCAGCAGGCATATATCGACCTCATTGTTGTTAGATAGTGCTTCTGCATTATCAAGGGAATGAGTATAAACTGTAGAGCTTGTATTGAGATGATCACAAAGAAATTTCACTGTCGTTGAGACGTCCAGAAAACAAAGGTCACCTTTGTTGATATAAGAGGCAGCTATTTTTCCAATTTTATATTTATCTTCCGAAGAAGCATGGACTCTTTCCTTATATGCTTTTATTTTGTCTTTAAACTGAGGTAAAGCAATACCTCCATGGGTTCGTATCGCAGCACCTTCATCCACTAATTTAATGAAATCCCGCCGGGCAGTGTCTCTGGAAATACCGAGCATATCGCATATCTCCTGATTCGAAATCATCTTTTCTTCTTGAAGCCTCTCAAGAATTTTCACTAACCTTTCTTCTTGATAAATAAGTATCACCTCCATAAATCAATTATAAGCATTATTGCACGATTTGTTAAGTGATATTAAGCATTTTTTTGTAAGTAGTATGTACTTATCTATTTATCGCATCGTATCCTTTGCATCCTTGTTTTCGTCTACCTTAATATAATGAAAACAAGTCCATAAGGAGTGATTCATGAATGAGAAAGATACTTGTATTAGGTGGAACGCGATTTTTTGGCAAAAGGCTGGTGGAACGTCTGCTGGAGGACTCTGAGAACAACGTTACGATCCTTACACGAGGTCAAACAAGCGATTCGTTCGGTGACCGTGTCCAACGGATTATTGCAGATCGTAACGATGCGGAAGCGCTGGCTGAGGCGGTAGGTGAGCAGGTTTGGGATGTTGTCTACGATAATATTTGCTTTTCTCCAGATGAAGCCAGAGAAGCGTGCCGCATTTTTGATGCTAAAGCCAAACGGTATATTCTGACCTCCAGCTTATCCGTCTACGATCCAAGTCCGGAAGTGCTGACCGAGAGTGTCTTCGCCCCCCAGGCTTACCTGGTTCGCAAAGGCGGCAAGGACGATTTTACATATCAGGAGGCTAAACGGCAGGCAGAAGCGGTTTTCATGCAACAAGCTACGTTCCCGGTTGCCGCTGTTCGTTTTTCGATTGTATTAGGAACAGATGATTATACGAGAAGACTTTATTTTCATATTGAGCATGTTCGTGATGGAATAAAAATCGGCATACCGAATCCGGCAGCGCACATCTCGTTTATCCGTTCTGACGAAGCCGCAGATTTTCTGCTTTGGCTTGGTCAATCTCATTTGACAGGACCCGTAAATGCTTGCTCGGACGGTACTGTGAAGATTGGAGAACTCATTTCCACCATTGAACAGTTAACTGGAAAACAGGCCGTGATTCAAGAAAAAACAGCCGACGAGCATATGTCTCCATTTGATATTACACAATCGTGGTACATGGATACAACTAAAGCCCGATCAGTGGGGTACTCCTTTCTTTCCCTGACCGAATGGCTTCCTGAGCTGATAAACGACCTGAACCGTACCTATGAATCATAATAGTAACTTGTAAATCGCACGTAGCTACAATAAAAACAAGACAAAAAAAGAGGACCCGAATCATCGGGTCCCAGCAACATATATTATTCAAAAGGGGGTCATGTCTGTATTGTACCCGTCCTGTGTTAGAGTTGTTTTGCAGTTATATTTCATCTCTGTAACAAAATATTCCACTACCGTTTCTACGCATAATCCCCTTGGGTAATCGAGAACACCAATACACTCGGCACTTCTCCTGAATGATCATAGGCACTGATTGTGCGCAGTAGGCGCATCTTATTTTTGATCAGCACACGCACGGAAGCCTGATTATCCTCTTGGCAACGACCTTCGATCCGCTTGAGCTCTAAAGCACCAAAACCAAATCTCAGCATTTCCTCCACGACCTCTGTAGCCAGCCCCTGTCCCCAGAAAGGACGGTCCAAAATATAGCCTAGCTGCGCCTCACCCGCTTTTTCATTCCATTGCTGAAAAGAAGCGATACCCAGCAGCGGCGAGTGGCTGCGTTCATTAGGTTCATGGAGTTCGTTGAGTTGGCCGGGTTCGTTGTTTGCTGCTGTATTTCCCCCATGCCATTCCACCGCAAAATGCAGGGAATCCAGAGAATCCGCAGCTACTCTGATTTGCGCTACCAGACGCCGCATCCGCGCATCGACTGGCTTGCGAATCCGGTTCACATACCGGATAACCAATGGATCGGACAGCATCCGTTCCAGCGCGGAGTAATCCCCCGCTTGTAGCTGGCGCAACCGGACACGGTCGGTGTAAAGCTCCGGCAGCCCTGAACGAAGCATTTCTCTGGTCAGCACAATGATCCCTCCTGCGGATGGATTGGCTTTTTGCAGCGAATAGGTTGCACAATCAATCCAGGTCCTGAATTCCCCGGTAAATGCCTGTGCGCAGCTCACGGATATAATACGGCAAAGAAGGTACGCCGGCTTCCTCTGCCTGTTTTACCGCCAGTTCTATATCGTAAGGCACACGTACAAATTGAATGGAAAAAGGTGCAGGCGTATCTTCTCCCAGGTTTCCCTCCAAAATGCAGTAAGAAGCCTGCGTTACATCCAGCGGATTCCCCACACTGCCGACATTAAAAAGCGTCTTGCCCTGGAAATGCTGAATAAAGGCATTATGCACATCTCCATACCCTACAACATCCGGGGCAAAAGCGGCTTTGCCATTTTCCTCAGCCAACGGGTCGAACATGGCGAGTCTTTTCTCCGGTTCATCCCATGGCTGCACGCGATGATATACACTTTGCGGCGAAGCATGCAAAAGCCGGATAAGGCGTCCGCTCATCCTGAAATCATAATGAAACGGCAACTGTGCCAAATATTGTAGCCGTTCTGTGCCCAAGCGCTCGGCTTGCCAGCTAAAATTGAGATCATCCGTAATGCTAACCAGCTCATCCCAATTGCCCCGCACGACCACCTCGCAACGTTGACGGACAGCCTCCAGAACCTCGCAAGGGCTAGGCCCTTTGCCGATCAGATCCCCCAAACAAAACACACGACTAATTCCTCGGGAAGCAATATCCTCCAGCACCGCCTCGCAGGCAGGCCAATTGCCATGTATATCTGAAATGACAGCAATACGATCCATCTGAATATCACTCCTTTGTCCGAAACAGCTACACACTACACTAAACCCTTTTTATGTAGTTACAAGCCCATACTGATGAAAGTAAATATATAATAGCCTATTGACCGGATTTCAGTGTAATGACACTCAGCTCTGGCCTGCATAGCACACGAATCGGCAGATGGGTCATGCCAATGCCCCTGCTGACATACAGCGGCATCCTGTCGCTCCCCACATAAAATAATCCCTGAATGTACTTGCGTCCACCCGGAGGCGGCATCGGCGCCCCAATGACAGGCAAGCGCACCTGTCCTCCATGTGTATGTCCCGACAGTTGAAGATCAAAGGACATTCGCGCCGCCACATCCGCATAATCCGGCTCATGCATAAGCAGCAGCTTGCACATTTCATCAGACAGTCCGTGTATGGCACGCCGCGGATTGGGCTTGCCCATAATGTCATCCTCTAACCCAACAATCGCCACACGCTGCCCGGCTCGCTCTACAATCGCGTGTTCATTTCTCAGCAACGTAAACCCGGTTTTTGGATATAGCTCCTGTACCCCGGCTGGTAAACCTCTATAATCGTGATTGCCGAGAATGGCGAATTTACCGAGTGTGGCGTGCATCGAAGCCATGACCGGAACAGCGGCTTTCATAGATACGGCATAATCATCTACAATATCACCTGTAAAACAAAGCAAATCCGGTTCCAGTCCTGCAATCCGGTCTGCAAGCTCCCGCAGGTCCTGCTCATCCATGTGAAAGCCCAAGTGTACATCACTAAAATGTACGACTCTGATACCGTCAAAAGCCGACGGCAGACGGGGCAAAGATAGCGTAAAACGTGTAATCTCCAAATGATTAGGCTCCCATAAGGAAGCGTACCCTCCGGTTAAAAGCGCGGTTCCGGCTGTCGCTAAAGCGGCTTTTTTCAAAAAACGGCGGCGCGAAGGATTGGCTGGCTCATTTGAAATGGAACGCCGCGAAGAACCGGGAGGGATAGCGGCCTCATCGTGTGGGCCATCCTGACTCTCGCGGCGGGTTTGCGGCGTCTTCTCCATATGCGTGCCTCCTTGCTATCTATTCAACTATTGTACAGTTTAGATATCTCATGGTTCAAATATCTCATGCTTTTAGCCCTCTAGCGGTTGGTGGCTAACCATCGTTCTGCATAGTCTACCAAATCACGCTGCCTCGCTAAAAAACACGATGCATCCCCGATGTTCACCCGCGTAAAGGCTGTGGGACGATCCCACTCAAAATCAAGCCCCAGCTTGTCAAAATCATCCGAGGATATATTAAAATTCTGGAAAGATACCCATGCCCTCTCCCCGTTCACCATCATCGGGGCCTGCTGGGTCGTTTCTTCACGTCCATTGTACGTAATACGGTATTCCGCCAAATGAAAGGACGTGTTGCTGTCATGTCCGCAGCCCAGCAACAGCACATAGGCGTCTGTCTCATATAGCTTCGCCAGTGGCGATTGTTCACCCAGCCCGAAATCAAGCTCATGCCCTTCCAGCAAGTGTGAGGCTGCAGGTCCACGGGCCGCAAACGAAACATGCGGGTGTCCGCTGCGCAGTGTTCCCGGCAGGCCACGAAACGTTTCCACAATAATACCCATCCCTCCGGTCAGCGTCCAGGCCGGATCATAGGCGGGCATTTCCTCGCGTACAAGTTCCCACCATGACTCATCCAGAGGCGGGTTCATCCATGTCGACGGATCGGTCAGATCATGGGACTGCGTCGGCGTGACCAGCGTTCCTTCCGGGCCAATCGCATCGGTTAATGCCAAAAGAATCGCAGAGGCCCCGCCCGGAACAAAACTGCCAAAGCTGCGCATCGACGAGTGCACAAGCAACGTCATGCCTTTTTGAACCCCCAGCTTCTTTAATCCCTTCAGCACATCCGACCCGGTAACGGGCCGACGCGTCATCGGTTGTACAGTCACCTGTCCAGCCTCCTTTTCTCCAAAAACGATACACAATACCATAATTATACCATAACTGCTGCCCCACTCTCCTCCCTCCATGGTAACTCCTATCTGTCCTGAGCACAAAAAAACAGGCTTTCTCCGGTTCAGGAAAAAAGCCTGTTTTAGTATAAAGCATTCACTGTCTAGTGCTATACGGTCAACCAGCGCTTGAACATATGCTTGGTCGTTTGCTTGTTCATTTCGGCAATGGAGGTTGTCAACGGAATGCCCTTCGGGCAGGAACGTACGCAGTTTTGCGAGTTACCGCAGCCCTCCAGCCCGTCGTCCGTCATCAACGCATCCAGCCGCTCCTCCTGATTCATTTCCCCAGTTGGATGACTATTGAACAGACGAACCTGAGATATCGCCGCAGGTCCAATGAATGTCGTTTTCTCGTTAACATTCGGGCAAGCCTCCAGGCAGACACCGCAGGTCATGCACTTGGACAGCTCATACGCCCATTGACGCTTCTTCTCTGCCATTCTGGGGCCGGGGCCCAGATCGTAGGTACCGTCAATCGGAATCCACGCTTTGACCTTCTTGAGCGCGTTAAACATCCGGCTGCGGTCGATGACCAAATCCCGTACAACCGGAAACGTGCTCATTGGCGCAATGGTAATCGGTTGCTCCAGCTTATCGACGAGCGCTGCACAAGCCTGACGCGGCTTGCCGTTAATCACCATAGAGCAGGCTCCGCACACTTCCTCCAGGCAGTTCGACTCCCAGCATACCGGGGCCGTCTCTTTACCATGGCTGTCCACCGGGTTACGCTGAATCTCCATCAACGCACTGATTACATTCATCCCCGGTCGATAAGCCAACTCAAATTCTTCCGTATATGGATTCGCATTAGGTTCATCCTGACGGGTCACAACGAACTTTACGGTTTTATTCGATTTCACTGCTTGCTCCGACATCTCATACACTCCCTTCTGTATCTTCCTTAATTACTTGTTCTTGGAGTAATCCCGAATACGCGGCTTGATCAGCGAAACGTCCACCGCTTCGTACGAGATTTGCGGTCCTTCCGGTGTCCAGTCCGCAATCGTTGTTTTCAGGAAATCCTCATCGTTACGGTCCGGGAAGTCCGGTTTGTAGTGGGCTCCACGGCTTTCGTTACGCAGCAGCGCCCCTTTGGTCATGGCCTCAGCCAATTCCATCATATTCCACAACTGACGTGTGAACGCCGCACCCGCATTGTTCCAGCGTGAAGCATCATTAATATTAATGTTGGAATAACGCTCCTTCAGCTCCTTGATCTTGTGGATCGTAGCTTCCAGCTTGTCATTATAACGAACCACGGTCATGTTGTTCGTCATCCACTCGCCCAGCTCTTTGTGAAGGACATAGGCATTTTCTTTCCCGTCCATATGCAAAATACGCTCATACTTCTCCGTCTGCTGGTTGACCGCCGCATCGAACACGGAGGAAGCTATATCCTGTGCGGATTTTTTCAAGCCTTTGATATATTCCACAGCCTTCGGTCCAGCCACCATACCGCCATAAATGGCTGACAGCAGCGAGTTGGCACCCAAACGGTTCGCACCGTGATACTGGAATTCACATTCTCCGGCAGCAAACAGCCCCGGAATATTCGTCATCTGATTGTAATCGACCCACATGCCGCCCATCGAATAATGCACAGCCGGGAAGATTTTCATTGGTATTTTACGCGGATCGTCACCGACGAATTTTTCATAAATTTCAATAATACCGCCCAGCTTCACGTCCAGCTCTTTCGGGTCCTTATGGGACAGATCGAGGTACACCATGTTCTCGCCATTAATGCCGAGCCCATCATCGACGCATACACTGAATATTTCACGTGTCGCAATATCACGAGGGACCAGATTTCCATAAGCAGGATACTTTTCTTCGAGGAAATACCACGGCTTGCCGTCCTTGTACGTCCAAATACGGCCGCCCTCTCCCCGTGCCGACTCGGACATCAGACGCAGCTTGTCATCCCCAGGAATAGCCGTCGGATGAATCTGGATAAACTCGCCGTTGGCATAGCGTACGCCCTGCTGATATACCGCCCCGGCAGCCGTACCGGTATTAATCACGGAATTCGTGGTTTTACCGAAAATAATGCCAGGTCCGCCCGATGCCAAAATAACTGCATCCGCTGCAAAAGTCTTCACTTCCATCGTGCGCAAATCCTGCGCACAGATGCCGCGACAGATACTCTCATCATCCAGTACAGCCTGTAAAAACTCCCAGTTTTCATACTTGGTCACCAAACCTTCGGATTCCCAGCGTCGTACCTGCTCATCAAGTGCGTACAGAAGCTGCTGCCCTGTCGTCGCTCCGGCAAAGGCTGTCCGATGATGCTGCGTACCGCCGAAGCGGCGGAAATCCAGGAGTCCTTCCGGTGTCCGGTTAAACATGACACCCATGCGGTCCATGAGATGGATAATGCCCGGAGCCGCTTCGCACATCGCTTTTACCGGGGGCTGATTGGCCAGAAAGTCACCGCCATAGACCGAATCGTCAAAGTGAATCCAGGGCGAGTCGCCTTCACCCTTCGTATTCACCGCGCCGTTGATGCCGCCTTGAGCACAAACGGAGTGGGACCTTTTGACCGGAACCAAAGAAAATAAATGAACGTGAACTCCTGCCTCTGCCGCCTTGATCGTAGCCATTAGACCCGCAAGACCGCCGCCCACGACAATAATGTTGGATGCTGCCATTTCTGCTCACTCCTTTTTTTCAGGATTTTATTTTATCGTTTGAATACCTCGTTTACAGTAGCTGTTGAATTGCGTTGCATTGTACCCATGCGGTTGCTGTTTCCTGAAATTCCGCGCTGCGGAATGCCAACAGGGAAGCGATGAAGCCGATGGATATAACCACGAACAAGGTCATGCAGATATAGGAAGATACTTTTTGCGCACGTGGTCCCACCGTAATTCCCCAACTGACCATAAATGCCCATAGTCCGTTAGCAAAGTGAAAGGATGCCGAAACGACACTGATTAAATAAAGGATAAAATAGACCGGATTCGTCACAATGCCATGCATCACGCCGCCTAGCTCCTCATGTGTTACATTACCCAGAGCCACCTGAAAACGTGTATCGTATACGTGCCAGATAATGAACACGAACGTAATTACACCGGAAATGCGCTGAAACAGAAAGCGCCAGTTACGCGAATAGCCAAAACGTTTGACATTCGGATCAGCCTGGTAAGCGATATACAAGCCATAGATTCCATGGAACAACAATGGCAAGTAAATAAATAACGTTTCAAGCACAATAACAAGCGGCAGACCATTCAGGAAGGCCACGCTGCGATTGAACCCTTCCTTGCCGCCCTCCACCGCTGTGAAGTTGGTCACCAAATGCTCTACAAAAAACAGAGCCAGCGGGATGACGCCAAGAAGCGAGTGCAGCTTTCTGGAATAAAATCCTCTCATCTAGGTAATGCTCCCTTCTCCCAATAATAGCGTTTTCAATAGTAATATAACATATAATATGACAGTTTCCGACAGGAAATGTCCAACAAGGTGTTCCTTAAAAGGGAAAACAAAGGTGTGAACATCTTGTGTCGCTTTCATGTTACTCCTTTTCAGCTTATAATGGAATTGCAATATACGTATTAATTGTTATGTCTTTTTTGCATATAGAGAGGAAGTGGATGATTTGTTTGAGGATTTGAACGCTTTTGCCGTCATTGTTGAGCAATCCAGCCTGAATAAAGCCTCCAAGCTGCTTAATCTGTCCCAGCCCGCCCTGTCCCGCAAAATTGCCAAGCTGGAGGAGGATCTGGGCGTAAACCTCTTTGATCGACGGGGCAAACGACTTGAAATTACGTCGACAGGCCGATTTGTATATACCTTCGCACTGGAGCAGCGGCAGCGCCAGCTTCGCTTTTTACAAAAGCTGTCCCAGCACAAAAATGAAGCCCAGAGTATGCTCATCCTTGGTGCAAGTCTGACGACACTCCAAACGACACTGCCTACTCTTGTTGAAGCTTTCATGAGCAAGCATCCCCAAACCGAGCTGAAACTGCTCACAGGCAAAACCCATGAAATCGTCGCTTTTGTACGCGACAAAAAAGCAGACGCCGGTATTGTCGGGTCTGCCATTCATGAGGCCGGCTTGCGTTGCATTCCACTGTTTGACGATCATTTGGAGCTAGTCGTTCCGATCGGACATGAATTAACGATGAAGACGGGAACCGCTTCGATGAAAGACCTGCAAGGATTGCCAATGATTATTTTTTCCAAAGGAACCTGGTACCGCAGTCTGACCGATGACCTGTTCCAGCGCAGCGGCATCATGCCAGATATCCGTATGGAAATTGACTCGTTCGAGGCGATTGTGCGCCTGCTGCCGACCTGCAAGGCTTCCGCATTGCTGCCCAAATCCTACTTGCGCAGCGAGCTGCTGCGGGATAATGGGCTAACGGCGCTGTACTTGCCTGATTTGAAGGAGACACGGCGCACCACCTCCCTTATCTACTCGGAGACGACCGATCTGGGGCCGACAGCACGGCGCTGGATCAGCGAGACACGTGCATCGTTTGCGGGCTATCGTATGGTGTAGAGGAGATCAGCCTTCCTCGTTCACGTTAACAACCTCGTCCTCGAAGCGGCCGATATTGTCATTGGAGCCGATGATAACCATAATATCGTCCGCTTTTAGCCGATCCATCGCTGTGGGTGCAATCAGGATACCGTTCGCCGTATGAAGCGCTACGATGCTACAACCAAAGCGAGTGCGGGCATTCAGCTCAGATAGCGTTTTGCCATGCAGACATGCAGGAACGTTGAGTTCCACAATTCTGTATTCCTTGGACAGCTCCAAATAATCAAGCAAGTTAGGCGTAACCAGTTGGTGCGCAACCCGTATCCCCATATCCCGCTCGGGATAAATGACCCGGTCCACACCGAGCTTTTCCAACGCCCGTCCGTGCAGCACAGAAATCGCTTTGGCAACGACTTTGCTCACACCCAGCTCTTTTAGCAAAATGGCAGCCAGGATGCTAACCTGAATATCATTACCAATCGCAACAATGCCGCAATCGAAATTGCGAATGCCTAGCGATCGTAACGAATCCTCGTCTGTAGCGTCCGCTACGATGGTATGCGTCAACAGCTCACTCATGCTATCCACAATATCCTCATTCTGGTCAATGCCAAGCACCTCGCATCCCATATCTACCAATTGCAAAGCCAGGTTTGAGCCAAAGCGTCCCAAACCAATAACCACAAACTGCTGCGTTTTCATATCTACTCGAAAACTCCCTTATCCTATAATCATTTTGCCTTCCGGATGACGATATAATTCCTTACCCTTTTTCGGAGTCAGTGCATAAGCCAGTGTGAGCGGACCCAATCTGCCGGCAAACATCGTCAGGGTAATGACCAGCTTGCCTATAACCGTCAAATCAGATGTTAGTCCCATGGACAATCCCACCGTACCAAATGCAGACACCGTCTCGAACAATATCATCAGAAAATGATGATCCTCGGTTGCCGACAAAATCATCGTCACCCCAATGACAAACAGCAGCCCCAGCAGTGTAATGGTCAAAGCCTTGTAAATTCGTCCCTGCGCAAGTCTGTACCTGAACAGCACAATATCTTCCCGCCCTCGCAGCATCGAAATCACCGCTCCAATGAGCAGGGCGAATGTTGTGGTCTTAATCCCGCCTCCAGTGGAGCCAGGGGAAGCCCCAATAAACATGAGTATGATGATAAAAAACTGCGTAGCCTGTCGTAAGCCTGCAATATCCAGCGTATTGGCACCTGCGGTGCGGGGCGTTACGGATTGGAATAAAGATCCCAGCAGCTTTCCACCCCAATCCAGCGAGCCCAGTGTCTTCGGATTGGTAAACTCAAATACAAAGATGACAAGCGTGCCGACTACAATCAGAGCAGCCGTCATGCTGAGTACCACCTTGGTATGCAAGGACAGTCTCTTTCGCTTGCGGTATTCCACCAGATCGGACATGACCACAAAGCCGATGCCACCCGAAATAATCAGAAACATAGCCGTAAAATTAACAATCGGATCATATACATAACCTGTCAGGCTGCGAAAGTGACCAAATAAATCAAAGCCTGCATTGTTAAACATCGAAATCGCATGCCAAATCCCAAAATAAATCGCCCTGCCTACGGGCATGTCAAAGGACCAACGAACCGAGAATATCGTAGCGCATACGCCTTCAATAACCAGTGAGTACAGTAATACCTTACGGATTAACCCGACAATTCCCTCTACAGAAGTCTGATTCATCGCTTCCTGCAAAATGAGACGCTCCCGCAAGGAAATACGACGCTTGAACACCAGCGCAATCAAGGTAGCCATCGTCATAAAGCCAAGACCGCCGATCTGGATCAGCGCAACGATGACAACTTGACCAAAAGTGGTAAAGAAGGTGCCAGTATCCTTAACAACAAGACCTGTTACACAGGTTGCGGAGGCGGCTGTAAACAAAGCGTCTATAAATGCAAGCGGCTTTCCCGTTGTATTGGAAATCGGCAGCATTAACAACAAGCTACCTATAAGAATGATAATGGCAAAGCCCACAACGAATATCTGCGGTGGAGAAAGCCGAAGCCATCTTGCATTGGGATTCATCTATTTATCACTGCTCCTACTTGGTGAATTATGAGCATGGAGACGCTCCGGGTGCAGATTGTTCTTCCGATTGCTGTTACCCCCGGATTTTTTTCTGATTTTATAAGCCCTTTTAATGGTTAAAATCCGGTGGTAAAGGCAAACGCTGGCGCTTCTTCAGAACAATTCTGCCCCCTCCGCTACTGCCAGCTCATAAAATCACCAATCTCTTTTCAGTTTCTTTAGTCCGTTTCTTTTAGAGAAAACAGAAAAGTATCCGCAAAGCGGGATACTTATACCTTTTAATATCTCACTACACTCATACCTCACCAAATCATAACACTTGGATGACTTTAAGGCGGGCAGCAGCGCAGCGGTCCATTGAATCTGGAGAAGCGGTAGCGCTCGCCTTTGTCTCTGAATTTTAACCTTATCAGGGTTTATCTAATCCAATAAAATTCAGAGACAACAGCGATCGGAAGATCAAATGGAGCGCGAAGCGGACTTAACTCAGCAACGTTTTAATTATCCAACTTTTATTCGCACAAAAAAAGACACCGGAAATCCGAGTGCCTGACTTGGTTCCTGCTCACAGCCTACGAGGTTAGCTGACGGATTCGGGCTGCACAGTATGCCCTATTCACACTTCCGGTCCGGGACCGGCTGTAAAATTCACCCCAGTAACATGGTTCCCCCGTTTTCCTATGGAAATTCGGCTCAAATGTATATCGTTACCTATATATTTCATATGCATTGTCTCAACAGATTATAATCCTTCTATATACAGAGCACAAAACCGATTTCTTCGAAATAACGTTAAATTAGCGGTAATTTGAGAATAGTCCACCTTTAATCGCAGCTTATCTTATTTTATTGAAACTTTATAGTGCTTTGACTCCATTTTCATGAATATCCTAGGTCTGTTGGCGGGAACCTGTGCAGTATGATATCTTTAATGGATGTTCTTATTTACAGATTAAGGAGGAAACTCATGAATCCTATCGGGAAACCGGTCGTGCTCACGGCCAACTTCAAAAGATTAGGCTTGCTGGGCGGGATTGGCCTGATTTGCTTTTTGTCTTTCAATTGCTTATTCCCTCGTTTAGTAATCCGAATCCGGAAGCACTGACGAATGCCAAGGTCATCAGCAAGCAGGAAGCAGTCATACACGCGCTGGACTTCGCCCGCTCCGAGCTGGGCTATACCGAATCGCAGCCGGAAAAGCCTGTCGTGACCTATCAGGCTGAAACGGACCTGTACGGTTATTTATCCAGAGAAAAGCTGCTTCAACAGTATGACCGTACATGGAAAAAAAGTTATCCTTACGAAACCTTCCGGGTCGATTTACCGGAACCTTCTTCCAAAAGCAAAGTGCAAGTTCATGTGGATTTGTCCACAGGCAAAGTCGTCAGCTTTAAACGAATTACCTCCAGCACCAGTTACACACAAGCTGATATTTCTACGGATGAGCAGGCACGTAGCAGGCTTGTACGCGCAGCCGAAGGAGACATGACGCTGGAAGCAAAGGAGCAGGCAGCGGCAGCCTGGGTAAAACGCTTTGGCTTTAAACCATCGGACTTGAAGCTTGCGACATCCGAAGGCGAGGGCGGTTTGAAGTACACCGTAAACGACAAAAAAATCGGCTCCTCTGTGCTTACGCTGGCGTTTACGTTTGAAGACGGAAATGTTCGCTCGTTTACACAGAGCTTTTCCGCCCCATCGTCCTATACGGATTATGTCAAAAAGCAAACGTACTGGGCTAACTGGATGACCTACGCAGGCTATGCTTTATTTAGCTTGGTGTTAGGCATACTTGGCATCGTATACGCCTCACTCACACGACGCCACACTTCCTTTGTACGGGGCATTGTGCTGTCCATTGTATATTTTGCTGCCAGTATGGCAGGGACATTTAACATGCTTCCTATACTGCAAGCAGAAGCAGGCGGTCGGGGAGCGCTTATATTTCTTATGATTTTGCAAATTTTTATTACTTTCGTAATGGCCGTATCGCTCTACTTCTCCTTGGTTGGCGGTGACGGGCTGATGCGCAAGGTTGGGCTGAATGCCTGGCCACGCGCCAAAGAGCCGGGCTACGGGCTGTATGTGCTTCGCAGTATGTATGTGGGCTACTTGTGGGCCTTTATTTTACTCGGTGTACAATCCATTTTGTTCTTTGTGCTGGAGCGTACGTTTAATACGTTCTCCACAACAGATGCCACACAATCTCCTTACAACATGGCCTATCCATGGTTACTGCCGATTATGGCATGGATGGCAGGCATTGGAGAGGAAGCCGTATACCGTCTGTTTGGTATCCCGATGGTGAAAAAGATGGTGAGAAATACTTTTGTTGCCTGTCTGATTACCACGCTGATTTGGGCATTGGGGCACACACTGTATCCAATCTATCCGGTCATTTCCAGACCTATCGAGCTGACCTTCCTTGGATTGCTGTTCAGTTTTGTATTTCTGCGTTACGGCTTTATTGCCGCCATGTTCAGCCACGTTATTTTTGACAGCATTCTGATGGGTCTTAGCGTGATGAGTCTGGGAGACACGGTAAACCTGACCGCAGGTTTGTTCTGGATCGTATTGCCGGCCATTGTGGGCTACATCATTTACTGGTTTAGTCCAAAGAAGCCAAATCGAGTCATGTTTGAGCCCATAAAAAAGAAGAGCCGTATTCTACGACTCCTCCTCCCGAAGGGCAGCTATAATCTGACGCGCAAGCTTATCACCAATAGAGAGAGGCCGGAAGTCATCGACGCTGGCCTCTCTTATTTTTTTAAGCGAACCAAATGCTTTAGCAGCAGCTTACGCCGCTTCTCGCCAATTCCCGGAATCGAGTCCAAACGAGAGGTTACCATGGATTTGCCCCGTTGCTCACGATGGAATGTAATGGCGAATCGGTGAACCTCATCCTGAATCCGTTGCAGCAGGTAAAATTCTTCACTGTTGCGGGCCAGTGTCACGGCCTCGGGAGAATCCCCCACCAGTAGTTGAGAGGTTCTGTGCTTGGCATCCTTCACCAGACCACACACAGGAATGAACAAACCCAGTTCATTCTCCAGCACATCCACAGCGGCCTTAATCTGTCCGCGTCCACCATCGACGACGATCAAATTCGGACGCTCCAGATTTTCCTTGAGCACACGTTCATATCGACGCCGAATGACCTCACGCATCGTTTCATAATCATCCGGCCCCTGCACCGAACGGATTTTATATTTACGGTATTCCTTCTTGGCAGGCTTGCCATCAATGAACACAATCATTGCCGAGACTGGATCGGACCCCTGTATATTGGAGTTATCAAACGCCTCCACGCGATGCAGGCTATCCAGCCCAATCGCACGCCCCAGATTGCTTGCAGCCTTGAATGTCCGTTCCTCGTCCCGTTCAATCAGCTTAAACTTCTCATCCAAAGCGACCCGTGCATTTTCCGTAGCCATCCCTGTCATTTGCTTTTTCAGTCCACGCTGAGGCACCAGTACCTTTACATCCAGCCATTCAGCCAGAGCTAGAGCCGCCGTAGCTGGTTCCTCCAGCCCGCCTGACAGTTGGGTTTCAGTATGGTCTCGATCCGTTGCTTCTCCATAAGAAGCACGCTCTTCGGCCACCAGCAGTGCATCCGCGGAACGCTCGAACGGCTGCTCTTCATTGGGCACATCCGATAATGTCCCTGCTTCTTGTACAGCATTGTTACTGGTCTGTGCGGTTTCCTCGGTTGTTGCAGTGTGAGAAACAGCTTCCGTCACAGCCGATTGACCGACATCCCCCTGTTCCGCCTGCTTCATCAGCTTCGGTGTATCCGGCAGCAATATTTCCTGCGGCACCGCCGGGTTATCACTATAATATTGCGTCACATAGGACATAAAGTCGCTGTAGGCCTCGCCGTAAAAGGAAACGTAGACATATGCCGCTCGATCATTTTACCTTTACGAACATATAAGATCTGCACACACATCCAGCCCTTGTCTACCGAAAATCCGAATACATCGCGGTCCTTCGCATCGGCTGTCGTGATCTTCTGCTTTTCCATCATCGCGTCAATGCTGATAATCTGGTCACGTAGCTCCTTGGCACGCTCAAAGTACAGCTCCTCTGCAGCCTCCTGCATTTTGCGTTGAAGATCCTTTTTGATTTCCTCATGCCCGCCACTCAAAAAAGAACCGATCTCCTGACCAATCTGTTCATACGTTTCCTTCTCAACCTCTTTCACACAAGGGCCCAGGCATTGATGCATATGATAATAAAGGCACACTTCCTTCGGCATCACACCGCACTTGCGTAACGGATACATGCGGTCCAGCAGCTTCTTCGTCTGATGTGCCGCGTAGGAATTAGGATAAGGGCCAAAATATTTTGCTTTATCTTTCAGAACGCGCCGGGTCACCTCTAACTTGGGGTGCTCCTCGTTCGTAATTTTCAAATACGGAAAAGTTTTGTCATCCTTCAACAGCACGTTATAGCGCGGCTGATGCTTTTTAATCAGGTTGCACTCCAGAATGAGCGCCTCCATATTACTGCCCGTAACAATATATTCAAAATCACGGATATCGGAAACCAGTCTTTGCGTCTTGCCGTTATGGCTACCTGTAAAATAGGAACGAACCCGGTTTTTCAGCACTTTGGCCTTGCCGACATAAATGATGGTGCCCTCGCTGTTCTTCATCAAGTAACAGCCCGATGCATCCGGCAGCAACGCTAATTTGTGCCGTATGTTCTCCAGCGCCTTCTCCTGATTCCGCAAGTCCTCCGCATAAGATTCCATTCGCCCGGTTCCTCCTTCCATTCTTAAATGACTTCGACTACTATATAATATACTGGAATAATACACAAAAACGCCCCCGGTATTTACAACCGGAGGCATTGACCGTTCATGCCCGCTCCCCAAGCCCCCGCAGGAGCATGGGTCACATGCGATGATTACTGGTGTTTGGTAAGCATGCTTTTCAGTGCTTCTTTGGAGTTCAGACCCACCACTTTATCAACGGGCTGTCCGTCTTTGAAGACGATCAGGGTAGGAATGCTCATAACGCCGAAACGGGAAGCAGACTCTGGATTTTCATCCACGTTCACTTTCGCGATTTTGACGCTGTCGCCAACTTCTGTGGAGAGATCCTCCAGAATAGGAGCGATCATTTTGCAAGGACCGCACCATGGCGCCCAAAAATCAACTAAAACGGTTCCTGTACCTTCGACTTCTGCGTTGAAGGATTGGTCGGACACGTTAACAATTGCCATTGTATGTTCCTCCTTTATAGAAAAGTCAAGATTATTATAACCTGTAATTTCTTTTTTGACACCTTTTAATTATATCACAATAGTTTTTTAATTGTAAGATATCAAAATAGCAAATTGATTTACAATTATCCTCGCTGATTTTTCCCTTTAACGGTAATAACATCTACAAAAGGGCGAATCCGGTCCATCAAACGCTGTCCCTTGTACAATTCCTCACCGTCCTTGCTCGTAAAGCTCAGATGCTTCTCCAGCCCTTGCAACGAATAATTCGAAGTATAAAAGGTAGGTTTGCGGTTCATTCGATAATTTAAAATCGAGCCCATCACATGATCCCGTACCCATGGACTCAAATTTTCGGCTCCAATGTCGTCAAATACGAGCAGATCACAATTTTTAAGCATTTCAGTCGTTTCCTTCAGCTTCTGCCCTTCCTGAATCATGGACTTTAAGTCCTCCACAAAATCAGGCATATACACAATCACACCGTTCAGTCCGGACAAGGCCAGCTCGTGCAGCAGATATCCCATTAAAAAGGTCTTACCCGTACCAAACGTACCTTCCAGGTAGAGTCCTTTTTTGGATAGGCCCTGGCTTTTCGTTTCTTCGATGTAACGGAATAGCTGTGTGACTGCGGGCATACGTTGTGCATCCTTACGTGCAATCTCAAGGGCATTATAGCCTTCCAAGAGCGCACGCTCATCCACATAAAAGCTTTTAATCCGCTGACGCACCCGCTGTTCGTGCTGTGAAGCTACCAGTTTGGCGCAAGGAGTACGGATGTCCACCATTTCGGCTGTACCATTTGGGTATTCTACGCCCAGCTTGCAAAAATGTCCCTGAAAATCGTTAGGACACTGTTCGAGTCCCGGACAATTGTCGCAATTTCGACGATCCCGGGCATACTGAAAAAGCATACTCATGTTTAATCGCAGTTGTGTTTCGTCAATATCGGGATGCGCAGCACAAAAATCCTGCACCAGCGGATCATTGAGAACCTGATCGGCCACATTGCGCGTGCGCTGGCGAAACGAAGGGTTCTGCATCTGCTGTAGCAAATCGCCCAGTGATTCCAAGAACGCTCCTCCTTTCTAAAATGTGCAGAGTTATGGAGGGGAGAGAGACGCTTCGCGGATGGATCATTCTTACGATCGCTGTTGCCACCGGATTTTTTCTATTGGAATAGAAATTAAAGGTAAAAATCCGGTGACAAAGGCGAACGCTAGCGCTTCTCCAGAACGATTCCATCCGCTTCGCTGCCGACCGCCATAAAGTCGACACATATTTGAATTGGCTTCGCTTAATATTCTTTTATAGTACCTAATTAGTTTTGGCTTAAAACCAAAGTGTTAGTTTTAAGCCAAAACAATTTGAGCGTAGAGCCGTGCACTATACCTTTTTCTGTTTACCGGATTGCATTCGTTCGGCTAGGCGCAGCAGTTCATCCAGTTCTTCCTCGGATACGGATTCCTCGGAGGGGTGATCCTGTACGATGGGAATGGATGGCTTGGATGGGCCGTTGTTTTTGGCATATGAACGGGAACGGCCGCCGGAAGGAGAAGCAGCAGACTGCTTGCCTTTTACCTTGGCTTGATCACGTATATATTGAACAGCCTTTTCGTAGGTACTTACCTGCTTTAACAGCATATTGGAAGCGACAGCCTCGACAAAGTTGCGGTTAATCCGCTGATCGCTTCCTGATACCAGCAGGGACATTAAATAATGGATAAGTACATTGATGACTTCACCGGGCAGCTTGTAGCTGATATCAATCTTTTCGAATATATCCAGCAGGTTACCGGGAACCGTGCCGGGGAAAAAGGTTTGCAGCAAACGACGATAAGGCTCGTTGCGCAGCATCATATTATATTGGTGAATGTCGCATTTGGCTGTGAACTGTGGTGGAACCTCCACATAGAATTCCATCTCCACGGCTTGCTCCGCAGGAGGCTCTTCCGGAATGGCAGCTTCTCTCTGACGCAGGGCAACCACTTTCGCGGCCTGCACCTGCTGTTCCTCCTGTCGCTTCCGATCCTGTCTGGAATGCTGGCTTGCCCGAAGCTGAAGCTCGTCCAGCAACAAATCGCCTGCTTCGGTAAAAATGCCGTCCTCATCCAGCAAGCGGCTGATGTCCTGTACAGATAAGTCGAATTTGCGAACAACGTAATTGACCATGCCTAGCTGCTCGTGCTCAAAACGCAGACGCTCCACATGCTTGCGGTTGACGGATTCGCGCGGAAAACGGAGAATGATGTCCGCATAATTCAGCCCTTCCTCCGACTCTGCGGCCAAAGCCCCATTGTGACGGCCCGAAGACACCTCGGACAGCGCCTGCTCCAACTCGTAATCAATGACATGGGTGTTCAGCTCAAATAACTCGTAAAACGGAATAGATATATTCTCTTTATTATAGGAAGATTGCGACCATTCCGCAGATTCGCTGCTCCACAGCGATTCTCGCAGAGAAAGCACCGCAAACTTGCCAATTTTGTCTCTCAACAAAAGAGTAAGATGCTGCGTCCTAAAAAATCGGCAGGCGCAAGCGGTGGCTGCATCTCATATTCATACATATAGTCGTCCGTTTCCGGTGCATACAGCCTGGACGTCTGCAACAGACCGACAGCCTCCAGCTTGGAGGTCTGTTCAATTAGATACTTGCGTCCCTTCTCGCTTGGCTCCAGCCCTAGTGTCAGAAAAAGACGACGCTGCTGCTCCAGCGGCGAATAACCGATCTGTCCGGCTGGCACATGCTGGAACAATAGCCGATACAGGCTGACCGCAAATGCGCCTACCATCGGCTGATAGACGCTTCCCAGCATCAATTCATCCAGTGCGCTCAAGCCGAATTCCCGATAAACGCAGTAGCGGTGGTTCTCAGTATAGTGCAGCAGGTTTTTCATCCGCATTCCAACATTCTTCCTTTCCTGACATAACGGTCTCCAAGATGTTTTTCTATTCTATCATACTTGACCCCAGCTGAGACCAGCAAAATAAGTCCAATTGTCCTCCTTTTTGGCAGCCTCATTCGTCCGTGTTCCCCTTTTTTCGAGAATACTAACTATTTTACGACTTGTGACCTGCATCACGGAAAAAATAAAATTCTTCACATTTCTTTCATTGGTGAAAATCCTTTATTTGGGCTACAATATAATAGTTAAGCATTACACATTCTTTATTCGCAGGACATACTTAAAACGCACATGTTTCGGCCATGCCGATGATTATTTACAGATTTGAAAAAGGAGTGACCATTGTGAACCAACATCAACCTCAACAACCCCCATCAACGCCAAATGAAGTAGCATCCACGCTGGAAGGCTGGTATGCACTTCACGATTTCCGATCCATCAACTGGACGGCATGGAAAACAGCAGACGATGAAGAACGCGCCGGAGCGCTGGACGAGCTTCAAGAGTTTATGAAGGAATGGAGCGTTACCGAGGAAGCGGGTCTGGGCAGCTCTGCCGTATATACTGTAATCGGACAAAAGGCTGATTTTGTTATGTTACATCTACGCGAAACGCTGGAAGACCTCAACAAACTCGAAAATGAGTTTAACAAAACCACCTTTGCCAAATATACGACTAAAACCTACTCTTACGTGAGTGTGGTGGAGCTGAGCAACTATTTGAGCAAAGAAGAAGATCCGATGCAAAATCCGCAAATTGTTTCACGCCTGAAGCCTGTTTTGAACAAGGCTCGTTATATTTGCTTCTATCCGATGAACAAAAAACGCGATCTGGACGACAACTGGTACATGCTTTCGATGGATGAGCGCCGCACTCTGATGCGCAGTCACGGTTTGATCGGACGCAGCTATGCTGGCAGAGTGAAGCAAATCATTTCCGGTTCTATCGGCTTCGACGATTGGGAATGGGGTGTCACGCTGTTCGCCGACGACGCACTTCAATTTAAAAAGCTGATCTACGAAATGCGTTTTGACGAAGTCAGCGCCCGTTACGGCGAGTTCGGCTCCTTCTATGTCGGCAGCGTCCTGAACGAAGAAACATTTGAAAACATGTTAAAGCTATAAAACGACCAAGGATTTCGTGAACTCCCGCTTTAGGGACTGCGGAATCCTTTTTTATATATGCTGCAAAGCCGCACAAGATGAGAAAAGGCCCCCTCACAGGCGCCTGAAAAATCATATTCTTTGATATTAGTGTAACACAGGTTCAACCATTAACACTGCATCCTTGCTTTTTGCCAGCTTTCTTTTCTCCAGAGCAATCAGAATAAAGATCAGAAGCAACAAAGCACTTAACAGGATCAAAAATCCTCCAACCTCAGGAATGAAATACTTCAAGCCTCCGCCCTTGAATCCCATCCCTCTCAAAAACTTGAAATGCCAGGTCAATGGAAGAATATTACTAATATATTGCAGCGATGTAGGCAGCATAGCTACTGGCAATTGAGCACCGCTCAGCAAGAACGAAGGCAATATAATCAGCATGAGACGCGGAGAGGCTTTTCCCGGGTTCGCCGCATTCCACCCCAAAGCCATCGCAAACAAGCCTAGACTAATCGTGTACAGTAGAAACGGAATACTGATCTCCCATACATTCGCTTCAAACCGAAGTCCGCCGATCTGCTTGAGCAAACCAATGGATAAGTAAAAGGACACACATCCTACTAACGCATACGGTAGCACCCTTAGAATCAAACCGTACGAATGCTGTAGCTCCTCTTTTAATCTGCCTTGCTCCCGCAAGCGTGGGACAATGGTCAGTGCAGCAGCACCAATCAGTGAAATCATGACAGTATTGATGAATCCCATAACCGAGGTCATTAAAGTAGCATTGGTGGGATTATACAGCAGACGCTGCTGGAGTAGCATGTTGGAAGTAAGTCCTGTTACCTGGCTATCACTCATCCCCATGCCCTTTAGTCCACCACCAGCCAGTATTGCATTTTCCGTGGCAAAGATCTCTGTGACCGCCGAGCGCAGATTCCCAGTGGCCTGACCTACCGTGTTATCTATATAAAAGCCGATGTTGCTCTGAACTCCCTTAAGCCTATTTTCCTCCAGACCTGCCGGAAGATAAATCACTGCAAAAAACTTTTCATTATATAGGAGTAAATTCGGATCGGCTTCATTCTCTTGTACATAACGTACGTCAATATACTGGGATGCATCCAATTTATTAATAAGCTGTCGGCTATAATTGCTATGATCTAAATCGACTACAGCGACAGATGCATCATTCAGCTGATTATTTTTGAAAACAAACCCGAAGGCTACCGCCACAAGAATCGGGACGAGCAGCAGTACGAACACCATCCTGCCGCTGACCAATAGCTTCCATTCTTCTATAAACGCCTTCATTTCGTCACAACCTCTATCGTCATTCCAGGTAATAATTCAGATGTTCGCGGGACATCTACCCGCACCTGAAAGGAACTTATATCCGACAAACCTTTATCCCGGCTCATTCTCATGTTGGTATATTGCGGAGCAGAGGTAACGTATCTCACCTTGCCTTGGATATCTTTGTCTAAAGCAACGACGTGCGAAGTCACATTTCCCCCTGCTTTAAATTGCGAAATGGAATCCTCATCCACATAAATATCGTAGTATAGCTGGTTGGTTTCAATAACGACGCCCGTTGCCCCCGTAGCAACGATTTCTCCCATCTTGGGTACAATGCGGGACACTTTACCGTCTGTAGATGCCTTCAGCACCATACGTCCACGCTGCAATTCCAAGGTTTTGAGTTGAACGCTTAATGCCTGCTTTTGTTGAGCCAGAAGATCTACATTGTATTCACTATTCTTAACATCTTTTCGCGTTTGCGAGGTTTGATTCAGGGCTTCCTTAGCCTTTTCTGTTTTGATACGAGCCTGCTGACGTTCCTCAGCGGTTGCACCTGCCTCCATTTTGTCCAAAGCGGTTTGCTGCTGGGCGATACCATTTCGAGTAATGTCAGATTGCTTGCTGGCGGCATTAATCTGATTGTTCGCAATCTCAACCTGATCCTTAGCCGTAGCTAACGCAATTTGGGCATTATCCAGTTGATTTTTGGCATTATCCAGTTCTGCTTTGGTTCCGGCACCGGCATCGTACAACGCTTGGACACGGTTGTAATTCACTTTGGCCAAGTCAAGAGACTCTTGCCTGGATGCTACTGTTTTTTGTGCAATCTCCGCATTTGTTTTGGCTGTCTCCACTCCTGTCAGAGCTGCATCCAACGATTGCTGTGCTGCTTCAATCGCCAGCTTTTGTTTTTGAATGTCCTCTACACGTGTACCTTGGTTTAATAAGGATTCTCCGGCCTGCGCAGCCTGAATATCCAATTGTCCCTGCTTTTCTGAATTTGAAATTTTCTCTGACTGATTTTGCAGTCCGTCTTTAGCCTGCTTTATTTTCACATCAGCCTGCGCGATATCTGTTTTTAATTTCTCAATTTGCAGGTCCAGGTCCACAGGATCGAGGGTCATGAGCACATCTCCTTTTTTCACTTGTTGTTCCTCCTTCACCTCAATGGTGTTCACTCTTCCCCCTACGCCCTGAAAAGCAACATTTACGGTATCTGTGGTAAGCAGTGTGTTCTTTTGTTGGGCTGCCATACTCACAGCATCCTTGCCGCTCATTGCCATCAGCGTACCTCCAGTACCTAATGCGACAACCAGTAGAACGTACACGATGATTTTTTTATTCATTGCAATAAACTCTCCTTCATGATGATTTAGCGAATGATAAGCGGAAAATGATTGTTTAAAAAAACAAGTACGCAACCTGATAGTACGACGTCTAACTATCGGCCTCGGGAAAGGTATTATTCCCGTTTTATTCTATCCAGACCTGTGGAAAGCTTCTGTAGCATCCCAGCGAAGTGAACATGATCTTCCTTCGTAAATTCCTTCAATAAATCCGAAAAAAGCTGAATGAACATCGGAATTCTTTCCGTCATTAACTGTCTTCCTTCCTCAGTCAAGTAGATCGCAGTCATACGGCGATCTACCAGCGTACTTCTTCGGATGATACCGTCACGTTCCAGCTTGTCGATTACACTGGTTACGGTTGAACGTGTAACTCCTGAATATTCGGCCAGTTCAGATGGAGTCAACGCACGTTCATGCAGATACAGCGGAATTAAAATTTTCAGACTTCCAATCGATAGTCCATATTCGGACAGTCTGGAGGACACACCATTGTATACTTCATGAGCTGTCTGAATGAAAAGCGCTAGCGTACTCAACGATTGGGGGTCCACATGTGGAAATTTTTCTGCCAATAAATTTATCTTTTTGGGATCACTCTTGAAGTTAAAATCAGAATACAACGTGAAGGCCCCCCTCTGTAATTAATATCCACACTATACGTCGCCGTATAGTTATGTGTCAATACCCTTTTTAGGGGTACATTAAATAAAAAAGATTTCCAAGCTCCCTGGCCAGGAGTCATGGAAACCTTCTCAATGCATAGGATTTTTTGATGTCATGTTCAAGTTTAGAAAAACCGTCCCTTTTTCAGCACCAGCGGAATCCCGCCAATGATGAACAGATAGCGGATATCCACAATTTTTTTCAGCTGTGCGGCAATCCAGCCCTTTATTTTGCGATTGCCCACGACCGCGACAGCCTCCCCTTTTCCAAGAGAAGCAACCGTGCCTTTGTTGGAAAACACGAACTTGTGCAGCTCCTTTTTCCGTAGCGTAGCTGCTAAATTCTTCGCACAGAGTACCCCTTGCTGCATCGCAATTTGAGCTGTCGGCGGATATGGGCGTCCTTCGCGATTAAACATTAAAGAACTGTCCCCGATAATAAAAATGTCCTCATGACCCGGTGCACGCAGAAAATCGTCGATCTTCACACGTCCACGCATCACTTCAAATCCGGCTTTCTCGATCAGACCGTTACCACGAATACCTCCAGTCCACACGACCGTGCAAGCTTCGATTTTCTCACCCTCACCGACAATGACGCCATCCTCAAGACATTCCTTAATAGGAACACCGATGCGGAAGGTGACGCCCTTGCGCTTGAGAACATCCATCGCGTATTCTACCAGCTCCGGATCGAAGCCCGGTAATGCCGTAGGAGCCGCCTCGACGTTAATAATTTGAATCCTGTTAAAATCAATATCATAGGCTCTTGCCAATTGCGGCAGACGATCCGCCAGCTCCGCTACGAATTCAATCCCGCTAAAGCCCGCCCCTCCGACTACAAAATTTAGCCGTCCGGGGTTCCCGTCATTTTTATACAGGGCAAGCTGGTATTCGACATGCTCACGGATCAAGCGGACCGAGTTAATACTTCGAATCGTAAGCGCGAACTTATCCATCCCCTGAATACCGAAGGTTTCCGGTTCCCCGCCCAATCCGATTACCAGATAATCGTAGGATAGCGATCCATCCTCCAGCACGATTTTTTTCTCCTTAGGTATGATTTCCTTAACCGTCCCTTTGATTAGATCCACCTTGAACTCATCGATCAGCTGCGAAATCGGAATCCGTGAATGCTCAATCGTATCTGTACCCGCCGCAGGCATGTGGAGATGCGTTGTTATATAGTGGTAATCATGGCGATTAACCAGCGTGACATCTGCCTCGTTGTGCTTGAGTTCCTTTTGCAATTGCTGAGCCGTCAAAATACCGCCATACCCGGCGCCCACAATGACAATTTTGGGAACACTGCTCATGCTTCTACCCCTTCCGGTTTACGTAATCAGTGATTATTCACAGCTTTGCTCTCAAAACGGCTAATTTATACACGCCGGATAACCTTCATTAAAATATTAATCACTTAAACTTTCCAAGCGGAACCCGGCAGTTTATAATGATAAACAGTGAATCATGCGTTCGGGCGCTTTCTTAACCTCTATGCGGCTGATTCTACATTCAATATCCATTATCCATACTATCCCTTTCGGAGGTGTTTTTAGAGTGACAGTTCAATCCACAGGTGGGGAACTCCGCGATCTGATTATCATCGGAGGCGGCCCAGCCGGTATTTTCGCTGCTTTCTACGGGGGAATGCGTCAGGCATCCGTCACCTTAATTGAAAGTATGCCCCAACTCGGGGGCCAGCTTGCAGCCCTTTATCCTGAAAAATATATTTATGACGTCGCTGGCTTTCCTAAAGTGACTGCACAGGAACTAGTCAACAATCTGGTTCAGCAGATGAACCACTTTAACCCAGAAGTACAGTTAGAAGAGAAGGTCGTATCCTTAGAGAAAAAGGAAGAACGCCACTTCATCGTCAAAACAGATAAAGGCGGCGAGTATCACGGAAAAGCGGTCATCATTACCGCTGGCGTGGGTGCTTTCGAGCCGCGCAGACTGGAACTGCCGGGCGCAAATCGTTTTGAAAAAACGAACCTCCATTACTTTGTCAGCGACCTGAGCAAATTTGCAGGCCGGAAAGTGCTGATCAGCGGCGGCGGCGACTCTGCGGTAGACTGGGCGCTCATGCTGGAACCGATTGCAGAACAGGTTACATTGATTCACCGCCGCGACAAGTTCCGTGCGCATGAACACAGTGTAGAAAACCTCCTCGCTTCCAAAGTAAACGTCGTTACACCGACTGAAATTACAGAGCTGCACGGGGAAGACTCGATTACGAAGGTTACCCTTGCTCATGTAAAAACCAAAGAAACTCAGGAAATCGAAGTGGACGATGTGATCGTTAACTTTGGATTTGTATCCACTCTCGGCCCGATTGCCGAATGGGGAATCGAAATCGAAAGTAACTCCATCGTGGTCGATTCCCGTCAGGAAACGAATATTCCCGGCATTTTCGCCGCTGGGGACATTACGACCTATCCAGGCAAGCTCAAGCTGATTGCTGTCGGCTTCGGTGAAGCGCCTACGGCCGTCAACAACGCCAAGGTTTATGTTGACCCGGACGCCAAGCTGTCCCCGGGTCACAGCAGTAACATGAAACTGTAGTCTATTCTAGACTATGACAAAAAAGGGTATTTTACTCCAAATTTGAATCGTTGGAGTGAAATACCCTTTTCTACGGTGTGCCTATTCGTTGCAGTGATTGTCCGTAAAGTCATTCGAACCCTGAATGACTTCACAGTCGCAGTACGAGAGCTTGTCCGGTCTAATGAAGGACTACGGCTGTATTCATCTCTAAGTTTCTTTTGTGAATCTCAGCCAGCAACAGTGCAATGAAGTCACATTCAAGTTTAAGCTCGATTGCCATCTGATAGGAATCCAAAAGCATTTCATCCGTCAGCATAGCCATCCTCGACACAACCTTTCCTTTTATTTCAAAATCTATTCTATCAAAATACCAAAAACGGAACAAGCGTTCTGTTATCCACAGCATGTTGTGGAAATCCTGTGTATAAATTGTTGGTAAGTGTCGTTAACCCATATATGTGACAGGGGATAATGTGGACAATACTTATACACAGGGTTTTGACGCTTCTAAATAAAAAAATATTTTTATAGTTTACACATATATATTATATTTACAATCTAATAAATTGAAATTAATGGAGGTTAATTTAAGAAATTCAACGATTATTGGGGTCTTGTGTTTACCTCCAAAATCCATATCCGTCCATTCGGATCAAGCCCATAATCAAATCCCAATTGTCCAATTCCCGGAAATCTGCCCTCCAGTACAGGAATACACCGCTGTGTAAGATTAACCATTTCACGTCGCTTTCGGGCAGCTACCCGACGGGGATAAATCATCCGAAGCGCATTCATTCCCTTCATCAGAGTTCCCCCTTTGCAGAGGTTCGTAATAACCAGTCCGGGGCGAGCATGACGTGCGACCACCGACCGGAAACCCCATCTCTGGCCCACCTTCACCACTTTTACCCGATAGTCAACCGGTCTGCCCTGAATAGTGGCCAACCTAATACCCTGCTGAATCAAATACGGACGCTGGAGCCGGAGCTTTCCGATTCCGACAGCAAGCGCTCGAAAGCTACTAAACCGGTATGTGCGTTCCATGCGCGTGCAGGTGTATTCCCTGCGTTCCTTAGCCACACGAATAACTCCGATTCCACCGCCGCCCTTCACGGGCTTTATGAATACAAGGCCATACCGCCTTAGCATCATGCGCAACTGTTCCTCGTTATAAAGACTGGTTTCCGGTATATAAACGGCGGTATGTGGATGGTGCAACAGCGCCTTCGTCTTTAACCATTTGCTTGCAAGTTGTCTCATCATACCCTTTCTCCTTTCGCCGTCAGGTATACTTATACATACTCAACAGCAACTAACCATTCTTGGATGATAGTCCAAGGTTCAAGTCCATTTGGGCAAGATCCCTGCCAACGGTAGCATGCACCTGATATCACTGGTACAATGACAATAATCTGACTACCATTTGCACGGAGTAGCGAAATTTACGGGCAAATCGTTTTTTTCGACAAGGAGGTCATACCATGAACAGCAAAATCGGCATCATGGACATTGGATCAAACTCCATTCGTCTAGTAATTTATGAAATGACAGAGACAGGCGCCTACCGGATTGTGCAGGAATGTAAGGAGGCCGCACGCCTGAGCGAGAAGGTTGGGGCGAATGGTCGTATGGAACGGGAGGCCGTTCGGAGCATCGCTCCATTGCTGAATCAATTTTTGACGGTATGCCGTATGCACGGGGTCATTCGTATGCGCGCAGCAGCTACGGCCGCCATCCGCAATGCGGCGAATTCAGATGAAATTGTCCAATGGATCGCTGAGGATACGGGCTTAACGCTGGAAATACTGAGCGGAGAGCAGGAGGGCTATGCGGGCTTTCTGGGCGTGGTAAATACAATGAATGTGAGCGATGGGATTATTATAGATATTGGGGGCGGCAGCACCGAAATTACGCTGTTCCGCAAGCGGCAGCGGCTTCATACCGTATCGTTTCCTTTTGGCGCGGTCAACATGAATTGGCGCTTTGGTCGGGAAGTCAGGAACGGTGAATGGTCCCCCAGCAAATTGAGGAGATGGAGAGCTTCGTCCGTTCTTCGCTGCAAAACCATGATTGGATCTTTTCCAATCCGGGCCTGCCGTTCATCGGTCTGGGCGGTACCTTGCGTACCTTGGCTAAAATCAATCAGAAGCGGCGGGATTACTCGTTGCCCGTGACACACCATTACGAAATGACGACAGAAGATGTCAATTATTTTTATGTCAGTCTGCCCCATCTCTCCTATGAAAAACGCAAAAAAACAGCCGGCCTGTCCAAAGACAGAGCCGACATTATTGTACCGGGACTAATTATATTGAAAGCGATATTCGAGGCCGCTCAAGGCTCCACCTATTTGGTCAGCGGAGCGGGCTTGCGTGACGGACTATTTCATGAGCTGGTCAATACCGAACAGCCTGTGGTCGACAATCCACTCATCGCTTCTATCCGCAATATACTTTCATTCGCTGTTCCGGTTAGCGAAGCGCACGTCAAACGGGTGAACGAGTACGCTGTCCGACTTTATGACGAACTCGTTGACATATGGACTGACGTGTCATCCTCAGCGATGGACAAACGTTTGCTGCTGACCGCCGCAACACTGTACAAAACCGGAGCGGCCTTGAACTACTACCATTTCCGGCAGCATTCCGTGTTCTGGATTCTACATGCAGGCATCGGCGGTCTGTCCCATCGTGAAACGGTGCTTGCCGCGCTGATTGCGGACTACCATCCCAAGAATCGGACGCCTCGCCTGTTGCGCACACATGCCGACATTCTGGAGTCTTCCGACGAGGCGCGTGTACATCGACTCGGCTCGCTGCTCCAGCTTGCGATTGGCATGGATCGGAGCGAATCCGGCATTATCACCAGCATCAATCCCGCCACAGGAGACGATGCACTGCATCTTCGTCTGGAGAGCACGGGTGAACCAATTCTGGAACAGCGGGAACTGGAGGCTGTCGCCAAGGATTTTCAAAAAGCATGGAACCTTACGTTGTCATGGTCCATTCTTCCTTCTTCCAATTTCTAACCTTCATGGCTTCGGATTGGCTCCGCATAGGGGCCTCTTCGTTGTTTCTGGACACAAACTGATAGCTACCGTTAGGCAGAAGCTGCCGCGCCTTCACATTATCCCTCAAGGACAAATGCAAAATATCCGACAGCATTCCCTTGATCCGGTCATCATAAATCGGGCACATTAGTTCAATCCGACGTGTCAGGTTGCGAGTCATCCAGTCCGCGCTGGACAGGAACAACTCCGAAGCCCCTGCATTTTCAAAATAGAACAGCCTGGAATGCTCCAGAAAGCGATCCACAATACTGATGACGCTGATATTCTCACTGAATCCTTCCACACCGGGACGCAAGCAACAAACCCCTCTAATGATCAGATCAATCTTCACACCCGCCTGAGAAGCTGCATATAGTTCATCAATCATCTCCTGACTGGATAAGGAGTTGATTTTGGCGATAATCCGGGCGGGCTTGCCTGCCAAAGCTTGCTCTGCTTCCCTGCGGATCAGCTCGAACAGCTTATTCTTCATCCCTGTTGGAGCCACCGTGAAAGCCTGCAAGGTCTTGAGCGCGGAAAAGCCTGTAATTTCATTAAACAGTTCGGAAGCATCCTCGCCAAGCACCGGGTCGGATGTGAACAAACCGATATCCGTATACACCCGTGCTGTGCTTTCATTGTAATTGCCTGTGCCCACATGCACGTAGCGCTTGAGCGCGTTACGCTCGTGGCGTACCACGAGAATAATTTTGGCATGCGTCTTCAAGCCGACCAGACCGTACACTACATGACAGCCTGCTTTTTCAAGCTTGCGTGCCCAGGCAATATTACGTGCCTCGTCAAAGCGGGCTTTCAGCTCCACGACCACCGTTACCTGCTTGCCCGATTCAGCCGCACGAGCTAATGCCGGGATCAACTTGGATTCACCGTTGACACGGTACAAAGTCATTTTGATCGCCATCACATCCGGGTCCTCGGACGCTTCAATGATAAAATCAGTTACCGCATCGAATGATTCATACGGATGGTACACGAGCACGTCCCGTTTGCGAAGTACGTTGAAAATATCCTCTTGCGTGGGCAGTTCTTCCGGATACAGTGGTTTGATTGCCGGAAATTTCAAATGCGAATACCCCTCCAAATGATCGGCAAAAGACGACAAAAACGTCAGATCCAACGGCCCGTCCATCTCAAACACATGATCGAACAGCTTGAATTCGCGTTGAAGCTCCATCAGGGCATAGGGATGAATCCCTTTTTCCACTTCCAGTCTTACCGGCGCTCCCCGTCGTCTTCGACGCAGTTCTTTTTCAATCTCTTCGAGCAAATCTTCGATTTCTTCTTCATTAATGGACAAATCGGAATTGCGCGTGACACGAAAGGCTTGAACCGATTCCGGCACATAGCCCGTGAACAGCGTTTGAATATGATGCTTGATCAGTTCCTCAATTAAAATAAATGATTTCTTCTTGCTATTGGAACGTAGCGGCACAGACACGACACGCGGAATATTGGAAGGCACCTGCACGATGGCAAAAAACGGCTTATCCTCCTCCGTATCCCCTTGACGTCTCAATACAACTGCCAAATATACGTATTTATTATGAACCAGTGGAAAGGGACGGCTCTGATCGACCGCCATCGGCGTCAGCACCGGAAATATAATTTCATGAAAGTAGGTATCCAGAGACTTGCGCTGTGTCGCATTCAAGCCCTCATATTCAAGCAGCAAAATCCCCTTTTTCGTCAACAGGCGAGAAATTTCGCGGTAGGTTCGATACTGCTCCGATACCATCGAGACCGTGCGCTTGATCAGCCGTTTGTATAAACCGGAGGGGGTATATCCGGTGAAGTCCTTTTGCATAAAACCGGCCTTGATCTTCTCCCGCGTCTCTGCCACCCGAACAGCCATAAATTCATCCAGATTGCTGGACACAATCGCCAAAAATTTGGCTCTCTCCAGCAACGGTGTATCTGTATCCTGCGCTTCCTGAAGAACACGGCGGTTAAATTCAATCCAGCTTAAATCCCGATTAAAGTAGCGTTCTGACCCAGCTTTATCTTTATCCTTATTCTGACTCTCTATCAACATATGGCCTCCATCAATCATGCAGTATAGTTATGCTTCATTGTACTATTAGATGAAACGCACTAGCATCATAGCTGTGTAAACGCAATGTAAAATGTGTGTAAACGCAGCCTGATGTTGAAAAGGTCACTCGGATACTTTACAAAAATAGCATTAAAGGGTACAGTGTTTACGTCTGTTTCATTGAGGTAAATTGTCGAACCGTACTTTTTTATTGTTTTTTATGTTTATCATGTTGTTACTTACCACATAGCAGCCATGTTCAATTGCTTTATTTTCAAATGGCATCATATAGGGAGGATTTACGTTATGGAACCCAAGAAAACGCCACGCGTACTGCAAAAAAACATTGAATTTTTCACCGCGGCGCTGTCTCAACATCTCGTTTCAGTCTGGCAGGAGGACCCGACGGGCGTATACTGCGAGATTGGCAACGGATATATCGAATTGTTCAGCAGCGAGATGATTCGGGTGCGCAATCAGGATGGGACCCAAAGCCATTATGACCGCAATATCACGATGTTTCAGTTGATCACCAAGGATCAGCCGATATAATTATTATATGCTATGCCTGTACTGTTCTTCCAGATTAGAATTGCTTTTTTACCTTGAAAATAACTAATGTCCAACTGTTACCACTGGGTAATCGTTATTATTTAAGGCAGCGATGCTGCTGGCTTTCGGTTTGTGAAAATATTGCAGGTTTATACAAAAAGCGCCACAGAGCGCTTTTTTTGTCGTTATTTTTTGAACATCGTTTCAAAAAGCAGTATGATGAAGTAGCATATGATCTAAATTTAAAGGGGAATCAACCGATGGAGCATACAACATCAGACGGACGCATCCTGATCATGACCGCGGTTGAGGGCGAACGGGAAGCCGTGCTGCGCGGGCTGAAAGGCGACAGCCGCTTTGCAGTTGAGCTTGCTGGTGTGGGCGCTCCGTCCGCAGCGGCTTCGACAGCGTTGGCACTGGCTGGCGGTGGCTACCGCTTGGTCATCAGCGCCGGAATCGGCGGCAGCTTCGTGGATGTAGCCGCACTGGAGAGCGTCGTCGTCGCTGACGCGATCATCGCCGCCGACCTCGGGGCCGAGACGGCGGAGGGCTTCAGCAGCGTAGACGAGCTGGGCTTCGGCTCCAGCCGAATCGCCGTGAACGGCGCAACCACGCAGCGGCTCGTTCAGGCGCTGCGTGTCGCCGGACAGACAGCCGTCGCCGGGCCGATCCTGACCGTCACGACGGCGACAGGTACGGCGGCTACCGCAGAACGGCTGGCTGCGCGCGTTCCCGGGGCTGCTGCCGAAGCGATGGAAGGCTACGGGGTAGCCGTAGCGGCGAACAAGCTGGAGCTGCCTGTGATGGAAATCCGCACGATTTCCAATGCCGTGGGTCCACGTGACCGCGCAGCCTGGCGGATCAAAGAGGCTTTGCAAGCGTTGGAAGCCGCATTCTCTACATTAACGGAGGTTATATAGATGCAAATTGCTTTTTCACCTTGTCCCAACGACACCTTTGTCTTCCATGCCCTGGCGCATGGCTTGATTCCCGGCGCACCTGAGCTGGACATCACTTTTGCTGATATCGACATCACCAACAATCTGGCGGTAACGCCAAACGGGCTGGATGTCATGAAAATCTCGTATGCCGCGCTCCCTTGGGTGCTGGATGAATACGCCCTGCTGCCTTGCGGTGGCGCTCTCGGCCGGGGCTGCGGACCGCTCGTGCTGACCAAGGAAGACACCACGGCTCAAGGCCCGGAAGCCCTGTCCGGCAAGCGCGTAGCCGTGCCGAGTGAACGCTCCACGGCCTATCTCCTGTTCCGCCTGTGGGCGGCCAAGCATGTGCCGGGAGGGGTCGGCGAAATTGTCGTGATGCCGTTCGACCAGATCATGCCTGCTGTTCGTGACGGACATATGGATGCCGGGCTGGTTATTCACGAGGCACGTTTCACGTATCCATCCTACGGTCTCAGCAAGCAAGTGGATCTGGGCAACTGGTGGGAAGAAGATACGGGTCTCCCGATTCCGCTTGGAGCCATTATTGCCCGCCGTTCTCTGGACCTCGATGCGATCGCAGGCTGGATACACGCCTCTGTCGAGTATGCTTGGAAGCATCCCGAGGCCTCGCGCGAATATGTATTGTCCCATGCACAGGAGCTGTCTCCGGATGTGGCCCAATCGCATATCGACCTGTACGTGAACGACTTTACCGCCAATCTGGGCGACAGTGGATACGCAGCCATCGAAGCACTGCTCGGACGCGCCGCACAGGAAGGACTTGTTCCTTCGTTTGATTTAGCCAAGCTGCGCCTTGCGTCCACCATCCGCTAACGGACCGACATTGCATGATTTCCTGCTGAATAGAGCAGTTTAAACATATAAAACCTCCCGAACGAGCACATTGCCTAGCCATGCGCCCCATTCGGGAGGTTTTATGATTTCATATTGCGAATCATCATTCAGACTCGCCTGATCCTTGTCCTTAGTTCTGTTCCACGACCTCGGTCTTAAACACGTTATCCAATTTGGTACCCAATCTTTTGACCAGTGGCACCTTAATATCCCGGCTCAGCTCCTTGAAAAAAGCGTCCATGTCACAATTAATCTTATCCAACACGACCTTTACGGTGCCCTCTGCTAAGATCTGCTCATTCAGATCTTCCGGTACGGTAACCGAGATATCATACTTCTTGCTTAACGTTTTAATGTAGCGGGTAAAGATTTCGATAAGCTCCTCATTGTTGAACTTCTCGACTGCAACTTGCCCTTTGTTCGTAAATTTCAAATTCACTCTCACGTTAGCATTTCCCCTTTTCCTTTTGACCATTTATTTTGGATAAACGTTGAACCTTACGAGGCTCTTCAAAGAAAGGGCCTTACCGGTCGTTTTAGACTCTTGTCCTTTGATATACTAAGTATAACACATTAAGTCCGTTTTCATTTCCCAACTTGTCGTTTTATGATAAAAAATGATACAATTTACGCATTTTCAGCATTAATTCTTTCTTTTCATGCCAATCATTAGGAAGATTTTATACATAAATACACAAAAAAACGCCTATCTCGCAAAAGAAAGACGTTTCCGTATAGATGCTTATGCAGTATGGATTTACAAAGGTTTTGTACATTCCCAACCATGTGAACGATACTCACGTACCGCATCCCGTACATCCTCAATATCATCGGTGTGCAGCAGAACTGCAGGTAAAATCACCCAGTATTCATTCTCTGCCAGATCAATAAATACATCCTCGACGTCATAATATTGCATATCGCCAAAAGCCGTATCCCTGATTTTCTGTCCGACCAAAGGTGTAAAATGGGAATCAAATGTTTTGATCACCTTCGTATATTCCTTCACGCCCATTGCTGATATCTGCTGTGAAATAATGACGCTCAATGCTGTTTACCTCCCTGACTGATAATGCTCATTATAACCTCTTATCAGGCCTTCTACAAAACCTTGTGCTGCAAAAATAATAAAAATCAACACCCCGATGCCGATCCCAACGGAGCTTAAAATGATAATCAGGATGCCCTGTGTATTACGTTGCTCTATCCGTTTCGTCAAAATGCCGAAGACTAAACCCAGAATAGCCGACAGATTACCAATGACTAAAATACTTAATAGTAGCCCCAATCCTGCAAAAATCCACCCAAACAAAGCAAGCACCCAGCCCTGCGGCTGCGGCTTACTCTGTTTCATCTGCCAGCGTTCCCTCGCTGTAGACGTGTACCTATCCATTCTTTAGCTCCCCCGCTCTTTAAGCAAAACTCAAGAAAGAAATTCATTCGCCTTCTCCCGATGAGCTGGCTTGATATGCATGTCCAGCACTTTTAAGGCCGCCAGCACGACACCCGCATCATCCGTGAAGCCCAGCATCGGAATGACATCCGATATCGCATCCAATGGAGAAATAAAATACGCCAAGGCCCCGAAGGCCACACCTTTGGCATAAAGAGGCGTTTCAGGATCTATCGCACAATAGTACATGGCCACCGCATCCTTCACAAAAGGAACCTTCCCGGCCGTGGATTTCACCTTTTTGAAAAATCCCTTTTTCACCTGTTCTTCCTGCTTCGGATCATACTTGGCTTTAGTTACATCAAAATCCTTCATAAGGTACCTCCTATTTCTGACTGGCAAGCTTGAAAATTCCACCTTCCCGCTTTCCAAGTTCATAATTTTGTACCGTCATTTCCACCTTCGTATTTTTATCCCATACCGGAATCTTGTCCGACGTACCATACTGTTTCATAGCTATGTCTATGACTTCCTCCGCCTTCTTCGTCAAAGTAGAAGAAGCCATATTATATTTACCATAACCTTGATAAGTCCCACCCAAACCAAGATTCGGTTGATTGTTCACATTTAAAAGCACACCCTTCAACGTACCATTCTCTGCTACATCAAAGGTCACTTTTTCCAATACAAAATCATTAGTAACGACGGAAGTCTGCTCCAATGCATGCGATATGGACGACAGGTTGGCTACTAATCTAACCTGTTGCAGCAGCGCCTCTGTATCCTTTTGTTGCTTTGTCAATGCTTGCGTTGTCTTGTTGAGTGAAGCATTCGCTGTAGTTAAAGTATTTACCTTTGCAGTCAGATTATAATTCCATAACGCCAAGGTAATACATCCGAGTACAGCTATTCCTGAAATGACCGTGGCTACAACTGCGAGCTTACGAACAGCCTGTGGTTGCGGCTCCACAGACTGAGTATGGCTGCTTAATTCCCCCATAGCAAACTTCCTCTCTATTTACATAGTCATATTTTACTATGACCCCCTTTTATAATCTAGTATATTCTTCCTACTTTCTCATTCTCTATTTATTGGTGCAGGTTTTCGTTTCATTGGCCCTTGAGCTTCGGTTGCCTCGTTTTCCCGGTAAAGCCGTATTCACCAGATACACACTGCCCGCGATCAGCACCAATCCCACCACGAATGTCAGAGTAAGCGACTCCTTGAGCATCACCATACTGAAGATCGTAGACAGCACCGGAATCATAAACGTATAGGAGCCGACCGTTCCTGCTTCTCCGTTGTCAAGCAGTTTAAAATAAATCATCCAGCCCATCGCAATCACGAATACGGATATAAACAGCAAGATACCGATAAAGGAGGGGGTCCAGTGAATATCGTTCCATTTCTCCGTGGTAAGTCCAATCCCATTGAGAATAATTCCCCCAAAAATGAGCTGCATCGTCACCGCCCAAATGGAGTCCAACTGCTTGCTTTTTTTCTTCATATAAATCGTTCCGAGTGCCCAGCACAGTCCAGAGGCCAGCCCCAGCACGATACCCAAGACGGACAAATGTCCTGCCATCCCGCCGGAGCTAATCACGATCACCCCGCCAAAGCCAAGAACCAGTCCAATGACCTTCATCGGAAACATGCGCTCACCCAACCACAACCAGGAGAACAATCCAAGCAAGATCGGCTGGAGGAATACTAAAGTGGAAAATAACCCGGCAGGCAAATACCGTAGCCCCACCGTCTGCAAGCCATAGTAGCCTGCAATATTAAGTATCGCCAGAACGAGATACGTCCACGCATTCTGTCTCAAACGCAAGGTTTCCCTGTGACGCATAGCAAACATAAGCAGGATTAGCCCGCCTAACAGCGTACGGATGCCTGAAAATAAAATCGGCGGTGTATCCGGCAAAGCCAGCTTGGTCAACGGCCAGTTAATCCCCCACACCATCACTAATATCAATACAAGCCACAGCGTAGCTTTAGGTGTTAATGTTTTCATAGATATCTTCCTCTCCCCTAGCGATGATCATCGCTCATTTCATACGGCTATAGTCATTTACAGCCATTTGCAAAGCTTTACTTTACTAGCGTATACTGTGGGCACTAATAAATAAAATGAATGTTTTCGATAAGGGAGATAACTTTTCGCTTATGACCATTACCCAAATCATGATCTTTGTCCGCGTAGCTGAAACGCTAAACTTTACCCAAACTGCCCATGAGCTGCATATGACACAACCCGCAGTCAGCCATGCCATCGCCAGTATTGAGAGTGAGCTGGATGTCCAGCTATTGCTACGTGACCGAAAAAAAGGCGTACTGCTGACAGATATCGGGCAAAAGGTACTGCTGCAATTCCGCATGATACTGCAAAGCATGGAAAAGGTGGAGCAGCAGGTCGCCGCCGAAAAAGGGCTGGACGTTGGCACCATCACCATCGGAGCCTTCCCTTCGGCATCTGCCTATTTTCTGCCTCCAATCATACATCATATTCGCCAGCATTACCCGAATCTCATATTCGATCTGCATGAAGGCTCCACGAATGAGGTTAAGGAATGGCTGCATAACCGAGAGATTGAAGCAGGCATCATTCTGCTGCCAGATCCGCAGGTGGATGTCATCCCTTTATGTCAGGATAATATGGTTATCCTCCTGCCGGACGGTCACCCTTTGCAATCACAAAGCAGAATCGCCATTCGGGACTTGAACCAGCAGGACATGATCTTCTGTAAAGGCGGACATGAGGTTGCCATTATGGAAGGCTTTGAGCGTGAACAAAGCCAGTTGCAGGCACGTTTCACCACTCACAATGTCAGCACCCTGGTCAGCATGGTTCGACAAGGACTAGGCATGGGGATCGTCTCATCCCTCTCCTTGTCCACATTCCCCCATGATCTGACTGTCAAGGAAACCACCCCTCTGATTACGCGCCAGATTGGTATCGCTGTGCCATCCCTGCACAATGCTTCTCTGGCTGTACAGTTATTTGTGCGCACCGCGCAGGAGTTATTTACGGATTTGGAGAAGTAAAAGCTACGGATATGCAAGTGTTGGACCAAAAGGTGATTCCGCTGGATGGTACTGCGGTAACTGTGACGCGAGTTTCTTTACGAGGAACGGTAGGTAATGAACCCATTGAAGATGAAATATGCTATACCCGCGTTTGGCACGATATGGATGGGGCGTTGAAGATCATTTCAGGGCATTGTAGCACGGTGAAATAGCTACTATATAAACCGAACTATAGAGTTACTATATCGCCACTGCGCAGTCGGATGGTGCTTCCCATCGCCACCGCCCCCGGATTTCTCGTAAAGACTCTGTTAAGGTAGAATGATGCTTCCGAAGCGAGCTTTCCTGCGGAAACCTTTTAAAGCGACCGCTTCGCTTGTACAGCACCATTCCAACTACTCCGTTTTTTATGTTCATTTTTCAAGCTCGGATTATATAGTAAAAATCACCGGATAGCTGGGCGCCTAACCTATTCCCGGTCGTTTTTCTTGTCTTTACGTGATGTACTTAAAAATAAAAAAGAGCTTTCCATAACCGGAAAACTCTTTCGCACTTTATCTTTTGGTTGAGCCATCATAGCTCGAAATTACTTTTAGTTGCAGCTTCACGCCCACACTCATATAAGACTACAATAACACGGATTTGTACAGTGATACCAACCAATTTTTTCTTCTACGGATTACATTGTCGGAACTGTGATGCTTGTACGTATTATCTCCAATATTCCATTAGAACGATCCCTTTCAACGGCATACCGCTCAAAGTTTTCGACTTGCTTAATTAATGTAGAAATTTTTAATTTATTCAACTGGTAGAATGCTTTTTTGGCATGGGGGTGGGACAAAACAATTCCCAAAATCCATCTGCTTCTATAGTTTCTTCAATGACGGACCAAACCTCCGGCCAAATCATCCCAGCGCCAAGAAACCTCATGTCCGTGGAGATGCAGCCCCCCAAACCACTCGTCGATACCCTGAACTGCAATACGGTCCGCTGATCCATTCAGTACCTCATTACCCAACTCAGTCAGAATTACCGGGCGGTTCAGAAACTCCGGGATTTGCCTGAAATCCAATCCGTCCTCAGCCCCGTCAATAATCAGTAAAGGATGTTCGCCTTCCACCAAAGAACGAATAACTTTCCAATATTCGAGATCGCCCATGCCGAGCACATGCAGGACGTCAGTTACCTGACGGAACAATTCCAAAGGCGTATCCACTCCATTGCGAACGGCCTGAATCGTGGTCTGTTCCACAATGCCAAGACCATTCCGTTCCGAAGGCAGCCGTTTGAGATGCGCTGTGAAGGCTTCATAGGCAAAAGGCAGGCCGGATGCTGCCAGTTCTGCCTTCTTGTTTTCCAGCAAATCAGCCATTTGAACAGGGTCAGGAGAAGCATACGCCTGCCAAAGCTCGCTTCCGAGCTCCATTTCTTGCCGCCCAATGGTCCGCCAGGTACCGGATAATGTCTGAAGCTGTGCCGGAGTGAGCTGTCCCAGACCATAAAACCGTTCGATTCCCGGAAACTCCCCAATACAGAGCAGGCTCAGCTTCGTGCGGCCCAGTTTCTGTCTTTTGAACCAGTGGAGCAGATAGGCGAGCATGCTTTGGTCAAACAGGTCATGCTCAAACCACAACACGACTTCATCGTACTTGGTATATTCACGAAGTTTCTGCTCTTGTTCCTCACAGCCCGTTATATATTCGCTGGCCGGAATACCCATCGTTTCTTCCAGAACCCGGGCCCGCAGTGCCCGTTCTTCAGCCCCCGCTGGATTTGCAAATATCGGCCCTGATGGATATACCTCTCTCCATACAAGCACATCACCTTGTACAACGCCCTGCTTCAACATCTCACCTACAACATCACCGTTAACAATATGCAGCATGTTTTGGCCTCCCTCATACAAATGATTGAACACGGAAACGAGATCGGCTACCGGGAGTGTACCTTTCAGCTTTTGGCGGGCGTCGTGCAGCCGCTTCTTGAGCGTCGGGACCGGAGTGCCCAGATAATCGGAAATTTCCTGAAGAGAGTAGCCATAAAAATAAAACAGCCGCAGAGGCACGCGCAGCTTGGCAGACAACGCCTCCACCGATTGTTGCAGAACTTGGCTCTCCTCCCTACGCTCCGCAATTTCCGCCAATCCTGGTACTTCTCCCGACACCTGCACAGCTTCATCCAGAGGAAGCATCGAATGATGCTTGCGCCGCAGCGTCCGCTGGCACTGTCTTACGACAATGGTCTTGAACCAGCCTGGAAAAGCGGACGGCTTCTGCAGCTTCTCCAGATTCTGATAAGCCTCCATGAACGCATCCTGAACGGCATCTTCCGCGAGATGAACATCCTTTAGCATGTCATAAGACACCGCATATGCCATCCCGCGAAAATGCAGCATCAGCTGCCCGAACGCTTCTGCATCCCCTTGCCGCGCCTTTTCAACCCACTGCCTCATACGTCCCTTGCCTCTTTTCTTTCGTGTTCTTAATCTTAAGTGCCGGCTCAGTGGGGGAAGGTTACAAATAATGTTGATGGAAAAATTAAATAATTGATAAAGAACGTCACTGAACACAGCAACAATATTAACAGATTCTTTCTCAAAAGAAGCATAATGCAGTTACAGACCGTTGGTTTCCAACAGAAATATATTATCCTTTATTTTTCACGAGGTTAAGTTCAATATGACTTCGACCTTGTAGCCATAGCAGTTCATCCAGTAAAAATGCTAATCCATCCTTACTACGTAAACGCTCGATCAGTTCTGTGACGACCTCCATAATCTCACGTTGCACATTCTCTGCTAATTGTAGCCCCCCACTTTCCCCATCCACATAAAGATGTGGATGATCCGGTTGTTCTACCTTTCTTACATGCCGCAGACACAATATTCCATGTTCAAGATAAAAGAAATAGCTACGCTCATATAAGACTCCCTCATATAGTTCATACATATGAGGGTCATCATCAGGTCCATATACCATGGCAACTCTTTTCAATTCAACAGATTCGCTCATAAATAAATCCCCCTACCTTATAATATTACTGATTTAATTATGTATTGTATTGATATCATGTGTATGAATGATCTGGAAAACATAACGCCCCCCTTCACTCCCTAAATCATTGTTATAAGAAATTTTTCATGGATGCTTAAATTAAGTATCGAAACCGTTCTATTTTAGAACCAAAGTACGGAGTGTTCAATAGTAACAATACTGAAGGGAAAATAAATTTTATACTAAAATTCGTATATACGTTTATGAGTAATAATATATACGACTTTTAGTATAAAGTCAACGTCTATTTTACGGATATTCGTATATTGGATATAATGGGCTGGAGGATGGTGTACATATGAGAACGATTCGGCTTAAATTGAACGAAGTTTTGACACAGCGGAGACTTACGCAAACTCAACTTTCCGAACTATCTGGTGTTCGTCAGGCGGCTATATCAGAAATGTCACGGAACATTCGTGAACAAATAAATCTAAAAACACTTATCAAAATCGCGGATGCACTTGAAATTGATGATATATCTGAACTCATAGTAATTGAAAATTCTGAAAAGGATCGCCTATAAAAGCGGTTCTATTTTTGTAAGTACTTTTCGTCTGCATTAGCTAAACTTAGGAAATGTACATGAAAAACGGAGAAGATGGAATGGTGCTGTACAAGCGAAGCGGTCGCTTTTGTCCCCGGATTTCTACCCTAACATAATCTTTATTCAAGAAATCCGGGGGCGGTGGCGATGGGAAGCACCATCCGTCTGCGGAGTGGCACTAAAGTAACTTTTAAGTTCCATTTATATATTCGATCTTTTGATTGGTTGCTTCATTGCTTTATAAGTCATGCCAGAGTAATCACTTATAATATAATGGAGAGTGATAAAATGGATTTTATAAAATCGATTTACACAAAACAAAACATAAATACCTCAGTGCTCTTTTTTGCATTTTTAGTTCTATATAGTGTTTTTTCTGAGATTGAAATTAAACCCATAGCACTCTTACTTTTTACAGTTGTATTTGCCTTTTTTAATGCCCTGAGTAAATTTGTCCAATCCACACGTAGTGATAATGATCTTAAATAAAGTTTCTTAAACACATTCAAAAAGGCCTCCTTAGCAATATAGTACGCGACTATACCGCTATAGGGGCCTTCATTTATAGTTGGATCATTTTTTTGCTTTCGTCTGTCCTTCGATTGCTTTAAAAATCACTTCGATTGCTTTGTGGCTTCGTACAAACGCTGTAAAATGGTAACCGCTTCAGCCCGTGTGACTAGCGTTTTTGGGTGAAGGTATCCATCATTGGCGGTAAGGACGCCCATATTAGTCAGGGTGTAGAATGCTTCTGCCTTTTGACTTTGGGAATCTCCATCATAGGAGTATTCTTCTTGGGTCGTGTCAATGTATAGTACCGGATAGTTGATTGAGAAATTGTCATTGTAATTCGCCTGACGAATTTTCATATCCTTGTACTGCGCAGCTGCAGAGATTACTTCCCTGATCTCAGGATGAAGAGTCTGATTCGTATAATCCGTCCGAACGGAAGCAATCATCATCACATCCCAGCGGGTCAGCGGTTTGTCGGGCTTGATATAGAATTGATAGTTTGGATATTTGCCCCCTACACTTTCAGTGAAGTCCCAAACATAATCCCCGTTGAATAATGCTGCAAAATCTTTATTCGCCCAGTGCTTACGCGCATCAACAAATTCTGAAGCTTTTCCGGACGAATGATTGATTTCTGGAAAAAGCTTGTGAAACATATTTACAAATTCCGCTTTCGTTATGGTTTTGCCCGGCTTGAAGGTCCCATCCGCATAGCCCTTGACAACGCCTTTGTCGACCATCGAACGAATAGATTCAGCAGCCCACTCATATTTTGTCCCGTTCACATCAGTAAACGTATTTGCCGCGAATGCGGATTGACTAAAAAACAGTGCCACCGCAACCAGCGGAGTGATAAGCCATTTCTTTTTCAACATCTCTTTCCACTTCCTTTAGGTAAAATTTATGTAGGACATAGTTCTCCAAACTCCATGTTATATCGGTATTTCAAAAGCAAATGATGATAATAAACAGAAAAAACAACACAAAAACGACCTCCGCAACGAGTAAAATCCCGTCACAAAGGCCGTTATCCGCAACCTAAACGCATGTTTTTAGGGAACCATCCTGACATTTAGGCTTCTATAATTCAGACCACCACTCGAAAACATTAATTAACAAGGCTCTTCGTTCGGCTTCCCTGCATCCGTAGCTGTACGGAAGCTCGAACCGCAGCCGCATGTCGCTACTGCATTCGGGTTATGAATCGTGAAGCCGCCTGACATACCGGACTCTTCAAAGTCGATTTCCAGACCGTCCAGGTAGCGGATGCTTTCCTTTTCCACTACAATCTTCATATCCTGTACGTTCATATATATATCCTGATCCGTCTCGTTGTCGTCAAAGCCCATGGCATACGAGAATCCGGTGCAACCGCCTGGCGTAACACCCAGACGCAAAAACATATTCGGCGTTTCCTGCTGCTCCAGCATATCTTTCAAGCGCTCGGCAGCGGAATCGGTGATGTTAATCATGACTCCATCCTCCTCTTTTACTTCATGTTCTCCTTCAGTATACTCCACTATTTGCAGGTGCTCAAGTCATGGAATGTCCTTCTCTTACAGGCTTAAAGACCTGTTTTTCTATTCGTTTGTATTGAACACAGGTGGTGTGAGGTTTATAATAGGTGAAGAGTGTGTAAAAGAAACTGTCGGAAATTTGTCATTTCAAAGGCGATATTTTGAGACATTCATCATTGTAGCCTGGCATTGTAACATTTTTCACATATCGCATATCCGCGCTGCCGGATTCTTACCGACGGAACGGGACATCCTGTGCGCACCTAGCGCTTGTGCCGCTGATTTGGCGGACAGTCTCGCACAGAGCAACTTGAAGGAGGAATAGGCATGTCCACATTAGTTACACCTTTTACAGACCGCAGAATGGCGGAAATTGTAGAAAAGGTACAGAACGGTATTCGTTTGAACCTTGAAGACGGTATATATTTGTATGAAACTGACGATATCCTCACACTGGGTCAGTTGGCTAACGAAGCTAATTTACGCAAGAACGGAAAAAAGGTTTATTTTATCGAAAACATGAGCCTGTACTTCACCAATGTATGCGAAGCGCGCTGCGCGTTCTGCAATTTCCGCAAGGATCAGGGGGAGGACGGCTCTTATACGTTGTCCGGGCAGGAAATGATTGATTATGTAGAGCAACACATCCATCCGGGGGTAAGAGAATTTCATATCGTCGGTGGTCATAATAATCATGTGCCTTTCCAATACTATGTAGACTCATTGAAGGCGCTAAATGAAAAGTACCCTAACGTTACACTCAAAGCTTACACCGCAGCGGAAATTGACTTTTTCACACGTATTAGCGGCTTGAGCATTAAGGAAGTGCTTCAGGAGCTGCAAAAGGCAGGTCTGCAAACGCTGACCGGCGGTGGCGCAGAAATTTTATCGGATGAGTATCGCCAAAAAATGCGTGTCACCAAAGCGAATGTAGATCGCTATCTTGAGGTTCATCGCACGGCTCACCATCTCGGCATGAAAACTCATACGACGATGTTGTACGGTTCGGTTGAATCCTACGAGGATCGTATTGAACATATGCTGCAAATTCGCGCATTGCAGGACGAAACGAACGGATTTATGGTATTTATTCCACTGTCCATGCAGCCGAAAAGCAAAAATGCCAACATCATGCGCCGCAACTCCGCTTACGAGGATCTCAAAACAATTGCGATCAGCCGCCTGATGCTGGACAATATCGATCATGTTAAAGCTTACTTCATTAATATTGGTCCACAATTGACGCAGGTTGCTCTGACCTTCGGCGCATCGGACGTCCACGGCACGATTGTGCGCGAGCAAATCAGCCATGCCGCAGGCGCACTGACCCCGGCCGGATTGACCCGTAAAGAGCTGATCTGGCTGGTCAAAGGTGCAGGACGCATCCCGGTTGAACGGGACACCTTCTATAACGAAATCGAAGTTTTCGAATAAAAGCCATATCGGATTCGGATTTCCCGCGTGCATTTTATCCCCATACCTCACACCATGCAGCATCAAGCTGCCTCGGAATTTTCTGGTCTGCCTGCCTACAGGCGGGCCGGGAAGCCGGGTTTTATAACAACAAAAAACTTGTGTCTGATCGGAAACATTGAATTTGCATGTCGCCGGGATAAGACGTAATTTGAAGGCGAACAAGGTTTCCTGATGAGGCACCAGACCATTTGCCGGGGACACGGCAGCGAAAGGACGGCGGATTTTGATGAAAAATTTCGTTATTCTGGGAGGCGGCTACGGTGGCCTTACCATTGCCAAGGAATTACTCAATAAATATATTCCCGATGATGTGCAGGTTATTCTAGTGGATCGAATGCCCTTTCAGGGATTGAAAACAGAATACTACGCACTCGCGGCGGGGACGGTATCTGATTTTGATTTACGTGTGCATTTTCCCGATGAACAACGGCTCATTCGCAAATACGGAGAAGTCACCTCGATGGATTTGGAAAATAAAATTGTACATTTTCAGGACGGCGAGCCTTTGCCCTATGAACAGCTTGTGATTGCACTGGGCTGTACGGACCGTTTTCACAATACACCGGGGGCTGAAGAACATAGCTGTACCATCCAGTCCTTTAACAATACACGTCAAACGTATCTGCGCCTGAATGAAATCAAGCCTTACGGACATGTGCATATTGTAGGTGGCGGTCTGAGCGGTGTTGAGATTGCGGCGGAATTGCGCGAAAGCCGCACGGATTTGAATATTACCATTATGGATCGGGGCGAGCGGGTGCTGTCGGCATTCCCGCAGCGTTTGTCTGCCTATGTGCATGCCTGGTTTAAGGAGCATCAAGTCGATGCGTTAAATCATGTGGGGGTTTGCCGCATTGAGCCGGGCGCTATTTACAACCATGATGAAGAAATTGTGACGGATGCGGTTGTATGGACTGCCGGGATTCAACCCGTGAAAATCGTGCAGGATTTAGCTGTGCCCAAAGATCCTCAGGGCCGCATTATGCTAAATGAATATTACCAAATTCCAGATCATCCCGAGGTGTATGTAGTTGGAGACTGCGCCAGTCTCCCCTACTCCCCAAGTGCTCAGGCGGCCGAGGTGCAAGGTGAGCAGATTGCACACATTGTACACGACCTGTGGAAAGGCCACACGCCTCACCCGCATCCTTTGAAGCTGCGTGGCACATTGGGTGCGCTTGGCAAGAAAGCCGGATTCGGCTATGGTTTTATGGGCAGCACCTCGCTGCGTGGTCGTGTACCCCGCCTGCTCAAAAGCGGCGTGCTCTGGAAATCCAAACGCCATTTTGGCTAATCTGTTGGTACAACACACAAAGAAGACCTGCTCTGGAAGCGGGTCTTCTTTGTTTTAAACATGTATGGACGGTGCATATATCATAGATAGAACGAAGCAGGCTGACGAATGATTAACAGCTTAGTCCAGATCAAGGTTATCCCACGCCTCGGCTTCCTTGATTTTGTTCATAATCACTTCGTACAGCAGCTCGGCTGAATCGGCAGATACAATCTCACCGTTGACCATCGCATACGGTTCTGCGTTACACTGACCACAATTGCTGAGACAGCCGTATTCAATGACGTCGTAATCCGGATTTTGCTCCAGTCTGGACATCATTTCATCGGTGCCAAAATGCATATTGCTGGTGCAAAATTCAATGATGGGTCTTAACATTTTTTCACCTGCTTTGGACGACGGGCATTTTAATTTGGCCCGCTTTGTAATATAATAAATAAGGTATAGGAAAGGAGTTGAATTCTAATGAGCGAAACACAAAGCGTTCAAATGTATGATGAAGTAGCAGATGTACTGGATAAGCTTCGTCCGTTCCTGCAACGCGATGGTGGCGACGTTGAGCTGGTTGATGTAGAAGACGGCATCGTTAAGCTGAAGCTGGTAGGCGCTTGCGGCAGTTGCCCAAGTTCCACAATCACGCTGAAAGCAGGGATTGAACGTGCTCTTCTCGAAGAAGTCGACGGCGTCCAAGAAGTGGTACAAGTATTCTAATGCTTGATGCATAATGATCATGAGAGTCTTGACTTCGATAACGAAGCTCAAGACTCTTTTTTGTGTGACGGGGGCTACTGGATCTTAATCCCTATATGATCGGCCGAATCGGGTCCAGCCCTCCTGACACATCCATAATGTTGCCTGTGATAAAATCCGAATCCTCATCACACAAATAAGCAATCACTCGTGCAATGTCCTCTCCACTCCCTGAACGTCCACGCGGTGTCTCTTTATCCTGCAAGCCGATGACGTCGGCAATTGACTTTTCCTTGTTCGCCCCCCGGATATCCCCGGGACAAATCATATTGACCGTGATACCAAAAGGAGCTTCCTCCACAGCCAGTGACTTCGTAAATGACACCAGCCCCACCTTAGCGGCTGCGTATACCGCGCGATGCGGCCAAGCTCGTGCTTCTCCAGCATGACCAAAGCCAAAATGAATAATACGTCCCCATTGCTGGTTCCGCATATGAGGTAATACCAGATGATCCAGCAGCATCGTACCGACCAGATTCCCCTGAATCATGGTATGAATCTCGGCTACACTGTAATCCGCAAACAAGCGACGTTCCCGAATGAACGGTCCGGCGTTATTTACCATAATATCTACGCCGCCCAGCCGATCCTGTACTTCACTGATCAGCCTTGTAATATCTTCCTGAATCGAAATATCTCCTTGCAAAGACAGACAGCGTACTCCCTTGGCTTCAATCACCTGCCTAAGCTCTTCGGCTTCCGTTTGGCTATGCACATAATTCAGAGCAATATCACAGCCTTCATCAGCCAGACGCAGAGCGGTCATTTTACCTAATCCTTTGGCACTGCCTGTTATGAGTGCGACTTTGTGTCTCAACAGTTTTCCTCCTCTTCACAGAGAACGGTCACCCCCAAGTATAAAATATTTACGCTTCGCCTACAACTCCAAGCAAAAAAGAAACCCCAAATCCTCTTGTTCAAGAGAATTCGGGGTTGGGGTTCAACGCGTTCTCGTGTCCAGCTTAAAATGCCGGGATAATCGCGCCTTGGTATTTGTCTTCGATGAATTTTTTAGTTTCCGGGGATTGCAACGCTTTGATCAGCTTCTGAATCGCTTCGGAATCTTTATTATCCGGACGCGCTACCAGAACGTTAGCATATGGAGAATCTTTATCTTCCAATGCCAGTGCATCCTTTGTAGGGTTCAGCTTCGCTTCCAGAGCGTAGTTTGTGTTGATCAGTGCAATGTCCACTTCAGGCAACTGGCGTGGCAGCATAGCCGCTTCCAGCTCCTTGAATTTCAGGTTTTTCGGGTTTTCTGTAATATCTTTTACGGTAGCTTCGATGTTGCTTGCGTCTTTCAGCTTAATCAGACCTTGTTTCTCCAACAACAACAATGCACGACCTCCATTGGTTGCATCGTTCGGGATGGCAACTGTTGCACCATCCGGAATTTCATCAAGCTTTTTATATTTTTGCGAGTAGATACCGAATGGCTCCAGATGAACCGCGCCTACAGATACCAGGTCCATTTTGCGCTCTTTGTTCATAACATCCATATATGGTACATGTTGATAGAAGTTAGCATCCAGTTGCTTGTCGAACAATTGTACGTTCGGTTGTACGTAGTCGTTAAACTGAACGACTTGAAGACGAACGCCCTCTTTTTCCAACTGAGGCTTGATCGCTTCCAAAATTTCCGCATGTGGCACAGGAGAAGCACCAACTTTCAGCTCGACTTCACGTGGTGACCCACCAGTATTTTGGGTCGCATTGTTTGTATCGGATGTCGTGCTTTTCGTGCCGCAAGCAGCCAGCACCGCAATTAATGTCAAGCTTAATACGGCCAATACCCATTTTTTCATGTGATTACCCCTCCAATAAATTGTAGTGTTCAGGATTCAGACGTCCTGATCAATAAGGATATCTATATGGTTTCCCTATTTTCGAGTATAATGCCGAACCAGACGGTCTCCCGCCATTTGCAGCAGTTGCACCAGTACGACCATCAGCACGACCGCAACGATCATTACAGCCGTTTCATAACGGTAGTATCCGTAGTTGATAGCCAGTGTACCCAGACCACCGCCCCCGATCATACCAGACATCGCTGTATAGGATACGAGCGTAACAACGGTAATCGTTAATGCGGCGAGCAGACCCGGCAGTGCCTCACGCAACAGCACCCGACGGATAATCTGCCCTGTAGAGGCACCCATGGCTTGTGCGGCCTCGATAACACCCTTGTCCACTTCGCGCAATGACGTCTCCACGAGACGGGCGAAGAATGGCGCAGCACCAATGACCAGCGGTGGAATCGTACCCAGCACTCCCGTGGAAGTCCCCACCAGCGACCGTGTAAAAGGAATCAGTGCAACAATCAAAATAATAAACGGTACGGAACGCAAAATGTTTACGATAAAGGAAAGTACAACGTATATCACCTTCATCAGATTCCATGAAGAGCGGCTTGCCAAAAACAATAAAATTCCGAGAGGCAGACCAATAATAAGGGTGAACAACGCAGATGCACCGAGCATCTGAAGTGTCTCTAATGTAGAGTTACCCAGTTCTTCCCAACTCACTTGTGAAAAATCAAGTTCACTCATTGTCCGATCACCTCCACATCAAGCCCCTGACCGGACACTTCCCGCAGCGTATGCTCAATATCCTCCTGATTTCCTTCAAAACGGACGATAAGCTGTCCATACGGTACGTTTTTAATTGTGGAGATGGTTCCCTGCAAGATCGCAAAATCAACGCCGGTACTACGAGCCGTTCGTGACAGAATCGCATCGTATGTCTTGCTGCCCAAAAATGAAATCCGTACAACATGCGCCGATTCGCCGCCTCCTGCTGCTGCAATCGCTGCTTGCAGCTCCTCGGGATGCTCAGACTCCCGCTGGATAAAGTCCTTGGTCACCTGATGCTGCGGCTTGAGGAATACTTCTGCCACCGGACCTTGCTCCACGATGTCGCCCTGATGAATGACACCAACACGATCACAGATGCTTTGAATGACATGCATTTCATGCGTAATCAGCACGATGGTCAAATTAAAGCGCTGGTTAATGTCTAAAAGCAATTTCAGGATGGACCCTGTCGTCTGCGGATCAAGCGCCGAAGTTGCCTCGTCGCACAGCAGTACATGAGGATCACTGGCAAGCGCTCGTGCAATACCTACCCGCTGCTTTTGTCCACCCGAGAGCTGTGACGGATATTTAGCGCTGTGTTCTTCCAGACCGACCAGTTCCAGCAATTCACGAACCTTCTGGTCCAACTTCTCCTTCGGCGTATTTACCAAGCGCAACGGAAAGGCAATATTGTCATATACCGTCGCCGAGGATAACAAATTAAAATGCTGAAAGATCATTCCGATTTTACGACGCTGTTTCTGTAACTGGGATTGACTTACCGTGGCGAGATTCACGCCATCTACCCATACCTCGCCCGAGGTCGGACGTTCCAATAAATTAATACAGCGGATCAGCGTACTTTTCCCCGCTCCGGAATGACCGATGACTCCAAATATTTCACCACGCTCTATGGAAAGATTCAAACCGGACAGCGCACTAACGCGTCGGCTGCCTTTGCCATAATGCTTGGTTAATTGTTTAAGCTCTATCAACGTGCTGCGACCCCCTTCACTCTTCCTTACCCTTTTAAGCGACGTTCATCTCTCAGGAATTATAAAATTCCTTCTCTATGATTATACAAAAAGAGCCCCCTTCACAGAAATGAAAAGGGCCCCACCATGCGAACCTTTTCTCATCTGTCAAAACCGTTATAAGTCTAGCGGTTTTGTAGGAATTAGCACCATAATGTTCCCTTCCGGTGTTTCACACCGGAAAAGAACGGGTTGCCGGGCTTCATCGGGCCAGTCCCTCCACCTCTCTGGATAAGAAAATATGTTAAACTCCAGCTTTAGCTGTCCGTTAAATTTAATATATAAAATCATAATTCAAGCATTTTCTGAAACTAGATTTCAGTATAGATAGTTTACATAGCTTTGTCAAAGGATATTTTCTGACATAATTATGGATGAGCTTCCCGGTTCTCCCACTGTTTCGCCGTATAACGAAAGGCAGTCGCCAGGGAACGGTTCACCATCTCCAGACCTTGCTTCAAATCCTCCAGGTGATGATCCAGATCCTCCAGTTGTATCTTGCCATACAAAGCACGATGCCGCTGCCAGAGATCATCCTGCATTTCTGTATTCATATAGTGTATCTCCGTATTGCGCCGCTTGCGCAGTCGGTTAATAGCATCGGTATATGAGTCCTTGATATCATTTAAGCTGTCTGTCATTTCAGGCTGCATTTTCAAATATCTGAATTGCCGCAGCACTGTAAAATACGAATAATGTGCCTTGTACTGACCCGTTTTCAGATCATACAGATCGTTGAGCCAGTTCCCAAGCTTATCCAGAATGGAAAATACCCGCACAAACCCGTCTTTATAAAAGAAGACATACAGCGCGTAATCCGATTTCTCATCCACGCTCATATCCTCGGCATATCCTGCTTTGACTTTCGTTCGGAAAAAGGCGGCAGCATGATGGCTCTGCTCCAGCTCATCCAGAGATGACATCAGGCCGCGTGTCAAAATATCTGCCTTGCGAAAAGCATGAGTCGGATCTCCACTGGCCTGAATTTGCCGCTCCAGCAGTTTCAGCATGTCTGACATGCTGTTCATAGCATCCAGCAGGATGCCCTTGTTCACACGTGGCGGCTCGCCTAGCAGCTTGCGTATCATGCTCACGCCTCCTTTTATGAATGTAAAATCCGGTTGTTGAATTGTCTAGGGCGTCAAGCGAAATAACTCGTCCACCGTTGGTCTACAAGCTTAACAATATCCTCGCGCGGCAGCACTTCATCCGGGTAGCCCGGCTTCATACGCGCATCCACTACAATTGGCAGCTTGTAGTTCAAATGATGCAAACGGACCTCGCTGTCTGCATACATATCCGTAGCCGGGTTAAACCGCGTAAACACCGTCCACAGGAATGATGCTTGTGAGCGAACGACTTCCTTGGCATCATCTACAATAAAGACAAACGGCCATTCCTGCTCACCTGCAGACAAACGCTCCAGTACCCGCGCTGCCAGCTCAGGCTCCTGCTCAAAGGTCGCACCGGATACGACGAGACATCCTCCGCAATACGGCTCAATTTCGCGAATACCCGGCAGGTCGCCTCCTTCATAGGCACGAGGCAGTTCACGTATAGGCTCACCTACACCCATCAGGATCGCTTTACTGCCGTGATTCAGCTTACGGCCCGTATAATCAAGTGTATCGTGAGACGTATGATTGAAAATAAATAAATCCGTCGCTGGATTAAATCTCTCCAGAATGGTTTCCAGCAGCAGGTTAAAATCAGATAAATCAATGACTTGATCCGTCAGCATCAGGAATTTGGTCAATGACAATTGGCCCTGTCCCAAAATGGTAAAGCCTGATACCAGCGCTTCGCGGGAATAGCTTTCACGCACAACTGCCGCTGCCAATGCATGTACACCCGTTTCTGCGTAAGCCCACAGAGACTTAACGGAAGGCATCACAAGCGGATAGGCAGGTGACAGCAGACGTTGTAAAAATTCGCCGAGATAATAATCCTCCTGCCGTGGTTTACCTACAATGGTTGCTGGATAAATGGCATCCTTACGGTGGTACATATGCTTGACATGAAATACAGGGAAATCATGCTGTAAGGAGTAGTAGCCAAAATGATCGCCAAACGGTCCTTCCGGGCGACGTTCGTGAGGCGGCACATAGCCGCTGATCGCAAATTCGGCCTCTGCCGGAATCCGGTGACCGCCGAGTGGGTCTTCTGTCATTGGCAGCTTGCCGCCCATAATGAGCGAGGCAAGTAGCAGCTCAGGCAGATTTTCCGGTGCCGGAGCAATTGCAGATGCAATCAGAGCAGGTGGCCCGCCGATAATAACGGTCGTAGGCAACGGCTCATTACGCAGCTCAGCTTCATGATAATGAAAGCCGCCGCCTTTATGGATTTGCCAGTGAATCCCGGTGGTCTGATCATCATAAATCTGGATGCGATACATGCCCAAATTATGATCCTTGGACTGACCCGGCTTCTCGGTATATACGAGCGGAAGCGTGATAAACGGCCCCCGTCATCCTGCCAACTCGTCACTCTTGGAAGTGGAGCCAGCGGAGCATCCGTACGGCGAACTCCCAGTACAGGAGCCTCGCTATGGGATACCGTTTTCAGCCCTACTTTTAGCATGTCCTTAATCAGTCCACGTTCATTCCACAATGCCTTGGGGGTAGGTGGAAGCAATGTTTTGGTCGCCCCTACAATCGCATCCATCAGTTGTTCCGGGCGAGGCCCAAAGGCCATATCCACACGACGGTTTGTGCCAAACAGATTGCTGGCTACAGGGAACGGAGTACCTTTTACATTGGTGAACAGCAATGCCGGGCCTTCTTCCTCAATAACTCTCCGATGAATTTCGGCCAGTTCCAAATAAGGATCGACAGGTGCTTCTATAATTTGAAGATTATTTTCTTTACGTAGCGCTTCAATAAATTGGCGCAAATTCTGGTAGATCAACTGGACGATTCCTCCTAAGCAAATCAAGCCCTCGAGAAACTCGCGGACCTGGTTTGTTTCTTATATGCTATTATACGTGCTTCAACGCCACTTGGGCAAAATATCCGTTTCACTATGATCTATGAAATGCTTAGGTACGTTGTGCTTGGGTCGGAACAAGCTTGCGGTCCGGTGACAATTGCCATACACGATAGCTCAGATAAGCCAAGATGGAGAACAACGATGCAATCACCAGCATATGTCCCAGCACGATAAACATGTAGATTTCAGGTCTGTTGACGTACAACAAGATAATTCCAATCACCACTTGAAGTAAGATTAACAAGACCGATACGACACCCAATATACGGATATCCCGGTGATTCGGGTGATAACGGTATGAGTAGTGACCCACAGCCAAGATAATGACGAACAGCAGACCAGCTGAAATCTGATGAAGCAGCAGCGGAGATATGAAGCCCCCAATATTTACAACCTTCTGGATGACCGAGTGACTAAGCAACGCCCCTGAATAGACAGCAATATAGGTATAAATCGTCGATAGCCATATAAAGTTACGAAAGCCCCGACTGACAGGCCCAGGAATCAGACGCGGGGTGTAGCGTGAATCCGCATGCTCCTGCCAGGCCCCCAGCGTCATCATGGTCGCACTGGCAAAAGCGATAAGCGCAAAGCCAAAATGCAGCCCCATGACTGCAGCCGATTGGGAGAAGATGACAGCCAGTGCCCCCATCGCTCCTTGTATGATGACAAACATTAACGTCAGCAACGAGAATAACTGTAAATCCTTACGATGCTTCATAAACAGCAAAAAGCCAACAAAAGAGGCAATGGAGAGTATGCCAGCCATGGCACTAACAGAGCGATGCGTAAACTCAATAACAGATGCGATCGTATGCGCCGGAACCAGCTTGCCATTACAAAGCGGGAATTCCCGTCCACAGCCCAGCCCCGAATCCGTCCGCGTCACGACGCCTCCACCGAAGGTAGCCAGAAACATGACAATACATGTTACGAGTGCAAGCCACTTTAATATTCTGATTTTGTTATTCAAAGAATTCACCCGTATCCTTCCAAATATAATATTTATTCACTTCATAATGTTGTGAAATGATCACTTAAAATAATTATAACTGATATATCGTTCCTTGACATACGTGCTTTGTTGACAAAATGTGAACGTGTCCCGTGAGAAAGCCGCCCCCTTTGGAAGGAAGCGGCTTTCTGAATGCCATGCACAACATCAATTATTTAGCCAAGCTGGCGTGTACTTCTACTGCCCGATCCAAAAATTGCTCGATTTCCTCACGGGATTTGCGCAGTTTGTTTACCAGACGCACTAGCTCGCGCCCTTCACTGTAAGCGATAAAGCTGGGAATACCCAACACATTCTGCTCCTGGCTGACACTTTCGGCCTGCTCTACATCAATTTCAATCAATGTAAGCTTGTCTGCATATTGCTGTTCCACATCAGGCATGAACGGATCAATGAAATGACAATCTCCGCACCAGTCCGCCTTAAACACAGCTACTGTTACGCCAGAAGTGGATATTGCCTTATTAAAGTCTTCATGAGAGACGATCTTTTGCATGGATGATTCCTCCTTGAATTCTGTTTGTAAAAAAGAGCTTGTGCTTTCTATCTATTGTAACGCCAAGTGGCGCTTTTGCACACTCCCCTATTATTCCCGAATCACCGATTGGAAGCCCTGCCATTGAGACATACTAACAATATACCTCAGAACACACTTAGAACATCCCTGCATACTTAGCGGAATACGAAGTGTTCTCGGACTTTGAAAGGAGGTTATCCAGTATGTCTTTCACCGAATGGTTCCATGTGGCATCACGCCAGCTTCAGGGGGGGCTAAAGCTGCTCGGTTCCGTACCACGTGCTGCGGAGGAAGCGTGGGAAGGCAAGCGGGCGGCCTGGACCGAGTCCCGCAAGCTGCGCTATCCACTGCGTGAGCTGCCGTGGGATGACCAAGCCGCACAGGCCGCCATGGATGAAGCCGAAGCACTCATGATGGTGAATGGACCCGCTTCCCGTCCCTCTACTCTGAATATGCCCTTATGCGAAACGGACTGTGAGCTGGTCGAACGGATCAAGAACGATACAGCACAGGAAAATCGCAGCAACATCACCCGGACAGCCGCTTATCTTGAGTGCTATCACGGCTACCCCGAGTTACATTGGGCGCTGCTGGCTCATCTGGTTTCTCGCAATGGTGGCTATAACATGACCGATTTGAAGGGCGGTCTGATCGACAGTCTGTTCAGCGAACTGGAAAAGGAATGGTTATATCGGTTGCTGGAGCGCTGCAATGCCCTTATTTTTCAGGACGCCTACCCGCAGCTGCAATTATACATGCACAGCCGTCATCTGGGCCGAAGCTGCTTTCATTTGCTCCCCCATTTTCATGTATCACCATTCATGAGACCCTTCTGGGAACGTTTCTGGGCTTGGCGGGACAGTTCTCTCTTAAGCGTAGCCCTGATCATCAATGAACAAAACTATATTGAGGGCCGGGTGGTGAAAGATCCGTATTTCCAAAAATTTGTGACGCACAAGCCGGGCTTTTATTTGCACGATTGGCTCCAGTTGAATCAGGTCATATTTCCGCTTGGGCTAAACGGCGGCCTCGCCGGACTTGTGATGGAGCGATTCAGCCATCTGGATGAGCGGATCGGCTTCGGTAAAAGTCTGTATGCCATGCTGTTCGGTCACCAGCAGGTGCTGGATCAAGTAACAGCATTCGCTACCAGCGTGCCTCACACTGGCTCACGCAGCGACTATTGGCCAGGACTGTTCACTCCGGACAAAGAAAAAGCGCTGCGCTCTCCTGAAGAGAGTGCAGCGCTACTGGCACATGCATGGCTGCCGCCGGGACAACGCCTGTACAGCCCAGAGCTGAACGCCGTCTGGTCGGATACGCCTTATGATCCGATCCCCCGTTACGACTGGTTTCAGGACGGCTCCACGCTCGGACATTTCACCGAACCAAGGCGACCGCTGTTATTTGCCATGCGGCATGAACACCGCCATGGCATCCAAAAAACAGCGATGGCCCATGACGCGCATGCCAGCCTGCGGCCTTTCCACTGAAAAAGCTGGAGAGCTGCCTATGCATCTTTTAGCCTCGTTGCCCTGTGGACTCACGCTGGAGACGCATCAGTGGACGCAGTACCTTTTGCAACACACGCGGGTAGTTACCCAACTCGTCCCTACGCAGTACGCGCAGCACAACCAGCAGCACCAAATAGCATACCAGTACAGCCGCCCCGGCAATACAGCACGCGATGAAGAAGGCCACACGTGCAGGCATGATATGAATCAGCAGAATACAAGCCTCATTCACACCGTATCCAATGGCTCCCGAAAGCACGACTGCGGTCAGAAAGCCTGCCCAGCGACGGCCCATGATTGAGAAGGATACGATGCCTTTGAGTACATGCAAATTCAGCAGCGTAATCACAAGGAAACATAATCCGGTTGCGGCAATGATGCCGTAAATCCCGAGCCAACCAGCCAGCAACCAGCTCGCAGCCAGCTTAACAACGATACCGACCAAGACATTAACCATTGAAATACGCGGTTTGCCCATACCGATCAAAATCGAGTTAGAGGTCATCATCGTGATCTGGAATATCGTTCCGAGTGTCAGAACAGCGATAATCCCGCTGCCTCCAAGCGAACTGAACAGTAAGCCATTGATGGAATAGGCGGTTACACACAAGGCCAGCACAATCGGCATTCCAGTCAAAATAGAGATCCGCAAGGCCAGCGTCATCTGATTTTGCAAATGCTGTTCATCCTTGCGGGCAAAAGCCGCCGAAATGATCGGAATGAGCGATTGACTGAGCGCGATAGCCAAAATCGGCGGAATCCCCGCCACACTCTGCGCACGTGCTCCCAAATAACCCAACTGGGTCGTTGCCTGATCCAAGCCGATTTGGACGGACAGGAGTCTAACCACAATCGACGTATCAATAAAGTTAACGGCCGGAACTGTCAAAGAAGACAATACAATTGGAATAGACAGCGTAAAAATGTCTTTGTAAATGCGCATCAACGGCAGTGCGGAGCTTTCCTCCTGGAATTGCTCTTGTCGATCCTGACGATCCTGGCGACGCATTTTCACCGTGTAATACAGCATGACCGCCAGTGCGCCAATGCTTCCCATGACACCTCCGAACGATGCCCCGGCCGCAACCTCGCGATCTCCATAACCGAGCTTCAAAATAATAAATGCGAGCAAAATAGCAGTAGCCACCCGTGCGACCTGCTCCACAATTTGTGAAATACCGCCTGCGGTCATGTTACCGCGCCCTTGGAAGTACCCGCGCATCATGGCAATGGCGGGAAACAGCAGCAAGGCAGGTGCCAATGCCTGAATAGCCAAGGCCGACTGAGGAACTCCCGCCACATGCTCGGCAAAATAAGGCGCGCCAAAATACAGCACCACCGTAATGATAATGCCAGCCGCCGCCGCAAACAGCAACGCCGCATGGTACACACGTCGTGCTTCTGTAGGCCGATTCAGCGCATAACGCTCGGAGACCATTTTGCTCAACGTGCTTGGAATACCTGCTGTAGCCACCGTGAGCAACATCAAATAAGCATTGTTCGCAATCGTAAACGAGGCGTTCCCTACGGAACCAAGCAAATGCTCTAGCGGAACTCGCTGCACCAGACCCAGCACTCTCGCCACCAAGGCGGCTGCGGCTAAAATAAGCGTGCCTCTAAGAAATGTTTCTTTATTGGACAAAATGCGTTCCCTTCTTTCTTGCTGTTGACACGCATACAAAAGCTCCGCAAAGCAGTCATGGCCTGAGCCATCACCGGTGCGGAGCCGCATGTCGATTCTGTCTCTGCAAATCACAAGCATAGGATGTTAAACTAGAACACCCAAATCAAGAATACAAGAATCATGACAAGCTGTAAAATTACTTTCATCACGGTGCTGGTAAACAGCCCTAATACAGAACCAAAGCCCACTTTAATCGCTCGATCCAGCGGGGCCTTGCTAATTAGCTCGCCCAGCACAGCGCCAATAAACGGCCCTAAAATCAGACCAAACGCCGGAATAACAAAAGGGCCGATAATAATCCCGATGGTACTAAGGATCGTGGACAGACGTGAGCCGCCAAATCGTTTGACCCCCCACGCAGTGACGGCATAATCTGCAACAAATAGTGCAACTACTATTAGTGTCTGTATGATCCAAAACCATACATTATATGGAGCAAACGAGAAAAACCAGCCGTACACAAAAAATGCAAAATAGATGGCGAGCGCCCCTGGCAATACGGGATATACTGCCCCGGCCATGCCAACAATGAACAGCGCAACGATAATAATCCAGCCTACAATGTCCACTGGCTCCCTCCTTCTCGTCCAATTATCCCAGATGCTTTATCATTCGTTTTCCTAGACAAGTACATAATCACGGATAACTTCTACGATGCCATCTTCATTATTCGAAGCTACGACCAGATCGGCCGCTTCTTTTAGCGTATCCTGTGCATTGCCCATCGCAACACCCAGTCCAACCGCTTGAATTACAGCCAAATCATTCAGACTGTCACCTACTGCGACTACCTGCTCCATTGTAATCCCGAGCAAATCGCATACTTCTGCAATCCCACTGGCTTTTGATATGCCCGCCGGGTTGATTTCCAGATTCGTCATGGAAGAGTTGGAAATTTCAAGTCCGCCCATGTCCTGAAGCTTGAGCAAAATTCGATTCCGAATTTCGTCATTTTCCGTATTATAACCGAATTTGAGCCATTCCTGTGTATCCAATGTATCCGGCCAACGATCTCTATTATATAATTCCTCCGTCGAGTAAGCCCAGAACCAGGAATCTGTTTCTACAGCAATCTGGTGCATTTTCCGAACTAGCTCCTTATCAAGCAAATAACGGCGCCACAGCTCATGAGGGGATTTCCATACCTCACTGCCGTTTACCGTCACCATAGGTGTATCCAGGCCGAGCTGCTGCCCGTAGGGCAAGGCATGCATCGCTGCTCGTCCAGTAGACAAGCACACGTGAATCCCTTCTTGAATCGCCTTATTAATCCAGTTGATCGTTTCCAGCGTAATTTCATGATTGTCGTTCAATAAAGTTCCATCCATGTCGAGCGCAAGCAGTTTGTATTTATATTGGTTTTCTCCCATGGGTTCTCTTCCTCCTGTATGTCCCTTATGTCCAACGACATTTTACCATGAAAAAGAGTAGCCCACAAAAGAATTCAAGTCCTCACTTTGCGGTCTGCCGCTTTTTAGGGATACCATCCAGCCCGTAAACCTCGTCATATGCGTCAAATATTTTACGCGCCACAGGTCCAGCGCTCGTCGCGCCAAAGCCCCCTTCAGGAATAATGACCGCGACGGCCAGCTTCGGATTTTGACGCGGAGCAAAAGCAATGAACACCCCGTTATCTTTAACCGCACGTCCCACTACCTGCTGGGAAGTCCCCGTTTTACGGGCATAATCATACGGAAACCCGTTAAATGCTTTAACATCCGTAGCCATACCGCGAATCACCGTATTCCAGTACGTATCTGAAAAAGCAACCTCATTCAGCACCTTGGGCTTGAACTCACGCACGAGGTTGCCTTGATCATCCACAATTTTACTGACCAAATGCGGCTGCATACGCTTGCCTTTTGTTGCCAGCACGATCGTATACTGGGCAAGCTGCATCGTCGTATATTTCCCCTGTTGACCAAAGGAAGCCTGTACCAAGCGTGTCAGCGCACTTTCATGCTTGCTCGTATACTCAAGTCTGCCTGCCCACTCGCCTGGCAGATCGACTTCAGTCGGTACGCCTAATCCAAATTCCTTCATATACTTGTCCCATACATCAATTCCCTGATGCATCCCTGCATTACTTCCGTATTTGTCATACAGCGGCTTGCCGATCATATCCACCATGAAAGTATTCGATGAGACTTCAATTGCCTTGCTAGGTGTCAGAGGACCATACACGTGTCCACTCGAATTACCGACCCGGCTTGATCGATTTTTACCATAGTATGCGCTACCCGTATCCAGATAAGTTTGTCCGGGAGAAAATAAGTTTTCCTTCAACCCGATCAGCACGGTTAGGGGTTTAATGGTTGAACCCAGCAGCACCGAGGATTCTGGATGCGGACCCGCTTTTCCACTAGGTACGGATTTAATCGTTCCGTTCCCCATTTTATGCTGAATTTCGTCATATACCGAAGGCGATGTACTTCCCGTTTTCCATACATTGGAGTCATAGTCCGGCATACTGGCCATCGCTACGACATTCCCTGTCTCGACCTCCATCGCTACAGCGAAGCCGGTAGTGGCATCGCCGTGGAGCTTACCCGATACCGGATGAGTATGAAGCCAACGAAGCTGATCAACAATCGCTTGTTCCGTTTTTTGCTGAATTTCCTTGTTAATGGTGGAATACAGATGATATCCTTTTTTCGGCGGAGTAATGGAATCAATGCCTTCCGGCATGCTACGCGGATTTACCTCTATCGTTTTATAGCCGTTTTTTCCTCTCAGCTCATCCTGATACTGAAGCTCCAAGCCATCATATCCGACGGTCTCACTTTCCGAGTAAACCTGTTCGGGTCTTAGGACCTCCGAATTGGCTTGATATATCTCCTTGTATTTTGGCCGATTGGTACGCGCTCCTTTGAACTTGTACATATATCCAATCGTTTGCACCGCCACCCGATCCGGGTCATAATGGCGCACACTTTCTTCTACAATCTCAATTCCAGGAAACTCCTGACGATGCTCTAGAAAATAGGCAATTTCGTCCTGATTCAGGTCGGATTTGACCAGGCGCGGAGTAAAGCCTCTGTATTGAGTATAGTCCTTGTCCAGCCGTTCCTTAATTTTCTCTACATCAAGCTGCTCGCCCTCTGTACTTCCTAACTCATTCAGCTTGGCAGCAAGCTTTTCAGCAAAAGCATTAAACTCAGGAAGCAGCTTTTTTCCCGGCTTACGGCCTTTTTCTGCACGTTTGCTATAATCTTTGGGTAAGGTCACATACAGCGACTGTACCGGAGTTGAATACGCCAGCTTGACGAGACCTGTTGCATCATAAATCGTGCCACGACTCGGGGCTAACGGAACATTTTTCGTATTTACGGACTGCTGCTGCTCCTTCAGCTCTGCCGATTGCACAAACTGTAAGACCGCCAGTCTGGTAAAAATAATGGCAAATAACACAAAAACACTGAAAAAAAGAAGATTAGTCCGAAAAACCGTCCGCTTTTTTTGTGCCTCTTCATTTTCTTCATGGCTTTTCTTTTTGAATGAAAACTTCTTATCCAAACTTCCTCTGTCCATATTAGCAGGTCATTACTCCTTTCACCGGGGTTATCATATCCCTGATCCTACCATAATAGTGGTAAATAACGATGAATTTGATGGTTACAATTTTGTAAGAAAACGTATAAAGATCATAAAAAAAGCTCCCCTCAGCACAAAGGCCGAGAGAAGCTTGAATGAAATATTACGTAGTACAATATTATGGCTGTTTGACTGCATTGGGATCGGATGCTGTAGCATCCTTTTTCTTAGGCACTCCGTCCAAACCATACACCTCATCATAGGCGTCAAAGATTTTGCGTGCCACAGGTCCAGCGCTCGTCGCGCCAAAACCTCCTTCGGGAATAATGACCGCTACTGCCAGCTTCGGATTCTTTCGTGGTGCAAATGCAATAAATACCCCATTATCTTTCAGTTTCCCGCCTACGCTTTGCTGAGATGTACCCGTTTTGCGGGCGAAGTCATACGGGAAACCATTAAATGCGCTGACATCTGTAGCCATCCCGCGTATGACTTCATTCCAGTAAGCATCCGGGAATTTCACTTCATTCAGCACCTTCGGCTTAATCGTTTGGACTACATTGCCGTTGGTATCTTTAATTTGACTGACCAAATGCGGCTCCATCCGTTTGCCCTTGGTAGCCAACACCGCTGTATATTGTGCAAGCTGGAGTGCTGTATACTTTCCTTGCTGACCAAAAGAAGCATACGCCAACTTGGACAGTGACGACTCCTTGCTTCTAGGTCCATACTCTCTTAACCCAGGATATTCCATTGGCAAATCTACCCCCGTCAGCACACCTAGTCCAAATTCCTTCATGTAACGGTCCCATACATTTACACCTTGATCTTCCTGTGCATTATTAATGTATTTGTTATACAATCTTTTACCGACCATATCGACCATAAATGCGTTAGAGGAATGGCGAATGGCAGAAGCCGGGTCCAGCCCACCATATACATGACCCGAAGAGTTACGTACCCGAGACGAATTGTTACGCCCAAAATAAGCTGCCCCTGTATCCTGATAATAAGAGGATGTACTGAATAGATTTTCCTCTAGACCCACTAATACAGACAGCGGTTTGATGGTGGAACCGAGCAGTACAACTGACTCTGGATGTTGACCCGATTGACCGGAGCCGAAGGAGCGAATAGTACCATTCAAATATACATTTTGAATTTTCTTATAATTATCAGATGATATATTTCCGGTTTGCCAGTAATTCGCATCATAATCCGGCATACTGGCCATCGCCACTACATTCCCTGTATCCACTTCCATGGCTACAGCAAAGCCTGTTTTGGCATAAGGATGAGTCTTGCCAGATACAGCGTGTGAATGGAGCCATCTCAATTGATCCATAATGGCATCTTCAGTCTTAACCTGAATCTCTTTGTTAATGGTGGAATAAATGTTGTTTCCCTTTTGCGGAGGAGTAACGGAATCTACTCCCTCCGGCATGTTGCGCGGATCAATCGGGACCGTTTTGTAGCCATTTTTCCCTCGTAACTGCTCCTGATATTGAAATTCCAATCCATCAAAGCCTACAGACTCGTTATCCATATAGATGAGACCCGGATCATTTTCAGCTGACATGGATTTTTGAATATTCTTATATTTAGGAAACGTTTCACGCGCACTTTTGTAGCTTTTAATGTAACCAACCGTTTGGACAGCTACCGTATCAGGATCATAATGTCGTACGGTTTCCTCCACAACATCTACCCCTGGAAACTCACTCTTATGCTGCATGAAATAGGCAACTTCATCTTTATTAAGATTGGTTTTAATCAGGCGGGGCGTAAAACCGCTAAACCGTTGATAGTTCCGGTCCATAGCGTCCATAATTTGCGCTGCCGTCATTTTGGGCTCATCTTTATTGCCATATTCAGCAAACCGATTTGCCAGCTTTTGTGTCATATTCTCCAGCTCAGGCAACAGCTTTTTATCAGGATCACGCGATTTCTCCAAAAGGTCGCTGTAGTTTTTGGAGAGTGTGATATACAGCGATTGTACAGGTGTAGAATACGCCAGCCTGTTCTGCCCGGTTGCATCGTAAATCGTTCCGCGAATCGGCGTAAGCGGCACATTTTTGGTAACATTGCTGGCCTCCTGCTGCTTAAGCTGAGGGCCCTCCACAAATTGAAGTATCGCCAGTCTTACGATAATGACCGTAAATATAATGAACGAGCTGAAAAAGAACAGATTGATCCGGAAGCTGAATCTTTTTCGGTCGGACGTCTCGTTGACTTTTCCTTGCTCGTTGTCCATCTTTCTCATGTGCCCTTTTCCACTCCTTTTTAAATCACTTTATCCTTGATATGTGTCTGGGCAAAACCAGGCGGATTAAACCAGTCTCCACTCTGTGCCCAGGTTGGGTCTAACGGTACCCACTGATTTTGCCCGCTCAAATAAACTTCATTCCAGGCATGTGAACCGTAGCCTCCCTGTCCATTGTAGCCAAGCCCGGTCACCACCTTGACCTGAAGTCCCTGAGAACGGGCCATCACCGCATACAGGCGGGCATAGTCAATGCAGACACCCTTGCGTGTATCAAACGTATCTCTCGGGGTCTGCTCATGCCAGTCACCACGCTGTTCATAGGCCTCTACTTTGCCGTAATCATAGCTAATACGTGTGCCTACCCACTGATACAACGCTCTGGCTTTTTGTTCATCGTCGCTTGCACCCTGTGTAATCTTGGTCGCGGCCTGCTCAATATCGTTCGGAATATCCCGGTCAATCATTTCATATTTACGCTGCAAAATGCCGTTCAATTCCTTGGTGACGGCCTGCGTAAATACGGGCAGCTTATCCTTAATCAGCGTACCGGACAAAGGTTCAATGACCGATTGCGCCCCTTGTTTATAAATCGGTGAAGCCTGAACATAGCTGCTAAACCCGCTGTCCGGGTATAAACTTACACCTATAAACAGTAACGCTATGACCATCACAGCGCGTGCTCCACCGATAAGGGTACCAATCCCGGCCCCCGCCAGCCTGCTGAAAAAGCCCGATCTCTTTTCCTGCTCACGCAGAGAGGAATCCGATCTGCCACCCACCACCATCACATAAATCGCACGCAGCACAAATTGCGCAACAGCATAGCTGAGCATGAACAAGACGGCAAAACGCAGCAGCGGAAAGCCTTCAAGCCCTGCTACAAGCGTATAATAAAATTGCTCAATTCCGCTCAGTCCCCGTTGCGGCAAATGCTCCATATAAGCGGCCAGCCATTGCTGCACCTTCGGTGAAAGCCACATAGCCAGCCCTAATGAGCACAAAATCCCGGCAACGGTCAGTATGCCATCCACAATGAGACCGAATAGCGCACCTACAGATCTGGAAGCTCCTCGCCGCCAGCCCTGTATTAACGACAAAAGAACGATAGCGATCAAAAACACCGTCACGCCATTCCAATGAAGGACAGGCTCCAGCCAGGATGGTTTCATCATGCTCCCCCTGTCTTTACGGCGACTGCGGCGACTGTTGTGTTACAGCCGAGCCTTTCGCACTTTCGATATATTTCTTGACGGTGTCGCTCATGCTCCACTCGCCCAGCGGCATGCCCTGAAACCATACCTTGACCTTATCGCCATCGAACGGACCTTTTACCTCCAGATTGGAGCTGGTTACCGAAAATGTACCGTCTCCGTTAGAGGTGTATTTCGCATCCCGTCCTTCCTTGATCATCATGTTCAGGGCCTCGCTCTGAAACTTGTTAATCGCATCATCCTTCGCTTGGGTAACCACCTTACCGACCTGATCAAAGGAAATACCGCTGTAGATCAGCAAGCCCACAACCACCACAATGACAATCAGCCATTTAACAAGGGTTCTCACAATCTTCAATATGACAAGCAATAGGACAAGCCCGATTAATATATACAGCCAGTTATCCTGAACGATCTGCCAATTATGTTTTAAAAACTCTGTCCAGACGCTCTTATCCATTTCACTACACTCCCGTTTTCAACTGCATCTTTTGAATTGTAAAATCGTCTCTGTAATTATACATGATTACATAACTCCCTGTCAGCTTAGCTCTTTTCTGCCCCTTGTCCGCACAAAAAGGGTCTATGTTCGTCCACTCCAGCGTACAACTTAGAAAGAGCTAATGCCACATAGCAGCATAGAAAGTCCATTTAAGGAAAGGGGGTCATCCACTTGAAAACAGCCCTCTGGCTGTATCTGTTTTTGTTCATCGCTTTTTTTGATCTGCATGCACAATATCCTATTCTGACACCATTCGCCATCTCTCTGGGCGCAGCGCCCACCTTTATCGGCTGGATGCTGGGCATATACTCCCTGACTCATCTGCCCGGCAACTTAATGGCGGGGCCAAGAGTAGATAAACACGGCAGCCGCCGATATATTATGTTCAGCCTGACAGCCGCAGGGATCATCCTGATCATTCAGGCATACATTCATACGCCATGGGAGCTGCTTTTTCTTCGTGCCATCAGCGGCTTTGTGCTGGCCTTTTTGTCCCCTGCTTGCATGACTATGCTCGCGCAGCTATCCGATCATCCGGTTACGCAGGGCAAATATATGTCAGGACATGGCGTCGTTCACACGCTGGCCTCCGTCCTGTCTCCAGCGGCAGGCGCGTTCATCGTAGCCAGCTTTGGGTTTAGCGAAACCTTCCGTTCTCTAGGCATCATTCTCGTGGTCACAGGACTGATGGCTTATTTTACCTTGCCTAAAAAGGCACCTGCTCTCCAGGCTCAACTGTCTGATGGGCAAGTAGCACCCGCTCCATTGACCGGGGCGCAGCCGCTTTTACCATTCAATTGGCGCTACCTGCTTGTGCCTTTTGTTTTGGCGTGCGCACAAGGCATTTTATTTTATGAAATCCCGTTACGCAACAATGGTACTGCGTCCATGATGTCCACGGGACTGCTCTTTTCCATTATCAGTCTGGGAGCGCTTTGCACACTCAGTCTACTTTTTCTGAACAAGTATTCACCGATGATCCGGCTGATTTGCGGCATCATACTGATGTCTCTGAGCTTCTATGCCCTTGCCACCTTACCCGAATCTGTGATTGGAGCCGTACTCTTTATACTCGGAACAGCCAAAGGCATTACGTTTCCAGCCTTGGCCTCACTCTTTATACGGCTTGGAGGAGAAAGGTTGGGCAAAACCTTTGCACTGCAATCCATTGCCACGTCTATCGGCTCCTTTGCCGGACCGGTGCTGGCTGGCCAGCTCCCCGTTCATTTTTCACCTTTTTTTATTGCTTTTTTGATTTTAATGACCGGCTTGCTGTTCATTCCCATTCAGCGGCTATTCCCGACACCGCCGCTGTCTGCCTCAGGGCCGTATCATTCCTAGATCGCTTGAGAAGCTCCCCCTTTAACGCCCAAAGTACCTTACAAGAAGGCGAATGCACAGTACCTAAAGCCCTTATCAACATAGACTGGTTTGACTGAACATTTATGTATGAAGGGAGGTGCATTCCGTGAGCCACTGTCATCCTGTGAGCCCTGTTTCTTGTGGTGGATTTGGGACTTCGACTGGCATCATTCTCGTTCTTTATATTCTGCTCGTCATTATTCTCCGTACTTGCTGGATTTAATGTCTGAATTGCCCTAACATGCCGCCCTTGTACCCATGCCTGCCACTTCTGGCAGGCTGTTTTGTTGCTTTTTTGCATGAGAACCCTGTTTGGAGCTACACTATACACATATTCTTTCATTTCCCGGGGAATTTCGAGCACAGGCTTTAGGCAGGGGGTGACCAAGATGACGATTACCGTTATCGTTGAAGGGAAAAATGACCGCAGTAAACTTCGTCGTTTACTTGATCCCGAGGTTCATATCTTATGCACCTTCGGCACGCTAAACTCAGTAAAACTGGAGTCCCTCCGCAAGCAGGCCAAGCATGACGAAATATACTTGTTTATGGACAATGACAGCTCAGGCAAAAAAATACGTGGTGTGCTTGCCGACTCTTTTTCAGATGCGCTTCATATATATACCCGCAAAGGATACGCAGGAGTTGAAGGCACACCAGATGAATATGTGATCGCCCAATTGGAAAAAGCAGGATTGGAAGAGTACATTTTATACCCGCCTGTTCTATAGTTCTGAGAACCCTAGTCATGAAAACCATCCACAAAAAAAACTGTCCGCCAGGCCGATTTCTGCCTGATGAACAGCTAAATGTTACACGTAACAAATTTTATTAAAAATGTCTTGTCTTAGAACTTGTGAACTGTATCCACGATCATCAGCAGAAAGCTGAGCGTCAGATGGTTAATGGAAAAGAAAAATACTTTTTTAGCCCATGAATCCGTCTCTTCTTCTTTAATGGTAAAACCTTTAAAGGCATAAAATGCCCAGAGCACTGACAGTAGCACGGAAACAATCATGAAAATCATGCCAGCATAACCATAAGCATACATCAGGATCGGTACCGGAATCAGCAGCACGATATAAGGAATCATTTGAATTTTAGTACGCTGAATGCCTTTCACGACAGGCAACAACGGAAATCCTGCTGCTCGGTATTCTTCGACCCTGCGGATTGCAAGTGCCCAAAAATGAGGCGGCTGCCATAGGAACAAAAGAGCGAATAAGAGCCATGCGCCCATGTCAATACGACCCGAAGCGGCCACATAGCCGATCACAGGAGGCATTGCGCCCGAAATACCGCCAATGGATGTACTCCATGTGGATGAGCGTTTCAGCCAAAGCGTGTAAATACCGACGTATACGAACATGCCAAGTATACCGAGTAATCCTGCCTTGACACCAGAAAAGAGAACAAAACAGCCAGCCCGACAACACCCAAAATAATAGCGTATGACAACACCGTTGTGGGAGTCAAACGCCCTGTTGGCAGTGAGCGATTGCGTGTACGCTCCATTTTCAAATCCAGTTCACGATCAAAATAGTTGTTAAAAACACAAGAAGACGCCATAACCAGCATTGTACCTACCAAGGTCAGAATCAGCTTTATATAGTCAACGTCCCATTGTGAAGCCAACCAAAAACCGCCAAATGCCGCAACCAGATTGGTGCGCAGAATACCTGGCTTGGTGACCGTTATAAAATCTTTCCATGTCCCAGCCTTACCGGGTGGTTTGGATTTAACCGAATAGGTAGCCGTATCTGAAGTAGCCTTATAACTAATATTATCCACTGTGAGTAACTCCCCCTTAGAGATGTATGAATTCGGGAGTAAGTTGAACTCCGATATAAATTTTATCATATAGTACCCGTAAAAAGTTTGACAGAAAACGCACAAAACGTTCACAATTTCGATGACGAATCGACCCTGCTGATCGTTTACAGTAAATTTGGGTAGTAATAAGTACAGGATTTAATACAAAAAAGGAGCGACAAATATGGATACAGCCACACACTTTGTCATGGGGATCGGATTGGCCGGGCTAGCCTACACCGATCCTGCCGTTGCCGCAGATCCAAAGTTGGCGGCAGTCGTACTGCTGGCCACGGTCGTAGGGTCGCAGGCACCGGATTTTGACACCTTGCTGCGATTAAGAAACAATGCAGCCTACATCCGCAATCATCGTGGACTGTCGCACTCCATTCCCTTCTGGTTGATATGGATCTTGTCCATCACGGGATTAATTGCTCTTATTTTCAGGGATGTACCTGTCGGTCATGTCGCCCTGTGGGTCACGATTGCTGTCTGTCTGCACGTGTTTACAGATTTGTTCAATACGTACGGGACACAGGCATTTCGGCCGTTTACACCCAAGTGGATATCATGGAATATTATCCACATCTTTGATCCCTTTATATTCGGCACCCATGTTGCTGCTATTCTACTGTGGGTCACTGGACTGGTTTTACCAGCTCCCTTATTTATTACGTTGTACATCATTACAGGCCTGTACTATATTTGGCGCACCTGGAATCATTTCCGTACCAGAAATGCGGTACGAGAAATGGACCCCGAGCGTCAGCCGGACGATATATATTATATCATTCCCACAGTTTCATGGAACCGGTGGCATGTGGTAAAAGCTCATCAGAATGGAAGTTATGACATTGGCGGACTGAACGGGAAGCATCTTTTTTGGACAAAACATGCGGTTCCGTCCACACATCCGGCCGTAGAAGCATCCAAATCCTACCGTGATGTGCAAGCATTCCGCTATTTTTCTTCCTTTGCTGTTGCGGAAGTGGAAGAGCTGGAATGGGGCTACATTGTTCGTTGGGCGGATGTTCGGTATCGGCACCGGAGACAATATCCGTTCGTGGCCGTGGTCGCCATGGATAAGCAGTTTGGACTGATCAACAGCTATATCGGCTGGCTTAGCCATGAAAAGATGCAGAAACGCCTCTCCCTGCATACGAATTAAAAAAGCATATTTGCAAGCAACGCAAACGACAAAAAACAGCAAGTCTCCCCTGACCCCCGGAGCTTGCTGTTTTTTTGTCGTTCATATAAAAATCCATCCCTCCATGAAATATCTACATGAAAGCGCCCTCTTGACGAAGCGGACCGGTGTGATTCACAATGGTCATAAGCCATGCACGCAAAAAATCCGGAGCATGATTGCTCCGGATTTTCTTCATCACAGTTGCTCATAATACAGCTTCCAAGATGGAGGGTTTATGTGTATTACTGCAAACGGCCACTGCCCGACAAGGATTGCTCTGCTTGTTGGACGAGCTTTTTCGTGATGTATCCCCCGAGAGAGCCTGTTTCGCGGGAAACGACGTTACCGAAGTAACCGTCTTGAGGGATTGTGATGCCGAGTTCTTGAGCGGCCTCATATTTTAATTGTTGTAAAGCGGCGTTGGCCTGCGGTACTTGCAGGTTGTTTGAACGACGTCTGCTCATATTTGAATCTCCTTTCAGTTCTTTGTGAGTGAGGTTCATTGCAAGCTTGCAAGATTATTATGGCTCGCTTACACCTGCTTATTCCTAAAATTCAACATTCGAACGCTGGAGGTTTTTCCCATGAGCAAAGGTCTATCATTGTGGTTCGCCGTTTCATCCATTGTCCTGCTGACGGCAGCCGCCATATCCATCAGTTATTCCGCTTGGCTTGCCATTTTACTGGGCATTCTCTCTGTCGGCAACATCGGCTGGGGCTTTGTTATCAAGGCCAAACAACGTCGCTCCTGAGGCATTCACATTCCTGTCAAACGCCTGATTGCGTTGGCCTGCGTTCTTAGCGCTTGCGGGGCAGAAACCCCATACGTTCTTTGACCGCAGCCAGCGTGATTTCAGCCGCTTCTTGCGCCCGCTCTGCGGATTGGGCCAAAATGCGTCCAATTTCACCGGACTCCCGAATGTCACGATAACGCTGTTGAATAGGCTCCAGGGTGGCTACAACCGCCTCTGCCAGCTCTTTTTTGAACGTACCGTACATTTGACCTTCATAACGATTCTGCACTTCCTGAAGCGACAGACCCGTACACTGGCTGTAAATTCCCATCAGATTGCTGATCTCCGGTTTGCCTGCCGGATCATATTTAACCTCACTGCCAGAATCAGTGGTAGCGCGACTGATTTTCTTGCGAATGACTTTCGGTTCATCCAGCAGAGCAATATAGCTGCCCGCATTCGGATTGCTTTTGCTCATTTTTTTGGAGGCATCATCCAATGACATAATTCGTGCGCCCACCTCAGGGATATACGGCTCGGGAACAGTGAAATAATCTCCATAACGATGATTGAAACGACCTGCCAAATCGCGCGTCAGCTCCAGATGCTGCTTCTGATCGTCACCTACAGGAACCAAATCTGCATTGTAAAGCAAAATGTCAGCTGCCATCAGCGCTGGATATACGAACAATCCCGCACCTACCGAGTCCTTACCCTCCGATTTGTCCTTGAACTGGGTCATGCGTTCCAACTCGCCCATATTGGTCAGGGTTGTCATCAACCATCCCAGTTCCGCATGCTGAGGTACATGGGACTGTAAAAAGACGTTGGATTGCTCGGGGTTAATACCTGCTGCAATAAATAATGCCGCCACGGCCTCCGACTGTTCACGTAATTGAGCCGGTTCCTGGGGCACCGTAATGGCATGAAGGTCTACGACCATAAAGTAACAGCGATGATCCTCTTGCAACTTGACAAAGTTTTTCATTGCACCAATATAATTGCCTAAAGTAAGCTGTCCGCTGGGCTGAATGCCTGAAAGCACCGTTTTCATATTCATCATTCCTCCTGAAATTTATTTAAATAATTGAACGCAAAAAGGCCCCGCATCCTCAAGGGACGCGAGACCGTGGTACCACCCTTATTCATTGCCTTCAGCCTGTTACTTGTCGGAGTCATGCTCCGTGGCTGCCTGCAATCTTATAGCTCCGTTAACGGGGAGCAATCGGCCGTCATACTGAGGAAGAATGCTTCCTGTTCTGTGCGGCACTCCAAGGTCCATTCAGCAGTGCAGGCTCACCGGTTCGCATCTACCACCGGCTTTCTGAAGAGCGTATGCGAAGGCTTACTTGTCCTCATCATCGCGTTATCCATGTCATTACATCGTAAACTACATTTATGATAATTCCGCATCCTGTAATTGTCAAATGACGATTGTACCCTGCGAGCAAAAATCTGTTATCATAATGACACGAAGCTTCAACCGATTATAGTGGACAAAGGAGCATGGATATGAAACAAGTGACCAAAGAACATTGGAATGGTTACGACACGTATGTTTTACATAGCCCTGAGCTGGAAGTTACGATGATCCCCCGTCTCGGGAATAATATTATCTCGGTGCGTGATCTGAAGCTGGATCGGGATATCGTACGGCGTCCTGGCGAGGAAGAACTGGCCTTTTATTTGCAAAAGCCGTATCATTTTGGCTTGCCGATTCTGATCCCTCCCGGCCGAATCCGCAAAGGACAATTCGAGTTTGACGGTGTTCCCTATCAGTTTGATCGGAATACGGCCAACGACAATCATATACATGGGCTGCATCGTAATCAATCCTGGCGTTGCAGTGATATTGAAGAAGATGAGGAAGGTTGCAGCGTGACCACCGAGCTGTTGACGGAAAGTGATCCGCACTGGATGGAGCAGTTTCCTATTCCCCTACGGCTGGAGATGATTTACCGCTTGCAAGGACCCGTATTGAGTCAAACGCTGCGTGTAACGAATCTGGGTGACAAAGCAGCCCCGTTCGGCTTGGGATATCACACCTGGTTTATGGTGGACGGAGAGCCTGAACGCTGGAGCCTGAAGCTGCCTGTGAACGGGGTATATGAGCAAGACGCTGAACAGCTCCCAACAGGTACAATTACCCCTTTGAATGACTTGGAGCCGCTCTCTACGGGACTTTCCCTGAAAGGAACAAATCTGGATACGCTGCTGCGAGCATCGGAAGGGCCTGCTGAGGCCCTGTTGACCCGTGATGACGGTTATCAGATACGCTACACGGCGGATGAACAATACTTTAAGTATTGGGTGTTGTATACCAAGGGTGAATGCGATCAGTATCTTTGCATCGAGCCTTATACCTGGCTGTCTGATGCACCCAATTTACACGATCCTGTGGGGACAGGCGGACTGATTCGTCTGGAGCCTCAGCAATCCATTAACCTGAAAACTCAGATTCATATGATATATCCGTAATTTTCCTCTGTTCATTTTCCTTCCTTCGGCGCATATTTTCATAACTCTGTCGCATAATAACCTCATCACAGCCGAAGGAGGTGACTACACATGGCTAATGGATCTAATCAAGGCAGAGGACGCCGCAGTAACAACCTGGTCGTACCTCAAGCCACCAACGCACTGCAACAATTGAAATATGAAGCAGCACAAGAACTGGGCATCACCATTCCGGCAGACGGTTATTATGGTGACATGCCATCCCGTGAGGCTGGTTCTCTGGGAGGTTATATCACTAAACGCTTGGTACAGCTGGCCGAACAGCAATTATCTGGACGTTCAGGTCAATAAGCGTCATTATTCCACATGTTGCATTCCGTTCATCGTATTTAACCAAAATGCGGTAGGGCGGGCATATAACAAAGGCGGTCTTCCTCAGGAAGGCCGCCCTTTCTTTACCCTTTTCTATGGATGATTATTCCGATTTAGCCGCTCGGTATGTAGGCTTGTTATAACGGATCATGAGATTCGCCATGTTATAGTTCGATTCCAGCGTAGCATCCACCAGAATGGTTCCCTGTCTGACGGCAAAATCGAAAGCAATTTCGCCATGAGTCCAACTCCGCTTGTGATTTAGCGTATCCAGCGCCATACGACGGAAGTCCGCCCGATGATCTACAGACAGTCCCGGCTCCACCGCTCCAAATGTACCTCCTTTGCCTGCAATCGGATTATGACGGATACCAAATTTCCCAACCACGTTGTTACGTATTTGTACAAATACAGTTCCTGACGACAAACCCGCCAGTTCATCATCCAGTTCTTTAAAAACGATATCCATCTGCCTTACTAACGACAATTGACCTACTTCATCCATTATAAAAATCCCCCTATATACCTGTTTCAAAACCATTAATAGGTCTTATGACTCAATTATATGCGAAACTTTTTAACGTTACAATCATAAACAACATAAATGGGCATTTATAACTAATTTCTAAGTATATCCATCAATTTAAATTTCGCCAACAGGTAATACCAACGCTTATTCGACACATTACGACTTTATTCCTCATCTTCTGCAAGAATTGCAAAAAAGGCCTCCTTCGTGGGAGACCTGATTTGGAGTATATCCGTTATTCCGTCATTTGCAAAAATTGCTCAATATCCTGAATGGTGACTTGCGCGGCATTACGCCAGAAGTCTGCCTGTGTTAAATCGGTTCCCAGATGCTTGGAGGCCAACTCTTCCACCGTCATGCGACCTGTATCACGCAGCAAAGCATCATATTGATCGGCAAAGCCGTCGGCATTTTTCTTCGCAAAAGCGTAAATCCCGGCACTGAACATGTACCCAAATGTATATGGGAAGTTGTAGAATGGAGTGTTCGTAATATAGAAATGCAGCTTGGAGGCCCAAAAATGAGGGTGAGCCTCATCCAAAACACCGCTGAACGCTTCACGCTGTGCTTGTTCCATCAATTCGCCCAGTTGATGTGCTCCTACGACCCCTTTTTTCCGCAGCTCGTAAAAACGGGTTTCAAACAGGAAGCGGGCATGGATATTCATGAAAAAGGCTACGCCGCGCTGAATTTTATCCTCCAGCAATGCTACCTTCTCCTGACCCTCGGCAGCCTCCAGCAAAGCATCCGATACAATTAGTTCTGCCAGCGTGGAAGCCGTCTCGGCTACGTTCATCGCATAATTTTGATTCAATGGATGCATTTCATTCATCACATGCTGATGATAACCGTGTCCAAGCTCATGGGCCAGTGTCGAAACGTTGGAAGGCGATCCGGCATAGGTCATGAAAATACGGGTCTCTTTGCTAAGACGTAGGGAAGTACAGAATCCACCAGGACGTTTCCCCGGACGATCCTCTGCTTCGATCCAGCTTTTCTCAAAAGCCATTTGAGCAAAATCAGCCATTCTTGGACTGAATTTACCGAATTGCTCAACAATGGTGACGGCTGCATCGTCGTATGGGATTTTAGTAGTAGACGTTCCCAGAGGGGCTTCAACGTCATGCCAAGACAGTTTCTCCAAGCCCAGCAGCTTCGCCTTCCGCTCGAGATATTTAGCCAGTACAGGCTTCGTTTCGTTAATGACCTGCCACATCGTATCCAGTGTCTGTGCCGACATGCGGCTGATTTCCAGCGGCTCCTTGAGAACATCCGTCCAGCCCCGGTTTTCATACAGCTTGAGGCGAAAGCCTGCCAGATGGTTCAGCGTATCTGCACAATAGTCCTCCACCTTGGTCCATGCTTCTTCCCAACGTGTGAACACTTCTTGACGCACACTACGATCTGGTTCATCCAGCTTGTTGGCAGCCTGCCCTACGGACAGATTTACGATTTCTCCATTCTCAGGAACAGGGATAGTCATATTTTTGACAATCGTGTCATAAAAATCCCCCCAACCGTGGTAGCCGTCCACAGCCAAATCCAATGCGAGACTTTCCAGCTCAGGTGCCATTTTCTCACGAGCTTCGTTCCGGTATTCATTCAGGACAAAAGAGATCGGCTTAATCGCTTCCCGGTCCATCCACTTCTGCCAAATGTCTTCACTCGTCTGTGCCAGCAGGTTTTGGAAGGATACCAAAGTACTTTTCCCCTGTGCATACAGCGTATTTATGCGTGCGCCCAGTTCAACAGCCTGCTTGTCATGTTGGTTTTGAGCAGTTAGACAGGAAACAAAAGAACCGGCTTGCGATGCTCCGTTAAACAGCTCCTGTATAGCATTCAGCACACTATCCAGACGCTCGGTATCCAATACCGTTTGCGGTACTTTGGCTGATTTAAGCTGAGACTGCAATTGTTGAACCTTGCTCTCCAGCTCCTCCAAAAATGCTTTAAATGAGGGAGAGGAAGACCCCCCACTAAATATGGATTCCAAATCCCATGTTTGCTTCAACGGTGTTTTCATAGCAGTTCCACCTTTCTTTTTGGCGAATTCATGTGGTTTCATATACAATAAAGCTACATCGTGATGGTAAAATCACTACAATTAGGAGGAATACAGGATGAGACCTTTACAAATTTCGCCGGAAACGGCTGTGAAATTATCCGAAAAGCTCGGCATTCCGCTGGAACATCTCATGCATACACCCCAGCATATTTTGATGCAAAAACTGGCCGAACTGGCCAAAGAAGAAACCGCTGATCCGAACGGCGGTGAATCGGACAAATCATGATTCCTTTTCACAAAACCTGGCCTTATGACATTGTCATGGGAGACGTTTATGTACAATCCTGTCCGTTTTGCGACCATGAGAACGTCCTGCTACCCCTAAAGCCCAAAGAGCTTAAGCTCATACATGAAGGGATGAAAAAGCTGCTTGTGTTTCCATGCTGTCACAGCAGGATTACTTTGGTAGATTGTGACAACGATTATTTGCTGTCAGATACCACCCTGCGCCATCATTAATTCATGAGGCAATTTAGAGAAAGGTAGCCGTTGTTGATAAACAAGGTGTGAACCATGAGCCTGAACCGGCCATAGTGCACACCTTTTTTATCAGGAGGTGCTTGCGTTCTGCATTTCCTCCGGCAACTGAATATCCTTAGCGAGCATTTGCTCTCTCAATACAGCCCATTGTTCACGGGAAGCCCGGATCATAGCCGCATCCATAATATTCTTGTCATTAATGACACGTGAAAACCAGCGTACCGCTTCGTTAAAGTTGCCTGTACGTCGATGCAATTCTCCAATCAGATAGAGAAGCTTGGCATTATTCGCCCCGACACCCTCCAGCTCATAGACCCGAATATAGGAGTCCAGACTAAACTTTAGAAACCGAAGCTCCTGCTCCTCGTCCCCCTTGTATCGGTACATCCACGCGATATGCTGTAACAGGCTGGCTATCACCCGTTCCTTTTCCCCGATGACCTGCGCACACAGTAAACCCAGCTTATACGTTTCCAACGCCTCTTCCCAGTTGCGATGTCCGTCATATTCGCGCGATTGCCACCGATTACCAATTTTGTCCTTAAACAGCTTGTTCTGCTGATCGCTTAACTGAACGGTAGAATGCTCTGTCGAGGTAAATCCGCAATGAGGACAAACCCGTACGACATAAAAATCGGGATTTTCATTCTTGTAATACGCGCAGAAGTCTGAATCCGTACGAATTGCCTTCTTTAGGCTCGGTCTGACACGAGATGTCTGAAATTCTTCTTCACAAAGCGGACAAGAGATTTTAATCTGATATAACGGTTCAATTTCCAATGTTTTTACAACCCTCTCCAAAATTCGGCAATCCCCGCAAGCTTACGGGGTATTTACAAAATGATGCGCAGGACCGGACAAACGATTAAGTATAAATGAACGAAGCGGCTCCTCAATGCCCGCATCCGTTAACGCACCCGCCATACAGGACAGCCACGCCTCTGCTCGTTCTTCCGTTACGGGAAACTTCATATGCCGGGCACGTAACATCGGGTGACCATAAGCATCTGAAAACAGGGACGGTCCGCCAAAAAACTGGCTCAGGAACATATACTGTCTTTCCTTCACCGACTCTATGCCTTCAGGAAACAGCGGACTTAACAACGGATCTTTATAAACTCTCGGGTAGAAGGCCTCAATAATAGCACGAACACCCTCCGCACCCCCAAGATTGTCATAAATGCTCAGGCTAGGATTCACTTTTCCCCCAACTTTCTGTGCTATGGTAATAAATATACACCCGTATTATAACAAAAAACAAAGGGGCTGTCCCAAAAGCCATGAAATGGCTGCTTGGGATAGCCCTTGTTTTTGAGTAGGATATACGTGAGCGTTTGGTGAGGACGCTCCGCGAACGGAACGTTGTTCCAATCGCTGTTGTATCCAGATTTTATTTATTTGACTTAGCGGTAAAAATCCGGATACAAAGGCGACCGCTGCCGCTTTTCCACAATCGTTCCGTCCTCTCCGCTGTTTAAGCGGGAATCGTATCTACAATCCTTCTAAAAATCATAAAAAAAGAAACCTTTCTTTGGTAAAATGGAAGTGCGACCAACCATTTCAAAGGAGAGGTTTCTTTTGTACATTCAATATAACATGGACCAACTTTGCTTGCCAATGGATTTAGAAGAAGATATTCCTCCTAATCACCTCGTTCGTGTCGTTAATGCAGCCGTGAATCGACTGGACGACACCATCTTTGACGCCGCCTATCCCGGCGGTGGCCGCAACAGCTACCATCCTAAAATGCTGACAAAAGTCATCATCTACGCTTATACACAGCGCATTTACTCCTCCCGGCAAATCGCTAAAGCGCTTCGGGAGAATATCCCCTTCATGTGGTTGGCCGGACGGCAACGCCCGGACTTCCGTACCCTTAATCGTTTCCGTTCTCAGCGGATGAAGGACGTTCTTGAAACGGTATTCACCGCCGTGCTTCAATTTCTGGCGGAAGAAGAATACGTCTCCCTGGAGCATTACTTCGTAGATGGTACCAAGATCGAGGCCAATGCCAATCGCTACACATTTGTTTGGGGCAAGGCCGTGACTAAACACAAGGCCAAGTTGCAAGAGAATGTACACGTGCTGTTTGCCAGCATCGAAGCCGCAGAGCACCAGGAAGAGTGCGAGCACCAAGGTAAAGATCTTGTCGAACTCGGCGAATCGTTAGAGATGAGTAGTGAGAAACTCGAACACATGACCCAAGCGCTGGAGTCGCAACTTCTGGACAAGCCCAAGGACAAAACGCTGAAGAAAGCCGTTCGGAAGCTTCGCAAGAATTTGCTGCCAAGGCTGCTGAAGTATGAGCAATACAAAACCCTGCTTGGGGACCGAAACAGCTTCAGCAAGACCGACCCGGACGCGACCTTCATGCGGATGAAGGAAGACCACATGCGAAACGGTCAACTGAAACCCGGATATAATGTGCAGGTCGGAACCGAAAACCAGTTCATTTTAGCCTACAGTGTTCACCAACGACCGACGGATACTCGCTGTTTGCAGCCGCATATGGAAAAAGCTCAGAAACTACTGGGGGGATTTCCACAGACCGTCATTGCAGACGCAGGTTACGGCAGTGAAGAAAACTACGCCTATCTGGAAAAGGAAAAGATCCAGGCTGTCGTTAAATACGGCAGCTACCATAAAGAGAAGAGCAAGGCGTGGAAAGCGGATATCGGAAAGATAGAGAACTGGACATACAACGAGGCAAAGGATACATGGACCTGCAAGGCTGGACAAACACTGCATTTCCGCAGAGAAAGAAAGGAAACCTTAAAGAGTGGATACGAGATTCGCAAACGTCATTACCGAAGCAACTCTTGTGACGGCTGCCTCCTGAAGGACCGTTGTACGAAGGCGGAAGGAAATCGGGAAGTAGTCGTCAGTGTGGAACGGCTAAGATACCAGAACCAAGCTCGGGAAATCCTTCGAAGTGAAGAAGGGTACACCTTGGCCGTGCGCCGAATGACGGAACCGGAAAGCGTATTTGGACAACTGAAAAACAACCGGGGTTTCCGGCGGTTTCTGCTTCGCGGCATGGAGAAGGTGACGCTTGAGGTCGGCTGGCTTTCACTTGCCCATAATGTGCTGAAGCAAGCCGCAGTGGACCAAAAACGCAAAGCAGCGATTCTCCAATAACGGGAGAATCGCTGCTTTGCTGACTTTTGTGGTTTTTTTAGAATGAGAAGGGTTGTCTCTAACGTCGAAATCTACTTTTGGGACAGCCCCATCATTTCACATATACAGACAGGCTTGCACGACTTGCAAACAGCCTGCCATTCTACGAATACAGCTAATAACTCCGCCAATCCTCTTCACCGGGATGGACGAGAGAGGCACGAATGACATACACAAAAGCACACACGAGTAGACCGGCAACGATGCTCATCCTGATCACTCCATCCTTAAGGTTATGGATCGTTGTTTTTTTAATTTTAACATAATCTTTACAAAAATACAGCATTTCATGCAAACGCTTTCTTGTTTTTTTGGTACTCTTTGTCCATCCTCGTCATAGGAATAGTAGTAGAACTCCAAAGGAGGGGCCTCTATGCCGCTGTACCGTCGTTACTCGCTCCCTTTGCTTATTCTTATGCTGCTATTCCTATTTATACTTATGGCGGCGCACCCGCAATCTTCTCTAAATGCCGGACTTCGTGGTCTGGCCATTTGGTGGGACGTGCTGTTCCCGTCCTTATTCCCGTTTTTCGTTATTTCCGAGCTGCTGCTCGGTTTTGGCATCGTCCATTTTATAGGTGCGCTGCTGGACCCGCTCATGCAACCTTTGTTCCGTGTGCCCGGTTGTGGAGGCTTTGTCGCCGCTGTCAGTTGTGCATCAGGCTACCCGATTGGAGCCAAATTAACGGCCAAGCTGTGGGAGCAAAAATGGATCACCCGCATCGAAGGGGAACGACTGGTCGCCTTTACAACCTCCTCTGATCCGATATTCCTGATCGGTGCCGTTTCCGTCGGGTTCTTCCATCAGCCTGAAATTGCAGTCGTGCTGGGTGCTGCCCATTATGGTGGCGTGCTGATCATCGGCCTGCTCATGCGCTTCCACGGCTCCGGTTCGGGGAACGCTGATACTCACGGCAAGCGTCCCCAGTCTGCTGCAACCGAAGCAGGCGGCCACACCGGGCAGCATACACCAGCATCCCTCACTGTCGCTCCAAATGCCAAGTCAGACACGTCCTCTGTGCAGCAACGCGGACGACTGCGCCAAGCGATATATGCCATGCATACAGCGCGCCTGGAAGATGGCCGTCCATTTGGCGAGTTGCTGCGTCAAGCTATTGCTTCCTCCCTCCGTCTTATTATTGTCGTAGGAGGACTGGTTGTATTCTTCTGCGTCATTCTGGAAGCTTTAACGAACTCCGGTTTAATGAGCGGGCTTCGCCTGCTTACAGCAAGCTTATTGTCCGCCTGCGGCCTTCCCCCTACGTTAACAGATTCCATTGTAGGCGGTATCTTCGAAGTCACTTTAGGTGCACAAGCCGCTGGTGAAGCCACAGGAGCTGCTTTGCCGTTCAAGGTAGCCGCAGCAGCCTTTGTTCTCTCCTGGGGCGGACTATCGGTTCATGCGCAGGTCGCGAGTATTTTGAATACAACGAATCTCCGGTACCTGCCTTTTTTGCTAGCCCGCGCTGCGCACGGCATCATCTCTGCTCTGCTGGCTCTCGTGCTATGGCGTCCGCTCATGGGACAGGGAAGCTCGCCAGTCTTTTCTCCGATACACGATATCACCTGGTCTCCCGGCTTCTCATCCACTGTGTTGTGGCAAAGCCTGCTATTCCTCACTTGCCTGCTGATAGCCATGCTCTGTCTCTCTTGGTTGAGTGCAGGCACAAGCCGCTTATTCGCACGTCTAAGGGGAGCGTCCAGGCAATGAACGATTGTGTTCTTGCTCATAATTGATTATGATCGGTATATACCCATGACAAAGGAGCTTTTCATCTTGAGATATTATGTTCTGGATCGCGGGGATCAGCACTCCATGGACTTGAGTCAGCAGTTTCACCGTCTTGCCCAAGAAAAGAATTTCAAGCTGGATGCCGAATCGCCGGAAATCGTCGTGTCAATTGGAGGCGACGGTACTATGCTTCATGCGTTTCATACCTTCATCGACCGACTTTCGGATATAGCCTTTGTTGGTGTACATACCGGTCATCTGGGCTTTTATGCCGATTGGCGTGCGGACGAGCTGGAGGAGCTAATCCACCTGATGAGCCAAAGCGGATCTGAGGGACCCCTTAAACCGAGAATTGTCAAGTATCCATTGATCGAGCTGGAGATTCACAAGAAGTCGGGAAATGCTTCTTTTATTGCGTTGAATGAATTTACGTTAAAAGGGGTCGATGGCACGGTCGTTGCACAAGTGGATATTAACGATGTCACGTTCGAAATGTTCCGTGGAGACGGAATATGCGTTTCTACCCCTTCAGGTACGACTGCCTATAACAAAGCACTCGGCGGAGCTATGGTTCACCCCACCATTGAAGCGTTGCAATTAACCGAGATTGCCTCCATTAACAACCGGGTGTATCGGACACTTGGATCGCCATTGCTGCTGCCCAAGCACCATCATTGTGATATTTTTTCGAGAAAAGATCAGCGTCTTCTGCTGACGGTAGATCATCTGAACTTCCCTGTGGATGATTTGATTTCCGTTCGCTGTCAGGTTTCCAGTCACAAAATCAGCTTCGCTCGTTATCGTCCCTTTCCATTTTGGGATCGGGTACGCATTGCTTTTCTTAATTAGGCAAGCTGCTTTGAAATACACATAAAACTGAAAAGCACTAGTACATGCAAAAGAGCCAATCTTGGCTCTTTTTTGTATGATAGGGCCAACTCAATCCATGGTTGATCCTTTTGCCATAAATAAAAACGACTCCTGAAATTCAGGAACCGTTTTGTTGTGGAGCTGTAAATGTTTTATTCTTTTTGCTTCCCTCAGCTCTTTCGGCTTTGGCAGCAGGCTGCGCCTGAGGCTGGCCTCCGGAATCACGTGAGACGCGGACTTGCCGTCCCTCCCGGTTTTCCTTCGATTGACGCTCATAGCGTGGGCCACGGGATTCCTTTTTATCGAAATTCCCTTGCTGATTGCGCTGTTTCCGTGGTTCCCGGGCTTGCTGTCCTTCACCGGAAATTCGCCCGTCCTTCGCCTCACGTGGTTCTCTCGGCGGGCGCGAATCACGTGCTTCTCGTGGCTCACGCTGCCGATTCCCTTCACGCCCTTCTCTGGGCGGACGGTTTTCACGGAATTCCCGTGGCTGTCGCTCACGCGGTTCCTGGACTTCCCTTGGTTCCCGTCGTTGCAACTCCCGTGAGTCCCGAATTTCCTGAGCTTCACGCGGCTGCTCCACTCGCGGCTCCTCGGCTTCCCTTGACTCGCGCTGTGGCTCCGGCCATTCCCGTTCTTCTCCGTCTGCACGTTGTAGCACTTCTTGCGGCTCTCCGGCTTCAACCGTTTCCGTTGGTTCCGCTTGAGGTTCTTCCAACTGTTGATGATCCGGCGTAACGGATTCATCATTGTTTTCAATCTTACTGATCACTTCGCGGCTCTTAAGCAGCACAAAATAAGCACAACCGAAATTACAATACTCATTAATGTAATCGTCCAGTACCGCTATGGATGTATCCTTATTGGCCTTGGGATGCCCGTCACGATAAAAACCCTTTAGACGCAGCTGATTGTAACCCCAATCACCAATAATATAATCATAGCGCTCCAGCACTTCACTATACCGGTCACGAAAAGCTTCGGGATTCCACCCGTTCTTGTGATCCTGCAACACTTCATAGTTTTTACCACCGATATGAAACAAGCTAATCTGACCGCCTTTCCCGGATCAAGCCTGCGAAAGGGCGCCTTCTTCCTTATGCTGAGCGGCAGACTTCACCTGCTCATGCGCTTGGTAGGAGCTGCGGACCAACGGACCAGATTCGACGTGGCTGAACCCCCGTTGTAATCCCTCTTCCTTTAACTTCGCAAAATCTTCCGGTGGGTAATATTTTTGCACATACAAATGTTTCTCGGATGGCTGCAAATATTGTCCAATTGTCATAATATCGCAATCGACTTTACGCAGATCATCCATGGTTTGTAAGATCTCGTCAAACTCTTCTCCGACACCCAGCATGATACTGGATTTGGTAGGGATGGACGGATTTAAATGCTTTGCACGTTGAAGAAGCTCCAGGGAGCGACGGTATTTGGCCTTGGCCCGAACTTTATCAGACATCCGCTCCACCGTTTCAATATTATGATTCAAAATATCTGGCTTGGCATCCATGACAATTCGCAGCGATTCGATATCGCCCATAAAATCGGGAATCAACACTTCTACGCTGCAAAAAGGCAAACGGCGGCGAATCGCACGCACCGTTTCTGCAAATATAGTGGCTCCCCCATCCTTCAAATCATCGCGGGCCACACTGGTTACGACACAGTGTTTCAAGTTCATGTTTTCAGCCGCTTCCGCGACGCGTTCAGGCTCCTGTAAGTCCAGTTCCGTAGGCATTCCCGTATTCACTGCGCAAAAACGGCACGCACGCGTACAAATATCACCCAAAATCATAAATGTAGCTGTCCTGTTGGCCCAGCATTCATATATATTAGGGCATCGCGCCTCCTCACATACGGTATGTAATGTCTTGGAACGCATCATGCTCTTGATTTCCTGATAGTTATCGCCTGTCGTGAGTTTAATACGAATCCAGTCGGGCTTGGCTTCCTTCACTTTTCTAGACAATGGCATAGACCTTCTTTCTGATAAGCTTGGGCTGTCATTGCCATACATTATAACATGAAAGCCATGGAAAAACCTCCATTCATTGTTCCCTTTTTGATATGACTTTGATGCCGAAAAAGTAAACTCCTTATATGGATAAAAGCGACGGATATGGCTCAATCTAAACCAAAGGGGCCCGTACCGCTGCCGTTGGATGCGGGCCTGTAATCTACGGGGGCTGTCAAGCTCCCTTATAAGGAGGTCGGTTCACGTGCCTTACCCTAAACGTACAGCCCGCGCTATTCGCCTGTTGCCGCTGCTGTTGTGCGCCACTACACTAACAATGGCCTGTCCACTTCCTGCTCAGGCCTTGGCTACACCTTTAGAAGCCTCATCCCAAAGCATCCAGACAGCACATGTTGCTACTCCAAATTCCCAGTCATCACTGTATAGATCGAGGCTTGCTCTATATCTTTCCGTCGAAGCCTTGACAGGGATTCCGTGGTACAGGCTGGCCGCTATCGACCAATATGAATGCACGCTTACGATTGCGCATCCCAAGGATCGCAAGCATGCGGAGCGAGTCACAGGTATCTTTGTCACCGGACCCGTCTGGTCCGGTTTGATGAACCCTGATCCCGAGGACCGGCATCCACGTTCCATTTCTTTTTTTTCCGGGCTGGGACAGGACGGCTCGGGTGACGGAATTGCCGACCGTGATGATGACAGGGACTTGCTGTTCAGCATGGCCTCTTATCTCGGTAAATATGGGAACACAGAGGACGAATTTTCCATTGCGGTATGGGAATATTACCACAACAGCCGTGCGGTTCAAAGGGTACAGCAGTTTGCCAAGCTGTACCGGACCTATGGAAAGCTGGAGCTTGGCAAACAAGCCTTCCCGCTTCCCTTGGGCAGCATTTATAGCTATCGCAGCACTTGGGGCAGTCGTCGGAGCTGGGGTGGTTACCGCATTCATGAAGGGACAGACCTGTTCGCCGGCTATGGCGTTCCCGTTCGAAGTACCTGCTATGGCGTAGTCGAAATGAAAGGCTGGAATCCGTTCGGTGGATGGCGAATCGGGATTCGGGATCTCAACAATCGCTATCACTACTATGCGCACCTCTCCGGCTTTGACAAGACCGTTCACAACGGGGACATTGTCACGCCAGGTCAGATTGTCGGCTGGGTCGGAAGCTCGGGTTACGGCAAGCCCGGTACCCAAGGCAAATTCCCGCCACATCTGCACTATGGCATATACCGGGACAGCGGTTGGATGGACTGGTCCTTTGACCCGTATCCGTTATTAAGACAATGGGAGCAGACGGAGCGCAAAGCGCTCAAAACCAGCAAAGCAAAAGGGACCTCCACATAAGGTCCCTTTGCTTTTCATATACAACAATCAAGCCCTCTCACATTCCACTTGCCTTCGCTTATGGCGTTGGGGATGAAGTGGTGGGTTCATCTTCCTGCATTTGTGGAACACTCTCTATGCCGGAATCCGCAACGCCACCTGTCTCTATCGAATGGGGTGGCAGCGCCAAATTGGGGGCGACAGCTCCATTTTTACCGACGGGCTTACCCTGATTATCATAGTAGTACATTGGGACATTGCCTACCACGAGCAAATAAGACACCGGAATTTCCGTCTCCACAACCTGAGGCTGCATTTCAAAAGGAATCACGACGGACACTTCCGTCGTAATCCGAATATACACTTCCACCAGAATCATGTTGATGCCCGCATCCTGCTGGCGTGTATTTAAATCTACCTTGATAGCTCCATGCGGCTCCACCTTGAGTGGAACCTTCGGGCCATAAGTTGCCAACAGTGGACTGCCCAATGCCTGACCGATTGGAACGCTCTCATCAAAATGGCTCATGCTGTCCATTGTTGCCTTGACTGCCTTGAGCGTATCCGAGGTAATTCTCATATGCTCCGCATAATTCAGAACAAAGCCGGAGGTTTTCCCTTGCGCATCCGTTCTCCATTCAATCAGTTTATCAGCGGTCTCGCCCTGCTCTACCTGCGCAGTAATCGCTGAATTAATGGCCTCCGTCGCCATTTGCTTGACCCGCACTTTTGCCAAATGCATCATAGGCGGCTTCAAATGCTGCTCTACATAAGAGGCAACCTGTACGATTCCTACCAGCAGTATCAGCCCCACAATGAGCCATACTCTGTGTCTTCCGTGTCGCCTTCTGTTAGGCCTGCTGTGCCAATGCGGTCTTCTCTTCATCCCGATCCCTCCGCAGCGATGAGCTTACCCTACAAGGATATGCGGCGAGTACACGAAAAAGAAGCCGCCCGTCCGGCAGCTCCTTTTAGTATGCTAAAAATATATAATCCCACGATGTGACTCTTAAGCATTATTTGAAAAATTATTTAAAAATATGGTCAATCTTTTCAATATCTGCCTGACTCAGCTTAACATCCAGCGTTTTCAGATTCGCCAGCACCTGCTCCGGCCCCTTCGCCCCTGGAATGAGGGCATCAATCGAATCGCGGGTCAAATACCATGCGAGCACAACATGAGCGACCTCTGCATTCAACGCATTAGCAATTTGCCGTACCTGCTCCACTTTGTCCAAATTACGAGCAAATGCTTCTCCCTGAAATAATGGACTTTTCGCTCTGTTGTCTGTGAAGATTGTGTCTTTCGTATACTTACCGCCCAGCAATCCGGAAGCCAGCGGGAAATAAGGCACAAACGAAATGCCATTGGCTTTGGTGTAAGGCAGCAGTTCCTTTTCCGCTTCCCGTTGGAGCAAATTATATTCGGATTGAAGCACATCTACATAGCCGTCACTATTCGCATCCTTAAGTTGTTCAATGGAAAAGTTAGATACGCCAATGACCTTGATTTTGCCTTCGTCCTTGAGCTTCTTCAATTCTCCGACAGCCTCTGCCTTCGGCGTAGCTTCATCCGGGAAATGGATATAGAACAGATCAATATAATCGGTCTGCAATCTTTTCAGACTGGATTCGACAGATTCACGTAAAAAAGCAGGCGAGTTGTCAACAACAACCTCTCCGTTCACAAATTTGTGTGCCCCCTTGGTCGCAATGACAGCTTCCTCACGTTTGCCGCGCTCCTTCAGCACCTCACCGATCAACCGCTCTGAGTGCTCAGGTCCGTAAATAAAAGCCGTATCCAGAAAATTGATGCCGTTGTCCAAAGCGGTGCGAACGACTTCTTTGCCCGTTTCATCGTTCAAGCCGGAAAAAAGATTATGTCCTCCCACCTTATTTGCACCCAAACCGATTGGTTTTACATATAGATCTGTTTTTCCAATACGCACTTGCTCTGCCAATTCACGTCATCTCCTTTTCGAAAGTTACTTCCATTTTAATATTTAATTCCAAAAAAAGCAAATATAATATACTCAAAATCAAATAAGAATAATAAGAAATAAACTGATACTATTTTCTTTTTCGCTTCATACTACGAATAATTGTTTTCGTTGCCTGATCCACCCGGTATGATTCTGTGATCTTTTGCAGAGCTTTGTTGAACGTAAAATCATCCAGTGTATTGTTTTTCAAGTAATTCATCGTAATCTCAGGCAGCTTGATATAACAGATAGATATTGCCCATGCGACCGCCATTTGTACATAATAATCCTCACGGTGGGTTTGATCCATCCATTGCAGTACCCGGATGATATACTCTTCCTCAATATAAAAATTCAGAAACATGACCACTCCAAACCGAATTTCATATTCTTTCCTGGATGACAGATACGGCTGGATAAAGTCCCATACTCGTTCCTTATGATTTTTCGTACATTTTAATCCGGCACAGAAGCTGTCACAAACTGACCAGTTACCAATTTTAGGAACAAACCTGGCGACGTAGCCCAAAACTTCCTCTATATCTGCTTTCACATAGCCAATCACCATGCCTTGCAGCATTACTTCCTCGAAATGTTCACTTTCAGCAGTTTCAAGGTAGAGACGCCAATCGCCTTTGGCAATATCCTGGGCGAGCTTACGCAGCACCGGCAGGCGTACGCCCAGCACATTATCAATATTCGGAATCAATGCCGCCGTAAATTTTTGAAAATCCACATCAACATGTGCCAGAATTTGTTCTCTAATTGTTATTTTCACCGCTCCCACTCCCTGATCCTTAACGAAATGAAATGCTCCATAAATAAATAGAGGCCACCGAACCATAAGGCGAATAGACTCGGCAGTACTCCTCAAATTGCTTCTTGGTCAGTGTATCCAGATTGTACAGCTTCATCATCCCCCGCCGAATAGCTATATCGCCCCAACTGACGACATCCGGACGTTCCATGGAATTAATCAGCATCATTTCAGCCGTCCACGGGCCGATCCCATGCAGCGAGGACAATTTTTGAATCACTTGTATATCGGAGAGCTCATATAGTTCCTGCAAATCCAACAAGCCCTGTTCTATGGTTTGGGCTATATTCAGGATACAAGCTGCTTTTTTCATCGTGATACCACAGCTTTGAATCACTTCAACCGACTGGGTCGCTATATTTTCCGGAGTCATCGCACCCAGTCTCTCCTGCATTCTTACCCATATGGTTTGAACCGCCTTCGCAGAAATAAGCTGTCCCACAATCGCATGAACAAGCGCGGCGAACAGATCGGGAATAATCACTCGTTCGACCTTGCCCATTTGCGTCATTGCTGTACCGAGTACGGTATCCACGCTTTTCAGATAGTTGATTTCCTTCTCTCCATAGTCAAAATTTTTCGTGATCACGGTTTGCACACTCCGCTTCCTCCTCTGCAACCTTTATGCAGTTCCACCCACATACCATTTGAATGCAGTCTACACCAAAATCAGGGCTCAAATCCTTCACGGCTTACATAAAGCTGTTCTTCAGGAAAAACATTACGAAACTGTTTGTAGACTGCCTTGTAGGCAGCCGGATGATACCAATCCTCCAGCCCTAACGGCTCGTAAAGCGCACCGATATTTAAGCTTCGAGTACGCCTTCCTCCACTGCCGTCTCCCATAAAATAATCATCAATACAGACACGGTTGACCAGTGGCAAAAGCTTGTCCGCAAATTGCTCGCTGCTTGGAAGCATCGGAGCGATGGTGGCTTGCGTTGGTACTCCTGCCTCTTTTAACAGTTGCAACGTCTTGAAACGAGCCTGAATGGGGGGCGCATCCGGCGTAAAATGTTTGCGTATATCTTCGCGGTCCGTTTCTACCGTCATGCTCACCCGTACGCGATCCTCTAATCGGAGTAACAAGTCGATATCCCGCCGTACAAGCGGACTGCGAGTCTGTACAAACAGGAAATCCGGCGGATCTTCCACCATCACCTCCAGCAGTGAACGGGTCACCTCTTCCTTGTACTCGGCAGGTTGATAAGGATCTGTGCTGGACGACATAAAAATAGTGACTTTGCCCTTGGATTTGGCCCGCCGAAGCTCCTTGCGAAGAAGATCTGCCGCCTGCTTTTTAATATCAACCCATGTGCCCCATTCCTCGCCGCGAAACGTCGAAACCGGCATTTGGCGCACATAGCAATACGAGCAACCAAAGGTACAGCCTGTATACGGGTTTAGCGAATGCGTATACCCCGACAAGAAACCTGTTCCTTTATTCAGAAGGGTCTTGGGGTATTTGTATATATGATGTGCTTCCATTGTTAACCTCTTTCGAGCTGCAAAAGCTTTACCTTCATATCCAAACCACCACGATATCCGGTTAAAGCGCCATTTTTGCCGATAACCCGATGGCATGGGACGGTGACCAGAATCGGGTTAGCACCGATTGCAGCTCCCACCGCACGAACAGACGCGGGCTTCTGAATCGCGTTCGCAATGTCTGAGTAGGATTGTGTCTCTCCATACGGAATGTCACACAGTGCGTTCCAGACCGCCATTTGAAACGCAGTCCCCCGAAAGTCAAAAGGAACGGTAAAACTTATACGTTTCCCTTTAAAGTATTCAATAATCTCTGTGGCATAGGGCTTCAAGACCTCATCATCTTCAACTAATGGACTGCCGGGAAATCGACTCCCTGCCCACGAAGCCAATTCCTCTATAGGTTTATCGGGTGAGCCTACGTAACATAATCCATCCGATGTAGCTGCAATATATAAATTCCAATCCTCGTGGGTTAATAATGACCAATAGATTGTTTTAGGGGTTTGGGTTAACATGATGTATACCTCCATTTTGTAATTGTTCTGATTTAAGGTGGCGATATTGCAAAGGGGTGTAGCCTGTATTCTTTTTAAATAACGTAATAAAGTAAGGGGTATTGAACAAACCTACGCTCTCCCCTACTGCCGCAACGGACTTATCCGAGTCCATTAGCTGTTGCTTGGCATGCTCCAATCTGGTTTGCTGTATATATTCCATCGGGGTTATATCCATGACCCGCTTGAAGGTACGATGTAAATGGTACGGGCTCCCATGCCTCATCTCTGCAAGCAGATGCAGCGTTAAATTTTCCTTGTAGTTAGCATCCACATACTCTGTAACCAACGCAATCCATTCATGATCAGGCAATTTTTGTCCTGTCGGTTTACACCTTTTGCATGGTCGAAAATGCTCCGCTAAAGCCTGTTCTGCTTTTTTGAATACGCGGATGTTTTCTCTTTTGGGAGGACGGGATTTGCAGGAGGGGCGACAAAATATTCCCGTTGTCTTCACAGCATAAAAAAATTCACCATCATAAGACTTGTCGTTCTCCACAATAGCTCTCCACTTCTCGTCAGTGATGGGCAACTCGGATTTCTTCATTACATTCACCTCTCATTTGCGATGTGGCCTCCCACATACCTATGTCTAAATTATAAACCAAACAGTGAACATATGTACCCCTCTTGGAATGTAAAGGCAAGATAACGAAAAAAAGATGACTCCATTGGAGCCACCTTTGATCTTACATGTCCATCTTCTTGTATGCACTTGAACCAAAGCCCGGGAATACCGATAAGGTGGACCTTAGAGCTTTTTCTTATGTCATTCAGGCAATGCCCTCTTTCTCATTGGTACCGCCGAACAGTTTTAAGAGCGGTTCCTGCACCCTTACCTGTCCTTTGGTGGTTGGAAGGATTTCTGAATAAGCGGAAGAATTCGTAACGATAATCGGCGTAATCGTAGGGTAGCCTGCTGCCCTGATCTGCTCAACATCAAATTCGAGCAGAAGGTCCCCCGCTTTTACCTGGTCGCCTTCTTTGATATGGGAGGTAAAATGTTTACCGTCCAGCTTAACCGTATCTACTCCGACATGAATCAGAATTTCTGCGCCTTTGGGCGAAACAACTGCAAGCGCATGTTTTTTCTTGAACGCCACGGTAATCGTCCCGTCGAACGGGGCTACAACTCTGCCTGATGTCGGTTCGATGGCGACGCCTTTACCCATAGCTTCCGACGCAAATGCAGGATCGGGAACTTCCGAGAGGGAGACAACGGTTCCTTCAATCGGACTAAATACCTCTTCGTTAGAAACATCTGTTGTATGAACTGGTTCTTTAGTCGAATTTTCGGGTGATTCTTCCGCTTCAACCGGATCTTCAAACCCTAAAATATAAGTCAGAATGGCCGAAACCAGAAACGATACCGAAATTCCTAAAATCAGTCCCGGGAAGCCTTGTCCGCCAGGGCCGTAGAAGATGGGCAAGGTCAGCAGTCCCGGCGCGCCGGAAGCGAATGCTTGCGTTCCCGCTTGGCCGATAATTGCACCACCGATAGCACCACCGATAATACCTGCAATAAACGGACGTTTCAGCGGAAGCGTGACTCCATAGACGGCTGGTTCTGTGATACCGAACAATGCGGTAAGCGTAGCGGAACCCGCCAAGGTCTTCAACTTTTTATTTTTTGTTTTAAGCATGACACCAAACGCAGCACCGGTTTGGGCGAAGATGGAAGCCGCAGCGGAAGGTTTGATTCCGTCTCTGCCGTTAACAGCAATGTTATTAATGAATACAGGTACGAGGCCCCAATGGACACCGAAGATAACGAGAATTTGCCAGCAAGCACCCATGATTGCGCCAGCCAATAACGGGCTGAAGCCGAACGCGGCAATGAGTCCAGTTGCGATGCCGTTGCCCACGTAGACCCCGAATGGACCAAACACGATCAAGGTCAGAGGAAGCATAATCACGAGCAGGATCAATGGCGTAATAAAATTTTTGACGCTTTCATGGATCAGCCGATTAAACCATTTTTCTAGCTTGCTCATGACAATGATAGCAATAATAATGGGAATAACCGTAGACGAATAACTCATCATGACAATTGGAATACCGAAAAAGTCAGTAGGTGTACCTTCCGTTTTCAACGTGACGATGGACGGGTAAAGCAATCCTCCGGCAATGGTCAGGGCGACGAAGATGTTACCTTCAAATTTTCGGGCTGTTGTAACCGCTAACAAGAGCGGGAGAAAATAAAACAGACTGTCAGCAGCGGCCAGCAAAATAATGTAGGTGGTGTCCTTCGGTGCCAGCCATCCAGCGTTGCTGGCAATCAGCAGCAGGCCTTTCAGAATACCGGCTCCCGCCATGACTCCGAGTAGCGGTGCAAAAATGCTGGAAACAACGTCTATAATGGCACCGAAGCCTTTGTTGGCTTTAACAGGTTTTTCATCTTTTTTGGATTCGTCCAGAATGTTGGATACCTTGCTGATAGCACTGTATACTTCTGGTACTTTGTTACCGACTACGACCTGAAACTGGCCACCGCTTTGCTTAACCGTGATAATCCCATCGGTTTTTTCCAGTTTTTCTTTGTCCGCTTTCGCCTCGTCCTTTAGCACAAAACGCAAGCGGGTGGCGCAGTGAACGAGTGATACCACATTTTTTTCACCGCCTACCAGATGAACGATTTCCTTAGCCAATTTTTCATAACTCATGCTAGACACCTCCATGTTCTAATGGGCATTTTACGTATTTAGGCGCACAAAAAACCTAAGCCTTGAAAAATGGTGGGCGCTTTTTGTCCCGCAATTTTTCATGACTTAGGTTTTGCCTGCATAACCAGTAACAATCCCAGTTAAAGCTTTATTAAATTCCTGTTGTTCTCATAATATAATTAATCAACCATATCTGTCAATAAAAATATTTAGTCATATATTCTCTATCCTGTTTGCAGGAAAAGTCCAGCTCATCTGTTAACCACCCGCTCAATATGCACGGTCAGATACAGCTTTTCTTCGTTCGTCAATTCGTGGTTGTATTCTTTTTCCACAAAAGCTCCGATTTTCTCCGTGCAAGCAGCCGCGTCTCTGTGCTTTTCCTTGATCATGTCATACAAATGATCGTAGTTGTTTTCGTAGTGATTCCCCTTAAACACACGCTGGGCGAAAAATTTCAGATGCGTAATAAAGCGGAAATAACTCAGAGAGTCCTCGTCAAAATCGACCTTGAAATGATATTTCGCTATATTGATAATTTGCTGCATAAATTTTGTAATACTCATTGTGGTGATAACTTCCTCGTTCATTTCGGCATTCACGATGTGAATCGCGATAAAAGCCGCTTCGTCCACAGGCAGTTCAATATCGAGCTTTTGTTTAATTTGTTCCAGCGTTTTCAGACCGATCGCAAATTCTTCTTTGTACAACTGCTTGACTTCCCACAATAACGCGTTTTTGATCTCCAATCCTTCCCGGTATCTTTCAACGGCAAAATTGATATGGTCGGTCAAGGAAACATAAATATTTTCGTTCAGCTTTTTGTTCAAATTGTGCTTGGCATCATTAATGATTTCTTCCACAATCACAATCAGTTCCAGTGGAACCTCACGCAGCAGCATTTTGAAGTTGTCGGACGTCTGCTTGTTTTTCAGGGCAAATACTTTCTGAATTCTGGTTTCGTCTACTTTATCTCCGGGCTTTTTCTTAAAAGCAACCCCGCGGCCCATCACCACGAGTTCTGTACCGTCCGTCTGGTAGACGCTGATTACATTGTTGTTGATGACCTTTGCTATTTTCATCTAAATCCCCCCATATGCCAGCAAGAGCCACTCCTGTTCCATCCTGTTTATGGCAAACAAAAAAAACCGAAGCTCAACAAATAAACAAGACTGTAAAATCCGCTTATTGGTGGCTTAGGTTTTGCCTGCCTTTGCAGTAACAATCCTAAAAATGATGGAATTGCGTCAAGTATAGCCCGAAGACGGGAGATTGTCAACGCTTTCAACCAAGAAAGAGAGACCGGAAATCCCCTTTACTTTCGGGATATCCGATCTATTTTCTTGTTGGACGATTACTCTCCCAGATTCTGGCCATCGGAATGAATTACGTTTTTGTACCAGTGGAAGCTTTTCTTTTTAATCCGGTTCAGCGAGCCGTTGCCTTCATTGTCCCGGTCCACGTAAATATAGCCGTAGCGTTTTCTCATCTCTCCCGAGGAAGCGCTGACAATATCAATAGGTCCCCAGCTTGTATAACCGATAATCTCGACCCCGTCCTGAAGAGCCTCGCCCATTTCAGCAATATGCCGTTTCAAATAGTCAGTCCGGTAATCGTCGTTGACTTCTCCTTCAGGAGAAACCTCGTCGTTGGCACCAAAGCCGTTTTCCACTACAAACAGAGGCTTCTGATAGCGATCGTGCAATTGGTTTGCCGTGATACGGAACCCTTTCGGATCAATCGTCCAGCCCCATTCGGACTTGTCCAGATACGGGTTGGACACAGAGCCGAACACATTGCCGCTCGTCATGTTTTTAACAACTTCCGGGTCTGTGCTGGTGGTTCGGCTGGAATAGTAACTGAAACCAATATAATCGACGGTATGATGTTTCAAAATTTCCGCGTCGTCCGACTCCATCTCGATTGTTAGTCCATGATCCTTGAAGAACCGCTTCGCATAACCTGGATATTCCCCGCGTGACTGCACGTCGATAAAGAAGTAGGACTCGCGGTCCTTTTCCATTCCCTGATAAACATCTTCGGGATTGCACGTATACGGATAGAAGCTGCCGGCAGCCAGCATACAGCCAATTTTGGCATCTGGAATGATCTCGTGGCACGCTTTTACAGCCAGTGCACTTGCAACAAGCTGGTGATGTGCAGCCTGATACTGAATTTGTTTGACGTTTTCGCCTTCCTGGAAAACAAGCCCGGCGCCAATAAACGGCAAATGGAGCAGCATGTTAATTTCATTGAATGTCATCCAGTATTTCACTTTATCCTTGTAACGGGCGAATACCGTTTTGGCATATGTTTCAAACAGGCTTACCAGTTTCCGGCTTCGCCAGCTTCCGTACTTAGCAATCAGATTTACCGGTACGTCAAAATGAGCGAGGGTAACCACTGGCTGGATGCCATGTTTAAGCAATTCGTCGAACAGATCATCGTAAAATTGTAACCCGGCTTCATTCGGTGCAGCATCTTCTCCCGTTGGGAAAATACGGGCCCAGGCAATGGAAACACGCAGCGCCTTGAAACCCATTTCTGCAAATAGCGCAATATCCTCGCGATAGCGATGGTAAAAATCAATCGCTTCATGGGAAGGATAGAATTCGCCTTCGAGCGGAGTGAGCGAGGGAACATTCCCCTGCATGATGCTTCTTCTTTTCTCGCCAGTCGGCAACAGGTCCACCAAACTCAATCCTTTGCCGTTTTCCAGATAAGCACCCTCGGCCTGATTGGCAGCAAGAGCACCACCCCATAAAAAGTCTTTCGGAAAAATAAAGCTGGACATAAACGTTCTCCTTCCAAAATGTGTGATGGGGGAAAGCCGAAAGGGTTTAGTGAAATAAAAAAACCCAAACTAGCCCAGATACACGTGTAGTGTAGACAAGCCGGTTCAGGTTATGCCCTAACGGTAACATTCCATGAAAAGGTTATACGTATTTGATGAAACTCTAACAAAGATTTGGAAGCCTGTCAAATTCATTTGATGTTATAACCCACATGTGAGTTATAACATCAAATGAGACTAAAACGTGCTTAGAAAGCTATTTTTATAAAATTAGTCAAAGATACTTATAAAAACTAGTAGGATAAACACACCTTTTCTATATGATACACTGAGATAAGTATGTTCCACTGATTGTTTATTGTTCCCCAATAGATAGATGTTAACTGTATATTCACGAGTGGATTGCCCCCAATAATAAGTAATATTGGTTTTGGACAACGAATAGATTTATCAGATGATAGAATTTATTGTGTCGCCGAACATTAGGATTTCCCGTTCTCCTTGCAGAGCCGCAAAAACATCCTCCGGTGCACTCGTCAATGGATATGCAGGAATATAATCCAACATACATCCGATTTGGGCATCAGAAATAGCTTCATGACAAGCCTTAACGGCGAGAGCACTCGCTACGAACTGATGGTGTGCAGCCTGATATTGAATCTGTTTCTTGTTTTCTCCTTCTCGGACGATAATTCCACCGCCTGTGAACGGATAATGGGCAAGAATATTAATTTCATTAAAAGTCATCCAATATTTCACTTTCCCTTTAAATCTCTCAAATAGAACCTTGGCATACCGTTCATAACATTCGATGGTCTTGCGGCTTCTCCAGCCCCCATATTTCTTGGCCAGTCCTAAAGGCATTTCATATTGAGATATCGTAATGACAGGTTCAATATTGTATTTGAGCAACTCATCGATCAACTGCTCATAGAAACGGAGGCCCTCTTCGTTAGGTAGCTCTTCATCTCCCTCAGGAAAAATACGTGTCCATGCAACTGATGTTCGGAAACAGCGGAACCCCATTTCTGCAAAAAGTGCGATATCTTCTTTATACCGATGGTAAAAATCGATAGCTTCGTGAGAGGGATATTTGCCTTCGGGAATTTCCATAATCGGCCCTGTAATTCCATGAGGCAATACATCTGCTGTGGACATTCCTTTTCCATCCTCTAAAAATGCACCTTCTACCTGGTTGGCCGCTACAGCGCCGCCCCATAAGAAGTTTTACAGAAAACTGTATGTGTTGGATTGCAAAGGTGAGTCTCCTTTCTGACTAGTTCTGCTTAGACAACAAGCGTCAGCAACTTATCTTGTGCCAAAACCGATGAGTTTGTTGTTTCAATAACATCCAAATAATCGCCGGAATTCGAGATTATAACTGGAGTGATCGGATTATATCCGGCTTCCTTAATCTTCTCAAGATCAAAATCAATCAATAGATCCCCTTTGCGGACCTGATCTCCTGCCTTAACCCGAGGGGTGAAATATTGCCCTTTTAATTGAACGGTGTTGATTCCAATGTGAATCAATATTTCCGCACCACTCTCAGACAAAATAATTACAGCATGACCTGACTTGAGGATTGTGCCAATCGTACCGTTCACTGGAGATACGGCTTGGCCAACACTCGGAATAATTGCAATCCCTTTCCCCATAGCACCTTCTGCAAAAGCAGGATCGGGAACTTCAGTCAAGGATTTCACATCTCCTGTTAATGGGCTGAAGAGTACCTCTTTCTTCAAGATCTGCGAAACACCAGTAAGGTTGACACTTGCTTCCGGTTGAACAGCCTTTACTTCTACAGTAGGAGTTGCGTCAATTGGCTCAGTCACTGCAACAGCTTGTTTGTCTTGGTAACCGAAAAGAATCGTCAGAATCAAACCAATCCCCATGGCGGCGGCAATCCCTATTAAATAATACCCGACAGGTTCAAATGCACCGATTGAAAAAATATTTTGGAAGACAAATGCTGTAGCATACGTATGGAAACCGCCATTAATCGCCCCTCCGACAGCTCCGGCAATAATAACGTATGGGATCGTTCGCTTGTAACGCAGCAATATCCCGTATACGGTCGGCTCAGAGACACCGGCTAACAACAGACTTAACGTAGAGGAACCGGCAATTGATTTCAAAGACTTTTCTTTAGATTTAAGGAAAACAGCCAGTGCCACCCCTGCCATTGCAAAGTTAGAAGCTGCCCACATCGCAAGGATTGGATCGGTTCCATTCGTAAGATTTGCCAGAACGATCGGAATAATGCCCCAATGAAGGCCAAATACAACAAGGAAGAAGATTAACCCGCCAATAACAGCACCGGTTAACAGCCCACTTACTCCCATAAGGTAATTGATCGAATTCGCTATCGCATTTCCGATATATACACCAAACGGACCGAAGATCATCGCAGTAAGTGGCACAATAATGGCTAAAGACAACAATGGAACCAAGAACGTTTGAAGCTCTTTATGGATGATTTTCTTTAGATATTTCTCCACGTAAGAGAAAATCCAAATTGCTACGAATACCGGAAAGACGGTTGATGAATAATCCATCAAGACTACAGGGATGCCTAGAAAGGAGGTCGTATCTCCGTTAGCTAATAACCCCGTAAAGTTCGGTTCCATTAATGCTGCACCGATAACTCCACCTACATAAGGATTGGCGCCAAATTTGATCGCTGCAGAGACGCCCAGGAATATAGGTAGGAAATAGAAGACGGCATTAGCTGCTGCAGCCAGAATGAGGTAGGTTCCACTTTCTGCAGATACCCAGCCAAAGGTTGTGAACAGGGTTAAAAAAGCTTTTAGTATCCCCGCTCCGGCCATTGCAGGCAACAGAGGAGAAAGACTTCCGGAAATCACTGCAAAAATTGTGGACAGAATCTTCTCCTTAGGTTGATCTGCATCCTCTGATGCAGAACTCCCTGTCCCAAGTTTGCTGGTTTTCATAATCTCTTGATATACGTGTGCAACGTCATTTCCGATAACCACTTGAAATTGACCGCCACTTTCTACGACAGTCAGCACTCCTTCTAAGCTTGTCAGCTTCTCTTTATCGGGTAAATGATTGTCTTTTAAATTAAATCTCAACCGGGTTGCACAATGGACAAGGTTCGTAACATTCTCCTCTCCACCGATGTTCTGCACGATATCTTTCGCTAATCTTTCGTACTTCATTTGTGCTCGCTCCTTTAGACCTCATTCTGGTTTATATGAAATAAAAAAACCTGAATAGGTGATTAAGTACACTGAAAAACAGTACACTTATCACTTATCCAGGCTTTGCCCAACTAATGGTAACAACCCTGCTATTTATTGTAATATTCTAATCTCTGCTGGTCACACGCCTAATATGGAGCATGAAATAGACCATTTCACCTTCGGTTGTCTCAACTTGATACTCTTCCCGTAAATATGCTCTTACCTTCTCACTGCAGGCAAAAGCTTCAGGATACTTGGCAACGACTTGTTCGTAGAGCTCATCATCCTCAGAAGGAATCGATTCATGACGCATGGTGCGATAAGAAAAATATTTTAAGTGAGTCACAAAGCGGCTATAATTTAACGAATTCTCATCTAGCTCAATCCCATAATGAAGTGTTACTATATTAAGAATTCCTTGAACCATCTGGGTAACCATCAAGGTCTGTTCCATTTCCTGGCCATCCTGCTGACCATTCACAAAATGCATTGCGATAAAGCCAGCTTCATCTACAGGCAGTTTAATTCCGGTTTCCTTTTCAATTAAGTGTAAAGCATGCATTGCCGTGTGATATTCTTTCGGATAGAACTTCTGTATCTCCCAGAGCAGCGCATTCTTGAGACTCAATCCCTGCGCGGAGCGCGTAATTGCATAACTAATATGATCTGTAAGAGCCAGGTAGATATTATTACTAAAGGAAGTGTGTAAATCCTTTACTGCATAACGGATAATTTGATCTGTCAATTCTAGATGCTTTGGAGGAATCTCACTCAGTAATGTAGATAGCCGCTCAGATAATTCCTTAGTCTCCATCACGAAGGTCTTTTCAATTCTTGATGGATCTATATTTCCACCTGGATTTTTCTGATAGGCTAGTCCCTTTCCAATAACAATGATCTCGGATCGATTCGGCCCTTCAACCAGTGCAACATTATTGTTAAATACTTTTTTAATCCTCATGAGTTCGCCCACTTTATATTTTTTACTAACAAAAAAAGCCTAAACTAATCCTAAACTAAATATAATTTAGCACGGATTGGTTTAGGCTTTGCCTGCGATGCAGTAACAACCCTAATATTAATTGTAGATTCATTATATAAGATGGGGAGAACGTTTTCAACAAAAAATAATCTCTAATCTGGATTTGAACACCTGTCGCTTAATTTTGGAATTGCATAGCTAAAATATCACCTGAACGAGGTTTAGCTGTACGATGTGAATAAACTGTAATTCTCCGATTCAAATAATGTTTAAGATATCCTCTATTTCTATCCATTCCAATTGATCCCTAATAGTTCTCAGTTCAATTCGTTGTAGCTGATAATCAGCAGTCATTACGATACCGTGTAATACTTTATCATAATTTGCAGGAAATACTTTTAATCATAATGGGCTATGATCTTCAATCCGGATAGGTTACTTTATTTCACAAATTCTCATCTATAAAAGTTGATTTAAAGATCTGCCTGTACTTTTCTTTGTGTTTATGCAACTATTTTAGTACTACCTCTACTTCTTCGTGAGGCTCTATCACCTAAACCACATTTCCAAAGAAGTAGTTGTTTTTGGCATAGATTTATTAAACTAAATCTTCTCCGTTTGTCGTACTAATATTCTTATACCAGTTGAGCTCTTCTTCTTAAGACGATGCATGTTGTCTTTCCCTTCACTGTCTTTTTCTACCATAAATGAAGCCATAACGCTTCTTCATCTCCGCGAAATAATTCAAATATATCTTTTGCTAATTTGGCATTATCTATAGAGAGCACCTAGCTACCTATGAGTTAAATTTCATCCTTGATGTCTATTCAAGTCAAAATCTAGTTGTTGAATATACAAGTCTTTCGCAAGATCTCAAGACAAGCCATTTCAAAATTACGCAAAACCATACTGGTGCTCAAATATTATATGGAGTTGTAGTCAAAGATCTGCCTTTCTCATGCTCCTTCATCTCTAAATTAGATACAGAAAAAAGAGGGACAAATCAATGTATGAAGTAATTGATTTAATTAAATTAGCTCAAAATGGGAACAGAGTAGCTGAAGCAGAACTTATAAAACGTTACGAAACTTAATCTTAATCTCCTCCCTTTTCATTTTCATCATCAGGATACCCGTATATCAAACGAAATAGACAATTTACATATCTAATATTTCTCAAAATTAATAAACAAAATGAAATAACTGATGGGCACTTCTTCACCAGCTTAACAAATACAATCTAAAAACAGCTTGTTAATTATCTAAATATCCCCGGAAGCTAAAGACAAACTTTGCCTGAGTATCGACGGATGCAGCCTCCAAATAGCAGAAAGAGATTTGAATGAGGGTAACATTTCCCTTTAGATAATGATTATCTTACTTCTTGTTATAAAAAACAGGCTGTCCTTTTTCAACATAAAATAAGAAAACTTAGATTAATCTCTAACAGATAATTTTGTATTTACTTAGCCTTTATTCCCGATTTTACTGGGTTTCCGGGGACATTGATTGTCTCATTTAGATGGTATAAACAGTCTCATTTAATAATATAATTAGTCTCAATTGGTGTATAACCCACAAATATATAGTTTTCCACTAGCTTCGCTGTCTCATCGCCTCAAAAAGCAGCACCGTGGAAGCCATCGCTGCGTTCAACGACTCCGCCTGCCCCTGCATCGGGATGAACACCGATTCATCCACCATACGTGCGGTAGCAGCGGAAATACCCTGGCCTTCGTTCCCAATCACAAGCCAAGTAGAAACACGCAAATCAACGGCATAGCACGACAGACTTGCGTCCAGCGAGGTGCTAATCAGTCGGGCACCTTTGCTTTTGGCCTGCGGCAAAAGCTCCTCCAGACTGCCCTCAATCACGGGCAGGTGAAAAAGCGATCCCATCGTAGAGCGGATCGTCTTCGGGTTGTACAGGTCGGCGCAGCCATGACCCAGAATGACGCCTGCGGCTCCGGCGGCGTCCGCACTACGGATGATGGTGCCCACATTGCCGGGGTCCTGTACCCCGTCCAGCACCATCACCAGCGCATCCGCCTGCTCCAGCAACGCCGGGAATGCGCCACGCTCCTCCTTGCGCACGATAGCAAAGACGGACTGCGGTGTCTTCGTATCGGTGCATTTGGCAATGACCGCCGCCGATACGGGAATCCATTCCACCGCCTGGTCAGCTTGGTCCAAGCCATTCAGCTCAGCAGGAATGCCCTTGTCCAAATCATAGGCAACGCTTTCGACAACCGCGTTCGAACGCAGCGCTTCCTGCACCAGATGAATGCCCTCGACGATATATTTATGCTGCCGGGTGCGATGCTTTTTTTCCAGCAGTTGTGCCCATTCCTTTACACGTGTATTGTTCGGTGAAATGATTTCCATTTGTTATCCGTCCGTTCCTTTATAAATAAAATGATTTATCATCATACTGCAAAAGCCAGCTCCAACTTGGTTAAGTCATCCTTGTGGCCTACAATAACAAGCACATCCCCCGTTTCCAGCCGATCTTCAGCATAAGGAGAGATATTCATTTCCTGATCTCGACGAATCGCCATCACGTTACAGCCAAAACGGGCGCGTATATCAAGTTCCTTCAGATTTTTTCCTATCATGGAATCCGCCGCTTTCATCTCCAGAATACTATAATCCTTGGACAGCTCAATATAATCCAGAATATTTGGAGACGTCAAATGATGGGCTACTCGCAGCCCCATGTCCCGCTCAGGATAAACCACCTTATCCGCGCCTATCTTTTGCAGCACTTTCCCATGCAATTCATTTTGCGCTTTTACGATCAGAGCTGGCACGCCCATATCCTTGAGGATTAATGTCGTCAATATGCTTGCCTGTATATCTTCGCCAATTGCCACCACGATGACATCAAAATTGCGAATACCGAGCGCACGCAACGCTTCCTCATCCGTTGAATCGGCAGATACCGCGTGGGTCACAATATTCGACATTTCCTGTGTGCGCTGCTCGTCCGAATCGATCGCCAACACATCAAAGCCCATTTCGCTCAATGCAGTGGCAACACTGGAGCCAAAACGACCCATGCCGATTACTGCATACTGCTTTTTAGCCATTCCTTCCTTACCTCCCGATCACCATACTGTTCGTCATAGTATAGCATAACACGCCAAAAACATAAATTTGGCATGCTTATGCTAAATGCTTCTTCATGTATACCGGACAGCAGCCCAAGCCATAATACACCCGACAACCATTACAAACATACGGGAGGTACCACATGCCCATTACACTGGATTTACGACAAGCCATTGTTCACAAAGTTCACGGCAAATCAGAAGCTGATCTTACCGATATGATTATCGGGTCAGTGGATGGACCAGAGGCCGCTTTGCCCGGATTGGGTGTCATTCTTGAGGTGGCATGGAAGCACATGAACCAGACCCAGCAACAAGAGTTTGTCCACCTGGCACATGAGCAGCTTGATAAAATCAAGCCCGTCCCGCTAACCTAAGACTTATCTTCAAACTTTTGTTCAACCCTGCTTCATCCTACCGCCCGTATACGAAAATAGTCCACTCGCCGTAACACTGAGTGGACTATTCGTTGTACAGATCAAATAACAGTTTTATTTCCTGTCCTGCTTATCAAATCCAAATCTTATGGAGCCATCTCCAAAAACTTGGCTGTAGGATTTTTCTCTATAGCAGTCCGCATCGCATACTCATTTTCGAACAAGGCAACATAATTACCCTTCTTGTCCTTCACCAACGTAGAGTTAATACGGAATTTGCTTGGATCAATCTGATCATCCACAATCCAGCGTGCAAATTGGAATGGCATACGTTGAAGCTGTACATCAACTCCATATTCACCCTTCATGCGGTACTCAAATACTTCAAATTGCAGTTGACCGACAACGCCCAGCAGCGTATCGTCAAAGCTTACCGTACGGAACACCTGAATCATACCTTCCTCGGTCAACTGGTCAATACCCTTCAAATACTGCTTGTGCTTCAAAGCATTTTTTACGGTAACCTTGGCAAAAATCTCAGGCGAGAAGGTCGGCAATTCATCAAATATGACCTCTCCACCTTGACTAAGTGAATCGCCAATACGGAAAATGCCCGGATCAAACAATCCGATAATATCGCCTGGGAAAGCTTCCTCGACAATATCACGGTCCTGCGCTAAAAATTGCTGTGGCTGGGACAGCTTAATCTCCTTGCCCATCCGTACATGCTTAACACTCATGCCCCGTTGGAACTTACCAGATACGATACGCAGGAATGCGATGCGGTCACGGTGAGCCGGGTTCATGTTTGCTTGAATTTTAAATACATAGCCAGTAAATTTCTCGTTCGTCGGCTCGATTTCCCCCGCTGTACTGCGACGCGGCTCCGGCTTGGGAGCAAGCTGAAGAAAGTTTTCCAGGAACGTTTGAACTCCAAAGTTATTAATCGCACTACCGAAGAATACAGGCGTTAATTCCCCGCGCTGTACTTTCTCCATATCAAAAGGGTCACCCGCAACATCGAGTAACTCCAGGTCCTGACATAATTGGTCATGCAAATATTCACCCGCCATTTCGCGAATGATTGGATCATTGTAATCCTCCACTTTTTGTACCTTGATCGTGGAATGGTCATCTCCCTGAAACAGCTCGACCTGATTTTTGACACGGTCATAGACACCGCACAACTCACGTCCTGTACCAATTGGCCAGTTCATAGGCACCGAACGAATGCCGAGCACCTGCTCCAGCTCCTCCATCAGGTCAAAAGGACTGCGTCCCTCACGGTCCAGCTTGTTAATGAAGGTGAAAATTGGAATTCCACGCTTGGCACACACCTGAAACAGCTTAATCGTTTGCGCTTCCACACCTTTCGCTACGTCAATCAGCATGACTGCGCTATCCGCTGCTGTTAATGTACGATAAGTGTCTTCACTGAAATCCTGGTGACCCGGGGTGTCCAGAATGTTAATACGGTGCCCATTATAATCAAATTGCATAACTGAGGATGTAACCGAAATCCCCCGCTGCTTTTCAATCTCCATCCAGTCACTCGTCGCGTGCTTGCTTGCTTTACGCGCTTTAACTGAACCGGCAAGACGAATCGCGCCCCCGAACAGTAGCAGCTTCTCCGTCAGTGTCGTTTTCCCCGCATCCGGGTGAGAAATAATCGCAAACGTGCGCCGTTTGTCGACTTCCTGTTGAAGTATATCCAGTGTTTTACTCATTTCACATATCCCTTCATGATCAAATCCATTGCGTTCCTGCTCAAGCTATTCATAAAAAGGCCATGATGCACGCCTGTTAACGTAAATTCATCGGTGCTATCGGTTTCTTTACCGTTAGATCCAGTATTCGGCGTACTCCGTTACCATATTCATTATAAATACGATCTATTTACATGTTTTAGCCTGCCTTTAACGTATAATCAGTTGCAAACTGAAAACCTGAGACTAAGTTATTATAGCACACTCCGAACGCAAAGCATCCCCTTACATCCTGAACAGGACGTAGGGGGATGCTGAACAATTTCAGGATTACTGAGTGCCGCCTACCCGCCAGATGACATTATCTTCATCCTGACCGCTGACCGGCCACCATTTAAAGCCATCTTGCTCCAGCAGCTTGCGAGCGCCTTCCGGTCCCCATGAGCCTGCAGGATAGGTTTCCAGCGTATCCGGGGCTTGTTGCCAAGCTTTGGCGATCCGATCCACGAATCTCCATGCTGTCGCAACCTCATCCCAACGCGTGAAGTACGTAGAGTCCCCTTCAATCGCGTCCATCAACAACCGTTCATAAGCCTCCGGTGAGTTGATGCCGACCATACAGCTTTGGCAGAAATCCATAGCCAGCGGTTCAATATCCGATTCCGAACCCGGCTTCTTGGCATTAATCTTGATGTAAATGCCTTCCATCGGATTCACCCGGATCACGAGCAAGTTCGGCTCCAGCTTATGCTTTTGACCAAGATACACGTTCGTAGGCATGCTCTTAAATTCCACAACGATCTCGGTTGTCTTTACAGGAAGACGTTTGCCGGTACGAATGTAGAACGGAACCCCTGCCCAACGGAAATTATCCACAAATACGCGTGAAGCAAAATAAGTCTCTGTGCTCGAATGTGGATCAACCTTGTCCTCTTCACGATACCCCGGCAACTGCTGACCGCGATAGCTTCCTTCCGTGTATTGACCGCGTACCACATTAGTCAGCACTTCCTCTGCTGATTCAAAAGGACGCAGCGAACGCAGCACTTTTACCTTTTCATCACGGATATCCTCAGGGAGCAAACGGCTCGGTGGTTCCATTGCAATCATCGTCAACATTTGCAGCATATGGTTCTGTCCCATATCCCGCAGAGCACCGGAATGATCGTAATAACCTCCGCGTTCCTCCACGCCCACGGTTTCACTAAGCGTAATTTGCACATTGGAAATATGCTTATTATTCCACAATGGTTCAAAGAAGGCGTTTGCGAAGCGGATCACTTCGATATTTTGCACCATTTCCTTACCAAGATAGTGATCAATCCGATAAATTTCTTCCTCTTCAAATACTTCGCGTATTTCAATATTCAGCTCTTGCGCAGATTCTAGGTTATAACCGAACGGCTTCTCAATGACAAGACGATTCCAGCCCTTGCCATCCATCATACCGCCTTCTTTGAGACTCTTCGATACACTTCCAAATAGTTCAGGGGCCAAGGCCAAATAAAACAAACGGTTCCCCGGAATACTGAATTTCGTCTCTATGGTCTCCGTCTGCTGTCTCAGTTCATGAAATCCTTCGACATTGTTGATATCCAGTGATTTATATTCAAAATGCTCGGCAAATGCCTGCCATTCTTGATCATTTTCTGCCTTGTAGCGGCTAAACTCCTGTATCGAAGCGTACAGGTCATTACGGAATTCTTCCTCTGTGCGAGGGCGTCTCGCTACGCCAATAACGGCAAAATCCTCACCAAGCTTCCCTTCGCGGTACAAGCTGTAGATCGCAGGAAAAAGCTTGCGGCGAGCCAAATCGCCCGTAGCACCAAAAATAAATAACACTGCGCCTTGCGTCACAACAGATTCATTATTAGGTATGTCAGCCATGAAGTACCTCATTCTTCCCATGACAAGATTCCGCTTCCACAACCCTCGAAATCCGCATGTAGTATTGTGTATATTTATACAAGATCATACTTGATTTTCGACAAACATGAAACTGAAGATTTGATGACATTTTAGCATATTCCGCATGGATAAGCTATCCGATGAATCATAAATTTACCTTATAAGTCAGTATTCTATCGTAATCAGCGGAAAACCGATCGTAATACGAGTATCCTGATGCTCCTCATCTTCATGCACAGCCATCTGCATATGCACCTGATGCTCACCACTTTGAACTGCCAGAGGCAGCTGCGGTGCTTCATAGGATACAGCCACCGTCGTCGCATCTGTATATCTTTCTTTTGCCTTCATGGACAAGCTTCCTGCTAAACGTGTCTCTGTCAGCTTCATCAGTTGGTCCACGGGCTCATTTGATTTCAGCGAATGCTGAATGGACGTATTCCATACTGCTTGTACTCCCACAGCCGCCAATTGCTCAGCACAAAGCTCATGCAGGCGGATTAACTGCTCACGTCCTGCATTGCTACTCTCCAGTTGAACGACCGTATACCATTGACCCGCAAGCTGTTCCATTACGTTCAAGCGGATTTTCAGTTCTCCGCTACCGCCAACCGAACGATACACTGTGTGTCCGTTTTCCTCTACCTTGTTTACGGCGGGAATATTTAGTTGATCGGCTATCCGGGCCGCCATGGCTGCCGGATCATCACCGTAAGAAGTCCAGTCACCTTGCCATTTCACAACCAGCTTATCCAGTGTACCAGGAGCCTGATCCGAGACGGTCAATACAGAGCGCAAATCCGTTTCTGCCTTGCGGGAATACGAGTCATATTCAGTCGTTTGAAACGTCCCATAACGCCAGCCTACGAGTAACAGCACCGTTCCGAACACTGCAATAGCTACCATCCCTTTTTTGATAACCTCTGCTTTTAACATCGTCGTTCCTCCCGCTCCACAAGCATCCGATTCTTACCGGCATATTCTTGGCGCTTTTTCGGCTGGCTTGGAATCTATCAATCTATCAATAGCTTTCCCGTTGCCGGAGGTTTTATACACGCAAAACGCAGAAGCCCACGTTTAAAAAATTATCGTTTACCTGCTGGGTGTTCGACCATACGTTATAGGCATCGTGAGAATAGACTATGATCACAACGTATCTTATACAGAAAGAGGTGAAATCATGTTTCCCATATATCCTGTAAATGAAGCCAATGTGGCACCTCATGGTGGACGATTGGTCTGTGCTGTTCTGCATGACGGAACACGACATGTTGGTATTCTCAGCGGGTGTGGCAAAGGCAAGTTGATGTTAAACGGGTATCCATCCTCCTTCTCCAACAGTCCCAATGCCGGAAACTATAATAACAAGGGAAAACAAGAAGCCAAGAAGATATCCTCTAAAAAGAAAAAACGAAACTCTAAAAACAAAGTACGTTCCTCTGCCAAAATAAACAGCTTAATCAAACCTCGCAGTGAGCCCTTAAGTCCGTCCTTTCCCTATGACACAGGTGGATTTGCCGGAAATAGCTACGGTGGATATGGACACGGAGCTGGACTTGTGCTGGATCTGGCCTTAATCGCTTTTCTGTTCTTACTTATTTAAATACCGTTTTCAAGAGCACAAAAAAACCGGAGAACTAATACAAGTCTCCGGTTCATTGTATTTCCCTATTTAAATTGTGGAACCTGTTCAACAGCGTAGAAGTGCTCCACTCTTTGGTATCTCATAGTATTAGTCCGTTCTACACGCTACTCTGCTAATCCGTTTTTGTAGGCATAGATTGCCGCCTGTGTGCGGTCCTCCACTCCCAGCTTGGCGAGAAGATTGGTGACATGGAATTTAACTGTCTTAATCCCGATGATCAGCTCATCCGCAATATCCTGATTGGATTTACCTTGTGCTAACAGCCGAAGCACTTCCATTTCACGATCCGTCAGTTCCGCATGCGCAGGCGCTTCAGCCTGTGGCTGTCGAAATCGGTTCATCATCTTGGAAGCAACCTGCGACTCCAGCACGGATTGTCCGCGTGCCGCTGCACGGATCGCATCCGCAACCTCGGATGCACGGGACGTTTTGAGCAGATAGCTGAACGCACCCGCTTCAATAACCGGATACATTTTCTCATCGTCCAAATAACTCGTCAGTACGATGACCTTCGTCTCTGGAAGCAGGCGTGTCACTTGGCGAGTCGTTTCGATTCCATCCATACCGTCCATAACCAGATCCATTAAAATTACGTCCGGCTTATACTCTGTAGCCAGTCGTATGCCTTCTTCCCCACTCCCGGCCTCGCCTACCACTTCAATGCCATCTTCCGTGCCCAGCACCGCCGCCAGACCAATTCGTACCATTTCATGGTCGTCTACCAGCAGTACGCTAATCGGCAATTCCGTTTCCATGATCATCGTTCCTTCCGCTTTCATCATTTAAAACCGGCACCGATACCTCAATTCGTGTCCCTTTCCCCAGGGCCGTTATATATTGGATAGCTCCCCCAATCTCGCTGACACGCTCCTGCATTGTGGACAATCCATACGAAGTCTGCTTTTTCTCATCCAGCTCGAATCCAATTCCGTTATCCCTAATCGTTAATCGAACGGAATCCGTGCGTTGCACGATACGAATCTCCATACGGCTTGCTTTGGCATGACGCAACGTGTTGGACATCGCTTCCTGAACAATGCGAAACAAATGATTCTCAATGCCTTTAACCAACTGTACTCCGCTCTCCATCTCAAAATCAATCTCCATGGGAACCTTGGCCTGCAATTCCTGTATCAAATCACGTAATCCCTGCTCCAGCCGCTTGCCTTCCAGATAAACAGGCCGTAGATGAAGCAGCAACGCTCGCATTTCGGATTGCGCCACCGAGGACATTTCTTCAATCAATGCAACCTGACGCTGCGCCTTATCAAAATCCTTATCCAGCGTCCTGCCTACAGCCGTTGCCGTCATCGAAATCGCAAACAATTGCTGTGACACTGCATCATGTAGCTCCCTCGCCAATCGTTGCCTTTCTTCGACAATCGCGGTCACTCTGGCCTGTTCTGCCAGCTGTGCATTGTTGGTGGACAAGCGTTGTAAAGAAGTAACCTGCTCTTGCCATTTGCGCCCGATTCGCTCCAGTTGCTCACCCAGCCTGCCCAACTCATCATGACCCAGTGGCGGCAGCTCCCGAGCAGGTGTCCCCTTTTCCCACATCAGTAGCGTCTCCCGCAGCTTTTCCAGCCTGCTTTTGAAGCGGTAGCTCTCATAAAAACCGTATATTGCCCCGGTGCCAATCAGTACCATGACAACGGCTCCCGCAAATTTCAGTATCATTCCCCAGGTCGGGAACGACTTTACATAACCATATGTATACAGCATATAAATGACGACCGCGCCCACAACAACACACAGGAGGATACCTTCACCCATACTGCGGGTTACCATATTGGACGTTTTTTTATGATTCATCCTGGCTCCTCCTGATTCAATAAAATCGGAAACGGACATCGCCCGCCAAGTACGAAACGACAAACTTCACCTTATATTCACTCTCCGCATAATTAGGAGACCTCACAACCAAACGATTGAGCATACCCGCCTCATGATCCCGGTCAAAGTGAATCTGCCCAAACAATACGAAGATCTCCACCTCTACACCGTAATTATCCGGCAGCGTGATATCAATATCACCGAAGATCCCCTGCAAAAATACAACCGGTTCACGTTCTTCCAGAATGGCCAGCGTTAGATCTGCGTCCACATCCCCAACCACATGCCATATACTCGTGCTCCGCAAGCTCCACGGAACTTCATCCCATTTATGATTGGATATGAAATTGTGCTTAAATATCGAGCTTTGGCCCTTATGCAGCTTTCTTGAACGTGAATAGAATACAGCTAATGATGCCAGTGTAACTACCACAAACAGAAACAAATGATCCAGCACCAACAGTCCGGCCCCAATCGCGAGCATCGTGTAACCCTTTTTAATCTTGGAATTGCGAATCTTATATATTCCAGTCAACATCAGGATCAGTGCAACCACGGAGAGGAATCCAATCCACTGACCGAATAAAATGATAACTCCGATGGCGATCCCTGCCAGTGCCAAGGCTGATTTTCTTCTCTCCATGCTGCACCCCCCTTTTTGTTTATACAGGAATGAAAAGCCATAGTGGCGCGATATTTCGGCCATATGGCTTTCCCGAACCATACAGATTGAGCACGATCATTGACCAGTGTCCATTCCATACAGCATATCATAATGTCTTATTTTCGAGTAGTCAGTCCTTCTTGATATCTACTGGTTTAGCACCCGTTTGAATTTTGGATTTGAGCTGTTGAAGCTGCTCATCCACTTTGAACTGTTTTTCAGCCTCAGCCGGGTTGACATAAGCTTCCCCCGGAGCTTGACGGTAAGGGGCACGCAGCACGTCAGCTTCTGCTTCCAATTGCATAATTTTTTCTTCCATCCGGTGGAAGCCTAGCGAAGCAGAACCGCTTTCAATGGTATGCAGACTGTTGATCTGCGATAATTGCTTTTTCGCCTTCGCCATTTGAGCACGGGATACCAACTCATTGCGCTTGTTGCGCATTTTGTAGAATTCATCCTTCATATCGTGAAGCTGTTGTACCAGTTCTTTGGCTTGAAGCTCGGCTTGAGTGTGCAGATCACGGTACTCATCCTGCTTTTGTGCAAAATAAATCTTTTCGCCCAGCAGCTTACGTGCTACTTCCTCCTGGCCGTTCCGCAACGCGGATTCTGCTTGTTGTTCACGCTCATTAGATACTCGTACTGCTTCCTCCAAGCGCTGTTTCATGCGACGTTCATTTGCCATTTGCTTGGCTACCGTTACTTCGGCCTCGTGAATTTCCGCCTCCATATCGCGCAGATATTGGTTCAGCATAATAATCGGGTCTTCCACTTTATCCAGCACTTCATTCACCGATGCTCTTGTCATATCCTTCATTCTTTTAAAGATTCCCATTATTTACGATCTCCCTTCTCGAATTGCTCTACTTTTTTGCGTAACTCTGCCAACTCTTTTTTCATTGCTTTTTTCTCGATATCTTCCATCATGGAATCCAGATCACTGTTAGGACCTGTGTTAAATTTGGAGGAATGGCGGGCATCTTGACCAAAAGATTGGCTCGTATTACCGTATGCTCCACCTTGATTGTAGCCAGTACCCGGTCCGTATTGCGATCCGGTGCTGTTCCCGCCATAATAGCGTGAGTCCTGTTGGTTGTAAGGCCCGCTGTTGGGACCAAATCCTCCATCATAAGGAGATCTCGGCTCCTTGGAGATAACCAATGCCGCAATCACATAAATCATAAACGTGGTTCCTGCTGTAATAAAGAAACTGATCACAACCAGAATACGAATCCACGTTGAGTCCATCCCTGTTGCATCAGAAAGACCGCCGCATACACCTGTTAATACTCTATCCCGGTTTGATCGGTAAATTCGGGTCATAATCAACTTACTCCTTCCCGCTGTTGTTCAGCTTACTTTTCAGTCTCGCCCACTCTTGTTCGAGCAGCGATCCACCGCCTTGGGCATCCAGCTGACTGCCTTCTCCCCGCCGCAAATCACGTAGGCTCAGCGTTTCTGCTTCCATATCAGCTACCCGGTCTTCCAAGCGGTTGAACATTCGGGGAACATTTCGTCCACCGTATGTACCTGCCCGTTCGTTCATCTGCTGCTGGAGTCTCAACGTTTGTACACGTGCCGCATAATACTGACGCTTGCTGTTTACCGTTTGATATTCCGTTTTTAAGGTATCCAGCTGTTGCTCCAGCTCACACAACGATTCACGGCTCTGCTCCCACAGTTCTCTGTACTGTTCTTCTTTTTCCGCATACAACATTTTCTCCTGGAGGGCCAGCTTCGCAACATGCTCTTCATCAGCCTTTAAAGCCAGCAGCGCCTGTTCCTCCCGTTTAATCTGCATGGACACTGCGTGATCCAGCTGTTGCTTCATCTGTCTTGTGTGCACTGCGTATTGCTGATGAAGCTTTTCCGCTTCTGCAATATCCTTGCGGGTGTTATACAAGAACTGGTCAATCAGTTGTATCGGATCTTGACTTTGTTCCAAATGCTCATTAAAGGTCGCTACGGTAATATCACGCATTCTACGAAAAACACTCATTTGCTTCTGCTCCTTTCACATTTCGTATTTTCATATCTTCATACTTTCGTTTCTGTAATTCACATTCACCCGCAAGTCCATCAATCTTAATAACGTCTTCTGCGGTCACTCAGTAGTGAAACACCGAATATGATTAACCCGATTGCCAGCAGTGGCCCCAAAAGCCAGGACAGTTTGCCGAGTAAAACGAGTACGCCAATTACAAGTACGATCCATCCGAAGACCACATTTCCTCTTTTCACACCGTAGTAACCTAACATGATCATCGCTATCGGGATTAAGTAACCGATCAAGTGTCCTACAAAGTGACCGAAAAACGGAGTAAACTTACCGAGCAGCATAATCGAACCCAATACAATCAGTACAATAGCCAACCCATTCCCTTTGTTAACTCTCATCATCTCTCACCGCCTTTCACTGTGTCTTGCTTATGTCCTTATTGTACGCTGATCTGGAGTTCTCCAAAACGGACCCCAGACGGTTTTTGAACCTAGACCTAAGTCGGGGGTGCATACAGACCTGCGGCTATCACCCTCTATGTTGTTCTGCCGCACGGGCTGTTGGGTGTTGCTCACCCGCTTGCTTGGAGCGTAGTGAAAGGACGAGACAAGCCAGTAACACTATAGCTGCAACCATATAAGGCAAGTTAATATGAACATCAAACAGCAGTCCTGCAATCAGTGGTCCGATCACATTACCCAAACTTGTATGAGATGAATTCATTCCAGCCACAAACCCCTGCTCATCCCCGGCCTGCCGTGACAAGGATGTGCTTACAGCCGGACGAAGGATGTCCATGGCCAGGAAAATGATGAAGGTCGTCAACATAATCATGGCATAATGTTCGGCAAACAGTGTCAGAAAAATGAATAATCCCGCAACAGCCAGACAGATATGAATGATCTTTTTCTCGCCAAAACGATTAATAATCCAGCCAAATATAGTCGCTTGGACAACTGCCCTCAGAATGGAGCCTGTCGTTATAATGATGGCAATATCCATCGGTGTAAAACCATATTTATGGTCAACAAACAGTCCAAATACCGTTTCAAAGTTAGCTAAGCCAAAAGCAACGACAAATACAATGAGTAAACCCATGAAAAAAGGAGATTGATATGGCTTGACAAATTGCTGCAAAAGGTTTTCCTTCTGACGTGGAAGCTCTCTATTGTACTGTTTCTTTTCCTTGCTTACGGATTCAGGCAGCACTAACAGGGAGAAGATAGCAGCTATTCCCGCGGCTCCTGCGGCTGCAAAGAAGGGAATGCGTATTCCATAGATGATCGTTACTGATAATTCACTCGGTTTTTCTAATCATATCGTCGCTTGTACGTTCAATGAGCGTTTCTAAAATGAGTGTCTCGGACGAAAAATTTTCATATAAAGTACGCTTGCTGATAGCCAGCCTTTTCGCAAGATCATCCATTGTAAATTTCAGACCACTCTCACGCGCTTCCTCTAAAAAAGCTTCCAAGATTCTCTCCTGCATACTCATCCCCACTTCCTATGCACCTAATAAACTATATGGACAGTTTTTATATTCCAAGTATGTATTAAAAATTGCAGCCAGCATTATGATTAAAATCTAAAAAAAAAGAGTTATGAAATTACTGATATCAGCAATTTCATAACTCTTTTGGTATACCGGCGAGAGGACTCGAACCTCCACGGTTTCCCACTCGATTTTGAGTCGAGCGCGTCTGCCATTCCGCCACGCCGGCATATATAATTATGGAGGCGCCACCCAGACTCGAACTGGGGATAAAGCTTTTGCAGAGCTTTGCCTTACCACTTGGCTATGGCGCCAAAGTATAACGAAGCGGACGACGGGAATCGAACCCGCGACCCTCGCCTTGGCAAGGCGATGCTCTACCGCTGAGCCACGTCCGCATTAAGATGGCTGGGGATATAGGATTTGAACCTATGCATGACGGAGTCAAAGTCCGTTGCCTTACCGCTTGGCTAATCCCCATTAAAGGTAAAGGGCGACCGATGGGGCTTGAACCCACGAATGCCGGAGTCACAGTCCGGTGCGTTAACCACTTCGCCACGATCGCCGCAAAGACAAAAAAATTTGGCAGGGGCAGCAGGAATTGAACCCACACCAACGGTTTTGGAGACCGTTGTTCTACCTTTAAACTATGCCCCTATAAAACTGGTGGAGGATGATGGATTCGAACCACCGAACCCGTAAGGGAGCAGATTTACAGTCTGATGCGTTTGGCCACTTCGCTAATCCTCCAAAAATGGTGCCGGCGAGAGGACTTGAACCCCCAACCTACTGATTACAAGTCAGTTGCTCTACCAGTTGAGCTACACCGGCACATAAATTATTTAATTAAAAGTGGCTCGGGACGGAATCGAACCGCCGACACGAGGATTTTCAGTCCTCTGCTCTACCGACTGAGCTACCGAGCCCTATTCTAAGACTCTTCGACAAATATTATATTACTAAAATGGCGGAACTGACGGGATTCGAACCCGCGATCTCCTGCGTGACAGGCAGGCATGTTAGGCCTCTACACCACAGTTCCAAGGGTATTTCCTAAGGGAAATTAATTGCGGGGACAGGATTTGAACCTGTGACCTTCGGGTTATGAGCCCGACGAGCTACCGAACTGCTCCACCCCGCGACAATAATAAGTATTCAATTTTCCAAGTGGTGGAGGCTGAGGGGCTCGAACCCCCGACCCTCTGCTTGTAAGGCAGATGCTCTCCCAGCTGAGCTAAGCCTCCACAACGCAACACTTCACATATTATACCATTACAAGCTTTTTATTTCAAGCTCTTTTATAGAATAGTTAATGACCCGTAGGGGAATCGAACCCCTGTTACCTCCGTGAAAGGGAGGTGTCTTAACCGCTTGACCAACGGGCCACACAATAAATAATATCTGGCGGAGAGAGAGGGATTCGAACCCTCGAGACGCTTTTGGCGCCTACACGATTTCCAATCGTGCTCCTTCGGCCAACTCGGACACCTCTCCATATGGCTCCCCGAACAGGACTCGAACCTGTGACAACTCGATTAACAGTCGAGTGCTCTACCAACTGAGCTATCAGGGAATAACAAACATTTGTTTCAAGGTTACACCCTGAAAACTGGATCCGAAACTCCATTGCATTTTATTCTTTAGGATAAGCCCTCGACCGATTAGTATTGGTCAGCTCCATGCATTACTGCACTTCCACCCCCAACCTATCTACCTCGTCGTCTTCAAGGGGTCTTACTAATTGGGAAATCTCATCTTGAGGGGGGCTTCACGCTTAGATGCTTTCAGCGCTTATCCCTTCCGTACATAGCTACCCAGCGGTGCTCCTGGCGGAACAACTGGTACACCAGCGGTACGTCCATCCCGGTCCTCTCGTACTAAGGACAGCTCCTCTCAAATTTCCTACGCCCACGACAGATAGGGACCGAACTGTCTCACGACGTTCTGAACCCAGCTCGCGTACCGCTTTAATGGGCGAACAGCCCAACCCTTGGGACCTACTTCAGCCCCAGGATGCGATGAGCCGACATCGAGGTGCCAAACCTCCCCGTCGATGTGGACTCTTGGGGGAGATAAGCCTGTTATCCCCAGGGTAGCTTTTATCCGTTGAGCGATGGCCCTTCCATGCGGTACCACCGGATCACTAAGCCCGACTTTCGTCCCTGCTCGACTTGTAGGTCTCGCAGTCAAGCTCCCTTCTGCCTTTGCACTCTTCGAATGATTTCCAACCATTCTGAGGGAACCTTGGGCGCCTCCGTTACTCTTTAGGAGGCGACCGCCCCAGTCAAACTGCCCACCTGACACTGTCCTCGCACCGGATTACGGTACCAAGTTAGAACCTAGATACGATCAGGGTGGTATCCCAAGGATGCCTCCTCTCAAGCTGGCGCTCAAGTCTCTTAGGCTCCCACCTATCCTGTACAGATCGTACCCAAATTCAATATCAAGCTGCAGTAAAGCTCCATGGGGTCTTTCCGTCTTGTCGCGGGTAACCTGCATCTTCACAGGTATTAAAATTTCACCGGATCTCTCGTTGAGACAGCGCCCAAGTCGTTACGCCATTCGTGCGGGTCAGAATTTACCTGACAAGGAATTTCGCTACCTTAGGACCGTTATAGTTACGGCCGCCGTTTACTGGGGCTTCGGTTCATAGCTTCGCCCGAAGGACTTACCACTCCCCTTAACCTTCCAGCACCGGGCAGGCGTCAGCCCGTATACTTCGCCTTGCGGCTTCGCACAGACCTGTGTTTTTGCTAAACAGTCGCTTGGGCCTTTTCACTGCGGCCCCCTCGGCTATTCACCCTACCGAGGCACCCCTTCTCCCGAAGTTACGGGGTCATTTTGCCGAGTTCCTTAACGAGAGTTCTTCCGCGCGCCTTAGAATTCTCTTCTCGCCTACCTGTGTCGGTTTGCGGTACGGGCACCTTCTCCTGGCTAGAGGCTTTTCTTGGCAGTCTGAGATCATGACCTTCGCTACTGTAATTTTCGCTCCCCATCACAGCCCAGCCTTACGATGTGCGGATTTGCCTACACACCAGCCTCACTGCTTAGACGGACATCCATCAGTCCGCGTCACTACCCTACTGCGTCACCCCATCGCTCATAACGGATTACGGTGGTACAGGAATTTCGACCTGTTGTCCTTCGACTACGCCTATCGGCCTCGCCTTAGGTCCCGACTTACCCTGAGCGGACGAACCTTCCTCAGGAACCCTTAGGCTTTCGGCGGATCTGATTCTCACAGATCTTTTCGTTACTCATACCGGCATTCTCACTTGAATGCAGTCCAGCGCTCCTTACGGTACACCTTCAACCCGCATTCAACGCTCCCCTACCCCTGATACCTAAGTATCAAGCCATAGCTTCGGTGGCGTGTTTAGCCCCGTTACATTTTCGGCGCAGAGTCACTCGACCAGTGAGCTATTACGCACTCTTTCAATGGTGGCTGCTTCTAAGCCAACATCCTGGTTGTCTGTGCAACTCCACATCCTTTCCCACTTAACACACACTTGGGGACCTTAGCTGATGGTCTGGGCTGTTTCCCTTTCGACAATGGATCTTAGCACTCACTGTCTGACTCCCGGAACTAAGTCTATGGCATTCGGAGTTTGACTGAGCTTGGTAACCCTTGCGGGCCCCGCACCCAATCAGTGCTCTACCTCCACGACTCTCTTTTCCGAGGCTAGCCCTAAAGCTATTTCGGGGAGAACCAGCTATCTCCGGGTTCGATTGGAATTTCTCCGCTACCCCCACCTCATCCCCGCATTTTTCAACATGCGTGGGTTCGGGCCTCCAGTGCGTGTTACCGCACCTTCACCCTGGACAGGGGTAGATCACCCGGTTTCGGGTCTACGTCCACGTACTCATTCGCCCTATTCAGACTCGCTTTCGCTGCGGCTTCAGCTCTTCACCTTAACCTTGCACGGGAACGTAACTCGCCGGTTCATTCTACAAAAGGCACGCCATCACCCATACATAGGGCTCTGACTTCTTGTAAGCACACGGTTTCAGGATCTATTTCACTCCCCTTCCGGGGTGCTTTTCACCTTTCCCTCACGGTACTGCTTCACTATCGGTCGCCAGGGAGTATTTAGCCTTGGCAGATGGTCCTGCCGGATTCATACGGGGTTTCACGTGCCCCGCACTACTCGGGATCCGTCTCGGAGGGAACAGGTTTTGAATTACAGGGCTTTTACCTTCTCTGGCGGGCCTTTCCAGACCTCTTCATCTAACCGGTTCCTTTGTAACTCCATGTGAGACGTCCCACAACCCCAAGGAGCAAGCTCCTTGGTTTGGGCTAATCCGCGTTCGCTCGCCGCTACTGACGGAATCACTATTGTTTTCTCTTCCTCAGGGTACTTAGATGTTTCAGTTCCCCTGGTATGCCTCTGTTCTGCCTATGTATTCAGCAGAAAGTGACTGTCGATGAAGACAGCCGGGTTTCCCCATTCGGACATCCCCGGATCAAAGCTTGCTTACAGCTCCCCGAGGCTTTATCGTTGTTCGCCACGTCCTTCGTCGGCTCCTGGCGCCTAGGCATCCTCCGTGTGCTCTTTGTAGCTTAACCTAGACTTTTCTTTCAAAGAAAGAAAATATCGATGTTCGATAAAGAATGATGTTTGCCAAAGGCAAAAGATCTTTCCTTACCTGCTACCTTTATTTCACTTGTTTACACAAGATCAGCGTAAAGGAATATTCTAAAACGCAATTTCGTTTCGGTATCCAGTTTTCAAGGTGCACTTTTCCGGTTTTTAAGGCCGGATGAATATCATATCAAATTCCTCAACACTTGAATACAAGTATATGTTGGAAACGCTATGTGAGAGATTGAACTCTCAAAACTGAGCAACGAGTGAGTAGTTTTTTTGAAGCTTACGCTTCATATTTGAATGTTTCCGTTGCAGGAAACGATTCTCCATAGAAAGGAGGTGATCCAGCCGCACCTTCCGATACGGCTACCTTGTTACGACTTCACCCCAATCATCTACCCCACCTTCGGCGGCTGGCTCCCTTGCGGGTTACCCCACCGACTTCGGGTGTTGTAAACTCTCGTGGTGTGACGGGCGGTGTGTACAAGACCCGGGAACGTATTCACCGCGGCATGCTGATCCGCGATTACTAGCAATTCCGACTTCATGCAGGCGAGTTGCAGCCTGCAATCCGAACTGAGACCGGCTTTTCTAGGATTCGCTCCAGATCGCTCTTTCGCTTCCCGTTGTACCGGCCATTGTAGTACGTGTGTAGCCCAGGTCATAAGGGGCATGATGATTTGACGTCATCCCCACCTTCCTCCGGTTTGTCACCGGCAGTCTGCTTAGAGTGCCCAGCTTGACCTGCTGGCAACTAAGCATAAGGGTTGCGCTCGTTGCGGGACTTAACCCAACATCTCACGACACGAGCTGACGACAACCATGCACCACCTGTCTCCCCTGTCCCGAAGGAAAGGTCTATCTCTAGACCGATCAGGGGGATGTCAAGACCTGGTAAGGTTCTTCGCGTTGCTTCGAATTAAACCACATACTCCACTGCTTGTGCGGGTCCCCGTCAATTCCTTTGAGTTTCAGTCTTGCGACCGTACTCCCCAGGCGGAATGCTTAATGTGTTAACTTCGGCACCAAGGGTATCGAAACCCCTAACACCTAGCATTCATCGTTTACGGCGTGGACTACCAGGGTATCTAATCCTGTTTGCTCCCCACGCTTTCGCGCCTCAGCGTCAGTTACAGCCCAGAGAGTCGCCTTCGCCACTGGTGTTCCTCCACATATCTACGCATTTCACCGCTACACGTGGAATTCCACTCTCCTCTTCTGCACTCAAGCTCCCCAGTTTCCAGTGCGACCCGAAGTTGAGCCTCGGGATTAAACACCAGACTTAAAGAGCCGCCTGCGCGCGCTTTACGCCCAATAATTCCGGACAACGCTTGCCCCCTACGTATTACCGCGGCTGCTGGCACGTAGTTAGCCGGGGCTTTCTTCTCAGGTACCGTCACTCTTGTAGCAGTTACTCTACAAGACGTTCTTCCCTGGCAACAGAGCTTTACGATCCGAAAACCTTCATCACTCACGCGGCGTTGCTCCGTCAGGCTTTCGCCCATTGCGGAAGATTCCCTACTGCTGCCTCCCGTAGGAGTCTGGGCCGTGTCTCAGTCCCAGTGTGGCCGATCACCCTCTCAGGTCGGCTACGCATCGTCGCCTTGGTAGGCCATTACCCCACCAACTAGCTAATGCGCCGCAGGCCCATCCATCAGTGACAGATTGCTCCGTCTTTCCTCCCCTCCCCATGCAGGGAAAGGATGTATCCGGTATTAGCTACCGTTTCCGGTAGTTATCCCAGTCTGATAGGCAGGTTGCCTACGTGTTACTCACCCGTCCGCCGCTAGGTTGTTGTAGAAGCAAGCTTCCACAACAACCCCGCTCGACTTGCATGTATTAGGCACGCCGCCAGCGTTCGTCCTGAGCCAGGATCAAACTCTCCATTAAAGACCAACCGAAGTTGGTATATAGAAAGAGCGATTCGCTCATTTTGAAACTGACGAGATAAAATATCTCTTTTACACTCCGATTTCATACAACCTTGCGGTATGCAACGAAATCTTCGTGGCTGATTTTGCGAACAAAATCATTTACTCACTCGTTGTTCAGTTTTCAAAGATCAAACCTACATGATATCTTGCTTTTGCCTTGCTTCGTTTCACCACCGCGTTTCAGCGGCGACTTAAATAATGTAACACATAACCTCATTTTACGTCAAGCATTTTTTTAAAATTTATTTTCATGCTTGTTTGCAACATACTTATCCTGCTGTAAACAGGTCTAAATTATTCATGCCGCTTAATGGGGCGAGTTATAACTTAGCATATCTTTTATAAACTCGTCAACCTTTAACGACAATTTTTATGTTTTGAGCGTCAATGTGACTCCATTACCCATAAAAAAAGGAAGAAGATCCGTTTAACGGACTTTCCTCCCGCTGATTCGATGTATCAATTAAATAAGGGAATAACGTATTTCACTATGGTGTCCATGATCCCTGAGATTCCCGCCAACCGATTCCCTGATCAGTGAGCGGTATACCAGCTTACGTAGTACTACGGTAAGATCCAGTTGGAGATTTTTTAGCTCAGGATGATTAATAAGCTCATCTATGGACCAAGGTTCCCGTCTGCTGCCTAATATGCGGAATAGTGGTGCTGAGCACTCCTCCATTTTAGACATCACTGAAAATTCGCAAGCAAGCAACACAAGCTCAACCCGCTGCTCAAGGGTTTCCGTACTTAACGTGAGTTCGTTGTACAGCTTGTAGATCGTTCGATCCAACGGCTGTATCTGAACCCACAAGTGAACCGTCGGATAAATTCCCCGTTTAATAAGCTCAATGGATGCCCAATGATCCAACGCCTTCAAAATACTTTGGGTTGCGTCAATAATCCGACCTTCTCGCACTGCTCTTTTACCATGAACGTAATTAACCAGAAAACGGGCGAACTCATGAAATTGCTTTTGCTCCCGTAACGGGTCGTTGAATTCGATGATTTCCCGCCTTAACAGACTGACTCTCTCGTCCCGTTCCCACAGAATACGACCTTCCAGTAAATAATCTATTATGTTGGCATGTTCACCGGCGATAATCCAGCCTTTCAGACAACTGAGTGTTGCGTACAACACCTGGCATCTTAATCCATTAATCAGTAAATGCTGAATGGCACGGGCTGGCTTCCGGCCTTCTCCAATAATTAGAATGAGTTCATCAAAATCGTACAGCATGGCTCCATGAAAATATTCGCCCGGCTTTCTATACGAAATAATGCCGATCGAATCTTCCTGCAACAATTCATCATACATCAAGCTTAATTTGGTTAGCTGCACTTCACCCTCCATACCTGTAAGGCGGCTACTACCGCTAAATTTGGATATATGTGAACATTTCTACATAGAAAAGAAACTTCCTTCTTCAATTCTACAAATTTTAAGTTTTATTCACTTATTTCTTTTAGCGTATTCCAGGCGGTCTGATCTGCAAAGGTTCGGTTCCATACACCGATTCCCCCGAGCTTCAATGACTTGGCAAGTTGCACCCTCGCTTCCAGAGACACACGATCCTCCAGCCAAATCTTTTTGACAATACCGTCTTCAGTATACTCGACATAATTCTGGCCTTCCGAGCCTCTGAATTTAGGCTTCAGCTTAAATTTCTCGATAATCCCCGCTGTTGATTCCATACCAAGCGACTTGGAGCTAACTTTGACGGTGTCTCCTTTAGGTGTTTCAGACCATACACGAGTGTATAACGGAATGCCCAAGACAACCTTTTGAGGCGGTACTTCATCCTCCTGAATGATTCGCTTGATTGATGCTTCCACCCATGGCAGTGAAGCGACAGAACCAGCCTTCGGACTGGCAGCCCAATGCTCATCATAGGCCATAACCATGAGATAATCCGTAATCGACCCCAATGATTTTCGATCCAGAAAAGCAGACCACATCTCACTTTGAGATTTAGGTGTCACATCAATAGACAATATCAAATCATGTTCACGTGCCATCGGCTTAAGCTCCCGCAAAAACTGGGTAACATTGGGTCCATCCTTCGTATGAACATTTTCAAAATCAATATTGATACCGTCTAGACCATTTTTCTCGGCAAGTGTAATCATCTGATCTATAATTGATTTTCGTCGTTTAAAGGTAGACAATGCCTCCGTCGTTAATTCAGGGTTAAAGCTGTTGCTCAACAAGCCCCATACTTCCATCCCCTTGCGATGCGCCCAACTGATATAGGCAGGGTCGGCTTTGCTTTGTACGGTGCCCTCATTATCTATGACACTGAACCAAGTGGGACTCACCACATTCACTCCAGGCATAGGGTCAAATTTGGAAGGATCAGGTTTACGGTTGTAAACGGCCTCCCAGGCGAGGTTCACAGGTCTTCCCTCCCAGTGCTTCTCCGAGATAGATGGAGTATCTTTAGCCGGGGCGACCGCAAGCTCCTCTCCTTCAGAGATGTTGGCCGCCTGCACATATCCAGCGTAGCCGTTATCCAGTTGAACAAAATACCAATCAGCCTGTTTGGACCAAATGCGCACCTTCGTTTGTTGAGGTATATCCGTCAAAATAAAAGACAGGCTGGAGGCTTCTTTACGCAAAGCAATTTTGGCATCCTGTCGTCCATCCTTCTTCTCCACGTTCCCCTGTTTGACTTTCTCTCCGGCTTTCATCAGGATGACTGCACCCGTCACTGTGTCTTCATGAATAGATACACCATATACTTCACGGACAGCTTGCATAGGTATATAAACCGATCCACTAATAATCTGGGGAGCTGCGCTGAGCGTATATGATGTTCCATTCAATTCCCCCTGCGGCTTGGAAACGGTCATTTGCAGCAAATTTTGCCTCGTAGCCAAAATGACACTTTGGCTGTCATCCTCATAACGAATCGCTGGATCGATTTTACTTTGCACAAATTTGAGTGGTACCAGCATGTTCTTGCCGGAGTTTTGAGCTTCATACCCGGTCAGCTTTCCCTGAATAAAAATGGGACGGACACTGCCTTGCCAATCGGGTTTTTCATGCAGTGGATTACCGAACCATACGACAGTAATTGCGCAGATGATCGCTGCGAACAACAGCAAGCTTGTAGCCCCTTTGAAACGTGAACGTTTACGGCGGCGTCTGGAATGATTTCTAGCCAATATTCAACCTCCATTGTCGGAACTTTGAATTACAGGATAACGTAAACTGAACTGGTTGCTGACAGACAAGTTATTTAAACAAAAAAACGCGGTAAATCCCCGCTTGTGGGGAATTTCTCACGTTTCCAACCCATTACAATATATACATACCGCACCGAAAAACTTCTATTCCTTATTTAGCTGAATTTCCTTGTTCATGCAAGCTTTGCACACTCCGTATAACTCCATACGATGTCCATGCACTTCGAAACCTGTCTCTAACGAGGCATGGTGTTCCACATCAGCCAAATACGGATAACTGAAATCTTCAATCTTTCCGCATTTTTCGCAAATGATGTGATAGTGCTCCGAAACATTGGCATCATAACGACTGGCGTTATCTCCATAGGTCAACTCATGCACCATACCCGCTTCTATAAACATCTTTAAGTTATTATAAACCGTAGCCACACTCATGCTTGGAAACTTGGATTCGAGCGCACGATATATTTCATCAGCGGTCGGATGTCCCATAGATTCCATCAAATAGTTTAATATGGCATGGCGCTGGGGTGTTATGCGTACACCTGTCTTCTTTAGAAGTTCCAAAGCATGCTGGACGCGAGCTGCCATATATGTCCACCGCCTTATCCCTTACTTACGATTTGCTTTATTACAACTATTTTACATTCTATTCACGTTGTACGTCTATTCACATTGTACGGTCAATTCAAGTTTCTTGTCAACGCACCGCATTATCGCTGGATGACCCGTTAGAGGCTCCGGTAGCGGGAGATTCAGATGGAGCCGCAGGCGTTTCTGACGCATTAGGCACATTCGTCCCTGCCGACTCGTCCAAGCCAGGCAACGATGGCAGAAGTAGCTTCTTGATCGATAAATTACTGTTGCCTTCCACGTTGATCGAGTACTTACTTGTCCCATTTTGGCCTGAGATACTTTTACTATCTATTTTAAAAGGGAAGTCTGATCGAAGGTTGCCGTAACTGCTGGACCCCTCCAACTGAAAGTCACCATTCGACGGAAGTTCCAACGCAATGTCACCAACAGCACTGTATATTTTCCAATCTCCACCTACCTGCTCGCTATGCACCTTGATCCCGCCATTGAGCGAATTTGCATTCAGCTTGGCTGTGGGATTCAGAACGTTCATGTCACCATTTTGGGTATCAACCGTAATATCACCTTCCGTGCGGGCAAGCTGAATGTCGCCTACCATCGTGCGTAGCGCAACCGTTCCTTCAATATCCCCTGCCTGCATATCACCGCGATTGGTTCGCATATCTACATCTCCGGTGATACGATGCAATTTGATCCGACCGTTCAAGGTGACTCCTTTGACATTGCCGATAGCATCATTAACCGTCAAATTCCCGTTCCCGCTCTCCAGCCGAATGCTGTCGATGGCATCTACTCCGTTGAGGGTAATATCCCCGTTGGAGGTTCTGATCTGCATATTAAATCGTCGATCCTCCGGCACTGTAATTAGCATGTTCGTACGGGGCTGACGTCTGCTCGATGCTCCGTATGACTGCACCTCTGGACGAATCTGAATAGTCTTGCCGTCAGTAGAAGTCAGCGAGGAAGCTTGAGCAATCTTGTCCGCTTCGGCAGCAGGCGCTTGATCCACCCACAGGGTCGCACGTACCTCTACATTGGACACAGGACGTCTGATCAGCGTTACATCGCCATTGACCGAATCAACTACCAAATCGGACGTCTGCATCGTTACAGGCACCAGTACGCCGCCCATATCATATCGGTTTCCTTTCGCCTGACTAAAATCCATGGACGCCGCGGTCAGATTCAAACTAACCCTGTTCCACAGATACATATAATGATTTTGCTGGGTCACGATAAAAACAGCGGCGGCCACGACCAATGCGGAGACAATTCCCTTCAGATCAGGTCTGAAACGTCGTCCGTTGTCGGGCCTGCCCTCCTTGCGGTAGTACACGCCAAAAAAAATCAGATACTCCAGTCCCCACAGCACAAAGATAACGGGCCACCATACAAGGAGCTGAAGCATATATTCGGTATGTTGGACAACATCCAAGATAAGCAGAACGCCTACAGCCATCAACAGAAGCGAAGAGGTGTAGCGCCCGACTCTTATTTTGCGGTGCACGCCAGCTTCACCCTCTTTCCTTTACCTTTTTACGTTTGACCGACAAGCCGACTTCTCGCAAGAAGACTAATAGTCCGATCAGCATTAATAAAATAGCTAACGTCAAAAAGCCATAGTCCTCGAAAAAGTTGCCCAGCCAGCGTGGTTTCATACGAAACAGAATCATAAGTCCGCCACCCGCCACGAGCAGCACGGCAAAAGATAAACCTCTCTCCCAGACATAAAATGGGCTGCTCTGCTGCCCTCGTGCGTCCATCTGTGCATAACGATCCGGCTTACGGCGATAGCGGACCATATAATCCGCTGATTGTAACACGTCATATACATTATAAAAATATAAAACAGGAATGAACAAACCGAGCAAAATAAGCAACGGAATGTTAATTCTCAAGCCGTCAGAAGCGACATACAGCATCGCAAAAATATCTAACAGAAGCAATACGATAAATGTAAGCCCTCTAATGAATAGCCCTAAAAAAAGATGACCCAGGCCGGGTAACAATGCTGCCATGATAATGGCAATCACTTTGCGAAATTTAGCGTATTTAAAACGTTTACCCTGTTTGGAGTGTTCCCGCTGCTCCAGCTCCAGTGACTGTTGCCCCTCTCCAGACAGTAACGGTTGTTCCGAGTTCATGCCATCCTCCCCTTTGAATTCCATGCGTGATCCCCAGCAAATGCTCCAATGGTTAGATAGTACCCCAATCGGATTCAAGAGTAACTGGAAAAAATGTGGTAAACCCTCATTCCACGGAAACTGCCGCTACATCCTCCCACTGTCGAAGATCGGCTGCAATACGCACTGGATTAAAATCGCGGCGAGCCAGCACTTCCAAGGAAACCTCCATGCTCTGCCGATTTGGATGCAGTTCGTGAAAAGGGACATTCTCATGCTCTTTAATCACTATTTTACGTATTTCCACTTTTTCTTGCTCTAAATAAGTCGAAATTTGCTCCAGCAATCTATGGGATGACAATCCGTATAGTGTTATAAGATGACCTTGTCGTCCACGCATATACCGCAATTCAACTTTGTTAAACACCCATAAATTCAAAAATACAAGTACAGTCGCCGCTATAGATGGAAAATAAAAGCCCGCTCCGACCCCGAGACCAATAGCTGCTACAACCCAGATGGAAGCAGCAGTCGTTAAGCCTGTAATGGATTTGCCTGTAAACATAATTGTTCCTGCGCCCAAAAATCCTACTCCAGTAATTACCGCCGTAGCCAAACGCGCTGGATCTATACGTACATTGGCCTCTTTGATAAAGTCGGCAAATCCGTAAATGGAGAGCAGCATAATCAGCGTCGAACCGAGACTAACCATAATATGAGTCCTCAAACCTGCAGCATGATTGGAACGTTCGCGCTCAAAACCAATAAATCCACCCAGGAGCATGGATAGCAAAAGCCGTAAAATGATATGTGAATCGTTTATAATCCACGGGTTATCCAATCAAGCTCCCCCTCCCGGTGTATATCGTGCTTCCCTCTCCGGGGATGCAGTTTTTGCTAAGACTATTTCACGTTATGCAGGTGGTATGTGGTTAATTCCACGCCCGGAGCCACCTCTGCCGCCGATACGGGGCGAAAGCCGTGTTTTCGATAAAGGGCCACCGCAGGAGCATTTAAAGTTCCTGTAGATACGATGAACAGCGGTATATGATGATATTCGTTCAAAGCATGCTTCATTAAGGCGTCGGCAATCCCTTTGCGAAAATGATCCGGATGAACCATCATACGTGTAAGAGTGAGTGAATCGGGTGACTCAGACTGCACTGCCAGCGCCCCTAACAGGTCGCCGTCCTCAATCCAGCCATAGAATGTCTCTCCGCAGCTTCGCAGCGTATCAAACGTATCCAAAAGGGGTGGTATTTCATCAAAACCGATTCGCTCGGCCTCCAGCCTGTAGGCGGTGTGCTGAAGACGCCATATCTGGCTGACCATTTCATCGTCTTCCAGTGAACATATGCTAATCATGCTGTATCCCTCCTTTTATTTAGGGCAGCTATGCTGCTGTTTTCTATAGAAAAACTCGTAACATGTCAGTGCGCTTCCAAACTCTGTACAGCAGTTCTCATCAGAGCCTATACAAAAAGGGGCCTGTCCCTATAAGACAAGCCCCTTTCAAATCTATGCCATTAGCGGTTTAGCACTTCCGTCAGCAGCTTGTTGGCGAGGCCAGGGTTTGCTTTGCCCTTGCTCTCCTTCATCACTTGACCAACCAGGAAGCCAATGGCCTTCTGCTTGCCAGCTTTGTAATCCTCAACCGATTGCGGGTTAGCCGCTACTACCTGTTCGACGATCGTCAGGATCGCGCCCTCGTCGCTGATTTGCACAAGCCCTTTTTCTTCAACAATTTGCTGCGGCAGTTTATCACTCTCCAGCATTTCCTTGAAGACCGTTTTGGCGATTTTACTATTGATCGTCCCCTTCTCCAGCAGTCCGATCATTTCACCCAAGCCTTGACCTGTCAGTTTAACCTGCGACAGCTCCACACCGGCACTATTTAAATAGCCGAGCAAATCCCCCATAATCCAGTTGGATACTGCTTTGGCATCCTTCGTGTATTGAAGACTATCCTCGAACAAATCGGCCAGTGGCTTGGAAGACGTAATGACCTGTGCGTCATACTCAGGCAATCCATATTCCGAGGTGTAGCGTGCTTTACGCTGGTCAGGCAGTTCAGGAATCGAAGTACGGATGCGTTCTTTCCATTCTGCATCAATATGCAGCGTAACGAGATCCGGGTCCGGGAAATAACGATAGTCATGCGCCTGTTCCTTACCGCGCATAGACAGAGTTTTACCTTGGGCCTCATCCCAACGGCGTGTCTCCTGTACAATCGTTCCGCCTTCCTCCAGCGTTTGTTCCTGGCGGAACTGCTCATATTCCAATCCGCGCTGTACGCCGCGGAAGGAGTTCATGTTTTTTAGCTCTGCTTTAGTACCCAGCTCTTTCTGTCCATGCGGACGAAGGCTGATGTTCGCGTCGCAGCGAAGCGAGCCTTCCTCCATCTTCACATCGGATACGTCACAATACTGCATAATCGCACGTATTTTTTCCAAGTAGGCCTTGGCTTCTTCCGGTGAAGATATTTCCGGTTCCGAAACGATCTCGACCAACGGTGTACCGACACGGTTAAAATCAACCAAAGACGCATAGCCGCCATCGACATGTGTTAATTTACCTGCGTCCTCTTCCAGATGCAGTCGGGTAATGCCGATACGCTTAGTCTCGCCGTTCACTTCAATATCAATCCAGCCATGCTCGCCGATCGGCTGATCGTATTGCGAAATTTGGTAAGCCTTGGGTGAATCAGGGTAAAAATAGTTTTTGCGGTCAAACTTGCTCACATCAGCAATCATGCAATTAAGCGCCATCGCCGCTTTCATCGCATAATCAACGGCTTGACGGTTTAATACCGGCAGTACCCCCGGATGCCCAAGACAAATAGGACATGTATGCGAGTTTGGCGGTGCTCCGAAGGATGTCGAGCATCCGCAAAATATTTTAGACTTCGTATGCAGTTCCACATGGACTTCCAGTCCGATGACCGTCTCATATTTAGATGTAGTTGTAGACATAAATGGTTCCCTCCTTTTCGGCAAATTACAGTTGCGGACGCTGCTTGTGAAATTCGGTATTTTGTTCAAAGGCATGTGCTACACGCAGCACGGAAGACTCGTCAAAGGCTTTTCCGATAATTTGCAGTCCAACCGGCAATCCATCCGCAAGGCCACAAGGGATGCTGATGGCCGGCACTCCAGCCAAACTCACCGGAATCGTCAAAATATCGTTCAAATACATCGTTAATGGATCATCCACTTGCGAACCGATTTTAAAAGCTGTTGTCGGCGCAGTAGGTCCGATAATGACATCATATTGTTCAAACACACGATCAAAATCCTGTTTGATCAGTGTACGTACTTTTTGTGCTTTCAGGTAGTAAGCATCATAGTACCCGGAACTCAGCGCATAGGTGCCCAGCATAATCCGGCGCTTCACCTCGGGGCCAAAGCCCTGCGTGCGGGACTGATGGTACAGATCCAGCAGGTTGTCCGGATTGTCTGCACGTACGCCATAGCGTACACCGTCAAAACGGGCCAGATTGGACGATGCTTCGGATGAAGCCAGCAGATAGTATGTGGCTACCGCATATTCAGTGTGTGGAAGAGAGACCTCTTCCCATACCGCGCCCAGTCCTTCCAGCGTTTTCAGCGCGTCCAGCACCTTTTCCTTGACCTGTGGATCGACGCCCTCACCCAGATACTCCTTGGGTACAGCAATACGAAGTCCTTTTACATCTCCGGTCAAAGCATTCAAGTAATCAGGAATGTCTACCTTCGCAGAAGTGGAGTCCTTGTGATCATAGCCTGCAATGGCTTGCAGTACGTACGCCGAATCCTGAACATTCTTCGTAATCGGTCCAATTTGGTCCAAAGAAGAAGCAAAGGCTACCAAACCAAAACGTGATACCAGACCATATGTTGGCTTCAAGCCGACTACGCCGCAATAAGAAGCGGGCTGGCGAATGGAGCCGCCTGTATCGGAGCCGAGGGTAAAATAAGCCTCGCCCGCTGCTACAGCCGCCGCCGAGCCGCCGCTGGAGCCTCCGGGAACGCGTTCCAGATCCCAAGGATTTCGTGCCGGGAAGAAGCTGGAATTCTCGTTAGAGCCGCCCATCGCGAATTCGTCCATGTTCATTTTGCCCAATGTTACGGTTTGCGCCGCACGCAATTTGCCGACAACCGTTGCATCGTACACGGGATCAAAATTCTTCAAAAACTGACTGCCGCATGTTGTACGCAGCCCTTCTGTCACGATGTTATCCTTAATGCCGACCGGCAGGCCAAACAGCAGCCCGCGTTCCTCTCCCGAGATCAGATGATCATCAAGCTGACGTGCGGATGCACGTGCCTGCTCCTCGTCAACCGTAATATAGGCCCTGATCTTGTCTTCCCGCGCACCAATCGTCTCCAGAGCGTGTCCTACCAGGTCACTCACGGAAATTTCCTTTTGATGCAGCTTGTTATGTATTTCCGGCAATGTGTTATCAAACAAGCTCAATTTGCATCCTCCTTTCAAATGTGAAATCTATTCCAGAACAGCAGGAACTTTAAACTGTCCGTCTTCTTCTTCTGGCGCATTGCGCATCACTTGCTCGTGTGTCAAACTTTCGCGAACTTCGTCGTCTCGCATGACATTGCTGACATGCAGCACATGAGTGGTCGGTTTTACCTGTTCCGTATCCAGCTCATTCAGCTTCTCCGCATAGTGGAGAATGGCGTTCAATTGCCCTGTCATCGTGTCTTCCTCGGCTGCGGTCAGATTCAACCGGGACAACTTGGCTACGTGACGGACATCTTCCGTGGAAATGTTCATACAAAAACCTCCTCGTGTATAAGAGGATTTTACAAAAATCCAATAAGCGACTTCTAATGAACAATAAATAGATCGAAAGGGTTTAGTTCGTCTATATATTGCACTTCGGAGCGACTGGAATCGAATTTTGCAAAATCCTGATATCAAAAATGCTGCACCGAACTTTGAAATAACGTTTTTAATTATAGGATAGAACCCTTTACAATTCAATCTTTGACGCGGTACAGAATCAAACTGTATAGCCGAGCGGTAAATGTTACTAAATGTATAAAAAAAAGCACCTCTCGGTGCTCTTTCGAAAAGCGATAGGAGCTAAGAACGTGCTAATTATATATTCTTCAAAAGAATCGGCATGAGCCGACCCCTATATCCAAGCACGTAAATTAACTTGTCTAATAAAATCAGCCTGTGACAACAATTCTGTCGCGGTTTCTTCTTCCTCAGCCTCTACCGAATCAAGACCACCGTTCATCACATGTCTGAACAGCTTCTCGTTATGCGTAGCAAGAGCATAATCTATCAGCGCTTCACGCTCAATCCGCTCGGCTTCCAGCTTTAAAATACTTTCTTCCAGCTCGATGTCCCCGGATGGTACGAAAAAATTGCGATTCACCTTCGGGACGCGAATGACATAGTCAAAAGCATTGTCCGCATTACGGTCGTAAGCAATGATATAACCATGTTCGCCCACAGGAAGATTCTGCTCAAAAGCATCCGCGACGATCATAATTCTAGTTCCTAAATGATGCATCGTTAGCCCCCCGTTTGTCTGAACTTATCTGCTAAGTCTACTAAAAAAAAAGTAGCTTGTCTATATCATCTATGTATCTTCAAAACTGTCCATCTCCACGTCCCAGCCTGTGCTCATTCAGCCTTGTATGCCAATTCTGTGCAATGGTTCCGCCTTGTTTTGTTACCTTTTTCCAGGTTATTACCTTCGGTTCAAAACCTTGCACAGAAGCTCTATCTCCTGTCTTTATGGAAAAATGGCGGCTATCTCCATTCTCACGATGTAACCCAGATATATACTTCCTTTTCATTCATGCTCCCCTTGTGATCTGACGGCCAAATGCCTCTTTATCCTCTTAATGGGCAAAAAAAAGAACGCAAACCGGGATTCATCCACAGCTTGCGTGCTTCGCGAGTTTAGTATGTAACTTCAATATGTGTATGTTAACAAAAATAAAAACCTTTGTCTATACATTATTTATAATTTGTTGTCGAAATGGGGCAAAACCTGTCACAACCTTGATTATGCCCCAGCTGAAAACATTCATCACTTTTATCGTATATACGGATTGTTGGCTTTCTCATACCCGATGGACGTTTTGGGACCGTGACCGGAATACACCGTAACGTCATCCCCGAGCGGGAACAATTTGTTCTGAATCGAATCGTACAAGTCCCGTTCCCGCCCACCTGTCAAGTCTGTGCGGCCGACACCCTGACGGAATAATACATCGCCGGAGAACAAGTCCTTACCACACAAAAAGCTGACGCTTCCGGGTGAGTGCCCAGGTGTATGGAACACCTTGAATTTATGCCCGATCAGGTTCAATTGCTGACCTTCCGCCAAATCATATTCGGCAGGCTCCGTCGAGATCGGCGGGGATGCCTCGGGCCACATCAAAGAGCCGTTTAATTTAGGGGATGTAAGCCAGTCCTGCTCCAAAGGGTGCAGATAAACCGGACAACCCTTCGCTTTGCGAATCTCATCCACTCCACCGATATGATCAAAATGAGCATGGGTCAGCAAGATGGCTTCAATCTTCAGTGACTCAATGGCTCTCAGTAAAGGACCCGGATTCATGCCAGGATCAATGATAACGGCACGCTGCGGGTCATCCCCCTGAAGCAAATAGGCATTCGTTTGGAGCGGGCCCAAGTTAAAGCTGCGAATAGACAACGTCATATTTTAAAATCCCGAGATTAGCTCGCGCAATTCCTGAACAATTACAGGATGAACCTCGGTTCCCTCCCCATATTTCTCAGCCATTTCTTTACGGGCCACCGCAATTTTTCTTGATAATCATCGGCTTCCCGATCTGGATTTTCACGCTTGAACCCGATCATAATTTGTTGGACATGTGCAGGACGCGGTCCCCAGTGACCCAGTACATGACCCCCTGTATCGGCAAAAATCACAATCGGCACTGCACGTCCGCCCATCGTCAGGAATTCGTCCATCAGCGCTTGATGATTTTCCAAAATCAATACTTCAGTCGGAATCCCGCTATTCTCCAGCGCGCGGAATACAACTGGCACGTTGCGAACTACATCTCCACACCAGTCGGCGGCCAAAATGAGTACACGCAGGTCGTCCCGATGGTTCAGGCTTCAAATACTCACGGTCATCTTCACGGTTCCACACAAACTGATCATACCCGGAGCGGAAGGCTTCCTTGTTCTTTTCCATCCCCTCCATAAACTGTTCGGGGCTCAGACCTTTTCCAAAATATTGCGACACGTTAGTACGACTCATGTTATACACTCCCTTTCTTCTTTTTGGACACAATCCATTTGATAACAAAATAAATGATCAAGAGCGCAAGGGCAACCAGCAAAATCGGTTTGATGTAAGGTGCTGCCACTTCGTCAATTTGCTCCCACTTGTCTCCTAGCAGCATACCTAAATATATAAACAAAACAGACCAAGGTATAATCGCTAGCGTTGTCAAAATAGTAAAGCGCCATACGTTCATGCGAGCCAGCCCGGCAGGGATGGAGATCGCGTGACGCACAACAGGAATAAAGCGGGCTGTGAAAATGACCCCTGTGCCGTATTTGTTGAACCAGGCTTCGGCGTGGTCGACATGGCTTTTCTTGATAAGTATGTATTTTCCGTACTTATCTAATACCGGCCTGCCGCCATAGCGTCCAATCCAGTAAATAAACAGTTGTGCCAGCACCCCGCCGATAGTTCCAAAAACAACCGCGCCAAAGAAGTTAATATGACCCGAAGACACTAAAAAGCCACCATAAGCGAGGACAATTTCACTTGGAATGACCTCAACCATCAAGCCTAGCATAATACCAAAATACCCAAGACTACGAATGATCTCAAACAAATAATTAATGATACTAGATATATGGTCCAATTATCTTCCCACTCCCTGCCTGTTTCTCTATTTCCATTAGTGTATCACAGGGGCAGAACAAGTCGCCACTTCACTCAAACAGGGAGTTCAGTGACCCCAGCTCCTCTGCCCGCATAAGTTGTGAGAGAGAGGAGGGAGTACAATATGCCTCCCGGCAAATTCCCCAAACATGACAATTCACAATCCCGTTTACCCACGGCTCGCGGTATCCGACGTGCATGCAGCAAAGAGTTGTACCGAACCTGCAAGCGTCTGCCCGTTCACATTGCTCCCGATCTGGTCAAGCAGGGCGAGGAGCTGTACTGCCGCAAGGTCGCCGGACACCTCATCTGGATCGCCGAAAACCACAGCAACCGCAGACTACTGTGCGACTGGTGGGATGAGGATGTCAGTGAGGAACTCGCGGCATTGTGGAAGGTTGATCGCGCCGTTTTGTGCACTGCCTTTAGAAGTGCCTATGGCGGATAGTTCTGCGCATCCAAGGGTATGCGAAGCAGGGAAGCAACCTGTAACGGGAACTGTAAACTGTGATTTACAAAAAAAGTGGAGCCACCCCGCAGTGGCCCCACTTTTACTTATTTCTATCCCTGTTTCTTCGTCTGCCCTGCTCCCTCGGGAAGCAAATCCGCACAAGCACGCTCCAAATAAGGATCAGCATGAATAAAATCCCGAAATGCCGTGTATTCACGCCATAAAACAGAACGTTCCCCTGCTTGGCCTTTGACGGCACGGATCAAAATATTTTTAGGCGTATGCTCCATGTCGATAAATTCCAGCAACTGTGTCCGGTATCCCATCATGTCCAGCAGCTTGGCTCGGATACCGTCTGTTGCCAGCGCTGAAAAGCGCTCCTTCAAAATACCATGGGAAAGCAGCGGCTCCAGCACCGGATTTTCCAGCTGGCTGAACAGCTCATGCTGGCAGCACGGAACGGACAAAATGACAGATGCATCCCAACGAACTGCCTTCTCCAACGCGGCATCCGTTGCGGTATCACAGGCATGCAAAGTCACAACCATATCCACCTGCTCCAGCTCGTTATAGTCCGCAATATCACCGACCAAAAACTCCAATTGGCGGTATTGCAGTTTTTGAGCCAGAAGATTACAGGTTTCAATAACATCTGCCTTCAAATCTAGACCCACGATCTGCAAAGGTCGTTTTTGCTGTACTGCCAAATAATGATACAGCGCAAAGGTCAAATATGATTTACCGCAGCCAAAATCCACAATGGTTAACGGACGGCCTACGGGAAGGTTAGGCAGTACATCCTGCACCATTTCGAGAAAACGGTTGATTTGGCGGAACTTATCATACTTGCGGGCCAGTACCTTGCCGTCCTCATTCATGATCCCCAGTTCAATCAGAAAAGGAATCCGTTCACCTTCTTCCAGCACGTATTGCTTTTTGCGGTTATGTGACAGGTCGGCTGAGCTTTTGCTCGGTGATTTAGTCAAAATGGACACTTTATATTTTTTACTGATCAGCACCTGATAGTCCGCATTCTTCGCACACAAGAGCCCTTGACGGAACGTATCCTCAAACAAGGTAGTCATGCGCTCGTTAGCTTCATCAGGGGTCAGGTTTTCATGAATGACCTTGTTGCTGTAATGAAAAGCAAACTGGTAATGCAGTTTGTTCTTCAATTCCACAGGCTTGATTTGCACTTTAGTAAAGGAAGCATCCTCCCGTTTGCGAAGCTGACTCAGCGTCGCAGTTATGAGGGATCCTCCTGTAGTTAGTTGGTATATAAGTTCACGCAGTGAATCCAAAAGGTACATCTCACTTTCTTCCATGTAGTTGGGTAATCTCGACCAGACCTTCGGTTACTTCCCGGCGTGAAAGTCCACCCCGTTGCAGCTCCGCATCAGTCTTATCCAGCAATTGAGTATAAAATGCCTCCGCATCCGGCAGCAGCTCCGGCTGCTCCCATGACAGTCCGAACCAAACATCAGCGGCCTCGTCCAGTCTGTCCTCTCGTTCGTAATAGACAACCAGCAGCTTGCTTGTGTCGGCTGGCAGCTCATATTCCTGAACCAAATTGACGATACACGCAATTCGCTCAGGCAGAACCTGAAGGTCACGGGTCGCACCATTCACATCACTGTACAAATATAGATGAAGGGATTTTATCAAGATTCGTATGCCCTCGTCTGTTCTGTCGGTTTCCAGGTAAATAGCGGCTTCTTCTTCCAAAATGCGAGCCACCTGCTGAAGCTTGTCCGCTTCAATACCGGGGCCCAGTCGGAAAAGCTCTATAATTTGTTCCGGCGGCAATCGTCTGAGCAAATCTGAACGAAGGCGAAACTGCTTGTTAAGCAGGTCATCCAGTTGTTTCAGCGCTTCGACGTGTTTATTTTCACGCCTTAGACCAAGCACCGATGCTACTGCCGATGTCATTTCTTCCATCATACTGAGCAAATAATCTTTTCTGAGCAAGCCGTTCCCTTCTTTCCATCCCGATGCCTCGACAACCAGGAACTATTTCACTTCTGATTGTAAGTCATCCTTGTGCAAAAGCCAAATGGCTCGGTCAAGACGGAAAACGTTTGGTAACAATCAAAATCAATTTAAAACGCCAAAAAACCGCCCCCCTCTGTATTGGTACCAGATGGTTCCGGTTTTTTGGCTTTGTTGTTCAAGTTTACTGCTGGATGTTTTGTTGTAAAAATGCCAAGATGGCATGTGCCAGTTGTTCCGGCGCTTCGAACAGACTCATATGACCAGCTTCAGGTATTGTGACCTGAGTGACTCCGGCCCGATCTGTCGTAAATGTCCGGGCGGGCGGAACCGCCTGATCCTGCTCTCCCGCCACTAACAGAGTGGGCAAGGTGGATGCCGACAGCACGTCACGGCGGTCAGAACGCTCACGCATCGCCAAAGATGTGCCTACGGCTCCTTGTGGCGGCGTTTTATAACCGATTTCTTTGACCTTGAGCACCTGATTCAACAAGGACTCTACGTGTTGTGGAGCAAAAAGTCCGGGAACGAGTCCATCTACAAATGCGGTGATTCCCTCTGTTTGAATGGTGGATACGGCCTTGTTCCGTTTTTCTTTTCCTTCCTCTGTATCCGCATAGGCGGTGGAGTGAATCAGCCCGAAGGCTGTAAGTCGCTCGGGCTGGCGCTGTACCGCAGAAAGCGTCAAATAGCCCCCGAGGGAATGGCCGAACCAGGCAGCCTGTGGAATGTCCAGTTGTTCTTGAAGCTTAAGCACATCATTCGCCATTTGATCAATCGTGTAGGCTCCAAGCGGAGCATCGCTACGTCCATGACCACGCAAGTCCGGAACAATGCAGCGATAGCTTTGGGACAGCAATGGAACAACCTCATCCCAATAGGAAGAGCTTCCACAAAATCCGTGCAGCAGGATGATGGGCTCTCCTTTTCCCTGTTCGGCATAGCAGATTGTCGTTCCTTCACATAGTACCTTTTCCATGTGGAACCCTTCTTTCTCTGTATATAATCTATTGGAGCGAATATATTATGATTTGAATATGCTGATGTATATTATTAAGCAGACCATCAATATCTGAAACGGTAGCTCTCTGGAAATTCTTGCGAATCTGCTCTTAAACCAAACCCGTAAGCCGCAGCATGGGCTATATGTGTAGCCATCGTCATGACGAGATGCAGTGATGTCATTTGCAATGTCCAGTAGGGTTTGGGACTGCGCTCGTTCACAATGGCAGCGACGCTGTAATCTCCGACAGACGGCAGTGCCAGTCCGACCGAACGTGCCGGAGTCAGCGGTTCACGGGCAACAAGAAACATCCCCGCCGAGCCTTGCTGCCCCAGACAAGCGTCGATGGCAATCACATGATGGTCCTGGGGAATACGCTTCAAATACGAAACCAGATGATCCGCGTCGCACGGCTCAGTCATGGTGCCGATCACATGTGGAAAGCCCTGTTCCATAAGCATGGTGCCGACCAGCGGTCCCAGTGAATCGCCTGACGATCGATCCGTGCCGATACAAACAAAGGTCAGCTTATTCACCTCATGAAGAGAATGAATTTCCCGAAAAAACTGTACGAGCCCTTTGCGATCTGTTTTTTCGGCATTACTGTCTAAAGGAGAGCGCCCAGATACGGAAGCCCGATTATACAAAGACACCTTCGTCCATCCTCCTTGATCCGGCCGTTGACCGATAATCTGACTTTCAGTACATTCTACAACAAAAACATGGTACAATACAGGCAACTTCCCCTGATATGAAAGGATGGAACATTAACGATGGATTTGTCTGTACCGTCTCATGCCAACATTGAACATATGATTGAAGGCATCAAAACCAAGCTTCGTATGGCGAGTGGCGCTGCTATGCAGTCCTCCGCTTTCTCTCTGGAGCAATACGAGGATCTCCGTGATGTCTATGATATGGTGATAAACAAGCCTAATCTGAGTATTTCAGAAGTCGAGGCCATCGTATCCGAGCTGGGCAGATTACGTAACCCCTCCTGATCAGAAGACGGATGCACACCGTTTAGCTTACTTACAGCCTATCATCTTGGGTGACACTGTTCATGGTAGTGCCTCCCGTAAATAAAGCTCGTATCTCTGTTCGCATTAACAGACGCGTAACGGGATACGAGCTTTATTTTTATCCATCTCCTTATGCGTTTCTTCGCAGATGTCTTTAAGGTAAATCCGCCAACACCAGTTCAGACACATCCTCATTCCCTGTAGCTTGTAATTTTAAATGACAGCTTTTGTGGATTCGTGCGGCATCACCGGGTCCCAACTGAAAATTGCCATCCTGGCAAGTAACCTCCACATGACCACTAACAACGTAAATATGAGTTCGCCGTTCCTCCTGCTGCGGATAATCAAGCTGTTGACCTTTTTCCAATCTGCTGAGATACAGATTTACATCCTGAACGATGGACAGCGTTCCTTCAAGTCCTGATCCAGATACGGCGGGCTGTAAGTGATTTAGACGCTCGCTGTGTTTGAAGTTTTGCACCTGATAAGAAGGCTGAATACCGGGGTTCTCCGGCAAAAACCACATTTGCAAAAAACGAACCGGCTTCTCGTCCCCTGTATTTCGCTCCTCGTGTTCAATCCCTGTGCCTGCACTAAGAACCTGAATCGTGCCGCTTTTTAAATCCTGTTCATGACCCAGACTGTCACTATGGTGAAGATGGCCTTCAATCACGTAGGTGACAATTTCCAGATCATGATGCGGATGTCTTTTGAAGCCCTGCTGCGGTTTAAGCTCATTGTCATTATGGGCCAGCATACAGCCGAAATGCGCGTTGCTCGGATCTTCATAATCCGCAAATGAAAAGCTAAACTCACTATGAATCCACCCTTTATTTGAGGTATGCCTCTCTGCCGATGTCACTATTTTAATCATATCTAACACCTCCATGGATTATAGTTCCGCAAAGCAGCCCTTACTTCATTTTTCCTGAGCCACTTACGGCCCGGCATTGCAAACGCTGTGATACGATCCTTTTACCCTTGGCTTATAAGGGTCAATCAGAGCGGTGTTCCGGTCAGGTTTTGCTCTCAGGTTCAATATTGGTTAAGTTTATAGTACGAAAAGATAAATCGATGCACAAAGCCATAAGGAGGAGATTCTCTACATATGTGGTCCCAAGAACCCCACACATTCCATTTTTTTTCATATTATTTACGTCGCAGTCTGTACGCGTCCATCGTCATGATTGGCGTTTTGCTTCTTATTGCCTACACTGTTCGATGGATTGGTACAGCTCCTTTTCTATATTGGGATGAACGCATTCAGGCTGCAATCTTTCCAGACACAACGGCGGCTCATCACAAGCTCCTGCCTGTCGCTGTATTCATTACGTCTTTCGGTTCCTTCCGTGTCTCATTACTCACTGCCCTGGGTATTGCCACCTTGTGCTGGGTATATCTCCGTTCGAGAGCTTATGCCTTTGCAGTAATAAGCAGCTTTACGGCGATGTGGGTGTTGAACACGCTCATAAAAGAAGTTTTGCAACGGCAGCGCCCAGCACTTCAGCATTTGGTAGAAGTCGGCGGCTATAGTTTTCCCAGCGGGCACGCCATGATTTCCATGGGATTTTACGGCATGGTTTTTGCCATTTGGGCGATAGAACGAAAAATTCATGAGCGCTCTATCTTCCTTCCCTGCGTTCTTGGCGCACTTTTGATTCTCCTGATTGGGCTAAGCCGGGTCTATCTGGGGGTTCACTTTCCAACTGACATCGTGGGTGGTTATATCGCCGGAATCATTTGGCTGGTGTTTACCGTTCCTGTTATCTATCGGCGAGCATATCTGCCGTATTCTTTGTTTTCATCGACTCCCGGTTCGTAAGTGGCTTGAGACGTTTTTTTGTTTCACACGGAGTTACGGTGTTTATATACGAAGTAAGCAACACAACGCAGCACTTTAAACTCACCACTCACAAAAAGCGTTATGATTTTGTTAGACAGATGTTTCTGCTAAACTGAAGATTAAGGGGGCGATCCTTGTGTGGGGAATTGTATTAAGTATTGTAATGGCTATTATTATCGGATTGATTGGCGACGCGCTCGCTGGCCATGAAATGCCTGGGGGTATCGCAGGCTCTATGATCGCCGGATTTGTAGGAGCTTGGCTTGGTGCCACGCTGCTGGGAAACTGGGGTCCGGTCATCGGTGATTTTGCAGTCATTCCGGCCATACTTGGAACCGCATTATTTGTGTTCCTGCTCGGACTTGTGTCCAGGCTTTTAAGAAGGGCTACCTAACATTTATATATTTTTTTATTCTATAAGAGGAGTGATATGACATGAGTAACATTGATAATCAAGATACGGTAGGTAATACTTCAAGCTTTGCAAAGGGTTTATTCATCGGAGGTTTGATTGGTGCTGCGGCAGCCCTGCTGTTCGCGCCGAAACCAGGCCGCGATTTGCGCAGCGATTTGTCTGATAAAATTACAGTTGTTGCCGATAAAACAAAAGACGTTGCATCCGTAGTCAGCAGCAAAGCAACGGATTTGGCCAAAACGGTTTCCAACAAAACAGAAGATGTAGCTAAAACCGTATCAGGTAGCAAAGACATTATTTTATCCAGCGTAGCCAGAGCTTCTGCCGATGTTGCTGATGAAGCAGTCAAGGCTGATCAAGAAATTATGGATGCAACGGCCCAAGCTGCCAAGGAAACGCAAAAACAATTAAACGCCACTTCCTAATGTCAGGGAATTCTGTGTACAACAAGAATAGACCTAAAAACACTGAACAGCCAGCATGCACGAAGCTGGCTGTTTTTTAGATGACAGAAAGGCAGGGATGACGATGAGCAAGCCAAACTCGTATGGAGATGACCTTAGCGTAAACAACAAACGGACCTTTCATCCCCGGCAGGGTCAGGATGAATCCAAGGATTTTGACGTGAATGAGCACCCTTTTGAACTGCGTCATGAAGTGAAGCGGCTTAATAAGCGCTTAGATCAAATAGCCGACATGCTGGAAAAAGTAGAATTTCGCGATGTACTGGAGACCTATTCCAATCCCCAAAAAAGAATCATCAGTAACCTGACCGCAGGCATTGCAAGGGTCTTGGTCTTACGCTGGGTACGGTCGTCATACTCGCGCTGCTCGCTTGGCTGCTCAGCTTCCTTGTACAACTAAATCTTCCGATCATCGGAGATTTCATTGCCGAGCTACTAAGCTATATCAAAATGAGCCAAGGCGGAAATTAGACAGCAAACGATCCATAGTAACCGGAGGTTCGTGCGTACACGCAACCCATTACCATGGATCGTTTTGATCTGTACATTTTGGATGACTGCGCTAGAGCTTGTTGCGCTTGTTAGCTTTCAGCAAATCTCCTGTCCATCCCTTCATCATCAGCCAGCCGTACATCCCCACCATACTTAACAGGGTCGCCGTAATTACGGCCGTAAAACCCCAGCCTGTTTTGATCCAGGGCAGATTCTCGAAGTTCATGCCCCAAATGGCGCCCACTACAGTGGCTGGTGTAAATACAGCCGTTACAATGGTGAGCGTCTTCGTAATCTCAGTTCCCCTAAATGCAGAAATCGCATCGTCAATGGAGATCAGCGTGTCAATTTCCTTTTCATAATGCCGGAACAGCCCTTCCATTCGATTGACACGGTGAAGCAGTTGCTTAAAAAAGCGATTTTCCTCCAGTTCATCAAGATACGCCTCCCGGGAAGCCGTCACCAGCTCTGAAAAAGGAATGAACATATTGCTCCAATACAGCAGCTCAAAACGCGCATTCAATATAGAATCCATCAGCGTACGGGCATTTCTTTTCTCCATACCCTCTTCCAGTTTTCTGAGGTTAATCTCGAATTTGTCCATTCCCGTATGAAAATAATGAAGAACGGCCCTCGCCAGCACAAACATTCCATCAGCCGCACTTTCACATCGGTCAAGCATTTTTTGACGTTCAACCGTGTGCATGATTTCGCGGGTATTCTGATCCAAGTTTAAGGTTACTAATTTCTGGTCCAGCACGAGAAAATAGAACTTGTTACAATCGCGTTGACTGTTGATTTCCTCCTGAATGGAATAGATTAGCGAGCCACATATCAAAGGTTGATCGCCATCCGGAAAGCGTACAGAAATAAAACTGGACGGGATATCCTCTACTTTGTCCAGCCATTCCCGAGCGTCCGGGAGCTTATCCTTTAGCTCTTGTATAACGGGGGACTGCCAGCCTGTAGCGCTGATGTCCCACCATTCCCATCCTCCGCGAAAGGAGGAAATCTGTTCAAATACTGTCGTGGATTTCACCCTTCCTCCCCCTCCTTTTCCGCTTTAAAAAAGGACACGCTTCCCTGATGGAATGGCGTGTCCTTACTATATGACGTCCAGTAATCGAAACCATGAAGGCCGTCTTCCTATCATGAGATAGAAGAATTAGACATGATTTGTTTCAGCTTCTCGGTTGCCCGCTTCTGGATGCGGGATACGCTCATCTGCGATACGCCCAAGGTCTGCGCAATCGCACGTTGAGATTGACCATCCTGAAATGCCAGAAGAAGCACCTTCTGTTCCTGCTCTTTCAGTTGGCTTAGGGCTTGCTGTAAATCCATTCGTTTTTCCACAGTGTCGTAGTCGTTGGCATCTGAGCTGATAAGCTCGCCTAACGTAGCCGCACTCTCCTCCTGGGATAAAGGGGAATCCAATGACACATAATGGTAGCACTCACGACCTGCGAGCACTTCGATCGTTTCCTCTACGGTAAGGTCCAAATACTCCGCAATCTCGTTCACATTCGGCGAACGTTCCAATTTAACGGTTAGTTCGTCGATGGCATGCTGAACGAGCGCACCCTTTTCCTTGATGCGGCGAGGAACCTGAATGTACCAGGATTTGTCGCGTAAATAATTTTTCATATGTCCCAGCATACTTTTCATAGCATACGGTTCAAAGGGGATTCCCAAGCTGATATCGTATTGCTGAAGCAGACGTATCAAAGCCATCTGACCGGTTTGGTATAAATCCTCGTATAAGTCGGGGCGGTTACGGGAGATTTTCCCGGCAGCCATCTTGACCATTGGCTCATACTTGCGGATCAGCACGGTAGCAATCTCGTTATCTTTGGTTTGCTGGTACTCCCAGATTAGACCAACGGCTTCATCCATCGACTCCGGGGGAGTTACCTTTTCATTCATACTTTTTCCTCGCTTCTGACCAGACGCTTGACAAGCATGACTTCCGTGCCTTTTCCACTCTCATTCAAGATATGGACATCGTCCATAAGCGCCTGCATGAGATAGAATCCCAGTCCGCCTACCTGCGCATCATTCAGCTCTTTGTCATGCAAGGATGCAAGTCGGGACGGGTTCTTCATTCGTTCAAAGCTCTCCCCTTCATCTTTGACACGGATGGACAACGAAGCTTCGTCAAATTCGAACGTTACTTCCACCACTCCACCTTCATGACCGTAAGCATAAAGAACAGAGTTATTACAGGCTTCAGATACAGCCACTTTCATGTCTTCTATATCCTCGTAAGAGAATCCCATTTTCGCGGCAATTCCGTACAAATTTAATCTTACAATATCGACAAAGTCAGCAGTTGCCGGCAAATTAAGAACTACTTTTTGAATTTGAGCATTCATTTCTTTTTCTTTCCTTTCCTATTGGGAATTCTCCTGGGGGACAAAGAATTTGGCAATACCGGTCATATCGAACAGTTTTTGAATTTGAGGTGGTACCTCCTGAACGGCAAACCGGGACTCCATCCCATGCCTTGCCTTCAAAATAGATAACAAAATACCGATACCTGTACTGTCAATGTATTTAAGCTCTTTTAAGTTAATAATCAAGTCCTGGCCGGATTCCCCCACCAAAGGCTCCATCACCAGACGAAAATCAGGTGCCACCGAAAGATCCAGTTCTCCGCTAAGGTACACGGTATTTACTCCATCACTTGTTTCTGTAATCGCATTGAACTTCTCATTTTGATTAGTATTCATAGGCCTACTCTCCCGAAAAAAGATTTCCTTACATACTAACCCATTATACGATCGCTTGAATCACCGTAGGATGCTTTCTGCACCTTCCAAATGTCACCATCTACGCATCAGGCTACGCCTCGTGAATTTGGTCTTTGCCTGATTGCATTGGAAAATGATCCGGAGAATGCCGCAGTAGAGCCTGTTTTACACTGCTGATCTTCACGGGCTTGCTAATATAATCGTTCATTCCGGCTTCAATACATCGGGGCTGAATACCATCCATCACATTCGCTGTTATGGCGATAATAGCAGGCTGTGACCTTCCCGCCAATTGTTCACGCACCTTGCCCGTACACTCTAATCCGTCCATCACAGGCATTTGCAGGTCCATGAAGATATAGTCATAATCCTGGTTAGCCATGACCATATCAAGCGCCTGTTGCCCGTCTGCTGCCACATCCGAAGCCAAACCGAGCTTATCCAGTATATTGACCATCAGCTTCTGGTTGATCGGATGGTCATCCACGACCAGTACAGGTTTACGGCTTGAGGAGTTCTGATGGGGAATTTCCCATTCGTGACCGGTTTCTCCCTCCAGTTCATTTTCCTGAGCAAAGCCAAGCTTCGTTGTAAAATGGAATGTTACCCCCTGCTCTCCACTTGTATCCACACGGATATCGCCGCCCATTATGTTCACCAATGTTTTGCAAATAGCGAGTCCCAAACCAGTTCCACCATATTTGCGCGTCATCGAAGAATCAAGCTGGGAAAAGGGCTGAAACAGCCTTCCGACCTTGGCGGGCTCAATACCAATGCCTGTATCCTTCACGGAAAATTCAACGGTAAGTCCTTCGTCACTACGCTCTTTGACCGATGCGAAGACATATACACCACCACGATCTGTAAATTTGACGGCATTGGATACCAGATTAATGAGAACCTGACGCAGTCTTCCCATATCACCGTATAACACTGGCGGTAGCTGCTCATCCAGAAAATAATCCATCTTCAGATTCTTTCGATTTACTTCCACCGTAAACAGGCTGAAAACTTCCTTGATACAGGAAACCAGATCAAACGGATATTCCTCTATCTCCATTTTTCCTGACTCCAGCTTGGTAAAATCCAGAATATCGTTAATGACCGCTACGAGCGCATCTGCACTGCGGCGGATGATATCGGCATATTCCTGCTGATCGCTTTGCAGCTCTGTTTCCATCAACAGGTCAATCATGCCAATCACACCATTCATAGGTGTCCGAATTTCATGGCTCATCATAGCCAGGAACTCCGTTTTGGCATTGGCTGCGATTTCGGCTGCCTCCTTGGCGGCAATCAGTTCGCTATTCATCTTCTCCAGCTCATGCGTCTTCTGATGAAGCAGCATGGACTGTGTTTTCAGGCGTTTGTTGGTCAGATACATTTGCACAAAGCCTTCAATTTTGGACTTGAGAATTTGAGGGATGAATGGCTTCACCATATAATCAATACCACCCGCTGAATAACCGGCAAACAAATGCTCCGCTTCCTTACTGTTAGCGGAAATGAAGATGATCGGAATATCTTTCGTCTTCTCTCTGGCCTTAATCAGCTTTGCAGTCTCAATTCCATCCATACCCGGCATTTGCACATCAAGGACTACCAGTGCGAATTCATCTTTTAACAGACATCGCAGTGCTTCTTCCCCGGATGTTGCCTTTACCAAATTATATTGTTCACTCTCCAGCACCGCTTCAAGAGCGAGCAGGTTCTCAGGTCTGTCATCTACCAGCAGTATATGAATCGGTTCATGAAGCCCCATGGGATCCTCCTAAGCACCTCTATTTAATCTTCCGATATATTTTTTCTATCCGGTCCAGCGACTCGTAGGAATCACTATAATCGGTAAAATGTATGGATTCCTTAGCCCCAAGCACCAATACGCCAAAATGGCTCAAGCTATCATAAAACAACCCGTGTACATGGTTGCGAAGTTCATCGTTAAAATAAATCATGACATTCCGGCAAAAAATAACGTTGAACTCGTTAAAGGACCGGTCTGTCGCCAAGTTGTGCTCCGCAAAAATAATGTTTTTACGTAAAAAAGGATGAAACATCACTGAATTATACTTGGCTGTGTAATATTCGGAGAACGATTGCGTACCTCCTGACTCCAAATAATTTCTGGTATACAGCTTCATTCGATCAATCCCGTATACGCCTTCCTTCGCCTGCTGTAAAGACAGGTTATTCATATCCGTTGCATAAATACGGGCTTTATCATATAAGCCTTCCTCATGCAACATGATCGCCATGGAGTATACTTCCTCACCTGTCGAGCAACCTGCATGCCATATTCGAATATACGGATATGTCCGTAAAATCGGTATTATTTTCCGCCTGAAATTCAGAAACAGCTCAGGATCACGGAACATCTCAGTCACTGGAATCGAAAGGCTTTGCACCAGTCTGTCGAAGGCGCTCCGATCATGCAGCACCTTCTCCAGAAGCCCTGATATCGTGCTAACATTCTCGGACTGTGCATGATAATAAATACGGCGCTTGATCGAAGGCAGAGCGTAGTTACGAAAATCGTAGCCGTACAGCCGATGAATGCCTTCCAGCAACAGCTCAATCTCAATCATTTCCCGCTCCGTTTCATTCGATTTCAGTTCAATAGCAGCATTATCCGCCGTATCCTTTGATGTCATAATCTCTCTCCAATTCCTGAATAGGTTTTACCAGTACCGCTCCAATCATGTGTTGATTTATATTACCCATTTTTTCGGGCTACGAATACAGCCATACCCGCATTAATGACAAAAGCTGTTCGGTTTGAATCGGCTTCTTCACATAATCGGAAGCGCCTGCCTCAATACACTTGGAACGATCATCCTTCATAGCCTTGGCTGTGAGGGCAATAATAGGCAGCTTCTCGAATTGCGGCATCAGCCGAATTCGCCGCATGGCTTCATATCCGTCCATTTCCGGCATCATCATATCCATCAGCACCAGATCAAAATCAGGTGTCTGTTCCAGCATTTCCAGCGCTTCTCTACCATTTTCCGCAAAGGTAACCTCCATGCGGTAGCTTTCCAACACACTGGACAGGGCGAATACGTTCCGGATATCATCATCCACCAACAATATTTTTTTACCTTCAAACAATTCTTCCTTGTTATATAGCTTCTGCAAAATTTCACGTTTGTCCTCAGGGAGATTCGCTTCGACACGATGCAGGAACAGGGTCGTTTCATCCAAAAGCCGTTCGGGCGATTTGACATCCTTAATAATAATGGACTCCGCAAATTTGCGCAGTTGCGTTTCTTCTTTGCTGTCCAGGTCTTTACCCGTATAAATAATAATCGGCAGATCGGTCAGTTCCTCATTGTCCCGAATGCGGTCGAGCAATTCAAAGCCTGTCATATCGTTAAGCATAAGATCCAGCACCATACAGTCATATCGCTGTACCCCCAGCTCATTCAGTGCTTCTTGCCCGGTGGACACCGCCGTAATAGCAACATCGTCATGGTCAATCAGTTCAATAATGGATTTACGCTGATTCTCGTCGTCCTCGACCACGAGAAGACGTTTCACCATTTTATCTGTATATGATTTAATATGTGAAAATGCCTTATCCAGACTTTCCTTTGAAGATGGCTTTTTGAGATAGGCAATCGCACCCATCAACAAGCCTTGCTTCACATCGTCGATGACCGAAATAACATGTACCGGAATATGCCGCGTAGATGAATTTCCTTTCAGCTCGCCCAAAATGGACCATCCATCCATAACAGGCAATTGAATATCCAGAATAATGGCGTCCGGCAAATAGGATCTGGCCATGTCCAGCCCATCGTCTCCCTGTAGAGCGATAAGTGCCTTAAAGTCACGGCTACGAGCCATATCGTACAGGATTTTAGCGAATTTAACATCATCCTCTATGATCAGTAATACCTTATCCTTCGAGGCAATCTCGTTCCGGTCGTCGCCCGGGTGCACGATGTTCTCCAATTTTTCCTTTGAAGGCATCTGATACATAGGCAACTGCTCAGCGGGAACAAGCATAGGAGAATTCGACTCTGCGGATGCTGCCACACCACCAATATCCAGTTCCGCACCCTCTGTTGTTTGCGTTTGTTCCGGCAGATACAACGTGAAGCAACTGCCCTGCCCCTGCTCGGATTCTACTGTAATGACACCGCCCAGTAATCTTGAAAGCTCGCGGCTGATCGACAAGCCAAGTCCGGTTCCACCGTATTTACGGCTGGTTGTTCCATCTACCTGCTGGAAAGCCTCAAAAATGAGATCCGTTTTATCCGAAGCAATGCCGATGCCCGTATCATGTACAGACAAGGCCAGATAGGATTTATGCGGATTTAGAAAGCCGGGAAGCTGGTCACCAGTTGCCCTTGAAACACTAAAACGAACAGATCCCTCTGTCGTAAACTTGAATGCATTGGACAATAAATTGCGTAAAATTTGTTTAAGACGATACCCGTCACTGATAATGGCTTCCGGCAAGTTTTCTTCTATCTCGGTATGAAGTTGAAGTTCACGCTTGGCTGCGATTGGAGCAAAATTTTGCTCCACAAACATCTCCAGTTCTTTCAGATTGACGGCTTCATGGTTAATATCCATTTTCCCGGCGTCCACTTTGGATAAATCCAGAATTTCATCAATCATTTTCAGTAAATCTGCGCCTGACATATAAATGGTCTGTGCATATTCAACCTGCTTGGGCTTAAGATTGCCGTCCTTGTTCTCAGACAGAAGCTGGGAAAGAATGAGCAAGCTATTCAGCGGAGTACGCAGTTCATGCGACATATTCGCCAAAAACTCGGATTTGTATTTGCTCGTGATGCCCAACTGCATCGCCTGCTGCTCCAACTGGGCACGCGCACGTTCGATCTCGTCGTTCTTTTCTTCCCCTTCCCGAACCTGCTCTTCCAGCGCTCTCGTCTTGGCTATCAGTTCGGTGTTAAAATGCTCCAGTTCCTCCTGCTGACGCTGTAACAATTCCTCTGAACGCTTGAGCTCCTCTGTTTGCCCCTCCAAATTTTCGTTGGAGCGCTTGAGTTCCTCTTGCTGAGTTTGTAGCTCCTCGGACTGGCATTGCAATTCCTCAGTAAGTGCCTGGGATTCGCGCAGCAATTGCTCTACCCGCATCCGTCCCTTGATGTTGTTCAAAATAATCCCCAAGCTCTCGACTAATTGAGCAAATAGCTTCGTTTCCAGATCACTAAAGCGGTCCAGCGACGCTACTTCCACAGCACCGATACAATCGTCCTCGAACAATATAGGAAAAATCATAATTCCCACCGGCTTACTCGCCCCCAATGCGGAGCCGATGGACAAGTACCCATCAGGAGCTTCTGTAATCAGGATCGGCTTACGATCCTGAACACTTTGTCCAAGCAAGCCTTCGCCAACATGGATAACGTCCTTGATCGAATCTTCACCAGACTCCTTCGCATAGGAGCCGTACAGCTTAAATTGGGCATCCTCCACTTCCTTGCCTTGCAAATAAATCGCTCCGTAGCTGCCTCCCAAAATGGGCGTAAACTCACTGATAAACATCTGTGCGACCTGCTCCAGTGAATTCACGCCTCGGAACAGCTCTGTTACTCGTGCCGTGTTGGCATTAAGCCAGGTTTGATCCTTCTGCGTCTGAAGAACGGAATGCTCAAATTTGCGTTTTTCCTCCAGGTCTCCAGCCATTTGTTGAAATACGCGGGCAACCTCCCCGATTTCGTCCTTGGAAGCGACACTCATGCGGCTGATCGCCCTGTATTTTCCTTTGCCAAAGCCGTTGATCATGAGGTTAACGATATTTAGACCTTTGGCAATACTCGGGAGCACCCACAAGATAACCAATAACCCCATAAGCAGCCCGGCGACCATCAGAATCGTGGTAATCTGCACGGATTCCTGATAAGCCTGATTGGCTTGCATCATGTCGCTATCTATTTCCCGATCCTGAAAAACGGCCAGGTCATTAATGCTGTCCATCGCCTCCTCTTGAGCAGGCAAACCTGTGCTATTGCGGAAAGCATTCGCCTCATCAATGCGATCTTGCCCCAATAAGGAAACGAGCCTCTCTTCGTAGCTTAAAAATTCTTTCCATGCGACAGCTACCCGATCGACTTGCTGCTGTTCTTCGCTGGTACCGGAACTGTTTTGCAGACTTGCCAGCACTTTCGCTCCAGAAGCAGATATATCATCGAGCTCGCCTTTGGCCTCACTGACGGAGGACCCTGGATTCAAGATCAGGTTGGCCATAACTTTGGCCATATCATTCACCTGACCGCGAATAGCCGTTGTTTTCCGGACCTTCATATATCGGTCCTGATAAACCTGGTTCAACTGCTCATTCAGGCTCCCCATTCGATCATAGCTGATTAGCGTCAGCACAAGGAGGATCGCCATAAGCGATCCAAAGCCGATCAGCAGTTTATTTCTGATTTTCATGCAAGCTCTCTCCCTCTTTCAATGCAATCCAGATCAGGCACTTATCATCATCGCGATCCTTCGGTGCCTCTTTACGAAAAAAAGCATCCAGCATCGCTTCTTCATTCCATTCCTCATGCTTGCGCAGACATGCGGTCAAATACTCCAGTTGCTCTTCATATTCGCCCTCTACAGCCTCCAGCAAGCCATCGGTATACAAAGCGATATGCCCCGTTCCTTCATAATGGATCGTGTGCATTTCCGCATCAATTTTATCAAACAAACCTACTGGACTGCATGCACGGTCAAATTTGGTGATGCTGCCATCCTGACTGAACAATAAGCCGGGCGGATGCCCTGCATTCACATAATCAATCCGCCGAGAACGGGTATCAATGACCATATAAATCGCCGTAAAATAATACTGTACGAGTTGCTTGCCCAAATCCAGTTGGTTAAAGCGACGATTCAGCTCCTGAATCACCTTTTCCGGCTCTACGTAGGTGGTCACGGTATCCTTGAGCACAGATGCAATGAACATGCAGAACAGTGAAGAAGAGATGCCATGACCCATCATATCCAGCAAAATGATCGCATATCTCCCTTCCCCGAGCGGATACCAGGAATATAAGTCTCCCGCCAGTTCAAAGGAAGGCTGATACAGTGCATTGACTTGCAGTACAGGATCTTGGATGGCAGGACTAAGCACCGCCTGCTGTACCATCGCGGCCAGCTTCAGTTCGTCCTGAATCCGCTGGTCCCGATCTTTATGCCAGTCCTTTTCCTGCTTGAGACGCAAGGCAAGCCGTATTCTGGCCATTAATTCTACCTTATTAATAGGCTTGGTGACATAATCGACGGCCCCCACGTCCAGTGCCTCTGCCAGTTTCTTGGAATCGCCTACAGCAGTTACCATGATGATGGGTATATCTTTCAAATGCTCGTACTCCTGCACGATGCTGCAAGCTTCGATACCATCCATTTCAGGCATCATCATATCCAGCAGAACCAAATCAATATCGGAAGGTCGGGGGCGCAGACTAATGGTACGGTCGCCGATCCCCAAATGCTCCAACATTTCTGCGGCTGAGCTGGCAGAGATAACATCCCTATAATTTTCTTTCTTTAATATTTCACGAATAATAATGACATTGGTCGGATTATCGTCAACAATTAGGATTCTCATTTCTCTCTCCTTATCTGTAGCCCATGTATTATACTATACCTGTTTAAGCGGCAACACCCTTATAGACATGAATTAGCTTTCCATAAGAAGGCATTCCAAAACATAGATAAGGAATGAGGCTCTCGCCCCATTCCTTATCTATGTTTTGGAGGAACCGCGAAGCACTTGTGCGGCGGTCAACATCCTCTTTTTCAGCTCTAACGCCAGTCTATTTTCCTGTTCAACTGGCGTTATCAAGCTTTTTTGGCAATGACCAGAACTTTGCCCTGATCCAGTTCTTTTTCGTAAAAATCAGCTTCCGTATCTGTAAATCCCAAGGAAGTAATTTTAGCGCGAAGCTCGTCGCCACGGGAACGGAACAGATTGGCTAATGAATCAAAAACGCCCTCTTCCTTAATCCCGATTTCCTTGGCATCCACCGTATCTGCAATACGATCCGTCCGGTCCTGATCATGAGCGAGCACGAACACATCCTCATAACGATAGCCCGTGTTGCGCAATTCATTCACCGCTTCGACGGCTTGTACACCGTTCTCTACCACTTTGGCATAAGATTTATGATGGGTCTGATTCATGTTTCTCACGCTCCTTATTAGGATTGACTTCTCTGACTATTACACGCTGTACATTCGTTTGAAACTTCCATGTTATGTCATGCTCTTAAAATTAGAGACATTACCACTCCGTTTCATCAAAAAACTCAACATATTTGGGTTGATCAGACGACTCATCCATAAACACTTTGATCGCACGCTGTCCACGAACGTATACCTCGCCATCCTCCGCTGTAAATTGCGAGCCACCCAGCGCCTTATCCAGCGTTTGCCGTTTCAGCGACAGCCACTCGTCATTGACCTTGATCCGTCCGGCAGCAGGATCTACATGCACATAAGAAACCATATCATCTCGCAAACCAACCACCACGTCAGGATATTGATATTCCGTAGAAAGCAGCAGCATATCCTTTTTCACTCGAAGGGGCTTGCCCAGTTTTTTCAATACATCCATACGCGTATCGTCCAGAGATATGCCATTTAACGTATGAAAATCAGCCGGTACGGCATTTTTGGCGGGAATCGTCTGCACAGCCCTTACTACATGCCCCGCCGTATGCGGGGAAACGGCTTGCTGAACCGTATCCTGTCCGGAAAAGGGAGTGAGCAAACCAGCAGCTAGCAATAAAATCTTCATCATAATTCTCACCCTTTCAATGAATTTCCTATAGTTTACGGTTCAGTCGCTATGCTACTGACGCATTTTCTGCCACACCCCGGCAGCGATATCTACATAACCCAACCAGTTTTTAGCCGGCTTTGCCGCAGGCTCCTCGTAGGTCGCATTGTAGCTCTGAACCGTCCGTTCCGTTGAAGTTAACGGCCTGTTCGAAGAAGCTGACTTGATCGCGGTTTCCGTACCTGTCTTTTTATCCACTGTATGATGCGGCTTCTGAAACCGGGTGATTAATGCCGCGGAAGCCTGCTTCGCAGCTAGAGTGACTTCGTTAAGCACCTCGCCCAAGTTTCTAACCGATTCCATCACAGGCTCCACCTGCTTCAATTTATGATCAACGTCTGCGGTAATGTCATTGGCATGTCGAACCGTTTGCTTTACTTCATAGCTCAGCTCATCTACTGTTTTTTGTACATCCTGTAGAGTCTGAGTTACCTTTTCAAGAGAGCCTTGTGCTGCTTTAAGTGTTCTAATGAGGAAAATAACGAGAACTGCAAATGCGATAGCGATAATAAAAATACTGACCTGTGTTAACATGGCCTAACCTCTCTTTCGTTTTTCACGATGATGTTGATGATTACTGCATAGTTACCCCTTACGTTCAGACACGAAACAACGTCACAGCTCGCTTTCCTCCACTCCTTACGCTATGTTTCACGGATTGGGGCACGGTTTAAAACAACATATAACGATGGCACAGCCACGAAAGATTCAAATGATTCAGCCATCATTCGCAGCCATGCTCTATCGGGCGTGAGTATGCCACATTATATACAATTGAAGGAGGATGCAGAACATGCTGAAATGGTCCGCTTTATTTTTAGTTTTTGCCGTGATCGCCGGGATTTTAGGTTTTTTTGGTATCGTTGTATCCATAGCTGCTACAATCGCCAAAATATTGTTTGTGTTATTTCTGGTGTTGTTCGTCATTTCACTCTTTACCGGAAGAAGACGAGCGTCATAGGCGTAATAGAAGAAGTCTGAAACAAGTGTAGTGAAGATATAACATTATACAGCTTTAAAAATAGGATGTTCCCGCCCCAATTACAGGGTTGTGGAACATCCTATTTTTGGATGCGTAATTTTTTAAGGCTAATGGCGCTTTTATTGGATTACGCTACCCCCGAACAGGAAACGATCCTGCCAAGGCTTGCTGAAATCCGTAACTTTCACACCGCCACCCGCTACAGAAAAGGTATGAAGAAGCTTGTTGTCTCCCAGATATACAGCTACGTGTGTAATCGTTTGGGAGGAATTATCCAAGGACGTATACGCCCCTGAAGACGCGTTGTAATTAGTAAAGAAAAGCAGATCGCCACGCTTCAGCGTGGTCATGTCTGTGTTTGGCTGACTATTCTGCTTGATCCACTCACCCTGTGAACGTGAATCCGCCGGAAGCTGAATACCTGCAGCCTGACGGAAAATTTGACGGGTAAATGCCGAGCAATCAAAAGTAACCGTACTGTTACGATCCGAACCATATTCATATGGAGTACCGAGATAAGTCATCCCTGTGTTAATAACCTGTTCAATGGCAGCCGCTGCGTCACCAGAAGGCAAGTTTATGGCTTCCGCAGGAGATGCTGTCGCAGGAATCACGGTAGTGTCAGGAGCAGATGTTACTGGAGCAGCCACAGGCTGCTGCACAACAACGCCCTCACCAATACGAATATACTGTGGAGACGAGCTGACATAGCCCACCGTGCCATCAGCATTGGTAATCTTAAACCAATAGGCGTTACCTGGATCTGTAATGGTGACGATATCTCCTGCATTCAAAAATCCCAAAACCTCGGATGAAGTGGATGCCTCCGCCCGCAAACGAACGGACGTTTGAATCGTAGCTTTCGTTTGACCGGCAGAACTATTCACTGAGGCTGGAGCCTCTTTGGCTGAACTGTTAGTTTTAAGCACTTCTTTGGCTTCCGGTTTACGGACGGCAGGCTCGGTGACAGCAGCAGCGACGCTGGTAGCGCCTACTTTTATGTACTTGTCGGAGCTGCTTGTGTATCCAGTTACCCCATCAGACGTCTTGATCTTATACCAATAGCTGTTTGTTTTCTCCAATACCGTTACGGCCTCTCCCTGCTTCATAAAGCTGACTACATCTCCCGTAGTCGAAGGGCCGGATCTAAGCTTTACAGCCGCCTGAATAACCGCCTTCTGTCCCGTAGATGCTGTCGATGCCGCTGCGTCAACCTGACCCGGCGCCACATGAATTGCTGCCAACAGCGCGGCTGACGTCATGAGCATTCCCATCACGCGTCTTCTCAATGTTGCACCTCCTGGCTGTTTTTACGAATTTGAAGAGCAAGTCCAATTCCGACGAATATAGCCGGACATGCTTTCATTATAGTAAAAGCAACAGGAAGAGAGATATAATCCAAACGTCACAAAAGGCAGCGCATACACCTTTTATACATAGGTCTAAAGTCATTTTTACCACTAATTATTAAATAAATAATCTATAATTTGGGTTCCACATGGACATGAACATGCATCGTATTATGAACCTCTTGCAGGCGTTCCTCAATCCGGTCGCTGATCCGATGTCCTTCAATCAGGCTGAGTTGCGGGTTCACCTCTATAACAACATCCACCAAAGCATGATTGCCGTGTACCCGTGCCTTTACATCACGAATCCCCTCTACACCGGGTATATGAGCAATCGTGCTACGTAAGTCTGACAGCTCCTGCTCATCAAAGCCATCCGTCAGGCTGTGTGTAGAGTCCTTAAAAATATCCCACGCCGTTTTACAGATTATAAATCCTACCGCTATAGCCGCAACCGTATCCAGCCATGGCAAACCAAACTGTGCACCAATAATACCAACCGCTGCACCGATACTGACGAGCGCATCTGACAGGTTATCCTTCGCTGCCGCCAGTAACGCCTTGTTGTTAATTTTCCGGGCCAGTCTGTTGTTGTACATGTATACTCCCAGCATAATGACTGCACATATTACCGCTACTCCCGCAGAAGTGATATCAGGTGTCTGCTTGCCACCTCTGAAAATACTTCCGATTCCGTCAATAAGCACCTGAAGACCGACGACGGTCATAATAAAGGATGCCAGCAACGCCGCTATCGTTTCCGCTCTAAAATGTCCATAGGCATGGTCGGAGTCCGGCGGTTTTTGAGATATACGCAGACCGATCAGTACGGCAACGGACACCACAATATCAGTGACATTGTTAAATCCATCGGCCAGTAACGCACTGGAAGCAAATATATATCCGCTAATCAGCTTAAAGGCAGACAGAAAAAGGTAGGCGATAATGCTCACCCATGCCCCTCGCTCACCTTTTCGTATTTCATCATACACATTCACCACAACGGGAACACTCCTTCAAAATTAGAGTTCCCGACAGAACGATCTCACCACCATAGTCACGGGAGAAACATAAAAGTCAGGAATAAACACTTATACCGTTCCATGCTGCGCCAACCCAAAAATAAAAATAGCAGCATAGCTGCCCTAAAAATAAGCATTTGCCTTTGGATAACGGCTATTTCTAGGATAGCAGACGTCCTTTGTGTGGGTCTAGAGAAACAGTCTTTCCGCTCCGCATTGCTGTAGGAACAACGAAAAATTATTGCCAAGCTCCATTCCTGTGGGGTGTATAAAACATTTTTTCCTTTATGCAAAAAATAGGCATTCCCTCTTCCCGCCCGCCCCGTCGTCATGTTATCATTGTTGCCCTTGTCCCATCTTTTAAAAACGTATAAAATGGGGACACAGCCGCGTTTTCCTTCAATCCAGCATGATTGACATGAATTTGGCGGCAACAGGAGGAATTTATTCATGAGCGATGCTAATGAACCACGTAAAGTTAATCTCGCAGATGCCATTCGGGAAAAGCTGGCACAAAAAAAACAGCAGTCCGGCGCTTCACAGCAGGGCGGCTTTCAAGGCGGTTCCGCCAAAACACTGAAAAGCCAAAATACGAAGAAGCCGAACAACCAACGCCGTCGTACAGGCGGATCATAAGCCACCCCGTTAGGCTAACTGCACCGGACTCAGGCAGGATTATCTTTGCCCTGTAGCCCTGGCGGTGTAAGCCATTGGTAATGGCGCAAACGAAAAAGAGGAGTCTCCCCCGCCATCATAAATGGCCTGAAGGAGCTCCTCTTTTTTATTTATCGATTTACTGAAGGTTAGCTGGTTTTAGACGATTTCTACCGGATACATACTTTCACGCAATTTCGTGATTTCATCGTTTTCCAAGTATTCATCATAGCTCATCGTACGGTCGATTACACCGTTTGGCGTAATTTCCACGATACGGTTTGCAATGGTTTGAATGAACTGATGGTCATGAGATGTAAACAACACGGTACCGTCAAAGTCGATCAGACCATTGTTCAGCGCTGTAATGGATTCCAGATCCAAGTGATTGGTCGGTTCATCCAGCAGCAGCACATTGGCGCCGTTCAGCATCATCTTGGCCAGCATACAGCGAACCTTCTCGCCTCCGGACAGCACGCTTGCTTTCTTAAGCGCTTCTTCACCCGAGAAGAGCATACGTCCCAGGAAGCCACGCAGGAACGTTTCGTCCTGATCCTTGGAATATTGGCGCAGCCATTCCACGAGATTCATATCCACACCTTCAAAATAGGTGGAATTGTCTTTCGGGAAATAAGCCTGAGTGGTGGTAATCCCCCAAGAGAATTCACCGCTATCCGCATCCGTTTCATTCATCAATACCTGAAAGAGCGTTGATTTAGGCAAACCGTTCGGGCCGACAAACGCGATTTTATCGCCTTTGTTCACAACCAGACTGAACTCATTCAGCACTTGCTCGCCTTCAATGGATTTGCTGAGACGGTCTACCGTCAACAGCTGTTTGCCCGCTTCGCGTTCGGGCTTGAAGTTCAGGAACGGATATTTACGGTTCGATGGACGAATATCGTCCAGCGTAATTTTATCCAATTGTTTTTTACGTGAAGTAGCCTGTTTGGACTTGGAAGCATTCGCGGAAAAGCGCTGAATAAAGGCTTGCAGTTCCTTGATCTTCTCTTCCTTTTTCTTGTTGGCATCACGAGTCAAGGCAAGCGCAAGCTGGCTGGACTCATACCAGAAGTCGTAGTTGCCGACGTACATCTGAATTTTGCCAAAATCAATATCCGCAATATGCGTACATACCTTGTTCAGGAAGTGACGATCATGGGATACGACGATGACGGTGCCTTCATAGTCCATCAAGAAATTTTCCAGCCATTGAATGGATTCGAGATCCAAATGGTTGGTAGGCTCATCGAGCAGCAAGTTGTTCGGACGACCAAACAACGCTTGAGCCAGCAAAACACGTACCTTGTCATTACCACTCAGCTCAGACATGTTCTTGTCATGCAGGTCGCGCGGAATCCCAAGACCGATCAGCAATGAAGCCGCATCCGGCTCGGCATCCCATCCGTTCAGCTCCGCAAATTCACCTTCAAGCTCGCCGGCACGCAGGCCGTCTGCCTCTGTGAATTCCGATTTAGCGTACAGCGAATCTTTTTCCTTCATGATTTCGTACAGACGCGTATGGCCCATAATAACGGTTTCCAGAACCGGGAATTCATCGTATTCGTAATGGTTCTGCTTGAGCACTGCCATCCGTTCGCCCGGTGTCATGTGAACCTCACCTGAATTGGCTTCGATTTCACCGGAAAGAATTTTCAAAAAGGTAGATTTGCCCGCGCCATTCGCCCCAATCAGGCCGTAGCAGTTCCCAGGAGTAAATTTGATATTTACGTCTTCAAAAAGTGGGCGTTTACCATAACGAAGCGTTACGCCGCTTGTACTGATCATATGAGCATACCATCCTTATCATTAGTAAAGTGCTAATCACAAAATTACCGACGGCAATAGTATAACACACAACGGATCGGAATCGAACCGTGTGTCAACCGAACAACCCTGAAACCTCCGTCGATATTCTAAAAATAAAATAAAAAATGCTTCCATCCCCACGATTGTCTCCTGACAAAAACGTGGGCCAGAACCATTTTTTCTTGTTTCCAGATTCGATGCCACCAGGAGACAGACGAGCCATTCAGTAGGCAGTATCTACACTCCCTGTGCTTGTAAATGTACGGAAGCTCCCACACCTATCGGAATAAGATACATTCCCGCCTCAGCGTCATGTCTTACGACTACTTCCACGCCGTATACTGTCTGAATCATATCGGATGTGACGACCTTAGCGGGCGGACCGTTCGTTATAATGCGCCCTTCCTTCATGGCAATCATAACGTCGCTATAACGAATAGCCTGATTGATATCATGCAGCACCATTACGATCGTCAGGCCGTGTTCCTGATTTAACTGCCGTATGAGTTCCAAAATTTCAAGCTGGTAGTACATATCCAGATAGGTGGTCGGCTCATCCAAAAATAAAATCGGTGTCCGTTGTGCCAAGGCCATTGCAATCCATACACGCTGCCTTTCTCCCCCGGACAGCTGGTCCAGCGTGCGTGTTCTGCGTTCCTCCAGATTCGTACAGGCTATCGCCCATTCGACCGCCTGCTCGTCCTCGTCACGTCTCGCTGTGAACATGTTCTTATGCGGGAGTCTTCCGAAGCTGACGAGCTTTTCTACGGTCAAGTCAGAGGGTGCTTCATTCTGCTGATGAACCACCGCCAGTTGACGGGCCAGCTCCTTGGGCTTGTAGTGGGCAATCTCTTTACCGTCCAAAATCACTTGACCCAGGCGGGGAGCCGCATTGTTCGACATGACGCTAAGCAGCGTCGATTTGCCACAGCCGTTGGGACCAATGATGGTCGTAATCCGTCCCGGCTCAATGACAGCATTGATGGCGTGAAGACGATCCGTTTTCCGGTCATATGAAAAGGTAATATCCTTAATGTCCATAAGTGCGATCCGCCTTTCTGATCAGGAATATCAGGAACGGCCCGCCAATGACGGCCATAATAATAGAAGCTGGAATTTCATTGGGAGCAAGTACCGTCCGGCCCAGTGTATCCGCGAGCAGTAGCAGCAATCCCCCGCATAAAGCAGAGAACGGAATCAGCCACTTGTGATCCGAACCCACCAAGTAGCGGGCACAATGCGGAACGAGCAGGCCGATAAAGGCAATAACTCCAGCAATGGCTGTAGCCGTTGCCGCAAGCAGCACCGCAATGACGGAGATCAAAAGCCGCGCACGCGTCACATTGAATCCCAGGTTTTTAGCCGTTTTATCTTGCAAAGACAAAAAATTGCACCAGGAGAACACGAGCATAGCTAAAATCAGTCCAATCCCGCCATAGGTCACAATAACCTCGACATCGACCCATTTTTTCATGGACAAGGTTGAGGTTGTAACCTGATTAATGCTGGTGACCGCATAACTCCCCCGATAATTAAACGACTGCCCCAGACCCGAAAAAATCGCATTCACAGCGACCCCGATCAAGATCAGACGAATTGGATGCAGGCCGGATTTCCATGAAAATCCGTAAACCATCAGGCAGGCCAGCGCACCACCAATAAAAGAAAAGAAGGGCATCCAGAAATAGAGCGCCGGAAAGATCGTAACGGCTATCAGCGAAACCAGAGCCGCCCCCGAAGAAATACCGATAACCCCGGCATCAGCCAGCGGGTTTTTCATCACGGCTTGCAGCAAAACACCCGCCACCGCAAGCGCGGCTCCCGCCATCACAGATACGATAATTCTCGGTAGCCTCAGATCCTTGACCACATTGACCTGATCATCCGTACCTGTCCACAATCCGGTCACCAATTGGCTCAAATTCACCTTGAGACTTCCTGTCATCGCTGAATAGAGAATGACACCGATGAGCAAGGCGATTACAACGATAAAACTCCAACCTTTTTTCGACATATCATCAGCTTCCTTTAATTCGAAGGATACAACATTTTTACTAGCTCATCCAGCGCCGAGTTTGCCGCCAAATTTCCTGTTGTTCCGAACAGCGGCTCCGGCAGATCATAGACGTGTCCGTTTTTCACAGCGTTAAAATGTTTCCAAATATCGTTAGTTTTGAACTCTTCGTCGAACATTTTGACCACTTCATCCGGCATCCCGTGTGCAGCACGCAAAATAATATCCGGATTGGACTGTTGCAAGGCTTCGGTATTGTGGGCAATGAACTCCACCTTCTCTCCCTGAACCACATTCGTTCCACCTGCAATTTTAACCAGATCCCCAATATAGGAATGCTCGGTAGCCACCAGGTAGCTTCCCGGTACCCCCAGCAAGATCAATACTTTAGGGGATTTCTTCCCTTTGATCTTTTGTTGAATCTCGGCTACTTTGGCGTCCAAAGCTCCATTAATCTCTCTGGCCTTTTCGGCTTTACCGAACGTATCTCCCAGCTTTTGAATTTCTTTTTGCATATTCGCGAGACTTTCAAAATTCATAAATTCGGCATTGATTTTCAAATCTTTAAATTTAGGCTCCAAATCATATTTCAGTGTCGTAACCGACAGTACGTCCGTTGGTTTCAACGACATCACCTTTTCCATATCAGGACTCATCGGATTACCCACATCAGGTACATCCTTGTAACGGTCAGGCAGTACTTTCATGCTTGTCGGCTTGCCTGCTAAATCCAGGCCCAGCGCATCCGTAATTTCTGCAATGGCTACCGTTGTAGCCACAATACGCGGCTGTGTTTTATCACCGGACGTTGCTGCTGATTTTGCGCCTTCATTATCGTTCTGTCCAGCAGCTGCTCCTCCCGAGCATCCGGCGAGCAACAAAAACACCAGACCCATCAACATATAAAAGCAGAATGATTTCCCTTGTACCAACGCTGTATATCGTTTCATGAAAGCCAAATCACCTCAATTCAAAATATAGAAGCTGCATGAGCCTCAATTTTTCGGGTAATGAAATGCTGACAAGTCTTGATGCCAGGGCACCAAGACTTGCTTGCATACAAGCTATTCTGTTATTGAAGCAGGTATGATGCTCCTGCGTCCTGATGTTATTTTGCTTTCAGGCTCGCTTCGTCAAATTTGAATTGAACGGTATACCAGTGATCATACGGCACGCCGCCAAGAACCAATCCTGGCACAATGACGTGGGTGTAGGCACTGATTTTCTGAGACAAGTCCCCGACTTCAAATTGAACGACACGCGTATCGCCAGATGTCGAGATGACCTCCACATCTTTCAGGCTACCGTTCTGCTCCACTTGAAGAACAGGCATCCAAGAGCTATTTTTCAATGTAACTTGAATATAACGCTTGTCTCCCTTTTCAATCAATGTAGCAGGCTTATCGAGGTATCCATCCATGACGGAAGCTTCGCTCGTTTTATCTTTAAATACGTTGTAGTTGATTGTGTATTGCTTTTCGGAAGCTAAGGTTTGAGACGGCTGCTCCACTACAGGTTTTGTTTCAGTTACAGGTGTAGTCGGTTCGGCTGCCTTGTCCGTAGAAGCTACATTTACTCCCTCACCTTTAAGCGATGCACGGTCAAATTGAATTTGTCCGCCGAATTTTTCATTCAAAATGAATTTCTCAGGCAGATATACCTGTGTGTACACGCTCAACTTTTTGTCCAGATCAGGCACTTCAAAAGCGATGGTACGCGTGTCACCCTTCGTGTTGGAACCCACAACGGTTGGATTGGCATAACGGCCTTCAAAATCCGTTTGGAACAACTTCAGAGCCTGATTGTCCGTAACGGTCAGATGTGCTTGCACTTTGCCATTCTTCACAACCAGCTTCGCGAGACTCTGTACAAAAGGAGCCACAAGGGATTCCTTGTCTGTTCCGTTCGCCAGCAAACGGAGGTTTGCTGTATACTCTCCATCCGCTAAATTGCTTTTCCCCTTTTCAACTTCGCTTGTCTTTTTATCGTTGTAATACGTTACATCGCTAGTATCGAATTTGAATTCAAAATCGTATACCTTCTCTACACGATCCTCAGCTTTGAAGACCATAGGAGTAGCACTCGCTACCTTCGGAGCTTCGTAAACAACCAGTTGTCCTTTTACGTTGTTCTTAAAGTCGCTTACGCCAAAACGAACGTTCTTGGTATTGCTTGCTGCATCTTCCTGGGTCACTTCTGCGTCCTTGAAGCCTCCGCTTGCCGTATCCCAAATGCGCAATGCCTTCACTTCGTTGCTGTTTTGCAGCTTCATACCAACAAACCGTTTGTCGCCTTCCACGACCAATTGCGCTGGTTCATTGGCAATAAAGCGTTGAACCGGAGAATTCTCTCCTGTTGTTCCATCATCTAAAACAATGCTGAATTTCAAAACATATTTACCATTAGCCAACTTGTCAAAATCCAATTTCACGATTGGATCTGCCGCTCCTGTAGAGGACGGTTCGACAAAGCTGCGAATGGTAGCAGGCTCAAATTGATACTGCACATCATATACGTGGTCATAAGGGATGCCACCCAATTCCAGACCCGGTACAATGACATGTGTATTAACCGTAACTTTTTCCGATAAATCTGCAACTTCAAATTGTACGGTTCTTGTATCTGCGGAGGTCGATTGATCAATAACCTGAGCTTCTGCACCGTTTACCTTGAATGTTTTAATCCAGCTGCTCTTGTCCATTTTGATCTGGATCAAATTTTTGCCGGATTGCTTCAACAGAGTGGCTGGTTTTTGCATATAGCCATCCATCACAGATATTTCATTGCTTCCGTCTTTAAGTACAGAGAAATCAATGCTGTATCTGCCGTTCTCAGCTCCAGGAGTTGTACCGCCATCCGTTCCTTTAACCGCAATGCTGCTACGGTCGAATTTGAGGCGGATCGTATGGTCCATTTCATAAACGGTTCCGTTATAGCTGGTACTTACATGAACTTGCGCGTTTAAAATGGTATCCACATCTGCCACTGAGAACTTCACAATGCGAGTATCGGCTGCTTTATCCTCACTCACAGTGCCTGCGTCCGTTAACGTTCCGTTTTGTTCGGTTTTAAACTTCGTTATCGTTGCACTGTCCTTGATCTGGATGGACACTTCATATTTGCCTTTAGTCGCTGTCAATGTTGCCGGCGACACCAAGTATCGTGCCATCGCGGATGCTTGATCCTTGGTAGCATGCAGCGCATCAAAGTTGATGGAGTATGTGCCGTCCGCCAAAGTCGATGGTGTACCTGGATTTGTTGGTGTCGAATCTTTAAGTGTTATACTATTTCTATCAAATTTGAGACGGATCGTATGGTCCATTTCATAAGGGGTTCCGTTGTAGCTGGTACTAACATGAACCTGCGCATTTAAAATGGCATCCACATCAGCCAATGGGAACTTCACAATGCGAGTATCGGTTGCTTTATCCTCACTCACAATGTCCACGTCCGTTAATGTTCCGTTTTGTTCGGTTTTGAACTTCGTAATCGTTGCGCTATCCTTGATCTGGAAGGACACTTCATACTTGCCTTTCGTCGCTGTCAGTGTTGCTGGCGACACCAAGTACCGTGCCATCGAAGAGGCTTGATCCTTGGTTGCGTGCAGCGCATCAAAGTTAATGGAATACGTACCATCTACCAAAGTCGAAGGTGTACCCGGATCAGGTGTAACATTGCCGTTAAACTGGATTTGAACATAGTACCAATGATCGTATGGTACTCCGCCCAATTCCAAACCAGGTACGATAACGTGAGTATAAGCATTTACTTTGTTAGACAGACTGCTTATTTCAAACTCCACTATGCGTTGGTCACCCTCAGTGGATACCGTAGCCGCTTCTTCATATTTTCCATTCTGCTCTGTTTGGAAGGAAGGAATCCAACTGCTGTTTTTAATCGTCAGTTGAACATACCATTTGTTTCCTTTTTGGACCACTTTAGCTGGCTTTAGAGTATATCCGTCCATAACGGACATATCTTGCGACTTATCCTTTAAAACAGAGAAGTCAATACTTCCCGATTGCAGAGAAGAACCCGGATCAGGGGTAACACTGCCGTTAAACTGGATTTGAACATAGTACCAATGATCGTATGGTACTCCGCCCAATTCCAAACCAGGCACGATAACGTGGGTATAAGCATTTACTTTGTTAGACAGATTGCCTACTTCAAACTCGATTGTACGTTGGTCACCCTCAGTGGATACCGTAGTCGTTTCTTCATATTTTCCATTCTGTTCTGTTTGGAAAGATGGAATCCAACTGCTGTTTTTAAGTGTCAGTTGAACGTACCATTTGTTTTCTTTTTGAACCAGTTTAGCTGGTTTTACAGCATAGCCATCCATAACGGACACATCTTGCGATTTATCTGTCAAAATCGTGAAGTCAAGGTTTCCTGGTTGTAAAGGAACCTCGGGTTCTGGTGATGTTACAGGCGGAGTCGTCTCCTCTGCAACCTTTATTGTAGATGGATCAAATTCAATCGAGTTTTCTCTCTTTATATTTTTGAATTTAAAATCCACATCAATTTTCTGAGTTAAATCATACACGTCAAATGTTACAGATCTTTGATTATACTTGTCTCCTGTTTGGACCAAATCTGAAACATGAGCAGAAATACCTTCTCCATTTTGTTTAAATTCAAAATCTGTTAATAATGGTTCTGTTGGATTATCAATATTCAAAGAAACATGATACGTAGCTTGTCCGACTGACGCATTATACTCTACTTTAAAAGTAGCTGGTTTCACAAAATAGAGAGCTTGTGGTGAATTGTTGCCTGTCTTTCTGTTCTTCACTGCATATTCAATTGAATATTTATTGGAGTCCTGAACGACGCTGGAGCTCTGTACCTCTGCAACTGAAACCACACCTCCCGATGGTGCCGTTTCGTTCTCTGTCGGGGTTGTTTCCGCCATACTTGGTTCTATCGAATATACATCCTCACTCACAGAAGTTGCAGACGCACCAGATTCAGTTGATGTGACAGTATCTTCGGCAGATACAACTGGTGCAAACGGGAACACAACCGAAAGCAGCATGGCAAAGGTCGCTAACGTTATTAAGTATTTTCTAAATTGCCTTTTCAAGTGTATTAATCCCCCTACTTAAAATATACTCATTTGAAGCTCTCCCGAACTTCAAATGAGTATTCAAATCAATGCAATGTCTCTGTACTAATTAATCGTATCTTCATCAAAACCAAATTGAACAATGTAATCGTGATCGTATGGCACACCGCCAGTGTATTCTTTCGGTACGCTTACGTGAAGTTTAGCGTTCAATAGCGCAGACAAATCGCTCACCGGAAACTCAACCACTCTTGTATCACCGGATGTGCTGACTACAGTTGCATTCACATATTGACCATTTTGTTGTGTCTTGAATTCAGTGACCCAAGCGCTTTTGGTAATCGTCACTCTAACCTTGTACTGACCATTAGCAGCAATCAAGGTAGCTGGCTTCGCCACATAACCGCCTGTATCCATGTAGGAAGGTGAAGTTGTACCATCTTTGTACACTGTGTAATCAATGGTGTACGTACCGTTAGGCAAAGCCGCATTCGCTTTATTTGCAGAAAACGGAGCTAGTACAACAAATACCAGAGCAGCCATCAATACAGTAAGCATTACTTTTTTCAAATCCATACGGTTCATGATCATGTTCATGTTCTCAGTCTCCTTTTACGTTTTATTTTGGATTAGATTTCGTCGAATTGCAGTTGTACGTCATACTTGCCTGTGTAGCCAATGACTGGAATGGCGATTTCAGCGTAAGCGTTGACTTTAGCATTCAGGTCAGCAACTTCGAATTCCACTACGCGAGTGTTGTTGGCAGTATCTGTACTTACCACAGTCGCATCTTGCAGTACACCGTTTTGTTCCACTTTGAACGTTGTGATCAGATTGCTGCTTTTCACAGTCAAACGAACAACATTTTTGCCATTAGCTACAATAACCTGAGCTGGTTTCGTCAAATAGCTATCCAGACGGGAGGTTTCATTCGTTTGATCTTTCAGAACGGTATAGTCTACTGCATACGTGCCGTCGGCTGCTGCCGCTTTAGCGGAGAACGGAGCAATAACTGCAAAAACAAGTGCTGTCATGATCAATGCAACGAGTACCTTTTTGAAAGAAAACTGCTCAAAGCGATTCATTACCATATTCATATCTACACACACTCCTCCATTTTTTATGCTTGAATTTATGTTGATTTCATGAACGATAAGATTGCTTGAATTTACTTCTTAGAAGATTTGGTTGATTTCGTTGACTGGACGGCCGCTACTTTTTTGACACTTTTGGAATCAAAAGCGAAGCGAATGGTATAGTCATGATCGTAGTTATACGCAGGGACGGTAACATGAATTTTAGAAATCAGCGGGCTGTTCACAGTTGTAATTGGAAATTGTACAGTACGGGTATCGGTTTTGGTGTCCTTGTGAATAACCTTTGTGTCGATAATTTTGCCTTTGTAATCCACTTTAAACCCGGTTGTCCATTCGCTGTGATTCAGCTTAATTTGCATCGTCATTTGGCCTTTTTTCACATACAGCTTGGCTGGCTTCTCAAAATAATCATTAGCCATGGATACAGAATCGTTTTCGGCCTTGAGAATATTGTATTTAAGCGTGTATGTACCATCCGCCAATTTTGTAGAAGCCGTAGCGGCTACCACAGATGATGAAGTTGGCCACAAGCTCAGCACACTGACCAGCAGAAACACAGCAATCATTGCAGAATAACCCTTCCTCATTTTGACAGCAGTCCCTCCCCACGAGAATATAAGTAATTGATTATCATTCTCAATTGAATTCTAAAAAAAATAGCTCCTCTTGAGCTTTGCCTCCCCACCTTTCCATCCAGAAATTCGCAAAACCAAGTGAACCCATCACCAATATATCTTACATTTTTCGAATATGTCAATATGTATTTGCGTGTATATAACCCCTTGATATATGCTATTTTTTAAGAAAAATTTAGGATACCTTCCTCTATACCAAGAATCCCCTCCTCTCCATTTCAGTAAAAAATTTATTTAAAATTTTGTTTTTTTCAATTGACAATTCCCATTGATATTCATTATCATTCTCTTATGCATAAATGAAAATGATTATCATTATTGTTTAACTTAAAATTGCAGGAGGAATGACATGAAATCTTATGTGTTGTGGTCATCCGCAGCGCTTTTATTGGCAGTTACCGGATGCAGTAATGGTACTCCGGCCGCAGATCACAAACCAGCCACTGCATCTGTATCTGCCACTTCCGGCACTACAAGCGGTGCAGCGATTCAGGTTGCTGATTTTTCAAAACGGACGTTGGCGTTCCAAGGTGTCCCTCAACATATCATTGCGCTCAGCAATGGCGATCTGGATATCATATATGCTTTGGGCGGGACAGCCGTTGGCAGACCCAACTCGAATGGACCTTCCGTCGTGCCTGCTGCTGAAAACGTTCAACAAGTAGGCTCTACTCATGAAGTCGATCTGGAGAAAATTACGATGCTCAAACCGGATGTCGTATTGGGCAATTACCCTATGAATGAGAAAGACATTCCAGCTATTGAAGGTGTCGGTTCGCAGTTGCTACTGACAGGAGCCAATTCAGTCAAAGATATTCAGTCGCAAATTACACTCTTCGGACAATTACTGCAAAAGCAGACTCAGGCCGTGAAGCTGAATCAGCAAATTGACCAACAGGTAGCCACATTACAAAAGGAAACAGCCTCTGCCTCCAAACCTAGAGTGCTGCTTGTTTACGGAGCCCCAGCCACATATATGGCGGCATTGCCGAATTCATTAGGCGGAAATATTTTGGAAAAGGCTGGCGGTTCTAATATTGCCGCTGATTTTCCAGGCCTGCAAAATTTCCCGCAATATGCACAGCTAAATACGGAACGCATCGTACAGGCCGACCCTGACTACATCCTGATTATGACCCACGGCAATACGGATGATGTCAAAGCCGCTTTTATCAAGGAAATGCAGGAAAATGCAGCTTGGAGCGGAATCAAGGCGGTCAAAAACAATCAGGTCGAGGTATTACCCTCCGATCTGTTCGGAACAAATCCGGGCACACGGGTTACTAAAGCGCTGGATTTGATGCATCAAAAGCTGTATCCGGCGAAATAAGCGATGAACAAACTACAACGCGCAAGAAGACGCACCATCGCCTGGATTACACTTCCGATCCTGCTGCTAGCCGTATCCGTGTACGGCCTGGCTTACGGATCGGTGTCGATTCCACTACGAGAAATCAATCAGGTTTTGCTACATAATGATGACTCCACCTATCGCACGATCCTAATGGATCTCCGGCTGCCCAGAGTGTTAGTGGGTCTGCTCGTAGGAGCCTGTCTGGCAGCTTCCGGGGCACTTCTTCAGGGAGTGATGAAAAATCCCTTGGCTGATCCCGGCATTATTGGCGTATCGGCCGGTGGTGGACTCGCTGCGGTCATCACGATGGTCATGCTTCCGCAGCTCAGTTATCTTCTTCCGGTAACGGCCTTTTTGGGAGCTTTTCTGAGTGCTATTGTCATTTACCTGCTGGCTTGGGACCGGGGGGCTTCTCCAGTCAAAATCGTGCTGGCTGGCGTTGCCATCAATGCGCTGCTGGGCGCGCTCACCAACGGCGTGATGGTTATGTACAGCGACCGCGTGCAAGCAGTTCTGCCTTGGCTATCCGGCGGATTGAACGGACGAAGCTGGCATCATCTGGAGTTCATGGCGCCTTACGCCATCATCGGCTTAATCGCCTCCCTGTTTGCGATCAAGCCTGCCAATTTGCTGCTGTTGGGCGACGATTCAGCACAACTGCTCGGACAGCGAGTAGAGCTCCAGCGGCTGCTCATTATCTTGCTCTCTGCCCTGCTCGCTGGTACGGCGGTCAGCGTAGCGGGGCTGATCGGTTTTATAGGACTGGTCGTTCCTCATGTTATCCGCCTGCTGATCGGGGAGGATTATCGTTTCCTCCTTCCCCTTTCCATTCTGGGCGGCGGGACACTGGTCGTACTGGCGGATACGGTGGCACGGTCCTGGTTTGGTCCTATTGAACTGCCTGTAGGCATTTTGCTGGCCGTCATCGGAGCGCCGTTCTTCTTAATCCTGCTCAAGAAACGGGGGAATTTCGGATGACAGCCATTCAGGGTGAGCATATCTCCTTGCAGCGCGGGTATTTCAAGCTGGACGATGTAAACATTACCTTACCCGCCGGACAGCTCACCGCGATTGTCGGGCCCAACGGTTCGGGCAAGTCCACGCTTTTGCGGATTATTACACGGCTGCTCAAGCAGGATCAGGGGCAGGTTTCCGTACTGGGCAAGCCGGTTCAGGAATACAAGCGGCGCGATTTTGCTCAGACGATTACAATGCTTCCGCAAATGAAGGATATGCTGCCGTTATTAACGGTTCGTGAGCTGGTCGCTTACGGAAGATCCCCTCATGCCAAAGGCTTGAGGACACGGCATACCGGACAGGATCAGCATATTGTGGACCATGTCATGGAAATCACAGGCATGAAGCCCTATGCGGATCGGATGTTCCATACTCTATCGGGAGGTGAACAACAAAAAGCGCGAATTGCAATGGCTTTGGCCCAACAAACGGGCATTCTTTTGCTCGATGAACCTACCACTTTTCTGGATATCGCTCATCAATTTGAGGTTATGGATATGCTGAGGCGTATCAATCACGAGTCCGGCTTGACGATTGTTATGGTACTGCATGATTTGCAGCAAGCTGCGGCCTATTGTCATCATATGATTGCGCTTAAAAGGGGACGAATCGCCATGGCTGGCGAACCCCGTCAGATTTTGACGTCTGCTTTTCTTCGCGACATTTATGAAATGAACGCTACGATCAAATTTGAGGATGGCTATCCGGTCATTATACCGACCATACCACATCATTCAGGAGGAATTTAATATGGTTATCGTTACAAATACATCTAAAATCACCCCGGGCAATGCCCATTTGCTCATCGAACGCTTTAACAAAGAAGGTAAAGTGGAGAAAATGGAAGGCTTCCTCGGTCTGGAAGTGCTACTCACTGAAAATACAAAAGATTATGATGAAGTAACGATTAGCACACGCTGGAAGGAAAAAGAGAACTTCCAGGGCTGGACCAAAAGCGAAGCTTTCCGTGAATCACACAGCCACCGCCAAATTCCGGACTATATTTTAGAAAATAAAATTACGTTTTATGAAGTCAAAATCGTGCGGCATCCCATTACCAACACCGATTCCGATTCCTTTCTGGTGAACGATACCGAAGCGGTTTAATCCTGTAACACAGCGACAGACTTGTCTGCCTGTACCTTTTTACTCATTCAAAACAACCATAAAAAGCGACTCCGCAGACCTTTGTCCGCAGAGTCGCCTTTTATATAGAATCCTCAGATTATAGTTGAACAGAGGCTTTGAATTTTCAGCGTCTCACCGTGCCCCAGTATATGAATGCGCTCCTTGGCGATGCCCAAGCGTTCACGCTCCGCTTCGAGACGATCCAGCGCCTCTCTCGGCGTATCATCCGCCAGTTTAAAGGCTCCGTAATGCATCGGGATCATCTGATTCGCGCCGCAATCCACGAACCCCTGCAACGCCTCCTCCGGTGTCACATGCTGTGAGGTCATGAACCATTCCGGCTCATACGCACCAATCGGCATAAAGGTCAGGTCAATGTCAAAGCGCTCGCCAACCTCCTTAAAGCCACGGAAATACCCGGTATCTCCCACAAAGTACAACGTCGGTGCAACTGCTGTATCTGAAATAGAATGAGTATGCGATTCTGTGACGGACGTGGCAGAGCCGATCACCTGCTGCTCACTTTGCAGCACGTATCCTCCCCAATGCGAAGTATTCGTATCAAACGGCGTACGCCGCGTCCAATGCTGGGCCGGAACAAATGTGAATCGCACCCCGCCTATCGTAAAATGATCCCACCATTTCAGCTCATGGCAGTTACGGAAGCCTTTGCGGACCATTTTCGACTTTAACCCCGAAGGTACGAGCATCAGCGTATCTGCACGGTACAATTTACGCAACGATTCCATATGCAAATGATCATAATGCGAATGAGACAGCAGAATGATGTCCAACGGCGGTACATCTTGAATGCGGATGCCGGGCGGAGCCAGTCTTTTGTCGAAAGCCATACGCTCAGCCCACACCGGATCCGTAACGATGTTCAGTCTGAGATACTGAATGAAAAAGGTAGAATGCCCTACCCAGGTCGCCGTCGTCGTTTCCCGGTTACTGTGCAAAAACTCCAGCTCCGGGGGATGGTTCGGAACAACGAACGTATAATCCTTCGTTTTGCTGCGGCGCTCCTGCCGCCACTGTCTGAATTGCTTGAGTGTTTTATCGGTGTTGACATGATCCATGTTGTTAAAACGAACTTTGGGCATGATGTAACTCCTCCCCTGACGGACCCGTTCTCCAAAGAGATCGAAACGGATTAATTCATTTATATATTACACGCGAGTGTGAACATCAAATGATGCAACATGCTGGTGTATGTAAAGTATAATTCAATCCGCCTTTTACATGCAAAAATGGACCCTCCCCTATCAATCAGGAAGGGCCATCTCAGATGTTGCTGTCAGTCCTGTGGATTTTTAAAGCGTGCCGAGTATATAAACAGAAACACAATCGCCACCACAATAATAATAGGCGACTCATACATGATCGTAAAATGCTCGAAAGCAGCCATTTGTACTCACCCTTTCTTCCCCGCTTGTCCTCGCACATAATCCGCATCGAACAGGAACAGTCTCAAGATCAGGATCAGTGACGGGATCAATACCAGCAGCCCCGCACTAAACGCCGTAATCAATGCATACGCCATAACGGAGTTCGTAAAGCTGTGATGCACATTAATGTAGGGATACAAAACATACGGCAGATGCGAGCGACCATAGCCATACCAGGCAAATGCAAATTGCAACATGACCAGAATAAAGGAAGTTCCGAGATGACGCCGCCGCCATACCAGATAAACAGCTCCGACAAAGCAGACGAAGGAGGCGACAAACATCCAGGCCATGTTCAGCATATTGGCAAAGTGGTCTGGATTTTGTTTGTTAATCTGAAAAAATGCAAGCAGACTCGCCACAATCGTAGGACCGCTCCAGAATAGCGCGTACCCGCGCACGATTTCAAAAGCGACCTTGTCCCCTGCCCTTTTGGCATAGTACGACAAAAACATCGCTGAAATATACAGCACACTCACCAATGCTAGAAAAATAACCGCCCACGTATAGGGGTTGCTTAATAGCTGGCCCCATTGAAGATGAACGCCTGTGCTGTTTTCCACAATAATGCCGCCTTCCGAAATAGCAAGGACCGTCGACAGTGCCGCCGGAATGAGCAGCCCCGTCGCACCGTACAATGCCATGTAGACGATATTATTTGTACCGGAATGTCCATACGTGTTGTACGCATAGTACACCCCGCGGATCGCGAGAAGCACAATCGCAATACTGCCCGGAACGAGCAACGCTGTGCCATAATAATAAGCCGCATCCGGGAAGAAACCGTTCAGTCCCACCACGAAAAAAATGAGAAATACGTTCGTTACCTCCCACACCGGTGATAAATACCGCTGTATAATGTTGTGGATTTTGTTCTGGTGACCTGTCAGCACACTGTAAAAGCTGAAAAAGCCTGCGCCAAAATCAATAGATGCCACAATCAAATAACCGAATAGGAAGGTCCACAAAATGGCGATACCGACAATTTCATAGCTCACTTCCCTTCAGCCCCTTCCAGACCCAGCTGCTTCAGCTCTTCCACTGCATCTTTATTACGGAACAGCTTGCTGAGAACCTTAATGGCCGAGAAGCACAACACGAGATACAAAATGATAAACAGCACGAGCATCCATCCCACACTGGTGGAAGTGGTCGCTGCTTCGGATACCTTCATATAGCCGCGTAAAATCCACGGCTGCCTGCCGACCTCCGCAAACAACCAGCCCAGCTCAATGGCTACCATAGCCATCGGCCCCACCAGAATGAGCGCCAGCAGCAGCCATTTGGGGTATGGTTTACGACCTGGCAGACGTTTGCGAATCAGATACAACAGCGGAATGACGAGAATCAGCACCCCGGTGGTGATTTTGAGATCGAACATATAGTGGATAGACAATGGCGGTCGCTGATCCACAGGATAATCATTCAAACCCTTAACTTCTGTACTGGGCAGATTCCCGGCCAAAACGCTAAGCGCATAAGGCACTTTCAAGGCGTATTTGATGTCTCCGTTCTTGTCCATATAACCGCCATATACGAAGGGCGCGTGCGTCATTGTATCAAAATGCCATTCGGCGGCAGCCAGCTTTTCCGGCTGATATTTGGCCAGAAATTTACCGGAAGCGTCTCCGATCATCACGGTGCTGATGGCAAATACAATGGTGCAGGTGGCGGTCAGCTTCAGCGCTTTTTTGAAATACGGGTGGTTACGCCCCCGCAGCATACTATAGGCAGCCAGTCCCATCAGCAGCCCGGCGCTCAACGTATACGAGGAAGCCAGCACATGAGAAACTTTGGTCGGCGTGGCCGGATTCAGCATGGCCTGGATGGGATGAATATCTGTCATGACTCCATTTTTAAGTGTAAAGCCTTGAGGCTGGTTCATGAACGAGTTCACAGTTGTAATAAAAACCGCTGATGCAGATGAGGCAATCGCTACCGGAATGAGCAGCATCAGGTGAAAATATTTGCTTTTAAACCGATCCCAGGTGTACAAGTAGATACCCAAAAAATGGCTTCAATGAAAAAAGCAAACGTCTCCAAAAAAAGGGGCAGCGCAATCGCTTGTCCAGCCACCCGCATAAAGGTAGGCCATAGCAAGCTGAGTTGCAGTCCAATGGAAGTTCCTGTGACGACACCTACGGCAACGGTGATGACAAACCCCCGCGCCCAACGTCGGGCCAGCAGTGTATAGTGCGGATCACCAGTTCGCAGCCCGCGCCATTCCGCGAGTGCAATCATCAAAGGTACACCAACGCCGATAGATGCAAATACAATATGAACAAACAGGGTAATTCCGGTCAACATCCGGCTTAGCAATACGGGGTCCAGTGAAGACAAATGGTACTCACTCCTTCATTTCACATTTTAAATAGAAAGCACCTGCATACATTCCTTCGGATTACGATCTAGGGAGTCAGGCGGGCTATGCTTTTAATGACTGCGTACAGCATAATAGCCGCTATCACAATACACACAATAATGAGCGTCCTTTCCTGCTTGCGGAACATGGGAACGCCTCCTTTACTCGTCGTTTGGAGCATGGGGAGAACATATCTCTTAGTCTAGCTAAATTTTGTTATTTTTAACCATTCTGCCGCTATAAATTTGGCAGGATTCCATTTTGGATATTGCCATGTGCAGTTGAATCGTTCTGGGTAGCTACTTTTTAGCCTCATTAGTGTGAGATTTATCATTGTATTTTCATCAAAATGACGAACCCCCTCTTTGGAGACATTCATAGAATGAGGTACAATACAGATAAGCTATATATGGAGAACTTTTGAATAGGAGGCTGTACCGCGCTATGAAAATAACATCTATCGAGCCAACTCCCAGTCCGAACACCATGATGCTGCATCTGGATGAGCGGCTGGAAGCGGGCATTCGCAGAACATATACACGGGATAATGAACGCTCCGCTCCCCCTTTTATCCGGCGTATGCTGGGCATTGAAGGAGTTAAAAGCGTGTTTCACACGACGGATTTTGTAGCCCTTGATCGCAAAGGGAACGCAGATTGGTCCACCATTCTGGGTCAGGTTCGCGACCAGCTAGGAGAGGAAGGCGCAGACGCCAATTGGGACTTGCCAGAGGAAACCTCCGGGGAAGCGTTTGGTGAGGCACAGGTATTTGTGCAATTTTTCCGGGGCATTCCGATGCAAATCCGGGTCAAAGCGGGCCAGCAGGAGGAACGGATTTCCTTGTCCGACCGTTTCGTGGAGGCCGTAACCCGGGTAGCCAGCGCGACGCTGATCAAGGAGCGCAAGCTGAGCGATTACGGCGTCCGCTATGGAGAACTGCCGGATATCGCGCGCGAGGTGGAGCAGGAGCTGGAGGCAGCCTTCCCACAGGAGCGGCTGGAGCAGATTATCCAGCAGGCGATTGCCCATGGCGCGGACAACAGCGAATTCGTGGAGGAACGCCGCGAGTGGAGCGATGCCGAGCTGGAGTTGGCCCTACAGCACAAGGATTGGCGCACTCGCTACGCTGCGCTGGATCGGCTGGAGCCGACGCCCGAGCATTTGCCACTCATCCGCCAAGCGCTGAATGACGACAAAATGCAGCTACGGCGGCTGGGGGTCGTCTATTTGGGCGATCTGCGCACACCGGAGGCGATGGAGCTGCTGTCCGAGGCGCTACGCGATCCTTCAGCGGCCGTACGCCGTACGGCGGGCGATACGCTGTCGGATATCGGCGACCCGGCGGCTACCGGAGCTATGATCGGAGCCTTGTCAGATAACAGCAAGCTGGTTCGCTGGCGGGCTGCCCGTTTTTTGTACGAGGTCGGCACCGAGGACGCGCGTGACGCGCTGGAGAAGGCTGTAGATGACCCCGAATTCGAGGTCAGTCTACAGGCCAAAATGGCGCTGGAGCGCATTGAGTCAGGCGAGCAAGCCGCAGGGACGGTTTGGCAGCAGATGGCCAAGCGCAACTCTTAACTTGTGATTTTACGACTGGACCTTCAAAAATTGTCGATTGTCAGAAGATGTACAGGTACGATATACTGTAGTTCGCTATACAATAAAATATCATGTCATACACCTCATCAACCCTGTTTTATGATGAGGTAGAGGTCGCGGATGTAATCAGTACACCGGAGGAGACGCCAAGAGCCGTCTGAGATTCCAGTGGAAAGGTACACCCGCCGAAGTATGCGGAGCTGACTCTTTGTGAATACTCCGAATGCTGGGGCTGCTAACCGAAAGGAGCAGAACTGTCACGCGATGTCCTAACACAGACACGTGTGTTGAGCTATCTTGTTATAGAAGAAGGTATGGTGCGGAATGCATAGACAAGGCCGCAGGCGTATTCCCTGCGGTCTTTTGACGTTTGTAATCCCCCTCCTTCTGGCTCTTGCCCTGACATGAAATACCATTTCATGAAGGAGTGTTTGAACGTGCAACACAAAGCAACGCCTGCCGCAACCTTGCGGAAAAGTCTCAAAGCCCGACATATGACGATGATCGCCCTCGGGGGTTCCATCGGAACGGGCCTGTTCCTCGCCAGTGGAGGCGCGGTTGCAGAAGCCGGTCCCGGAGGCGCCCTGTTGGCTTATGCAGCGGTCGGCCTCATGGTTTACTTCCTGATGACCAGCCTCGGCGAACTGGCTACGTTTATGCCTGAATCCGGCTCTTTTAATACCTACGCAGGTCGCTTCGTCGATCCGGCTTTTGGTTTCGCCATGGGCTGGAACTTCTGGTACAACTGGGCCGTGACAATTGCCGCCGAATTGGCAGCAGCGACCGTACTGATCAAATACTGGTTTCCCGAAAGTCACTCCGCCTGGTGGAGTTTGTTATTTCTAGCCGTGATCTTCGCGCTGAACGCGCTGACGGTCAAAGGCTACGGTGAATCCGAATACTGGTTCGCGATGATTAAAATTGTGACCGTGGTAATCTTTCTCGCTGTTGGTGTGCTGATGATCTTCGGCATTATGGGAGGTCCAGCGATTGGCTTCGCTAACTTCACTGTGGGGGATGCCCCGTTCCACGGCGGATTTTTCGCCGTATTGGGCGTGTTCATGGCCGCAGGCTTTTCCTTTCAGGGAACGGAGCTGATCGGGGTAGCCGCCGGAGAGAGTGAAAATCCGCGTGAAAATGTACCACGCGCCATCCGTCAAATCTTTTGGCGCATCCTGTTCTTTTATATTCTGGCGATTCTCGTCATTGGATTGATTATTCCGTACACCAATCCGAATTTGCTGCGGGGAGATATCAGTGACATCGGGGTCAGCCCGTTCACACTGGTATTTGAAAAAGCGGGGCTTGCGATTGCCGCCTCCGTTATGAACGCCGTCATTTTGACTTCCGTATTGTCGGCGGGTAATTCCGGGATGTACGCGGCAACACGTGTACTGTACGCTTTGGCACGGGAAGGTAAAGCCCCCCGTTTCCTCGGACATATCAATCGACGCGGCATTCCTATGAATGCACTGCTGATCACAACCGCTGTCGGTATGCTGGCCTTCCTCGCCTCCCTGTATGGGGACGGTGTGGTCTACAACTGGCTCCTGAATGCTTCCGGGATGTGCGGATTTATTACATGGGTTGGTATTGCTGTCAGCCATTATCGTTTCCGCCGTGCCTTTACAGCACAGGGTCGCAGTCTGAGTGAGCTTCCGTACAAAGCCCGCTGGTTCCCGTTTGGTCCCTTGTTTGCCTTCGCACTGTGTATCATCGTGATTATCGGGCAAGGTGCCGATGCCTTTACCGGGCAAGCCATTGACTGGAAACGATGATCGCTACGTATATGAGTGTGCCGCTGTTCCTTCTTCTGTGGCTCGGCTACAAATGGATCAAGCGTACCAAAATCGTTCCACTCAACGAGTGTGATTTGGACCCGGATGCGTCTTCCGGTAAATAAACAATAGTAAAAAAGCCCATCTCTGGGCATATACAGGTGGAAATGCGGATGAACGGTCCTATAGATCGGATCAGGTTCATCAGCATCTTCTGCCTGATATGTGGAGATGGGCTTTTTTTCTGTTATTCGGAAGAAGAAGCGCCCGGAGCTGTCAAAGACATAGACAAGGCACGACGGCTAAAGATGCCATAAATCACAGCAATCAGCGTCAGCAGTGCAGAAAACAAGTACAAATTAACGATGCCCAGATGATCTGCAATCCAGCCCATCAGCAATAGCGAGATGCAAAACGTCATGCTCGTCAGCGTAGCCTGTGCGGATAGCACCTTGGGTAAATCGTGCACAGATACACTCATTTGCATCATCGTACGGCGGGATACGACGGACATTTCCGCAGGCAATCCCATCAACAGTACGATCAGCAGCGTCAGCGGCGGTAATGTGTTAAGCGCATACCAAGCTGTTAACAGTCCATAGCAAGCCATCCCCACCAGCATCGCGGGCAGCAGTCTGCGCTGCAAATACTTGACACTAGCGAGAACAATGATCCCGCCGCCAATCGCGCCTGCAAAATACGCCGCATTAATGTATCCCCACCATGCCTCGCTTTTGTGCAGCACTTGCTGAGCGAAGGCAAGCGTGAATGCTCCTACCCAAACCGAACCACCCAGCAGGTCGATCATATCCATGAAAATAAGAGCTTTCAGTCTGCGACTGGCTCCGATGAGGCTCCAGCCTTCACGGAGTATTTCCTTTTTACGTTTGGGAGGTAGCGCCGGGCTCTCTGATTCCGGGCCATACAGTGTATCTTCCAACTGTGCAGGAGAGGTTGAAGCCAAGGAATCTCCACTTCGCACCCTTGTTACGGGTTGCAGCAAATAATGGGCTTTGCCCTCTAGTGGATCTCGAATCAAGCTGGTGAAGATCATCGCTACCATATACAGTCCGCCAGCCACCAGCAATGTTTTTTCCGAGCCCAGCATGGCTACGAGCACACCACTAAGCCCCCATCCAGCCAATTGCACGGTCTGATCGCTGACCGATACGAGACTGTTTGCCCGCATCAGCCCCTCCCCGGACGCAAGGCGCGGAATCAGTGCATTACGTGCAGGTGTGGTCCAGCCGTCCAGAAAGGACATCGCTGCTACCAGTGTAAACACAAGCACCCATACCGGGCTCGTGCCCGCTGACCACAAATGCCCCAGCAGGAGCGCAAAGAAAGCCAGTTGGCCAAACTGGGAAACGAACAGAATAAATGGAAGCTGGAACCGGGCCAGGATCAGCGGCGCTAAAAAGCCGCTGATCATCTGTGAGCCCATTCGCAACAGCGGAACGAGAACCGAGGAAAAGATCGAGTCTGTTTCATGAAACACCAGAGACACCAGTGCCATGATATAAAGAATATCGGCCGCATTCGACATCGTCTGTGTGCCGAGCAGATAAGTAAAGGAACGCTTATGCATATGAATAAAATACTCCCTTATGAATGTAGCTTTTTCTATTGCAACAAAATGTTCAGGTCCATTTCAGGGTTACACGGAGATTTCCGGTGCTGCCTAAATCCGTGATCTGGTAGGAAATAGATTTTAACCCGAGCTGATACAACGACTGTAGATCTTCTTTGAGACTTCGCTCTGTTCCCTGATAGCCGAAGGTAAGCGTGACACCACCCTTATTGATCTCTTTGCGAACCTGCTCCTTGATTTCGGCGGATGATTTAACCAGACCCTTGCCATCTTGCAGCGTATATTCCAGAGTATTGTACAGCTTTTGATACACAGCAGCCTTGGGTCCGCCCGCAGCGACCAATCCCGACAATGTCTGCCGATACGAGGTGTTCGCCTGAGGATACTGTTTAACCCAGGAGTGATCCCGGCGCATTTCGGCATCAGTCAGCAGATAATACGAAGTGCTTACCTCGTTGCCACGATCTGGGGTCGGATCATCCCATGTCGTATCCATGTGATACCAATGTCCATCCAGCAAAACAAGATTCCATGCATGCAGTTGGCCTCCTGCTCTTCCCTCCACAATCCGGTTGGTAATCCCGGCGCGTTCCAGCATTTTGTAGGCCAGTAATGAATAGCCCTGACACACTGTACTTCCGGTTTTCAGGCCATCGTATGCCGTGTATTTTTGCTGCGTTTCATCATACTTCAAACGAACCACAATCCAGTCATGAATGGCCTTCACCTTCTCATGATCTGTCATTCCCTTCGTAATGATGTCACCCAGCACAGCTTTAACCGTGCTATCCACATATGCGGTCTGCTCCTTCGTCTCCCGGTAACTCAGACGGATCGTAACCTCAGCGGACGTGGTTGTGCCTGTATAGCTGAATGCGTAGCTTTTGATCGTATAATTCACATACGGGTCGCTCTCCATCGCCTGTTTGATGGCTGTCTGTAACTGCTGCTTAAGACCGTTCACCCGCCCTTGATATGTAAAGGTCAGCGTTTCACTCCGCGTAGCCATTGCCTGTAAAAGCTTATTTTGAAGCTGCTGTGACGATACGGACGGAGCCGGCTTGACCGACGCAGCATATACATTGTTCCCCCACTCTACAGCATGCGGCAGCAACACAGCCAGCGCTGCACCCACCACCAGGCATTTTACAAGCCTAACCCCGATTTTCCTGTTCATACAGAGCGTTCCTGCCTTTCTTAGCATAGTTGTAAACAGCTTTATCTTACCATAAAAACAGCTAACCCAAGCGCTCTAGTTTTGTCGGTTACAGACGAGTAAGGGTTCAGTTAAAGACAGGTTGTGACACCATACTCGGCTATATAACAGACCGGACAATGGGCAAACATGTCGTCCCCAGAGAATTTTATCACAGCAATCTAGTAATCCTCATGTTATGGTACTGGCATCAGAGTAAATGATATTGATTCTCATTCTACATTAGAAAGGCTGAGCACCATGCCAGAATGTATCTCGCTCCTTCGTACTCCACCGGGTCAACCCGTGCGGCTGCAATCCCTTGCCTCTCTTCACCCCTCATTGCGCCGACGCTTAACGGACATGGGGATTGACGAAGGTTCCATTATACGGTTAAAAAAAATCAGTCTGTTGGGCGGCCCTATTGTCATTGAATGCAACGGTCAACTGGTCGGCCTCCGTCAAAATCAGGTAAAACAACTGGAGGTTGTTCCTTCATGGACATGATCGCTCTATTCGGTAATCCCAACACGGGGAAAACCTCATTATTCAACAAGCTGACTCGTACGTATGCAGAGGTAGGGAACTGGTCCGGGGTGACGGTGGAAAAGAAAACAGGCCTGCTGCGCGACAAGTCTGCCGTTTTGGTGGATTTGCCAGGCGCTTATTCATTGCTTCCACTTTCACTGGATGAAGGCATCGCCACCCGTTATTTGCTGGAAGAACCGCCTGCGGCCCTGATTAACATCGTGGATGCCTCCCAGCTCCAGCGCAATCTGTACCTGACTGTACAACTACTGGAATATGGCCGTCCACTTGTACTTGGGTTAAACATGACCGACGTAGCCGATGCCACCGGTCTTCGGGTAAACAAGGAATTGTTGGCTGATCAATTGAACGTTCCCATCATTCCCATGGTGGCACGCACGGGCAGCGGCAGTAAGCAAATGCTCGCATCACTTCGAGAGGTACGACGTGCGCCAAATTCCTTCCAGTTGGATTACGGCCCTGCCGTCGAGGCTGCTATTACAGATATTTGCAGTTTGCTGACGAATACACTTGTGCCAAGCCCTCGGTGGGCAGCTCTACAGTGTCTGGAAAACAATCCTGTCGTTATGGAATGGATGACGAATAAGGTACAGCGTGAAAAAGTAACTGAACGCATCCAGCGTTGCGAGAAAGAACTTCTCCGTGAAGGCTATTCGGCTACTCCCGCTCAGCATATCCGTTCTGTACGTACAGCGTGGATCGCTGATCTGTGTACAAAGGCGCTCGACACGTCCAAACTCAAGCCGCACAGTCTGACAGACAGGCTGGACGCACTGCTAACACATCGGTATTTGGGGATTCCCATCTTTTTGTTGCTGATGTACGCTACCTTCAAGTTCACCTTCGATTGGGCGGGTACTGTTCTTTCAGATATGCTGGACGGATTTTTTCAGGGACACTAAGCAGTTGGATTACTGAACTGCTCGTTTACTTGAACGCGTCCGCTTTTACGCAGAGTCTTATCGTGGACGGTATCGTGGCAGGAGTTGGGGGCGTGCTCGTTTTTCTGCCTCAGATCGCTATTTTGTTCCTGATTATTTCGCTGATTGAAGACTCCGGGTATATGGCACGGGTTACGATATTAATGGACCGTCTCATGCAAGCTGTCGGCTTGAACGGGAAAAGCTTCATTCCCTTCATTATCGGATTTGGCTGCAATGTTCCTGCGATTATGGCGGCACGCACCATTGAACAGCCCAGAGAACGCCTCATTACAACGTTGCTGGTGCCCTTTATGTCATGTTCGGCCCGCCTGCCGGTATATGCATTGTTTGCGGGTGTATTTTTTCCAACACATGCGGCAAGCATCATCATGCTGATGTATGTGTTAGGAATCACCGTATCGCTTATACTTGCCAAAATCTTTTCCAAAGTATCCATTTTATCGGGTGAGCCTTCCCTCTTCATCGTGGAGCTTCCCCCTTATCGTGTGCCGCAAGCTCTTACACTGTTTCGTAGCACGTGGGAAAAGGTCAAGGGCTTCGTCCGGAAAGCCGGAACGATCATTCTTGCAGGCTCCGTTGGCATCTGGCTCTTGTCCAATTTCGGCCCACAAGGGTTCGGTGCAGACATGAATGATAGTCTGCTTGCCACTGTTGGAGGATGGTTCGCCCCCATACTGGCCCCTCTCGGCTTCGGTACCTGGCAAGCAGGCGCATCCCTGCTCACAGGCTTTATGGCCAAGGAGGTCGTGGTATCGACGATGAATATCATTTATCACGTTCCGGACATGCAGGGACTAGAAATGCAAGTAAGGCATGCCTTCACGCCGTTGTCCTCTTTTAGCTTCATGGTGTTCATTCTGTTGTATGTACCATGCCTGGCTACGGTAGCGGTCATTCGTAAAGAAACCCTTTCGTGGCGCTGGACCGGATTCTCTGTGATCTATCCTTTGACCGTTGCGTATCTCATTGCCGTTGTGATCTATCAGTGTGGCAGATTATTAGGCTGGGGTTAAGTTAGAGCCCTATGAAAATAGAAGGAAGTGGATTCCATGATCAATATCATCATTTTATTGGTGATTCTCGGTTATAGCGCGTGGGTGTTCGTACGCTTTTTGCGAAAAAGCCGTCAAGGTGCTTGTGCCGGATGCTCATCGAGCAAATCATGTCCGGGCTGTGCCACGAGTGCTGTGAAGGAAGACCAAGCGAACATCAACAGAAATATCTAATCCAAACTTAGCATCCCCATGAAAAAAGCGTCTGCGGGTTTATCCTGACCCAAAGACGCTTTTCCTTTACTCTCAAACTCACAATATTAGCGATATTCCGCCAACCGTTCATTTAGCTCCCGCGTGTGCAGGTAAACTTCACGATACAGCTCATACAGGCCTTCATACCGAGCCACACGTTCCGGGTCTGGCGAGTATCTCGCTGCTTCACGAAGAAAAGCTTCAGCGCACGCTTGCAGGGATTCAAACCAGCCGCTACCGTATGCAGCCAGCATCGCCGCCCCCAAGGCAGGCCCTTGCTCACTTTCCAGCTTGATGATATCCGCGTTAAAAATGTCTGCCTGCATTTGCAGCCACGTTTCATTACGCGCACCGCCGCCGATGGAAATCACTTCATTCACTGTTTTGCCCGTTCCTCGGAGAATATCAATGGATTCCTTGAGCGAAAATGTAATCCCCTCCAGCACGGCGCGTGTAAAATGCGCAAGCTTATGTCCCGCGTCCATCCCGATAAAGCTGCCCCGTATGGTTGCATCCGGGTGAGGGGTACGTTCACCCACGATATATGGCGTGAACAGCAGCCCCCGGCTGCCAGGCTCAATGGAGTTCACATCTTCCAACAACGCATCAAAAGAATGCTCCGGTGCAAAGGTATCCTTAAACCACGTCAGGCTGTACCCGGCCGCGAGCGTAACGCCCATAATATAATAGGCATCCTGCTCACTATGATTAAAAAAATGCGCCCGTCCCTGCACATCAATGTCCTTGCGTTCCTCATAGGAAAGCACAACACCCGATGTGCCGATGCTGCATAAAGTGCGTCCTTCGCTCAAAATACCAGCGCCAATCGCACCACATGCGTTGTCCGCGCCACCCGCATACACCTTCGTTTCAGAAGCAAGTCCGGTCTGCTCCGCAATCTCCGGCAGCAGCGTACCTGTCTGATCGAACGATTCCACCAGCGGCGGGAACAGAGACGACGGCAGTTCGAAAGCAGCGGCGATCTCTTGGCTCCACTGCTTTTTTGCCACATCCAGCAACAGCGTGCCCGCCGCATCCGAATACTCCGTCGCCAGCTCTCCCGTCAGGCGATACCGCACATAATCCTTGGGCAGCATAAAATGGGCCGCACGGGCCAGCACGTCTGGCTCATGCTCCTGCACCCACAGCAGCTTGGGCAGCGTGAAGCCTTCCAGCGCGCGATTACGTGCGATGTTCAGCAGCTCCGGCCCGAGCTGCTCTTCAATGCGGCGGCACTGCGCCGTTGTACGCGTGTCATTCCACAGAATAGCCGGGCGCAGCACTTGCCCTTCCTTGTCTGTCAGCACAAGCCCATGCATCTGCCCCGAAAAGCTAATGCCGTCCACGGCATCTGACCCGCCGATTCCGGCCTTTTCCACGAGCTGCTTCAGTGCTGTTAACGTACCGCTGACCCAATCCTCGGGATGCTGCTCGCTATATCCTGCCTTCGGTTGATGGAGTGGATAAGACTGGGAGGTTTCAAAGGCCTCCTGTCCCTTGCGGTTGACCAGCACCGTTTTGACCGCGCTGGTACCCAAGTCCACGCCGATGACGTAGCGCTCTTGCTCCTGTTTCTGCTTTTCCTGCATCGAAGTTCCTCCTTTCCTGTTACCTTGTAGACGCTGTCTCATGTATAGGTTCTGGCATTAATCCGCCAAAATGTATTGATTTAATGTCGCTTTCAGATACTCCTGACGACCGGATACGTTTTTGCGTGGTGCTTCGTTCGCCAGTGCATATTCAGCCAAAGAAGCAAGCGTTGCTTTACCGGATACGATGTCTGCTCCAATACCTTCTTTAAAGCTGCTATAGCGCTTATCGATAAAGTCCTCGAACACGCGGTCCTCGATCAGTTTGGCAGCTACCTTCAGGCCTTTCGCATACGTATCCATACCTGCGATGTGCGCAAGGAACAAGTCTTCTGGCTCAAACGATGCTCTGCGCACCTTGGCATCAAAGTTGATACCGCCGCGGCCCAAGCCTTCATTTTGCAGCACTTCATACATGGTCAGGGTTGCATCATACAGATCAACCGGGAATTCGTCCGTATCCCAGCCCAGCAGCAAATCTCCCTGGTTTGCATCCAATGATCCCAACATACCGTTAATCCGTGCTACACGCACTTCATGATCAAAGGTATGACCCGCCAAAGTCGCATGGTTAGCCTCCAGATTGAGCTTGAAATGCTGATCCAGATCATATTTTTGCAGGAAGGCAATTGTCGTCGCCGCATCAAAATCATACTGGTGCTTGGTTGGCTCCTTCGGCTTCGGCTCGATCAGGAACTGGGCATCAAAGCCAATTTCCCGCGCATAGTCTACGGCCAGATGGAACATCCGTCCCAAATTGTCCTGCTCCAGCTTCAAATCTGTATTCAGCAGCGTATCGTAGCCTTCACGACCTCCCCAGAAAACATAGTTGTCCGCGCCCAGACGTTTGCCCACTTCCAGGCCTTTCTTTATCTGGGCAGCTGCGTGTGCGTATACATCTGCATTGCAAGTTGTCGCAGCTCCATGCAAATAACGTGGATGGCTGAACATATTCGCTGTGTTCCACAGCAGCTTTTTACCCGTTGCCTTCATATGCTCTTCGATCAAATCCACGATGGTATCCAGGTTTCTGTAAAATTCCTTGAGCGACGCGCCTTCCGGAGCAATATCAACATCATGGAAAGCAAAATAAGGCAGGTTCAGCTTATCCAGCAGTTCAAAAGCAGCTTCCACACGGGCCTTCGCCAAATCCAGCCCGGTAAACTTGGACCACGGGCGCTCCGCCGTCTCTACCCCAAATGGATCGGAGCCACCTGCAACGAGTGTATGCCAATAGGCCATGCTAAAACGTAAATGCTCCTCCATCGTTTTCCCAGCCACAATTTCCTGAGGATTATAAAATTTGAACGCAAAAGGATTATTGGATTGCTTGCCCTCAAAGTTAATTTTGGATACCTGCTCGAAATAAGCCATTAATAAGTTCCTCCTTTGTGGTAACCGTTATAGCAATCTTTATAGTAAACGTTTACAAAAAAGATTCTAGCATAACCAAAAGACTTTGTCTATTGCTTAAACTAAGTTTGTTTTTATGATATAATATCGGGAATTACACCAACAGGAAGTGAAAAGATCATGAATGTTACTGGCGATCAGGCGCTTGTCAAAAAGCTGAATAAATCCATTGTGCTGGAGCGTATCCGCCTCCATGCTCCCCTATCCCGGGCACAATTATCCAGTCAAACCGGGTTAAACAAGGCTACCGTTTCCAACCTGGTGGCCGAGCTAATCACCGACGGGCTTGTATATGAAACGGGATTAGGTGAATCCAGTGGCGGTCGCAAGCCTTTAATGCTGCTGTTTAACAGTCGTGCGGGCTTTGTTCTCGGCATCGAGGTCAGCGTGCAGTATATCAAGGGTGCTCTGACCGATTTGGCAGGAACCATTGAAACAGAGCTTACCTTCCCCCTTGCGCAGCATGATCCTGCTTTTGTTATGGAGCAGATTCAAAGGCTGGTTCAGGAGCTTATGCAGACGATCCCTCCCTCCCCTCACGGTATCGTCGGTATTGGGCTAGGGGTGCCGGGTATGGTGGATGAATCGGGAACTGTTTTGTTCGCGCCCAATCTGGGCTGGGAAGAGGTTCCGCTGCGACAACAGCTTGAGGAAGAGCTTGGGCTTCCCGTGGTGGTGGATAACGAAGCCAATGTCGGTGCGCAAGGCGAGCTGTACTATGATATGGACAGCGATCACCGGCAGCTGGTGCGGGATCTGGTCTACATCAGTGCAGGGTCCGGGATTGGGGCCGGGATTATCATAGACGGCAAGCCGTATCAAGGAGCTTGGGGATACGCCGGAGAGACAGGTCATATGTCCATTGACTGGAAGGGGCGGCTCTGCTCCTGCGGTAGCCGGGGCTGCTGGGAGCTGTATGCTTCGGAGAAGGCGTATGCAGCATCCGCTTTCAAGCTGCCCGCACACAGTACAGCGGAATTACTGCCGTTTGCCCTGCAAGGTGATACGAATACGTTAAGCGTCTTTCGTGATATCGGGCAATATTTGGGCGTGGGCATTACCAACATTGTGAACAGCCTCAACCCCGGAATGCTTATCATCGGTGGCCCGCTGGCGGAAGCCAGACCATGGCTGGAACAGAGTATGCGTGAGGTGATTGATGAACGTGCCTTGCCCTATCACCGACGGCAGCTGCAAATCCGTTTTTCCACGCTTGGCAGCCGTTCGACCATGCTGGGTGCAGCCTACGCGGCGACTGCTCCTTTTCTCGGGCGTGTACGGGTATCTTTGTAAAAAAGCGTACGGGAACACTAAAGTTCCTGTACGCCCCATTTTTCTTACAACCCGTTATTGGAGATAACATCTTTATACCAGTAGAAGCTTTTTTTTCGTTTTCTTTCAAGTGTCCCGTTACCGTCATTGTCTTTGTCCACATATATAAATCCGTATCTTTTTTCCATTTCAGATGAGGAATAACTGACCAAGTCGATCACTCCCCAGCTGGTGTAACCCATGAGTTCAACCCCGTCCAGAATAGCTTCATGCATTTGTTCAAAATGAGCACGGAAGTAATCAATACGGTAATCATCCTGAATACTACCGTCTTCCTCCACCTTGTCGTACGCTCCCAAACCATTTTCTACAATGAACAATGGTACTTCATAGCGGCTGTACAGCTCGTTAAGAGAAAGTCGCAAGCCGACCGGGTCAACCTGCCAGCCCCAATCACTCGTTTCCAGATAAGGATTTTTAACGCCGCCAATCGTATTGCCACTGACTTTTTCCATGCCTTCACTATCCGCACTGGCAACCAGCGACATATAGTAACTAAAGGAAATGAAATCCACCGGATGCGTTTTTAAAATTTCATCGTCGCTCTCAAGCTTTTCAATCACGATCCCCTTTTCATGGAAGAAGCGTTTCATATAATGCGGGTACGCACCACGAACCTGTACATCTGTGAAAAAATAGTTAAACTGATTCGCTTTAAACGCTGCAAGCATATCCTGCGGATTACAGGTGTGCGGATACGTCGTCAGCCGGGTTAACATACAGCCGATTTTCGAGCCGGGAACAATTTCGTGACAGTATTTCACAGCCAAAGCACTAGCCACAAATTGATGATGCAACCCCTGATAAACCGCCTGTTCTACATTTTCAAAGCGTTCCGGTATAATCCCACCGCTCGTAAACGGATGCCGAACGATACTATCTATTTCATTAAAAGTGATCCAGTGCTTTACTTTATTTTTGTATCTTGTAAACACGGTTTTACAAAAATGAATAAAGAAATCTACAACCTTCCGTTGGGTCCAGCCCCCGTAATGATTGACAAGATACATCGGCATTTCGTAGTGAGACAGGGTAACAAGCGGCTCGATCCCATTTTTATGCATTTCATCAAACAGCCGATCATAAAATTGCAATCCAGCCTCGTTAGGCTTGTCCTCATCTCCGTTTGGAAAAATACGCGTCCATGCAATAGATACCCGTAACGTTTTTAAACCCATTTCACCAAACAATGCTAAATCTTCAGGATAGCGGTGATAGAAATCAATTCCCTGGCGTTTGGGATAATCATGATCTGATGTGTCCTGCATCGCCTTTTGGATATGTTCCTCGGTCATTGAATTGTGTTTTTTGTAATCACTTTTGCTCACATTCTTTTTGTAAATAGCCATATCTGCTGTAGATATCCCTTTACCATCAACGTTCCAGGCTCCTTCTACCTGGTTCGCGGCTACAGCTCCTCCCCATAGAAAGCCTTCTGGAAATGTTCTTTTGATCTCTGTCACATCTAATTCCTCCTCTTTAATTTCTACTCATGACTCGTTTTAAGTGAATGATCAGGTACATTAGTTCTTCATCTGGAATAGAAAGCTCAAATTTTGCTTCAATATACTGTTGAATCGTTAACGCACACTTCTCTTCTTCCGGATACTTGTTCACAATTTGGCTCATTAATTCCTGGTCTTGAGAATCCAACATTTTATGTTCAAGTAATCTCTGAACGAAAAATTGAAGGTGTGTTAAAAACCGTGAATAGTTAATGCTGTGGGTATCCAGTTCAATTCGGTAATGAATTTTAATGATGTTCAAAATGTCTTTGACCGTATTGGTCATCAATAAAACCTGGTTCATATTGTTATCGGTCTGTTGGGCATTGACTAGATGAAAGGCGATATTAGCCGCTTCCTCTTCAGGCAGCTTGAGACCGATTCGCTTTTCAATCAAGGCGAGCGCATACAGCCCAATGCCAAACTCTTCTGGATAGAACTTTTTGACCTCCCAAAGCATCCGATTCTGAATTGTCATGTGATCTTTAAATCGTTTGGTTGCCATATACAGATGGTCTGTCAGGGAAATATATAGATGTTCATTCAAGTGACTGGATAGAACGCTTTTGGCATAAGATATGATTTCATCTGCCATAATCAAATACTCCTTGGGAGTTTCCTTCATTAAGGCCGTCAAATCGGAAGACATACTTTCATTTTCAAGAACATATATCTTTTCGATCTCGTTCTCATCGACGAAGTCACCAGGTTTGCTTTTAAAGCCGATACCTTTCCCCATCACGATAATCTCTTTGTGATCCTCACGTTTGGCAAGCACAATACTCGTATTGAGAACTTTTATTACTTTCATATCCAATGACCTCTCACTTTCCAGGCTTGATTCCCCCAACAAACACACTGTTAAAGTACAGTAATCAGAGGCTTCTCTGGCCCTGTCTTTCCTGAATTTTCATGACTCATGATCTCCAGATAGTCCGGCGTATTGGTCACAATAATTGGAGTTATCGTATCATACCCCGCCTTTTGTATGGCTTCAAGTTCAAATTCAATCAGAAGCTGACCATGCTTAATTTCGTCCCCTTCTTGCACATGCACCGTAAAATGCTGACCCTTCAGCTTTACGGTATCTAAACCGATGTGAATGAGCAGTTCTACGCCTTCAACCGATTTTAAAGCTATGGAATGCTTGGTGCGGAATACATTTGCTACGATGCCGTCAAAAGGTGCGACCACTTTTCCGCTACTTGGTTGAATAGCAATCCCTTTGCCCATCGCTTCCTGAGAGAACGCTTCATCTTTAACCTGCTGTAAGGGAATAGCGGTACCTTCCATAGGTGCGAAAATAACGGTTTTGGACTTGAAGTTTTTACTTTGTGTTTTAGCAGGCTCGGGACGAGCTTCTGTTTTAGCCGGTTCGGTAACCGTATCTTGAAAGCCGATCACATAAACAGCAATAAACGTTACAATGATCGAAATGGCCATCGTTATGAGCGCATATATCAGGTTGGAGTGATCTTCACTGATAAACATCGGCAGTGATGCAAAACCAGGCCCCACAGCTGCATAAGCTTTTAAATTCATAAGACCGGCAAACAATCCGCCAACCCCGGCTCCAATCATACAGGCGAATAGTGTTTTTTTCAGGCGTAAATGTACGCCGTACAAAGCGGGTTCCGTAATCCCAAATACCCCTGAAATACCTGCAGACAGAGCAATTTGTTTAAACTTGGGATCTTTTGTTTTCAATGAGACGGCAAAAGCACCCGAGCCTTGGGCCATATTGGAGGCCAACATGGCAACCAGTACCAATGTTTCATATCCTGGCGAAGCCAGTGAAGCAAAAATAATGGGATAGAATACTTTGTGCATGCCGAACATGACGATTAGCGGCATCACAATTGACATCAATACGACTGTAAGCCAACCGATTCGTTCCTGAATCCAGAATACACCGTTGGACATACCTAAGCCCAAATACGTACCTAGAGGTCCTAAAGCAATGAGAGAAACAGGCGCGACAATCAGAATGACGATTAATGGCTTTAGAAATATTTTCACAGGTCCGGGAGAGATTTTATCAGCAAATTTCTCAATGTATGACATGAGCCATATGGTCAAAATAATAGGAATAACCGAGGTAGCGTATTGCACCGATGCTACGGGCAGACCCGCAAATGTGACAGCTTTCTCACCTCCTAGCAAACTTATTAAGTTCGGATGGAGTAGCACACCCCCAAGGAGTACGGATACGAATGGATTAGTCTTAAATTTCTGCGCGCTGGAGAAAGCCAGCAGCATAGGCAGAAAATAAAATGCCGCATCCGAGATTACACTTAGGATCAAATACGTTTGGCTTTCCTTGCTCATGACTCCGGTTACTGTACACAGCAAGAGCAATGCTTTTAGCATCCCGGAAGCGGCAATGGCCGGGATAATGGGCTGGAAAATACCTGCGATCATGCTCGCAAAGGTATTAAACAATCCCTTAAGACTTCGGTCTGCCTTCACTTTTTCGGCTTCATCCGAGGACGATTTATCCGGGTCCAGCAATTTGACCAGCTCATTGTAGACATAGCCTACATCATTCCCTATGATGACCTGATATTGTCCACCACTATTCACGGCTCCCATAACCCCGTCCAAGGCTTTAATTTCATCAGTTCGTGCCAATTCCGGTTTACGGAGCGTCATTCTCAATCGAGTAGAGCAATGAATGACACTGTTAATATTATCGTTCCCACCCACTTTATTAAAAATGGCTTGTGCGATATCTTTGTAATTCATGAGTTACACCTTCCTTCTTAAAATAGGGAACAAAAAAAGACCTAAAAAGGGTAGGGAAAAATATCCTACCCAATCTAGGTCTTGCCTGCCGAACAGTAACACGCCTGTATTGGATAATCTGCTATTTAATTAATTAAGAGGTACTGATTGATTGTTAATTGTACAATGATGAACTGTTACATAAAGCAACCCGGGTTTTAAGCGCTTACAATTCAAATATAACACCAACCAGCTATAGATGCAACGTTTTTCGACAAAATTCTCCTAATCGTAGGGCAGCAGGGCAAAGGGCGACGACTGCTTTGTAACTTAACAATTGTTGTCGTTCAAAATTAGCAATAAGGCCCCCATCGCAGTCTGTACCTGCGACGAGGGCCTTATTGAAATCATATGACGATTTGTGAATCCGCTGTGAAGCTGATTAAGCGTTCAATACTTTTTCAAACTTGGTTTTGTTCATGCCGGAAATACGTTCTTCTCCGATCAGGGTCAATGGAACGGCACGAATGCCCATGTCCCAAACTTCTTGAGCGAAAGCATCATTGGTTTCGATGTTGCGTTCTTCGTACTCTACACCTTTCTCAGTCAAATAGCTTTTTACTTGACGACAATGCGGGCAGTTTGTAGATGTGTATACAATTGCTTTTTCCATGAATATCACCTCATAATTTATTTTTGTAGAAATTATATTTATTCATACTTAAACGGAATATTACAGAGCCAACGCACTGTGCTCCAGACTTTCGATGTATTTCTCGCTGTCCATAGCAGCCATGCAACCACTGCCTGCTGCTGTAATCGCTTGTCTATAGCGTGTGTCCTGAACGTCGCCACAAGCGAATACGCCAGGTACGTTTGTTTCGGAAGTACCAGGATTTACGACGATATAACCGTTCGCATCAGTTGTGATTTGACCACCCAGGAAGCCAGTATTCGGATGATGACCAATCGCTACGAATACGCCGCTAACTGTAATGATTTCCTCTTTACCTGTTTCATTATTCAACACCTTCAAGCCAGTTACCCCGTTCTCATCAGCAATCACTTCCACAGGAGTACGATTCAGTGCCCATTCGATTTTAGTGTTCGCACGAGCGCGGTCCTGCATAATTTTGGAGGCGCGCATTTCTTCACGACGATGCACCAGCGTAACTTTGGAGGCAAAACGCGTCAGGAAGTTGGCTTCCTCCAACGCCGAGTCTCCACCACCGATAACAACAATTTCTTTGCCACGGAAAAAGAATCCGTCACATGTTGCACAAGTGCTCACGCCGCGTCCAATGTTGTCCTGCTCGCCCGGAATACCCAGGTATTTGGCAGTTGCGCCTGTGGAAATGATCAGCGTATCTGTAACCAGTTCGCCCAAGCCCTCTACATCCAATGTGAACGGGCGAGCGGCTGTATCGATCTTGTTCACCCAGCCTGTGCGGAATTCAGCACCGAAACGCTCTGCTTGCTTACGCATATTATCCATCAGATCGGGTCCCATGATTCCTTCAGGAAAGCCAGGGAAGTTTTCAACTTCTGTTGTTGTAGTCAATTGTCCGCCCGGTTGTGGTCCTTCAATCACCAGTGGACTCATATTTGCGCGTGCCAGATAAATAGCAGCTGTCAAACCGGCAGGGCCGGTACCTATAATAATGGACTTGTACATATCTTTGTTCCTCCCAAAATATGATAAGAATGATATAGCGAGTTTTCGGTACCGGGAGATGGGCAGATGCATATACTCTAAAAGTAGTTCTGCCAGACGCTCATTCAAAAATGTGGACACCCGGATCTTGCAAAAACGATTCACATATTTAATGTCTTTTTATGACTTAGACTGATTCTAAATCCTAATTCCATTATGCGGAAAGAGCTACAAACAGTCAAATGAAGTTTTCATGAAGCGAACCTTAAAGATTAATCAGGTATGGAGGGATTATCCCGATTATGAGCGACGTGTTTGTAGGCAGCCTTATTTCTGCCCTGTCCACCGGGCTCGGTGCCGTGCCCATACTGTTTATGCGTAAAATTACGCACCGTCTTCGTGATGTACTGTTGGCTTATGCCGCGGGGATCATGACTTCTGCATCTGTGTACAACCTCATCCCCGAGGCCATCCATCATTCCAACTGGTTCGTGCTGTCTGCGGGAATTTTACTCGGCTGTCTTGTGCTGCTGGTGATGGAAATGTATATTCCACATGCCGATCTGGAGGACCCGGATTCCAAAACCTTTCATCTGGAGTCCAAATCTTTTCTCATTATCGCGGCTATTACACTACATAATTTGCCCGAGGGACTTTCCGTTGGAGTCAGCTATGCGAGCGAAACTCAAAATCTTGGCAATCTCATTGCCTTTTCCATCGGCCTGCAAAATGCCCCGGAAGGCTTTATCGTCGCGCTATTCCTCGTGAATCAAAACATCGGCCGTTTCAAAGCATTGGGCATCGCTACCCTCACCGGAGCCGTGGAAATCATTACGAGTCTGATTGGGTTTTATTTGAGTAGCTGGGTTAACGGACTGGTACCTTACGGCCTTGCTTTTGCCGCCGGAGCCATGATGTTTATCGTCTACAAGGAACTGATTCCCGAAAGTCACGGGGACGGCAACCAGCGGATCGCCACATTCTCTTTTATTCTCGGCTTAATTACGATGATTGGGCTAACCGAATGGCTATAGCTGTGTATCACAAAAAGGCTGCCCTCTGCCTGTAGTCCAGACAGAAGAGCAGCCTTTAGGCATGTCTCGTTCGCACTTCATTTTTTTCGGTTCATGGAGCGCAGCGCTTCACGATATTGCTCGTCCTCGCTTTTGTGCGTCTCACGTTCCCCATGATTATTTTTATGCGGTTCTTCCTTTTCTTCGCCCTTTCCGGCAAATCCACGCAAAGCCGCGCGATAGTCCTGATCCCCGTAGGAATCTTTGGTGTGTATGCTATCTCTCAGCGGCTTGGTATTCGTATCTACCTCAGGCTCCTCGTGATGAATCCCCGCCTCCGTAACCTTATGCCGTGTCTCTCGCACAGGATCAGGCAGCTCCCGTGCCTCAGGCTCCGTTTCCACCGGATAAGGACGCTTGCTTCTTTGCCGTGAATCCTCATCGGACGGGCTGACCGCTTTGGGAGAGGGTTTACGCGCCATTTTCGTGTTGAATACCAGCAAAAAGATAAAAGCAACCGCAGCTACTACGATAAAAGCAATGGTCATAAGCGGCCTCCTATTCCCTGCCAGCGTTACGGTACCGTCCCGCCGTCTCAGCGACCCGTTTGCCCAAAGACCGACCAAGTGCAAGGTCATCACCCGTTGGGAAATTTGCCGGACCGTTCGGGTCTGTCTCCACCGGACACGTCACCCCTACGCCGTAATAGGAGCCGTAGAGCGCATTTTCCGCAATATTGGCGGGCAGCCCTACGATAATCATGCCTTGATGCAGCATCGGAGTAATCAAATTCAGCAGTGTGGATTCCAAGCCGCCATGAACGGTAGCTGTCGTGCAAAACACCGCGCCGATTTTATCTACCAGCTTGCCCTGCGCCCACAGATACCCGAGCTTATCAATCCAGCTTTTCAAGCCACTGCTGATCGTCCCAAAATGACCCGGGCATCCCCAAATGATCGCGTCCGCGTTCACCAGTTCATTCACATCGGCTTCATCAACATGCTTCAGCAATACTTCCGTGTGCTCATGGCGTGCGCCTTCTGCTATTGAACGGGCAAGACGCTCCGTATGCCCATTTTCACTGTCATATACAATCATGATTCTGGTCGTCATTATGCGCATCATCCTTTGTCAGCAAAATCATCCTTTTCGCGCTCTTAACCTTTCCCAAAATCCATCTGAATATTATGAATCGTTTGACGCATACTTTGAAAATCCAAAAACTAGGGAGGCATGTATACATGAATTCACGCGCCATATTAGTCAACCTGCTAGTTATTATCATTATTCTGGCAGGAGGTGGAGCCGCCGCTTATTACTACAATCAATCCGCCAACTACATAAAAACCGATAATGCCCAAGTGAGCGGACAAGCGGTTACAGTTGCCTCTCCAGGCGCGGGCAAGCTCACAGGCTGGAATGCTGAAGTTGGCAAAACCTACACCGCTGGAAGCACACTTGGTAGTGTAGAAGGAGGCGGAAGCCGGATTAGCGTTACAATTCCAACCGATGGTACCATTGTGCAGCAATCTGCGGTCAACAACTCGATTGTTGGGGCGGGCACACCTTTAGCGAAAGCTTTTGATCTGAACAATTTATGGATTACCGCCAATATAGACGAAACGGCTGTGCAGGATCTACAAGTGGGACAGACGGTGGATGTATATATTGATGCATACCCCGACACGTCCCTAAGCGGCAAAATCGAAAAGATCGGTCTGGCGACTGCCTCCATCTTTTCGCTGCTCCCTACCTCCAACACCACTGCCAACTATACCAAGGTGACGCAGGTCGTGCCTGTTAACATTTCCATTCAAGGCTACAAAGGACTGGGCATTATTCCGGGCATGAGTGCAAGCATCAGAGTACACAAGTAGGAGGCTGTCATGGAACAAAAAATGTCCATCGGACGAACCCTGTCCGTACTGCTGCTAGGCGCCTTCATTTCTATTTTGAATCAAACCCTGCTGAATGTGGCGATTCCGCATTTGATGAATGACTTCAATGTATCCGCAACTACCGTTCAGTGGCTATCCACCGGTTATATGCTGACCAACGGGATTTTGATTCCGATTACAGCCTTCCTGATTGAGTCGTTCGGGACACGTGCGCTGTTTATTTCCGCGATGGGGCTGTTCACCGCCGGATCTGTCGTCTGCGCCGTCAGTACCGGATTTGCGCCTATGCTGGTCGGACGCATCATTCAGGCTAGCGGAGCAGGGATTATCATGCCAGTGGTTATGAATGTGTTCCTGACTGTATTCCCCCCGGAAAAACGGGGAGCAGCCATGGGGACGATGGGCATCGCCATGATGTTTGCCCCAGCTATCGGGCCGACTTTATCCGGCTGGATTGTGGAGCATTACAGCTGGCGACTGCTATTTTTACTGGTCATTCCGCTGGCGATCATTGATATCCTGTTTGCGGTACGCTGGCTCAAAAATGTGTCCAAGCTGACGTATCCGCATTTTGACCTGATGGGAACGATCTTTTCGACCCTTGGCTTTGGCTTCCTGCTGTATGGCTTCAGTTCCGCTGGAGACAAGGGCTGGAGCAGCAATACAGTAGTACTCACACTCGCTGCCGGGCTCGTGTTTATTGTATTGTTTGTCGTACGCGAGCTGAATATGAGGCAACCCATGCTGGAATTCCGTGTGTTTAAGTATGATATTTTTACGGTATCCACATTGGTGGGCGCTACCGTCAATATGACGATGTTCGGCGGGATGCTGCTGTTACCGATCTATCTGCAAAATATACGCGGCTTTACACCGCTGCAATCTGGTTTGCTGCTGTTGCCGGGCGCACTGCTGATGGGTGTCATGTCACCGATATCGGGAGCCATTTTCGACCGTATTGGTGCGAGGCCACTGGCAATTATCGGGTTGATTATTACGGCGGTCACGACGTGGGAATTCAGTCTGCTGACGGATGCCACCACCTACGGACACATTATGCTCATCTACACGATTCGCAGCTTCGGGATGTCGCTGTTAATGATGTCCGTACAGACGGAGGGGCTGAACCAGCTACCTCCCCATCTCGGCAGCCACGGTACAGCCATGTCCAATACGGTACGGCAAATCGCCGGGTCCATCGGCACCGCATGGCTCATTACTGTGATGAGCAGCCGGGCTACGGTTCATTTGGCGGATTATGCGAATGTGGCTACCACCGCCAATGTACCTTTAACTGAAGGCGTAGCTGAGCTGGGGCAAACCCTCGCGCAAACGGCGGGGGTTTCGACGGAAACTGGCTCGGCGCTTGCGTTACAGCAGGTATATCGAAGTGCCGTCACAGAATCGACGATCCACGGCATTAATGATGCCTTTATCATTGCTACCGGAATCGCACTGGCGGGACTGCTGTTCTCCCTGTTCTTGCGGCGGTCTATACCTCGACGGAGATAAACCTGCAACACGATAGGTGTTCGGTGAAATAAAGTGTTAGACTGGAGTCGTTGATTTAACGCGATTTTAAAATTGAAAAATCGTCAGCTTTTGAAAAATAAGTTTTAGACTGATCCATTAAACGAAGCAGCGGCGGACCAAGACTTGATAAATAAAGTCTTGGACTGCCGCTGTTATCATTTAACTAGCGTCTCCCGTTAGCTCAAGGGTCAACCCATTTCAGTATATGATGTGCAAAGTATTGTCCAACCTTGGCAGTTCCAGTCTTATCCGTTACAGGGCTCACTAAGAATGTAATGTCTTTAAAGTCAATCTGATAATTCAGTGAGGCTTTTAGAAATGCAGATCCTTACTGTCGTAACCATCTCGATCTTCTTTCCCGATGTAGCCCTACGGTTGTACGCATGCTACTCTATAATCACTCAATAGCTTAAACCATTTAACTAAAGGGAGGATGGTTATGATTGATCTGAACAGCAGCGTTAATCTGTTACATGCGTTCAAAGATAATCAGAAGATGCTAAACGCTATTGGTGACGAAACAAGGCAAGCGATTATTATAACTTTAATGCAGAGTGCGGGAACGCCTGGTATAAGGGTTGGGGAAATTACAGAACGAACCAACTTATCCCGTCCAGCAGTTTTGCATCACCTGACTGAGAAATTTGTATCATCTAAAGAGTTACCAGCGAATATCGCATTATTGAGAATACAATTAGTAAAAATGCATGTCTTCAAATTCGAATTAATAAATCTCGTGGCTTCAAATTTAGAGCCTGAAAAGTCAATGGAGAATAGACACTCCTCAAAAGTAAGACCTGACTGATTTTTGACGTATTCACAGAGACGCAGCGGCACATTTAGACTAGAAATATAGTCTTAAGTTGCAGCTGTAATATTTTAACTAACTTTCTCCGTTAGTGTAAGTACATTACATTAATTCACCGTCTTAATCTCCAGGCCGTGACATTTAAAGTTATAGTTGGGGTTTTTCATAACCTCTTCTTTCTGAAGTTCATACATGGCTATTTTATAGTTTATTTCTTCTAAGTGTTTAAAACTTTCGTCAATTTTCTTCTGCACTTCCAATTTATGCTGCGTCAACATTTCTTCTCTTTGTAAATAGGTGGTATTTCCCAATTCATAAAGTTCCTTGTAATCCTTTATTTTTGAAAGAGGCATGCCTGTCTCTTTGAGGCAACGAATAAAAGAAATCCAATCTATTTGTTGTTCGCTATAAACTCTACGGCCTTTTTCGTCACGAGATATATTTGGTAATATCCCTTGCTCTTCATAAAATCGAAGCGTCTTTGCAGATACATTTAAATTCTCCACTACATATGTCATTGAATACAACATCTACTTGTCCCCCTCCTTTAGTTACAGTTACTGTAACTAAATATATATCATAAAGAGTATGACAACGCAACAAATCTATATTTAATCATATAAAATAAATACTTGACTTACCGTAAAGGCAACCAATTAAACTGAAATAGAAAGAAAATATGAGAGCGAGGTTAATGAAGTGAATCAGAATACAGTAGGTTATTTGAATCCTTCACATTCAGAAATGGAATAACAATTAAGAATAGTATCGTTATGGCACCTATGACAACCTGGTCAAGTAATGACGATCTTACCATTTCGGATGACGAAGTAAAGTATTACAAACAAAGAGTGAATGGAGTAGGACTCGTCATTACAGGGTGTACTCATGTTACACCTAATGGGCAGGGTTTTACGAATGAATTCGCTGGGTACAATGATGAATTTACTCCAAGTTTACGAAAATTAGCTGAGGCAGCGAAAAGTGGAGGCGCTCCTGCGATCCTACAGATTTTCCATGCTGGCAATAAAGCCGTGCCTGGATTGGATGCAGTTAGTGCGAGTGCATTGCAACCCGAAGTTACTAATTTAGGTTCAACTTCAGAAACAAGAGAACTATCACATGAGGAGATCTTGTCGATTGTACGTGCTTTTGGAGACACAACGAGAAGAGCGATTGAAGCCGGATTTGATGGCGTCGAAATTCATGGGGCTCATGGATTTTTAATTCAGAATTTTTGGTCGCCAGCGACAAATCAACGGACGGACCAATGGGGAGGATCACTTGAAAATCGCTTGCGTTTTCCGTTGGCAATTATTGAAGAAATCAAAAATGTCATTGAAAAACATGCTACAAAACCATTCATTTTAGGATTCCGATTTTCCCCTGAAGAATCCTCCAAAGTGGACGGATTACGTATGAAAGACACGTATGAATTAATTGATTTCCTTGTTGAACAGGATTTAGATTATATACATGCTTCATTAGACAATGTGTCTTCAAAGCCAGTAGATAGTCAAGATGAAAAAACACGGCTTGAATTAATTCTTGAAAGAGCAAACGGTAAGGTACCTGTGATGGCTGCTGGTTCCATAATAACACCGGATGATGCTCTTAAAGCTGTGGAATTAGGATTGCCGCTAGTCGCCATTGGGCATGCGTTAATTATGGATCCTAATTGGGTTGAAAAGGTCGCAAATGGACGTGAAGCCGAGGTAGATTCTGAATTGAACGTTTCGAAACTCGACAAGCTTAATATTCCAGAAAAACTTTGGAATGTATTTCAAGCAATGCCAGGTTGGTTTAATATTAGTAAATAAAGAGTAGTCCTAAAGGCTACTCAGATTGACGAGAAACCCAAGTCTTTTATGAGACTTCGGGTTTCTTTTGCTGATTCTAAGGTGCTCCGTCCATCCGTAGTTCGATAGGGCAATTCTTGCTGTTGCGGACACACATACCGCGTATGTTTCGATCTTGAAGGCCTTTGCAAATAGAGGGCGTTAAATAACCTGAATCTAAGGCTACCGCTCCAGAATATTGTTGCGTTAAACTGCCCGTTAGCGTAACAATCGATCCTCGATTAATGCTTTTTTTCTCAGTTTGGAAAATAAAAGGATCTACATATTAGTTATGCATAATATGTAGATCCTTTTATTTTAATAAGTTTTTTTCAACCAAGGTCTTGATAATTCTCAGTCTAATACTTTATTTTCTTTTCACAATAGGCTGGCACGCAAAAAAGGAGCATCCACCCCCTGTCCTTTAAGGGATGTGAATGCTCCTTTTCGTTTATCATCTTAGGATCATGATCTTATTTGCTTTATGATCGCAGCAAGCGCAAGCCGTTCAAGATCACAAGTAACGTGCTGCCCTCATGCCCGATGACGCCAAATGGCAGAGCTATATCTTGCACAAAGTTGCTAATGACGAGCAATAAAATGACGCTGACGGCGAAGATCATATTTTGCTTGACCACGCGCTGTGCCTTTCGTGCCAGCGCTACTGTCGGAGCAATCTCTTCGATCCCGTCGTTCATCAGCACCACATCCGCGACCTCCAGTGCGGCTCCACTGCCATGCATACCCATGCCCAGTCCGACCGTTGCGGCAGCCAGTGCCGGAGCATCGTTCACACCGTCGCCGACCATGACGACATGCCCATACTGCTCCCGAAGCATGCGAATATGACTGACTTTGTCCTCCGGCATCAGACCAGCATATACGGCATCGACTCCGGCCTGCGCGGCGATCACAGCGGCGGTTTCCGGGCGGTCTCCGGTCAGCATGACGACCCGGATGCCCTGTGCTTGCAGGCGTCTCACCGCCTCCTGCGCCTGTGGCCGCAGCTCGTCGCGCAGTGCCAGCATCCCGGCAATCCGGTCATCGGCGAGGATAATGGATACAGTTTTGCCCTCGGCTTCTAGTCGAGCTCGTGTTTCCACCCATTCCGGCTCTGCCAGCGGGCTAGTGTGATCCAGCACATCCGTGCGCCCGACTTTCCACCTCACCCCGTCTACCATGCCCTCCATTCCCCATCCGGTCAGGGATTGCACTTGCTCCACTGTGGGGAGCTCACGCTGCTCCAATTCGGCTTGGGCTTTGGCTACAATCGCTCGTGCCAACGGATGCATGGAGTAGCTTTCTACTGCCGCGACAATGTGTAACAGCTCATCAGCATCGTAGCCTGTGGCGATAATCCAATCCGTAACAACAGGTGAACCGATGGTCAGCGTACCTGTTTTGTCAAAGGCGACGACAGATGTCAGCGCCATATTTTCCACATGCGCACCACCTTTGAACAGAATGCCCCGACGGGCACGGTTGGAAATAGCCGACAGCATTACTGGCATAATGGACGACACGAGTGCGCAGGGTGAGGCCACAACGAGAAATACCATTGCCTTGTAAAACGCCGCTGCCCACGTCCAGCCCAATACCATTGGCGCACCTGCAATAACGATCAGCGTAACAGCAACCACAATTCGGGCGTAAATCGACTCGAACCTTTTGATAAACCGTTGGGAATCGGGGACCTCTGTCTGTGCTTCCTCCACCATACGGATGATTTTTGAAAATAAAGTGCCTTCGGAGGATTGGCTTACCTCCACATACAGGACGCCTTCTCCGTTAATGGTGCCCGCATATACCTCGTCACCCACCGCTTTGTTCACCGGAATGGACTCCCCCGTAATTGATGCCTGATTCACCGCCGAAACGCCCTTGGAAATCCGGCCATCCGCCGGAATCAGTTCGCCCGGCTTCACCAGCAGCAGATCACCCGGCAGCAGTTGCTCAATGCCGACCATCTCCGTCCCCTCGGGGGACAGACGTAAAGCCGTTTCTGGCTTCAACGCCATCAGCTCGGAAATATCCTTGCTGCTGCGCTCGGTGGTATAGCTCTCCAGCGCACCACTGAGTGCAAAAATGAAGATCAGCATTGCTCCTTCATTCCAGTAGCCAATAGCCGCTGCCCCCAATGACGCTGCGATCATAAGCAAGTTGACATCCAGATCACGTTCACGAATCAGCGTCTCAATTCCTTCTCTGGCTTTGGACCAGCCACCTAGGGCGTAGGAAACCACATACAGCATGACCGCCAGCCATTGCGACCAATGTGAGACGCCCCATGCTACCAGCATAAGCATTCCACTGCCCAGGGCAGCTTGCATCTCCTTGTTTTTCAGCATGTTTTTGAGCTGGAATTGCGGTTTGCGATTCGGGCCTGGCCGTCCGCTGCCACTGTTTTTTGAAAGTATCTGATTAGAGGTAGACAATGTCTTTTGAAGTTGTTGAACTGCTTGCATCATGTCACGTTCCTTTCCGTTTTTTGTCCGTTGTACTGCATCTCATTGAGAATGATATCCATTATTAAGTGCCTTAAAATAGCACATGCTGCTTCGGGAAGCCCGAAGCAGCATGTTTAGAAATGAGAATGATAATCATTTTTGCATTTGTACAATTATTTTGGTTTAGTGAAACTTTTGTTTTATTATATACCTTTTCTTTTCCGATTGTAAACAGGAGTTTACCCCAGTGCCTTGATGCCGAAGCTGAGCTTCGGAGACGTTCGCCAAGCGACCTTCATAGATCCAACGATAGATGGCTTTCCAGCACATGATGGACCTGCTCGGCATTCCGACGGATTTCCCGGCAAATGGTGGCATGATGTCTTCCCAATTCTTGGGCGAACTGGGTCCGACCTATTATGAAGAGCGAAAACGCGACGTGATCATTAAACAGTCCCTGAGGAAACTCGAATCATTAGGCGTATCTGTTTCTGTTCATTCTGTCACAGCTTCCTAATATCTTGCAACTATCCACATTTTTTGCCCTGGCCAATTTATTCTGGTCTTAGGGTCACTTTCCTATTGCCTTTTTTACTACTTTCGCTGGGATATATTTTCAGGATAGACTGAGCTTAATAAAAGAAACAGCGGCAGCCATGGACAAGAAAATAAAGTCCTAGACTGCCGCTGTTTTATTAAACTAACGTTCCCCGTTAACTTAAACTACCTTGAAAGCTAGCGCCGAGTATACCCATCTACCATAATGATTAAGAAAGCAAAGAGAGAGTTGACTGACTTCTTTTCGTCTGAATATACCTCGATTACTTTAAAGTGCTTATGTCACTTTAAAGTGCGTACTTCCTATGTATGGTTAGTTGATGCAAAATAATGTTGTACAAAGAATAGTACAGAAGGAGCTGAAACACTATGAATAATGAATCTACAACAACACGCAAAGTCGCCTTGGTCGTAGGTGCTAATGGTGTTATCGGTCGCAACCTTATCGATCACCTCATCTCTCTTCCTGATTGGGACGTGATCGGCGTATCGCGTCGCGGTGGAGAATCTAGCAACCATGTTCGATATGTGGCTGCGGATCTACTCAATATAGACGATCTTCACGAGAAGTTAAGCGATTTAACTGGGGTAACACACATTTTTTATGCTGCTTACCAAGACCGTCAAACTTGGGCTGAACTTGTTCCACCAAACCTCGCCATGTTAGTGAACATCGTAGAAGTGATCGAACCAATCGCGTCGGGCTTGAAACATGTCAGTCTGATGCAGGGATACAAGGTATACGGCGCACATCTCGGCCCGTTCAAAACTCCTGCTCGTGAGACAGACGCTAACCACATGCCTCCTGAGTTCAATATTGATCAGCAAGATTTCTTAGAACAACGGCAAAAAGGTAAGGCTTGGACTTGGTCTGCACTCCGTCCTTCTGTAGTCTGCGGCTTCTCGCTTGGAAATCCGATGAACCTCGCAATGGTCATAGCGATTTACGCTTCAATTTCGAAGGAACTTGGAATCCCTTTGCGGTTTCCAGGTAAGTCGGGAGCTTACAACAGCCTCTTGGAGATGACAGACGCTGGGCTTCTCGCGAAGGCAACAGTATGGGCGGCGACCGACGAGCGCTGTGCGAATCAGGCATTCAACATTACGAACGGCGATCTGTTCCGTTGGAATGAGTTATGGCCGAAGATCGCTCAATACTTTGGTATGGAAACAGCGCCTCCGTTGCAGATGTCTCTGGACGTTGTCATGGCGGACAAGGAGCAGCTTTGGAACAAAATGGTTGAGAAGCATGGGCTTGCTCGAAATTCCTATAAAGACGTATCCTCTTGGCTATTTGGCGATTTCGTGTTTGCATGGGATTACGATTTTTTTGCAGACGGAACTAAGGCTCGTCGTTTAGGCTTTCACGAATTCGTCGATACCGAAGCAATGTTTATGAACATCTTCAACGACTTCCGCAAGCGTAAAGTCATCCCGTAAACTACCGTATAAAATAAGAAAGCCGACCTTGTATTGGTCGGTTTCTTAACTGTTATTTACGTCTGTAAGCATTGGATTAGCCAGAACAGTAGCCTTTCCCTCGTACTTTCTCTCTATATGCGAATCCCCCCAACGGCACATCAGATGTAGGAGTTCCTTTAGACTCCAGCCGTAGTCTGTCAACTCATACTCAACTCTAGGTGGTACCTGATTATAGGAAATACGTAAGATGACGCCCTCTTCTTCAAGCTCCCGAAGGTGCTGCGTTAACATCTTTTGAGTAATTGAGGGAATCAAGCTCTTAAATTCATTATTACGTTTCTTACCGAATGTCAAATGAAAGAGAATAACAGGTTTCCATTTCCTACCAATTACCTCTAAAGTTGCCTCAACTGCAGTGTTGTAAATTTTTTCAGTCTTTTTCACACAACTTGCCCCTTTTCGAATATTTCGACACAGGTCATTGGTAACTCCTGATGAATTGGCCATTAAATGTCCCTATTAAACATTATAACTACAACCAAAATATTACGCTATCCTGCCCGTTAGCTCAACAGGCTGCCGATATTACGGCAGCCTGTGTTCTTCTTTGTGCTATCGTTTCCCGATAATTCAACGGAGCCTAATTCCTTTCTGAAACAGAAGAAGATCCACAATTCTTAGAACTGCAACTTTGTGTTATGCGCTATACGGAATCCAATATACAATACAGCCAAATGTTTAAGCGACCAAAGAGAACTTTTGCTCGTCGATTCGCAACTTTTCTGTTCAAGGAGTCGTCTTATCAACTATTCTATGCAAAGAAAGGCGATGGTTACGTTGAAAAGTAAATGGATTCTAGCAGCCGCGGTTGCGGCGACGCTGTGTTTCCTTCCATCGTGAATGCGGGAGGAACCGCCTATTACCGGTTTTCATGGGAGAATGGCGGAGATTTGTCCGGGGGAGCCATCGTCAAAAACGGAACGACCTACGTTCCTGCTTCAATCGCGCAGATGGCCGGCATGACTCTACATTGGGATAAGACGCACAAACGAGCGAAATTTGAGGGCTACGGCAAAAAGGCGGCTGTCCGGGTAGGGAGCAAAACGGGATTTGTGGACAGCCATCTCGTCGATGTAGGTGGCGCTCCTTTTCTGTATGAGGAGGAGCTTTATCTGCCTGCCCAGTTCATCATTCAAACACTTGAGGGTGGTTCGATCCGTTGGGATGCTCAGCATCATCTCGTGAGTGCAAGCGGACTTCATACGTATGCGGGCGTCAGCCAAACGTATGCAGGCAATACGTACAGCATTGTCAAAAAAACCGGTGATCTGTTCGTTATGGGAAGGAATGGCGTCCAGACGAAGATCGCAAATCTCGGTTCCCAGCTTTATGACGGAGTCACAATGGATTTCAAAAAAACGCCTGAAGGGCTTCTTCTCGTCACGATTCTGGATAACTACGGGGAACCCCATATCAACAACCATGTCTTTACCCTTATTTTGAAAAATGGCGCCGTCATCCGACAATCCGACGTGGGCTATTGGAATCGGTTTACGAACAATGTGACGCAATACGGGAACCATCTGCTGCTCACGGACGGGAAGTTGCTGCGGATCATCGAGGACGGGACGGGCATCGTGACGCAAACCCTGAATCTAGTCAAGCTCAGCGGCGAGGATGACAACTATTTCATCGAAGGCATTGCGGACGATTTTCTTCTTATCCGCCCTAACAATTTTGGGCTTCTCACCCTCGTTGACCGAAATTCGGGCGGGAGTGTCAAGCTTTACGACAAACTGCTCGACGCGGACGACATTGAATATGTCACAACGAACGATGTCCCATACAAGGGCGATTACCTGAAATACGTGAAAAGAAACGGTCCCACGTTGTACTTCAAAAACAATAGTCCGATGTTAAAAGACGATAAACTATATTCCTATTCACTCCCCGTTCCTTCCGGGGACATCTTAACGGCACAATAAACGGTCCGAGTTCTCTTTGCGCTATACAGAGGAGGAACGAGGTATTTGGCCTGATCTCCCAGATGGGACGACACCAATGAGTGATGGGTAGCCAATTACAAGCGGCTACCCTTGTTTTATTGAACTATCCTGCCCGTTAGGTTAGAAAACGGCAGCAGATCAAATAGACCCGCTGCCGTTCTGGTTATGATTGAACTATAGTTCGCCGTTAGCGGAATAACATATACGAAATTCTGATATTTTTGTACAACAGTCTTAATGTTTGATTTTCCTTGAAGTCTTTTTTAAATAGAAATTGTAGGCTGGTGCAATGTGTAGGTTAGTAATATTACGTTGTCTATACTTACTATGTATTTCTAAAAATTCATATATCTTCTTATTCTCTATATCGAATTTGCGTCTAACCTATTTTACCGATTTCGGCGGTAAACAATCTGTTGGCGGGAGTGGTAAAGAAGTCGATAGTAGAGCTCGACCGACCGAATATAAAATACGCCGTCGTTATGCCCCTCGTGCATCTTATCTATTTTGATGTCGTTTTATTCTGAATGCGGACATATGTGCCTCGATTGCATGAAACGACGGTTAATCACAGCAGAAACCGACATCCGCCCTCAAATAAAGGGCGCGATGTCGGCTTTAAACTTAACGGCCAAACTCCTTATCGATTATTTTATTGTGAGCCGGCGCCACTTCCTGGGCTACCGAGTTGATGCACGTTACCAAAATATGCTGCCCGCCTAGAGATCCGAAGGCTCTCGATTCAAATCCGAAAGTACCGCCGGCATGCCCCCAGTATGATTGCCCGTCAGCTGTTTTTATTTCATAAATCCCTAGTCCGACTTTACCTATAGGTGAATCTACTGTCGTGAGCATCTGGTCCATTATCTCTTGATTTAGAAGCTTTCCGCCCAACAGCGCACTGAAGAAGGTGGTCAAATCTTTGGTTGTTGAGACTATATCTCCGGCTGCATTTGCCCATGATTGACTCATTTCTGTTAAATCATACAAATGACCCGATCTGTCCATATTATATCCTGTGGCATGCTTACCCGGAATATCGTGACTATTTTCCATTACAAATGTCCCTGTCATCCCGAGCGGTTCGATCAACCGTTTCCTGATCTGCTCCGCATACGTATCTCCTGTTATCTTCTGAATAATTTGACCGGCTAGTATAGTATTCATGTTCGAATAGTTCCAGCCCTTCCCTGGCGCATATACAGGCGGCTTTGCTAGTCCCATGCTGATAAGCTCGTCGGACGAATAGTAACGGAATGGATTTTGAGGCAAGGTAATATCTCGAAAATCAAGATCAGTATAGCTCGCAAGCCCGCTTGTATGGTTCAATAACTGACGAATCGTAATTTTGTTGCCGTCATACCCATCACCCTTTATGACCCCCGGCAGCCATTTTTCGACCGAATCATCCAGGTTCAATTTTTTCTCCTGAGCCAACTGCAATACAACGGTAGCAGTGAATGTCTTCGTGATGCTTCCAATACGGAATGAAAAATCCGGCTCCACCGGGCGTGGTACTTCGAAACTGGCTGTACCCGTAGCGTAGGACCAGCGTTCCCCATCCTGTAGCCCGCCTGCCACGACACTTGGAACTCTTTTGTTGGTAACTACTTGATCCATGACGCGTTTGACTTCTTCCCGATGCTTTCTTTTCTTTTCTTTCTCGTTGAGTTCTTTTTTGGGTTCTTTTGCGAATTCCGACGATAAAATATTGTCGGTATTGGCAGCTTTATCGATAGCTTGATAAGTTGCCGTCTGACCCTCTGCGTGGACAGTTCCATAAGCCAGTGTACCCGCCAATATAGCTGTTAAAGTAAGTGCAACTCCTTTTCGAATGGTGAATGATTTCATAACGCATCGCTCCTATTATTTTTAGAATGTTGTTCTGCTTTACCCCCTCACCTTACCTCCGATATTGTTAAATCGAACAGTGATAAAACCGCCAAGCTTTTGATGACATCGTACTTGGACCTGTCACATATACCGCATGACAAACTGTCAACTGTCTTATATGACGTGCTTGCTAAGCTACGTTCTAACCGCTGTTACCCCACCCTCTTTCGCTTGACGGATCGGGAAGTTATATTGCATGATAGGTCTGAATCATTCGGAAATTGGTTTGCAAAAAAATATAAGAAGGTGTGCGTAATTCGTGTTCTCGATAATGAAAAAAAGGTTCTGGTATGATTGGATACTTGTGGCCATACGAACGCTTTGGCTGGTCATTATCGCAAGCGCTGGTTTTGTCGATCCGTCATTGACCGTTGTGTCGCTTTGGGTTGTACTTTCTCTTGCTTTCGTCGTTTATCTCGTTCCATTAATCATCCTCTATAGGAAAGAAGACTGGTATCTCACAATCGAAGTCACGGTAACGGGCTTTTTTTATCTTTATTTAGCCTACGCAGCCCCGGGATTGCTTTGGTCTTTTGTTTTACTCGTGATAACTATCGGCTTGACGAGCAGTCGAAGAACCTATGTGTGGACAGGTATCCTTAGCGGAATCGTATTCCCGGTATTGAACGGTTGGATTGCTGATCGTCTCCCGTATGAGTTTATCGTTAGCTGCAGCCTTGGTTTTGCCATCGGCTTCGCGTTTAATATTTTAATTCAGTCCCATAAGCAAGCCCGAATTATTCAAGAGCAAAAGCTGTTGCTGGAGCAGCATATTAAGCGGATTGAGGAACTTACGCTGATGGAGGAGCGCAGCCGGCTGTCACATGAGCTGAATGACACGATTGGCCATACGCTTACCTCGCTCATCGTCGGCGTCGAATCACTGCGATCGTCCGTACCAGATGCGCAAATAGAGAGGATCGATTCGCTTGTCGGAATCGCCCAACACAGTCTGGTTGATATCCGAAAGCATCTGCATCAGCTCTCTCATACTCCGTTGAACCATTCGTTAAGTGAATCGCTGCGGCAATTAACTGAAGATTTTATGAAGTCAACAGGTATAACGGTCAAATTCCGTGTGATCGGCAGTGAGACTCTCGTTATGCAAAAAATAAACATTTGTTTATATCGTTGCCTTCAAGAGTCTCTAACCAACGTGGTTCGGCACGGCAAGGCGAGCGTGATATCCGTTCAGTTACATTTCAATAGTCAGCAGCTTCGATTACAGATCGAAGATAACGGCATCGGAATGGAAGAAATCCAATTTGGATTTGGGCTCAATGGAATGAAGGAACGACTTGAACTATTTCACGGCACGGTGTCCGTGCATTCCGAGTCAGGACAAGGAACTTTCGTCATATGTAATATTCCGTTGCAGACAGAGCCTGTACATGATGCGATCCGCCTGCTGATCGTTGATGACCAGGTGATCATTACCGACAGCTTGAAGCAAATTTTGGATCAGCATGCTGATTTTAACGTCGTTGGTACAGCCGGGGACGGGCGCGAAGCATTAGAACATTGTGATCGCTCCCAACCAGATATCGTGCTAATGGATATTCGTATGCAGGGAATGGGCGGGATTGAAGCTTTACTTGAGATGAAACAACGATGGCCTGATATGAAGGTTGTGTTCATGACAACGTTTAAGGATTCCTTGCAGGCAGCAACTGCATTGGAGCGCGGGGCAGAAGGCTACATGCTGAAGTCGATTCATCCGCGGGAGATGAAGGAAGCCTTGAAACTTATTTATAATGGAGGAACCTGGATCGACCAATCGGTCGCTACGCGAGTTTTCGAAGAGATGAAGCGTCAACGTGAGCAGTTGGAGAAAATCGGTTCAAGTCAGGGAAACTACCCGTACGGGCTTACGAAACGCGAGATGGAGATTCTGGAGCATCTGTCGAGCGGACTGCGCTACAAATCGATCGCCGCCAAGCTATTTTTATCGGAGGGAACGATCCGCAATTACTGCTCGATTCTCTACTCGAAACTCGGCGTCAACAACCGCGAAGAAGCAATAGAAATGGCGCGAATGAAGAATATCGTGTAGCTGGAGAATTTCCCGATGGTACTCACGATATAGGGGTCACCTCACGAAACGGAAAAAATCGTACGCTAAGCAATGCGTTGCAGAAAAAAACCGGACCCTTACAGGGGAATCCGGTTCTCGTCATAGCAGCAAGTGAAGTTGAACTATCGTGTCCCGTTAGAATTCCTGTAGAATGAATAATTTGGCCTTTGCACAAAAACGAGCGCCTCGGTACGATGGGGTTGCACACGAGGTCATTGCCTCAAAAAGCCCATCATCCAGGAGGTCGCTCTACCATGAAGTTTAAGGCTCAGGAGAAGCAAAATCAACTCATTGAAAACATTTCCTCATTACATTTGGTAGTCGGCGTAGATATTGCTCAGGAGTCTCACGTCGCTCGTGCGGTCAGCTTTCGAGGAATTGCTTTGGGATCGCCGTTAGAGTTTGGTAGTTATGACGAGGGCTTTCAACTATTCGGTCGTTGGATTCAAGATCTGCTCAAGTCTTACAAGCTGAGCAAAATCATTGTTGGTATGGAACCGACCGGCCACTACTGGCTGAGCCTGGCTCGCTGGCTCTCTTCTCGTGGAATTGAAGCCGTCCTCGTAAATCCCCACCTTGTCAAAAAGAATAAGGAAAACCGAGACAATACCCCGTCAAAGAGCGACCGCAAAGACGCGCTCGTCATCGCGGATATGGTCAAGAACGGCTACTATTCCCCCGTAAGATTCAACCCGGAAGCCTACGAGGAGCTGCGGATTCTCATGGCCAATCGTGACACGGTTACTAAACGGCTTAACAGCGCTGTTAACCAGATTCATCGCTGGGTAGATATTGTTTTCCCAGAACTTCGGCATGTCTTTAAAATCCTCACTTGTACCAGTGCCATTGCCACGTTAAGGCTGTTTCCTCTCCCCAAGGAAATTAGCCGATTAACGACAGAGCAAGTCATTGCCGGCTGGAAGCAATATGTGAAGCGTCATGCGGGTTTGCAGCGGGCTGAGCAGCTTATTACATTTGCTAAACGCAGCGTAGGTGCAACAAAGGCGCTACACGCCTACAAGATTCACTTGGATCAACTTCTCGAAGAATATGATTTGGCTCAGCGCCAGCTTGAGCAGATTGCACATGAAGTACATCTCGTATTAGAACGCATTCCCTATGCCCAAAAGTTACTCACCATTCGAGGTGTAAATGTAACCAGTCTAGCCGGTGTGTTAGGAGAAGCTGGTGATCTTAGTGGTTATGCACACGGAAATGCCTTGCTTCGTCATGCGGGTCTAAATCTGGCTGAGGCTAGTTCCGGGAAATGGCGTGGGAAAATGGTGCTAAGTAAGCGCGGTCGACCGCGACTAAGGCGCTTTATCTACCTCATGACAATGTGTATGGTCATGACCAATCCGGATGTTAGAGCCCTGCACCACTACAATGTAGACGTGAAAAAGCTCAAGAAAATGAAATCCATTATGAAATTATGTGGTAAAGTGGCCCGAATGCTTGTTGGCCTGGCTAAGAGCAGCGAGGCTTACAGTTCGGCTAAAGTATTTCCGCAATCCGCTTAAACAGGTTATTTTTCGCCAGTTGATGCATTCGCAGGATGGACAAGAAGCACGGAGTATCGGGAGGCATTATGCAAAAGGGCTCGGACCCGTTCCGTTAGAAAAACCGACCTCCACCCCTTAGTTAGATGTGACGAAGGAATGAAAGGGCATGAGACCCGTTGAGACATGGGAGTGAAAATCGCTAGGGGCGACATGGAGACGTGCAGGATATGGAACAAATTGGGTGATATACTCTCACCTTTATTCTTGCATGCCCTTACAGTTGCTCCAAGCCACCGCCTTCTCTGTTTCCTTCTCACCTCACACTTAGCTAAGGGTGAAATCCTGCGAATTCATGAGCCTGAGTGAGAAAACTAAATCATATTGAGGGAGCTCAATGATCCGGACTTCTACTGGTTCATCGAGAACATAACCTAAACACAAAGTACAGAGTACAGTTTGACCACTAAATATACATAAACACAAAGCTAATCTCCATTTTGAAATGCTCTTTTGCCCAATTGTGATAGCCGCATGCCCGGTAACCCGGCTCATCTCCAGTCGCGAACTCCGATGGCTACGGTGTGCTTTAACGTCCCCTCGGTAATTCATCTCAGCCAAATGCCAAGCATCTGCTGCATCTGTTTTCACCTTACGAAGCTGTGTGCCTTTCGATCGTTTCGCTTGCAGGGGGTTGACGATGTAATGAATCCATCCACTGCGTTTAAGATACCCTACCAGATTTCGATGGTAATGTCCGGTTGCCTCAAGGACAACAACGGGCATTGTTAAGCGATAGGGGTGCATAAGCCCCTGTATAGCGCAGGTTTCCGCTCTCGTTTTGAGAGGGGTAAGGGCTTTACTGCGTGACACACCCATAGTAAAAACGGGGTACGGTTGGTCTATGAATGACCGCCGCGCCCCGTTCTTTATATTATTACACTGTTTTCTTTTTCTGACTAATTGCGTGTATATATTTAATAGTAAGCTTCCATAAGACTTTCCCGAGCCAAAACATTAACACACCAATCACAATAGAAATTGGCAAGAACTGCATTGGGCTTGGTGTAAATGCTCCCATTTCGATTGTTATTCCGGCAATATCATATCCCATAAGATACCCGAAAAATTTAACAATTCCGCCTATCAGCGTAATAACTCCACCAATCATTAAAGCAATGGAAAGAGTACTGATGAACGGCAAAAGTAACATACCGCTGACGCCTGCAAAGCTGCTACAAAATGCAAATATTGCGCCGAATTTATGCCAACTAAATTTACTGTTCTTTGAAATAGCTTCACCTAAGTATGCTGTCGCTAATTCTTTTGGGTTTCCTAACCGTTCGATGATTTGCTCAGAAGATACACCATTATTTTGCAATTCAAGCATTACGCTTTTGATTTCTTTTACAATGTCAATACGCTCGGAATCGGACATAGATTTCAAATACTTTTCAATTTTTACAAGATAGTCATTCATAATTTTATCCATAATCTAACTCTCCTTTAATTTCTGATATAGCTGTTAATAAATTATCCCATTCTAAGGACATCGCTTTTAAGTATTCGTTTCCTTTTTCTGTAAGGGTATAATATTTTCTCGGTGGCAAGCCCTCTGTACTTTCTTGCCAAGATGAAGAAATATATTCTTCTTTCAATAATCTTCTAAGCAGTGGATAAATTGTATTTTCTTTTGCAGCAACAATAGGATACCGCTCTAACTTACTTATGATTTCATACCCATAATATGGTCGTTGCTTTATTAGCAATAGAATACAAAAATCGAGTGTTCCTCGCTTAATTTGTGATTTCCAATCTTCTACATTCATGTATTGTACCTCCTGCATATATATCGTACAACACAGTACTATATTTATCAATAAATTCAGTACCAACAACCGCCGAACGCAGAGGCTTTTGAACTAGAAAGGTATATTTTTAACTATAAAAACTATGACAAAATTTATTCGTATTTTCCTTTTTTCCTATTTGCTAAATTCAGCAAGTAAAATATTTTTAAAAGGATTAGGACTGTTATCTCTACCCAAACTGTTCAAACTGACGACCAACGTATGCTTGCCTCCAAGTGTACCTCCTGCAAAAGTAGAAAACCCTAGAATGCCACCTATGTGCCCCCATACCGAGACACCGTTTGGAAGCTTAAATTCAGAGATTCCAAGACCATATCCATCGATTCCTGATCTTCCTACAGGAACTGTAGTAAGCATTTGTTTTAGTTGCGGTTCCTTCAGTAATTTGCCACCGAGCAAGGAAGAGAAGAACTTATTTAAGTCGTCAGCAGTAGAAATCATATCTCCAGCCGAGCTACCTGCACTTGGATTATAATAAGTAACGTCTTTTATCTCACTTGCTTCGTCTGGTTGGGAATATCCCCGAGCATGCTTGGTGCCTGGAATAACGCTTGAATTGCCAGGTAGGAATGTATCCGACAATTCAAGCGGTTCAATAATCCGTTTTTCAATCTCTTCCGCGTAGCTGTTTCCGGTTACTTTTTCAATAAGAATACCCAGTAATACGTATCCCGTGTTTGAATAAGACCAGCTCTTTCCTGGGACAAAGTCTGGGGGCAGAGAAATCCCCATCTTCACTATTTCATCAGCCGTATACGATTTTTTTGTATCCATAAAATCAGCGTCTTTTGACCTTGAGTATTCAGCGATACCACTTGTATGGTTCAATATCTGCCGGATGGTAATCTGTTTAGCATTATATCCGTTTCCTTGAATGACACCAGGCAACCATTTTTCGATGGAGTCGTCTAGATTTAAGCGGTTCTCTCCAGCTAATTGAAGTACAACCGTTGCGGTGAACGTCTTCGTCACGCTGCCAATGCGAAATCGAAAATCTGTTTCCATTGGTTTCTTGGTGCTCAGATTCGCTATCCCAGCGGCATAACCCCACGTTTTTCCACCCTCAGAAGTTTTAGCAAGTATCCCGGGAATCCAAGTTGCAATGTATCCCGCATTGCTTGCTTGACGGAATTATGATCTCGTTGAGTGGTTGTTTGTAACGAACTAGATACATTTTGAGTGGGCTCTGCTTTTACAATTGAGGTTGGCAATGTGTATAGCAGGGAACTTCCAGTTATTAAAAGGGCCAGACTTGCAAATGTAATTTGACTACGTATTTTCATAAGAAATTCCTCTTCTCTATTAATATTGTAAGTTTGTAATCATCTTCATAATTGTTGTTTTACCAACGCCATTCTGTCCTAACAAGCGGTAAATTCCTCTTTTTTTCGCATCCCGGAAATTAATTCTTTTCCTTAAAATACTCTGTTAACTGGTTTGTTTTTCATATATTCGTCATATCTGTTCCGCCTTTCACACCTACCTCCTGCATATACATCGTACAACACAGTACCTCAATTATCAACAGTATATCAGAATTTTTTTATTCAACGAGAGATATTTTGAAAGAAATTCAGTATCAACAACCGCCGAGCGCAAGCAGAAACAGCGGGATGTTACGCAATAGGGGCGCATAGGCCCTTGTATAGTGCTGGTTTCCGGACGCGTTTTGAGAGGAGCAAGGGTTTTATACCTTTTCCCTCAAAATCATCGTTCTGCTGCGTGACACACCCATAGTAAAAACGGGGTGCGGTTGGTCTATGAATGACCGCCGCGCCCCGTTCTTTTTTGTGCTTATCGTTCAGTTTCCTTTTGCCGTTCGGCTTCTCTTGGCTGTCGCAAAATCCCATCAATGTTCCGCTTGATAACGTCGTATTCCTTTACCTGCTTTTTCAGTTTCCCATAGTCGGTATACAGCTTTTCCTCTTGAAGCCTTTTGTATTCCGCTTGCAGGGCGGCGATGTTCGGGAGCCTGCCGCCGATCTGCGCTGCCTTTAATACTTTGGTGGCTGCTTCATACAAAAAATACTGCTTTCGTGCCCTGCGCGGTAGCTGTCCTTATACTTTGCTCTGCGGTAGCCGTCACATCGATCAGGTCATTACGAAATCTATTAGTATATTTCCACATTTTATTCAACTATTCTGCCCGTTAGCTTAAGGAAGAACCGTCAGTCTTTTTCTAGTCTACAACTTTATTTTCTTCTGACAGCTGATGCAGGATTTCTAGCTTGCTGCGTTCGATTAGGCTAAGATGTGAATAACTCATGGACTGATTCTCCTTGTGTGAATGCTGGTGTTGGAACTTTCATTCTACACGAATCAGGTCATGGGCCATTTTTTTATTGATTTCCAGCAGGTGTCCACTTCATATTACAATCCGTCAAATGAAGAAAGGATGGTAGTGAAAGATGAAACTGGAAGCAAACAACAAGTTAGTCATGATTGGAGTTTCTGTCACGGTGCGAATGCGGCTGTAACGGCCGATAAGAGATTAAGGAACAAATAGAGCCTTGTCAATGAAAAAGGAGGCTTCTTGGCGAAGCAAAGGTGCTTTGGAGCGGAAATCGACTGAACCGTCAGAATTGGTTATTGTGACTGGATCCGTAACTCCGGCAGCAACAAGCTTGCTTACGGCCTTGATAGCCGATTCATCGGTTTGCCCTGCCAATCGCACCTCATCGCCAAGCGGCCATGGAAGAGGAATGCGCGTTAAGATGACGGCCATTTCTTCCCGAGTTATCGTGCGATCCGGTTCAAATCGGCCTCCGGGCTCCTCCCCCAACCAATGATGCTCGACCGCCGCCTGTATCTCTTTGACCGCAAAATGGTGTTCGATATCCGTGTAACCGGATTTCGATTTGGAGGGCGGATAGCCGACAGCATGCAGCAGCATTGTGATGAATTCCGCCCGGGTCATGGGTGCCTTGGGGTCAAAGCTGCGCCCATCTCTTCCATTGATGATATCCAGCGAATGGAGCTTTTCAATAGACGGTTGGTAGGGGCTTTCTTTCGAGACATCGGAAAACAGCGCTTTTTCCTGCATTTTGGGCGAATAGGCTAACGGTGATTTGGTAGGTCTGTACATATAAGCAATACCGCCATCCTTTTGTTCAAGAAATGCTATTTTCTTCCCGTGGTCATCCATAAACAACAAGGGATCTATCTTTTTCAAAGTAGTCTTGCCATTCCTCAATTTGTATTTGTCTTCCGCTACAAGTTGTCCGTTATTGTACGTAATTCTAGTCACAAATGCCGGGGTATGCAGGTCTCTGTATAATCCGACGTAACGCGCGGCTTGCTGTTCTGTCAGAGGTGATACCGATTCAGGCGTCTCGGTGCTCTTCGGATAATAATGGTTCATAAAGGCAGCATACAAATCCGAGCGCAATTCGGAATCATTATTATAAATGACGAACAATCCCGTTTTGCGCTCAGGCAGTAGCCATATCCATGAGGCATATCCGGGGATGTTCCCGCCTTTGCCGACGACATACTGACCATTCGACAGTTCATTGAAAATGCTTTCAAATCCATAGCTTGTAATAGGTATGGCCGGATGAGCGAAAACGGAAAACTTGCTCATTCGCTGAACACTTTGTTCGCTTAACATTTGCCGATCTCCGGCCTTTCCTTTTTGCAGAAGCATGACCATGAATTTAGCCATATCGCTTCCGGTGGACAACATTCCGCCCTGAGGCATGTCCGTAGGATAAATGCCATACTCCGGATATGGCGTGCCTTGCGGATCGTAAGCTGTAGCCATTCGGGCTTTAAGCTCTGGGGTTACAAGATCATGGGAAGAATTCATGCCGAGCGGCTGAAAGATGTTTTTATCCATGTATTCATGAAAAGGGAGCCCGGTAACTTGTTCCACGGCATATCCCGCCAAAGCAAAAGCATAATCGTCATACTGGTAGGCTTCCCCCGGCGTCCGGACGATGGTTGGCATTCGATCAATTAAGAAATCTCGAAGAGAAGTCTCTTGATTAAGAAGATCGGGCGAGGCGTCATCATCTTTTTCATATGGGAAATCGAACCCAGTCATGTGGGTCAGCATATTTTCCATAGTTAGCGGTTTACCTGTCGAATTGGGTATTGTGATACCTCCGAGATAGGATTGGATGTCCTGATCCAGCTTGATCTTCCCTTGGTCAGCAAGCTGCAGCACAGCCGCAGCCGTAAACGTCTTAGAAATGGAACCGATGCGAAAAACGGTATTGGAATCAACTGGGGTTTTGCTTTCTTTGTTTGCATACCCGTATCCTTTGGATAAAACTACTTGTCCGTCCTGAACGACGACGAACATGGCACCCGGGACATTGAACTTCTTCAAGCTTTCCCCAAAGTAATTGTCCGCGAAGGCCTCCACTTCTTTGGGGTCAACCGGACCGCTTGGAGCAGCAGGAACAGCTGCAGGTTGAATCGCTGTGATTGTTTGCCCCTTAAGAGGGGGCTGTTCCGCACTAACACTATGCCCTCCGACCAAAGCAATCAAGTAAGTCACAGCTAGAGACGTGCTTAGCGTTACAGCGAGCACTTTTGTAACTCTTTTTTTACGCATTAGAAAATTCTCCTTCAATGAAATTGGTATAGGCTGGAAGTGCCCTCTCAGTATAACATGATGGATTATTTCCCCACACAGTCTTCCGTCTAGTTCATTACCTAGACTAAGGTCAAGCAAAAAAGGATCAGACCGCAGCAGCGACCTGATCCTTTGCACTATTATTTTCAATGCTTGTACTGCGGATAAACACGGCCCTACTCAAGCGCTTCCTGGGGTCCCGCCAACATTTTAACGAAAATATACGCTAAGCCTTTGGATGTGGCCGGCATAGCGTTTTTTTACTCCTAAGGGGCTTCCGCATACAATATAGGAAACATTAACCTAAATTTCGAAAGTAACCTTCTATTAAAAAACAAAAAAAAGGGCTCAAATCTTTGGTAGAATGGTGTTTGCGAGAACAAAATCACCCAAAGAGAGGAGCACCTTTTAGGTGAAGTCTACCACACCCATCCATAAAATCAAGACCGAATTTTCACTGGATCAGTCCACAAGCATCGGAGGAAGCAAGATCTTCCTCGATTATCTCGAAAAAATTAAACTGAGCCAGGTGCTGCAAATCTTAGCCGGAGGCAAAGCACACAATGCCTTGTTTTCCGTGCATCGCATTCTGCTATATCTCATTGTCGGCTGGGTTCTCGGCTGTGAGCGTCTTTTTCACTTTCGCCGATGGCAAAAGGACTCTCTCCTTCAGCGGTTTCTTGGAGGACGCTGTCCACACCACTCCCTTCTCTACAAAGAACTGGATCGGCTGGGGAAAACCAATCCCCATGTTCGAATGGAACTCCGGCAAGTGAACCTCGAAGTGATCCGGCCTTGTCTGCCTTCCAAGCTCATTCTTGATTTGGATTCGACGGTGGAGACGGTCTATGGCCATCAGGCCAAAGCAGCAAAAGGCGTGAATGCCCATAAACCGGGGCGAAAAAGCTACCACCCCTTGCTCGCTTTTGAGGGACAGTCCCGCCTTTGCCTGAATGCCGTGCTCCGCGCAGGAAATGTTCACTCCTCCACCGAGGCTGTCCCTTTTCTGGAAGAGACCTTTAACCTCTTAGGTCAGCACCAGGTTCTCTATTCCCGGTTTGACAAAGGTTTTGGCGGCGAAGACTTCTATTCCATGTGGGAGGGGCGGAAGATTGGATACGTGGGCAAAATGAAATGGACAAAGCGTTTGGCAACAGAAGTGGCCGCTTGCCGGTACTGGAAACGTTACGTGGACGAAGACTGGATCATTGAAGGCATCGCTCTTGGGTACCAAGCCACGTCTTGGAAAAAGCCTCGGCGGGTCGCCGTGATCCGCAAGGCAAAAGTCGTTGATGATGACCAAGCTTGTCTCCTGCTGGATACCGACTGGGAGTACGAGGCCATCGTCACGAACCTGGATTGGGAATCCATCGATTTGTGGCGCTTTTATAACCAACGCTGTTGTATGGAGAACTACATCAAGGAAGCCAAACGCGGATTTTCCATCGATAAAATCGCCACCGGCTCTTTTAAAGCGAATGAAATCGACCGGCTCGTCAAATTGCTGGCCTATAACCTCTACGAGCGCTTCAAACGAGATTGCTGCGAACCGGTTCATAGGGGGCTATACCATTGCAAGGTTTCGTCTGGAATTCTTCCACTGTGCAGCAACGCTGGTGAGTCACAGTCGAACCACCGTCCTCAAACTGGCGAAGACATTCACAAACCGCCACAGCTGGAAACGGATGGAATTCCGCATTGCCCAGCTAGAATGAAGACTTCTAAAATCTAACATGGAAATTCAGATGCCCGGTCTTCTGGGGTGGGGGAAGTTGTATGCTGGAAATCAATTTTTGAATATTCCCCCTGTAAATTATCCCTGATTCTTACAGGTTTTTCGAACGCTGAGTCTCTCGATTCCTTACTGTTACGGGCTTTCGAAATTCAGGATAATATTTTTTCTTCTATTCTTTCTGATATTATAAGTGACGGATTGTAAAAACGAATCCTTAAATTACAGACTTTATTTCTTCCCATTACCAATCGAGTAGGAGGCTACCCATTAGTTGAGTAGCCGACCTCTCACACCACCGTACGTACCGTTCGGTATACGGCGGTTCAACCGCTTGAGTGCAATTGACGAAGACGCTCGTACTGGACAGGGAAGTCATAATACCCTGCCTGTGCGAGCTTTTCGTTTGTAACAGAGCGGTGCAGGATCGCACTACCCTCAATTCGCCAGTACCCGAGCCTTGTATTTCCCCATTGGTAGGCCTGCCACTCCGGCACTCCCAGCTTTCGCAGGTTCTGCACCTTCGTTCTCGGCTTCTTCCACTGCTTCCAGATGTACATGCGCATCCGTCTTCGCAACCATTCATTCCAGCTTTGCAGGATTCGTTTCATGTCAGCCACGTAGAAATAGCCGATCCAGCCGCGAATGTAGACCTTTACGTTCTCCATCACCTGCCGTGCGTTCCTGCCTTGGCTTCGACTCGTTAACTCTTTCAACTTCTTCTTTGCCTTGGCTAGAGATTGTCGATGTACGCGTACGTATACGCCTTTCCCGTTCTTCCCCAATGCAAATCCGAGGAATTTGAAATGCTTCTGTGCCACAACGCTGACCACTTTGCTCTTCTGCGTGTTCATTTGGAGCTTTAGCCGCTTTTCCAAATACGTCCGACTTGATTCCAGCAGCCGCATCGCTGCGCGCTTGCTCTTCACAAGCACCACGATGTCGTCCGCATAGCGGATGACCGTCACCCCTCGGCTTTCCATCTCCTGATCGAATTCGTTCAGGTAGATGTTTGCCAATAGCGGGGACAATGGGCCACCTTGGGGAGATCCTTCTTCTGTTTCGCGGCGAACTCCATTTTCCATGACTCCGCTTTTCAGATACTTCTTGATCAGCTCGATTACCCGGTTATCCTGGACTTGGTTGCGCAGAAGATGAAGAAGCAACTCGTGGTTCAACGTATCGAAGTATTTCGAAAGGTCGATTTCTACCGCATGGCCGTACCCTTGCTCCGCATACGCTTTCACTTTTCGGATGGCTTGCTGCGCACTTCGCCCCTGACGATAGCCGTAGCTTACATCCGAAAAGAGCGGCTCGAAGAGGGGTTGCAACTGCTGGGCGAGGGCTTGCTGGATGATGCGATCCACCACCGTGGGAATGCCGAGTTTTCGCACGCCGCTTCCATCTGGTTTGGGAATTTCCTTCCGCCGCACGGGGCTTGGCTTGTATCTTCCTTCCCGGATGCTTTGCAGCAGCTCGCCTCTGTTCTCTCGCAGCCACGGCAGCGCCTCTTCTACGGTCATCCCGTCGATACCCGGTGCGCCGTGGTTGCGCTTGACCTGCTTGTACGCTCGGTTCAGATTATCTCTGTCCAATATCCGTTCCAGCAGGCCCTCTGCACCGTCTCTTTCTTTTCCTTCCCGAGCTTCGATGCTCCGCGCTCCTGCATACTCTTCGCGTTCCACGCTATCCCTTTGCCGGCAGCCCTTTCGGTATTCTGCTTTCATCGCATCGATTCTCCTTTCAGTCTGTATTCGAGACTTACGATTGTTCAGCCCTTCCGCTTGCCGCTGGCGCGGATTGCGTACTATGGCGTCTGCTGACTTCTCACAGCGAGCTTTACTCCGTCTTTCGGTTTTTTTTCCTACTCGACGTCCGTGAGACCTCCCCGGGTAAGAGCGATAACTTTCACCTCATCCATCTGCCACATCTACATGATGAGATTCGGGCAGTATTGGACTTTGCTTTGTTATGCAAGCTCGTCCGTCTCACCATGCCTTCTATGTGATTTCTGTTCGTCAGACCGAGGGTTTGCCGCCGGCTTCCTTCAGATTCCGCCTCGCGGCGGACACCCTTGCCTTTGGCTAACAGTTCCTACTGCCAAGCCTGTAGCGGACTTTCACCGCCAAGTTATCGCCCATGCCGGGCGCACATAAAAAAGGATATCCGCGCAACTGCGCAGATATCCTTTCTATACAGCTTAAGCATCTTTTATGAAATGAAATTCGCGTTACATTCGGGCTACAAGGGAAAATGCTGTGCTTGGTTATGCGAGGTGTTGGAACCATATTCCCCCTCTAGGTCTTACAGCAATGCGTAACGTGCAGCCGCAAGGCGCGCGGCGATAGCCCCCGTTTCCGGGCAAATGATGCCAGTCAGCCTGCTTGCCCATATTCCGGCTCCATCCAATAGCGTATGGACTTCGTCAAACGCAGCCCATACGGGAAGTTTGGGCTTCACGCCCCGGATGGCCTGCGTCATGCGTTCTATCGTATCGCTCGTTCCCTCATGACCGCCGACAGACAGATCGGACAGATCCGCGTCCACATCATATGAAGGAAACCGCGTAGCTTCCAAAATCACCGCATCGGCAAAACGTGCCATATCTGCGGCTTGAGCCGCCTGCTTGATCTGTTGCGCTCTCACTTCCGGCTTGAGATTGGCACTGGCAGACTCATGAGACGGTTTGGCCTCCCCGTTCCATGTTAGGCTGACATTGAGCTTCGAGGACGCATCGACCGTCAAAAGCACACCTACCCGATATGGAATGCACCGCAGGCGGCCGCATAAGGTTTGCTCCGCAACGCCGTCGATCCAGTCCCGTGTGACCCGAAATTGGTTCACGTCAGCCGGATTGCGTACCATAATCTCCAGCTGCGGTTCTCCCCCCTGCTGCACACTTCGCAACGCTGCACGCAGCAACGCCTCCAACTGCATATCTTGCAAGCTTCCAATGCCCACCGCGTTGTTCTGTTCAATCAGGGCGATCGTGAGTGGCAATCCGTTCAGAGACTCGAACAACCCTTCATACTCTGTTTCCAGTAGTCCAATAATTCGCCGGGACAGATGTTCACACAATCCGGGCAAGCCAGATGCCTGATTAAAGGCTTTGTACGTGTCTGATGCACGGGAGCCTGGAATAAGGAGGGGGGCTTGCTCCCCGTCAGGACCATGAATCGTATGGCCGGACTCCGCCGCGTCCAGATAGGCACGGCATAATTCAGCCACACGGCTGGACGACTGCGACAAAGGGCCGTGCAGAAGACTATAGCCATCAAGGTTGCCCATACTTACTCCTATCGCTGACTCCTTGCTTGTATAATTCACATGGGCAGGGTCATCGGCATAGATACGTATAAATAAACGCCTGTATTCATCGCTCCATTCCAGCAGTCTGATCATCGCTTCCCTGTCATCGTTGCCCTTATTCAGCAGCGTTTCCCCAATTAGCTCGGAATCCGCAGCCAGCAACGCCTCCTCATGACTGATTATGCCCTGTTCGGCTAATCCGACAAGCCAGCCCAGCGGGTCTTCCTCCTGAGAGGCAGATACTTCACTGCACCCTGCGAGCACCGACTCGATAGCCAGTCTCTGTGCAGCAGCCTCACTCCCCGACTCGGGGTCTTCGCAATTCCGGCTGTTTTTTTCACTCAACAGTTCTGCGAATACATGCATCAGTTTAGCCTCCATGCTACAAATCCATCCTTTCTTCCGTCAGCAAGTTGGCACACACGAATTCGAGTATCCCACCTAAAAGAGAACGCTTACTTATTAGACGGCAAACAGAATTCAAATGAGACTTACATGTAAGGTCCCTACCTTAACGTATTAGGCGCACCCCACATTTATACATATCAGTAGAACGACCGGAAAACATAGATTAAACCGCAGCATTTAGCGCAAAAAAACCCCCGGATCTCACAGGATGAATACATCCGATGATAACCCGAGGGCACTGATTTTTTTATTCGAAAGAACGTACTTTCAGTACACGCATAACATTTAGTACGGCAAGCAGTGTTACGCCCACATCGGAAAATACAGCCTCCCACATGGTAGCAATACCGAAGGCACCCAACGTGAGAAACACGACTTTGACACCGAGCGCAAATATAATATTCTGCCACACGATACGACGCGTATTCTTGGCGATATGAATCGCTGTAACCAGTCTCGAAGGCTCGTCGTTCATGATCACGATATCCGCCGCCTCAATCGCGGCATCTGAACCCAAACCGCCCATCGCTACACCTACATCTGCCAGCGCCAGCACAGGGGTATCATTAATCCCGTCGCCCACAAACAAAATCTTGTCGCCCGCTTTTTTACTTGCAGACAGTTGTTCAATCGCTTCGGCTTTATGCTGGGGTAACAGCTCTGCACGTACTTCGTCCAGACCCAACTGTCGTCCTACGGCCTCTGCAACCGTCCGGTTGTCACCTGTCAGCATGATCGTTTTCACTATACCCAGCTTTTTCAGTGAAGCAATCGTTCGTGCCGCGTCCTCTTTGACCTCATCCGAAATCAGGATGCATCCGGCGTACATTCCGTCTACAGCTACATGAATGACCGTTCCCTCATCAAGTGTTCCTGCACGTTGTGCGTCGTTATAAGCGACTTGCTCCCGCTCCATTAGCTTTGAATTCCCGGCCAACACCAGACGACCATCTATGTGTGCCTGAATTCCATGGCCGGAAATTTCGCTATATTGCTGTACCCGCTCGGCTTGAAGCTCCTTGCCATAGGATTCACGCAGGGAAGTGGCAATAGGATGTGTGGAGTGCAGCTCAGCCAAAGCGGCCGTTTCCAGCAAACTTTCCTTCGTAAATTCCCCGACAGGGTAAATTCCTGTTACACGGAAAACCCCTTTGGTGAGTGTACCTGTTTTATCAAAAACAGCATATTTCACATGGTTCAGTGCTTCAAGATAGTTCCCGCCTTTAATCAGCACACCTGAACGAGAGGCTGCCCCGATTCCGCCAAAGAAGCCCAACGGAATGGATACGACCAGCGCACATGGGCAAGAAATGACGAGGAAAACAAGTGCACGATATACCCAATCTGCAAACAGTGCCCCCGGTACGAAGAGCGGTGGAACGACTGCCAGCAGCAACGCAACGATAACCACAACAGGAGTATAGTATCTGGAAAACTTGGTGATAAACTTTTCAGTCGGCGCTTTTTTGGCGCTCGCATTTTGCACCAGCTCCAAAATTTTGGAGACCGCCGATTCGCTGAATTCCTTGCTAACCTCTACAGTTAAAAGTCCGTTTGTATTTATAAATCCGCTCATCACACTGCTTCCCGGCTCCACGGTACGAGGCACGGATTCACCCGTCAACGCCGAGGTATCCACATGCGATTTTCCGTCTACAACTTTACCATCCAGCGGAATCTTCTCGCCCGGCTTGATTACAATCAGATCACCTACACGCACATCCTCGGGTGACACACGACTTACGGAATTAGCTGTCTTCAGGTTGGCATAGTCCGGTCGAATATCCATAAGGTCGCTGATGGATTTGCGCGAACGATTGACCGCAATCCCCTGGAATAGCTCACCGATTTGATAAAAGAACATGACGGCTACGCCTTCCGGATATTGCCCAATTGCAAATGCGCCAACCGTTGCCACCGTCATCAGGAAATACTCGTCAAAAGCCATTCCCCGCACCAGACTGCGAACAGCCTGCAAGACTACATCTCCGCCGACAATGATATATGCCAGTAAAAACAGTGCCAGCTTGCCTAGGCCCTCTACAGGCAACCACCAGGCAACTGCCGCAACGACTGCACCGATAGCCAAGCGTGCAATCATCCGGCGCATACCGTCTGTACCGTGGTCATGTGTATGCCCGGCATGGCTGTCATCCTCATGCGAATGTGAATGAGCATGTGTGGAATCACCATGATCATGTGCATGTTCGCCATGGTGGTGGCCATCATGGGCATGAACTTCCTCAGCATGTGCTTCATGACTATGAGTATGACCTGTGTGGCTGTGAACTCCATGTTGTTGACCGTTCTCATGCGTATGTCCTTCACCATGCTCATGACTATGGGGGCGCTCCCCTGAACTGCCTGCCTGTGCGGCACCCGCCACACTGCGATGGATCTCACTCGAGCGTCCACGTGCGCTTTTTTCGATCATACGGACGTGAGGCTCCAGTCTGTGAACCTTCTGTTCCGTTTGACGAAGAATCTCCTCTTTTTGATCCGGGCTTGCTGTCATCGTCAATGTTTTCGTCACAAAATTGACCGAGCAATCAAGTACACCTTCTATTTTACTGACTCCATTTTCAATCTTCAGAGCACAGTTGGCGCAATCCAAACCTTCCAAAATCCATTCGTGCCGTTCCGTTCTTTTCAGAGCATCCATAATCATTGGCCTCCAATTAACTATATATGAGCAACTGTTCATATATTATTTATTAAGGCCATTATATTCAGGATCAGGGTCAAAAGTCAATGACAATAGCCTCTTTTCGCCAAAAAAAGCTCCGATTCCCCAGACAAACACCAAAAGAGCGCCATGCGCTGGCGCTCTGCTGTTTTTTGATCCAAAAATCATTGATGTGAAATGTGCTGGTGGGTTTGCAAAAATATCTGCTCCACATGATTATCATCCAGCGAATAAAACACCGTCTTGCCTTCCTTGCGGCGTTTGACAATCCGCAAATTACGTAAATAACGAAGCTGGTGAGATACGGCAGACTGCCCCATATTCAATACCTGGGTCAGATCATGTACACACAGCTCCTTCTGAGCCAAAGCGTAGATTAGCTTGATCCGTGTCGGATCACCCAAGGCTTTGAACAGCTCCGACATTTTGTATGCGATGGAATCCTCAACAAGAGAAGATTTTATGTGCTCGATTTCTTTGTCTGAACCGTGACAAGCCGGCTCGCAATCCAAAGCTTCCGTTTCAGAATTCATCCATTTCACCCCGTGTATTTCGACTTGATGCTCCTATTATAGCAAATTCGTAGAATTTACGAATAGCTTATATTACAGCTTGCCCTGTAACAGAGAATTTTCAAGTCTCAATGCCTGGCTACCCACCCTGTATAGCGTTGCGCTAAATAAGGCTTAATTCAACGTTTTTAATGCTTCATCACTGTAGGGAATAATTTCTTCTATTTGTTGATCACGTAACTTCACCGCAAACGCCGGATCAACCAGCAAAGCACGTCCAACCGCAACCAGATCAGCTTCCTCTCGTTCTACTTGCCCCACGAGTTGTTCTAATCTTGCCTCTACACTACTGGATTGATCGGTTTGACGACTATTATTTTTTTCCAAATCACTCAAAAAGGCCTTTTCCAAACCAATCGAGCCCACAGTAATAACTGGCTTGCCTGTAATCTTTTTGGTCCAAGCTGCCAGGTTTAGATCAGACCCTTCAAATTCCGGTTCCCAAAAACGGCGGCTTGAGCAATGGAATACATCTACCCCGGCCTTCACTAATGGAGCCAGAAACTGTTCCAGTTCCTGTGGTGTCTGTGCCAGTTTTTCTTCATAATGGTACATCTTCCACTGGGAGAATCGCAATACAATTGGGAAATTCGGCCCCACTGCACGACGACAAGCCTCAATGACCTCCACTGCAAACCGAGTACGCTGGGCCAAATTGCCTCCGTATTGATCGGTACGCTTGTTGGTTTTGTCCCAGAAAAACTGATCAATTAAATAGCCGTGGGCACCATGAAGCTCAATGCCATCGAAACCTACCCGCTGAGCATCGGCTGCTGCCTGGGCATAGGCTTCGATAATACTGGTAATCTCGGCCTCCTTCAACGGCTCAACTACCTTTTCACCAGCAGGAGAGATACCGGACGGACCGACAGGCAACGCCTCGGGATTCGGTTGATTATCCGCACCTATTTTACGGGCCGTACCCACATGCCAGAGCTGCGGTATAATCTTGCCACCTACCGCATGAACCTCCTCGACTACCTTGGCCCATCCCTTTAATCCCTCACCATAAAAATTAGGAATGCTTGTGTGTTCCACAGCTGCAGGATGATTAATAGCAGTGCCCTCCGTAATAATCAATCCAACTGCATTTTCCGCACGGCGACGATAATACGCGGCTACATCAGACCCTGGAATACCTTGAGGAGAAAAATTCCGTGTCATAGGCGCCATAACAATCCGATTGGGAAGAGATAAATTACCTGCCTTAAAAGGTTTAAACAGTAATTCTGTGTTCATTACTTTTTCCTCCGCTCTCCACTAGTATTATCGTTTTCATTCTACTGTTATACAATTCCATTTTACACATATGTAAACTTGAGTTCAAGCAGCCACAGTTTATAATTCCAATATGCTACACAAAAAAAGAAGAAGCGGCTCTAAGTCCGCTTCCTCTTATCTAATTAGTTTGTACTTATTAGTGTGCTACCATGTTGTATTCCATAATCCATACAGAACCACCAACGACGGTCAACAGGATAACTACACCGAAAATCAAAGTCATGACATTCCAGCGTGGTCCATTGCTTTCACGGATGTGCATGAAGAAGAAAAGCTGAACCAGAAATTGCAGCACTGCCGCGACTAAAATAACAACCATAGTCGAAGTGCGGCTCAACATATGATTCATAACCACACCGAGAGGAATGATAGTCAGTACGATGGACAGAATAAACCCGATAACATAGGATTTCACTGAACCGTGAGAATCATCATGACCATGCGAACCCGCTCCTGATTGATGCTGTGCCATCTACATCACCCCCATCAAATAGACGACTGTCAGCAAGAAGATCCAGACAGCGTCCAAAAAGTGCCAATACAAGCTCAATGCCGAAACTTTGCCCTTCGTCTCTGACGTAAGCCCGCGTTTTTTCAACTGGAACATGAGTCCAATCATCCAAACCAGACCTAACGAAACGTGAAGTCCGTGCGTTCCGACTAAAGTGAAGAATGCCGACAAGAACGCACTGGTTCCAAAATTGGCTCCTTCGTGTACCATCTCAACAAACTCATAAACCTCAAAACCGATAAAACCAAGACCCAAGATCGCCGTCACGATTAACCAGTTGATTAATCCCTTCATGCTTCCTTTGTTCATGGCCAACACAGCCAGACCACTTGTGAAGCTGCTCGTGAGCAAGAGGAACGTTTCAATAATAACGCCCGTCATGTTAAACAGCTCTGCGCCACCCGGTCCTCCGGCTGTGTTGTTCCGAAGGACGACGTAGGTTGCGAACAAGGTACTGAACAGGATCACGTCCGTTACGAGGAAGATCCAAAAACCAAGCATCTTCAATTCTTGCGGATCGTGATGCCCGTGGTCATGATCATGGCTTTGATGTGCTGCAGCTTGTGCCATTATACAGACCCCCTTATTGCCGCTTCCGTGCGTTTTACTTCATCCGCAGGGATATAGTAGTCGCCATCATAAGAGAAGAACGAACGGCAAATCATACAAATTGCCACACCGATCAGCCCTGGAATATAGAAGAACGACCATCCGAATACGAACCCGAAACCTGCAATGAAAAAGAATACCGACATAATGAATGGAATCGCCGAGTTCTTCGGCATATGAATCGCTTCAATTGGCGGTTGCTTTCTGAAAATACCTTTTGCACGTTTATCTTTTTCTGCCCACCAGTCATCGCGTTCTTCTACTTGTGGAATGGTAGCAAAATTGTATTCCGGTGCAGGTGAAGGAATCGACCATTCCAACGTATGACCACCCCAAGGGTCGCCTGTTGTATCCTTCAGCTTGCGGTAATTCTTGATACCCAGCAGAATTTGAAGAACCTGGAACAAGAAACCAATTCCCATCAGGAATGCCCCAACGGTCGAAACGAGGTTAAGCGGCTGCCAGCCGGTATCCCAGCCATAAGTGCTCAGACGACGCGTCATACCCATCAGACCGAGAGAATATTGCGGAATAAAGCATACATAGAAACCGATATTCCAGAACCAGAAAGCCCATTTACCAGGCGTTTCAGGCAATGTGAAACCAAACATTTTAGGCCACCAATAGTACAGACCTGCCAAGTAGCCGAACACTACACCACCAATCAGGGCGGAGTGAAAGTGAGCGATCAGGAAGTAACTGTTATGGAACTGGAAGTCTGCAGGCGCTACAGACAACATTACGCCCGTCAAACCTGCAATCAAGAAGTTCGGAATAAAAGCAATTGACCACATCATAGGGGTCTTGAATGTGATCTTACCCCGATACATCGTGAACAGCCAGTTAAATACTTTAACCCCTGTCGGTATTGCGATAACCATCGTCGAAATCGCAAAGAATGCATTAACATCTGCGCCTGATCCCATCGTGAAGAAGTGATGCGCCCAGGTGAAGAAGGACAAGATAGCAATAATGAACATGGCGTAAACCATGGACTTGTATCCAAACAGTTTCTTTTTGGAGAATACGCTGATGACCTCGGAATAAATACCGAAGGCAGGCAAAACTACAATGTATACCTCAGGGTGACCCCACATCCAGATCAAGTTGATATACATCATCGGGTTGCCGCCGAAGTCAAGGGTAAAGAAGTGTCCTCCTCCAAAGCGGTCAAGGAATAGCAAAGCTAAAGTAACCGTCAGAATTGGAAACGCGAAAATGATAATAACACATGATGAAAATACGGACCACGTAAAGATAGGAATTTTCATCCAGGTCATACCAGGTGCACGCATTTTAATAATGGTAACAATAAAGTTGATACCCGTAGCCAATGAACCTATACCAGAAATCTGAATACCCCAGATATAGAAGTTCTGACCGACGCCGGGACTAAATTGCAGTTCTGAAAGCGGTGGATAACTCAACCAGCCTGCGTCTGGCGAACCACCGATAACGAAGGACAGGTTGAACAACATCGCTCCCATAAAGAAAAGCCAGAAGCTCAATGCGTTCAGGAAAGGAAACGCAACGTCACGCGCACCAATTTGAAGTGGTACGGCAATGTTAAACAAACCAAACATCAACGGCATCGCCATAAACAAGATCATGATCGTGCCATGTGTTGTGAAAATCTGGTTGTAATGCTCAGGATGCAGGAGTGTAACATCCGGAGTAGCAAGTTGAATACGCATCAATAATGCATCCACGCCACCGCGGAATAACATCAAGATGGCCGCAAGAATATACATAATACCGACTTTTTTATGGTCAACGGTAGTCAACCAGTTTTTCCAAAGCCAGCCCCATTTTTTGAAATAAGTGAGCACAAACACGATCCCGATCATTGCTAGTGCGATGGAAACGTCCGCTCCATAGATCATTGGGTCTCCAGTAACGAAGAAAGTGGATGCAAACTCTTTTATTTTGTCAAGCATTGGGGGCCTCCTTCCCTGTAATCATTTAATTGTGTCCGCTCATATTCATATGACTCATGTCCATTGCAGCTTTATCCTCTGTGCCGGACTTGGAAGAACCTTCTGTGGATGCTCCTTCACCATGTCCTGCATGCGGGTTAGAAGCACCGTCTACTACGTACTTGGTTACAATTTCCTGGAACAAGCCGTCGGGAATCGAAGAATACTCATCAGGCTGGGACAAACCTGGTTTTGCAAGCGCCAAATAGCCGTCCTTCGTCAGCGGCTTAGACTGCTTCTTGATGTTAGCGACCCAGTTTTTGTACTCTTCATCCGACTGAACCTCTACATCAAAGCGCATTTGTCCAAAATGCTCACCGCTAAAGTTTGCACCCGAACCAAAGTAAGTTCCTTCGTGGTCGGCCTGCAAATGCAGTTTCATAGCCATGCCTGACATGGTGTAGATCTGACCGCCCAATTGCGGAATCCAGAACGAGTTCATCGGGGCGTCGGCAGTCAGTTCAAAACGGACCGGAACACCTTTAGGAATGTGAATTTCATTGACTGTAGCAATACCTTCTTCCGGGTACATGAAGAGCCATTTCCAGTCCAGTGAAGTCACTTGAATGGTTACTGGCTTTTGTGTACTTGCCAACGGCTTGGAAGGCTCCAGCAAGTAGGTATACCTCGCGGTTATAACCGCAAGAATCAAGATCACTACGATTGGAATAGCCCACCATACGGTCTCCAGCTTTTTACTGTCATCCCAGTGGGGTTGGTACTTTGCTTTGTTATCCGGTGCGTCGCGATATCGCCAAATGATGAAAAAAGTCAAAATCATGACCGGTACAATCAGAAGTGCAGCCATAGACGTTGAAAGAATGATCAGCTCTTTTTGTGCTTGCCCAATAGGTCCTTTCGGATCGAAAACAACGTATTTTCCGCCAGCATAAAAACACGTCCAAATGAGCAATGCTACCGTGAGCACGGTCAAAACCAACGCAATAATCGCTTTTGGTTTTTTGTTCATGTTGTTCCCCTCTCCTTAAATAATAAATTACTCAAAACTAACGAACTCCTGTAATGTTGCCCCTATATAAGATATCAGAAAAGCAGGGACTTTTTTTATTGTTAACAGAATTGTCGATTATTTGTCCGTTTTTTGTGAAAAATCTCTCTTAAAATAAAATTTCTCTTGCAAATTCAAAATTTCTTGTTAATTCAAAGATGACATAATAAAAACGTTATTGTGTATCTTGAAGAAGCTATATTAAAGCAAAAAACGGGACTCCTTACAGTTATCATGCTACACTGCTCGAAGCCCCACGTTGTTGTTTTTATTATATGTTTTCTTAAAATATTTTTTCAATTGTTTTAACGATGTCCGTTTTCTTGGTCTTCCTTCTTGCGGGCAATGACCAGCCCTTTTCCGATCATATAAATAAAAAATCCGCCAACGACACATCCAATACCCACCATTAAATATATATTACGATCACTTAGATTACCTAAATTGAACAAAATAAGAATAATGCCCACAATCCAAGCGATCCAGGCGATGACAGACACCGAGCGGCTCATTTGCTTTTCGTTCGATCCTGATTTTCTAAAATTCGAAGCCATATCCTCCACTCCCCTTGGTCTAAAATTGTTGAAACGCCCTCTTCAGGTATTTTTGTCAGTATGCACAATCACTGTGATTTTATTCTTGATAGCCTCACCATACTTCTAGCAACCTGCAATTTCATCCTGGGTATTATTACCCCGGAGGGCATGTTGTTCAAACAAAAGGGAGCGGAGACAGGCCCATGTCCGCTTTATTCTCAAAGTGCATGCTCTTTTAGCGTCTGGTCTCCAGCCAGTTGTTACTTACCACATTTCGATACCAGTAGTAGCTTTCCTTGGGGGTGCGGGTCAGAGTGCGAAAATCGACATGAATCATACCGAATCTCATATTATACCCTTCCGCCCATTCAAAATTGTCCATGAGCGACCATGCCATATAGCCTTTCACATGAAGGCCGTCATGAATCGCCCGATGCACCTGCACCAAATGCTGCTGCATATAGGAAATACGGCGGTCATCCTGAACCTTGCCATTCACAATCTCATCGTTAATACAAGCCCCGTTTTCTGTAATATAAATATCGATGTTGCCGTACTTTTGCAAATAATGCAGGACCTCATACAGCCCGCGCGATTCCACCGGCCAGCCGATATCTGTCACAGGCAGCCCCATATTAATCTCTTCGGATTGAAGGAATCCAGCTTCGGGATTAAAACGATTGACGGACATAGCGTAGTAGTTTATACCGATCAGATCAATAGGTTCGCTAATGATGCCCATATCTCCTTCCTGAATCGGTACGATAGCTCCTTGCCCGGCGAACCAGTCTACCAGAAACTGAGGATACGAACCCTGGTAGATGGGCTGGAGAAACCAGTCACTATGCAGGGAAACCGTACGCGCACACGCCGCTTTGTCTTCCTCGGAAGTGCTATAGGGTACAGCCCAGGAGACATTCGGCGCTATGCCAATCTGACCACTGGTGCCCAACTCGCGGAAACGGCGTACGGATAGGCCATGCGCAACCAGTAGATTGTGCCCAACGTTGATGGCTGTCTGGAGATTGGTCAGACCGGGAGCATGAACTCCCAGCATATTGGATAAAAAGGCGATGCACCACGGCTCGTTGAACGTCAGCCAATGGTGTATTTTCCCATGGAACTCACGGAACATCGTCTCTGCATACTGGACGAATGCCTGAATCGTGCGACGGTTTTCCCATCCTCCGGCATCTTGAAGTACCTGTGGCAGATCCCAGTGATACAGCGTACAAAACGGCTCAATTCCATTTTCGTTCAACATATCCACTACGCGATGATAATAGTCCAGCCCTTCCTGATTGACTTCACCGTCACCATTGGGGAATATACGCGGCCATGACACCGAAAAACGATATGTACGAATGCCCAGCTCCTTCATCAGCCGAATATCTTCTTCGTAGCGATGATAGCTGTCACAGGCTACATTCCCGTTATCTCCGTTGAACACCTTGCCGGGCGTATGGGCAAAGGTATCCCAGATGGACAAACCTCTTCCCTCCTCCTCATAGGCCCCCTCGATTTGATAGGCTGCTGTTGCCGTCCCCCACATAAAGTCCTGCGGAAATTGAAAAATGGTCATATTTGCTCTTCCTCTCCATCAATAATAATCGTATGTCTGTCCGTAGTTTCCTGCTCTTTGGTAAAATTCCATGACAAAATGAATCCTCCATGCTCTGGATCAGGCTGAGCCTTCCGAGCATCTGCACTGAACGGATGGGCACTGCGAATCGTGCAGCGTCCAGTCGGGACGTGTGCGGCAAGTTCCGCGCGAACGAGTCGGGCACTGGACCATTCCATGTTGACCGTCATCCCGCCTTGTCCCCGCAATCCGCTGACCCGCCCCTCCGACCATGCCGAAGGCAGAGCGGGCAGTAAGGTCAGCTCACCCGGACGACTTTGCAGCAGCATTTCCGCAATCCCCGCCGTCGCGCCGAAGTTGCCGTCGATCTGAAAAGGCGGATGAGCGTCAAATAAATTCGGATAGGTCGAACGCGACAGCAATGTGCGCACATACCGATGTGCTGCTTCGCCATCCTCCAACCGAGCGTACAGGTTAATCAACCAGGCACAGCTCCATCCGGTATGACCACCGCCATGATCAAGCCGTCGGCGCAGCGATATGCGGGCTGCTTCTGCCAGCTCCGGGGTATCACGAACATGGATTTCTCGTCCGGGATACAAACCATACAGATGTGAAACATGTCGATGTCCCGGCTCCGCTTCCTCAAAATCGGCAAACCATTCCTGTAACTGTCCGTGACGACCAATCTGGTAGGGCAGCAGGCGTTGCAGTGTCTCTTCACAGCGGTTGCAGAATTCACGGTCTAATTCCAGCAGGTCAGCAGCCTGGATGCAGTTGCCCAGCAGCTCTCGAATTAGCGTCATATCCATCGTTGAACCCATGGATATACTGCAATCCTCTCCGTCCAGGGTTTTAAATTTGTTTTCAGGTGATGTAGAAGGTGAGGTCACAAGCCAGCCGTCCGGGCCTTCCACGAGCCAATCTATACAAAAGGCGGCCGCTCCCTTCATCAGCGGATAAGCTTGTTCCGCCAAATAAGCTGTATCCTGAGTAAACAGATACCGTTCCCATAAATGGGCGGTTAGCCAGACACCCCCGAGCGGCCAAAAGGCCCAACTGGCATGGCCTCCTGACGGTCCGGCATACCTCCAGACGTCTACATTATGGTGGGCCGTCCAGCCTTGAGCGCCATAATGGATCGAAGCAACTCTGCGTCCCGTACGGCTAACTTCACCAATCATGTGCAACAAGGGTTCATGGCACTCGGCAAGATTGCATATCTCCACCGGCCAATAGTTCATCTGGGTATTAATATTCGTTGTATAATCACTGTTCCACGGCGGCTGCACCCGGTCATTCCAGATACCCTGAAGATTGGCGGGCTGACTGCCCGGACGCGAACTGGCTATCAGTAAGTAGCGTCCATACTGAAACAACAGCACCTCCAAATCCGGGTCCGTCTGACCTTCGCGGTACTGCTCCAATCGCAAGTCAGTCGGAATTTGTCTTTTTGTCATTCGATCCGTCCCGGTATCATCCCCAAGCTCTAACTCGACGCGGCCAAATAGTTCCCGATGATCTTGCTCATGCCGTCGCTTCACCTGCTCGTATCCAAGCGAGACTGCTTTATCCAGAGTAACTTGGCATACGCCTGTCGGTTCCGCTGCATCACTGTCCGGTTTAGTATCAAATCCCCGGAATCCGGTAGCTGCGGCCAAATACACCGTGAGTTTATCCGCACCCGATACACTCAGCACTCCGTCAGCATCCTCTGTCAGCGTCCCCCCCTCGGGGATAACCCGCGTCTGAACCGCAAAGGCCATCCCCAATTCATCCTCGTAAACAACCGACTGCGGATGATCCCCGCGATAATTGGACTCCACATGGCTGGGCGCTCGTCCGGTTAACGTAATTACGTCCCTCGTTGATTCATCAGATGGGCCATCTTCCTTGTCACTATCCCATTTCGATGAATCACCAAAATGTGCATCCTCGCCAGCCTCGGTTTCACAAGGATGCGGTGTAGTTATACGCACGATTGCATTGATCTTTCCAGGCCTATCCGCAGTCAGCGATACCATAATAATTCCATCTGGTGCACTGGCGATAACTTCACGGGTATAGCGGACTCCATCACTCTGAAAAGTGACCGCTGCCGTTCCGGTCAACAAATCCAGTTCCCGTTCATAATGCGCAATTTCCCCTAGGCCCTCCTGCGTAAACCACAAATCTCCCAAAGGCTGATAAGCCTCCGTATCGCGACCTAGCATATTCGTATTAATCAGGTGTTCCGCTTCCTTGTATTTTCCATCTGCAATCAGCTTTCTGACAGGTTGCAAATATCGCAATGCACCATATTGAACGCCGTCTCTGGAAAATCCGGACCAGAGCGTATCCTCGTTTAATTGCAAACGCTCCTCCCCGATCCCGCCAAAAACTATCGCGCCCAGCCTCCCATTGCCGACAGGCAATGCTTCCTCCCACACCTTAGCAGGCTGGCGATACCATAAACGCAGGGATTTCTGCTTTTCGCGTTGTCTCACATCAAACCCTCCCCCCATTGAGATTAAACAGAGCGCCAATCCCGTATGAACCACAAGGACAAGCGCTCCGTCTTTCCGACAACCCATCATTTTGTTGCGCCTCGTTAAGTCAGCTCGCTATTTAGAAGCCTTGCCGCTCCATAACTCCACTCTGTCCTTCACCAGTTGCGTGTATTGCTGTTCCATTTGGACAGCTCCAGCGGCATCCAGTTCTTTAACCATGTTGTCGTATACGGTGTCAAAATTGGATGTTGGGGCCAAGATAGCTTCCGGTATACGTTTGCGGATAATATCCGTCGTTTTTTTGAACGTAACGTTATAATTTGATTCATTGTCTGTTGTCAGGTTATAGGCTGCACCCCATGGCTTCACATCAAATTCTTTCTTGTCCGGGAACAGATCTTTCCACGTTTTTACGCCATATGCTTTAAGTGATTCTTTCTCCGGCTCCGAATAAGCCGCGATAATTTGCTCCGGGAATTTGGCAGTATAGTAGTTACCTGTAGGATCCTTCACGCCATCACCATAGTGTCCGCTGATGAGCGTGTACAATTCTATTCCAGTGGATTTATTGAAGTTGGTTGCATTATTCGTTTTTTGCTCCAGCACATCAGCCGGAATGACGCGTTTGCCGTCTTTGATCTCATAATGCTTGCCCTCGATCCCCCAGTTCACTAGCACCTGTCCTTCATCGGAAGCTAAATAATCAAGGAATTTAATAGCCCGCACCGGGTCCTTGCAATTTTCTGTAATACCTACTCCATAACCGGACGTGAAGCCCGTATCCTGAAAGGAACGATCCTTGTATTCTTCCGAAAGTGTAACTGGAAAATGGGCGTAACTGGAATCGGCCTTGCCTGACGCTTTTAACGCATTCTCAGCATCCTGATAACCCCACTCCTGGTCGATCAGACCGAGGACACGACCGCTGGCAATTTTGGATTTGTATTGATCACTTTTTTGCACAAATGAATCTTTATCCAGCAGCCCTTCATTGTACATGTGGTTCAACCAACGGAAATATTCCTTTTCTTCTGGACGTTTATAATGAAGTTGGGCTTCAAATGTTTTGGGATCAATAAAATATTCACCATCATCCGGCGCTCCAGTCGTCTGGAAGGCAGGATTCGTTACGGTAATCATAATTCTCCAGTCGTCTGCATCCAGCGTGAGAGGAATCGTTTTTTTGCCATTGATCGTCGGATGCTTGGCTACATAGGTTTTGAGTACGTTTTCATAATCCTGTAGCGTTCTTACCTTTGGATAACCTAACTCCTTGAGCACTTTATGCTGAATTTCAAATCCCCCCGTCGCGTCAAAGCTCTCCTGTCCCACACCTGCATACGTAGGAAGGACATAGATAGATTGATCTTTATTACTGTATTTCAAACGATCCATATAGGGTCCGTATAGCTTTTTGAGATTGGGTGCGTGATCATTGATCAGATCTGTCAGATCAATCATGGCCCCCGCATCCACGAGCTTGCTAATATTCGCTTTAGGAGAAACCAGGTCCGGGTATTCTCCACTTGCTGCCATCAAAGCAATTCGGTCATCTCCACCTCCGCCGCTGACATCAAATTCCGCATTCAAGGTTACACCTGTTTTCTTGGTGATTTCCTTGCCTATTTCATCCTTCATTCCATTCCATTGCGGGCTTGTATCTGCTCCGAAGAAGCTAAACGTAATCGGGTCTGTGCCGCTGGATGTACCTTCCTTTGCTGCTTTATCGCTTCCCCCACAGCCTGCCAGTGCGGTAAGTGACACCGCGAGCAAGGGAATGAGTGCAAATCTGGACCAAACCTTTTTCATGAACAAAACCTCCTATATTCCTATGATGACTTAACCTGCAAATCGCAGTTACTTTACCGCCGGAAGCCCGGCTTTTATGATTTCACCGCATTATGATTTCACCGCGCCCAGCGTCATCCCGCCTACAAAATACTTTTGCAGGAACGGATATACCATCAGAATGGGAAGTGTAACCGTAATTGTAATTGCCATTTTAATCGACTCTGGTGAAATTTGAGCCATTTGCTTAGCCATATCGTTACTATTCGTCATACTGGAGCCGCCTTGCTGCGTACTTTGCAGTATCTTCATCAGCTCATACTGTAGCGTCGTCCATTGCGGCGCCCCACCATTATACAAATACGTATCAAACCAAGCATTCCACTGACCTACTGCCAGAAAAAGAGCAATCGTTGCCAACACTGGTTTGCACAACGGCAAAATAATTCTCCAGTAAATCGTAAAATCATTCGCCCCATCCAGTTTGGCAGACTCCTGTAGCGCATACGGCAAACCGTCCATAAAGGAACGAATGACAAACACGTTAAATGCGCTAATTAAGCCTGGAAAAATATACACCCAGAACGAACCCAGCAAATGCAGATCACGCATCAAAATAAATAAAGGCACCATTCCGCCGGAAAAATACATCGTCAACGCCAGAAACGTGGAGATAAACTTACGAGCGCGAAACTCGACCCGACTCAATGTAAAAGCAAGCATAGACGCGCAGATCAATCCGAGTACCGTCCCGACTAAAGTACGAAGAATGGATATTTGCAGTCCCTGAAGAAGGCCCTCGTACTGGAAAATCGTTTTGTAATTTTCGAGCGTAAATTGGCGGGGCCATATATAAATACCACCGCGAACGGTGTCCGTTGAATTGTTCAGGGAAATCGCAAGTACGTTCAAAAATGGATATAATGTCACAACCACGATCAAAGCCATCAGGACATAATTAAACAGGTCAAACAGCCTTTCAGACCGAGTAGCATTAAATGCCTTATTCGTCATTTCGCATCTCCCTCCCTACATGATGCTTTCTTTGGTCAGTTTTTTGAATATGCCATTTGCCGTAAACAACAGCAGGATGCTGACCAACGAATTGAAAATACCAATCGCTGTCCCGTAAGAGAAACGACCCAAATTAATCCCGTAATTCAGCGCATACAAATCCAGCACCTCGGAATAATCCGTCACCAGACTGTTGCCGAGCAAGAACTGCTTTTCAAAACCGTTGCTCACCAGATGCCCAATCGCCATAATGAACAGAACGGCAATGGTCGAACGGATACCCGGTAGCGTAATATGCCACATCTGTCTCCAGCGACTTGCCCCGTCCACACGCGAGGCTTCATACTGTTCCTGGTCAATCCCGGTGATTGCGGCTAAATAAATAATCGTGTTCCAGCCCGTCTCTTTCCATATATCTGAAGCGGTTACAATATACCAGAACCAGCTACCCTTCGCCATAAATTGAATCGGCTCATCCACAATATGAAGCGCTATCAATATATCGTTGACGATTCCTCCGTCGATGGACAGCATTTTCGTAACCAACCCGGCAACAACAACCCAGGATACAAAATGCGGGAGATAGGATACGGTCTGCACGAATCGCTTGAACAACATCCCCCGCAGCTCATTTAGCAGAATGGCAAAAAAGATTGGAACAACAAAACCAAAGATAATCCCCATCAGGCTCATCGCCAGCGTATTGCGCAGCACCAAATAAAAACGTTCGTCCTGAAATAGCTCAATAAAGTTATCCAGCCCCACCCACTTCTGATCCAGAAAGGATTTGGCGGGCTTATAATTTTGAAATGCCATCGTCCAGCCCCACAGCGGAAGATAACTGAAAACAAACACCCATATGACGAAAGGAATGGACATAAAATAAAGGTACTTTTGTTGCTTTACACTGTCCCACAAGCCTTTTTCTCCACGCCCGCGCTTCGGCCCGCGTACCTTGCGCGGTCTGCCCCGGTTAGACTCAGGAATCGTAGCACCAGCATTGGAAGCGGTTTCAGTTGATGATTCCATAACAAGCTCCTCCTTGTATGTAGTTACTATTATCATACTTGGCTGACTTGAAAGCGGATACCCAACGAATTAGGAGAAAAATCAGTTCAAAATTAGATATATGGGGGGAACGTTGAAAATTACATTCGTGTCACTACGCATGCGGATGGTGCTTCGCTTGTCCAGCAACATTCTGCCTGCTCCGTTCTAATGTGAATTTTCTAATTTAAAATCATAGATACCTTGTATTAAGGCAAAAAATAGCCTCCCCGCACAAAATGTGTTGGAAAGCTGGTATTGATCTATTTTACCGTGATCGTCCCATAGTACATGTACATACCGCAATTATACTCATATACACCGGGTTTTAGGTCTTTGACGGTAAAATAGTTATTTTCATGGTCCATAAAAACGTCCATTCCAAGCTTCAACGATTGTACTTCGTCTATGCAAGTAAAGGATGTTGATCTCTTAAAATTAATTTTAGTCGGGACACCAGCTTTTATTTCAATATTTTTAGGATAAAAACCATCTCCCTCTACATTTACCGTAGCAATTTCATACTTGGCTTTATCCGGCTCTTCTTGAACAGTTTTAGGTTGGCTAGTCGGAAACGACGACACGATCCCCTGGAAATAAAATAAGACAAAACCGCCCACGATCAGGGCTACAACTCCAATGAGCATCAAGTGCCAATTTTTAGAGATGAATGTTTTCATGCAGATCAGTCCCCTCCAGTTGATCGTTCACGTGTAACACTTCAACTCTAGCTAGTAATAAAAGTTAATCAAAATTTAAAATACTTTATTCGAGCTATGTTGCACCGAAGCTTGATCTTCTCTATTTCTTACAGACCGGGATGATCCAGTTCATACAGGTTGCGGTATCGGGGTTGCTCCTGCCAAAGCTGCTCATGACTGCCTCGCATCGAAATGCCGCCTTGCTCCATAAAGATCACCTCGTCCATATGCTCCATTCCGGTCAGATGATGTGTAATCCAGATGAGCGTTTTGCCCTCCAGCACACGAAACATCGTCTGCATTAGTTCATGCTCTGTCAGCGGATCGAGTCCCACGGTTGGCTCATCCAGTAGAACAATGGGGTGATTTTGAAGCAAAATCCGCGCCAGTGCAATTCGTTGTCTTTCTCCACCGGAAAAGCGCAGGCCCGTTTCCTGCATCCGGGTGTCGTAGCCATCCGGCAAGGAATCAATCAGCGTCCCCAGTCCCACCTGCTGCGTTACTGCACGAACCTCTTCCAGCGTAGCATCGGGCCGTCCCAACCGAATATTGTTTGCTACCGTTGTATCGAACAAATACGGTTGCTGGTTTAGCACTGCAAACAGGCTGGAATACGCCCCGCCTGTATACACGGGCGCACCCGCGACAGTGACGCTCCCTTCATCCGGTTGCAATGCCCCCTGAATCAGATTCAGCAGCGTGGACTTGCCCGCACCGCTGCGGCCAAGCAGTGCAACCTTGCCTCCTTGCGGCACACGCAGGGAAATGTCGCGCACGCTCCATTCTTGCGTTGCTGTATAGCGGTAGCTCACATTGTTCAGCAGTAGCTCTTTTGAGTTGCCAGATAGCTGGGCGGTCACATGTTCTACCTCTGTTTTGTCTACTGTGCCACCTGCTGCTTGCTGCCCTGCTTTCACAGAAGCCGATGCCGAAAACGATGCAGGTGCAGCAGGTGTAGGTGTATTCTTCTCTGACTCTTTCAGGCGCCGAAGCGAATCCTGATATTCCGGCGCATGGACCACCGCTTCTCCAGCGCGGACAAAAGCATCCAGCAGCGGAAAAGCAACAAGCGCAAAGGATGCCAGCCATGTTGCCTCTATGCGGTTCTCCGCTACCAGTCCTCCAGCCCATACGGTCATCATCACAATTCCGCCACCTACGACGCACTGTGCGATCCAATGAGAGCGCCATTCGCCCCGCCGAAGTGAATTTTCCACTACAGCAGCCTTGTTTTGCCGTTGGGCGAAGGAAGCCAGAAAATGTCCAGTCCGACCGCTCAGCACCAAGTCACTCATACCAAACAAAGCATCGGTCAGCTCCTGATAGGCTGTATTCCGTTCCTGCTTGAACGTTCGCCGTTTGGCGAGCGAGGTCCACAGCGAGATGGCTGGGGCGATAAAAAGTAAAAATCCGCAATACAGTGCCATCATCAGGGCAAAGGTTCCGTCCATCCATCCGAGTGCTGAAATCCCCAGCGCATAGATGAGCAATGCCGATATCGCGGGCAGAAGCAGCTTCAAATATATGTTTTGAAGCTGCTCAATATCCTCCGCCAGCAAACCCAACAGATCCCCTGTGCGAAACTTGCTGCGAATCATAAGTGCTTGCGGTTCTACCGCCCGATACAGCCGCACCCGCATACGGGACACGAGACGCAGCGCGGCATCATGCCCCACCAACCGTTCCAGATACTGAATGACTGCTTTACTAAAACCGAACGTCCGTACAAGCACAATCGGAACGTACACCATCAATATATTTTCCGGTTTTAAAGCCGAACGGGTAATCAGATGACCGGACGTAAAGAGCAATGCGCCTGCACATCCAATCGCCAGAGCGCCCAAAAGCGCCGCAGCCAGAAAGGCCCAGAAATATTGTCTCAGATAAAATATAAACCAGCCTTGGCCGCTATTGTCCGTGGCTCGCATATCGTCCGTCCCCTCCTTCCGTCATTCCCGTCAGCAAATGGTAATATCCTCCCTTGCGGGCAACCAATTGCTTATGTGATCCTGCTTCTTCCAGACGGCCTTGATTCATCATCCAGACACAGTCCATATCCGGCATCCAATGGAGTCGATGGGTCGCGAGAAACACTCTTTTATGTTGCAAAACAGATAAAATCGTCTGTTTTAGCTCCCATTCCGTCTCAATATCCAAATGTGCAGTCGGCTCATCCAGCAAAATCACTGGACGATTACTCAGTAAAGCACGCGCCAACGCTATCCGTTGCGCCTGTCCTCCACTCAGCGTCCGGCCCGCTTCACCAATCGGCTCATCCAATCCATTCGGAAGACCATCCACCAGCTCACGCAGTCCAACCGCGTCAATCGCCCATTCCACTTGCTCGTTGGATGCCTCCGGTTCATAAAACCGGATATTATCCGCCAAAGAAGCGCTGAACAGGTACGGATGCTGCGGAATATAGGCAATATGACGCTGCCATTCGGCTTTGTTATCACCAGCCAATGCCCATCCATTCACGTTCAGCTCGCCCGAGGTCGGTTCAGCGAAGCCGCCAAGCAAACTGAGCAGCGTTGTTTTACCTGCACCGCTGGCTCCGACGATGCCGATCATATTCATATGCGGCTCAACACTCGCGGAAATGTGGTCAAGCCGTGCGGAACCGTCCTCGTTGAGAAGGCATATATCCGACAACCTGATCGTACCCTGTCCCGTGATATTTAGGGCATTGCCGTCACCCTTAGCATTGTCTGTGCTGCCACTCCCCGTAAGGATATCCACGGAATCTGTTTGTTGAGCCGCTTCATCCTCTGTACTGAGAATGGAGCGCATTGCACCCCAAGCCTCCTTGCCATCTAGCGAGGCATGATAGTCCGATCCCAACTGGCGTACAGGCATAAAATATTCCGGGGCCAGAATGAGTACCGCAAGTGCCGCTTCCAGTCCCACCGATCCGGTAATCAGTCGCAAGCCCAAGCCTACCGCCACAAAAGCCACCGACAGCATACTAAAAAAATCGAGAGCAAAAGAGGACAGGAACGCGACCCGCAGCGTACGCATCGTAGCCGTACGGTACTGGTCGCTGACCTTCCCGACCGTTTCTCCATGCTCCCGGCTACGGCCCAAAAAACGCAGCGTCTGTAGGCCGCGCAACGAATCCGTGAAATGATGCGACAATAGACGATAGGAACGCCACTGTTTATCTGCCTGCTTCCGCGCCGCCAAGCCCAGCAGGATAAAGAAGCCAATCAGGATGGGCATCGTAGCCGTCAAAATCACACCTGAAATTACATCCAATGTGAAAACAGACACAAGCACAAGTATCGTCACACACATCATGTCAATCATACGCGGAATGGACAGCTCCAAATACGTGCGAAAACGATCCACTCCATCCAGCGCCAACGTCACCAGCTTCCCGCTACCTTCCTTTGCAGCAAAAACAGGCCCTCGCTCGAACAAACGAGCAAGCAGACGCTCCCGCAAGGAAGCGCCTGATGCTTCGGCAAAACGGCCTGCTGTCCGGCGTTGCAGCCAGATCATCGTATGCCTCGCAGCAAAAGCCGCGAAAAACAACGCCAGTGGCGGCCAAGCCATCACCAGCGGATTTTTATCAAATAAAATCGTAACAGCCTTTGCCAAAAAAATCGCTTGCGCAATCACAGCGGCCCCCTGGGCCAGGGAAAGGGCGGCCAGCAGCAGCATTACCGGCCGAATGCCCTTTAATCCAAACCATGCTTTATCCATTAGTATTCCAAATGATCCTTTTCACTGAGACGCTTATGGAAAACAAAGTAGCTCCACGCCTGATAAGCCAGCACAAAGGGTAAAAGCGTTGCTGCAACAATCGTCATGGCTTTCAGTGTGTAATGACTGGAGCTTGCATTATATATCGTCAAATCAAATGCACTGTTGATCGAACTCACCATAAATCTCGGAAACAAGCCGACGAACAACGAAACGAATGTCAGCAAAATGATAGCTCCCGTCATCCCGAAGGCCCAGCCTTCGCGGCGCTGCTTCAGGAAATACCATGCCAGCACATAGGCGACGATCCCCACTGCAACTGCGGCATACATATAAGGGCCACGTCGTGTGAATACGTCTGTTGCAAAATAAGTCCACACCACCATACCAGCCAGCAAAATACCTAATATCGGAAGGAATTTAGACGCAATCACACGGGCACGATCCCGCACTTCTCCAATCGTCCGTAGGGAAATAAACGTCAGCCCATGCATCAGGCACATCCCCACCACGGTCAGTCCAATCCATACCGTATATCCGTTAAACACATCGGAGAATCCGGCTTTCAAGTCCATGTTTTGCTGAATAGGTACACCCTTTACCAAAGCCGCAAAAGCCATACCGAACAGCATCGGCGGCAGAAAGCTGCCAATCAGAATGCAGGCATCCCACGTCCCTGTCCACCATTTTCCTTCTGCCTTGCCCCGGAACTCAAAGGAAACTCCGCGTAAAATCAAACCAAGCAGAATAAGTACAAATACCAGATAATATCCGCTGAACATGGTCGCATACCAGTGCGGGAAAGCCGCGAACATCGCACCCGCTGCTGTGATCAGCCATACTTCGTTTGCATCCCAGAATGGACCAATCGTATTGATCATCAAGCGTTTTTGCTGGTCATTACGCGGCACCAGACCTGTAGCCATACCCACGCCAAAATCGAAGCCCTCCAAGAAGAAGAAGCCGGTGAACAGCACAGCAATCAATAAGAACCACAAATCATTTAACGTCAATGGTGTCACCCCCTTGAGCGAATGGATCATGGATTACCGTTTCCTGATATGGTTCGATATCCGGACCTTTGCGAGCTGTACGGACAAACAGGAATGCCAGCACACCCGTTAAAATTAAATACAATGCGGTAAACGAGATCAGTGAGAACAGCACTTCCCCTGCCCCAACGGTAGGCGAAACCGAATCTTTGGTTTGAAGTAAACCAAAGACAGTCCAAGGCTGACGCCCCACTTCCGTCATGATCCAACCCGCAGTATTCCCAATGAATGGAAGTGATATACCGAGCATCATCAAACGGAAGAACCAGCGATGCGAACCCTCCAATTTTTTACGGAATGTCAGATAAGCTCCGTACAAAGCAAGTGCAATCATCGCACATCCGGCCGCAATCATAATGCGGAAACTCCAAAAAGTAGTACGTACTGGCGGGATATAGTTGCCCGGTCCGTAAGCTTGTTCATATTGTGCCTGAAGCTCATTCATCCCCAATACCGCGCCGGACAGCTTGTTATACGACAACAAACTCAGGGCAAAAGGAACTTTAATCTCAAAGGTATTTTCCTTCTTTTTAGGATCAATACGTGCGATAACCGTCCAAGGGGCCGGATCGCCGCTGTTTTCCCACAAAGCTTCACTGGCAGCCATCTTCATTGGCTGTGTTTCTACCAAATATTGAGCCTGTCCGTGACCAAACATCGGAATCAGCATCGAACTAATCAATGCGACAATAATACTCACTTTGAAAGAAGGCTTGAAAAAGTCCAGATTCTTTTTGTGCATCAGCTTCCATGCGCTAATTCCCGCAACGAGAAAAGCACCTGTGGCAATAGCTGCAAACAGTGTGTGTGGAAACTCCCACAACAGTTGTTCGTTCGTCAACAGAGCGGCAAAATCTTTCATTTCTGCGCGACCATTTTGAATCTCATATCCTACTGGACGCTGCATGAATGAATTGGCTGCCAAAATCCACAAAGCAGACAGCATCGTACCGATGGATACCAGCCACATACAGGTTAAATGGACTGCTTTGGACAGACGTTCCCAGCCGAATACCCACAATCCGATAAAGGTTGATTCCAGGAAAAAGGCAAGCAGTGCCTCAATCGCCAGCGGCGTACCGAACACATCACCGACAAACCGGGAAAAGTCCGACCAGTTCATCCCGAACTGAAACTCTTGCAAAATTCCGGTGACGACGCCCACTGCAAAGTTAATCAGCAGAAACGTTCCCCAGAATTGAGCCATTTTTTGTACAAATCATTTTTTTGATTACATACATGGTCTCCATAATTGCCACCAACAACGACAATCCAATGGAGATCGGCACATAAACAAAGTGAAGAATCGTTGTGGTCGCAAACTGCAACCGTGCCAATTCTAATACGTCCATAATGTTATTCCTCCCCTGCGCTTCTCTTAAGAATGAATGTTAATAATTAGGTTCTGAAGCCTTTCTTCATCCTTGTGATAGTATTCACATTATTACATATGGAACGATCACTTTTTAGGAATAGCCCCCTCAGGCATCTTCATTACGGAATCTCATAACCCGGCTTAAGAATATCATCATTATATAGAATAGCTTTGAATGAAATAGAATCGAAAGTGTGAACATCGTGTCAAAACTGTGTCGTAACGATGGCGAATTTATGAAAACAACTCAAATCTTCTAGTTAGTGTGACATTTTCGATTGATCTATCCAAATTTTTTCCATGAAAAAAGCCTCTCTTCGTTCGGAGACTTTTGCTCCGACATCTGTAAGAGAGACTTCATCAATTTAACCTATGGGAGCCCGTCAACTGCCATCCGTCCCTTCGTTCTTCTGAACCCGATTACGGTAGGAGGAAGGCGACATCCCCGCATATTTTTGAATTTGCCATGAAAATAATCGGCATTGGCATATCCGACCCGACCTGCCACCTGATGCACCCTGATTCCCTGTGCAAGCAGTTCCCTTGCCCGCTCGATCCTCACCTTGTCCAGGTAAGCGTTAAAGGCTTCGCCTGTATGAATTTTGAACAATTTTCCCAAATAGCCGCTATTGTAATTAAACATATCCGCCAACAGCTCCAAGCGCAGGTTCTCATCATAATGGCTGTGAATGAAATCAATCAATTGTTTCATGATCGTTTCTTTACCGCCCGAATCGGTCTGACCAATCCATTGCAGCACATGCTCCAGCGACCGATCCACCAGCTCACCCAAGGTTGAATAAGCATATACATCCGTAATCAAGCGCGAATGCTCCTCCAGCACCGTCCGGCTCTGCTCCTGTCCAGCCGCAAACTTGTTCAGCGCCAAGGTAAATGTCTGTGCAAACGCCGCCTTGATTGCAGCTTCTGTACGATAGATCTGAGGAAATTGGACCTCCATTTCCTTCAATACACGTATTGCAGCTTCACGATTCGCCATATCCAACGCGTAGTATAGCTTCTCTGCATAACGCATAGAGTCCGAGGTTTTATCAGTCGTTTCACACATTTCCTCGTCCGAAGTCTCCAAATCATGCAGGTCACGGGTAAGCATCACCCTTTCCGCACGGAACAGGAAAGTACGCTCCAGTAGACGCAGCGCCTGCTCAAAAGAGCTTGGAATATCATGTAGTCTGCCCACCGGATCACCAGCAGCTACGTATATTTCCGTTGTCCACGGCTTTAGTGCCTGTCGCCAGGAAGCCAGCAACCGAACAGCATCTTCTTGTATTTCCACCGTGGCAGGGAGTAGCAAGCCTGTATAAATCCCGGCTTCGAATACAATCCCCCTACCCTGCTCCTGGCACATTTCCGTTAGCCGCAGCTTTGCTGCTGACTGCCGGGCTTGCCGATCCCAGTCGGGTATCCGCAGATCCAGCAGTACGACCTGATAACTTCCCCAATCCAAAGCGGGTGGCGCTGGATGCTGGTCAGGATGTTCAGGAAACAGCAGGGTTTCGATCCAATCGCGCTCATGGAGAGGCGGGCTCCCCCACTTGCCGTCTTCTTTTTCACTCTCAATGCTTCGCCGTACCCGTTTCAACTCTGTCGTCATTTCTTCTTCGTCCACAGGTTTCAATAAATAACCATCCACGCCAAAGCCCATCGCCTGCCGCGCATAATCAAAGTCCGCATAACCGCTTAAAATGAGAAAATGAAACGGCTCGCCGTTCATTTCACGTATGCTCCGTATGACCTCCAGCCCGCTCATCCCCGGCATACGAATATCAACAATGACCAGCTCCGGCCGGTGCTCCTTAAATTTATCCAATGCTTCGCGCCCGTTCCCTGCGGTATCTATAATATGGAAGCCGCAGTCCCTCCAATCAATAATGGAGGTCAATCCTTCACGGATCGCAGGCTCATCATCCACAATCATCGCTTTATACATTCGACTCCTCCTCCCTGGGTATTGAAAAGGTTACGGTTGTTCCTGCCTGCGGTACGCTCTCCATGTGCAGACCATAACATTCGCCATACATCAGCGTCAGACGCTGGTGAACATTGCGCAGCCCGATACTGCTCCCTTCCGGCTCATCCGTGCCCATTATACGGTCCAGCAGACGGGACAACTGTTCTGCTTCCATGCCAATCCCATCGTCAGCCACTCTTATTTGCAGCTCTCGTAGCTCCATCGAAATATCGACTTTTACGGTAACGGGTTCTTCCTTGTTTTCAAGGCCATGAATAACCGCGTTCTCTACCAGCGGCTGTATGATTAATGGAGGAATGGACAATTCTTCAGCGCTTTCTGCCAGATTCACTTCATAGACCAAACGATTTCCAAACCGGAACTGCTGAATTTGTAAATAGGATCGTACCATATCCAGTTCCTGACGCACTGTCGTTTTACCGCTGCCAATCTCCAGATTCCGCCGCATCAATCTGCCAAGCAATCGTACCGTCGTTGCAATCTCCGCTTCCCCGTTCAGATGTGCCTTCATGCGAATGGACTCCAGCGCATTAAACAGGAAGTGCGGGTTAATCTGGCTGGCCATCATCTTTAGTTTGATATCCTTTTGCGCCATTTCGAGCCTGTTATTTTTCTCACTCGCTTCATAAACCTGCCCCATCAACTGGCGGATGCTGGCAACCATATAGTTGAAACGGCGGGACAAATCCCCGATTTCGTCCATCCCCTCCACGCTGGACACGACATGGAAATCCCCCGCAGCCACCTTACCCAGCTCATGGCTCAACCGCTGTAGTCTTTTGGTGATCAGCCAGGAAATCATCGTAATTAGAACCAATGCCATGACCAGCACCGCAAGAACACATAATGCGCCGATCAAGCTGATCCGGTTCGCTCCCTGTACAATGTGTTCCGTCGAAAACACCGAAATAATCGTCAATCCGCTCACACTGGAGGCTGGCAGCAGCTCATCCACAATAATGTTCGAGGATTTCCCGTTTATTTTCGCTTCATATATACCCTTACCCGCACCCTGTACATCAAAGCCCAAATGCAAATCCGCCAATGTTTGACCCACGGACTGTGTATGGGTAGCCGCGACCACGATTCCGTTGCGATCCACAATCAGCGTTTCAAACGGTTCCTTGCTGAGCATATTGTTCAGCTCCGTCTGACTCAGCGCAATCATCAGAACTCCCTTGGTGTTGTATTCCGGAAAGGGAATTTGCCGCACCAGACTCAGCCGGTTTACCGGGTTATCATCCTTATCCTGAATATAAAACCAGTTAATCGCCGTCCCCCCCAAGGCAGTCTGGAACCACTTCTGCTGCTCAATACCAGAATCTACAGGGATAAATTCCAGATTATTGACAAGCGTCGGATTATACGAATAAAAACGGATGATCGCAATCTCTCTATACTGCTGTACATACTCATTAAAGTCCTTGTATTGATGATACGCATTCATCAGCTCTACCATGCCCGAATAACGGCGGTTCGCCATCTCCCTCAGCCTTTTATCGAACATCAGCCCATTTGAAATATCCGTGGGTACGCGCAATAAATTCGCAGTCTGGCTCTTGATCTTTTCCACGTTGTTCACCGTTTGGGCAATTGCACTGTCCAAAGCCTGCTCCCGCAAATAAAAGGTGACACATCCGCCCACCACCAGCACCGGGATCATGACAATCAGCACGTAGGAGAACAGCAGCTTATTTCGCATACGCATATTATTCATCAGATGCCGAACTCCACGATACATGCCATTCCCCCCGTTAGATAAGCGCTTACATTATTATGTATTCCTTAACTCACCGCATCACGATGTACATGATTCCAGTTTAAAGCTTCGCAACCTCTATATCTATATTTTTTTGCAAAATAAAAATGTGGCGAACAGAGTCACCACACTTTACGGATCATGAACTATTCACGCACAAAAGGTTCGATATGCACACCCTGCGGCAGCTTTTGAGGATCGTCCGGGTTAATACGGTCATAGAACATGATGCCGTCCAAATGGTCCATCTCATGCTGTACCACAATCGCCGCGTAGCCCTTGAGGGTCAGTAGCTCCTGCGTTCCGTCCAGCAAATTGGCCTTAATGCGAATTTTTTCATAACGCGGGACATATCCGGGTATGTAACGATCCACTGACAAACAGCCCTCGCCCTGTTCCAAATAAATCATGGACGTCGAATGGCTGACCAGCTTGGGATTAAACAGTGCATACTCTACCGTTTTGTCTCCATCCTGATAATAGACAGCACACATTCTTTTGTTCAGACCCACCTGGTTGGCTGATAATCCCACACCCGGACGCAGATCATAACGGGTTGCCATCTCTTCATTTTGACTATTTTTCAGATAATCCATCATCCATTGCATCTGTTGAATATCCTCTTCACGCAGCGGCAAGCATACCGGTTCAACCTTCGTACGCAAAATCGGTTCCCCTTCACGTACGATATCCTTCGTGAGAAGCATCTCCATCGGTTGATTGCTCATTCATCAGCCTCGATTCATTTTAATAAATATACTTTCATGTGATCCTGCGAAATATGGGTAAAGTTCTCGGTTTTACTTCAAGTTTTATCCCATAAATTATATCTATTCATGAAATGAATTGTCAAAATAAAGCGGTATTTGGAGTAAGGCCTAAATTCATCCCGTTAAACATTCATAAGCTTAATTGTTCACCAGTTTAACTAGACAATCTTTATCACATATTTATGATAAAATACTATTTTTTTGCTTGTTGCACAAAGTTCGTATTCTTTATCAATAATATATTAAGTTATTAATTAATAGAAATATAATTTATGATGAAAGAAGGTTATTCTATTGAATTTTAGCAAAAAGAAAGCAAGTCAATTGTTAGTTGCTTTTATGGCATCTGTTGTTGCGTTTGCACCGATCGGTTCCAGTGCTACAGTTTTTGCGGAGAATACACCTCAAAATGAGAAAACAATTAGCGTGGATAGAAAGGGATACACGCCTATTGTAGATAGAATAGAAAATATCCCAAGTATTAGTGAACTGAAAGCATTAGGTTTATCAGATGATGAAATTCAAAGATTGCTGTCCATAAAATCCTCTGGAATATATTTAATTGATGGGGCTGCCTATGATCGTAACGGCAACTCTTTAGAAAAAAATGATTCGGGAGCAATCAACACTCAAGGTAAGTTATCTTGGGCTGTTAAGTTATTAAGAGCAGCGTGGGATAAACTGCCGACAGGCGTTCAAAATGCTATAGGCGGCACAGCAGGATTTGCTACTCTATTAAGCATTATAGATACCTATACAGGAGCCGTTGAAGATGCTGTGTTGGAAGGCTGTAAGGCACTAGGTATGTCGGATACGGTGGCTTGGTGGGTAACAAAAACCTTAATGGCGTTTGTTTTGTGATTTGAGGAAAATGCCTTTTAAAAAAAATACTGCGAATACAACTAAAAAAACAATGATTATAGCGGTTAGTAACATTCCTATTCCCGTCCAAAAGCCGTATTGAAAAACACTTATTACATTCTTTGGAGAAGTAACGAGATTAACTAGCGTGGTTATGGCTACGATAATCAAAGTATATAACAATGATTTTTTTAACATTTACGACACCTACCTCTCATAATTCATATTATTATACATTATTTATTATAAAAAAATAAAAACCGAGTTGCATCAGTAATAGAAGCAAAAAAACTCCTAAACTAAAAAGGTTCGGAGTTTTTTTGCCGTTTCACAGTTTCGAAGTTACCACTCCGCAGCTTTTCCCTACATTAAGACGGCTGCTCCAGCGCATCAGGTGTATCGCTGAACAGCTTCGCCTTGGGATTAGGCTGTGTCCAGGTGTTATAGTATTGCGAGTTTTTGCCGTAAGAATTATCAATCACGACATGCGGCATGTCGAGCAGGCAGGCCAGGATATGACCATGCAGCCGTGAGGTGCGAACCTCGCGGTAAGAGCTGAACAGCGTAACCGCTTTGTTCATGAGGTGGTCGGTGTACTTGTACCAAAAGGTACGTGTAGGCAGCGGACCGCCGATTTTCTTGTCCAGACGGTAAAACTTCTGGAAGTAGACGATCCCTTTCACTTCCAGCGGAGTGAACAAAGTATCCCAGTCCAGTCGGTGGGCGGCATCTGCCTCGTCGTCGAATTGCTTTTGCCCTCCTACGGTTTCAATATCCGTGCGCAGGAAGTACAGTACGTCCTTGACCGTTTCCGTAGTCGGCTTCAACGGCCAGAGCTGGTGCGCCATGTCCGGGCATAGCGTGATGCTGCACTGATTCAACTTCTCCTTGGCCCACTGATATGAACGTGTATCCCGCACAAACATATGTAGATCCGGGTGAGCATTGAACAGCGCAGCGACCTCATTCCCCTTCTGTTCAGATTGAAAATGGATCGTCTGCGGCATGATTACAATCCGGTGGCTCGGAAAATCCCGTACGATGCGTTCCCGCAGATTTTGGTGATTTGAATATAAATCACCGAAATTGCCGCCTCCGTGACACACGATAATCCAGTCTCCCGGAATTTGAAGCTGATCGGGGATATCCATAGCACTGTAACGGGCACGAACACGGATACCGTTATCCTTGAAGAACGCCTCGGTGCCTTTCATGATGAGCACGTCTCCACCGTTGTTATACACGGGGTAGTCAACATAAATGATGTTCGAACCTTGGGGGACTACGTCGAGAATGACGCTCAGCTTATTTTTCAGTTTAGCCATGGGATGCGAATTCGGCATCTTTCAGTTCTCCCTTCCTGCGCTTCTTTTGTATGGTCTGAATGACAAATGTGATATCACTTTTATCAAAAATGATCCGTGATAACGGAACATCGAAAAACATCGGGAACGAAAACAGCGAGAATGCCAACCGTACACAAGCGCCTACGAGCAAAGCAATGGCAATGCCGTCCAGACCGAAGATCGGGGTACAAATAAAGAACAGCCCGACGGTAATGGCATATGCCACAATTTGTCGGAACAGCACAAGTCCCGGCCGCCCCAGTGCGTTGAAGGCTGAAGCCAGAATCCAGGAGCCGCCTCCGATGATGCACTCCAGCGACAGCAGATAAAAGGTTAACGATGCTTCCAGAAAAGCGGGGCCGTACAGCAAACCCAGCATGTATCGTCCAATGAACAAAGCAGGCACGATGACGATCAGCATCGCAGCCATGGAGATGCGAAAAGCACGACCGACGGTTTCGACAATTTTGCTGTGCTCCATTCCAGTCACCTTCGGAAAGGTTACATTCGTAACAGCGTTCTGCACCACATTGAACACACGCGACAGAGCATAGACGACAGAGTACAGACCGAATGCTTTGGGGGACAATAACGCCACAATAACGATTTTGTCTGTTTGGGTGGACAGCGTCCCCATCAATTCCATCCCGTAGACTCTCGCCCCATAGCTATAATAAGGGCGGAGCACCTGGCGGCTGGTGAACAGGCGGAAAGTACGCAAATTCATATGCTTGCGCAAACGGAGGAACGCCCATACCAGCGCAAGGAAACTCGCGGCAAAATTCACGGCCCCTGCCAACTGCACATTGAGCAGCCCCATCAGCCATAATGTCACCAGACCGATGAAGTTCAGCAGCGGATAGTAAAACAGCAGACCGTTATATACGCTAAACCGATCCAGTCCTTGCGACAATGCCGTTGTCAGTGCCGTAAGCACCGCCAGCGGAACCGCCGCCGCACAATAGAGCTGTGACAGGTGAACGATATCCGCACCATAGCCGTTCAGCCATAGCGGCATACATATCCACGCTACAGCTCCCGCCAGCAAGCTGGCAGGCAACTGAATCCACAGCGACAGCGCCACCAGCTCCTCTGTCGTGCCTGTTTTCTTCTTGAGGTTATAAATCAGCGACGTAGGCAAGCCGAAGCTCAGCACGCTACCGATCAGCGTAGGCCAGAACAGAACCGCCGCCAGTTCTCCTTTCCCCTCGACTCCGAGCATACGTGCGGTCAGGATGGAAGTCAGGGTCGTGACGATCAGCACGAAAAAATTGTTAAAACTCGTGCGCATGATCGTTTTGGCGAGACTGTCACCCGTGAATACTTTCCTTGCTGCTGTCCATGTGCTCATGTTACGTCCAACTCCTGTTCCTTATTAAGCCTCTCGTCTCTATGTTCACATCGCGCTCCTGCCGCACCTCCATCAGCCTACCGTTTTTTTGGAATTGCGTTCAGGCAGCTGATCTCCGCCAACAGGCTCCTCCGGACTTGAAAAGATCGCCTTCAGCGCTTTTCTGTAGCCTTGAATGGCAGTATGATTTTTCTTGGGCTTCTCTCTCAAAATCTGATACAGCGTCGTCCAATACAACGCAGCATAGCCAATCGGCCCGGATCGCTCGTCCCGCAGCAGATGAATATGATTCATCACCCGCATATAAGTGACCTGCTCCATATTGTCGCGCGAGGACGGCGATTCGTGGTGAAGGAGCGTAAGCGCCGGGTTAATGTACAGCGGGCCGCTTTTCATGGCAATTCGTGAAAGTAACAGGTCTTCCCCTACGCTATAGCTTTGCAGCCAAGGCACAGGCTCCAGACTGCGAATCGCCTCACGACGAAATGACATATTGCAGCCGTGAAAAAACTCGGTTCGAAACGTCTTTTTCGCCTTGTGCCAGTTGTACATCGAGCCGGACTGACCGCTGAGGGACAGTTTTCCTTTGGACAAGGACTGTTGGAATGACAGCAGGCAACGAATGGTTCCCATGAAGCTGTTGCTCATACCCTGTGCAATGCCACCGACACCAGCAGCCTGCGGATAAGCCTCATAGGTGCATATCAGCTCGTTCAAGTAGTTGTTCGGCAGCTCAACATCATCGTCAAGGAACAAAATGATGTCACCCTGCGCAAGTTCAGCTGTCTTTACACGAGATAACCATAATCCCGGCTGCTCCTTGCGATGATATCGGTAGGTAATTCCCGCTCTGCCCAACTGACGTTCATAACGTTCCAGCACATGCCTCGGCAGTTCTCCATCATCAATAATCCACAGCTCGGTTTCACATGCCTCCGGTGCCCCAGCAATAGCAATTGAATTGATGCATCGGGTCAGATCGTCAACCCGATTTCGGGTGCACAGGGCAATGGACAAGCTTAACATCATACTCCCCCTTTATCCTGAAAATGTGTGTGGAATCAGATTACTGAACCGCAGGGCCTAAATATTCGTTATATTTTTGCTTGCGCGGGTTCAGAATGAACAGCACCCCCTGCTTGTATCCTTCTGCGGCATTAAAGTTACGGCGTAGTATTTCCTTGAACATCAGGTAGGACAAGGTCCATAAAAGCGCTCCGTACTGGATGGCTCCCGCCTTTTTCAGAGCAAGAAAATAATAGTGATTGATCGCTGTAGCCTTGGCTACTTTGCCCGCCTTATCGCGCGAGCTTGGGGATTCGTGATGAATGATCGTCAAGTCGGGATTGATAACCAGTTTGCCATAACGGCTCGCCAACTGGCACATGTACAAATCGTCAGCCACGGCATAGCTGGTCATCCACGGATACGGCTTCATATCCCGAAGCGCATCCCGCCGGAACGACATGTTGCAGCCATGAAAAAATTCCGTATCAAAAACCTCCGTCGCTTCTCCCCAGCGCAGCAATGAACCTGCCAGGCTACTGGGCGAAAGCTTGCCAAGAGACGGAGACATCTGAAATGTCAAAATGCCCAGCAGCTTCCCTGCCCGGCTCGAATGTAGTCCCTTTGCAATCCCTCCAACACCCACAATCGTTTCATCCTGATCATAGGTATCGAGCAAGCGCCGGATATAGAGTTTATCATCCAGTTCGGCATCATCGTCAAAATACAGCACGATATCATACCGTACGAGAGACAACGCTTCATAGCGGGACAACCAAACGCCGGGACGACTTTTTTTATGATACTTCAAAATGCCTTGAGACAAGCCGGATACCATGTCACGGTACAGCTCGACCTGTTGGTCGGAAATATCGCCGTCATCCACAATCAGCAGCTCTACAGCCGTATGCTCCAGCTGCTGCTGTCCTGCAATAGATTGTATACAGCGTGTCAGATCTTCGATCCGATTGCGGGTACAAATGATGATGGAGACATCGGACATGCCATTACCTCCTGTGTGTATCCAGATGCTTTGGAAGAGATATTCTAAGTTTTTCCAATTGCTGGATGATATATGTTTATTGTATCTTTGACAGCGTTTTAGTGTATATACCTCTTTTGTATACTTTTTCAGTCTCCAAAAGGGTAGACAATACTCGAAAAAGGGCAAAAAAATAGGATCGGCTTCTAGCGCCAATCCTGATCTACCCTTGAAAGTCCAGAAACAACGTCGCATTCACATACCTGCGTGCCATGGACAAAAAATAACTATTTTGCACCGATACCGCAGCTACCAGCAATGTATTCCGAACGGCTTGACACTGGATAGGGGTCAAATGCTGCAAACGACTCGTGTATTGATCTGCCGCCTGAATCAGCAATTCCTCCGTCGCACCTTCCTGACGCTGCTGCCCTGTAGCGGAATTCTCGTTTTCTTTGGCAAGCACGGCTCCTGCCACATCCAGCAGTTGATCTCCATTCGCATCCAGCTCCTCAAACAAGGTTGAATAAGCAGCGTACAAATCGACCGGCTGGATTAGATCATCCGTATCATCCTCCGGCTGTTGGAACAGGATATGAAATAACTGACGGATGGATTCAAAATCAAGACATGATTTCAAATCCTCCACAATGAGCAGCAGTGCGGCCTGGTTGACTGAATATTTTTTACCGATCTTCGGTGATCCGAGAAATTCCTTGAAGTCGCGTTTGACCCAATTCTGCATAGAGGCCAATGAAACATGACTATACTCGACCAGTTGGCCGAGAGAAACGATTTCCTGTAGCGAAAAAGCTGCGCTGTGTTTGCCCTTGATAATTTTATCCAGCACAGGCGTTACCTCAGTATACAAAAATGTCGGCATCGTACTGCCGGGACGGCCCGGATGGATATGGGTGCGTCTCCAGGCATCCTGAAGAACGGCCAACGGCTGCAATTCGCGGCGACCTTCCATCGCCAGCAGCAAATGGGCCATATCACGGCGTGTGAGGGTAAAAGACTCCATCTGCTTTCCTCCCTTTAAACCATTTCAAGTTCATTTGAACTCATCATACGCCCATAAACTAGGCTTGTAAAGTGAAGCAATGGTCCGTGCGGGTTCTGTTTCGCCTTATTTTCCGTACAAATTGGAGGCAGGTGACCTGCTATGATTGGATATGAACCTTGTATATTTGCTTTTAAGTTCTTAAAATAAGTTCAAGTGAACTTAAAATGGAGTTCATTAAAAATTGAACGAAAAAGGGATGAGTGAAAATTACATGGGTATAGGTGTCAGTCTATTTTTGTTCGCGGTGTTGATTATATTTAGTGCTTTCTTCGTGGCTACCGAGTTTGCGATTATTAAAATCCGTTCCAGCCGGGTCGATCAGCTGGTAGTGGAGAACCGTAAAAACGCACTGGCGCTACAAAAGGTCGTCAATAATCTGGACGGCTACCTGTCCGCCTGTCAGCTTGGTATTACGATTACAGCGTTGGGACTCGGCTGGCTCGGTGAACCGACCGTGGTCAAATTGCTGGAGCCTCTCTTTCAACAGCTCAACATCAATGGGGAATTTTCACATATCCTGGCCTTTATTATTTCATTTGTCATTGTAACTTACCTGCACGTGGTTATCGGTGAACTGGCTCCCAAAACGCTGGCGATCCGCAAAGCGGAAGCAGTAAGCTTGTTGACCTCCCCGGTCATCGTATGGTTTAACCGGATTATGTATCCGTTTATCTGGCTCCTGAATGGCTCGGCCAACCGTTTGGTTCGTTTGTTTGGTCTTCAACCGGCAAGCGAGCATGAGGAAGCGCATTCTCAGGAGGAAATTCAGATCATTTTGTCCGAAAGCGTGGAAAGTGGTAAGATCAATAACACCGAATATGGCTACGTGAATCGTATCTTTGCTTTTGACGAGACCGTTGCCAAAGAAATTATGGTGCCACGTACAGATATGGTATGCTTGTTTACGAATCGCTCGCTGAAAGAAAACATGCTGACCATTCACGAAGAGCAGTATACCCGTTTTCCGGTGGCGACAGAGAACAAGGATCAGATCATCGGTATGATTAATACCAAGCAGTTGTTCCTTGAGTATGACCGCAACCCTGAGCTTGATTTCAATAGTCTGATTCAACCGATCCTGACTGTTCCGGAAGTTATACCTGTCAACACGCTGCTCAAACGCATGCAGAAGGAGCAGGTTCATATCGCCCTTCTCGTCGATGAATACGGCGGAACCTCCGGTCTGATTACCATCGAGGACATTTTGGAGGAAATTGTTGGCGAAATCCGTGACGAATTCGATAAGGATGAACGGAAGGAAATCGAAAAATTAACGGAGAACAGTTATTTGATGGATGGCAAGGTGATGCTTTCCGATTTGAGTGATCTGACTGGCTTGACGTTGGACGATGAGGACGTGGATACTGTCGGAGGGTGGGTGTATAGTCGGGTTCCGGAACCTAGACAGGGCAAGGAATTCATAGAAGATGATGTGAAATTTATCATTCGTGAAATGGGTAAAAATCGTATTCGACGGGTGGAGATTATTCTGCACAATGAATCTCCTGTATCCGAGTTGGAAGCGGAATCTGACACTTCTTCCCGGGAGTGAACCGCTGTGACCTGAGCGGCTTGCACTGTGCACTTGACACTTGCGTTCACTCCTACTGAAATGACATACTTCCAGGGCAAACGGCTTAGGCCGTTTGCCCTGCACGCGTGTAAGGAGGAACTAATAAAGTGGATATTTTATCATCTATTATTATGGGTATTATTGAAGGGCTGACAGAGTTTTTGCCGGTCTCTTCGACGGGTCATATGATCCTGACGGCTGATCTTCTGGGGTTAAACACGGAGAATGATACAGTCAAAACGTTCGAGGTTATTGTGCAGTTGGGTGCTGTGCTGGCGGTTGTCGTATTGTACTGGCGCAGGTTCCTAAGCTTATTTGATTTCAGACGCAAAATCTCGAGCCAGCCACGTCTAAACCTGTTACATATTATTTTAGCCATGATCCCAGCGGGGCTAATTGGCGTACTGTTCCGTGATGTAATCAAGCAGTACCTGTTTGGTCCTGAAACGGTTTTGTACAGTTTGGTTATCGGGGGCCTGCTAATGATCGCAGCTGAGAAATTTCATCCGCCTATTAGATCACATACGCTGGATGAGATCACATACAAACAAGCATTTACCATCGGTATGTTCCAAGTCCTAGCTCTATGGCCAGGATTCTCCCGTTCAGGCTCAACCATGTCTGGGGGCCTATTCGCACGTGTAAGCCATACGGCAGCCGCGGAATTTACATTCCTCGTATCTGTTCCGGTCATGCTGGGTGCATCGGGTATTGATATGATCAAAAGTATGGATCATCTGTCTATGAGTGATTTTCCGGTGTTCGCGGCAGGCTTTATCACTGCCTTTATCGTCGGAATGCTGGCGATCAAAACGTTCCTCGGTCTGCTCAAACGCTTGAGCCTGACTACATTCGCCATTTACCGCTTCGTGCTGGCTGCTGTGTTCTTTTTCATTATTTTATAAGCCGTTGTTTGGTACCGATAACTAAAAAGGGATATCCATATGGCCTGAATGATCAGTCCTTGGATATCCCTTTTACTATTTTGCTGAAAGGAAAGATAGTCTGGAACTATCTCTATTATTCGTTCTGATTATTGTTTTGATTCCAACGTGGTCAGGTATTCGGAGATTTGTGCTGGCGTCTTGGCATATTTGCTGTGCAAATGAGCAATTTTTTCGCCGTTACGGAAAACGAGCAGGCTCGGAATTCCACGTACCTGATTTTCTTCGGCAATCGGCTGGAATTTCTCAGCATCAAGCGCAAAGAAGCGCTTATCTGCATTTTCCTCGATAATGCCACCCATGAATTTATCCAGTGTTTTGCAATCCGGACACCAGGTTGTATCAAATTTTACGACCGTCAAGCCGTCACCGTTAATCAAATCCTGATACTGCTGCTGTGATTCGATGCGTTCCATTTGTTGGTTCCTCCTAGAGTATATTTATGAACGTCTCCATAACCAAATATGGATTATAAACCTGAGCTTATTCTTATATTGTAATGATTCTTTCATATATTGCAACTATGGCAAGTACACGTTCAAAAGTATGAACCAATTTATCGGCTGGCAAATCACATTTCCGACCGTGTGACAATGTTCCCCTCTGCCCTACCTGTGCTCATATTAACGGTATTGCGCATCATAGCGGTTAGCCCGGCTAATTTGCTGTAGTGCCTCCCGCTCCTGCTTGGATAACGGCGGGATACTGGCTGCTGCGATATTATGCTCCAATTGTCCCCGTGAGCTTGCACCCGGGATGACAGCAGCAACAGCCGGGTGAGACAGGCTATAACGGATAGCTGTCTGCCCCATGCTGCGCTCTGCACTCGTAAATGCCTTTAATTGCTTGCGTAAGTCCAGCAGCTCTGCCTCTTCGTAGTCCAGATAGCCCTTGGCTACCTTGCCTTCTCCTTCGTCGGTCAATACGCCGCTGGCAACAGGCCCGCGTGCAATGACGCTGATTCCCCGATCCTGAAGTAATGACAGTACCTCTTCCTCTGCCCGACGGTCCAGCAAGCTATATTGATTCATGACGCTGACGATATTAGAACGCTCGACATATTCACGGATGACGTGAGGACGAATCGAAGAAATGCCATAATAACGGATGACCCCCTCCCTTTTGAGCTGTTCAAAAGCTTCAATCGTTTCGTCGATGGGATCGTCAATCGTCCCACCGTGAAGCTGATACAGGTCGATATAGTCCGTTCCCAGGCGGCGCAGGCTTTCTTTGACCGCAGACAGAATATACTCCTTGGACGGATCCCACCCCCAGCCCACTTGGCCCGGCATACGCCGATTACCGACCTTGGTCGCCAAAACGACATCTTGACGCCGTCCACGGATCGCTGCACCCACGATTTCCTCATTACGTCCGTGATGGTACAAATCCGCCGTATCCAGCAGGTTCACGCCCCGATCCAGCGCTTCATGGATCAGGTAAACACCTTGCTGTTCCTCCGTACCGACCGACATACAGCCCAAGCCAATCTCGCCTACCAGCAAATCCGAAGACCCCAGACGATTTTTCTTCATCTATTGGTTCCCTCACTTTCATTAGCGTGTAACATTAAATTTTGAATATTACTCTATTATACGCAAAAAATAACCCCAAAGGGCATAGAGACTCCACGATCTCCAATCCTTTGGGATTATTGCATAAAGTCCATATTACATTCGTGCTATCAGAACAACCACTTGATGGCCTCGGGGAATTGACACTGGAAATCTAGATGACCTTTCATCGTATGCAAATCTCCATCGTGTACAAGTTATCCATTACAGCGCGGCATCCATTTCCTTGATCATTTCGGACACGGATTCCAGACCATTACCTGACAAGTACCAGTAGTTCGGGTCAAGATACACAATATGACCGTTTTTAAATGCATTGGTTTTCTTCACCAGCTCGTTTTCAATCGTTTGTTTGCCTGTGACCTGTTCCTTGCCTTCCTCTACCACGACTGCTCCACGGTCAACGACAAAGATGTAATCCGGATTTTTTTGCTGTACATATTCAAAAGAAACCTTTTGTCCATGCGTGGATACTTTAATGTCAGGATCTACAGGGGTTACGCCGAAAGCATCATGAATGATACCGAAGCGGGATTGTGAGCCATATGCGCTCAGGCTTCCTTCATTCGTCAGCACGATCAGTCCTTTAGCTTTGCTCGCTACCGCCTTGTCATGTACGGCCTTGATGGAGCTATCAATCGCAGCCAGTTCCTGCTTGGCAGCATCCTCTTTGTTGAAGATTTGACCCAGTGTTTCAACGTTTTTCTTAAAGGAGTTTATATAATCCTTGGTGTCTACAGCCAGCGAAATGGTGGGTGCAATTTTGCTCAATTCTTTGTACGCATCTGCTTGTCTGCCACCGATGATGATCAATTCAGGAGACAGATCGCTGATCTTCTCGTAATCCGGTTCAAACAGCGTGCCTGCACTTGCATATTTGGAATCTTTATATTTGTTCAAATACGTAGGAAGATCCTGCTGCGCTACCGCCGCAACGTCAACACCCAGCTTATCCAACGTATCCAATGAGCCAAAATCAAAAACAACGACATTTTTCGGATTAACTTTGACTTGGACCGGGTTTTCATCCAGTGCATGTTTAACCTCGATGGTTTTGGATTCTGTTGTTGCAGCAGAAGATGAACCGTTGCCAGTCGCTTCCTGTGTAGCTGGAGCCGCTTTGCCACAGGCTGACACGATCAGTACCAGCGCCAGTATCAGCGTTAAAAACATCATATTTTTCTTCATTTAACATTCCCCCTAAGTGAAATAAACGCAAATTTTATGTTCCCCGATCTGTTGAATCGGAATATCCATATCGTACAAATCCTTTAATACCTGACTATCAATCATCTCGTCAGCCGTTCCTTGTTTTAGCAACCTGCCATCCTTCATCCCCACAATATAGTCCGAATAGCAGGATGCGAAATTAATGTCGTGAAGCACGACCAGAATCGTTTTGCCGAGATCATCCACCAAAGCGCGTAGCGTCTTCATAATCTGAACCGAATGCTTCATATCCAGATTGTTCAGCGGCTCATCGAGCAGTATGTATTCCGTGTCCTGAGCCAAAATCATGGCAATAAAAGCCCGCTGTCGCTGTCCCCCACTAAGCAAATCAATATGCTTGTCCTTCATATCCTCCAGCCCCATGTAGGCCATAGACTGCTCCACCATTTTGCGATCCTCGCTGTTCAATCTACCCTTGGAATACGGAAAACGGCCGAAGCTGACCAGCTCCTTCACGGTTAAGCGGATATTGACATCATTGGTCTGTTTTAAAATGGATATCTTCCGAGCCAGCTCCTCACTTTTCGTCAGGCTCACGGCCTGCCCGTCAATCAGGATTTCACCCTCATCGCTGTCTGTCAGACGACTGATCATCGACAACAAAGTGCTTTTTCCCGCGCCGTTAGGTCCAATAAAGGAGGTAATCGTGCCTTTAGGTACAGTGACGGATACCTGATCCACCACATTTTATTCCCGTAGCGTTTGGATACGTTTTTGACTTCTACCATGACTTATTCTCCCGCAGCAAAAGATACAGGAAGTACACCCCCCCGATAAAGTTAATAATGACGCTGACCGTTGTCGATAAGTCGAATACTCTTTCTGCCAGCAGTTGACATCCTGCCAACGCAATGACACTGACACAGATAGAGGCCGGAATAATATAACGATGCTGATAGGTTTTCATCACCTGATAAGCCACATTGGCCACAATTAATCCGAGAAACGTAATCGGTCCGACCAGTGCCGTGGATATGGAGATGAGAATCGCTACGATCACCAACAACCTTTTAATAATAAAACCGTACGGTAGCCCCAAGTTAATCGCATGCTCCCGTCCGAGCGACAGCACATCCAGATACTTGATGAACCTCCACGCATAAGCGAATACGAGCACAAGAATCACGACTGACAGCCACAGCAGCTCGGTGTTCACATTACTAAAGCTGGCAAAGCTTTTGTCCTGAATCTTGGCATATTCGTTCGGATCAATCAGCACTTCCATAAAGGTAGATAAACTGTTGAACAGCGTGCCGAACACCAGTCCGATCAGCAGAAGTACATAAATCCCGCGTCCGTCCTTGCGAAAAATTAATTTGTACAATAAACCCGCGAACAGCACCATCAGTCCCACAGATAATAAGAAATTCAGCTCCCGGCTGGTCGAAATGAACGGCACGGAGCCAAATGCAAAAACAATGGTCGTCTGAACCAGCATATACAGTGAATCCAGTCCGACAATGCCCGGGGTCAAAATTTTGTTATTGGTAATCGTCTGGAAAATAACCGTTGCAAAAGCAATCGATCCACCTGTCAGGATGAAGGCTGCGATCTTTTTCAATCGTCGCGGCAGCGCGTAGTGCCAGGTATGCGGAAGATCTATAAACACGAAAGCAGCAATCAACAGAAGCGCGGTAGCGGCTAATATGCCGATTTTTAATTTAGGATTCATAAGCCCTTCTCCTCAACAGCAAATACAAGAACAACGCGCTTCCGATCACACCAACCGTAAGCCCTACAGATATTTCATACGGATAAATGATGACCCGTCCCAAAATATCGCAAAACAGCACAAAGACGGCGCCCAAGGTCGCGGTATGGGCCAAACTTTTTTTCAGATTATCGCCCATATACATGCTGACCAGATTGGGTACAACCAGCCCCAGAAAAGGGATCGTTCCCACGGTCAATATGACTACGGAGGAAACCAAAGCCACGATCACCAGACCAACGTTGACGGTGCGCTTGTAATGTACGCCCAAATTTGCCGCAAAATCCTCGCCCATGCCTGCAATTGTGAAACGATTCGCATATATGTACGCTAATGCAACCAAAGGAACACTAAGATACAGCATCTCATAGCGACCACTCATCACCAGTGAAAAATCACCCTGCATCCACGAGGAAATGCTCTGGATCAGATTGTATTTATAGGCGAAAAAAGTCGTCACCGAATTTAAAATGCCCCCGAACATTAAACCGACCAGCGGGATAAATACCGGGTCCTTGAAACGGATTTTATCCAGTATTTTCATGAAAATCAGTGTCCCCGCCAGGGCAAACCCGAAAGCCGTCAGCATCTTCGTCCAAAATCCCGCCGCTCCAAACACCATAATAGCCATCAGCACACCCAATCGTGCCGCATCCATCGTCCCTGCAGTGGTGGGAGATACAAATCGGTTCCGGGTAAGCTGCTGCATAATGAGCCCACAGATACTCATACTCGCCCCTGCGATAATGATACTGATCAAACGTGGGAATCTGCTAATCAGGAGTACCTGCGCCTGATCGTTGGTTAAGTGGAACAAATCAAGTGGAGTTACATCATGAACACCAATAAAAACCGAGGCGAAAGCCAGTATCAGAAAAACCAGTATTAAATAACGCAATTTCATCTCTAACTAAGGGAGCCTGTTCTCCAACAACCTGTACCAAGCTTCGGCCCTGTCCTCCCCTCCAATAATGATAATCATTATCAAAATGAACTAGCATAAATTATATCAGTCCTCGCGTATCTGTCAAATCTTTTGAAATGAACAAACATGAAAAAAAGATGCTGGCAAGTGCCTCGACAGCCTGAGAGCAAATGAGCAAATAAAAGCAATATCCTGTAAACTGGAAATAGAGAATTTTGAGTCCTCTTTTACATTTTTATTGTGAGCGGTTCTTGAAATCTGTGTTCAACGACTTGGTTAATCAAAATACAGGAGGAGAATGATGAACTACATATTAATCGTCGAGGATGATACCTCCTTGAGTAACGGTATTGTTCTTGCTCTTAAAGAACCTAACAACGTATTTGTGCAAACGTATGACATAGCTGCTGCAAAAGAACAATTGAACGTCACTGCCTTTGACCTAGTGATTCTTGATGTAAACTTGCCGGATGGGAATGGACTCGACCTTTTAACCGATATACGAATAAAAACAACTATACCCGTCATCGTTCTGACTGCGAATGATATGGAAACAGATGTCGTCACTGGTTTTGAACTGGGGGCTGACGACTATATCACCAAGCCTTTCAGTCTCATGGTACTGAGAGCAAGAGTCGGCGTTCAGCTAAAAAGAGCTGGGTATCCACTTTCCGATTCCTTTCAGCTTGATGGTTTTTCTTTTTCTTTTAACAAAATGGAATTTATTAAGAATGGTACGCCCATTGAACTAAGTAAAACTGAACAAAAATTGTTGCGCGTCCTAATCGATAATCGAGGCAATACTGTATCTCGCGATCATTTAATAGACAGCATCTGGACTGATGGAGCTGAGTATGTAGGTGAAAACGCCTTGTCTGTTACAGTAAAAAGACTACGGGATAAATTGGAGGACTCCCCCTCCTCTCCTCGATACATTAAGACAGTTTATGGTATTGGCTACACATGGGCGGTGAGATAATTTGTCAGCACTTAATTACATATGTATTGGAATTACCATTACTGCTTTATTCGCTGTCGGAACTGCCATTCTTCTATATCGCAAAAACGTACATAAAACCATGAAAACCATTCAGGAGATGATTGATACTGCAATAGATGGCAACTTTTCAGAGCGTGTTTTCGACGAATCCGTTTTATCTGCAGTAGAGACAAAGCTGGCACGGTTTCTTTCTATTTGTACCGTTTCTTCCAAAAATCTACTTGCGGAGAAAAACAAAATAAATGAGCTTATTTCTGATATTTCGCATCAAACGAAAACGCCTGTGGCTAATATCTTGCTGTATTCCCAACTGCTTAGTGAATACGAATTATCGCAGGATGCGTCCACTTGTGTGAAAGCCCTCTCCACACAGGCAGAAAAGCTTAACTTTCTTATCCAGGCATTGTTGAAAACATCACAACTTGAAACGGGGATTATCACAGTATCGCCAAGGCAGGAATCTGTTCATAAGCTCCTGCACAGTGCAAAGGAGCAAATTATGCCGAAAGCGGTTGCCAAAGGTATCTCGGTTGTTATGGAGAATACAACGATTCATGCATGCTTTGATCTGAAATGGACGACCGAAGCAGTCTACAATATTATGGATAATGCTGTGAAATATACAGAAGCCGGCGGGAGCATCTCCATAAATGTGATCGCGTATGATTTGTTTTGCCAAATTGATATTACTGACAATGGCATAGGGATTGCAGAAAATGAACAAGGTAAAATCTTCACCCGCTTCTATCGCTCCCCTACTGTAAATACGCAGGAAGGTGTCGGTATTGGGCTGTTCTTAGCGAGAGAAATCCTTGCGGCTGAAGGTGGTTACATCAGGGTACGGTCACGCTACGGCCGTGGCTCTACCTTCTCTATTTTTCTTTCTATGGATACTTAATTCTTTCAACACCGTTAGATTTCAGAAAGATTGTAGAAAGATTGATATGATACAGTTTGTATTGCAGGGCGCCACAATACAGACTTTTTATGGAGGAGAAAGTGTATGGCTCTATTAAAAACTCAGGAGTTGAAAAAGTACTACGGCAACGGGGATACTGCTGTCCACGCTTTAGACGGTGTGAACCTGAAGGTGGAAAGCGGAGAATTTGTCGCTATTGTCGGTACATCCGGGAGCGGCAAATCTACCCTTCTCCATATGTTGGGTGGACTTGATCGTCCAACAAGCGGAAACGTTACGATTGACGGCAAAGATATTTTTACATTGAAAGACGAAGAATTGACTATTTTTCGCAGACGAAAGATTGGCTTCGTTTTTCAAAATTACAACCTGGTGCCTGTCTTGAATGTCTACGAAAATATTGTGCTTCCTATTGAACTGGATGGTAAAGAGCCGGACAAAACCCACATAGATAAAATTGTACATACCTTGGGTCTTGACCAAAAGTTGAATAATCTGCCCAACCATCTTTCGGGAGGCCAACAGCAGCGTGTAGCCATTGCCAGAGCGCTAGCAGCGAAACCCGCAATTGTCTTAGCAGATGAACCCACCGGGAACCTGGACAGTAAAACCAGTCTGGATGTGATGGGGCTGATCAAAGTATCCAGTCAACAGTTCCGCCAAACGATGGTGATGATTACGCACAACGAGGAAATTGCGCAAATGGCAGACCGGATCATTCGAATTGAGGACGGTAAAATGGTCGGTGGTGAAGGCAAATGATTCAGGTTAGAAATAAAAAAACGATCCGCAATCTGGCAGATAAGAGCTTCAAAGTAAACAAAGCCCGTAACCTCTTTGCTATTGTTGCCATAGCTCTCACTTCACTGTTATTTACGACGTTGTACACCTTGGGGCTTGGCACTGTTGAAAACTTACAACGGGCAACTATGCGACAGGTCGGTGGAGATGGACATGCCGTACTTAAATATATAACGGATGACGAATTTAATCATGTCAAGGATCATCCATTGATCAAGGAAATAGCTTATAACCGTATATTAAGCGACAGAGTTATAAACGATAAATTCCTAAAACGCCATACGGAATTCTGGTATTACGATGATGTAGGGATGAAGCTTGGTTTTATTGAGCTTAAAGAGGGGCACAAGCCTGCGGCGGAAAATGAAGTAATCACAGACTCCAAGACGTTGCAGCTATTGGGTGTTCCACTGGAGGTTGGAGCACCTTTGAGGCTAAAGCTTGACATACGAGGTAAAGAAGTACAGCGTGATTTTGTCCTCTCCGGCTGGTGGAAAAGTGATCCTGTGGTTAACGTAGGACAAATATTCGCTTCTAAAGCCTATGTCGATGCTCATGCTAAGGAATTACAAAGCAACTATAAAAAGGATCACTTCTATACAGGAACCATTAGTGCATATATGATGTTCGACAACAGCCTTGATTTGCGGGGAAAGCTCAGTAAAGTGATTACCGAAAGCGGGTATTCGCTTGACGAAGATGCACCGAACTATATCGCGAATAATGTAAATTGGTCATACATCTCGACCAATTTTAGTGTGGATACAGAGACAATCATAGCGTTAACTTCTGCCCTGTTACTGATCATGTTTACCGGTTATTTGATTATATATAATATTTTCCAAATATCAGTGATGCGAGATATCCGTTTTTACGGTCTCTTAAAGACGATCGGTACAAGCGGCAAGCAGATCCGCCGGATTATTCGCAGACAAGCACTGATTCTATCAGCGCTTGGAATCCCAATTGGATTGATAGCAGGTTTTTTTATCGGTAAATCGTTTGTTCCTTATATCATAAAAATGAGTGTGTTTAACGGTACTGAGATATCAGTATCCCCTAACCCATGGATTTTTGTCGGATCTGCTCTGTTCGCGCTCATTACCGTAATGATCAGCACTTTCAAGCCAGGCAGAGTTGCGTCATCCGTATCGCCGGTAGAAGCAGTCAGATATACAGGTGGAGTAAACAAGGGCAATGGTAAGCTGAAAAAATCAACCGGAGGTGCAAAAATCCACCTCATGGCTCGTTCCAATTTGGGACGCAATAAAAAACGCACCGTTTTAGTGGTTATGAGTCTTTCTTTAAGTTTGGTTCTTCTGAATACAGTATTCACACTATCTCAGAGCTTTGATATGGATAAATTTTTATCCAAATTTAATGATACCGATTTTCTCATTGCTCATGCTGAATATTTCCAGGTTCCCAGCAGCTTCAGCGGCCAGGAAAATGAGACCACTGAAAGTTTTATTAAGGCTGTACAGGCACAACCGGGCTTTGAAGAAGGCGGCCGATTATACGGTGATCCAACAGCTCTCACTGCTGAGAATACAAAAGGAATCACAGATGATACCCAAAACAATGATGCTCGCGGCAACTTCCTTGTAGAAGTGTATGGGCTGGAAGATTTACCACTACATCGGCTGCAACTGATTGATGGTGAGCTTGATTTTAAGAAACTAGCTTCCGGTAAGTATATCTTGGAGGGAGTCGAACTGAATGACAACGACAAGCCTTACATGGAAAGCATTCATCATAAAGTGGGAGAGAATGTTACTCTGCATAGTTATGTGGGAACAGAAGATGCTTCACTGGATAGAGAGTATATAACGCATAAATTTACAGTACTTGGCCATGTAGGTATCAAATCTAGCAATTCGAACCGCCTTCAGAGCTATAGCTTCTACCTCCCGGCGGATATATACAAGCCACTTGTAAAACAGCCCGCTGTAATGAGTTATGCATTTAATGTATCCTCAAATCAGGAAGTGTCCATGCAGGGCTTTTTGAAGCGCTACACTGAAACAATCGAACCGATGATGAACTACGAATCCAAAATCACATCACGGGACGCTTTATCAGGTATGCAAACCACCGTTGAGATGATCGGCGGCCTGCTCAGCTTGATTATTGGCTTGATTGGTATCCTGAACTTTATAAATGCGATTTTAACCAGCATACTGACCCGACGCAAAGAATTTGCTATGCTGCAGAGTATAGGCATGACTAAAAAGCAACTGCGGGGAATGCTGATTTATGAAGGGCTATATTATGTTAGGGCTACTAGCCTAACCTCTATTCTATTGGCAGTCTTATTTTCTATTTTGATTGTGAAACCGTCTTGCAACTTGCTATGGCTTTTAAGCTATCACTTTATAATCTGGCCACTTCTAGTCTTATTGCCTTTACTGTTATTGCTTGGGATACTCATTCCAGTAGCAGTCTATTCTATGAATGACAAACAAAGTATTGTGGAGCGGCTTCGAGAATCAGAGTAGATGCACCTAAGAATATTAGAAAGTCCAAGATACCAGTGGGAATAAAAAAAGATGACTCCTGATAAATTCAGAGGTCATCTTTTTATGCTTAGAAAGGTATCTTTGTCTGTATACCTACAGTTCCCACTCTTCCCGCAGAAGCCCCATTCGGATCGAATCATAATACTGTTCATTATAAAATCTACACTTGCGAAGCCGGGCCTCCAAGGTCATCCCCAGCTTCTCCCCAACCTTCATCATCCGATGGTTTCCTGACCAGGTTGTAAAGCCTACTCTTACTAGAGGTAATGTATTAAACAAATGCGTGATCCACAGTCGAAGTGCCCTGGTACCATACCCACCGCTCCAATACTGCGAATCAAAAATGCCAATTCCCATATCAAGCCATTGGGAAGGCTTATGCTCCCAATAGTAGCTAACCGATCCAATGATCTTACCTTCCACTTCAATGAGCCAAAAGTCCTCTTGCCCGATTCGCTTTTCCTTATCTTTTAAATAATCATCAAAAGAAAGTGTCTTATGTTCATAATAAGGTGCATCCCACTGCTTCCATTCCGGTGCTTCTTCTTTATAAGTTAACGTCTAAAGAGCTTGTAAGTCTTCCTTCTGTAACGGGCCTAATGGTTAAATCCTTATCCGTATACAACGAACACACTCCTTTTAAATAAATTTCCAATCTGCCTTTAAGTATTTAATTTACATGATTATGCATTATTTTGTATTTCTTTTCCCCTACAGTTCTTGGAGCCAGGATACGTAATTTGAGTTGACAATCGCTCCAAAATAATATATCTTAATATAAAGACAATAAATATTAAGCAACGTTTACTACTGTTCATTTCGCTTTTACATGCTAATCATATAAAACCAAGGAGGACAATGACATGAAACTGTTAGGATTGCATCACGTTTCGGCGATTACGGCGGCGGCGGCTAAGAATGTTGATTTTTATACTCAGGTAATGGGTCTTCGACTCATTAAGAAAACGGTGAACCAGGATGATGTGAGCGTTTATCACCTCTTTTATGGAGATGAGCGCGGAACGGCTGGCACCGAAGTCACTTTCTTTGAGATTCCGCATGCTGGGCAAACTCGTACGGGGAATAACAGCATTTCGGCGCTTTCCCTGCGGGTACCGAATGACAAGGCACTGGATTACTGGAAAGACCGTTTCGAGCAATTGGATGTAAAACATGGTGAAATTACGGATCAAGCGGGACGTTTGGCGCTTTCGTTTGAGGATTTTGAAGGGCAGCGCTTCTTCCTGGTTTCGGATGAGCATGACAACGGAGTGCGGGGCGGTACGCCTTGGGAGAAAAGCCCTGTCCCTGCTGAATACGGCATCGTCGGACTTGGCCCGGTTCATCTGACCATTCCAAAAGCGGAGAACACGATCCTCATTCTGGAACAGGTGATGGGCTTCCGCAAAAAGGGCTCCTATCCTTCCACCGTTGCTGGGCAGCCTGATGTGGTCATCTATGAAACCGGCGAAGGTGGAACCGGGACCGAGGTTCATCTGGAAGAACGTAACGATCTTCCACAAGAGCGCCCGGGACGAGGCAGTGTGCATCATGTAGCCTTCCGTGTTGAAACTGAGGAAGAGCTCAAACAATGGGTAGAGCGTATTAACCAACTGCAAATTTCCAGCTCAGGGTTCGTGGATCGCTTTTACTTCCGTTCATTGTATTTCCGTGAGCCGAACGGCATTTTGTTTGAATTGGCAACCGATGGACCCGGCTTTGATACGGATGAAGAACTGGAGTTTCTGGGTGAATCGCTGGCGTTACCGCCATTTTTGGAATCGCGTCGCGCCTCCATTGAAGCCAACCTCAAACCGCTGAACACCAAGATTTAATAGAGTTATTTCAACTCCAAAATCACACAAAGCCGGGGACTTCTACATCATGTAGAGGGTCCCGGCTTTTTTCATGCAACAGCTCTGTTTCCACCCAAAAGGACAGCTCATCTGCAAGCCTTTAGGCCCTCACAGGTAAGCGAAATGCCCTTTTTGGTTAAGCTTACAGCTTTTTATCGTCCACGCTATTCAGCCAAGCTTCGATTTCTCCGATCACAGAAGCGATACATCCATCCTGGAACGGCGAGATCAGACCAGCCAGCTCCACCAAGCCGGTAAAAGAACGACTCCCCCCGGCACGGCACAGCTTCAAGTAATCTTCCCACGCAGCTGTCCGGTCGATGCTCATACGTTTCCAGAATTGGAATGCGCACAATTGCGCGAGTGTGTAGTCGATATAGTAGAACGGGGATTGGAAAATATGTCCCTGCTTATGCCAGAACGCGCCCTGCTCCAGATACTCGTTGCCTTCATAGTCCAAATGCGGTTTATACTTGCGTTCAATGGAGCGCCATGCGCTTTTACGTTCGGCTGGCGTCCAGTCTGGATGTTCATATACGGCATGCTGAAATTCATCCACGGCTACGCCGTAAGGCACGAACAGCAACGATGAGGACAAATGTTCAAAGTGATATTTATCCGTATCGTCCTCGAAGAACAGCTTCATCCAAGGCCATGCAAAAAACTCCATACTCATGGAATGAATTTCAGCCGCCTCCATGGTTGGCCAGTGGTATTCGGGGATTTCAAAATGCCGGCTTTCGTACACCTGAAAGGCATGGCCCGCTTCATGCGTCAACACATCGATATCACCGGATGTACCATTGAAATTGGAGAAAATAAACGGCGTGCCATACTCGCTCAAAAATGTGCAGTAGCCTCCGCTTTGCTTGCCCTTTTTGCTAGTCAGGTCCATCAACCCACGTTCGATCATAAAGCTGAAAAATTCATGTGTTTCCGATGAAAGCTCCTCATACATACGCGCTCCATTATGAATGATCCACTCCGGATCGCCTTTGGGTGTAGGATTACCTGACAAAAAGTTAAAGCCTTCATCATAATAGCGAAGCTGATCCACTCCGATCCGCTCGCGTTGGCGTTCCTTGAGCTTTGTTGCCAGCGGAACGATATGTTTCAGCACTTGTTCGCGAAAATTGGCAACCATAGTGGCATTGTAATCGGTACGACCCAAACGGGCATAGCCCAGCTCTACAAAGTTATCGTAGCCCAGCTTGTGCGCCATGCGCGTGCGTACCTTAACCAGTTCATCGTAAATTCGATCCAGTTCATCCTCATGCTCGCTCATAAATTGATACTTGGCCTCGGAGGCCTGTTTGCGTGTCTCCCGGTTTGTAGCCATTTCAAAAGGCAGAAGCTGCGACAATGTACGTTCTTCTCCCTCGAACGGGATCTTCGCCGAAGCAATCAATTGGGAGTATTCGGAGGTCAGCTTATTTTCCTGCTGCAAATCCTCAATAATATCCGGGTGGAACGACTTGAGTGATACCTCGGCAATACTGAAAAGCTGGCTGCCCCACTGGCTCTCTAGCTCCGCTCTGAACGGCGAGTCTACCAATGCACGATAGTAATCGGTTACATACTCCTGAATGACTGGCGTGAAATCATCAGCGTACTCTTGCTCTGCTTTGTAAAATGTGTCCTCCGTATCAATGGAGTGCCGAACCTCTACTAATTGCAATTGCGTTTCCACGTTACTGCGCAGCTTATTAATGGCATGAATAACTTCATTTTGACGCTCTACGCTGTCCGCTTCACGAAACTGCTGCAAAAGCGTTTTAAACCGCTGTTCAATTTCAGCTTGCTCTGGTCGGGTATAAGCCATTTGGCTGAATAATGTCATTGCTTCGAGTCCTCCCTAAATTTAATAAATCTGATGCTTATTATACAGTACGACTAGAGTAAACAGGAAGATATAATTCCAAAAAAATACATCAAAAACCGCAATACCAAGTATTGCGGCTTAAAGACTCTAGCCTAAACGCTAACTATCGGAGATGCACTACCTAATGCAGCCATTTTATAAGTGCATTCATGCTTTAATGATTTTGCAAACGATGTGCCGCATGCAGAGTCGGACCAACGAATTCGTTCAGCTTGAAGCTGCCTTCAATCGCCTGTGTAATGAATTTTTTGGCCTGATCCACCGCTTCACGTACAGTCAGCCCTTGGGCCAAGCCAGCCGTTACCGCTGCCGAAGTTGTACAGCCTGCACCATGGGTGAAGCTTGTTTTCACAACATCCGCCTCGAACCAGTCGAAGGTAATTCCGTCATAAAGCAGATCCATCGCTTTACCTGCACGGATTTTGCCACGGTCCTTAATCAGCACGTGCTTTGCCCCGCGCTCATGGATAATCGCCGCTGCTTCCTGCATCTGTTCCAGCGTCGTAATGGGTCCGTTCTTCGCCAGTTGCGAAGCCTCGAATAAATTCGGCGTGACCAGATCAGCGCCCGGAATCAAAAATTCCAGCATTGCTTCTGTATTTTCCGGCTGAAGCACTTCATCCGTACCTTTGCAGACCATAACCGGATCAATAACGACCCGTTTAAGATCATGCTTGCGCAGATGGCTGGCAACCAGTTCAATAATATCAACGGAACCGAGCATACCCGTTTTCATCGCGTCAAAGCCAATACCTTCCAATACCGTACGCAGTTGTGCTTCTACCACATCCAACGCAACAGGATATACAAGATGGTCCCACGTTTTGGGTTCCATCGCAACTACGGTTGTCAATACAGTCATTCCATATACGCCAAGCTCCTGAAAGGTTTTCAGGTCTGCCTGAATACCCGCGCCGCCGCTGGTGTCGGAGCCGGCTATCGTTAATGTTTTGGGAATCGTCATTTTCACATGCTCTCCTTCACTTACTGTGCTGCATTTATCCTAATCCCGCATGGGAAACTTGTCAACGCGCAATGCGTTCTTCCTATGCTAAAAGTCACAGAAAAGAGTAGAATTAAAAAAAGAGAACGTTCCCTTTTGACCAGGAGCATCCTCGCTAGAATCGATATATATTTTGAATTCTAAAGATTACAAATACCCGCCGGTGCTGTGATCATAGGCATGATTCTTTTCATTTTCACGCACGCCCAGGCAAAACTTCTGATACAAATGCTGCTGTTCCGGGGTAGAAAAGTTCCGATGCTGCTCAAACAAAGCCATGCAACCGATAATATGCTCAGTATAGCTGTTGTCTACAGACAACTGTAAGCAATGCAGTGTTTGCCCCAGTCCCTCTGCATAAGCACCCTTCCGAAAATGATATTCGGCATACACCTTGCAAAAGGAGGCGAAGCGGAATGCATTAAAATGCTTGCGGTAGTGAGTGTCCCATTGATCCGGTGCAAGCTCCCAGAAGCTCTTAAGTTGCTCGCTGAATAGTCCCAGCTCGGCATCCACAAAGTAACCGAACCTGTTCGCTGATTCAAGCAGCGTATTCAAGCCTTCCAGCGTCTCGTCCGGATGCTCGCGCAAATACGTAATATATTCATAAATTGCAGAGGTATTGCCCATTTTAATTTCGATACAAAGCCGATTGCCTTGAGCGTACACACGATGCATGTCCACTACTTTCTGACCTTCCTCATCCAATCCTTCAAACCAGCTCAAATCTGCATACCCATCAATCCATTTCTTGGATTCCTCATACCTGCCCTGAAACTCATAGCAGCTGGCCTTGAGCAGATGACCCTGTGCATAATAGTAGACAAGCGGTTTGAGCAACTCCAGATGCTCATCTCCAAAGCGGTTCCGATTGCGGTATAGCGCATGAGCCAATTCTCGCAGCTCGTCCGCATACATTTCCATCTCGGACCATTGCATTTTTAACGCAAACACTTGAGATAGCATATGTAAGCCTTCCAATGCATAATTTTCCGGCAACCGACTACGGTACAAGTGGAATTGCACAGCAGCCTTCAAGCTCCGCTTGTTATCCTTGATCTGAATCTGGAATATACGGAAATAGCTGATCGCTAACCGCTCGGAGTGGGTATACTTCTCACTCTCGATAACACAATTGTACAGAAGCATGGCCGCTTCATATCTCTCGTCCTCAAACATCGCTTCTGCGGTATCAAAAATAGCCGGAATGTTCGATAAATCATCCATCAGATAGTCAAGTACACTGCAAATACATTCCAGCTTGTTCAGCTCCGAACAACGGAGCAGAAACGGACGCAACCTTCTCCAGTGTGGTAAGGAATGAATAAAACATTCATCTACATACATCTCGAACAAAGATCCTTCTTCCAAACCCATCGCCCCGGTAATCAGATCAAGCTGATTGACTGAGATAGGCCGTGGTGGGTTCCGGTTAAGTATGCCGCTAAGTGTACCCGGATTTACTTTGGACGCATCTGCGAAACATTGCATGGAAATACCTTCACGCTGAATATACTTTTCAATTTCTGCACGAATCGTGGTGTTTTTTTCCAAAGGGACACCCCCTCCATCAAATGATGGTGACTTTTTCATTACCTTTTAAACCAAAATTTGTTTAATCAAAGTATATGTCTAATCATAACGGAGGTCAATAACTTAAACGCGACTCAGGACATATAAAATTACGAATTTCGTACGATTTTAAATAATCCGTGTGCAAAAAGACCGCCCCCGGAGGAACAGTCTTTGCTAACATATGATGCCATAGGCTCATGTCCGCCTTTTTCTGTGTTCCGTTCACGTCGGACAATGTTTTTGCCTACCCAGAATTTCAGTGTATTGTTCCCGGCTTTCACCCATACCATTTGCGTTTTTGCATCCCATTTCACTTGAGCGCCAATACCTTCACCCAGGTAACGCAAAGGGATGTACGTCTTACCGCTCCATATGAACGGAGTGGTGTCCATTTGTGTCGTTTTATCATTAATTTTCAGCATATGGCTATCCGCTTTCATCCAGACAGTCGTCATGCCGCTGGCATTCATCGTATCGGATGGAGCAGGAGCTGCGGGTTCCGATGGTGTAGTTGGTTCAACAGGCGCAGATGCAATTTCTTCTGCAAATTTGTCACTATTTTGCGTTTGGATCACTTTAAATTTAAATTCTTTTCAAAAAAAATTCAGGATCGCCCGAAATCCAGAGCAAATTTGGCGTACCCCTCTGCGGTTAATCCTTCATAAAGCAACTCTGAATGGGCTTTGGCGGCACCCGTTGCTTGCGGTGAGGTCAGGAACGTCACATGCGGGCGGCCCGGCCATGGCGCGAGGGACCAGTGACCGTCTGCTTGGGGCGTTAACGTCTTCATATGCCGTACATATTCCGTTAGTACATGCCGATTCTCATCCAGTGAAGCGAGTACGATGCGTTCCCCGCCCGGATTGACCAATGTAGAGGAAAACGCGCGATAGTTGTTCGTGACGACCAAATAGCTTCGCTGCATATCCAATGGTTCTCCATCCAAGGTCATATGAAGGATTCTGTGCGCACTCGCCTCCTTCAATATTCCGGCAGCATCATATCTGGCAGGCTGCGTCACATCAATCTGGTACCTGATCCCGTCGATAATATCAAAATTAAAGCTCGGAAAATCGGAATCAATCAGCTCCTGCTCCTGTTCTGCATACGGATCAATTTGTTGGAATTGTCCAGCAGACCATTCGAGCCATTCCCGAATTTCTGTCCCGGTCAGCCGAACGACATGCAGCGTGTTTGGAAAATTGTACAGATCGGCGATATGCTTGATTGCCAAAGTCCCCGCCGGAATATCGGTATAATATGAAGGGCCATATCGGCCGCCTGTTTTAAAGGGAGCCGCTGCCGACAGCACAGGCAAGCCTTCGTACTCACTCCCCTGCATCTGCTGCTTCACATACCACATTTGCGCATCATTCACGAGTTGAACAGAAGCATCGTCCATCACCTGGGCAAAATAGCTGTTTACTGCCACCGTTGTGCTACCAACAGGAGCGCGAATATAATCCAGCGTCCCGGCATGCTCTTCCGCAACCGCCTGCTGAATGGCAGCATCCGGCTGCACCAGCGCTTGCTTGTGTACCGAATCATACACCGGACGTACCTCCGCAGAAGAGGCAGCCACTTGCCACGTTCCATCCATAAGGGTCAGGTCCAGATCAATGATACCCAGATGATCTCCCCAAAAGCCCGGCTCCACCGCCGGAATATCATGTATGGTGCCTCGCTCCGCGTCCACACCCGTTTGACCAACGAACGAAGGGCCGGGGAATACTTTATGTGCATGACCAAACAGAATCGCGTCAATTCCTTCCACCCTGCTCAGATGCAGCACCGCATTTTCCATATACGGCGTTTCAGGAATATCTTCAAAACCCGCGTGAGGCATGGCAATGATCAGGTCGGCTCCCTCGGACTTCATTTGTGGAATAAACCGTCTCGCGGTCTCCAGCATGTCCTTGACGATGATTTTCCCTTCCAGCCAAGCCTTGTCCCATTGCATAATTTGCGGAGGCACAAACCCGATAATCCCCACCTTCAACAGATGCTTGAAGCCTGCTTCATCCTCCACCGTCTTGTCCAGTATCAAATAAGGTGTAAAGTAATTTCGTTCTTTTTCCACGACTGTATGGCTATCTGTAAAAATATCTTTCTTCGTATCTATATCTGTATCCGCCTGAATATAGATGTTGGCATTGATATAAGGAAACTTGGCTCCTTGAAGACAAGTCTGCAAATATTCCAATCCATAGTTAAATTCGTGATTCCCGATATTGCCCGCTTCGTACTCAAGCAGATTCATCGCTTTGTAGGCAGGATGCACGGCGTTCGGGTCCTGTTGGAGACGTTGTACTGCATAATCCCCCATCGGATTGCCTTGAATAACATCCCCGTTATCCAGCAGCAGGTGGTTAGGTACCTCGGAACGAGCCGCCTGGATTAGACTGGCTGTTTGCGCAAGACCGTACTGCAACGTTTCCCGATCCGTATAATAATCGTAATTCCACAAGCTGACATGCAGATCGGTCGTAACCATAACACGGAATTTCACCCTCACAGGACATAGCGTCTGCTGTTGTACCTCTTTATTGATATCTGAAATATCCAATCCTGTTCTCTCCTTCAGCTTCGGTCATAGAGCTTGAACAAGTCTAACAGGGTACTATTAAGAGAATGTTAAATGAATAGAAATGAGAGAGTATAAGATATATTTTACATACTTTTTACCAAAGTCAGGAATGGTTTTTACCCTAGTGACCGGACTAGCTGTTAAGATTTGGTTTGTCACAGAATTTACAGACTTTTTCAATTTTTCATTATTACTATTTTTAGGGGGAAATTATTTTGTTTAAAAAAGCACTGACCTTGTGCATGACTTTCACACTGGCTGCGGGTCTCGCAGCATGCGGCTCCAATGCCAGCAATAACAACAACGCGTCCACTCCAGGCACAGATGGCACGAAAAGCGAAAGCACAGCCTATGTTCCTACAGAGTTAAAAGTACAGTTCGTTCCTTCCCAAAATGCAGATACGCTCGAAGCTAAAGCCAAGCCGCTCGAAAAGCTGCTGGGCGACAAGCTCGGAATTCCGGTGAAAGTAACCGTTTCTCCCGACTACAACACGATTGTGGAAGCCATGTCTTCCAAACAGGTAGATGTAGGTTTCCTTCCACCGAATGCCTATGTTCTGGCACACGATAACCGTAAAGCAGCCGATTTGCTGCTGCAAGCCCAACGCTACGGCATTGATGATGCCACAGGCAAGGACACAACTGAAAAAGTAAACTTTTATAAATCGATGATCGTGGTGAAAAAGGATTCTCCGATTCAAAGCCTGGCTGACCTGAAAGGCAAAAAAGTCGGCTGGCAAAATGTAACCTCCTCCGCAGGCTATGTGTATCCCGCAGCAGAGCTGAAGAAAGCTGGCGTGGACCCGGACACGGATGTGCAGGGCGTAACGATCAAAGGGCATGATGCCGCTATCCTGGCGCTGCTGAACGGTCAGGTTGATGCTGTAGCTGTTTTCCAGGATGCACGCAACACGGTGAAGAAGGAAATTCCGGATGTATTCGAAAAAACACGCGTCATTCATTACACCGCTAAAATTCCGAATGACACGGTCAGCGTTCGTTCCGATATGGATCAGGCGTGGAGAGACAAAATCAGCCAAGCCTTTATAGATATCGCCAAAGACCCGGAGGGCGGTCAAATCATTAAAGAAATTTATACGCATGTAGGCTATGAAAAAGGTGACGATAAAAACTTCGATTCTGTTCGTGAATATGCCGAAGCCGTCGGCCAAGCAGTTAAGTAATAGGAGCAAACGCGTAATTGTAATGAAGCAGTAGCTACGAAACAGGCTTTACGAATGACAGGGCAGCACCGTCCATGTATTCATGGCGGTGTTGTTTTCATTCCACCCCATCGGGGGAGAAAGTTGGGAGCATATGATCGAATTCCACAATGTATCGAAAACATACCCGAACGGCACCAAAGGGTTGAACAATATTAACCTGACGATTAAAGAGGGCGAAATGGTCGTCATTGTCGGCTTGTCTGGTGCGGGCAAGTCCACTCTGCTACGTTCCATTAATCGACTGCATGATATTACCTCTGGCGACATTGTTGTAGGCGGCAGGTCTGTCACATCTGCCGGAAGCAGCGAGCTGCGCCGCATTCGCCGTGATATCGGCATGATTTTTCAAAGCTTCAATCTGGTCAAGCGTTCCACCGTACTCCGCAACGTGCTTTCCGGCCGGGTCGGCTATCATTCGACGCTTCGGACCATTCTGGGCCTTTTTCCGAAGGAGGATATCGAGCTGGCACTAACCGCGCTGGAACGCGTGAACATTCGTGAAAAAGCCTATAGCCGGGCCGATGAGCTGTCCGGCGGGCAGCAGCAGCGCGTATCCATTGCCCGCGCTCTGGCGCAGGAGGCCAAGATCATTCTCGCGGACGAGCCTGTCGCATCGCTTGATCCGCTGACTACCCGCCAGGTCATGGACGACCTCCAACGGATCAACCGTGAAATGAAGATTACAACCATCGTTAATCTGCATTTCATTGATCTGGCGCGCGAATATGCGACGCGGATCATTGGATTGCGTGCCGGAGAGGTCGTCTTTGACGGCACGCCGGAGGAAGCTACGGATGACGCCTTCGCGGAAATCTACGGCCGGGCCATCAAGCATGATGAGCTGCTAGGAGTCGGATCATGAAGCCCGACTCTACTGCGCGGACGCTCTCTTCGACGCCGCCGTCACCACAAGCCGGACCGCCGCAGCCGCAGCAATCCAAGCCGCCCGCAGGGCCGCCCCTGCCGGGGCGTTACAAGCGTTACGCCACCTGGATGATCTTTATCGTGGTGCTGGTGGCCTGCTCCATTCATACGGATGCTACGCCTTACCAGTTGATCGTCGGCTTGCCGGAGATGGGCAAATTACTTGGCGAAATGTTCCCGCCTGACTGGAGCTACCTTCCCACCATCTGGAAGCCGATGCTGGAAACCATCCAGATTGCCATTGTGGGCACGACGCTGGGTGCGCTGCTGGCTATTCCCGTCGCCCTGCTGTGCGCCTACAATATCATGCCGCGCAAGCTGATCTCGCTGCCGATGCGCACGATCCTGAACCTCGTGCGGACGGTTCCCGATCTGCTGTTTGCCTCCATCTTTGTGGCGGTGTTCGGCATCGGGCCGTTCGCAGGGATGCTCGCCCTGCTCTTCTTCTCCTTCGGCATCATTGCGAAGCTGACGTTCGAGGCCATTGAAGCCATTGATCCCGGCCCGCTGGAAGCTATGACCGCCGTTGGTGCGAGCCGCATTCAGGTGATTGCCTTCGGTGTCGTACCGCAGGCATTGCCCTATTTTGTGTCCTACTTGCTGTACACCTTTGAGGTCAATGTGCGCGCAGCATCTGTTCTGGGACTGGTCGGCGCGGGCGGTATCGGCCTGCTGCTCGACCGTTCGCTTGGCCTGTTCCGGTATGACCGGGCAAGCATCATCATTCTACTGACCCTCGTCATCGTTTTGGCGATTGATTACGGCAGTAACATGCTACGGAGGAAACTATTATGAATGATTCCACACTTCGCAGACCTCTTCGCTCCAGACTGCGTTTATGGGCGATAGCCATTCTGCTGATCATCATTTATATTTGGGCTTTCCGTGGGATGCAGTTCGAAGGATTGCAGGGAACCGCCAAAAACGTCTCTCTCGCTATACTGGACGGCTTTCTTCATCCTGACTGGTCATTCGTGTACATTCCTGAAGGAGAGGACTTGCTGCGCGGGCTGCTGGATACGCTGGTTATCTCCGTTCTCGGAACCTTCGTATCCGCATTCATCTGTCTTCCGTTTGCCTTCTGGGCATCCAGCAATATGACCCGTTTGCGCCCCTTGTCAGGCAGCGGTAAATTTGTACTCAGCGTCATTCGGGTATTTCCTGAAATGATTGTCGCGATCCTGTTCATCAAGGCCGTAGGACCCGGCTCATTTGCAGGTGTGCTTGCCCTCGGTATTCACTCTATCGGCATGCTGGCGAAGCTATTTTCGGAAACGATCGAAAGTGTCGATCACGGACCGCAAGAAGCCTTGATCGCCTGTGGTGCCAACCGTTTGCAGGTGATTTTCTTCGCCGTGCTGCCGCAGGTGATTCCACAGTTCCTTTCGTATTCGCTCTACCGTTTTGAAATTAACATCCGTTCCGCTACCACGCTAGGTCTGGTGGGTGCAGGCGGTATCGGTACTCCGCTGCTGTTTGCGCTCCAAATGCGCAACTGGAACCGTGTAGGTGTCATTTTGCTGGGCATTGTGGTCCTGATCATATTAACGGATTTAATTTCCGGCTGGCTGCGCAAGCGGATTGTATAATCAACAAGATTGAAAATGCCAAAAAGGCCTCTCCTGTGTAAAAGGGACAACATTATGCTCCCATTACTCAGAAGAGGCTTTTTAGATTCATCAAATGGCCGCTACCTCGTCCATCACCCGCCGGATTTCCTCTGCCGTATTATAAAAATGCGGAGCCAAGCGAATCACATCCTTCCGTGCCGAAACGATGATATTTTGACTTCTCAAGCGGCTCTCAACCGCCGATGCATCGGCTACCTCAACAGCGATGAGACCAGGTAAAGCTCCTTCCCCGGAAGGCAAACGTATGCTTAACCCTTTGCGGCGACCATACTCCATAGAAAATTCCAGCAATTCGCTCACGGAAATATAGCTGACGGTAGGACTGAATCCATATAAGTCATCTTAGAACAAGGGTCTCCCTTCCCATCTTATCGCCAAACATCGACGATAGACGCGAAGAGAGACCCTGTGGAATCAAGCACGTTCCTGCGTTTCATTAATGAACCCGTTTGCGTCCAAACCAGCTTTTAAGCACCAAGGTGGCGAGAGCCAGTAACAACAGCAGCGAAGCCACCGCAAAGGATGCCGAGAACTGATATTCGTTATACAAAATTTCCACATGGAGCGGCAATGTGTTCGTCTCTCCACGGATATGTCCCGAAACGACCGACACCGCCCCGAATTCACCCATCGCTCTCGCATTACACAAAATAATGCCATACAGCAGACCCCATTTGATATTCGGCAGCGTCACCTTCCAGAAAATACGCCAGCCGCGTGCGCCCAGCGTAACCGCCGCTTCTTCCTCCTGGTGTCCCTGATCCTCCATTAGCGGAATCAGCTCCCGCGCTACAAAAGGAAACGTGATGAACAGCGTCGCCAATATAATCCCCGGTAAGGCAAAAATAATTTTGATATCATGCTCATCCAGCCACGGCCCAAGCCATCCCTGTGCGCCGAATACCAGCACATACATCAATCCGCCGACAACAGGAGAGATGGCAAAGGGCAAATCAATCAGGGTGACCAGCAAGCCCTTGCCGCGAAATTGAAACTTTGTAATCAGCCAGGCGGCGGCTACGCCAAATACCGTATTCAACGGTACCGTTATCGCCGCCACCAGCAGCGTCAGCCGCAGCGCCGACATAGCGTCTGGGTCGCGTAACGCTTCAACATATACGCTCCAGCCCTGCTTGAGCGCTTCGGTAAGTACGATGATCAGCGGCAGTATCAGCACCCACAGCAAAGCCAGAAAAGCGGCACCGATCAGCGTCCACTTCACCCAAGGGGCTTCGGTTGTAACCCTGTTGGGCGGTGCAGATGAAGGCACAGGTGCATGGGTAAGCTCCTGTCCGGTTATCGCTTGTGACATGATGTTTCTTCCTCCTTAAACAGCGGATGTACCGCTATCGTGTGAACCAAACGCATACTGTCCTGCGTGATAACGTTAGACAGTACGCCGCCGCGACCAGCGCTGAATGCTGTTAATCACCAGCAGCAGCAGGAATGAAATGACCAACAGCATCAATGCTACCGCCGTAGCTCCGGCATAGTCATTTTGCTCCAGCTTGGACATAATGAGCAGCGGCGCGATCTCGGTCTTCATCGGCATATTGCCGGAAATGAAGACGACTGAGCCATACTCCCCGATGCCACGGGCAAAGGCGAGCGCAAAGCCCGTCAGCAGCGGTGGTATCAGCTCGGGCACAATAACGCTGCGAAAGGTACGCCATCTGCCCGCTCCCAGCGTAGCGGCGACCTCCTCCTCGTCCTTGTCCAGCTCCTCCAGCACGGGCTGGACCGTCCGTACGACGAACGGGATACCAATAAACATCAGCGCGAGCGTAATACCCGTCTGCGAGTAGGCCATCTTCCAGCCAAGCGGTTCGAACAACGAGCCGATCCAGCCATTTTGCGCATATAGAGCTGTCAAAGCAACACCCGCAACCGCTGTAGGCAATGCAAAGGGCAGATCAATCACCGCATCAAAAATCCGTTTTCCCGGAAATTCATAACGCACCAGCACCCAGGCGATCAGAAAACCGAGGAACAGGTCAATCAGCGCCGCAGCGGCAGCGCACAAAAAGCTTACCTTGTAAGAAGCCAGTACCCTGGCGTCAGTCGCCACATCCCAAAACTTCTCCCACGTCAATCCGGTTGAATTCAGGAGCAGCGCCGATAAAGGCACCAGCACTACCAGACTGAGGTACAGCACACTATATCCCATCGTTAACCCGAACCCGGGAAGTACGCGTTTTCGGGTGACTTGCACTTGACTCATGTTCTGTCCATCCCTCTCTACAATCCTTTAACTTCCAGGTACATAAATTTGGTCAAAGATGCCCTTGTCGCTAAAATGCTTTTGCTGCGTCTCCTTCCATGTTCCGAATACATCCTTCAAGGTCACCAGCTCCAGCTCGGGAAATTGATTCTTGAACTTCGCCTTTACGCTATCCAGCGTTGGACGATAATAGTTCTCGGCAGCAATGGTTTGCCCCTCTTCGCTGTACAAATATTTCAGGTACGCATCCGCTACCTCGCGTGTACCTTTTTTATCCACAACCTTATCGACCACCGCTACCGGAGGCTCGGCCAAAATGCTGATCGACGGGTATACGATATCGAATTTATCCGTACCCAGCTCCTTCACGGAAAGCAGTGCTTCATTTTCCCAAGCGATCAGTACATCACCAATTCCGCGCTCCACAAAGGTCGTTGTCGCTCCACGCGCACCGCTGTCCAGTACCGGCACATGTTTGTACAGCTCCTGTACAAACTGCTGGGCTTTAGCTTCATCGTTATTGTTTTTCTTGAGCGCATAGGCCCATGCCGCAAGGTAGTTCCAGCGAGCTCCACCAGATGTCTTGGGGTTCGGGGTAATAACCTGCACATCGCCGCGGATCAGATCATCCCAGTCTTTAATTCCTTTCGGATTACCTTTACGCACCAACAGCACAATGGTTGAATTGTATGGAGAGCTGTTATGCTCATATTTATCCTGCCATCCCTCTTTAATCAGCCCTTTTTCCTGTAACGCATCAATATCGTAGCCCAGAGCCAGGGTAACTACGTCCGCATCCAACCCATCCTGCACAGAACGGCTTTGCTTGCCAGACCCTCCATGAGATTGCTTAATCGTAACTTTCTGCCCTTTCTCCTTCTCCCAGTGGGCGGCAAACGCCTTGTTATACGCCTCATACAGCTCACGGGTCGGGTCATAAGAAACATTGAGCAGCTCCACATCCTTGGAACCCGCAGCAGAGCTGCCATTCGCCTGTGTTTCTCCTTTGCTTGCTCCGCAAGCACTTAACGTCAACGTCAAAACCAAAGATAGCCCGAGAATAAGTCCACTTTTCCATTTCCCTTTCATCAAGACCCTCCTAATTCTATGTAATTAATAAAAACAAATTCATTTGCGCCTGTTATTGACAGACGCATTCAAAAAAAAGAGCGGAGAATTCCCTGATGCAGCCCTGATAGGTCAAACCTGTCGCGTGGACAGTGTCTGCCTGCTGTTCCTAGAGGTTCTCCGCCATAATGGCGAGATTACACTTTAATTCTTTAATTCCTACCTGTTTAATGAGTTATGTAGATATAATACGAGAGTTTATGAGCGTTGTCAAACCTTTTTTTGGGATGGATGATCTGTGCTTCGCTAGCTTGAGGGGATCAGAGGGGATAAAAAGTCGGGAACATTCGAATGTTCCCGACTGCTTACAAGCTATTTTCTTACACGAGGAACTGCTTAATTGGCGACCGTTTCGAGATTGACGGAAAAAACTCCAAAAAGCTTCGGATTGTCTGTAGCTCTTCTCAACCACAGCTCGCCCGAGCCAACCATGACTCCCTGATAATTCACAAACAAGTCATCGGTCTTTTGATTCACCAAAGCCTCACGAATTGCGTCCGTAAAAATCTGATCGTAATTGGCAATAAACTCTTTCTTATTGGGAATCGTTAATGCCTTTTCGCTGTCGTTGACGCGCAGAGGGTAGAAAATGTAATTGGCTACCTTTTCCTTCTCATTGTCGGCAACAGCCTTCTGCAACGCTTTGAACGTGTTCAAAAACGCATTAGGGTCCTGAATACCAGCTACTTCAAAAGGGTTGTGGGATGGATTGGCAGGTTTTGGAGAGGAAGAAGCATCCGACGAAGTAGCCGGGGCCGATGGACTTGACTTTTTCATATCAGTTCCGTTGTTTTCCGCACTCTGACTCTCTTTCGCTGCTTTTTCATTTTCGGCTGAATCGCTACGATTCGTATCAGTTCCATTTTCAATCGCACTTGTACTGCTTCCGGTCTCGACGGTTTCAGCATTCTTATCCTGGCCGCAGCCAGCGAGAGCTACGAATGTAAGCGTAAGTAAAATGGCTGTGAAGAACAGCCTCCGTGACATTTTCTGATTACCGTATTCTTGGGTTTTGGGCACAACGGGTCATCCTTTCTGCTTCTGCTTTCTGCTCTGACCTATTCTGTTCATTAAGTCTTCAACCGTTCTATTGTAACATAGTAGACTAATGACCGCATGTCGTGCCCATATGGAAGGGGCTTACAGCGTAATATAAGCAAAGGTTTTGATTGTTCCTGTGGAGCCATCGTCGGTCACTACATGTAAAAACAGCTCGTTGGAAGATTTGCTTCCAGCCTCATTCTGCTCCTCCGGCTTCACAAACAACAGATCATGCCGTTCTCCCGGCTGCAATCTTCGGCTGGAAAGTCCCTCCGTTTGGCCTTGCAAGCCAGAGGTAGCCGAGGATGTAATCTTGTACTGTATAGGCTGCTTCCCCATATTTTTGATACTCACGTACAACTTTCGTCCCTCTTCAAACCTAAAAGGCATTCCTCCCTCTCCCCCAAATTGCGTGGTCTGATCATGTACAATGCGCTTCGTTACGCCTCCTTGCTCATTCTGCACACTTAACGGAGCAGCCGGGTGTGTCACACTCGCCGTTGATGTAGTATGCGTAGTCGTCGATAAGTTAGCAAAAGCGGCATATCCCACAATTGCCCCTGCAACCCCCATCCAAACCCACTTATCTACCATTTCATTTCCTCCTTCATAGAAAAAGCCGAGCTCATATCTATTATGAGTCCGACTGTCATATTTTTCAAACTTGATCAAAGCCATCCATGCCGTAGCGCTCTATCATTCATTCCGTAATAGTAGCTTAGACGTTCAGCGTGTTACGAGACTTTTTCTTATCCCATACACTATAAATCACAAATATAAATTCAGCACAGTACCCTCACTGGTATTGACAACAGCATTTTTTCAATTCTTGTTCGAGAACGAGTACAACAAAAAAGCCGGAAGCCCCTAGGGCCTCCGGCTTGATAAACATGCTATCTATTACAACTTTATGAATACGGCTTACTGCTTACTCTGTCACCGTTCCGTAGATCAGCACAGGTGCTTCGGCGTGATCCGCAATGCGGATGTTTGCGTAAATTTTCTCCAGCACTTGGGCCACATCTTCACGGTTCGCATGGATGGTAACCAGCGAATCGCCCACTTTTACAGCATCTCCAACCTTTTTGTTCAGCATCAGGCCGACAGCCAGATCAATCTCGGATTCTTTGGTTGCGCGTCCTGCTCCAAGCAGCATCGCAGCCGTACCGATTTCGTCAGCCACGATTTCAGCGACCACACCATCCTGCTTCGCAGGCACTTCGATGAGATACTGCGCTTGTGGCAAGCGTTCCGGATGATCCACAACCGAAGCGTCGCCGCCCTGATTGGCAATAAACTCTTTGAATTTCTCCAGCGCTTTGCCGTTGCGAATGACTTCTTTGAGCTTCTCTTCGGCGTCTTCGAGGGAATCTGCTTTGCCAGCCAAAAATACCATCTGACTGCCCAAGGCCATACACAGCTCTTCCAGATCCTTTGGTCCTTGACCGCGCAGTGTGTCAATCGCTTCTTTGACTTCCAGCGAGTTACCGATGGCAAGACCCAGCGGCTGGCTCATATCGGAAATCACCGCCATCGTTTTACGACCGACGTTGTTACCGATGCTTACCATGGCATGTGCCAGTTGTTTGGCATCATCTACGGTTTTCATGAACGCGCCTGCACCTGTCTTCACATCGAGTACGATGGCATCGGAACCTGCAGCGATTTTTTTACTCATAATCGAGCTGGCAATCAGCGGAATCGAGTTTACCGTGGCGGTAACATCACGCAGCGCATACAGCTTTTTGTCCGCAGGTGTCAGATTACCGCTTTGTCCGATGACCGCAATTTTGCTTCGATTCACCAGATCCACGAATTCGTCCTTGCTGATTTCTACGTGGAAGCCTGCAATAGCCTCCAGCTTATCAATGGTTCCTCCGGTATGTCCGAGGCCGCGACCTGACATTTTCGCTACCGGAATATCCAAAGCCGCTACGAGCGGAGCCAGCACCAGCGTTGTCGTATCACCCACACCGCCAGTAGAATGCTTATCGACCTTCACGCCTTCAATCGCGGACAGATCAATTGTGTCACCTGAATGAACCATTGCCATCGTCAGATCCGCGCGTTCGCGCTCGGTCATATCTTTGAAGAAAATGGACATCGCCAACGCACTTACCTGATAGTCAGGAATTTCCCCTTGCGTGTAGCCTTGGATAATAAAATTAATTTCCTCGGTGGTCAGTTCTTTTCCATCACGCTTTTTCTCGATCAAGTCTACCATTCTCATATGTCATTTCTCCTCACTGTACGTATGATCGTTTACAGGGATATTGCTGTATCCAGTGCAACTTCCATCATTTCTTTAAAGGTCGTTTGCCGTTCTTCCGCTGTCGTTTCCTCACCTGTCAGCAAATGATCGCTTACCGTCAGAATCGTCAACGCATTTACGCCAAATTTGGCCGCCAGCGTGTACAATGCCGAAGTCTCCATCTCGACACCCAGTACGCCGTATTCCATCAGCTTTTGTGTAATTGATTTGTCATCACGATAAAAGCTGTCCGAGCTGAACACGTTGCCGACATGCATCTTCAAGCCCTTGGCAACACCGCGATCATAAGCGCCCTTCAACAAAGGGAAGCTGGCAATCGGCGAATAATCATAGCCGCCAAAGATATGGCGGTTCATGCCGGAATCCGTACAGGATGCCTGTGCCAAAATAACGTCACGTACATGCACATGCTCCTTCATCCCGCCGCACGTACCTACACGGAATAAGTTTTTCACACCGTACTCGCTAATCAGCTCATTGACATAAATACTGATGGACGGCAGTCCCATTCCGGTCCCCTGTACAGACAGGCGTTTGCCCTGATACGTTCCCGTAAATCCGAGCATTCCGCGCACCTCGTTGTAGCAGGTCACGTCTTCCAGATAGGTTTCAGCAATAAATTTCGCCCGCAGCGGGTCTCCTGGCAGCAGAATTGTTTCTGCAATCTCTCCAGGCTTGGCTCCAATGTGTACACTCATATTTTTATTCCTCCGTTCCATTTGTCCGTGCTTATATCGTTACTTATGATCTTCCTTATTGTTCTTGCTTGCGTCCTGATTATTGAAGCTCTGCCAAAAAGCTTGTTCCGTGTTCGGGCAGCTTCACACCAAAGTTATCAGCTACTGTCGCTCCGATATCCGCAAACGTTTTACGTACCGCAAGTTCCTTGCCTCCAGCTGCAAAACGTGGGGAGTACACCAACAGAGGCACATATTCACGTGTATGATCCGTTCCCCGATACGTCGGGTCATTCCCGTGGTCTGCGGTGATAATCAGCAGATCTTCATCCGTCATTTTAGCGAATACCTCCGGCAGACGGACATCATAATCGTCCAAAGCCTGACCATATCCCTGCGGATCACGGCGATGACCGTATACGGCGTCAAAATCGACCAGATTCAAGAAGCTTAATCCGGTAAAATCTTCATCCAGCGTAGCCACCAGCTTATCCATGCCGTCCATATTGGACACGGTGCGCACAGCTTTCGTCACACCCTCGCCGTCATAAATGTCGGAGATTTTACCCAATGCAATCACATCCAGGCCTGCATCCTTCAGCTCGTTCATTGTGGTACGACCAAACGGCTTGAGCGCATAATCATGGCGATTGGAGGTGCGGGAGAAGTTTCCTGTCTCACCTACGAACGGACGAGCAATAATCCGGCCCAGCATGTATGGGTCTTCCAGCGTGATTTTACGGCAGAACTCGCAAATCTCATAAAGCTCCTTCAAAGGTACAACTTCCTCATGCGCCGCAATTTGCAGCACCGAATCCGCCGATGTATAGATGATGAGCGCTCCTGTTTTCACATGTTCTTCGCCCAATTCGTCAATGATTTCCGTTCCGCTGGCAGGCTTGTTGCCGATGACTTTGCGGCCCGTATGCTCCTCAATGCGCTGAATCAGCTCATCCGGAAAACCATCAGGGAATACGCGGAAAGGAACCTCAATATTCAAGCCCATGATTTCCCAGTGTCCGGTCATTGTATCCTTACCGTTGGACGCTTCCTGCATTTTGGTGTAATACGCCAAAGGTTGCTCAGCGGCTTGCACCCCTTCAATAGAACGAATATTGGACAGACCGAGCTTACCCATATTCGGCATGTTCAGACCGCCGCGTTCGCGGGCAATATGACCCAGTGTATCTACATCGTAATCATCAAACTGGGCAGCATCCGGCGCTTCGCCGATCCCCACAGAGTCCATAACAACCAAGTGAATCCGTTTGAATTTAGACATGATGAAATTCCTTTCCTAACTCGCTGTTTTTTTTACAAAAACAACCCTGCAATCGTTGCCGACAGCACGCTAACCAGCGTCGCGCCGTACAACAGCTTCAGACCAAAGCGGGCCACCACATTCCCCTGCTTCTCATGCAGACCCTTCACAGCCCCGGAAATGATACCGATGGACGAGAAGTTTGCAAAAGATACGAGGAACACCGATACGATCCCGATTGTGCGATCCGACAAGCCCGTTTGCTTGGTCAGATCCAGCATCGCCACAAATTCGTTAGACACGAGCTTGGTGGCCATAATGCTGCCCGCCTGAACCGCTTCGCTCCATGGAATCCCCATGACAAAAGCGATAGGCGCAAACACATAACCAAGCAATGATTGGAAACTTATTCCAAGCACCCAAGAGAAAATCCCGTTAACCATGGCAATCAGCGCCACAAAACCGATCAGCATCGCAGCTACCGTAATGGCGACTTTGAAACCGTCCATAATATACTCCCCGAGCATTTCGAAGAAGGACTGCTTCTCTTCCTCCTGAACCTCCAGCAAATCATCTTCCTTCTCAATCTTGTACGGATTAATAATCGAAGAGATAATAAAGCCGCCGAACAGGTTCAATACCAAAGCAGTAACCACATATTTGGGGTTCAACATTTGCATGTAGGCTCCCACAATCGACATAGACACCGTAGACATCGCAGACGCACACAGCGTATACAATCGATGCTTTGGCAGGAGACCAATTTGCTTTTTAACGGAAATAAACACCTCGGATTGACCCAGAATAGCCGAAGCTACAGCGTTGTAGGATTCCAGTTTACCCATTCCGTTTACTTTGCTCAAGACAAGCCCGATATATTTAATAATAAAAGGCAACACTTTGACATATTGCAAAATCCCAATCAGTGCGGATATGAACACGATTGGCAGCAATACACCGATAAAGAACGGCGCCGCCCCTTCATTCGCAATCCCGCCAAATACAAAGTTAATCCCTTCCATAGCGTACCCAATCAGACTGTTAAACCCTTTTGCAAAACCTTTGACCAGAATTTCACCAATCCCTGTATTCAGCAATACAAAAGCAAGTGCCGCCTGCAATACAACCATAACCACCAACGGACGATACCTGATTTTACGTTTGTCACTGCTGGCAACGTAAGTAAGTGCAAATACAACAAGCAGTCCCACCAGAGCGATTACATATTTCATTTTATTTTCCCCCTCATTACATTAAGCGCTTACATTACCCATAAAAAGAATGCGCCCCAAACGAGGCATTCTTTTTTTATTTCCCCAGATCGGCAGGTCGGAAAGCACCCGGCAGCAGTTGATCCACCGTCCACTCTTCCGTGTTGCCATGAAGGTTGGTCAGATAGACTTTGGTATCTGGTTGAGCAAATTCGGAAATCACCTGACGACAGGCTCCACATGGAGACACAGGCCCTTCCGTATCTGCTACAATCGCAATGGCATCAATTTTACGGCAGCCTTCGGATACCATTTTAAAAATCGCTGTCCGTTCCGCACAATTGCATAAGCCGTAGGAGGCATTTTCCACATTACATCCTCGATAAATCGTGCCATCGCTTCCGAGAACCGCAGCACCGACCTGAAAATTCGAGTACGGAATATATGCCTGTTTACGCGCCTCAAGCGCTTCCTGAATCAATTGATCCTTCATCGCGAATCCCTCCATGACTTTAAAATGAACTTAGTAGGAAGATGTAGACTGCTGGCCCTCGATGATTGTCACACCGGAACTTGCACCGATCCGGCTTGCGCCCGCTTCTACTAATTTCTGTACGTCTTCCAGACTGCGTACGCCGCCAGAAGCCTTAACACCAATCTCAGGTCCTACGGTTTTGCGCATCAAAGCCACGTCTTCCGCAGTAGCTCCGCCTGTAGAGAAGCCTGTCGAGGTTTTCACGTAATTAGCTCCTGCTTTGACGGACAGCTCGCAAGCCAGCACCTTTTCTTCATCTGTCAGCAAGCATGCTTCAATAATTACTTTTACCAGTGTACCCGCGGCTGCTTCCACGACTGCACGGATGTCCTGCTCAACGAGCTGTAAATCACGTGCCTTCAAAGCGCCTATATTAATAACCATATCAACCTCAGTCGCACCGTTAGCAATAGCATCCTTTGTTTCGAACGCTTTCGTTGCCGACGTATTGGCTCCCAGCGGGAAACCGATAACGGTGCAAATGTTCACGCCTGTACCTGCCAATTGCTCAGCCGAATAAGCTACCCAGGCCGGGTTCACACATACGGAAGCAAACTGATATTTCTTCGCCTCAGCGGTCAATTTCGTAATTTCATCCTTCGTCGCGTCTGCACGCAACAATGTATGGTCGATCAATCCTGCAATGTTCATTCTCTAAACGCTCCTTCATTGAAAAGATAGTATGAGGACTAATGTCCTTTACTTCTCTGTGATAAGACCATCATAGCACGGCATTGAACATATGTAAAACACATTTTGAAATTATGTTCAAGCCTCCACATAAGACGTTCACCTACAGTTCAAATTACCCCATAGGCGCACGCCAAAACTGTATGTTTAGTCTGATTAATGCAAAATGCTCTACTGTAAAAGTGCCTGTGCCGTAAACTGATCTGTCACCAAAATATTGGCATACTTACCACGGAGCGATGCCCGGATAGCCTCTACTTTGCGCTGTCCTCCGGCTACGAGAATGGACTTCTCCTTCTTACGCAAATCAGGCAGATCAATGCCAACGGTGCGACTGTTAATTTCCTGACTGCATATATTGCCCTCATCATCAAAAAAGCGTGAGCAAATATCGCCCTTGCCGATTTTCTGTAACAGCTTCTGCTCCTCATGGTTAAAATAGCCCAATCTGAACAGCAGCGCATCCTCCTTGACCGTACCCACCGTAAACACGGCAATGTTCGCCTGCTTGCCAAGCTCAATGATACGCTGGATATGCCGATCCTCCTCGACCATTTTCTTGACGGCTTGACTATCAAAAATCACAGGCAGCGGCAAATACCGTGCAATCGTGTGAAAGGCTTCTGCGAACAAATTCACTGTCTCCACGGCATACGTGTTGACATGTGAATGGCTTACGCCTCCTTTGAGCTGAACGACCTCGACGCCCTTAACCTGCTTTTGCTGGAGATGGAGCGCCACCGCATGCATCGTCGTTCCCCACGTCACTCCAATAATATCCGCATCTTGCACCGTTTCATGCAAATAATCGGCAGCTTTTTTGCTAATATGCTTCTTGATCTCCTGATATTCATTTAACGGCGAATAGCAGACCAGAGCGGTATCCAGCCCGTATTTCTTCTTGACCTGCTCTCCGAGCGCATCCATATCCTCCATCGGATCAACAATACTGATTCTCACATAGCCCTGTTCCTTGGCAGCTTGAAGCAACCGCGATACCGTGGGACGCGATACCCCGAGTCTGACTGCAATTTCTTGCTGGCTATAGTCGTTCAGATAGTATAATCTGGCTGCCTCGATACTTAGACGCTGCTTTTCATGATCCATTCTACCTCAACCCGCTTATCTTAAAATGTAGTGCCACCGGACACAACCTCAATCTCCTAAAGCATCACATATTAGGAGAAATTGAGCGCCATGCCTTGGCCATTTGGAAGATTTAACTGCTATTTTGTGATATTCTGTGAATAGAACCTGGCTACATAGCACCTTCAACTTTATCTTTCCATTTGTTAAAACGCAATAGTTACCCCATTTTATCGTCACTTCACAACCTGTGGTAGTCTTATCTGAAATGTAAGGAGAATTGGCCTATGTCCGAATTTATTGTGTGCAGACTGGCGAGCAAAACGTTCGCTTTAAACTTTGTAGAAGTGGAAGAAGTCATGAATGCCAAGAAAGGAACACCGCTTCCTTTTTCCGAGTCATGGCATGAAGGAATGGTCACTATTCGCAGTGATGTATTTACGATCCTGAATTTGCGCAAAAAACTGCTGCTCCCTGCTTCAAGCGAGTCCTCCGAGGACAAAATGATTTTGCTCAGCCGGGCAAAAATTGCTCTGCTTGTCGATCAGGTGGAGGATACCGCTTCCGTGGAAGACAACCAGTTGAAAAGCAATGAGGAAGAGTGGCAGCGTGAACTGTTTCCTACTGTTCTGGAGCATCAGGGTGCTCTCGTTCCGGTGATCGATATGGACGCTTTCCTCGCTTCGACCAAGACGAATTAAGCGTATTGATGTAAAATACCACCCAAAGCTTGAGCCGTCTCGCGCTCATCTTTTGGGTGGTATTTTACGTTAAGGGGCGTGAAACCTACCGCTATCCCTCTATACGGTCCCCTGTCCGTCTTTCATGTGAACCAGCGTGTTCAACTGTTCCAGCAGCGTATTCCCGCCAGTCAGTGAAATCGTACCAATCTTCTCACAGATTTTTTCCAGAAACTCCAGTTCTTTGAGACGGTAAAGGGTGGCATTTTCGTCCATCAGCTTGGCGGTATTCAGCAAACTGCGAGTAGAGGCTGTCTCTTCGCGCCGTGTGATGAGATTGGCTTGCGCTTTTTTCTCTGCCAGCAGCACCGTGTTCAAAATATCCTTGATATCCCCTGGCAAAATGATATCCTTCACCCCTGCCGACGTAAAAGTGACCCCATATTCGCCGCTTTGCTCATTCAGACGGGTCAAGACATATTCCGCAATTTCCTGCTTCATTTTCAGCAAATCATCCAGCTTCATCGTTCCGACATATTCTCGCAGCACCAGTTGGAGCATAATGTACATTTGCTCCTCGAATGCCCGGAATTCCAGCGCCCGCAGTGGGTCAACAATGCGATACTGACAGACGAAGTTCAGGCGCAGTGTGATTTTATCCTCAGTCATGATTTCCTGCCCCATCAGGTCCATCTGCTGCTGTCGCAAATCTATCGTTCTGATCTCCGTGTTCACCGTCGACATCCAGAAATAATATTTACCCGGCTTCAGCTCGCCTTGCAGCACGTTATCATAATACAGGAAGCCCAGCTCATAGCTTGCCACCTGAAGCGCCTTCCAGAAGCCCTGTGTCTTGGCCAAAAAGGCTTGCCCCAGCGCCTTATCAATCGCAGGCTGCCGTGTATCCGCATGAACAAAACGATGCTCCTTGAGCACGTTCCAAAAAGCATATTTACCAGCGGGCAGCAGCTCCACGAACCGATTATCCTCATAATGCAGCACATATTCATAATCCTCTACATCGACGACAGTCAATTGCTCCAGTAGAACGGAATCCGTCAAAAACAAACGAATATCGTGATCCGGTACAAAAAATGGTTCAGCAACATTCAAAATCTCAACCGTTTCTTGCTGAAATGTCTTCAATACGTAAGTCCCCGGCAGCAGCAATTTGTAATAGCTTCCCTTTTTAAACAGCAGCCCGCGCTCATCCGATTTAATCGTTATTTTCTTAAACATCGTATCACTCCTAATCGTTAAAATCCTCAGCTTAAAAGTGTGCATTTTTATGTAGGGTGGCTCCGCGATCCATGTGATCTTCCGATCGCTGTTGCTGTGGAGTTCCTAGGATTGTATAAAACATTCAAAGGTAGGAATTCCACTGCAAAGGCGAACGCTTCGCTTCTTCAGATTCAAATGGACCGCTCTGCTGCTACCCGCCTTAAAATCAACACACTTTTAAAATGAGGATTCTTCATATTTATTCGTTGTAGTAGGGTTAGTGACCCTTGCAGAGCATCCCTCCGGTGCGGTGGGCGGGGCCAAGCTTAAGGAAAAAGGAAGTCACCGCCTGTTTCCGTGTTCCAAAGATAGAGTCCATCCGTCCAACTTCGACTGTGAACTCATATCCCCCGAAGCTTCGGAGCCTGTCAGCGCTTGCTCTTCCCGGTATCCACTGGCCGCATAGCCACCTCCCCGACTTCTGTCATGTGGACCAGAAACGGGATACTTTCATCCGGGTCTTTCCATTGGTTTTTTTCGATTTTTTGAATACTCTACCAAGAGTCGCGTGGAAGGCGATTGGGATTCGAACCCTAATTTGGTGGATACATCAGATTTACAGGATACCTCACCCGATCAGGCAGGCACTGCGGGACCATTTGAAATCCTCACCTCGGTAATATCTTTCTGTATCAGCCTTTATCATTATCACGCACACCCGCACTCACGAACATGGCGAAAGTATTACGACCCCATAAATAAAACAAAAAAAGACACCTGAGAAGCACATTCGCTTCCCTCGTGTCTTTTGTCATATTGCAATGTATGTAAACTTCCTCATTCCCTAAACCATTCACACCATTAGATGTTCACCCTATGAGTTATTCATCCCATTAACCATTCATCCTAATAAACGTTAAGTATACAAAGAAGGATCATCCAAGCTTTTTAGCCCTTCAGATCCTCAATCTTTGAAGTCTTTAAATCTTTAAGTCCTTTCGCCCTTCTCCCATACTACCCACCCACATTTCGGAAAAATGAGTTGCTTTGTGGCGGGTAGTAGCGGAGCGGAGAGGTTGAATCTGGAGAAGCGTGAGCGTTCGCCTTTGCAGTGGGATTCTTACCTCTACATGTCTTATACAATCCGAAGAATCCCACTGCAACAGCGATCGGAAGATCAACCCCTTCGCGGAGCGCCTCCCCCCACCACAACCCCACTCATTTTTCCCGCCCAAAATACCCTTCTATCTTCCAGTCCACGCCGACCTGCGTTACGCTCAAATCTTGTAGCGCCACCGCATCGCTCATGGCGGACACCCCTTCTCCCCGAGAAAGCCCGGTGCTGCACGCCCTCCAACCAGCTTCGGCGCAATATACAGCACGAGCTTGTCTGCCAGTCCTTGCTGCACGAACGAAGCGTTCACCTCGGCCCCGCCTTCCACGAACACCGAAGATACCTCCGCTGCGCCCAAAATATCCAGCATTTGCGGCAGGTTGACCCGATCACTGTTTTCATCCTGTGTCGGATATACCTTTACACCCAACTGTTCCAGCAGATCCCGCTTGCCTTCATCATAAGCACGTCCTGTAAATATCCAGGTAGGTGCCTCGCCATCTGTAATGACACGGGCATCCAAAGGAATACGTAGCGTGCTGTCCAGAATGATGCGAATCGGATTCCGGCCTTCCGGCAGACGAGTAGTAAGCTGCGGATTATCGTGAATGACTGTCTGTACACCGACCAGTATCCCTACATGCTCGTTACGAAGGCGATGCACATCTTCCCGTGCCACTTCGGACGTAATCCATTTGCTTTCCGAGGTCCGGGTGGCGATTTTGCCATCCAGCGTCACCGCTGATTTGATCGTGACAAAAGGTCGCTTGCTTACGATATATTGGTTAAACACTTCATTCATGCGGACAGATTCCTGCTCACATACCCCGACGATGACCTCAATACCCGCATCCTTCAGGATTTGTACCCCTCTGCCCGAAACCAGCGGATTAGGGTCCAGCGCCGCAATAACGACCCGACGAATGCCAGCCTTCACAATCGCTTCCGCGCACGGGCCTGTCCGTCCATGGTGGGAACACGGCTCCAGCGTCACATAAATCGTCGCTCCCTGAGCATGTTCACCCGCCATACGCAAAGCATGAATCTCGGCATGTGGCTCGCCGGGCTTCAGATGAGCGCCGATCCCGACGATGCGACCGTTGTTCACAATGACCGAACCGACGAGCGGATTCGGTTCTGTTTGTCCCTTGGCACTTTTGGCATTTTCCAGCGCCAGGCGCATATATTTCTCGTGAGTGGTCATAGAACCTCCCTGAAATCGAAATCCCGCAAATGGCCGGACCGTTCCACCTTCGTATTCAAATAGCGTTCATTATATTGCGACACATCGCCCCACAACGGCATACGCCCTGCCACATTCATACCGGATTGCTTCAAAGCCTCCAGCTTTTTAGGGTTATTTGTAATTAAGGTTACCGGTTTTTGTCTCAGATGACGGAGCACACTAATCGCATCCGCATAATTACGAGTATCATCTTCAAAGCCCAATTGGTGGTTGGCTTCAACGGTATCCATGCCTTCCTCCTGCAAAATGTAAGCCATCGCTTTGCTGAACAAGCCGATCCCGCGGCCCTCATGGTTTGCCAGATAGAACAGCGCACCCGTTCCGTGCTCAACAATCATTTTCATGGACTGGTGAAGCTGAAATCCGCAATCACAACGCTTGCTGCCAAAAATGTCTCCAGTATGGCAAATGCTATGCATACGAACAAGCGCATTTTCCGACTGTTGAAGATCGCCATACACCAATACGCTCGATTGTTGTCCTTCTGCCAAATCCAGCGTGGACAAGCGTTTCACAATCGTGTCAGTGGTGGCATTCAGCAGGTCCTGACGATCTGCCTCATCCCGTACAGGCAACCAGCAGTACCATTGGAAAACAACTGTTTCCCCTTCCAAATTAACTGGCAGCTTGATCGGTCCTACCAAAATTGTCGAAGATTGCTCTCCGCGAATCGTTTGAATTTTATCGTTAAGTAGCGTAGCTACGTCTTTTGGGTTCATCTCTCTACACCATCCTTTATATAAGCTTACTTCTATATGATTTGATGTTCTGCTTGTAAAAAATGTTCATGAAACGTGGATTCCATCGTAAGCTGTCGTTCCTGAAGCTCGGTGACAGCCTGCCGCCGCCCGTCTTCGAACGCCTTTAGGCCCGCTACGGTATATCCACCCTCCTGACGCAAACGAAGAAACTCACTCGCCAGTACATCGGCATCCTTCAATGCTGCATTCAAGCCAAAAGCTCCGGTAGGTGTCATGGTATGCGCCGCATCTCCAATAAGGACCAGTCCGTTCTGCGACCACGTATCACTGCGGCTACTGAAAATATCCAACGGTACGAAGTCCTTCCACGAACGAATGTGATCATGCACGTTATGCTCCAGATCGGGAAATGCATCTGCCAACAGCTGTATGAACGGTTCAAACGACTGCTTAAACAAGGTAGGAAAGCTGCCTTCCTCTACATTCCAGCCAATCTGAATATAGCCCTCAGCCTGCGAAAATAAAGACAACTGCCGCCCGTTGACCAATGCCAGACGTGTGACAGGCTCCCATCCGGCAGGTGCCGTAATTTTGGCCCACAGCAGATCATAGCCGTGTCTGATATTCGTCACTGGCATTTGCGCCAGCTTGCGCACGGTCGAATAGCGACCATCTGCCCCGACAATCACAGAGCTGCGAATCGTAACCTCATCGCCGTTCTTATCGCGGGCGGTCAAGCCTGTGTAGCCATGCTCGCTGTTGCCTTCCAGCGCAGTCACCGTCGTACCCGCCAAATAACGGAAGGACTCATACGTAGCCGCCTGCTTGAGCAGAGCCTCCAAAAAACGAGGCTGTGGAATGTGAACCCCCACATTACCTTCCGCTGGCTCAATCGTCTTCACCTGCTGCTGATGCTCCCAATATTCGATTCTCGTCGAAGCGAGGACGTACTCCTCATGAATTGGTTCGAGCAGCTTATGCTTTTGGATCACTTGCAGACCCTCATCATTTAAAATTTCGCCGCGAAAAGCCTTTCCCGCCACGCTCTGCCGCTCAACCAATATCGTCGAAACACCTTGCTCCGCCAACAAACAGGATAACAAGGCCCCGGCTGGTCCCCCTCCAACTACGCACACTTCACATTCCAGCTTCATCTGACTTCCTCCTGCGCCTAAACCATGACCTCAACAATTAGTCCGTACCTGCCAATTTAATTGCATCGTTATAATATCAAATTTTAAGCATTTTGCAACAATCCCAAGAGCGATTTCAAATCAGCAATATATAGATCGAAACGGTTTAGTTCGCCTATCTATTGTACTTTCGAGCGTTGGGAATCGAATGATGCAAATTGCTATATATACGTCCGTATCGAATCCATTAAGTTACTTTATGTAACAAAGTATATTTATATCATTCTGTTTCGTCAAGTAATAAATTTATGTAAAGTAAAATCATTTACTTTTAACAGTGGATCGTTAATAATAGGTGCATGAGGTGATCACATGAACATACCGCAAATGTGCCCACGGTTTGAAAAAGCTATGGAGTTACTGAGCAAGCGTTGGACGGTGTTAATCGTATTTCAGCTAACTAACGGTCCGCAACGTTTCGTCGCTATCGAGAATTCAATTCCCAATTTAAGCGGGAAGGTCCTTTCCGATCGCTTGAAAGAGCTTGAGGAGGAAGGCATTATACTACGTATGGTCTATCCCGAAAAGCCTGTTCGGATCGAATACTCCCTTACGGATAAGGGACGCGACCTAGCTCCATTGTTTGATCATATCGGCACTTGGGCTACCCGCTGGGTTGAAGTTTTGCCAGCAATTGAGCAGTAATAACCTGCGTTAAACCGACACGGACTCAGACTGCTAACATGCCAAAGAACGCCTTTGCCCCGAGCACAATTCGTACTCATCACGCAAGGCGTTCTATTTTCATATGACGGGTTGCCCTATGATTTACTTATATATCGCCGCGTTGCATTTCCTCACGAATGGACTGCACCCGTTTTTTCCCCCAATCATACATCATCTCTACAATCGGTAAAATCGTCATCCCCAGCTCGGTCATTGAATATTCCACTTTTGGGGGCACCTCGGGATACACTTCCCGGTGTACAATACCATCCTCCATCAATTCTCGCAGTTGATTGGTCAGCACTTTATGAGACAGCTTTGGAAACAGCCTTTGCAAGTCACTGAATCGGTGCGGCCCTTCCACCCCCAGATGCCATAAAATGACGACCTTCCACTTGCCGCTTAACACTGACAGCGTCAGTTCTTTTTCACAGTTATAGTCTCCGTTGACGATCTTCTCCCGTATTTCTTCTCTCAGCGTATCAGACATATATCGGTTAACTCCTTCTATTCCATCATGATCTTGCACCGTAATAGTAACCTGCAGGTAACCTCCGCACTTGAAAGTGCATTCTTCACAGCCTGACGAAGCCATTCTACAATAATAGATATCGTTTCACATTCAAGGAGGAATGAAGGATGAGTAAAAAGGCTCTTTTTATTATACCCCCGGAACGCTTTAATGAAGATGAATTGTTTAAACCGAAGGAAGCGCTGGAGCAAGCAGGCGTTACTGTGACGCTGGCCAGTACCCAAACAGGCGAAATTACCGGTGACTACAATGGGAAAGCAACCGCGAATCTGGTTATTACAGACGCGGTCCCTGCTGATTATGACGTAGTCGCTGTAATCGGCGGATCAGGCACGAATGATCATCTGTGGAACAACGCGGATCTCCAAGCCCTGCTGAAACAAACGCATGAGCAAAAAATTCTGTTGTCCGGCATCTGCGCAGGCTCTGTAGCCGTGGCTCAAACCGGGCTGCTCTCCGGCAGAACGGCAGCATGCTATCCAGTGGATGTGCAAAAGAATCAGCTCCAGACACATCAAGTCGAATATGTGACTCAGCATGTGGTTGCGCATAGCGACATCATCACTGCTGATGGTCCAGACGGCGCACAGGAATTTGGCGAAGCCCTCGTCCATGCCTTGCAGTAGGTTCGAGCCGAGCCCCAACATTATAGGTAATACGATCAAGCATTTTCAGGCCCTTTTTTTATTGGACTTGGAGATGCTTTCTTTCTAATACTATAACGTCTCATGGCTCCTGGAACGCCTTTGATTTCTAGCATTCCCTCATAAATCAGGGCTCGAAGCCGATACTCGAAAAATTCATCTCCCATCTGCTGATCCAGGTGTCCCATAGCTTCTCCGATCACTCTTGCTGATTTGATAAAATCAGGCTGTGCTTGCTGCTTGTGCAACTTATCCACCTTACTCAAAATATAGGCATCATAATAGTTTTCTTCTACATTAACGATGCTCTCATCTTTCCATATACGTAGCACCTCAGGCTTCATCGCCAGCTCACACCATTCTTCCGCCATTCGTTCTCTTTCTTCTGGTGTTAAAGAAACACCCTTGTCCTCTCGACTTAGAATAGCTTGTAGTTTGTCGGCAGGTATCTCGCCTGATCTCAAGCCTGTAGCATCCGGACGTTTAAATACGCGGCTGTAAGCATCTGCCGCATTTTTAATCCGAATATCGTTAGACATATTCCTCAGCAGGTACATGCTCAAACGAAGCCCCACCTGCTCAGGGGCATTGCTCCCCGTCCAGATCGTAATATCCGCCTGCGCTGGAATAGCAGCAAACTGCTCCAGCAACAGAAAATCATCCCTTTCAGCATCCTCATCATGCTCATCATGCTCATCATAAATATGATCTCTGAACCATTCCCGCCTTTGCCTACGCCCCATTTCCTGCTGAAGCTGCCACAATGGGCCGATGGCATAGTTATCCCGAAAAGAAATAACCCGATGTGTATCTTCCCATCCCAGTTGTTTGAGTGCTATTTTCATACTCCCTGCAAAAGAATCGCCAATCACGATATGCACCTGCGTACCACCCTCGTCAGGCTTCCACCATGAGCGTCTGTTTTGAGTCTCAAGCAAGTAATCATATAACTCTGATACTTGCTCATACAAATCATCTTTAGAAGCTTCGTTCCGTTTCACAGCTTCTGTCACTTGTATGATGTCTATCAGCCATAATCTTTGTTCGCCCGCAGTCATGCTGCGAATTGCCTCCACAAATCCTTTATTCTCCATGACTTTTTCTCCTTTTACACCTGTTTTTCGTGCCGCAGTGTCCAATGGAATTGTCGAATCAGAATAGTCGTGCTATGTTAGAGGAATCGACGTTGTAGCATAGGAGGCTTATGCCGTGAATATGAAAGGCAAAATCCATTTACATCAAGTAACGTCCGAATCGTTACGACTGGGCGCTTTACTTTCATTAGTAGGGGGTTTTCTGGACACATATACGTTTGTCGGAAGAGATGGTGTGTTCGCCAATGCTCAGACAGGCAATATCGTATTACTGGCTGTCAAAGCCATTCAGGGAAACTGGGGTCAGGCGTTAGCCCATATCCCGCCCCTGATCGCCTTTTCGCTGGGTGTTTTTATAGCCGAAGGGATTAAGAGAAAATCCACCCACCGCCTGACACCGGACTGGGCCCGTGCCATTCTACTGCTGGAAATTTTCATTTTTTTCATCGTGGGTCTGATTCCGCAGGGGGTTCCCAATACGGTGGTGACGGTGATCGTCTCATTCGTTGCTTCCGTTCAAATGACTTCCTTCCGCAAGCTCATTGATGCGCCGTACACTTCCACCGTCAGCACCGGGAACCTCAGATCTGCCACAGAGGCGGTGTATATCGCCATTACGACCAAGGACACGAATGCTGCCATTCGCGCCATGCGTTACGGTGTCATCCTGATCACCTTTCTGGTCGGGGCTTTTCTGGGAGGTTTTTTGACGTTAGCTATTGGGGATAAAGCCATCTGGGGCGCTGTCGTAGCACTCATTTTTTCTTTTATTTTATTTACGGAAAAAGAACATAAGTGGAAGCTACCCCTGAGCCACTAATCCTGCATTAACCCTGAATAAACTGCCGCTGGGCGGTTTCAAAAAAGTTCAAAAGGTCTTCACGGGACGAGAATGCTGCCTGAGCCGATTGGTTGCTGCCGCCACCCTTACCCTGAAACGCGCCCAGATGCTCTTTAAAGTATGCTCCGCAGGCAACATGCTGTGTGCCGTTATGTGTCAGAATGATTTTGTTTTCTGCTGTTGTGGCTAATAATACAAGTAAATCATGTTCAGATGTCAGCTTGGCAGCCATTTGCTGTACTTCCTGAAAGGTTTTTTGTTCAAAAATATGAGCCAGAACCTGCCCCTGAACAGCAGAAAGCAGCTCTGCTGCCTGATACGAAGCATTTTCCTCTTGCAGGATGTCCACTTGTGCCTTGAGCTGCTTGTGCTCCTGCTCCCACTTTTCAAAGCGGGTCAAAATATCCTTGCGCCCGGTGTTAAACCTCGCAGATAGCACGTCCAAAATCCGAAGACTTTCGTTAAAATCCTGAAGCGCGCGAAGGCCACATTTAAAATGGATTCTCACCAGCCCCTTTTGCTTCTCCCATTTCAGACATTTGATCATTCCAATTTCCCCGGTTCGGCCGACATGTGTACCGCCGCAAGCATTGTATTCAATACCTTCAATCTCGACAATGCGGATATTCTCCGTTACTTTAGGCATTTTTACAAGTGGAATGTCCTTCAATTGCTCGTTCGTCACTATATAACTTTGGATGCTACGGTTACTATAGATTTGCCGATTCACTTCCTTCTCGATGGCGGATAACTGCGCAGGTGTCAGTTCAGAACAGTTTACATCAATTGTGGCGTACTCTTGTCCCAGATGAAAGCTTTCCGTCTGCGCTCCCAGCAGCTCCCGACAAATCGCCGACAACAAATGCTGTCCACTATGCTGCTGCATATGATCAAATCTGCGCTCCCAATCCAACGTACAAGCTACCTTCTCACCCTCCGGCAAACATTCGACCTGATGCCAAATATCGCCCTCTTCCAGAAAAACATCCACCACCGGAACGCCCTGAATCGTTCCCGTATCACATGGCTGGCCCCCTCCATGCGGATAAAAAGCCGTTTCCTCCAGCATAACAAAATATCCGCCGTCTCTTTCCATGCTGCGTGTAATATGAGTCTCCCACTCCGTAAGGGTCGGAGAAGAGTAATATAGTTTTGTCGTCATTCAAGGTTCCTCACTTTGGATTTCAATTTTTAAAAAACATCTCCATTTTTTGAATGAAGGCCTTTGCGGCTGGACTTACATATTTATCTACACGATAAAACATTTCTAAATGTCGGGTAGGTGCATGCTTGATCGGAATAGCACGAACCCCCAGTGACCCGAAGCTTTCAATCAGTTGGCTCGGCTGAATCGTAGCTCCTATGCCTTCTTTCACCAGTTGAAACAGGGACGTGGCTGATCCTGTTTCCATCAAAGGATGGATCAAAACGCCTTGATCTTCACACCAACGATCCACCAGGTCGCGCCCGACAAATCCTTTGGGAAACATCACTAAAGGCACTTTGGCCAAATCTTCCGGTACCACCATATCTCTGTCTGCTAAATCATGTTCTGTATTCACATACAAGCTGTGCGTTTCCGTATAAAAAGGAATCCGGTGCAAACGATGATCCGAATGAATCCCCAAGCCTACTCCAATATCCACTTTATTATCGAGCACTTCATTGTAAATATCAATCGAGGGAATGACCTGAACCTTCGTATGAGGAAACTCCTTGTGAAAGCTGATCAGTACAGGAGTCAGTCGATAATCCAGGTCAGAGGGCAGAACCGCAACACGCAAATGACCGGTATGGAGATGGGTCAGATCAGATATAGCGTTTTTCGCATTTTCCAATTGCTGAATGACTTGTGAAGCGTAGTGCTCCAGAAGCTCGCCTGCTTCCGTCTTTACGGTTTTCTTGCCGATACGGTCAAACAAAGGGACTCCCACCTCATCCTCTAATACCCGTATTTGCTGACTCAGCGTAGGTTGCGAAATCCCCAGCTTGTAGGCAGCCTCGGAAAAATGCAGCTCTTTGCACAATCGGAGAAAATATTGCAATTGCCGAATTTCCATGGAATCTCGCCTCCAAATCATAGCTTATAACTATTGTTTATATAGAATAAATAGTATTGATCTATTATAGAACGAAATCTACAATGAGTTCAATGTTAAAGAAAAGAGGTGTTTTGTATGCGTTTGGTGTATCTCATCCTGATTATATTTTTTATCTCCTTAAATTTAAGACCCTCCATTACTTCCGTCGGGCCTTTACTGGATATCATTCAAGCTCATTTGGGATTAAGCGGGGTGACTGCCAGTTTAATTACGGCGCTGCCTATTTTCTGTATGGGCCTCTTCTCTCTCTCATCTATCTGGCTCCAGCGTCGCTTAGGTGTTGAAAGATCTTTGCTTGCAGCCATGCTGTTGATCCTCATAGCCACGTTCCTGCGCATGTTCGTTCATCATACTTCCTTCCTGCTCGCTACCGCTGTATTCTCTGGAGTGGGCATCGGAATCGCTGGACCCTTAGTTGCGGGGTTTATCAAAAAATATTTTCCCGAGAAACCAGGGTTAACCGGGCTTTATTCCGTTTCCATGGTAATCGGTGCAGCCGTTGCATCCAGCTTTTCTGTGCCACTTTTCCGACAAATGGACTCTTGGCAGCACGCTCTAAGCTTCTGGAGCATTTTAGCGGTTCCCGCTGTGTTACTCCTTCTCCCCCTGCTCCAAAAAAGAGAAGCTCCTGCAAAAAACCTGCGGAGTTCGTCTTTCTTGATCAGGAATAAACGGGTACATTTATTTACTTTATTTTTTGGCTGTATGGCGGGTATTTTTTACGCTGTGACTGCTTGGTTGGCCCCCATCGCGCAAGCTGCGGGTTTAGACCATGCTCAAGCCGGTATGGTGCTTACCCTATTTACCTTGATTCAAATCCCGGTAAGCTTCTTCATCCCTCTTCTTGCCGGTAAATCAGGAAACAGAACAACATGGCTGCTTCTATGTGGCTTATCTGAATTGATCGGCATTGTCCTGCTGATGATACACTCTTCTCCTTGGGTAGCTGCTATTTTCCTGGGCATTGGAGCTGGTGGATTGTTTCCTTTAGCACTACTCATTCCAATCGAAGAAGCAGCACATACAGAAGAAGCCACCTCATGGTCTGCCATGATGCAATTTGGAGGATATTTGCTAGGCTCTCTGGGACCTGCCTTGATCGGACTGAGCTTCGACCTGTTTCAAACGTTTGTGCCAACCTTGTTCATACTGGCTATGATCATATGTACGATGATGGTGGCGGGTATAAAAATAGGGAACAAATCTAAACTTCCGCTTTCCGATAAAATTTTATAAACTCCGTATACTCTCCTTCAAGCTTCACTTTCTCATATAACTAAAAAAAGGAATCGTTGATCGCAACGATTCCTTTCATTTTTGGAACCAAAATATGCACTCACTTATGTGCTTTCCTTCTTACAAATGCTAGAGTTTATCCGTAGAATAAGCTCTACCATGGTCTGAGGACTTTTGACAGAAGCACAAGGAATCTCAATAAAATTTAGCTTGTAATTAAAATATTATTGTATTATGATTAGCCAGCTAACAAAATTTTAAATATAACTTCCAGTCGAAAGGAGAACCCTATGGATTTTGATTTACGGGATTTGCCCACTCGTGAAGCACTTCAAGAATTTTCTATGCGTATTCCTGAGATTGATATCAGAGCCACAGAAGCCATGCTTTTCTTTATGCGCGTATCCTCCAGCACTTTTAAAGTCAGTTTTGAGGGCTTTGAGAAATTCGGTATTTCACACGGGAAGTTTTCAGTATTGATTCTCTTGTATCGAAACACGAATACAGGACTGATGGCTACAGAGCTTGCAGAGAAAGTGGGAATAAGCAAACCTACCGTTACCGGACTCATTGACCGCCTAGAGCGCGATGGTTTTGTCATTAGACAAAGTCACCCTTCTGACCGCCGTATGAGTATCGTCAAACTGACTGACCAAGGGACAGAATTGATGGAGTGGCTACTGCCTGTACATTTTACAAGCACCTCCAAGCTGATGAGCCACCTATCCACCGATGAAAAAGAGTTATTGCTGACGTTACTGCAAAAAATAGAACTCGGCATTCCCCAAGCACAAGAAATATATAAAAAAGCGAAACCATAATAACTCTAAAATTTAAATTTTAGTTAGCCGGGTTACTTTTTAATTTTAAAATAAATAATATCCTACATACCCTATTATTTATTCTATCTTCATGCCTAAGCCAATTAATTACTTAAAGGAGCGTATTTACTCAATGAATCGCACACAAGTCACCAGTCTCATTATTCCTCTAATTTCTATTGCCTGTCTTATTGGCGGAGGTTTTCTCCTTCAAACCAACGGACAAGACCAAGTCAATGCTTCACGATCTGTTAAAGGTACAACACTGAATTCGGACAGCATTCATGTATCCTTTGAACAAGTGGCCGGAAAAGTCCTCAGTATTCCAGTAAAAGAGGAAACTCCCGTAAAAAAAGGTACTACTCTTATGACGCTGGACGCCAAAGATGTAGATTTGCAAATTGAGCAACTGCGAACACAAATTGCCCAGTTCAACACACAGATTAGCCAACAACAAAAATCAATTGACTTAGGTTATGCACGAGCTGTAACTCAAGAAAAGCAGGCACAGCTTGATATTGCGCAATCTCAAGTAACTCAAAGTAAGAGTCACGCGGCATTGCAACGGGCGGAAGCGGCTGAGCGTCAAGCCACAGCAGCGGAAAAGCATGTCAATGATGGTGCTCGACATGAGGACATTCAGCAACAGCGAATTGCAGTAGCCTCCGCAACCAAAAGCGTTCAGACGGCCCAAACTAACTATAATCGTAACAAAGCACTATATGATGCAGGAAGTGTATCCAAAGCTGCATTGGATGATGCCGAGTCATCATTGACTTTAGCTAAAAATCAGTTGAGTCAGCAACAAGAGTCTCTGCAAAAGCTGCTCAATGGCGCAACCACAGAAGAACGAATGCAAGCCAAAGAGCAAACGACACAAGCATCTGTTGCTGTAAAACAAGCAGCGGAAGAAATTCGTGGTGCCCAATTGTCCGTGGATCGTTCCAAAACACAACTGGAAACCATTCAGCAAAGTCGTCAACAGCTAGCAGATCAGAAGCTGGCCGTTGATCTTCTACAGCAACAAAAGGAAACACAGGAAGTCCAGCTTAAAACGTTATTACTCAAAAAAGAACGTCTGGTGTTGAAAGCACCGCAGGATGGCAAGATCACTGCTATCAGTACCAAAGTGGGCGAAAACGTGGGACAAGGGTCTCCCGTTATTACTTTAGAAACCAACGAGTTATACTACGATCTCTACGTGAACGAAGACCAAGTGGGGAAATTTAAAGCCAATAAAGAAATCAAAACCCACATCTCCGCTCTAAATAAGGACCTGCAAGGTACTGTACGTTATGTTACATCTGCACCACAATTCGCTAATGTAAAAATGTCTCGTGAAAAAGGTGAGGCGGATACGGCTACATTCCAAGTACGTGTGTATGTACCAAAAGAGTCCTCTTTGCTACCGGGTATGACAGTTGAGGTGAATACTGATGAAATCTCTTCGTGATGAATGGGCGTACCTGGTCCACTCCAAGTATCCGATCATAGCTATCATTTTCCCGCTGATTGCAGTGCTGGGATATTCACTGCTACTCCCAAGCAGCCAAATTAACGAAGCTAACGTAGTCGTGGTGGATCAAGATAACACAGCCTATAGCCGTGAGTTCATCCAGAAAATAGATGCCTCCCCTAATATGAACGTGGCTGAGGTTGTTTCATACAGTGACAACCCTGAGCAATATTTTATCACGAGAAATTTTTAGCTGTTATTTCTCTGCCGAAGGGTTTGGAGGCCAATCACAATCGTTCCCTTTCCAGTCGTGTGGGGCTGATTCTGGATAACACCAATGTGCAATCTATTACTTTGATTCGCACGGCCATGCAGGAAATTAGCGTATCCGAGAATATGGGGCTGTCCGTTCCAGCTATTATGAAAACCGGAATGAATGCGGAACAGGCCCAGGGAGCCCTAAATGGTATTGCTCTGGAAGTACGTTCCCTCTTTAATCCAACCAATGATTATCAGAATACATCAGTGCTTGCATTTACCTGTATGTTCTCTTTTATGATGCTTAATATTAACAGCTTGCCTCTGATTGCCAGACTAAGGGTTTCCAAAAGGTTGGCTGCCGAACTTCAAAATCCGTTCAATATATTGCTGCGTATTCTTCCTTACACGCTGTTTTCGACGGCAGGTTTAATCTTCTCTCTTGGAGTACTTAAAATGTTTGGGGGCAGTCGTTTCGAGGCCAATCCGGTTCTCTTTATCATTCCGGTTGTTCTGTACGTATTCGGTACAGTTTGTCTCAATATTCTGGTAGCATGGGGAGCCGCACATCCGGGAGTAGCCATCGGCAGAATGGTTATTGTACTCATGCCTGCTTTTGTGCTCTCGGGAGCCGTTCTCTCAAGATCGTTGTTTCCCCCTTTAGCGATCCAAATCGGTGATTTCTTTCCATTTGCATGGCTGTACAAATTCGTGCGCTCGATGGGACTGCGTGGTGCGCCTTTACAAGAAATGCTTCCCGAGCTTGGATCACTGTTACTATATGTCGGTGTACTCTCCATGCTGGTCATAGCCAGAGCGCTGTGGGAAAAGCAAAAGCTGGCCAAAAATGCTACAGGCGATGCTCCTGGAATGGGGGCAACTCATTCCGTTGGTCCAACTAGCACGCCTGGCGGGATATCTGTACAAGGAGGACCGCCAGCGCCTATACACGAGCCAATAAAAGGGTAGCTATCCCCAGTTCATACTTAAAATAAAAAGCACCTTTCAAATCACTATAAAAGTGGTTTTGAAGGTGCTTTGGGTAGCTACCTCAGGTTTACTTATATGCTCGGCCTAATTGATAGGCGTGCTCCAGCAAACCTTCAATGTATTCTTTCGATTCGGACAAGGTATCGTAGAAGAACTCAACCTTGGACTCTCTCACTCTTGCGTAACCAGCAATGGCTTTATTCAAATATTGAGTTACCAGATCGTGGTATTCATACTTGATCAGATGTTCTTTCGTCCCTCCCGCCAAGCACATCCACAAAACCTGCTTTGTCGTAAACTCCTGAAGTAAACCTATGTTCCACACTTTATCCAGGTATCCCTTTAGCATGGAAGGGACACTGTACCACCATAGAGGAAACACAAAGACCAAAGCATCCGCGGCCACAATTCTATCCATTTCTTTCCGTGTTTCAGGAGCATATTGTTTATGAGGTGAATTCCAATCCAACTCATCTGCTGCGCTGTACACCGGATTATACCCGTCCCGATCCAAGTCCAGAATATCTACCTCGTGCTTATTCTCCTTCAATCCCTCTACAAAACGATTCATGACCGCAAGGGTAAGTGAATCTTCTCTGGGATGCGTAACGACCAATAGAACTTTCATATTATCCTAACCTTCTTTCTCCTCATCGTTGGTGAACCCTGTCTACAGATGCTATTATGGTTGATATATATGAAGGTGTGAAGTACGCACCTCAAGGTACTGTAGGTACTTTAAGGTTCCTTAGTGCTTTTCATGTACTACAGATCCGAGGGGAGAAAAACAAATGAAAGATAACGCCAAAACATATATGCTCGGGATTGAAGCGACCTTGGAGGTCATCGGCGGGAAATGGAAAGCCATCATCCTGCACCATCTAACCAGCGGCAGAAAACGTACATACGAGCTCCGTCAGCTCATTCCGAAAATCACCCAAAAAGTGCTTACCCAACAGCTTAGAGAGCTGGAAAAGGACGAAATCATCCACCGCATTATCTATAACCAGGTTCCACCCAAAGTAGAGTATGAGCTTAGTGAATACGGATGGGATTTTAAAGATCTGCTCGATCGTTTTTGCTTATGGGGAGAAGAACACTTAGACAGGGTTTATGGTGATAAAACAACGGTGCTGGAGGAATATTCTGTGGAAGAGCCTTGTGTGGAAAAAAGTAAAGCAGAATGAACGGCCTTTTCGCCATCGCTTCATCTGCTATCCGCCTAAATACAAAACAGTCCCAATGAAGAGTTCCTTCAATGGGGCTGTTTGTATTACTTGCATGCCTTCATTCTACAAGGATCGAAATTGCACTATACACTAATAACAAAGCCATTATTATATTAAACTGACTTCTATACTTAGATAAGAACTTTTGAAAAACGGAGCCAAACACACTCCAACAGAATGTACTCATAAAACCAACAAAAGCTAGAAATAACGAATACATCATCAAGCTGAAATTTGAATGGTGATATGGAAGGATGAAGGTTGATATAGCAGTGATACCATATAAAATTCCTTTCGGATTGATAAATTGTAAAAGCATACCTGTTAGAAAACTGTTATTCTTGCCCCCATCATTATCTTTACCATTATCTTTACTCATAATTATTTTTACAGCCAGATATAGCATATAGGCTGCACCCAGGATCGTCATCACAAATTGAATTTTGGGAATGAAATTTTCAAGCAACAAATTAAAATAACTACTCAATAACATGATTACAAAGAAACCTGCACCTACTCCTGAACAAAATCCAATTGTCTTTTTAAGTCCGTATTTATTAGCAAATAGCATGGCCATAATGTTATTGGGGCCTGGCGTAAAGCTGGTAACAAACACATATAACAAAAACGATAATAAAGGCACTTTGGAACCCCCTCTTTGATGTATGCTATAATGTCCAAAAAGAACAATATAACGTCTTACGTTTTATTGTACAATACAGACGTTATATTGTACACAAGTACAGGAGGTATTTATGGAGACGATCAATCTGATCATTGCCAAAAACTTAAAAGCCTTTAGAGAGAACAAGAAATTAAGTCTGGAAAGGGTCGCAGAACTCACCGGAGTAAGTAAAACGATGATCGGTCAAATTGAAAGAGGCGAATCCAGTCCTACGATTACAACGATTTGGAAAATAGCCAATGGATTAAAGATTTCTTTTACTTCATTAATAAATAATCCACAGCCAGATACAAAAGTGATTTTAGGAAGTGAAATTCAAATATTAACAGAAGACAACGGAAAATATCGCGCCTATCCCCACTTCCCCTTCGAAGATGATAGACGCTTTGAAGTTTATTCAATCGAGATAGAACAAAACGGCTTCCTAAGTTCCAATTCGCACGGAGAGGGAACGGAGGAGTTCTTAACTGTCTTTGATGGAGAATTAACTGTCCGTGTAAATAACCTTGAATATACAATAAGAAGTGGTGATTCCATCCGTTTCAAAGCGGACAGACCCCATACCTATCATAATTCAGGTGAAACATTAACTCGATTAAGTTTGGTCATATACTATCCAATGTAAAACTTATCCGTTCACCAATTGCATAATCCAGTCTTTTATATCAACGATTCGCAGTGTTCTGGGCCGTGTATTCGTTCCGGAAATAATTAATGGGACAAGGGAATCTTTTTCATGTAGCGAACCATGAGCCCCTCCTCCGATGTGGGTAGGAGAACTTTCACCAACGAGTTCATATCCGGGTTGGACCGTGACGACAACGTATTTTCCTTCATGAGAATACATGGCCCCGTATAACCTCGCCAAAACGTCAGGATATTTTCCGTACTTGATCCGGTTGTTATTTATCGTAATATCCACAAGGTCCTTTTCGCCCGATAATGTCCACGATTGTCCATATTCATCGGTGAATTTTCCACCGGGACGATAATAAAACATGGAACTATTTTTCCCTCCTGTAACACGAATATTATTTTTATCGTCTTTCATTGCGATGATATCGAGCTTTTCCTCTTTTTGTAAATGCTTCACTACATCGGATAACTCGACGTTATCATTAATCGCATAAACATAAGCCATTCGTTCATTCGTGGAAATGACAATTTGATCTTCTTTTTTTACTGATTGATTTAATTTTGCTATGCGGTAATGGTTTAACAGCGGCTCTATCTCAACAGTCGCTACCTGTCGATCATCATAAACAGCGCTTTGCGCACTGTCCCCCATGACAATCCATATAGCATTTTTTACAGCCTGTTCCCACGAACCGTATGCGTTAAGCACGGTTTGCAGCGCTTGATCCGCTTTTTCAATTCCCTCCAGCTGAGTCGGGCCTTTTTTATGCACCGAACTATCATTTTCTGGAAAGTATGCGATGGTTACGCTTGGAAGTTTTTTTTGATTGATTAAAAAAGCAGTATCTTTTGCGGAAAACTCGTCGTTCATCCCGAATTTTTTCCACGGAGGAGTATTCCAGCTATTCTTTGGATCCAGTTGTGCAAAAGTTGCATAGGAAAACCATTTAGGTCCTGTTATTCTCAATTGTTCTGGAACACGGTTGCTGTTCGCTATGAAGCGAGGTACTTTTAAGTCATGTTCCGTTCTTCCTCTAAAAACAATAGCGTTGATTGATGCCGATTCTTTTCCTTTGTCGGCCAGCTCTTCGTGAATTGTTTTCGTTTTTTTGTTCAAATGAACTTGATTTAACTGATAAATAGCATCCATAAATACTTGCATTTGATCTATCTTAAAGGCTTCTTTGACACCATTTCCGTAGAAAATCATGCGTTTCCTTGAGTCGCTGTACCACACAAGTCCGGGCACATGATGCCGGTCTGCATACGTCCCCGTTAATAATGTGCTGTCGATCGTCACGGACATCGTGGGAAATGAACTCACAACCTGCGGGAAGTATTGCCCTTTTTTAAGGAGATATTGCATTGCGGGTGCATGGCCTTGTTGAATCGCATCTTGCAATGGCTTATTCATTAAAGAATCAATCATGATGAATATGACAGGTTTGGCCTTATTATTCACTGGGATATGGGACTTGATGCTTTGTTGATTTAGCTGTTGACTGGAGTCCGCCCTGCAACCGACGATTAGTAAACTTAAACTTAGCACTAGCACAATCGTGATTTTATACTTTATCCCCATTTGTGTATCCCCTTCTTTGAAAAACACAATTCCCTTGATATTTTTATTTTTGCTTACACTAAAAAAAATTATTCCATGATTTTTTTTGAACTAATAGGCCAAATTATCTCTAATGACTCGAATAATTAGAAAGATGGTGAATTCCCATTAACATTCCGTTCTCACCAAGACTTTATCATTGGTTTGTCCGTCCGAAATGGTTTACTAAAAAATATATCCATGATCATGTACATTCCCATTTTTCTTTTGATGGCCAAACTGTACTGGATTTTGGCTGCGGTACTGGGGCAAATTGCTCCATGTTTCACCCGTTGTATTATGTTGGGATTGATCCTGACGCCCAACGAATTGATTATGCAAAGCGATTATATAGCCACCATGCATTTCAAGTATTAAATAGTAAGAAGTTCTCATTTGATAATGAGTCGTTCGACTACATACTTATTATCGCTGTGTTACACCACATTTCTTCGGATGAAATATCAAGTTACATGAAGGAATTTCAAAGAATTCTAAAGCCTAACGGAACCATTGTCGTTATGGAGCCCTGTTTATCCAAGAAAAAACCGCTATGTAACTTGTTTATGAAATGGTACGACAACGGGGAGTATATTCGTAATGAAAAAGAATATATTCGATTGTTTAGAGATCAGAATTATGATTGTAGGGTCATAAAACGATTCCGAAAATGTTTTTTATATCACGAGTTATTTTTTTCAGTAAAACCAAAATCATCAATGGAAGGGGAATTAAACGATGACTACTACAAGCATAAACCGATACTCGATGCACTATATTGATTCCGGAAAAGGAATCGCCATCCTCTTCATTCATCCTCCGGTGCTCACAAGCTTAAATTTCACATACCAAATCCAAGGGCTATCGCCTCATTTTCGAACGATTGCTTTTGACATCAGAGGACACGGTAAGAGTCAGCCTTCCGAACAAACGGTTACTTACCCTCTAATCGCCCAGGATATTAAACAGTTGATGGACCGGATGAGCATTGATAAAGTTTTTTTGTGTGGATATTCTACCGGAGGCTCGATAGTGCTTGAATTTCTCCTAACTTATCCGGATCGGGCATGGGGAGGCATCGTTATCAGTGGAATGTCGGAAGTAAACGAATGGCGACTAAGAAACAAAATTTCTGTGGGCATCGCTCTCTCCAAAATCGGAGCAGTCGGTACGATTGCGATTTCTAATGCTTGGTCGCAAACTAAACAATTTTCTTTATTCCGTGAGCTATTCAACGATGCGAAACAGGGAAATCCCAGAAATGTCGAACAATATTACCGGTATAGCTTGAAGTACAACTGCACCTCTCGGCTCGGGGAAATCCATCTTCCTGTCCTGCTTGTTTATGGGGAAGATGATAAGCTCTTTCATCCTTATGCCAAATTGTTACATCAACAATTGCCGAATAGTGAACTTGTTTTCATAAAAAAAGTCGATCACCGACTTCCTACGAAGGCCGCCGGACCTTTGAACGAACTGATCAAGCAGTTCGTAGAACGCTTCAAATAATATTTTATACAATGTGAATATACATATTATACTAAAGTCATATATAGTTTAGATATTATGGTTCTGCTTCTAAATCTGAAGGGGTGTAAAATAAAATGCTGAAGCGTATTAAAAATCTTTTCTTTATCCGTAACTACCCGCTATTCATGATCTGTATGCTATTGCAAGGTATGGCCATATCGATCAGCGCACCTTTTTTGGCTGTATATTTTACAACTACACTTGGCGTATCTGTTGGAACCTTTGGTGTTTTTACAGCTGTGACTTTGATTTGTGGTATATGGATAAGCTCTCTTATTGCCAAACGTTCTGATACTGGATTAGATCGTAAACAAATTTTAGTGATTTGTACGTTATTTAATGCGATAGCATTTGCAGGATATCTTGTTATACAAAATTTTTATGTACTTTTTGTATATATGACTGTCTTCACAGGAATGGGAGCACCTGGAATGCCGCAGTTATTTGCTAGTGCACGTGAAGCGGTTGATCGCAGTGAAGCAGCAGATCATTCCTTTGCCAATTCAACACTTCGTTCTATGTTTTCCCTTGGTTTTATCACGGGGCCGCTCTTGGGGTCTTTCCTGATTGCACATACCGGTTTTAAAGGTATTTTTATAGGGACGACTTCTATTTTTATACTTATAGCTGTTCTTCTATTCTGTTTTATTAAGCAACCTCCATCTCAGCTCAAAAGTAAGAATCAACTTTTACTTCATCACATTAAATTACATAAAAATATTGAAATTCTGATACCATTCTCAGTTCTCACTCTGCTCTATGTGTCTCACTGGATGAACAGTTTAAATATTTCCTTGTTTATCATTCATAATTTAAAAGGAGACATGAGTGACGTTGCTCTAGTATCCAGTATTTGCGCGGTTTTAGAAATACCTTTGATGATCATGTTGGGCGTACTTGCTGCTAAATACTCCAACCGTCTGCTTGTATTTTGGGGAGCTATAACAGGGGTCGTCTATTATCTCCTCGTCCTTATGTCTACGGAGATGTGGCAGTTATTAGTGGGGCAGCTTCTTCTAGCCTTCTTTGTTGCAGTGATTTCGGCCATTGGCATCAGCTACATGCAAGATTTGTTGCCCTCTCTTCCTGGATACGCATCGACGCTGTATTCCAATGCGACAACCATCGGAAGACTGGTGGGGAGCTTGATGGGCGGATTAACCGCTCAATGGATGGGTTACCGAAACACCTATTGGGTATGTTTGGCCCTGATCCTCTGCTCCCTTGGTCTTCTGGCGATTTCAAAGAAATTAGAGTTTGAAAAATCGGCTGCTCTACAAGAAAGGAATCACAGTCTATAGTCTGGCACCTTATTTTTCTATTGTGGAGAAATGACTCATAATGGTATCTGCCGCATGTCTGTACCCGCCAGCCTGACGTAATGATTCGCCAATCACATGGGCCTGCTGTTTATAGGTTGAATGATTCAAAACCTCTAATAAGGCAGCTCTCAAAGTAGCGGGTGTAAGCTCTTTTTTATCCACAACAACACCCGCTCCCAGCTCCTGCACCCGATTAGCGACGATGGGCTGATCTGATGTTAAAGGAATCATGACCTGCGGCACATTGTAATACAGGGCTTCACTTGTACTATTCATCCCCGCATGTGTAATAAAAGCGTCTACATGCTGCAGCATTTCCAGTTGCGGAATATAGGGCTTGACAATAAAATTGTCAGGGATACATTTTGCCAATGGCTCCATATCTGTATAATTGCCTGAAGACAGCACAAACTGCACAGACAAATCGCGAAATGCTGCAAAACAAAGCTTATAAAATTCCAAGTCTTTATTCAAAATAGTACCCATTGAAATGTAAACCGCCTGTGGATGCAGAACACGAAGTTGTTCGAACGGGAAAGATGGAGCATCTTTACGCGGTACAATAGAAGGACCTGTAAAAATAAAACTGTGATCCAGTTTTTCGGCTTGCGGTTGAAAGTAGCGGCTTGTGTAAACTATTTTTAGGCTTCCGGCATGAGGAGCGATCTCGTCCATAGCCGGGGCGGCTACCTGAAGCTCATTAGCTAATTGATGCGTTATTTGCATCGTAGCCGTGTACAACTTTTTCACCTCCGGATCATTCTCATCCATGCCTTGCCCCGACCCCAGAGGCTCTACGAAAGCAAAAGAAGCGATAGAGCATATAGCAGGAATCCCCAGCTTCTCTGCAATAATCGTGCCTCCCCAGCCCATCAAAGAGTCAAAAATTAAATAATCATAAGTCCTGTTTTCTATAACTCTCAAAACCTCTGGAATAATCGGAAGAATCATACCTCTAACCATCATGTACACAAATTGATAATGATGTTTGTATTCTGCTGGCTTTAAATCAGAGTCTTTAGAAAAAGCATCATCAATAAAAGGGTAGGTTATCAGTTTTGCTCCCGTTTGATGAATTCTCGTACGATATTCCTCCGTACACACATAATCCACTTCCTCACCACTGTCTACCAACCTTTTAACTAATCCTAATGTCGGATTAACATGACCTTCAGCTGGCGTGATCACTACTAACACACGTGCCATACCTTACACCTCCAACATAATAATAGATTTTAATTCGCAATAAATGTAAGGCTAGAAAGATAAAAATACATCTCTCACTTAATATATCTAGTATTTACCATAAAAACAAGTATTTTAAATATCGAGAGAAATAGAGCGATCAACAACATAATTGCAAAACACACAAATAAGCGAGGCTATTCGCTTGAAGCGAATACCCCGCTTATACATTGAACATCATTTGAACGAAGCCGATTTATCTATTCAACTGTGGATTCCAATGATCTGTCCCGCTCAGAACAGCTTCAACTGTGTACTGGCTTGCTTCATCAGCAGTAAGCTGTTTGGCCCAAGGTACACGCCCGCTACTTCCTGCACCTGGCCCAAAGTTATCGAACTCTCCAAATCTTGCGGTCTGCTCATTGGATTCCTTGCCCCAATTGTTCCAGCCGCCCGGCTTGTTCTCTTCTGTTGAAGCTGCTGTCACATATCCAGCACGCAGGCTGTGTATGATCGAATTATCAAACACAACAGGTGAATTGCCAAATATAAAATCTACACTGCCACTGATGTAGCTGTCCTTAAAATATTGTCTGCCACGGTTCACCAACAACGTATCCTGTAGTCCGGTAATTCTGACATTGTGATACTTACCACGATCACCTTCAGCATATAACGCCACAGCCTGCACCTGCCCGGTTCCTTCTGTATTGGCAACCGTCACATTCTCCACTTTAATAAAATCTTTAAAAAAATAACCGGGCTCTCCCCTCTTCAGTACCGCAAGCAGGTTCGGTAGATATTCAGTGTAAAGAATCAGACACCGATTTTATATATCTGCTTTTGTCTTGTTTTTCCATTCTTATATCCACTTGCTCTTTCATGGAATTGAAGTCAAACCGCTTTGGATTAAGTAAAATTACACAACAAAAAAACCATACTTCGCTGCAATACATGCAACGAAGTATGGCCTCTTACATAGTCGTTCTACATTTTTAAGATTGTATAAATCGCTTTCTTCATTACCCTTATCGCAATGCTTTAATATCCTGAATCAGCATTTCAACATTTTCTTTCTTCGTAGCCCAACTGGTACAGAATCGAACGGCACTATGTGTATCATCAACCTTTTCCCAAAAGGAGTAAGTATATTTTTCGCTCAATGCCTTTAATATACGATCTGGTAAAATCGGAAACTGCTGATTGGTTGTAGAGTGGTACTGAAAAGAAAAGCCTTGCTCAGATAATCCGTTTTGAAGCAACATTGCCATATCTATAGCGTGTTTGGAAATTTCAAAGTATAAACTGTCTTCAAACAAAGTTTCAAACTGAATGCCTAACATTCGCCCCTTAGCCAGCAGTCCTCCTTTTTGCTTAATCATGTATCGGAAATCTTTTTTCAATGTATCATTTATAATGACTACTGCTTCTCCCATCATTGCTCCAACTTTGGTCCCGCCGATATAAAATACATCGCATAGTTTTGCTATATCTGCTAAGGTTACATCGCTATCCTCTGCAACCAAGCCATAACCCAATCGGGCTCCATCTATAAAAAGCGGTAAACTACATTCCCGACAGACTCGACTTAACGCTTCCAGCTCGGATTTAGTGTAGATCGTCCCATTCTCGGTAGGGTAAGAAATATAGACCATACCGGGCTGGACGCTATGCTCGGGAGCAGCATCATTCCAGTGAGCGTCATACAGCTCCTTTACCTGTTCGGCCCGGATTTTCCCATCATCGCTTGGCACAGTAAGTACTTTATGGCCCGTCGCTTCAATCGCTCCGGTCTCATGCACGGCAATATGTCCAGAAACTGCAGCAATAGCACCTTGATGCGGACGCAAAATAGAAGAGATAACCGTCGTATTGGTTTGTGTACCTCCAACTAAAAAGTGTACATCTGCATTTTCGGAGTCACATGCTTTTTTAATATAGGCTCTGGCTTTTTCACAATGTTCATCCACACCATAGCCGCTAGTCTGTTCGTCATTCGTCTCCAATAACCGCTTTAAAATACGCTCATGGGCACCTTCCGTATAGTCACACTCAAATCGAATCATGTTGTACTCTCTCCAATTTCTCCAGTTTGTTCTGAATGAATATCATAGAAGTATGTAACTCTCTAATCTCTTCTTCGGATAGATCCTGAACCAATTTTAAAATTTGTTCATCAGACCTTTCATTCAGTTGGTGATAGAACGCTTTTCCTTTAGGTGTCAAACGAATCAGATTTGTTCTATTATCCACCGTAGAATTTTCCTTAACAAGGAAGCCCTCTTTGCAAAGTTTAGCTATGATTCTACTCATATAACTGCGGTCAATTTTAAGAGAATCAACTAGCGTATTGGCTATACATGGCTCGATCATACCGATCTCTACAATGACGCGTGCCTCGGTAAAGGAATATCCGCTATCCAGCACATGTCTATCTAATAAACCCAGTATATTGGTATAAAATCGATTGAAACGTCTCATATCTGCTATGAACTCAGCATCTATATTGATTATAACCCCCCCTATTTAGTGGACTTATGCAACATTTATATTAATATTTTTTTGTGGACTGTGTCAACGAAATATGATGCAATTCAATTTATCAATTAGCCCATAAAATAAAAAACAGTCCCGATCAAAAATGCTCATCAGGACTGTTAGGCGTAGCTATGGTAACTGATCTTCCCTTTAAAAACTGTCATCATTTCGATATAAAAGCTTAATACTTACGATTCTCTGCACGCTGCCTACTTCTCCATTGTCCTCCTCAATCACCTGCCACTGTCTGCCAATCAGCCCTTGCAAGGTATCCATCTCGACAGGATCAAGGTACAGACCCTTCAACATGATTCCATCCTGCTCATAATCTCGATCTATGATTCGATTAAAGCGAAAATGAAGCAGTCTTTTCAGTCCATTGATGTGTAAAAACTTAAATTCATAACCGCTGTGGATCGCTTCTTCCCACTCGTCCCCCATGTCTTCTGCAGTTTGACAACGTTCTTTGAAATCCATTGTTTTTTCTTTCACTTTGCCGAGTAAAGGAGAAAAGTCCTGTTTTTTAATACACTCAATGATGACGTCTTTCTGCTCACCACTTGTACGTAAGTTCTCGATCAGAAAGGCCACTGGCATCGACAGTTGCACTTTACTCATCAGAGTCAACTCCTTTACTCAAGTAGGAATTAAACCAGGACACCACTTGCTCAAAGTTATCTACACGAAGGGACGGTTTACCGCTCTTCAGCAAAGAATGATTGGACCCGGGATAGCGAATGAGGCGTGTTGTTTTACCCAGCCGCTTCAGGGCTGTATACAACTCATCCCCTTGCCCAACCGGGCAGCGCAGGTCTTCCTCGCCGTGTAAAATCAGCAGTGGAGTTTCAATGTTATTTATATATGCCAGTGGGGACTTGGACCAGAGCAACTCAGGATCTTCCCACGGGTTAGCTCCAACAATTCCCTCCGTGTAGGAAATACCGATATCGCTCAAACCATAGAAGGATAGCCAGTTGGAGATGCAACGCTGCGTAACGGCGGCGCGGAATCGGTTCGTATGAGAAATGATCCAGTTGGTCATCAAGCCTCCATAGCTGCCGCCAGCCACACCGAGCCGGGTTTCGTCTATATAATCAAACTGGTTCAGCGCAAAGTCCAAGGCGTTCAGTACATCCTGATAATCTCCTCCTCCAAAGTCTCCCCGACAGGCTTGTGCGAAATCCTGACCATAACCGAAGCTGCCGCGTGGATTGGTCATGAGCACGGCATACCCCTGTGCAAGGAGCGTCTGCATCTCATGGCTGTACGCGCCGGTATACATCGCATGGGGTCCCCCGTGAATTTGTAAAATCAAAGGGACCTGATCCCCGGGGCCTAGTCCCGCTGGCTTGAAGATCCATCCTTGTACCTTGAATCCGTCCGAAGCCTCAAACCAAAATGTCTCTGGTGAACTCACTTGCAGGGAAGCCATATGATCGTCGTTATGGTGCGTAAGTCGTTTCTCTTCCCCTGTCTCCAGATTCATTTGATACAGCTCGCCAGGCCGGTCCGCATCAAGTGCAGCAAAAACCAAATAGCGGCCGTCAGCAGATAGCGTGTACTGATAGATATCTCTATCACTTCCGCCAGTCACCGCTTGAACATTCCCGTCCAATGTGATGCGGTATATATGAACAGCACCCTTCAGCGTCCCAAGCACATACATTTCTGGCTTCAACCTCGCAGGAGCATATACCGGAGATGGAGACGGACCAAAGGATTTCATATCACTTAGGGCAAAGTTGCCGATTTGCATATCCAATTCAGGAAACAATAGTTCCGGGGCTCCCCCCGTAACAGGCACGGTATACGGTCGATTCTGGCTACCACTTCCATAAATACGATCACTGGCGATCAGAGTCAATGACTTACCGTCCGGGGCATAAGAAAATTGGCTAATCGCCAAGCTGGAATCCGTAACTTTCACCAGATCACTGCCGTCGAAATCAATCGTATACACATCCGAAAACGAAAGCAGATCTGCGTCCAGCTTGTCATCTTCTACACGTTTGGACAAAAATGAAATTCGCTTGCTGTCTATGGACCATACAGGGTAAGAAGCATTCCAAGGCCCGAAGGTGACTGGAGTTACCCGGCCGTTTTCAAGCTCCAGTACAAATAAATGACTAAATAGACCGTTCCACCAGCCCGATCCCTCAGCTTTGGGAGTCGTACGATCCACGATACGCCCCCGCTCACCCGATTGTTTGCTATATTCCTCAAGCGCCATGACTTCCCGTTCGACGTTTATACTAACCATACTTGTGAATACAATATACTTCCCGTCCGGTGACCAGACGAATGCACCCACTCCCCGCTTCACCTCCGTCTGTCGCTGTCCCTCTCCACCTTCAGCCGGAACCGTCCATAGCTGCTTGCTTCCATCCGCCAGTCGTAAAAAAGCAAGCTGCGATCCATCGGGTGACCAAGCAGGAGCTGAATCCTTATTGCCATCGGTCAACAGCTTATCGTCGTTCCCAAGAAGCGATACGACACGGATGTGCGTATGGTAATCATTCTTTGAACGATCTATGCTTTTGTGGACGTAGGCAACCGTTCCATCGGGGCTTATTACCGGATCACTGACCCACTGATATCCGTATAAATCCTCCGGTACAATCGAGCGTTTTACAGTCGAGCGTTTATTCACGAGTAGCCCTCCTTTTTCCGTTAAATCATACTGCCCAACATACTGTCAAAGGTGATCTATTCGTGCGCCATCTGCTTATGCAGAGGAAAATGACAGGCCGCAATATGCCCCGGCGTATGCTCTTCGAGCAGCGGGCTTTGTTGGCGGCATATCTCTTGTGCGTACGGGCAACGCGTGTGAAAAGTGCAGCCCGAGGGCGGATTGGCAGGATTGGGGATTTCACCTGTCAAGGTTATTCGCTCTTTGCGCAGCCTCGGGTCTGGGACGGGTACTGCCTCAAGCAATGCTTTTGTATATGGATGCTGCGGCCTTGCAAACAACTCATCACGATCTGCAAGCTCCACGATTTTGCCCAAGTACATCACCGCGATACGGTCGCTAATATGCTTGACGGAGGGCAGACCGTGAGCGATAAAAATGTAGGTGAGCTGGAACTGCTGCTGAAGCTCTTTTAACAAATTCAAAATCTGAGCCTGAATCGACACATCCAGCGCGGATACAGGTTCATCGCATACGATAAGCTTCGGCTTCATGGCAAGTGCTCTCGCTATGCCGATCCGCTGTCGCTGTCCACCACTGAATTCATGGGGATGCCGATCTGCCAAATGAGCACCTAATCCTACCGTCTGCAACAGTCGAAAAACTTCAGCTTTAAGCTCTTTCCCTTTAGCAATCCCATGTACCCGAAGCGGTTCGGCAACGATATCAAAGACCTTCATTCTTGGATTCAAGGAAGAGTACGGATCTTGAAATATAAATTGTAAATCCCGTCTGACCTTGCGGACTTCTTCGTCCGTTAAATCAGACAGGCTTTGCCCTTGAAAACGAATTTCGCCTGCCGTAGGCTCCAGCAGTTGTGTAATCATTTGTCCCGTTGTTGATTTGCCGCAACCCGATTCACCTACAATACCTAAGGTTTCGCCAGGCATCACCTTAAAGCTCAAACCATCAACCGCCCGTACATAACCGCTTTTTTGGGAAAACCAACCCTTTTTCATAGGATAATATTTTTTTAGCCCATTCACTTCCAGAAGCGGTATTCCCTCTGCTGTCTCATTCATACTGACACCTCCTCCATCCGCAAACATCTGACATAGTGTCCTTGATCCTTGGCCTGTATTTCAGGATGAACCTTTGTACACTGTTCCTGGGCATAAGGACAACGGGGATGAAATGGACAGCCGCTCGGCATCTGCATCATATTAGGAACGGTACCGGGAATGGAATCCAGCCATTCTCTCTGTTCCGTAAGCTTAGGGAGTGATCCTAGTAACCCGATCGTATAGGGATGACCCGGCTTTTCGAACAAATCAAATACGTTTGCTTCCTCAACTACTTCCCCGGCATACATCACGACCACCCGATCGGCCATTTCCGCGACGACACCTAAATCGTGGGTAATGAGAATGATGCCTGTGTTCTCTTCCTTGCTTAGCTTGTGGATTAAATTCAAAATTTGAGCCTGAATCGTAACGTCCAGTGCCGTCGTCGGCTCATCGGCGATGAGCAGTTTCGGCTGGCAGGCCAAGGCCATTGCGATCATGACCCGCTGACGCATTCCTCCAGATAACTGATGCGGAAAATAACTCACCACTTTCGACGCACCAGGTATGCCTACCCTCTCCAGCATCTCTATACTTTTCTGCCGTGCTTCCGATTTGCTCAGTTTCTGGTGCTGCCGGATGACCTCACTGATTTGGTTACCAATCGTAAATACAGGATTCAACGAACTCATTGGCTCCTGAAAAATCATGGATACCTCGTTTCCCCGATATTTGCGCATTTCCCCCCTGGACAGTTTGAGTAAGTCTCGGCCTTCAAGCAGAATCTCCCCGCCCACGACTTTACCCGGTGCAGCCACTAAACCCATAATAGACAAGGAGGTTACACTTTTACCGGAACCGGACTCTCCAACAATAGCTAATGTTTCGCCTGGGTTTACAGTGAAGCTGACACCATTGACCGAAGGAACGATGCCATCCTCCGTTTTAAAGTAGGTTTTCAAATGCTTCACTTCAAGCAATTTCGTGGTCATCTTTTCCGATCCCCGCTTTCTGTTATTCTTTCGCCTTCATGTGGGGATCTAACACGTCGCGAAGCCAGTCACCGAGGAAAATGACCCCCAGGACCGTGATGGTAATCGCCAGACCGGGAAAGGTTGCCACCCACCAGCTCGTGGCTACATACTGTCTCCCATCGCTCAGCATTCCACCCCAGGACACTGCCGGTGGTGTGATCCCTAATCCGAGAAAACTAAGAGAAGCTTCCATAATAATCGTTGTCGCCACGTTCATGCCAGAAATCACAATAAACGAAGACAAGACATTGGGTAAAATGTGCTTCAACAGAATCCTGCTATTTTTAGAGCCGATCGCCTTGGCTGCTTTGACAAAGTCTCGTTCCTTGATACTCAATACCTCGCCCCGAACAACCCTTGTATAAGAAACCCAATTCGTAACGCCAATAACAAAAATAAGCGTAGTCATGCCAGGCCCCACCACGGCCAGGACAACCAGCATCAGCAGAATGGCCGGAATGGCCAAAAAGGCGTCGGCAACTCTCATTATGGTGGCATCCACCCATCTACCATAAAACCCGGCGAGGAGTCCGAGAATTGCGCCAATCGTGCCTGAGACCAGAACTGCACCAATGCCGACGATAAGCGAAACTCTCGCCCCGTATACGATACGGCTCCACATATCCCGTCCCAGATTATCTGTACCCAGCCAATGCTCCGGCAATCCACCAGCCAGCCACATGGGCGGTTTCAGTCGGTTAAGCGGGTCAATATCCGCAGGATTGTGAGTGGCCAGCAGAGGTGCAAATAGAGCTGTTAGGCTAACGAGCAGTATGATTACTGCACCGACCGTCCCAGTTTTACTTCGTAACAGTTGCTTCCATATGCGCCCGATACCGGACGGTTGTGTTTTCTTTTGGCCATTCAGGTCTAGGTCTGGGCCAAGGGCTTGTACATCATGAATGCCTGCCACACTTCCTCCTCTCCTCTCTAGTTGTATTTAATTCTTGGATCAAGCAGTCGGTAAACGACATCGGTTAAAATATTGCTGATGACCACAATAAAGGCAATCACAAATACAGCGGCCTGAACGATAGCCATGTCGTGCGTATTCACAGCGACGACAAGTAACTGCCCCAAACCCGGCCATGCAAATACCGTCTCAGTAATCAGAGTGCCGCCAATCAAGCTCGTAAATTGCAAGCTCATAATCGTGACGACCGGAATCAATCCATTGCGAAAAGCATGCTTTCCGATAACCACGATTTCGAGAATCCCTTTACTTCGGGCTGTTCGAATATAGTCCTGATTCAAAATGTCCAGCATACTAGAGCGAATGAGTCGGGTCATCTGTGCAGAAAGGCCGACACCCAGTGTAAAGGCCGGAAGTATTAAATGCTCCATTCCGCCCCGGCCGGACACCGGAAGCACTCCCAACATGACGGAGAATAATAAAATGAGCATAATCCCCATCCAAAAGTTAGGCATGGCCTTTCCGACTACAGATAAACTGGAAATGATTAAATCGGTAAAGGTATTACGTTTGACTGCTGAGATGACGCCCAACGGCACTGCAATGATGACCGCAAAAATCATGGCAGCTACTGCCAATTCAAAACTAGCAGGCAGCCGTTCCAACACTAATGGCAAAGCCGATTCACCATAGCGAAACGAGGTGCCAAAATCTCCTTGTAAGGCACTGCCAATAAATTTAATGTATTGCGTATATAAGGGCTGATCTAGCCCGAGCGCTTGTGTCAATATCGCACGATCCTCAGCTGTAGCGGTCTCCGGCAGCATAAGAGCTACAGGGTCTCCGGTTACCCTCACCAGGATGAATACAATAAGGGAGACAATCAGCAGTACAGGAATAACCTGCAGCAGTGATTTGGCGATATACGTTTTCAATCTGTCACCTCCGTAACCAGCAGGCTTTTTTTAAAAGGACGGGCAGGAACCTTCATTGAGGTCCCCGCCCGTTCACTTCTCTTCTTTATTTTGCAGGTGTAATATCCTCTGCGTAGAACATCTCATCGCTTCTCGGTTGGAAATTCACGCCGTTACCGGTGCCATAAATCCCTTCCATTTGGAACAGATATACGGCTGGACGATCTTCCGCCAATATCTGTTGCACTTGCTGATACTCTTTTTCGCGCGAAGCTGTATCCAGATTCGTCAGTGCATGCTGCAACAGCTTCTCTACCTTCGGATTGTTATAATCCGTTTCCCCTTTTGCCTCTTCTAACAGATAGCGGTTATAGTTGTTGGAAGCGTCAAACAGGGAATTTCCAATCCCGATCATAAACATTTCTTTAAAGGATTTGGAACTGTAACGCTCACTGAAAGCACTTGGCTCCAGTACGTCCAATTTAATTTTGAAGCCTTCTTTATCTAACACGGCGGCTACGACCTCGGCATACTCTTTGTATATTGAGGATACTGAAAGGGTTAATGTTGGGCCTTCACCAGTGTAACCCGCTTGCTTGAGCAGTTCTTTGGCTTTAGTCGGATCATATAATGTTTTCTCATACAGAGAAGGATCAGCACCAAAGTTGCCTGGTGTAACGGAAGTACGGGTTACAATCCCAGCACCGCCTGCGATGCTGTCTACGATTCCCTTTTTATCAATCGCAAGATCTATCGCTTCTCTCACTTTGGAGTCCGCCGTAACACTGCCCTGACTTTGACGTAAAATCAATTGCAGCACACGCTGGATCGGAGCCTTAACGATTTTTTTACCCTCTTCGCCTTGAATACGTTCTATATCCGTGGAAGGGATACCAGATGCAATGTCAATCGAGCCTGCGAGCAGCTCAGATACACGCGTAGAGGCTTCCGGGATGGAACGAAAAACAACTTGATCCCATTTCGGCTGACCTTCATAATACTTATCGTTTTTAACCAGTACTACACGATCATCCTTAATCCATTGACTAAATTTATAAGGGCCTGTACCTATTGGATTTTTAAGGAATGCCTCTATCCCATTTTTCTCAATATACTTGGAAGGTAAGATCCCTGCTCCCATTTTGGATAAACGATTCAACAGCAACGGGTCTGGTCCGTCTGTTACGATGTCTGCTGTATGTTCATCTACCACTTTCACTTGTTTAATATTTTTAAAGTAGGAATTTTGTTTGAGTGTGTTATCCTTTGCAACTCTTTCTATCGTATACTTCACATCTTCCGCCGTGAATGGATCACCGTTATGGAAGGTAACCCCTTCGCGCAAGTGAAAACGCCAAGTCGTATCATTTACCTTTTCCCAAGAAGTTGCGAGTCCAGGTACTTTCTTCTGCTGACTATCATTTTTCAACAAGTAGTCAAATACGTTAACCAGAACGGCTTCACTCGCCGTATTGTTATTGTTATGAGGATCAAAGCTCTCAATATCCGTAGCATTCGCTATCGTCAGTACTTTACTGCCGGTCGATGTCGATGTTGCGGTGTCTTTACTACCGCCTGTGGATGGGGCACCGCAGCCTGCCAGGATCATCGCAGCAATCAGTAACGTAATCCCGCTTGTAAACCACTTATGTCTATTCATCTTGTCCACTCCAGTCCATTGAGGTTGTATATTGCCACACAGCTGCTTCTGAGCGTCTTAATCCCAATTTTTATTTTGTCTTCAAAAAATTCAGCGCTATGGCCGACATCATGGCTACTCCATAAGGCAGTACCGATTCATCCAAATCAAACTTGGGATGATGCAATGGATAGCTTGTATCTTCATCTCCTCTCCCCGAGCCCAACCGGAAGAAAACACCGGGTACCTGCTCACAATAAAAAGCGAAATCCTCCCCGCCTGTTGACGGTTTGATGTAGTTCCACTCCTTGGAGCCAAACAGTTGCTCACTGGTTTCGGTCATTAAATCAACCATATCCGGGTCGTTCTGAACAACCGGGTAACCAAGCTGATAATTTAATTCATACCCGGCCCGAATGACTCACATACCCCACGAACCACCTGTTCAATTAGCTCAGGCATTCGACTGCGCAGTTCCGCAGATAAAGTTCGAACGGTGCCGATCATCTCTACTTCAGGTGCAATGGCAGCTCCCATATAACCGCCACTAATTTTACCAATCGTAATGACAATGGGTTCAAGTGGATCAACCAGACGGCTTGGAATATTTTGCAGGGCAGAAATAACCTGCGCGGACACGGCAATCGCGTCTATCCCCTCATGTGGACGAGCAGCATGGCCACCTTTGCCTATAATTTTAATCGTTAAGCTATCTGCGGATGCAAAAGCCACCCCTTTGCTGACCCCAAGTGTTCCTGTCTTCAAACCCGGGAACATATGTAGTCCTGCCATAGCATCTACTTTTGGATTTTCCAACACACCGTCATCGATCATAGCCTTGGCCCCGGCCAAACCTTCTTCAGCCGGTTGAAAGACAAATTTGATATTGCCTCGTTCCGGTCTCTCCAAATTAGCAAGTAACTGCGCGGTTCCCATCAGGATCGCTGTATGGGCATCATGCCCGCACAAATGTGCCTTACCCGGAATCTGTGAACGATAGGGAACCGTTTTTTGATCCTGAATCGGTAATGCATCCATATCTGCCCTTAGACCGATGGTAGGTCCCGGGCTTTTTCCTCGTAACAGACCCACAACCCCGGTTTTCCCTACCTGGGTTGTTACCTCCAATCCAAGGCTACGTAAGTGCTCAGCTACAATGCCCGACGTACGAATCTCTTCATAACCCGTTTCAGGATGGAGATGAAAATCCCTACGCCAATTGATCAATTGCTCCTGAAGCGGTCTAGATAAAACCAAAAGCTCATGTATATTCATGTTTCACCATCCCTGCTCAAATCGTGTTCTTTTTCTGTAGGACACCGTCTAGCCTTTTGCAACCAATCTTGCATAAATGGCATCTGCGGAATGTCCGATATGGTGCCTCATCACTTCCCGCGACTTCTCAGCATCCCGTGCCCGAAGTGCACTCAGAATTTCCGTATGGATGTCGTAGTTCACCGTCCGAATCTGATCATCATAGGGCATGAGATCAAGTGCCGGGTTAATCTTGGTACGAATCTGCCTAACCGCATCTTCACAAAATGGATTGCCAGATGCTTTGGCAATGGCCAGATGGAATTTAACATCCAAGGCCCGAAACCATTCTCGGGTACAGTCCGCTTCAATGCTCTGTTCCAGGTAATGCTGAAGCAGGTCCAGTTCATCCGTGGTGATCCGCGCAGCCGCTAAAAAAGCACCCTCCGGCTCCACAATCATCCGATATTCAAAGACCTTCAGCATGTGCTCCCAATCTTTTGCAACTTCTTCCCGGGTACGTTTATGAGAGTTTGCCGTCACGGGAAGAACAAAGGTCCCTCCCTTGGCACCTACCCTCTTCTCAATGAGTCCCTTGGATTCCAATTGAGATAACGCCTCACGGACTGTAATTCTACTGGCATTAAATATTTCTGCGAGTTCCCGCTCTGTCGGTAGTTGCTCCTCGCTAAGCAATTCCTTTAAAATAATAGCCTCTTCCAACTGCTCTCTAATAAAATCACTCACTTTTTAGCCGATACTTTTTCAAAGCGCAGAGGAGTTTGGATTAACATATGAACACTCCGATCATAAATCTTTAAGGTCTAAACCTTATACCATTGTGAAAAACAAAAAAATATAAATCTGTTGTTATCATAATACCTAGTAAACCTATATGCAATACTTTTTTTAAAAAAATGTATGATGCTTTCGAAACAATAAAAAGAAGCAGCCCCTTGCAGAGCTGCTAAATCTTTGGTTATCCTTTATGCATCATATAAAAAGCACGCAACAGGTTATCCTGTGCGCGCTCGGTCATTCTCTATTTCTCCTCCAACTCATCCGGTACATCGTATTTATTGATATGTGAGGTTATTGCTGCAACTGCTTCGCTGGCATCCGTCGTGGCCGGCACTTCTCTAACCACATCATCCGTCTGGTCACGAAAATTCAAACGGTCTGCCTCGACTACTTTCTGTTGATTTGGTTTCATTTTTCATATCGCTCCTTTCTTATTCCAGTGCCTGATCTCGTTCCGTTAACGTGTACAAAGGTACTTCCCGTTCCTCTTCTGGATGGTTCAGCGCATAAATGCGTGCCGTCTCACTCTGCTCGTTCACATGCTGAATATAAATGGGTAACCCATCACACAACACATTCGCCATAATGGAAGAGGACGCTATTTCTTGCGCTCTTTGAACATTCACTTAGAAAAAACCTCCCTTGCTAAGTAGAGTTCGCCTTTACTATGCACGAGTTAAATATTTGTTATACACATTTCATGCCAACATGTGTTTCATAATTTTGAAAGGATATCATTTGAAAAAATAAATATTATTGTTATTATGGATTGAGAGATTCAGTGAAAACTGCGATCTTAATTGTAGAGAAAAGGAGTAATGATGAATGTTAAACATATTAATGGTTAACTTTCCGGCAGAAGGACATGTGAACCCTACGATCGGGATGACGCAAGCCTTTGCAGCACGAGGGGACCAAGTACATTACATTACAACTGAGAAATACAAGGACAGACTCGAAGCCGTTGGAGCAACGGTTCACCTGCATACCGATCTGATCAGGACTGGTTCTATTGATTCCGGTACTCCGGCTGGGTTGAGTGCATTTATGAATATTCATATTCAGACTTCGATGGACATATTAGCAATCACTAAGCAACTGTCTGAAAGCACTGATTTTGACTTTGTATTCTATGATAGATTCGGAGCTGGCGAGTTAGTTAGAGACTATTTGAAAATCCCTGGTATTGCTTCATCCCCATCTTTTCTGATTTCACAGAATCGGATGGCTACCAATCTCTTTCGCTCTAATGGAAAAGAGCCATTTCAACTTGATGAACAGGCCACGACCTCACTACATCTCATAAAAGAAAGATTCGGTGTTGCTCCCAAAGATATGGTTCAATTTATGAACAATACAGGGGCTCTAAACGTTGTATACACCAGCAGATATTTCCAACCGGACGCGGACCGTCTTGGTGAGGAGAACCTTTTTATCGGTCCCAGCTTTCCTGAGCGCAAAGGAGAACATTCTTTTCCTTTGGATGTATTACAAAATGACAAGGTTTTGTATATTTCAATGGGAACCATTTTGGATCATATTGAAGACTTTTTTAACACTTGTATTGAAGCATTTTCCGATTTTGAAGGCATCGTCGTGATTGCGGCAGGCGAGAAAGCTGACTTTACGAAAATCAATCCAGCCCCAGAGCACTTTATCATCTCTCCCTATGTTCCTCAATTGGAGGTATTACGTCATTCAGATGTATTTATTACTCATGGTGGAATGAACAGTGTAAATGAAGGAATTCACTTTAATGTGCCCTTGGTCGTTCTGCCTCAGGACAAGGATCAGCCCATGGTCGCTCAGCGGTTAACAGAACTTCAAGCTGGCTATCGAATAACCAAAGACCAAATCAATGTCCAATCGTTAAGAGGTGCCGTAGATGAGGTAATGTCGAACGCGGCGTATAAAGAGGGCGTACAAAAAATAAATGATAGCTTCCAGCAATCTGGCGGTACAGAAGAAGCCCTCGCAAAAATTGATGCCTATCTTCAAAATAAGCTTGTGTAAATCACACGATCACAATCCTACAAAAAAACAGGAGCCCTGACCATCAATGGTCGGGTTCCTGTTTGTCATGCATTTCTATGTGGATATATCCCACTTCTGAAACGAAGCAATCGTACACTTTCCGCTCGCGAACGCTCGAATGCCCGTAGATTCCACTCCCGGATACACTCTTCCTGTGAGGATGTATTCACCGTCGCCGATGAATATTTCCACCGAGCTTTTATCGACAAAAACCCGAAGCTCCAGACGGCCCTCGTGTAAATCCAAAGGCACTCTTCTCTCTCCGCCCGGGCCTATACCGGCACGTTCTCGGTTGAAACGGAACAGACCGTCATCGGGACGGTACGACAGTACAGTCTCCTCTTCGCTACCCACCCGCAGTTTCAAACCGAATTCATCGGTGTTACTGGACTCAAACTCAAATACGACCTTCAGTTCGTAGCTATCTCCGCGCGTGTCCATCATCTGCTCACCTGTCAGTAAGATATCCCGCTGCTCGAACAGATTGCATCGGTAATTCTTTACCTCTTCAAGCGGACGGAACAGCAGCCTGGCGCCGTCGATAACCGCTTCCCGCGGAAGACTCATCGCACCAGCCCAATGGTGCCCCTGCTGGGTCGGCATCTCCGACTCCCACATATCCATCCATCCGATGACGATACGCCGCCCTTTATCATCCAAGGTTGACTGCGGGGCATAGAAATCGAATCCGTGATCCACCTGAGCATACCGTTCTGCCGTAAATGTTCCGGCCGCAGAATTGAAATCACCAATACCGTACATGGTGGAATGCAGATTGTGGTAAGCTTCCCCCTGGGCAGGCATCCGCTGCGGGGACAGCATAAATACGTGCCGACCGCCGAGCGGGAACAGATCGGGGCACTCCCAATTATCGCCGAAGCGTCCGTCACTCACGGCTAGTACATTGACATACGTCCAGCTTTTCAGGTCTTCAGAACGATAAAGCAGTACAAGTCCGTTCCCTTTGGCATCATTAGAACCGAGAACGGCGTAATATTGATCTTCGTGCCTGAACACCTTAGGGTCACGGAAGTCTTTACGGCTGACCGTGTCTGGTACGGCGTCATAACCGATGACCGGGTTGCCCTCCCACTTTTCGAACGTTACTCCGTCTTCTGATACTGCGATTCCCTGCGACTGCTTGTAATCCTGATCTTTGTCAGGCCCGGTTACAACATGTCCGGTATACATCAGGACAAGCTTCCCGTCCTGCTCAATCGCACTGCCGGAGAAGCAGCCATCCTGGTCGAACTCACCGTCCGGTGCCAAAGCGATCGGCAGATAATCCCACTTCATAAGATCGCGGCTGACTGCATGTCCCCAGTGCATCGGTCCCCATACTGATTTATACGGGTAATGTTGATAGAACAAGTGATACTGCCCGTTATATTGAATGAAGCCGTTCGGATCATTCATCCAGCCGAATTCAGCCATTAAATGGTAGTGCAGCCGATAATCCGGCCGAAGCATATGCTTCGATTGGGAGATAAATTGATCTGCACACTCTCTCGTATACGCTCTAGTTTGTTTGATAAAGCATCCTTCCCCTGCAGTTATTTAATCGAACCTTGCATAACACCCTGAATAATATATTTCTGGGCGAACAGATAGATGATAATGATCGGAAATATCGTCAGTACCAAACTTGCCATTAACGGACCGTAATCCACTGTATAGGTTCCATAAAAGTTATACGTGGACAACGGAAGTGTCCTTTGCTCCGGATCAACCAGAATGAGGGAAGGTAGCAGAAAATCATTCCAGACCCACAGCACATTGAGAATGGAAATGGTGGCTGTCGTGGGCATCAGTACCGGAAACACGATTCGGAAGAATGTCTGAATCCGCGTGCAGCCGTCAATCAGCGCCGCTTCCTCCAGTTCCTTCGGAATGCTCTTCACGAATCCATGATAAATGAAGACGGCCAGCGAGCTTCCAAAACCGATGTACATGTAAATCAGCGACCACTTGCTGTTCAGAAGATCAAGTGAGCCGTAAATTTTCACCAATGGAATCATGATGGCCTGAAACGGAATGATCATGGAAGCAACCATCAGCATAAACGTATATTGGTTGAACTTGGTGTTGTTTCTGACAAAATAATGAGCCGTCATCGCCGCGAACAGTGAGATAAAGAAGACACTTAACACCGTTATGACCAATGAGTTGGTGAAGGCATCGATGTAATTCATTTTATCGAACGCATTCATATAATTGACCATATTGAAGCTCTCTGGAAGCGATAACGGGTTCGAGGTGATGGCCTTGTTTTCCTTGAACGAATTGATCAGCAGAAAAACGAACGGTACGATGAACAATATGAGCACGACTGTCAGCACAATGAATTTGATCACGGAGGAAGCGGCTTTTTTGCTTGTCATTACGCCTCCACCTCCAACTTCTTACTAAAATAAACCTGGAGCAGGGTGATGAGAGCAACCATCAGGAACAGCACGAATGCTTCCGCCTGCCCCACACCATAATCACGGGAAAGGAATGCCTTTTCATACACATGCATCGACACCATTTGAGTACTGCTGAACGGGCCGCCTTTCGTGAGCGCGAGGTTCACGTCATAGACCATAAATCCGCGCTGCAGGGACAAGAATATACATACGATGAAAGAAGGAACCATCAAGGGCAGCACCATTTTCCGCAGTCTGATCCAGCTGTTCGCCCCATCAATGCTTGCGGCCTCCATAATATCATTCGGCACACCGCTCAATCCCGCGATGTAAATGACCATCATGTAACCCACGTTCTGCCACACGGTTACAATCACGAGTGCCCAGAACGCTTTGTCGGGATCAGCCAGCCAAGTCGTGCTGAGCGACTGAATGCCGGCATGTTGTCCCAAATAGACAAGCACGTTGTTGAAGATGAACTGCCAGATAAAACCGAGTACAATGCCGCCGACAAGGTTGGGCAGGAAAAATCCCGCCCGGAAAATTTTCTGTCCCTTTAAACCTTTTATCAGCACATACGCCAGCATAAAAGCGACGACATTGATAAGAATAACGGTATAAAACACATACTCGAGCGTCAAGCCGAACGATTTCCAAAACTCATTATCCCGAAAAACGGCCAGGTAGTTTTGGACGCCAACCAGCGATAGTGTCGTGGAAATACCATCCCAGTTTGTGAACGTCAGATAGATGCCGTACAAAAATGGAATGATCATTACCGTTATGAAGGCAAACAAGGTTGGTCCGGTAAACAGCAGCCGTGACCGCAACCGGTTCCATACTCCTTTTTCCGCAATCATGATGATCCCTCTCTTTATTCCGGATTTCTCTCTCTATTCCGGGTTATTTGAAAATAACCTTATTTTGCTGTTTTCCAGTAGTCTTCGATTTCTTTGGCCAGTGTTGCGCGGTCGCCCTGTTTCGCCAGATATTTTTGCATGGAAGATCCTGTCTTGGACCAGTGATCGGCAGGCAGCATGCTCATCGACTGCTCTGACTTGCCTTTTGCGATATAATCCTGGATGGACTTGCCAAGCGGATCGGCCGCAGGCAGTGTAATATTTTTGAACGCCGGGATGATGTTTGCTTGGTTCACGAGGAAATCCTGGCCTTTCTCTTCATAGACGATCCAGTTCAGGAACTTCTTCGCCGCCTCTTGCTGTTCTGGAGTAGCCTTCTCCTTGTCAATAACAATGCGCTTGGATACAGCAGACGAAATCTCCTGATTGCCGTAGTCATCGGCATTGTTGCTGATTGGTACAGGCAGAAAACCATATTCTTTGTTAGCGGTATCAAAACTGTTGATTTGCGGCCATGCCCAGTTGCCCATGAACCAAATGCCAACTTCACCTTTGCCGAGCAGTTCCGGTCCGCGTTCATAAGTTCCTGCTAGCGGAGAAGCCTGATCGATATTGTATTTCATCATGACGTCGAATGTATCCATAAGTCCGTTAAATACAGGATTATTAGCCAAGTCCGCCTGGCCCGCTTTTAGTGACGCCATGAATTTGTCCACTTCAGCCATGTCTTTGTTCTGGCCTGCATAAGCAAGAGGCAAATAATGAGCGCCCAGGGACCAGTCCATTGATGAAATCACCAGTGCTTTCTTTCCGGATGTCTCGATTTGCTGAAACAGTTTTTCAAGGTCATTTCGGGTTTTAATTGTGGTGGGATCAAAGCTTCCGCCCACCGCTTTATCTACAACGGCTTTGTTGTAAATGAATCCGTAGCCTTCAACAGCCAGTGGAAACGCGTAATTTTTACCATCAAATGTCGTAGCAGTGGTAGCGTTTTCAACAGTGTCCGCATTCCACTTTTCCCCGCTTAGATCGAGGATACGGTCCTTAAATTTCTCAACATCACCTGTATCTAGCATGATCATGGTCGGCGGGTTTCCTGATGCATACAATGCAGAGGCACGCTCAAAAGGAGATCCACCAGTCGGAACCGGCTGGATTTCAACAGTAATGCCCGGATTGTCTTTCTGGAACGCCTTCGCGGCTTCCTCCAGCTGTGGAAGGATTTCGCCTTTGGAGTTCAAAAGCGTAATTTTCACATTTTTCGAATCCCCTGATCCCCCTCCAGAAGCCGAATTACCTTCTCCTCCGGAGCCACTGCATGCAGACACCACCATAACCAAAAGAAGCAGCATTACCATCCATTGAACTCTTTTGAATTTCCTCATTGTTGTCATCCCCTTATTTATATAATGGCTCTGAACACTTAAATAAAACGCTTACAAACGGATTATATGTTAAAGGTTTAACTTGTGTCAATCGTTTGACATGTTGAATTTTTAACATGTACTAAAAAAAATCTGTTCCCCTTGTTAGAGGAACAGATTTTCATTCAGGTCGTTGCACGCTCAATTAGTTCAACAGGCAGCAGATTGACAGGTTGTACCTGCTCCCCTTCCGCCTGCCTGCGGATCAGCTCGACCGCCAGTCTGCCGATGTCTGCAATCGGCTGTCTTACCGATGTAAGTTCCGGCGTCAGCCAGGAAGCAACGCTTACATCATCGAAGCCTACAATGCGCACATTCTCTGGCACATGCCTTCCAGCGCGAATATATTCTTTCAGCGCAAAAGCCGCAATAATATCACTTGTTGCGAACACTCCATCCACATCCGGATGTTCATGAACGAGTTTTGAAATGATTCGCTCGTACTCCTTCTGATCGAACACATTCAAGTCTGTTTGAACGATCACATGCTGGACACCATCCCTGCCCACGACATCCCGGAATGCTTTGGTCCGCTCATTGGACAGCATGTTCAGCTCCAGATTTCCGCATATATGCGCAATTTTCTGGCAGCCTTTGCGAATGAGCAGCTCCGTAGCCAGCTCGCCTCCGCGATAATTATCCGAGGATATGTAAGGAATATACGGGTCAATCTGCCTATCAAACGTCACGATCGGTGAATTCAAATGTCGGTACTCTTCTACTTCTAATGTATGGCTACCCATAATGATGCCATCCACCCGGTTCCGCTTCAACATATCGATATACACTTTTTCCTTCACGGGATCCATATGGGAATTGCACAGCAGGACCTTGCAGTTTTGCTGATAGGCATAGAACTCGACCTGATTGGCAAGCTCACTGAAGAAAGGATGCGAGACATCGGGAATAATCAGGCCAATAATATTAGACTGCTTGCGCAATAGAGATCGTGCTATTTCATTCGGTTGATAATTAAGTTCCTCCATTGCGTCGAACACTTTTTTGCGTGTAGTTTCGCTGATATATCCCCGGTTATTCATTACACGGGATACTGTAGTGACCGACACACCGGCTTTTAACGCTACATCGTGAATTGTCGCCATATTAACCTCTTCCCGCACAAAATAAATACATACAAACTATACTCTCTCCTCACCATTTCGACAACCTTACATAACGGCGGGTCTTCAAAATGGCTGTAAATGTTAGGTGACTGAACTTTCGAATCCCAAATTAGAGGTTAAAATTGCTCTACAATCTTCAATTTAAAAACTGATACACTGTTTTTTGAGCACAACAAATAGCTTTATACGTGCCTCAGCTTGTGCAAGCTTCTTCTCCATCGACTGCTCTGCTGCGGGCCTTCCCGTGCTGCCTTTTCCTCGTTGCTCTTCCAGAAGACCTGCTTCACCTTGAGAAGCCAAGGTTTTCCTCCAACGTTTTAAGCATCTATTCGGATTCTCCCGTCCGATCATATCTAAGTTGAATCCTGCCTCGCTGAAGATGTCCGCAGGAGTTTTCCCCTCCTGATAGGCCTTTAGAGCTGCCAGCTCGGTAGACCAACGGTTCCCAATTTTGTATCCCCAACCTTTCAGTATATCGATTATAAACGCAAAGAGACCCGAGAGAAGTCACTTTTTTTTCAAAGTGTCCATCTTTCGGGTCACAGTTTATGAATCCAAATACCCCTTTTTTCTTTTGTTATTTATTTGCTTTTTTTCAGAATGTCAAAAATGTTCTTTGCATTATCTGTATTATCGATAAGTCCCGTAAACAATTCTTTCCCTGGCCCGTAAGCATAGACCGGCACATCTTCTCCAGTATGACCACCTGTTGTCCAGCCAGCAAATGAACGAGTGTTGAAGATGGCTTCAATGGCATTATCGATTTTAACTTCGTCCTTTGTAGCAGAAGCAGTTTTGACCGATTGAACTTCACTTTCTGTAAGATCTAAGGAGATATATTTCTTAAGTGTATCTTCAACACTTGCGCCAGCAACAATTTCTTTAGCCATAAAATCTGGTGTGCGCGTTGCTGCTTTAATTGGTGCTACATTAAAGTTATATTCTCCATTTGCACCGACCGAAAATCCGCCGGTAGAATGATCAGCAGTTGCAACTACTAATGTATTGCCGTCTTTCTTGGCAAAGTCGATCGCTGCTTTAAATGCTTTTTCAAAATCCGCCATTTCACTCATGGAAGCAACCACGTCGTTGTCATGACCTGCCCAGTCAATTTGGCTTCCTTCAATCATCAGGAAGAAACCATTATCATTTTTATTTAATCGACTGATTGCAGCATTAGTCATATCTTCTAAAGAAGGCGTTTCTTTGGCACGATCGATTGCTTTATCTAGTCCACCTTCGGCAAATAGACCGAGAATTTGATCGTTTTTATTGTTCAGCAATCCTTCCCGATCAGTGACATAACCGTAACCGGCTTTCTTGAACTCTTCAGTTAAGTTTCGGTCTTTACGCACAAAATTGCTTAGTCCACCACCAAGCAGGACATCCACCTTGTGCTTTCCATTAATTTTTTCATCAAAGTAATCATCAGCAATAGCGTTCATGTTTTTACGGCTAACATCATGTGCGCCAAATGCTGCAGGAGTAGCATGAGTGATCTCAGATGTTGCAACTAAGCCGGTAGATTTCCCGTTTTCCTTCGCTTGCTCTAATACCGTTTTGACATCAGTTTTATCGTTATCAACGGCAATGGCAGCATTGTATGTTTTAACACCGGCAGACATTGCTGTGGCAGCTGAAGCGGAGTCTGTTATATTTTGAGCCTCATCTTCCGGATACGTCGTTTGAGCACCTACAAGATACTGATCAAACTCTGTTTTTTCCATCAGGGGGGTTGCCGGGTTATCTTGCATATACCGATAGGCAGAAATATATGATGGACCCATGCCATCACCAATTAAAAAAATTACATTTTTAATTTTTTTTGTGTCTGAAGCTGCTTGTGCAGAAGCTCCTCCTGACACAACGGCAGTAACTGCGATTGATGACACCATAACGATAGGTAATATTTTTTTGAAAAGATTGCCAAACATAAAGTACCCCCTATTATTTATTCTGAGATTACCGATGATAATCGGCTAACACATAGATAATATTAGTATTCGTATATGAAGGGAGAGATAGTTTTATGTAATCAAAATGTAAAGAGGAAGAAATAAGTTGTTGGTCGAATATAGCAAAGCTTGTTTGGATAAAATGATGTACTTAATCCTCTTTTACCTTATATCCAAGGAAATAGACTAGCCAGGAGTCATCGCTTTTACACCTTCAAATTATTCCATTAGCAGGTACCCTCGTATGTGACACCCACAATATCATGCTTATATCTGAATGCCCTGTATGTGGAGAAGTACTGGCAAAAAGTACGGAGAGTTCCCAAAATCCCTTCTTTTTTTGCTCCTCTGGACATTCCCTAGAATGCGTTATTCCTAACAATAATAAGGTGTTTTTAACGATTGCATATGAAAATCGTTTGTACTGGATGAAAAAGTGAATTTTGATGCCATAGAAATGAAAGGAAAATTGAAGGAAATATTACTGTATAAAGAACATAATTCACATGTCATCAAAGGATATATCTTCTCTATAAAGGAGGATCTTCCGATTGTACTATTCAATCGTTCATAACAGTAGATACTGTGTGGTGTTAAGAGATGGGGTCGCTGAAGCATTAATCATGGAGCTTCCAACTGAAGCACTTGCGGACGAAGTCGTTTTTCAACTCCAAATGGCGTGGTACGATGGAGAGTCTTGGGGAAAGGATAAGATGAAAAAACAACTTGATCCGGATGGTGGCTATCATTTCAAAGTCAGTAACGCCATTAAAGACGTTAAAAATATGAGTCAAAGTGAGCGGAAACAACATCATGACGAAATGGAAGAACAACATAGATCGCAGCAAAAGGAAGTCAGACAACAAGTATTACGTTTGAAGAGATAATTCCCTATTTGGTCTGTCATTAAATTTCGAATGCTAAAAATAGCATAATCCATGCTTCTTGAAAGAAAATAAGGACAATCTCCCATAGGAAATTGTCCCTTTACTGTATAGATTAAATTACTTGGATGGATAAAAACCTTTCAACACATCACGCATCTCTTGCTTGATATTGATATCCGGACGTTTTTCTTTGGCCAAGGCTTCCGCCTCTTCCACTGTGGTAGCCAAACCCAGCTCAAGCAACACTCCAGTTGCTACGGTTCCTGTACGATTCCGTCCACCGGCGCAATGGAAATACACGGTCTTCCCGCTGTTCACCGCTTCTTTAACAGCCTGAATAGCGGCTTGCACAGAAGCCTCCTGGCCAGTCTCATCTTCCACAATCGGATAGTGATGACGCGTTACCTTTGCCGGAAATCCTTCTGCCTCTGTGCCGTTATCTCTCAGATCAAAAACATCTGAGATCTCTTGCTCTTGAAGTGCTTGGAGCAATGCACTCTCTCCACCAATATATACTTTGTTCTCTACAAGCGTATGATAATTCGCCATCATCGTTGTCCTCCTATCGGCTTAACAGCAGCTGCTGCCGCCACTCATCGTTAGTCCAGCACCTTGCTCATCTTGAATGTATCCAAGGGTAAGTCCACTAACCTGGTCAGCCACCTGCGGGTCAACCGCCACCTCGACCTCATTGACTAGACTTACCGCATCGTTCTCTTGTGGCTTCTCAAGGGACAACTGGTAGCTGGGCCCACAGCAGCCTGCTCCGGCATATCCAATACGCAAGGTAGATACTCCAGCTTCCTTCATCATCTTTTCAATAAACTCTCTCGCTTCATCGGTAATTGTCATTTTAGTACCTCCGGTATCTATTCCAAATTTGCTTCTCCGAGGGCTTTGAGCTGTTCATATCCTGTAATCTCATGGGGTACCCAGGGAATAATAACGGCATGTGCATCTGACATGTGGTTCACGCGGTTAATCCATTCCAGCTCCGCTTGGGCCCGTCCGTTCAGGACTGGATCTGTCGTTCCAGCAGCCGCGAAGCTTTGATTGATCGTCCACCACTTGACTGGAATCCCTGCCCGGTCCAGATCGCTCTCCAACCGTGACGCTTCATGCACTGGCGTTGCCTCCGCCAGCGTTACAATAACGACACTCGTCTCCTTGGGATCACGCAGCCGGGGCAGCAGATGCTGCACAGAGGCCGGAATGACACCGGAAGAACGGGAGATTTCCTTGTGATACTCCTCTGTCGCATCCAGCAGTAACAGTGTGTGTCCGGTCGGAGCCGTATCAATCACTACGATCTCCTCTTCGGCGCGTTCTACTAGATCAGCAAATGCCCGAAATACCGCAATTTCTTCTGTGCAAGGTGAACGTAAATCCTCTTCCAGGAAGGCTATCCCTTCCTCATCCAAGGCATCCGCATTATTGCTCATCACCTGAGCTTGATATCTCTCCAGTTCCAGCTTCGGATCTACCCGGCTAAGCGAGATCCGTCCAGTGGCTTCACCGAGAACATACTCCAAATGAGCGGCCGGATCTGTCGTGCTCAGGTGGACACGGTGTCCCCGTCCAGCCAGTCCAACCGCAATGGCGGATGCGACCGTAGACTTCCCTACGCCCCCTTTACCCATGGTGAAGATGACCCGAATGTTATTTGCCTCCAGATCCTGAATTAAGGTGTCAAGTGGGGGCATGGTAAGTTTCTGATCTGCGGAAGCCGTAGCGGCAACAGCCGTACCTGAAGGGGATGATTGGAAAAACTCGCGCAAATGCTCAATCCCGGTCACGTTAAACGGAGCAAGAGGGATGGAATAGCTCGGAAGCTCTTGTAGTTCTTTTGGCATTTGCTCTAGCGCCTGCGCCTGCCTGTTAAAGAAAGCTACTGCTACCCTATCTTCATCGGAATAGTCGGTCAATACGCCGTTAATGACGAGCAGTTGATTCGCAATCCCCGTTCCTCTGAGTTCCGATGATGCACGTCCTGCTTCCACTAAAGGAGAGGCTTCCGGACGGGTGACCAAAATAAGTGTGGTCTGTTCTCCATCTGACAGCGTTTGAACCGCCTCTCCATACAAAACCTGCTTGGACTCCAAACCGGCCAGCGGCCCAAGGCAAGAGGCGCCGTGAGTGCTCTCCTCCAGGAACCCGCTCCAGGCCGAAGGCAATTGAAGCAGACGCAGCGTATGACCCGTAGGTGCGGTATCGAACAGGATATGATCGTACTTCACTCTTATTTCTTTGTTTGTCAGCAAAGAGGTGAATTCGTCAAAGGCAGCAATTTCCACCGTACAGGCACCAGATAGCTGCTCCTCCATGGTTTGAATAACTGCATCCGGCAGAACGCCCCGGTAAGGATTGACAACCTTCGCCTTATATTCTGCCGCAGCGGTTTCAGGGTCCAGATTGGCTACATCCAGATTAGGCACTCCCTCAATGGAGACTGGATGATTGGAAAGCTTCATATCAAAAACGTCCTGCAAATTGGAGGCAGGGTCGGTGCTCACAAGCAGGACACGTTTGCCGGAGTCAGCCAGTGCTACTGCCGCTGCGCAAGCTGTTGACGTCTTGCCGACACCCCCCTTTCCTGTAAAGAATAGATAAGGTGTACGCAAGATCGTATGTGGATCGAACGGGATAGACATATTAGCCCTTCTTTCCGTTATTATAATTTCGTCTTTATCTCCAGGCGTATCCGGGGCTTGGCAGTCAGTTCAGAAACAGCGATTCCTGTCCACTGCTCCCATTCTTCATTGGTAGGATAGCTTTGCTTCTTAACCACTTGTCCGTCTACAACAATAACAGGTAGGACCTCCGGTCCTTCATCGGTCAATAATTGTCTGACTATGACGTTTGATACAAAGGCATCTGGCTCACTGGCCAGATTATATCTAGATACGCTCACTTCTTGCTTTTGCAAGTTATGAACGATTGAGGACGTGCGAATTAATTCAGGATCAACACCGGGCCCACATACGCCTGAGGAGCAACACATAGCTGGATCATAGATCTCGATGGATTTCATACATAAGATCTCCTTCCTTACACTCTTTTTAGAAACTAAGCCGGGATGGCTCCCGGCTGGACATTCTATTATTCGCCGGTTTCCGCAAATTGTTTAATGCGTTCTCCCACCTGATTACGAACCCACTGGAAGACGGCCCACTTTTCTTCTTCCGTTCCCTCTGCTTTGGCCGGATCATCAAATCCCCAATGCTCACGGCGAACTTGTGGAGGTGTGATGGGACATTTATCAGCCGCATCCCCGCACAAAGTCACAACCAAATCGGCGTTGTTCAGCAGGACTGGATCAATGATATCTGAAGTTTGAGCTGAAATATCGATGCCTACTTCATTCATTGCTTGTACCGCTTTAGGATTAAGGCCATGTGCTTCAATGCCCGCACTGTATACATTCCAACGGTCTCCCAAGTGTTTTTTGGCCCAGCCTTCTGCCATTTGACTGCGGCAAGAATTACCGGTGCACAAAAAGTAAATTGTCTTTTTTTCCATGATAAACGTCTCCTTTAATGTTCAATTATGAAATGATTAACCACAGATATAAGCCCAGCAGGGTAATAAAAAGTGTAGGAATCGTTAAAACAATGCCTGTTTTAAAATAAGCTCCCCAAGAAATTTTCACGCCTTTTGAGCTAAGCACATGCAGCCACAACAATGTAGCTAATGAACCAATCGGGGTTATTTTCGGTCCCAAATCCGATCCAATTACATTAGCGTAAATCAGCGCCTCTTTGATGATACCGGTTGTATGGGTGGCATCTATAGCAAGCGCATCAATCATGACCGTAGGCATGTTATTCATCACCGACGAGATAACAGCCGCGATAAAACCCATGCCCATGGTGGCCACAAACATACCTTGATCGGCAGCCGCTTGAATGACATGAGCAAGCAGATCCGTCAATCCGGCATTACGCAGACCATACACCACAACATACATTCCAATGGAGAAAAATACGATGGCCCATGGAGCGCCTTTAATGACTTCTTTCATCGGTACCGCAGGGCTTCTTCTCGCCATTAGCAAGAAAAAGACGGCAATGATCCCGGCTACCACCGAAACGGGAATGCTAAAAAATTCGCATGCAAAGTAACCAACCAACAGCACCGCGAGAACGATCCAAGACATGCGGAACATTTTTGGATCTTTAATCGCTTCTGCAGGTGTTATTAATTGTGCAGCATCAAATGTTTTGGGAATCCTTTTGCGAAAAAAGAGATACAGTACCACGATACTAGCCGCTAAGGAAAATAAATTAGGTACAATCATGCGACTCGCATATTCCATAAAGGTGATCCCAAAAAAATCGGCTGATACAATATTCACCAGGTTGCTGACTACAAGTGGAAGCGACGTCGTGTCCGCAATAAATCCGCTCGCTATGATGAAAGGGAAAACCATTTTCTCATCAAATTTCAGTGCCCGAACCATCGCTAGAACAATCGGTGTCAAAATTAAGGCCGCTCCGTCATTCGCAAAAAAAGCAGCCACAACGGCGCCAAGAATGCTCACGTAAACAAACATCCGGGTCCCGCTTCCCCGCGCAGCTCGTGCCATATGAAGCGCCGCCCATTCGAAGAAGCCGATTTTATCAAGCACCAACGAAATCAGAATGATAGCCACAAAAGCCAGTGTCGCATTCCAGACAATCTGAGTGACTTCCCAAACATCATGCAAATCGACGACACCCACCAGTAGAGCAAGTACGGCTCCACCGCAGGCTGACCAGCCTATAGACAGATTTTTAGGCTGCCAGATGACCAGCACTAAAGTCGCTAAGAATATAATGCATGCCAACAAAACCAATGTTCAAAACCTCCATTACCCATTGATATCTCTAGTCCTCCATCTTCTCGTTCTGCTAATCCCTCCCCTTTTTTACCCATCACCTTATAAACATATACTTATATAAAGGAAACATTTATCCCCGCAAGGAGATAAACTGAACAACCTTTAGGAGGAGCAAGCTGGGGAATCCGGTCCACAAGATGCTATGGGCTCCTCTTTATTCATCCATTTTAATATTTGCTTAGAATCTGGCATACACTCAAGCACAGCTTGAATATGGGGCTTGTCATCTACGTTTAAAGAATAGTATACCCACTGACTTCGTCTTTCTTCTTTTACGATCCCTTGCGACTTTAATTTTCTCAAATGTTGGCTGATGGCTGGCTGTGACATATCGAAGATGTCCACGAATTCGCAAACACACCATTCTCTTTCTCTTAGCAGGGAAAGCATGGCCAAGCGGGTTTTATCCCCCAGAAGCTTTAAATGATCGGCTACATAACCAAGCTGCTCCAATGTGTAACCCCCTTTCACTCATATAACTGTATGCTTATATACTAATTTAGCTCCATTCTAAAATCAAGTATGCATATTACTTGCAATTTGCAAATTTATAATGTATAACTAAGGCATGAGGTGAAACATACATGGAAAATACACGAGAGTTATTTCAAAACATGACACGCCGTTTTGGCTTACTGAACAAAAACTGTTGTACCGTGGGTGGACACGATATTTCACCAGTTCAAAGCCATATACTTTATGAAATTGACCGTCAGCATAAACCTTCCATGCAGCAAATTGCTGAAACCCTTGGAACAGATATCACTACATTCAGTAGACAGGTTCAGAGCTTGACCAAGATGAATTTGGTTGAGAAAACGCCGGACCCTAGCGATCGTAGAGTCTATACCCTGTCCCTCACCGTGGAAGGTAAATATGTAGCAACCACCATTGATGCACAAATGAATGAATACTTAAACGAAGTTTTTTCGTATTTGACTGATTTTGAAAAAGATACCGTGATTCGATCTGTGAAACTTTTTAACGATGCCATGGCCCAATCCAGCAAATGTTGTTTTCCGGTAACTGGATAATACTCTCCTTTGATACTTGCGATTTACAAATTTTAATCCAAATAAATGGAGGTTTTTAGAAATTTTAGAAAACATTTATGTTGCGGAATACTTGATGAAAGCTCGCAAATTGGAAAAACAGCACCGATCTCAATCCGTATGGAAATGGTCAAATTCTAATCCTAAAAAAGGTCGTCGGTTGTCTTTTGACTTTTTTCTTCCCAAGCCAGTGCAAACCTCTATCTGCTGCGCGCCTTGCTGCTAACTTAAACATAAGAGCTGTTCAATCCACCTTTCCAATCCAAATTAAAGGAGTGTTTTGATATGAATAAACTGACAAATGATCAAATCCGCCAAAATGTACGGAACCACTACCAACAGATTGCTGTTAAGGAAGTCAATCCCCCCGTAGCAGGCAGCTGCTGTGGATCTCCGTCAGATGCGGATAGCCTCTCATCGCAAATGGGTTATTCGACTAAGGAGTTAACAGCTGTGCCTCAAGGAGCAAATCTCGGACTTGGCTGTGGTAACCCGCAAGCTATTGCAGAACTGAAAGCAGGAGAAGTTGTTCTCGATCTAGGCAGCGGCGGCGGATTCGATTGTTTTTTGGCTTCTCGCCAAGTAGGGGACAACGGCAAGGTCATCGGAGTCGATATGACGCCGGATATGATCAGCCGCGCCCGCAATAACGCAGTCAAAGGGAATTTCACAAACACCGACTTTCGTCTAGGTGAAATCGAGCATCTACCGGTAGCGGATGGTACAGTAAATGTTATTATTTCCAACTGCGTGATTAACCTTTCACCGGATAAACAGCAGGTGTTCAATGAAGCCTATCGTGTTTTGCAGTCTGGCAGCAGATTAGCGATTTCCGATATCATTACAACCACAGAACTTCCTCCTGAAATAAAAAACGATCTAAATGAGTTGTATTCCGGCTGTATTTCCGGCGCCTCCTCATTGGAAGAAGTAAAATCCATGCTGCAGCAAAGTGGATTTACGAGTATTAGCATCGAACCTAAAGATGAATCCAAATCATTCATCAAGGATTGGGTGCCTGAAGCAAACGTGGATGATTATATTGTTTCCGCAGTTATAAAAGCCAAGAAAGCCTAATGTGCTTATGAGCGGGGGGATCAGTATGCCAATATTAAACGTTCGAACAGCAACCTCAGAAGATTTAAACCGTATTTTGGACATTTACAATCAAGGGATTGAAGATCGGATAGCTACACTGGAGGTGGAAGCCAAGGACTTCGACTACATGACTGACTGGTTTAAAGTACATCAAAGTCGTTATACTGTTTTGGTCGCAGAATCGGATGGGGTCGTGGTTGGCTGGGCTTCTTTAAATCGTTATTCTCATCGTTGTGCTTATGATGGCATTGCGGACCTTTCGATTTACGTAGACAGAACCTTCCGCAGTAAAGGCGTTCGTAGTACGCTTCATTCGGAATTAGAGAAAGAGGCCAAGAAAAACAAGGGGTTATGAACGGCCAATATATAGACGTAATGATTATGGAATAATTGCTCTAAACCATAAAGATAGCAAGCCCCCCTTAAAAAGGTCTTGCTATCTTTTCTTTAATCACCCTTCTTTGATTCAACTTCCATAGCATGATGATGAAGCGCGGCGGAATCATGGTGCTGGCGCTCTAGTTATCGGCGTGAGTAGCGGCCCAGCGGTGCATTTTTAAACCACAACTTGATAAAATTTAGGTTTTTTTTAATTATGTTTCGAGCGTTAAGTTTGCTATAGTGTACGCCTCATTTCCAGGCTACAATGAAGATACCAAATATGGAAGCGTTTTATATTTTTTCGGTAAGCCGGTCAATACTTGAAATAATGTATCATTGTCAGCCGTTTCTTTCATGTTTGGTCAATCTTTTATGGAGGTGTAAAATGAAGAAGAAATCTTGGTTCACTTTAATGGTCACGGGCATTGTCTCTCTGTTTTTTTCGGTAAGCGTTTATGCGGGGAATGTTTTTTGGGAACCACTTAATGGTTTCAATTCGGGTGCATGGCAAAAGGCGGACGGATATTCCAATGGGAACATGTTTAATTGCACTTGGCGTGCCAATAATGTCAATTTTACGAACGATGGCAAAATGAAGCTTGGCTTAACGAGTTCTGCGTACAATAAATTTGACTGCGGAGAGTATCGATCGACGAACACTTACAGATACGGCTTATACGAGGTCAGTATGAAGCCTGCTAAAAATACAGGGATCGTATCTTCCTTTTTTACGTATACGGGACCTACTGATGGCACGCAATGGGATGAAATAGATATTGAATTTTTAGGTAAAGACACGACAAAAGTGCAATTCAACTATTATACAAACGGGGTCGGTGGTCACGAGAAGATTGTTGATCTGGGCTTTGATGCATCAAGAGGCTTTCACACCTATGCATTCGATTGGCAGTCAGGATACATTAAGTGGTATGTTGACGGGGTTCTAAAGCATACGGCAACTACGAACATACCGAGCACGCCAGGCAAGATTATGATGAATTTATGGAATGGCACTGGTGTTGACGACTGGCTAGGTCCGTATAACGGAGCGAATCCGCTATACGCCGAATACGATTGGGTAAAATACACGAGCAATTAGCCCGTAGTACAAAAGCAGCCCTGTAGTGGCTGCTTTTTTTGATGATGCATTGATTCAGATATGTTCCGGCCATGAAGAAAATCGCTGGAAGTCTATTCAAAGCTGGTGATCACCGATGCGCAGCTTGAATATAATCAGGTATTTAATAAATCCCCAGTTTAACCCATACGTTTGCGGGTGGTGTCAGTGAAGCTGGTACTACCCCGTATAATCCAGAAACAATTGTTGTTCCACTTTTATTTTCTCATGATATGCATATCGGGTAGCACCTATTTTGTACATCAAATGAAAATATTCTTTGCTCATAGGTAGGCTGGTTTTTAAACTGTTCGGAGTCTGCATAGAGCGATCCAGATTGAGGAATTGTTGAAGCACATCGTTACGAGCCATAGCGGTGAACACTCGAATTTTGACCTGTCTTGATGTGTTTCAGTAAACGACGCTATTTTCAATGAGTAATTGGCTTTTTAAGTTCTTTTTCTATCCAATAGTAGGTAGTATCCAAAATCTCACTCATGTCATCAAAGCATATATCTTCTCTATTAAGGAGTTCCTTGAATTTTGCTTCATTTCTTTCCAAATCCCGGCACCTGCGATGAAACGGCTAATGATGATGGACTAGGCTGCACCTGACAATTCCAGCTTTGGAAAACCATGCGCTCCGAAAATCAGAACATAGTTGAGCGCCAAAGGAAGCACAATCATGCCAATTGCAATTTGCATAGGCCCCTTCGTATTCCTGTACTGCGCAGAATGGCTCTCGCAATCAAATAAAGAACAACCGCAACAGCGCTCCCGCCCACTAACGCTTATCGTCGACTAGCGCGGTGTATTCTACTGCCATAAATTTATAAAACGGCAATGACTCCACAGCAACTCGGACCTCTTCTAAGCTGTCTCCAATACAAATGGACCAATGCTCGTCCATTGTGTGGGAAAGGTAAAAGGATTTGATTAGCCCCTGTTCCACTAATTCAGCAAATCGTGCTTGTTCCGCTGGTAACAGTTCCACAATTTCTTTCTCAGTAGTCGTTGGTTTGATTTTGACATGAACGAGAAAACGCATGTACACTCCTCCTTTTATTCAAACAATTGTGGGTACAGGGAAGAAATTCCTGCAGAGAGGCCCTGTTGTACATTTCGACTTGTATCATCAGCAACAATCTCGTAGAGATCGGATTCGATTCCATCGATCGCGATTTTAGCGATGTCCTTCGGAGATGTCTTAGGTGCTTGGATGCCAGCTGTCATATCGGTGTCCATGAACGCTACGTGCAATCCGGCAAGCTTAATGTTCTTAGGGGCTAAATCTAAACGTAATGCGTTTGTTATTCCCCATTGAGCGGATTTTGCAGCTGAATACGCGCCTGAGTTACCGATATTGATCCAAGATAATGCGGACAGGATATTCAGTATCGAACCTCCTCCATTTTTTTCAATAACGGGTGCAAAAGTGCGAATCATTGAAAGTGTGCCGAAAACATGAGTGTCGAATTCCAAATGAATATCGTCTAGCTCACCTGTGAGGAGAGAAGCGCCAGTGGCGGAACCTGCATTGTTGATTAGAAGGGTTGCATCACCAGCAACCTCAGCCGCAGCCATGACGGATTTCGGATCTGTAATATCGAGCTGCAGTGGAATAGCACCCGACAGATCAATTGTTTCCGGGTTTCTCGCTCCAGCGTACACTTTAGCTCCCCTAGCTAGAAGTTCAAGAGCCAGCTCCTTGCCTAAACCTCGATTAGAACCACTGACAATAGCAACTTGTTTAGAAATATTCATTTTTTACCACTCCCTTTTTTTGTAATTATTGTTCTTAAATTGGTATGCATCCATCCATTTTATCATCTACAGGGTGCTTTATCATAAAAGCGAATTACTGACCAGACGTCATATCGTTAACTTGGTTCACAAGAACGCTTTCGTTCGGGCCCGGATTATTACGATACATTTTTGCTGACTCCACCAGAACCTCATCCGTATCTGTACCAAGTACATTCATCGTTTCTTCAATGAATGCTGCAAGTGGCATCGCATTCGGATCATAATTGATCATTTGCGTTTGAACCAATGGCGGCGCAATTTCCAGTACTTTCACCGAGGTGTCTTTCAGGATGTAGCGCTGGGTCAGTGTATAGGAATGAAGCGCTGCTTTCGTCGCAGAATATATAGCCCCCTGTGCCACCGGTACGAATCCGAGTATCGAAGTCGTATTGATAATATAAGCTTCTTCTTTGGATTTCAAATGACCCTGTAGCGCAGCCGCCATACGAATCGGACCAAGCAGGTTTGTGGTGACTGTCTGAACCAAAATTTCTTCGTCAACCAACCCCGACGGATCTTCAGGCGTATAAATACCAGCGTTGTTAAACAATACATTAAGATCTGGGTATTCTTCAATTAACTGCTGGGCGACTGAATTTACGCTTGCAGGGTCCTGTATATTCAGCTCCACTGCAGACATGCCAGGATTCGCTTGGATGGTCTCCTCCAGACGCTCTTTACTCCGTCCTGAGATGATAACCTTGTTTCCAAGTTTGTGTAATGTCTCAGCTAATCCCCGTCCAATTCCCGAACCGCCGCCTGTAATAAAAATCGTGTTTCCTGTTAATTTCATTTTAAATCTTCCTTAGTTTATAACTTATCTATTGCTTTCTCTTTTGAACCCTAGTTCTTGCCTTTAGCCTTCGTAAACTCTGAACCTGAATTTGTAAGGATGATTTGAGAACTATGATTCTTATGGAACATTATTTGCTTTTAGCTAACCAATCTACGGCTTCTTCCATAGAATCAAAGTTTTCAGTGGCGTAGCTTCCTGTAAGCTCTGAATCAAGTCGTTTTAAAAAGGATCTAGCAACTGCCTTTTCTGGCGTAATTAATGCCATATATTTCAATCCAGCTTCTTCTGCCTTTGGAAACCAAACTTCAGAGAACCATTGCTTATCCGCTCCTGATATTGCTGAGAAAAATATTGGATGCACCTTAACGGACTATTGGTACATTGTTGTCATATGTTAGGGATTGTCCAATCTATTCTATTAACTAGAATCAACGATCTACATGCTCTGTACGTGCTCTGATTTGACCTGTCATCATTTTTCGAGGTAAAAACCGCGGTAGGGATGTAATGAAACGATGAATTGCTCCTGGAATGATGAGTGTCTTGCCACGCAAGAAATCGCGATATGCCTCATCTGCCACCACTCCGACTTCCATAACACCGCTTTGGTACAGCTTGGAAGATCCCACGTCTGAACGATCGACGAAACCAGTTGCCGTTGGGCCAGGACATAGAGCCGTCACAGTCACACCCGTTCCGGTCAGTTCATTCTCCAGCGCCTCTGTGAATGAAAGAACGTATGCCTTCGTGGCGAAGTACACTGCCATTAGCGGTCAGGGGTAAAAAGCTGCTACAGAAGCCACATTCATTACGCCCCCTTGGCGCCGCTTAACCATATCCGGCAAGAACAACTTCGTCATAATCGTTAAAGCCTTGATATTGACATCAATCATATTCATTTCTTGTTCCAAATCTGTTTCCAAGAATGACCCATATAAGCCAAAGCCCGCATTATTGACCAGATAGTCGACGGCGATTCCTTCCTTTTTAAGCTCGGCAGAGATTTCTTCGGCCACGCCAGGTGACGTCACATCATTTGCGAACACCTTTACGTGAACACCGTATTTTTCTCGATATCCTTTTGCCAATTCTATAAGCTTAGCCTCGCTTCTTGCCACGAGGACCATGTTATGACCATCTTTGGCAAAGCGATCCGCCAACTCTTTTCCAATTCCACCCGAAGCACCAGTAATAAGTACAGTTTTTTTCATCTAGTATCCACCTCAATTAATTATTGTAAGTTTGTGACCTGATCACTATTTAGTGTGATGTACTACTATTAAATAGGGAGCTTAACTTAGGCAAAGGCATTACCGCGCAATTGGGAACGTTCATTCTATTAAATGCAAAAAAACGTTGACTATATGACATCGTTTTATTTTACCAACCAAGGTTCTACAAATTCTTTGCTTCTAGCCATAAAACTCACTCCCAAAACTAAGGTAACACAATGTAAAGTATTTTTGTTTTTTTATATGCTACATTTCTGAGAACCATTTCAACCTAAAGAAGCCTTAAGGAAGAAAAACAAAAAGCAGCTGACCTTAACTGCCAGCTGCTTTCTTGTCTCTTTTATCTATCGATATTGCACACCAGCCATATCAATGATTATAAATTTGTACAAACATATAACTGGCAAACTTACATCGTGCTGATATCAATGACAAATCGATACTTCACGTGTGTAGGCTTAGTCAAGACTACTTCCTAATCTCCCCCGACTGTTTCCCCTCATTCTAAAAAGCGATTTGGGAATGATGATTCTATTATATGCAAAAAAATCAATGCATCAATTTTCTAAAAGTTCCATCGATACATTGACTATCCGGTTTAGTTTTTCTTTATCCGTCGAAGTTCTTGCCATTGCTCTTATGCCAACGGAGATATTGTGCAGGTATTCTGCCATTTTCTTGGCATCGTGATTAGAGGAGAATTCTCCATCCCGCTGTCCCCAAAGAATAATTTGCTCGAACATCTGCTCTGCTACCGTAAACAGTTCAATTGACCTGGTATCCACATCAGTATCACGTGCGGCCAGCTCCACCGCTGAATTCACGATTAAGCAACCAGATGGCATATCCTCTGATTCGCTGATCATAAAACCAAAAATTTTATGCAGTGCTTCCACTGCAGTTTTGGACGTTTTTACTTCTGCGAGCAATGTGGCGTTAACTTTGCTGCAGTATCGATCCATAGCCTGCAGAAACAGCGAATGTTTGTCATCGAATGTATCATATATACTTCTGCGATGAATTCCCATATGCTCGACTAGGTCACTCATCGATGTCTTCTCGTAACCTTGTTCCCAAAAGATCTTCATTGCTTTATCCAATACTTCGTTCACTTCAAACTCTTTACTTCTAGCCATATAAATTCCCTCCCAAAATTAATGTAACACATCAAGGAACGATCAGTAAATAAAATAACTTCGATAATCGTACATGTAATCCAACTATGGATTTGGTGAAGTTGTATAATCTCTTTAGCCCCCTAGTGAACTTGGACACTAAGAGTGTATATGCACTACACTACTAGTGATAAGGGGCTGAGGAAATGACACGAAATAAACATTCTATAATAGTTTATTAATTCTCTTTTTTTGTTCGAATGATAGCTTGATTTTACTTAATTCTTTAAATAGTGAACTTATGGAAGGTAGATTACTATTCCAGCCTCCTGATTCTAATACTGAAAAAAACGTTTCGGCATAATACCAAAAGTCTTCTCCAAGAGCTTCACGTTTCCTTTTTATCTCTTGATACCCTGGAACTAAACATACTTCGGTTTGGACATCTTTGTACTCTAATTCAGCAGATTTATAGATTGATTTTCCGCAAATAGTTAAAAGGTAGCTCAATTTATCTAAGTTTGGTTTCGCTAAATTCTTTTTCCCATTAAGTTGACCCTTGTGAACATAGTCCTTAAGTGAATCAATTATATCCACCATTAAACCGATAAACTCTTCCTTCTGATCTTCCTTAAATTTTTTACTCTCTCAATTAAATTGTCATAATAAACTGACAATTGGCTCTCGTTCGAGATATTTGAGACAAGTGTATTTATAAGTAACGAAAGATGTGATACGCAACAATTAGCAATAATTTTCCTGATTATATACCTTTTATAAGGATAACTATTTGAAGGTGTAATTAAATATTCAAACTCACTCATTTTTAAGTTCTGAAGCCAATTTTCAAAATTCTCTTTTGTTGCCAAGGCTAAAGAATTTATAACAGTTTGAACTCTTCTGTCATCTAGTGAATTCAAACTATCTATTATTGGTTTAATATTAGTAGGTAATGGAACAAAGTAATCACCCCCTTCATCATATTCTTCGTAATCGAGTTCAGTTCCGTTAACGTCTTCTTTTCTAATTGTTGATTCTTCCTCTTCAATGTTATAAACCAGTTTACCAATTGCAGGTACAGGTATTATATCCTCTTCGTCTGTAATCGTTCTAATTTTATAAATTCCATTATCGTGCTTTATTACTTTTATTTGTTGTTCTAAGGCTTCCAAGGTATCTAGTGTCACGGGAGCCGCACAGTCTTCGTGCCATCATACGATATTAAAAAACCTAATGAGGTGAGCCTATTGTTCGTTCAATTAACCGTGAGTGAGATAATGATCTGAAAACAAAAAAACTGGCACAAAAATCTCGATGGATAAGCCTTGAAAAAACAGCATCATTTTATGATAAATCTAAATGGGATTTATGCAGGAAATGCAGGATATAAAGAGAGTCTTAAAAATCTCAATTCAGCTTATTCGACCCCTTTTACAAAATAAAAAAACTACCAAGCAGATTTGGGTGGTAGTTTTATCCAGTAGTTATTCCAATGCCTTAGATATTCTCACTAGCGTTGCATAAAACATTGACAGACAATTCAGATAATTAGCATCTACCATGAGAACCAAAAGGTCGAGCAGCCACTAAAGGTAGCCCTGTCCATTTGAAAATTTATGTATATTTACTTGGCTTTTGCGTCAGACAACGCCCTTCGGGCCGGCTCAGTTACGTGGGTTCTAACCGCTTTCGTCCTGCCGACTTGCGGCTCGGTTTTCGCTTCATACGCCCGATCCACTGCGCATAGGGCTTCCAAATCAGAGCCTTCAGCCACCGCTGGATTTGCAGGAGGGAGTGCTCTACGTTCGCGTCCAGTTTGGCCAGCATAAGCAGGCAAAAAGCGATGAGTGTCAGCCAAACCTGGTTGTGCACGGCCTGTTTGCTTGTTCCATAGAAATGCTTAATCTTCAGGTGCTGCTTCATCCATTTGAAGAAGGTCTCAATGGCCCAGCGGCTGCGGTACATCTCACTGATTTCATCGCAAGACAGATCGAAACGGTTGGTGAGCAGAATGAGAAAATTGCCCTGTGAATCGGTTGTTTCCATCATGCGAAGCTTGTGCTTCATCCGCTTTTGCGTGGAACCTACCAGCACCCATTCATCCATGGTGACCTTGCTGTCCTCTGGAATTTCAAGCGATTGGAGCGGTTCGATCACCGCGTTCTCCTTCAAGCGAGTCACGAAGTATATCCCGTCCGAGCAATAACGATCGAATGCTTTGTAGTCCACGTAACCGCGGTCAACACATAGGTGATTCCGGCATCTTCGATAAGGTCATCCATCTGTGTCCGGTCATTTTTCTTGGCTGTCGTAATGGTTGCCTTCTCTGGCAGGACCTCATGAGCATCTGCAAAAGCAAGGCGGAGGTGAAGCTTTATACCAGCCTTGATCTTGCGAAAGTCGGCCCACTTGTACCTCCGCAAGCAAAGAGCAACGGTGGTAGAGTCGATAATCCGGAGTGCTTTGCGGTCTGCTATCGAACAGCCATGCCTAGACAAAATCTGCATAGCCAGCCGCTCGAAAACCTGCTGGAGCAGGTCCTGATCCACCTGATTATGCTTGCGGCATAATTGTGCCGGTGAGATCGATTCCAAGCCTAGCATTCCTGTTGAAATTCCTTACTCAGAACGTCGTCGGCTATCTCTCTCAGCCCTTCCTGCGGCCTATTTCGGCCATTGTATTTCGGAACTTTTCCCCTATGAGGTAGTAGTAAACGAGTAGCCGCGGCGCACGTTTTAGATATCTGTATTTCTTCCTGTAGTCTTCGTGTGCCTTTTGTTGTTCTTCTGGTGTCATAGTCAAAAGATTAAACTCGTCTGCAACGATCGGCAATTACTTCTTTTCGTTTTTCGGGTATTCGGATTTTATGGTGGAATTATCTCTGTTTAAATGGTTTGATTCTTAGTATACCAAAGGTAAACTAAGATTTCTGTTGTGTTTTGTCGATTTTCCAATAAATTGAAATAGTTACTCAGCGGCACTTGACGTCAGATTCCTGTGGTGGATTTTTCTCTTTCATTTGGAAAAAAACACCCGGCAAGGATGCGTACCGAGAGAAATACGGTATACACCCAAGCCGGGTAAGGGATTAGAAAATAATATCAATGGCCTCTAGCACATCTTGCTCCTGTTCGGATTGCCCGTTCAGGGAAATATCCTTCAACAGCACCGAAGGCTGTTCGCAAATTTGGGTGATGATCACGAGCAGGTCCTGAGCGAAATTGTCGATCAGATTGCGCGTAAACAACTTGGTGGCATATTCAAACTGCCCGTTCATTCCCTCATCCAGCATCGAAATGACCAAGGTAAGATCAAATTGGGAAACCGTATGAGTTTCCGGATAAGATTCGATCTTGATATCCCCGAAGCTTTGAACGTTATCTTCCTTGGTTTCCAGAGCAAACATGACATCGAATACAGGATTGCGGCTTTGATCTCGCGGCGCCTGCAGCTTTTTCACGAGCTCCTCGAACGGATAATCCTGGTGGTCGTAGGCCCCCAGCATCGTTTCTTTGACTTCGTTCAAGTAAGCGAGGAACGTCTTCTCCCCGGACGGATAATGGCGAATCGCCAAAGTGTTGACAAACATTCCGATGAGCGGCTCCAGGTCGGCATGTGTGCGGCCCGAAACCGGCGTGCCTACAATGAAGTCTTCTTGTCCCGAGTACTTGCTGAGCAGGATTGAATAGGCCGCCAATAACACCATATAAAGGGTGGCACCGTTCTCATCGGCGATGCGCTGCAAGCTGTCGGTCATCTGCTTGTCGATGCTGAAAGGCAGCACATCTCCCTCAAAGCTGCGAGCGGCAGGTCTGACAAAGTCCGTAGGCAGTTCAAGCGTCGGCAGTTCGCCTTCCAGCATGTCCAGCCAGTAGGCTTCCTGACGTTTCAGCCGCTCTTTTACAGGTTCGGACTGCTGCCAAGCGGCGAATTCCTTGTATTGAATCCGAAGCGGTTCCAGAGTCTCGCCGTTATACAGGCGCAGCAGTTCTTCGACGAAGATGCCCATCGACATGCCATCCGTGACGATATGATGAATGTCCAGCATGAGCAGATGCCGTTCCGCTTCCCATTCGACTAAGCCCACACGCAGCAGCGGCGGCCGCTCCAAATCAAAGACGCGCACAAAGCCGTCTACGATGCTCTTCGTTTCACTTTCCGTCGCTTTTGTATACTCGACGGCAAACTTCAAGTCCGGATAAATCCGTTGTACCGGTTCGCCGTCGACCATTTCGAAGCCGGTTCGCAAAATTTCGTGACGAGCTATCAATCCTTTGAGCGCCGCCTCGAATTGATTCCGTTCCAAGCGCCCGACGAGAACCGTCATGCCGGACATGTTGTAGCTAAGCTCGGCGCCTTCCATCTGCTGCTGGATGTACAGCCGTTTTTGCACGGAGGAAAGCGGATAGTAATCCCTCTTATCTTGAACCGGAATGGAGAGGTGTTCCTGCCGCTCCAATTGGCTGATCGCTTCGGCCATCGCTTCGATGGTCGAGTGCCGGAACACATCGCGCAGCGGCAGGTCCACGCTCAGCTCCTTGTGCACCTTGCTGACCAGCGTCGTCGCCCGCAGGGAGTGCCCGCCGAGGTCGAAGAAGTTGTCCGTCACGCCAATCGTGACCGGCCCGAGCACGTCCTGCCAGATGGCGACCAGTTTCACCTCCAGTTCGGTGCGCGGCGCCACGTATTCGCGGCCTGCGCTTGCTCCCCCTTCCGGCGCCGGCAGCGCCTTCCGGTCGATTTTCCCGTTCGGCGTCAGAGGCAGGCGCTCCAGCTCGACGAAGTACGACGGGATCATGTAACCCGGCAGCTCGCTGGAGATCGCCCGTTTCAGGTCTGCCGCCGTCAGTTCGCCATCCGTTGTGTAGTACGCGCACAGCGCTTTCTGCCCGTTCGCGTCACTTCGAACCAGCACCACCGCTTCGCGCACGCCTTCCACCCGCAGCAGCTGCGACTCGATCTCGCCCGTCTCGATCCGGTAGCCCCGGATTTTCGCCTGGTTGTCGATCCGGCCGATGAAGTCCACGTTGCCGTCCTCCATCCACCGCGCCAAGTCTCCCGTGCGGTACAGCCGCTCGCCCGCGGCGAACGGACTGTCTACGAACTTCTCTTCCGTCAGCTCCGGACGGTTCAAGTACCCGCGCGCCACTCCGACTCCGCCGATGACCAGCTCGCCCAGCACCCCGACCGGCACCGGGTTCAGATGCGCGTCCACGATGTAGAATTTCGCATTCAGCCACGCTTTGCCGATCGGCACATGGCCTGTCTGCGGCAGCTTCGCCAGCTCCTCGTCGTAGAAGCTTGAGTCGATCGCCGCTTCCGTCACGCCGTATGCGTTGATGATCCGGAACAACGAGCCGAAGCGTTCCTGCAAGGTCCGGTAATCCGCCACGCTGCAGCTGTCCGAGCTCGTGATCAACAGCTCCAACCGGCTCATGTCCAGCCCCTGCTCGTGCACGTACTCCAGGAACGGCACGATCAGCGCCGGCGTCGATTCGAAGATGGTGACCCGCTCCCGCTCAATCCAGTGGTGCAGACGAGACGGATCGATCCGGTCGTCCTTCGGCACAATCACCATCGTGCCTCCGTTATACAGCGTCCGCGCGATATCTCCCACGAACACGTCAAACGAGAAGCTTGCGAGCTGCAGCAGCCGCACCGGGAACTGATCCAACCGGTATTCCCGCCGGTAGCCCGCCGCCGTGTTCACCAGGCTGCGGTGCTCGATCATCACGCCCTTCGGCTTGCCCGTCGTTCCCGACGTGTAGATCACGTACGCCAGGTCCTCCGGACGGCATTCGTGCAAGTGATCATCCGCTTCCAGCGGCGCATTCGCCCGCTCGTCGCTGTACGACGCTTCGTCGTCGAGGTACAGCACCGCCGCCAGCGCCAGCTCCTCTTCGCCGAGCCAGGCTTCGGCACGCTCTCGCAGCGGCGTTTGCGTCAGCAGCACCTTCGCTCCGCTGTCTTCAAGCATGAACCGCACGCGGTCCGCCGGATAATCCGGGTCGAGGGGCACATACGCCCCGCCCGCTTTCCAGACGGCCAGCACGGCCACCAGCACGGCCACCGAACGCTCGGCGAGAATGCCGACGATCGTCTCCCGGCCGATGCCGCTTGCGCGCAGCGTGGCCGCCAAGCGGTTCGCCCGCTCGTTCAGCTCCGCATACGTAAGCCGGTCATTCTCGTACACGACAGCTGCCGCTTCCGGCGTGCGTTCCGCCTGTTCCTCAAACAGCCGGTGGAACGCGGCCGCAGGAGCCGCTTCCGGCTGCGCCGGGTTAAACGCGCCGAGAATTTGCTCTTTTTCCGCCGGTGTCAAAATGCCCAGCTCGGCAATAGTCGCCGACGGGTTGCGGAGAATGGATTCAAGCAGCTGCAAGTAGTGAGCGGCCAATTTCTCCACCGTTTCGGTTTTATAAAGAGCAGTGGCGTATTCAAACAGATATTCCAAGCCTTCCTCGATCTCCGTGACGTCCAAGCTGAGATCGAATTTAGAAACAATTTCTTCGCTGGCATACGTCGACAAATGGAGTCCGGGAAGCTGGATTTCCAAATTCTCTGTATTCTGCAAAGCAAACATCGTATCGAACAGCGGATTGCGGCGTAAATCGCGAGCCACGTTCACCTTATCCACCAGTTCCTCAAACGGATAATTCTGATGTTCAAAAGCGCCCAGCGTCGTCTCCTTGATTTCCTTCAAGTAGTCAAGGAACGTCTTACCGGCAACCGGATAACTGCGGATGGCCAGGGTATTGACGAACATCCCAATCAGCGGCTGAACGTCGCTGTGATTTCTTCCCGCAATCGGCGTACCGACCACCACGTCTTCTTGCCCTGTATATTTATGCAATAATATTGTATAACCAGCAAGCAGAACCATGTAAAGCGTTGCGCCGTTCTCGGCTGCAAGCCGTTTCAGACCCTCGCTTTTCTCGCTATGCATAAACAATTGCAGCGTGCGGCCCTCGTAGCTCTGCATAGCCGGGCGCGGATAGTCCGTCGGCAATTCCAAAACCGGCAGCTCTCCGCGGAACATGTCGAGCCAGTAGGCTTCCTGCTTGGCAAGCTGAGCTTTCTGCTCGTCCGATTGCTGCCATACCGCATAATCTTTGTACTGAATGCGGAGCGGCTCCAACTGCTCCCCGCTGTACAAGCGGACGAACTCTTCGATCAGTACGTCAATCGAAACGCCGTCAGATACGATATGATGCGTATCGAACATTAGAATGTGCCGGTCCGGCGCCAGTTCGGCAAGGCCTACCCGCAGAAGTGGCGGCTTCGCTAGATCAAACGGACGAACGAATTGGCGCACCGTTTCTTCCGCCTGCTCCCCGCTGATCTGCACATATTCCACCTGAAAGGCGGCTTCTTCGTAAATCCGCTGAACCGCTTCGCCTTTTACCATCTCAAAGCCGGTACGCAGCGTTTCATGACGAGCTACGAGCCCGCGGAACGCTTCTTCAAACCGCTGCCGGTCGAGCTCCCCTTCGAGCAGCATAGCTCCCGGTATGTTGTAGCTCAGCTCGGCTCCTTCCAGCTGGTTCAAGATATAGAGACGTTTCTGAGCGGAAGAGAGCGGATAATACTCGCTAGGTTCCACAGCCGGAATAGCCGTGAACGAGCCGATCTCCAGCCGCTCCATAGCCGCGGCCATTTCCTCAACCGTCGAGTAGCGGAATACGTCGCGAAGCGGGAATTCAACGCCTAGCTCCTTATGCATTTTGCTGACAAGCGTCGTCGCCCGCAGGGAGTGTCCGCCGAGGTCGAAGAAGTTGTCCGTTACGCCTACCGCCTTCTCCCGAACAAGCACATCCTGCCAAATGGCGGCCAGCTTCGCCTCAAGTTCGGTGCGCGGCGCCACGTATTCGCGGCCTCCGCCTGCTCCCCCTTCCGGTGCCGGCAGCGCCTTCCGGTCGATCTTTCCGTTCGGCGTCAGAGGCAGGCGCTCCAGCTCCACGAAGTACGACGGGATCATGTACCCCGGCAGCTCGCTGGCAATCGCCCGCTTCAGGTCCGCCGCCGTCAAGCCTTCTTCCGCTGTATAATAAGCGCACAAAGCTTTCTGACCTTCTTGATCTTCCCTGACGACGACGACCGCTTCCTTCACGCCACCTACACTCAGCAGCTTCGCTTCGACTTCGCCCGTCTCAATCCGGTACCCCCGGATTTTCGCCTGGTTGTCGATCCGGCCGATGAAGTCCACGTTGCCGTCTTCCATCCACCGCGCCAAGTCTCCCGTGCGGTACAGCCGCTCGCCCGCGGCGAACGGACTGTCTACGAACTTCTCTTCCGTCAGCTCCGGACGGTTCAAGTACCCGCGCGCCACTCCGACTCCGCCGATGACCAGCTCGCCCAGCACCCCGACCGGCACCGAATTCAGATGCGCGTCCACGATGTAGAATTTCGCATTCAGCCACGCTTTGCCGATCGGCACATGGCCTGTCTGCGGCAGCTTCGCCAGCTCCTCGTCGTAGAAGCTTGAGTCGATCGCCGCTTCCGTCACGCCGTATGCGTTGATGATCCGGAACAACGAGCCGAAGCGTTCCTGCAAGGTCCGGTAATCCGCCACGCTGCAGCTGTCCGAGCTCGTGATCAACAGCTCCAACCGGCTCATATCCAGTTGCTGCTCGTGCACGTACTCCAGGAACGGCACGATCAGCGCCGGCGTCGATTCGAAGATGGTGACCCGCTCCCGCTCAATCCAGTGGTGCAGACGAGACGGATCGATCCGGTCGTCCTTCGGCACAATCACCATCGTGCCTCCGTTGTACAGCGTCCGCGCGATATCTCCCACGAACACGTCGAACGAGAAGCTTGCGAGCTGCAGCAGCCGCACCGGGAACTGATCCAACCGGTATTCCCGCCGGTAGCCCGCCGCCGTGTTCACCAGGCTGCGGTGCTCGATCATCACGCCCTTCGGCTTGCCCGTCGTTCCCGACGTGTAGATCACGTACGCCAGGTCCTCCGGACGGCATTCGTGCAAGTGATCATCCGCTTCCAGCGGCGCATTCGTCCGCTCCTCGCTGTACGAAGTTTCGTCGTCGAGGTACAGCACCGCCGCCAGCGCCAGCTCCTCTTCGCCGAGCCAGGCTTCGGCGCGCTCTCGCAGCGGCGTTTGCGTCAGCAGCACCTTCGCTCCGCTGTCTTCGAGCATGAACCGCACGCGCTCCGCCGGGTAATCCGGGTCGAGCGGCACATACGCCCCGCCCGCTTTCCAGACGGCCAGCACGGCCACCAGCAAGTCCACCGAACGCTCGGCGAGAATGCCGACGATCGTCTCCCGGCCGATGCCGCTTGCGCGCAGCGTGGCCGCCAAGCGATTCGCCCGCTCGTTCAGCTCCGCATACGTCAGCCGGTCATTCTCGTACACGACAGCTGCCGCTTCCGGCGTGCGTTCCGCCTGTTCCTCGAACAGCCGGTGGAACGCGGCCGCCGGAGCCGCTTCCGGCTGCACCGGGTTAAACGCACCAAGAATTTGCTCTTTTTCCGCCGCCGTCAAAAGCTCCAACTGATTCACGCGGATGTTCGGGTTAGCCGCAACCTTCTCCAGTGCCCGGACAAAATGACCGTGGATCAGCCTGATGTCTTCCTCTCTGAACGTCAGCGCATTGTACGTAAACCGCAGCAAAATATGCTCTTCCGGAATGACGGTAATATCCAGGTCGTAGTTCGTTTGCTCCGGCGACTGGATATTAGCGATTTTCAGCGCTTCTTTGTCTCCGCCGACGACCTGCTCAATCTGTTCTTCCATCGGATAATTTTCAAAGACCATGATATGGTTGATCAAGTCGCGCTTTTGCTCGCTCAGCGACTGAATTTCGAACAGCGGGAACGTTTCGTAAGCTCCCGATGCCAGCGCTTGATCCTGGGTTTTTCTCAAGATATCGGCTACCGTCTCCTCGGCTTTGCCTTGAATACGGACCGGGATCGTATTAATAAACAGACCGATCATGCTTTCGATGCCCGGAATTTCCGCCGGACGCCCGGATACGACGGAGCCGAATACGACATCCTCGCTGTTGTTGTATACCTGCAGAACCAGTCCCCATACGGTCTGCATGAACGTATTGAGCGTCACCTGCTGCTGGCGCGCCACCCGCTCGATTTGCCCGGTCAGTTCCTTGCTGAGTTCCACATCGATTTCAGCCGCTTCAAAAGCGCCCTGCTTCAGCTGCGTTTTCTCCTGGGGCAGCTTGGTCTGCTGATCGTAACCCGCCAAATACTCGGACCAGTAACGCGAAGCTTTCGCGGCATCTTGAGCTTCCAGCCATTCGATATACCGGGAGTACGAGGTAACCGGAGGAAGCTCCAGCGTCCGCTTCTCCTGGAACGCGAAGTAGGTGTCGAACACTTCCTTGATCATGAAGGACATGCACCAGCCGTCCATCAAAATGTGATGGTGACTCCAGATCACATGGTAGGACTCGTCGCCCGTGCGCAAAACTGTCACGCGCATAAGAGAGCCTCGGGCCAAATCGAACTTGTTCGCTTTATCCGCGCTGACGAAATCGGCTATCGTCTTCTCCGGGTCTTCATCGCTTACCGAGCGAATATCTTCGAAGTACACTTCACACTTCCGCTCGCGGAATACCACTTGAATCGGCTCGTCTCTCCAGCCGGTAATAAAGTTGGTCCGCAGCGCCTCATTCCGCTGCACCAGCGTATCCAATCCTTGGGTGAAGGCTTCGACATTCAGGCTTCCGTACAGATCGAAGGTCACCTGTTCGAAGTAAGCTTCCGAATCGGCATCCAGCAGGCTGTGGAACAACATCCCTTTTTGCAGCGGAGTCAGGGTGTATACATTCTCCAGTTCGCCGAGCGCCGCCGTATGTTCGGCCAGCCGCTCCAGTTCCTCCAACGTCACATCTTGAAGCAGTACGTCGCTAGGCGTAAGCTCCGGCCGCTCTTTCGATACGCAATGGCTGATGACTTCACGCAAGCTCGAATGAAGCAGGGTGCCCAGGCGCTCTACCGTTTCCCGTTTATACTGGGTTTCCCCATAACGGATCGTGAGTTCCTGCACTCCTTCCGACACCATACCGTTGATATCGAGGACATAATCCATCACTGCATTCGGGCTTGAATCGGAGCCCGGGCTGAACGGAGACGGCCTCGAGCCGCTGCTTTCGTAATCCTGGTCGAACTGACCCAAATAGTTAAAGCTGATCTCCGGCTCCAAAGCGAAGCGCTCGCCGTCACACGGCGCCGACAAATAACGCAGGATGCCGTAGCCGATTCCTTTGTTCGGAATGTGGCGCAAGCTTTCTTTAACCTGTTTCACCTGATGACCGAGCGCCTGGGCGTGACCCGGCTCCAGAACGACAGGGAATTGGCTTGTAAACCAGCCTACCGTGCGCGTAATGTCCACATCCGGCAAAATATCTTCCCGGCCGTGGCCTTCGAGATTCACCAGCACGCGTTCCCGGCCGCTCCAAGCTTGTACCGCGAGGCCAAGCGCGGCAAGCAGCAAATCGTTCATTTCCGTATGGTAAGCACGGTGTGCCTGCTTCAGCAGCTGTTCGGTTTCCTCCGCCGTCCAGCGAACGGTCACGAGCCCGCTGTCCTTCAGCTTGGATCTGCCTTGTTCAAAATCTTTCGGAAGCGGCTCATAGGTCAATTGCTCGATATGCTGCCAATACTCTCTCTCGCTTTCCATCGCCGGACCGTTCGCATAATCAGCGAGCTGTTTCGCCCACGTTTGGAATGAATCCGTTTTGAGCGGCAGACGGATCGGCTGCCCTTGCAGCGCCTGCTCATAGCCGGCAGCAAAATCCTCAAGCAGAATCCGCCAGGATACGCCGTCTACGACCAAGTGATGGATCGCGATGAGCAGGTGGTCGCCGTCGTCGCAGCGGAACAAGCCGAGCTTCACCAGCGGACCGTTTTCCAGATCGATGCTCGCTTGAATGTCATTCGCCTTAGCCTCTACCGCTTCTTTCACGTCGCAGGCTCCCTTGAAATCGACAACTTCCAGATCGAACAGCGCTTCGTTCTCCCCGGCGCCGCGGTTCCAGGCGGTATAGCCGTTCTCGGTTTGGCGGTAAACCGTACGGAGAGCATCGTGATGCACGACAAGCTGACGCACCGCTTGGCGTAAAGCTTCTTCGTCAAAGCCTTGCTTGGAGAACTGCATGAACGCCTGGTTGCTGTGATGCACGTCGGCCGGATTTTGTTCAAAGAACCAGCGCTGAATCGGGGTCAAGATGACCTCTCCCGTCACTTCGGCCTGGCTTGCCGTTCTCTCCGCCGTTTGCAGCTGCAAACTAAGGGCGGAAATCGTCGGGTAATGGAACAAATCTTTCATGACCAGCTTGTACCCCGTTTGCAAAAGACGGGACGATACCTGCAAGGCCTTGATCGAATCGCCGCCGAGCGCAAAGAAATTGTCCATCGTGCCGACCTGATCCACGCCCAGCACCGACTGCCAGACCGACGCAAGTGCTTGCTCGGCAGGAGTACGAGGCGCCGTGTATGCAGCCTCGGCACGAATGCTTCCTTCCGGTACAGGCAGCGCTTTACGGTCGATCTTCCCGTTCGGCGTAAGCGGCATTTGATCCAGGCGCATGATGCGCGAAGGCACCATATGGGAAGGCAGCGCGGCGTCCAGATGGGCCACAAGCCCTTCTAGATCGAAGCTGGAATCCGCTACGACATACCCGCACAAATATTTCTGCCCCCGCTCGTCCGTCCGGTCGATGACAAGCGCTTGACGCACGCCGGCAAAATTTTTCATGGCCGCTTCAATTTCACCAAGCTCGATCCGATAGCCGCGAATTTTCACCTGGTTGTCGATCCGGCCGATGAAGTCCACGTTGCCGTCCGGCATCCAGCGCGCCAGGTCGCCCGTCCGGTACAGCCGCTCCCCAGCGGCGAACGGGCTGTCTACGAATTTCTCCGCCGTCAAATCCGGGCGGTTCAAGTAACCGCGGGCCACACCCGCTCCGCCGATAACCAGCTCGCCCAACACCCCGATCGGCACCGGCTTCAGATTCGCATCCACGATGTAGAACTTGGCGTTCAGCCACGCTTTCCCGATCGGCACGCTGCCCGTCTTCGGCAGCTTCTCCAGCGGCTCGTCATAGAAGCTGGAGTCAATCGCCGCTTCCGTTACGCCGTAGCTGTTAATAATACGGAACTGCGAGCCGAAGCGCTCCTGCAAGGTGCGGTAATCCGCTACGCTGCACGCATCCGAGCTTGTGATCAGCAGCTGCATCGAGCTGAGGTCCAGACCCTCGGCATGCACATGCTCCATGAACGGCACGATCAGCGCCGGAGTCGATTCGAACACCGTCACGGCGTAGTCGCGAATCCAGCCGTAGAGGCGGGTTGGATCAATCCGGTCGTCCTTCGGCACGATGACCATGGTGCCGCCGTTGTACAGCGTCCGCGCAATGTCGCCGACGAACACGTCGAACGAGAAGCTGGCGAGCTGCAGCAGCCGGATCGGGAACTGATCCAGGCGGTAGTCCCGCCGGTAGCCCGCCGCCGTGTTCACCAGGCTGCGGTTTTCCACCGCCACGCCCTTCGGACGGCCCGTCGTACCGGAGGTGTAGATGACGTAAGCCAAATCGCGCGGCTTGTTCACATTCGCCGGATTCGATGCGAGATCCGCCGCTAGTACGTTCTTCTCGGCTTCTGCCGTGGCGGACGTTTCGGCAGCAGCCGTTTCCGCTTGCGCCAAAGCCTCCGCCTCTGCGCCTGCTTCGCCCAAAGCTTGTACGCCCACAGCCGCTTCCGCCGCTCCGAGGCTGTACGTCGCGGCGTCGTCAAGCGCAAGCACCGTTTGCAGCACTAGAGCTCCGTCGCTGCGCCAAGCTTCCGCCTGCTCCAGCAGGCGGGTCTGCGTGAGCAGCACCGACGCCCCGCTGTCCGCGAGCATATACTCGATCCGCTCCGCCGGATAGTCCGGGTCGAGCGGCACATAAGCGCCGCCCGCTTTCCATACGGCGAGCACCCCGATCAACAGCTCCGCCGAACGGCCGGCCAGAATGCCGACCACCTGCTCCGGCTTCACCCCGCGCGCCCGCAGTGCATACGCCAGACGATTCGCTTTGGCGTTCAGCTCCGCATACGTCAGCTTGCTGTCTTCGTAGACAACCGCCAGCGCTCCCGGAGTGCGCTCCGCCTGCTCCTCGAACAGCTCGTGGAACGTTCTCTCTCTCCACGACTCATCCGCTTCCAAACCTGTACCCTCTGCGGCGGGTTGCTTCGCAAGAGTCGAAGACGACACATCAAACCCGACCAGCAAATCATGCTTTTCGCTGTCCGTCAAGATATCCAAATCCGAAATCCGCGCACCCGGCTGAGCCAGGATCGACGCCAAAAGCTGCTCGTAATGACCCGCCAGCCGTACCATCGTTTCCTGTCTAAACAACGAGGTAGCGTACTCGATCTTGCAAACCAGCTCGTTATCGGCTTCCACGATATCAAAGCTAAGATCAAACTTTGCCGTCTTTTCCTCGATGTCGAACAGCGACCATTGCAAGCCTTCCAGGGTTAAATCCAAGCTTTCGTGTTTTTGCAAAGAAAACATGGTGTCAAACAGAGGATTCCGGCTTAAATCCCGGCTCACCTGAAGAGCTTCCACCAGCTCCTCGAACGGATAGTCCTGGTGCTCGTAGGCTCCAAGCGTCGTTTCCTTCACTTCCTGCAAGTAATCCAGGAACGTCCGCTCCGCCGCCGGACCCAAGCGAAGGGCCAGCGTATTGACGAACATGCCGATAATCGGCTGCAGGTCGGCGTGAGAACGGGCGGCAATCGGAGTGCCGACCACTATATCTTCCTGTCCCGCGTATTTATGAAGCAATACGGAGTACGCAGCCAGCAGAAGCATGTACAGCGTCGCCCCCGAATCGCCGGCAAGCCGTTTGAGAGCTTCGCTTTTCTCCGCATCCAGCGTAAACGTGAGCGTTTGACCGTCAAACTGCTGGACGGCCGGGCGGGAGAAGTCGAGAGGCAGCTCAAGAACCGGAAGCTCGGAGCTGAATACCCCGCGCCAGTATTCCTCCTGCCGTTTGATGCGCTGGCGCTGCTCCTCGGATTGCTGCCAAACGGCGTAATCCTTGTATTGAATCCGCAGCTCCGGCAATTCTTCCCCATTGTAAAGCCGCACGAATTCGCGCAGCAGCACGTCCATGGAAAGGCCGTCGGAACCAATATGATGAATATCCAGCGCGAGCAGGAATTTCTCTTTCTCCAGTTCGATCAGCAGGGCGCGCAGCAAAGGCGGCTGGGTCAAGTCAAAAGGCTGAATGAAGCCTTCAAGAATGGCCGCAACCTGATCTTCGCTTGCTTGAAGCTTCTCGACCTTGAAAGCTACGAGCGGATGAATACGCTGAACCGGCTCCCCATTCACGATTTCAAAACCGGTGCGCAGCATATCGTGCCGGGCCACCAAAGTAGTCAGCGCCTTTTCCACTTTGGCCTCGTTCAAAGCCCCTCCCAATTGCAAGGCGCTTGGGAGGTTGTAATTCAGCTCCGAGCTATCCAGCTGGTGCAGTACGTATAGCCTTTTTTGCGCGGAGGAAACCGGATAGTATGCTTTCTCTTCCGCTTTCGGAATCGAGCTGTGCTGCGTTTCTTCTAAGCTGGCAATAGCCCCGGCCATCGACTCTACTGTCATATAGCGGAACACATCGCGCAGCGGAAGTTCGACGTTCATTTCCTTCCGAATCTTGCTGACAAGGTTCGTCGCCCGCAAGGAGTGGCCTCCGAGCTCGAAGAAATTGTCCAGGACTCCAATACCGGAGTAACCCAGCACTTCCTCCCAGATCTTCACAAGCTGGAACTCCGTCCGGTTACGCGGTGCTACGTATTCGACGCCCGTTTGCAAGCCGCCTTGCGGCTCTGGCAGCGCTTTGCGGTCCACTTTGCCGTTGGACGTCAGCGGCATGCGCTCCAGCTGCACGAAGTACGACGGGATCATGTACCCCGGCATTCCCTGGGCCAGCGAGGTTCTCATTTCGCTGACCGTCAGCGTCCGGTCCGCCACAAAGTAGGCGACAAGAGCCTTCTCGCCCCCGCCGTCCTGACGGGCGAGCACCACCGCTTCTTCCACGCCCTCGACGTTCAGAAGCTGCGTCTCGATTTCGTCCAGCTCGATCCGGTACCCGCGGATTTTGACCTGGTGGTCGATCCGGCCCAGGTATTCGATGTTGCCGTCCGGCAGCCAAGCCGCCAAGTCGCCCGAGCGGTACAGTTTCTCCCCCTCCGCAAACGGGGAATCGACGAACTTCTCCGCCGTCAGATCCGGACGGTTCAGGTATCCTCTCGCAAGGCCTTCCCCGGCCACGTACATTTCGCCCGCTACGCCGATCGGCACAGGGCGGCGGTTTTCATCAAGGACGTACACCCTCAGCGTCGGGATCGGCTTGCCGATATTGCTCTTCGCCGCCTCCATTTCGACCCACGTTATTTCCTTATACGTCACGTGAACCGTCGTCTCGGTAATGCCGTACATATTGATCAGCTTCGTCTCCGGGTACTTCGTCTTGAAGCCCTTGAGCAGCAGCGGACTCAGCGCTTCGCCCCCGAAGATGACGTTGCGAATCCGCAGATCGTACGGATGGTCCGCCAAGACCTTACGCAGCAGCTGGTAGAAGTACGTTGGCGTCTGGTTCAAAATCGTGACCTGTTCGCGGCCCAGCAGCGCCAGGAACTCGGCCGGATTTTTCGCCGTGAGCGGCGGTACGATGACCAGCTTGCCTCCGTACAGCAGCGCTCCGTACATTTCCCAGACGGAGAAATCGAAGCAGAACGAGTGGAACAGCGTCCACGTGTCGGACGGCCCGAAGTCGAACAGGTTCTTGTCGTTGAACAGGAGGCGCACGACGTTCTTATGCTCGATCAGCGTTCCTTTCGGTCTGCCGGTCGTTCCCGACGTGTAGATGACATAAGCCAGGTTGCCCGGCCCGGAAATCGGCTCCAGGTTCGAAGCGTCCCGCACATCGGCGGAGTTCGCCCCTCTGTCGCCCCACACGAAATCGTCCAATTCGAGGCGCGTTCCTGCGAAGTCGGTCTTCTCGTGCAGATGCTTTTGAATCAGCAATAACGGCGCGCCCGAATCCTCGATCATGAAGCGGATGCGCTCCTCCGGGTAGTCGGGATCGACAGGCACGTATGCTCCGCCCGCTTTGAGAATCGCCAGAATGCCGACAACCATATCGAGCGAGCGTTCGGCCAGAATCGCTACCAGCTGGTCCGCTTCTACTCCCGTCTCCCGCAGCTTCCGCGCAAGGCGGTTGGATCGCTCGTTCAGCTCGCGGTAGGTCAGCTGCCGCTCGTTCATGACGGCGGCCACGTTGTCCGGATAAAGCTCCGCCTGCTCTTCGAACAAGCCGTGAATCGTCTGCTGCCGCGGGTAGTCCGCCTCCGAATCGTTGAAACCGCGCACCAACTCGCGGATTTCCTCCTCCGTGAGCATTTCCAGCGAGGCAATATCCCCGTCCGGCGCTGCTGCGATGGTTTCGAGCAGCTTGTCATAATGTCTGGCGAACCGCTCCGCGGTCTCTTGTTTATACAAAGCCGTAGCGTACTCCAACCGGCATTCGAGCTGACCGTCCAGCTCCGAAATATCCAGGAGCAGCTCGAACTTGGATGTTTGGTTTTCCAGTGGATAAAACGATTGCTCCAGCCCCTCGATGACAATTTGCTCGTTCTCCGTATTTTGTAGGGAGAAGAACGTGTCAAAGAGCGGATTCCGGCCGGTCGCGCGCGGAATGTGAAGACTTTCTACCAAGTCTTCGAACAAATAATTTTGGTGTTCGAAAGCCCCGAGCGTGATATCCTTGATTTCTTCCAGGTACGAAAGGTACGGCTTGGAACGCTCCGGACGGCTGCGAATGGCCAGCGTGTTGATAAACATCCCTACGATCGGCTGCACTTCTTCCTGCGTTCTTCCGGCAATCGGCGTTCCTACGATCAGATCTTCCTGACCCGAATATTTATGCATAAGGATGGTGTAAGCCGACAGCAGCACCATGTACAGGGTCGTCCCTGTCCGTGCCGCCAGCTCTTTCAGCTTCTCCGTCCGATCTTTCTCGATATAAAACTTCACGGTTCGGCCGTCAAAGCTTTGCACCGCAGGCCGCGGGAAGTCCGTCGGTAGCTCCAAGACCGGCAGCTCGCCCGACAGCTGTTCCAGCCAATACTCCTTCTGCGGCTGGAGCATCTGCCCGTAAGCTTCGGAATGCTGCCAAACGGCATAATCTTTGTATTGAATGCGCAGCGGGGCCAGCTCCTCGCCCCGATACAGGCGGCTGAACTCGTCGAAGAGCAGCGCTGTCGAAATGCCGTCCGAGACGATATGGTGCATATCGAACAGCAGAATGTGGCGATCCTCGTCGACTTCGATCAGGCCGATGCGGAGAAGTGGCGGCTTGGTCAGATCAAACGGGTGATAGTAAGCTTCCACCACTTGGTCCACTTCCCGCTCGCTCGCTTGGAAATAATCTACAGCAAACTCCACCTCGTCATAGATACGCTGGACAAGCTCGCCTTGAACCTGCTCGATCCCGGTACGCAGCGTCTCATGGCGCTGAATCAGCGCCCGGAACGCGTGCTCGACGCGCGTGCGGTCCAGCTTGCCTTCGAGAAGAAGCGCCGCCGACATATTGTAGCTGCGCTCGGCCCCGTCAAGCTGGCGCAGGACGTACAGACGCTTTTGCTCGGATGAAACCGGATAGTACTCGGCCTCAGCCGCCTTTGTAATCTCATACGTCTCCTGCTGCCTTAAACCGCCGATTCTTTGGGCCAGCTGTTCGATCGTGGTGTAGCGGAAAACTTCCCGCAGCGGAACCTCGACTTGCAGCTCTTTCCGAATCTTGGAAACAAGCGTGGAGGCCCGCAAGGAATGACCACCCAAGTCAAAGAAATCGTCTTGGACTCCAACTCGCGCAATACCCAGCACCTGCTGCCAAATGAGAGCAAGTCTTGTTTCCAGCGTTGTGCGAGGAGCCACATACTCACGGCCTGCTTCTACCTCTCCGGTCGGTTCAGGCAGCGCTTTACGGTCAATTTTGCCGTTCGGCGTGAGCGGAAGCTTATCAAGAGACACCAGCCGGGCCGGGACCATATGGGCCGGCAGCTCTTGCTTCAATTGGGACAGCAGATCGCTCAGCTGCAAGGAAGCATCCGCCGCCACGTAGCCGCACAAATACTTTTGCCCCTGCTCATCCGTACGGTCGGTCACCACAGCCTGCTTGACGCCCGGGAAACGCAGCAGGGCCGTTTCAATTTCGCCGAGTTCGATCCGGAACCCGCGAATTTTCACCTGATAGTCGATCCGGCCGATGAAGTCGACGTTGCCGTCTTCCAGCCAGCGGGCCAAATCGCCTGTCCGGTACAGACGTTCGCCCGGCACAAACGGGCTGTCCGCAAACTTCTCGGCGATTAGGTCCGGACGGTTCCAGTACCCGCGCGCCACCCCGGCGCCGCCGATGACAAGCTCGCCCGGAACCCCTACAGGAACCGGCCTTAACGCGGCATCGACAATGTAAAACCGGGCGTTCAGCCAAGCTTTGCCGATCGGCACATGACCCGACGGCGGCAGCTTATCCAGCGGCTCACCGTAAAAGCTGCTGTCAATGGCCGCTTCGGTAACGCCATAGCTGTTGATGATGCGGAATTGTCCGCCGAATCTTTCCTGCAGCAATCGGTAATCGGTGACACTGCAAGCATCCGAGCTGGTAATCAGCAACTGCATGGAGCTAACGTCCAGCCCTTCTTCATAAATATGCTGCATGAACGGCAGGATGAGCGCAGGCGTCGATTCGAATACCGTAATGTTTTGGTCCCGAATCCAGCCGTATAAGAGGTTCGGATCAATCCGGTCATCCTTCGGCACAATCACCATCGTGCCTCCGTTATACAGCGTCCGCGCGATGTCTCCGACGAACACGTCAAACGAGAAGCTGGCCAGCTGCAGCAGCCGCACCGGAAACTGATCCAACCGGTACTCGCGACGGTACGCATCCGCCGTATTCACGAGACTACCGTGCTCGATCATGACGCCTTTCGGGCGTCCCGTCGTACCCGAGGTGTAAATCACATAAGCCAAGTCTTGCGGGGCGCTGCCGGCAGATTCAAATTCCACGGCTAAGGCATCCCCGTTATAAATCTGTTCATCGTCCATGGCATAGACAGCTTGAAGCTTCAGCCGGTCATCGGCCAACCAACCTCCGGCCCGCTCCAACAGATGACGCTGCGTAAGCAGCACCGATGCATCGCTATCGCTGAGCATGTACTCAATCCGCTCCGCCGGATAATCGGGGTCCAGCGGTACATAGGCTCCGCCGGCTTTCCAAACGGCGAGCACCCCGACCAGCAGTTCCACCGAACGCTCCGCCCAGATCCCCGTAATCGTCTCCCTTCCCACGCCCTGTTCGCGAAGGAGAGAAGCCAGCCGCTCGGCGCGTTCGTTCAATTCGCCGTAGGTCAGCTGTTTGTCCATGTAGACGACTGCCGGATGATCCGGAATTTCCCGGGCAAACTTTTCAACATACCGATGAAACGCTTCTCCCTCGCTCAGCCCTGCCACCGGCGGGTTAAAAACGTTGAGAATGCGGTGTCTCTCCTCATCGCTCAGCAGAGAAATCTCGCGTACCGGCAGTTCGGGAGTCTGAAGAAACTGGTCCAGAACGGTTACATACTGTTCCATAATCCGATCAATCTCGGCCGTCTCGAACAGGCCGGTACGATAGGAAGCATGGAGAATTACATGGCCTTCATTCAGCATATGGTCGAAGCGCAGCAGCAAATCGTCCATCTCGTGCCTAGCGAAGTGAGCCTCCAGGCGTACCTTGATTTCTTCGTACTCCACGATTTTCAAAGGCAGATATTCCAGAGACGTGCGGAACAGCCCCGAAAGATCGTTGCGACCGTGTTGTTCGCGTAAATCCTGGATCAATTGGTTATAAGGGTATTTCTGATACCGCAGATCCGCCGTATTTTCCTTGGAAACCGTTTGGATCAAGGAAAGCACGTGCCTGTCTGGATTCAGACGAATCCGCGTAGCCACGGTGCTGACGAACATGCCGATCGTTTCTTTTTCCTTCTTGCTGGTGCGATTGGCGAAAACCGTGCCGACCGGAACATCGGTGCTGTCGGTCAGCTTGTACAATAAGGCGTACATGGCGGACAGAAATAACGTATATAAGCTGACCTGATATTGTTCGCTGAAGGCCAGAATGCGTTCATACCGGGAACCGTCCAAAGTGATGGCCAGTTTATTGGATTCGCTGCCGATCGAGAATGGCGGATACGATTTAATGCCGGTCGTTTCAGGCAAAGTCTTGTACTTCGTCAGCCAGTATTCCTTGCCTTTTTGATAACGTTGCGATTGCTCATATTCACGCTCCGCGGAAATATAATCCAGATAGGAAGGGGCCTGGTAACTGCTGGAGATGCCTTTGCGCAGTTCCAGGTATTTTTCCATCACCGCATGCAGCAAAGCATTGACGGACAAGCCGTCGGCGATAATATGATTTACCGTCAAATTGAGCCATACTTGGCCGTTCGCAAAATGGATAATCGTAAATTGGTAGAGGTGTTCGTCGAACACGCTGGCCGGTTTTTCGCTTACTTCTTTCACCCAAGCATAGAATTGTTCGGTTGTGCCTATTTCGAGGCGGCTTATCCTAGCTTGGACATTCTCCGGCTCTTCGAACCACTGCGTTGGATTTTGCAAATCCCCGCTAATGCGGATTCGGAAAACGTCATAGGTTTTGACGATCTCTGCCGCCGCTTGCTCCAGAAGCTGTGTGTTGATCTCGCCCGTAATCTGGTAGGTCGCGGAAAGCATCGTGATGGACGTTCCCGGATTCATAATTTCCATGAACCATATTCGGCGCTGGGCTTGCGTTAATCCATATTGCTCGTTGGTATTCTCTCTCACATCGACACACTCCCGGTTTAGAGATTCTTTATAGATAGGCTTTGTACCTAGATGTCACTTAGTCACTCTTAGAAGAACCGCGCAGGCCATTCCCGGAACGGCTCCTTCGGACTCTTCCTCCTTTTTCGTGTCTACGTTTTCTGGTAACTACCGGTTATAAAGTCATACCTTGGATTACTAAAAGACTCTGTCGCATTCGCAAGCAGGAAGCCGCCCGCCGTAAAGCGGGTCTAGCCGTACAGCCGGGCGTAATAACCCCCGAGCGCCAGCAGGTCCTGATGGCGGCCCCGCTCGACGACCGTCCCTTGGTTCATGACGGTAATCAAATCCGCATGTTCCACGGTGCTGAGACGGTGGGCGATCAGAATGGTGGTGCGCCCCTTCATCAATACGTTCAGGGCCTGCTGCACCCAATGCTGGGATTCGTTATCCAGCGCGGAAGTCGCTTCGTCCAGCAGCAGAATCGGGGCGTTTTTGAGAATCCCCCGGGCGATCGCAATTCGCTGCCTTTGTCCGCCCGACAACGACGCTCCTCTCTCTCCCACCGGCGTTTTATACTGTTCAGGAAGTTCCTGAATGAAATGGTGAGCGTACGCCGCTTTGGCCGCTTCGATCACTTCTTCATCCGTTGCATCCGGGTTGCCGTAGCGGATGTTTTCCTCAATCGTGCCGGTAAACAAGAACGGCTCCTGCGGAACGTATGCAATCTGCCTGCGGATTTCGTCCAGCGTGTAATGGCCGAACGGTTTGCCTTGGAGCAGGATTTCTCCGCTGTCCACAGGATAAAAGCCGAGCAGCAGCTTGATCAGCGTACTTTTGCCGCTGCCGCTGGCCCCCACGATAGCGGCGACCTGGCCGGGAAACACCTGCATGGACATGTCGACAAGCACCTTTTTATCCGCCTGATAGGAAAATTCCACATCGCGAAACTCCACCGCAGCCTCCGACACGAGCTCGCTGTGAGGAGATCCCAAACTCTCCGGTTCCTCTTCCTCTCTTAGTACCTCTTGAATCCGGTGAGCGCCCGCGAGCGAATTTTGGGTCATCGACAGAACCATCCCCAAGTTCAACAAGGCGTGCGTCAGATTCACTTGCAGAACCGCCAGGGCGGCGACGCTTCCCATTCCCATCAGTCCGTAGGCATAAAGAAGACTGCCGATGACGATGATGCCGCAGAACGTGACGTAGCTGATAAAATGATTCACCGCAGCCTGCATGCCGTTCTTCTGCGCGGTTTGCCGAAGCGTCTGCGTCATTTGTTCGTTCAACGCCTCGTACTGGCCGTAAATCGTGCGGATGCGGAACAGCTTCACAATTTGAATGCCGCCCATAAAATCTTTGAATTTTTCGGTCATTTTACCGAGCGTTTGCAAGCCTTGTTCGGACAAGGCGCGAATATCCCGCGCAAATTTCAGGCTGACCACGGAGGACAGCAGCAGAATGACGAAGGATACGCCGGCAAACCGCCAATCGATCAACACCATGGAGACAATGGAGCCGATGCAAAAGACAACTTGAAGCAGCAAAACGAAGTAAACCTGCGAGAATGTAAACTCAACGGTCGTTACGTCGTTGTTCACCCGCGACAGCAAGTCCCCATGGTGCGTCTGCTCCAGGAATCTCGGCCGCACCCGGCACAGCTTGTCATAAAGACGTTCGCGGATATTCAGCACAGTCAGCTCGACACTGCGCTGGTATAAGTAAATGAACCAGGGAGAAATCACATTTTCCAGGAACAAGGCCGCGCCCAAAATAATAAAGGCTTCCACCATCAGGGACGTATCTCGGGACACGGCGAAATCAACCAAGTTATGTACGACCAAGCTGAAGGCGATCAGGAACAATGTCTGGGTGAGCGCCGTCACGGTCAGGCCAATGGCGTACTGGGTTTTGCGCTTGCGGTTCATAAACATCAGCAAGTAGCCGAGTTCTTTCACTTGCGAGAGCCATCCGCCCTTTTTCATGTGTACGCCACCTCCCTGCGTTCGGCAGACTCGGTAAATTCCTGATAGTACGACTGGGCGTACAGTCCCTTCATCTTCAGCAATTGTTCATGAGTGCCCTTTTCAACAATACTCCCCTGTTCCATGACCCAAATTTCGTCGGCGTTTTGTACTGTAGAAAGCCGGTGGGCAATAACCATCGTCGTTCTCTGCTTCATCAATACGCCCAGCGCTTCCTGCACCGCGCTTTCCGACTCCGGATCAAGAGCCGACGTTGGCTCGTCCAGCAGCATAACGGGAGCATCCTTCAGAAAAGCCCGGGCCATTGCAATGCGCTGGCGCTGCCCGCCGGACAAAAAGCCTCCGCGCTCTCCGACATACGTCTGGTAGCCGTCGGGAAGCTGCATAATGAAGGAATGCGCCTGAGCGGCTTTGGCGGCTTCGATAATCTCGTCCATCGACGCTACTTCCCGCCCGTAGCCGATATTTTCAGCGATCGTGCCGCTAAACAAATATGAATCCTGGGTTACCACGGAAAAATGCGACCGAAGCTGCTCCGGATCGGCGCCGTGGATCAGGCTGCCGAACACGCGGATCTCGCCCTGGTCCTCCGGAAGCGGATAAAAGCCGCATACAAGCTTAAACACCGTGCTCTTCCCTCCGCCGCTCGCTCCGACAAGCGCGATCGTCTTCCCTTCCGGCACCGAGAAGCTAACATTCCGCAGGATCGGGGAGCTCTCCTCATACCCGAAGGTTACGTTCTGAAACTCGATGGGGGCGGCGCTCGCTTTCGGAAGCGAACGGCCATTTTCCGTTTCGGTCGGCTGCTCGACGATTTCGGAGACCCTTCTCAGGGCACCGGCCATTTCGAACGTCCGCGTGATGAGCTCGGGAATATGCTCCAGCGGCTCCAGACACAGATTCAGCAAGTACAGGAAGGCGATCAGCTCTCCCGCGCCTAGCTGCCCTTTGTAGATCAAATAGCTTCCGTAACTGACGGCGAAAATGATCGGGCTGATCATCAGCGTGGAAAGCAGCGGGTTGACCCAGGCTTCCCGCTTTTTCACGGCCAGCTTTTTTTGGGCCGTCAATTGCAGCAGCACTTGGTAGGAGCGAGATAACATGCCGGATAGCAGGTAGCTTTTTACAATAGGCATACCCCCAAGCGTATCCTGGAGGTTGACGTTCATTCGGCCCATGTTCGCCTGGGCTTCCTCCGTCAACCGCTCCAACTGCTTGCCGATCCATTGGGAAACCAGCAGCGCTACGGGAAATAACAGCAGGCTGTACAGCATCAGCTCCCATTGGAGGTAGATCAAATAAGCGAAACAGCCGATGAACAACAGCGGATGATAAAACCACTGGGCGAGGTCCCGAATCATAAATTGCTGGATGAGCTGCAGGTCGTTGTTGATCCGCGACAATACGTCGCCGGAGTGCTGCTTTTCCAAATAGGAGACCGGGAGTTTGCCGATATGACGCATGACATGGTTGCGGATATCCTGCACCGCAGAGGCGCTGCTTCGCTCCACGCCGAAGCTCATGAAAAACTTCGCCGGCACACCGATCAAGATGACCACAAAGACCGCGTACACGATTTGCAGAACGATTGGCCCCGCCCCCTTCTCGGCCTGGGTGGTCAGCTGCTCGATCAAACTTCCCGTCCATATCTCAATAACGGCGGCGGCAAGCGCGGACAAGACACCGACGATCATCCAGCCTTTGTGACGGCTTACATAGGACATCAGCCAGCGGAACGCTTTCCAGGCGGCGTAAGCGGTTTGGCGCTTGGAAGGCGCCGCTGTGCCTTGTTCTAGAACAGACGGCTGGCGGTCAGCTTCCATGCAGTACTCCGGCCTCCGCTTCGATCTGCCGCTTGACTTGCTCTAAGATGTCCCGGATGACGACGGCCGTTTCTTCCACGCGCGCGAGTTCCAGCAATTCCTCGTGCGCGCCCTCCAGCCGGTAATCGGCGTAAGCTTGCGTCGTTGCCCCCCGCCAGGAAGGCAATTGGTGCTCCAGGCGGAACGCTTCGCTGTCCTTCGCAATCAGTTCGTAAATCCTGGCCGGGATCGTGCCGGAATTAATAAGCTGCGCTTCGTACGCCAAGGTCGCTTTGACCTTCCGATGAACCCGCTCCCGCACGAGCGGGTTGCTCATTAATTCCTTCTCTTCTTCGTCGAAATCGGCAAGCGTTTCTTCAAGCTCTTTCTCCGACGTTTCGGAAGGCGTCAGCGTGTCCTTAATCCACGAGTCCACCATGAGCACGTCCGTTACGGAATACCCTCTTTTCTCCATCGTTTTGGCTACCTCGAACGTCAGGTTGCCTCCGAAGCAGTAGCCGAGCAGCACGTAAGGTCCTTCGGGCTGGATGCGGACGATCTCGTCCACATAACGGTTCAGCATGGCCTCGTAATCGGCGGCATCGTCGATAAAATCAATGCCGTAGAGCACGAACCGGCCGTCGAGCCTGCTTGCGAGCTCTCGGTAACCGATGCCGAAGCCGCTGCCCGGAGGGAAGCAGAACACGTTCAGATCTCCTGCTTTATTCAGCTTAATGAAGGAGTCTCCCCCTTTATCCAGGCCCAGATCCCCCTCTCCGAAAGCCATGGCTTCAACTGTTACATTATGGAATTGGCGGTTCAGCGGTATCTCAATGCCCGTTTCATCGTAAACGGCTTGAACGAGCCTCATCAGACTTAACGAATTGCCACCCAACTCAAAAAAGTTATCCTTTACGCCGACCTGCGGAACGCCAAGCGTATCCTGCCAGACGCGGGCGATCTTCATTTCGAGCAGCGTTCTCGGCGCGACATATTCCGCTCCTCCGGCCGCGGCTTCCTCCGGCGCGGGCAGCGCTTTGCGGTCGATTTTCCCGTTCGGGGTCAGCGGCATCCGCGAAAGATGCACGAGGTGCGAAGGAATCATATACCCCGGAAGCTGCTTGGCGAGCTCCTCCTTGAGTTCATGCGCCGCCAGCCTCGTTTCCGCGACGTAATAAGCGACAAGCTGCTTATGGCCGTTCGCGTCGTCGCAGGCGAGCACCACCGCTTCTTCCACGCCCTCGACCTTCAGAAGCTGCGTCTCGATTTCGTCCAGTTCGATCCGGTACCCGCGGATTTTGACCTGGTGGTCGATCCGGCCCAGGTATTCGATGTTGCCGTCCGGCAGCCAAGCCGCCAAGTCGCCCGAGCGGTACAGTTTCTCCCCCTCCGCAAACGGGGAATCGACGAACTTCTCCGCCGTCAGATCCGGACGGTTCAGGTATCCTCTCGCAAGGCCTTCCCCGGCCACGTACATTTCGCCCGCTACGCCGATCGGCACAGGGCGGCGGTTTTCATCAAGGACGTACACCCTCAGCGTCGGGATCGGCTTGCCGATATTGCTCTTCGCCGCCTCCATTTCAACCCACGTTATTTCCTTATACGTAACGTGAACCGTCGTCTCGGTAATGCCGTACATATTGATCAGCTTCGTCTCCGGGTACTTCGTCTTGAAGCCCTTGAGCAGCAGCGGACTCAGCGCTTCGCCCCCGAAGATGACGTTGCGAATCCGCAGATCGTACGGATGGTCCGCCAAGACCTTACGCAGCAGCTGGTAGAAGTACGTTGGCGTCTGGTTCAAAATCGTGACCTGTTCGCGGCCCAGCAGCGCCAGGAACTCGGCCGGATTTTTCGCCGTGAGCGGCGGTACGATGACCAGCTTGCCTCCGTACAGCAGCGCTCCGTACATTTCCCAGACGGAGAAATCGAAGCAGAACGAGTGGAACAGCGTCCACGTGTCGGACGGCCCGAAGTCGAACAGGTTCTTGTCGTTGAACAGGAGGCGCACGACGTTCTTATGCTCGATCAGCGTTCCTTTCGGTCTGCCGGTCGTTCCCGACGTGTAGATGACATATGCCAGGTTGCCCGGCCCGGAAATCGGCTCCAGGTTCGAAGCGTCCAGCGCATCGGCGGAGTCCGCCCCTCTGTCGCCCCAAACGAAATCGTCCAATTCGAGGCGCGTTCCTGCGAAGTCGGTCTTCTCGTGCAGATGCTTTTGAATCAGCAATAACGGCGCGCCCGAATCCTCGATCATGAAGCGGATGCGCTCCTCCGGGTAGTCGGGATCGACAGGCACGTAGGCTCCGCCCGCTTTGAGAATCGCCAGAATGCCGACAACCATATCGAGCGAGCGTTCGGCCAGAATCGCTACCAGCTGGTCCGCTTCTACTCCCGTCTCCCGCAGCTTCCGCGCAAGGCGGTTGGATCGCTCGTTCAGCTCGCGGTAGGTCAGCTGCCGCTCGTTCATGACGGCGGCCACGTTGTCCGGGTAAAGCTCCGCCTGTTCTTCGAACAAGCCGTAAATCGTTTTCCCCCGCTCGAACTCGGTTTCGGTGTCATTAAATCGCTTCAGCAGCGTCTCCCTCTCGTCTGGGGACAGCACATCGGCTTGTCCGAGCTCCAGATCCGGCTGAAATAAAAGCACGGACAGCAGCCGAACAAGATGGTCGGCCGCCTGTTCCACAAATGCCCGCTCGTACCGCTGCCCGTCAAAGCTTATTTCCAGCTCGATGGAGTGGTTTTGGCGGTCGAAGCGAAAAACCGTATCGGCCGCCACCCGGTTACCCAGCGGTTCCGGATGAATCGGGGCGAAGGATGCGACGGTGTTGACGACCGGGAGGCCGTCCCCCGTATAGTCCAGATGGAGCGGCTCCACCATTTTCCGAAAAGGCAGGTGCTGATGCTCCAGCGCCTCGCCGATGGAGGCTTTGATGCCCCCGAGCAGCGTTTTCAGCGTAGTCTGGCGGCTTACGGACGTCTTGATCACCAAGATGTCATGCGGCGGCGGAGTCCCGTCGGGGTCTGCGCTATAAGAAGGCATGCCGACAAGCACTTGGTCCCGCCCGGTATATTTGAACAGCAGGCTTTTTACTCCTGCCAAAACAATCATGTACAAAGCCAAATCCGAACCGTTGGCGAGGCAAATGATTCTCTCCGAGAGTTCGCTCGGCAGAGTACGGTGAAGCAAGCCCGGCTCGGCCGCAGCTTCCCCGTCGGCGGATAATTTGGAGGATTGACTGTAGGGAAGGAAGCTCAGGCTGTCATCGGCGTCAAACTTGCCGCTCCAGTACCGTTCTTCCTTTTCAAACAAAGATTTCATTTGTACCTCCCCTAAAAATGAAGTGACCGCATGCCCCGGCGCAGGTCCGAAAATGCTTGCTTTCGGCCTGCGCGTTTACGGGCTTGGACGTTGTTCGCCGTCTTCCTTGGGATGCGCGCCGCTTTCGCTTGACGGCGGAGGCGCGCTTGTAGGATTAGAACGCGAATTCGATCGTATCGACGGCACTCTTTGCGCCTGCCGCCGGTTTATGACATTCAATCCGGCTTAGCTCAAGTTGTGGATTTTCCGCAATTTGAGACAGTACCCGCAGGTAATCCTCGGTCAAGGTGCGGATCATCGCTTCTTTGAACAGCTTGGTGGCGTAGAAGAAGCCCCCGCTCAGCGCCCCGTTGTTTTCATACATAAACAGCGTCAGATCGAACTTCGCTTCTTCCAAATGGTCAAGCTCGTAAGTCTTCAGGCTGACCCCTTCCAGCTCGGCGTCTCGTTCTTCGATATTTTGCAAGTCGAAAACGGCATCGAACAGCGGGAAGCGGCCCGGCTCCCGCTTCACATTCAAACGCTCCACGAGCTCCTCGAATGGATAATCCTGGTTCTCGAAAGCACCCAAAGCCGTTTCCTTCACTTCTTCCAGGTAGGACAAGAACGTTTTGTCGTCCGACGGACGATTGCGGATCGCCAGCGTATTGACAAACATCCCGATGACCGGTTCCAAATCGGCGTTCGTTCTTCCCGCCACCGGGGTGCCCACGACCAAGTCCTCCTGCCCGCTGTACTTGGACAGCAGCACGGTATAAGCCGCAAGCAGCACCATGAACAGCGTGCTTTCACGCTCGGCCGCCAATTCGCGCAGCCGCGCAGAGAGAGAAGCTTCGACGTCGAACTCCAGATGCGCGCCTTCGTAGCTGCGAGCCGCAGACCGTTCGTAGTCCATCGGCAGGTCCGCCGTCGGCAGCTCGCCTTCGAAGGTTTGCAGCCAGTACGCTTCCTGCCGCCCGATCCGCTCTCGGTGGGCCTTCGACTGCTGCCAAACGGCATAATCCTTGTATTGAATGCGCAGTGGCGGCAGTTCTTCCCCGGCGTAGAAACTCGAGAACTCATCGATCACAATCGCCATCGATACGCCGTCGGACACCATATGGTGCATGTCGAAAAGGAGAATATGCAGGTTCGGCTCCAGCTCGATGACCCCGGCGCGCAGCAGCGGCGGCTTGCCGAGATCAAACGGACGAACGAAGCTGCGGACGATCTGCTCGATTTGAGCCGCATCCTCTTTATCCGCTTGATGATGCTCGATAGCAAAATCGACCTGCGGGTAAATCCGCTGAACCGCTTCGCCCTTCACGATTTCAAAACCGGTGCGCAGCGATTCATGCCGTGTTATCAATTTCCGCAAGGCGGCTTCCAACCGGTCTAAATCAAACTCGCCTTCCACCTGCACCAGCTCCGGCATGTTGTAAAGCTGATCCGCTCCATCCAGCGTGTGCTGAATGAACAGCCGTTTCTGCGCGGAGGACAGAGGGTAGTACTCTCTCTCCTCCGCTTGAGGAATGGCCTCATGCTCCCGCCGTTCCATCCGGGCGATCGCCTCGGCCATCGCCGCAATCGTCGAGTGACGGAATACGTCGCGCAGCGGCAGGTTGACGTTTAATTCCTTAAATACCTTGCCCGCCAGCGTCGTCGCTCGCAGGGAGTGGCCGCCGATGTCGAAGAAGTTGTCGTGAACGCCAATCTCCTTCGCAAGCCCCAGCACCTCCTGCCAAATCGCCGCCAGCTTCGTTTCCAGCTCATTGCGCGGTGCGACGTACTCCGTTCCGCTTCCCGCTTCCCCTTCCGGCGCCGGCAGCGCCTTCCGGTCAATCTTTCCGTTCGGCGTCAGAGGCAGGCGCTCCAGCTCCACGAAGTACGACGGGATCATGTAGCCCGGCAGCTCCTGCGCCAGCGCGCCGCGCAGATCGTTCACCGCCAGCTCCGCTCCGGTATCCGGCGTGTAATACGCGCATAGCGCCTTCTGCCCGTTCGCGTCACTTCGAACCAGCACCACCGCTTCGCGCACGCCTTCCACCCGCAGCAGCTGCGACTCGATCTCGCCCGTCTCGATCCGGTAGCCCCGGATTTTCGCCTGGTTGTCGATCCGGCCGATGAAGTCCACGTTGCCGTCTTCCATCCACCGCCCCAAGTCTCCCGTGCGGTACAGCCGCTCGCCCGCGGCGAACGGACTGTCTACGAACTTCTCTTCCGTCAGCTCCAGACGGTTCAAGTACCCGCGCGCCACTCCGACTCCGCCGATGACCAGCTCGCCCAGCACCCCGACCGGCACCGGATTCAGATGCGCATCCACGATGTAGAATTTCGCATTCAGCCACGCTTTGCCGATCGGCACATTGCCTGTCTGCGGCAGCTTCGTCAGCGGCTCGTCGTAGAAGCTTGAGTCGATCGCCGCTTCCGTCACGCCGTATGCGTTGATGATCCGGAACAACGAGCCGAAGCGTTCCTGCAAGGTCCGGTAATCCGCCACGCTGCAGCTGTCCGAGCTCGTGATCAACAGCTCCACCCGGCTCATGTCCAGTTGCTGCTCGTGCACATAATCCAGGAACGGCACGATCAGCGCCGGCGTCGATTCGAAGATGGTGACCCGCTCCCGCTCAATCCAGTGGTGCAGACGAGACGGATCGATCCGGTCGTCCTTCGGCACAATCACCATCGTGCCTCCGTTATACAGCGTCCGGGCGATATCTCCCACGAACACGTCAAACGAGAAGCTTGCGAGCTGCAGCAGGCGCACCGGGAACTGATCCAACCGGTATTCCCGCCGGTAGCCCGCCGCCGTGTTCACCAGGCTGCGGTGCTCGATCATCACGCCCTTCGGCTTGCCCGTCGTTCCCGACGTGTAGATCACGTACGCCAGGTCCTCCGGACGGTATTCGTGCAAGTGATCATCCGCTTCCAGCGGCGCATTCGCCCGCTCGTCGCTGTACGACGCTTCGTCGTCGAGGTACAGCACCGCCGCCAGCGCCAGCTCCTCTTCGCCGAGCCATGCTTCGGCACGCTCTCGCAGCGGCGTTTGCGTCAGCAGCACCTTCGCTCCGCTGTCTTCAAGCATGAACCGCACGCGGTCCGCCGGATAATCCGGGTCGAGCGGCACATACGCCCCGCCCGCTTTCCAGACGGCCAGCACGGCCACCAGCAAGTCCACCGAACGCTCGGCGAGAATGCCGACGATCGTCTCCCGGCCGATGCCGCTTGCGCGCAGCGTAGCCGCCAAGCGGTTCGCCCGCTCGTTCAGCTCCGCATACGTCAGCCGGTCGTTCTCGTACACGACGGCCGCCTCTTCCGGCGTGCGCTCCGCCTGTTCCTCAAACAGCCGGTGGAACGCGGCCGCAGGAGCCGCTTCCGGCTGCGCCGGGTGGAACGCGCCGAGAATTTGTTCTTTTTCCTCTGCCGTCAGCAAGTTCAGCTCGGCGATCTTCGCATCCGGACGGCTTACGATCGTTACGAGCAGCTGCTCGTAATGTTTCGCCAGCCGTTCGATCGTCTCCCTTTTGTAGAGAGCCGTCGCATATTCGAAGCTGTAATCCAAGCCGCCGTTCTCCTCGCCCACATCCAAGCTGATATCAAACTTCGCGGTATCCAGTGCGCTCGGATAAGGAATCAGGCGAAGCCCTTCCAGCTCAAATTCCTCGTTCTCCGTATTCTGCATCGTAAACAGCGTGTCGAAGAGCGGATTGCGGCTTAAATCACGGGTGACTTGCACCTTGTCCACCAATTCTTCGAACGGATAGTTTTGATGCTCGAAGGCGTGGAGGGTCGTTTCTTTGACTTCGTTCAGGTATGACAGGAATGTCTTCTCCGAAGCCGGATAACTGCGGATAGCCAGCGTGTTTAAGAAAATCCCGATCAACGGCTGCACATCTCCATGATTCCTTCCGGCAATCGGCGTACCGACGATCACGTCTTCCTGACCAGAATATTTATGCAGAAGGACGTTATACGCCGCAAGCAGCACCATAAACAGCGTCGTGCCCGTTTCCGAGGCCAGCTGCTTCAGGCCGTCGGTTTTCGAAGCGTCAAAGAAAAACTCCAGCGTTTGGCCTTCGTAGCTCTGCACGGCCGGACGCGGATAGTCGGTCGGCATTTCCAGCACCGGAAGCTCGCCTTGGAACATGTCCAGCCAGTACGCCTCCTGACGCTGAAGCCGTTCCTTCTGCTCCTGCGAATGCTGCCAAACGGTGTAGTCTTTGTACTGAATGCGCAGAGGCTCCAATTGCTCGCCGCCGTACAAGCGGACGAATTCTTCAACAAAGATTTCCATCGAGACGCCGTCGGAAATAATATGATGCATGTCGTACATTAGAATATGGCGTTCCGGAGCCAGCTCGACAAGGCCTACCCTCAGCAGCGGAGGCTTCGCCAAGTCAAACGGACGGACGAAACGGCGAACCGTCTCTTCGGCCTCTTGCTCATCCGCTCGATAGAACTCCACGGCAAAATTCACGTCCTGGTAAAACCGCTGCGATGCTTCGCCATCCACCATTTCGAACCCGGTGCGCAGCATTTCATGCCGCGCCACGAGCTTACGGAACGCTTCTTCGAACCTTGCCCGGTCCAAAGCACCCTCCAGCAGCATCGCTTCCGGCATGTTGTAGCTAAGCTCCGCGCCTTCCAGTTGATTCAGGATAAAGAGACGTTTTTGAGCAAAAGATTGCGGGTACACCTCTCGGTCATCCGCCACCGGAATGGCAACGAATGTCTGCTCATCCAGCCGGGAAATGGCGGCCGCCATGCTCTCGATCGTGGAATGGCGGAACACGTCGCGCAGCGGCAGATCCACGTTCAACTCTTTATGAATCTTGCTGACCAGCGTCGTCGCCCGCAGGGAGTGGCCGCCGATGTCGAAGAAGTTGTCGTGAACGCCAATCTCCTTCGCAAGCCCCAGCACCTCCTGCCAAATCGCCGCCAGCTTCGTTTCCAGCTCATTGCGCGGTGCGACGTACTCCGTTCCGCTTCCCGCTTCCCCTTCCGGCGCCGGCAGCGCCTTCCGGTCAATCTTTCCGTTCGGCGTCAGAGGCAGGCGCTCCAGCTCCACGAAGTACGACGGGATCATGTAGCCCGGCAGCTCCTGCGCCAGCGCGCTGCGCAAATCGTTCACCGCCAGCTCCGCTCCGGTATCCGGCGTGTAATACGCGCATAGCGCCTTCTGCCCGTTCGCGTCACTTCGAACCAGCACCACCGCTTCGCGCACGCCTTCCACCCGCAGCAGCTGCGACTCGATCTCGCCCGTCTCGATCCGGTAGCCCCGGATTTTCGCCTGGTTGTCGATCCGGCCGATGAAGTCCACGTTGCCGTCTTCCATCCACCGCGCCAAGTCTCCCGTGCGGTACAGCCGCTCGCCCGCGGCGAACGGGCTGTCTACGAACTTCTCTTCCGTCAGCTCCGGACGGTTCAAGTACCCGCGCGCCACTCCGACTCCGCCGATGACCAGCTCGCCCAGCACCCCGACCGGCACCGGATTCAGATGCGCGTCCACGATGTAGAATTTCGCATTCAGCCACGCTTTGCCGATCGGCACATGGCCTGTCTGCGGCAGCTTCGCCAGCTCCTCGTCGTAGAAGCTTGAGTCGATCGCCGCTTCCGTCACGCCGTATGCGTTGATGATCCGGAACAACGAGCCGAAGCGTTCCTGCAAGGTCCGGTAATCCGCCACGCTGCAGCTGTCCGAGCTCGTGATCAACAGCTCCATCCAGCTCATATCCAGCCGCTGCTCGTGCACGTACTCCAGGAACGGCACGATCAGCGCCGGCGTCGATTCGAAGATGGTGACCCGCTCCCGCTCAATCCAGTGGTGCAGACGAGACGGATCGATCCGGTCGTCCTTCGGCACAATCACCATCGTGCCTCCGTTGTACAGCGTCCGCGCGATATCTCCCACGAACACGTCGAACGAGAAGCTTGCGAGCTGCAGCAGCCGCACCGGGAACTGATCCAACCGGTATTCCCGCCGGTAGCCCGCCGCCGTGTTCACCAGGCTGCGGTGCTCGATCATCACGCCCTTCGGCTTGCCCGTCGTTCCCGACGTATAGATCACGTACGCCAGATCCTCCGGACGGGCTTCATGGAAGCTGTCGGTGCCAACATTCTGATGGCTCTCATCGCCGTCGTCCACAGCATCCGTCAGCTTGCCGGAGACAATGCCGGAGCCAATCGGCGCATTCGCCCGCTCCTCGCTGTACGACGCTTCGTCGTCCAGGTACAGCACCGCCGCCAGCGCCAGCTCCTCTTCGTCGAGCCAGGCTTCGGCACGCTCTCGCAGCGGCGTTTGCGTCAGCAGTACCTTCGCTCCGCTGTCTTCAAGCATGAACCGCACGCGGTCCGCCGGATAATCCGGGTCGAGCGGCACATACGCCCCGCCCGCTTTCCAGACGGCCAGCACGGCCACCAGCAAGTCCACCGAACGCTCGGCGAGAATGCCGACGATCGTCTCCCGGCCGATGCCGCTTGCGCGCAGCGTGGCCGCCAAGCGGTTCGCCCGCTCGTTCAGCTCCGCATACGTCAGCCGCTCGTTCTCGTACACGACGGCCGCCGCTTTCGGCGTGCGCTCCGCCTGTTCCTCGAACAGCCGGTGGAACGCCGCCACAGGAGCCGCTTCCGGCTGCGCCGGGTTAAACGCGCCGAGAATTTGCTCTTTTTCCTCTGCCGTCAACAAGTTCAGCTCGGCAATCTTCGCATCCGGACGGCTTACGATCGCCGCAAGCAAATGTCCGAAATGAGTCGACAGCCGCCGGATCGTGCTTTCTTTATAAAGAGCCGTTGCGAATTCAAAGCTGCACTCCAGGCCGCCGTTTTCTTCCGTAACATCCACACTCAGGTCGAACTTGGCCGTGCCGTATTCGCTAGGGTACGGGGACAATTTCAGCCCTTCCAGCTCAAACTCTTTATCCTCCAAGTTTTGCAGGGAGAACATCGTGTCAAACAGCGGGTTGCGGCTCAAATCCCGGCTGACCTGCACTTTATCGACGAGCTCTTCGAACGGATAATTCTGATGCTCGTAAGCGCCTAAGGTCGTTTCTTTCACTTCTTCCAGATACGACAGGAAGGTCTTCTCCGAAGCCGGATAATTGCGGAGCGCCAGCGTATTGACGAACATTCCGATCAAAGGCTGCGTGTCTCCGTGCGTTCTGCCCGCAATCGACGTTCCGACGATCAAATCGTCCTGACCTGTGTATTTATGCAAAAGCATGGTATATGCCGCAAGCAGCACCATATACAGCGTCGTTCCTCTTTGAGCGGCCAGCTGCTTCAAGCCTTCGTTCGTTGCCTCGTCCACGAAGGACGTCAGCGTTTGTCCCTCAAAGCTCTGCACGGCAGGACGCGGATAGTCCGTCGGCATTTCCAGAACCGGCAGCTCGCCCCGGTAACGGTCCAGCCAGTAAGCTTCCTCGCGTTTCAACTGCACTTTTTGCTCGTCCGACTGCTGCCATACCGCATAGTCCTTGTATTGAATGCGCAAAGGCTCTAATGACTCGCCGCCGTACAGACGAACGAGTTCCTCGACTAACACGTCCATCGAAACCCCGTCGGAGACGATATGGTGCATGTCGAACATCAGCAAATAACGTTCGGCTGCCAGCTCTACGAGCTCCGTCCGCAGCAGCGGAGGCTTCGCCAAGTCGAAAGGCCGGATGAAGGCCTGCACGACTTCAGGCGCTTCTTCCTCGCTCGCACGACGATACTCGACGGCAAAGTCGACGCTCTCGTAAATGCGCTGTATTGCTTCGCCTTGTACGATCTCAAAGCCGGTTCGCAGCGTTTCGTGCCGTGCGATCAGTCCGCGGAAAGCCTTCTCCAGCAGGCTCCGGTCAATCGATCCTTCCAGCAGCAGCACGCCCGGCATGTTGTAGCTCTGATCGGCCCCTTCCAGCTGATTCAGGATAAACAGCCGCTTCTGAGCTGAGGAAAGCGGATAATATGCTCTTGCGCCTGCCAGCGGAATCGACGAGAACGACTGCTCTCCGATCCGGGAGATGGCGAGAGCCATCTCTTCGATCGTCGAGTAGCGGAATACGTCGCGCAGAGGCAGCTCAACGTTCAGCTCCTGATGCACCTTGCTCACCAGTGTCGTCGCCCGCAGGGAATGGCCGCCCAGGTCGAAGAAGTTGTCCAGGACTCCAATGCCGGAGTAGCCCAGCACTTCCTCCCAGATCTTCACAAGCTGGGACTCCGTCCGGTTACGCGGCGCTACGTATTCGACGCCCGTTTGTATGCCGCCTTGCGGCTCCGGCAACGCTTTGCGGTCCACTTTGCCGTTGGTCGTCAGCGGCATGCGCTCCAACTGCACGAAGTACGACGGGATCATGTACCCCGGCATTCCCTGGGCCAGCGAGGTTCTCATTTCGCTGACCGTCAGCGTCCGGTCCGCCACAAAGTAGGCGACAAGAGCCTTCTCGCCCCCGCCGTCCTGACGGGCGAGCACCACCGCTTCTTCCACGCCCTCGACGTTCAGAAGCTGCGTCTCGATTTCGTCCAGCTCGATCCGGTACCCGCGGATTTTGACCTGGTGGTCGATCCGGCCCAGGTATTCGATGTTGCCGTCCGGCAGCCAAGCCGCCAAGTCGCCCGAGCGGTACAGTTTCTCCCCCTCCGCAAACGGGGAATCGACGAACTTCTCCGCCGTCAGATCCGGACGGTTCAGGTATCCTCTCGCAAGGCCTTCCCCGGCCACGTACATTTCGCCCGCTACGCCGATCGGCACAGGGCGGCGGTTTTCATCAAGGACGTACACCCTCAGCGTCGGGATCGGCTTGCCGATATTGCTCTTCGCCGCCTCCATTTCGACCCACGTTATTTCCTTATACGTCACGTGAACCGTCGTCTCGGTAATGCCGTACATATTGATCAGCTTCGTCTCCGGGTACTTCGTCTTGAAGCCCTTGAGCAGCAGCGGACTCAGCGCTTCGCCCCCGAAGATGACGTTGCGAATCCGCAGATCGTACGGATGGTCCGCCAAGACCTTACGCAGCAGCTGGTAGAAGTACGTTGGCGTCTGGTTCAAAATCGTGACCTGTTCGCGGCCCAGCAGCGCCAGGAACTCGGCCGGATTTTTCGCCGTGAGCGGCGGTACGATGACCAGCTTGCCTCCGTACAGCAGCGCTCCGTACATTTCCCAGACGGAGAAATCGAAGCAGAACGAGTGGAACAGCGTCCACGTGTCGGACGGCCCGAAGTCGAACAGGTTCTTGTCGTTGAACAGGAGGCGCACGACGTTCTTATGCTCGATCAGCGTTCCTTTCGGTCTGCCGGTCGTTCCCGACGTGTAGATGACATATGCCAGGTTGCCCGGCCCGGAAATCGGCTCCAGGTTCGAAGCGTCCAGCGCATCGGCGGAGTCCGCCCCTCTGTCGCCCCAAACGAAATCGTCCAATTCGAGGCGCGTTCCTGCGAAGTCGGTCTTCTCGTGCAGATGCTTTTGAATCAGCAATAACGGCGCGCCCGAATCCTCGATCATGAAGCGGATGCGCTCCTCCGGGTAGTCGGGATCGACAGGCACGTAGGCTCCGCCCGCTTTGAGAATCGCCAGAATGCCGACGACCATATCGAGCGAGCGTTCGGCCAGAATCGCTACCAGCTGGTCCGCTTCTACTCCCGTCTCCCGCAGCTTCCGCGCAAGGCGGTTGGATCGCTCGTTCAGCTCGCGGTAAGTCAGCTGCCGCTCGTTCATGACGGCGGCCACGTTGTCCGGGTAAAGCTCCGCCTGCTCTTCGAACAATTGAACGAGCGTCTTCCCGCGCGGAAATTCCGTGGTGGTGTCGTTAAAACGTCCGAGAAGGTCGGCCTTTTCCGCCTCCGTCACAAGTTCCAGCTCGCCCACTGTAATTTCCGGGTTATCCGTCACCTGCTCCAGCAGATGGACGAGGTGCCCCTTGAGCCGCTCGATGCTGTCTTTATCGAACACTTCGGCGTTAAAGTCGAACCGAATTTCGATCTCGGCTCCCGGCACCACGGTCACGTTGAAGTTATAGTTCGTCTGCTCCTCCATCTGAACGTCAGCGATCGTCAGGTCGCCGTGTTGCTGGTCGCCCGCCTGCTCCATCTGCTCGTCCACCGGATAGTTCTCGAAAGCGATGATATGGTTGATCAGGTTCTGCTTTTGCACGCTGCGGGCTTGAATTTCATACAGCGGATAGTAATCATATCGCCCGGACTCCAGCGCACGCTCTTGGAGCTTCGCCATCATATCTGCGAACACGGTGTCGGCTTCGCTCGTGACGCGGACCGGCACCGTATTGATGAACAGCCCGATCATGGACTCGATGCCCGGGATTTCCACCGGTCTTCCGGCCACGACGCTGCCGAATACGGCATCGTTTGTTCCGTTATACTTTTGCAGCATCACGCCCCAAGCGGCTTGCAACAGCGTATTGACCGTAACCAGGCGCTGTTTCGCCACCCGGTCCATCCGCTCGCTCAAGTCCTTACCCAGCTCGGCGGTGACGTGATCTGCCGTAAATCTGCCGTTCGACGCCGCTTCCTTTTGTCCCGGGAGTACGGTTTGCCCTTCATAACCTGACAGGAATGCCGTCCAATAGCCGGATGCCGCCTGATCGTCCTGTTTCTCCAACCATTCGATATAGGCGCCATAATCCGATCCCTTATCTCCCGCTGGCTGCGTGCCGGAGGTCAAGGCCGAGTATATCTCAAACAGCTCCTGCGTCAGCTGCGCCAGGCACCAGCCGTCCATCAAAATATGCTGGAAACTCCACAGCACATGATAGCTTTGCTCTTCGGTGCGCAGGATCGTAACCCGAACGAGCGCGTCATATTCCATGTCGAAGCCGCGACGCTTGTCATCCTCAGCCTTTTTATCCAAATACGCTTGTTTCTCGTCCACCTGCAAATGAAGCAACTCTTCATATTCAAAGCCGACCGGCTTGTCGCGGTATATGATTTGCAGCGGCTCGCCCGCCGGTCCCTTCACAAAATTTGCCCGCAGCACCAGATGACGTTTCGCAAGTTCCATCCAGCTCCTCTCAAAAAGCTGAACGTCGAGCGCTCCACGCATCGTAAAGCGCGTCTGCTCGAAGTAAGCGGCCGTTTGCCGGTCAAGCGCGTTGTGGAACCACATGCCCTTCTGCATCGGCGTAAGCGAGTAAATATTTTCGATTTCCCCGACATGGCCCGAACGCTGGGCGATTTGCTCCAATTCCGCGATGGTCAAGCCTTTAAATTGCACGTCGCTAGGCGTCAATTCGGTGTTTTCTTTGCCTGCGCAGTGGGTAATGAGCTCTCGGAGACTTTGCTCAAGCCGCTGAGCGAAGGCTTCCATCGTTACCTTGCGATACTGCTTCCGGCTGTAGCTGAGATCGAGCGATAAAGCGCCGTCCAGCACCATGCCGTTGATATCCAGCACAAAGCTGCGGGCCTGCCGGTCGCTGGCCGGGCTGCCGCTGGAATAAGAAGATATGCCGATCTCGTCCTGGTTGACATCATCGTCGAACTGGCCGAGGTAGTTAAAATTAATTTCCGGCTCTGCGCCCCAAACAAAGCCATCCTCCGATTTGGAGAGATAGCGGCATACGCCGTACCCAAGCCCTTTGTTCGGAATGCGGCGCAAGCTTTCCTTGACCTGTTTAATCTGATAGGCCAAATCCCGGTCGGTTTGCGGCTCCAGGACGACCGGAAACTTGGTCGTAAACCAGCCGACTGTGCGCGTGATGTCGATATCCGTTCCGATCGATTCGCGTCCGTGTCCTTCGAGATTGATCCGCACCCGTTCGTGTCCCGTCCACTTGCGAACGGCTATGCCGAGCGCCGTTACCAAAATATCGTTCATTTCGGTGTTGTAGGCCCGGTGAACCCGCTTCAGCAGCAGCTCCGTTTCTTCGGGAGTCAAACGGACGAACAGCGATTCGCTGTCCTGCTGCGTCGTAACATCCGCCTCCAGATCCTTCGGCACGGCCGGAACCGCAATTTGTTCCACGGCCTGCCAATAGGCCCGTTCCTTTGCCATCTCCGGGCTTTGCGCGTAAGCGGCCAGCTGCTCGGACCAAGTGCGGTACGCATCCGTTTTCGCCGGGAAACGAATTTCCTCGCTTTTGCCGGCCTGCTCGTAACCCAGAGCGAAATCCTCCATCAAAATGCGCCAAGACACGCCGTCCACCACGGCATGATGAACCGCGAGCAGCAAATGATCGCCGTCCGCGCACCGGAACAGTCCCGCCTTCACGAGGGGCCCGTTCTCCAGATCGATGCCCGCTTGAATGTCCGTTGCCTTCGCTTCCACAGCCTGCGCGGTATTCTCCGCATCCTTGAAGTCGAACACGTCCAGCGTGAACAGCCCGCCTTCCTGAATCGCGCGGTTCCGCGCGCTAAACCCTTGTTCCGTCTTGTGGAACACCATCCGCAAGGCGTCATGATGCTCGGCCAGCTTTTGCAGCACCTGACGCACCGTCTCTTCGTCGAAGCGTTCCTTCCGGTACAGCATCACCGACTGGTTGAAATGATGCGGGTCCGCAAAGGAGCTCTCGAAAAACCAATGCTGAATCGGCGTCAGCGCCGTTTCACCCGTTATTTCGCCTTGATCAATGGTACGTCCGATCGGTTTCACATGCAGGTTGAGCTGTGAGATAGTCGGATATTTGAACAAATCCCGGATTTCCAGCTTGTACCCGGCTTGATGAAGCCGCGAAGATACTTGAATGGACTTGATCGAGTCTCCGCCCAGCTCGAAGAAATGATCCGTTACCCCAACGCGATCGGCGTTCAATACCGCCTGCCACACATCGGCAAGCGTCCGTTCGGCTTCATTGCGGGGAGCTACGTACGCGCCGCCGGTCAGCGCGTTTCCTTCCGGGGCGGGCAAAGCCTTGCGGTCGATTTTCTCGTTCGGCGTGAGCGGCATCCGCGGAAGCTGAACAAAATGCGCCGGAATCATGTAATTCGGCAATTTTTGCGCCAGCGCGCTTCTCAGCTCGCCGAGCGTAAGCGGGCGGCCCGCGACCAGGTAAGCGCACAGTTCTTGCCCGCTTTTGCCTTCCCGCGCGATTACGATCGTCTCCTGCACGGAGTCGATCTTCAGAAGCTGCTCTTCAATCTCGCCGATCTCGATCCGGAATCCACGGATTTTCACCTGATGGTCGATCCGGCCCAAGTACTCAATATTTCCGTCCGGCAGCCAGCGGGCGAGATCTCCCGTCCGGTAAAGGCGTTCTCCCGGTGCAAACGGATGTTCCACGAACTTCTCTGCCGTCAGCTCCGGATGGTTCAGGTAACCTCTCGCAAGCCCCACGCCTGCCACGCACAGCTCGCCGTCCACTCCCGGAGGCACAAGCTGCAGGTGGGCATCCAAAATAAAAATCCGGTGATTGGCCAGCGGGCGCCCGATCGGAATGACTCTGCGCTCCGGCTGCTCCTCATCCGCATCCCAAAGCGTCGTAACAATCGAAGCTTCGGTAGGGCCGTAAGCATTGAAATAGTGGACCTTCGGTTTCCACTGCTGCACGAATTCGGCCGATACCGCCGAGCCTCCCGTTACGAGCTTCGTTAAGCTGGGAAGGCGGTCCGGGTTCAAATAAGCGCTGTACGTCGGAGGCAAAATCGCCGCCGTAATCGCATGCTCGTTCATATAACTCTCGAACAGGCGGTTGTCGAGAATCGTCTCGGCCGTCGGGATGTACAAAGCCGCGCCAAAATAGAGCGCTTTGAACACTTCCCAGCAGGACGCGTCGAACGACAGGCTGGCGAATTGAACGATCCGGTCATGCTCCGTGATGCCCAGCCTGTCCGCGAACATCAGCTTCAAGCTGACCAAACCGCGATGCTCCAGCATGACCCCTTTGGGTTTGCCCGTCGTACCTGACGTATAGATGACATAAGCCAGATCATTCGGACCGCTGGCCGGCTCCAGGTTCGAGCCATCGTCGCTGTAGGCCTGCTCGTCATCCAGCGCCAACACGGTCCCTTCGAACGGCACCTGCTGCAGCAGCTCCCTTTGAGTCAGCAGCAGCTGCGCGTTCGAGTTCTCCAGAATGTAGCGGATGCGTTCTTCCGGGTATTCCGGGTCGATCGGCACGTAGGCACCGCCAGCTTTCAGAACCGCCAGAATGCCAACGACCGTCTCCAGCGATCTCCTGGCCATCAAGCCTACCAGCTGATTGGGCAGCACGCCGACCGATCGCAGCGTCCGCGCCAGCCGGTTCGCCCGTTCGTTCAGCTCCGCGTACGAAAGCCGCCGCCCCTCAAAGACAACCGCCGTCGCTTCGGGCACCCGCTTCGCCTGCTCCTCCACGAGCTGATGAATCGTCCGATCACGGGGATAGTCCTTCTCGGTATCGTTAAAGCTTTGCAGCAATTGAAATTTCTCGTCCTCCGACAGCATGTCCGCCCGCACGATGTCCAGCTCCAACTCGTGAAGCCCCACGGCCAGCAGGCGATTCAGATGGCCGACGACCCGAGTCATGAACTCGGAGTCATATAAGTGCTCGTTATATGACAGCGCTAGCTGTATCGTCCCGCCGGTTAAGCTGAATTCAAAGGAACAATCCGTGACCACGTTTTGCCCGATTTCGTCCAGATGCAGCTCCTTAAGGGATACTAGCGTATGGACGACGGGTATCCCGTCTGCATATTGCAGGTCCAGCTTCTCCGTCATTTTCAAGAACGGAATATGTTGATGCTGAATCGCTTCCGGCAAGGAAGTCCTCAGCTCGCTCAGAAGCGTTTTAAAAGTCGCACCCGCCGAAAGCGAGTTTTTCAAAATGACCGTATGATTAACGGATCGGCGCGTCTCCGTCGGTTTCCGTACAACCGGCATGCCGACCAGAATGTCAGAAGCGCCTGTATATTTATGCAAGAGTGACTGAACACCGGCGAGCAAAATCATAAAAGCGGCCAGCGGAGCGCCCTTGCTCATTTGAAGGACGCGCTGCGCCGCTTCCTCCGAAAGCGAACCGCCGACGGTTTTCACAATGGGCGCCAGGGAGCTTGGAGCTTTGCTGTAAGGCAGCCGCGTCAAGGTATAATCGTCGCTACCGAATTTTTCGTTCCAAAACAACGTTTCTTTTTCAAAAGCCATCTGGATCGTTCCCCTCTCTTCATCGGTAAAAGCAATCCGGCGGAGCATATGCCGCAGCAACGCTCCAGCCTCGCTCCCCGCCTTTTCAAACATGTGACAACAATGTCAATGGCTTTCGCCAGGTCACCGCTTCGCTTGCCCGGTTGATCGCATGCGGCAATCCTCTGCCTAGTAGCTGTCCCGCTCAGCTCCCATGCGTGAAAGACAACAAAGAGCATCGTTCTACGCAAGAGATGCGGCTGCTTCCGGCTCCTCTGCTTCAATATGCTTGCTGCGGACGAGCCGCCCGAAGACGGGCTTTGGTTTAACATTGGGTTCGGAACTGGATTTGGGGGTGGACAAGGGATGTTCCTCACCATCGATGTAAGGCTTGCTGTAGGGTTCCGGCCGGCCAGCAGGAAGTCGGCCGTACCTCCGGATTCGGCACCGGAGCTGCCTTTGTCGAAGCCTATGTTTAAGGGATATTGATACACTCTATGTACGATTTGTGTATTCCCCCGCCTGGTGTGGATAAGTAAAGATCCGGCTGCGGGGTAGTGAGCTTTTCTTAGATGTGACGATGGTGCTGCATGAGGCTCAAAGAATGCTCCGTATGGCATGAACGGGACAGCCCTTGGATTGGCGGTGAATTCCATGCTGCCTGACGGTACCGCAGGCAGCATGGGGAGAAAATCTTCCAATGGGGTGAAAACGTTATCTTAACATCAGGGCCGCACGGCCCCCGGAAGGCACTTCCGTGCCTCTTGCCGGGGCGGCCACCGGCTTGGCCGAGCTTAGGTCGTTACCAGCAAATCCTGGGTCTCCTGAGAGATCACCTGCTGCATACTGGACTTGATAATGTCGCAGCCGGCGGCCAGATGCTCCATCGAGACGGTCAGCGGAGGCATGATCTTCAGCACGCGGTCTCCTCTGCCGGCTCTTTCAATGATGAGCCCGTTCTCGAAGCTGATCTCCGTCATCCGCTTCGCCCCGGCTTCATCCGTGAAGCCCGAGACGTCAATGCCCCAGATCAGGCCGAGTCCGCGGATGGCGATGGACGGATGCAGAGGCTTGATTTCTTTGTCAAGGAACGAGCGCACAAACTCTTCCTTCTGCTTCACCTGGGCTTCCAGGGCGGCTCTGTCCCGGAACTCGAGAGCGGCCTTGGCGGCCACAAAAGCGAGCTGGTTGCCGCGGAAGGTGCCGTTGTGCTCGCCCGGCGTCCAGAGATCCAGTTCGGGCTTCAGCAGCAGGAGGGACATTGGCAGGCCGTACCCGCTGATCGACTTCGACAGGGTAATGAGATCCGGCTCGATCCCCGCACGTTCGAAGGAGAAGAATTCGCCTGTCCGGCCGCAGCCGACTTGAATCTCGTCGGTAATGAGCAGGATATCGTGCCTGCGGCAAAGCTGCTGCAGCCCGCGCAGCCACTGCGCGTCGACGACGTGAATTCCGCCTTCGGCTTGTACCGTTTCAAGCAGGATGGCGGCCGGCTTGTCGATTCCGGAGTGCGAATCAGTCAGGATATTCTCGATATAGCCGAGCGTATCCATTTCTGCGAAAGCCCCGCTCGGGTGCGGCATGAACGTAACTCCGCCCAGAGGAAGCCCCGCCCCTTCCCTCATGGACTTGGAGCTTGTCGCCGACAGGCTGCCGAGCGACATGCCGTGGAAGCCGCCCATGAATGCGAATATCCCGGTTCTCTTCTTCGCCTTGCGTGCGAGCTTAAGGGCCGCTTCCACCGCGTTCGTCCCCGTCGGACCGCAGAATTGAAGCTTGTAATTCAGCTTCTTCGGCTCCAGGATCCGCTCCGAGAAGCTCTGGATGAATTCGCGCTTGGCCATTGTATACATATCCAGACCGTGCATAATCCGGTCGGAGGTCAAGTAATCGAGAACCCGGTCCTTGATATAATCGTTGTTATGACCGTAATTCAGTGCCCCGGCACCTGCAAAAAAATCAATATATGCTCTTCCGTCCTCAGAATATAACAGGTCCCCCTTGGCCCGGTCGAATACCACTGGAAAGCTTCTGCAGTAAGATCTTACGTTGGATTCCAGCTTTTCAAAAATGCTCACGCGCTTCATCCTCCATCGGAATTGGGATAAGGTTGGCTTCATCCTTTCTGAACCTTCTGACGTCATGGAGCAACATATTCTCGGCTGTCATTTTCCACAATTGTCGGTCCCCGCATGCCAGCTTGCTGGGTAGCCAGTGGACTGGTCTCTCGCGCACAGCTTGGATAGGTATAAAAACCATCCAATTCTATTTTCTATCATAATTGGAAAGGTAACCTAGGTAGAATTATATCAAAATTTCGAAGAATGTATAGTAAAATTTTAGTTAAATTTGGTCTGTCTAACATAAGGTGTTAATATTTTGCCTAAAAAGAGCGAATGGAGAAGAAACGCTGGGAATGGCTTGCCATCAATCGAGGAATTCGACGCGTGTCGACATTCAGGCGGGGTGCCGGCCGATTTGGGAGATCTTCCCTGTATACATTCTCTGCCGGTGCTCCGAATCCTTGCGCTTTGCGATAACTTAACATGATTACCTGACGAATTTCTGGAAGCCTGGCTGGAAACGTGACTGGATGTCAGCTGGATATTCTGCTGGAAAATCCGTTGGATACTCGGTTGGAACACCTGATGACTGCCCGGCTGGAAGCTGGCCGCAGCGTCCGCCCGGCTGGCAGCCGGCATAGTTTTGTATCCCGCCGTCTTCACTGCGCCTCTGCTAGAGTAAAGGGCAGATAAATTCTGCCCCTCCTCATCAAACCGTACGTGAGGTTTTCCCTCATACGCTTTCCGATGTTCGTCATTCATGTGCATGCAGATTACAATAGCGTTCTGAGTCCGAGTTGAACGGACAATGATTTCACTTCGCGTAATGAGCTCCTCCATCGAGCGCGTTGACGCTTCTTGGCATACCATTTTGTGAGTCGCTGAAGGATGTACCAGTCACGTTTAGCCATCTTCCTTTGGCTGTAGGTCGTAACGTAGTAGTTACGCCAACCCTGTATTTTCGGGTTTAAGTATTCCAAATGTTCTTGGAATGATTTGTGACGCATATTCGCAGGGGCTAGTCGTTCCTTCACGACTTCCCTAATTCGCTCCTCTGCCTTACGGCACAGCCATTGTTGGGTCGTATAATATACTTGGCTTTCGGAAGTTTCGGCCTTCGTCTTTCGGTGATGCATGCCTAGGAAGTCGAAGCCTTCTTCTCCTGTCCATAGTCCGACGATTCGCGTTTTGGTCGGGTGTAACGTTAACTCCAGACGTTCCATTATCGTTCGAATGATCTCGTATGCCCGATCCGCATCCTTCTTGGGGATATATTGGCGCTTTACGGGTTGCGGAATGTGCAATAAATTTTATACTTTCTTCTTGTTTTACTGTAAGTAACATATCTGTAGTCATAATGATGGGAAGCTTATTCTTGGGGTCAGTTGGATGTTTAATGCCTAACTTTTGTGCAATATAGAGGGTTTTATCTAGGGGTAATAAAGGAAATTGTTCGCGCATATCAATCACTTGCTCTGACCACTCCATTTGGTAATGATGTGCCAATTCAAAGTGTTCAGACAGATAATGGTGAAGTCGACCACCTTTCCAACCAAGAATTCGAGTAACTATCCCTATTGAAGGTACATCATGTACAGTCAACCAAGGTTTATATTCCGAAAAGTGGCCTTGACCTCTTCCTTCTTTGATTTTCCGTTGAATAGATGCTATAGAGTTACTTGATTGAATTTTGCTCATTATTCACCTTCTTTTTAGAACTACTAAATCAGAGTAAAGTTCAGTTATCTTTTTCTACTCCTAAGATATATTTTAGTTTTACTTCAAAATACAAATGTAGAATATAACAACTCACAGCTTTATACAATAGCAAAGTAATATTTTTTAGCTATATTTTACTTCGTAGCCTATTCATAGGCTACTCGTAGGGTACAGTAGGGTATGAATAAGCTATAATATGGGCTATAAGTAGGTATAATTAGTAAGCAGATGGGTCGGGTTAAAACCTATTTGATATTCTCAATAGAGGTGAACTCATGAATACTTTGGGACAGCGATGTAGAAATTTAAGACTACTCCATAAATGGACACAAGAGGAACTTGCTAATAAAATCGGGGTAACCAAACAGGTTGTTTCTAATTGGGAGCGAAATGTAGCACGACCTGAAATTAATCATTTAATATCTTTAGCAGAGGTTTTTGATGTTACAACCGATTATTTACTTTGTATTGCTAATCAAATGACGTTCCCCTACTGTGTGGACTCAATTGATACAATTCATTCGGACCTTAATAACGAGAAAATCAAAAAATCCTTTGATCTTTTAGCATTTCTAAATTCTGGTTTTCGAATTGAATTAAATGGGCAGGTATTAGAACAAGAAGATTTGAATCTAATCGGTAAAAATAATACCTTTTTAATGGAGCATTTTGTCTCTCCTTTAAAGAAAAGATATAGCAAATAGAAAATTTTAGTACCCATTAGTTCGCTTAAAGAAGTAGCGCCTCACACCTTCTTTTACAATTTAATTAACTATGTGATAGCTGAAGTTTTACTTTTAGGGATAGTCTTTCAATATTTCTTTTGCAAGTTTCATTAGTTGCACACTCTGTAAATAGGTCTCTATGTTAAGACCTTGTAATGATTCTTTTACCACCAATCTACATTCTTCATAATCTTCAAATTCATTTCTTATGTAAATTGATTTTAGATCAGTTGGGGTATATCTAATGCTGAGGTTCCAACCGCCTTCTTTCAAAGCTCTTTCAAACCATTTCTCACGTATGGCTCTTGAGCAAGTATAAAAAACTTGCTGAAAACAGATACCGTGGGGTGTTACAAAAGCAATATCAAATATGCTAAGTGAATTTAGTGACATGAATTATTACACTCCTTTCTCTATTCATATTATAGTTATTGTTAATTTTTTTATGCATAAATGCCAGGGATAATCGGTATACGGATAATTCGTGACTTTTATGTACCAAAATTAAAATGAGTATTTCTAAGACATATTATTAAGGAACTCCCGTGAAAGATTAGTACCGAACAATCTTCAGTTTTATAAAATCAATAATTTCATCTCTATCTTCTTTAGTAAGTTCTCGAAACAAAGAAATAAGTTCTAATTCCTGAGCTTCAATGGCTAAATTAAAAATAGTGTTCTTTGATACAGGCGTATCTCCAAAGATTAACCACTCTATATGGGAATTGAAGTTTTCTTTAATTGCTATAATTATATCAAGAGAGGGTCTGTATTTATCTTGCTCCAGCTCACTCAACGTTCCTTGAGAAATTCCAATTATATTTGCAAACTTTATTTGATTTAAGTTGTTTGTTTTCTAATAGTTCGAATTCGTTGGCCTATTGTAGACATAATTGCCCTCCTAAGCTAAAAAGATCCCGATATATCATCGGGATCTTTCTTGATGTTTGTAAAATGACTAGTTCCAGACTTTTTTTACTGGTTCCACACTTTTTTATCACCAGACAAGCTGTTCGAGGAAAATAAAGTACTAGACTGATGTTGTTGATCTAACGCGGTTTTTTGGTTACAAAATCGTCAGGTATTGAGAAATAAGTTTTAGACTGATCCTTCTATTTTAAACGGTGGCATTTATGAACGAGAAAATAAAGTATTAGACTGCCGCTATGTTGTTCAGATAACTTTCACCGTTTGCTCAATTAAGCAGGTCTTTCGTGTCTGTAACAAATTCAAACATCTTTGCCCTTATTTATTTTCCGGTAAGATCAAGATTCTTCAATCTCATAAAACTTCCGTTCATCTCAAAAAATCGTCCGGATTGGTAATCAAACATCGGATGGATATCAACTATGTTATCTTTCGAGATCGAGTGGGTGTGAACTTGAACAACCCAATTATCTCGAACTGTACCGTTATTAAAATGATCCTTTATTTCAATAAGTTGTTGATCAAACGGAGTAGCCTCAAATTGATTAATATAGTTCATGCGTCCAATGTCTTTGTCAGGTTCTATTGATAACTTTATAAAGTCGTTGAATCCAATAGGAGTTACATCTATAGAATCGCTTATCTCTAACTCTAGCAGACAATATAAAGGGTCCCAGAACTGAAATGCTATAGAAGTATTTGGGTATTTACGAAAAAAATCATAAAATTGTTGACTATCTTCTAATTCAACACGCTCTAATTGACTAAAACCAAACACGATTCCCGAACAATCAATATTATTCCTTTTTCTATATTCATCCAGAACTATAGGGTATACATTCCTCATGCTTCCATACTTATTAGAAGGATGTGGAATATTAAAATCAGGAAAATAAGTTTGTTTTTCGAAAAGAATTCTTGCTACATTTCTATGTTGAACAGTCCAAAACTTCAAATCGATCTCTCCTCTTTGGCGTGATAATTAAAGTGCACTCGGCAACTCATCGTAACGGGGATGATTACCTCACATGTTCGTTCATCAAAACAACTTCAGCTAGACTCTTTAGATATTATGTAGACCCAAAACATAAACTTGGAAGCGTTCGATCATTTATACAATCTGTAAATACTCTCGAAACTCTCCTGTCACTGTTTTGTTTGAGAAAAACATAAATTCTTGACCTTTAGTAGGGGTTGCGATTGAATAATTTAAGTAATATTTTGTATGAAGCCGTTTATGATAAAGTTCTTCAATTTGATTAGCAATATCATAGGTTAGGATCCAGTATCTGTTCCTCATCTTTGTTTGTATGATCTTCGCCAACTCAACATGATCTTCATGCGAATAAAAATTCGTATATAAATCAGGTCCTCTATCATAGTACGGCGGATCAAAAAAGGTAAGTGAGTAACGCGTTTGTTTAATCTCCTCCTCAATAAAATCCTTTGCATCATAATTACAAACCTTTATTTGATCCGAATAAGAGGCTATCAGTCTAATTCTTTTAATGATAGTTTCTTTATTAAACCGACAATCTAACTTATAAGTTTTATCTTGGTTCTTACCACCAATAACACCTGCTTTAATAATTCCCGATCTGTTAGTTCGATTTAAGAAAAGAGTTGAAAAAGCCAAAGATAACTCATCAATATTATCTTTTTGTTTCTGAAGTTCTCGTTGAATATACCATTGGTTTATATCAATCGGAGTATCTTGTATAAGTTGAATTAATCTTTCAGGTTGAGTAACGATTATATTCCATAAAGCATAAATTCCACGATCATAATCATTAATGATTATTTTTTTGACATCTTGATTAATAAGCAAGCGAAGAGCAACAGCTGCTCCTCCCGCAAATGGCTCTATATATGTTGATATATTGTTTATATTCACAAGATGCTTAATGTAATTATATGTTTTATCTTTACCACCCGGATATCTTAATGGAGATAGAATGGCCATGGTTGTGATCACCTCAGTGTAATAATAGCAGACATCGTTCCTGCGTGGCCAACGAAAACTCAGACTAACTGTAAGTAGTTATGGAACAATACTAGGATCGGTGTAATTCTTAAATTTACTCTTTCCACTAATTCATCATACATGGCAGCATAACTACTATGAGTTATTAGATTTAAATAATCATATAATTTATCAGATTCCATAGAGCCCAATAAATTCTTGATAGCCTGATACCTTAGCTTGTTATCACCATTACATATCTGAGTCAGTAACGTCCTTTCAGATAAATGTTCAATTAAAAAATTCAAATTCTGCTTAGGATTTCCATGGTTTCTAAGGTTTTTGTCTTTTATTACTTTTTCTATAGATAACTCTAACAACTGCCTGACTGATGAAGCAATCATATATCTGTAGTCCTGAGCATTCTCTAGCGATTGAATCTCATTGATCAACATATTAACAGTATTATTTATATTGATATTCACTTCTCCATCAGTAAATGCAGCAAGAGACTTGAAAAACTCATTCTTAGGTTGATTTATTTTGATGCCTTTACTGGATAGAGAAACATTAATTTCAACGCTCTTTGAAACGGAATATCCGTTATTTTCTAATTTAACCTGTATGGCATAAGTCCCAATCTGTGCATCTCCAGAAAAAATGTGATTCTCTTTTATTAAGTTCCCGTCCGCATTAAACACTACTCTGTCTTTTAAATTTTCCCCGTTAGAATCAGTTGCAACTTCAATTAATTCTTTTAAGTCATAATCATTATACAATTTAAGTGATTTTTTAGTGGATTTTAAGTTTAAAACGAGAGAATAAGTCCCAGTTCCACTGCCGGCTCCGCCTGTTCCGCCACCAGCTCCACCTGTTCCACCACCAGCTCCACCTGTTCCGCCACCAGCTCCACCTGTTCCACCACCAGCTCCACCTGTTCCGCCACCAGCTCCACCTGTTCCACCACCAGTTCCGCCTGTTCCGCCACCAGTTCCGCCTGTTCCGCCACCAGTTCCGCCTGTTCCGCCACCAGTTCCGCCTGTTCCGCCACCAGTTCCGCCTGTTCCGCCACCAGTTCCGCCTGTTCCGCCACCAGTTCCACTCTCATCATCAGGACCTATATCAATATTAATTGGTAAAATGTTTGCAAAATAATTGCTAGCTGATTCAGCAGTATACACATCTCCAACGTTCGCTTTAGCCTTATTTGAGATGAAAAATTCAATCATTTCGCAAACCTTATCAAAATGTTTCGGGTTATCCAAATCAACTTTTTTACCACGTTCCAAATTAAATATTCTAGTTCTAATATCCAGAAATCCAAATATACGTTCGAATGTCGTAGCGTAACTTTCGTTTTTTATTTTTCCATAGAGTTCTTTATTATTTGGATCAACTTCAAGTTTTCTGTAGATCATATTCCCCAAGTTGAATTGTTGTCCAATAAATTGAGCAGTAAATGTGTCTTTTTCGTTGGAACTCCATGTAATCTGACCTGCACCTGACTGTTCACCGGAATGAATTTTTACTACATGATTTGCCATTGCTTCAGGATCTGAATAAACTTTAGCATAGAGAGCCAAACTTTCAACATCGACACTATGCTTTACGTTTTCTATAAAACGATAGGTACTTGGATACTTTGCTTTTATAAGTTCTGCTGTATCATTCATTAGCAGTTTTAATGCTGTCAATCTTCTATTTCCGTCATAAACAATGTACTCATTGTTGGTATGCAGAACGATAAAATCCTGCAGAACCCCGCCAGTTTCTATAATATCCTGAATAAGGGCTTCTATTTTTTTGGGACCCACTTTTTTCAACTCAAAAAAAGTTAAGATGGCCTCTTCTTCACTATTTACGGGTTTGGGAAACCTGGGGTTCGTCTTTGATAATGTTAATTCAGATGCAAACATCTCTTTGGCTATTGCCCGTTCATACATTAATATTCCTCCTAAAGAACTAGTACTATATCCCTATTACTATTCGACATAGTTCCACATGTTCCTTTATTATCCATCAATTTTTAAATTAATTTCTCACTTATTCTGTATGCCCACCCCTTAGGGGTATCACTCTGATAATGCCTTGCTTTTTCAAAGCTAAATCTATGCCCCCCATCAATAACGTGACTCTCCCAGTGACCACTCCTGCGCATTAGTCCTTCCAAAAGTAGCATGATTTCACCTTCTACTTCGTTCAAAGAAATATACTGTAGTGGTTGAAGGATAAGCGTAGATATAGACCAATCATCTGGCCGAGCAACCTCTACTATATATTTAGTTTTTATTGAACTTGTTACCTGGACAATAGCACACGTCCGGCGCACACCATTAGGGCAAATCGAAAACCGCCTTCCTGAAGGAATACAAACTACAGACATCCGAATAGAATACGATGTCATCTCTTTCAGCATGCTTATCATCTGAAAGAATTCTTCCAGTCCGACGGCTTCCATAATAGGGACCATCTCCAGTGTTTTAAAATCAATGGGAGGCAAATCGCCATCTACGACTGAATCCTGAACACTGACTTCCCTTGATTCTCCTGAATTTTTGCCACCTCTACCAGAGCTGACAATTACATCATTGCCCGCATTCGTTTGCCTAACACTTTTCTTTCGGGTTCTCACTACTGGATAATTAATGAACTTCATGAAAGTAGGAGGAGCATCTAACACATCCTGGTTCGTATTTTCTCTTGCATTTTCACTTTCATCATTTATGATGAAGTCATCATTCTTGGATTGAGATGTCATTCTCAAACGTCTGTCCCCAAAGACGGATTCCTGTCGCTTTTTAGAGTGATGCCAGAATTCTATTTCATTGGCTGGATGCGTGAACCCAGCAAATCCTAAAATCTCTTTCACCAAGATCATATTTATAAATTTATCGCCTCGTACGATCAGTTCAACAGGCCCCGTAGAAGGTAGCTCTACATTAAGAGGAGCTCCTTTTCTTAGCATCTTTGTCGGGCTAGTAGGAGACTCAGCTATTGCTTGGCTAAATAACCCTTGGTAAATCGAATCCCACATAGCTTTCATTTTAAAGTCTAGATAGATCCAAGACATATGACGAACATTGCCCTCCGTAGCCATTGTATTTGGAACACGAGGAGCTAAATGGAAATGAAGAATACTCTTTTCAAACTCACAATCTTCTATGAGTTGTTCCAAGCCATGTGGCTGCATCAAAGAATACGCCATTAGCTTTGAATTAATAAACATCGCTCTGACAAGCTCAATAGCAGGAATACACAATGTTATATTCCCCATGGTATACTGAACGATTTTTTGCATACCCAACTCAGGATTCTTCCCAAAATCGATAAGACGCTTTGGCATTTGGAATGCGTTCACAACCATACCAGTATCAAGCGAGGGGATGGTGAATGTATAAGACGATCCACTCATTGGACGAACTTGATTAAGTACACCATTCGTATAAATTTGTCCGATTCGTAATAAAGGAATTGTTCCCCAAGCACGCGTCAAGATCTTCAGTTCCCCGGATGCTCTTCTGAAAGCAATACGAATTCTCCAATCCCCCTTATAATCCGTATAGGGAGAACCAAACCAAAATAATTCAACATCTTCATTTTCTAAGAATGGCCAAGGACGAAATTCTATTGATGCCACTGCGACGTCACCTCATCTGTGATGCTCAAAGTATGCAGTCCCTGACCGCTATAGTAATCAAGAGTCTCCGACACAGTCTGCGAATAGCCTGGTCTTAATCCAGCTTTTCTTATAAGTTTCCATCGTTTGATGGGAAATTCATCTTTCATTTGTTTCGCTGCCCATTGAACTCTTCGTATCTGAAATTGATCAACCGACTCCAGATAGTTAGTTAAGATTGCTGTAGTTAAAGGAAGTCGATCTTTATGCTTCTCAAGCAACGCAAGCTTCCCAATACGCTTACCGATTGAAGCAACAGTGATGCGTATCGGCTTCGATTGATTATCTTCAAGTAGTCTTTTACTGGCTGCTTCAACTTCCCAACTTATTTCAAGATCGCGTGTTTCCCAATCAACTCGGATGTAACCTGTAGCAGATTTCATCCCAGAAAGTTTTGCTTTTTTAGATTTCAAACCTGCTTGAGTCTTGCCGTAATCCAATCCTTGCTCTACTTGATCATGTAGTGCGTACTTAATGACAGTATTCGTATCGACCCCAAGCTTCTCGGCAGTAGCCCGATATGACAAACCATTCTGCAAATGAACTTTCAGTTGGTTCATCCAAACAGGACCGAAGGCTTTTATACGCCCAATTTGTAGACGATCCTGCAATGTCTGATCCGGTCCTCTTCTGGAATACGAAAAGCCACACCTACACGTAAATGTGCCAACCGGTTTACCCGTATCCGTACAGCGAGTAATCTGTACCCTCTCTATAGTCGATTCTTTATAATGATCTGCAGCTTTACTCAGACAGGGCCACGGTCCTTCTCCGAAAGGGAAATACCTGATATTCCTTTGCTCTAAAAAGAGCTTAAAAGAACCAAAGAGAAAACGTATAAGCAGCAGTTGCCTTAATGGATGCACAGCTCTTCGGGCCTTCCTTGTTGCCAAGGTCAGCCAGGAATAATCGTTCCCATAAGTCATACATCCCAGCATCTCCAGCAGTTCTTTTCCGTAATAGATAGTAAACTGCTCTGCAAGTTCACGTTGCCGAATTCGTTTAGCTGGCGTCAGCCAACCTTGTTCACTCAATTTATACAGCAGGGACTCCCTCAAGTCATACAACTCATGTGACTGCTTCATACCAAGCAGTAACTGAACGTCCAGAGCGATTTCTTGCAATCGTAACAAAGTTTTCTCTGGAAGATCCACTAGCACCGGCTCGGATTGAAATAACCACCTTGCAATTGGCAACACTGTTAATCCATGACGATCTGCTACGAGGTGAACTATTCGGTGAAGTACAACACCATGATTTGGACAGATCATTACTCCCGTAGCCTGAAGGGTCCTATGCCAATAGGATTCGCCGTGCCTCATTATGTCCTCCTCGTAACAAATAGGACAGAACTTCAAATCACTGCTTCTATCAACCGAACTGGCCGTAACTCCTGTCAGCGTATGAATGCCAGCTCCGTCTCTGCTTTCATCATCTGCCGAAGGCGTCTACAGCGTTCCACTGGAAGGAAAGGGGCATAGAACGCGAATAACGTATGTTCGTCAATCCATTGATCGGAGGATATGCCGTTCAACTGGCTTCGCTTGGAGAGGTCATTGATATGACTTGGAAGATCCAGCGTGGGTATAACATTCTCTGTACCAAACACTTCTCTTAACGTCCATTTCGGGCTCGTGTTGTTCATCCGCAAGTGATGACGTGTAATTACGCTATAAAGTAATTCATCTGGGTAGGGGAGAGGCAAAAGACTATACTCACTCATCTAGTTCACCTCCCCTTAGCCGATAAACTCCAACGGATTTTTAATATATCCCGCGACCTTTAATGATTCATAAGCTGCTAACTTCTGTTTCTTCCCTTGAGACACAATAACTCGCAAATCACTCGGCTCTGTTGGTAGCAACTTCGCTTTCGCTTTACTACGCGGCCGTGGCTTTGATGCAGTTGACTCATTCTGCTCATGTAGCGCGATCTTGAGCGCTTCTTTATGCACATCAACGGAATCCAATTCATCCAGATGCTTCAGGGCTACTGCCTGTGCTGCTTTCAACGCGCTGGCTTCTTCTATACCAGCTTCAATCAGCCAACCATGAATTTCGGCAATCGTCTGTTCCTTAAGATCATAGCCAAGCTCCGTCTTTATAACTTCAAGACGCTCTGCTTTTCGTCTTTCCGCTTCAATTCGATCTACGTAATCATCTACAGATACACTGTCATAGATATCTGCAAATTTTTGAATTTGCTGCTTTTTCCCTGAACGTAAAGCCTCAAGTGCTGGCTTAATCAATGTGAATCGGTCTCTGGCAACGGATCGCACCATCTCTGGCGTAATTTGCTCAATCTCTTTGTCTAACGCACGCCACTGGGTCAGCATAAACAGCTTAATGGCGATATCCGATATGCCCTGCGATTCCTCAAACATTACATTGATGAACTCAGGCGTCAATTCACCCTTTTTATCTGTCCACTGATACTTCCATAGTCCTTGCAGAAGCCATTCCCACTCTTCATCCTTTTGAAAAGGATGCCATGTGGCATCGCCTTGTCCGCTATTACGCCGCGCATTCCTGAATTCTCCATTCAGGGCAGGCAACGCTTTATAGGTACCCACAAGAATGACCGGAAGACCAATCGTATTCACCAGTTGGACGAAGAAGTTCAGCATCTGCGCGGCACGATCATCCTTGGCCTCTTGCAAATTTTGAATCTCATCAATGACAAGCACGCCGAGACAATGTACGGCAGCCGCCTGAGCCATAATTGGCAATAATTCATCCGTCGTTTTTGTGGTGTTCTTTTTGTAATATTTCGTTCCGACCAAGCTATCAACAGCCAGAAGAAAGTTCAAACACAAGCCTCGAATAGAACCATCATGTGGACAATCCATTTTTAGCCATACGATCTGATAGGGAGCAGGCATGTCCTGCCCTTTATACTTCCCATGCAAGATCACTTGAGGATACATCTGAAGAATACGCATTAGACTGCTCGATTTCCCGATTCCGGATATACCAACGAGAGCAAAACCTGCCGATGTCGGCGTGTTCACGGGGTAACCGCTCGTATTCCCCTTCAGAATGAGCTCATATGCATCTTTACGGGCTCTGAAGGCATAGTTAGGGGTAAGAGGATTACGACCCACATAACCATCCCTGATCAATCTGGAGAGACTTTGTTGCAGTTCGAGATGCCTCGATAATGGTCGAAAGAATTCTCTTGAAATACGCTGCACACAATGCATTCTCAAATGGACGGGTAATTCTCGTTCAGATATTTTAAAACTCGGATTGTGTGCGAGATTTTTGGCCACCGTTTTGTCATCCCAGATAGGAGGCAAAGCCTCCAAGAGTGGATTATTCCGATAAACCTCAAGTAGAGGGTCTTGATAATCGGCTTCTATAAATTGTCCTCGATTAAAATGAAACAACGGAACGTCTATCTCGTTCACTCTTCATCACCTTCTTCCTGCAAATAGGCTTTAATCTTGGACAACTTGTCCGCTGGAGGAATGTACGCTTCTTTTGCTTTAGGCGGTTCGTCTTGTTTCATTGGTACGACATTATCGGCTATGAAACTCTTGTCTTCTGCTGCATGGGGTTCGTATAACTGGAAGACCTCTTGTTGCCGATTTAACTGCTTTTCTTCACTCCGATTTTTTCTGATTCCCTTGACGCGCTGATTATTACTTTTATCGCTATGACGCAACGCTTCGTCCGTCTTTTTCGTCGCTTGCTCCACAATGGCCTTGGTCTGTGCATCCAAGTCGATTTTGGCTAACATGTTGTTTACCTCGTGATACCTGCCGTGATAACGCTCGATTTCTAGTAGATCATCTACCTCCTCAAACCTCTTATTGAGATACCTTTCTTCGCGATCAAGTAGGGTACATACTTCAGATTGTCTTCCGTCATCCAACCACAAGTAGACTTCGTTGGTTGATCGCGGGTCATAGCATACTTTTACACGCCAGGTCTTGCCGACTCTGGCTTTAACGAACCATTGTTCTCGCATCGCCAGATCGCAGCTGTAATGGACACCTTTGAACTGAATACCAGCGGATGTCACGGTGGCTTCTCCTTGAGGGAGCAGATTAAGCTTAACCATTGCCTCGGGAAGCTTCTTCAAACGACCTGTCCGATTCACAATTCCCCATTGCCATAGTTCTTGTGGTAAAGGTGATACATTATCGGCTACCATAAATTCATTGCGATCATACCAGAGCATATGATGGTTGTTGTTATGATAAAGAACGTACCGGATCATAATCTGAGTAAACTCTCGGAGCGTTAATTTTGCGTCAAGACGATAATCGCGCTCGCCGCGTTCTCTATAGCGTTCCTTGATCGCTCCAGGCATAAATTGAATACTTCTTAAGTTAGCAAGTCGAAATTGCTGTTCCACAATCCCTTTCCAATCCGCTCTATAGGGCGGTGCATTCTCAACGTCCACCCCTAGAACATCTATAAGTCGAGTCGGCTTGTCGCCCTCCAACTCACCGCGATCTGCTGTGAGCTTTTGCGGCAAATGACTGCTCACCCACTCGGATTCGGTTATTTCAATGCCATATTCGGCACAATATCTGACTTTATCAGCCGTTGTATTGGCTAATGCCATCATGGCACCTACCCAACTCGGACCTTCCAAGCCAATATACATGCCAGTTATATAGCGGCTAAACACATCAATGACGATATATATAATCGGGCGGCCAATAATCCATTCCCGTTGATATTCGCTTACCAAATAAACATCTGCAACAGTAGCATCAATTTGAAATCGGGACCCCGGTCCAAAGCTCTCATGAGTAGAGCTTCCAAGTATCGGACGGTAATTCAACTCATATCTCTTTTTTCCGAGCCGGCTTTTCAACGTATCCTCAAGATTCATTTCTTTCTGAAACCAGTACTTATACTGGCCGAAAGTGGGCAGCTTCTCTGGAGGAGGGAGAATAGGTATAAGTGCTTGTCCTTCTTTCCGATACCCATTTGCAAAGAACTTCTCCAGCGTTTTCTGATAGGCATGCTTTAAAGGAGATTTCTCCTTTGTGTTATAGAACAATCGAATACCCGATCTCAGCAACTGCTTAATTTCCTCATCAATATTTATGCCGACAGGCTCATTTTCAAACTTTCGAGGCCGTCCCCGTTTGACATCGGTAGGAGAACGATCTTTGCCATAACTTCCGCAATTATTATAGTGAGGCAGCAGAGTATTCTTCATTTTGCCGCCTTGCCAATATCTGCGCAAATAGCGGTATATCGTGCTTTTATGAACAGTGGTTCGCTCCTGAACTTCACGGATTCGAGCTCCCCTGAAACTTTTGTCGAAGCAATTCGGCTCATCCAGTACAATATCTTTGATGACATCCCATGACTTTTCACGAAGCGTTAGATGTTCCAGTGCAATATCAGTATCAACCACAGGGACACTATCGTTAACCCACTCGACCAACTTGCACATTTTAGAATCAAGACCCACCGCATATTCCGAGTAAGGCTTCATAACAGGAAAGGCCTTATCATCGTCCATTGCAATACAATAGAGATATTCTTTGTTAGGAGAAATCCATAGTATTCTCTCAACCTGACACAAGTCCGACTCAGGCAACTGCCATTCGACAACCATATTTTCATAGAGTAATTGCATACCTTAGCCGCCTTTCGCCAATAAATCGTTTGTCTTAATTACACTAAACCCATTAGCACTGTTCGAAGGATTAATCTTTTCATGCATATTAACTGCCCAAATTTTCCGAGCTATAAAATGCCTGAACATCGCTAAAGATGTGCCAGCTTCCAATCCTATTTGTTCATCGCAGGCAAGACACGCCTTTGCTATTGTTGCACCTGATAATAGCAAAGTTGCCAGCGTACGTTCCAAGCTTTGGATGGCAAATACTCCTAGCGTTGCGACATCTGCGTTGGAATACTCTTTATGAACCCACTCCACGTTGCGGATCGACGTATATGGTAGATCCCGTTCTGTTACAATTCCCCAATCAACCTGGTGCGTCTCCCAGTACACCCGCTCAATTTCAAATTTTGCAAGTACACGTTCGTTCTCCAGGTCCTTAGCTGGCTTCACAGTTCTTGCGTATTCCTTGTCCTTATATGTAATTAAAAAGTCCGTAGTCATGACGATATCCACGCCTGACTTAGGATCTTTTGGATGTTCTATACCGAGCTTGTCCGCGATTAGCTTCGTTTCTTCTAGTGGAAGAAGGGGATATTGCTCTCGAATGTCTGTTACCTCATCGGCATAATCCAATGCATAGAAATAATCTCGCTCTAAATCGGACAGAAAGGTATGCTGCCTGCCCGTTGTCCAACCAACACCACGGGTCGATCTGCCAGTAGAAGGCACATCCTGTACTCGCAGCCAAGGAAGATAATCGGCTCCTGTTCCTTGGCCTCTACCTTCTTTGATGAATCTATCAATTTTGGCATCCGTGATTTCACGCTTACGTTTTGCCATGATTACGCCTCCTTAAAAGAAAACAGGGCTAGCCGAAGGCAGCCCCGTTTGGAGTCATGATGTTAATCTGGATGTCAGTTCTGTAGACAGTAGAAGAGCTTCTAGTAGTAGTATGGCCAAATTTGTTAGTCTAATACTTTATTTTCCGAGTCTAACACTTTATTTTTCAGTCTAATTGTCAGCAGAAAATAAAGTATTAGACTGGATGTTCTTATTCCGCGCGGCTTTTTGAATTGTCATACCGTCATAAAATAAGTTTTAGACTTACCCTAGAAATTGAAACAGCGACAGCAAAGGACGAGAAAATAAAGTCCTAGACTGTCGCTGTTTCATTGAACTAACGTTCTCCGTTAGTTCAATTAGGTATCCCCCTAGCTATTGCCGTTATATGTTTTTTAACAGGTCCAATACGTTATTAAAATAAATTTCGCTCAAATGTTCGATGACCTCTTCAGCTACCAAATGCTCTGGATCTGAAATCCACATACAAATCACGCCTACTAACCCCGAAATCATGTACTCTAATCCAACTTTCATTTTTTGATTATGAAAATGATCACCGCTACCCGAAAGAATAAAATCTTTTAATGCTTCTTTTAAATAAGTTGAGAAGTTAGGTTGACTATTCTGAATAAGCATCGTTCTAAAGAAAACAATGTTTGCTTCTAAAGCTTTAAACAGTTCGTTTAAGCTTGAGATAAACATTTCCTTATCTATTGCATGGATTTCTTTATCTATTATACCCAAGTTAAAGCAACCACTTAATTTTTCCATGCTTTCTTGACATAACTTCTCCATCAAATCAGGTTTGTCCATATAGTGTAAATAAAAAGTGTTTCGATTTATCATGGCTTCGTCGGCAAGATCCTGTACAGTTATACGTTCGTAGCCTTTCGTTTGAATTAGCGTCAAGAATGCTTCTTTAATGGCTTTCCTTGTTTTTAGAATACGTAGGTCTAGCTTATTTTTAGCCACGTGTAAACACTCCATTCAATAAAGATAATGGTCAAATAAAGATAATATGACAATTAATTATCAATCCTATGAATATCGACCATTGAATGGTTTAATTCTATGTTCTAATATTAAAAACGTCAAAGGAAACTTACTCTTCTTGATTAAGCTATTTTTTCTTTACACAGGTCGGTTTTAGAAATTAAAGGAGGAAGAAGATTATGTCATTAGAAATTTTACAAGCAAAGTTAGCATTAAGAGAATTAGTTGATGCTTATGCAATATTGACAGATGAAAAAAATATTTCGGAGCAGATGCTTTTATTTACGCCTGATGCTAGATTTAAGGTTTATATGGGTGACCAATTGGTGTCTGATGTTACAGGAACAAAACAACTAGAAGAGGAGTTCACAGGTCATGCTTCTATTGTTAAACGTTATTTCTCCATTAACGGACAACACGTTGTGAAAGTGGATGCCGATACTGCAACAGGTGTTGTAAACTCTCAGATGAAAATGGTGAGAGAAGAAGAAGGCAAAGAAGTTATCTCCGACTACAGTGTTAAATATGTTGACACTTATGTGCGTCAAAACGGGACTTGGTTAATAAAGGAACGTGCTTCTCATTATATAATTATAGAGGCAAGAACATTACAAGGCTAATTGATTAATACTTGGAATCAACATTGCGAAGGCTACCGAAACAGTCGGTAGCCTTCAACTTTATTTTTATACATACTAAACTCCTAAAAATGTAGTTGTCTTTAAGTATAACCACATATTGGAGGTAACCTGCCCGTTAGCTTAATCAAACACCGTCAGTCTAATACTTTATTTTCTCAGTCTACTACTTTATTTTTCAGTCTAGAACTTTATTTTCTTTTGACACAAGCCTTTGTATCGATATACTGCCCTTACTCAACCGTTACACTCTTCGCCAGGTTACGTGGTTTGTCAACATCATGACCCAGTGCAAGGGAAGCGTAGTAAGCCAACAGTTGGAGAGATACAACCGAAATCGCAGCAGACAGGATTGGAAGTGTCTTCGGAATTGCAAATACCTGATCCACGGACTTCAACAACTCAACAGCGTGCTCTTCGTACGTAATCGCAAGAACATCTGCACCACGTGCCTTCACTTCCTTGATATTGCTCACGGTTTTCTCCAACACGGATTCCTGTGTTACCAAAGCGATAACCGGAATGCCATCTTCGATCAATGCCAGCGTACCATGCTTCAGTTCACCCGCCGCATAAGCCTCGGAATGAATGTAGGAGATTTCCTTGAGTTTCAGGGAACCTTCCTGTACTACAGCATAGTCTTGACCGCGACCAATAAAGAACAGGTGCTTGTGGCTGGCAATTTGCTCAGCGTATGCTTTAATCGCGTCTGCTTTGCCCAGCATTTCTTCTACTTGCTCTGGCAGTGATTCCATAGCAGCCAACACATGAGCTACTTGCTCATCCGTTTGCGTGCCACGTACTTGAGCCAGATACAGACCAAACAGATAAAACGCAATCAACTGCGAAGAATATGCTTTGGTTGAGGCTACGGCAATTTCTGGTCCTGCCAGTGTAACCAACACATCATCTGCATCGCGGGCAATGGAGCTACCAACTACGTTTGTAATCGCCAGTACATGAGCGCCGTTCGCTTGTGCTTCACGCAGTGCTGCCAACGTATCGGCAGTTTCACCGGATTGACTCACTACGATTACCAGTGTCTCTGGTGTTACGATTGGCGAACGATAACGATACTCGGAAGCCACGTCGTTTTCCACCGGAATACGAGCCAGGCTTTCAATAATCGTACGACCAATCAAACCAGCATTGTAGGCTGTACCACAAGCAACGATTTGAATATTGCGAATATTTTTAATTTGTTCTTCTGTCAGCTTCAACTCAGGAAGAACAACTTTTTTAGTTTCTTTGTCGATTCGGCCCAACATCGTGTCACGGTAAGCCTTAGGCTGTTCGTGAATTTCTTTCAACATGAAATGCTCATAGCCGCCTTTTTCCGCTGTTACAGCATCCCATTCGACATGAATCATTTCCCGAGAAATAAATTGGCCTTCGATTGTCATTAATTCGACGGCATCACTGGTCAAAACAGCCATTTCGCCATCGTTCAAAATAAATACATTGCGTGTATATTTCAGAATAGCCGGAATATCGGAACCGATAAAGTTCTCGCCTTCTCCCACACCAATAACCAGCGGACTAGCTTGACGAACAGCTACCAGCTTATTAGGCTCGTGCTCTGTCAGCACACCCAGTGCAAAGGCACCGCGCATAAAGGTAATTGCTTTTTGTACCGCTTTGACGATATCTCCTTTATATTCACGCGCAACCAGATGGGAAATAACTTCCGTATCCGTTTCGGAAATAAAGGTATGACCTTCGCTGATCAACTGTTCTTTCAGCTCCAGATAGTTCTCGATAATCCCGTTATGAACCACGGAGAACTTTTGACTCTCATCCAAATGTGGATGGGAATTTTCATCTGAAGGCTTACCGTGTGTTGCCCAACGTGTATGCCCGATGCCTGCATGGCCTACCAGCGGCGCACCATCCAGCTTCGCTTCCAGATTCGCCAAACGACCTTTTGCCTTGGCTACTTTCAGTCCTGAATCTGTAAACACGGCAATACCCGCAGAGTCATAACCGCGGTACTCCAGCTTTTTCAACCCGTCAATCAATACCTCTTGCGTATTCTGATCACCAATATATCCTACAATGCCACACATATTCGTTATCCTCCCGATCATCATTTCACAGGACGACTCATCACAGGACTAACGTGTGCGGTAGATTGCGGAATAAAGTTCATTCATCTATGAAGTTGTCAATGATAACTATAGAAAATTACAGGCATCTCTTCACGAATGTAACGAAATTCCCAAACCGCGCACGCCAATGATGATGGCCGCACATTCATGAAATGAATCTTATAATTTAGTTTATAAAATAAAAGCATCTATCGGTGCGTTGTGTAAACAGTTGCCTGCTTATTTTCCGCTGCCGATTTACGGGTCGATGCCTCACCGGAAGGTCCCCGCCGAATGTTTCGAACACCTTCACCTCGTCAGCTCGCTTTGCCGTGAACCCATCTGTGAGCAACATCATCGAAATTGAATGATCTGCCTCACCAACAAGTTCCCCCGCGCAAAATCAAGCTCTGGCGCTTGTATTACATTACCTTACAACCCTCGCTTTCTCTTTCTGAGTCACAACATTCCTATATTATATTCAGCTCAGCATCATTTGGCAATGACACTTTATTCATATTTGCAAGTTCTGGTAAGTATTCAATTAAAAATAATATCTGCAAACGCGGTCGCCTGCTTACTTTGAACAGGCAACCGACGTTTACAAAATTTTAAACTAATTCTTTTTTTACAACATCTACGATCTGTCCTACAAATTGCTCCAGCTCATCCTTATCCGGCCCTTCAGCCATAACACGAATAAGCGATTCTGTACCGGAAGCACGAACCAATACGCGTCCATTATCACCCAATTGCTGTTCCACCTGCTCAATCGCTTCTGCAATGGCAGGATTGCCCTCGTAATTGCGTTTGTCCTGTACACGCACATTAACTAGCACTTGCGGATACTGCTTCATGAGCGATTTCAGCTCACTCATCTTTTTACCGGAAGCTTTCAGGGTATCCATCAGTTGAATCCCGGTCAACATGCCGTCGCCCGTCGTATTGTAATCGAGGAAAATAACGTGACCAGACTGCTCACCGCCCAGATTAAAGCCGCCCCGGCGCATTTCTTCCATCACATACCGGTCACCAACTGCAGTTTTTGCAGTCTTGAGCGCCAGTTTTTCCGTTGCTTTGTAAAAACCAATATTACTCATCACAGTCGATACAATAGTGCTGTCCTTGAGCTTTCCAGCGCGGTTCAGCGCATCCCCACAGATACAAAGGATATAGTCGCCGTCTACCTCTTCACCGTTCTCATCAATCGCGATCAGACGGTCTGCATCGCCGTCAAAGGCCAGACCAATGTCAGCTTTCAAGCGGCGTACTTCCTCTTTCAGCTTTTCAGGATGGGTTGAACCGCAATGATCGTTGATATTCAGCCCGTTTGGCTCCGCACCGATGGTGTGTACTTCGGCTCCCAATTCCGCAAAAAGCTTCGGCGCCAGCTCATAAGCCGCTCCGTTCGCACAATCCAGTACGATTTTGAGCCCTTCAAAAGAATGGCTAATCGTTGTTTTCAAAAACTCCAGATAATCGTAGCGAGAATGCTCGTCTACAACAACCGTACCTAACCCGCCACCAATTGGACGAGGCAATTGATCCTCCTTGGCATCCATCAGCTCTTCGATTCTCAGTTCCGTTTCATCTGTCAGTTTAAACCCGTCGCCGCCAAAAAACTTAATGCCGTTGTCTTCCACCGGATTGTGGGAAGCCGAGATCATTACACCAGCGTCCGCTTTCAATTGACGTGTAAGATAAGCGACTCCCGGCGTTGAAACGATACCCAGACGAACCACATTAGCCCCAATAGACAGCAAACCGGCTACAAGCGCCGATTCCAGCATCAGACCGGATACCCGTGTATCCATACCGATAACAACTGTTGGTTTTTCTACATTCCCTGCTAAAACATATCCGCCGCAGCGCCCAATGCTATATGCCAGTTCTGCTGTAAGTTCCTGATTAGCAATGCCTCGTACACCATCTGTACCAAAATATTTCCCCATGTATAATGACTCCCTTTTTTGTCTAATGAACCTTAAATATTTACTACAGATAAATCATGTTATGGCTGACCGCTCTCCGGGGTTCCATTTGCAGAAGAATCTGCGCCGTTATGAGGATTTGTTTTATCCTCCGCAGCCGCATTGTCCCCGGGTTTCGCATCAGAGGAGCCGCCTTGACCGCTCTGGCCCTCCTGTGGCCTCTCCTGCCCCTTATTACCGCTGCCGGAAGGGGTTGATTCATTCCCACTGCCCGGATTCGTTACAGCCGGCGTTGAAGGGCTCTCAATGTTCACCGTTGCCGTTAGCTGGCTGGCGTTTCCGGATTGCGTAATGTATTTGGGCAAGCCTACCTTCAAAGCAACCTCATGCTGACCAGCCTCCTGACCACTTACGTCTGCAACCAAACTAATATCATCGTTGGTTAAATTGCTGATCATATCCTGCGGCCCCTTCACGGTAACATCCATCGTCTTGTCTGCAGGCGTTGTAATCGTCGCAGTCGTCCCGTCTGCTGCCCCCTGCACAACAATCGGAATGCCTGACAATGTTCGCTCCGCATCGGTCACCTGATTAGATGGCACAACTGTCACCTGAATTTGTATCGAGCCAGGCTCGATTTTATCAGAACCGGCGGGCGCTGCCAAATTAGCTTGAACTGTGTGGGTCCCTGCTTCCGTTAATTGGCTCAGATCGAGTGTAGCCGTAACATAGGAGCTAAGGCTGCTCAAAACATCCTGCGAGGCGTATACGATCGCTTCTTTTACATTTGCATTTACTTTGGAAAGCGCCAGACCGTTCGGCAGCTCTCCGGAATACACAATTTTCACAGGCACGGACTTCGTTTGCTGGGTTACCGGGATTTCAACAGACACTGTGGAAGGCTCAATAACCGCTCCTGTAAGTTCCTGTCCCTTTTTGTTGTAAGCCTTCAGCTTCACCCGTTTCTGTTCAAACTTCTCCGAGATTCCCTCCGTATCAACAGCCCCCTGCACAGCAGCCACTGTACTCAACTGGCTTTTAGGCAAGGTGACCTTAACCGTTTGAGGGGCAACCACAGGCTCTCCGAGCTGCAAGCCGGTATTCGGTTTACCCTTGGAAACAATAGAAACATCAAATGATTTCGTTTGCTTTTCCTCAATCGTGACTGTCACACGACTAGGAGTCATAGATACCAACTCCACGCCATTCGGCAGATTCGCTACGAGTGGCAAGGTTTTGGTGCCTGCTCCCAACCTACTTAAATCCAATTGGGCCTGGTAATTATCTGCGAAAAAAGAAGTCAGCACGGAACGCTGTCCTCTAACCTCCATCTTCACATGGTCAGTATCCATTGTAGATAATACATATTTTGACTCATCCAGACCGCTGGCCTGAATACCTACATTATCAATCACTTTATTATCATAAGAAACGGTCAGCGTGGACGAAGGCGTACCTGTATCCAGATGAACCATTCCCCACAGCAGGACGGCAACCGCGAGTGCCAATATTTTAGAAATCGTATTGTTGTTAATCCATTTGTCCATCATGAATTTCCACGGCCTCCCCTCCGATTCCAGAATGAGCCGCGTTTTTCCTTCAAAGTCGGTGTCGGCCGCAGCTCCTCATACAGCTTGGATATTAAGGATTCTTCTTTAATATCGCGCACGACCTGCCCATTGATAGCCAAAGAAATTTGCCCTGTCTCCTCTGAAACCACCACAGTTACGGCATCCGTTACCTCACTCACCCCAATCGCTGCCCGGTGACGGGTTCCCAGTTCCTTGCTGATAAATGGATTTTCCGACAGTGGTAAGTAACAGGCTGCAGAAGCAATCTGATTATTTTGAATAATGACCGCACCATCATGCAGAGGCGTATTTGGAATAAAAATATTGATCAGCAGTTCGGAACTGACCACTGCCTGTGTCTTGATACCGGACTCCGTGTATTCGTTTAGCCCCGTTTCGCGTTCAAATACGACCAAAGCCCCTATTTTTCTACGTGATAAATAATTCAGCGCCTTAATCATTTCCCCGATTAACTTGTTTATCTCCTCATCATCCGCAGACGAACGCCCAAACAGCTTGCCTCGCCCCAATTGTTCCAGGGCACGACGTAATTCAGGCTGAAAAATAATGAAAATAGCTACCACACCAAAGGTAAACATCTGGTTCATCAGCCACTTGAGCGTATACAAATCAAACCAAGTGCTAACCGCCCAAATGACCACCAGGAACAGAATTCCTTTTAGCAATTGAACTGCACGCGTTCCACGAACAAGTAAAATAAGCTGATACATAATATAGGTTACGATCAGAATGTCGATAATATCTTTAATGGACTCTTTCCAAGTCAGGTCCGCGAAATAATCCAACATGCGCATGCCCCCGCAATTTTCTGTAGTGAGTGAGTGTAATATGTACACAGTATGCTCTCTCTATCTAGGTTATAACGATAAGGCCCGCGTTGCAAGCCGCATGACAAAAGAACCGCTAAAATCAGTAAAATACAGTACAAATAGCCAGCTTCATATACAAAAAAACGCCTTTTCCAGCGGAAGAGGCGCTTGATATCATTCTTGCCAGTTCAAGCTTCTTTTATGGAGAGGACGTACCCTCGAACAAATCAGTAACTTTATACCAAATCCAGTCCAAGGTTTGATCAATACTTTTGACCTGTCCTGCAATATGTGCTGTGGACGCTTGATAGTAAGAACCGTCAATCACTGTTACATTTCCTTCCACATCACCATATACCTGAGCCTTGCCATTTTGCACGGTCAAATCTCCAGCAATGGATTTCCCCTCAGGCACGATCACAGTATTCCCTTGAATAACAACCTCATCCAGATGGCTTCCCTTGACTACCAATTGATGGTCTGTGGTTGAAAAGTTTGCCATGCTTGAGCATATAATAACAAGAAAGAAAGCTGCGGCCGTAACAGCCGGGTGTCTTTTCACCCAAGTCAGCATAGGCGCCATTGGCACTCTTCTATGTGGCGGCAAAGCATTCATAATGCGAAGTGTCAGCTCATCCGATACACACGGCACATGATGCCGTGTACCATAAAGCATCGCATCCGTCCGCTCCAGCTCTTTAAAACGCATGCGGCATTCCGGGCAGGTGAACAAATGATGCTCTAATTCCTGTTTGTCCTGCTCGGACAGGTCGCCATCCAGATAGTCATGCATAAAAGAGACGGCTTGTTTGCAATCCATATGAGCCAATCCTTTCTAATATTCTTCCGTGTTTCTCTACATAACATGCTCCGGCTTAGAAACTTTGCTCACTTTACATACGCTACAACGAGCAATATGTTTCACAAAAAACATCTGTGCGAGCACTTTCCAAGACTCTGAACACATGATTTACAGCTTGTGCTCCAATTTTTGCGTAGAAAATCCCGGCCCCTGTGAACCCTTGTCTTAATGGTTGTGACCGGAAGATTAAGCACATCGCTAATTTCCTGCAAGGAAAGCTCCTGCAAGTAACGCAAAACCATAATCGTCCTGTATTTGTCTGGAAGACTGTCAATGGCATTATGAATTAAGGATTGTGTCTCGGACAACAGCGTATGGCCCTCAGGTGTGAGCTCTTCGCTGGCGAGCATTGCATACCCATCCACACCTTCCTGCTCATTCATCTCAGCATCCAGTGAATATGTAGGCTTTCTCCTTCGCAGACGATCAATGCACAGATTCGTCGCAATCCGGTAAATCCAGGTTGAAAACTTCTGCCCATGATCATATTTTTCCAAATTACGATATACACGCAAAAAAGTTTCCTGCACCAGATCCTCCGCCTCATGGCGATTCCCTAGCATCCGGTAGGAAAGATGAAAAATCCGATCTTTATATAACTCGACTAACTCCGCAAAAGCTCGCTGATTGCCTTTCTGCACCAGCCTAACCAAGCGGCTTTCCATATTATCCACTCTATACTCCCCCAGACTTGCTGATGGGTTGCTCATTACATTGTTATGATAATTCATCGTAGTTCAATTTTATCGGAAAATCAACTGTAGCGTTGACACCAATAGGACTCCTGCTCCGTCATATGCATGCAAACAGCATAATCGGGCACCCGTAAGCGCCCGATTGCCTGTATTCATGCGCCAAGCTGTATCAGCCCGTGTTTCTCAGTCCTGCGGCTATTCCGTTAATGGTTAACAGCACCTCACGCAGCAACTCCGTATCGTCTCCGTTCTGGTCACGCAGTTCGCGTAGCTCACTAAGCAACTGAACCTGCAAGTAGCTTAACGGATCGACATAAGGATTACGCAACCGGATGGACTCCTGAATTACCGGCACATCATCCAGAATTTCCGATTGTCCTGTTATTTTCAAAATCAGCTCGGACGTCAGCTTGAATTCCGCTGAAATTTGCCCGAAAATGCGCTGGCAAGCCTCTTCATTATCGGACATCCCTGCATATTCCTCTGCAATCAGTAAATCCGCTTTCGCAATCGCCATTTGCAGTGTATCAATAAGGGAGCGGAAGAAAGCTGATTCCTTAAACATTGTTTGCAGCACCTTGAGGTTATCCTCATTGTTCTGATAGAAGCTTTGCAGCCCAGTTCCAGCCGCGTACCAAGCAGGCAGCAAGTAACGGCTTTGCGTCCATGCAAAAACCCATGGAATAGCGCGCAAGTCCTCAAAACGTTCACTGTTCTTACGCTTGGACGGACGAGAGCCAATATTCAGCTCACCCACCTCAGGCAATGGAGTTGATTCCTTGAAGAAGGTGAAGAAATCAGGGTCGCGGAAAATCAAATCCTGATACTTCTCCAGCGATACCTCGGAAATACGGGCAATGATCTCTTCCCAGCTCTCCTCGAACACTTCCTTCTTACCGGAACGGTTATATGCCACTGCGGTAATCAGAGCTGACGTTGCCTGTTCCAGGCTTCGATAAGCGATGCCCTTGAGCGAGTATCTGGATGAGAGTACCTCACCCTGCTCCGTAATCTTGATGCCGCCTCCGATCGTATGAGGAGGTTGGGCCAAAATGCTGCGATTAAGCGGCATTCCTCCGCGTCCCAGTGCTCCCCCACGTCCGTGGAAAAACTTCACTTTTACGCCGAACTCATTAACCACTTCCGTGATGCTGTTCATCGCAACCCGAAGCTCCCAGTTCGCCGTCACCACACCGCCGTCCTTGTTACTATCTGAATATCCCAGCATGATCTCCTGAAGCTGATCCATTGCTGCCACAGATTGGCGATATACAGGCAAATTCAGCAGCCTCTTCATAATACTAGGGGCAGCATGCAGATCATCTATCGTTTCAAACAGAGGAACGGATTGCAGTGTACATACGACTGTGCCATCTTTCTCGACACGGAACAGACCCACTTCTTTAGACAGCACCATAACTTCCAGCAAGTCGCTTGCTCCCTGAGTCATACTGATCAAGTAGCTTGTAATGGATTGCTTGCCGAATTCCTCCTGAGCCAGATAAATCGTACGATATACATCAAGACATTCCTGCGTGCTGTCGCTATATTTCAAATACGGCGACGTAATCGGACGAGGCTCGTTCAGCAGCTTTTCCAGCAGGTCTATTTTTTCTTCCTCAGGGAGCTTGCCATAATCCGCAACAATATTCATTTTAGAGAGGATTTCAGTCATTGCATTTTCATGCTCCTGACTATGCTGACGTACATCCAGCGTAGCCGTATGGAAGCCGAACAGCTCTACCTGACGAATCATCTTTTGAATATAAGTATCTGCCACATAATCCGCAAAATGATGACGCAGGCTGTCGTCAATAACGTTCAGATCCGCAATAAGCTCTTCAGCAGAGCTATAACGTTCCTTCGTGCCCTGCTTGCTTTCATCCAGGATATTATTCACCTTGGCTATCATGTAGGCCAGCTTGATGCGGTAAGGCTCTTTTTCGTTATGCCACACTTCCATCTTTTTAAGCGTAATATGAGTCCGGTCTTCCTCAATAGAAGCCAGCAAATCATCAGAGACACGTATAATGCTAGTGCTAAAGCTCAGATAACCCATAAATTCCTTCAGCGTGTGCTGATATTCTCTCAAAGCCAGCTTACGCTGCATACGTAACGTTTCCCAAGTAACATGAGCCGTAACAGACGGGTTGCCGTCCCGGTCCCCCCGATCCAGGAGCCAAATCTCAAATAGGTCGGAATATGCCATCTCTGCTCAGGATAATATTTGCCTAAACATCGTTCCAATTCTTGGTATACGTCAGGCAACACATGAAACAAAGTCTCATGAAAATAATACATCCCGTTTCTAACTTCATCTAACACAGTTGGCTTGCGATCACGAAGTTCGTCTGTCTGCCATAGTGTAATCACTTCATTCAGCAGATTTTCCCGCACCTGTTCCCGCTCCCGCAAGGTAAGCATAGGATTATCCAACAGCATGACGTCCTCGGAAATGCGCTTGTGAATGTCCAATATCACCCGTCGCGTGGCTTCTGTAGGATGTGCGGTCATAACCAGCTCCAGTGAAAGCTCCTCCAGCAGACTGCTAACGTCCTCAGCCGAAAATCCACCCTGTTTAAGCTCCTGAACAGAACTTTCAATTGAACCACGTTGAACATCTTCACCAGCAGAATGCTCATAGTCCCGTTTGCGGCGGATACGATGATTTTGCTCGGCAATATTCACTAACTGAAAATAAATCGCAAACGCGCGAATAACCTGGTGACGAATGTCCGTATCCAGTCCGCTAACGATTTGTTTGAAATTCTCATACAACTCCGGCTGATACCCGGCACGTAACGATTTACTTGTCTCACGTATCTTTTCCACGATATCCAAAAGTTCGTTGCCACCCTGATGGACCAAAACCTCACCAAGAATATTCCCCAGAAAACGAACGTCCCGCCGTAGCAGATTGTTGGATTGGTTTTTGTTAGCGGTTAACGTAAGCTCAGTCATGCTTTTCCCCCCATCTGATCTGTTCACACCCAACACAGCCTTGTTGCAAAGGTACGTATACACACGAAATTTGACACTTTCTTAACATCATACAATAAAAACGCGTGAAAAGCTGCAAAATTTACAGTAAAAAGTCACGCTTTTTAAATACTTTTTTTGAGAATATATTGGTTTTTATGCATAAAAATTAAATTTAATAAACCAAATCACTTTTATCGTCTAGATAAACATGAAACTTTATGCACAGGTATTATAAACAGCATGATTTTCAAAACAAAAAATCATGTATCATTATGTGCATATGTTCATTATTTGTTGACAAAGTGAAACCCAATAAGCTTCTATCCACAAAGATATACACAAAACAGCCATAATTTCAATATTTCAGAGCAGTTTTTTTCATCCATACTCAGCTATACCCATATAAATAGAATACATTGTGTACAACTACGTACAGCAGCCTTAGAGTTATCACCATGCAACCGTATCGTTAACGGTCATAGGATTCCTATATTGAAGGGATTTGATCACGAAATTAGCCTTACTACAGGAGAAAGGGATACATTAGAGGGGGAATTCGGGATCTGGGTGTTAAAATACCTGGAGCCTATGTACAATATGCACAAGTCATCCCCAACTGTGCATGACAGGAGATTTTCGCAGTAACCTATACACAGAGAACGTTTATAATGTGGACAAAATAAAAAGAAGCCTCTCGGCTTCTAGGTAATCAGTAAGCGGGTGATGGGAATCGAACCCACGCTATCAGCTTGGAAGGCTGAAGTTCTACCATTGAACTACACCCGCAAATTAGTATCGGGATGACACGATTTGAACATGCGACCCCCTGGTCCCAAACCAGGTGCTCTACCAAGCTGAGCTACATCCCGACATATAATTTTAAAAAATGGCGCGCCCTGAGAGATTCGAACTCCCGGCCTTTTGATTCGTAGTCAAACGCTCTATCCAGCTGAGCTAAGGGCGCAAATATGGAGCGGACGACGGGAATCGAACCCGCGACCCTCGCCTTGGCAAGGCGATGCTCTACCGCTGAGCCACGTCCGCAAAAACAAGATGCGCGTGGAGGGACTTGAACCCCCACGTCAAAGACGCTAGATCCTAAGTCTAGTGCGTCTGCCAATTCCGCCACACGCGCATGTAATACAATGGTGAGCCATGAAGGACTCGAACCTTCGACACCCTGATTAAAAGTCAGGTGCTCTACCAACTGAGCTAATGGCTCTTAATGGCTGGGGATATAGGATTTGAACCTATGCATGACGGAGTCAAAGTCCGTTGCCTTACCGCTTGGCTAATCCCCAATATGCATATGATTCACAATTCCCCAACATTTCAACCAGGTAAGAGGATGAAATATGGTGGAGGCTGAGGGGCTCGAACCCCCGACCCTCTGCTTGTAAGGCAGATGCTCTCCCAGCTGAGCTAAGCCTCCATACTATCCTATGACCCGTAGGGGAATCGAACCCCTGTTACCTCCGTGAAAGGGAGGTGTCTTAACCGCTTGACCAACGGGCCCTAACACAAGCTCTCAACCGGGTTCGAACCGGTGACCTCATCCTTACCATGGATGCACTCTACCTGCTGAGCTATGAGAGCAAAGGCTCCCCGAACAGGACTCGAACCTGTGACAACTCGATTAACAGTCGAGTGCTCTACCAACTGAGCTATCAGGGAATAGTAATCATAAGGATTTGCTTGGCGACGTCCTACTCTCCCAGGACCCTGCGGTCCAAGTACCATCGGCGCTGGAGGGCTTAACGGTCGTGTTCGGGATGGGTACGTGTGGAACCCCTCCGCTATCGCCACCAAACATGAATTCACATCGTAAATTCGCCTATACGTATGTATCTTCTACATACCTTCAAGGTGTTACACCCTGAAAACTGGATCCGAAACTCCATTGCATTTTATTCTTTAGGATAAGCCCTCGACCGATTAGTATTGGTCAGCTCCATGCATTACTGCACTTCCACCCCCAACCTATCTACCTCGTCGTCTTCAAGGGGTCTTACATACTGGGAAATCTCATCTTGAGGGGGGCTTCACGCTTAGATGCTTTCAGCGCTTATCCCTTCCGTACATAGCTACCCAGCGGTGCTCCTGGCGGAACAACTGGTACACCAGCGGTACGTCCATCCCGGTCCTCTCGTACTAAGGACAGCTCCTCTCAAATTTCCTACGCCCACGACAGATAGGGACCGAACTGTCTCACGACGTTCTGAACCCAGCTCGCGTACCGCTTTAATGGGCGAACAGCCCAACCCTTGGGACCTACTTCAGCCCCAGGATGCGATGAGCCGACATCGAGGTGCCAAACCTCCCCGTCGATGTGGACTCTTGGGGGAGATAAGCCTGTTATCCCCAGGGTAGCTTTTATCCGTTGAGCGATGGCCCTTCCATGCGGTACCACCGGATCACTAAGCCCGACTTTCGTCCCTGCTCGACTTGTAGGTCTCGCAGTCAAGCTCCCTTCTGCCTTTGCACTCTTCGAATGATTTCCAACCATTCTGAGGGAACCTTGGGGCGCCTCCGTTACTCTTTAGGAGGCGACCGCCCCAGTCAAACTGCCCACCTGACACTGTCCTCGTACCGGATCACGGTACCAAGTTAGAACCTAGATACGATCAGGGTGGTATCCCAAGGATGCCTCCTCTCAAGCTGGCGCTCAAGTCTCTTAGGCTCCCACCTATCCTGTACAGATCGTACCCAAATTCAATATCAAGCTGCAGTAAAGCTCCATGGGGTCTTTCCGTCTTGTCGCGGGTAACCTGCATCTTCACAGGTATTAAAATTTCACCGGATCTCTCGTTGAGACAGCGCCCAAGTCGTTACGCCATTCGTGCGGGTCAGAATTTACCTGACAAGGAATTTCGCTACCTTAGGACCGTTATAGTTACGGCCGCCGTTTACTGGGGCTTCGGTTCATAGCTTCGCCCCGAAGGACTAACCACTCCCCTTAACCTTCCAGCACCGGGCAGGCGTCAGCCCGTATACTTCGCCTTGCGGCTTCGCACAGACCTGTGTTTTTGCTAAACAGTCGCTTGGGCCTTTTCACTGCGGCCCCCTCGGGCTATTCACCCTACCGAGGCACCCCTTCTCCCGAAGTTACGGGGTCATTTTGCCGAGTTCCTTAACGAGAGTTCTTCCGCGCGCCTTAGAATTCTCTTCTCGCCTACCTGTGTCGGTTTGCGGTACGGGCACCTTCTCCTGGCTAGAGGCTTTTCTTGGCAGTCTGAGATCATGACCTTCGCTACTGTAATTTTCGCTCCCCATCACAGCCCAGCCTTACGATGTGCGGATTTGCCTACACACCAGCCTCACTGCTTAGACGGACATCCATCAGTCCGCGTCACTACCCTACTGCGTCACCCCATTGCTCATAACGGATTACGGTGGTACAGGAATTTCGACCTGTTGTCCTTCGACTACGCCTATCGGCCTCGCCTTAGGTCCCGACTTACCCTGAGCGGACGAACCTTCCTCAGGAACCCTTAGGCTTTCGGCGGATCTGATTCTCACAGATCTTTTCGTTACTCATACCGGCATTCTCACTTGAATGCAGTCCAGCGCTCCTTACGGTACACCTTCAACCCGCATTCAACGCTCCCCTACCCCTGATGCATAGCATCAAGCCATAGCTTCGGTGGCGTGTTTAGCCCCGTTACATTTTCGGCGCAGAGTCACTCGACCAGTGAGCTATTACGCACTCTTTCAATGGTGGCTGCTTCTAAGCCAACATCCTGGTTGTCTGTGCAACTCCACATCCTTTCCCACTTAACACACACTTGGGGACCTTAGCTGATGGTCTGGGCTGTTTCCCTTTCGACAATGGATCTTAGCACTCACTGTCTGACTCCCGGAACTAAGTCTATGGCATTCGGAGTTTGACTGAGCTTGGTAACCCTTGCGGGCCCCGCACCCAATCAGTGCTCTACCTCCACGACTCTCTTTTCCGAGGCTAGCCCTAAAGCTATTTCGGGGAGAACCAGCTATCTCCGGGTTCGATTGGAATTTCTCCGCTACCCCCACCTCATCCCCGCATTTTTCAACATGCGTGGGTTCGGGCCTCCAGTGCGTGTTACCGCACCTTCACCCTGGACAGGGGTAGATCACCCGGTTTCGGGTCTACGTCCACGTACTCATTCGCCCTATTCAGACTCGCTTTCGCTGCGGCTTCAGCTCTTCACCTTAACCTTGCACGGGAACGTAACTCGCCGGTTCATTCTACAAAAGGCACGCCATCACCCATACATAGGGCTCTGACTTCTTGTAAGCACACGGTTTCAGGATCTATTTCACTCCCCTTCCGGGGTGCTTTTCACCTTTCCCTCACGGTACTGCTTCACTATCGGTCGCCAGGGAGTATTTAGCCTTGGCAGATGGTCCTGCCGGATTCATACGGGGTTTCACGTGCCCCGCACTACTCGGGATCCGTCTCGGAGGGAACAGGTTTTGAATTACAGGGCTTTTACCTTCTCTGGCGGGCCTTTCCAGACCTCTTCATCTAACCGGTTCCTTTGTAACTCCATGTGAGACGTCCCACAACCCCAAGGAGCAAGCTCCTTGGTTTGGGCTAATCCGCGTTCGCTCGCCGCTACTGACGGAATCACTATTGTTTTCTCTTCCTCAGGGTACTTAGATGTTTCAGTTCCCCTGGTATGCCTCTGTTCTGCCTATGTATTCAGCAGAAAGTGACTGTCGATGAAGACAGCCGGGTTTCCCCATTCGGACATCCCCGGATCAAAGCTTGCTTACAGCTCCCCGAGGCTTTATCGTTGTTCGCCACGTCCTTCGTCGGCTCCTGGCGCCTAGGCATCCTCCGTGTGCTCTTTGTAGCTTAACCTAGACTTTTCTTTCACAGAAAGAAAATATCAATGTTCGATAAAGAATGATGTTTGCCAAAGGCAAAATATCTTTCCTTACCTGCTACCTTTATTTCACTTGTTTACACAAGATCAGCGTAAAGGAATATTCTAAAACGCAATTTCGTTTCGGTATCCAGTTTTCAAGGTGCAATACAGTTCCATCGAAACTGTAACCTGTGTGATTATCAGCCCAACTCCGAAGAGTAGATGATCATCATGCAGTTTTTTTGATGAAGTTGTAATTGGTGGAGCCAAGCGGGATCGAACCGCTGACCTCCTGCTTGCAAGGCAGGCGCTCTCCCAGCTGAGCTATGGCCCCATAAGGTGATATAAAGTTATATGGTGGGCCCTAGTGGACTCGAACCACCGACCTCACCCTTATCAGGGGTGCGCTCTAACCAGCTGAGCTAAGGGCCCATAATAAACCACCAAAGAAGTTCTTCTTTAGTGGTTGCGCTTGGCGACGTCCTACTCTCCCAGGACCCTGCGGTCCAAGTACCATCGGCGCTGGAGGGCTTAACGGTCGTGTTCGGGATGGGTACGTGTGGAACCCCTCCGCTATCGCCACCAAACGTTTGAGAGTTTGAACTCTCAAAACTGAGCAACGAGTGAGTAACAGGCCTAAACCTGAGTTTTGAAGCTTACGCTTCATATTTGAATGTTTCCGTTGCAGGAAACGATTCTCCATAGAAAGGAGGTGATCCAGCCGCACCTTCCGATACGGCTACCTTGTTACGACTTCACCCCAATCATCTACCCCACCTTCGGCGGCTGGCTCCCTTGCGGGTTACCCCACCGACTTCGGGTGTTGTAAACTCTCGTGGTGTGACGGGCGGTGTGTACAAGACCCGGGAACGTATTCACCGCGGCATGCTGATCCGCGATTACTAGCAATTCCGACTTCATGCAGGCGAGTTGCAGCCTGCAATCCGAACTGAGACCGGCTTTTCTAGGATTCGCTCCAGATCGCTCTTTCGCTTCCCGTTGTACCGGCCATTGTAGTACGTGTGTAGCCCAGGTCATAAGGGGCATGATGATTTGACGTCATCCCCACCTTCCTCCGGTTTGTCACCGGCAGTCTGCTTAGAGTGCCCAGCTTGACCTGCTGGCAACTAAGCATAAGGGTTGCGCTCGTTGCGGGACTTAACCCAACATCTCACGACACGAGCTGACGACAACCATGCACCACCTGTCTCCCCTGTCCCGAAGGAAAGATCTATCTCTAGACCGGTCAGGGGGATGTCAAGACCTGGTAAGGTTCTTCGCGTTGCTTCGAATTAAACCACATACTCCACTGCTTGTGCGGGTCCCCGTCAATTCCTTTGAGTTTCAGTCTTGCGACCGTACTCCCCAGGCGGAATGCTTAATGTGTTAACTTCGGCACCAAGGGTATCGAAACCCCTAACACCTAGCATTCATCGTTTACGGCGTGGACTACCAGGGTATCTAATCCTGTTTGCTCCCCACGCTTTCGCGCCTCAGCGTCAGTTACAGCCCAGAGAGTCGCCTTCGCCACTGGTGTTCCTCCACATATCTACGCATTTCACCGCTACACGTGGAATTCCACTCTCCTCTTCTGCACTCAAGCTCCCCAGTTTCCAGTGCGACCCGAAGTTGAGCCTCGGGATTAAACACCAGACTTAAAGAGCCGCCTGCGCGCGCTTTACGCCCAATAATTCCGGACAACGCTTGCCCCCTACGTATTACCGCGGCTGCTGGCACGTAGTTAGCCGGGGCTTTCTTCTCAGGTACCGTCACTCTTGTAGCAGTTACTCTACAAGACGTTCTTCCCTGGCAACAGAGCTTTACGATCCGAAAACCTTCATCACTCACGCGGCGTTGCTCCGTCAGGCTTTCGCCCATTGCGGAAGATTCCCTACTGCTGCCTCCCGTAGGAGTCTGGGCCGTGTCTCAGTCCCAGTGTGGCCGATCACCCTCTCAGGTCGGCTACGCATCGTCGCCTTGGTAGGCCTTTACCCCACCAACTAGCTAATGCGCCGCAGGCCCATCCATCAGTGACAGATTGCTCCGTCTTTCCTCCCCTCCCCATGCAGGGAAAGGATGTATCCGGTATTAGCTACCGTTTCCGGTAGTTATCCCAGTCTGATAGGCAGGTTGCCTACGTGTTACTCACCCGTCCGCCGCTAGGTTGTTGTAGAAGCAAGCTTCTACAACAACCCCGCTCGACTTGCATGTATTAGGCACGCCGCCAGCGTTCGTCCTGAGCCAGGATCAAACTCTCCATTAAAGACCAACCGAAGTTGGTATATAGAAAGAGCGATATGCTCATTTTGAAACTGACGAGATAAAATATCTCTTTTTGCTCCAGTTCCGTTCAGCCTTGCAGCATGTCCGAAACCTTCGCGGTTCACTCACTCGTTGTTCAGTTTTCAAAGATCAAACCTGCATTATGTCTTGCTGTCGTTCTCGCTTTGTTTCATCACCGCGTTTCAGTGGCGACCTTTATAATATATCATTACTTTGTGAGATTTGCAAGAGTTTTTTTTAATTTCTTTTTTTCGAGCAAATTCCTCAAAAAGGAACGAAAATTAATTTACCATGAATCCTAAATAGAGTCAACACTTATTTTGATATCAGTAAGTATAAACTTCTTAAGGGTTAACTTCCTAATATCTCTGATTTTATAATTGGCTCTTATATCTTTTATTGTTTGGTTTGGGGAACGCGCCCTCTGCGGGCATATTTGGATAGTTCCTTGGCGGGTGCAAAGCGGGCATACATGCGGAAAACTGTTTTATACCGAAGCGCTATCGCATAACGAATATCCTGATCCAATCGGGTATCGCTCATATCAAGCAGCATTTCATCAAGTTCCTTACGAAGAACATAATCCAGTTCCTTGCATTCTTTTTCGTTAAACAGCATTCCCAGCATATGACCATACTCCCTTATCAGCTTATTATATAGTGCTTATATTCGTTCAACTATTGTTCCAGTCTTTACCTGTTTTTAAACTCAACTGCTAAGGTTTCAAACTTATTCCGATTTAATTCCATGTTTTCTCTTTGGGCTCTCCCCTTTGTTATGTTCAATTTTCAGGAAAAATATAAATAACCGACCATAATATTTTAATGTGACAATAAACGATACGTTATCCCACTCTCGATTGCAGCAGCAATAAGCAGCAGAACAATGGACCATATAGACACCCTCAACGTCTGTTTCATAAACGACTCCCATGTTTGGGCAAGCCCTTTTCGTTTCAACCCTATGCCTGCACCGATCGAGGACATCACCTGCCCCCCAAACTTCAAACCGAAAGCACAGGCGATAATTAAAACAGGTAATTCAATTACACCATGCGGAAGCAGTCCTTTTACAATAACCTCATACAAGCTTCTGCCCGTATCCGCCTGTAAGTGTACGACAAACCCCAGAACCATCCCATTCATAATCAAAAATACAAACGGTACGATTCCAAATAAAGCCCCTACAAATATAACCAGCACACACTTGATAGCATTATTGAAAAAGATAAACACAAAAAAACTCCATTGAGGATGTTCAGTCTGCTGCAAACGCTGAGCCACTTCCCCCAATCCTGACAATTGTTGAGCCAATATAGATTGAATAGCCCCTGTACTTAACCAGCCCACCACAATACTTATGCAAAACAGAAATGCGGAAACTAAAATCAACCGTCTTGTCGTGTGTAAATCATGTAGAAATGCTTTTAATCCCATCAGATCGGTCCCTCCTGTTAGTCCAATGGCATAATTGACAACCCCAGGCATAGCTTTAAGTAAACAAGCACTTCTATGATGAAAGGGGCGTTATTAACCATGAATTCTTTTTTTATGTACTGAATGGCAAAAAAATTAAACGGTTCTTTATCGTAGCAGCGGCGGCCATTTTCGCTATTGGGGTCATTTATGTAGAAACTGATAATGTCACCGTTTTTTCCGAGGAATTACCAGCGGCTATTTATAGTGTACCCACAGACAAAAAGCTGATCGCTCTTACCTTTGACATTAGTTGGGGAGATAAGCGTACTGAACCCATCCTAAAGGTTCTTCAGGACAAAAAAGTGAACAAATCCACCTTCTTTCTTTCCTCACCATGGAGCAAAACACACCCGGAGCTTGTGAATCAGATAAAAGATCGTGGATATGAGATCGGCAGCCATGGACATAAACATGAAAATTACAGCAGTCTAAGTGATGAGGACATTCGTAAGCAGATTTCAACAGCCCACACCACGTTGACCGAGCTGACCGGGCAGTCGCCGAAGTTGATCCGTATGCCTAATGGTGATTTCGACAAAAGGGTTCTTCAGGTCGCCAGCACTTTAGGCTACAAAACAATCCAGTGGGACACTGATTCTTTAGATTGGAAAAACCCAGGTACTCAGGTCATTATTGACCGTGTTGTGAAAAAAGCACATCCCGGTGACATTGTTCTTCTGCATGCCAGTGATTCCTGTAAACAAACTCATGAAGCGCTGCCCGTCATTATCGACAAATTGCGTGCGCAAGGTTATGAATTTGTAACTGTATCCGAACTGCTTCAACAGGGAACAGTAAAAGGCAAAGAGGTTCGTGATCAGGCCCTGAGTCTTTAAGGAGTTATTTTACAACGTTCTCAACAAAAAACCAAAATTCAGACAACATATTTCACCTCATCCAATCGCATACTATCCACATTCATGATGAAGGAGGAATACGGCCATGAATTGGACTCGTTTGCGATTAGTCAGCATGATATGCGTACTGGGCGTTGCGCTAACTGGCTGTGGTTCGGACCAGAGCTCGGCGCCTCCCCAGAACAGCTATAAAGAAATGAAAACGATGGTTGTCGATATTTTAAAAAGCGATGACGGGAAAAAAGCAGTGGAGGAAGCTTTGACCGGGGAAAGCAGCTCATCGAAAGATGGACAATCAGGTCAAGGCAGCGAAGGAGGTGGATCTGGCGGAGGCTCCGGCGGCAGTATGGGAATGAAAATGATTATGCCCACACAGTCAGCAGAACAGATGAAGATCGCAGTCAAGGATACTCTGGTTTCTCCGGAATACAAAAAGGAAATCGAGAAAATTATGACTGATCCGCGCTTTGCTGGTGAGTTCGCCAAGGCCATCAACAGCCAAAGCAAGCAACTCCATATGCAGCTCATTAAAGACCCTTCTTATCAAAAATCTATTGAGGCGATGCTCAAATCGCCAGAACTGACCAAAATGTATATGGACTTAACTAAAACCCCTGAATACCGCAAACAATCTATGACGGTCATGCACGATGCGATGCAGAATCCAATTTTCCGACTTGAGGTCATGAATTTACTCAAAACTGTCGTACAGGAAGAGCTACAACCCAAGGTTGAGAAAAAAAGTGGTCAGGACGGAACAAGCGGTGCAAAACAAGATGGCGGTGGTGGTGACAGCGGAGGACAAGGAGGTCAATAATAAAAAGGCTGGTTCAGGAACCAGCCTTTTTTTCTTATTCAGATTCGGCGTGCAACGTCGTAATTTGAGTGGCGATGTCGTTGTAGATCGCTCCCGTTGCCGATTCGGATTTATATACAGATGGTGAAAAATCCGCCTCTGCCGGATGATTATCCGGAATACCCAGTGGAATTTGCGCCAGCAGCTTTGTATGAAGAGTGTCCGCCAGCATAGCCCCACCCCCACGGCCGAAAACATAGTCCTTCTCTCCGGTAGAAGATACATAATAGGACATGTTTTCCACAACGCCAATAACCTTATGATCCGTTTGGAGCGCCATTGCTCCTGCACGGGCGGCCACAAAGGCTGCGGTTGCATGAGGAGTAGTCACAATGATTTCTTCACTCTGCGGGATCATCTGGTGTACATCAAGCGCTACATCCCCGGTTCCCGGCGGTAAATCAAGAATCATATAGTCCAGCTTGCCCCATTCCACATCGCTAAAAAACTGTCTGAGCATTCTTCCCAGCATGGGTCCTCTCCAGATCACGGGGTTGTTCTCCCTGACAAAAAAGCCCATAGACATAATCTTGATACCGAATCGCTCCACCGGTTGAATAATACCATCTTCTACGGTAGGAACGTCCTCGACCCCGATCATATCCGGTACGCTAAATCCATAAATGTCCGCATCAATCAAACCTACACGTTTGCCCTGTCTAGCCAAGGCAGCCGCTAGATTTACAGCCACCGTCGATTTTCCGACACCGCCTTTTCCGCTGGCAATGGCGATAAACCGTACGCCAGATGCCGGATTCAGCAGCTCATGTTCTTCCATACCAGCAGCATGTCCCTTGGTCAAAACCGGGTCAGCCGCTTCCTCCGCATTCTCTCCCGTCTGAATGGCGGATCTTTCATGCTCAGACGCTTCACGAATACGAATATGAATATGGTTCAGCCCCGCTTCTTCCAACGTCTGCCTGATTTCCCGCTCCAGCTCTGCCCGTGCTCCTTCCTCCGGATTCAGACTAATCGCGGTCAAGGATACACGATCCTCTTTAATAACAACATCCCGAATAAAATGAAGATCGACCAAACGATGACCTGTATGAGGCTCTCGTACCTGTTGAAGTAACTCTATAACTTGCTCTCTGGATTGCATGAATAATCAGCACCTCTGCTTCAGTGAATTTACGTAGTTGTAAACACTTACAGTATACCACTATCTGACCTCAGGTGCTGACGAGACTCCCTTTTCCCCAGCGCTATAACGCAGCACTCCCTTATAAATCGCTGCTGCCACCTGTCTCTGATAGGTTTCATCACTCAGTCGTCTGGCTTCCTCCGGATGGGACAAAAAGCCGACTTCTACGAGAGCTGATGGCATTTTGAGAGCCTTGAGTAAATATACCGTGTTCACCGTCTTGGCCACTCTGTCTGTGTTCTCCAGGTTGCGTTTAATCTCCTCCTGAATGAGGGAGGCCAAATTTTCGTTATCCGCATGATTAGGGACGTAAAAGGTTTGGGCTCCACTCCAGCGGCTCGACGGGATGCTGTTCATGTGAATACTTAAAAAGAGATCCGCTTTATGCTCCTCAATCATGCGTACACGCTGCTTCAGATCCTCCGTTTTTCTTTTAGCATAGCCCTTGGTTTCTTGCTGCGCCAAATCACGGTCAGCCTCCCGGGTCATGACGACAACGGCCCCTGCTTGCTGCAAATAATCTCGCAAATAAAAGGCAATCGCCAGATTAATGTCCTTCTCAATGACGCCTTCCTTGCTGACAGCCCCCCCATCTGGTCCTCCATGTCCTGCATCTATGGCAATTACTTTACCGTTAAGTGGAAGACTCCAATGGGTCCAGGCTTTCGAAGCAGGTATCTCATATAAAGCCAGCATGATAAACAGAACGGCGAGACAGCAGCCCAGCAGTATTTTTTTCAGCGTCCGATAGCGAATCCACAGTGTAACCTCGTGTTTACGATTGTTTTTTTGCATAACAAAACGCCTCCGTCCCTATACAGATACTAATGATCTATATGGGACGAGGCGTGTAAATAGTACAACTCAGGAATGAACAAATTCTTTCATACCTTCAATCAACACTTGGGCGACTTCTGGTCGTGTAAATTCAGGTGGCGGGCAAACCCCTGAACGTAACAATTCCCGCACTTTGGTGCCTGAAAGCGTCAAATGATGTTCCTTGGGATGAGGGCAAGTTTTGCTAGAGGCCATATTTCCACATCGGGTACAATAAAAGCTGTGTTCGAAGAACAACGGGGTAATCTCCAGTTCCTCAGGTGTGAAGTTTTTGAAAATATCCTGAGCTTCGTACGTACCGTAGTAGTCTCCTACACCCGCATGGTCCCTTCCTACAATAAAATGGGTACACCCGTAGTTCTTCCGTACAATGGCATGAAAAATAGCCTCTCTCGGGCCAGCATATCGCATAGCAGCAGGAAACACGCCCAAAAAGGTACGGTCAGCCGGATAATAGTTGTCCAGCAGCACCAGATAGCTCTTCATACGCACATCTGCCGGAACGTCATCTGACTTGGTTTCACCCACGAGCGGATTCAGAAATAACGCATCGACAATCTCCATCGCGCTTTTTTGGATGTACTCATGCGCCCGGTGTACGGGATTACGTGTTTGGAATCCGACTACTGTTTTCCAGCCTTTTTCAGCAAAATGATTGCGTGTCTGCGCCGGTGTGTAATAAAACTCACCAAATTGCGCGGGTTCTGGCCGATTCAGCACCTGCACAGATCCCCCTACATAAGTAGCTGGTCGTTCCAAAAGTTTTTTAACGCCAGGATGCGCCGGATCATTTGTCTTGAATACACGTCTGGCCTCCTCTGCCTGATCAACCTGATATATACTCTCAATATCAAGTACAGCATATATGGTACTGTCCGTTTCACCCACTAAAGCGACCTGTTGACCCAATGTAAGTTCCCCGGCTATGATCTCCGTAACCGCAAGCGTAATGGGGATACTCCAGACTGTACCATCGGCAAGACGCATATCCGCTACCACCGACCGATAGTCGGCTTCGTTCATAAACCCTGTCAGCGGAGAAAATGCCCCCACTCCAATCAAATCCAGATCGGAAATAGTCCACGAGTTTACACGGATAGGAAACAATTCACGGGCGGCCTGCAAAAGTGTTTTTTGCTCTGGGCCTGTAATGATTCTATCGACAAGCGTTCCACCATGCGGAAGAATTGCAGCCATAATGCACTTCCTTTCTGTTCATAAATGAGATTGACAGCTACTTGTTTATCGTTATTGATGGAGTCCACATTCCGTTTTCTCACTGCCTGACCAGCGACCAGCACGAGGATCTTCGTCTGGAAGGACTTCACGCGTACATTGCTCACAACCGATGCTGGGATAGTTACGATCATGTAGCGGATTATACAGCACTTTATGTGTATGAATATAGTTCCACACGTCCTCTGATGTCCAGCTCGCCAACGGGTTGAATTTAACGAGACCGAATTTTTCGTCATATTCTATCTTTTTTGCATTTGCACGGGTAGGAGCCTGATCTCGGCGAATGCCGGTAATCCATGCATCGTATTGCGATAAAATACGTGTCAGCGGCTCTACTTTACGTATACCACAGCATGTGTTGGGATCTGATTTCCAAAGCTCTTCTCCATGCTTGGCCGCTTGCTCTTCCGGAGTAATCAAGGGAGATACCCGCACAAAATCCATGTTGTATTTTTCCTTCATCTGATCACGCGTATCGTACGTTTCTTGAAAATGAAAGTCAGTGTCCAAATAAAAAACATCACTGGAGGGACTAATTTTTTGCAGCATATCTACAAGCACTACATCCTCCGCCCCAAAGCTACAAGCAAAGGTAAGATTCGGAAACGTATGAACAGCATACTGAATAATTTCCTCAGGCGTAGCCTCTTCCAGCTCAATTGCCTTAACTTTGATCAACTCTTCTTTCTCCAACAAGTTCATTTTCAATGCGCCTCCATATGAAGATTCATAAATAAATTCCAGCATTCCAATACCGACTAAACTAATAAGAATAAATAAAGTATAAACTTTCATGTGCATTGTCAATCCAAGGGATTGTGTCCTTATGCATACAATCTTTGGCCCTAAAAATGTAGAATCGTTGCCCTGCAAGCATTCTATAACCCTATCCTCCGTATCCGACCAAGTTCATTGACTTTATATAAAATATTCTTATACAATACATTTGGAAATCATCCTAAAGTTACTTGGTAACTAAAAGTAATCAGTCATAGAAAGAAGGTTCGCATGAATGGAAGCTTTTTACGTCAACAAAGACGGTTCGCTCGCTACTCCGCTTAAAGGAAAAGATGTACTCGCCAATCCGCTTTTAAACAAGGATGTCGCCTTTACACCGAATGAACGGAAGGAGTTGGGGCTTGAAGGTATCTGCCTCCGACGGTCCTGACCTTGGAAGAGCAGGCCGAACGTGCGTACAAGCAGTTTCTCGCTCAACCAACCACGCTGCGTAAGAATGCTTCGTTGAATGACTTGTATAATCAGAATGTGGTCTTATACTATCGTCTCCTTACGGATCACCTGAGCGAAATGCTTCCGATTGTCTATACACCAACCGTAGGTCAAGCTATTCAGGAATACAGCCATGAGTATCATCGTCCCGGTGGGGTATATCTTTCCATTAATAATGTGGACGGCATCGCACAGGCTTTTGCCAACACGCAATTGAGCGCTGACGATCTAGACTTAATCGTGGTTACTGACTCCGAAAGCATACTCGGTATCGGGGATTGGGGTGTGGGAGGCATTAACATCGCCATAGGTAAGTTAGCGGTGTATACAGCGGCAGCTGGTATTAATCCGGGGCGTGTGCTACCTGTCGTTTTAGATGTTGGGACGAACAATGAAAAACTGCTACAAGACCCTCTCTACATCGGTAATCGACAACAGCGGGTGCGTGGAGAGCAGTATGACCGTTTTATTGATGCGTTTGTACAGCATACATTGGGACAGTTCCCGAAGGCACTTCTTCATTGGGAAGATATGGGTAATGTTAATGCCCGTAATATTATGGAAAAGTACGGAGAACATATTCTCACGTTTAATGATGACATACAAGGAACGGGTGCGGTTACATTAGCAGCTGTTATTTCGGCGTTAAAAGTGACGGGAATTCCGCTGCAGAAGCAACGTATTCTTATTTTTGGCCCCGGTGCTGCAGGGATTGGAAATGCCGACCAGATTCGAGATGCTATGATGAAGCAAGGACTATCTGAGAAGGAAAGCAGCCAACGTTTTTGGACTTATGATTACCGAGGGCTGTTAACCGAGGGGATGGAGAATATATTCGATTTTCAAAAGCCCTATCTACGTTCCGAAGACGAAGTACGTTCATGGGCACGGTCCGATGACGGTAAAATTACTCTGCTTGAGGTCATTCGTCAGATTAAGCCTACTATACTGATCGGCACCTCAGGTGTCCACGGGGCTTTCTCAGAGAAAATTATAAAAGAAATGGCTAACCACGTTGAACAGCCTATCATTATGCCTATGTCTAACCCTACAGCGCTCGCAGAGGCAATTCCAGAGGATCTGATCCGCTGGACACAAGGTAGGGCGCTTATCGCTACTGGAAGCCCCTTTGAGCCTGTCACCTATGAAGGGACGGTTTATGAGATTGGACAATCGAACAATGCATTTGTGTTCCCTGGATTGGGGCTTGGCGCGATTGCAGTACAGGCCAAGACGATCACCGAAGGCATGTTTACCGCCGCTGCAAATGCTGTGGCTGAGATGGTGGACAACACTAAGCCGGGAAGCGCCCTTTTACCCAGTGTACACAAGCTGAAAGAGGTATCCTTTGCTGTAGCCTTAGCCGTGGCCAAAGCGGCTATACAAGACGGCACAGCCAGTGTCAAACTAGATCATATTGAGCAGTCGCTTCGTGAACTCATGTGGAAACCGAACTATCGACGTGTAACTGCGCTGAGCTAAGGCGATTGTTCGGAAGTATGTTGAGTATTTACTTCGTATCATATTTAGTCACAGGTTATGAACACAACGGGATAAACTGAATTTGAAATAAACAAATACGATTGTGCATAACATAACTGCCTTTGATCACAACGTGGACAACTTCGAGTGTTCGTTGCAATCAAGGCAGTTATTTTGTATCCATATGGCTCTATAGTTCATTCCTACACTTTGCTATCTGGTTACTCGCTGGGTTGAGGATAAATCAAATATTCTAGTCAGGATAGCTGTAGCACTTATCCACATGTGGATATTTTCAAAAAATATTCATAGCAGCAAAAAAAGAACCCTTTCCATAAGGAAAAGGTTCTTCTGTATTCGAAATATTAACGTTTCGAGAACTGTGGTGCACGACGAGCGGCTTTGAGGCCGTATTTTTTACGTTCTTTCATACGTGGATCACGAGTCAAGAAGCCTGCTTTTTTCAAAGCTGGACGGAATTCTGGATCTGCTTTCAGCAGAGCACGGGAAATACCGTGGCGAATTGCGCCGGCTTGACCAGAAATACCACCACCATGAGTAATAACGAGTACGTCATAGTTAGTTACTGTTTCAGTCAGGTTCAATGGTTGTTTTACGATCAGTTTGAGTGTTTCCAAACCGAAATATTCATTAATATCACGCTTGTTGATGACAATGCGTCCTTCACCCGGTACGAGACGAACACGAGCTACCGAATGTTTACGACGACCTGTCCCATAGTATTGTACTTGTGCCATGAAACTGTCCTCCCTTTTAATTATCCGCGAAGTTCGTAAACTTCAGGTTTTTGTGCTGCATGTGGATGCTCTGCGCCTTTGTAAGCTTTAAGTCTAAGCTTCATTTTTTCGCCTTGACGAGTTTTAGGAAGCATACCGTGAACAGCCAGTTCCAGCATACGCTCAGGTTTGTTCTTAACCATGTCTTGTGCAACCGTTACTTTCAGACCACCCGGATGCAGGGAGTGACGGTAGTATTTCTTCTTCTCCATTTTCTTACCAGTCAATACGATTTTCTCCGCATTGATTACAACAACAAAATCACCTGTGTCCACATGTGGTGTAAACTGTGTCTTGTGTTTGCCGCGAATCAACGCAGCCGCTTCGCTTGCCAGACGGCCGAGCGTTTTGCCTTCGGCATCAATGATGTGCCAGTTGCGCTCAACTTCATTTGGCTTCGCCATATACGTAGTACGCATGAAAAGTTTCCTCCTTAAGTTCGTTAACAGAAATCATCATTTATCTTCGTTCGTTAAGTTGCTGCATTATTGATGGATTAGATGTTGTTTGAAAGTGATCGTCTTAATTGGGGCTGTGGGAAAGCCATTAAGAAAACACAACTTTTATATTACAGGATAACCATCAATTCTGCAAGGGTAAAATCAATGTTTTTTGATGTTTTCGTCGTACTCCACATTCCAGAGGGTTAAAGCATGTCCAACAGCCGTAGGACCGGCCTTTGAGCGATTTTTAGCCTCCAAAATGGAAGGAATATCATCCGCCGATTTTTTGCCTTCTCCCACTTCCAGCAAAGTTCCCATAATGATCCGAACCATGTGCTGTAAAAATCCGCTACCTGTAATATAGGTATGGATAATTCCCTGATCATCCGAACCCGGACGTGAAAAGGAATGGTCTACCGTCATATAGGCTTCGTAAATTGTACGGACATGGTTCGTTTTCTGGGAACGTCGGGATGCGAACGATGTATAGTCAAAAGTGCCGATCAAATGGGCCAGCCCTTCCTCCATCGCTCGTATATCCAAACTCGTCGGGTGATGTGCCTGTGTACGACGGTGAAAGATGTCCGGAAATCGGTTCGCATTAATGCTGTACCGATACGTCTTCCGCTTCGCCATACGGCGTGCATGAAAGGACAACGGCACCTCTTTCGCATCCGTAACGATGATATCACGAGGCAGCCAGGCATTGAGTGCCAGACACCAGCGCTGTATCGGGATCGGTGATTCAGTATGAAAATTGAATACCTGTCCATATGCATGTACACCTGCGTCTGTGCGGCCTGAGCCTGTGATTTTTAGACGTTCGCCCGTCAATGAGTAAATAGCATTTTCAAGATAGTCCTGAATGGTATTACCACTGGGCTGCGTCTGAAAGCCATCATAGCGGGTTCCGTCATAGTTCACCTTCATGCACAAGTTCCGCATGTCTCTCACACCTTTGCGGGGTATTCACTGGCCTTATAAGGAATAACCGTACATAACAAAGGAGAAGCCCCTCAAGGACTCCTCCAAGAGAAAAAAAGGGTTGTTCAGAATCAAGCTGATTCTGTCCACCCTTCCCTCATCTTCGCCTGTTTACGCGCGGTCAACCAGTTCCAGATATACCATTGGAGCGGCATCGCCACGACGAGGTCCCAATTTCAGGATACGAGTGTATCCACCTGGACGCTCGGTGTAACGTGTAGCCAATTCGCTAAACAGCTTTTGGATTGCATCCTGCTCACCATCCAAAGTTTCACGGCGAACGAACGCAGCCACTTGACGGCGTGCGTGCAGATCTCCTTTTTTCGCTTTGGTGATCAGTTTTTCAGCAATAGAACGAACTTCTTTCGCTTTAGCCTCAGTAGTTTGGATACGCTCGTACAAGAACAAATCGGTTACCAAATCACGAAACAAAGCTTTACGGGCACTGGAGTTACGGCCCAATTTTTGGTATGCCATGTAGTTTCCCCTCCTTCACAAAAACGTTGCTGTACTATTCTTCCGTACGAAGTCCTAAACCAAGTTCCTCGAGCTTCTCTTGTACCTCTTCCAAAGATTTGCGGCCCAGGTTGCGGACCTTCATCATATCTTCTTCAGATTTAGTAGTGAGTTCTTGTACCGTATTGATACCAGCGCGCTTAAGGCAGTTATAGGAACGGACGGAGAGATCCAGCTCTTCGATCGTCATTTCAAGAACTTTTTCTTTCTTGTCTTCTTCTTTTTCGACCATAATTTCCGCATCTTTTGCTTCGTCGGTTAGACCCACGAACAACATCACATGCTCGGTCAAAATTTTTGCTCCAAGGCTTACTGCTTCCTCAGGGCGGATACTTCCGTCAGTCCAAACCTCAAGTGTCAGCTTGTCATAATTCGTAACCTGGCCGACACGCGTATTTTCTATGCCATAGTTCACGCGTGAAATCGGAGTGTAGATGGAGTCGACGGGAATGACGCCGATCGGCTGGTCATCACGTTTATTCCGATCCTGCTTAACGTAACCGCGACCGCGATTGGCGAAAATACGCATGTGAAGTCTCGAACCCGGTCCGAGCGTAGCAATGTGAAGATCCGGATTAAGAATTTCCACATCACTGTCCGCACGGATATCTCCTGCCGTTACAACTCCTTCGCCTTCCGCATCGATTTCGAGTACCTTCTCTTCATCCGAGTGGATTTTAAGCGATAAAGCTTTCAGGTTCAGTATGATCTCCGTTACGTCTTCCTTCACACCGGGAACCGTTGCAAATTCGTGCAAAACTCCATCGATCTGAACCGATGTGACTGCTGCCCCCGGTAATGAGGATAACAGAATACGGCGAAGCGAGTTTCCTAGCGTCGTACCGTACCCGCGTTCCAGCGGTTCTACTACGAATTTTCCATAGGTGCCATCATCATTGACGTCTACCGTCTCAATTTTCGGCTTTTCGATTTCTATCACTGCAATATCCCTCCTTCAAAACGTCGCTCCTATATGAAACATTCACCTTATCCATAGTCTATCATGCAGTATGCCTAAACATCCATTCTTGGCAGTTTGCGCCGGATTTATACTACACGCAGAGGAGAAATCTCATTAGACGCGACGACGTTTTGGAGGACGGCATCCGTTATGAGGTACCGGAGTTACGTCTTTAATCAGGTTAACTTCCAGTCCAGCTGCTTGCAAAGAGCGGATTGCTGCTTCGCGTCCTGCGCCTGGTCCTTTAACCATGACTTCGACAGTCTTCATGCCGTGTTCCATTGCAGCTTTAGCAGCAGTTTCTGCGGCCATTTGAGCTGCGAATGGAGTAGATTTACGGGAACCACGGAATCCCATGCCGCCTGAGCTGGCCCAAGAGATTGCGTTACCGTGTGGATCTGTGATCGTAACGATCGTGTTGTTGAACGTGGAACGGATGTGTGCCACGCCAGTCTCGATATTTTTACGGTCACGGCGTTTTGTACGTACAACTTTTTTCGGTTTAGCCATTGAATGTTATCCTCCCTTCTTATTTCTTTTTGTTCGCTACAGTCCGACGAGGACCTTTACGGGTACGAGCATTAGTTTTGGTACGTTGTCCGCGAACAGGCAATCCACGACGGTGACGAACACCACGGTAGCAGCCAATCTCAGTCAGACGTTTAATATTTAAGGAAATTTCACGACGCAGATCGCCTTCTACTTTAACTTCTTTGTCGATCGTTTCACGTAATTTGCTCACTTCATCTTCAGTCAAATCACGAACACGCGTGTTTGCACTGATGCCTGTTTCCTTCAAAATTTTCTGAGAAGTCGTTTTACCGATTCCGAAAATGTAAGTCAAGGCGATCTCAACGCGTTTGTCACGTGGCAAATCCACACCAGCTATACGAGCCATTTTACGCTACACCCCCTTCTATTAACCTTGTTTTTGTTTGTGTTTCGGATTTTCGCAAATAACCATTACATTCCCTTTACGGCGAATGACTTTGCATTTCTCGCAAATAGGTTTTACAGAAGGTCTTACCTTCATGTTGATTACCTCCTCCAAGCTTTACCCTGGTAAAACTCGCTTCGTGAACATTCACATCGTTTTGCCGAGCAAAACAAGTTTTTTTAAATGACGTACGTTTAATTAAACCTGCATGAATTACTTGCGGTACGTAATACGGCCTTTAGTTAAATCGTAAGGCGATAACTGTACAACCACCTTGTCGCCTGTCAAAATACGGATAAAGTGCATCCGCAGTTTTCCGGAAACATGTGCAAGAATTTGATGACCGTTCTCCAGCTCTACCTTGAACGTAGCGTTCGGCAGTGGCTCGATTACCGTACCTTCAACCTCAATGACATCTTCTTTGGCCAAAGTCAGTCTCCTTTCTCTTCAGCTTGGTATTCGGACGACTCCAAGAAAGTTTTCACTGCATGACGCAGCTTTCCATTTGTCACCCGACCGCTTTCGTTTAAACTGTTTACAACCTCGCTACTAATCTTGGGCTGAGGCATCAGATGAAGAACGTTTTTCTTCTTCGACTGATCAAACTTTCGTTTGTCCCCATCCGCAATATATACAAACCTGCTGTCCGCTATAGAAACGACAACCGCAATCTGTCCGACATCTCTGCCTTTCAGAATCTTCACCAGCTGACCGATTTGCAGGTTTCCTTGCTGAATCATTCAAATCACCTACGCACTCAGTTTCGTGAAAATGTCCATGCCGTCCGTTGTGACCGCCACCGCTTGCTCGTTACGAGCACGAGAGGCCACGTTCACCGTTACGACCGTCCAGTTGTCTTCCAGCGCCCCCACATGGCGAGAACCTATATGAACCATGAGTTCAATAGCCAGCACCATGCCGGTTTTCAGCCTCGGCCCCTGTTCGGGAATACCACGGTTTGGATTCTCAATATATTGCCAAATGGCATGCGACATTGTAAACTGGCGAGTCTTCGCGATGATATCGCCTTTGTTTAACTTGCGTTTGCCGGGAAATCCGTGCACCAGTTGTTCGTTGACTGAAGCGCAAATGCTGGCAGGAAAACCGTTATAACCTTTAAAAGACGGCACAGCTCCTTGACTGCGAATATACCGATCAGCTAAATGATCAAGTTCACCGGTCGTCATACCGGGCTCGATGTGTTCCACCAAGAAATGATTCGTTTCCGTATCCACTCTCTCAGCTTTCCTCATAAAGCTTAATTCCGTCCCCGACTTGCAAATGATCATTACAGCTAACCCCGCAACAAGGACACGATATTTTTGGAAACCACATCAATATCCTGTTCTCCGTCAATATGACGCAGAAGATTCTGGTTCTCATAAAACGTGAGGAGTGGTGCTGTTTTATTACTATATTCGTCAAGTCTTGTTCTTACGCTATCCTCGTTATCGTCAGGGCGCTGATAGAGCTCCCCGCCATCTTTATCGCAAATGCCTTCAACCTTCGGAGGATTAAAGACAACATGATAGCTAGTTCCACAGATCTTGCAAACACGCCGTCCTGTGATTCGTACCAACAATTTGTCACGATCCACTTTCAGGTTGATGACATCATCAAGCTTCGTATCCAAACGACCCAAAATTTGATCCAAGGCTTCAGCCTGAGCCAAAGTTCTAGGAAAACCGTCCAGCAAGAAACCTTTCTTACAGTCCGGCTGTTGCAGCCGCTCTTCAACGATGCCAATCGTTACATCATCTGGAACAAGTTCACCCTTGTCGATATATTCCTTGGCTTTAATGCCAATAGGTGTTCCCTGTTTCATCGCCAGGCGAAACGCGTCACCTGTCGAGATATGAGGAATGCCGAATTCCTTCACAATGACATCTGCTTGTGTACCTTTACCAGCCCCCGGAGGGCCCATGATTAAAATATTCACAATCTGTCACTCCTCAAGACGACCCCTACACAAGAAACAGCACAAAAGGTGCCGGTAAGTATGCGAACATCCTAAGCCGGAACCTGTTGCCTATTTGTTGATGAAGCCTTTGTAATGGCGTTTGATCAGTTGGCTTTCGATCTGCTTCATCGTATCCAATGCTACACCAATAATGATGAGCAATGAAGTACCGCCAATTTGCACGGAACGAGGCAAGCCCGAAAGCGAACCGAAGAATACCGGCAATACGGATATGACTGCCAGGAACAAAGCTCCTGTCATTGTCAAACGTGACATTACTCGTGTCAGGTATTTCTCCGTGGCTTTACCCGGGCGAATTCCCGGAATATAACCGCCGTTTTTCTTCATGTTGTCGGCCATTTGCTGCGGATTCATCTGTACAAAGGTATAGAAGAATGTGAAACCGATAATCATTACGACATACAAAACCATACCCAGCGGCTTGTCATAATACAAGTAAGTGGTAATCCACTTCGCCCAAGCATGATCTGCCCAAAAACTCGCAATAATTGTCGGGAATTGCAGCAATGATACCGCAAAGATTACCGGAATAACGCCTGCCGCATTAATTTTCATCGGAATATGCGTATTCTGGCCACCGTACATTTTGTTACCAACTACACGTTTGGCGTATTGTACCGGGATTTTCCGAATACCTTGCTGGATGTAGATAACACCCACAATAATCAGAATAATCACCAAGGCAATAATAATTGCTTTCAGAATATTCATAAACAATTGATCTGCCTGAATAAACTGGGATTCTACAACCGTCCGAATATGTCTTGGAATACCTGCCGCGATCCCTGCAAAGATAACGATAGAGATACCGTTGCCGATTCCCTTTTCGGTAATTTGCTCACCTAGCCACATAAGGAACGTAGTTCCTGCTGTAAGCACAATAGCTATTACCAGATAATCTGCAAAAGTCGCTCCTGGAATCATCGCTGCACCATACAGTCGGTTAAAGCCGATCGACGTTCCGAATGCTTGAATCAAGCCCAGTATTACCGTACCATACCGTGTAAGTTGAGCCAACTTCTTTTTACCATGCTCTCCTTGTTTAGCCCATTCCGCAAGTTTCGGAATAACGTCCATTGACAGCAACTGTACAATGATGGACGCTGTAATATATGGCATAATCCCGAGGGCGAAGATCGAGAACTGATACAAAGCGCCCCCTGAGAAGGTGTTAAGGAGTCCAAACAACTCGCTTCCTGCCTGATCCTGAGAAGTAAAGACTTGCTTGTTCACGCCGGGAACCGGCACGAAGGAGCCAATACGATATACAAACAGTATAAACAGGGTAAACAGGATTCGGGTTCTAAGATCCTCAACCCGCCATATATTTTTCAGGGTCTTGAACATTAGATCACCTCGGTTTTACCGCCGGCAGCTTCAATTTTCTCTACCGCAGATTGAGAGAACTTGTTCGCTTTAACTGTCAATTTTACAGTGATTTCACCGTTACCCAGAATTTTAATTCCGGATTTCGCGTTTTTCACAATGCCATTGTTCAGCAAAAACTCAGGGCTTACTTCTGTACCCGCTGCAAAACTGTTCAAATCTTCGATATTCAAAACCGCATACTCTTTACGAGTAGGATTTACGAAACCGCGTTTAGGCAAGCGACGATACAGTGGGTTTTGACCACCCTCGAAGCCCGGACGTACACCACCGCCGGAACGAGCGTTTTGACCCTTATGACCACGACCAGAAGTTTTACCCGTACCGCTACTAGGACCACGACCCAAACGTTTACGTTCTTTGCGGGAGCCTGGAGCTGGGGAAAGCTCATGTAACTTCATCGTTCGTTGCACCTCCTTGATTATTGTTAAAATACTTTATTTCCTATGCCTCGATTTCTTTAACAGAAACCAAATGGCTTACTTGATTGATCATCCCGCGAATCGCTGGATTGTCGGGTTGAATTACTTTATGGTTGATTTTACGCAAGCCGAGCGTTTTAACAGTCGTTCTTTGAGTACCAGGACGACCGATCAACGAACGAACGAGGGTAATTTCTAATTTCGCCATGACATTCCCTCCTTAGCCCAGCAGCTCTTCGATGGATTTGCCGCGCAATTTTGCAACTTCTTCAGCGCGTTTCAAGCGGGACAAACCTTCCAATGTCGCATTGACCATGTTCATGGAATTCGAAGAACCCAGAGATTTTGTCAAGATATCACCTACACCAGCAAGTTCCAGTACAGCACGAACTGGACCGCCAGCGATAACTCCAGTACCTTCCGATGCCGGTTTCAACAGAACCCGGCCAGCACCGAACTTACCTGTAACAAGGTGAGGAATAGTTGTTCCTACAAGCGGAACGTGAACCAAGTTTTTCTTAGCATCTTCAATACCTTTGCGAATCGCATCAGGTACTTCGCCAGCTTTACCGATTCCGGCGCCTACCCAGCCGTTACCGTCGCCTACTACTACCAGAGCACTAAAGCTGAAACGGCGTCCGCCTTTGACAACTTTAGCTACACGATTAATATTTACTACTCTTTCAGTCAGTTCCAAAGTGTTCGGATCTACACGCAAGTCGTTAACCTCCTTTTGAGAAATGTCTTAGAATTCAAGGCCTGCTTCGCGAGCTGCATCAGCCAAAGCCTGAATCCGTCCATGATACAAGTATCCACCACGGTCAAATACGATGTTAGCATGACCTTTTTCTTTTGCACGTTTAGCAACGAGTTCGCCAACCTTACTAGCTGCCTCTACGCTACCACCGTTTTTGATCTCACTGCTCAGTTCTTTATCCATAGTGGATGCAGATACCAATGTTACACCAGCTACATCATCAATCAATTGTGCGTAGATATGTTTGGAAGAACGGAATACGTTCAAACGAGGACGCAAAGCCGTACCTTCGATTTTCTTACGTACACGCAGATGTCTTCTGACACGTGCTTTATTTTTATCTTGTTTTGTAATCATCTTAAGTTTTCACTCCCTTCAGTTTGCCTTTTAAAGCTTTATACTAAGACGCACTGGGTAAAAAAGAAGTACGAAGTCTTTCCGACAGAAAGACCGCACAAAGTCGGTAAGAAACTTATTTCTTCTTACCGGCTTTACCTTCTTTACGAATGATGCGCTCGCCTTCGTATTTAATCCCTTTACCTTTGTACGGCTCAGGTTCACGAACGGAACGAATTTTAGCAGCATAGGCACCTACACGCTCTTTATCAATTCCGCGAACGATGATTTTAGTGTTCGAAGGAACTTCGAATTCGATGCCCGCTTCCGGTGTGATTTCAACCGGGTGAGAGTATCCAACGTTCAGAACGATTTTATCTCCGGATTTGCTTGCACGATATCCGACCCCAACCAGCTCCAGAGATTTTGAAAATCCTTCAGTTACACCACTTACCATGTTGTTGACAACGCTGCGGGTTGTTCCATGCAAAGAGCGGTGAAGTTTGTTGTCCGAAGGACGAATTACGTTGATTTCATTGTTTTCCACAGTAACGGACATGTCTTTATGAAGCTCACGAGTCAATGTTCCTTTAGGACCTTTAACTGTGATCGCTGTGTTGTTCAAAGTTACGTCAACACCACTTGGTACTGTGATTGGCTTACGACCAATACGGGACATATCTGTTGCACCTCCTATCTTTTAAACGTTATCTTACCAAACGTAGCAAACCACTTCTCCGCCGGCTTTAGACTGACGTGCTTCTTTGTCGGTCATGATACCTTTGGATGTCGAAATGATCGCGATCCCGAGTCCACCCAGAACGCGTGGAATTTCGTTGCTCTTCGTGTAAACACGAAGACCTGGTTTACTGATTCTTTTCAAACCTGTAATAACACGTTCGTTGTTTGCACCGTATTTCAAGAAAACACGGATGATCCCTTGTTTGCTATCTTCAACAAATTCCGCATCACGAATGAATCCTTCACGTTTCAGGATGTCGGCGATTTGTTTTTTCATTGTAGATGCAGGCATTTCTACTGTTTCGTGACGAACTGTGTTCGCGTTACGAATACGAGTAAGCATATCTGCAATTGGATCAGACATAGTCATTGTGTATAAACCTCCTTCCCAAACAGGACTTTTTACCAGCTTGCTTTTTTCACGCCAGGAATCTGGCCTTTATAAGCTAATTCACGGAAGCAAATTCTGCAGATCTTAAACTTTTGCAGTACCGAATGTGGACGACCACAACGCTCGCAACGAGTATAAGCACGAACTTTAAACTTTGGTGTGCGTTGTTGTTTGACTTTCATTGAAGTTTTTGCCACTTAGCCTGACACCTCCTAAATAGTTTCGGAGAACAGGGTGTCTTTTATATCAGACGCCCAAAACGTTATGCCAACATTACTTTGCGAAAGGCATGCCCAGTTGAGTCAGAAGCTCACGGGACTCTTCGTCAGTTTTGGCAGTCGTTACGATAACGATGTCCATACCACGAACTTTATCAACTTGATCGTACTCGATTTCCGGGAAGATCAATTGTTCTTTCAGACCAAGCGTGTAGTTACCACGTCCGTCGAAAGCTTTTGTTGAAACACCATGGAAGTCACGTACGCGAGGAAGCGTGATATTGAACAATTTGTCCAAGAAATAATACATACGCTCGCCCCGAAGTGTTACCTTAACACCGATCGGCATGTTTTCACGCAATTTAAAACCTGCAATAGATTTTTTTGCGCGAGTGATTACTGGTTTTTGACCAGCGATCAACTGCATGTCGCTCACAGCCGAATCGAGAACTTTGGAGTTTTGGACTGCGTCGCCAACACCCATGTTGATTACAACTTTCTCGATTTTAGGCACTTGCATTACTGATGTATAGCTAAACTTCTGCATCAAGGCAGGAGTAATTTCTTTCAAGAAACGCTCTTTCATTCTTGTAGTTGCCATGAATCATAGACCTCCTTTCTTTGAAAATTAATTAGTCGATCACTTCGCCAGAACGTTTTGCAATGCGCACTTTTTTCCCGTTGTCCAATACTTTGTAACCAACACGAGTTACTTTTCCGCTCTTCGGATCAATGTGCATAACGTTGGAAACGTGAATCGGAGCTTCTTTCTCGATGATGCCGCCTTGTGGATTCAACTGATTAGGCTTTTGGTGTTTTTTAATCATGTTAACACCTTCCACAAGCACACGGTTTTGACGAGGGTAAGCAGCGATAACGCGACCTTTTTTACCTTTATCTTTACCAGTAATCACCAGAACAGTGTCGTCTTTTTTGACGTGCAGCTTGTTGTTATGGGATTCCAGAACTTTTTTCACTTTTGGCATTTCGTACACCTCCTACAGGCACATTTTAAGGTGAATTTAGATCACTTCCGGAGCCAAGGAAACGATTTTCATGAAGTCCTTGTCACGAAGTTCACGAGCAACTGGTCCGAAAATACGAGTACCACGTGGGCTCTTGTCTTCTTTAACGACTACTGCTGCGTTCTCGTCAAATCCGATATAGGAACCGTCTTTACGGCGGATAGAACGTTTAGTACGAACGACAACCGCTCTTACTACATCACCCTTTTTGACAACGCCGCCTGGTGTTGCTTGTTTTACGGAACAAACGATCAGGTCACCAATTTGAGCTGTACGACGTCCCGTACCACCGAGCACACGGATACACATCAGTTCCTTCGCGCCGGAATTGTCAGCTACAGTCAAACGTGTAAATGGTTGAATCATTTATTTATCCTCCTTTCGGAAAAACTACACTACATTAAATTGTAACAGCTTTTTCAATGATTTCGACCAGTCGCCAGTTTTTGTCTTTGGACAAAGGGCGAGTTTCCATGATTTTAACAGTATCACCGATTTGTGCGGTGTTGTTTTCATCATGAGCTTTGAATTTCTTTGTTACTTTGATACGTTTATGGTAGAGATCGTGTTTTTTGTAAGTTTCTACAGCAATCACAATCGTTTTGTCCATTTTATCGCTGACTACTTTACCGACTAACACTTTACGGGCATTACGTTCGCTCATTGTTGGCCTCCTTCCTAATTACAGGCGGAATCTCCACCCGGTCTGATATCTTAGCTAATCCCAAGTTCTCTTTCACGGATCACGGTTTTAGCACGAGCAATTTCCTTACGCACATCGCCGATCCGAGTCGGGTTATCAAGCTGACCGGTAGCGAGTTGAAAACGAAGGTTAAAGAGTTCTTCTTTGAACCCAGAGATCTTTTGTTCAATTTCAGCAGTGGTTAGGTTGCGAAATTCACTAGCCTTCATTTGCTTCACCACCCAATTCTTCACGTTTCACAAACTTAGTTTTGATTGGCAGTTTGTGAGCGGCAAGACGCATTGCTTCACGAGCAATCTCTTCCGGAACACCAGCAAGTTCGAACATGATCTTACCTGGTTTCACTACTGCAACCCATTTTTCTACGTTACCTTTACCACTACCCATACGAACCTCAAGAGGCTTCTGAGTAATTGGTTTGTCAGGGAAAATTTTAATCCAAACCTTACCACCACGTTTGATGTAACGAGTCATCGCAATACGAGCAGCTTCGATCTGACGGTTAGTAATCCATGCAGGTTCAGTAGCTTGCAAACCATACTCACCAAAGTTCAGTGTAGTGCCGCCTTTTGCACGACCCTTCATATGACCACGTTGTTGCTTACGATGTTTTACGCGTTTTGGTACCAACATAATTAGTTGCCTCCTTCCTGAGGAGCTTGTTTCTTAGCTGGAGGAAGAACCTCTCCACGATAGATCCATACTTTTACGCCAATACGGCCGTAAGTAGTATGAGCTTCCGCTGTACCGTAGTCAATGTCGGCACGAAGCGTATGCAGTGGAACTGTTCCTTCGCTGTACCCTTCGGAACGAGCGATTTCGGCACCGCCAAGACGTCCGCCTACTTGAGTTTTAATTCCTTTTGCCCCGGAACGCATAGTTCTTTGGATCGCTTGTTTCAAAGCACGACGGAAAGAAACGCGACGTTCCAATTGTTGTGCAATGCTCTCAGCAACCAAGATTGCATCCAGCTCAGGATTTTTAATTTCAGAGATATTGATGTGTACCTTTTTACCGCCTGCGATTTTAGTGATTTCATTACGCAAGTTTTCAACTTCGGAACCACCCTTACCGATAACCATACCAGGTTTCGCAGTGTGAATCGTTACGTTGACGCGGTTAGCTGCTCTCTCGATTTCAACACGGGATACAGCGGAATCTTTCAATCTTTTTTTCAGATGTTCACGAATTCTAACGTCTTCCAGCAAAAGATCACCGAAATCTTTGCCTGCATACCATTTGGATTCCCAATCACGGATAATACCGATTCGGAGTCCGACGGGATTTACCTTTTGGCCCACACGTTTTCCCTCCTTATTTTTCAGATACCACCAGAGTAATATGACTGGTGCGTTTATTGATGCGGCTTGCACGACCCATTGCACGCGGGCGGAACCGTTTCATTGTAGGACCTTGGTTTACAAAAACTTGCGATACTACCAACTTGTTCACGTCCAAAGAGTAGTTGTGGTCTGCATTTGCAATAGCAGAGTTCAACAGCTTCTCAACGACCGGAGAAGCGGATTTCGGAGTGTGACGAAGAATTGCGATCGCCTCACCAACCTGCTTACCGCGGATCAAATCGATAACGAGTTTAACTTTACGAGCGGAAATCCGTACGGATTTAGCATGTGCTTTTGCTTCCATTGAGTTTACCTCCTCTCAAACACTACGCTGTGTTGATTATCTTCTTGTTTTCTTATCGTCATCCGTATGGCCTTTATAGGTACGTGTTGGAGCGAATTCGCCCAATTTGTGTCCGACCATATCTTCCGTTACGTATACTGGCACGTGCTTACGACCATCGTATACACCAAACGTATGTCCGATAAATTGCGGGAAAATCGTAGAGCGACGGGACCAAGTTTTGATCACGACTTTTTTGTCCGATTCGTTCAAAACCTCTACTTTTTTCAGCAGGTAACCATCAACGAATGGTCCTTTTTTGAGACTGCGACCCATGTATGAATCCTCCCTTCGTTAAAACGTAGTCGTTCCTTAATATGTTAACGTGCGACTTAAGCGCACGTCTTATTACTTAGTACGACGACGAACGATGTATTTATCAGATGCTTTACCTTTTTTACGTGTTTTGTAACCAAGGGTTGGTTTACCCCATGGAGACATCGGAGATTTACGTCCGATTGGAGCGCGACCTTCACCACCACCGTGTGGGTGATCGTTAGGGTTCATAACAACACCGCGAACTTCAGGACGTTGTCCCAACCAACGGCTACGTCCGGCTTTACCGATCTTCACCAATTCATGGTCTTCGTTACCAACAGAACCGATTGTAGCGCGGCAAACTTTCAGAACGCGACGAACTTCACCAGAAGTCAAACGAATAGTTACATACTTCTCTTCTTTACCAAGAAGTTGGGCTTCCGTACCGGCAGCACGAACGAGTTGACCACCTTTGCCCGGTTTCAATTCGATGTTGTGGATAACCGTACCTACTGGAATGTTTTCCAAAGGCAAAGAGTTACCGATTTTGATATCGGAACCTACGCCGGATACCACTTCGTCTCCTACTTTCAGGCCTTTAGGAGCGATGATGTAACGTTTTTCACCATCCACATAGTGGATAAGTGCGATGTTGGACGTACGGTTCGGGTCATATTCGATCGTAGCAACGCGGCCCGGTATTCCATCTTTGTTACGTTTGAAATCGATAATACGGTATTTACGTTTGTGTCCACCGCCATGATGACGAACCGTAATTTTACCTTGGTTATTACGTCCAGCTTGCTTGCTCAGAGGCGCCAGCAACGATTTCTCGGGCTGATTAGTTGTGATCTCCTCGAAAGTAGATACAGACATAGCACGTCTGGCCGGGGACGTCGGTTTATACTTTTTAATTGGCACTGAGTTTCCCTCCTTACTTTACAGTTTCAATTATACCGTTTCAAAAAACTCAAGCGGCTTACTGTCTTTGCTCAGCGTTACGAACGCTTTTTTCCACTCGCTCGTATAGCCGGAATGACGGCCGTAGCGTTTTGGTTTTGCAGGAACACGAAGCGTGTTTACGTTACTTACTTTCACGTTAAAGATCGCTTCGATTGCTTTTTTAACTTCGACTTTATTGGAACGAATGTCTACCTCGAAAACGTATTTCAAGTCATTCATCATACCAGCCGTACGTTCGGTGATTACCGGACGTTTGATAATATCACGAGGATCCTTCATTACGCGAGCACCTCCTCTACCTTCTGAACTGCTTCCTTCGTAATGATCAGTTTGTCGTGTCCAAGCACGTCAAGAACATTAATGCCGTCTGCGGATACAAACTTCACACCAGGAATATTACGAGCGGACAGAGCCACATTATCATCATAGCTAGGAGCTACGATCAATGCTTTACGGTCAGCTTTAAGGTTGTTCAAAATGGCTGCGAATTCTTTCGTTTTAGGTCCGTTCAGTGTAAGAGCGTCCAATACGATGATTTCATTCTCAATCACTTTGGAAGACAAAGCCGATTTGATCGCCAAGCGACGAACCTTTTTAGGCAATTTGTAAGCATAGCTGCGTGGAGTCGGACCAAATACAGTACCGCCACCAACCCATTGCGGTGCACGGATCGAACCTTGACGAGCGCGTCCAGTACCTTTTTGTTTCCAAGGCTTACGTCCGCCACCACGTACTTCAGAACGTCCTTTTACTTTGTGAGTACCTTGACGCAGGGAAGCCAATTGCATAACAACAGCGTCATGAAGAACGTGTTTATTCGGTTCGATACCGAATACTGCGTCGTTCAATTCAATTTCGCCAACTTGGCTGCCGCTAATATTAAAAAGTGCTACTTTTGGCATTTCGTGTTCCTCCTTTCTTCAGTTGTTTATTTTTTCACCGTTTCTAGTACTTTAACGAAGCTGTTTTTAGGTCCTGGAATGGAGCCTTTCACGAGCAATATATTACGTTCTGTATCGATCTTAACAACTTCAAGGCGTTGGATCGTTACCGTTTCATGCCCCATGTGTCCTGGCAGGTGTTTACCTTTAGGAACGCGGTTAGCTTGAATGGAGCCCATCGAACCTGGACCTCTATGGTAACGCGAGCCGTGTGCCATTGGTCCGCGGCTTTGTCCCCAACGTTTGATAACGCCGGCAAAACCTTTACCTTTAGAAATACCTGTTACGTCAACGAATTCGCCTTCTGTGAAGACATCAGCCTTCAGTTCTTGGCCAACCTCGTACGCAGCAAGGTCGATGCCACGAAGTTCACGAACGTAGCGCTTAGGTGCAGTATTTGCTTTTTTCGCATGTCCTGCTTCAGGTTTATTGGATCTTTTTTCTTTTTTATCAGAGAAACCGAGTTGAATAGCTTCGTATCCATCGTTTTCCAGATCTTTCTTTTGCAGAACAACACAAGGGCCCGCTTCGATAACCGTAACAGCAAGTACGTTACCTTCAGGGGTAAACACTTGAGTCATTCCGAGTTTTTTTCCTAAGATACCTTTCATGTTGACACCTCTTTTCTTTTCCTAATCACAAATTACAATTTAATTTCGATATCTACACCGGACGGCAGGTCCAAGCGCATCAAGGCATCCACAGTTTGTGGAGTCGGGTTAACAATGTCGATCAGACGCTTATGTGTGCGCATTTCGAACTGCTCCCGGGAATCCTTGTACTTGTGTACCGCACGGAGAATAGTAATGATTTGTTTTTCAGTTGGCAGCGGAATTGGTCCGGATACACCTGCGCCCGAACGCTTAGCTGTTTCAACAATTTTCTCAGCGGATTGATCAAGAATTCTGTGGTCGTAAGCTTTCAAACGAATACGAATCTTTTGCTTTGCCATTTTAGTCCCTCCTTCTATCGCCCAATTTGGTATCGGACATACTCCGTGAAAATTTTCCGACATCCCTCCCATGGCAAAGGGGCCGGGTGTGTCAGTAACCTCTCACATCATCGCACAGTCACAAACAACATTAGTTATTATATCTAATAGTTCTGCCTATTGCAAGCAAAAACGAAAAAACAATGTATCTTATTTTGAAAAGATACAATTGCACTCGCAGCTCGCGATTTATTCAAGAGAAAAGCCCCCGCACTAGGGCGGGGGCTTCTTTTAGCTCCGTTCCAATACAATGTTACTCGTTCCAGTACAATGTTGCTTTATTTAAAGGCCAAAGCCTCTTATTTGGTGATTGTTGCTACCGCACCAGCGCCAACTGTACGTCCACCTTCACGAATAGAGAACTTAGTTCCTTCTTCGATAGCGATTGGGTTGATCAGTTGAACAGTAACTGTGATGTTGTCACCAGGCATTACCATTTCGGAACCTTCTGGCAAAGTGATGATACCCGTTACGTCAGTTGTACGGAAGTAGAACTGTGGACGGTAACCAGTGAAGAAAGGTTTGTGACGTCCACCCTCTTCTTTAGTCAAAACGTAGATTTGAGCAGAGAATTCTGTATGAGGTTTAACAGAACCTGGTTTAGCCAATACTTGGCCACGCTCGATTTGTGCACGATCTACACCGCGAAGCAATGCGCCGATGTTATCGCCAGCTTGAGCGGAGTCAAGCAATTTGCGGAACATTTCTACGCCTGTTACTACGGATTTACGGGATTCTTCTTGAATACCGATGATTTCGATTTCGTCGCCCACTTTAACAGTACCACGCTCTACACGGCCTGTAGCAACTGTACCACGACCTGTGATGGAGAATACGTCCTCGACAGGCATAAGGAAAGGCTTTTCAGTGTCGCGTTCTGGAGTTGGGACGTAAGTGTCGATTATTTCGAACATTTCAACGATTTTCTTAGCATAGTCGCCCTCTGGGTTTTGCAGAGCTTCACGAGCGGAACCACGAATGATTGGAGTGTCGTCGCCTGGGAAGTCATATTCGCTCAGCAAGTCACGAACTTCCATTTCAACCAGTTCCAACAACTCTTCGTCTTCAACCATGTCACATTTGTTCAGGAATACAACGATGTAAGGAACGCCTACTTGGCGGGACAACAGGATGTGCTCGCGAGTTTGCGGCATTGGGCCGTCAGCTGCGGATACAACCAGAATCGCTCCGTCCATTTGTGCAGCGCCAGTGATCATGTTTTTAACATAGTCGGCGTGACCTGGGCAGTCAACGTGTGCATAGTGACGGTTAGGTGTTTCGTATTCCACGTGTGCTGTGGAGATTGTGATACCGCGTTCGCGCTCTTCTGGAGCTTTATCGATTTGGTCGAATGCTACAGCAGCACCACCGTAAGTTTTGGACAATACAGTTGTGATTGCAGCAGTCAAAGTAGTTTTACCATGATCGACGTGACCAATAGTACCGATGTTAACGTGCGGTTTGTTACGTTCAAACTTAGCCTTTGCCATTTGAACAATTCCTCCTCAATAACTTGTTTTATTTTTAGGCTGCCGGCTTCCTCTTGGAAAAACCTTGATTATACCGGTCAGCTGATACATTGTATTACTCGCCGCCTTTGGTTTTGGCAACGATCTCTTCAGCAATGCTCTTCGGAACTTCTTCATAATGAGAAAGCTCCATGGAGAACACACCGCGTCCTTGTGTACCGGAACGAAGTGTAGTCGAGTATCCGAACATTTCGGACAAAGGCACCTTTGCACGAATGATTTGAGCTCCACTACGGGAATCCATACCTTCAATCCGACCACGACGGGAGTTCAACATACCCATTACGTCACCCATGTATTCCTCAGGAACCGTTACTTCAACTTTCATAATCGGCTCAAGCAATACTGGTTTACATTTGTCTTTCGCTGCTTTCAGCGCCATTGATCCGGCAATTTTAAACGCCATTTCATTGGAATCGACATCATGGTATGATCCGTCCACGATTGTAGCTTTAACGTCCACAAGCGGGAAGCCTGCGATAACGCCGTTTTTCATTTGCTCCTCAATACCAGCAAGTGCAGGAGCGATGTACTCTCTAGGAACAGAGCCGCCGACTACCTTACTTACGAATTGACTACCAGTACCTGGCTCGAGTGGTTCGAACTCAACCCATACGTGACCGTATTGACCACGACCACCGGACTGACGAACGAATTTACCTTCGACACGTGCTGGAGCACGGAACGTTTCACGGTAAGCAACCTGTGGTTTGCCCACATTGGTTTCTACCTTGAACTCACGACGCATACGGTCAATGATGATATCCAGATGAAGCTCACCCATACCTGCCAAGATGGTTTGGCCTGTTTCTTCGTTAGTATGAGCACGAAGAGTTGGATCTTCTTCGGTCAATTTACCGAGGGCAACAGACATTTTATCTTGGTCAGCTTTGGTTTTAGGCTCAACCGCGATTTCGATAACCGGATCAGGGAAATTCATGGACTCGAGAATAACAGGATCCTTCTCATCACACAGTGTATCACCTGTACCTGTATCTTTCAAACCTACGGCTGCCGCAATATCACCGGAGTAAACTACAGTGATTTCTTGACGGCTGTTCGCATGCATTTGAAGAATACGTCCGATACGTTCACGTTTGCCTTTTGTTGCATTCAATACATATGAACCGGATTGAAGAACACCGGAGTATACGCGGAAGAATGTCAACTTACCAACGTAAGGGTCCGTCATGATTTTGAAGGCCAATGCGGAGAATGGCTCTTCATCGGAAGAGTGACGTTCAACTTCCGTACCGTCTTCCAAATGCCCTTGAATACTTGGCACGTCAGTAGGAGCCGGCAAATAGTCGAGAACAGCATCCAACATCAGCTGAACACCTTTGTTACGGTAAGAAGATCCACAGATAACTGGGAAGATTTTAACATCTACAACACCTTTGCGGAGAGCAGCTTTAATTTCGGCAACCGAAATTTCTTCGCCTTCCAGGTATTTCATTGTCAATTCTTCGTCCAGTTCAGCAACCTTCTCGATCAATTCATTACGGAGTTCTTCAACTTGATCTTTGAATTCCGCAGGAATTTCGACTTCTTCGATATCTTGACCAAGATCATCTTTGTACATATGAGCTTTTTGTTCAACGATATCGATGATACCAATAAAATCATTTTCTGCACCGATTGGCAATTGAATCGCAACTGCGTTCGCTTGAAGGCGATCACGCATGTCAGAGACAACATTCAAGAAGTCGGCACCAATGATATCCATTTTGTTCACATATGCGATCCGCGGAACGCCGTAGCGATCAGCCTGTCTCCATACGGTTTCGGACTGAGGCTCAACGCCTTCTTTCGCACTGAAAACACCAACTGCTCCGTCCAATACACGAAGGGAACGTTCAACTTCAACAGTGAAGTCAACGTGCCCCGGGGTGTCGATGATATTGACGCGGTGACCTTTCCAGGCAGCGGTCGTCGCAGCGGAAGTAATCGTGATTCCGCGCTCTTGTTCTTGTTCCATCCAGTCCATTGTCGCAGCGCCTTCGTGAACTTCACCGATTTTGTGCGTACGTCCTGTGTAGAACAAGATCCGCTCTGTTGTTGTGGTTTTACCCGCGTCAATATGAGCCATGATCCCGATATTACGTGTATTCGTCAAGGAGAACTCTCTTGCCATGAAATGGGTCTCCCTTCAAAATTGAAGTTATTTTTTTGAGCTGAATCCTACCAACGGTAGTGAGCAAACGCTTTGTTCGCTTCAGCCATTTTGTGCGTATCTTCGCGTTTTTTCACGGAAGCACCTGTGTTGTTGGAAGCGTCGATAATCTCAGCCGCCAAACGCTCTTCCATCGTTTTCTCGCCGCGGTTGCGGGAGTAGTTTACGAGCCAACGTAAACCCAGGGAAGTACGTCTTTCTGGTTTTACCTCGATTGGTACTTGGTAGTTGGCACCGCCGACACGGCGTGCTTTAACTTCCAGGACTGGCATGATATTCTTGATAGCTGCTTCAAAAACTTCCATCGGGTCATTCCCCGTACGTTCTTGGATAAGCTTGAACGCATTGTACAGAATGCTTTGAGCAACGCCTCGTTTTCCGTCGAGCATGATGCGGTTGATCAGGCGGGTAACCAACTTGCTGTTGTATACCGGATCTGGCAACACGTCTCTTTTGGTAACTGGACCTTTGCGTGGCATGGATATCCCCCTTTCTTACATGTTAAACCGATTTATTCGGTTTATATTCATTAGGATTTTTTAGCTTTAGGGCGTTTTGCGCCGTATTTGGAACGAGCTTGCATGCGGTTGTTTACGCCTGCAGTATCCAAAGCACCGCGAACGATGTGGTAACGTACACCCGGAAGATCTTTTACACGACCGCCGCGAATCAGCACTACGCTGTGTTCTTGCAGGTTGTGTCCGATACCCGGAATGTAAGCAGTCACCTCTACACGGTTCGTCAAACGAACACGAGCATATTTACGAAGTGCGGAGTTTGGTTTTTTTGGAGTCATAGTACCTACACGTGTGCAAACTCCGCGTTTTTGCGGGGCACTGATGTCGGTAGCTTCACGTTTCAAGGCGTTAAAACCTTTTTGCAAAGCCGGTGATTTCGATTTCTCGATTTTGGCTTGACGTCCTTTACGAACCAGTTGGTTAATAGTTGGCATTGTGGTTGCCACCCCCTTCCTCAATTTTTCCTGTTGCTTCACAAACCATTTCTAAGCCCACAGACCCAGGCGGTTCATAAAAGAACAAATGAAAAGTCTTTGCCGCCAAGAATTCATTCTCTTAGACAAAAACGTTCCTTACCCTATTTGTTTTACGATAGCAGCCATAGCGGCTCCCACTTCAATCCCACATGCAGCTCCGAGATTTTTCATTGTATCTACAAGAGTCACCTTGACTCCTTGCTTGTTGCACAAAGCAATGATGTTGGAAGTGAGGCGTGGATCTGCGTCTTCCGCCACATATACTTCAGAGGCGAAGCCCAATTCGACCATACGAATGGTTTGTTTGGTACCGATTTTGACATGAGCATCTTGCAGTCCCTGTTCTTTAGACATATCTCATTCCTCCGAAAAGACACAATAGCATATAGGCTACTCACGCACCTTTGCTATATTAGCATTGACTATAAGCAATGTCAAGACAATTATCGACTATAGTTTGCTTAACAAAGAAATACATTTCATTTCAAGAAAAAGCGCCGGAACACCGTCTGACAAAGCCACAATCTAAAAGCCTCATCAGAGATGCGATGTTCCGGGCCCATCATGCCATTTGTTAACGTTATATTACTCGGCCGAAATCGGTTCGAGTTCTTCGGACGAGGGTTGCTCCCCTTCCGGTTGGGCAAATTTCACACTGCGGTAACGATTCATACCTGTACCCGCAGGGATCAACTTACCAATAATAACGTTCTCTTTCAGACCAAGCAACTGATCGACTTTGCCTTTTATAGCCGCATCGGTCAGCACGCGAGTGGTCTCTTGGAAGGAAGCTGCTGACAAGAAGGAGTCAGTTTCCAGAGATGCCTTGGTGATACCAAGCAGAACCGGTTTGGCTACCGCTGGCTCTTGGCCACTGAGAATTGCTGTCTTGTTCGCATTTTCATACTCGTGCACATCAACAAAGGAGCCTGGAAGCAGCGTTGTATTCCCCGCATCAAGGATACGGATTTTACGCAACATTTGACGAATCATAACTTCCACGTGCTTATCATTGATTTCTACGCCCTGATTCCGGTATACGCGTTGAACTTCCTGAAGGATATAGTTCTGTACCCCGCGAATACCTTTAATGCGCAGCATTTCTTTAGGGTCGATTGAACCGTCTGTCAGTTCATCCCCGGCTTCAACAGTCATGCCTTCGCTTACGCGCAGACGAGAACCATACGTAACCGAATAAGTTTTCGTTTCAGCTTCACCCTGAATATCGATCTCACGGCGATCTTTACCTTCACGAATTTCTTTAACTGTACCGTCAATTTCACTGATGGTTGCCTGACCTTTAGGATTACGTGCTTCGAAAAGCTCCTGAATACGCGGCAAACCTTGTGTAATATCGTCGCCCGCTACACCGCCTGTGTGGAATGTACGCATTGTAAGCTGGGTTCCTGGTTCACCGATGGATTGTGCCGCGATAATACCAACTGCTTCACCAATCTCAACGTGTTTGCCAGTAGCCAGATTGCGACCGTAGCATTTCTTGCAGACGCCATGTTTGGCACGACAGCTCAGTACTGAACGAATTTGAAGCTTTTGTACACCAGCTTTAACAATTGCTTCCGCTTTGTCGGAATCGATCAATTCGTTACGGCCAGCCAAAATCTCGCCAGTCTCCGGATGACGTACCGTTTCAAAGCAATAGCGACCTTCCAGACGGTCATACAGATCCTCAATAACTTCTTTACCGTCCTGAATACGGCTTACTGTAAAGCCTTTGTCCGTTCCGCAATCTTCTTCACGCACGATAACATCCTGCGCTACATCGACAAGACGACGAGTCAGGTAACCTGAATCAGCCGTACGAAGCGCTGTATCCGCCAAACCTTTACGCGCTCCGTGAGTGGAGATGAAGTACTCGAGTACTGTCAAACCTTCACGGAAGTTCGATTTAATTGGGAGCTCGATAATACGACCGGATGGATTCGCCATCAGACCGCGCATACCGCCGAGCTGGGTAATCTGTGATTTGTTACCCCGCGCTTTGGAGTCTACCATCATCATGATCGAGTTGTAGCGATCCATGGACTTCATCAGCACTTCGGTAATATCATCTTTCGCTTTGGACCAAATATCAATAATCCGGTCATAGCGTTCCTCATTCGTAATCAAACCACGACGGTATTGATTCGTTACGACTTGCGCTTTGTCCTCAGAACCTTTAAGAATTCCTTGTTTTTCCACCGGCACGATAACGTCCGATACAGCAACAGTTACACCTGAACGAGTAGAATACGTAAAGCCAAGCTGTTTGATTTTATCCAAAATCACAGCTGTTTCTGTTGTATGGTAAGTTTCAAAGCAACGGGCAATAATGTTACCAAGGTAATCCTTACCTACCCCGTTAGCTTGCGGAGCATTTTGAATCGCTTCTGTAAGGTTTACACCCTTTTCGTAAACAAAGAACTCCTCAGCAGTACCATAAAGCAGGTTGGCACGGGTAGCATCATTGATGTACGGGAAGCTGGCCGGGAAAATTTCATTAAAGATAATTTTACCAACCGTGGTGATCAGCATTGCATCCTGTTGTTTTTCCGTAAAGCTCGTTTTATTCAAAGCTTTAACCGGAATAGCTACACGAGCATGAAGACCCGCTGTACCGCGCTGGTAAGCCGATATAGCCTCGTTCATATTGCGAAGGATCATGTTGCTGCCTTCTTCTTCTTTGTTATCCATAGTCAGATAGAAAGAACCAAGGACCATATCCTGGGAAGGAGTAACAACAGGTTTGCCGTCTTTCGGATTCAAAATGTTACCGGATGCCAGCATGAGCAAACGAGCTTCTGCTTGGGCTTCCGCAGACAATGGAACGTGAACCGCCATTTGGTCACCGTCAAAGTCGGCATTATATGCCGTACATACGAGCGGATGCAAACGGATTGCACGACCTTCAACCAAAATCGGTTCAAACGCCTGGATACCGAGTCTATGCAGCGTAGGGGCACGGTTCAGAAGAACCGGATGCTCCCTGATTACTTCTTCGAGCACATCCCATACTTCTGCGCTCACGCGCTCTACTTTACGTTTCGCGCTCTTAATGTTGTGTGCAAGACCTTTGTTCACAAGTTCTTTCATGACAAAAGGTTTGAACAGTTCCAATGCCATTTCTTTCGGCAAACCGCATTGGTACATTTTCAAGTACGGACCTACAACGATAACGGAACGACCGGAGTAGTCAACACGTTTTCCGAGCAAGTTTTGACGGAAGCGTCCTTGTTTACCTTTCAGCATATGGCTGAGGGATTTCAAAGGACGGTTACCCGGACCTGTAACAGGGCGGCCACGACGACCATTATCGATCAGAGCGTCAACAGCTTCCTGCAGCATCCGTTTTTCATTTTGTACGATAATATCCGGTGCACCCAGATCTAGCAAGCGTTTCAGACGGTTGTTACGGTTGATAACACGGCGGTACAAGTCATTCAGATCAGAGGTAGCAAAACGTCCACCATCCAGCTGTACCATCGGACGGAGCTCAGGAGGAATAACAGGCAACACGTCCATGATCATCCAGTCTGGCTGGTTGCCGGAGTTACGGAACGCCTCAATCACTTCAAGACGCTTGATCGCACGGTTGCGACGTTGTCCTTGAGCTGTACGCAACTCTTCTTTGAGGAATTCTAGTTCTTTGTCTATATCCAAATCTTGAAGGAGCTTCTTAACCGCTTCAGCACCCATACCTGCCTGAAATCCGTAGCCGTATTTTTCACGGTAGCTGCGGTATTCTTTCTCGGACAGGAGTTGCTTTTTCTCCAATGGCGTATCTCCTGGATCAGTTACAACATAAGATGCGAAGTAAATGATCTCTTCCAGAGATCTTGGAGACATATCAAGAGCAAGACCCATACGGCTCGGAATGCCTTTAAAGTACCAAATATGCGATACAGGGGCAGCCAGCTCGATGTGACCCATACGCTCACGACGAACCTTAGCGCGGGTAACCTCTACGCCACAACGGTCACAGACAACACCTTTATAGCGCACACGCTTGTACTTACCGCAATGACATTCCCAGTCTTTCGTAGGTCCGAAAATTTTCTCGCAAAATAGTCCTTCTTTTTCCGGTTTAAGCGTACGATAGTTAATCGTCTCCGGTTTTTTGACTTCTCCGCGGGACCAAGAACGAATCTTTTCGGGGGAAGCAAGCCCGATTTTCATATATTCGAAATTGTTAACGTCCAACAAGGAGCAACCCTCCTTAACCAAATCCTGAGTTTTTAGGTTTGATACCGCCCGGCAGCACCGGGCGGTATCAAGAAGCTCGATCCATCCTGTAGAGAATGGATCGAGGCATATAACAAAGCTGATATGATTCAGTCAGCAGACAGACTACTCTACGCCAACCTCAGAGCCTTCCAGATTCAAACTCAGCTTGTCGCTGGTTGTATCATCTTCATCATCAAGCTCTCTCATTTCGATCTCTTGTTCGTCTCCAGACAGAATCTTCACGTCCATACCCAAGCTTTGCAGCTCTTTGATCAAGACCTTGAATGATTCAGGCACACCCGGTTCAGGTACATTTTCACCTTTGACGATGGATTCATATGTTTTAACACGTCCAACCACATCATCGGATTTGACAGTCAAAATTTCCTGAAGCGTGTAAGCCGCGCCGTAGGCTTCCAGCGCCCATACTTCCATCTCCCCGAAGCGCTGACCACCGAATTGAGCTTTACCACCCAACGGCTGTTGCGTAACGAGAGAGTAAGGACCTGTAGAACGAGCATGGATTTTATCGTCAACCATATGCGCCAGTTTGATCATGTGCATGACACCGACAGTAACTTCACGTTCAAAACGATCACCGGTACGTCCGTCATACAACACCGTCTTACCATTGCGCTGCATGCCTGCCTCTTCCATCGTATCGAACACGTCATACTCCTTGGCACCATCGAATACAGGCGTTGCTACATGAATACCAAGACGCATTGCAGCCATACCCAGATGAATTTCAAGCACCTGTCCGATGTTCATCCGTGAAGGTACACCCAGCGGATTCAGAACGACTTGTACTGGTGTACCGTCCGGAAGGAACGGCATATCTTCTTCAGGCAAAATACGGGCAACGACACCCTTGTTACCGTGACGTCCGGCCATTTTATCGCCTTCGGAAATTTTACGTTTTTGAGCAATGTATACACGAACCAGTTGGTTTACGCCTGGTGGCAGTTCGTCGCCATTCTCACGTGTAAATACTTTTACGTCCACAACAATCCCGTCTGTTCCGTGAGGAACTCTCAAAGAAGTGTCGCGAACCTCGCGTGCCTTCTCACCAAAGATCGCATGCAAGAGGCGTTCTTCGGCTGTCAGCTCTGTCACACCCTTAGGCGTTACTTTACCAACGAGAATGTCACCTGCGCCGATTTCGGCACCAATGCGGATAATTCCACGCTCATCCAGATTACGGAGCGCTTCTTCACCGACATTCGGAATATCACGGGTGATTTCTTCCGGTCCAAGCTTCGTGTCGCGGGCTTCAGATTCGTATTCCTCAATATGAATGGAGGTGTATACGTCTTCCTTAACCAGCTTCTCACTCAGCAGGATCGCATCCTCGTAGTTGTAACCTTCCCAAGTCATGAAGGCAACGACAACGTTACGTCCCAATGCCAGCTCACCCATCTCTGTGGAAGGACCATCTGCGAGAATATCGCCAGCTTTCACCACATCGCCTCTATTGACGATTGGACGTTGGTTAATGCATGTTCCTTGGTTCGAACGCATAAATTTGTGTAATTTATACTTAACTATGTCGCCCTTCACTTCAGAACCATCTACTGTTTCGATGCGACGCAGCCAAATTTCGTTAGCTGAAGAACGTTCGATGACACCGTCGTATTTGGATACAATACATACCCCGGAATCTTTCGCAGCCTTATGCTCCATTCCTGTTCCGACCAAAGGAGACTTCGGAATCAACAAAGGAACGGCCTGCCGTTGCATATTGGAACCCATCAACGCGCGGTTCGAGTCATCGTTCTCCAAGAACGGAATCAGTGCAGTTGCCACTGACACGACCTGCTTAGGCGAAACGTCCATATAGTCAACACGGCTACTTGCCATTGGAATGATGTTATCAGACTGCTTGTTGTAACGGACAATGACAACTTCTTCCTTAAAAGTGCTGTCCTCTGTCAGTTCCTCATTTGCCTGGGCTACGATGTAGTTATCTTCTTCATCAGCCGTCAGGTAATCAATTTGGTCTGTAACTTTTCCGGTTTTTGGATCTACCCAACGATAAGGAGCTTCGATAAATCCGTACTCGTTGATACGTGCGAAGGTAGACAAGGAGTTGATCAAACCAATGTTTGGTCCCTCTGGTGTCTCGATAGGACACATACGGCCGTAGTGACTCGGATGGACGTCACGTACTTCCATGCCTGCGCGTTCACGTGTCAAACCGCCGGGTCCGAGTGCGGACAAACGGCGTTTGTGTGTCAATTCGGCAAGTGGATTCGTCTGATCCATAAACTGGGAGAGCTGGGAACTACCAAAAAACTCCTTAATTGAAGCAATTACCGGACGTATGTTAATCAACGCCTGTGGCGTGATCACATTCGCATCCTGAATTGACATTCTTTCGCGCACCACGCGTTCCATACGGGACAAACCGATACGGAACTGGTTCTGGAGCAATTCACCTACAGAGCGCAAACGACGGTTACCCAAATGGTCAATATCGTCCGTGCTTCCGATTCCGTGAAGTAAGTTAATAAAATAACTGATAGAGGAAATAATATCGGCAGGCGTAATATTTTTAACCGATTTATCAATATTTCCGTTGGCAATCAGTTTTACAACTTTACCATCCTCAATCGGCGAGAATATGTCGATTGTTTGAAGAGGAATATCGTTGCTTTCCAGCACGCCAGTAGCAACATGATACGTACGGTGTCCTACCGACTCCTCAAGTTGGGGCAAAATCTCGTCCAACAAGCGGCGATCCACCATTTGTCCTGCTTCAGCGATGATTTCACCGGTTGTCGTATCAATCAAAGTCTCAGCAAGCCGTTGATTGAACAGACGGTTTTTGATGTGAAGCTTTTTATTGATTTTGTAACGGCCTACGTTGGCCAGATCATAACGTTTTGGATCAAAGAAACGTGCAACGAGCAAGCTCTTTGCATTATCCAGTGTAGGTGGCTCACCCGGACGAAGACGCTCATAAATCTCAATCAGCGCTTTTTCCGTAGAGTCTGTGTTGTCTTTATCAAGCGTGTTACGGATATATTCGTCATTGCCGAGCAAATCCAGAATCTCAGCATCAGTGCCAAAGCCAAGCGCACGCAGCAACACCGTAACCGGAATTTTACGGGTACGGTCAATCCGGACATAGATAATGTCCTTCGCATCCATCTCCAGTTCGAGCCAAGCCCCCCGGTTAGGAATTACCGTTGCGGTGTATGTTGTTTTCGCATTCTTGTCGACTTTTGTGCTGAAATAGACGCTGGGAGAGCGAACCAACTGGCTGACAATAACCCGTTCCGCACCGTTAATAATAAACGTACCCGTATCAGTCATCAGCGGGAAGTCTCCCATGAATACTTCCTGCTCTTTCACTTCCCCGGTCTCTTTATTAATAAGCCGGACTTTTACCCGAAGCGGTGCTGCATACGTTACGTCGCGTTCCTTTGCGTCGTCAACGGTATATTTGGGTTCTCCGAGAGAATAATCGATAAACTCCAAAATCAGATTTCCTGTGAAATCCTGAATTGGCGAAATATCCCGAAACATCTCCCGCAATCCTTCCTCCAAAAACCAATCATAGGATTTTTGCTGGATCTCAATCAGGTTCGGAACCTCGAGTACCTCGTTAATACGTGCATAACTGCGCCGAGTGCGTCGACCATATTGAACAAGATGTCCTGCCAACTTAAACTCACCCCTCATGTCTACTCACTTTAAAAATTCATTGCGAACCTTTGTTTGTGACCTTATAATAAGACACAGACAGAAGATTCAATCCACAAATACAGAAAAGCCCTTACTCGAATGCATTCGAAAAAAGAGCGACGTATCTGCAGAATCCTCTTACCGGAAGATCTTCATCACTTGTAGATTTGCCCAAAATGATTGTATTATACGTAATAGGTATAAATACTATACCCTTCTACGCATAAACCTATTGACATTTCAACAAACTAAAGCCATGGAGGGCATCCTAATACTGACATTTTATAATGATATCACAGACCAGGATTCAAGTCAATGGTCCTATTGCACTTTTCTAAAACTTTTTTTGCCTTCAAAATACGGTAACCTTTATCCTTCGTAACTTCCTCCACACGTCCGAAAAGGCTCTCGATTTTAGCGCTTGCCGAAGGGGCACCCTGTTTTTTCTGTATAACCACCCACAAAGCTCCACCTTCATTTAAATGTTCATAAGCAAGCTCGAAAATGGTATGCACCGTTCCCTTACCCGCACGTATAGGTGGATTCGTTAGAATCACGTCAAACCGATCATCTTTTACTGCCTCAAATAGATCGCTTTGCTTTATCGTCACATTGGTAATTCCATTCCGTTCCGCGTTCTCTATAGCCAGTTGAACGGCTCGCTCGTTAATATCCACCATTGTAACGTGACCATTCGGTACAAGCGTAGCTGCCGTCAAACCAATCGGTCCATAGCCACACCCTACATCCAGCACTGAAGCCTGCGCAGGAAGCTGCATCGCCTCAATCAACACACGGCTACCGTAATCAATTCCCTGCTTCGAGAAAACGCCTGAATCACTGGCAAAACGGTATGTCCGCCCCCGCAGCACTGTTTCCAGGCTCCGCCGTTCGTGCGCCGTCTCTGGCCGTTTGGAGTAATAATGATCAGACATTCATGACCACCTCCTTGGTTGTAATACCATCATAGCCTTCACTAAAATGTTTCAGACATGCTTGTACGGCCGTTTTACAGCAACAAACCCCTTGAAGATCACCTCAAGGGGTTTGTTTTAGTGCATTGTCTGCTAGATAGCAGTCAATTATTTCACTTCTACGGAAGCGCCTGCTTCTTCCAATTTTGCTTTCAGGGAATCAGCTTCTTCTTTCGCGATTTTTTCTTTCAGTGGTTTTGGAGCGTTGTCAACCAGTTCTTTTGCTTCTTTCAGGCCAAGACCTGTAATTTCGCGAACTGCTTTGATAACGTTGATTTTGGAAGCGCCAGCGCTTGTCAAAATTACGTCGAACTCGGATTGCTCAGCTTCTGCTGCGCCACCTGCTGCGCCACCTGCTACAGCTACTGGAGCTGCTGCAGTTACGCCGAATTCTTCTTCGATTGCTTTAACAAGATCGTTCAGTTCCAATACGGACATACCTTTAATTGCTTCCAAGATTTGCTCTTTACTCATGGTTGAACCTCCATTTAAATTCTTATTTTTTGTTTTCAATCTGCTATACAGCAGCTTTAATCCCTAACTTATGCGCTTTGCTCTTCTTTTTCCGCAACAGCTTTAACTGCAAGCGCGAAGTTGCGCACAGGAGCTTGAAGCACACTGAGGAGCATGGAAAGGAGACCTTCGCGGGATGGCAGTTCTGCCAACGCTTTGATTTCCTCAACACCGATAACACGGCCTTCTACAACTGCACCTTTCAGTTCCAGCGCAGTGTTTTTCTTAGCGAAATCATTCAAGATTTTAGCTGCAGACACTGCATCATCTTTGCCGAACGCGATTGCAGTAGGACCTGTCAATACTGCGTCCAGTTCAGTCAATTCTGCTGCCGCAGTTGCACGACGGAGCAGCGTGTTTTTCAGCACTTGAAATTCGATTCCGGCTTCGCGAAGCTGCTTACGCAGCTCAGTTACTTGGGCAACATTCAGACCGCGATAGTCAGCAACCACAGTTGTTACGCTCTCGCGCAATTTTGCAGCTACAACTTCAACAGCTTCTTGTTTTGCTTGAATCACTTTTGCATTTGCCAAACTGTACACCTCCTGATCAATTTATCCGCTTTGCTCGACCGACCTATCCGGCGGTCGCACAAAGCTACCTTCATGAGCATGAAAAAAGCCTCCGTAGAGTACGAAGGCTTGATAAATCTACATGAACAGGACAAGCCCGTCGCATGAAACGTTCTATCATAACACCTCGGTAGGAGATTAAGCCCGAAGGCCCCTACTGTCTACGGTAAGCATATTCAACTTTAATGGTCAGTCACACGGACTCACAACTTTTACAGAATAACAAAATCAATTGAACGTGTCAATCAAAATATTATTTGTAAACAGATGCGTTCACACGAGCACTTGGTCCCATAGTCGAAGAAATAGCGATGTTTTTCAGGTAAACACCTTTAGCAGCCGCTGGCTTCGCACGGTTCAAGGCTTCGATCAAAGCTTTAAGATTCTCGTTCAGTTGTTCAGCACTGAAGGATGCTTTGCCGATTGGCGCATGAATTTGACCCGCTTTGTCGAGACGGTATTCGATTTTACCAGCTTTGATTTCTTGAACAGCCTTGGCAACATCGAAAGTAACTGTGCCTGCTTTAGGGTTTGGCATTAAGCCTTTACCACCGAGCAAACGACCCAGTTTACCAACCTCACTCATCATATCAGGTGTCGCAACGCAGACGTCGAATTCGAACCAGCCTTGTTGAATTTTGTTGATCATATCTTGATCGCCAACAAAATCAGCGCCAGCCGCTTCGGCTTCTTTCACTTTGTCACCTTTTGCAAATACCAGAACGCGTTGTGTTTTACCCGTACCATGTGGCAGGACAACAACACCACGAACAGCCTGGTCTTGTTTACGGGAATCTACGCCCAGACGGACTGCTGCTTCAACAGTTTCGTCAAATTTAGCAGTTGCGCCTTTTTTCACCAATTCAACGGCTTCTAAAGGCTCATAAGTCGCTTCGCTGTCGATCAGCTTAGCGGCTTCCAAGTACTTCTTACCATGTTTAGCCATAATCTTTTCCTCCTTATGTGGTATTAGCGGATATTCCTCCCACACTTGCCGGACAGTCAAACTGCCGGCACACGAAGACTAATATAAATTAATCTACGATGGTGATACCCATGCTGCGAGCAGTACCTTCAACCATACGCATTGCCGATTCTACGGAAGCTGCGTTAAGGTCAGGCATTTTTTGCTCAGCAATTTGACGAACGGTAGCGCGATTTACAGTTGCAACTTTCGTTTTGTTCGGTTCACCGGAACCTTTTTCGATTTTAGCAGCAACTTTCAACAGCACAGCAGCCGGTGGAGTTTTGGTGATGAATGTAAAAGAACGATCTTCAAACACCGAAATTTCAACCGGGATGATCAGGCCTGCTTGATCAGCAGTACGAGCATTGAACTCTTTACAGAATGCCATGATGTTGACACCTGCTTGACCCAAAGCTGGACCTACTGGAGGCGCTGGATTAGCTTTACCTGCAGGGATCTGCAGTTTTACCATTTTGATTACCTTTTTTGCCACGGATGACACCTCCTGACTCAATAGTGGTAGACGGACCTAATGATCCTCCCACAAGAAACCTGTAAGAAAAATCTATATTTTCTCCACCTGAGTATAATCTAACTCAAGCGGGGTTTCCCGTCCAAACATGTTGACGTGAACCTTAAGCTTGCTCTTCTCAACCAAAATTTCTTCCACGGAGCCCACAAAATTCGCAAAAGGACCAACTTTAATTCGCACGGATTCCTTAACATCGAATTCAATCTTCGGTTTCGGCTCTACCATGCCCATATGCTTCAGAATCTGTTCAACTTCTTCTGGAAGCAAAGCTGTCGGTTTGGAACCCGAGCCTGTTGATCCTACAAATCCCGTAACACCTGGTGTGTTGCGCACAACATACCAAGAGTCGTCGGTTTGAACCATTTCGACCAAGACATAACCAGGGTATACTTTACGCATAACGGTCTTTTTCTTACCGTCCTTGGTTACCAGTTCTTCTTCCATTGGAACAAGAACGCGGAAAATCTTGTCCTCCATGCCCATGGACTCAACGCGTTTCTCCAAATTGGCTTTGACTTTGTTCTCATACCCTGAATAGGTATGAACGACGTACCATCTTTTTCCATATCAAGCCACCTGGAACCCTTCCTAGATAATCGCTTCGATCACAGCGGAAATGCCGATATCGAGAACCCAAAAATAAATCGTGACAAACGCAATCGTCCCAATGACAATCAGCGTATAGTTGGTCAGTTCTTTACGATTGGGCCAGCGAACCTTCTTGAGTTCAGCCCAGCTTTCAGAGAAAAAGGAAAACAGAGACTTGAAACTGCGTTTCACGCCGACTACACCTCCAAAAACTATCTGGTTTCCCGATGAGAAGTCTGTTCGTTACAGGACTTACAGAATTTCTTCATCTCCATGCGGTCGGGGTGATTACGCTTGTTTTTAGTCGTTGTGTAATTTCTTTGTTTGCATGTTGTACAAGCCAAAGTAATAATTACCCGCATGATGTGCACCTCCCGAAGACATCCAACACCGGAAGTCTCATAATTGATCCTAAAAAAACCGCGAATTTAGGCCTACCTAAAACACTTTATCACACGCGGTTTTCCATGTCAACGAATGTTTGCATACATTTCGCAGTCCCGGCTGTGGTGCATTTTAACATCTGCTCATCCTTGTAAAATCATCTCTGAAAAACCTCTCCAAGATCCATGCGATATCTATTATTTATCTTTTTAGTATAAATCATTCTTCACACATATAAACCTGCATATCCTGCCCTTAACGAATAAAAAAAGACTCGGACTCGAGCCTTTTCCCTGCCAGCCTCTACTTTCAGCTATCCCTTACTTCCAAATACTTTTCAAGTTTGCGCTTGACCCGTTGCAGCGCATTATCAATAGATTTCACGTGGCGGTCAAGATCCTCGGCAATTTCCTGATATGAACGTCCGTCCAGATACAGCATAAGTACCTTCCGTTCCAGCTCGCTCAGAATCTCGGACATTTTGTCCTCAAGGCCTACAAACTCTTCCTGATTGATAATCAGTTCTTCAGGATCACTTACCTGTGTTCCGCAAATCACGTCCAGTAACGTCCGATCCGACTCTTCATCATAAATGGGCTTGTCCAGAGATACGTAGGAATTCAGAGGAATGTGCTTTTGTCGTGTGGCCGTCTTGATTGCCGTAATAATCTGTCTTGTAATGCACAGCTCGGCGAAGGCCTTGAACGAAGCAAGCTTGTCTCCCTTAAAATCACGAATAGATTTGTAGAGACCAATCATGCCCTCCTGAATAATATCCTCGCGATCAGCGCCGATCAGGAAGTAGGATCTGGCCTTGGCCCGCACGAAGTTCCGATATTTATTAATCAGAAACTCCAGTGCCTCCCCATCACCTTCATGGACTGCTCCGACAATGTCTTCATCATTTTTGTAATCAAACTTTGACAACATGATATCCTTGAGGTCCACACTCACTAACAATCCCTCCGGCTGCAACGCAAGATACCCGTTACTCTCTCAAATATAGGACAAGTATACGCGATGTAACCTGATACCGTCAACCACAACAGCCTAAAAAAGAAGAGCACTAACAAAATTGTCAATGGTTTCAAAATGGGGAATTGTCCAATTACTGGATTTTCTTTCTCTGGATTATTCTCTTCTCCAGCGCTCGAACAGCTTTCGAAGCTCCGGGCTTAGCTTGGCATCCAGCGAATTGCGGGACAATTTGGCGCTATCCTGCTCTATCCGCTTTTTCACTTCCTTTTCAGATTCCTCAATCTCAATCAAAAGTTCACGCGCCGACACCCTGAGCGCTCCTTGTCCAAAAGCGACATGTTGTTCCACCTGATCACTTGTTGCTACATAAATGCTTCTTCTTCGGCTGCTTAGCTCCCGAACCAATCGCTCGATACACTCGTCAGCGGTTTCTTTTTCTTTTGTAAAATAAATCTGGACTTTACTCTGGGCATACGTTTTACCCAATCCTGGCACCCGGTAAGCATCAAATACGACGATGACTCTTCTGCCGGAATACGCCTGATGATCCACGAGTCGTTCAAGCAGTCTGTCCCTCGCTTCCTGCATACCAGATTGTACCAGTGCGGAAAGTTCGGGCCAGGCTCCAATCATGTTGTAACCGTCCACAAGCAGAACATCCCGCGTGTCAGCCATATCATCAGCCCCGTGCCTGTCGTCCGCGCAACACTTCGTACATCACGACACCTGCGGCTACAGAAGCATTCAGGGAATTGATTTGCCCAGCCATCGGCAGCTTAACGAGTACGTCACATTTCTCACGGATCAAACGGCCTATCCCTTTATTTTCGTTACCAATGACAATAGCCACTGGGCCCGTGAATACACCATTTCCAAAAACCGGGTCCGTAGCTGTCACATCTGTGCCGACTACCCATACACCTTCCTCTTTGAGGCGGTCGATCGTTTGCCCCAAATTGTTCACACGCGCCACTGGAACGTACTCAACCGCCCCCGCCGATGTTTTGGACACCGTTACAGTTACTGCCGCCGAACGTCTTTTGGGTACGATTACGCCATGTGCACCTGTGCAGTCCGCTGTCCGAAGGATAGACCCCAGATTATGCGGATCTTCAATCTCATCCAATAGGATTAAAAACGGCTCCTCTCCCTTGCTACGAGCAGTTGCGAGCAGTTCTTCCACTTCAACGTAGGCAAAAGGTGCAGCCTGTGCAACCACTCCCTGATGCTGTATTCCCGGAACCATTTGATCAAGCTTACGCTTGTCCACCTGTAACACAATGATCCCCGCTTTTTTAGCCTCAGCCGTAATGGGCAATGTCAGGTGCTTTTGTGCATTATCCGCAATCCATATTTTATTTATCGTTCTGCCTGAACGAAGCGCCTCCGTTACCGAATGCTTACCGGCAATCCATTCTTCTTCCATATCTAGCTTCCTCCCGGGAAACGGCCAATGCTCAATGCATTTGATCCGCTCGTTCCCAATTAAGATTTTTCTGTATTTTCCATTTGTGCAATGCCGTACGTAATCAATTCTCTCATTCTGTCCAAACGTCCGTCACAATAAAGAAAACCGAACAGTCCCTCCAGCGCAGTAGCATGACGATACTCAAGCACATCAGCATTTTTGGGCAGGCTTCCTGACTTGGCATTTCTGCCTTGTCTAACAATATCACGTTCTTCCTCCGTCAGTACCGTCTCCAGCAGCGTGAGCATACGGCTCTGCGCCTTGGCAGAGACTAGCCCTGTGGCTCGCCGATGTAAATGGTTCGGGCGCAGATTGGGCTGCGCCAGCAAATATTGCCGCACCGCAACCTCATACACGGCATCGCCAATGTAAGCCAGCGCAATCGGCGGCATCAGGCGGGCCGGCTTGGACGCAGGATACGGGAACCAGTTTCCCGCACCTTCCGAAGCTCCCGTATTCAATGGCTTATCACTCATTTTCGCCGCCACCGCATACCCTGTGCTGTATCCTCAAGCACGATTCCTTTGGCAGCCAGCAGATCGCGAATTTCATCGGCTCTGCCCCAGTTCTTGGTTTTGCGTGCCTCGACACGTTCCGCAATCAATTGTTCAATTTCATCATCCAACAATTCTTCTCTCGGTTCCGCATAAATACGAAGTACGTTGTTCATCGTATGAAAGGTATGCAATACAGCCTTCAATTCCGCCTGATTTACGACATCGCGCTGCAACAGATGATTCGCTTCGCTAACCCAGTCAAATACAGCAGTAATCGCGTCAGGTGTATTGAAATCATCATCCATTTTTTCGCCAAACTGCTGCAAGATCCCGTCAAGCTTGGCTTGCAGTTCCACTGACACTTCCCCGTTGCCTTCCAGCGCATTGGCTAAACGATGCTTCACGTTGGTAACTGCATTGGCAATCCGTTCGACACTATTCTCCGCCTGACTCATCGTCTCTTGGTTGTAGTTCAACGGATTCCGGTAATGAGTCGAAAGCATAAAATAGCGTAAAGCCTCTGGCTTGTGACGAGCGCGCAAATCTTTTACCAAAATACCATTACCGAGTGATTTCGACATTTTTTCATTATCAATGCGAATATATCCGTTATGCATCCAGTAGCGAGATAATGGCTTACCCGTAATCACTTCGGATTGTGCGCATTCACATTCATGATGCGGAAATTGCAGATCCTGTCCGCCCCCATGAATATCCAGTGTATCCCCCAAATAATGGCGAGCCATAGCAGAGCATTCGATATGCCAGCCTGGTCGTCCATCTCCCCAAGGGCTCGACCAATAAATTTCGCCCGGCTTCGCTGCCTTCCAGAGTACAAAGTCCTCGGCATTTTCCTTGCGTTCATCCACATTGATGCGAATTCCGAACTGAAGCTCTTCCAATTTTTGACCTGATAGTTGTCCGTAATCTTTGAACTTTTTGGTCCGATAGAACACATCGCCATCATTCTCATAGGCATAGTCTTTGTCTACCAATACCTTAATAAAATCAATAATCAGGTCCATGCTCTCTGTTACACGAGGGTTCATGCTGGCAGCAGGAACATTCAATCCTGCCAGATCCTCATGGTAGGCAGCAATAAATCTCTCAGCAACTGCCGAAACATCCATATCAAGTTCCCGAGCTTTGCGGATTAATTTATCATCGACATCCGTAAAATTCACCACATAGTTTACATCATAGCCCAAGTACTCTAGGTAGCTGCGCACCACGTCAAATACAATTACAGGTCGTGCATTGCCAATATGAATGTAATCATACACGGTAGGTCCACATACATACATTTTAACCTTTCCAGGCTCCAGTGGCACAAAAGGCTCCCGACTCCTCGTCATTGTATTATAAATTTGAAGCGGCATTGTTATGTTCCTCCCTCATGAAAATCATCCTTGTATTTTATTCTCTTGGGCCACCTGATGTTTCTGAGCGGATCGCCCATCCTTCAAATCAGATATTTCTGCACGCAATCGTTCTATTTCCAGTTGAAGCTCCCGCATAGAATCCACGACCGGATCGGGTAACTGGTGACTAAGTCGATCTGGACGTCTACCGTCCTGTCTGACAACCCGTCCCGGGATACCCACCACCGTACTGTTTGGCGGCACCTCTTTTAGCACAACCGAGTTGGAGCCAATGTTGGACTGCGCCCCAATCGTAAAAGAGCCTAATATCTTGGCCCCAGAGCCTATAACCACATTATTCCCAATCGTAGGGTGGCGCTTCCCTTTCTCTTTCCCCGTCCCTCCAAGAGTGACCCCCTGGTATAATACGACATCATCACCAATCTCGCAGGTTTCCCCAATGACAACTCCCATGCCATGGTCAATGAACAGCCGATCTCCAATACGAGCACCGGGATGGATTTCAATCCCTGTCATAAACCTCGATACTTGCGATATAAAACGAGCTAGAGTACACCAGTTTCGCAGATAAAACCAATGTGCGGTTCGATGTGCCCAAAGTGCATGAACGCCGGAATACGTAAAAATAACCTCCAGCTTGCTCCGGGCGGCCGGATCATTATCCAAAACAGTCTGAATGTCGGATTTGATATGTCTGAACATGTCGCCCCTCCTATTTCCCCCATTTCCTTGCCGCATCTCCACACCACTCCGCGTTTCGCCAATTTTTGCATTCGACAGCACGCTTCGACATTTTTCACCTTTAACAAGTTTGAGTCTGATAAAAATGAAAAAGCGCCTCCGCAGCCTAAGCTGCAGAGACGCATGAACGTGGTCCCACTCTGCTTCGGGCATACCTGCTGCATATAAGCAGAGAAGCCCGTCTTTGGCGTCCGGTAACGAGAACGATTCGGCACACCCTTGCCACATCAGCAGTCGACGCTAATTGGGTTCGGGCGCACGGCTCCCAGGCGCATTTCCTCCGCAGGTCATCTGGACGGCTTCCAGCCCCGGGGTTCCCCTCGGCCGTCCTCTCTGGCAAATGCCCTTATGCAGTGTACTTCTCCTGTTCTCAGCCTTTACACGTAAATATCAATCCGTATCAATGGAGTCATTATAGCGAAAAGACAACAAATTGACAAGAAATATCAGCCTTTAATTTGTGCCTTGAGACGGTCCAGGACCTTGTCACGTCCGAGCAGGAAGATCGTTTCGTTCAAATCGCGTCCATGAGTTTGACCTGTAAGGGCCACACGAATCGGCATGAACAACTGTTTCCCTTTAAAGCCAGTTTCCTTTTGAACTTCCTTGATCAGCTTGGCCATTTGTGGAGCGGTAAATTCCTCGCTCACTTCAACCTTGCCAGCAAAGGCTTTAAGTACTTCAGGAACCTGCTCTTCGGCCAATACTGCCGCCGCTTCAGCATCAAGCTCCAGATGCGAACGGAAAAACAGCTCAGACAAAGCCACAATGTCGGACGCAGAGGTCATTTGTTCCTGATATAAGCGAACAAGAGCCTTAGCCCAATTCTGTTGTTCCTCCGATAATTCATTCGGTAACAGCCCCGCTGCTTGCAAATGAGGAATCGCCATACCAGCAATCCGCTCAGGATCGGCTTTTTTAATATAATGATTGTTCAGGTAAGCCAGCTTGTTCGTATCAAAGACAGCCGGACTTTTGGACAAACGGTTAGGATCGAAAATCGAAATCAATTGTTCCCGGTCATAAATTTCTTCTTCGCCTTCCGGGGACCAGCCCAGCAGCGCAATAAAATTGAATATAGCTTCTGGCAAGTAGCCCAATTTGTCGTACTGCTCCATGAACTGAATAATGGACTCGTTGCGTTTGCTAAGCTTTTTGTGATCATCGCCCACGATCAGTGTCATATGACCAAAGATTGGAGGCTCCCATCCAAGCGCTTCAAAGATCATCAATTGTCGCGGTGTATTGGAGACATGGTCCTCGCCCCGCAACACATGTGATATTTTCATCAAATGATCGTCTACTGCTACAGCGAAGTTATATGTCGGAATACCGTCTTTTTTGACGATAACAAAATCGCCGCTTTCCTTCGAATTAAACGTAATTTGGCCTTTGACCATATCATTAAACGTATATTCGCGATCTTCTGGTACGCGGAAACGGATACTTGGTACACGACCCTCCGCTTCGAATGCCTGACACTGTTCCTCCGTCAGATCACGGTGTTTCCCGGAGTAGCGTGGTGTCTCCCCACGTTCCGTCTGTTCTTCACGTTCGCGTTCCAGTTCTTCTTCGGTGCAGTAACAGCGGTAAGCCAGGCCACGATCCAGCAGATCCTGCCAATAGGTTTTGTATATATCCAAACGTTCAGTCTGACGGTAAGGTCCATACTCGCCTCCGACATCCACGCTTTCATCCCAATCCATACCCAGCCATTTCAGATATTTAAGCTGGCTCTCTTCCCCGCCTTCAATGTTGCGTTTGACATCTGTATCTTCAATACGAATAATAAATTTGCCACCTTGGTTCCGAGCATACAAATAATTAAACAATGCCGTTCTGGCATTTCCAATATGCAGATGCCCTGTTGGGCTTGGGGCATAACGTACACGAACTTCCGTGCTCATAAAATCTCCTCCAAATCTAAGTTCTCAAGATGATAGCATACCCTTTACAAGACAGACAACCGATTGAGCCGCGATTCCTTCACCCCGCCCGGCAAAGCCAAGCTGCTCCGTCGTAGTTGCCTTAACGTTTACTTGGGAAGGATCTTCTGCTTCCAACGCACGAGCGATAACTTCATTCATCTGCGGGATGTAAGATGCCATTTTGGGCTTTTGCGCAATAATCGTAGAATCAATATTCCCCAAGCGGTATCCCCGCTCTTTGGCCAAACTCCATACATGCTCCAGCAACTTGAGACTGTCGGCATCCTTGAATTCGGGATCGTTATCCGGAAAGTGCTTCCCGATGTCACCCAGACCGAGCGCGCCCAGAATAGCGTCGCTAACCGCATGCAGCAGCACGTCAGCATCGGAATGACCCAGCAATCCCTTTTCATAAGGAATATTCACGCCCCCGATAATGCACGGCCTTCCTTCAACCAGTTGATGGACGTCAAACCCTTGTCCCACTCTGATCATCTGATATCCTCTCCCTCTGTCTTTACCCATAACGCCGCCATATCCAAATCCTCAGGCGTGGTAATTTTGATGTTTTTGTAGCTGCCCTGAACGACAGTGACTGGAATCCCTAATCGCTCCACCAGCATAGAATCGTCCGTCCCCAAAAATCCCGCCTGGTCCGCTTTCTCATAGGCCCGCAGCAGATCAAAAAGACGAAAAGTCTGTGGCGTTTGAATACTCCACAGACTTCGGCGATCCGGCGTTGCTGTAATGATACCATCCCCGTTCACTTGCTTGACTGTATCCTTTACAGGCACCGCCGCTACAGAAGCACCGGTACGCATAGCTGTCTCCAGGCACGAACGTATAAGCTCAGGTTGAATGAGTGGACGCACACCATCATGCACCATCACCCAATCTGCTTGCAGGTGGCTCAGACCGCGATATACCGAATGCTGGCGTTCACTGCCACCAGCCACCACTTGTACATCCTTGCTGATCCGGTATTGACGAATCCATTCTTGGCAGCGCTCGACATCTTCTGCCCCCGTCACCATCACCATTTCATCCACTTCGGGCATGGCTGCGAATATTTCAAGTGTATGTATGAAGATGGGCTTGTCCCGCAAAAGCAAAAATTGCTTACTTTCCGGCGTTCCCATACGGGAGCCGCGCCCGGCCGCCACAATGACGACTCCTACCCGATTGTTCATTGAAATGACTCCTGCCTTGATCGCATCTGGACGATCCGTATGATTACACATCTACTTCATCATACCGCGTTTATTGAGCTTTTTCCAATAATTTCGGTTTGGCAAAAATCATACGCCCCGCAGAGGTCTGAAGTACGCTTGTAACCAGCACCTCCATCAGCGAACCGATGTAGTCACGTCCGCCTTCCACAACGATCATCGTACCATCATCCAGATAGGCCACACCTTGCCCATGCTCCTTGCCGTCTTTGATAATCTGCACCATAATTTCCTCACCGGGCAGCACTACAGGCTTCACTGCATTTGCCAAGTCATTAATATTCAGCACCGATACACCTTGAAGCTCGCACACCTTATTCAGGTTAAAATCGTTCGTTACCACCTTACCCTGTAGCACCTTTGCCAGCTTGACCAGCTTGCTGTCGACCTCTGAAATCTCCTCAAAATCGCCTTCGTAAATCAATACATTTACATCCAACTCTTTTTGAATCTTGTTCAAAATATCCAGACCTCGCCGCCCGCGGTTACGCTTGAGCAAATCCGACGAATCTGCAATATGCTGAAGCTCCTCCAGCACAAATTCCGGAATAACAATCGTGCCTTCGATAAAACCCGTCTTGCAAATATCCGCAATACGTCCGTCTATAATCACGCTGGTGTCCAAAATTTTATGTTCCTCCAGCTTGCGTTCTTCCACACCCGTATGTCGACCAAAAAATCCCGAACTCCAAAATGAGGACAGCTCGTCCCGCTTTTCCAGTCCGACCATCACACCCACATATCCGCATACGATGGTAACAGCCGTTTGAATCAGTTGACCTGGTGCCCCCAGCCATGACAAGAGCGGGTAAACTGCTAAGGAAAGGATCAAGCCCACCGCCAATCCAATCGCACCTGCCATCATCTCGTTCATTGGAATCCGTACCAAACCTTCGATCCCCTGCTGTAAACGATTCGCCACAGCTGTTCCGGCGAGCGAACATCCAGCCATAAATAACACAGCTCCCGCAATCATCCAAACAGCCATTCCCGGTAAAGAACCATCACTCAACCACTGGGGCAGCCATGATACGATACCTTCTACCCGATGGTATAACGTATAGCCGAACCATGCTCCGCACAATCCTGTAAAAGTTAAAATAGCCTTTCTTAACATCGAGTCTCTATACCTCCTTTGTTTTCTTTTTGCACCCTGATATTTATTGGTTATACATCACTTTCCCTACCAGTATGATCCAATTCTCCCGCAACTAACCCTATGTATTTGATTTTTTATGCATAAAAAAAGCATCTATCTCCCTGAAATGATTCAAGGATATAAATGCTTTATTGTTTTCTCGCCTAATTCTAATGTTGTGAATGACGGTATTGGTCATCCTGTTCTTCCTGAGTGGAACGTCCCCGTCCGCGCCCGCGTCTACGTGACAGCTTACGGATGTTCAGTTTCATGCCATACAATGCATACAGCACCAACGGTACGAAAATCAGCTTCGATAATTGATCCGGGAATTTAACTGCCAGTACAACGGCAGCAACCACAACCCATGGAGCGATCCAGATCGCTTTCTTCGGAAGGCCCACCTTTTTTAAATTCGGATATTTCATCGAGCTGACCATCAAATAAGAGACAAGCAGCATCGCAACCGACATGTATAACATAGAGACATCATTATGAAACAAAGATAAAGTCGCCAGCACTCCACCTGCTGCCGGAATCGGCAAGCCTGTAAAATAACCCGGGACACCGGGACGTACATTAAAACGAGCCAAACGTAACGCTCCACACATCGGAAAAATAGCCGTAACCGTCCAGGCCAAAGCCGAATTAGCATCATGAAAAGCAACCATGTACATAATAACTGCGGGAGCTACACCAAAAGATATCATATCTGATAAGGAGTCAAGTTCTTTACCGAATTCGCTCTGGGCATTTAGCGCCCGGGCCATTCGTCCATCCAGTCCGTCCAACAACATGGCGACAATAACCATAATAGCGGCAAGACTGTATTTTCCGTCTACGGCCAATAGAATGGCGATCATTCCGAGAAACAAGTTACCCAAGGTACACATGTTCGGAATTGATTTGGTAATCATCTCTTCACCTCAATGTATGAATTGTTCCATTATAATCCTTTCACTGTATTACATTTACATTTGCCTGTCAATGAAAACTTGTTCCTGCAATCGTTTGAGTCCCTCTTTAATGGTACGCGCACGGACTTCTCCAATGCCATCTACTTCATCCAGTTCTTCAATCGTCGCTGTCATAACATGCGGAAAACGTCCAAACCGCTCCACCAGATTGTGAATGATCACATTCGGTAGACGTGGTATCTTGTTCAGCACCCGATAACCGCGCGCCACGATATATTCTTCTGATGTCGCAGCCGAAGACGGGTATCCCAGCAAACGTACAATATGATTTGCATCCAGCAGCTCATCGTCCGTGGAACGCTTGAGGCCCAATATAATGCCACGAATTTTCTCATCGCTATCGTCTTTGGCATAATCCTTATACAGTAGCCAGGCCTCTTCCTCGATATTACTGACAAGCTCATCCATCTGCATGCTAATTAAACGGCCCTCATTCCCAAGCTCGTTAATAAATCGTTTGATTTCCATTTTGATGCGCAGCACCATTTCGATCCGTTGGATAACATTTACCACCTCGGGCATGGTCACTAATTCTTCAAATTCGGATGCCGTCAAATTCGTCGAGGCTTGCCCCAACACGGATCTATACTTTTCCAGCGTCTGAATGGCCTGATTGGCTTTGGTTAAAATAACTCCGATTTCCTTGAGAGCGTATCTCAGCGTTCCCTGATACAATGTAATAATATTACGCCGTTGGGAAATGGACACGACTAACTTGCCAGTTTGCTTGGCAACCCGCTCCGCTGTCCGGTGACGAATACCCGTTTCAATCGATGAGATAGAAGAATCAGGAATCAATTGCGTATTTGCGTATAAAATCCGTTTCAAATCCTCACTCAGTATGATGGCACCGTCCATCTTAGCCAGTTCATACAAATAGTTCGGTGAAAAATCACAGTTAATCGAGAAGCCGCCGTCCACGACCTCCATTACCTCCGGGCTATAGCCAACGACCAGAAGAGCGCCCGTTTTGGCGCGCAGCACGTTTTCCAGTCCGTCGCGAAAGGGAGTTCCCGGTGCCACAAGCCGCAGCAAATCATTCATTTTATCCAGTTGGCTCGCTTCTTTCATTCTCATTGCCCCCTAATCTAATGCGGCTGCCAATGCATCTGCCACCGTTCCTACTCCTACAATTTGTATCCCTTTCGGATGCGTCCAGCCCTTCAAACTCTTCTCCGGCATAATCACCCGTTTAAAACCCAGCTTCTCTGCTTCCCGCACACGCTGCTCCGCTCGGGATACAGCGCGCACCTCACCCGTCAACCCCACCTCGCCAAAAATCACATCGTACGGCTTGGTAGGCGCATCCCGAAAGCTGGAAGCAATACTCACCGCTATAGCCAGGTCCACCGCTGGTTCATCCAGTTTTACGCCCCCGGCCACATTTAGATACGCATCCTGATTTTGCAAAAACATACCCATCCGCTTTTCCAACACGGCTATAATCAATCCCATTCGGTGATGGTCAACCCCTGTACCCATTCGGCGCGGAGAAGGAAAATGTGTAGTCGCAATCAGCGCTTGCAGCTCAACTAATACAGGTCGGGTTCCTTCCATACTGGCGACGACTGTGGAACCAGCCACCCCTAGAGGTCGTTCGGACAAGAACAGCTCGGAAGGATTCGACACCTCACGCAAGCCGCTTTCAGCCATTTCAAAAATACCAATTTCATTCGTAGAGCCAAAACGATTCTTAACCGCACGCAACAGCCGATACGTATGATGGCGCTCTCCTTCAAAATAAAGCACACAATCGACCATATGCTCCAACAGACGCGGGCCTGCAATGGCCCCTTCCTTGGTTACATGTCCTACCAGCACCGTTGCAATACCTAATCCCTTGGCAATCCGCATAAAACGTGAAGTACATTCCCGTACCTGTGCTACACTCCCCGGCGCACTCGTCACCTCAGGCAAATATACAGTCTGGATAGAGTCAATCACCAGAAACTCCGGTTTCAAGCTGTCTACCGCTTCTTCAATCGTCTCCAAATTCGTCTCACATAATACGTATAAATTGGGGGACAAGGCACCGAGACGGTCTGCACGCAGCTTCGTCTGACGAACGGATTCCTCACCTGACACATAAAGCACCTTTAAACCGGTTAAAGCCAGCTCATTCGATGTCTGTAGCATAAGCGTAGATTTTCCAATCCCCGGATCACCGCCCACCAGAACGAGTGAACCCGGCACCACGCCTCCCCCGAGCACGCGATTCAATTCGCCAATTCCCGTCAAAATTCGTGCTTCTTTGCCACTCTCCACTTCGATAATAGGAAGCGGTTTATCTTTTGTGCTATGAGTAAGAAGGGAAGAACCCATTCCTTGAGTTTTAACAACGCTTTCCGTTTCCTCCACCATGGAATTCCATGCCTGGCATCCGGGACATTTTCCATACCATTTGGGCGATTCATAACCGCACTCCGTACAGGAAAATTTAGTTTTCACTTTAGCCATACTTTGTTCCTTGGCTCCTTATATGACAACGATCAATGTCGGATTTATCTTCACACAGCCCGGAAAGAGCTGTAACAATAAAAGTTTACCATTGAAGCTTGGCGGACGTAAAGCGATATCACAAACTTTTCCAAAGCACTTATCCGACCGTTCCACAGTGCTTTATGCACAAAAAGGGTGCCTTCGCCACAGCTTTTCAGCCTGCGAGACACCCTTTCTGACCACTTTTATTGTGCTAACCTATCGTACTTCTGTCCTTTTGGGCAAAAGCCGAGGATTATCGTTAACTCTTATTGCCTACTCAGTACAATGCTCAGGACTTCGCAGATACGTTATCCTTTTTCGTTACGGTCAACGCACCGTTCTCTTCATCAATGAAGAGAGAATCACCTTTAGTGATATTACCCGACAGCAACTCCTCGGACAGACGGTCCTCGATATGCTTCTGGATTGCACGACGCAATGGACGCGCACCATACGCCGGATCAAAGCCTGCCTTCGCAAGGAATGCCTTAGCCTTGTCTGTCAACTCAAAGTCCACCTCGTACTCATTCAGACGCTTACGCAGCTCTTCGGACATAAGCGACACGATTTCGGCAATGTGTTTTTCTTCGAGAGAATGGAAAACGATAATTTCATCAATCCGGTTCAAGAACTCGGGACGGAAGCTTTTCTTCAGTTCATCCATCACTTTGCCCTTCATGTTATCGTAATCCGCTCCAGCGTCCACAACAGCTGTAAAGCCGAGCGTTGAGTTACGTTTGATCGCCTGTGCACCCACATTGGATGTCAGGATGATGAGTGTGTTGCGGAAATCGACAACACGGCCTTTAGAATCCGTCAGACGTCCATCTTCCAGCACTTGCAGGAGAATGTTGAACACTTCTGGATGTGCTTTTTCAATTTCATCCAGCAGTACGACAGAGTAAGGTTTACGACGTACCTTCTCAGTCAATTGACCGCCTTCTTCATATCCAACATATCCTGGAGGCGCTCCTACCAGACGAGACGTGGAATGTTTCTCCATGTATTCGGACATATCGATTCGGATAACCGCATTTTCATCTCCGAACATGGATTCAGCCAACGCGCGTGCCAGCTCGGTTTTACCAACCCCGGTTGGACCGAGGAAAATAAAGGAGCCGATTGGACGCTTCGGATCTTTCAGTCCGGCACGTGCCCGGCGAATAGCCCGGCTAACTGCCTTAACTGCTTCATCCTGCCCAATGACCCGCTCATGCAACAACTCTTCCATGTTCAGCAAGCGATGCGTTTCTTCCTCTTTCAGCTTGCTGACCGGAACACCTGTCCAGATCGCAACGACCTGAGCAATATCCTCCGGTGTTACTTCGGAATCTGTACGTCCCTGTTGCTCTTTCCATTGGTTTTTCGTAACATCCAGCTCTTCACGAATTTTCTGCTCTGTATCACGCAGTGCAGCCGCCTTTTCGAACTCCTGGCTTTGTACAGCCGAATCCTTTTCCTTACGGATATCTTCCAGACGGTTTTCCAGCTGTTTCAGGTCTGGCGGTACCGTGTAGGAATTCAGCCTTACCTTGGAGCCTGCTTCATCAATAAGGTCAATTGCTTTATCCGGCAGGAAGCGGTCGGTGATATAACGATCCGACAATTTTACTGCCGCTTCAATGGCTTCATCCGTAATTTTCACACGGTGATGCGCTTCATAACGGTCACGCAGGCCATACAAGATTTGAATAGCTTCTTCTGGAGAAGGCTGATCTACCGTAATCGGCTGGAAGCGACGTTCCAAAGCAGCGTCCTTCTCAATATATTTGCGGTATTCGTCCAGCGTTGTCGCACCGATGCATTGCAGCTCGCCACGTGCCAGAGCAGGCTTTAAAATGTTGGAGGCATCAATTGCACCTTCCGCTCCACCTGCACCGATCAGCGTATGCAGCTCGTCAATGAACAGTACGATATTTCCGGCCTGACGAATCTCGTCCATAATCTTTTTCAAGCGATCCTCGAATTCACCACGATATTTGGTACCTGCTACCACAGAACCCATATCCAGTGTCATAACACGCTTGTCACGCAGCGTTTCGGGAATCTCATTGGCAATAATTTTTTGAGCCAGTCCTTCGGCAATTGCCGTTTTACCTACCCCTGGCTCACCGATCAGAACCGGATTGTTCTTCGTACGGCGGCTGAGCACCTGAATTACACGCTCAATTTCCTTACTACGCCCAATGACAGGGTCCAGATTGTTTTCCTTCGCAGATGCCGTCAAATCACGTGCCAAGCTGTCCAGCGTTGGTGTGCTGACATTAGCCGGAGCACCGTGATGGCTGGAAACAGCCTCGCTGCTGCCAAGCAATTGAAGCACTTGCTGACGTGCTTTGTTCAGGCTGATACCCAAGTTATTCAGTACACGGGCTGCTACACCTTCGCCTTCACGGATAAGACCGAGCAAAATATGCTCTGTACCTACATAGGTATGGCCCAGCTTACGAGCTTCATCCATAGACAGCTCGATAACCTTTTTGGCGCGTGGAGTATAGGCAATGTTCGTCGGTTGTTCTTGACCGCGTCCAATCAGCGTTTCCACTTCATCCTGAATTTTTTCCAGTCCTAGCCCTAAACCAATCAAGGCTTTCGCTGCAATTCCTTCACCTTCACGAATGAGGCCGAGCAAAATGTGCTCCGTGCCAATGTTGTTGTGTCCCAATCGAACAGCTTCTTCCTGAGCCAAGGCAAGCACTTTTTGTGCGCGTTCCGTAAATCTTCCAAACATCATATATCCTGCACCTCCACAGTGTGTATTTCAGATCATTCTATATATTAAAGGGTTGTGCCTAATTTTTGCCGGATCAGCTTCGCCCGGTACATATCGCGCTCACCGGTATTCATTTTATCACCAAAGCTTTTTTGCAGAAATCCGGGTTGCGTCATCACATTCAGCTCATTCATCGCTGCGGTGGATGGACGCTCCAAAATCCCCAAGTCCACGCCAAGACGTACATCGGACAACCGCTGTGCGGCCTCCTTGGAATCCAGTACCGCTGCATATGACAAAATACCGAATGAACGCATCACCCGATCTGTAATCCGCAGCATGGACTCATTCATCAGCCGTTCCCTGGCGGAACGTTCGTGCTCTATAATTTGCAGCACAACGCCATGCAGATTTTCGATAATTTCCGCTTCGGTTTGTCCCAGTGTAATCTGATTGGATACCTGAAACAGATTGCCGACCGCTTCGCTGCCTTCACCATAAATACCGCGAACGGTAAGACCTACCTGTGAAACAGCAGACAAAATGCGGTTAATCTGATGAGTCATGACCAGTGCGGGCAGATGCATCATCACTGAAGCTCTCATCCCTGTGCCAACATTCGTCGGACAACTGGTCAGAAAACCTCTACGATCATCAAATGCATAATCGACATGCGCCTCAAATGCATCATCAATAACCATAGCACGTTCCCAAGCTTCTCTAACCTGACATCCCGGATATAAGCACTGGATACGCAGATGATCCTCTTCGTTTATCATAACACTAACCGATTCATCATCGCTAATCAAAACAGCACCGTTACGAGATTCGTTCGCCAAATTAGGACTAATCAAATGCTTCTCAACTAGCACCTGCTTGTCGATCTCATCCAACTCGGATATTTTCAGGGTATGAAAGGTACCAAAGCGTCCTAAATCATCATACTGAAGGATATCCGTCAAGCGTTGAAGTGCTTCTTCCGACTGCTGGTTGGTAGCAAGCATGGGAAAAGGCAGATGCTGCAAGTTACGCGCAATTCTCACCCGGCTACTAATGACAATCTCTGAATCCGCAGCATCACCACGCATCCAATCACTTAGCGGCTTTTCCGTAAACCGGATATTAGGCATTACGCATCCCCTCCTACTCTTCACAAACTTTACTCTTCAGTCATTTCTTTTTCAAGCTCTCTGATTTGATCCCTAAGCTCAGCGGCTGATTCAAATTCTTCCTGTACAATATGTTGTTGCATCTCTTTTTTCAGATCGTCAATTTGCCGTTTAACCTTCAATCGACCTCCGGTGCGAACCGGAACCTTGCCCACATGGCTCGTATTGCCCTGCACACGCTTGAACAACGGGTCCAGACGGCTGTCAAAATATTGATAGCACGACGGGCACCCAAAGCGTCCCAGCTTACTGAACTGTGCATAGGTCATGCCACACTCCTTGCATTGCAGGTTCTGCGGACCGCTATGGCCTGGCGACTGGCTCTTTGTACTGGATTCGAAATCCAGCATACCCGACAATAGGCTATGAATTGAAAAGCCATTAGGTGTACCAGGGATCATCTCCCCTTTTTCCTTCGCACACGTCTCACAAATATGAAACTCTGTCTTTTCGCCATTCACAATTTTGGTGAAATGCAAAGTTGCCGGCCGTTTATTACATTCTTGGCACAGCATAAAAGCACCTCCTTCAGCGTCAGGATTTTTACAAATCCCTACATCCAAATCTTGAATCACACGCTATCTGGCCACCAGCAACGAAATCAGCATAGCCTTAAGCAGCCTTGCCCGTAGCTGGTCACGATAGGGAAGCTTCAGCAATAATGTGTCCCTTGATAAAGCGGCCTTCATTAAACCAGCTTCCCTTTTGCTTAAAAAACGGGCTTCCTCCAACTGATAAATCAGTCCTTCCGCTGCCGATTGACTAATTTCCTCTCCAATGCTTTGATGGAGATGGGTATGGATCGCATGCTGTGCGGGCAGTTGAATTCGCTGAATGCGAATGTATCCCCCACCACCGCGCTTACTTTCCACCACATAGCCTTTTTCCAGCGTAAAGCGGGTACTGATTACATAATTAATTTGCGACGGCACGCAGGAAAAGCGGTCAGCCAAATCATTACGCTGAATTTCCACTAAACCTTTGGGACTTTCCAGCAATATGCTCTTCAAATATTGTTCAATAATATCGGAAACATTGCGCATTTCATCATCCTCCACTAACGGAAACGCAAATATTCAGTACATTTCACGCTCCACAGAGTCCGCCGTATATTGAACTTAACCAAACGGTAAAGTCAGTAATCTAAGCCAGTAGCGGAGCTAATTCACCCTCCGTCCTCACTTAAAAACATCCCGTTTAGCTTCTAGTGTGACCTTTATTCGTAATAGATCATACACCTTTCCTCACGCCCATGAGATTACAGTGGATGTTTATCAACAAATCAGGTCTATCTTTTCATGCTGTGTTGGTGTCAATGTATTATATACGGCTAAAAACTCAGCGTATTCACACCATTCTAATGAAGCACTACAGGCTCCATTGACTTTGACTTTCTTTGACTATATTCACATTATAGCACAAAATATATTTTTGCCAAGGGGTCAATATCATTTTTCGCAATCTAATTATGTTTTATACAATATAAGAAAAACTCTTCCCTTTACGGAAAGAGTTCTGAAAAATATCGTTAAAATCATCCACACCTTATAAAAGGTATTTAAGCTATATTCCCTAAAAAATGAAGACTCAAGAGCATTTAAGATCGTTACAATTAGAAAAAATCCAGCAAAAATGTTTGTGTTACCGGTATTACACGTTCTAATGCAGATACAGACTCGCTGCGCCCTGTAATACGACTCCACTTATACAGATCATCAGGCCGCTGATAGCCAAGCATCAGGGTGGTCAGCGATTGGATACTCACACTCAAGTCAGCTTCTATTGCGTCCTCGGAAGAACTGTTTGAATCCACTCTGTCCAAATGTCCTTGCCCTTCCGCGGTGACCGTCAATGTCCATATTCCTTCATTCCATGGAGCATATCGATCTGTCAGATATAAGTTCAAATGTGTTTCCTCTCCAATGGCCTCAAAAGGATATTTCTCCACAAAAGCAGCAGCATCTACAATACGGCCCATAAAATAAGGCACTGTTTCCTGCTGAATTCGTGGATCATCCAGTAGAAATGGCAGCTTATCATCGGCCGGAATGTAAATGAATTTACCTTGGGTTATCATCGAATCATGATTGGCAAAATACGTCCACAACGCCCGCCGTGCCGTTTCATTAATATATACCAGTTCGTCGCAATTCAATTGCTTATCTTCAATTTTGTATAAAGCATATCCCTGAGGATCGCCTGCTTCAGAGTAGTACACTGCGGTCCGGTAGTTTTTATTTAATGTCCGCTCTTGCCACCATTCCTTGTTTCGTACCAGTGTACCATTATAACGCGAAGCATAGGCTTGATACACTTGGTCCAGATCAGAAATATCCTTCACATCCCGTTTGACCGTTCCTTCGGTTTTAAGCTTGGCAGGGAATTTATCGGTCGGAATGATATACTTTTTGTATTCAATATACGTTTCCCATCCAAATTTACGATAGAAGGCAAAGGAGAAAGGATGTAAAAAAGAAAGACTCTGCCCCGCATCCTTCATCTCTTCAAGCGCATGCGTTAAAAGGCGTGAAACCAGACCCCCGCGCCGTTTTTCCGGCCACGTTGCCACACCAGCGATGCCCCCCATGTCAAAAACCTGACCTTGTATGTATACCTGTAGCGGTAACAAAGTCAGCTTCGCATTCAAGTCCGTTCCGTCGAATATCCCCCAAGTTTGTTCTGGTTTGAATTTCTTTTTGGATTTCTCCAGATCCTCCGGGGACATTGTAAACTGAAAAGCATATTGAGACAACTCAATAGCAGCTTCAAATTCCTCACGTTGTAATTGCCTGATTTCCATAAGTTTGTCACCTCGCTCGCATACTTGGACTTCCACAAAAAGATCACACCTTTAGAGTGTCGCAAAGCCTTGGTTCTCTGTCAACCTTAGGAACAGATGGTTATAGTAAAAATGTATAAAAAAAGAACCACAATCTCAAGGAGATCATGATCCTTCTTACTTTTGCTTGGCGACGTCCTACTCTCCCAGGACCCTGCGGTCCAAGTACCATCGGCGCTGGAGGGCTTAACGGTCGTGTTCGGGATGGGTACGTGTGGAACCCCTCCGCTATCGCCACCAAACATGAATTTACATCGTAAATTCGCCTATACGTATGTATCTTCTACATACCTTCAAGGTGTTACACCCTGAAAACTGGATCCGAAACTCCATTGCATTTTATTCTTTAGGATAAGCCCTCGACCGATTAGTATTGGTCAGCTCCATGCATTACTGCACTTCCACCCCCAACCTATCTACCTCGTCGTCTTCAAGGGGTCTTACTAATTGGGAAATCTCATCTTGAGGGGGGCTTCACGCTTAGATGCTTTCAGCGCTTATCCCTTCCGTACATAGCTACCCAGCGGTGCTCCTGGCGGAACAACTGGTACACCAGCGGTACGTCCATCCCGGTCCTCTCGTACTAAGGACAGCTCCTCTCAAATTTCCTACGCCCACGACAGATAGGGACCGAACTGTCTCACGACGTTCTGAACCCAGCTCGCGTACCGCTTTAATGGGCGAACAGCCCAACCCTTGGGACCTACTTCAGCCCCAGGATGCGATGAGCCGACATCGAGGTGCCAAACCTCCCCGTCGATGTGGACTCTTGGGGGAGATAAGCCTGTTATCCCCAGGGTAGCTTTTATCCGTTGAGCGATGGCCCTTCCATGCGGTACCACCGGATCACTAAGCCCGACTTTCGTCCCTGCTCGACTTGTAGGTCTCGCAGTCAAGCTCCCTTCTGCCTTTGCACTCTTCGAATGATTTCCAACCATTCTGAGGGAACCTTGGGGCGCCTCCGTTACTCTTTAGGAGGCGACCGCCCCAGTCAAACTGCCCACCTGACACTGTCCTCGTACCGGATCACGGTACCAAGTTAGAACCTAGATACGATCAGGGTGGTATCCCAAGGATGCCTCCTCTCAAGCTGGCGCTCAAGTCTCTTAGGCTCCCACCTATCCTGTACAGATCGTACCCAAATTCAATATCAAGCTGCAGTAAAGCTCCATGGGGTCTTTCCGTCTTGTCGCGGGTAACCTGCATCTTCACAGGTATTAAAATTTCACCGGATCTCTCGTTGAGACAGCGCCCAAGTCGTTACGCCATTCGTGCGGGTCAGAATTTACCTGACAAGGAATTTCGCTACCTTAGGACCGTTATAGTTACGGCCGCCGTTTACTGGGGCTTCGGTTCATAGCTTCGCCCCGAAGGACTAACCACTCCCCTTAACCTTCCAGCACCGGGCAGGCGTCAGCCCGTATACTTCGCCTTACGGCTTCGCACAGACCTGTGTTTTTGCTAAACAGTCGCTTGGGCCTTTTCACTGCGGCCCCCTCGGGCTATTCACCCTACCGAGGCACCCCTTCTCCCGAAGTTACGGGGTCATTTTGCCGAGTTCCTTAACGAGAGTTCTTCCGCGCGCCTTAGAATTCTCTTCTCGCCTACCTGTGTCGGTTTGCGGTACGGGCACCTTCTCCTGGCTAGAGGCTTTTCTTGGCAGTCTGAGATCATGACCTTCGCTACTGTAATTTTCGCTCCCCATCACAGCCCAGCCTTACGATGTGCGGATTTGCCTACACACCAGCCTCACTGCTTAGACGGACATCCATCAGTCCGCGTCACTACCCTACTGCGTCACCCCATTGCTCATAACGGATTACGGTGGTACAGGAATTTCGACCTGTTGTCCTTCGACTACGCCTATCGGCCTCGCCTTAGGTCCCGACTTACCCTGAGCGGACGAACCTTCCTCAGGAACCCTTAGGCTTTCGGCGGATCTGATTCTCACAGATCTTTTCGTTACTCATACCGGCATTCTCACTTGAATGCAGTCCAGCGCTCCTTACGGTACACCTTCAACCCGCATTCAACGCTCCCCTACCCCTGATGCATAGCATCAAGCCATAGCTTCGGTGGCGTGTTTAGCCCCGTTACATTTTCGGCGCAGAGTCACTCGACCAGTGAGCTATTACGCACTCTTTCAATGGTGGCTGCTTCTAAGCCAACATCCTGGTTGTCTGTGCAACTCCACATCCTTTCCCACTTAACACACACTTGGGGACCTTAGCTGATGGTCTGGGCTGTTTCCCTTTCGACAATGGATCTTAGCACTCACTGTCTGACTCCCGGAACTAAGTCTATGGCATTCGGAGTTTGACTGAGCTTGGTAACCCTTGCGGGCCCCGCACCCAATCAGTGCTCTACCTCCACGACTCTCTTTTCCGAGGCTAGCCCTAAAGCTATTTCGGGGAGAACCAGCTATCTCCGGGTTCGATTGGAATTTCTCCGCTACCCCCACCTCATCCCCGCATTTTTCAACATGCGTGGGTTCGGGCCTCCAGTGCGTGTTACCGCACCTTCACCCTGGACAGGGGTAGATCACCCGGTTTCGGGTCTACGTCCACGTACTCAAGTCGCCCTATTCAGACTCGCTTTCGCTGCGGCTTCAGCTCTTCACCTTAACCTTGCACGGGAACGTAACTCGCCGGTTCATTCTACAAAAGGCACGCCATCACCCATACATAGGGCTCTGACTTCTTGTAAGCACACGGTTTCAGGATCTATTTCACTCCCCTTCCGGGGTGCTTTTCACCTTTCCCTCACGGTACTGCTTCACTATCGGTCGCCAGGGAGTATTTAGCCTTGGCAGATGGTCCTGCCGGATTCATACGGGGTTTCACGTGCCCCGCACTACTCGGGATCCGTCTCGGAGGGAACAGGTTTTGAATTACAGGGCTTTTACCTTCTCTGGCGGGCCTTTCCAGACCTCTTCATCTAACCGGTTCCTTTGTAACTCCATGTGAGACGTCCCACAACCCCAAGGAGCAAGCTCCTTGGTTTGGGCTAATCCGCGTTCGCTCGCCGCTACTGACGGAATCACTATTGTTTTCTCTTCCTCAGGGTACTTAGATGTTTCAGTTCCCCTGGTATGCCTCTGTTCTGCCTATGTATTCAGCAGAAAGTGACTGTCGATGAAGACAGCCGGGTTTCCCCATTCGGACATCCCCGGATCAAAGCTTGCTTACAGCTCCCCGAGGCTTTATCGTTGTTCGCCACGTCCTTCGTCGGCTCCTGGCGCCTAGGCATCCTCCGTGTGCTCTTTGTAGCTTAACCTAGACTTTTCTTTCAAAGAAAGAAAATATCAATGTTCGATAAAGAATGATGTTTGCCAAAGGCAAAAGATCTTTCCTTACCTGCTACCTTTATTTCACTTGTTTACACAAGATCAGCGTAAAGGAATATTCTAAAACGCAATTTCGTTTCGGTATCCAGTTTTCAAGGTGCAATACTGTTTCAAGGAAACAGTAACCTGTGTGATTATCAGCCCAACTCCGAAGAGTGGATGATCATCATGCAGTTTTTTTGATGAAGTTGTAATTGGTGGAGCCAAGCGGGATCGAACCGCTGACCTCCTGCTTGCAAGGCAGGCGCTCTCCCAGCTGAGCTATGGCCCCTCACAAGTTCCATCAAAACTGAACAAATGGAATGATGATGTTTTGAAGCTTACGCTTCATATTTGAATGTTTCCGTTGCAGGAAACGATTCTCCATAGAAAGGAGGTGATCCAGCCGCACCTTCCGATACGGCTACCTTGTTACGACTTCACCCCAATCATCTACCCCACCTTCGGCGGCTGGCTCCCTTGCGGGTTACCCCACCGACTTCGGGTGTTGTAAACTCTCGTGGTGTGACGGGCGGTGTGTACAAGACCCGGGAACGTATTCACCGCGGCATGCTGATCCGCGATTACTAGCAATTCCGACTTCATGCAGGCGAGTTGCAGCCTGCAATCCGAACTGAGACCGGCTTTTCTAGGATTCGCTCCAGATCGCTCTTTCGCTTCCCGTTGTACCGGCCATTGTAGTACGTGTGTAGCCCAGGTCATAAGGGGCATGATGATTTGACGTCATCCCCACCTTCCTCCGGTTTGTCACCGGCAGTCTGCTTAGAGTGCCCAGCTTGACCTGCTGGCAACTAAGCATAAGGGTTGCGCTCGTTGCGGGACTTAACCCAACATCTCACGACACGAGCTGACGACAACCATGCACCACCTGTCTCCCCTGTCCCGAAGGAAAGGTCTATCTCTAGACCGGTCAGGGGGATGTCAAGACCTGGTAAGGTTCTTCGCGTTGCTTCGAATTAAACCACATACTCCACTGCTTGTGCGGGTCCCCGTCAATTCCTTTGAGTTTCAGTCTTGCGACCGTACTCCCCAGGCGGAATGCTTAATGTGTTAACTTCGGCACCAAGGGTATCGAAACCCCTAACACCTAGCATTCATCGTTTACGGCGTGGACTACCAGGGTATCTAATCCTGTTTGCTCCCCACGCTTTCGCGCCTCAGCGTCAGTTACAGCCCAGAGAGTCGCCTTCGCCACTGGTGTTCCTCCACATATCTACGCATTTCACCGCTACACGTGGAATTCCACTCTCCTCTTCTGCACTCAAGCTCCCCAGTTTCCAGTGCGACCCGAAGTTGAGCCTCGAGATTAAACACCAGACTTAAAGAGCCGCCTGCGCGCGCTTTACGCCCAATAATTCCGGACAACGCTTGCCCCCTACGTATTACCGCGGCTGCTGGCACGTAGTTAGCCGGGGCTTTCTTCTCAGGTACCGTCACTCTTGTAGCAGTTACTCTACAAGACGTTCTTCCCTGGCAACAGAGCTTTACGATCCGAAAACCTTCATCACTCACGCGGCGTTGCTCCGTCAGGCTTTCGCCCATTGCGGAAGATTCCCTACTGCTGCCTCCCGTAGGAGTCTGGGCTGTGTCTCAGTCCCAGTGTGGCCGATCACCCTCTCAGGTCGGCTACGCATCGTCGCCTTGGTAGGCCATTACCCCACCAACTAGCTAATGCGCCGCAGGCCCATCCATCAGTGACAGATTGCTCCGTCTTTCCTCCCCTCCCCATGCAGGGAAAGGATATATCCGGTATTAGCTACCGTTTCCGGTAGTTATCCCAGTCTGATAGGCAGGTTGCCTACGTGTTACTCACCCGTCCGCCGCTAGGTTGTTGTAGAAGCAAGCTTCTACAACAACCCCGCTCGACTTGCATGTATTAGGCACGCCGCCAGCGTTCGTCCTGAGCCAGGATCAAACTCTCCATTAAAGACCAACCGAAGTTGGTATATAGAAAGAGCGATATGCTCATTTTTAATGCTAGCGATTCTTCTTTAATATAAAGAAGAAATCTTTATTTTCATCATCCATTTGTTCAGTTTTCAAAGAACTTGTCTGTTCTCGTTTCTTCAACGAGCCAGGAATTAGATCATATCATGTCGGTTGCTTTCTTGTCAAATCTTTTTTTGATTTTCTTTTCAGCATCCTCCGCTTCGAGAAATGTTATTCTCAAAGCAACGTCTAATAATGTAACATGCCTAAAGTTATTTAGCAAGCATTTTTTATTTTTTTTCCACAGCATAATACCTCCTACTTTAAACAGTAGATAACAAAACAGCCACCCCGTAATAGAACGGAATGGCTGTACTCTTGCAAGCTAATTATTCTTGCTCCAGCAGTCTGATGAACTCATTCTCATCTTCTATGGTATCAATTCCGAGCTGTTGGGCCTTGGCCAGCTTACTTCCTGCCTTTTCACCAGCTATGACCAAATCCGTCTTTTTGGATACAGACCCAGTCACATGGGCTCCGAGTGCCTCCAGCTTAGAAGCAGCTTCATCACGCGTAAGCTGATGCAAGGTACCTGTAAGCACAACCGTTTTGCCGCTGAAAAAACTGTCTGTCTTCTTCTCCTGAGGAGCTTTGGGAGCCTGAGCCTTCACCCCTAGGGATAACATCTTTTCAATTCCCGCTTGGGTAAATGGATCAGCAAAGAAGGCAACGATACTTTCAGCTACAATCCCGCCCACATCCGGCAATTCTATTAATTCCTCTACCGTAGCGGACATGACCTTGTGCAAATCACGGTAATGATCAGCCAACATGCGTGTAGTCGCTTTACCGGTATTCGGTATACCAAGGGAATAAAGGAATGAAGCCAAATCCCTCTCTTTACTCTGCTCAAGCGCTGCCAGAAGGTTATTGGCTTTTTTCTCACCAAATCGCTCCAGCTTCACAAGATCATCGAATTGAAGTGTATACAGATCCGCAGGCTCGCGCACTTCCAGTTCGTCATGCAACTGGATTGCCGTTTTGTCGCTGAAGGTTTCAATATCCATGGCATCACGTGAAGCAAAATGGGAAATACGAGCCACAATTTGTGGCTTACACCCCAGCTTATTATCGCAGAATAAATGCGCCCCTCGCTGCTGCAACGGGAATCCACAGGCCGGACAATGATCCGGTACGATAATTTCCTCTCCGTCGTCCTCAGACGTAACTTTTCCCAAAATTTCCGGAATGACATCATTCGAACGGCGGATAAACACACGAGCGCCCAAAGCGAACTTCAGATTTTTCCGCTCGATATCCCCAGCATTGTTTAGTGTACAATTTTGTACGGTGACTCCCGCCAGCTCTACCGGTTCTACCCTTGCCAGTGGCGTAATTTTACCCGTACGACCTACATTCCACTCAACAGCGTTAAGCACCGTGGTCGTTTCCTCCGCCTCGAACTTATATGCCACTGCCCAGCGCGGAAATTTATCGGTATAGCCGAGAACCTCACGTGTGCGCATATCCGTAATTTTGAGTACCGCCCCGTCAATGAGATAATCCAGTCCGGCACGAGACTCTTCGATATCAGTCAGTTGTTCCATAGCATTATCAAAATCATCAAAGTAAGTCAAATACGGATTCACCTTAAAATGATTGTCACGCAGGAACGTCATCATCTCTTGGTGGCTGCTAAACTGGATGCGGTCCGCGTACCCCACATTGTAGAAAAATGCATTCAATCGTCGCTCTGCTGTTGTTTTGGGATTCAAATTACGCAGAGCACCTGCTGCGGCGTTGCGTGCATTTTTAAGAGGGTCCACAGCGGTCTCATTATATTTCGCCAGCACAGACAGATTCATAATACCTTCTCCCTGTACTTCAATGGTCCCATCCTGAAAAGGAATCGTAAGCGGCACGGATTTAATGGTTTTCACCTGTGCCAGTATTCCCTCGCCCACCACGCCATTGCCGCGTGTAGAGGCCTGTACCAGCTTCCCGTCGGTATAAGTCAGGTTCAGCGTCAGTCCATCAAATTTAAGCTCTATCGCATATCCTGGAGGCGGTAAAGGCTGCTCCGGGTTCTTGGTGTTGTAATCGTTGACCAGCTTCACGACACGCGCGTTCCAGGCACGAAGCTGCTCCACATTCTGTGCTTTATCCAAGCTCCATAATGGGGCGAGGTGGCGATGCGGTGTGAAGCCTTTGAGTAACTCCCCGCCCACACGCTGTGTCGGCGAATCCGGCAGCACAAGACCGCTCGTCTGTTCAAGCGCTACCAGCTCGTCATAAAGCACATCATATTCTTTGTCGCTGATCTTGGGCTCATCCAGTGTGTAGTAATGATAATTATATGTGTTCAGCTCAGCAACAAGCTGCTCCATCCTGTGCATTGGGTTCATGCAGGCGTATCCCTCCGGGAACTTCATCAGGACAGATGCCTAAGCCAACTGCCGCTGTGAGATTCGAGATTTAATGATGTTTGAGATTTATTCTACTTTTGTAATCGGTGCAAAGCCAGCCAGTAGGCGTTTAACCCCTACCGGAGCCGGGAAAGCGATCTGAAGCTCCATATCATTGCCTGTACCTTTTACAGCTACAATGGTTCCAATTCCCCACTTGCCATGCTGCACCTTGTCTCCGGCAACAAAAATGGAGGGGCCTCCTGCCGAAGCAGCCGGAGTTGGTTTCGCGGATGAAGATGTTGTAACGGTTACGCGGGGCGACGCGGAAGCGGACGAACCACTACGGCTCATCGTATCAAAGGAACGTTCTCCGCCAAAGTTACTACCGTTGGTTTTACCCAGTCCACGTCCGCCATAAGAGCCGCCTACATTGCCTGAGCGGCGATAGCGGTCACGTTTGATAATTGTATCCTCTTTGAGCTCTTCCGGAATCTCTTCGAGAAAGCGGGAAGGCGGATTAGCGGTGGTACGGCCAAACAGCGTGCGCATCTGTGCGCATGTAAGAAACAGTTGCTCCTCTGCACGGGTAATCCCGACATACGCCAATCTACGCTCTTCCTCCAGCTCTTCATTATCCAAAAAGGCCCGACTGTGAGGGAATACCCCCTCCTCCATACCGACAATAAATACGATTGGGAACTCCAGTCCTTTTGCGCTATGCATGGTCATCAATACAACGGCATCGCTTTGTTCCTCTTCATCGTCATTCATGGAATCAATATCCGCGATAAGAGCAAGATCGGTCAGGAAGGAGACGAGTGACTTGTCCTCCGCTCCTTTTTCAAATTCCATCGTTACTGACAGGAACTCATCAATATTCTCCAGACGTGAGCGTGATTCGAGCGTATTCTCGTTTTGCAGCTCCAGTCGATACTGGCTGGTTTCCAGCATTTTTTCCGTTAACTCGGTGACCGAGAGATTGTCCACCATCCGACTTAAGCCTTCGATCATATCGTAAAACTCGACAAGCGCATTACGCGTACGTCCGGCAAAGCCCAAATCGTCTACCACCTGCAATACTCGGAAAATAGAAACTCCACGCTCCGCTGCGGCTGCTTGCAATTTACCGACCGTTGTATCCCCAATACTCCGTTTTGGCACATTAATGATTCGGATCAAGCTGATATCGTCATCAGGATTGGAGAGCAGGCGAAGGTACGCCAGCAGGTCCTTAATCTCTTTACGATCATAGAACTTGATGCCGCCAACGATCTGGTACGGAATATCCGATTTGATCAAAATTTCCTCGACCACCCGCGACTGGGCATTGGTACGGTACAAAATAGCATGATGGCTATAGGTTTTGCCTGCATTGATATTTTTATGAATTTCGGAGGCGATAAAATAGCCCTCATCATGCTCGGAGTCAGCCCGGTAAACTTTAATCTTGGCCCCGCCTTCTTTGTCAGTCCATAGTTTCTTCGGCTTGCGACCTGTATTTTGACCAATCACTTCATTGGCAGCATTCAGAATATTCGAGGTTGACCGATAGTTTTGTTCCAGTAAAATGGTACGCGCTTCCGGATAATCCTCTTCAAAGTTCAAAATGTTGCTGATATCCGCCCCGCGCCAACGATAGATGGACTGATCGCTGTCACCTACTACGCAAATCCGGTGATGCTTGTCAGCCAGCATTTTACACAGCATGTACTGCGCACGGTTCGTATCCTGATATTCATCGACATGAATGTATTGGAATTTTTTCTGATAGAAATCAAGCACCTCAGGTACTTCTTTAAATAGTTGAATCGTTGCCATGATCAAATCATCAAAATCAAGAGAGTTGTTGTTCTTGAGACGTTGTTGGTATTTGGTATATACCTTAGCCACAATCCCCTCAAAATAGTCGCCAATCTTGCGCTCATACATTTCAGGAGTGACCAGTTCATTTTTAGCTGCGCTCATCATGGACTGAACCGCTTTGGGTTCGAATTTTTTGGTGTCTATGTTCAGATCCTTCATGCAGTTCCGAATGACAGACAACTGATCCGTGGAATCGAGAATGCTGAAATTGGAGGTAAATCCGATTCGCTCGATATCCCGACGTAAAATACGCACACACATGGAGTGAAAGGTGGATACCCACACATCTCTCCCCTGCGGGCCAATCAGCTTGGATACGCGATCCTGCATTTCACGCGCAGCCTTGTTTGTAAAGGTAATCGCCAAAATGCCCCATGGAGCCGTCTTGCGGGTCGCGATGAGGTAGGCAATCCGGTGCGTAAGCACTCGGGTCTTTCCACTGCCTGCCCCAGCCATAATCAGCAGCGGTCCGTCTATCGCCTCCACTGCCTGACGCTGAGGCGGATTGAGGCGGGCTACAGCCTCGTGTATATCTATTGATTGCATGCGTGCATGCTCCTTTCTGCAAGCTTCCATAAAATCACGTTCTATACTTCCAACTTCACAGCTACCGTCTCCAGCGCTTTCGCCAAGTCACGGTAAATGATATTCCCTACTACAATGGTGTCACAAACGGCAGCCGCTTGTAACGCGGTAGATTTATCCACGATACCTCCTCCGTATAGGACACGGGCGCACTCCGTACTGCGATGTATTTTTTGTACCAACTCCATATCCCCAAACGTACCGCTATACTCCACATATACAATTGGCAGGTGCATGAGCTTGTCAGCAACCTGTGCATATGAGGCGGCAGATGAGACATCAAGCGATGTATCCGCCCCTGTAAGCTTGGCGACCGTGGAATCACCGTTCAAAACAATATATCCTTCCGTCACAAGTAAATCCCAAGGGATCATATAACCAAACTGCTCAATCGCACGCTGGTGCTGTCCTACGATCCAATTACTGTCTGTGGTATTGAGCACCATTGGAATCATATACAGATCAAACCCGGGCACCACAGCCTCCAGATCGGACACTTCAAGCACACACGGTACCTCGTAACGCCGAACCCGCGACAGCAAATCCACCGTATTTTCATAGGTAATGCCCGATGAGCCTCCTACCATAATGGCATCCGTACCAGACATGCATATGGCATCCAGTCCCTCATCGTCCAGTTCCTTGTCAGGGTCCAGCTTAAATACATGCCTCCATGATTGAATCGAATCTGCCAACACACATTCCTCCAGCATCCATTGTGCTTTTGCCACGATCCGGTCTAACCGGATTCCAATATCCAAAAGCGTTCTATGCTAAGTCTATGACAGTGCACAAAAGGTGTCAATGTTCGTATTAGATGGGAACACTCTGTTCACACATCTCAGGGCCGTAACGCATACAGCCAACTGCGTTTTTGGAGTTCTTTTTCCATTAAAACATCCGTATAGAATCCGCGCACACCCATCTGTTCGTAGTCAGCGGCATCTTTTAGATCGTTAATTGTATTTACGTAGCACACCGCCCCCGCCTGCCGCAAGCTTTCCACTAAAGTACCACTAACTCTGTTCTCTGGTAGAGTCACTGCTGTTATATCGTTTTGTTGTACAAACCGGATGATTTGGTCATCCGTATCTTCTGTCGCATAAAGCGTATAAATAATGGAGGTATAGGGATAAATGCTACGCAGCGTTCGCAGCATTTCCTCGTCATAAATTTGCGGGACGATGCGAGATAAAAGTTCCGGATTTTTCTCCTGTGTCTGACGGGTCAGTTGCGCAAACAACTGTTTTATTTGGGCCGGGTCCTGTTCTTTTGTATCGGTCACGACATAGGCATCCGGGTATTTCTCCAATAGACCCAATACATCATTCCAGTCTACCGGGGTATAGGAGCCGTAAATGGGGGTGTTTTTGAATTGTTTGTAGCTCCAGGGCTTCCCGCCCTGTTCTTTACCAACTGCCTGCTCCTGCTGCATTTGCTCTGTAAAAGACTCCGTCCATTCATGGCGCGCCACCAAATGCCCGTCCGAAGTAAACATCAGGTCGACCTCGAACACGCGGCTGCCTTTTTTATAATTATTCATAAACGCTTCACGCGCATTGGTATAGGCTAAACCGTCAACGGCTCCCATAGCATGCGAAATCACACGATGAGTGGTAAAACCGGTATGCTCCTCCGTGGATTGCCCTTTGTAAGCCAATAAAAACGTGCCAATCAACATTAATAGAATTACCGCCGCAATCAGTCGTTTCATAGGGTGTCACATCCTTTTCGTACAGGTCAATACCCTGCATGCGCACACTTAAAACAACCTCCAGACACAAAAACACCCTCCGGCTGAACCGAAGGGTCAAATCTGGATTAATACGCATTCTTGAAACCGTTGCGGATGGTGCGGAAAATAATTTTAATATCGAATAAGAGCGACCAATTCTCAATATAGAAAATATCATGCTTAATCCGTTCCTCAATGGACGTGTCACCACGCAACCCGTTGCTCTGTGCCCAGCCTGTAATACCAGGACGAACATGGTGCTTCACCATGTACTTTGGAATCTCCTCGCGGAACTGATCCACGTAATACGGGCGCTCCGGACGAGGGCCGACAACGCTCATATCTCCTAGCAGCACATTAAAAAATTGCGGCAGCTCGTCGAGACTCGTTTTACGAATAAAGGTGCCAAAGCGAGTACGCCGGGGATCATTGGCCGTAGTCCAGCCTGTATCCTCAGTCCCTGGTGGCAATACCTTCATCGAGCGGAATTTGTACATCATGAAGGTACGCCGATTTAGACCCACCCGCTCCTGTTTGAAAATGACCGGCCCTCTCGATGTCGTCATCACGCCAATCGCCACTGCCAGCATAACCGGAGAAGTTAGAATAATAGCGAACAGCGAGAACAGAATATCGAACAAACGTTTAAACAATCGGTTCCCCGCCACATCCAGCGGAATATCCCGTACATTGATCATCGGCATGCCTGCAAAGTTATCAAAATACGGTCGAGACGGCAAGTAATCAAAAAAGTCGGGAATGATGAGCGTGCGCACCCCAGCCTTTTCACACATGTTGATAATCTTGGGGTACTTATCATGTGCATCCAGCGGAAGAGCCAAAATGACCTCGTCAATCATCATGCTCGACAGCGTAGCTTCTAACTGATCCAAGCCTCCAAGGATTGGGCGGAAATGCTCTTCTTCCTCTTCATCCCAGTGGCGCTTATCATCCAGAAAACCCACCACTTCATATCCCAGATCAGGATACTGTCCAAGATTATGATAAAAACGCTGGCCCAGAGTACCCGCCCCGAGAATGAGCATGAACTGCTTGTTGTAGCCTTTTTGGCGGAGAGCTTTAAGTACCTGCTTCAAAAAATATCGATAGAATAAAATAAGCAGTACGTTCCCAATCATATAGATCGCCAGATAGGACCGCGAAATGTCAATTTGCTTTACGAAGAACATGACACTCAACAGCACGAACAGGCCAACAATATGAATCTGGGTGACGCGAAATACGTCGTCTGCAAAACGTTTTTTACGTTTGGGTGAATAGAGAGAGAATAGCATCCCCAGCACTACGGCAATCAGACCGTAAATTAAGCTCCAGCCTCCATAGACTTGAATAGGAAGCGGCTCTTGATAGGTAATCCATTCACTTTCGAATTTGAAGAACCAAGCGATCAGGAAGGATAACTGAATGACCGCGAAATCCGCCACAATATACAATTGGGTTAAAAAACGTTGATTTCTGCGTATCATGCTTTCACCTCGGTACGAGATTGTTCGCCGCCGTCCGGCTTGGCCGGTGCAGTGAGCTTATTTTTCAAAAAGGCCATTCCAAATTTCACCGTAATTCCCGTGTATACAGCCATGTTCGTGATCCAGCTATACTGCTGTTTATAATGCTTGCGGTGGAATACCCACATGGCTCTATGAAACTCGTAAATAATTTTCAAAGGACGACGACGAGCGCTGCCTCCTTTGATATGAATAATATATGTGCGTGGATAGTAGTAAATGCCCCATCCCGCCTGCTTAATCCGGTAACACCAGTCAATGTCCTCACCATACATAAAGAATGTTTCGTCCAAGCCGCCGACCTGCTCAATCGTCTCCCGACGCACCAGCATAAAAGCACCCACCAGCACATCCACTGGATACTCATCATCCGGGCTCAAGTGCCCGAGCTGGTATTGATTGTACTTGGGGTTATCCGGGTAACGCTTCGACCAGCCGAAGGCGTAATAAAAGGAGGCAGACGGCGTTGGAAACCCACGCTTGCAGGCCTTATCCAGCGAACCATCCGGCAAAATAACCTTGCAGCCCGATGCTCCTATCTCCGGATGCGTGTCCATGAACCGAATCATCGTATCAAGCGTGTGCGGTTGCACCAACGTATCGGAATTCAGCAACAATACGTAACGCCCGCCCGCTACCTCGATGCCCTGATTGTTTGCCCTGGCAAAACCTGTGTTATCCTCATTGGCAATCAACGTAATCTCCGGATATGCAGCACGAATGGCTTCCACAGACCCATCATTGGAGTGATTATCGATAACAATCACTTCATATCGATATTGCGTCTCTGACGCATACACCGACTGCAAACAATCCAGCGTCAAACGGCATGTATTATAGTTGACGACCAGTATGCTTACATCCATATTTAAAACGCTCCTGACAAATTCAGTAATCTATTCTACTATCGACTATTATAGCATACCCCCGCAGGGCGCGGGACGCAAAAAAGCACATAACTTGTAACCTTACACAGTTGAGGTATAAAAATCATCGTGGTAAGATATACATGGAAAAAGGGCTGGTGCCAGCCAGCCCCTGCGCAACCAACGCTCCAAGAGCGGACGGTTTTGGAACAATCAGGCCGAAAATAGACCCTTCCTTGCGGGGGCGGTCTATTTTCGTTTGTTAAACTCTAACAGTGTGACGATCAACGCCCCGAACGTCAGCATTAAACTGAGCGCCTCAAACACTGTCACAGGCTTCACCCCCCTCCTCGGGAGAGTTAGCCGACCGCCCTTGCCAGCCTATATCGGTTGCACGTTTCAATTATACTATATTTTTCCATAAAGGAACATGCATTCGATGGTATTTTATCTAGTAATCATTTGCACCTTTGATTATTTGACGTTTATATATGGAAAAAAGTTTCAATATTTTTCTTTCCATCATACCTCTATAACTTCCCCAGTATGAAAACCAACTTATAAATCCAGTTGTCAAACCGTGACTGCCTATAAAATGGAGACTGCCAAATGTATTTTATACGAGAAAATACGCCCTTTTGGTAGCTGTCCAGGAATTGTTCCATATCTTTATACATTCGAGGAGACAGGTCTTGTCCATACAGTTGAATGAACTGTCGGGCTTGTTTGCTTAGAATATAGCGATTTTTTCCTTTTATAAATCTACTTAGTCTTTTCCTCCACTTGCTTACCCAGCCATCGGTAGAACCTCCCAACACATTGTTTTGATGCTGCCGATACCAAATGGACGGTTGAGGGTCAAAAACAACCTCACCAAAAGAGGAGGTGCATAAGTAAATCCACCAGTCATGCATAATAATGTTATCCAAAGAAGTCGGAATTCTCTTTTTCACGAGCTGGAGTGTTTCTGTATTGATCACCATGGTACAACCTACACATACATTCTCAATGAGAGCATTATAGAAGGATAAAGGTCGGGGTATATCAGCTGGCCATACTTTGAGTGGTTCCAATGTTTGAGAGACCATTTGTGTAGCAGAACAGTACATCAGCGGCCGGCTCCCATCCTGATTCCTGAGATGAGCCACAGCCTTAGCAAGTTTGTTCGGCATCCACACATCATCCTGATCACAAAAAGCGTAATAGTCGAATGTCTCAGACGATCTTTGAATCAAATCAAAAAAGCTTTTAATAACCCCTACATTGCTCTCGAGGCATAAAATAATCTGTTGAGGATAACGTTTCTTCAGCACTCTCAACTTGGCAACCGTATCATCTGTCGAGCCATCATCACGAATTAGAATCTGAACTTCTACATCTTTTTGATTTATGAGACTTTCTATTTGCTCATCTAAATAAGCTGTTCCATTATATGTAGACAATAAAATTTGTACGTTAGGTCTGTTCAGAGTAATGACCTCCTTCTTTTAAAATGTGTAATAGAGGGACAATATGTTCCATCTGCCTATACATTATAATGCTCATCTTCCTTAATCAACATAGGCTTTAATATAATAAAATCTCCCAATCATGAACTGATGGGAGATTGTTGATATTTATAATTAGGTTTTAATTACTCGGATTTACTAAGATACTCCTGCAAAAAATCACGTAATCCCTTACGCCAGTCGCGCAAATCATTCAATCCATTGGTTCTGATCGCTATATGCTCCATAACAGAATTACGTGGCCGCGCTGCTGGTCTGGGGAATTGCTCTGTGCTGCACGGCTCCAATTTCGCTGTGATCTTGGCATCTAATATTTCCGCCGCATCCTGTAAAATAGCGTGCGTAAATTCATACCAGGTACAGGAGCCACTATTGGATGCATGGTATACGCCATACTTCTCCGTTTGAATCAATTCCGCCAAAAAACGTGCCAAATCCACCGTATAGGTAGGTGAACCCTTCTGATCATTCACCACCTGTAGGAGCGGCTTCTCCTGTCCAAGCTTCAGCATCGTTTTGACAAAATTGTTCCCGTGCAATCCATATACCCAAGATGTACGAACAATAAAATACCTAGAGGAAAGTGTTTGGGTCAATACCTCTCCCGCTCGTTTGGACTTTCCGTAGATACTCTGCGGATTGGTATTATCGTACTCATGATATGGCTGCTTTGCCGTTCCATCGAACACATAATCTGTGCTGATATAAACAAGCTTGGCTCCAACCTTTTCCGCAGCCAGTGCCATATTACGTGTACCTGCCCCGTTGACTTGATAAGCCCCGTCTACATCGGTCTCCGCTGCATCCACAGCCGTGTACGCTGCACAGTGGATTACGGCTTCAGGTTGATATTGTCCCACAATCTTCACAGCCTGCTCCAAATCAGTGATATCCAGCTGCTCCCGATCGTAGCCAAAGACATCATGTCCTTGCTCCTGGAAAACCTTTACTACGTCTTTACCAAGTTGACCGGATGCTCCAGTAACTAATACCTTCATTTTACGCATCCCCCAAGCGGGAACCATACTGCTTTGCATAATATTGTTGGTATTCGCCGGATTGGATGCGAGTCCACCATTCTTTGTTGTCCAAGTACCAACGAATCGTTTCTTTAATACCCGTTTCAAAAGAGTGTTTTGGCTTCCAGCCCAGCTCGTTCATTGTTTTGGTTGGGTCAATACCATATCGACGGTCATGACCCGGACGATCCTGCACATACGAAATTAGAGATTCTGGCTTGCCCAGCTCCTCCAATACCGTTTTGACGATATGCACATTTGTCCGCTCGTTATTTCCCCCGATATTGTATACCTCACCAAGCTTACCCTGATGAATGACCAGATCAATTGCACTGCAATGATCCTCTACATACAACCAGTCGCGGATGTTCAAGCCATCCCCGTAGACCGGTAACTGTTGGTCGCTCAACGCACGTGAGATCATCAGCGGAATCAGCTTTTCCGGAAACTGGTATGGGCCATAGTTGTTGGAACAACGTGTGATATTCACTGGTAGACCAAAGGTTTCATGGTATGCACGCACCAACAAATCCCCGCCTGCCTTGGAAGCAGAGTAAGGGCTATTAGGCTGCAGCGGAGTTTCCTCCGTAAACAACCCTGTTTCCCCCAAAGAACCGTACACCTCATCTGTCGATACCTGTACAAACTTGGTTACGTTATATTTCTTAGCTGCATCCAACAGCACCTGTGTACCCAATACGTTTGTTTTCACAAACACTTCCGGTTCCAAAATACTCCGATCCACATGCGACTCTGCCGCAAAATTCACTACCACATCAATTCCCTGCTGCATCATTTTGTCAATCGTTTGCGCGTCGGTAATATCCGCTTTCACGAAGGTATGATTGGGATGATTTTCGATTGATTTCAAATTTTCCAGGTTACCTGCATACGTAAGCGCATCTATATTTACAATTTCGTAATCTGGATGCTTTTTTAACATATACAATACAAAATTACTGCCAATAAATCCGGCACCGCCGGTGACAAGAAGTTTCATACAGACCTCCTAAAAAGTGCTTTAATACATATAACATATGCTTCTGAGCTAATAAAGGAAAAACATTGTTCAATTATTTCACAGCTAGACGCATGGTACAAAGACCAGTTCCGTCATCTATTCGAAATTAATATCCGCATCAGCCAGCGCCGCTTGCTTCTGATCCTTTTCCGAAAGGATTGCATGGGAAGTTGGCCAATCAATCCCCAGTGCAGGGTCATTCCAAAGAATGCCACGATCATTTTCAGGTGAATAATACTCGTCGACTTTATACAGCACCTGGGTGTTAGGAACAAGCGTACAGAACCCATGAGCAAAACCTTTAGGCACCAATAACTGACGTCTATTGTGTTCGCTTAAGATTACCCCGATCCATTGACCGAATGTTGGAGAGCTTTTACGAATATCCAAAATCACATCGTAGATAGCTCCAGAAAGCACACGAATGAGTTTGGTCTGTGCTTTAGGATTAAGCTGGTAATGCAAACCGCGAATCACACCGGCTTCTGCAGACATGGATTGGTTATCTTGAATAAAAGCATGGTCTATTCCGTTTTCTTTCATGATCTGTTCATTGTAACTTTCCATAAAAAAACCACGGTGATCACCATGAACCACAGGTTCAATGATTTTTGCACCTGAAAGTACTTCCTTTATTATCATTCACGAAACCTCCAACATCTTGAGTATATACTTTCATTTATGATTACTATAAAATTAATAAGCACACTATATTGGGAGGGAATATGCTTTTGAATTTATCTAGAGTTAATAAAAATTTTGTTTGGTCCTATTTGGTTTTGATGTGGCTACTTATCCCGATTCTAATACTGTTTAAAGTCGATTCTTACTATATTTCCATATTATTCGGTCTAAATATTGCGCAGTCGTTTGTCATAGGTGCTACATACATTTTACACATTAGTGGTATCTTAACATATGCCAAGAAAGAAATAATGGTGCAGTACCTAGCTTTTGGCGGTTATCTAGTTGGGATTATATTCATTTACGCCTTCCTTCAAAGGGAGCATTTCATTTATTATTGGGACTTTTCAGCCTATTGGAACACATCCATACAATTTAATAACCTTTTAAGTACAGATTTTATAGCAGCTTCTAAACAAATCTATGCAAGTATTTTGAGAGACGATTATTCCGTTTTCCCAACAGTCTTTCTGGCCTTACCTTTAAAGTTCTTAGGTACAAGCTACATGAGCTATGTCTTGGCAATCTATACCTGCTTCTTGTATCCTTCTTGTTTGATACTTTTCTTATTATGTATCAAGATTGCTGATCAAATCCAGTTAAACACAAAATTGAACGTTTTTATGATCTTTGTACTTACATTTACCTTTCCAATTATGATAGCTCCTATGCTAGGTGGATATCTGGATTCTATAGGACTTATTTTTATTTGCTTGTCCCTTGTTATCTTATTTAATAATGATTTTGAACGCTTAAATTTAAAAACGGTTTTACTCTTAGCTTCTTGCCTGGTATTACTAACATTCACAAGAAGATGGTATGGGTTTTGGATCGTATCTCTTTTTGGCTCGATCAGTATCGCCTTTTTGTTCAAATGGATCCTTGAAAAAGAGTTTCGCTTCAAGCAGCTCTTACAGGTTATTTTAAATTTTTTCATTATAGGATCTTCAAGCGCACTATTTCTTATCATATTCTTCAATGAATTTATTCAAAGAGCCCTAACCAATAACTTTAAGAACGCCTACTCGGCTTATTATTTTGGTGACGTCATAAGTAACTTACAAAATTTATTTTATCATTATGGAGCCTTCATTTTTCTGATAGCTCTTGTCGGTTGCATAGGCTTGTTATTCATTAGCAAAACTAGGTATTTATCAATCTTCTTAGTTACGAACTTATTTATTACGTACTTTCTTTTTACAAGAATTCAAAGCTTAGCTTCTCAGCATTATTATCTTCTTACAGTGAACGTATTAATTCTATTTATTTGTGGCGTTATTCTTATACTAAACTATTTGTCCAAGATAAAGTATGCAAAAAATGTTTTCTTAGTTATTCTAGTTTATTTAGTCGCTTGTAATTTCTTGGTAACGTTCACTAATGTGAATGCACGGCCTGTTACCTATTTTTCTTCTTTATTCAGTGACTTTAAACAAACACCTAGAGTAAGAACAGATATACCTGTTTTAAAACAATTAACGGCTTATCTTAAGGAGATCTCATCAGAGCAGCATAAAGTATATGTTCTGTCTAGCTCTGGAATTCTTAATGATGACATACTCAGACAGATTGAAATGCCTGACAATAGCAACGCTCTTCCATTTATGAATTTGACCCATCACGTTGATTTAAGAGATGGCTTTCCAGTTTCGTTTTTTGAGTCCGATTATGTTGTGATTGCATTACCTACACAATACCATTTAGGTGAAAGCGGTCAAAAAGTTGTAGGTATACTCGCAGAAGAGGTAATGAATGGATCTCTTAAAAATAATTATAAACCTTTAAAGAGCTATACTCTTGATAATAACGTAAAAGCCATAGTATTGAAAAAGACATCATCCATCACGAAAGAAAAAATTGAATTTATACGTTCACAATTCAAAAAAATATACCCTGATAATCCAGATCTTTTCTAATTCAATACAGATGTCGATGCAGACCAAAAAGCCCTCGAATAAAAATCGGGGGCTTTTTGGTAAAGTTAATTATTAAGCATTCTTATAAGGAATAGTTGTTGTTTTAGAACTGCCAAAACTAAACTTTTTGCCAATCAGGAAAGGTGAGAATCTATTAAATAGTTCAATAAAAAGAATACAACTTAAGAAGACAAGTAAGGTAGAAATAACAACAAATGAAATTCCATCTAAATACATATTTGTTTTAACAGAAAACATCTCGTAAAAATTCACATTCTCCCAGAAGCTAAGTATTAATCCATGCAGACCAAATATAATCAGAGAATTTTTACCAAAATAGGATAGTAAGCTAGATGACTCGATTTTTTTGGATAAGTATATATAAAATATTAAACTAGCCAATACCGACAGATAAAATAATACATAATTATGTCCATAGTAATTTCCTGACATGCCTGGTTTATCATTTATTAAGAATAATAAAAGACCCAGAAAACCCGCCGCGTAAGCAAAATATGGTTTGTTAATTCTGATTTTTTCAATAAAATACTGTTCATTCAATTTGAATATATAACCACAAATAATTAAAGAAGCTGCATTAATTGACGTGCCAAATGACCAAGGAAGCGCATGTGTGTCAAGCTTACTTAAGAATGCACCAAGTATGGTTAACAATATCCAAAATACATACATATAACTTCTTTTTGACGAAATTTTCAAGACTAAGTACGAAATGATCTGGGCTAAGAAGAGACAAGGTAGGAACCAAAGAGACATATTTAGAATACCCAAGTGATTTCCATCTGCATATAAAAAAGTTTCAATAACAACCATTGGATCAAGCGTTCCGACAATCCCCATCCAATGCATCCAACCAAAATACAATAGTGAGCATATATAAAGAGTCGTATATGGTAAAAGGATTGTTTTGATTTTAGACCACAAAAAACTACTAAACTTATACTTTTGAAAATTAGAAGTAAACCCAGAAGCAAAAAAGAAAAGAGGCATATGGAAGGAATAAAAATAACCTATAATAAAGCTCTTATCCATCAACTCATTCCCTTTAAAACCATGAGGCACCAAATGTGAGAAAACTAAAAAAATAATTGCCAATCCCTTTAGTACATCCACCCACTTTATTCTAGCTGGAAGAGCATTCACAATTTGCATTTAAACAGTCTCGCTTTCTTAATTATTTAGTATCACCATAAGATATCTTTAGTTCTATGATAATACTAAGAAAAAAGCTCATAATTCATTTCACTTACTAATTTGTTAGCAAGCATCAATGAACTATGTGTTCCCGCATCAGTCCACCAATTCTCTAAAATATCAAATGTAAGTTGGTTTCGTTGAATATAAGCGTTATTAACATCTGTTATTTCATATTCTCCTCTTGCTGAAGGAGTCAAGGTCTTGATGATATTGAATACAGAGTGGTTGAACATATAAATGCCCGTAACTGCATAATCACTCTTAGGAATCTCCGGCTTTTCTTCAATATTTACAATGTTATCGCCTTGTAATTCTGGTACTCCATAGCGGTTAGCATCAGGCACTTTATGAAGTAGTAATTTCGCTCCTGATTCTTGAAGTTTGAATTTTTCAACAAAGGATGATATATCATCTTTAAAAACGTTGTCCCCCAAAATAACAACCATCTTGTTATTGCCAACAAAATGCTCAGCTAAAAGCAAAGCCTGTGCAATCCCCCCGGCTTCATCTTGCACTTTGTAAGTCAGAGTAACTCCAAGGTCGACACCACTTCCTAAGAGATTAACTACATCTCCCATATGTTCCTTTCCGGTAACGATTAAAATATTATTTATATTCGCCTTTTTGAGCTTATCAATAGAGTAATATATCATCGGATATTTACCAATTGGCAACAAATGTTTGTTTGTAACTTTAGTAAGGGGGTATAATCTAGATCCAGTTCCTCCAGCTAATATAATCCCTTTCATATCTAAGTTCCTCCTATTGAAGCTCTTTTATAAGCAGCTCCATAATGGTTTTTGCACGAGCTTCCCAACTATTATGGACTACGAAGTTTTCCAGTTGCTCTTGATCATAAAAAGGGAATTGCAGGGTATCTATATCTATTAGATATTTTCTTATTCCCTCTAAACTATTATATAGATAAACCCCCTTCTGATTTAAAAGCCTTGTTTCTTCGCTAGCCACCGCTAATATCACTTTATTAAAACTCAGATACTCATAAACTTTTACTGGATTGATCGTATCGATTCTGTCCGAATTCCTCAAAAAGGGGTATAAACAAACATCAAAAGCATCAATAATCGCACCAATTTCTGATTTAGGGACAGGCTCATAATATTTAATCCTATTATGCTGTTCAAAATTATAATTCAGGTTATTTCTCCCAACCAAACATACAACAAATTTCTCATCAAATTCAGTAATAGCCTTAACCGCTTCCACATCAAACCAGTGGTCAATCGCCCCCACGTATCCAAAAATGTAGTAGCCTTCGTGCTTTAACCATTTTAACTCGCTAACAATCAAGCTATTTACATTTATATTTAGTATAGCTGTATCTACAGCATTTTTCACCAAATAAGATTGTCTACTCAATGTTTGAGAATGCTTATGCAAATGGTTACTTGTAGAAATAACAAGGTCTGCCTTGGCAAGTAATTCAAGTTCCCACTTTTCGAGCAATTTCTTCATCAATGCATTGTTAGTTAGAAATACATAGTCGTCCATTCGATCAAACACAATCTTCTTCTTATTATTTGATTTAATAAGAGGATAAAAGACGGGACTTCCCAACCAAATGATATCTGCATTGGAAACTAAATCTTCCAACTGTCTCTTTTCAAACCATTGATTCATATGAAATAGGTCTAAACTTTCAAAACTTCTAGGTAATCTCAGACTGCCCGAAGGCCTGAATATTTGAAGACTATCATTTATGGTTTGATTTCTTTTTTTATAATCTGAGTTCTGCCTTACAATACTATTAAGTATGCTAATGGATGGTTCTACAAAGGTGATGTGAACCCCCGGCATTTTAGCAAACTCTTCGGCCAAATGTTGCGGACGTTGTTTTAAATCATCCCAATAGATCGGAGAGAAATATAAAATTTTCAATTTCAACGCTCCATACTAATAAAGGCGCCCCTTATTTTTTATAAAAGAGGCGCCTTTAAAATTTTATTAATTATCTATACGCTCCTGCCAACTGTTTTCGCGAATGCATATCGTTTTCCTTCATTTGTATTAACTCTTCATACGCTTCAACTGTGTATTGTTTATACAAAATATCAATTTCAACGTCTCGATTTTTAGTCGGAATCTTCTCCAAATGATCTAATTCAGCTTTAACAATTTCGAGGTGATTCTTATCTGCCTCAATATCCGATTCCATCGGCGCATACAGATCCTTTTGCAATTGGTAATTGGTTAAAATACTGTTTCGCATTGTCTTTCTAACATGCTCAACAGTATATCGGGAGGTGTCCACATCATGAATGACCTTCATCTTAGGATTAAGACCAACCTTATAGCCAATTTCTCTCATAGCAAAAGATACAACAATTTCTTCTCCTCCAGCGTAATTGTTTCCTTTACGCCCATAGGCGCTTCTAAAGCCCCCAATTCGCATTAGCGCAGCATGTCTAACCGCAAAGTTGGCTCCATAAGGGAACTCCCACTGAAAATTAGAATCAATAATTTCTTCGCCTTCCACAATGAGCTGACTCCAGTATGCTTCAGTACCTGGTTTAACCACTTCAGGCCGTTCCTCGTGTAAATTGAGTATGATATTCCCACCCATGACTCCGATATCAGGACGATCTGAGAACCCTCTGATGGTTTCCTCAAGCAAGTTGGAGTTTGCGATAGCGTCATCATCAATATAGAGTATGACCTCCCCCTCTGCCCCAAATAAACCAACATTACGTGCAAAGGAAAGACCTTTTAATGGAGCCTCCATATATCGCAGGAAGGATTCGTCAATATTATAGGTTGCTCTGAACTCACGAACCAATTGATGAATCTCATCATTCAGATAATCATTATTTACAACAATAATTTCATAGTCCGCTTTATCCAACGACTGTTCTATGACAGATTTAATCGCATTCGATAGCTTCTCACTTCGCTGGTACGTGCAAATAATGACTGATAATCCCTTATTATAAACGGTTTCACTTTCAATTACCGCCTCAATACGGTACAAGTGATCGTTCTTAACCTTCGTATTTATAAGAGAGAACAGAACTTCCGTATCCTGTGCAAAAAAGTCATAGTTGCTATCTGTTTCACCATTCATTTTATCCTTTATTTTCAGATTCCAAGGATAATGAGCTACAAATGTATCTGTTGTATACTCTGATTTATCTATAAGCAGTGCATAAATAGACGATAAAGCACTAGAATCAATAAATTCAAAATCATGGACTTCGCCTGTTTTTATATATAAATAGCAAATAGGCGTTGCCAAATTAAGACCAATAATCGTATTCACTTCATCTCTTCCAACCACAATATGTCCTTTAGCCAGAACATATTTCTTGAACTCACCAGCTTCAGTAGCATCTCCTTCAATGATCCATACTAATGGGGTCAGATAAAAATCTCTTCTAAAATCATCAAGTACCATGAGTTTATATCTGTTAGAGGTAATGCCCAGTTCTTGATCTAAAGCGGTCAGTGACTTATCGTGCCAGCGATAATCATATATAGGCTCATCGAAGGTCACATGTTTGAGCTCAAATAGAGAGTTCACTCTCATCCAGTAATCATAATCTTCAAGGGTATGCTTATAACTAGAATAGTCACCCAATAACTGGGTTACCTTTGCCCTATACATAAAAGCTGCACCAATCGTATTGTTAGGATATACGTTTAACTCCAATGCAGACTTAGGCAGCATAACATTGCCACTGAACTGTGGTTCTTCATACCAGCCATGGTTGGAAATCACTTGACCGGCAGAGTCAATTAACCTCATGTTAGCATATACCATACCAATATTTTCATCACGTTTAAGATCAGCGACCATCTTCTCCAAGAAATTTTCAGGGAGGATATTATCTGCACTTGTCCACGTATGATATTCACCCTTGGCTAGTTTAAAACCTCTGGATAATGTTCTTGGTATCTTACGATTTTCCTGATGAACTACTCTGATACGATGATCTGCTTTAGCATACTCATCAATAATTTCTGCCGTTGTGTCTTTTGAACCATCGTTAATAATAATGAGTTCAAAATACTTGTAAGATTGCTGCAGAATACTATCAATAGCTTTTGATACATAATCCTCACCGTTATATACAGGAAGGACAACCGATATAAGATCCTTCTCAAATTCAATCTCGAACTTATCAAGCGCCAGAGAAAATGAATTGTCTTTAGTTACTTTATAATTGTAAAATTTATACTCATACCAAGTTAATAACTGATTGTAATTCCCTTCATCTTTGCGTAGATCAATCGGCTGATCCCCCGCGTTAGCCCTTTTAAGCTTATGCGACACTTTAGATTTTATCTTTTTCAGTAAAATAGTAGTGCCATAACTTTTCCATACTCTATATCCCTTAAGAACATATATCATTTTGGACTTGTGTAAGATATGTTTAAGTTTATTCGCCATTTTCCACCTTTTAGAGTTATAAATATTATGAAGCTCTGTAGACAGTCTTCCATTATATTTTTCCAACTCACTGAACTGGGTGTTCAGTTCATTATATTGACCAAATAGTTGTCTATATTGATGATTTAAAATATCCAAGTTATTTTTTTCATCATTATAATCCTGTGTGAGTTGAACATATTTCCGTTCTAATTCATCTTTCTTTTCAGACAGAGATTTTAAATCTGCTGACATGCTACTTATTACATTTTCCTGTTGCTCTCGCGTTTGAATCAATGTGTTAATCTGACCCGTATGCTGAACAATGTGTTGTTTTTGCTGCTCTATTTCTTGGCTTTGAATTTGACTATGAGTTTGTAATTCATTAAATTCATTTTTCAGGCGTGTATGCCCTGCTCTATAAGCATGGTCCACGTCATCTTTTAGAAATCTGTTAATTACATCCATACACTTATCTATCGTCTCTCTTCCTTTAACCGGAAACATCTCTAAAGTAAATTTCCTTCTTTGTTGTATTAGTTGTTCATCTAAGATTGCATTAAGTAAAGTTTGTTTAATATTGCCGTTATCGCTCACAAAAGGAACAATGTTTTGCTGAACTATTTGTTCTTCCAAAGGTAAAATCCCCTCGAAAGATTCTGTTTGGGGATGTTGGAATATTACAATTGGAGTGTCCGTAAACAGCGCATCAAATATAGCCCCAGAGCCGTCAGACAATATCACATCAGCCTCCTCTATTAAATGAACAAGAGAAGCCTTGTGATCAAGCACATCAGGAATATGAGACTTAACTAGACTAACCCGTTCATGCTCCAAAAAAGAAGTGCCATGATGCAATTTCACCTTCATATTAAAGGTATCTGACATTTCTTCAATATGGTTCATAACAAGCTCAATAGACGACTCATTCCCATACGTAGGCAAATAAAGCAAATTATATTTATCCGTTTCGCGCTTCTTCCTTTGAAATTTGGCGTACTTAATCATTCCAACGATTTCAGTCTGAGTGTACGCTGCCAGAACCGAGGAATCATACAGCCCATTACAAAAGATAAAATCGAAATTTCGACTCCATGTATCTAAATTCCAGTTTGGTTTAGCCATTCCATACTGATATCTAAACTTATAATCGGACTTAACTTCCAAATAATAAGGGAGATAGGGATAGAAGGCTATTTTATATGCCTTGTCAGGTACAGAGCTTGTTAAAGTCACTTTTATACCGTTGCTCTTCAAATAATGATAGGTATCTAAGGACATGTCTCCCCAATCTTCTTCTTCAATGTGAGGGACATAAATATCACAAATGATCTGCTTTCTTTCACACTCCTCAATTAAAGGCTTAATCGTTTCATATAAAACTAGATTGTGAATGACAAAAGCTATAGATCTGTTCATATTCACTGCAAAACCTCTTCCTTTCAGGCAAAAATCTTATACTTATTTTCTTAATTTCAGTAATGTCTCATTCAGTAAAGTCGATGATGTACTCTTCGTATAGGGAAAATATATAATTTTCACTCCAACTTCCTTAAACTGCAATTCATACTGGTCCCAACGTTCACTTTGAAACCAATCATCACCAACGAACATTACGTCATATTTTAATTTTTGCCAAACCTCAAATTTATCCATGGAGTCCTGAGGAATTACAGTATCAACAAAGCTGATGTTTCTGACAATCTCAATTCTTTCCTCAAAAGGAATTACTGCTTTTTTATACTTGTATGAAACTAACTCATCTGTTGTCACACCAACAATGAGTTTATCACAGAGTGATTTAGCATTTCTCAACAAATTCAAATGTCCAATATGAAATAAATCGAAGACTCCGGAAGTATAGCCGATAATCATAAGATTTCTCCTAACGTAGTTAAATTGAAGTTAAACCATTTGTCGAATGTCGTCTTCCCTTCAATTTTCTCAGAAGATAGGACTTTTTCAAGTTGAACAGGAAAACCCACCTTTTTTCTGTTTACAATCTCTGCAGGGACAATATCTTTAAAAATTCTCTTGAGAGGAGCCTTAACAACCCCATCCTTCATTTTGTACAGAGAGTTTACACCTGCAAGCCTTTCAATTAATCTATAGTCCAAGAAAGGAGATCTTGCTTCTACGGAATTTAGCATTGAGGCACTATCCAGTCTTTTAAGTAACCCTCTCAAATGAGCTTGCTGAAAGAATGCAGCTACGATTTTTTGAGGCGACTTTAACTTCATGAAAGGTGCCAAAGCGTCTTCTACAATCTCTATATCATCTTCAGATCCGTAGGTGTAGAGTTCACTAAAGGCTCGGATGTCAAAGTCTGTAGTGCTACTAGCCCATCTGAAAATACGGTCATACCCAAAGAAAAGCTCATCTGCACCTTCTCCACTTAATATGACTGTATTTTTAGCAGATGCTTGCTGAGTCATATGATACAGTAACACTTCGTTTGGCACAGACAGAGGCTCTTTTTTTACAGTTATAAGCTCTCGAGCTAATGATAAAAAGTGATCAGGTTCAAACAATATCGGATGATGAATGGTATTGTATCTTGTTGCTGCGATTTCAGACCACTGAAACTCATTATAATCTTCAAAACCAACAGTCCAAGTATGCTCTACTCTGGCAAGTGCGGTAATAATCGTGCTGTCCAATCCCCCGCTTAGGTAACTTCCAATTTCAACATCTGCGATCTTACGATACTCTACTGCAGAGCGAATTAGAAATTCAAGTTCCTCATCGGAAGGAGATTCTTTTTCAGAGTAATCAATTTCCCAATATTTAATAAATTCGCCATTCTCGTAATAATATCCTGGTGGAAACTCTTTTATTTCATTATAGATAGTACGATCATTAAAAAAGCATCTCATCTTTTTATATTGTCTTACGGCTTCTTGATCTATAGAAATGTTGTGGACTAATGGGAGCAATGGAGCAATTTCAGAACTGAAAATGAACTCTTCACCATATCTGTTGTAATAAAGTGGTTTTACTCCCATACGATCTCGTGCTACAAAAAATGATTTCTGCTGGACGTCTAAAACAATAAAACTGAACATTCCATTAAGCCAATTCAACATTTGGGGACCATATTGAATGTAAAGCTTCAATAAAAGTTCAGTATCTGAGTTTGTTCTCATTTGAATTGAATAATTGGAGGCTAATTCTTTATAATTATAGATCTCTCCGTTAAATATAATCACATATCTTCCGTCATCAGAGAAAAAAGGCTGATCACTTCTCCGATCCAAATCTAAGATACTTAATCTATTATGCCCCAGCATAAAATTTTCACTCTGATATACACAAAGTGGGGCCGTAGGCCCCCGGTGTTTCATTATATTTAAAGAATTAAGAAATACTTCTTTATTTATAGCTACATTAGAAAACAAAATCCCACACATTTTATCACCAGCCTTAATTAATGACTTGCAAATCTATTGTGTTATCTACAAATATTAATCCTGGTACGTAATTATTCTCTGGCTTAGGAACCTCAAAAACAACTGCTATACTTACGCTATCCAAATAAAGAGGTTCAAAAGGCTTAGGCTTCAAGCCAATAGAAATGGTGTATTTACCACTTTCAGACAATAGATTGCGGAAATTAAAGTTAACCTCAAGAATGCCCCCCGCTTGCATTTTCGGAACTAATTTTGCTTTATTATAGATATTCATGCCAAACACATCGACACCAGTATGGTTTCTAACCATGTAGCCAATGGTTCCCTCAGAATCTATATCTTTATAATATTGTGCCAATAAACGCAAAGTAACCATTTCGCCAAAAGGGACCTGGTTAACAACTTCTCCATTGACTAACAAGTCCGCTCTTATAAAGCGCGCATCTCCCGTTCCAGAGCGAAACTCATTGGCACGTTTTGCAAAAGCAGGATCCTCTTCTAATAGCAACAGCGAACTCTTCTTATCTGTTTCGGAATTAACAAATACATCCAAAGATTGAACACGTTTCATATCTGCAATTTCCTGGTTAACAATGTTTTCATAAATTTGTGCTACACGTTTCACTGGACCAATCTCGACCATGTGTCCTTTATCAATAAGCAGCGCTGTATCACAAAAACTTTTAATGGTATCCATGGAATGTGAGACAAATAAAACCGTACTTTTTTTGGAGAGCTCCTTCATTTTGGTAATACATTTTGCCTGAAAATAAATATCTCCAACAGACAAGGCCTCATCCACAATCAAAATATCCGGATCAACATTGATGGCTACTGCAAAGGCTAATCGGGCAAACATACCACTGGAGTACATTTTGACTGGTTGATTAATGAAGTCCCCGATATCCGCAAAGGATACAATGGATTCAAGTTTACCATCCATCTCTATTTTGCTATACCCCATAAGGGTTCCGTTCAAATATATGTTTTCCATTCCTGTTAAATCCGGATTAAAACCCGCGCCCAATTCCAAAAGAGCAGCAACTTTCCCATTCACTTTAATGCTTCCGTTGGTGGGAGTAATCACGCCTGTGATCATCTTTAAAAGAGTCGATTTTCCAGAACCATTTTTACCAATAATACCAATCGCTTGTCCTTTATTTATGGAAAAGGACAGGTCACTGATAGCCTTAAATTCAGAATGATACTTTTTTTTAAAAGGATGAACAGCCTCTTTTAATCGCTCATTGGGATTATCATATATTTTATATATTTTAGTGACATTATTAACTTCCACAGCAACTGATTCTGTTTGATTCATCATTTTCTCCTCACAATACATCTGCAAAATGAGATTTCATTTTCTTGAAAATTTTGATTCCTATAGTACCTGCGATAATCACAATAGCCCAAAAGTAGATCGTCATTGATGGATGCTCCCAGAACCATTTGTGATCGATAAAAGTATCCCGATATCCTTCGACGATATAAAAAACAGGATTTAGTTTAAAGAAAAACTGATACTTATCCTCAACAATATTTAAATTCCAAAAGATCGGCGTAAGCCAAAAGAATAACTGAATAAATACCGCAACAACTTGACCAACATCCTTTACAAAAACAACCAATGTCGCTGTTATGTAAGAAATGGACAAGGAAAGAAAAATCGTGGCTAATAAATAATAAAGTATTTGAATGTTATAAAGCGTAAATTCAACATTGTATATTTTAAACATAATGAAAAGAACAATGATAAAAAATACATGTACAAAAAGAGCAGACAAAATTTTCACCATCGGCAGCAAACCTACTCGGAAAACAATCTTCTTTACCAAATAACTGTTTTCTATAATACTATTGGTTGCAGTTGATAAGCTTTCAGAAAAGAATAACCAAGGCACCATTCCTGTTAATAACCAAAGTATAAAGGGAGTATCTCCAATAGGTACATTTTTAAAACCAACCTGAAATACGACCCAATAAACAAGTATAGATACCATAGGATGTATAAAAGCCCAGAGTACCCCCATAAATGAACCAAGGTATCTAGATTTAATATCTTTTTTAGACAATTCCCAGAGTAACTTTAAATTTTTCGAAAAGTTTTGAGTTAAATTCATACGAGTGTGTCACGACCTTAAACATGGTTTGGTAAGTCACTTACATTACAGTAGTGTAAAAAATTGGTAGGATCATTCTTGCGATATGGCTCTAACAGCTACTATATGCTAAAATGTTGACGTATCTACAAGAAAAGGAGATTGTAAACCTTGTCGAATCCAGTATACGGGAAACAGGCCAAAACGTCGACCCGTGACGATAAAAGGCCGGCTATGTTTTGGGTGTTAATTGTTGGCATTATTCTGTTTTTAGCTTGGGCCCCCTTTCAGGCTGCACTTTTTAATGGGCAAATGCTTGATTTTGAGAAGCCTCTGTATTGGGCTTTGATCATCAGCACGATTCTATTGATTTTAGGAATTGTAACCTATTATAAGAAATTCAAACTCGAAGATCAAAGAGACTGGCTGGCGGTGCTTGTTATGTTACTCCCACTAACCTACGTGCTCTCATTGGTTTCCGCTGCTTCTCATTATCTCGCAATGAACATGGTAGTAGTACAGTGCATCTATGCCGCCCTGTTTATCATCTCAATTTATCTACTTCAGGATCGGTTAGGCAATAAGATTATTCACAATGTGATTATGACCGTTGCTTATGTCATTGTCGGCTTTGGCTTTATCAACTGGTTCGGACAGTGGGTACTTGCCGGCAAGCTGGTGGGCTGGCTTAGCCAATATGTTTATCAAAACCGCTATACCAATGCAGTCATGACAGATACAAATGGGCTCCGGCTGACATCAGTGTTTCAATATGCGAATACATATGCCGCTTTCCTGATGGCTTTCCTATTCGCTGCCGTTTTTTGTCTGATGAAGTCAAAATCATGGTATGGCAAGGCTACTCATGGCTTCATGTTGGTGCCAATTCTGGTCTCGCTATTCCTGACCTTATCACGGGGCGGTCTGGTTATGCTGCCAGTCGTATTCGTGCTGCTCTTGCTTTTCTTTAAACCTGCACGCCAGATTATATGGATTTTGCATTGTGCCATTGCTGGTGTAGCGTCAATATCTCTCTTGGCTCCGATTACGAATATGGGATTACAACTCAATAAGACTTACAACGGCGGAGAGGCGGCCAAGGCTTGGGGATTACTTATTGGTGTCTCCCTTGTTGTAGCTGTCGTACTGTGGCTTGTTGAACGTTATCTGGCACCAAAGCTGGAGAATGCCCTCAAAGGGTGGACCTCCCGGAAGTTATCCAACCTGTGGCTACCTGTCGGATCGGTTGTGGTGATTGGCTTGCTGGCTTTTCTGTTTATTGGAACCGGCCTGCGCAGCGTACTGCCTGATAACGTCCAGGTCCGGTTAGAAAACATCAATTTCCGGCAGCATAGTGTACTGGAGCGGCTTGTATTCTATCAGGATGCTGCCAAATCGATTAAAGATCACCCTGTTATTGGAAGCGGCGGTGGTGGTTGGGCAACTTTATACGAAAAATACCAAGATTATCCTTATACTAGCCGTCAGGCCCATAACTTTTTTATGCAGTACCTGGTTGAAGTTGGCATTCTCGGTTTTGTAATTTTCATGTCATTCATCTTATATATTTTCTACAAATATATTCGTAACTATATTAGACAGAATGATGAAGAACGGGATTCTCACTTTTTGTATCTTATTGTGGCACTCTCGATCCTACTTCATAGCTTGTTGGACTTTAATCTCAGTTACGTGTTCATGGGCATACTGGTATTCGTGAGTCTCGGTGGTATGGCCGCTGCTATGGACAGCAAGCCACTTAAACGCCTGTCCATGAGTGCTTCCGGTTTTCGGATCACGTACAGTGCAGTCATTGGTATCTTGAGCATCGTCATTCTGTTTGCAGGCCTCCGATTCGTGCAATCGGCTAATGCTGCCACATATGCCAAACAGATTATGGCGGTCAGCACATCATTTGAGGAAATTCAAAGTGCTATTAATAAAGATCTTGAACTTCGTCCTACACATCCGGATTCGGTTATAAGACTGGCTGCACTGTACAAGAGTGTTTATCAGCAAACGAAAAAAGAGGAATTTTATACTGCTGCAATAGAGGTGCTAAATACGGGCCTGAAGGCAGAGCCGTATAATAAAATCATGTATAACTCCAAAATTAACCTTCTACAAATAAAGGGTGAGAATGAGCAGGCCTTCAGCATTTTGGAAAATAACATTTCCAACTTTAGATGGGACAATGACTGGTACAATATGTTGATCACTCAAGCTTATTCTCTTGGTGATCAGGCACGTGAGCAGAAGGACACGGCCAAGGAGCAGAAATATTTCCAAGCAGGTCTTGCTGCTTACCAGCAGGTTCTGGATGGGGTAGCTCATATTAAGACGGTTCCACCTGAAATCCAATTGACACGTACTTTTGAAGTAACCCCAAGCATTGCGCTCAGTACTGGCAAAATTGAGTTCATGTCAGGTAAGCTTGCAGAGGCTGCCAACATCCTCAAAAACGGCTTGAAGGATGATTTGAGCGATGCTACGAATCGTGAGGTGGCTCGCTATTATATCGTCGCTCTGCAAAAGCAGGGACAGGATGACAAAGCTTTGTACGACAAGCTGATTAAAGCTGATCCGAAGGAGAAAGAGCAAATTGCTCAGTTGAAATCGGAGAAAAAGTAAAGAAAAAGAGACTATCAGATGATGTTATATCATCCGGTAGTCTCTTTTTTCATTTTGAGAAAGAGTGGTTTGGTGAGATGTTTATTTTTGTTGATCCATCTCTTCAATAACCTGTCTCATATAAGCCAAAACTTCATCTTTAATCTCGTTATGCTGCAGGGCATAATGGATGGTTGTTTCAATGAACCCCAACTTTTCTCCAACGTCATGGCGATTCCCATCAAATTCATAGGCCAGGATCGGATTGATCTCACTCAATTTGGATATAGCATCCGTCAATTGTATCTCGCCACCCACACCTGCGGATTGCTGACCCAGGATATCAAAAATATCAGGTGTCAAAATATAACGCCCCATAATAGCCAAATTGGAAGTCGCATCTTCAATCTTCGGTTTTTCAACTAAACGCCTAGCCTCTGAAATCTTGCTTGTAAGTGCTCGGCCTTCAACAATACCGTAGCGGTTAACCTCGTTCCAAGCCACTTGCTTTACACCTACAACAGAACGCTGGTACTCATCGAACACATCCATCATCTGTTTGAGACATGGATTCTCAGACTCAACGATGTCATCCCCTAAAAGTACGGCAAAAGGTTCGTCACCGATAAACTTACGTGCACACCAGATGGCATGTCCCAACCCTTTAGGTTCCTTCTGACGAATATAGTGGATATCTGCCATCTCTGATGGCTTGCGCACCTCATTGAGCAGATTCCATTTTTCCTTGGCTGCCAGATTATGCTCCAGCTCAAATGAGTAATCAAAATGATCCTCAATCGCTCTTTTACCTTTACCTGTTACGATAATAATATCTTCAATCCCAGATGCTACAGCCTCTTCGATAATATATTGAATGGTTGGCTTATCTACAATCGGAAGCATTTCTTTAGGCATCGCTTTGGTAGCAGGTAGAAAACGGGTTCCTAGTCCCGCAGCAGGAATAATCGCTTTACGGATTTTCATGGGTTAATCTCCTTTTCAACAAAACTTACTAAATTATTCAATAATTTGAGTAGCGTTGTAAATTGCTAATAGTTTATTATAGCACTTAGTCATTGCAATGTTATATAATTCAAGTAAACCATATTATAAACTAAAAAAGATAGAAATATGAGTACCAGATAAGCCAAAATTTGAGGAGAGAGTTATTTGGATTTAATAATCAGTAACCCTGTTTTAACGTTAGTTATTCCCTGTTTTAACGAAGAAGAAGTATTGCCTGAAACCATAAGCAGGCTTACGGTAATTCTTGAGGAGTTGGTAGAGTGTCAGCTCATTTCTAAACATAGTAAAATGTTGTTTGTTGATGATGGTAGCCGTGATAAAACATGGGAAATCATAGCATCATATAATCAGAATAATCCTTTTGTCAGTGGTCTCAAATTGGCGAAAAATGCGGGTCATCAAAACGCTTTATTATCTGGGTTAATGGAAGCTAAAGAAACATCTGATTGCGTGATATCCGTTGACGCGGACCTGCAGGATGATCTCAATGCCATCAGAGAATTTATAATAAAATTCAATGAAGGTTACGACATCGTATATGGGGTTCGAGAAAGTAGATCCACTGATACATTCTTCAAGCGTTCAACTGCTCAAGGCTTCTATCGTATTATGAGTAAAATGGGAGTCAACATCGTATACAATCATGCGGACTACCGTTTAATGAGCAAACGAGTTCTGCAGGAACTAAGCAATTTTAAAGAGGTTAATCTCTTTTTACGTGGTCTAGTCCCGTTAATAGGATATAAGTCTACTGAAGTTTATTACGATCGACATGAACGCTTTGCAGGAGAGTCCAAATATCCTTTAAAGAAAATGCTCGCTTTTGCTTTCGATGGGATCACTTCATTTAGCATAACCCCAATTCGACTTATTTCTGCTGTAGGTTTCTCAATGTTTGGAATAAGTTTATTGATAACAGTGTATACCATTATTAGCAAGCTCCTTGGAACCACTGTCTGGGGCTGGTCTTCTTTAATGTTGTCCATCTGGTTTATAGGTGGTCTGCAACTTGTAGCACTAGGGCTCATTGGCGAGTATATCGGCAAAATATACAAAGAGGTAAAACAAAGACCCAAATATATTATTGAGACAATTTTAGATTCCCAGAGTACCTTAGATACTGAAAAAACAAAAAAAGTGAAAAATAGTGAAAGGGAAGCTGTGGCTGTCCAATAAACAGATGCGAACAGGTGACTAATTTGACTTTATTTCAGAATAGCTTTTTCCGTTTTCTTGTCGTAGGTGTTTTGAATACAATATGCGGTATGTCCGTCATGTTCCTGCTCTTTAACACTTTAGGGACTAACTACTGGTTATCCACCTTTATTGGTAATTCTGTAGGTGCCACTGTAAGCTATTTCCTAAACAAAAGATTTACTTTCAAAAACAATGCAAGCCATGGACAGACCATTTGGAGATTTGCCTTTATCATATTGATATGCTATTTATTATCGTATTGTCTCAGCTATTTAATCAGCCACTTCCTTATCTCAAGTTTGAGCATCAAAAACACCGAAATTCTAGGCAATCTGTCCATACTAATCGGGAATATATTTTATACCTTAATTAATTATGTTGGACAAAAGTTCATTGTTTTTTCCAGAAAAAAGGAAGCCCGAAAAGTATAACGATACGAGGTTCATAGTAATTAAAATAAACTCGCTGAAAAAAATAGAGTATGTGCTCTCGAGGCACATACTCTATTTTTTCACTTTTTCTACGTTCAATTATCAAAGCTGATCTAAATATGCTGTGATAACCTATAACATCCTTTTACTTTACCAGTTGCCCGCGTGTAACACCCAACTGGTTCGTCGCTTTAAGCGTCTTCCAGACCTGTGTACCACTGATTTCTCCGCGCAGGGCACGGTTATAGAGGTCAATCACCTCTCGTACCTGCTCCGGGGTCTCCTCAAGAAACTCCACGCGGTAGCGGGACACACCCAGCTCCATAAAGTTGGACAGGTACTCGGCGCCGGATTGCTCGATGGCATTGTATACCGTGTTGCGACAGCCTTCGTCCACGCGAACGGGGTGGGACATACCAATACGGTCGCGCAGGGATGCGCGATGGTCCTCACATGGACGTCCGCAGTTGGTGTAGTCCGTGCCTTCGCTCATGAAGGTGCAGTATACGCAATGTTCGGTATGGAACATCGGCATATGCTGCTGAATCACGATCTCCAGCTTATCGGTACGCGTGCGTCTGAGCATATCGACCATTTGCTGGATGTTCAGGTCGTACGACGGCGTAACAAGGTCACAGCCAGAATCCAGGAACAGATCAGCCGCTTTGTGGTTAGCGACATTCAGCGAGAAGTCACCGATCAATTGCGGATGGTGTGCATCTGGATTTTCTAACCGATGACGCATGTAGAAAAACAGCGCACCCGGATTGCGTACTAGCACAGCATCTGGCTTCAGGCGCAGGATGTTGTTGTGGTAGCCGTTTTCACCCGGCATGTGAATACGCGGGGTCGCCAGCGCAATTCGACGCCCTGCGGCGTGCACAGCCTCTACGGCTGCCGGGAATTGCTTAATGAACTCGAAGTCTGCGTAAATGAACTCCACGCCGGCCTCCAGCGCAGCCTCAACCTGCGGGAGGCTGCGGCACAGCGCGGTCAGCTCTGCCTGACCGCGTGCCACTGGCGATGCGGGAACCGATGCATCGCCATACACCTCTACCGCCCGCTTCGTGTACACGGGCGGTTTGGGGCGCTCGCCCGCGAGCAATTCCACCGCCTGACGGCGGATGCTGTTCAGCTCGCGCATCGGCACGATGACGTCCCCATGCAGGTGGACGTCCAGTTCTTCCAGCTGGAACACCGTTCCGCCCAGTCGGCCGAACTGCTCCTCAAGCAGTTCGCGCGTCATTGGACGCTTCTGGGCGATTTCAAGTTCCAGCTCGGAATCCACGCGGACCGTCGTGCCTTTCTGCACATCGGTCCACCAGGTCGACAGCGGCTGCCCTGGAGAGCCGCTGACACGCACATGTACCGGAAAGACACGGTACGGCTTGTCGGTCTCGTACGTCTGGCGCAGACGCTTGTCCATCGCCGGGTCGTTGTTCTTCCAAATGCGGTCGCCGACATGTACACGGCGCAGATCGACATCGTTGCGTCCCGCTACGATGTCGATAATCCAGCCTTCTCCGGCTTCGCCTTCGATCTTTACACCCTTGCGACGGATATCGTATACGCGTCCGCCTTCTTCTTTTTGCGTGGGATCTCCTGCATCGAATACAATGCCGTCGCCACGCTTCAGCGGCGCATCAATACGGCATACTACGCCGTCACGAAGGATTTGTTCCACCCGACCCAGATAAACACCCCGGCTTTTCGGGAACGTACCGTCAACCAGCTTCTTATTATTCGTTCCTTCCAGAAACCCGTGCGTAAAACCGCGTGAAAAGCTTTGCTGAAGCTCGCGGATATCTTCTTTGCTGGTCTTGGAAGTGTCACCTTCAAAATACTTATCAATCGCCTTACGGTACTTGCTGACCACGTTGGCTACATATTCAGGCGTTTTCAGTCGTCCTTCGATTTTAAAAGAGATGACACCTGCGCCAATCAACTCCGGCAGCAGATCAATTGCAGCCAAATCCTTAGGTGACAGTAGATACGTCACATCGGCCATCGGCTTTTGCTCGCCATCCACCATCAGATCGTAAGGCAAACGGCATGCCTGTGCGCATTCGCCACGGTTCGCAGAGCGCCCGCCCCACATTTCAGAAGTCAAGCATTGACCCGAGTAAGATACACATAACGCGCCATGCACGAATACTTCCATCGGAAGTCTCGCTTGCTCACCTATTTTTTGAATCTGTTTTAAGTTATTTTCACGTCCGAGCACGACCCGCTCAATGTTGTACGGTTTCGTAAACTCTACCGCCTCCGGCGAGGTAATTGTCATCTGGGTAGAGCCATGGATCGGAAAATCCGGCGAAATATCGCGGATCATTTTCACCAAGCCCATATCCTGTGCAAGCAACGCATCCACACCTGCATCCACGCAAGCATCGACCAGTTCCTTGGCGTCCTCCAGCTCGTTTTCAAACACCAGTATATTGAATGTCAAAAAGCCTTTAACCCCGTAGCTATGCAAAAACGCCATAATTTCAGGCAGTTCATCCATACGGAAATTGTTCGCACGCGCCCGTGCATTAAACTTTTCCACCCCGAAAAAGATTGCATCGGCTCCATTCGCCACCGCCGCACGCATACAATCCCAGTCACCGGCTGGTGCCAGAAGCTCGACATCTTCTCTTCGTACTGCTGATTTCATCATTGTCCTCCCTATACTGAGAAATAACTTGTTATTCTTTGGTTAAGCGTTATTTTTCAGAGCAGCGATGCTGCTTATTTTAAAATCCTATGAACTATCATCCTGTCCGATCATCCCTACTCTGAACCATAGGCTCACGGGATCATTGGCATCCAACTCAAAAAATCCGCACGACAAGCATTTGCGGCATAATCATTCTTATCTTGTAACTAATCTAGTGTACCAGACTACGCCCCAAGCTTCTACACTTTCCAAGCGATTCCTTGCAAAAATATCATACTAAAAAAAACACCCCCAATCCCGTCAAACGGTACATTGGAGATGCTTGAACAGCCTTTGACCCGGGATTCTTACCATTCAATCCCTTATACAATCAAAGAATCCCGGGTCAACAGCGATCGAAGGATCAAATGGCACGCGCAGCGCTCTCCCCACCATAACTCGCTAATCTTTTCCCTACACCCTCTACTTCACAAAATTAAATGAATTCAGCGTTGAATCCAGTGCATTAGACTGCACGCCCGTATTGTTCGCGTCATTCAGCGTCGTTGCCACGGTATACGTTTTTCCGTCACGCTCCAAAACAATTTGGCGGCCTGTATAGCCAATGCCTTCTTCCACACGGTGGAATGTAAAGGAAGCTGCCGGAACCCCGGCGAACGTCACGTCCTTAACCTCTTCAACCTTGAGATTTTTGTAGCTTTTACCCTGCTTATCGTAAAAGTCCTTGAGCTGGGATACCGTTAACTCGAACGATTTGTCATTATCGACTTTGATGGAGAAGCTCCCTCCGGTAAACTGGTACTCCACATCACCCAATTCAAACTGGTCACTGATCGCTGTCCAGTATCGTGGAATATTCACCGTGTACTCATAGGCTTTGGAAGTCTTTTTGACCGTTTTCGTTTTGTCTGCCAGATAGTCGTCCTCTTCCAGTTGTCCGAAGTTGCTCGCTACGGTTTGGAAATCGATTTGAAGCGAGGAAATGAGCGCATTGAACTGATCATTCCCTTTGCTCACTTTTTCCGGCACAGCGTATTCAGCCAGATAGCGGTATCCATTTTGCTGAATCAGCACATTGTATTCCTTAACCCATCCATCGCCAAAGTTGTATCGATACTCCTGAACCAGCCCCTGAACCCCCGCAACCTCAAGTGGATAGGTCTTCTGGGACTCATAAGCTGTAGATACAAATGAATCACTCAGCCACTTTTGCAGCTGTTGGCTCCAGTTCTCCAACGTGGCATCAGCCGGAGCTGAAGTCACGTTCAAGCGGAAACTCGATCCATCATTGCTTTCGTACTGCATCCGCTGATCGTCCATTTTCCAACCTGCCGGTATGCTAAGCGACACCCCATAGTCCGGGTTTCCAGCCTCACGTGTTCCCCCTACGACGGTCGACAGGTCTTTAATGCTTTTATCCTGTGCATTGAAGGAGGTCTTGAAGGAATTTAACAGACCCGCATACTGTGCGAGATCCTTATAGTTCGTTGCTTTGGCATCGGAAAAATAAATCACGTACAATCGTCCGTTGTCATAATACTGACGGTTTTCCCACAGCACGCCGTCTCCGTCCTTCGTAATGACACGTGCATAAGGCACCTTCGATTTTGGAAAGGATTTTCGGTCTACGACGATTTCTCCCGTCTCCTTGGCGGTTTGCACCAATTGTTGAAGAAGGTCGTCCGCATTCAACGGAACCGGCTGTGAGGCCGTATGTACTTCCATATAGTACGCACTGTTCTCGTCCATAAATGTGGAGACGCTCTCATCCCCACCACCTTGCCCGATGACCAGCCCTGTAGGATAGTTCATGGACCAATCGTAGTAACTGTTCCCGATCTGCGTCTTGCCCTCATCATTATCAATGCTCGGCGTTTCTTCAGCTACTGTGCCTGCCTCTTCTTGCGCCTCCATCCGAATGACAATGCCCGCACCATTCTTCTCCAGCTTGCCTCCGAGACCTTCTGCTACTTGACGTAGCGGAACCATCAGGACACCTGATGACATTTCCGGTGGAGCGGGGAGCGTTACCTTATGACCGCCCACCCAGGCAGTACGGCTACCGATGGTCAGCGATACGATGCGAGCACCGCTGCTAATTTTGACCACATTATCTTCGGCCAGCCGAATTTTGCTGTTAAATGCTTTTTTGAACACACCAGCCGGAACCATCAACGCACCGCTTTTCGAATAGGGTTTTGCAATATTGGCATTCTGACCGTTCACGATGGCTGTGTTGCTGCCGCCTTGCAGGCGTAGCTCCAAGATCGGTTTATCGCTGTCCGCCGCCACTGCTGGCAAAGCAGATAGCAGAACGGACAATGCAACCGCGCCAGCTCCCAGCTTATGCATCATTTTTCTTTGAATATGCTTCACAGTAATCTCCCTCTAGCTATATTTGATATCATAACGATCCGTTTCATTTACTTCCCTGTAGCGGCTGCCTCTTGGACTGACTCAGATGCTTCCTTGGAAGGCACTACATTGCCATCACCAGCCGACTCATCCGAGTCCCCGGGATCCTCTCCGGCCTGAATAGATTCATAGATTTCACCATTATCCTGTGACAGTACCAACTTGCGTTTTACAATATCGCCGTCCGTCTGCATAAGCAAGCTCACCGTCTGCCCAGGCTGATAGCTTTTAAGCAACTCGTTGACATCGATAGCGGAAGCCACACGCTTGCCGTTTATGCTATACAACTCGTCGCCTTCCTTGATTTTGGCCTGAACAGCACTAGCCGAAGTAATTTTTGTGACTTTCAAAGGGTCCTCCGTAGGCAGCCCCACGATCGCCGACCAGCTCTCTTCCAATCCTAAACCAAGACTGGCACGCCGAACCTCACCATACTTGAAAAATTGAGCAATGACATACTTCACCGTATCCGAAGGAATCGAAAAGCCCATATTTTCAATACCGACAGCCGAAAATTTCATCGTATTGATCCCGATTACCTCTCCTTTGAGGTTTACGAGCGGACCGCCACTGTTACCAGGATTGATCGCGGTATCGCTTTGGATAAGTCGATAGGCAGCGTTGACGCCACGGTTCAATCCGCTGACGACACCCGAAGTTGCCGAATTACGCAGGGAAAAAGAGATAGGCGTACCGATAGCCACTACCTGCTCTCCCACCTGAAGATTATTCGGCGAGCCTGCTAAGGTAGCAGGTTTAAGGCTGCTTGCCTTGATTTTAACCATTGCCAGGTCACTGACCGGATCACTGTAGCTATCTGTAATACTGTAGGATTTACCATCCGAGGTCACGACTACCGCATCATTTAATCCTTCAATGACATGCGCATTCGTGACAATCCATCCATCTGTCCGAATGATGACCCCTGTGCCGTGAGCAAGGTTGTACCGATCTCCGCCTGCCACAGTTTGTCCCGTTGCTGAGCGGCCGATGATGCCTACCACAGAGGGAGATACATTTTTAACCACCTGCGGCACACGATCGGCCGATAACGTATATGTACCATTTGCGCTGTTATACGCGCCGCTGGTTCCTAATGCTTTATTCACATCGCCTACGTTGACATAGACCCCGCCGTTAATGACCTTTGCCTTCAAAGCAGTTCCACTGCTGGCTGCACCTGCTGTTCCAGATACACACAAAGCGCTGCCCAAAGCCAGTATGACCGCCCTTTTCCCCATCTTACGCATAGTTTCACCTTTCCTCTCTAACATGACCCTGTTCTATCAGTTAGTCCAAATCTACCATAGAGGAGACACGCATACAATCGCTTTAAGCCCTATCTTTTTTTTAAAAGCTATGTTTGCCGCTTACATAACCCCTCATGTCATTTATACTATAAAATTACCAAATCCTTATATCAAGAAAATAAGCAAAAACGATAAATAATCGTTATAGCGTTTGGGCCATTCCTTCGTTTACTGGCACTTCCAACTATGATACCATCACATTATATCTTAGTTCTATTGTCGGAAATAAAAGAATAACTTTGAATCCCTGTAATCAACGCTTATGAAGGAGGTTGAAAGGATGGCTTACGAACCAATCTGGACCGCTCATCCCGATAAACTGAACAAATTCGAATTTGCCAAGCTGGAAAAGGACGGCCTCGACGTCATACGCACCATTATCGAAAACTATGCAAGCGAAGGCTTCGATTCGATCACTGCGGACGATATGGATCGTTTCAAATGGGCCGGAGTGTATCAGCAAAAGCCCAAGGATGGCCATTTCATGATGCGTGTCCGCATCAACACAGGTATCATGACATCAGCGCAGGCACATGCATTGGCGGACATAGCCACGCTGTACGGACGCGGTCTCGTTGATGTTACCACCCGTCAGGCTATTCAGTTTCACTGGCTGACGGTTCAAGACTTACCCGATATTTTCGAGCGGCTGGAAAAAGTCGATTTGTACTCCTTTGAAGCCTGTGGCGACTGCCCGCGTACGATTGTTGGCAATCCTTTGGCAGGCATTGATCCGAATGAATTGGTCGACACCAAGGGTATTGTGGATGAAGTCAACCGTTTTTTCCTATTAAATCGGGACTTCTCCAATCTGCCGCGTAAATACAAAATGTCCATCTCTGGTAATACGTACAATAATGCGCAGGCTGAAATTAACGATTTGTCCTTTACGCCAGCCACTAAAGTAATCGACGGGGAAGAAGTCATCGGCTTCCATGTGATGGTCGGTGGGGGCTTATCCGCCAAGCCGCATTTGGCGCAATCGCTGGACCTGTTTGTCCGTCCTGATGAAGTTTTGAAGGTTTCCATTGCAGTCACCACCATTTTCCGGGATTACGGCTATCGGGAAAAACGACATCATGCCCGCCTGAAATTTCTCATCGCCGATTGGGGCCCGGAAAAGTTTTTAGCCAAGCTCACCGAGTATATCGGCGAAATGCCCGGCCGGGGCGAAGATAAAACGATCGGCTGGCAAGCAGCCTACTTTGACGGTGTGCATCCACAAGCGCAGCAGGGTCTAAACTATGTCGGTCTGAACGTGCCAGTCGGCCGTCTGGATGCTGACGAACTGCACGAGCTGGCCGAGTTGGCTGACCGCTACGGTGATGGACAGATTCGTACCACCATGTCGCAAAATATTTTGCTGAGCGGCGTGCCGGACAATCAGGTGAATGAATTACTACAGGCTCCTGTGCTGCAACGCCTGACGCCACAGCCTAAGCATTTTATGAGCCGTACCGTTTCATGCACCGGGAATGAATTCTGCAATCTGGCGATTGTGGAGACTAAAAAGCGGGCGGTTGACGTCGCCGAGTATTTGGATCAGCACGTAGATCTGGATGAAAAAGTGCGCATTCATTTCATCGGCTGCCCGAATGCCTGCGGACAAAAGCATATTGCGGACATCGGTCTGCAAGGCTCGCTCATTAAAACACCCGAGGGTATGGTCGACGCGTTCGATATTGCTGTTGGCGGAGCGCTCGGACCGGGTGCCCAGTTCAATAAAGCGCTCAAAGGCCGCGTACGTGGTGATCAGGTTGGCCCTGTGTTGGCAGAACTGATTCTGTTTTACAAAGAAAATCGAAATGCCGATGAAACCTTTTATGCGTATGTACAACGGGTAGGCATTCCGACTTTTCAGGAAAAGCTATCTGCTATTTTGCAGTCCAGCACCGTCGCTTCCTGAGTACCATTTTAGTAAGGCCATTTCTATAACATGTTCTCTTACTTCATAAAGAGCGCCCAAGCCTGCCTGTTTGTATCTCGCATACAAGCAGGCTATTTTCTTGTGGTCATAACATCGCTGCAAAAGGTCCTCTGCTGTGCTTTCAAAAAAAAGACACCGGATTATTCGAGGCCACTGAAAAACTGTTGATTTCCGAAAATACAAAGATTTTAGGGGTACAAATATGTCTCCCTGAACGCGAAACGAGCCTTAGAAGCGATTCTAGAGGCTCGTTTTTCTTTGGATATTCTCTTACTCTCAACAATGGGGACTTTTTCAGTGGCCTCGATTATTCCGGTATCCATATTTTCGCAAAATCAAGCACTATCGGTTTTCGGGCCCCGCCGGATGTGGATGTCACCACTGCATAGCCTGTCGGTATTTTGTATATGAGTCCCGTGTCGTATCGGATGCCGAAGGAATTATCTTCCTTGTAATGAGTAGTGGTTTCCCAAACCTTCGTACCGTTTCCTTTCAAACCAGTGATGGTGATCCCATGCATCTTCGTGCTGCTTCCCAGCGGATCATATCGGTCACTAAACTGGACGTACACCTGTTCCTCCGGCAGATATACCCGGTCGGCCGGATAATCCTCTGTATCGCCGAACAATTGTAGTCCATTACTCAAAATCTGTGTACGCTTGCTATTCCCTTTAAGCCCTGTGACGGCTATATGGCCACCGGACAACTCCCGTACCTCTGCAATATCTTTACCAGAGCCCAAGTCAAAATGGATGTTACGGATTTCCTGGCCGTACACATCTGCCTCTACTCCTACCGGGCCATGCGGACTGTTCATAAGTGCATAATATCCATCGTGATTGCCAACCAGCCAACCCGAGGTCACCCCGTCCTTCGTTCGGTTCCACAGCTCCTCACCGGTTTCTGAGTATTTGAGTACGGTGAATGCTTGTTCCGCCCGGTTCAGAGAGGATACAAGAAATCCTCCGTCCGCAAGCGGTTCCAAACCTATAAGGGAGTTCTGTCTATGGGATGCCAAGCCATCCGTTTGTAACGTTTTGGACCACACGCTATTCCCGTCCTCATCTAACCGTGAAGCCTGTAACTCCCGTATCCCATCTGGCTTCGTATAGTCGATAAGCAGCAGCGAGCCACCATCCGACGTCTCCCGCTGGACTCCCCTACTGCTTGCACCAGGCTGCACGTTCAGATCCAGCTCATGTTTCCACACACCCTCCAGCGAGCTGTCCAGCTTGCCGTACGTGACATGCGCCACACTTGTCTCAGTGTTGTCTTCGATGTTCAGTACCAAAAACCCACCATTCGCTGCGGGCTGAATATAATTGTGTGGATTCCCTTCATCCTCAAAGCTTCCAATCGCCGCGCTTGTTTCAATCTCAGCCTGCTTGGGTACAGCCGCCTCGGACACCTCGGATGCATAAGACGGAACAGCGCTAAACCCCATGACCAATGCCGCTAAAGCAACTCCTGCTGTCCATGAATAAACACGTGTACGTAGAAACCCGTTTCGCATTCCCTTCAAACGTTCCAGCTCCCTTCATGACTTTACCTCAGAGATGTTTTTAAAAACCTTAGATGTGATAAGACTACAGACGGTTTCGCTTGCTTGTAATGGTTGTCACGTGGGCACGGAACTTCATGCGATGCTATACAATCATGAGTTATATATTTACCTCTTCAAGCCCGAGCCCAAACATTTGAAACTCCAAAATGGAGACTGCTCCGAGACTTTCTGCCGATGAATATACGTATAGATTTATTATTCCAGCGCTTGGTAAACTATGTGTCACATGCTTTAACGCAAGATTTGGATAAAAGTTCTCTTTTTTTACAAAATAAAGCCCCACCAAGGCAAAGGAATGAATACGGTAATTCGTATTCTGCCTCCATACCTGTGTGGGGCTTACAAGACTTACATAAAATGATGTCTACAGATCGGCTGTCTGAAGCGCTTGGCTGCGCTGTGTATCCCGTTCAAGGATCGGCTTCAAATACCGTCCTGTATAGGATTCTTCGACCTTCACGAGCTGCTCAGGTGTCCCAGTAGCCAAAATCGTGCCACCGCCGCTACCGCCTTCCGGTCCCAAATCAATCAGATAATCGGCTGTTTTAATCACATCCAGATTATGCTCAATGACCAATACTGTTTCTCCCGAATCGACCAAACGATGCAGCACCGTCAGCAATCGGTCAATATCGTGAACATGCAGACCCGTTGTCGGCTCGTCCAAGATGTAAATCGTCTTACCCGTGCTGCGACGATACAGTTCGGAAGCCAGCTTCACACGCTGCGCTTCGCCCCCGGACAAGGTAGTCGCAGGCTGTCCCAGCTTGATATATCCCAAACCTACATCCAGCAGCGTCTGAATCTTGCGATGAATCTTCGGAATATTTTCAAAAAACTCTGTCGCATCCTCTACCGTCATCTCCAGTACGTCAGCAATACTCTTACCTTTGTATTTCACTTCAAGGGTCTCACGGTTATAGCGTTTGCCCTTGCACACTTCGCATGGAACGTATACATCCGGTAGAAAGTGCATTTCAATCTTGATAATGCCGTCGCCCTTGCAAGCCTCGCAGCGACCACCCTTAATGTTAAAGCTAAAGCGACCTTTTTGGTAGCCTCGGACCTTGGCCTCATTTGTTTTTGAAAATAAATCACGAATATCATCAAATACCCCGGTGTAGGTTGCAGGATTTGAACGCGGCGTGCGGCCGATCGGAGACTGATCAATCTCAACGACCTTATCGATATTTTCAAGCCCGCGAATTTCCTTATGTTGACCTGGACGCACTCTGGCCCGGTTCAGATCACGCGCCAGCGTTTTGTATAGAATTTCGTTGACCAGCGTTGACTTCCCAGATCCGGATACGCCAGTAACAGCCGTGAAAATACCTAACGGGATTTTAACATTCAAATTTTTGAGATTGTTCTCCTTAGCCCCGCGCACCTCCAGCCACTTATCCGTAGGCTTGCGCCGTTCGGTATTGACCGGAATGAACTTGCGTCCGCTCAAATATTGCCCGGTTAAGGAATTCGGGTCTTCCATGACTTCCTGCGGAGTCCCCTGTGACATGATCATTCCGCCGTGGATTCCGGCCCCCGGACCGATATCAATAATATAGTCGGCCGCCATCATCGTATCTTCGTCATGCTCCACCACAATCAGCGTATTCCCCAGATTCCGCATATGCTCCAATGCACTAATCAGGCGGTCATTATCCCGCTGATGCAACCCGATGCTTGGCTCGTCCAAAATATACAGTACACCCATTAGGCTGGAACCGATCTGTGTCGCCAACCGGATACGTTGTGCCTCACCACCGGATAACGTGCCCGCTGCACGACTTAAGGTCAGGTACTCCAATCCAACATTAACGAGAAATCCCAAACGGCTGTTAATTTCCTTAAAAATGAGATTGGCAATGGACTGTTCCTTCTCACTCAACACCAGCGTTTTGAAAAATTGAGACGCTTCGCCGATGGACAAATCAGTTACATAGGCAATGTTACGCTCCTGAATAGTCACCGCCAGAGTTTCTTTCTTCAAACGATGTCCCTTACAGGTGTTACACGGCTTTGCGCTCATAAATCCTTCAATAAATTCACGGATACCGTCAGAAGCTGTGTCACGATAACGACGCTCCAGATTCGGAATAATTCCCTCGAAGGTCACGTAGGCTTCCTTGCGTTGTCCAAAATCATTTTCATAACGGAATCGGATCTTCTGGTCACCCGTTCCATGTAATATGGTGTTCATTTGTTCCGTGGTCAGTTGGCTGACAGGAATGTTCTGTGAAATACTATAATGCTCGCATACGGACTGCAAAAATTGCGGATAATAGGTGGAGGTTCCTCCACTCCACGCCTGAAATGCTCCATCTTCTACACTTTTCTCCGGGTCAGGAATAAGCAGGTCGGGGTCGACAACCATTTTAACGCCCAATCCGTCACAATCCGGGCAAGCACCGAATGGACTGTTAAAAGAGAACATCCGCGGCGACAGCTCGTCTATACTGAAACCACAGATCGGACAGGCAAAATTAGAACTGAAACGCAACTCTTCTTGCCCCATCATGTCCACCAGCAACTGGCCTCCCGAAAGGTTCAATGCTGTCTCAATAGAATCGGACAGACGCGCACGCACATCCTCCTTAACCACGATCCGGTCTACAACCACTTGAATGGAATGCTTCTTGTTTTTCTCCAGTTCGATCTTTTCGGATAACTCACGCAGTTCGCCATTGACACGCACCCGTACAAAGCCTTGCTTGGCAATATCCGCAAACAGCGTTTTATGCTCACCTTTGCGTCCTGAAACCAACGGAGCCAAAATTTGCAGTCTTGTCTTTTCAGGATATTGCAAAATGCGGTCCACCATTTGTTCAACCGTTTGTGATGTAATTTCAACGCCATGTTCAGGACAATGAGGGTGACCAATTCGAGCAAACAGCAACCGCAAATAGTCATAAATCTCCGTAACCGTACCAACGGTAGAACGCGGGTTACGGCTCGTAGTCTTTTGGTCAATGGAAATCGCAGGAGACAGTCCGTCAATGGAATCCACATCCGGTTTCTCCATCTGTCCCAGGAATTGACGCGCATACGCGGATAAAGACTCCACATAACGCCGCTGTCCTTCTGCATAAATCGTATCGAAAGCCAGTGACGATTTACCTGAGCCACTTAGCCCCGTCAGGACGACAAATTTGTCCCTAGGGATGGTCACGTCAATATTTTTGAGATTATGCGCCCGAGCGCCTTTGATGATGATGCTTTCATTCGCCAAATGTTTCATCTCCTTAACCATAGTTCACGTCATGCTATATTGCGATGGAATATCCCATGCAAGTGATATATCGCAAAGAGAACGACCACATGGGCCGCCCTCTCTATTTTTAAAAGCAATCATCCATTTCATTTTCAATGTGTTCGCACTACTAGACGCTCCTGAAAGCTTAATCAGCCCTCAGTTCCAGCAAAGCGTCACGCAACTCGGCGGCGCGCTCGAACTGAAGATTCTTGGCAGCATCCTTCATTTCCGCTTCCAAACGCTGAATCAGCGACTGACGCTCCTTCTTGGAAAGTTTACCCGTCTCACCAGGAAGGTAATCATTACGTGCCTCGGCCACCTTGGTCGCTTCAATGACATCACGAATCTTTTTACGAATCGTTTGCGGGGTAATGCCATGGTCTTCATTATACTGAATTTGAATCGCACGGCGGCGTTCGGTTTCTTTTATCGCTTTATCCATAGAATCCGTAATTTTGTCACCGTACATAATAACACGGCCATCGCTATTCCGTGCTGCCCGTCCAATGGTTTGGATGAGCGAACGTTCGGAACGCAGGAAGCCTTCCTTGTCCGCATCCAAAATCGTCACCAGTGATACTTCTGGCAAATCCAGACCTTCCCGCAACAGATTGATTCCAATCAGGACATCAAAGGTACCCAAACGAAGATCACGTAAAATCGCCATCCGCTCCAGTGTCTTAATCTCGGAGTGCATATACCTGACCTTGATACCCACTTCTTTTAAATAGTCGGTCAGATCCTCAGACATTTTCTTGGTAAGCGTGGTGACCAGCACCCGTTCCTCACGCTCCATCCGAAGCCGTATTTCACTAATGAGGTCGTCAATCTGTCCTTTGCTCGGCCGCACCTCAATGATCGGGTCAAGAAGCCCCGTAGGTCGGATGATCTGTTGCACAGTCGTTTCGCATTTCTCCAGCTCATAGGGGCCTGGTGTAGCTGATACGTAGACGATCTGACTCACCTTGTCCTCGAACTCTTCAAACTTCAGCGGGCGGTTATCCAGCGCAGATGGCAGACGGAAACCATGGTCCACCAGTACATTCTTACGCGCTTGGTCACCATTATACATCGCCCGAATCTGCGGCAACGTAACATGAGACTCATCAATCACGATCAACATATCATCCGGAAAATAATCCATCAGCGTATACGGTGTCGCCCCCCGCTCGCGGAATGTCAGTGGACCTGAGTAATTCTCGACGCCGGAACAAAAACCGACCTCTTTCATCATCTCGATATCATAGCGGGTACGTTGCTCCAAACGTTGTGCCTCCAGCAGCTTCCCCTGTTCCTTCAGCTCCACTAACCGCTCTTCAAGCTCACGTTCAATGTTGACCAGTGCTACCTTCATCGTATCCTCATGAGTAACGAAGTGAGATGCAGGGAAAATGGCAATATGATCACGTTCACCGATCAATTCACCCGTAAGCACATTAATCTCGGTGATCCGTTCAATTTCATCCCCGAACAGTTCTACCCGTATAGCGTGTTCCCCATGGGAAGCCGGAAATATTTCAACAACATCCCCCCGTACACGGAAAGTACCCCGCACGAAGTTGATATCGTTCCGCTGATATTGAATATCGACCAAGCGGGACAAAATCTGATTGCGGGGTTTCTCCATGCCGACTCTAAGCGAGAGCAGCAGGCTTGAATATTCTTTCGGGGAACCCAGACCATAAATGCAGGAGACACTCGCTACAATAATAACGTCACGACGCTCAAACAGAGAGCTTGTGGCTGAGTGGCGAAGTTTATCAATCTCCTCGTTGATGCTGGAATCCTTCTCAATATACGTATCGGAAGACGGAATGTATGCTTCCGGTTGGTAGTAATCATAGTAACTGACAAAATAATCGACTGAGTTATTCGGAAAAAATCCTTAAACTCACTCGCCAGTTGGGCAGCCAAAGTCTTGTTATGCGCAATAACCAGAGTAGGCCGATTCAATTTGGCAATCATCTGTGCGATGGTAAACGTCTTACCTGTTCCCGTAGCACCCAACAGCGTTTGATGCTTTTTTCCTTTTGTAATCCCCTCTACCAGTTCAAGAATGGCATGAGGCTGATCGCCTTGAGGTTGGAATTCCGACTGAATTTCAAAAGTCTTATCGCTAACAACGATATCACTCATTGCCCTGCATCACCCTTATCGTCTAAAATGGAAACATCATGTTTCTACAACAATCGAGCTGAAACGTCTTTACCTGTAAACCTATGTCGATATTTCCCGAGCAATGATACTTGGGAAATATGGTTGGATAAGAATGTTTGTTCCCGTATTATACCTCTTTCTTACCTTGGATGCAAACGATAAGTCTTGAATAGGAGTGAATTAAATTTTGGATATCACCATCGTATTGGGCATCATCGCCGGAATCATAGCATTAATCGGTGGCTTCTTATGGGAAGGCGGACAATTTACAGGGCTGCTTCAAGGTACATCGGCTCTGATTGTGTTTGGCGGAACGCTCGCCGCAGTGGTCATCAGCTACCCCGCCTCTAAACTAAAGACCATACCAGCTGCCCTTCGGATGGCGTTTAGCCGTGAGGACAACCTCTCCGAGCAATATATTGAAGATTTGGTTTCCATGGCAGCCACCTCCCGCCGATCCGGAGTGCTTGCGCTGGAGCGTATTTCCTCAGAACATCCGAATGCATTTCTGCGCGAAGGTCTTCAACTGGTCATTGACGGAACCGAGCAGGAACAAATTAAACAAATTCTGGAACTCGAGTTAGATACCATTGAGCATAAGTACGAAGGATATGCCAAAATATTTGAATCCGCAGGCGGCTATGCCCCTACGATGGGGATTATCGGTACTGTGATGGGCCTGATCCATGTACTCGGCAGCCTGACCGAGCCGACAGCGCTTGGACCGTCCATTGCTGTCGCTTTTATCGCCACACTATACGGCGTTGCCAGCGCCAATCTAATTTTCCTGCCCATCGCATCCAAGATCAGAGCATGCAGCGAAAGTGAAATGGTCACGATGGATTTACTGCTGCAAGGCATTCTCGCCATTCAAAACGGAGAGAATCCGAAGCTTGTACGCAAAAAACTGGAGTTCTTTATCCGTTCAGAGCAAAATCTGGAGCCTAAGCCGCCTCGTCGCTCACGTTCAGAGGACGCTACTCCAAAGGAGGACTTCCATGAGAGCGCGCGCTAAGCGCCGCCAACGTCAAGGAGGCGGGGACCATCGTGACCGCTGGATGATTACCTATGCCGATCTAATCACGCTGCTGCTCATTTTTTTCGTCGTGATGTACGCTATGAGCAGCCTGGATGCGAAAAAATACGATGTCGTTGTTCAATCCCTACAGGATACGTTCCATAAGGGCGATTCCATTTTAGAGCAAGGTTCAGGCATTACAGGTACGGCGGACCGATACACAAGCAAGAATCCGCCCACAACCAAGCAACCTTCATCCGATAACAAAGCAGCCGGACCGACCAAACTGACCGAACGTGAGCAGGCATTTCGCAAGCAGGAAAAAGAACTGCAAAATCTGATGGGTGTCATAGAGCAATATATTTCGGACAATAAGTTGCAAGATCAGATTTTCGTATCCGATCAGCCGCGCGGTATTGTCATCACCCTGAACGACCGCTTTTTATTCGATCAGGGCAGGGCTGCACTCAAGCAAGGCTCTGCAAACACGTTATCCAAGCTGGCCAGTCTGTTCCGGGATTTGAAAACGCCGATCAGCATCGAGGGCCATACGGACAATATTCCGTTCACGCGCTCTTTGAACGCTTCGACCTACAAGGACAACTGGGAGCTTTCCGGGGCACGAGCACTATCCGTGCTTCGATTCTTTCTCGACAGAGAAAATCTGTCACCCTCGGAATTTCAATACGCAGGTTATGCCGATACCCGACCGGTTGGAGATAATACGACCGAGGCCGGACGACAAAAAAACCGCCGTGTCGAAATTACCGTACTGCGCCAGCTTCAACAGTAAGTGCCAAAAACCTCCTCAGTCACACTTAACGTGAACCGGGAGGTTTTTTTAGATAGATATCATCGTTCTAGATGGCTTCCGCTCTGATGATGCAGAACAATAAACCGTACGAACAGCGTTGTATAGAGCGGCGTACGAGGTACGAGAGAGGTTATTTAGTTTAAGTCTATATTCCCACTATGTATTAGAAGCCCAAGATGAAATTAAGTAAAGCCTGGTCATGATGCTGGAAACTCAATAAGATAAGGCTAACTCGTGTTGCTTCTCTCGCACTGGTGAAGTTGTGGAGATGCTTTGCTTGTGGTAGCTATATTTCCAATCGCTGTACAAATTAAGGAGCCGATCCAACTCCATAGACTTGATCAACACCTGTCGATCCTTCAATCCCACCTCTTTCGCCAAATCATTTAATTCCTTACGCTTTTCTTCGATGCAATCCTCCAATTCTTTCAATTTCACATTAACAAACCTCCTGTTTGGTATGGTATTTACAGTTAGTTTACAAGCTGATACCTTCCCTACAGGTTAATAATATAATAAAACCCATTTCATCCCTTTAACGGGATAAATCAAAAAACAGCCCTCATTAGGACTGGTTTTTTGATACCTATTAAGCTCCAGATCCATGTCCAAAGACAATAATGTTATGGGAAAATTCCAAAAAGCTAAAAAGCCCTATAATTAGCATGTATTTCAGGTTTTTTACTTGCATTTACCAAAACCCCCTCCATGATACTTTCATACTCTGATATTTGAGCTTTTGTGGCCGCAAGTCTAAACTTTTCAAACAATGCTGTACAGACCATAAACTTTTCCTTGTTGTTGATTTCAAGACATTTCTTCAAACTTTTCAAAACATAATAAATACCTTTTTCATGAAAAAGGTTATTAAACATATATATAGCCAATTGGTAACACAAATCAGCATATGTGTCGTAACTAAATGACTGTTTATAATAACTGGTGTCCACAGATAATTCATTATTAAATGAGGTGAATTCATGAGAAAACCGTTGGAGAATATGTTCAATTAAAAAGCCATGCTTGTTAGCTGACTCTACTATTGTTAATAAACCCAATAAAATTTCAGGTGGATTATCTTTAAGAAATTGAATGTACATTGGCAAACTATCTGTATCGCCCATAAGAATATTTAAATTAAGTTTATTAGCATGTGCCCAAAGAGTAAACCTTTGCACTTCTTGCTGGCCAATTTCCCCTAAATTTTCAAACCAACTCAAATCCGCATAGCCAGAAATATACTTCATGGCTTCCTCATATCTTTCTTGTTTTTCCAAAGCATTGCCTTTCATCAAGTAACCTTGACCATAGTAGACTACTAAATGCCTCTCTGTTTTTAATGTAGACTTCTTTTTATTGGTTTCTCTACTCTTACAAACAATACTCGCAAGAGTTCTTAATTCATCTGCATAACGCTCTGCTTCTTTCCATTGATGCAAATTGTAATAAAGATTTGAGAGTTTAAGCAGCCCATCTAAATGGTAATTTAAGGGTACACGATTTCTAAAGGGCATAAATCTTAAAGCAGCTTCTGAATTTCTCTCTAGATTTTCATTAACAGAGATCGAAAAAATTCTATAGTGACTGATGGCCAACCTCTCGGAATGTTGGTACTTCTCATTTTCAATGACACATTCATAGAAAGGAACTGCTTCTTGTAGCTTCCCTTCTTCATACAACTCCTCTGCCAAAGCAAAGATCGTTGGAATGTGGTTAAGATCTTCCATTAACCGTGAAAGCACCTTCTCCACGCACCGCAGATTTCCCACCTCAACACAACGAATCAGAAAGGGTTTAACCCTTTTCCAATGAGGTCTTCCATCATAAAAGCATTCATCTACATATAAGTCATACAACCAGTCCTCTGGATAGTTAAGCGCTTTAGTAATTAGATCCATTTGTCTTACGGAAATCGGTTTAGGCGGGTTGCCATTAAGCATAGCACTAAATATGCCCCGATTAAGCCCTGTGGCTTGTCCAAAACTATTAAAAGTGTAGCCTCCGAGTTTCAATTCTTTCTCAATTTCCGAGCGAATCGTGGTTGCATTTTCCAATAAAAACACCCCCGTGTATTCAGATGATTTTAAAAATCACCCTCCTCGACAAACAATTACAATATACTAGAAATTATATGAATAAACTGGATGATGGTCAACCCCTTTTTTACACCGTTTTAATATATATTGGAATTTAATGTGTGTTTAATAGTCTTTACAAGAACTTAATATTATACTATTTAGGCAATACAATTACCTCCACGCTTGATCTACCTTTGTCTACACTCATACTATAGGAGTGTGGATGTCTATGGAAACAACAAAACTCATAGGAGCGAAAATCCGCCAATTTCGGACGTTGCGTGGTATTACACAAGAACAACTGGCGGAAGCATCCGATTCAACAGGCTCCTATATCGGCAAATTGGAGCGCGGTGAGGTCAATGTACAGATTAAAACTTTTTCCCTTTATTAAAATAGTAGCGACTAAGCTCAAGAAAAAAACGGGAATAGATCACCAGATTATAATTATTATGATAGTAAGTAATATTTGTACGTAAGTCTCTGAAATCATTAATATTCTCAGCAAATAGGGTCAAAACATCATCTATTGAGTACTTGTAGGTATTGGCTGATTCCATAATAGTTAGTAGCCCATGCAATATCTCTGGAGGATTATTCTTAATAAGTTCAACATAACCAGATAGATTAGTCATATTCCCCATTAAAATCTCTAAACTCAAGCGATTTGCATTCGCAAACAATTGGAGTCTTCGCGCTTCAAACATTCCAATTTCATTCATCCCTTCCAAACCAGCTAAATTTGCGTAGTAAGGTATGAATTCCATAGCCTTTTCATACAGTCCCTGTTTCTCAAAGGCACTTCCCTGTAATAAATATGCTTGACCATAATACACAATTAAATGTCTTTCTGTATTTAAAGGTTTAACTTCACGTTTTTTCAATTTAGTTTGAATCTGCTGCTGATAAATATTTGTGGCTAGTACTCCGAGTTCTTTCGCATACTGTATAACCGTCTCACAATCATGAACTTGGAAATACACGTTTGCCAGCTTTAACAGAGCGTCCAATTGATGATTTTCAGGCAAATTCTTACGAAAAGGAGCAAATTTTATAGCCAGTTGGCGATTATTCTCCAAATCTTTATTTAAAGAGTAAGAAAATAGCCTATACTGGCTGATTGCCAGCCGCTCCGAGTGATAATACTTTTCGTTCTCTACTACACACTCGTAAAAAGGAACTGATTCCTTTTCCTTTCCTTCTGCGTGTAGTTCTTCTGCAAGCGAAAATATAGTCGGCACATAGGACAAGTCTTCAGTCAGTCTTGACAGTACCTTTTGAATATAATCCTTCCTCCCTAACTCCACACAACGCAGTAAAAAAGGTTTAATCCGCTTCCAATGCCCTTTTCCTTCGTAAAAGCATTCCTCTATGTACAACTCATACAGCCAGCCTTCCGGATATCCTAACGCCTGAGTAATCAAGTCCATCTGCCGAACCGAGATTGGCTTAGGTGGGTTGCTGTTAAGCATGGCACTGAATGTGCCGCGGTTAATACCGGAGATTTTACTAAAACTGCTAAAGCTATAGCCCCTTTGCTTCAATTCTGTCTCTATCTTTGAGCGGATCGTAGGTGTATGTTCCATGTTCACCCCCCTGTCGAATAATAAGATCAAATTAAAATGACTTCATGTTTCTTGATTCTTGACTATTTATTAGAATGCAAAATTAAAATCCTTTTCAAATTTCTTCTTATGAATTGTAAATTCAGCATATTGTTTCTTTGTAGCAAAACCCTTGTACTTCTCAAACAAAATAATAGATTGTGCAAATACATTTGAATTATTCAATAACGTTGCAAGCTCCAAATTCCTAAGAATTGTATCAATTCCTAAAGTATAATTTTTGGAATAGAATCGATAAATGGAAAGTTGTAAGTTAAAATTGCAGTAATCATCCATATATAAAGCATCTTCATTTTCAGAAAATTTTCGAATGTAATCACTGAAATGATTTAATATATAGTCTATATTTAAAAACTGTTTATTAGCCACCTCTAATAATGTGAGAATGCCTGGCAATATTTCTTGCTCGTTTTCCTCTAGCAGTAAAATATAATCCCCCAAATTCCTGTTGTCCCCCATTAATAAATCTAGTACATATCCATTAGCTGTAGCATACATTTTTATTTTTTCAACTTCTCGTTGGCCAATCTCGTCCAAACCTCTAAACCAACTTAGATCAGCATATCGGGAAACCATTTTTTTAGCCTCCTGATACAATTCTTGCTTCTGTAGAGAATAAGCTTGCATTAATAGTGCTTGTCCATAATATACCACTAATGAACGTTCACTAGAGTATGGCCCAAGCTCATCATAATTTTTATAACCTTGGGCTTTTCTATATTCATATATACGAGTTGCGAGTTCCAGCAATTTCTGACTGTGAAAAATAGTTTGACTCCATTTGTGCAAAGAAGAATAAATATTAGCCATTTGCAATAGTGCATCCAACTGATACGCCTCAGGTAAACGATATAGAAAAGGTGAGAATTGAATAGTTAACTTTAAATTCTCCTCCGCGTTTGTACCTAATTGTATGCGAAACAATCTATACTGACTAATCGCTAGCCGCTCCGAATGGTAATATCTTTCGTTCTCTATTACACACTCGTAAAAAGGAACTGATTCCTTTTCCTTTCCTTCTGCGTGTAGTTCTTCTGCAAGCGAAAATATGGTCGGCACATAGGACAAGTCCTCTGTTAGCCTCGACAATACCTTTTGAATGAAGTCCTGTCTTCCTAACTCCACACAACGCAACAGAAACGGCTTAATCCGCTTCCAGTGCCCTTTCCCTTCATAAAAACATTCTTCTATGTACAACTCATACAGCCAGCCTTCGGGATAACCCAACGCCTTGGTAATCAAATCCATCTGCCGAACGGAGATCGGCTTGGGTGGGTTGCTGTTCAGCATGGCGCTGAATGTGCCACGGTTAATACCGGAGATTTTACTAAAACTGCTAAAACTATAGCCCCTTTGCTTCAATTCTGTCTCTATCTTTGAGCGGATCGTAGGTGTATGTTCCATGCTAATCCTCCTCAATAAGTTTTAGACATATCATCATTGATACTTTATATGTAAATTTAATCATATAGTAAATTCATTTCGATACAAAATAACGAAAATAGTGAAATATATGGTCTATATAGTCACTTTAATTTATGATGCCTTAGAAAGAAGTCTATTTTTAACGAATCCCATGATAATTGAAAAGTTGAATGAAGTACATAAAGAGAGGCATTAAAAGCAAACTTCACGTTTTTTTATTTGTTTGTCACAAATGCATCCCTTTTTCAGTTATATAGGCAGAAAGGAGGGAAGTTAATGGAAAAACTACATGTAAATAAGCAAGATGCAGATATCAACCTTGTAATAGAACAGGTACAAACGGGCGACAAACAAGCATACACACATATCATACGGCGTTATCAACAACAGATCTTTTTATATTGCTACTATTTACTTAAAAATCAGGAAGAAGCGGAAGATGCTGCTCAAGAAATATTCATCAAAGGGCTTGAGCACATCCATCATTTTGTACCTACAGTCTCCTTTTCAGCTTGGCTATACAAAATTGCTCAAAATCACTGTAATGACTTATTAAAAAGAAACACTAGAACGTTTAAATCCTTCATCCAGTATAAATTGAACCTGAAGCAACAACCAGTACACGAATATACAGATTTAATTCACGAGTTACTGGACCAGCTAACGTTAGAAGAGAGCCAAATTTTATTGTTACGCTCGCTGGAGGAATACAGCTATGAAGAGATTGCTACAATTATGGAACTAAAACCATCAACCATCCGAAAAAAATATGAGCGACTCCGTAAAAAATTAAATCACCAAAAGGAAAAGGGAGGAAAAAAGTATGAACATTCCTTTAAAACCGGAAGATAAAGAAATCGAGCAATTACAAAAGCTTATTCGAAATACTCCAATACAAGTTGATTTAATTGATAAAACTATGGACCGCTTTGAGAAAGTAGGCACAAGACGCCATAAGCGATCTAACACTCTACCAAAAAGGACACGTAATACAATTATTGTGACTTCTGCTACGCTTGCAATGACGTTTATGCTTGTGGTTGGTACTGGCTTTATTTCACCAACTATGGCTGCATCTATTAGACAAATTCCAGGTATGAATTCTATATTCCAGCTAGCTGGTGACCTTGGGTTACAAACAGCGGACGAAAAAGGGCTGTTATCAAAACCAAATCTTAGTGACACTCACGATGGCCTGACTCTCAGCGTTCCAGAAGTCATGTTTGATGGTACTCGCGTTTCTATTGCTTTAGAGCGCAAAACCGAAGAAGGAAGCAACTATGCGGAAGGAAATATATCATCGTTAATCACGGATATTCTACTTTCAATTAACGGAGATGCAGTTAATTCTTATGCACCTTCCAACACAAGCAATTCAATTGACCCTTATACCATTCTGGGAAAGGACAATAATTCAACGATTTTACAATTTTCAGATTTACGCAATCAAGGAGGAAAAGCATTTCCTGATAAGTTTGAGCTAACGATAACAGTCCCTGTCTCTGGTATTAAACAACCATTTGAAATTAGTATTCCTGTAGAAAAAAACACTAAAAACAATCTAGTCCTGACACCTTCCATTAGTCGAGATTATGGGGATATTCATCTTAAGTTGGAAAAGATCGAATTTACACCGATTACAACCAACATTACTACACGTATTGTATTACCTGAACATTCAAAAATTTCTTCATTACCTTTTCTAAGTTATGAGCTTTTTGATGAAAAAGGAACTTCTTTAAAATTAATAGGTGGTAGTGGTTGGAGCGCAACAGATGGTAATGTTTTAGTTACTGATTCCCAATTCGAACCCTTTAAATCCATTCCAAAATCAATTACCATTAAAACTTACAAGAATATCTTTAAAAAAGAAGACAAAAGTCAGTTTGAATTAGATAAAAACGGAAACCAAATAATAGAATATTTTCCTAAACTAGAGTTCACCTTGCCAATAAGTAAATAAGAAATAGCTGTCGAGATTTTCCTCGACAGCTTGATATGAAGAAAGTGAATTTCACTCGCTTTCTTCATATCATTATCTTTTTACAATAAAGGTGTATACACCTAGCTCGGCACCATTAGATTTAAAAGCTTTAACCTGAGCTGTACCATAACCAATAATAGTAACTTTATTGCCGGAAAGACTAACGACATTGCTTCCATATAGAATCATCCAGTTGGAGCCATCCATATAATATTCGCTCCCCATACCTAACGGAACATCCTTCTGTGGCTTGATAGGTAGCTTTTCACCGTTAGCAGGTTCAAAAGTCACTGTTACTGTTGCTGAGCTTACTTTTACCGCAGATGATTGAATTTGATTAATGGATTCAACAGATGAAGCGGAAGCTACTCCCCCTAAAGATAACGCTAGCGCAGAAATTGATAGTGCTAAGATAGCTTTTTTCATTTGTCATTTCTCCTCTTTAATAGTTTTCTTTAAAAGTTCCTGAGCTACTAAATGCCTTGCTTTATGTCTGTGACTACGTTTCTGTTATTCTCAAGCATTAGTACTTTACTAATCAAACATTGAACTTCCAAGCTATTATAGACATCATCAAGATATTAACCTTTTCATTTCCCCATCTCCTTTCTTCTAATTAATTCCATTATATTTCTTGATGTCTTTTGAAAAGGATATTTTTAAACAAATCATTTCTTTTTTTACAAAATAATCAATATAAAAGACCAATCCCTTAAGATTGGCCTAGTCTAATTGCATATGATCTTGAAGATTCTCCATAGAAACTGGTGGTTTAAACCAATTTCTTTGCTTGGATAATGAAAGATAATTGAGGGTGTTCTTTTGCCCTTTTAGTATTCGCCCACGTCTGTAATGGTAAATGGCGAGTTGATACATGTAACAATAATAATAGGTCATTTGTTTAACATCCTCAGACTCCTGTAATCTCTTTATTCGTTCTGAGTATTTGTCAATGATAGAGTCTACATCAAAATTATACTTATTGGCAGATTCTAGTATGGTTATGAGTCCAGAGCTTACTTCTTCAGGGTGATTTTCGAGGAAAGCTATATACTCAGGAAGGATATCTCTATTTCCCAATAGTAAATCTAAAGTATACGAGTTGGCTTTAGCCCACAAACGGAATTGCTCTACATCTGCTTCACCTTCTAAATCAAGCCCTTTAAACCAGCTTAAATCTGCATAGCCCTCAAGCTCTGCCTTTGCCTCCTTAATATATCCTTTCTTTTGTAAAGCTGTTGAGACAGAAAGGAATCCATAACCGTAGTAAAATACCAAGTGCCTTTCTGCACGTGAGCAATGATCTGCTCTTCTTTTGCCCTTCCTTATTTGCCGATCCATATAGATTACATTAGCCAGTTTCTTTAGTTCATGACCATACTTCTCTACCTCATCCCATTTGTGTAAGTAAAAATATATATTTGTGATCTTATGAATCGCCTCCAACTGATAATGCTCAGGAAGCAAATTACGATAAGGTGTAAATTCCAATACTAACTCAAGACTCTTTTCCAAATCAGACATTGTACAAGCTTTAAACCTTTTATATTGGCTTATAGCCAACCGCTCCGAATGACGATATTTTTCATTTTCGATTACACATTCATAAAAAGGGATCGCTTCCTTTTCTCTGCCTTCGGAATATAACTCTTCTCCAAGCTCAAATATCGTCGGTACATAGGACAAGTCCTCTGTCAGTCTCCACAATACTTTTTGAATACAGTCTTTCCTCCCTAACTCCACACAACGCAATAAAAAGGGCTTAATCCGTTTCCAGTGCCCTTTTCCTTCGTAAAAGCATTCATCTATGTACAACTCATACAGCCAGCCCTCAGGATATCCCAGTGCTTGGGTAATCAAGTCCATTTGGCGAACGGAGATCGGCTTGGGTGGGTTACTATTCAGCATGGTACTGAATGTACCACGGTTAATTCCAGATATTTTACTGAAGCTGCTAAATGTATAGCCCCTCTGCTTTAGTTCTGTCTCTATCTTCGAGCGGATCGTAGGTGTGGGTTCCATGTCAATCCCCCTCAATAAGTTTTTTACATATCACAAGTGATATTTTATATGTAAATGTAATCATATAGTAAATTCATAATTAATACAAAATAAAGTAAATAATGAAATATATAGTCCTATTCTTACTTTAATTTATGATGCCTTAGAAAGAAGTCTTCTTTTAACGATTCCCGTGATAATTGGGGTTTGAAACACATCCCTTTTTCAACATTCAAACTCTTCATTCATTACAAATTTTGATGATTTCATGGAAAAAGGGCTCTCTCGGATTCATCCAAGAGAGGAAATTAAGAGAATGGTAGTCCCGATTGTTACAACCGTCTTATTTATTTTCATCACTTGACCTTCTTTCATGTTTAATGAAAATTAACTCATACTGTCCAAGAAGTAAGTGTATACTTTGTTGTATTATTTTTTTGCTACAACGACGACTATATGTTATGTTAACTGTAAATATTTGTTTGGAGGTATGGTTGATGAAATCATTTCGCTTTTGGTTGATTCTAATCTCAATTTTAGTAATTACTATAAATATTTCCGGTTATGATGACTATAATTTTTTATTGGCTATCATTAGCCCTTTGGTTTGGATGTACGAATCATTTCGATTTGTGCGAGAAGCAAATATTCCAATGCCTGTTATATACTTGACTACACTAGGCTTCTGGTATCTTATTGGTTTGATTTTGGATCGTCTAATAAAAAGAACAAGATAATTTCAAAATGCGGCATTACCTTATACCTACGCCTCCTTTGAAACAGGTGATTTTTGCTTCTTTGTTAAAATGCAAGTCGCTATTAACAGGTTTCTTCTGAGTTCGTCCCTGCATCCACTGAGCCAATTATTCCTAAACCTATCCTCCTTTCCACTGGCTATAATGAAATTATATTTCTTGATGTGTTACAAAAAAGATTGAAACAAACATATCATTTCTTTTTTTTACAAAATAATCAATAAAAAGACGAGTCTCAAGAATTTGCCTGTCGGTCAGCCAAACTGAGATCGGCTTGGGTGGGTTACTATCGGCGTGCCAAACTGCTCTTGTCCATCCTTTGTTATCCCTAGTAAACATAGCTATAAGCTTTCCTGAACCCCCAGTCGAACTGGGGGTTTTCTTGTACAAAAAAATGAGCAGGTGGGAAACTAAATCCCCCTGCTCATTTCAGCGATGGTATTTATCTGATTTCAAAATGAAAATAATCGGTTGATTCACATGTCGCCGTATATCAGACGCCTGTCTTAATTAGCTGTCGGTTCGGTTCCCCAAACAAGTACGCCATTATGATACAACGTAGCTTTCGTATGATCAGCATATGAAGTTTGCGTGCCTTTATACGAGTAATCGTCACTTTCGTTATAGTTCGACCAGTCTGTTTTATGAATACGGGTTTGAATTTCGCCTGTGTTTCCTCCAGGTGCTAACACACCTGCATTCGAGTTGAAGCTGACTTCCAAATAATAATCAGCGCCGGTTACGGCCTTATCCATTTTAACCAGCTTACCATTCAGCTTTGAGCAGCTCAGCATCGCATAGTCGCAGTTGAATGTCTGCTCACGGTCACCGTCGATCGTGTAGTAGTAGCGAATTTTCAACTCGTTGATCGGTACGGAGGTTGTACCTTTGTTTAAAATTTGGAAATGCGGCTTCAAGTTATTGTCGTTCACATTTGTATCCGCTGCGCGATACTGGAGTAACAGTCCCTTTGTCGGCTCCTGAGCATCCGCTTTCGGCGCTGCGCTAGCCGTGTTCGAAACCGTTTGTCCTGCATCGTTCTTCGCTACGACTTGGTAGTAGTACGTCGTGTCTGCCGTTACGGCTGTGTCGGTGTAGCTGCTTCCGTATACATCGCTCGCTACTGTGGCGAACGCGCCGTTTTCAGCCGTCGAACGCTTCACTTCATAGCTTACCGCCTTCGCCGATGCTGTCCAGCTCAGCTTTACTTTCGCCGTTTCGCCCGCTGCGTTCAGCGTGAAGCTGCCCGGTTCTGACGGCTGCTCGGTAATACCATACGTTTTTAAGTTAGTCGGGAGCTTTTCAAGCGTAATGACGTTCGGATGATTATACACTTTTTTCAGATGCTCAAGACTGTTTTGTTTGCCGTCTCTCAAGAAATCCCCATACCATGTAGCGAACCAGCTCCAATGGGCTTGATACGCCTTCATCAGATCAGGATCCGGGATAGGTCCGTTTTCGCTCATGGCAACTAACTTTTTGTCCTTGCCCAATGCAACAAGGTCTTCATATTTTGCAATTTGCGGGCTGTAGTCGCCTGCTTGCGGATAAGAGTCAAAGCTCAAAATATCCACATACTCGTCTCCCGGATACCAATCCGGAGCAACAGAATTCCAAACCCAAATCAGATTGTTCAATTTGTGCACATTAGTCAAACGGTCGTGCATTAAAATATACAATTTTTTAACAGGCTCAGGACCTTTAGCGCCCCACCAGAACCATTTGCCTTCCGCTTCGTGCAAAGGACGGAACAGGACAGGAACTTTCGCATCCTGCAACTTCTTCAATTGCCCTGCAATCACATCGATGTCGCGAATAAGCAATTTATAATCTTCGGACTCTGGATTATTCATCGCATATTCTATATCGAATGTAGTCGAATCGGCATAGAAGCCTCTCCACCATTCTTTTCCCTGCGTATCGATAAGACCTTTCGGCGCGTTCCAGTGCCATGCAAAGGTAACAATGCCCCCTTGCTTATCCCATTCAATCGCCTTTTCCGTCTCTGTGGAACTAAGACCGTGTTCCGCTCTGCTTGGCGAATAGTCAATCAGGTCAAGCGCCGCAATAGCCGGCTTTTTACCTACATTTGCTTGAAGCCAATCAATTTCGGGCATATCCTCTTGACCGGAAAGCATATTCTTCCCGTATTGATCAACCAGGTAGTTCATCAATGCTTTTGCTTCTACCGTCGCATTCGGATTGGTGAGCGTTTTGGTTACCGCATGCGGTGGACGGTCAGCAGCAGGCTCCAGCTTGACGTAGTCGATATCATACCAGCCCCAGCCCGTTTCAAAACCGATCGTATTCGCCCCTGCATTCAACAGAACCTTACCACCGGAAGTTTCTTTAAAATCAGCCGATTTCCAAAGCACCAGTTCGCCAGACGCTTTGCCGTTTAAGGAGAAATTCGTGCGTTTGTCATCATAAGGAGAACGGTAGCCGATTGCAAGATTGTACAAACCTGCCGTTGGAGCCTGGATCGTCATCGTCAGGGAATCCCCTGCATTGTGGAAATTAGTTACGTAACCAGTACCCGAGAAGCCGGTCCCGCTGGATTCCACAATTGTTCCCTTCAGCGTGCCATCTTCGGCTTCATAGCGATCCTGTCCGTCTACAGGCGTTCGCGGAACCGCTTTCAAGACATTGGATTCGCTCGTTCCCGCCTTTGTTTTTGCGGTTATTTTATAATAATAAGAAGTGCCGTTCGTTACGTTAGTATCCGTATAAGACGTTTCGACCAAGTTGGATGCTACAGCAGCAAAAGGACCGTTTTCATACGTTGCCCGCTGTACACTGTAACCTACAACTCCGCTGAAAGCGTCCCAGGACAAATCGACTTTCCCATCGCCAGCCTCAGCTCTCAGCGCAAAGCTTTTAGGACCTTCCCCAGGTGGCACAGACGTATCATTGCCGGCAGTCAACACGATGTGATAAGCCGTCAAAGGCGGTACTGTATAGGTGAAGCGGTTGCCTGAAATTTGCGTGATTGGCGCTGCTTCCTTAATTTGCGAGCTATTTTTGTCGAAGCCCCATACTTTACCGGAACCGTAAGTCGTCTCGCCGGAAAGATCGAATTGGGCGTCGAATGCACTGTCCATGCTTTTATTCATGACAACGAGGTGCAGTTCTTTGTAGGATGCATCCGTTACGGAAGCATGCACCGAGCTATTGGCAATATCCGACGTTTGCGCATTAACGCTGATATCACCGAAAGTAGAGCTTTTTCCATCATAATTGCGATAAAGCTTGTAAGCGGCACTAACGTAGTTGTTGGCACCATCCTTTAACTTCCAGTAGTTTGCCATATAAACGTCGTTTTTGCCCAAGATGCCCAGCACATCGGTCATAGCGATACCGCCGGAAATATCATTTTCGCCCCCGTAGCTATACTCGGTCAAAGCCAGCTTGGTTCCCGGGTAATACTTATCCACCGACTGCTTTAATCGAGGCAGTATAGGCAAGAATTCACTGTTCCATTGAGCAATCCAGCTATCTTCCTTGTAGGTCGGATCCCACAAAGTACGAGGCGCTTGCATTCTGGCTTTCTTCGTCTCGTCATTCCCTACCTCATCCGTAATTCGAATATCTCCGCCCCTCGCTTCAGGATACCAGTGGACATCGAAAACATCCAGCAATCTCTTGCCTTCAGCTTGCGAGCTAAGGCGCATTTGATCCAGGTAATAGTCCACGAACCAGCTGTAGTTGCCTTTTACAGAGTTCCAATCAGGTGCAGTTTGAAGATCTGTATAGGCGCCAAAACCGTAAAGAACGGGTCCAAAAATTTCCGCACCCGCGTCAACTGCTTTAACAGCTTTGGATAAACTTACCGACCGGTCTACCAACTCTTTCGCTCCGACCTTTTCACCATGAATGCGCGGATGCGTATGCGACCAGAGAGCGGGTTCATTGTCGAGCGAGTATCCTTTCACGCCCGTTTTTGTTGAAGCAACGCCGTACTTTTTCACTAAAAAGTTGACGAATTCATCCGCATAAACCTGATTGTCATTCAGATCAGGCTGCAGTTGGAACGGCGCATTTTTGGCGTTTACAACCTGATTCCAACGAGCGGAAGGAGCCTTTTCGCTTTCCTGCACACTTCCGTTTCCATCCTTGGCCACATAACCGGCCATCGGCAGCGTGACTAAAGAATAAGTGCCAAGCTTCAGCGATTGATCATGAAACGAAGTTGTCACCGCTCCCGGCTTTTCACATTCGGCTTTTGTCAGACCGCCATTGTTGCATAAATAGTTATCGCTGGATTGCTCCCAATCGCTTCCTGCATTGGACATGTTGTTTTCCCAATTGTAGCCGGTCATTCGATTGCCACCAAGTCTTCTGGCAGCCAGATTTTCATCGCCTGCCAAATCCTGATTCGTACCGTATATATAAGGACTAATAGGCTTACGATCCTTGGATGTATCGACTTTAATGGTAACGGTCTTTGCCGTTTGACCGTGAACTACAGTTGGAGCCGGTAGAGCCCCCCCTACTATAATCGTACATGCCATGACGACAGGCAGCCATTTGGAACGCTTGGACAAAATACTACTGCTACTATTTTTCACCTTCATGCCGCTTTCCTCCTTTAAATTTGAAAAGAGCGGCACCCATACGAGTGCCGCTCCGTCAGGCTTTAAGGCTCCTAACCCCAAACGAGTTTATCGTTCTGGTACAGCGTCACCTTACTCTAATCTGCAAACTAATTTTTTGTAGGATCGTAGGAGTATTCATCTGCCACATTGTAGTTCGTCCACTCGTTTTGTTGATACACGCTTGAATTTCGCCAGTCGAAGCTCCAAGTATCCGGTTGACTACACTCTCCTCTCCGTCCGAAATCCAGAATTGGCCCGGATCTACAAGTGTTGCAACAGCCGTATTCACACCGCACATGATGGGTTTGCCGTTTGCATCAAGGTAATACCGTTACCGGCTTCTTGTTGACAAATGTGTAATAGTACAGCTCTGCTATACGTTCTACCGACCAAGCCTGCATATCGAACCATTTGTTGGACGGAAGGTCCATATCCAAAGATTATTCTATATAGCCATATAGTAGAACATGAATTCGCTGCAAAGTTGTTCTAGCTACTATTTCTCTCCCTAGATATAGAGCTTAAGAACGATATATGTTTAACAGAAATAAACCCACACACTTTTGAATTGCCTGAGGAAAAACAAGCTTGGGTATTTACCTATGGATTGCGATATTGGTGTAGAAGAATCACATTTTCCTTTATCAGTAGCAGCTATTTACTGGAGGGAAATGGAACCTTCATTGCCTTCCAATGCTTTTACGAATACTTAAACCGTTTTCAATATTTTCATCATTCTTCTTCAATCTATTCAGAAACTCTTGTTGATTCACACCCATCTCCCCTACCGTACCTTGTCCTTTTGAATAAGCTTATAATAGATGCGTGCAGGCTCTGACTCTCCAGTGGATAAAATGTATTCTGCCAAGGGGGCGCACAGCTTTTGAAGATAGAAGGAGTATAGCAGTTCCGCCGTGTCAAAATGAATTTTCAACACCTGTCTCATCAGTCCTTCAAATTTGGGATAATCCAGTTCCTCCGGGGTGATATCAAACGGGTATTCAGGAAAGGTTTTTTTCTGAATATCGATAAATTGCTCTCTAAGCTTTGGTTGGTTGCCTGATCGGGCAGCCGAGAAATTCATCATAAAAAACGATATAAAATCTGTCTCACGATCACTTAATTCATAATACTCACACCAACGCATGAACATCAGCGGTTTTACCATATATAAATCTCCTTTAACAAAAGTTCAGATTTATCGTTGAATCGCACAAAATCTAACAGGTTCCAGCATATGTAATATATAGGTTAAGTCCCATTTTAAAATATGATTCCTTAAACAAATTTTGCATTTTAACATATCCCTATATCTCCGGAAAGAACTCTCCAGATCTACTTCATCCGAAGAGTTCTCCGTATCTACCTCAAACTCAAACCTTACTTGAGCTTATTTTCTCCGATTGGAATTTTCATTTCTAGTTCAGGCAGGTATGTTCTTTTCGAATTTCCTTGTTCATCGTATACAGGTTTGCCTCCCGGCCCGGTTACATTAAAATAGGGTTTAATGGTGATGAATTTCGGTGTTTTCTCAAAGGGAGCTACGAGGATTTGGTGAATACCTGTCCTTGTTTTAGTTCCGGGACGTCCTCCTGAATCCCCAGTAACCCATTGTTGTTCCTGCCCCTCATCATCCAAAACCGCGTAACCCAGTGTATTCATAGCCAGTCCATACCCGTATGCCTCACTCCCATACGTAGTCGGGCCAGAGCTTATGTAATGGGTCTTGGTCACGATCATGGTAGACATCGGTGTCATCTCTAATTTTTCCACAACCAAACGGGTAAAATCATTTGATTTTTCCATTCGAGGCGTGAGCACCAAGTTTTTAGAAGGAATCTTTTGTACAGGTAATTCAAGCTTAAAGGGCTGTTTTATTCCTGTAATTTGTATTTCTGCCGTTAGTTTAAATTGGTCAGGAAGTCCTTTACCTGTCGAGTACATTCTCTCCAAATCAGTATAATAAACGATGACGGAACCTGATGTGCCTCCAGAGTTAGTAATTAGCGAAGGACCATCAAATTGAAATGGTTTGCCATTGCACCATAACGTAATATCTTCAATTCGTTCATGCAGCGTTGTGCCCAAGTCCTCCCGGTTACTTTCCAGTGTCAAAGCCATACGCACACCATCATAAGCAACTTGCGAGATACGGAGCTGGGTTCCGTTATGAGTGCTGCTGGCCGCCATTTTTGTTACAAGACCTGCTTCTTCGACCTTCTGAAGTCCCAAGTCACCCGCTCGCATAAATGCACTCCCGCCTGCTGTTGAAATTCCCCAGTTACTAGCCAATTGCAAGACACTGTACCTCATTCTCGATATTCAAAGGAGTCCTCCTTTCAAGTTGCCTATCTATTAGATCATTTGAAAGGGCCATGCGTTACAATTTTCTTCCAAAACGCTCAACAAAAAAGACCTTTTCAACATCTTAATGACGCTGACCAGGTCTTCTCATGGAAATCCGTATCTTCACATTCGTATCTATTCTAATCCTCTACATAGCTGACCGATTACAGGCTGCAAGTGAAAACATAGGCGGGCGGGACGTTGTAATGTACCTTTTTGATTTGGATGTCACCAAAGAAAGTACGAAAAAAATTGTGTTTTACCTTACTATACTGGAACGTAATAAATTTGCCCTCCTGACCCAATACTTCAGCCGTTTGTCCCAAAATCAGGCTGGATAAAGCGGCTGGTAAACTGGTAAAAGGGAGTCCTGATACGACGTAATCCACTTTTGAGACATGATACTGTTTCATATACCGGGCTACATGCTCGGCCGATCCATGAATGACGTGTACTTGCTCCAAGTGCCCGTACTTGCTTTGCAATGTTTTGTAAAACGATTCATTGGCCTCAATCACTAGCAGTAGTGTATCCGGGCGCTTGTTCTTAATCAGTTCTTGCGTAAACACACCGGTACCTGCACCGTACTCAATGATGCACGATGCTTGGTCAAAAAAAATCGGTGTGGCAATTTGCTTGGCCAACTGTCTTGAGCTTGGTATGATAGCACCTACGCTGCGTGGATGCCTGATGTACTCTCGAATAAAGTGAATCGCATTCATCTTTCCCTCTCCCTGCTTGACACACATAATAGGCATTCGGTTCATCAAGATATCGCATTACATATTCATTGTATCTCGATCATAATAGTCATTTCAAGCAGGCTACTGTCTGAATATAAAAAGAGGACAGCCTTATTAGAATCTAGTCAAATAAAACTGCCCTCTCGCTGTACCATCTATTTTTCTATCGTGTCCAAACTTGGACTCTCCGTCTTGGATGCCTGTCCACCTTTGCGCCGCCGTGCGCCCAAGCGCATGGCAACAATCCGGTAGATCGAGGCAGGGCGTATGGATACAGCCCAGCTTGCGTCCGCGTCCGGAGCAAGCACGACTCCCAATTGGTGGTGATCACCATCATACATGCCGCGCTGCACAAACTTGCTCTCACCTTGAAGATTGCGTACCTCCAGCTTGCAAAAAGCGGAGTTGATCCGCAAGGCTTGGTGCAGCTCGTTACGACTGTTCACGACGACGCTGTTCACGCGGTAAATGGCCTCGCCGGGCAGAATGCCCATCGCCGTCGCCGGACTATCCGGCAGCACAGCCAGTACACGCAGTCCTTGCTCCGGATGAACAAACATAGGGCTGAGGCGGCTCTCCTCCATGTTACCGTACCAGATCAGCGCCTCATGGGCCAGGAAGGAGAACAACGCTGCCACCAGCGCCAGCGGACTCCACCACGCCGCCAGCAGGCCTAGCAGGAGCAAGGCTACGCTGTAGAGAAGCAGGCGGTTGGACGTTAGCACCGCCTTCTGGCGTGGCAACTGGCCTAACGTCACGCTGCTGAAGCCCATAAGAACAGGCAAGGCTGCCAGCATATATCCGGTTCCATCACCAAACAGCGGCGTCCACGGAAGCGTAAAACCTCCCTGAACAGGAACCAGAAGCATCAACGGAATGGGCCAGAGGTCTTCCATTCGATAGCCTCCGACCAGCCTTCCCCGCTTGCCCTCCACGAACAGTGGCGTTGCGGCTTTTCCTCCCTGCCAGCGAACCAACAGCGCCTCAGCCACATGCAGCACAGCAACCAGCACCAGCAAAGCCGGAATATCCAATCCACGGATGGCTGCCACCGATACTCCAAGCGCTCCCACAGGCTGCCAGCCTTCTGCCACGTTCAAAGCAAACTGGGCTACACCCAGCAGGCCCACCGAATAGGCCAGGCACAGGTAACGCACGCGTACCAGCATAAGCAGCAATGTGGTCACCCACAGGCAAACGATAGAAGCCGAGGTCAGATGGACACTTACGAACATTCCCAGAGCGGACAGGGCCAGCCCCGCGATTAGACCACTCCAGACCACACGCCACGTCTCACCCGCCCAATTATGCAGCTTGGTATGAAAGAGCTTGCGCTCCAGCAGCATTTGCCGACGATAGCCAAGCGCGACAATGAGTATCGAGATATAGTAAAACGGCTGCAAAAGCAGGTACAAGCAAGCATTTAGAACGCTCCATCCCCATTGTAAAGCCCATTCCAAGTTCATTCACACTCCTTATGCCCCTGGCCCGCTGTTTAGCGGATCACGTACATTTCATATCCATTTATTCTATATGAAATTGCCAACGTAGGGAAGACAATCCGGCAGACTGCAAATAAATCCCAAAATAAAAGGAGGCTGTTTCCAGCCCCCTTTGTTGTAGCCTTATTATTATTTCGCTGCGCTGGTCTTCATTTCCTTCCGAATCTCTTCAATCCCCTGCTTGAGTTGATTGTCGTTTTTCGGATCACGGATTTTTTCGATCAGCTTGGCTTCCATCGCCGCCGCTGTCTTCGCATCAATCACACCGTTAGCCGTCAGCTTCGCCTGTTTTTGAAAAGCAAGAACGGAGCTTTCCGTCACTTTATCAAAATAGCCGTCTTCGCGACCCGGCTTGTAGCCTAAGCCTTGCAGAATGATTTGCGCATTTTTCACATCGCCGCTATTCATATTGTATTTCAACGGCTTTTCCTTGTTGAGTGGCGCTGCTGTGAAGAATTCAGGCTGATCCACCGCAATATTCGGTTTAATGCCTTTTTTGTGAATCCACGTTCCATTTGGCGTCAGCCATTTGGCAATCGTGATTTTGAGCAGACTACCGTCGCCCATTTGCTTGTCATAGCTGGTTTGTACAGTACCTTTACCAAAGGAATTTTCCCCGATCAATACTGCGCCAGCCGATTGCTGGAGAGCTCCTGCCAGAATTTCGGACGCGCTTGCGCTACCTTTATTCATGAGCAGTGTCACCGGATATTTCTTGCTTGATCCTTTGGATTTCTCTTCTTCGCGCTTCTGATTTTTGTCTTCCACCTGTACGATCGTTTTGCCAGCAGGTACAAATTGCTGTGCAATATCAATCACGACGGAAAGTACGCCGCCCGGGTTATTACGCACGTCGATGACGAGTCCTTTAAGCCCTTGTTTTTCCAGCTTTGCGAGTTCTTCTTTGAAACGATCTGCTGTATTCAAGGAGAACTGGGTAATCGTGATTACACCTACACCGCCGCTTTCCATATGAGCCGTCACGGTTTCCATATCAATGCTGTCACGGGTAATGGTGTATTCCAACGGATCAGGAGAGCCGCTACGCTGGATTTTAACCTTGGCCTGACTGCCTTTAGGTCCACGTATTTTGGAAACGGCCTTGTTCAGATCCAATCCGTCTAGCGTTTCACCGTTAACGGACAAAATAATGTCCTTGGAGCGCAGTCCTGCCTTCTCGGCCGGAGAGCCTTTAATTGGCGTTACCACGACCACTTTTCCGTTTTCTGCCGCTACCTCGGCCCCGATTCCGGTAAAGGAGCCTTCAATGGACTGTTCAAACTGCTGTGCTGTTTCTTTGCCCATGTAAGAGGAATATGGGTCGTCGAGCGATTCCATCATACCGTTGATGGCTCCGTCCACCAGCTTGGTACGGTCGACGTTCTGATAATATTGCCCCTGGATCAGATCCATCGCTGTCTCGATTTTACGGATATCACTTCTGGAGGTGGAACTGCTACCTGTCACACTCGCCAGCAGTCCTTCGCCCAGAGCGCTGTTTCCCACTGTCGTCGCTCCAGTATAAGCAAAAGTGAGCAGACTGCCGCCTAGCAGCCCGATCACCATCAAGAGTACCGCTGTACTTTTTTTCAACATCTAATCGTCCACCGCCTTCTATTTATCTTGGTTCCTATCCTCACAACGCATAACCATCCACGCAGTATACGTCTAGCTTGTACGGAATATGTTAATTGTATCCTACTCCGTGTCTCAATGCACCTGTTCTGCACCGGGAATACAGCTATTAAAGCAAAGCCCTATTTACAACCGAATTGGTTACAAATAGGGCTTACCTTATCTACTATAAATAGTTCATCGGATTTACGGGTTTGTTATTCTCGCGCACCTCAAAATGACAGTGAGGTCCCGTGGAATTGCCCGTCGAACCAACTTCTGCAATTTTTTGACCGCGTTTCACAGTCTGTCCTGTACGCACCACCGTACCACCATTGCGAATATGTCCGTACAGGGTCCATAGCCCGTCTCCATGGTCAATCACAACCGTGTTTCCATAGCCACTCCACCACTCCGCAACAATGACAACACCGTCTTCTGCTGCATGAATATCGGTTCCCTGCGGAGCCGCCATATCAATGCCTGTGTGGCCTTTAAGCTTGCCGGTAATCGGATGTACCCGCATGCCAAAAGTAGATGAGAGTCGGTAATGGGATACAGGTAAAGCCAATGTGCCTGATCCGCCCGTATACGTACTGGCTGCCGCATGGCTGGAATTCGAGCCGGCGCCTGAAGAAGAAGCATATCGCTTGGCTTCAGCAGCACGTGCAGCCGCTCTAGCGCGTGCTGCTTTGGCAGCCTGCTCCGCTCTGAGCTTGTTTTTCTGCTGCACCAGACCCACACGTTTGTTAGCAAGGGCTACCAGCATATCATTTTGCTCTTCGCTGATTTCATCTGACTCAGCAATATCATGATCGTAATTGGCAATCAGTCTTTGCTTCTCTTTTTCCTTCGAATTCAGTTCTACTTTGGCGTCCTGCTTGAGCGCATACAGCTTCTTGGCATTTTTATATTCTGTGTCGAGCTGCTTCTTCTTGCTTACGACCAGAGCCTTGTCCTTTTTATGCTCGTCCAACAGGATTTGATCCTGCTCCACGATCGTTTTCAGGGAATCCACCCGGCTGAGGAAATCGCTAAAGCTGGCCGAAGACATAAGCACGTCCATATACGAGACCGTTCCGTCCGTATACATCAAGCGCACACGGGTTTCCAGCATCTTTTCACGTGCCTGAATGCGGTCAATGGCTTCAGATAAATCTTTTTTGGTTGCACGCAGATTATCTTCGGTTTGATCAATCTGAACCGCTACACGAGTCAACTGGTCGCTGACGCTGTTAATCTGGTCGAGTACAATTTTCAGGTTTTGCACGGTTTTATTTTTGTAATGTTGGGCATACTGTTTATCTTGAGCCGCCTTTTCCTGCTGTTGCTTGGCAGATTGGGCCTGCTTTTCCAATTGATTCAGTTGCGAATTGATTTCATGCATGCTTTTGGCATATCCGTCAGAAGGCTGGATTAGCAATGCGGCTACCAAAGTAGCGGCCAACACAGATCCTGTTTTTTTCAACTTGCACTCCCCATCCTTTATCGCAAAATAACACCGGCTTCCCCGTTCTAAAGAATACCGACTGTGACGTCCACCAATGAATCTTTATACTTTCAAGAACTTGCGCATGGATAGGGTACTGCCTACAATCCCGACGAGCATTCCCAAAATGATTAGCAGGGCACTCAATTGAATCCAAACGCTCTGAAGCGGCATAAGCTTCAACATATTCAGTGCAATATCGCCTTGAACGGCTGTAAGCAAACGCTGATAACCAGCAAACAAAATACCTACCGTAATCACAGAACCCATCAGGCCAATAAGCGCACCTTCAATAAAAAACGGCCATCGTATAAAAAAGTTGGTCGCACCAACCAGTTTCATAATGCCAATCTCTTTGCGTCGTGCCAAAATGGTCACGCGGATCGTATTCGAAATCAGGAACATGGACATAAGTCCCAATCCAGCTACGAATACAAAGCCCACATTACGGATGAGCTTGGTAATGGTGAAGAGCGTCTCCACGGTACCTTTTCCGTAACGGACCTTTAAAATCGGTTTCTCCGGATGTATCGTGTTCAGCTTCTCAATCTTCTCAGCCACAAATGGGACCGTCGTCGGTTCAATGACCTCTACAACGATTTTGTCCGGAAGCGGATTGCTGTCCTTATCAAAACCTTCCAGCAGCTCCTTGCCGCTGTCTCCCAAATCTTTTCGCAGCTCCTCCAAGCCTTGAGCTTTGGTGATAAAGGTGGTTTTGCTAATTTCCGGCATCGCCGCGATTTCCTTTTGTAGCGTTTCACGCATGTTTTGTTCTACATTCAGCTCCAAAAATACGTTAACCTCCACCTGGCTATCCGCCTGATCAGCCAAGGAGTTGACGTTAAGCACCAGCATAATAAACACACCCAGTATAAGCAGTGACACAACAATCGAGGTGACGGATGCCACGGACATCCAGCCATTGCGGAATATGTTTTTGAAGCCTTCCCGCAGATGACGCAAGAAGGTATTAAAAGTCATATCCGTACTCCCCTCTCACCTGATCCCTTACGATGTTGCCATTTTCGATGGCAATGACGCGTTTACGCATGGAGTTTACGATGTCCTTATTGTGTGTCGCCATAACAATGGTCGTGCCGCGAAAATTAATTTCGTCCAGCAACTGCATGATCTCCCACGATGTTTCGGGGTCCAAATTACCTGTGGGTTCATCGGCAATGATCACGGACGGATTGTTGACAATAGCCCGTGCAATAGCTACGCGCTGCTGCTCCCCACCGGAAAGCTGGGCAGGCTCGCGATTCATTTTCGTTTTCAAGCCAACCAATTCGAGCACTTCCGGCACCCGTTTGCGAATCAGCTTCTTGGGAGCCTCAATGACTTCCATCGCAAAAGCGACATTCTCATAGGCCGTCAAACGCGGCAAAAGCCGGAAATCCTGAAAAATGACTCCGATGTTACGACGAACGTAGGGAATTTTACGCTGCTTGAGCTTCCCGATATTAAATCCATTAACTGAAATTTGCCCCTTGGTCGGTACTTCTTCTCTATAAATAAGCTTCATAAAAGTCGATTTACCCGCCCCGGACGGGCCGACTACGTATACGAATTCATTACGGTCAATTTTGACCGATACTCCCTGAAGTGCGTGGGTTCCATTAGTATAGGTCTTCCACACATCCTGCATTTCAATCACTCGATCACTTCCCGCTGCTTAATCATAATACGTATAACTTAATATCCATTCGACATATTCCATGCATTTCCTTTAAAAAGTCCTGTATTTCATCATACCGTTTATCATTGTAACAAATTTGTTACCTAAATAGTACCGAAAGTTTTCTGCTTTTGGCACATATATATGAATATTATGGCACATGAACACGCTGCCAAGCTTACGAGACAGGAGACAGCCGCATTATGAAAAAAATTCATTTATCCTTCATCTGGATATGGACTGTAATTCTGGCGTTGGCCATGTTGTGGGGAGGACTGCATCTGTACGCCGACAGGCAAACGCTGCCGAAAGGCGTAACAGTCGGAGGAGTCAATTTGGGAACCATGAATAAAACAGCCGCGCTTCGACTGCTGGACACGAAACTAAATGCATTGAAGCAACGCCCCCTAATCTTGACGGACAGCGACAGTAGCGCGCAGGATATCAAGCTTACGCTCGGGGAAGCGGGTATTCACTATGAAACGGAGGCATTCCGTGATGCCGTGAACGCGCTCGGCTCGGAGCATCTTTGGACTCGCGCGCTGACGCGGTTTTCCTTTGGAAAAGAATGGACCATCACACCTTCCCGGCAAGAGTCGGCCTTACAGGCCAGGCTGGGAGCTGATTGGGAGGAACAACGATACGGCAAACCTGTCAATGCCACGCGCCAGATCGACGGGGACGATCAGGTTCGCTATATTCCGGGCCGCTCTGCCAGTCGCCTGGATTGGTCCAAACTGGGCGTAGCGCTCGATAAGGCGCTGCCCAAGGACTTTACTGCTTCCGGGGAGTCAGTGCGGGTGGAGTTGCCGTTTCGTCAACTAGAGCCGGAAATTTCGGTGGACGGTCTGCGAAGCGAAGGGATTGAGCGCAAAATCGTCCAGTTTTCCACCAGCCTTGGCAGCAGCTCGGAAGGACGTGTGTACAACGTCAATTCAGCGGCAAGCACCGTTGACGGTTTGATTCTCAAGCCGGGCGAGATATTCGATTACGGTCAAATCATTGCCAAGGCTGAGCGCAAACACGGCTTTCGTGAAGCCCCGGTGATCGTGAATGGACAATTGGAACCGGGCATCGGCGGCGGGATTTGTCAGGTATCCAGCACCGTCTACAATGCGGCGCTGCGAGTCGGTCTGGACATTGTTGAGCGCCGCAACCATTCCATGCCGGTCAGCTATTTGCCCAAAGGGCAGGATGCGACTTTTGCTACGGGGTCCATCAATTTTCGCTTCAAAAACAATACCGGTAAGCATTTGCTCCTTCATGCCACTGTCCAAAACCGGACGCTGACCGTCAAATTTTTCGGCACCTTCCCGTCCAATGTGTCCTATGAGCTGGAATCGCGTACGGTTCGTGTATTACCCATTCCAGAGAAGACAATCCGTAATGACTCACTTTCCCCCGGCTTCTATCAGGTGCTTCGGCAGGGCAAGGCAGGATACGTGGTGGAAACGTACCGAATGAAGATCGTGGATGGCAAGACCGTTGAACGCACCCGAATCAGCCGTGATACCTACCGTGCGCAGCAGCGCATTGTGGCTGTTCGCGGCGGAAGCGCATCGCCTGAGTCGCAGACACGCGAACAGCAGGAGCCTATTGTAGAAGATGGCATAAGTGAATAAACTTCGCATAGCAGCATAGCAAAAATCCCCCTTCGACTACCGCCTGGATGGGTACCAGCGGAGTTAAAGAGGGATTTTAGCATGACAGATTCAAAATTTCGATATCAAAATCATGAATTGCCGATATGAAGTGACAGGATGGCCTTACTCGCTGCGTTTGCCTGAAACAGAAATTTCTACAGGCGAACTTTCGTTACCGTCGGCATCCACAGCTTTGATAATCAGTCTAACAGTGGCTTTTTGAGTAAGCACGCTAATGCTGAACGTGCCGTCGTCCTTGGCTACTGCACTACCGATTGGCAAATCATTGGAATAGGCGGTTACTGTGGAACCTGCTTTAGCTGTCCCTGTGATCGTACCTTCGCCGTCATACACTTCGTTTACTTTAAGTGTATCACTGGTAGCTACCGCATCAGTGTTTGTATCTGTAGTTGTATCGGTGCTTGTATCTGTTGTTGTGGAGCTGTTCGTAGTATCCGTAGTCGTATTAGTGCTGTTATTCGTTGTGCTTTCTGTGCTGGTACTGCTATCTTCTGTTTCGCTTCCAGAAGAAGTAGACGTGTTACCATACGTCGAATCCGTAACGTTACTGTATGTGGAATCTGTTACCGTTCCGCCAGGAGTCGATGTAAGATTATCAACCGCGCTCAGGTTGTAACCGGAAGCTGCATCCAGAATGGCAACCGCTTCTGCACGTGTCAGCGACTTCAATGGCTGGAATTTACCATCAGGATAACCATTGATAATTTTTTGCTCCGCAGCGGCAGCTACACTTTTCTTCGCCCATGATCCGATTTTGTCGGAGTCTATGAACTTGGTGACATCTGCCGCGTTACCTGCTGTCAGTCCAATGGCTTTGCCCACAATAGCCGCTGCTTCCTGACGTGTTACTTTCCCATTCGGTTTGAGCTTGTTATCTGCATAGCCGCTTATGTAACCTGCATTCACGGCATTTGTCAGTTCATTGTATGCCCAGTGCGAAGCTGGTACATCTTTGAATGTTCTGTTTCCATTACCGTTTACCTGAACACTGTCCGCATACGTTACGTCCGTCACGGCTGGAGTATCCTGCGTGAACGTACCGAGACTACGGTTCAAGAGAACGATAAATTCTGCACGTGTGATGGCTGCATCCGTTTTCACCGCACCGTCTAATTTTCCTGTAGCCGACCAACGTTGTACTTGGTCTCCTGCCCAATGACCGCTTGTATTCTGAGGGGCGGCTGCTGCTGCGCTGAATGCGCTAAGAATAAGACCTGTGCTCAATACACCAGTAATCGTGTTTCTGAACTTATTTCCCATACTCTGAATTCCTCCTTTGATTGGCTTCACCATTCTTTTTTAAACACTTTACCAGAAATCAAACCCAAATAACCCCCAAATTAAAAAAATCGTCCCATATAACCATAACCCGTCCTTATGTAGGATACATGAGACTCGGGACTTAATGCCTAGTTATTTACTTGGATATGTATATTTGGACAGGCTACGTTATACTGAATAAATCATCAGTCGTATACTAGATCACTGTAATAAGGTCACAAAATCCCTAGTAAAAGAGGTTTTTCTATGGCTCTTATCCAATGTCAATTTTATTCAGAAATCCTTGGCTTGAACACATCCATGCATGTTATTCTCCCTCAGGAAACCCGTTCGCAGATAGGACTGGAGGGCAAGCAAGGAACCGGGCCACACCCTACACTGTATTTGCTGCACGGCCTGTCGGACGATGATTCGATCTGGTTACGCAGAACCTCCATTGAACGCTACGTTGCTTCACTGGGCATTGCTGTTGTAATGCCACAGGTACACCGGAGTTTTTATGCGGATATGGAGCAGGGAGGGGCATATGGAACCTTTATCAGTGAAGAACTGCCAGCTTTGGCACGCTCCTTCTTTCCCTTGTCCGCTAAGCGGGAAGACAATTTTGTTGCAGGTCTTTCCATGGGCGGGTACGGCGCCTTCAAACTGGCACTCCAGCATCCAGAGCGCTTTGCGGCCGCGGCCAGTCTCTCGGGGGTGATGGATTTACATGCGGCACGCATCGACCCTATACATAAAGCGATGAGTTCGGCGGAATGGAGTCACATTTTTGGTCCAGATGAAATACGCGGAACAGATCATGACTTGCTGGAGCTGCTACAACGTCATGCTCCCTTGGGAACTTCACTCCCTCGGCTCTACCAATGCTGTGGTACGGAGGATTTTCTGTATGAGGGAAACCAGACTTTTCGACAAGCGTGCGTTACTGCCGGGATTCCACTGACCTACGAAGAGGGTCCAGGGACTCATGAATGGGGATACTGGGACGCGAAAATTCAGGATGTACTCGCTTGGCTACCGCTCAAGGGGCGGTAAATAGGTGTAAAAAAATACCCGCAGCTTCCCTCGCCGTATCATGGCGAAGTGGTTAAGCTGTGGGTATTCGTTATGAAGCAATATGCTAACCAATTCATGGTCCTGCCACACATCAAGGAGCTGTCGTCGTAGCCGTAGATGGAGATTCGGATTGTGACTTGGGTAGCACTTTGTACAAGCGCCATTCCCCGTTAAACTCGCGTTCGAGCTGAACCCAGGGTGCTCCTTTTTCATACAAATTCGGATACACCATGTTGATTTTACTCAGTGGCATGTCCGACTTGATCTGAGGTACAAGGATATAATCCACATGACTTTCCTGCGGAAAACTTAATGCCCTATTAAACGTATAATCACTTGTGATCAGGAAGCGCTTCGGGTACTGGCTATACACGATCATGGTGTAGGCTGAGGCCGAATCGGTCATAATGGTTGACTTGGGCAAATGCTCATCCAGCCAGACCGCAATTTTCCGGTCCGATACCTGTCTCACATAGTTCACATTACCTGTTCGTGTGAGGAAGCTGTTCTCATCCGGCGCGATATCCGGGCGAGTCAGTGCATAGGAGAGTAATCCGGCCGTAAGCACCAGACTGACGGACACCAGACCAAAGGCCGCCCGCCGCGCTCTACCCTGAAGCTGACTCAGCTCATACGGCAGCCAGGCGACGGTAATCGGAAACACATACATAAAATAGCGAAACCATCCATATGAAGATTGCTTCATCATGAGTAAAAATTGTAAACCCGGCACAGACAGGAACAATAGTAAAATAATCAGCGTGCCCCACCGCAACAACCGCCCGCTTATCAGGCGAATGAGCAGAATAGCAAACAACGGCACAGAATACCAGAGGGTTTTGGAAGCGATAAATTTCAAAGCAACCAACGGATGATTAAAGATTTCCACGAATTTATCATCATTTAGCAGCTCTGCCGATTGCGCTGTGTTGGAATACTCCGAATTGAGGAAATAAAAGGCATTTCCCATAATGAGGTAGTTAAAGAAAATCCACAGCAGACCGGAAAAGACAACAGGCAGCAGGAGAAGCAGCCAGGTCGCCTCGACCTTATGTAGCTTTTCCCGAAAAGGCAGCTCACGTCTGCCCATGTTCCGGTGAAGAAACAGAATGGCCACGACCACGCCGCCTGCCATCGCCACCCCCAGAGGGACTGCTTCATATCGAGTCCAGAACGCCATGGCAAGCGCTAACCCGGATACGATCAGACTCGCCGTCATGCGGTCCTTGAGCCACAGCGCAAATTCAATCACTGTCATCATAATAAAATATATGTATAACGAATCGCTCAGTCCGTTAGCACCGAATAGTAAAATAAACGGATTCAGCGCATAGAGCAGCGCCAGTATCAAGCTCATTCCCGAGCCAAGCCCTGTTCTGACACCTGCCCGATACAGCAGCACACCTGTCAAAGCGGCAAAGGTAGCACTCATAATGACAGCCGCCAATCCGTAGGATGCTAATGCTGGAAATAACGGATATAGCAGTAATATCACCATTTCCAAAAGACTGGGCAACGGATTCCAGATGAATCCGATGGCACCCAAATGCGGATCACGGCTATACAGCACATAAAATGCATTGGCTACGCGACTGAGCGCGTCTGTATGCATATATCCCAGAACGTAGCTGAAATAGATGCCTGCGGACAGCTCCAACGCAAGTATAAACACAAACAGACCTATAACCATCCATCTGTTTGCAGACCATTTGCGAAAGGACATTCCTCTCGTTCCCCCTCAAACTTGTTGTAGCAATACGGTTGGAATCCTAATTCCCTCCTACAGCCGGATCAACCCAACCGCGACTACTCTGCTGCCTGAAATACAATTATCATGGCTCTATATCATGTTCCACTTTGTACAACCGCCACTGTCCACTAAAATCACGTATCAGGGACGCCCACGGAGCGCCCTTTTCAAACAGATTGGGATAGCTTCGGTTTACCTGATCCAGCGGAACCCCTTCCACCATGCGCGTTACCAGAACATAATCCACCTTGGAAGCAGGCAGATCCGTTAAGGATTTTCCAAAATCATAGTCGCTCGTAATCATAAATTTCTTTGGAATCTTGCTGCTCAAAATGATTGGATAAGCCGCATAGGAATCTGTCAAAATGAGAGACGAACTATAATGCTCATCCAGCCACGGCGCAATTTTTCGTTCAATTAATTGCCGATCATAGCTTTCATTTCCACTATGCGTCAGGTAGCTGTGTTCATCTGCCGCAATAGCGGGATTGCTGAGCGCATAGGACAACAAGCCTGCTGTAATCAGCATCCCGGCTGTCACCATAGACACTCCGAAGCCCCGCATTTTCCCCTTCAATAAACTTAGCTCATATGGCACCCAGGCGATTGTAATCGGGAACACGTACATAAAGTACCGAAACCAGCCGAAAGAAGACTGCTTGAGCATCAGCAAAAATTGAAGACCGGGTACGGATAGGAAGATTGCCAGCAGTGTTAATGTGCTCCAACTGAACAGACGCTTGTCCAATAAACGTACGAGCAAAATTGCAATCAGCGGGGCCGCATACCATGAAGTACGTTGCCCGATAAATTGTAGCATCAGCGCAGGATGGGCAAACATCGCCGCAAAACGCTGATCCCCCAGCAAAGCCGCCGATTGGGTGGCATTGGAATATTCCGAACGTAAAAAATAAAGCGGGTCCCCCATAATAATCCAGTTAAAAAAGATCCAGAGCAGACCAGAAAAGATGATCGGCAGCAATAACAACAGCCAGGTCGCTTCCACCTTGTACAGACGCTCACTGATGGATAATCCCTTTGTATTCGTGTCTTTGGCGATGTGCCGCCGATGTAGAAAAAGAACCGTCAGCAGTACCCCCAAAGCCATCCCCATACCGAGCGGAACCGCTTCATAGCGCACCCAGAAGGCCAAAGCGAGAGCAAAGCCTGACACAATCAAGTGTGCCGCCTTGCGATCCTTCAACCACATACAGAATCGGGTCACCGTCAGAAGAATAAAGAAGATATACGGCGAATCGCTCAGCCCGTTGAAGCCGAACAAAAACATGAACGGATTCAGCGAAAATAACAGCGCAATCAGCAGACTGATTCCACCGTGAAGCCCCAGTTGTTTCCCGGTTCCGTACAATAGCGCCGCACTGGCCCCTGCGAACAGGCTGCTTATAATCACGGCCGCCAGCCCGTGAGAAGCGAGCACCGGAAATAATGGATAGAACAACAGCACGATCAGCTCCATCAGGCTGGGCAACGGATTCCATACGAACCCGATAGCCCCCAGATGAGGATCACGGCTGTATAGCACATAAAAGGCGTTAGCGACCCGACTGAGCGCATCGGTGTGCATATAGCCGAGATGCCAGGCAAAATAAATACCCACCGCCAGTTCAAGCGCAGTAACGCAAGCGAACAAAGTTAACATTTTTCCGTGTTTTCTCAAAATCATGAAGTCTCTTTCTGACGCTGTTGTGGAACGGAGAAGATCCAATAGCGATTCCAGATATAATTATGAACGGGCACGATGATGGTGGTCAGTACCTCACCAATCAGATACGACCAGCCGATCCAATGAATGGTTGCGTACATAAGACCTGCATTCAAGAGCAGGCCACAGGAGCAAACCAACAAATATTTAAGAAACTGGGTGCGACTCCCCTCCCCGGTAGGCTCGAATGTCCAGTTCCGGTTCAGCACGTACGACACCAGCAGCGTGACTACGAATCCGATCGTAGTAGCCGTTACCGCAGGCACCCTGAACATTTCCACCAGCAGTACAAGTACACCGACATGGATACCTGTACCCAGCAGCCCCACTATGCTATATTTAATGATTGGATACTTTAGATATGAACGTCTGATCATGTTGATTAAACTCCCTGTCCACCCACAATCGGTCAGCGTTCGCCCGTTTGTCTGCAATCAGATAACGAGGTCTGGCTTTGACTTCGTGATATATGGCGGCGATATATTCTCCTACCACTCCGATGGACAGCATCAATACACTGCCGATAATCAAGAGCAGCAAAATAACAGTTGTAAAACCGGTCACAGCGGTACCCGTTAATTTGTGCGCCAAGGTTTGAATTCCCAATACAACTGAAATCAGCATAAAAATGAGTCCCATTAAACTTACTACCCGCAACGGCACCGTTGAAAACGAAACAATCGCTTCCGCTGCCAGCCGAATCAGCCCGAACGGACTCCAGCGGCTCGGACCCTCCTCCCGTGGAGCTACCTTGAACGAAATCTGGGTTTTACGGAAACCAAGCCATGCCGTCATCCCGCGAAAAAACGGAATTCGCTCAGGCATCGCCATCCAGGCATCTACCACCCGGCGATCCAGCAACTTATAATCCGAGGCATCTTTGAGGTTAAAGCCTGTCAGACGATTCAAGGTCGCATAGAACAATGAAGCCCCAAGCTTTTTGCCCACCGACTCTTCTCCACGGAATTCCTTCACACATTCGACCAGATCGTAGCCCTCATCCTGCCATAAACGCACCATTTCCCCGATCATCTCAGGAGGATGCTGCAAATCGCCGTCCATGACGATGATGGCATCGCCGGAGGCATTTTCCAAACCAGCGCACAGCGCCAGCTCCTTGCCGAAGTTCCGGCTCAGCCGAAGTGCAAGCAGAGAAGGCATACGGCGGGACAATTCAGACAGCTTGAGCCACGTATCATCTTTGGAACCGTCATCTATGACAATCAGCTCATAACGTGAAGTGACGACAGACAGCACCCCATCAATCACCTTGAGGGAACGCTCCAGATGCGAGCTTTCATTGTACATGGGAATGACAACGGATAAAAAAGGTGTTTTTGTCTCCATTCTTGCTCCTTCTTTCTTCATATTCAGGAGGACTGTGCCGGGGCATCATCCAAGTCGTGCATATCGGTCAGACCATGCGTCGTCTTCTCCCAATAGAACGGCTTGGTAATGAGCTGCCAAGCTGCTTTCACCGCAGCTATACTCATAAGTACCCAATATAACGGCGAGAGTAGCCCATATTTGACCATCGCATATGAAAATGTACGTTCACCGCGCTCTTCCAGTTCCCCGATGACCCAATACATTCCGGCCACGTTACTGAATACGAACAAAAAATTACCGATATAAAATTCCGCGCTCGCCAGGTAATACACATAACCCGGGAACAGCTTGGGAATAAAGGCCATTTCCCAGCCAAACCATAAAATTAGCAATCCCCAAAAGATCGGATTCAGCAAAGGTAGCATCGGTGTCGCCAAAATCATTACCTGAAAGCCGAAAAAGCCTTTCCAGCCCACCTCGCGCACCAGCTTCACCGGATTACGCATATGAACCAGCCATGTCTGCATGTATCCCTTGATCCAGCGTGACCGCTGACGAATCCAGTTCCCTACGCGACTGTTCGCTTCCTCCCATGTACGTGAATCGACAATGGCGGTTTTGTAACCGCCTTTATACAGACGTATACCCAGATCGGCATCCTCGGTTACATTGTAGGGGTCCCACGCATTGATATCTTTGAGTACGGATATCCGAAAATGATTGGATGTTCCGCCCAAAGGAATAGGCGTATCTAACTGCATAATACCCGGCAGCAGCAGTTCGAACCACATACTGTATTCCTGCGTGAACCAGCGGGTCAGCAAATTTTGCGTACTGTTAAAATAGTTGAGCTTCGCTTGAATACACGCATAATGCTCAGGGAGCGAGTCGAACGCCGCAATGACCTTTTTAAGCTGGTCGGAGTCGGGACGATCCTCGGCATCATAAATAACCACAAATTCGCCGCGCGCCCGAATAAGTCCGTAGTTACACGCCTTCGGCTTGGTTTTGGGCAAGCCGTCAGGGACGACCAGTGTCGTATAATAGGCGGGCAGCTTCATTTCACGAAGCAGCTCAATGGTCTCAATATCGTCCTCTTCAATCAGCAGCCGCACATCCAGCTTGGATTTTGGATAATCAAGCTGCTCCAAATTCCGCAACAGCATCGGAAGCACGCCCGCCTCCTTATACATCGGTACGAGAATCGTATAGATCGGCAGCTTTTTCTCATCCATGGCGTCGACCTCTTCCTTCGTGAAGCGAAGCTGCGCCCCACGCCGGGAACCGAGATAAATAATACCAAATTTAAATAGCGTCATGGCAAAATAAAACAGCTGAATCAGCATATTGATGATCAGCACCGTATTCCAGCTGTTCCAGAAAAGACCGAGCAGCGTAATCACGCCCATCGCCGCGAACACCCACAGTTGTCCCTTCGTAAAGGTCGTGCGCGCCGAATTATGCGGCTCTTTTTCCAACAATCCGGTCGTGCTCTCCTGCATCATTTCTTCACCGTAGATCTTACCCCAGAGCTGCTCCATCTCTTCCTTGGTCGCCAGCACCTGCTCCACCGGCATCCCGAGGATTTCCTCCAGCTTCAAGCGCCGCTCTTCTGGCAACGGGTCACTGACCGCCACAATATAGCGGTTCATATATTCATGAATGACGACCACGCCGTAAGCCATGGCCACCTGCTCGGGTAACTTATAGGCTGCATCCAGTGCCAGTTCTTCACCAATACGGCCGATCCGGTTCTGTGTAGCAATCGCGCGGTACAAATCCGCAGGCTCCAGCATTTGCAATGAAAGCAAAATGTCGCCGAGCAGCCCGCCGCTCTTCGCCTGGAATTCCAGGGCCCGCTCCAGTTGCTCCGGTGCAATATAGCCGGAACGTACCAGCATGTCGCCCAGTCGCTCTTTGGATTCATCACCGTCCACCTGTTCCTGTAGCTGCTCGGCGGTAATGAAGCCCATCTCTACTAAAATGTCGCCCAGCCTGCCACCGTAACGTTTTTGGTTTCGGATGGCGTCCGTCAGCTGATCGCGGGTAATCATGCCGTTGTCCACCAATTGGTCTCCCAGGCGAGCCTTGCCGTTCCGTCCGTTCTGTATTCTCGTGGCGGCCTCTCCGCCTGCCGAACCAGACGAGCCGGAGACTGCTCCCAAGGCGGCTCCTGCTGCAGCCTGTTCCTGTTGACCACTAGCATATTGGACCTGCGCCTTCTGCGCTTGTCCATCCTGTACACTCTCATCCAGCAACTGCTCCACCGCTGCTGCCGTATCCGCTGCGCTCTGTAATGCCTGGATACGCAGTTCCGTATCCTGGAGCCGCCGTTCCAGTTCCTCAATATGAAAATCCAGCTTGTACAGCACCGGGGCCTGCTCCGTCCGCTGGGCCTCCAGTTGCTGCTCCAGTCGAGCGATCTGGTGACGCTCTTCTTTTATTCTTCTCTTGGTTTGGGGAATTGAAACTCCCCCAACCTGCCACCTCAGCCTGTCACCCATGGATTCCCGCCCTTTCAATCCAACGCCGCTCTTCTGCGAGCGAATCCGCAAGTAGCTGCTTCAACTCCGCGTCCCGTTGCTTCTTCCGTTCCAGCGCCGCGTGGAAAAGCTCCCGTTCCTCGCGCAGCAACTTCTCCGCCTGTATCCGCTCTTCGCGCAACGAAGACACCAGCTGATCGGCGTCAGAAGCGTGATAACCGATCCATGCGCTCTTTAACTGCCGCGCCGTTCTTTTGCTTCTCATAATACCTCCCTGAACCGTCCCGACTCTGCCTCTTGCCCTGTCCCTGCATCCATAGTCTTACGTCTTCCTGAAAAGCAGGGCATTCTCTTATTCTCATTTAAACCCTTCATTTACACATTAATGCAAGTCTTCTGGTCAAAAGAGAACCCTCAAAATCTTCCACTTATTCATTTGATACCAGTCTTGTCCTGATGAATTGGTAATCCAATTAAAAACTTAGTGCTATTCTACCATAATCGTAGTAGGAGTAGGTATACGAAAATGTAAATCCTAGAATCTTTCATACTAACGCATACATAGGTATATAGAACTATTTTATAGTTCCCGTGATTGTACCTGTCCAGGAAACCTTACGCAATCCACCATTGTTCAGATCATCATTAAAGCCAAATACCTTAAAAAGCACAAAAGGCACCGCGAACGGTGCCCTTGCTGTCTTGATATCCTGCTATACGTGCTACACTATCAAATTCTACACAACATCCCGCTGCTGTGCAGAGAATAATATTTCTTTTAGCTGATTAGTTACTCCGTTTGTGCCCTTCAAACCATGTAGACGTGCTGCTCAGTAGCTGTTCACTGCGTCCAATAGCTGCCTGCACCTGTCCAGTTGCTGTTCCGCCATATACATTCCGAGCATTAACTACTGCTTCCGGTTGAAGCACTTCATAGATGCGGTCGTCGAACAAATCGGAAAACTGTTGGAATTCCTCCAGTGTCAGATCAAGCAAATACTTGCCTTGCTGGATGCAATACAGCACCGTTTTGCCGATAACCTCATGCGCCTGACGGAACGGAAGTCCTTTGCCGACGAGGAAATCCGCAATATCTGTCGCATTGGAGAAGTCCTGATTGACCGCTTGACGCATGCGATCCTTGTTCACCTTCATCGTTGCGATCATCGGTGCGAACAACTGCAAAGCTCCTTCCAGCGTAGCAACAGTATCGAACATACCTTCCTTGTCCTCCTGCATATCCTTGTTGTACGCTAGCGGCAAGGATTTCAAAACGGTCAGCAGTCCAACAAGATTACCATACACGCGTCCTGTTTTACCGCGTACCAGTTCTGGTACGTCCGGGTTTTTCTTCTGCGGCATAATGCTGCTACCTGTGCAAAAAGCATCATCCAGCTCCACGAAGCCAAACTCCGTGCTGCTCCACAACACCAGCTCTTCGCTTAGACGCGACAAATGCGTCATGATCAGCGAAGCTCCAGCCAGAAACTCTACGATAAAGTCCCGGTCGCTAACGGCATCCAGACTATTTTCATAAACTCCGTCAAAACCCAATTGCTCTGCTACAAAATGACGGTCTATCGGAAAAGTGGTTCCGGCCAAAGCTCCAGCGCCGAGCGGCAATACGTTAATCCGCTTGTAGCTGTCTTTGAGACGGTCAATGTCACGCTCCAGCATAGACACATAAGCCAGCAAATGATGCGCGAACAAAATAGGCTGCGCCCGCTGCAAGTGCGTATATCCGGGTACAATCGTATCCAGATTATCCTTCGCCTGCCCGATCAGTGCGGCTTGCACATCATGCAGCATACCGACCAGCGCCACTACACGTCCGCGCAAATACAAGTGCATATCCGTTGCCACCTGGTCATTACGGCTACGCCCGGTGTGCAGCTTTCCGCCAACCGGACCAATCGCTTCGATCAGATTCTTTTCGATATTCATATGAATATCCTCGTCCGAAACCGAAAATTCAATCTCCCCACGGCGGATACGCTCCAATACCGTGTGTAGTCCTTCCTTGATCGTATCCGCATCGGCCTGCGGAATAATGCCGCATTTGCCCAGCATGGCCACATGAGCCAAACTGCCCTGAATATCTTCTTCCGCCAACGCCTGATCAAATCCGATGGAAGCCGTATATTCCTCTACCAGCTTGTTGGTCTGCTTCGTAAAACGTCCGCCCCATAGCTTACTCATTTTTGCAAGATCCCCTCTCTGCAATACAAGCCGCCCTCGTCACTTGGACAAGGACGGCCCGCATCCCGTACATTTTTAGGTTAACTCATTTATTTATTATTTTTGGCTACTCCCGCATTGACCTTCAAACGCAAGGCATTCAAGCGGATAAAGCCAGTTGCATCCCCTTGGTCGTAGGCTTGTGTCGGGTCGGCTTCCATTGTCGCAATATCCGGGTTGTACAAGCTGACCGGACTTTTGACACCTGCACCAATAATGTTGCCTTTGTACAGCTTCACGCGCACTGTACCACTGACATTCTTTTGGCTCTCATGAACCAGTGCTTGCAAAGCCACACGCTCCGGCGCGAACCAGAAACCGTTGTAGACCAGCGTAGCATAACGAGTAATCAGACTGTCGCGCAGATTCATGACCTCGCGATCCATCGTGATGGACTCCATTTTGCGATGAGCTGTGAACAGGATCGTGCCGCCCGGCGTCTCATAGACTCCTCGGCTCTTCATGCCGACAAAACGGTTTTCCACCATGTCCACACGTCCGATGCCATGCTTGCCGCCCAGCTCATTCAGCTTTTCCATAACCTGCAACGGGTTTAGCTGCTCTCCGTTCAAAGCGACACAGTTTCCTGCTTCGAACTCCAGCTCCAAATATTCTGCTTCATCAGGAGCATCCTCAGGTGCATTGCTGAGCAAGAACATTTCTTTATTTTCAGGAGCGCTCGGATCAAACCAAGGGTCCTCCAGCACGCCGCTTTCATAACTAATATGCAGCAGATTACGGTCCATGGAGTACGGCTTGGCTGCAGAAGCGGTTACCGGAATGTCGTGTTTCTCCGCATAGGCAATCATTTCTGCCCGGCCCGGGAACTGATTGCGGAACTCTTCCAGCCGCCAAGGTGCGATCACCTTGATATCGGGCGTCAACGCCGCCGCGTTCAGCTCGAAGCGCACCTGATCGTTGCCTTTGCCTGTCGCGCCGTGAGCGATAGCTGTTGCACCCTCTGCAATCGCAATATCCACCATCCGTTTAGCGATCAATGGACGTGCAATACTCGTTCCTAGCAAATATTGTCCTTCATACAAAGCACCCGCCTGAAACATCGGATAAATAAAATCCTTGGCGAATTCATCACGCAGATCATCAATATACACTTTGGAGGCTCCAGTAGCGAGCGCTTTTTCCTCCAAACCATCCAGTTCTTCCTTCTGTCCGATATCTGCGGTAAACGCTATAATTTCAGCGTCATAGGTTTCTTTAAGCCATTTCAAAATGACCGACGTATCCAGACCGCCGGAATATGCGAGTACGATTTTTTCTTTTGCCATGATTGAAAGTCCTCCCCGAATGCTTCTAGCCACTATCTTTCATTCACATCTGCATCTAAATCTACAGATCATCTTCCACAAATGCAATCTTTCTAACAATAAAACATAACTTCTTTATCCCATCAAAGCAACCATCAATGCTTTTTGGGCATGCAGACGGTTCTCAGCCTCATCAAAAATCACTGAATTCGGTCCGTCGATTACACCTGCGCTCACTTCTTCGCCACGATGCGCAGGCAGACAGTGCAGGAACAGATAATCCGGCTTCGCCAGCTTAACCAGTTCCTCATTCACCTGGAAGTCGGCAAAAGCAAGCTCCCGCTCCTTCTGCTCTTCCTCAAAGCCCATGCTCGCCCATACATCCGTGTAGATCGCATCTGCATCCTTTACTGCTTCTTGCGGACTTTGGGTAATCACAATCTCACTGCCGGTTTGCTTGGCAATCTCACGGGAAGCTGCCACAACACTCGGATCAGGCTCATATCCAGCAGGACTTGCAATCGATACATGCACGCCAAGCTTCGCTCCACCAATCAACAGGGAATGCGCCATATTGTTGCCGTCCCCGATGTAGGCCAATTTAAGTCCTTTAAGCTTGCCCTTTTGCTCATACAAGGTCTGATAGTCAGCCAGCACCTGACACGGATGCGCCAAATCACTCAAGCCGTTGATCACAGGAACAGAGGCATAACGCGCCAACTCTACAACATTATCGTGTCCGAAGGTGCGGATCATAATGCCATCCAAATAACGAGACATCACCTGTGCCATATCGCTAATAGGCTCACCGCGTCCTAGTTGAATGTCGTTTTTACTGAGAAAAAGGGCATGCCCGCCCAATTGAAACATGCCGACTTCAAAAGATACCCGCGTACGTGTAGAGGATTTTTCGAAAATCAGTCCGATCGTTTTCCCCTTCAGCGGCTGATAGGTTTCTCCATTTTTATGCTTGCGCTTGATTTCGATGGCGAGATCAATTAAATATTGAATTTCTTCGGTCGAGTAGTCATCCAACTCCAGAAAATCCCGCCCTTTTAGATTGATTTGCTGCAATGCCCCGCCCTGGCTCATGCTATCGTCTCCTTTTACACTCTCATCTAGGTAGTTTAACCACCTAAGCAATATGCTCCTGAATCAACTCAGTAATAAGTGCTACAGCCTGATCTATTTCGTCCTTCGTTACATACAGGTTAGGCAACAGGCGAACCACGTTCGGTCCTGCGGTAATGAACAGAATGCCCTTCTTTTGTCCTGCCAAAACAAGTTCCGCCACAGGCTGAGCACACTCGATGCCAACCATCAGGCCTTTTCCACGGATATCCTTCACAAAAGGAATCTCTCCAAGCTGCTTTTGCAGACTTTGGAACAAATACTCGCCCAGCTCAGCCGCACGCTCTGGAAGCTTGTCATCAATAATCGTTTCAATGGTCGCCTGAACCGCTGCCATAGCAAGCGGAGTACCGCCAAAGGTAGAGCCATGGCTACCCGCTGTGAACGCTTCGCGCAAGTACCCTTTGCCCAACATCGCGCCAACGGAAAAACCACTGCCCAAGCCCTTTGCCAATGTAAAGATATCCGGCTCAATGCCGTAATGCTCAAAGGAAAACAGCTTGCCTGTACGTCCCATGCCCGTCTGTACCTCATCAATGATCAAAAGCAATCCATGCTCGTTGCAAAGCTTTGTAATCACGTCTACAAAAGCAGGTTCGACCGGATACATTCCGCCTTCTGCCTGCACCATTTCCAGCATGATTGCGGCCGTATTCTCGCTGATCGCCGCTTCGAGCGCAGCTTGATCATGGAGAGGAACGCTTTTGAATCCGGCAGGAAGCGGCAAAAAGCCTTCTTTTACTTTATCCTGACCCGTAGCGGTCAAGGTTGCCAACGTCCGTCCGTGGAAGGATTGCGTGAACGTAATGATCTCGTAGCGTCCGGTCTGCTTCACCTTCTGGTGATAACGACGCGCCAGCTTGATCGCAGCTTCATTCGCTTCTGCGCCGCTGTTGCAGAAGAACACGGCATCTGCACTGCTATTGGCAGTCAGCAAAGCGGCGGCCCGTTCCTGCCCCGGAATATGAAACAGATTGGATACATGCCATAGTTCATCAATCTGCTTTTTCAAGCGTTCAGCTACAGCCTGTGGCGCATGTCCAAGATTGGTAACAGCAATGCCTGACATGAAATCCAGATAACGCTTGCCCTGATCATCCCACAGCCAGCTTCCTTGTCCTTTGACCAGTGTGAGCGGGTATCTTGCGTAAGTTGGAAAAAGAGAGCTGTCAGTCTGTGCTGCTGCCTTTTCGGTTTGTGCTCCAACAACGGCTCCGTCCGTACCCGGCGTTTCGACGCTCACCAAGGTATCTAGTTCCTTACTCATTATGTTCACGCTCCTTTTTCGTTTGGTTGAATACGATGATTACTGCATGCGCACGATGCGCGTTCCAATGGCTTCTCCGCCCAGCACACGGCTTAATACCTGCGGTTCGCTGCCGTTCACAATGACGACTTCCTTCACTTTGCCGTGGATGCAGGCTATAGCCGCTCTCACCTTAGGGATCATGCCACCGTAAATTTCACCTGTACTGATCATATCCTCAATCTCCTGTACGGTGATGGACTCCAGCACCTTCTTCTCTCCGCCGGTCTTCTTCAATATGCCCGGTACATCCGTAACGACGATCATCCGGCTAACGCCAATATGGGATGCCACCGCACCCGCCGCTGTATCTGCGTTAATATTGTAGCGCTGACCGGATCTATCAATCCCGATAGGCGCAATAACGGGCATATAGTTCATATCCAGCACACCTGTAATAATGGAAGCCTGAACAGACGTTACTTCTCCGACCCAGCCGACCTCTGCGGCATTCGACACAGGTTTTGCCTCGATTAAATAGCCATCACTGCCCGACAAACCGAGCGCTCGACCTCCGTGCATTCCGATCCTGCGTACAATCTGCTTGTTAATGCTGCCCGCCAGCACCATTTCCACGACATCCAGCACGGGCTCGGTCGTTTTGCGCAATCCGTTGATGAATTCCGTTTCGATGCCCAGCTTCGCCAAATTGTCTGAGATTGCAGGGCCGCCGCCATGTACAATAACAGGTTGAAGACCTTCCGACTGCAAGCGAACCAGATCGTCAAAGAAGGAATCAGGCAACGCAGCCAGCGTACTTCCTCCGCATTTCATCACAAAATTACGACGCGCCAATCCCGCATGATTGGCTTGATCCGCGTTTTCCACTGCCGATTGCATATAATCTCCCCTTTTCTCCTCTGCACAGTCCGTGCCATTTTACAATAATGCCAGAATTACATCCGTGTTTATTCCGTTGTCTATGTCCGATATGCAGCGTTAATCCGCACGTAATCGTAAGTTAAGTCACAGCCCCATGCTGTGGCGGTTCCGGTTCCGTGATGCAAATCCACAATAATCCGCACCGTATCTCCCCGAAGGTAGGAGAGCGCCTCATTTTCATCAAAAGCGACTGGGCTGGACGCGCTCAGCACAACAATATCACCCAAGCGGATGTCTACCGTATCTGGATTGACCGGCTCTCCGGCCCGCCCGACAGCTGCAATAATCCGGCCCCAGTTCGCATCAGCACCAAAAACGGCCGACTTCACCAGACTGGACCCGATCACTGTCTTCGCTATCGCTTGAGCAGATACATCGCTTACCGCGCCGCTCACGGACACCTCTACCAGCTTCGTAGCGCCTTCCCCATCGCGGGCAATTGCCTTCGCCAGTTCACGGCAGATATAGGTGAACGCCTCGGCAAAAGCAGCCCAATCGGGATGTCCTGCGTGCAGTTCACGGTTACCCGCCAGCCCGCTTGCCATCGCGATCAGCATATCGTTCGTGCTCGTATCGCCATCTACCGTAATCATATTAAAGCTGGTATCCGTTGCCTGCTTCAATAGCTGATGAAGTGCAGTCTGCCCAATTGCAGCATCACAGGTCATAAAAGCCAGCATCGTCGCCATGTTCGGATGAATCATGCCTGAGCCCTTCGCCGCCCCGGCGATGTGTACGGTCACACCATCCACTTCAACCGACACGCATGCTTCCTTTTTAACCAAGTCCGTCGTCAAAATGGCTTGCGTAAATTGCTCTGCCCCGTCGTTTTCCCCGTTCACACGGCCAGGTAATGCGGATATGCCGCCAAGCACACGGTCCATTTTCAAATGCTCGCCAATCACGCCCGTTGATGCAACGGCTACATTGCTCTCCGCAACACCCAGCTCACGAGCCGCAGCCGAGCGCATAGCGTAGGCATCCTGCTCTCCTTGCTGTCCGGTGCAGGCATTGGCGTTCCCGCTGTTCACCACGACCGCTTGCAGCCGACCATCCACGAGACTTTCGCGAGTCACTTTGAGCGGTGCGGCCTGAAATACATTGGTGGTGTATACCGCAGCGGCTGTCGCCTCTACCTCACAGCGAATCGCGCCGATATCGTTGCGGTCGGTATTTTTAAGTCCGCAGTGCAATCCTCCGGCTGTAAAGCCGCGCGGAGTTACGATATTCCCCCCGTTTACTACTGTACACCCTGATTTGCCCATAATTGTGTGCCCTCGTCTGCAACGCTTTCTATAAGTAACGGTTCCATTTGCGAAGCCATTCCCGCCCGCTTACGTTTCCCGTTTCCATGTTGCGGCTGCTTGCTGCTTACGGATATACCGGTATGAAGCCCAGTCCGAGGTTCTCCTCCCATCCCATCATCAAGTTTAAGTTCTGAATCGCCTGTCCGGCAGCACCCTTCACGACATTATCAATGACCGAAATAATCGTAAGGCGCCCGGTCCGTGCATCTGCTGCAAAACCGATATCACAATAATTGGAGCCAAATACTTCCTTCGTTGCTGGCCATATACCTTCACCGCGCACACGGACAAAAGGTTGGTCTTTATAATAATCCCGGTATAGCCCGATGAGATCCTGATCTGTATGTTCACCCTTTAACGTGACATAGATCGTACTCATAATTCCTCGGGTCATCGGAACCAATTGCGTCGTAAACGTAATCATAACGTCCTCACCCGCAATATCGCCCAATACCTGTTCGATCTCAGGGATATGCTGGTGCTTGTTAATCTTGTAGGCTTTAAAATTTTCGTTCATCTCCGCGTAATGCGAAACGAGACTTGTTCCCCGGCCGGAGCCGGATACCCCGGATTTGGCATCTACAATCAGCGTCCGATGGTCGATCCAATCCGCCTTCAACGCAGGGATAATTCCCAGCAAGGTAGCCGTTGCGTAGCAACCCGGATTAGAAATAAAAGAGACGCCAGCAAGCTTTTCTGCATACACCTCGCTGAGTCCATATACGGCTTGCTTGAGATATTCGGGTGAAGCCGCAGGCTTTTTATACCATGCTTCATACGCTTCTCCGCTTCGCAGTCTGAAATCCCCGGAGAGGTCAATGACCTTCAATCCGGCATCCAGAAGCTGCGGCACCAGCTTGGTGCTGACACCAGAAGGCGTAGCTGTGAAAACCAGATCAGCCTTGGCAGCAATCTCTTGAATATCGACACCGTCCAAATCCTGAACCACAATGTCCGTCAGATGTGGAAACCCGTCACTGATCGGAACACCCGCGCTGGACGAAGAAATAACAGATACGATCTCTACCTGCGGATGATGAACCAAAAAACGAATGAGCTCCACCCCGCCATATCCGGTAGAACCGACAATTGCCACTTTTAGCTTGCTGCTCACAGACCTTCCTCCATTCCGTTCCTATGAAATATGTATTATTATACGACTCTATTCATATAAATACAACATACTCATGTAAAGTTATTCACCCAAATTTGAAATAATTTTCTCATGCATTAGTATTCATTAAGATTATCCATTGGCTGCACTTGATGTCGCGGTTCCTATCAGAGCCTGTATAAATACAAAAAGGGAAACCACGTTTTGCAAAAACGGAGTTCCCCTTATTTAAAACCATGCCTCCCGACAAGCCATCCTGTTTTTAGCCTTCCTTCTTAAAACCTTCACCCCATACTTCACGCGTATTACTAATGATCACAAAAGCATCCGGATCTACCAGGCGAACAAGCGTCTTGAGACGAGTCACCTCATTTTGGCCTACCACAACCATTAGCACAGGACGTTCTTCGTTCGTATAACCGCCTCGCCCTGCCAGCTCCGTCAATCCCCGATCCAAGTCCTGTAAAATAGCCTGTGTGATCTTTTCCTTCTGATTGGATATGATATAGGCCACTTTGGAGTAGCTTAACCCCATTTCCACCGCATCAATGACCTTGCCCGTTACAAACAAACCAATCAGTGCATACAGCGCCCGTTCCGGCGATAGAGCAAAACCAGCCAGTGTGATGACTGTACCATCCATGAGCATGACGCAGAGTGATAGGCTGAGGCCGGAATATTTTTGAATGATCTGCGCCAAAATAGCCAGCCCACCCGTCGAGCCTCTGCCCCGAAACACGGTGCCCAATCCCAATCCTACTCCAATTCCACCATACAGCGAAGCCAACAGCGGATTCGTTGTCGGAACTGCCCAATCCTTAGTTACGTACACAAATAACGGCAGCATGATACTCCCCAGCAGGGAACGCAAACCGTATTTCTTTCCTAACAGCAGCACTCCCGCTATAAATAACGGAATATTCATTCCCCACTGCGTATAAGCTGGTTCCAGACCAAATAGGTCCTCGCCCAAAATAGATAAACCCGACACACCCCCGGATGCAATTCGGTTCGGAAGCAGGAACATATTGAAGGTCAGCGCCGTAATGAAGGAGCCGAGCACAATGAGCAGAATATCCATCACATTGCGAGCGGGGCCGCTGGCGGCAATCAGAGGCTTACGGCGTCTTCGCCGAGCAGCGGGGAGATTTATTTGGGACATCTTTCGTATTCTCCTTTAATTTAAAAATACCGTGTACACAAAAATTCCTACAGTCCACAGGCACTTGGCCTACGGGACTGTAGGAAAACGTACAGGCTATTATTCTGCGTCCAGCTTGATCTGACTCCGCAGGTAACCGTCGATGAACGGGTCCAGATCGCCATCTATGACAGCCCCTACGTTGCCTGTTTCTACACTGGTACGGTGATCCTTCACCATACTGTATGGGTGGAACACGTAAGAACGAATTTGGCTGCCCCATGCAATATCGGACTGTTCCCCACGGATTTCGTCCAGTTGTTGCCGTTGCTCTTCAATTTTGCGCTCGTAGAGCTTGGAACGAAGCATCGTCATAGCCTGCTCACGGTTCTTGATCTGGGAGCGCTCATTTTGACAAGTTACAACAATGCCAGAAGGAAGATGCGTAATCCGAACTGCTGAGTCGGTCGTATTAATATGCTGACCGCCTGCACCGCTGGCCCGGTAGGTATCAATTTTAAGATCCTCTGTCCGGATTTCAACGTCCACATCATCCGCAATTTCCGGCACGACATCGCAGGATACGAACGACGTATGCCGACGACCCGAAGAATCAAATGGAGAAATGCGAACGAGACGATGCACGCCTTTTTCTGCTTTGAGGTAGCCGTAAGCATTATAGCCCTTGATCAGCAACGTTACACTTTTGATCCCTGCTTCATCACCCGCAAGGTAATCCAGCGTTTCTACCTTAAAGCCGCGTTTTTCTGCCCAGCGTGTATACATCCGTAACAGCATTTGACCCCAGTCCTGCGACTCGGTTCCACCTGCCCCCGGATGCAACTCCAAAATAGCATTAAGCTTGTCATATGGCTGATTTAAAAGCAATTGCAATTCAAACTCCTGAAGCTTGCTCAGCAAGGACCTGATACTGTTTTCAATTTCTCCAGCCAGTGTTTCGTCGCCTTCCTCATCAGCCAGCTCAGCCATCATCCCCGCATCCTCATATTCCTGACGGAGCTGTTCATAGCTGTCTACAGAAGACTTAACCGCGTTCATTTCCGCGATCACGGCCTGGGCTTTATCGTTATCATCCCAAAAATCAGGCGCAGCCATCTTTTCCTCAAAGTTTGCGATCATTTCCTGTTTGAGATCTAAGTCAAAGAGACCCCCTAAGGTTTGTTAGTTTCTTGCCTATTTCTCTTAAATCATGCTTTACATTTGGATCGATCATTATGTCATTCTCCTTTTAATATGTGATTAAAGGTTTAAATGCGTTGTGAGTTACGGCTGGGTAAGGAGACGCTACGCGAATGATTTTGATCTTACGAACGCTGACGCTTCTCCAGATTCAAATCCTTCGCTTCGCTACCGACCGCCGTAAAGTCAAACGAATTTTAAATAACCGGGTGCTCCCCTGTATGGCACAAAATGGCCGACGGTCAGTTGGATAAACTGCCGCCTGCCATTATATGCATTACAGGAAATGAATGCTTCCCTAAATCCGTCCTTCAATCCGTTATTTTCTGCGCGGACGCGAAGGGGCGGATTTCTTTTTAGGAGCAGCAGGTTCGCCACTCGTCGAGATTTTGTCTTCGTCGATGACAGCCTGACGCTCTTGGTTGGATTCAATTTGCGCCTTCATGATGTAAGTCGCTACTTCCTCCTGGATGCTGGCGATCATGGCATGGAACATTTCAAAACCTTCAAACTGGTATTCACGCAATGGATCGGTACCACCATAAGCACGCAAGTGAATACCTTGACGCAGCTGATCCATAGCATCAATATGATCCATCCATTTGCTATCCACTGCACGCAATACGATAACTTTCTCGAACTCGCGTACCATGTCTTCGCCAATCGTCTCTTCACGTCTGTGGTATCTTTCCGTAACTTTCTCGAAGATCATTTCAACGATCTCTTCTTTTTCTTTACCCCACAGATCATCACGACTGATTGCATTTTCATCAAGCAGATTGCTGTTCACATATTCTGCCACTTCTTCAAGTTCCCAGTTTTCAGGAATGTCATCGCCGCAATGAGCTTCAACCACACGCTCAATGACAGGCTTGATCATGTCGAATACAACTTCTTTAATGTTCTCGGATTCCAGCACTTCACGACGCTGTTTGTAAATAATAGTACGTTGCTGATTCATCACGTCATCATACTGGAGAACGACTTTACGCTGGTCAAAGTTGTTGCCTTCAACGCGTTTTTGCGCCGATTCGATAGCACGTGTAATCATTCGGCTTTCAATTGGTTGGTCTTCCTCGAAGCCCAAGCGTTCCATCATATTCAGCACGTTGTCTGCACCAAAACGCTTCATTAACTCATCGCCCAGCGATAAGTAAAATTGTGTGGAGCCCGGATCACCCTGACGTCCTGCACGTCCGCGAAGCTGATTATCAATACGGCGAGATTCGTGACGCTCTGTACCGATGATGTGTAAACCGCCAATACCCGATACGCCTTCGCCCAACACGATGTCTGTACCCCGCCCTGCCATGTTCGTGGCAATGGTTACTGAACCCGCTTCACCTGCACGGGAAATGATTTCAGCTTCCTCGGCATGATACTTGGCGTTAAGCACTTTATGCCGAACACCTTTGCGTTTCAGCATTTCGGAAAGAAGCTCCGAATTTTCGATGGAAATCGTACCTACCAATATCGGCTGGTTGTTTTTGTGGCGCTCCACAATTTCATCCACTACCGCATGGAATTTACCTTTTACGCTCTTGTATACTACGTCAGGCATATCCACACGCTGATTCGCCCGGTTCGTAGGGATCTGGAGAACTTCCAGACCATATATTTTTTTGAATTCTTCTTCTTCTGTTTTAGCTGTACCCGTCATACCCGCCAATTTGCGATACATACGGAAATAGTTTTGGAAAGTAATCGTCGCCAGCGTCATGCTCTCGTTCTGTACAACGATGTTTTCCTTCGCTTCAATCGCCTGATGCAAACCATCGCTGTAGCGACGTCCGGCCATCAGACGACCTGTGAATTCATCGACAATCAGAACTTCGCCGTCAGCTACGACATAATCCACATCCAGACGCATAATAGCGTTAGCTTTCAATGCCTGCACAATGTGATGATTAATTGTCACACTTTCCTGATCGTACAGGTTCTCCAGTCCGAAGAAATTCTCAGCTTTAGATACACCATTCTCGGTCAAAGCAACCGACTTCACCTTGATATCCAAGGTGTAATCTTCTTCAACATTCAAACTCTTCACAAAACGGTCAGCCGCAAAATACAGCTCCGTGGATTTCTGAGCTTGTCCAGAAATAATCAGCGGCGTACGAGCTTCATCGACGAGAATCGAATCCACTTCATCAATGATACAGAAATACAACGGACGTTGTACCATCTGTTCTTTGTAAAGCACCATGTTGTCACGCAGGTAATCGAATCCAAACTCATTGTTCGTGCCGTACGTGATGTCGCAAGCATATGCAGCTTGCTTTTCTCCATGACCCAGACCAGACAAATTCAGCCCGACCGACATGCCCAGGAAGTTATAGATTTGTCCCATTTCTCCGCTGTCACGTTGCGCCAAATAGTCATTGACCGTAACCACGTGCACGCCTTTACCCAACAGTGCATTCAAATAAACCGGCAGTGTTCCCACCAGTGTTTTCCCTTCGCCGGTTTTCATTTCGGCAATTCTACCTTCATGCAGCGCAATACCGCCAAGCATCTGTACGTCATAATGACGTTTGCCCAGCACCCGCTTGGACGCCTCACGAACGGTTGCGAAAGCATCCGGCAAAATCTCTTCCGCCGTAGTTCCCTGCTCAATCCGGGCTTTAAACTCCGCCGTTTTCGCTTGCAGCTCCTCATCCGATAGCTTCTCGAAATCCGGCTCTAATTTATTGATCAGCTCAACCGTCTTCATTAAACGCTTGACGTCACGTTCGTTTGTATCCCCAAAAATTTTCTTTACAATTCCTAACATGGTTTACCCCTTTCACGCAAAACAATTAATAGAATCAATTTCACAATAAGAAAGGGTCCATGATGAAATTGATCCCGATATGTTTGACAGGCCCGGCTATACCAGCCCATCGTGCGATGTTCTTTGCATAAATTGTAACAGTTTGTAGGACATGCCGCAACACAAGCCGCTCCCTGATTTGCATCCGGTTAAAGATACCAAAACAATTGACGCATGAAATACACAATTAGTTACGTTTATTTGCATTAAAATTACATTTCATTTTCAGAAAAACATATAAAAGAGCCCTACCCCGCCAGGTTCGCAAGGATAAGGCTCGTCGTTATTTTCATTCTTCCCAATCTCCAATGAAGCATGCTTTCAATCGGGAACCCTCTATTCATTTTAAAACATGATAAGTTCCTGCCTTACAGATTATTCCCGTTCGATGAGACCGTATTTGCCGTCATTGCGCTTGTAAACCACGCTGACTTCTTCGTTATCGATATTGGCAAATACGAAGAAATTATGTCCAACCATGTTCATTTGAAGAATGGCCTCTTCCACATCCATCGGTTTCAATAAGAAACGCTTGGTGCGGACGACTTCCAGCTCATCCAATTCTGAATCCTCATCTTCAGCAACAGCTACGCCACCTGCCGTCCCTTCTACAAAAAGGGTCTTCAAACTGCCTTCCTGACGGAATTTACGGTTCAGTTTGGTTTTATGCTTGCGGATCTGCCGCTCAAGCTTGTCTACCACGGCATCAATGGACGAATACATGTCGTCGCTTTCGTCTTCGGCACGGAGTACAAGCCCCGGCAAAGGAATGGTTACTTCTACAGTGTGCAAATCTCTGGTTGTGCTTAACGTTACACTTCCGTCAGATGTCGGGGGTGCATCGAAATACTTCTCAAGTCTGCTGAATTTCTTATCAACGTAGTCCTTCAAAGCGTCGGTAACCTCGATCTGTTGACCTCGTACTGTTAAGTTCATAGGGCACGCCTCCTTTGCCCCTTCAGTATAGCACATATGTTAACGCCAAGTAAAAAAACACCCAACATTTCGGAGCTATTTTACAAAAATCTTCTTTTTTCGATAAAACCCTTGGCGACTATCTCATCTTTTGAAAAAGATCATGTTTTAAAGAGACCTGCACACACATGTGAATAATGAACACATATAAAAATAGTTGATCTACTGCATCGTGACATTTATATATTCTTGGCTTGATGCTCAGCTACTTTAACGAAAAGGAAGGGTGGCCCTTTCACACTGAATCGGATGCAGGCCTGTGGTGTATGTACGGCTTAGTTACACTCACACTTAGCTCCAGTGCTCTGCGTGTCGGGCTGGAAGATGGCCTTCTCCTTTACTATCAACGTGGAAAACATCGGCAACACTCCGCTGGAGGAGCTATTGCTCACCGCTCCATTCGCAGCCGAAGATTTCCGTTTTCTATGAACGGTCACTGTGAACTCTGTGCCGCTTTCATTTCCTAAGCTGCTCATAGGTATCCCGTTGGGCCGTCTTGACCAGACCCTAAGGCCGTCATCGTCTTTTCCTTGGACATTGAATCTGCACTCCGTGCTTATCTAATCGCTCAAGTCATCCTGCGCTATCCAGACGGACGCGTAGAGAAGCAGTCTGCTTCCTTCAACACCATTTTTGTGGAGATGGCTGACTTCGACGGTTCTGTAAAGTAGCTTTTCACCGTACTGTGTATCGCCTAGCTCCTTACCATCGTGTAAGAGGCTTTTTTATGTTTTTATTGTACATCTGCTCATCTAGAAAACATAAAAAAGCCCTAGAATATATTCCAGGGCAGTTGCTAGCGCGTTATCCGTTGCTAACCATCTTACCAATTATGTAGGTCGGCTATGCCGGGGATGATTATAATTTGGTTACGTTAGCGGCTTGTGGTCCACGTGCGCCTTCGACAATGTCGAACTCCACGTCTTGTCCTTCTTCAAGTGTTTTGAAGCCTTCTGTTTGAATTGCGGAAAAATGAACGAATACGTCGCCGCCATCAGCAGTTTCAATGAAACCATAACCTTTTTCTGCGTTAAACCATTTAACTTTACCTTGCATGCACTAACATTCCCTTCGTCATCAAATGAAGTGAGGCTCTCGCCTACAATTTCGACTATACCACCCAAGGTTATCCATTGTCAATTGGAATTGATAATGTTTTCATTCATACTTATTCCATTTATCATGAGTAAATCACTCTATTCCTATAGATTGGCATGGTATAATAGGCAAAAGAGCCTACTATATTCATATAGTAAACTCTTTGTGAGCGTTCGAAACTCATAAAATAAATTCAATTAAAATTTTTGTTGCATCCCGTTTCACTTAATTATAGTAAACTACCGTCGGTTGCGGTTCAATCCCTTTGGCATAGTAATAATTCAAGCTACTTACAAAATCAATTACTTTCTTTGTATCCAGATCGTATACAAGAATATCTGGATCTCCAGCCATATCAATAAAATCCAGACGTCTCGGGGTAGTTCTGCCGTTCGTGTCAACGAAAGAGGAACTGTGATATGGTGGATTGCCAGAACTATATGCTGATTCAAAATAGGTGAAAAGCGTTCCCTCATTTAGAACAATTAAAACCGCATTATCCGAGCTTGCATAATTTGAAGTATATTTCACAGGCGTAGTGACGCTTTTAATCCGAACATCTGATACATCATGACTTCTTGAAGAATAACTGCCACCACTGGAGAAGTTAAATTCTCTTGACCATTCCAAATTCGGGTTCGCCGCCGTCGTATTGGCAATTTGAGCCCCATTCACCTTAATATCTCCGTTTGGATACTCAATTACCGTAGATAACAAATTGTTAGAGTAGGAGGTTAGCTTAGCTGTCTTGCCATTAATCGGCGTATCCGCTGGCGAGGCTGCATTCATGTGAATACTATAACTCTCACCCACCGTTCCTGTGGAAGTAACACGAAGTCCCCAGTCCCCTGCTTTTAAGTCTGTAGCAAACTTCAATTCAGAGGCCTTTCCTCCAAAACCAGTCAGACTTGCTGTCCCTGTGCTCCAATCAATCGAATACAAATCAAATCTATAATTGGGATTACTTGATCTGATCTGAGCCAGAATGCTTCTATCTGTAGGTACGTTAAAGAACCAAAAATCTGTTGGATCAGCTGTCGTCAATGAATCAGTGAAACTCATAAGATCACCGTTCACATTGAAATTAGACATTAATGAAACCCGATGATTGTTCACTTTAAGAGTCTCACCATATACAGCATCAGTCGTACTGGTAGGCTCCAACGCTTGAGTTGCATTGACTGAAAGAGACCTCGTCGCAGTATCCTTCGTTGTAGTATTTGACGAGCTGGCCTCAACTGAGGCTGGAGCTACTGACGTACTGCTTAAAACTAAAATGACCAATAAAACCCCTGAAAAATATTTCCCCCACTTCATAAACATCATCCCTTCTCAAAATACTAAAATTATTCATAGATTCAAAATAACTCCTACGAATAACATACTAATTCTATAAAATACTTAATTATCCTTTATTCTAAGATTTCGTCCTAAACGTCTAGTGTTGGATCTATGAACGAGCCTTGAACAGCACCCTCATTATAAAAAGAGAGCACTGTCATCCTCTGGGGAAGCAAGGAAGGTTCATCTGCACATCTTCTTTCGACTCCCTCGTCCAATAATACCAACTTTCCATTTTTTGAATTCTATAACCACACTTTATATATAAATTCATAGCATTATAATTTCTACCTTGTGTCGAAACTAATAGTTGATCAATTGGCCTGGATTCAAGAAACACTTCTAACTCTGTTAGTAACTTCGTGCCTATTCCATGGCTTTGGTGCTTTAGATCAACTCCCAGAAGACCGATCCTTGCTTCTCTGTCGTTTAAATTTTCTTTAATTGTTACGAATCCAATAATTTCTCCATCCATCTTAAGAACAAGGCAATAATCATCAAATGAACCTAGAATAGACTTTTTCACCCACAACTTATATAATTTGTCCACCTTTTCTACATCAAAAATATGCTGATAACAAGAATATCTACTATCTTTAAATAATCCCGTCAGCTTATTTTGTAATAAAGGAAAGTCATGCTCCGTGGCAAATACAAGGGAACTTTCATTTTGCGCATTACTACCTATTCTAGTCTCAAATGTTACTTTAATATCAGCCATATGAAAATTTTCATTTTCCATAAATTGGATAGTTGTTATATCATCAATTTTACAAAGCGCTTGTACAAAGTCTAATTGATTAATTTCTATAAAATGTTGAAGATATGAGCTTGTAATTGGGGAAGTAGTTGAAACTTCTGCCATATTCATAGCAAAAAAAATAGAATCCCAATGCAAAAGCCTCAGCATTCTAGACCCCTCCGACTAAAGAAGAACTATACTGTAGAAAAAAATTATAAATACAATCTACAATCTGATTTATATCTGACTCTTCAATATTAAAATAGAGAGGTAATCTAATTAAACGTTCGCTCTCTCTAGTTGTGTAAACATCCTTACCAGTAAATGAACTATGCTTTAACCCTGCCTCGGAACTATGAAGCGGTACATAATGAAAAACAGCCATGATTTCATGTCTTCTCAAAAAATTTAACAGTTCAGTCCTTATTTCTAAATCTCTTACTTTAATATAAAATATATGAGCATTATGAGTAATTCCCAGAGGTATACAAGGTATGTCAATTAATTTCTCTTCACTCAGAGGCTTTAATCTTTTAAAATATAAATTCCAGCTTGCCAATCTATTTTTTGTAATCATCTCCGCGGCTTCAAGTTGTGCCAATAAAAAGGCAGTATTCAGTTCACTAGGGAGGTAGGAAGAACCTATGTTAACCCAAGTATACTTATCTACCTGACCTCTAAAAAATTTGGATCTGTTTGTCCCTTTCTCACGTATTATTTCAGCCTTCTCCACAAATCGGTCATCATTGACTAACAAAGCACCACCTTCCCCACAATGTACATTTTTGGTTTCGTGAAAGCTGATACATCCTAAATGACCAATAGTCCCGAGTTTTCTCCCTTTATATTCGCTAAGAATTCCTTGTGCAGCATCCTCTACAACTACCAAATTGTATCTATTCGCCAAATCTAAAATTTTATCCATATCACAAGCTACTCCAGCATAATGCACTGGGACAATTGCTTTTGTTTTATCTGTGATTGCATCTTCTATAAGATCTTCATTAATATTCATAGTATCCGGTCGAATATCTACGAACACAATCTTAGCTCCTCTTAGAACAAATGCATTAGCAGTGGATACAAATGTATAAGATGGCATGATAATTTCATCACCCTGTTGAATATCCAAGAGAATAGCAGCCATCTCCAGAGCATGTGTGCAAGAAGTCGTTATTAGCGTTTTTTTCACATTAAAAGTTCTATCAAACCAGTTTGCACATAGACGCGTAAATTCTCCATCCCCCGAAAGATGTCCACTAGAAAATGACTCTTTGATATACTCTCCTTCTTTACCTACTATTGCCGGAACATTGAAATCTATCATTATCATCTCTCATTTCAGCAAATTATGTGGTGAAGCCCATGCAGCTTAATAAAAGTGTGGTGATTTAGTCATAGTCTCTATGATCTCTCTCATAACCTTTTCACTGTCAAAGATTTCACTCGCCCTGTTTATTGCTACAGATTTTTCGTGTTCCCTAAACACAGGATTTTCCCAATTTTTTATAAATGTATTCACATCATCAAAACTGTTAATATGGTAGTACTCTCCTGCCGTGTGAGCAACATCCCCGAAGGCATATGTAAAAACGGGTAGCCCTTGCCGTAAAGCAATGGCTGCAGAAGTACCACCTCCAGATCGAACTGTGTTTAAATACGCGTCACACACTTCATAAACAGCGGCTAAATCCTTTTGAGCTCCGACATGAACAGATTGTTTATCAAGAGTGATATATCGATTCGTTATTTTTTTATAATTTTTAAGATCACCTATAAACATAATGCGGGCATGATCATTACATTTCAATAGATCGTCTAGTTCTGTTAAAAAAGAATCGTCTAGCTCCGTATCAAGGCGATTACCTACTACGGCCAATACAAAATTGTCCTCGCCTAACCCCCAATACTCTCTATGCATTTTAGTCTGCGGAGGCGTATATTTATAAGTAAACACACTTTCAATAACTGATTCCCGAGACCTATCTAATTCTTCTAGCGTGTTCAAATCTGCTGTGTTTATTTTTCTGGGCAAAATTGGAAATGTGCTCTCTGAGATGGGGAGATCATAAGCTAATGGCAGAGTGATAACAGGCACAAAATTAGAAAATAGGTCGGCGCTTACATTTGAGCCTGAGATGGATAAAACAAAGAGCGGCTTTAAATGCAATATCATTTGCATTAGCTCCATTATTTGGCTACCATTTGGCATTTCTTTTTGACATTGAAAGAATGGAATACTTAAATCTTCATACATTAGCTTGTCAGTTTGATTGTATCCCTCAACATAGTTAGATAGGACAGCTCCGAAATAAGGCGTGGCTATAGAGCGGGGCATGTCTGCCGTATTTATAAGGAAAATTTCTTTTTTGAGATTATATAAAGCTTTGCAATGATCTAGCGCTACTTGTGTTGGGCTATGTAACATAGAAAGCATCTGTCCAGCTACAACAACTACAAGATCTTGGTTGCGTTCTTCATAAGGAATCCAATTCGCCTCGTTTACAATTTGATTATTAAAATACTCAAAATATTTTCGATATATCCTTCTCAGTCTATTAGTGTTTTGCTCCGTTTTCAATTTAGGAGTAGTAAAAAGAAAGCTCGTAATTTGCCAGTAAACAAAATGGAGCACATCTATTCTTACTTCTTTCTCTATATATTCAAAAATATCATTCAAAAACTTCTGTTCCTTTGTACAGGTGAGTAAAAATGACGTTAAATATAGTCCCCAATTCTTATAATCTGATATCATTTGTTCGATTTCAGTTACTATCTCTTGACGACTATTTGAATTTATACTTTCAAAGTTTCCATTTAATTTGGTTAGTTCATGATCTAGTAATTTGTATACTTCCACATTTGATAATTTATCATTCGATAGTATTTTTTCTATTTCAAGCGTTTCTTTGGAACTACTCATTAGGAACCTCTTTTCATTTTTTCATTAGAGTTTACTTAGGGGAGCAAGATTAGAATTAAAAAGCGACGTAACAGCCCTCTTATGGGTGTATTTGGTATGAGTTCAACATATATTTATTGAAAAAATCCCTTCATTTGGTCAATTACAAAGCTCTGATCATCCACCGACATATTTGTTCCGGAGGGCAAACAAACTCCTTCTTCAAATAATTTTTTGCTAATATCCATACCGCTTTCATGAGTAAAATATATGGCATCCTTAAAGAGTGGCTGTAGATGAAGCGGCTTCCAGACTGGACGGGATTCAATGTTATCTTTTCCTAGATACCCTATTAAATCACTAACACTGCTGCCTAAGATTTCAGGATCTATTGTCATCGTTGTCAACCATCGAGTAGACTTGCCAAAGCTCTTTTCCGGCATAAATTGTATTCCATCAATTCCTGATAGTTCATAGCTGTACTTTTCAAAGACTTTTCGTTTCTGTTTAATGCGCTCGTCCAACACACGAAGTTGTCCTCTTCCTATACCAGCCAAGACATTGCTAAGACGATAATTAAAGCCTATATCCTCATGCTGATAATGGATCGCCTTTTCCCTCGCCTGAGTTGCGTAATGTCTGGCTCTACTTAGAGCTTCTACATCATCTGAAACAAGCATACCTCCGCCGGAAGTGGTAATAATCTTATTACCGTTAAAAGAAAGAATACCGAATTTCCCAAACGTTCCACTCATTTGCTTGCCATAAGATGCTCCGAGTGATTCTGCAGCATCTTCTACAATCGGCACCTCGTAATGGTCACATATTTTTTTTAACCGATCGTAGTCTGCACTCTGCCCGTACAAATTGACTATGACTACAGCTTTAGGCTTCCTTCCCTTATCCGCATAAGTCTTTAAAGCTCGCTCTAGCGCCTCAGGAGACATATTCCAACTGTCAGGTTCCGAATCAATAAAGACAGGAATCGCACCTTGATACAAGATCGGATTAGCACTGGCAACAAAGGTAAGAGAAGAACAAAAAACAACATCATCCTTTTCTACTCCAAGCAGTATCAAAGACAAATGAATGGCCGCCGTTCCGGAACTTAGGGCAACGGCCCCTCCACATCCTAAGTAACTTGCCACCTCTGATTCAAAACCGTCTACATTTTTGCCCAGAGGGGCAATCCAGTTCGTCTCGAAGGCCTCTGTGATATATTGTTGTTCAAACCCGCCCATATGCGGTGAAGATAAATAAATTCTATCTCGATTGGACATTTCGTTTCATCCCTTATCCTTATAGGTTTTTATTACTCTCGCCGGACAACCTACAGCTATAACGTTTTCTGGTAAATCACGAATGACACATGAAGCGGCACCGACGATGGTATCACACCCTACACGAACATCAGGAATAAGACTTGCACCTATTCCTATATGAGCACGGTATCCAATTTGAACTCCGCCTGCCATATGGACACCTGGGGAAATGTGAGCGAAATCTTCTATTCGGCAATCGTGATCTATGGTAGCTGTCGTATTAATAATGACATGCTCTCCAACGTACGCCTCAGCATTAATTACAGCATTAGGCATGACAACCGTCCCTTCGCCGATAGATGAACTCGGTGCAATTACAGCGCTTGGGTGAACAGCTGTTCCAAATTTGACATTAGCTAATTTTAATTGACTCACAATATTCATTCTAATTGTATTGTCCCCGATCGCTACAATGAATAGCGCTTCAGGATACTTGGACAAGAGTTGCACAATCTGGCCGATGTCACCTAAGATCGGCAAACCATTCCATTTTCCTACCTGACAGTAATCATCAAGGACTCCGATTATCTCTTCACCACGAGAACGTAAAATATCGATTACGACCTTGGCATGCCCTCCTGCTCCAAAAACGATATAGCTCAAGGCCAATCCCCCTTAATAGGTAATTGTCTTTTGAATAAGCTGATCTGACTTGGATGTTTGTTTCAATATATCCACGACAGAAGAACTCGTGTTGTCTTTACTGTATACATTGTCTACCGCTTTGATAATTTGCTGGAAAGGCTCAGACAAAACATATTCCAAGGCAGATGACAGTTCGGTCTCGTTGTCCATAATATCTATTGTATTGAGGGAGCGCTCCCTGCCTGCCTGACGAGTACCTATATTAATCACTGGAATGTGAAAAGATGCTGCTTCTATAATCCCTGATGAGGAATTTCCGATTAATACTTTTGCATTTTTCAACATCGTCAGATAATCAAGTTGCTCAAAGCTGGTTACAAAATGCATACCCCCTCTTGCAGCAAAACGATTATACACTTCCACAATAGCATCAGCTCCAGCATCCGAGTTCGGCATTACACAAATAACCTCACTCGCACCAGCTAAAAGAATTTCTAGCATCTTACCAAGCACAATCATATCCGCTTCTTCCGTGGTGACAGGATGATAAGCAAACAGCACATAATCGTTATCTATATTCAGATCGTATTTGCGTTTCGTCCTCTCTAGCTCAGGCAGGGATGTGTTCATCATCGTTTCAATTCTTGGAGCTCCTACGACATGGATCCTCCATGGTTCTTCACCAAGTCTGATTAGACGCTCTCTGCTTCCATTTGTAGCCACGAAGTGAATGTGAGCCAACTTACTGATCGCATGCCGAACAGACTCATCAATCGTGCCGGATACTTCTCCACCATGTAAATGAACAAGCGGAATGTTCATGTGAGAGGACACAATCGCAGCCGCAAGCATTTCTCCCCGATCTCCCAGTACGACGACGAAGTCCGGCTCGAGCGCTTCTATGGCCTGCGTCATTCCCATGATTGCTATTCCAATGGAACGGGACATATTGGCATGAGTAGAGCCTTGCAGCAGACAATCTACTTGAGCTGATACACGAAATCCGTCCTTTTTAATAGCGTCCAATGTGTATCCGTGTTGTGGAGATAAATGCATTCCTGTGACCAGTAGGTGGAGACCCAGAGCATGTTCATTCTCAATGGCCCGCAAAAGCGGATAATATATCCCATAGTCGGCCCGTGTTCCGGTAATCACTAAGACTTTTTTCATTGCACATCATCCCATGACAACAAATGATCTTCATGTACATCATTTATAAGCTGTTTTCCGATCAGATCAGTGTAATATTTAGGCTCTATTCCGGTTCCCGGACGCTTGATAACTAAATCTTCTTGAGTTATTAGCTGACCTGCTTTTTTATGCGTTGCCATCACAATACTTTTCCTTGCAACCGCCCTAGTACTTTCCTCAGAGGGCATACACCTTTTAATTCCATCCCCTAGGGCCTGCTCTACATTACGAATCGCAAGAACCATTCTGGAGAAATCAACAGGCTCCAGTGAAGCTTTATGGTCAGGACCTGGAAGTGTTCGATCCAGTGTAAAATGCTTTTCAATAATTCTCGCTCCCAGTGCTGAAGCCGCTATAGCGATCTCAATCCCCGCTGTATGATCGGAATATCCTGTGACCTTCTCAAAAGCTGTAGAAATGGTCTTCATGGCCAACAGATTCACATCTTCCAGAGGTGCCGGATAATCGGAGGTACAATGCAGTAATAGCACCTCACTGTTTTCAAATGCTTGTAATGATTCTCCAATCTCATCCAGATTGGACATTCCGGTAGATAAAATAATTGGGCGCCCATAGCTATCGAGCTTCTGAAGAAAGGGAATATTGTTCATATCTCCCGATCCAACTTTGAATGCATCGATATCAATTGAATTCAGAAACTCGGCGCTTTCTTCATCAAAAGGTGTAGAGAGAAAATCTATTCCTTTTTCCTCACAATACTTTTTCAAAAGAACAAAATCATCAAAGCTTAATTCCAGCTGTTTTAACATGTCCAGTTGACTTTCAGCCGAGTTCGTATTCTCTGTCTGATAATTAGCCTTCTGGGCGTACTTGGTTACTAGTTTTTCACTTTTAAAGGTCTGGAACTTCACTGCATCTGCGCCGCACAAAATCGCCTGATCAATACACTCGAATGCAAGATCCAATGATCCGTTATGATTTACGCCCACTTCTGCAATAATGTAGATGGAATGGCTGTCGTTATTCGATAAAAAATTTTGCATGTTATACTACTCCCTCCTATTGCGAGGATCACTTGTGATTGAATTCTCTCCAAAGAAACTCTGCCATTTTCAAATCAAACTCGTCATCTATGTCAACAGATCGTTCTTTAGGCATAATATAACCGCAATTATTACGTCCAACCAGGATGCTATTATTCATCAACAGATCTCTTTTTACGATATAAATTGCTCCGTTTAGAACATGTAGCTCTTTTAGATCTTGCCTCCTCAAATGCTCCCTTTCACCTTTCAGGTAGGACGTAAGCCGTCCGTTATCTATTTCCCTTAGTAGATAGGGTTGTACCCCGGACAAGGTGACACTTTGAAGTGAATCAGCCTGATTATCTAAAAATATTTTATACGCCTCTTTGATGTCCATGGCATTTCGCAGTGGAGATGTGGGCTGCAGCAGCATAATAACATCAAAAAATTGATTTTGCGTCTGCTCATAAAATTCAACTGCATGCTTCAATACATCAATGCTTTTGGCCTCATCGGTAGCCAGCTCAGCAGGCCTTATAAACGGAACAGCCGCTCCAGCTTGGCCTGACACACGAGCAATCTCTTTACTATCCGTTGTAACTACTAATTCGTCTACACAACCACTGTTTAGCGCGGCTTCAATGCTATATTGAATGAGCGGTTTATCATGTAATAATCTTATGTTTTTACCAGGCAAACCTTTTGATCCACCCCGCGCAGGAATAATCGCCAAACATTTGTGATTGCTCATCATACAATACCTTTTGTGAAGCCCAATTCATTCTGTTCGATAAGCTCCCGAATGGCTGTCTGGAAGATCTGTGGTGCAGTCTTTGAAGAATACTCTTGAGGAATCGCCCTTTGAAAACCTTCATATTCCTGCTCTACTGTATGAAATAACGAAGGAATAATATACATTTGTCCATTCTCCAACGCTCTTTCAGATTCCTCAAACGACATTAGTTCTTCATACAGCTTTTCTCCCGGCCGTATTCCAGACTCGATGACTTCACCCGAATAGATATTGCCAGTTGACTGTTCAAATGAATCGATCAAACATTGGGCCAAATCCGTGATTTTAAGAATCGGCATCTTGAGTACAAATACTTCTCCGCCTTGCGAATGATGCGCTGCATCTATTACCAGCTGAGCTGCTTGTGGGATAGACATCATAAATCGGGTCATCTCTGCATGTGTGACAGTCACCGGGATTCCTTTGGCAATCTGATCCCGGAATAACGGAATAACAGAACCCCTTGAGCCCATAACATTTCCAAAGCGGACACAAGAGAAAATGGTACGTTTACTCCCTTTGTACAAATTGGCCGCTGAAATCAAACGTTCTGATAGTAACTTCGTAGCTCCCATCGTATTCGTTGGATTTACTACTTTATCTGTGCTGATGGCTACTACTTTTTCTACATTATGCTCAATAGCCGCCTCTATTAAATTTTGTACACCTATGACATTCGTTTTCACTGCCTCCATAGGGTTGTACTCGCATGCAGGCACATGTTTAAGAGCAGCGGCATGAAAAATGTAATCTACATCCTCCATGGCATAACTGAGCCTCTGCTTGTCCCTGATATCGCCAATCAGATAACGGACATTCGTATATTCTTTTAATTCCTGCTGCAGATCAAACTGCTTGCTCTCATCTCTACTAAAAATCCGCAGAGCTTTTGGATTATAGGACAAAATATTACGTACAATTTCGCTTCCAATGGAGCCTGTACCGCCCGTAACCAGTACAATCTTGTTGTTGAACATAATAAACCTCCGGAATGTGAGACGATTAGTTTATATATCTGTATGGACTAGTACATCGCTATCTGTTTTTTTATTCAAACGGCGAATTGATTCCGAAAACATTTCTTCCAGTGTAGGAATTTGTTTTGTAATATCCTGCAACAGCTTACCAAGATGTTCATAGACTAGATCAGACTTACGAGTCAGCTGATGTTCTGTCACAATAACAGGAAGGACCTGATCAAAACGTGCAATTTCGATAGGCATAATAGACTCAAATATAGGCGAAAACCATTTCCTGTTGGCAATCCCTCCCCACATCTGCTCAATGGATTCAACCATATTCTGAGCCTTTGCAGGCTTAGTCCGGCTAAATTCACGTAATTTATTCATAAGCTTATGAATCGCCACAATCTCTGAACGTACATTAGACAGATCCTCAAGTGTTATTACCAGTTTTTCTCTGACATCATGTACCTTGTTCAAATCAACTACGATATTCTTTTTATTTATTAAATCAGCAATTGCATCAGAATCAATATGTTCAGAAGCCAACCATTCACATATCTCTTCCATGGGTTCAAATGGGGCACCCTCAATCACTGCACCATTGCGGGTTGAATTGACGAATTCAATCTTCGGCAGTGCACTAATCAAATTTTCGAGGCCATCCTTCATCAGAGAGAAACTTTCATCTGTAGCGTTGTATGTCCCCTTTACATTTAAAACTTTTTTAGGTGCTTCCTGCACTTTCTTACCTGTAGTCTCAGCTGCAAAGTGCTCTATTCCATCAGAATAAAATTTATTATCAGGAAACGACAGATCCTGTCCTGCGAGTATAATCCGTTTAGCCCCTAGACATGCTGCTGCTTGAATGGCCGTTCCTGCAACCGTTTCTGTAGGGGATATAAAGAGTTCATCCTGACTGAGTCCAAAGAAGTACTGGGACACAGCATCACTTTTCATAATACTATGAACTTTCTCTGCGCAGTTCTGATCAGAGATTTCATAGTAAGATGAAGAGGTGAATAATAAAGGCTGTTCCCTCGTTTCAGAAGAAGCAAAGATCTTCTTATTGACTGGATGACCATCCATAATGACAGCAAGATGAGGCCGTATTCCATGCTTTACTAATGCCTGAATGCTGGAACCTGCTGAAATGATTAATACATGAGGACGTAATTTCTTCAGCCATTCGATATCTTCCTGCAACGATGGTCCCGATGACACAACAACCGCAGTTGCACCCTCAAAAGCATAAAAAAGCTGCTCAATCGAAGGAGTATATAGTCCATCAGATAAATGATATAGAAAATTCCGCGTCCATTCTTCACGAAAACGATTCTCTGTATGCTTATCTATCAAAAAGCTCTGACGGTAATCCTGGAATTGCTCCTTTACTTTACGTAATATCTCCATATCATCTGATAAATACTTACGTAGTGCGACGAATGACAGATCCTCTAACATATAACTGCATAACATGTGAAACATCATATTAAGCTGGGATTCGCCAGTAGATAACCAATATAAATTGGGATGCCTCAGCAAAAGACTAAGATCGTATTCCGTCACTGCCTTCCGAAAAAGCTGCTCATCCGGCTCATACACAAACAGCCAATGATCTGGATACAATTCGAGGAGATCAGCAATACTGAGTCCCCTTTCAAATCCATATACAAAAATGATCTTTCCGTTTCCAATAGATCCTTCAACTGCACCAAGCCAAGCTGTATCCTTTTCAAAGGGCTCATTAAACAAATGTATAGATAGTTCATTGTCCGGTAGTTTATTTATTTTGCTTGCAACATGAGGAAACCTCTGTTTTAAAATTGTATGGTTTAATTGTAAATGAGACAAGGTCATACCACCGTTTCACATTAATATTTGTTAATTAGTATATCGGATTTACTCTTAATGGAATGAACCTTTTCACAAAAATACCCCCATTCTAATAATAGAATGAGGGACGTTGCATAAAGCATTTTTTATTTCCGGTGATCAATAAACAAACTATCCACGGCATAAGCTCGCCGATATGCATGCTGCTGTACACGAATGGCTCCACGTTTCTCTATCCAGTGCCCCGCCTCATCCTTTAGTATATGCATGCGCTGTAAGATCAACGAATCGTTATTTAGTATATCGCGAATTTTCTGCTTATCATTTTCTGTCATGGATGTTTGGTAGAGTTTCATCTGTTCTACAATACGCTGTCTTTGATCGGCAAACTGTTCAAATTCCTCTTCACTTAAATTCAGAAGGTTAGACAACACTGCTTCTGTCATATGTTGCAATTCATCAAGGAGAGCTTGCATATTAACAGCTGTCATCACACACTACCAACTACACCAGACATTTTCATTGCTTCCAACCAGGTTTCTCGTAGATCAGTCAAATGTTCCAGCACCTCTTGTGCAGGAGCGGCTATTTTGCTGACATTCGCCTCAATCAGCTCATGCAGCATATATTCGTACACTCGTAACAGATCATGAGAAAGTGGATAATCAAAATTCAAAGCAGATATCAGCTCGTGTACAATCGCTTGCGCTTTACACAAATTATTATTTGCTTTCTCGTTATCGTTATTCTCAATGCCCTCAACCCCTGCACGAACAAAACGAATAGCCCCATCGTACAGCATAATCAGCAGTTTAGGCTTGGAAGCGGTTTGCGCTTGAGTCTGCCGGTATTTTTGATAGGGTGTATTGATCAATTGTAAAACCTCCTTTATGACAACATACTTGTAAGACTGGAAGATGTGCTATTGTATTTGTTAATGGATGTCTCCATTGCGGTAAATTTTTTATAATAATTGGTTTCCATTAAAGTTAAACGGCTTGTCATATCGCTGATCCGACGGTCAAGGCTCGACAATTGCTCTCCCATTGAGCTCGTAGAAAGAAATGCAGCGGTTAGATCAGAACTAACTTTTGATGTACCCGCAGTATCCGCCATTTTTTGAAGTGAAGCATTCGAAATTTTCTTTAGTTTAGCAAGAACACCGTCTTGCTGTGTATATTTATTAGTTAGCGCCGTGCTTGGATCCTGTTTTCCAAAAAAATTAGAGATAACATCCGGATCTTTTTCTACTGCTGCACGCAATTTGTCTGCATCTAAAATAAGCTTACCTTTGGTAGCATACGTACCCGTAGTGATCCCAAGCTCAGACATCATTAAGGGCTTATTCTTACCATCCGCATCAACTCTGCCGATATCTACACCTTGAATCATAGCATTACGCATTTCAGATAATGTATCCTGCAGCATAGCATCATTTCTAAGCATGCCACTCTTTGCCTTCGTTGTCCACAACTTGACTTCATCATCACTCATACCCGCTTTTTGTTCCGTTGTAAGCGGGGCGTATTTTTTATATCTCTCCTCACCAACCTTGCTATTGAGGGTAGCGAGAACATCATTATAAGCATCGACAAAGCTTTGAATATTTTCGACGATCTTATCGGTATCTTTGGTAGCTTCTATTCTTGTTGCAGCACCACCTGCTGTCTTAAGTGTAATATCAACACCATTTATTGTAAAGTTATTGGAAGACTTCGTTACGTCTAGCCCATTTACTTTTAATACAGCATCAGTTCCGTTCGTTAATGCAAGGCTAAATGCACTATTGATTTGAGAATCAATAGTAAATGCTTGCGAGCCGGTAGTTTTACTTGTTAATGACAAACCAGATTTAGCATCATATAGGGCAGTTACCCCTGTCTTACTATTATCGTTGATCTTCTTGACAAACGATTCAATGGTTTCATTTGCATCCACATCAATAGTAGCACTACCAACTTGGACCGTACGAGCTGCACCATCTGCGAACGCCAGCCCACTGCTCGCCTTTTCGGTCCATGTACTTGAAACTGATTTTGCCGCAGTGGCCAAACTTGTCACCGAAATATCCAACACTCCACTAGCAGAAGAAGAAGCCGTTGCAGACAATGCGTCGCTGTTACCCGTTACTGTTACTTTCTGCGGATTTATTGCTGCGCTACGGGTCAGACTAGTTAATTTATCTTGAAATGAAACTATCTTGGTGCTACTCTCACGATAGTTTTCCCGTTTCCATTCCATTAATTGTTTCTGCTGATTCAATTTGTCGAGCGGTATACGCTCAGCTGTCATCAGCTTTTTGACCATTGCATCAATATCCATACCTGAGGCTAGACCACTTATTCTTGTTACCATAATTGTATGTCCCCCTATACTTTTTTATCGATAATGATTCCTGCAATTTCCATCATTCTAGCCGCTATATCCAAAATTTTTTCAGGAGGTACCTCACGAATCAGATCGCCAGTTTCCTTGTTCATCACTTTTATCATGATTGCATGCGTCTTTTCATGCACGGATATTTCAAACGTCTTCTGTGGGCCTTGAATAGCATCAATTACTTTCTGTAGCTCCAAAACTGCTTCCTCATGTGTCGACTGTTTCTGTGCAGTACCACCTCTATTGGTTGTTTGGACAGCATCTTGTGCAGCAGAATAATTGGTTTCGGCATCTGAAGGGGCTTCACGTTTTATTCCTGCTGATTGCTGAATCGGCAACAGATTCCCACTACCACGGGATATCATTGAGTCCATAGAATAACCTCCATTAATAGTTTTAGACACAATAAAGCCGTTCTGTATTTGAAATGCTCATACATTATATATCGGTAAATGAGTGCAATTATTTACGAAAAAACTAAAATAAAAGCAAAAAAAGATCCTGCGAGAAGCAGGATCTTTTTTTGTAAACTTATGTCGTTTAAAATTAACGCAACAACGACAGTACGCCTTGTGGTGCGGAGTTTGCTTGTGACAGCATGGATTGGGAAGCTTGCAGCAAGATGTTGTTTTTGGACAGAGTAACCATTTCTTTTGCCATGTCAGTATCACGAATACGGGATTCGGAAGCTGTCAGGTTTTCTACAGTTGTGCCCAAGTTATTGGAAGTATATTCCATACGGTTTTGCATAGCACCAAGATTCGCACGTTGCTTAGCAACTTTTTCAATTGCATCTGTTGTCTGAGACAAAGTTACTGCCGAAGTAAGGCCACGGAAGCCAGTGGAATCAATACCTTTAACAGTAATTACGAACTTGTTATCATCAGCTTGGATTTTAACACCTGCTCCGCCGGAAATTGCAATACCATTGAATTTAGTGTTGGACAGAATTGCGTCAATTTGACTACCCAATTGACCAAGTTCTGCTTTGATGTTGGATTTATCGCCAGCACTGTAAGTATCATTGGCTTGTTGAACGCTCAGTTCTTTCATACGAGTCAGCATGGAGGATACTTCGTTCATTGCACCTTCAGCTGTTTGTGCGAAAGAGATACCATCTTGAACGTTACGTTGCGCTTGTTCCAGACCACGGATTTGACCGCGCATTTTCTCGGAAATGGAGAGACCAGCAGCATCGTCAGCTGCACGGTTGATACGCAGACCCGAAGACAATTTTTCCATGTTTTTGCTTGCTGCCGTGTTGTTCAATTGCATGTTACGGTGTGTATTTACTGCTGGTAAGTTGTGATTGATAATCATTTTATATTTCCTCCCTGAAATGGTTTGATTCCCACGTCCTTGTGGTATAAGCGTCTTCACAGGTCGGCCGCCCTGAAGAATTACCGCTCTAAAATATATATCGACTCTATGATGAGAATTGTTTATAGCATTTCGTATTTTTTTAGAAATAATTTCTTAGAAGGTCCATCCTTATTATTTCCGTTCTAAGTCAATAATTTTCATTATATACCAATGATTATATTGAAGATGTAATCATTTTCATATAAAAGGAGATGTAACTATGTATCGTAAGTTTATTTCGCTTGTAATCATCTTTCTCCTCATCAGTGTTACCACCTCATCGTTCACTCGCGCTGCTTCCAACTACTCCTATGATCATGTCACTCTCCCCACCAATTCTGCTAACAACAAAAATTCATTCTCTGCTGTCACGTATGATGTGTATAATACGACATCTGATAATGCCATCTTCTTCAATAATGGAAATGCTATTCAAGGCATATAACAGCCGAAGGAGAGAATCGTTGGTACTATACTCACGTTGACAAAGCAAATAAACTGACTACTTCCTTATTTCTAGGTTCCTCCACAACGATCGATTACGACCTATATCTTTATAAAACAATGAGAGCACAGCAACGATAACTCAAGTATCCCATTCCACCAAAGGTGGGAATCTATACGAACAGTTGAGTTATATAGCTGAAACCAGATATTACTTTATTCAGATTCATTCCTATAAAGGGTTTGACTCTGTCAATCCATTTACAGTCGTCGCAGGTCTATCTGACAGCTATGATGCTAATGAACCGGATGACAACCCTTTTTTCGCCAAAAATCAAGGTTCCTCTAACTTCAACAGCAATCAGACCATCGATAACTTATATGACGAGGATTGGACAAAAATTAAAATAACAGGCAACACAGGGGTTCGTATCATTAGAGCATAACAGTAATAACTCATAATGGACTTTTGAGATAGTTTATGTATAATACGAAAAAAGCTGACAATCTACTTGTGTCAGCTTTTTCCAATGAATATGTGCCACGAATATTTGCAACTCAGGACTTTCTCTCTTCCATCTCCAACATTGCACTTTGAATGGCATTCGAATCCATAACTGCACTTTGATTATTTTGCTGAATAGCTTCAAAGACTTCTTTTCGGTAAATATCGATTTCCTTAGGAGCAGAAATACCAATTTTCACATTGTCCCCTTCCACGGAAAGAACAGTAATGACGATATCATTCTGAATCACAATGGAATCACCCTTTTTACGCGTTAATACGAGCATCAGGACTCACCGCCTTTGCTGGACTCTATTCCATTCCATAATGGATGCTTAATTGTATAGTCTGTATTCTGCAAAACGATTTGCTTTCCTGTTCGCTGCTCAATGTTAAAAATTAAAGGCGCGAGCAAATTAACCGTCGTTTTGGATTGATCACTGTTCCAAGTGCAAATGCATCGTACCGTTATCTGTTCCAGACTGGTAATTCCAACATCCTCAAGTGCATCATCAGACAACTCAAATTCATAATTATCAAAGAAATCGAATGGATTTACAGTAATAAAAATAGTAGCAGGCTGTTCTACTGCACTGAAAAGACTAAATAATTCATTATGCTCCTGTAGTTGAAATTCCCGAAGTTGTTCAAAGCCCGGTATTCCTTTTGGAAACACATAAAGAACGGTGTTTGTATCTTGGTTTTCTTCTTCTATTTTCTGTTTTGGGGTCATTAGTAACTCCTCCTATAGATAGTAACAAAAAAGCTACGGACCACTCGTCCATAGCTTCAAGTAACAATGTCAAAGATAAAAATCAACTCATAAAGTCCATCAGAGATGGCTGCATGATCTTGGCAGATGATTTCAAGGCAGCCTCATAGATAGTTTGGGCAGATGTAGCTTGAATCATCAGACTAGCAACATCTGCATCCTCAGTTTTGGCTTGAAGTGTCGTCAAATTCAAATTACGATCATCTAAACGGGCTTGTACCAATTCAACCCGGTTCGTGCGTGCACCTACTTCAGACAAACTTGTTTGCATTTTGGTAAAACGGGATTCAATGCTTGAAAGTTGACTTGATATTGCTGTACTATTCCCACTGGTTAATGCGTTGGATAATGCATCCATGACCTTAAAAACATTATCGGCATCTGTCGATTTCCCGAAAAAATCGCTGCCTGACGTATTTACCCGAAATGCATCTTGATCCCCAATCGCATAACTAACTGCACCTTGATCCGGATTAATCTGATCATAACTCGTGACCGTTGCTGATAGCTGATACGGCGCCTGATCATAATTTTGCCCATTGAAAACATACTTCCCACGAAGCTGGCTGTTACCAATATTCATCATTTGCTCTTTTAGTTGGTCGACTTCCAGCTTAATGGAATCCAAGGCGGATTGAGGAAGTGTTTCACTTGAAGCCTGAACTGTCAACTCTTTGAGACGCTTCATTACATCACTGCTCTGTTGCATGGTGGTATCAGTAAAATCTAACCAACTAACAGCTGCGTCTGAATTGGTTTTGTATTGCTCATTAGAAGCCAACTCGGCTCTGTAACGCAGTGCATAGGTTACTCCTACAGGGTCATCTGAGGGCTTATTCAGCTTACGACCAGTCGAAATCTGGTTTTCCAATTTACTTGTATTATTGTTATTCCGATTCAGGTTACTGAGCAGTTGCATATTGGTCATCCCTGAGGTTACTCGAATTGGCATAACTTACTCCACCTTCTCATTATACTATAGACCTACGCGGCCTGTACCATTAATCAGCTTGTCCAACAGTTGGTCAAATGTAGTCATGAACCGGGAGGCTGCACTATAGGCATGCTGAAATTTAATCATATTGGACATCTCTTCATCCAATGACACCCCGCTGACCGACTGACGATTCATGTCCACTTGCTCGGTCAATAGCTGTGCATTTTGCGATTGGCGCTCTGCTTCCTGAGTTTGAACACCTAATTGTCCTACAATTGAGCTGAAAAAGTCATCTACCGTGGTAGACTGGGCTTGAGTGGTATTAAAGCCAAACTTCACATTTTTCAGGTTCGCCATTGCCAACGCCAAAGCATTGTTACCTACGGTTACCTTCTCATTCGCCGTACCCGTTCCATCTACCCGCAAAGAGCTGGAAATTTTATTGGGATCATCTTGAATATCCTTATTCAGCGTAATATTACCTGCTGTAATGGCAGCCCCATCTTTGGAGGTGAAGAACGCCCCACCTTTTTGCGGTGTCGTGCCACTAAGCGTGTATCCTAGCTGGTGAAGGCCATTAATCCCTTGTACGGTTACTTTTAAATCAGCCGTCAAGGTTCTATTGTTATTCGCATTCGAGTAAGTGACTGCTGTATTATTGGCACCCGAATTCAGTACCGTTCCCTCGGGTAGAACCGTACCTGCAGGTAAAGTAATTTCAATGTTGCCATTTGCCAACGTATTAGCCAACTGGTCCATCTGACTCTTGTAATCCGATACATATTTATCCCGGGATAGAATCATACCGTATACTTCGCCACCGGTTAATGTCCCTCCCTGATATGCAGCCTCAAGGCCAGCCGCCGTAACAGCAGTTACCTCTGTACCCGCAACAGCTACTTGTCCAGCCACCGTTACCTGATAGCCGTTATCCAACTGAGTTACCTGCACATTCGCAAGTTTGGACAACTTATCAATCGCATAATCCCGCTGATCCCGCAAATCATTCGGGTTATCTCCAATTTGCTCCAACTTATAGATATTACCATTCAAATCCGCTACAGACTGCAATAATGAGTTCATCTCAGTTGTTTTTAATGTGACGTTACTAGTCAAATCAGAACTGAGTGCATCCAACTGTTTGCTAGCCTGATTCAAAGCATCTGTCAGAGCAAGCGTAGTCTCTTTTACAATTTTGCGATTCGTAACATCCTGAGGATCTTGGCTCAGATCGGACCATGCATCCCAAAAGTTATCCATGACCTTGCGGATCCCCGTATCCGAGGGTTCGTTCATAATGGTCTCAAGCTTGTTCAGCGTATCATAACGGATATCCCAGCCACCTTGAGAAGAACTTTCGTTACGGTACTGGTCATCCAGAAATGTCTGACGAACACGCTCAATAGCGGTAAATTCAACCCCTGTACCCATCTGACCTCTTACAACAGAACGATTCAAACCATACGCCTCCATAGATTCAGAGGCTTTCATACTTACCACTTGTCTGGAATAACCAGCTGTGTTGGCATTGGAAATATTGTGTCCGGTTGTGTTTAGTGCTGCCGTTTGCGTATTTAAGCTTCTTCTCGCTGTTTCTATACCATGAAATGTTGAGGTCATGTTTTCCTCCTTCTATTAGGCGCGTGTATCAAATAGGCCCGCCGTCACAGTTGATATACTTTTATCAGCCGGGCGCTGGTAAGTCGCTTCCGATTCCGCATAATATGACATACTCTCAATGGAAAAATCGATATAGGAAATCGCCTGCTGTATAAGCTGTTGATTCAATTCATTTAGTTTCTTCAATTCCTGAAGGGTATCCGCCAAATTTTTTTGAATTTGAAGGAGGCGCTGCTTGTCATTTACATCAAACACGAGACGTGACAATTCCGTAATATTGAGATTCAACTTGGACTTAATACCACGTTCCTGCAAAAATTCATATGCTGCCTGCATACGTCGTTCATCCAGCTGCTCAATATTTCTGGAAAGCTTCGATTCCTGATTCATTACTAAAATGAGCTGATCTACCTTATTGGATATCAGCGCTTCTTTTTTTTGAGTTCCTAATGCAATCAACTGCTCGTGAGCCTCTCTAAGCTGCTCTAGCACATCAATCAAACGCTCTAAAGGCATATTCCTTCACCTAGCTTTCAGAAGATTGCTTGAAGTAAGGTAACAGCTTCTCTGCAATTTTGTCTGCATCCACACGATAGGTTCCAGAAGCTACTTGCTGCTTAAGCTCCTGAATCTTTTTAACGCGGTCTGCGTCACTGCTGCGGTTCAGCATTTCCATTGCTTCCGGGGAAATCGAGACCTCGTCCTTGCGGCGGGATTTCTTTTGTTCCTCTTGGCGTCCTGCTTCAATATTTCGTTGATATGGATTAATAGCTCCGATGCGGTTGGTCTCGTTAATTTTCATAACTTCCACCTTCCTTAGTTATTTGATATGGTCAGAATGTATCAGACGACATAGCGTCGAACATGGTTCGTATTATGCCTTACTTCTTTATTTTGTGCATGGTTGCTAAAAATAAAAAAACCGATAAGCTCTATAAAGATTATCGGCGGTATTTGAAACTTTTTGAATAGCTGAATGCGTTTTTAATTCCCCTGTACTACTTTCCACGAAGTTTATCAATCGCGCTGTAGGTACCTGAGCCCATATTATTACTTTGATCCTGATTACTACTTTCGCGTACAGCCTGATGCAGGTCTTTAGTCAGACGTGTTCGACAAGAATCGCACATATGCCCTTCACGAATCGGTATCCCGCATACCTCGCAAGGATACGTCATATTGGGCGCATTAGCAATGGAAATACGTCCCTCACGTATAAATGTTGTAATTTGCTTTACGGATACCTCAGTAGCCTCTGAAAGCTCATGCATATGAATGCCCTTATTTTCACGTATATGTTTGACACAACGTTCGTATTCAATTTCAATTTCTTTAATACAGTTCTGACAGATTCCCCTGACGTTCTTAATAAACAGCTTTCCACAGCGAGGACAGTTATCCAAGTTCATGCTCTGCAGCGCCCCTTTCCTGTTTCCGGTCTCGTATTAGTGTATCCTTACATTACCTTATACCTAAGAGCCTCGTCTAGCGAATATTTTAAAAAAAGAGTGATAGATTTTACACAATTGCACATTTTGTACGATATCATAATAAAGGTACAGAATTCTAATGTACTCTGTATTAAGAAACGCAACAAGAAAACCAAACATTTAAATCCCACACCAGCTAATGGGCCATAACCTAACATTAAAATTTTTCTTACATATATATAATGATATGCAATTCGTATGTAACCTAAGGAGACAAATGATTTCTGCCAGATCAATCCTATTGCATGTGTCTATTTATCGTCATACAACGCTCAGGTTTTTAGATTAAAATAAAATAAGCGCCATTCCGGTTATTTCGGGAATAGCGCCTCACTATAATTAAAAAAGCTGTATATGATTATAAATGGAGTAAATATACGAATCAAGATGAGGGAAAAACCGGGCGAAACAATCCTCAGAAGAATTCATGTTCACCTGTGCCCCGAATGCCACCAAGTAACTGCTACAAATCCGGGGGAACGGCGCCCATACGAATGCTCCGCACATGGAGTGTGGGTATTCATTATATCAATGCGACTAACATCATCCCAACTTAAAATCTATCTGGAAATAAGTGTAGACGCACCATTGAAAATTTGCAGTCCAAAAAAACAAGCTATTCCACAAATAATTATTCAAAAAAGCATTGTTTTAATAGAGGCCTTCCCGTATACTGTAGTCAAACACTTGGTTTAATAAAAACATTTTATTATGAATTTATAATGAATTATTTATTAGTGTTTGCTTGCGGAACTTGCAGTTCTTGGCCTACTTTAATCAGGTTGTTAATTTTAAGCAGTTCTTCAACAGTTACACCGTATTTTTCAGCAATGGAAGTCAGCGTATCGCCATCTTGAACACTTACTGTGATTGTATTTACAGTAGCTGGGGTTCCTGTTGTATTAGTTGGCGCTGTAGTTGCTTGATTGTTGTTCTCAGTAGCTGGTTGAGCCGGTGTTGTAGTCGTAGCATTTTCAGTTGTTTCAATTCCAAAAACTTTAGCTTCAAATGCTTTTTGTGCTGCTTCTTGTTGTTCTCTTATCAATTGGTCTTCTGCTTGTTGTTTTTCATACTCAGAACCAGACTGTGCGGCGGATACTTGACCTGTAGCAAGTGGACTCAACAGAGATACTGCACCTAAACTAACTGCCAACATGCTAGATATTACTACTTTTTTCATTACGTTTTTCATGATTTTTTCTCTCCTCTTTTTTAAGTCAAATTTTAATTAACTGCTTTACTACTGAGCGAGACACTCCCAATGTCCGCTCTGTTGTCGTTAGCTAATCATTTATTACCAAACCATGTTAGCTATCAACAGATAGAAATTGTACTCCTATTTTCCAAATAAATCAACCTCTAAATTAAAATATTCTGTTTTCATCCCCCACTTCCTTACTTTTTGTTTGTGTCTATATTTTTATTATATACCTCTCTCTATCTCGTTGTCAAATCTTGCTTATCGTGCGGTTTAAAAGGCTTCTCTGCTCTAGCATTCGAGTTTTCCTCGGAACGTTATGAACTTTTTTTTCCTAGTTTCAAACCAAAACTCTCGTAAAGGGACATAAAATTCGGGCTTATGACCTTGCCAAAGTCAGGCAAAAAATGGTCATATGTATTCCCTCTTCGGATGCCTTTTTCCTTAAAACACGCGCACACGCTTGTAAAGTGCTGCCTGTCGTATAAATATCGTCCACCAGCCAAACAGTAACGCATTTCTGATTCTCCATTTTAGTTTGAGACTCAGCGTTTAAAATAAAATGCTTAATTAACTCCGTCATACCTGACACAACAGAGAACGCATTGTACATCGTGTCTGTGCGTTCTTTTTTTGTTTTGAAGCTTTGTTTGCCAGTATCTTGTGGACGAGCAAGTAAAGGTAAAAAGGGCAGTTTATTCCGCCTAGCAAGCTCCTCTGCCAAAATTTGAGCCTGATTGAAACCTCGCTCTGTCAATCGTGTCTCGCTTACTGGAACACATGTCACCAAATTCACGCTCCGCAGAGCCTGATTGAAACGAAAATGTTCACGACCAGCAAACTCATGCCTCATAGCCTGATAAGCCCGATGCATCATCTCGCCAAGCGGAGGACCGTACTTTTCATTTCCGCGATACTTAAACTGCCCAATCCATTCTCTCATAATAGGCGTATAGCTAGTCGCACTCCGATTACACACATAGTAGCGTGCTTCCCGGTCAGGCCTTACACAATCAGGACAAAATGTCGGGCGTCCACAATGAACACATCGAATGTTGTGAATCCAAGGAATTTGAGCCGAACAAGAAATACAAATCCCGGGGAACTTGGAAAAACCCCCAGTGTGAATTCCACAAGCGATACATGTTTCTGACTGACGCTGAAGTAGCCAATTCAAAAAAAGTTGGGTTCTGCGCATCATTATCATACAGAATACACCTTTCTTGGTAGTTTACGTGTCAATATTGCATCAGGTTTCACATTTCCAAAAAAACTTTTTTTATTTTGTGCATTTAATGTTTCACATTCTGTAGATAGCCCTTTTTTCGCGCTAGTGTATTCATGCGCTTAATTTGTCTAATCGCCCTCTTTTGGCCGCGTGTCCATTCGGGTGATGTGAAAACGACGCTTCCACATGGATCATCCTTCGACCTCCCTGCTCGACCAGCCATTTGTACCAGAGAGGCTTCATCAAAAAGGCTGCTATCCGCGTCCAGTACATACACATCACTCCGCGGAACCGTCACACCGCGCTCCAAAATAGTGGTTGTGACCAGTACACGTATTTCAGTTGCTCGAAAGGAACGTACCTTAGCGCTTCGTTCTTCATCCTGGGATGAAGTGCCCGCAATTGGGATATCAGGCAAGCGTCTGATCAACAATTCTACTAGAGATTGAATATGTGAGATTCGTGTCACAAACAGGAAGACCTGAGCGCCGCGATGTATGGATGCCAACAAGCGTTGAATTAGGCATGCGGGAAGTCGTCCCTTTTGCAGCCAATGCTTCACCGGAGCAGTCTCCAGACGGAATGGGACAGGCAGTGGATGGCGATGAAAACGAACGGGAACCTTGGCATGCGGCAACAGGCCGCGTGCAGCCTCTTTTTGCAACAGTAGCGGTGGAGTAGCAGACAAATAAATGAATTTCCCCTCCTGCTTACATACAGCCTGTGCGGCAAAGGCGAGCATTGGATCATTGTGATAAGGAAACGCGTCAATTTCGTCAATGACAACCAGATCAAAGGCCTGACGATAACGCAGAAGCTGATGAGTCGTTGCGAGTGTCAGCTGCCCCCTTTGCCAGCGTTCATCGCTGCCTCCATAAAGCGTCACCATGCTTACATGAGGAAAGGCGATTGCCAAACGGGGTGCCAACTCCAGTACCACATCCCGGCGCGGTGTCGCTACAAGCGCCGTTCCTCCATGCTCCAGCACATGTTGCAGGAGTGGAAACATCATTTCCGTCTTGCCTGCGCCAGTCACGGCCCAAAGCAAAAACCGCTCTGCCACGCCTTCGCCAGTTGTTGGCGAAGGATGCCCGCTGTTGCTGTCGCGGGCAAGGACACTCCCCTGCGACGCAGCAGCAGGGCTTGTCCCCCGGCGTATTGCCATGCCACGCCGCAATAGCTCGCCCGCCCGGAGCCAGAGGCTTTCCGGCCGAGAGCGCCCCCGCACCCCACCGGGCGGTGCGGCCAAAAAGCGCAGCGCCGCTTCGGCGGCGGCGCGTTGCGCAGGGCTCAGCCCCCAGCGGTCGAGCTCCGCGGCCGGGGCTGTGTCCGCCGTGCACGGCACGGCGGGTTTCGCTGCACTGCGCAGCAGCAGCGAGCACTCACGGCTGCGCCCCAGCGCGAGACACGTCTCGCAGTAGGCGCACGCCTCGCGCCCGCACGATGCACAGCTTGTGCGGTACATCGCCCCGCTGCCGCAACGATTGCAGCGGAGATCACTCGCAGCGGGCCGACGCGCATGTGGTGCAAGGCCAGCAGCAAAGCTGAGTCGACCTTGCAAGTACGCGAGCTGCGCAGCCAAGCGCCAAACGCGCTCCAATCCTGGTGCCACCTCAGCCAGGAGCGCTTCAGCTTCCAGAACGAGCAACTGGCGTCCTGACAGCAAATCAGCCAGCACATCCGCTTGTCGTGCCACACGCTCCATATCCAGTTTTTCAATTTCACTGTTGGAATGCCTTGTTTGCCCGAGGTACGATACTCCTGCTATTCTCCGTTCCTCACTCCCTCCCCCATACATCATGCTGCTGCTTGGATGAAACAGTTGCCCCTCCCACCTGCATTCATTTTCTAAGTCAGGAATCCAGCCCTCCGCTCCATCCCAAATGCATATAGCATTGATCCCTCCGGTTAAATGTTGCCCTACGTCACCAGACTCTGAATTCAGTTCATCCTTTAGCTGTGCGAGAACGTATTGCCACCATTGCCTCCTTGTCCATCGCTTCATGTCCGTTGATCCCTTGAACACTTCACACAGCTTTACGCCCCAAGGCAACGGAAGCTCTCGCCCCAGTACCACCCATTTTTCGACAGCATTCTCCTGTCCCTTGTTCCCTTTCAAACACCATGTCATATCTACTCGAATATCCACGGATAAGCGGATATCCCATTTCCCTCTATACCTGACCACATATACCGCAATTTTCATTTGGCACCCTTTCACTTCTCAAGTGTTTATTTTCCTCTTTCTAACAACAAAAAAGCAAAAAAGCACACTTCCATGGCCCATAGCCTGAAGTGTGCTCCACATCATTCGGATTTCAGCGAAATCCCTTTTATCTTGCATATGCAATTCCTTGTAAACATTTATATCCGGTTTCGACCGTAATGTCCACCATACTTTGTCATTAACGAACAAGTGGAGCATCCACCAACGGGTTGGCTGTTCTGAGGTCAATAACAACACGTTTTTCACCGCCTAACTTCGGTAAAACCGGGTTTCCCGGTGAAAAACGATATGAAATGACCGAAACATCCATATGGCTGTAACGCACCATCCGTGTAAGGATCGGCAGTGTATCATCCACGGATTCATCATCCAGTACCATCACATGCAGCGGCCTCCGACGTAACCAGGCAAGTATGCTCAATGAACGCATCACCCACTCCACACGTTCTCCGTCATTAGAAGTAATGACAATATAACGGGTCGGCCGTTGATCCGAAGATAACGCGCGCACATCGTCGCCATTGCGATAGGCTTGAACCGCCTGCCGTATATACATAAGATGCACGACTGCGGCTCCCAGACCATATATAAGCAATATCCAAACCAAATGGGCCATCACGAAGGTTCCACCTCCTCCTATAGCGACAATATATGCCGTATAACAGGAAGAGGTGTCACGGTTATGTACTGGGTTTCAAAGACTACACTTTACAGCGTAACCCATCCGTATTTGATGGAATTAATAACCGCTTGTGTCCGGTCATCAACCTCCATTTTTTGCAAAATACTGCTGACATGGTTTTTGACCGTTTTTTCACTAATGAATAAATATTCACCGATCATCTTGTTGCTCTTGCCTTCTGCCATTAAGCGCAACACTTCAGCCTCACGACGGGTCAGCGGGTTATTTTCGCCTGCGACGAACTTCACGCCAGCTTCCTTCGTATGACCTTCAGCCATAGCCCCGGTTTCATTCAGATACGTCATCCGGCGGAGCTGCTGAATGAGTTTACCCGTTACCTTCGGATGAATAAACGCATATCCTTCATGCACAGAGCGAATCGCATTAATGAGGGACTCGGCCTCCATATCTTTTAACAGGTAGCCATTAGCCCCCTTGCGCAACGTCTCGAATACATAGCTTTCATCATCATGAATGGACAAAATGATAACTTTGACATCCGGGAACATCTCACGCAGCTTCTCCGTTGCCTCCACACCGTTTTCAATAGGCATATTAATGTCCATCAGAACGATATCCGGCTTCTCTACATTACAGAATTCCAACACCTGAATACCATCGCCACATTCTCCGATGACCTCAATGTCGTCCTCCATATTCAAAATACGTTTAAGCCCTTCACGGAACAACTGATGATCGTCCGCCAAGAGAACTTTAATGGGTGCGTTACTAATTTCCTGATTTTCCATGTTGTTACTCCTTTCCCTTTTCCACGTTGGTTGGGATATGAATCACTATCTTGGTGCCTTGATTCTCAGCTGATTCGATCTCCATTCTCCCCTCGAGCAGTTCAACCCTTTCCCGCATACCAATCAGACCAAAATGCCCATGATCTTTACTTTTCTGCTGAAAAAGCTCTGGCTTAAAGCCCAGACCATTATCCTGCACCACAATTTTTACAAGCTGCGCCTGATAGGTAATCTCAACAAGCACATAGGTAGGATAAGCATGCTTGGCAACGTTGGTCAAAGCTTCTTGGATCAGACGGTAAATGGCTGCTTCCATCGCGGAAGAGAGACGATGCTCCTTGCCCCTTGTTTCAAAAAGCGCTCTAATCTTCGTTTTCTCCTCAAAATCCTGCACATATTTCCGGAGCGTCGGAATAAGTCCCAAGTCATCCAGGGCCATAGGACGCAGATTGAAAATAACCTTTCGCATTTCCTCAAGACTGGAGCGAACCTGTTTCTTCAAGTCTACTATTTCGTCCTGAACCATCTTGAATTCCTGCTTGGCGATCATTCTTTCCACAATTTCCGTCCTAAGCACTAGATGCGCAAGAAGCTGTGCAGGTCCGTCATGAATTTCACGGGATATCCGCTTGCGCTCCTCTTCCTGGGCTAAAATAATTTTCAGACCAATAAACTGCCGGTTTTTGGCCGATTCAATGATCCGCGTCACTTGTCCCAACTCACCCGACAAGTATTCCAGTACGACGCCCATCTGCGAACCGATGGTTTCGGCCCGCTCGACAGAGGCCTCAACACTTTTAGCCCGCTTTTGAAGATCATCTCTTCTGGCCTTGAGGTACATTTCCTTCTCGCGAAAGATCATCACATCGAGCTGAAGCTGTGTTGCTTTCTCGTAAGCCTGCTTGATATCCTCTTCCGAATAGCGGACAAAGTCACGGCTGACCTCAGTCAGCCGAATACGGGACCGCCGATAGTTCATTTCCAGCTGGTCCACCTTTTCAATCGTTTCCGCCGTTTCCTTCAGGACGCTCTGGAGTTCCTGATTTAACGTGACCAGCTCGGTCCGGGCCGTGTCCAAAATTTCGAACATCTGATATTTGCTGTTCTCCATCACCTGGATGGCATTCTTAATGACTCGGTCTATGATATCGGCTTGAAAGTCCACAAATGTTCTACTCCAATCCTAGCATTTCAAGTATATATCATACCATATCATGACTGGAGGGTGATGGTCTTCGTTTCTTGTTCCCATTTTACAGTCATTCCTAACTGCTCAGACACGAGTCTTAATGGGACTAAAGTCCTACCACCTAACACGATGGGTGCTACATCCGTGCTCTGACGCTTGCCGTTCAGGACGACTTCCTTCTTGCCTACTGTTAAATCCATCAGCACACCGCCACGCATAATCGTAATCCGCTGATCGCCTGCGTTCCACTTGGCTTGCCCGCCAAAAGCATCCAGCACGTACTTGATCGGCACATACGTTGAGCCGTCACGAGTCATCGGAGCAGCATCAATGGTCGTTGGCGTTCCGTTCACGGTCATCGACTTTTGTCCGATTGTCATTTGAGCCGTTCCTTTTTTGAGTCCTTCGGTTCCGACCGTTCCCGGTGTATTAAAAGAAATATTATCAAAAGCGACATTGCCCGTTTTAGCACGCTCATCCTGACCTTCGGCCACATTGACTACATACAGGCGCTTGAGCTTCGCCGGATATGAAATATTCAAACTGCTCATGTCTGCGTTAATGGTTTTCCAGCCGTTCCAGTCGATCACTTTGGCAAGGTCAATATATGCCGTTTTGCCCTGGGCATCTTCCAGCTCGGCACGCAACCAGTTCAGACTCTTATCTCCTCTAACATCAATCGAGATGGATGTAGCCGCTTGTTCAAGCGTTTTGCCGGTTGTACCATTCAGCTGGGCGTAGGCATACATTTTACCACTACCGTTCGTCATGTCGTAGTTCAGCTCAAGCACTTTGGAATTGGCATGGTCGCCATCTCCTTGTACAACAGCCGCTGTGCCGGTAACGCCTTCCACATTCGAAGTAAAATCAACCGGATACGAAACATTTTCGAAGTTCTCCCAGTTGTTTGTGCTAGCCCCGCCAGCAGACAGGAAGACGACCGCGCTGAAACCATCGTAGCGACCGATGGCATAGCCCGTTTTCACACCCGCATCCACCGTATTTATCGTAAGCTGATTGTCCTTAACACTTCCCTTAAAGCCGATGAACTCCCATTTGAGCGCATCTGACGAAATGCTGACGCTCTGGCCGTCTTTCGTCTTTGCAGTTACCGGTACCGCGATTTTAGCTCCTGCCGTAAGCGATCCTGTCCCACTGCCTGCGGTAAGTGATGAAATTTCATCTGCTCCCAGCACAGTAACCTTGGTCGTAGCACTAGCTGAGCCACTGGATGCCGTCAACGTAGCTGTTCCTGGTTTCGACCCCTTCACAACCCCGCCACTCACCGACACCACGGACGGGTTGCTCGATTTCCATGTCACTTGTACATTTGAGGTATCGAACGGATTGTAGTAGGTGTCATAGCCTTTAAAAGAATAGCTTCCGGTCTGACCAATAAGCAGCGTTTTATTGCCTTTAATCGTAAAGCCTTTGAGCGTCCCTTTAGGTGCACTGGTGTACACACCCACACCGTTTACGACGCTACGTTGCTCCGTACCGTATTCCGTATTGAACGTAAGCCCCGCTGTCGTATCTCCTAAATCACGGGTCACCATTGTCGTGGAGCCACCGCCATCCAGGTTCATACCCTTCCAGACACCAATATCTTTCATCAGCGTTTGCAGCTCACTCAGGGATACGCCAACGCTGTTCCCGTTCTTCTCAACGGCAATGACATAAGCGTAACGCTTGTCACGGGAATATCCCAAAGCCGTGCGCGCCCGCGTCCCGCCTATGCTCGTTGTACTGCGGGAAAAGGAAGTTTTCTGACCGTCATTCACCAATATGGTGTGTCCGCCAATCATCATCTGGAGATTGGAAGGGTCCACCTCACTCCCTGTCGATTTGACACGAAGATGATAGCTGGTTTCTATCGTTTGTCCTACTGTCAGGTGGGCTTTGGCATAATCGGCCGCTTTGCCGTGAGTACGTAAAATATAACCGTCCTGCGGCACAGTCATATTCAACGTAGCATTGTTGGAAATTTGCGTAACCACACCATCTTGCACCAATACCTCGGTAGGCGTTGTTGAGCTGTTTTTCGGCCGCTCAATTGCTTTCCAGGCAGATGTATAAATATACATAGCGTTGGAGTGGCTGTAGCTGCTTCCACTCGTTTCAGGCGAATACGAAGCCTTATTCATCCCCGCTAAAGGGAAAGTTGATCCATCCCCGGCTTTTACTGTGCCTTCAAAAGTGAACTGCTCCACCATTGGGGAACCGTCCTTGGTTACAGCAAAGGCATACATACCTGTTAAATCAGACGGAGTAGACATTAATACACCCTTCGATACTTGTCCACCAATCGGAGCACCCTCGCTGGAGGTATTAAAATAATCTCCGTTCACACCAGCGACTGCTCCCGTTTCTTTTGCCATACCGCCTGTACTTTGGCGGGTTGTGAACTGTCCATTTTTCCCGGTCATAACATCCAGCTTAACGTATGGATTTTGCAAGTCTACCCGGACGATATCCGCCAGCGCTGTCCCTTTGGAGCCTTTAAAACGATATTTCATCAATGTTGCACCGGAAGTAATAATTTCTTCCCCCAGCTTTACAGTCGAACCGGAAGCTGCACTCGCAATCGGTGCAGATATCCAGCCGTTTAACGGAATTAGAGCGCCTGTTCCGGCAACGGGTCCAACCCACAATACTCCTGCCAGTGTCAAAACAGCCCATCTTTTAACGATCCCTCTGCCATCTACTTTCTCATTGCCTTGTTTCCTATTACCTAAAAACATATGGATGATAGCTCTCCCATCTTCATTGTATTCAAACGGACTTTTCCGATCATGTACTCTAAACTCTATCAAATAAACAAAAAAAGCCTCTTATGTTAATAGACTTATTATAAAGGCAAAAGTTACGAAAATCCCGTTAACTATTTCATAAAACACAAACTATAAATTGACGAATGCATAATCAGCACACTATAATACACATGAACTTATAAGTTCAAATAATACTAACTAGTTCAAACCTAATGTTATGCACCCATCAGGAGGATTGATAATCATGAATAAACAACGAACAATCATCATACTTACCCTATCCCTGAGCATCGCGATCGCTGGATGCTCTGCCGGGAAGGAGGATGCCGCTCTAAGCTCTGCTGCACAGCCAGTCGCTGTGCGTACCGCAATCGTCAAATCCTCTCCGCTCCATACTGCCTATAACTTGTCAGGCACGCTTCAGGCTTATGAGGAAAACACACTGGCTTTTCAAAATGGAGGTACCGTAGCCAGTGCCTCTCTCTCTGTCGGCACTGCTGTACAGAAGGGCGCCGTTATTGCTCGTTTGGATGACGCTGACTACAAGCTTCAGGTTGAGCAGGCAGCAGCCTCGATTCAAGAGGCTCAGGCAGGTATAGATAACGCCCAGGCTAACCTTCAAGCCGCTGCCTCCGCTATCCAATCCGCCGATGCAGGCATTGCGAGCGCGGGCGCGAATGTCAGCAAGGTCAACAAGGGGGCGCGTGTCCAAGAGAGACAGCAAGCCCAAGCCACTGTGGATAAGGCCCAAAGCGCTTATACCAAGGCCAAGACAGATAGCGAGCGCACACAAAAGCTATTTGAAGCAGGTGCAGCCACCGCGTCGGACAACGAAAGTGCCCGTCTGAACGCTACAGCAGCCCTGAAAGATCTGGAACAGGCCAAAGACTCCCTTTCCCTCCTGCTGGAAGGAGCAACGACAGAAGACCACCAATCCGCTCAGGCTTCCTTTCAGGATGCGCTTGCTGGAAGATCCAAAGCCTTTGCAGCCAGTGAACAGGCAGCGGCTTCCAAAAAACAAGCCAGTGCCAATTACGAAAAGGCACTCGTCGCCAAGAGTCAGGCAGAACTTGCACTTTCACGCACCCGTCTAATCTCTCCTGTGAACGGCGTCATTTTAGATAAGATCGTGAATACAGGTGATTTAGTCTCTTCAGGCCAAGCAGTCTATCGCATAGGCTCCATTGATCGACTCAAGGTTCTGCTTCCGGTACCGGACAGTGAAATCAGAGATTGGAAGAAGGGACGACAGGTCAGTGTCATGTTGTACGAGGAAACCCGTCAAGGCACAGTATCCAACGTTTATCCGTCAACGAGTACCAATACAGGTAGGGTTAATGTAGAGATTGTCATTTCCAATCCGCAAAGAAACTGGTTACCCGGTCAGGTCATTAAAGCTGCTCATCAGGTGACAGACAAGAACGGCATTCTCATTCCGGCCGAAGCGGTCATTAACACGGGAAGCAAGCCTTTTATTTTCAAAGATGTCCAAGGAAAAGCTGTTAAAACTCCAGTGGAGCTTGGCAATCAGGTCGTAGAAAATCAGCTTCAAATTGTATCCGGCCTTCGTGAAGGCGAACGTATTGTCATTAAAGGGGCAGAAACCCTGTTTGATGGAAATGCGATTCAGTCGGAGGAAGGCGGACGCCCATGATTGAGTATATCGTAAAAAAACGAAAAATTACGTTGCTGTTTTTTGTCATGCTGATTTTAGTCGGAATCTTCGGTTTTTTCCAGTTACCGCAGCAGGAGATGCCGGATGTCACAATACAGAATGCTATGGTAACAACAGTCTATCCTGGTGCTTCACCACAAAAAGTAGAACAAACCGTAACCAAAGAGTTGGAGAAACGCATCAAGGAAGTGGAAGGCGTTAAAACGATTAATTCGACTTCTGGTAACGGATTCTCCTCTATTTTAATCGAATCCAAAGATGGAGTTGATCCCCAAACGGTTTGGGACAATATGCGTAAAAAGGTGCAGGATGCACAGGCTGATCTCCCTGATGGCGCTGAAACACCCGTTGTGAATGATAAGCTAACAAGCTCGTTTATCGGCTCCTATGCCTTGATCGCTGACTCTGTCGCACCGCTGTATCAACTCAATGATATGACTACAAGCTGGAAAGACCAGCTCAATACCATATCTGGCATATCCAGTGTCAAATTCAGAGGTCTTCCTGATCAAGAGGTACGAGTCCATATCGACAATCAGAAGCTTCAGCAATACCAACTGTCCTGGGGGCAAGTTGCGCAGGCGATCCAGTCTCAGATTGACCGGGTTCCTACCGGGGATATTGAATACAACGGGCGCACCTATCAGCTCATTGTCCGGGAAACAGAAAAAGCCAACGAGTTAGAGCAAGTCATTCTGACACGCACCAAGGAGGGTAACCCTGTTTACCTACGAGATGTGGGTACGACTGAGCTGGCACATTCCAAAGCAGGCTACTTTGCTTACATAGATGGTAAACCAGCCATTACACTAAGCATTGGAGCAGAAACAGGCACCGATATCCCGTCGATGAGCGAGAAGGTTAATACCAAGCTGAAAGAGCTGGAAAAGACACTCCCCGCAGGCGTTCACTTTGAAACTCTTTTTGCACAAAAAGATCAGGTAACTCATATCTTCGACGATTTAAAACGTGAAACGATTCTCGCGATTGCGGCCGTTATTCTCGTTTGTATGCTGGGCTTGAATTTGCTAACCTCTGCTTTTGTCGCGCTGGCGATTCCTATTTCGGTTTCGATCGCCATTATCTTTTTGCCCATGTTCGGCATTACACTCAATCAAATTTCCGTTGTCGGCCTGATTATCGTACTTGGTATACTCGTCGATGACGCGGTAGTCGTAAATGACAATATCGAGCGCAGACTTACGGAATTAGGCGAATCTCCCTCCGTTGCGGCAGTAAAAGGCACCAAAGAGGTGATGCTTTCCATTTTAGTTGCCACACTAGCTACCATCTCAGCCTTCGCTCCACTATTATTTCTTCCAGGGAATGTAGGTGCATTTATTAAACCGATTCCAGCCATTGTTTCCCTGACTATGCTTGCCTCTATGATCATGTCGCTCACCATCATTCCTATTTTTCGAGAATGGTATGAGAAACGCAGACAGGCTCGTCACCCTCAGGGAAAACCTAAACCACCTGGCTTGTTAGGTCATCAGATTCAATCTTTAAATAAGCTCTATTCACAAAAGTTAATGCCCAAAGTAATTCAGCGTCCTTTGCTGACCGCAATGGTTGGACTCATGCTCGGGACGGCTGCATATGGACTAGTCGCTTTCACAAGGGTTGAATTGTTTCCAGAATCGGAAGATCCTCACGTCGCATTAAATGTAAAAATGCCTGTGGGCACTTCGATCGCAGAAACAGACCAGGTAGTCAAAGACATTGCAGCTTGGGTAAGAAAACAACCCGAAACCTCTAACGTAACCTATAGCGCTGGAGGAACAGCTCCGCAATTGTTTAGTGACATTAACAGCGGCGGCGGTGATAGTAGCGACAACGAGATTGTCGGTCAGATCGCTGTTATCGGCAAAGAGGATGTATTTGATCTCAATACGACAGTCGATGCCTGGGAACAGCACATTAAAAAGTCCCACCCTGGAGTTACGGTTACGATGTATGTTCCCCGTCTGGGAATTCCTGTGGGTAAGCCCGTCTCTATCCGTATTTCAGGCCAGGACCTGAATGAGCTGCAAACCCTTGCCCAAAAAGCAAAGGAACAGATCGCCACTGTAAATGGAACAACGGGGATCGTGGATGATATAGGGATTGAGCGATATGCGCTGGAACTTGAGGTCAACAAGCAGGCCATGGATCAGTACCTCGTAAGCTACACTGATTTGACCCGTACACTTCTTCTATTAAAAGAAGGAGCCCAAGTTAGCCAATTTGATACGGGAAACGGTCTGGTAGATATCAAACTGTATTTGAATCATACTGACGAGGAGCCAAGCACGCTTTTCCAACAATTAAGTGTAATAAATACTGCTGGTGAGCAGATTCCATTAAACCAGCTCGTACAGATCAAGCCTACATTTGCTATTCAGCAAATCAAGCATTACAATATGGAACGGACGATTACGGTAGAAGCCGATCTGAATGGAAGAACGGCTAGCGAAGCGATGGTAGATGTTGAAAGTAAACTGGCACAAATGAAGTTCCCTGAGGGCTACAAATGGGAGGTGGGCGGAGAAACCTCCGATCAGTCTACCATATTCGGGGATTTAGGAAAGCTGGCAATTGTTGTGGTCTTGCTCATTTTACTCTTGATCACCATGCAATTTTATTCTCTTTCCATTCCTATTATTATTATGACGACAGTGTACCTGGCAGCAGCAGGTGGAATTATCGGTATTTTTCTGACAGGTATGCCTATCGGGTTTATGAGCATCATGGGAATTATCGCACTGGCGGGAATTGTAGTGCGAAACGGAATTGTGTTAATCGAGTTCATCGAGGATGCCCGGCATGAGGGAATGGAGCTGAAAGAAGCTGTGATACAAGCAGCCACTGCCCGTTTCAGACCCATCTTATTGACTTCTCTGGCTGCAATTGTAGGTATGATTCCGTTAGCCCTACTGGGTAGCCTGCTCTTTAAGCCACTGGCGTTTACCGTCATTTTCGGATTGTTATTCTCGACGTTGTTAACCCTGTTTGTAGTGCCATCATTGTATATGATCATGGCCAAGTACAAAATGCGCCGTCAACTCAAAAAACAGCAGCACACGGTTATCACACACGATCAACCTTTGTAGTTGCATGCTGAGAAGTACACACTGTCGGATTGAACCCTAGGGGGAAGTATGTATGGAAAGCAAAAAAAATGATATTTTACAGGCAGCCATTCGGCTGTTTTCCAGAAAAGGCTACTATTCAACATCTGTTGAAGAGATCGCCAAAGAAGGCGGGATGGCGAAGGCATCCTTTTATAAATATTTTCAAGGAAAAGAAGAGCTTCCTTTGGAAATGTGTATCATTCTGGAGAATAACATTGAACAAGACATCCGGGCACTTTACAGCAAGCCTGACCTTACTAAAGAAGCTAAGTTGCACGGTTTTGCCGTTCTTTATTTAAAAAATCTTGTTGAAAACAAGGTATATCTTATGATAGATATGCCTGAACCATCCATGCTCATTTTTCAAAATGAGCAACTCAATGGCGCCTTCGAGCAACATGAATACAAGCTGTACAAATGGGTACGTGACTGTCTGATTGATGTTTTCGGACCGGCGATTGAAGATCACGCTTGGGATATAACCTTTGTGCTCAAGAGTGTTGTATTTGAATACATTCGCTTCTTTGCGGATCGGATGAATGATGAAACGGTTGAGCAGCTTGCGCAATTCATCATCTTCTTATCTCATTCCTTGGTAGCCAACCTGAATAGAGGTGAATCCGCCCCTCATTTGTTCTGGAGCAGGCAGGGCTGGTTACCTGAAAGTACTCTAAGCAATCCCTTTGATCAAGGCCGCCAGATTAACGGCCTTCTCCACTCTCTGGAAGACAGTATACTGCTGTCTTCATGGAGTTCAAAGGAAGAAAAACAGGAGTATCTGCAAATTGCCGCCTTATTAAAAGAAGAAGCTTTGAAGGCGAATCCCCAAACGGGTCTTTTAAAAGCTCTGTTTTCATATTTGGAACAGCGTAAGGATCTGCAAAAGGTCTGTCATTTGCTCCAAAAGCTGTTGAATCTTGCACCCCCAACAGAGTAGTAGGCGCTTAGAAATTCATCACAGCTATTCACAACTTAGCTTGTAGAATACATCAAAAAAGACTGCTCATGTAAATCATGAGACAGTCTTTTTTTGGTTATTGCTTATATTTGATAGCATATGAGAAATTACAGACCGGCTTGCACTCTCAGAGCGTCAGCTTTGTCTATGCTCTCCCATGGCACATCCAGATCTGTACGACCAAAGTGACCGTAAGCAGCCGTTTGCTTGTAAATTGGACGACGCAGATCCAGCATTCGAATGATACCTGTGGGGCGAAGATCAAAATTGTTACGAATCAGTTCAACGATTTTCTCATCGCTTACTTTACCCGTACCGTATGTATCGACGCTAATCGAAACCGGCGTAGCTACACCAATAGCATAGGCAAGCTGAATTTCTACTTTATCTGCCAATCCGGCTGCAACAAGGTTTTTCGCTACATAACGGGCAGCGTAAGCAGCGGAACGGTCTACTTTGGTCGGATCCTTACCCGAGAATGCTCCCCCGCCATGACGTGCATAACCGCCATACGTATCAACAATAATTTTGCGGCCTGTCAGACCTGCATCCCCTTGAGGTCCGCCAATAACAAAGCGCCCTGTAGGATTAATGTAATACTTGGTTTGCTCGTCCAACAATTCTGCAGGAACAACTGGCAAAATAACCTTTTCCTTGATATCTGCCTGAATTTGCTCTAATGTAGTATCTTCTGCATGCTGTGTAGAAACTACAATGGCATCAATACGAACTGGTTTGCCATTTTCATACTCTACCGTTACTTGCGTTTTGCCATCCGGGCGAAGGTATTTTAGTGTTCCATCCTTGCGCACTTCAGCCAAACGACGTGCAATACGGTGAGACATCGCGATTGGCAACGGCATCAGCTCAGGTGTTTCATTTGTGGCAAAACCAAACATCAGCCCTTGATCGCCTGCACCAATGTTTTCCGTTTCTTTATCTACTTCAGCAGGATCACGGCTTTCCAGGGCAGCGTTAACCCCTTGAGCGATGTCCGGCGATTGTTCATTCAAAGAAGTTAATACAGCGCAAGTATTATAATCAAAGCCGTATTTCGCACGTGTATAGCCAATTTCCTTAATCGTATTGCGTACAATGGATGGAATATCCACGTATTCCGATTTGGAGCTGATTTCACCAATGACGAGAACAAGACCAGTAGCTACCGATACTTCACACGCTACCCGTGCATTAGGGTCATTAGCCAAAAAGGCGTCCAATACGGCGTCAGAAATCTGATCACAGATTTTATCCGGATGACCTTCTGTTACGGACTCAGACGTAAACAAATGACGGCCTTTTACAGACATGAATTTCAACCTCCCACAATTAAAAATACATGAGGATTTATATATAAAATCCTGACATGGCAATGGCATTATTCAGACACTCTCACGTCAACATGTGACGGAAAATGACTTCTATACCTGATTAACAAAAAATGAACCTTTTCCGGTAGGAAAAGGTTGCGTACAAGCCTCAAATGCCATGATATCCTATTTAAAACGAGGTGTCAATTCATATCGCCCAATTACAAAAGGCGAAGCTAAGGCAAATGGATAAGAACTAATTTCTGTTCCAAATGAAAATAGCCTTTTTTTATAACAACTGCACCTCAAAATCAGTAAAATTATTGCAGTTTACAAGGTACCAAATTCAGACAAGCTGCGTTCGGCAGATTGCACCAATCGCTTGGTAATTTCGCCGCCCACAGAGCCATTCTGTCTTGAAGTCAAATCGCGCCACTCCACATTTGCGCTTCCTTTAAATTCGCCCAACTCAGCAGCAAACTCACTGTCTACACTAGGAATTACATGTGCATATTGGGGATTATAAACAGGAAGCCCAAACTCAGCAGCAATTTCATACTTCAGATCATGTAATCTGGCACGGCTTTCGGGAATCAATCGTCTCTGGCCTCTTGACGCCATCGTACACACCTCCATCAATTGTATTTTCTTTCATGAAGTTAGTGTGCAGCGTTTGGAGCCAGATTAGCCAAGAACAATTTGCTATCCCAAGCAGTATTTACGAAAAAGAACATTCCACCATACAACCTATTGGAGAGTGTAACCGCCACGTACCATGACGACCAGGCCAAACTTCTGGCCTTCCTTTACCTGAATACCTCTTCCTTCTCTAGGAAAGGATAGTAAATGATTTTTCTCAACGGCTTGATTATGAACAATTTCCGTTCCGGAAGTGATATCAATAGCTCCACTGGCATCCATACTATAAACAACAGCATACCCGTTACGTAAAATAAACTCCGATCCAGCTTTGGCAATCAGCTTTTGACCAGGTTTTACATCAACAACCTTCAATTCCTCGGTCTGTTCCGCTGTAGGAACTTTTCCTGGGCTAGAAGCTCCAGATGTCGTGGCGTTAGAAGTAGTGTTTGTGGTAGAAGAAGCTGCTGAACTAGTTGTCTTACTACTACTGGTATTGGTTGTCGTTCCACCTTTGAGAGCCTGAGCAATTTTTTGATCAACATAGCTTTTGGTTACAACTGGATCGTCAGCTGTTCCCGGTTGCCCAGAGCTGGAGGCTCCATTAACCGAGTTGTTCATTAAGGAGCCTGCAACTATCCCTCCTCCAAGCAAAACTGCTGCCAGCGATACTTTGTAGCGTGGTTTCATGTAAATCCTCCTACAGCACGTTAATGCATTGTGAAAATACTTTTGTATTCGTAGTTATTGGCCTGCTCCAGAAGCTGCACCTTGTAAAACCCATGGTTTTTCATAAGCCATCTTCAATGTATCAATACTTGTAACCAGATCTTCAGCTTGCTGTTCAGCAGTAGTCACTTTCAGATTAGCCTCATAAACCTGAAGCTCAGTAGCCAAGCCAACATCAAATTGCTTTTTAGCCATATCGGCTGCACTTCTAGCGCTTACCAAGCCAGCTTGAATTTGAGAATATTGACTTTCCAATCCTTTAATGTTGTTGTAAAGCGTTCTTACAGCTTCTTCAAGCTGTCTCTTCGTGCCCTCTGTAGCATACTGAGCCTTCTCTACATTAAGCTGTTCAGCCTCGTATGTTGTATTTCCTGGTGTACTAAAATTGTAGAGCTTCAAGCTCAATTCAGCTAAATCTACTTTTTGTTCACTTAACCAAATAGCAGTGCTGCTAGTAAGTACTTGGCTCACCTTAGTTTCCACATTATCTTTAAATTCAGAATAGACAGGCTTATCCTTCAATTCATAACGTTGCTCTGGTTTGTAGCCAATCACTTGATTCAGTGATACATAAGCACTATCCAGATCTTTTTTAGCCTTTTCTAAAGCAGCTTGATTCTGAGTTAACTGATTGGTTGCTTGTGTAACCTCATAGTCACTTGACATTTGATTATCTCTTTTAATTTGTGCAACTTTAAGCTTGCGCTCAGCATCTTCAATATTTAAAGCAGCCAGCTTAACGGCATTTTGCTTTTGAAGAAGCTTGTTATAAAGATCCTTCACGTTGTATTGAATACCTTCCTTAGTCATGTCCAAATTCTTTTTTGCAGCCTCGTAGTTAAGGTTGGTTTGAGCATATCCTTTAAAAGCTTTATCTTGTCCTTCATCACCGGCTTCTGCAGGAACAAAATCAATATTCTTTCCCGTCTCTTTCATAATTTTACCAGATTGATCAATATTAGTTTCCGCTGTTTTAACTGAAGTACTATCAGCTACAGCTAGTTTAACTGCATCATCATAGGTCAAAGAATCATTATAGTAGGTATCATAAGTAACTTTAGTCACAGGAGCTGTGAAAGGCTTACTGGACAAACTATTGGTTTCACCAGTAGTACTTCCATCTACTTGATTTGAAATGGTCACTGTTCGTGTAGTCTTATCCCAATTTACTTTGGCGCCTAATGATTGGCTCACAAAGCGTAAAGGAACGAGTACTTGACCCTTCTGGATTTGAGTAGCTGCATCCAGTTGTACAGGAGCACTATTTTTATATGCAAGCTTAGAACCCACATTCAAAGTCAATGTATCCTCATTTTTAGATGCCGTTACTTTTTTAGCTTTGCTATCCCAATCCACTTGCGCTCCCAAACTTTCGAAAACTCCACGAAGAGGTACCAAGGTTGTATTTTGACTAACAACAGGAGCTTGCGTATATTGCTGGGTTACACCGTTAATAATAACTTTTATATCACCTGCTTCAGCTCCCGCAAGATTGGCAAATGCAGAAGAAAGAACCAATGTAGAAAGTACCGCTACTCCAAAACGTTTCATAATTTCTCTCCTTTGTCAATATGACTAATAAAAGAAAAGGGCTCCAAAAGGAACCCTCTTCTCATCTAATTCAGTTAACTCAAAAGAGTTGCTCTTAAATTAGTTGTTGTTTTCAACAGTTACTGTTTTCGCAGTTGCATCATAGTTGATGGATGCATCCAGCGCTCTGCTCACCCAGAAGATAGGCAGTACAGTACGGTTTTTGTTAGTTACAGCTTTAACGTCCATACGAACCACAGAACCGTTAATAGTCAACAGGTTAGTGTTCAGTTTGATTTGAGCAACGCGGTCACCTTTAATCAAGGTAACTGTGGAAGTTGCTTTGTCAAACAGGATGTTTTGTGGGGATACACCCAGAGCTTCAGCTGCATAACGTACTGGCAAGTAAGTGCGTCCGTTTTCAGCATAAGCAGCCACATCAGCTGTTTTAGATTCGCCGTTCACAGTGTAAGCAGTGCTTCCCAGTGTGAATACAGCTTTGGATTTAGTAGCACCTGGAGCTGGAGTTCCAACAGTTGCGATTGCTACTTCAGCAGCTGCAGTGTTATTGTCTTTCCAGTTTTGAGTGTTGTCAGTTGCGCCTTTGTATGCAGTGTAAGAAACAGCGCTACCTTTCAGCTTAGCAACGATGTCGCCTTGAGCTACAGTACGGTCAACAGTCAGCTTAGGAGCCGAGATTGTGATTGTACTTGGTGTAGCACTTTCGCTATCGATGTAGAAGCTCAGACGGCCTTTGTTGCTTTCGCCGTAAGTATCAGTGGACACGCTCTTCACTTTAACGTCACCAGCTGTTACTTTAACTTCTGGAGTAGCAGCAAAACGTACGCCTGTTGGCAATTCCAAGATTACTTCACGGCTGCCATCTTTCTTAACGAAAGCTTCTTTAGCTGCTTCAGTAATTGTGATGTCGCCAACTTGTTGGTCGCCCAGACCGATTGTCAGGGTTGGTTTGGAAGCAGCAGCCAGAGTAACTGCTTGTTTCACAGTTGCAACCTTAACAGAACCGCTCAGACCTTGGCTACCAGCAACATCAACGTTCAGATCGCCGGAGAAACCTGGTTGCGTTGCAACTTCAACGTTTTTCAGTTTCAAAGTACCTGGATCTTTAGAACTGTTAACGTTTTTGAAAGTCAATCTCAAAGTACGTTTGTCGGAATCTGTATAAGACACATCTGCTCCACCCAAGCCGTTAGTGTTTTCGAAAGATCCAGCAAAGTTACTTCCTGGAGTGTTACTTTCGAAAGTAGACTGCCAACGAGCACCTTCAGGCAAACGCAATGTTACAGTACGGTTGTTAACGAAAGAACCAGCAACTTTTTCTTTAATTACGATGTCACCGATTTTTTGCTCGTCATGACCAGCAAGGATTGTCGTTGGAGTAGCTACAGAAACGCCCCCGCCGATTTGACCATAGTTACCAACTATGAGAGAGCTAACGTCAGTAGTTGTGTTACCGGAGATGTTAGCAGTAACATCGCCTTCTTTAGCGTTAGTTTCATCGTCAACGTAGAAGCTCAAAGGCAGGTTAAATGTTGTTTCTTTACTACTTTTTGTTTTCAAAGACAAAGTCAGAGTGTCACCATCGACTTTAGAAACTACATCACCAGATGCGATATCCCCAAAGAGGATGCTAGCACTTCCTGGAGCATTCCATTTAAAACCGCTAGGCAATTTCAATTTGATGTTATTATTGTTAGCCAAAGCACCTGCTGTTTGTTCTTTCACTTTCAACGTCGCAGTGAAGTTGTCTGTGTTAGAAACAGTATCCGCAGCAGACAAAGATACTTGACCGGAAGATACTACGTTTGCAATTGTAACTTCACCGCTAGTCAAACCACTTAGGGAAGAAGCATCAATTGTAGCTTTTACAGGTCCATTGCTAGGTCCACTTACATTGATGTTGGCAAAGTTCAGATATACATCAGCAGTATCTTTGGAGTTATCAAAGTTCAGTGTTACTTTTGCAGAGTTATCAGTCAATTTCTCAACTTTCAATGCAGTAGCTTCATTATAGCCAGTAGCTGGAATGTTGTCCGAATCAGAGTTATCTTGTGGATCAAGATATACACCCAAGCCATAAGTAGCGTCAGTAGCGGAAGTAGCACGGCCAACCTGAAGATCTCCGGATTTACCAAAATCAAAGCCTTTAGGCAAAGTAATAGTGAAAGAAGCACCGCTAGCAATAGAAGCTTGGCTAATACTTACTTTCGCTCTACCCAAAACAGCATTATTTTGTTGGTCTGAGTTGATACTTGGAGTGCTCAGTGAAGTATAGCTGGAAGATGCATGAACTGCAGTTGGTGCAGTCAGTGCTGCGATTGGAGCTGCAACACCAGCAACCAATGTTGCTGTTGCCAGCACGTTGATCATTTTTTTATTAAACTTTGTCATAACCTTTTTTTCTCCTCCTTGAATATAACCAGAAATATTATTTTTGTCTTTTTGTCGGATCTTGTCACTCATCAGTCGTTACACCTCCTTTCCGAGCTTTATGAGAACCCTTATAAAATGATATCTGTGACAATATCACAGAAGCTTGGAATCTAGTTGAAAGAAAGCGTCCATTTATGACGTACTCCAGTATTATACAATGTGATGACAATGTCGTAAAGAATTTTTTTAGCGAATTATGTCTTTACGCTTTTGTACCCCTTTGTTTCATACTCACCCAATTAGACGTAGCATGGGTTCAAAAAGTTGCGTCCGTTTCAAAAAAAATTTTATTTTTTTTGAATATGTACTCCGCTTCCCTACAGTCATAATTATACTATTGAACCTGTTCCTCCGTCATCCTACAACTTTTACCTTCTCAGCCTTAAATGTACAAGGATTATTTCCGTACATTTAAGCCAGTCTTTAATGGAGTATATTCGTTAAGAATTACCCATAGAATATATAAAGTACATAAAGACTATAGATTCCCTTGAAATCTAATACTCTAATACACTTTAAGTAGTAGGAATGACGGAGTAACAAGTGATTTACTGTAAATATAGCCGAGACAAATTACTTCACTACATTAATCTTCGCGCCATCCGTAAGCAGACTAACTCCCTTAACGACAACATTTTGTCCTTCAGCAAGCCCCTTGGTTACCTCAACCTGTTTGGCACTTTCCTGGCCTGTCTGCACTTCTACCCGCTTAGCCACAGTTCCTTCCACTACATAAGCATACTTTTTCCCTGCCTGCTCCGTAATGGCATCCTGCGATACCAAAATGTTTTTAGGAGCTTCTGATTTCATGTATACAGTCACAACCATCCCTGATTTTAATTCACCTGAACCATTAGGAACCGAAATCTCGACAGGATAGGCCTTGAGATCATTATCCATTACTGGATTGACGGCCGATACTCTGGCCTCAATTCGCTTATCTAAGGAGTCCACACCTACAGTCACAGATGAACCCACCTGCAACTTAAGAAGCTCAGATTCAGAAACGTTGACTTTAGTAATAATAGGATTGGTATTCGCTATTGTAGCAACCGCGGATTGTGCACTAACCATTTGCCCCTGGGTTCCTGTTACTACCGATATCGTGCCGGAAATTGGAGCTTTGACTACAGCATCCACCAGTTGACTACGTGCCGTGTCTAAACTGGACTTAGCTTGATTGACAGAAGCACGAGCTACGTCAATGCCCGTTTTCTGTTGTGCAAGACGTAATGATTTTTGAGCATTACTATATGTTGTTTGCGCACTTTCCTTGGACGTTTGTGCATTGTGAAGTGTGATCTGTGCATTCTCCACCGCAGTTAAAGCCCTTCTATGCGCTATTTGAGACTGCTCTAACTCGGATTGAGATAGAGCGCCCGCACTAAACAACTGTTGGTTGCGATTGAGCGTATTTTGAGCATCACGCACGGAACTCTGAGCATCTACCAGACTGGTCTGAGCTTGGGTGATGGTGTTGTCTTGCTGGACAAGCGCACTTTTGGCTTGATCCACGCTGGATTCTGCCTGCTGCACCGATTGCGCTGCGCCAGACTCAGCCTGCTTTAAATTGGCCAAGGCAACCTGGTACGATTCCTGAGATTGCTTAATCGCGTCCTGTAAATCCTTTTGATCTATAGTAAATAGTGTGTCGCCTTTGCTTACTTTTTGCCCCACTGTAAGATTAATACTTTGAATCTTACCACTAATTTTCGGAGACACCTGAGCCGTCTCTTTGGGAGCAAAGCTTCCAATAATACCTGTTGAATCGTTAATACTACCTTTGGTCACTTTTGCCACCTGGACCGGAGTGGCTTGCTGCGCCGTAGTTGGTGCGGCAGGGGCCTCCCCCCACCGCAACCCGCTAATGCAACTGATAAAAGCAAAGTTGTAGCAATCAGAGCACTTTTTTTATTCATTATGTTTCTCCACCTCACCTTATATATGAACGCTTTTTTGTAGTTTCGCTTCTTTTTTCAATTCTCTCTTCGCTTGTCTTTTCACTTTCCGATTCTTACGTTTTTGTATCATATTATCCATCATGACGTAGACTACCGGAATAAGAATCAATGTAATAACAGCAGCGAAGGACAATCCGAACACAACGACAACTGCCATAGGTGCTTGTGTTTCATTGCCACTTCCTGTTGCGAATGCCATTGGAAGCAAAGCAAGTACAGTAGCCAGCGTGGTCATTAAAATTGGACGCAACCGCTCAGCCGCTCCATGAATAATAGCTTCATCCCGATCTTGGCCTTCTTTTCGGAGCTGAATTATAAAGTCAATCATAACAATGGCATTGTTGACGACCAAACCGACGAGCATGATATAACCCGTCAAAGCTGAAACGCTGAGACTCGCCCCGGTTACAGCTAAACCGATAAGCACACCAATTACCGTAGGCGGAACCGAAAACATAATAACAAACGGTGTAAGCAACGATTCGAACTGTCCTGCCATAACCATATAAATGAGCACGACAGATAGCAAAATAGCTATCGCCAAGTTCGTAAAGGACTCCAACATTTGTTCATTCTGGCCGCCACCCGTATCTGCACTGTAGCCCTCTGGAAAGTGAGTACTCTTCAAAAGAGCATCTATTTTTGATTAATAGTAAGAATATCCCCTGTTCCGCCAATATCAGCAGTAATCTGCACTTGACGCGTTTGGTCTTCACGAGTAACAGTATCTGGTACAGTCCGTTTATCAATACTTACTACTGAAGACAAAGGTACATCAATACCTTGTGAAGTGGTAATCCGTAAGGCTTGTAGATATGACAAATCATGGCGATTCTGCTCTGGCAACGATATCTTCACATCAATCTGATCTTCACCTGTACGATAGCTTGTGGCGACTGATCCATTAAAAGAAGTATTCACTGCAGACAAGATTTGGGTTGCTGATAAGCCATATCGACTAGCAAGCTCCCGATTAACTGTAATCTCATATTCTTCGCGAACCGCACTCAAGCTACTTTTGACATTAACGGTACCCGGTATCTTTTTCACGTCAGCAACGAGATTGTCTGAAAGTTCTCTCAGTACGTCAATATCGTCACCTTTTAAATTAATGTTAACAGCCGCACCGCTTGAAAGGCCTGTTGTAGACGCCATTGTAATCTCTGCATCCGGAATACTATCAAATTTCTTACGAAGGCCATCAACTACAACATCTGTTGCCTGATGCCCATCCTTCAGCGTTACGCTTAGATCTGCCGAGTTGGTTGGAGCTGCACCAGAAAAGGCAGAATTGCCACCAGAACCAACAGTCACTGTCATTTTATCCAGATCAGGAATTTTCAAAATTTCTTTTTCTATATCTTGAACAACCTTTTCCGTTTCTTCCAAGACCGTACCATTAGGAAGTTTCACATTAACTGTGAATTCCCCAGTATCGGATGCTGGGATAAATTCAGCCTTAACGAAAGGAACTAGAGCCCCAGCTGCCACGAACATTAATAAAGTAATAATTAACACAGATTTTCTATGGTTAATTCCCCACTTCAGTATACGTCGATAGCCACCCTTAAACTTCTCGAAGCCAATATTAAACCACACAATAGGGTTTATACCTTTATAAGTACCTGAAGAGTATATTGATTCATCCGGTATGGTAGGTAACCAACGTGAGCCGAGCATTGGAACAATCAGAAGAGAAACCACCAAAGCTGCAATGTGAGAAAAAATAACAGTTAATGCCAGCGGTTTAAATAGAACTCCCGCAATTCCGTCAACAAAAACAACTGGTAAAAATACTACGATCTGCGCAAGTGCAGATGCCATAACGGCATTACCCACCTGCTTGGAGCCATCAATAGCCCCTTGTAGCATGCTTTTCCCTTCATGTCGCTGCCTAAATATATTCTCAATAATAACAACGGCAAAGTCGACAAAGGATCCTAACCCCAGAAGCAAACCGCTCAGTGAAATAACATTAATAGTTTGTCCGGTGAAATACATCATCATAAACGTTGCTACGAAAGAAATTGGAATAACGATAGAAGCAATAATAGTAGAACGTATACTATTCAAAAATAACAGCAATACAATGGCTGCGATAATAAGCCCCAATATAGCATGCTCTATTAATGAGTGTACGGAGTCGCTAATGGGTTTGGAAGCATCTGTTACCATCTCCAGTTGAGTTCCCGGAGGTAATTCCTTCCGTATTGAATCTAAACTATCCTTCACAGAATTGGCGATTGAAAGGGTATTCCCCCCTGTAGCTTTAGTAACAGAAATATTGATACTTGGCTTTCCATTATAGGTAGAAATGGTTGTAACTTCATCCAAGGAATCTTCAACTGTCGCAATGTCCTTTAGCTTAACGCTTCCCTTCCCTACTGGAATTGGCGTTTCACCCATTTCTGAAACAGCTTTGTATTCACCTTGAACCCGAAGTTGGATTTCTGTATTACCTCGGTACACCGAACCAGCAGAACCAGCTACGTTATTAGACGATAGCGCTTGGCTGATTTGATCCAGCGTAATGCCATAGCTTTGAAGCTTGGCCTGATCTACGGTAATCTTCACAAGCCGTTCTTGCCCACCTGACATGCTGACTGAAGCTACTCCCGAAATTCTTTCAAGACGCGGCTCAATGATATCTTCCGCAATAGGCTTCAGCTTGTTAATATCCTGGTCCCCTGTAAGAGAGAGCGTAATAACCGGCGTTGCGTTGAGATCCAATTTAAGTACGCGCGGTGAATTTGCGGCCTTTGGAAGAGAGCCTCGAACCCCATCAATTTTATCTCGCATGTCGAGGGTTGCCTGATTTATATCTACTCCCCAATTAAATTGAATTATGACCATAGATGTTCCTTCTGAAGATTCGGACTGGATCGTATCCACATTCTCAATAGAAGCCAGACTCTTTTCAATAGGTTTGGTCACCAATTCCTCAACTTCTGTCGGTGTCGAGTTCGGAATACTGGTCGCTACCACAGCGATAGGCAGCTTCATATCCGGCATCTGCTCGACAGGAAGCCTTAACGCAAAAATACCGCCCCCGATTAACAAAGCAATAATTAACATAAATACTGTTACAGGACGGCGTATTGAAAACTGAGACATCTCATCACTCCCCACTCATTTCTCTATGTAATATTTAAGCACACTAATCCTCTACTACGATGAAATAGGCGTAAAGTTTCAGATAAATGCGCAAAAAAAACATATAAAAAAATAATAAACACATTTTGAGATAAACACTTAAAAAAAAGCATTTAAATTACAGGCTCTCATTAGGATTACAGAACAAAAAACGGCGTGATCCTCACCTGTAATTTTCTGCTCATTGTTATTATGGCATAGGCCCTTAATCCCAGTCAAATAGCTGATTTCTAAAAAACATCCCTCTCATGTATATGAAAGGGAATTCCAATTTCACATGGAGGGATGTTCGATAAATTCAGTTTTTTAAGGATCTAGATCTTAGGAAGTAGCTTTTTATCAGCCATAACTTTAGCTACAATAATGGCTGCATCACCACGCAAGGTCAGGGATGTAGGATTAAACATATATCCTTTTTTGGGATCGCTGGCATCAACAGGTGAACCTGTGATAAAGCCCTTCTTGGCAATAGCCAACACAGATGCTTGCGCATAGTAATCAATTTTGTCCGCATCTTTAAAGGTTTTAGACAGATTCTTCATGATCTTGTCATGATCTGTTTCCAGCTTCAAATTCAATGCTTTGGCAATGATGACCGCAGCATCTTGACGTGTGATGACATCTTCCGGCATAAAGATTCTCGGTTGCGAACCTTTTACAATACCGGCGCGTGCAGCCGTTTCGATATAGCGATAATCATAAAGGGCATCTGCTGACATTGCATTTGAAACTGACACATCGTCAAAATGCTTCGCACCACTGTAGTTAAGTGGAATTTGCAAGCCTTTGACCATCATCGTAGTAAATTCGCCTCTTTTAATGTAGCTGTCAGGTCCAAAGCTGTTAATTGGATCAATCGGATTCATGACACCCTTAGCCAAAATGGCCTCGATATAGTCTCTCGCGTATTTGTGTTTAATAACATCACTATACGTTTCTCCAACCTTGGCAACTACATAGTAGCCGAAACGATCAAACGGTACTTTAATGGTATGTTTCTTCGGATCTACAACACCGCCAATGTTCTGCCAGTCTTTGAGATCAGAATCAAAATAGAACACCGTCATTTGTTTCCCTGCATCCTGAGCGATACTGCTATCATACGTCAGCGTTAATGTAGCACGCTTAGAAGGTACCAGTTCATTGGCTGGGTCACGCCAGTAGAAGTTTTTGATCTTGCTACTGTCGTTTTGTGACTTATTGGCCAGTTGGTATGGATCAGCACCGTAAGTTACAGGATCATACGCATCTGTTTTGATATCATCTGCTACACCTGGGTCAATCCAGAATACAGGACTTGATTTGGTATAACGATCTGGAAAATCTCTATTAAAATATTTACTTCCATCTGCGATCAAGCTCTGCATGTCCGATAATGCCTTTTCAGTTTCAAACTCATGTCGGTCCACGACACCATCTTCGCTGTTCGCTATCGCAAAATACAAAGTGTGTCCGGAGAAGACCTGGTTTTTGAATTGCTGAGGCTGATCATAATCTCGACGAATCAGGCTCGTCCCCTTGGCAAAAGCAAGTGTAAGATTACCATCAAACACTTTGTGTGATGTCTTCATGGCTTCCATAAACTGCTCGCCAGGAATATTAGTAGGCACATATTTTACGGTAATGGTTTGTTTTTGTTTGTCCTTACCTACCGTAACCACTACATCAATTTTATTGTCTTTATTAGGTTTCAGCCCTGTAACGATGGCTTTGTATGTTGAAGGATAATCAATGGTGCCATCATAGTCAGAGTCAAATCCCTCTTGAACCGCTGTTTCCTTACCTACCATAACACTATCTGCATTACCTGCGTTCACTACAACTTGCACAAAGTTTTGATTCACGATTCTCTTTTCAGGGAGTGGACGCAAAATATCAAAAGATGTGGATTGGCCGGATACTTGCAATCGGAACGTTGCAAATGGTCCGCTTTTACCACTGTTGTACAAGGTAATATTGTAGGCTACTGCTGTTCCATCTTGTGGAATCGTTTGGTTTTTCAGTACAAAGCTGAAATACTTCTTATCCGGATGATAATAAACCAGCAGATCCTTTAAATCTTTGCTGCTGAATTTATCCGTAGTAGAACCGGAATTGTACACTGTCTTGGCATCTTCGGCTGAGTAGAACTGATTATTAAGAGTCCAGTTGACCTCACTGCCGTCAGATCCTTTAATCTCCAAAATATATTGGTCTTTATTGGTGATGTCGCTTAACGCACTCGGTACCTGGTTTGCAGTTCCCAAATCAGCAATGCTAAAGGTACCAAAAACATTGATATTTTTCAGGGATGTAGTGTAATTCGTGTCATCCACTTTTTTGAAATTAGCATCTTTGGATTTTGGTGCAATTTCGCTGTATTTCGGCGCACTGCTTAGTCCGCTAACTGGAGAAAACGGAATAATACCTTGTGTGTTTGCAACAGGAATTACCGGTATATTCGTTTGTGTAAAGTTTACTTTTACTGTATTGGCGTACTCAATACCCGGTTTGTATACAAACTTGATTTCATTATTCCCATTCGCCAGTGCATTAGCTGCCGCATTCTCGGAGGATGAAGCGAGCTTAAAGTTCACTCCTGTGCCATCCAGATCAACCAATACATTGTTTACATACAGGAATACATTTCGGTTACTGCCTGTGTAATGAATATCTGATGCATTACTTACGTCGAGCAGTTTACCTTTAAAGTAGCCCAATTGGGTTAATTTATAGGTATTCAAGTTTGCGCTAGATGTATTCAACGGAATTTGTTGTCCGTCATAAATCGTATCGTATTTCATGAATGGACCCTGCAACAGATTCACTGTCGCTTTGATCAATTTGGTCGAGTCTCCATTCAGGTAAAAATTCAGTGCGTTTGTGCCCTCTTTTGGCAGGGAGTCAATGTAAGCAACAATTTTCTTCACCTGTGTTGACTTACCATTAATCGTCCTAACCACATCTTGAGGTGAACCTACCGTGTGTACAGTTACGCCGGAAAGCTCACTAATCGAAGTTGGAGCCCCGTTAACCACGATAAATTCCAAACCTACAGGAACAGACGGCGCATCTGTGGTTTTATTTTTCATAGAATTACCGGACAACTTTTGGGCTTCTGCTATAGCTGTCGTTTGATCTGATCCAGACCCATTGATTCTGTTCAACAATTGAACATTAAAATCGGAAAGGTAATTAACATCATCAATATAAGGTTGTGTGCTGCTGCGCAATGTAAATTGCACAGGATATGCCGCTGGAGGTGTACTACTATCATCAAAAGTTAACCCCAGAAACGCTCCAGTTACATGATCAATGACAGCATCAGTAGGTACATTCACCTGAAATGGATACACTCTATAGCCATTTGAAGTTGTCACATTAGCCGTATCAATCGTAGCATCTACACCGCTGGTACTACCAACAGCGCTACCGTTGTTGCTTACATCAATAAACCGTGCATTAATGGTAGCCACCTTCGGATCGGAAGCCCCCCCTGGGACTAACACTTTACCTTTTAAAACAATTCCGCTGGTGTCTGCCACCGTAAAGTCTGGTGAAGTGGTCAGATCCGTAGACACGTTGCCATCCTTATTCAAATTCAAATCAGAAAATTCAGGTTTTCCTGTATAAATTGTAATTTCGCGTGTAACCGTAAGGGCCTGAGTGCCATTACCTACTTTGATAGTCACTACGTTTTTACCAGGGCTGAGTACGACACTACCTGTTAATTTATAGCCTGTGTAGCTATTAACAGTATATGTGTTACTACTTTTTGCAGACGTCAGCGTTACATTGTCAGCGTTGGGCGCTGTACCTTGAATAACTACTTTGACGTCATCCGTACCACTATTCTTTGCATCAGTCAAAACAGTTGTTTGGTTCTCAATCAATTGCTCTGTTTCGCCATTTAACGTTGCAGACAAATCGTAGAGCTTGGGTCCGTCCTGATACTCAATATAAATAGAATCCTTCATATCAGCCGAATTTTGGCTGCTTTGGAACGTAATTCGGTTCAAACCAGGAAAGAGTTTAATGTCTGTAATTTTAAGCGTGGAACCAGCGACCGTAATTCCGCCCTTTTGGCTCTCATTTTTATTAACCTCGGTGTAGGTCGTTCCATTTTTGGAGAGCTGGAATACACTATAGGAAATGGTGCTTCCGTTCACTCCATTAATCGTACCATTAACTGTAACACGGTCGGTGTTCACCACTCTGGCCGAATCCGCGTCGTATTTCTCATTTGGAAAAATAAAATAAGTTCCCGTCGCAGCATGAGCCGTACCTACCAGGGCCGCCGGCACCAAGCCAATGATGAGACCAACCGTCAGCAACATGGATAGCAATCGTTTCAAATCATTGTCCTCCTTTGATTCTGTCGCACCTTGGGGCACGTAATCATTCAATACTTTTTTTATCGGTAGCGAACATACAAAAAATTAGTAAATACGCAAAAAAGGAGGGAGTTTTTTTCATAACGAAGAACAAAAAAGCCCTCAAACCCGCGGTATACCGCCAAGCTTGAAGACTTACTTTTAAAATAAAAAATTATAATTTCGACCGAGTCTGGGAATCTGGCTTAGCCAGCAACCGAATCAGGGTGTTAATCACCGGACGTTTGGTTTTGCCGACAAGACCAATAACCTCGGCGCCGATCTGTAAGAAGAACATCATTATACATATCACGACAAAGATAACCCAGTTCGCTTCATTAAGCGCAGCATATGATTGAATCACGGCTAATACACCGAAAAATGCAGCAATAGCGTAAATAATCAATACGGTCTGTCTGTGGCTAAAGCCCAATTCACGCAGACAGTGATGTAAATGACCTTTGTCTGGTGAGAAAATCGGTTTTTTCTGCAACTTGCGACGAATGATTGCAAAGAATGTATCTGACAAAGGTACGCCGATAATGATCAATGGCGTAATAAACGATACAATAGCGATCTGTTTGAATCCAAGCATCGACAGCATCGCCAGGCAGAAGCCCAAAAATAGAGATCCTGTATCACCCATAAATATTTTTGCAGGATGAAAGTTAAAAAATAGAAATCCGATAATGCTACCCAGCAGCACAAGGCAAAGCATAGCAACCATATAGTTGCCCATCAGAAGAGACATTACAAAAATCGTTCCGATTGCAATTCCTGAAACACCAGCAGCCAGTCCATCCAGACCGTCAATCAAATTGATGGCATTCGTTACACCTACAATCCAGAAAATTGTAAGCGGGATGGAGATCCAGCTTTCCAAAGAAGAGTATGCATCCTGAAAAGGCACGTTCACAAAATCAACACGAATATCAAAAGCAAATACAACCATACACGCAACGGCAATTTGAGCCAAAAATTTCAATTTTGCATTAAGATCAAAACGATCATCGAGGGCACCAATCAATGTAATCAACGTTCCGCCAATTAGAAAGGCTGCGATAAAGTTAATATCCCTTGAGGACAGCAATCCTTCAGGCACAAAAGGCAAAATCGCCAATAAGGACAAAAGAAATGCCAGGAAAATCCCCAGACCGCCAAGACGCGGCATAATTCGGGTATGTACCTTTCGGGCATTCGGCACATCGACGGCTCCAACCTTCACAGCAAATTTCTTGACGAGCGGTGTCAATAACAGCGCAAGTCCCAGTGCCATGATGAAACCAATAATATAGATCAATAGCATTTGATCATTCGACCCCCAATTTTAAAGCAATCCCTTTTCAGATGTAACCGCATTGAATTATACTCTGATCGAAAATAAATACCAAGCTTCATATTCTGGCAAATTAGCGGGTTTTGAAGGCAGATTCAAGCTATTTATCACACTTTTGTGACGTTTTCTTTTTCACGCATCACTTTCACGGCGAATTTCGGCAACGCAAGCATTCTTTTGTACCGACTTGGCTCTTTCAATAGCCTATACAACCACTCAGCTCTGAGCTTCTGGAACAATTTAGGTGCACGTTTGGCTTTACCGGATATAACATCGAAGCTACCGCCCACCCCCATCATTACGGGAACACCCAATTGTTCTTTATATTTACCAATCCAGGGCTCCTGCGTGTCTGCTCCACGTGCTACAAACAGCAAATCGGGATTTGCTTCACGAATAGCTGCAATCACTGCTTCATCCTCTTCCGGTCCAAAAAATCCGTCACGCTTGCCGCAAACCGTAATTCCAGGATAAAGCTCATGTACCCGTTGTGCAGTCGCTTGAATCACCTCGGATGTCGATCCGAGCAAATAAACTTTCCAATGATAGTTTTCTCCAGCTCCAAGTAATTCATGTAACAAGTCAAAACCCGCCACTCGTTCAGGTACTGGATGCCCTACATAATTTGCGGCCCAGACCACGCCGGTCCCATCCGGGACGACGAGCTCCGCCTGCTTCATCACGGACATGTACACTGGATTATCCAATGCAGCCATAACCATAATCGGATTAGCAGTAATCACCTGATGCGGACGGCGAGACTCTATCGCCTGGATCAATACATTTAATGTATCTTCCATATTAAGCCTTGATACCGGAACACCGAAAATCGGGACGGTAGGCACATTCGTAACCTTATCGACTGTCACTGTATCCATCATCCTTTGCGACACAAGTAATTAATGATATGCTGTGCCGGCAAACGGGCCTCGCTCTTCAACAAAGCAATTGCCGCTCCCTGGCTCTCGATCCATTGGCTCCGCTGATCCAGCAATCGTATAGCCTCATCAGCCAGCTTTTGACCATTCAGCGCTTCTGTGGTGCCTACAGGCTGGCTACCGACGCGGCCGAGGAAATGGTCAATTTTCGGATCATAGGATATCCCCAACGGGGGCACCTGATGGGATGCTGCATAAATCAGACTGTGCAATCTCATCCCGATCATCAAACTACAACGACTGACTTCCAGCAACATCTGCTGAGGATCGGTAACCTGCTCACATATACTAACACGGCTGCCCGTTTCCCTAATATCCCCTAACAAATCCATGACCATCCTTGAAGCCTGCTCATCGTCTGGCAGATGGAAAGGAAAAAAGCGCAAATGTACACGGCGCCCAGCAGCTAATTTCTTCAAACCATCCGCAATCGCCGTTAATTCACGACGTTCCTTGTCCCAGTAACGTACGGACACACCAACGATTGGAAGTTCATCTTCTCCTTCGACAGCCGCTCCTTGCAAACCTTCGGAATTGGAGGGCAATGGAAGCCCCATTACTGGATCGGGAACGACCTCAACAACAGGACGTTTTAATTTCATGGTGCCCAGTAGCGCCGCAGACTGTTCATCTCTTACAGATACATATTCGCAGCGCTGAAACACCGACCGAATCATAGGATAAAATATCTTCCGTTGTACCGGACCAATGCCCTGAGCATATACAAACGTCGGCTTTCCAGCCCATTGGGCCAGTTTCAGAATCGCCAGATAATACGGAATAGTTTTAGGGCTTGTTGCATCCTGGAGCAAACTCCCGCCGCCACTTATTAGCCCATCGCTGTTTTTAATCGCTCTACGAACTTCCCCCAGACTCATCCGTGGTACAGCTTCTACTCCGTACATTTTCTGTGTCCAAGCGGGATCAGAAGACAGAACAACAGGCTTGATTGTAATCCCCGCCTGACGACTCTCCTCCTCTAAAGCTGTCAAAATCGACTTAAGCACCGCCTCATCTCCACTATTGTTAAAGCCGTAATAACCCGAGATGATTATCGTTTGAGCTGTGGTGACCATTTCTTCCAACACCTTTCCAGCACTTGCCACACGACAATTGCGATGATTCCCAGCACCAGGCCCAAGCCCAATCCTAACAGCCCGCGACTAAGCGACAATGCCGCTGGAGAGTGAATGTGAGCAAAGGTATCCACCATAGAGGCTTGACCAATAGCAGCGATAATCAGCAAATAGATCGCTTTGCGATATTTCAACGCCAGGAACGCACCAGCAATAAATAGTGGATGTGCCATCAAGAATTCCTTATTACGCGGACGTACACCAAATGCATTCTCAAGAAAATTCCGGAAAACCAGCTCCGTGTTCGACACCGTACCCGCATTTCCGGTACGAGTCAAATAGTAATAACCTGCGGCTGCGATAACAGCCAGTGCGATAACCCACAATACAGTAATCGGCGTACGTAGCAGCTTGGAAATTTCCTCTCGTATAGAAACGCCACGATAAAAGAAAATATATATCGCCGCCAAAAAAATCGGCAAAATGTGAAGCAAGCTTACACCTCTAAATTGGTTCAGCACAAGGCTGTAGGCAATACTGTTCAACAGCGCAATAACGAAAGGCACCGCAGCCAGCGACAAAATCGCCGTCTGCACGTACAGTATAAACGTTTGAATCAAACGCTGACCTACAGAAAGTTCAGCTCCCTGTTCACGTTTAATTCTAATCGTACGCACAGCGATGATCATTGCAACCGTAGGTCCGCTAATCGCTGCGAGTAGGGCCAGGCCTTGCTCCATCAAGCTGGAGTTCAGAACATAAAGTCCTGCTGAACCTACTAAACCGAGTGCAAATGCCAGCAAAGTCAATGCCGGGACGAAATAGGACACCATAATGGAGAAGAATGCCAGTGCACCCAGTACGACGATCATTTTCAGATAGCGCTGAATGGAAGAATCGACGACTTGGAACGGTTCAGCCTGTCCGAGTTCAAACCCTTTTTTCTCCATCCGTTGTACAACGTTACCCGGCTTGTCCAAGCTGTGGATCAGGTTATCTACCGAATCCTTCACCTTGGCTTCAGCAATACTACGGCTAGGCGCGGTATTCAGATACAACATGCGAATATTACGGTCCTTGGTGGCCAGTGCAAAACGATCGGCCAACGTTTCCACATCAAGCGTTGAATCTTTATCGCTCAATGAGTATAAACGCACAACGTTATAGTGGATATCGTAAGCGAGCTTATTGAAGCCTGCTTGCGGTTTTTTTAAGTTTTCGATAGCAGCTAGGCCAATATCGTATTTGTTCAACAATTTAGCAAATGCCGCTAAGCTATGCTCTTTCTCGTTATCGGTGAAGCCTTTGACTGAATCACCTTCAAACAAAATGCGTTTTACACCATTCTGCTGAAAGGAAGCAAGCATCTCTTCCGTCAACTCCTGGTTGTAAGGAAGACTATCACTCATCCGTGGAACAATAAAAAATCCTTTGCTCCGAAGCTGCTTCATCGCAATCGGGTCAGGCTGCATGGGCTTGAGATACGCATCCTCTGGAGATGTTTCCACAACTAACCCTTCCTGCCCCTGATAAGTCCAAGGTTTTACATTGATGTCCAGACTTGTAAACGTACGTAAAATCAACGGCTTTAATGCGTTGGCATTTTCTTTGTCAGCGAAAACAATATACGTAAAATTCTCATTTGCAGGTGAAAGCCGTTTTTCCATATCGGCAACGTTTTGAGTCGTATAGGTTACAACTCGACCCGCTTTACGGAAATCATCCAACGTACTTTCATACATCGCCATGCTGTTCACACCCGCTTGCTGTAAGCGGTCAAGTTGCTCATTCAGATAGTCCTGCGGGTGAGCCTGATACGAGGCTGCCTCCGTCAAATCCCGATAATCGAATACAATCTCTACTTTTTTACTCGAGGATTCTGTCTTCACACGATCGGCGATGACTGGAATGGAAGCCAGCAAGCCGACAGCCACCAAAATCCATAACCATTTTCGAGAAGCCGTATTCCAATACTGCCATTTCTGATACACCAAAGAACCTCCTTAATATTCGGGATTTTGCAAAATTCAATGCTGCCCACCTTGTCATACTCAGCCCTTTGGTAGGTCACTCATTGAATTTTGCAAAATCCTCCGTTGCCGGAATAAGCCTATTTTCCCAAAGCCTCTTCCAGGTTATTCTGCAATACAGAAATGACCTCCACGGCGTACTGCCCTTTGCCGTGAGAGGTCACCGATTACTATATCTTATCCAATTACCTTAACCTATTCTATTATAAAGGGATTTTTCTCAAGCGTCTACGCGAGCCATAACAGCATCGACCAGGTGGCTGATTCTTTGCTCCGCGTCTGACAGCGAGGAACCGCGTACCGCAAAATATACTTTGATTTTGGGCTCTGTGCCCGAAGGACGCAGGCAAAACCACGAACCGTCCTCCAGTAAGAATTTGAGTACATTTTCCTGTGGAAGTCCGTCCAGACCTTGTGAGTAGTCCAGTACCTTATCTACCTTCACGCCTGCAATCTCTTGAGGCGCGTTGCTACGCCAATCGGTCATTTTGCCCTGAATTTGTGCCACTCCATCCTTACCCTTAAGGGTACGAGACTCCAGCTTCTCAAGGAAGTAGCCAAACTGCTCGTACAGCTCTTGTAAAACATCATAGAGCGTCTTACCTTGTGTGCTGTAATAAGCAGCAGCTTCAGCGATCAGCATAGCCGCCAAGACCGCATCCTTGTCACGGGCATAATTGCCTGCCAAATAGCCGTAGCTCTCCTCATAGCCAAACAGGTAGGTATAATCACCCGTTTGGTCGAACTGATTCATTTTCTCACCAATGTACTTGAAGCCCGTAAGCGTGTTGAATACCGTTGCTCCAAAATGCTCAGCAATCACTGCGCCCATTTCACTCGTTACGATGGTTTTAATGACAGCTCCGTTATTTGGGAGCTTACCCGTTTCTTTTAGCTGGTTCAATAAGTAGTAGACCATGATCGAGCCAGACTGATTACCGGACAATACTACATACTCGCCGTCACGGTTTTTCACAACTGCTCCCATGCGATCCGCATCGGGGTCTGTACCGATCAACAGGTCCGCACCAATCTTTTCACCCAGTGCAATCGCCAGCTTGAAGGCATCGCGTTCTTCCGGGTTGGGTGATTTGACAGTAGAAAATTCAGCATCCGGCTGTTCTTGCTCAGGCACAATATGTACCTGCTCAAAACCGATTTTCTCCAACACGCGACGAACCGGTACATTGCCTGAGCCATGAAGAGGTGTAAACACAACCTTGAAGTTTTTGCCTGGACCGGCTGCAATCAGCTCACGGTTTACACTCACACTGGCTACCGTATCTACAAACGCTTCATCTTCCTCTTCTCCAAGCCAAACCAACAATCCCTGTACCTCTGCTTCTTCACGTGTCAGACTGCGAATGTCGGCAAAAGAAGGAACCTCACGGATATAACCAATTACCTGTTCAGCCTGATCTGGAACAAGCTGACCCCCTTCATCGTTGTATACCTTGTATCCATTATACTCAGGAGGATTGTGACTCGCTGTCACAACAATCCCTCCACTGGCTCCCAAATGACGTACACTAAACGAAAGCTGTGGCGTTGGACGCAAGGAAGGGAACAACTTAGCCACGATACCATTGCCCGCCAGCACCAAAGCTGCATCCAGAGCAAACTCTGGTGAAAAATGACGAGAATCATGTGCAATGACAACCGAAGGTTTGCCTTCTTTACCAGCATGCTGTTCTAAAATATAGCGAGCCAGCCCTTGAGTCGCACGTCCAATGACGTAACGGTTCATCCGATTACTTCCTGCCCCGATCACTCCACGCAGACCGCCTGTACCAAATTCCAGCTCTTTGTAAAAGCGATCTTCCAGTTCCTGCTCGTTGCCTTCCAACGCGCGCAACTCCTGTTTGGTTTCTTCATCAATATAAGGGTCTTGCAGCCAGCTCTCAATGCCTTCTAATGCTTTTTTACTCAACTGCGTCATACGGAATTTCCCCTCTCCATTTTTGGGTTGTCAAAACAGGATTTCTATGTACACATGCACTCGATTCAGACGCCGTGCTTATGTCGGCAGAGCTTTATTTATTGGGGAGGGTCAGATAAAGCAAACATAATTTCGCCCTCAGCTACTACCGTATCGCCTACTTTAGCCGTAGCTTTCCCTTTGCCAAATGCGCCTTTGGAACGAGTGATTTCCACTTCAAGCGTCAGCGTATCCCCAGGAACCACCTGTCCACGGAAACGGAAACCATCCAACCCTGCCAAGAACCCGATTTTGCCACGATTGCTCTCTAGGTGCAGTAATGCGACAGCCCCAACTTGAGCCAGTGCTTCGGTGATCAACACACCAGGCATAACGGGATACCCCGGAAAATGTCCAATGAAATGAGGCTCATTCATCGTTACATTTTTAATGCCTACTGCTCTTTTCCCTTCCTCCAGCTCAATAATACGATCCACCAATAAAAATGGCGCTCGATGTGGGATAATCTCCTGAATTTGATTAACATCCAATTGCAATTTGTCCATTTACCTTAATAACTCCTCCCGCTTGCAAATTTGACTCTGTTCAGTCATGAGTTACTGCAAGCATAATATTACCCCGCTTGCGCTGCATAAAAACAGCTCATAACGGCAACAATGTTAGATATCCTTCACCTACTGCAGAAGTGGAGGTTGAGATAAGGGGCTTTTTCCGCCGGTTATGCAACCTGAGGCGCGAAGAAGCCCTTTTGCCCGTGCTTGGTTTTACCCCGCAGTGTTTAAACTTCCCCATCATTATACAGTTATCAGGTGTAAAAAGAAAATTACGCGGAAGTACCATATTGGGTGCTCCTATTATGGGGTGAAGCGGAGCTTCAATTTGAGTCAAGGGGACGGGCTGCGCGATTTATTTGATCTTCCGATCGCTGTTGCCCCTTAATTTTTTTCGTTTTATAAAGCCTTTAAGGTTAAAATTTAGGAGCAAAGGCGAACGCTGCCGCTTCTCCAGATTCAAATAAACCTCTCCGCCAAGTTACTTTTGGCTCAAAAAGAAAGCCTGCTTCAATAATGCTCGCTTGGCGTGAAGGGCGAAACAACACCGAAGGCCTCTGCGACGGCCTTCATTGGCTGCAATCCATACGCGCTACGCTGGAGGCTCCTGCCGTTAAAGGCACAACAAAACCCTGCGCCGCTGGCACAGGGTTTTGTTGTTTTATTACTACCCACACAAATTGCAGGTGGTTTATTTTAATAAAAGTGGCCCTAATGGCGGGTAGCAGCGGAGCGGGCAGAATTGTTCTGAAGAAGCGCAGCGTTTGCCTTTATCCCCGGATTCAAACCTCGAATGTTTTAAAATCAAAAGGAATCTGGGGATAACAGCAATCGGAAGAACAATCTGCACGCGGAGCGGTCTTCTCCCGCCCCCCACTCATTTAAAGTAAACTAAGGCGCAAATATAAGATCAATGACGTGCTGCCAGGTTTTCCATTCAAATACGCCTGCCAGCCCTTGCTTGCCTACGATCACATATCCTGCAATCAAACCACCCAGCAGCGAGAATAGGAGCAGCAACGGTATTACGAAATAACGGGCAGTACGCCAGCGAGACTTCGCCTTTTCAGGCACCGGACGGGAATTGGGTTGTTCTTCTTTCATCACCAAATCCCTATGCCCTCAGATTGTTGGCCAGGTTCATCATCGTGTCGCTAGAAGTCAGCGCCCGTGCCGCCAATTGATACATTCGCTGAACTTGCATCATGTCCGTCATTTCACCCGCTAAATCTACATTGGACTCTTCCAGATAACCGGAACGTACAGATACGTCAGCTGGAACAGCGCCCGCTACACCTGCTGCACCAAATACATTCGCTTCTGTCACACCATATGCTAACACGAACAGGTTATCGTCCCGCTGTTCCAATCCTTCTGGACGTTGCACATCCATCAGCTTGATCCGTTGACCAACTATTGGATTTCCCGTTCCGTCTGGGCGAATAAGCAATTCACCGTCCGGGTTAATCGCTACCTTGGAGCCAGACGGAGCAGTTACAGGAACATCATTGTTATCCAGCACTTGATAGCCTTCAGAAGTTGTCAGCAACATCGTTTTGCCGTCATTCGGATCTGGAACAAACTGAAAGCTGCCGTCACGCGTCCAAGCCTTCTGTCCATTTCCCTGAACTTCGAACATGGCATTGCCCTGGATCGCAAGATCGGTAGGAAGGCCCGTCTCTTTAAGCGGTCCCTGCTCCATATTTTTCATAGCCGAGGCTACTTTCACACCGTAGCCCAAATTATAGCCAAGCGGCATAGCCCGTCCATTTTGGAGATACGTTGAAGGCTGCTGCTGCACATTGGCCAGCACATCTTCAAAAGAACCCTGTTTACTCTTATAACCAACCGTATTGACATTGGCGATATTATCGGCAATCAAATCCAAGCGCTGCTGCACACTGGCCATAGACACCATTGCGCCGATCATGGAGTTGTTCATCACTTACCCCCTGTTATACACGGCCTACTTCATTAACGGCCTTGTCCAAGCTTTTATCATAAAATTGAATGATCTTCTGATTCGCTTCATACGCTCTTAACGCAGCCATCATATCCACCATCGACTGCGAAGCGTCCACATTGGATACTTCCAGATAGCCTTGACGAACAGATACCACATCATTCGCAGTCATCGTTCTGGCCGTAGCACCGTCCGTATCATTCAGACGGAAATTCCCGTTACCTTCACGGACGAGCTGGTATGGACGGTCAATGACACTGATTCCAAGCGTCGTTCCCAACGTCTGATTAGAGGCTTTGTCCACCAATTCGCCCCGCTCATTTACTTTAAGCGCTGAAACAGCACCCGTCAATTGAATCGGCTTGCCATTCGTATCCAGCACTGCTGAACCAGTCGACGAGAGCAACGCACCCGTTCCATTTACCTGAAAATGCCCATCACGTGTATAGCGTACATTACCGTTGCTGTCTTGAACCGTAAAAAACGCTTCCGGACGATAGGTGACTTCACCGTTAGCATTGATGAATTTCCCCGCCCGATCAAAAGCCATAGGCTGACCGGTTGCCGGGTCGTTCACGTTAATATTGGACTGTATTGCGAAATCCGTAGCTTGTCCGCTATCCTTCAATGCCCCCTGAATGTAAGGGGAGAGGCTTTCCTCAGCAAAAACGCCAGTATTGAGCTTGCCGACCGTACGGTCCGGGTTATTCGGATTGCCCCCGGTCATCGAAATAAGCATTTCGGGAAAAGAACGCTGAACACTATTTTCCTGCTTGTATCCCGGTGTGTTCATATTGGCAATATTTTGCGTCACGGTGTCATGGCGTCGTTGTTGCGTTGTCATTCCGGCGGCCGCAGTATATAAACCTCTCAACATGTATCGTGCACCCCAATTCTGTACTCTCCTGGTCAAAAATCTGCTCGTACGGAGGCATGGAAGCCAAAACCTAGATAGCCTGCCTGATCGTACACGAGTCTCTTATAATCACTATCGGCAGATTAGAACTTTTTCTTAACGACATGATCCAAATTATCCAGCATAATTCCTGTGCCCTTGACGACACAATGCATCGGATCTTCAGCAACCAGTACCGGAACACGCAGCTCCTCGGCAAGCAGCTCGTCCAAACCGCTTAGCAACGCGCCGCCGCCAGTCAAAATAACACCACGATCAATGATGTCTGCTGACAGTTCCGGTGGAGTCTGCTCCAATACAAACTTGGCCGCAGCCACAATCGCTGATACAGGATCTCTGAGCGCATCCTGCACTTCAGCCGCAGAAATACTTAACGTTTTAGGCAATCCGGATACCATATCCCGCCCCCGGATGTCCATTTCTGCCTGTCGTCCGCTCGGATGCACGGTACCGATGGCGATTTTAATATCTTCCGCCGTACGTTCCCCGATCAAAAGCTTGTACTTTGTTTTCACATATTTCATGATGGCGGAATCAAACTTGTCTCCTGCCATTTTAATGGAAGAAGCCGTTACTACATCCCCCATAGAGAGGACCGCAACGTCTGTTGTTCCACCACCAATATCCACAACCATATTGCCACTAGGCTCAAAAATATCCATTCCTGCCCCGATGGCAGCTGCTTTTGGCTCTTCCTCCAAAAATACTTCTTTGGCCCCGCTACGCTCCGCCGCTTCACGAATCGCTTTTTGTTCCACTGAGGTAATGTTCGTCGGCGCACAAATCAGAATACGAGGGTGGCTATACCAGCTTTTTCCTCCTACCCGATTGATAAAATATTTTAGCATCGCTTCGGTCACTTCAAAATCGGCGATGACACCGTCGCGTAGTGGACGGATAGCTATGATATTACCGGGAGTACGTCCAACCATACGGCGCGCTTCCTCTCCGACAGCCAGAACTCTTTTTGTATCGCTTTCTATTGCAACAACGGAAGGTTCGTCAAGAACAACCCCCTTCCCTTTGACGTGGATAAGCACGTTGGCCGTACCGAGGTCGATACCGATATCATTACTGAACATATTAAAAAGGCCCCCAAAGTGATATTTTAAAAAGCTGAGATTCGACAAGAAGCGGCAAATATATGTATAAACCTACGGTTACATGTCATTTTTCGATCTTGTACCATCTTTTAACATATCATACTTCAGGGGGTTGATTCAATGGCTTTGCCAGCCAATTCACTATATATTTTTAGGACTTGCCTGAAACGAGGATCTCCCTTCTTTTGCCGCTCGTTTTTTTGTACTTGATTTTCGTCGCTTCCCCTCCCCTCAGATGGCGGATGGATTTATGGTATTCGAGAATGTGCTTCACCTGATCTGCAAGGTCCGGGTTGATTTCAGGCAGCCGTTCGGTCAGATCTTTATGCACCGTGCTCTTGGAGACACCAAATTCCTTGGCAATCGTACGGACCGTATTCCTTGTTTCCACGATACAGCGACCGATTTTGATGGTCCGTTCCTTGATGTAATCGTGCACGCTCCCGCCTCCCTACTGTGGATAGTTTGGTACATTATATGAGGAGTGTGCCTATATATTCGCGGTTTGGCGGGAAGACATGCTTCGGAAGGCCTATTTATTTGGCAAAAGCAACTGATGTTGACCCCATGAACTACAAAAGCACAAGAAAAAAGCGAGGGATGATGATCCCCCACTTTACATGAAAAGCTATGGCTAATTTATTTTTTAGGAAGCAGACCGGTTGGATTCACTGGCTTGGCATCCTGATACACTTCAAAATGCAGATGTGTTTTCAAATCCTTTTCAAGTTCATTACGACCCGCCGAAGCGATGACATCGTTCTGTTTTACTTGATCGCCTTCTTTTACTTTCAGATCGTTCAAGCTTTGGTACACGGTTCTGAGATTATTATCATGTGTAATTTCCACCACATTGCCTACCAGCGGGTGTTGTTCCACACGAGTCACTTTACCACTGAGGGCAGCTCTCACTTCGAACGTTTGATCATCGGCGCGGGAAAGATCAATCCCGGTGTTGGCGGTAAAGGTTTTATCGTACTCTACCATCGCAGCCGCCTGTTCGTCAGCAGTCGCGTTTTCGTCAAAGAATGGCTTTACGACCTGTACTGCGGCAGCATCTGCTACCGGCCATGCGAGATTTTCCGACTGGGCAACGACTTCCATACTTTCAGGCTGTTGTCCGGTAACATCGGTATTGATCGTTGTTGTATTCTGTACCGATGAATTAGTTGGGTCAGGTTTGAAAGACTTCTGGCTGGCATCCTGATAGACCCACACTAAAGTTAGTATAATGGCTGCTGCGGCAATGTAGGCTGCCGGGTATGCCCACCTTTTGGACAACAGCTTTTTCCACGAAGACGGCCGTGAAGCCCTTCCACCCTGAAAGGTTTTGGGTGTTTCTTCATGATTTTGGTTCTGGTTTTTATTTTGTTCACTCATTTGCTCATCACCTCAGTAACCAGTGTTACCGGGTGCAACTCTTTTATACTTCAAAGTTTTGAAAAATTTACTAACTTAGAATACGAGAGGCTTGGGCAAAGGAAACGCCCGTATAATAGTGAAGGAGAATTTGAGTGGCGGTATGTCCTTCCTTGGCCATTCCGTTAGCTCCCCATTGGCTCATACCGACACCATGTCCGTATCCGTAGGTTGTAATGGCGATCCGATCCCCTTCCGCCTTCCACGTAAATTCAGCAGAACGCAATCCCAACTTATTTCGGATTTCCGGCCCTGTAAAAATAGTGCCCCCTACTTCGATCTGCTTGATCCGATGTCCCTTTGTCTTGGAAAGTATCCGAATTTCCGGTATACTCCCTCCTCCGGCAGAAGCGGCCATCGCCGTACGGCTCAAACCCAATCTATTAAACACAGTCTGACGGCTCAGTGTGACGGTTTCTGCATAACGGGGCGCAAGCTGCTTGTCCCATGGACTTGACACACTCCGTAAATAAGGCACAGCCTTGGCCCATACATCCTCTGAATTTTCAGTATAACCGTTACTGGTAGAAAAAAAGGAAGCGGTAATCGGCTTGCCCTCATATACCATGATCGTATCCTTGGTGTCGCGTACAGCCTGCCGGATTTTGGCCAGTTCTGCGGATTTGCCAGCATGCCCCCACTCTCTATTAAGTTTGGCTTTGGAAATGTAGGCTTGGTGCTTAACCGTATCGGTCACATCCGCCCCCGCCGGAGCGCCGCTGGTGTCATCAGCCAGCAAACGGCGGGCAATGAAGGTACGCGCGGCAATGGCCTGCGCCTTCAGCGCCTCGCCCTCGAAGCTGGGCGGCATTTCGGCAGCTACTACGCCGACAATGTATTGCTCCAGCGGCAGCGTCTCCGTGCGACCGGTGGACGTGACGTACACGCGCACGTCCGGCTCTGCCGCCGCTGGTACGCTGCGCGCTGGCGCGGCGGGCACCGCAGGCATGGGCGGGACGCCCGGCAGGCGTGTAACAGGCGCCTCGCCCTTCGCAACCGCTGGCGTAGCCGTGCGGTTGCCAGGCGGTAACGGTTGCGCCGTGTGGCGTGGCCACGCCATTAGTGCGGGCACCACCAGCGCTAGCGCAAGCAGGCCCGCCATAGCCGCGGCGGGCAGCCACGGGCGGTGACTGCCCCAGCGCGGGACATGCCCGGTGGCAGGCCGCAGATACGACAGCGGCACGGACGGCTGGCTGCCGCGTGCTTCGCGGGTCGTGACTGCCCCGGGGGCGAGCGACGACGCCGGGATAGGGCGCTGCGCGGGAGTGACCGCCGCCGCACGTCGGGCGGTGAGGGTCACTCTGTCAGGAGCTGACGCGCCCGGCGGAACGGTCTGCTGTTGCACAGGACGCCCTGCCTGTGCAACAGCTATAGAGCCGTGGCTGTCTCCCACAGGTGAAACCCGGCGATGTTCCTTGGCATGATGAATGGGTATACAAATACGAACCTGTGAATCTTTCATAAGCTGAAACCTCCATCAAAGGGCTAGAGTCCGGCTGGAAGCAACGATATGCTCCAGCAGATATTTTCAATCATATGAGGTCGTCCACTTTGATAGAACCCTTTTAAGAGAACTGAAAGAATGAAAAAGACAGACTGAAAACATAAAAAACCAAGTCCATAATGGACTTGGTTTCTCACTTGTTCGTAAATATTACAACATGTATTAGCCGCATGAGGCTATATACGCTAAAGCTTAGGCCAGGGAAGGCTGAATCTTGAACAGATTCCCTGATGCCGGTTCTGGTATGACGCGCTCAGCACTGGAAGCACCCAGCTTGGGCTCTTCAACCGTTACTCTGTAAATATCCGCGCCTAACCCGGTCAGCTTCTCAGCCAGATGAACATAACCACGGTCGATATGATGTACGCCGGAAACCTCCGTTGTACCTTCCGCAATCAGCCCAGTCAGAATCAAGGCAGCACCTGCACGCAGATCTGTTGAGGTCACTTTTGCACCTGTCAATTTAGCATTGCCGGTTACAATAGCGGAACGGCCTTCAACTTTAATCTCCGCATTCATCAGATGAAATTCATCCACATGCATAAAACGATTTTCAAATACGGTTTCCGTGATAATGCTGGTTCCTTCAGCGGCAAGTTGAAGTGCCATCATCTGAGACTGCATATCCGTAGGGAAACCAGGATAAGGCAACGTTTTAACGTCGACGGCCTTTAACGGTTTATCCGAAATTACGCGAATTCCATTTTCATCCGGTTGAATGGTTACACCCATTTCTTCCATCTTGGAGATAACCGGTCCCAAATGGTCCGATATCGCGCCTTCTACATATACGTTCCCGCCTGTGATCGCAGCAGCAACCATGTAAGTACCTGCTTCTACCCGGTCGGGAATGACCGTATGCTTCACACCGTGCAGCTTTTCAACACCTTCAATGCGAATAACGCCTGTACCTGCACCGCGCACCTTGGCACCCATACCGTTCAGGAAATTCGCAAGATCAACGATCTCAGGTTCCTTGGCAGCATTTTCAATGGTGGTAATGCCCTCCGCTAGAGTAGCGGCCATCATAATATTTTCGGTCGCACCTACGCTGGCTACATCCAAATAAACTTTGGCTCCGCGCAGACGTCCGTTACTTTTAGCTTCAATAAATCCTTGGCCCAGACTAATCTCGGCGCCCAATGCCTCAAAACCCTTCAAATGCTGATCAATCGGTCGCGTACCAATTGCACATCCGCCTGGAAGCGAAATTCTTGTGTGTCCCAAACGTGTAAGCAACGGCCCCATAACCAAAAACGATGCGCGCATTTTCCTAACCCACTCGTAAGGGGCTTCACAGGAAATTATCTTCCGCGCGTCAACACGAATGACCTCGTCTTGGTATGTAACGCCTGCTCCTAAGGACTCCAGCACTTTGTTAATGGTCATCACATCGTCTAGAGGAGGTGCATCAATGATAACACTTTCTCCTTCTTCTCCTAAAAGAGAAGCGGCGATGATCGGCAGAACTGAGTTTTTGGCTCCGCTGACTTTGACACTCCCGGTCAATCTGTTGCCACCGCGGACGATAAATTTGCTCATCTATGGTTCCCTCCGCGCGTCATTTCCCTTTTCCATCATGGAAAAAAAGAACATTTTCCGCTATTTTCATGCCTTGCTTTTTCATTACATAAAAAAACAAGAATTTACTAATACCCTAACTGCCATCATAACACTGATTAAATCAAGTATACAAGCGTTTTTTACACATGACGACTATTGTGCTTCTAGCCTGCTCGACCAGCTATACACGTATAGTTCTTTTGTTTACCATTGTTGACAATATGGCACGATGTTATTCGACAATTCCCGCAGATACACAGCCATAAAGTCATATAACCCGCCCTCTTCATGTTAAAACACATTCTAAAGCATCTGGCTCCATGAGATATAGCTTAACAGAAACCCGGACACCAGTTGTCCCAAAATAATGGCAAGAAACAAGTGCAGCAATCTGCCCTGTGGTCCCTTTGGATGCCTGATGAACAAATCCAGCTTTAAGCTCTGTAAGGCCCACCAAGCTAGCGCTATACAAATGAGCGACACGATCATGGAGACTAGCGCGGTCATACTCGCCGATTGACTTAACTGTTCAGCCAATTGCTGCTTCCCGTTCATCCGTAATCCCTCCCACCTGCGTCACAGACTTCTTTATAATACTCGGCGAACGCCTAATATGCCAGTGCTAATTCTATTTTCAGGACAATTATTTCGACAAAATACGAACATTTTCTTCTGTTTCGTGAATTTAAAAGGTACTATGTACCTAGCTATTAGGCAAGAAATAGGACTGTACTTTTGGAAATCATATCTAAAAAAAGGGCTCGATCACAGTGATCGAAGGAAGGAAAAGGCTACCTCCTCTTCTTCTGCCGGAACATCATTTGGCAGAAACTATGAAGCGGTCTCCCTGTCATTCCATCCGCATACCATGCCGAACCCTTTTACAATCCAGTTAAACCCAATATTAATTCTTATTGGTTCTGATGCTTGTTGCATTCAGACGGTTAAGTGCCCGTTGCAGGGCTACCTCCGCCCGATGATGGTCTACTTTCTCCTGCTTGCTCTGGAGCCGCAGCTCTGCCCGCTCCCTTGCCGCACGGGCACGCTCCACATCAATATCCTCGGAACGCTCCGCACTTTCAGCCAAAATGACCACTTTATCCTTGCGGACTTCAACAAAGCCCCCATTGACTGCAATCACTTCTGTCTGACCGCCAGTTTTAATACGTACCGGCGCAATCTTCAAGGGAGTGACCAAGGGAAGGTGTCCGGGTAAAATCCCGAGATCGCCTTCCGAGCCGCGAACACTGATGCTGTTTACCTGTTCTGCAAAGACCAGGCGCTCCGGCGTCACAATCTCCAACAAATATGTGCTCACTTGAATCCCTCCTGAAAGCTGCCCGCAGACAACTCACTTCGTAAGGCTCGGCTATTCTTCGCCTGTATGCTACAGCGTTTTGGCTTTTTCTACCGCTTCCTCGATGGCCCCTACAAAAAGGAAGGCCGCTTCTGGAAGATGATCATACTTGCCTTCCAGAATTTCTTTGAAGCTTCGTACAGTTTCTTTAACCGGTACATATTTACCCGGAAAGCCGTTGAACGCTTCGGCAACGTGGAAAGGTTGGGACAAGAAACGCTGGATTTTGCGCGCACGGGCTACCAGCATTTTATCTTCTTCACTCAGCTCGTCCATACCCAGGATAGCAATGATATCCTGAAGCTCGTTATAACGGGCCAAAATTTGTTTTACACCTTGTGCTACATTATAATGCTCTTCACCCACAACTTCCGGAGACAAAATCCGGGAGCTCGACGCGAGTGGATCAACCGCTGGGTAGATACCCATTTCGGAAATTTTACGCTCCAGATTTGTCGTTGCATCCAAATGGGCAAACGTTGTAGCAGGAGCCGGGTCAGTGTAGTCATCCGCAGGTACATAGATCGCCTGAATGGAAGTAACAGAACCCTTTTTAGTAGAAGTAATCCGTTCTTGCAATTGACCCATCTCAGTTGCCAGCGTAGGCTGGTAACCTACTGCCGAAGGCATACGTCCCAAGAGGGCGGAAACCTCGGAACCAGCTTGGGTAAAGCGGAAGATGTTATCAATAAAGAGCAACACGTCACGGCCTTCCTGATCACGGAAATACTCCGCCATCGTCAGACCCGTAAGGGCAACACGCAAGCGCGCGCCTGGAGGCTCGTTCATTTGTCCGAACACCATCGCTGTTTTGTTGATAACGCCGGAATCTCTCATTTCATGGTACAAGTCATTTCCTTCACGTGTGCGTTCACCAACGCCTGCAAATACGGAAATACCACCATGTTCCTGAGCGATATTGTTAATCAATTCCTGAATAGTTACCGTTTTACCTACACCGGCACCGCCAAACAGCCCGACTTTACCGCCTTTGGCGTAAGGAGCCAGCAGGTCGATAACTTTAATGCCGGTTTCGAGCATTTCTGCTTGAGTTGTCAATTCATCGAAGGCAGGAGCCTGACGGTGAATCGGATTTCTAGCTGTTTCACTCAAATCAGTACCATTATCAATTGGCGTTCCAAGTACGTTAAATACGCGTCCCAGAGTTGCTTCACCGACAGGTACCGAAATAGGTGCTCCCTGATCGATTGCTTCAACTCCACGAACCAGACCATCTGTGGAAGACATGGCAATACAACGCACACGGTTGTCACCAAGGTGTTTCGATGCTTCGAGCGTCAGGTCAACTTTGACTCCGTTCTCCAGCACAGTCCCAATATGAATGGCATTCAGGATTTCCGGAAGCTGTCCGCGTTCAAACTCAACGTCGACAACCGGACCCATGATGCTCACTACGCGTCCTTTGTTCATCTTTTGGTTTCCCTCCTACAAGCTTGCACAGCCGCAAATCCGAACTACACGATTTGTTTTGCGCCCGCAAATTATCATATTAGTATAGGACCAGCTATACAGCAGTCCGCAAAAAAAGCCCATTAAGACTGGGCACTTGCCCCTGCCACGATTTCCGTAATTTCCTGGGTAATAGCCGCTTGACGAGCACGGTTATAGGTCAGCGACAGCTCACCAATCAGCTTCGTAGCATTTTTAGTGGCAGATCCCATTGCTGTCATTTTTGCTCCCAGCTCACTCGCCTTACCGTTCAGCAAAGCACCATAGATGAGTGTTTCCGCGTATCGCGGCAACAGCACTTCCAGCACTCCTTCCGGTGACGGCTCATACTCATAGTTAATCGAGGATGCAGCAGCAGCGGAATCCGGCGTCGCCATAGGCAACAGACGGTCAACGGTTGGAATCTGAGTCAATGCATTAACAAAGCGGTTATAGCATAGATACAGCTCATCAAATTCTTTGAGCTCAAAACCCTGCACAGCTTTGTTGGCAATCGTCTTGATATCTGCAAAAGCAGGTGTATCCGACAGATCTGTTACCGACTCGGCAATAGGAAACTCGCGGCGTCTGAAATAGTCCCGTCCTTTTCGTCCAATAATGAAAATTGTAAATTCATCCTGTGAACGGTGACGTTCCGCAATTGTCTGTGTAACCTGCCGCAAAATGTTGGCATTATAACCACCAGCCAGACCACGATCAGATGTAATGATGAGATATGCCGTCTTTTTGACCGGACGCGATTCCAGCATCGGGTGCTTAACGTTGTTTGACCCCGCAGCAATACTGGTCACAACTTCCCTAAGCTTTTCCGAATAAGGACGAGCCGCCTCAGCCTTCTCCTGAGCTTTTCTAAGCTTGGATGCAGCTACCATCTCCATCGCTTTCGTAATCTGCTTCGTACTCTGCACACTTTTGATCTGACGTTTAATCTCGCGCATACCTTTTGCCATGATTTCACCACCTTCAAGCTTTGGCAAAGCCAAAGCTACTTCGTAAGCATTCACTTAGCTTTGACAAAGTCAAAACTAACTTCGTAAACCGGTTCTGGATATCCGGCTGTCCATGATGAAGGACAGTCCAGCCGGACTAATCATAAAGGGCCTGTTATTGAGGATAAAACATGCCAAGGAAGCCACAGCCCGGAGGGCACGCTTCCTTAGGACACTTCTCGTCATAAACTGGCAAATTCCAATGTATTAAACCGACGTGGCAAATGATTTTTTGAATTTCTCGATAGCTGCTATGAGAGCCGCATCGTTATCAGGTACCAAGTCTTTTGTATCACGAATAGATTGAAGAATATCTTGATGATCAGACTCCATATAAGAAAGGAAGTCTTTCTCAAAACGTTTCACGTCTGCTACAGGAATATCATCCAGGAAGCCTTTTACCGCAGTGTACAAGCTCACAACCTGTTGCTCTACAGCCAGCGGCTGGTTAACACCCTGTTTCAAAATCTCCATCATACGCGCGCCGCGATCCAGACGAGCTTTGGTGGACTTGTCCAAATCAGAACCGAATTGGGAGAACGCTTGAAGCTCACGATATTGGGCGAGGTCCAGACGCAGGGAACCTGCAACCTTTTCATCGCTTTGATCTGAGCCGAACCACCTACACGGGATACAGAAATACCTACGTTAATCGCCGGACGTTGTCCTGCATAGAACAAGTCAGCTTCGAGGAAGATTTGTCCGTCTGTGATGGAAATAACGTTCGTTGGAATATAGGCAGATACGTCGGAAGCCTGTGTTTCGATGAATGGCAACGCAGTTAGCGATCCGCCGCCTAACTCGTCATTCAGCTTTGCCGCACGTTCCAGCAAGCGGGAATGCAGATAGAAAACGTCACCTGGGTATGCCTCACGGCCCGGTGGACGACGCAGCAACAGGGAAAGTTCCCGGTAAGCTGACGCTTGTTTGGTCAAGTCATCGTATACAACCAACACGTGCTCGCCTTTGTACATAAAGTACTCACCCATAGCGCAGCCAGAGTAAGGTGCGATATAGAGCAATGGTGATGGGTCGGAAGCTGCCGCTGTAACGACAATCGTATATTCCAAAGCACCATGACGACGCAAGGTTTCAACGACTTGAGCTACCGTAGATTGCTTTTGGCCGATGGCAACATAAATACATTTCATGCCGCTGCCTTTTTGATTCAAAATCGCGTCAATCGCAATAGAGGTTTTACCTGTTTGACGGTCACCGATGATCAGCTCGCGTTGACCGCGACCAATCGGAACCATCGCATCAATAGCTTTAATCCCCGTCTGCATTGGCTCATGTACCGATTTACGGGCCATAACGCCTGGAGCCTGGCTTTCTACCGGACGGAATTCCGTTGTAGCAATCGGGCCTTTACCGTCTACTGGTTGTCCCAGTGGATTAACAACACGTCCGATCAATGCTTCCCCTACAGGAACCTGCATGATCTGACCTGTACGTTTCACTTGGCCGCCTTCACGGATATCGGAGAATTGACCGAGAATAACAACACCGACATTGCTTTCTTCCACGTTGAGCGCCAAGCCCAAAACGCCGTTTTCGAATTCAACCAATTCACCGGACATGACTTTTTCCAGTCCGTAGACGCGGGCAATACCGTCGCCGACTTCAACAACAGTGCCGACTTCAACGACCTCGATATCATTTTTATATTGTTCAATCTGACTTTTAATCAATGAACTGATTTCTTCAGGTTTGATACTCAAGTGTGTTCACCCCTATCTTCTATACTCGTCTGTTAAAGGATTTCTCGAGACGATCCAGCTTGCCGGCCAGACTGCCGTCGTACAGTGTATCGCCGATAACCACTTTCAATCCGCCCAGCAGACTCGGGTCCACTATGTTTTCCACACGGATTGTTTTATGTTCACGGGCTCCGAATTGCTCGGCTACCGCTGTTTTTTCCTGCTCACTGAGCGCATAAGTGGAATACACCTTTGCATGGGCAAGTCCCAGCTTGTACTCCTGAATATCGAGGTATCCAGCGAGAAGAGATTCGAACAAATCTGCTCTGCTGCGCTGGATCAACAGCTTAATCGTGTTGATCAGTGGGGCAGACAGCTTGCTCTCAAAACTGTCAGCCAGAACCTGAAGCTTGACCGCTTCCGTAATGTTAGGAGAGTTGATGAACTTACGGATTTCAGCATCCCCGGAGACAGCTTCTACAAAAGCACGCAGCTCTTGCTCGGTCTCCATAATGGTTTGCTCTTGCTCCGCCACTTCAAACAAAGCTTTCGCATACCGTTTGGCAACTACCGTATCCCGGCTCATGCTTTGCCTCCTACCTCTTTAAGGTACTGGTCGACAAGCTCTCCCTGGACTTGGTCTTCCTTGATTTCTTTTTGAATCAGCTTGGAAGCGATTTGTACTGAAGCCCGGCCCACTTCGCTGCGCAGCTCGGCAACTGCCTTATTGCGCTCGCTTGTGATCTCACGAACAGCTTCGTCTTTCAGGCGGACAGCTTCGTCCTTGGCCTGAACAATAATTTGCTCCGCTTGCTTGCTACCTGTTTGTTTCGACTGCTCAATAATATCGTAGGCTTCTTTACGTGCCTGTTGGAGAGCCTGCTTTTGCTCCTCAACATAGGCAGTAGCCTGTTCACGCGTCTGTGCCGCTTCATTTATTTGCTTCAAAACAAGCTCTCGCCGCTTCTCCATAATTGAAAAGAGGGGGCCAAATGCATAACGGGTCAGCAACCAGTACAAGATCAAAAATGCAATTATAGTAAAAACGATACTTGTCCAATTTAAACTCAATTGAAGTCACTCCTTTCCGGTGAACGTCAGTCCTGGATCTTTCATTCTTCAAACGAACAAAGAAGGCGCGGATGGCTGTGCCTTCCCCGCCAAACCTTGCTTCCATTCAATTAAGCTGCTGCGTAGAAAATGAATGCCAGAACGACACCGATGATTGGCAGTGCTTCAACCAGACCTACACCGATAAACATGACAGTTTGCAATGAAGCTTTTGCTTCTGGCTGACGAGCGATACCTTCAACTGTTTTACTTACGATCAGACCGTTACCAATACCTGCGCCGAGCGCACCCAAACCTACTGCGATAGCTGCTGCTATTAATGCCCAAGCTCCCATTTTAAAAATCCTCCTTAGAGATGTGTATTTGTGTTGTACATGTATATGCAGTTAAGAGCGAAGCGCACTCCTGAACTTAACTAAAAACCGGAAACTGAAATGACCTAATGCTCTTCTTCATGTGTATCGATTGCCTGTGAAATATACACGAACGTCAAAATAGTAAAGACGAACGCCTGAATACTGCCGACAAAGATACTGAATCCTTGCCATACAACCAGCCCCAATACAGAGGCAATCCACCCTCCAACACCAATTGCTGTCAATTTCAGCAGCACACTAATCAAAACCTCGCCGGCAAAGATATTACCGAATAGACGCATACCATGTGTCAAAAGTTTCGAGAACTGCTCAATCAGGTTAATTGGCAAAAAGAAAGGGAATGGCTGAATGTAATGCTTGAAGTATGCTTTGGTGTTACGGAAGATTCCCAGGAAATGAACCAGCACAAAGATCATCAATGCCAGACCAATGGACACTCCTGCATCTGCGGTAGGTGATTTCCACCAGCTGACACCCACGTGGGCAGGTTCGCCCGGATGAGCCGCCTGTGCTTGTTCTAATGCTTCCTTGACTGGAATGATTTGGTGTCCAAATACTTGGGCACTTTGCGTATTATCGAAATCGGTCACAATACCGAATGGTAAGCCCAGCATATTTCCGACAAAAATGAACATGATCAGCGTCATCCCCAAGGAGAGGAACGGCTTCCCTTTTTTCAAATCCATCGTGCTGGTAATCAGTCCTTGAACGAACTCAACGACCCATTCCATAAAGTTTGCAGCTTGCTTGGATTGTCCACAGACAAATTGCGCGTTGCAGCAAAAGCCAGTCCAAACACAATCGCGCAAGTTACAAAAAGCATAATAATGACGGACAAGTCAATGTTAAACCCGCCCAATTCGATAATCGGTGATTCATGCAACATGTTTTCTCACCCCTTTCTCAGTTGAGCCATCATTTTTCCTGTAGCGCGAATATGATGCCTATAATTAAAAGAAGAAACTGTCCAGTTACCAGGCTTGCCATTACAGCGATCTCATGGAAATAGGCCGGAAATTCTATCGCCAGCACTACCGCCAAAATAGAGGTCGCAACACGAACTCCAAAGCCGATGCCCACCCTTTTCTTCTTGCCTTCACCGGCGGCCGCACTCGCAACCTGTCGAATTTTGTAGGCCATATACAGCACATTAAGACAGCTTACTCCCGTTCCCAGAATGATTCCGTGAGCAATGTCACGATGTTGGGGCATGAAGGCGGAGACCAGGAAACACAGAGCCATAATACAAAGCGCTACGATCCATAACATTTTTTGCATTCGGGTCATCTCACTCATGGTTATCCCTCAATACCTTTCCGATCACAAGGGCAATACTCAATGCGCCTACAACCAAGCCTGCGAGAACGCTTACGCCAATCCAAATTCCGGAACCACCAAGTTTGGCTTCTAGCCACTTTCCGGCATAAAAACCACCCAGTGTGCACACGGCTAAATCAATGCCGATAGCGCTCACCAGTCCAATTGCCTTGAAGGCATTTCCGGTGTTATTTCGGTTGTTGTTTTGCTTGGAAGGTTTGACCACTTTTCCATGTCACCCCTGCAATTCCAGTCCATTTTACTTAAATATAAGATGCTTTGTCAATTGAGATATTTTAGCGCCCTAAAGTATAAAATCAGTCGACAAAAGCATCTTAAAATGCCGTATCCCTTGGTAACCGTACAGTTTAACTGTATGCTTGCCTTGTAAAGAATAATTATATCGGACGAACACCTTTTGTGAACATTGTGTGAAATTCTTTAGGACGTTCGGATTGAACACCATAATGGTGCAAAATCGCATTGACAATTCTTACTGATGCCTGTCCGTCGCCGTAAGGGTTCGCTGCCTGGCTCATAGACTCGTACAACGCGGAATCTGTCAAAAGTGCCTTGGTCCGATTGTACACGTTCTCTTCGCTCGTACCCACCAGCTCCAGTGTGCCCGCTTCAATGCCTTCCGGTCTTTCGGTCGTATCGCGCAGTACCAGTACAGGCACGCCGAATGAAGGGGCTTCCTCCTGAAGACCACCGGAATCAGTAAGAATGAGATGAGTGTGCGGATAAAAATTGTGTAAATCCACCACATCCAGCGGATCAATCAGCTTAATACGCGGATGGTTGCCTAAAATCTCAAATGCAGGCTCCTTCACAGCCGGACTCGGATGAACCGGATACACGATAGCGATATCCTCAAACTCGTCCGCGATCCGTTTGACCGCACTAAAAATTTGGCGATGTGGTTCCCCCTGGGACTCCCGACGGTGTGCCGTCATCAGAATCAGACGCTTGCCTTTAGCCCATTCCAACACCGGATGCTCGTAATCCTGGCGAACTGTGTACTGAAATACGTCAGTCACGGTATTGCCTGTTACATATATTCGCGATTCAGGTTTATTTTCCTTCCGCAAATTTCCGGCCGATAAAGATGTAGGAGAAAAATGAAGATCAGACAGCACTCCTGTCAGTTGACGGTTCATTTCCTCAGGGTATGGAGATAGTTTGTTCCACGTCCGCAAGCCCGCTTCCACATGCCCCACTTCGATCTGTTGCATAAAGGCCGCATAGCTGGCCAGGAAAGTCGTCAGCGTATCGCCGTGAACGAGTACAATATCCGGCTTTGCCTCACGTAATACAGGCTCTAAACCTTGAAGCACACGGATCGAAATTTCATTAAGCGTCTGACGATCCTTCATCACATCCAGATCATAGTCAGGGTGAATATTAAATACTTCCAGAACCTGATCGAGCATTTGGCGATGTTGAGCCGTTACGCATACTACAGACTCGATATGCTCGGGGTGACGTTGAAGCTCCAAAATAAGAGGAGCCATCTTAATCGCTTCCGGACGCACGCCAAAAATAGTCATCACTTTGATTTTGGACATTTTCTGTTGAACCCCTTTTCAAAATAAACGCCCGACTCCAAGATCGTTCTCCTATGAAAAACGACTTGTCCGTAACGCCCATATATTATGCCGAATGACCAGAGGCCGTTTACTTGGTTCCGTACAAACGGTCTCCCGCGTCACCAAGACCAGGAATAATGTAGCCGTGATCATCCAGACGCTCGTCCAGTGCAGCAACATAAATATCTACATCGGGGTGGGCATCCTGAACAGCCTTGACTCCCTCGGGAGCGGCAATCAAATTCATCATTTTAATTTGGGTGCAGCCTCTCTTTTTCAACACATCAATAGCCGCGATCGCCGAGCCGCCTGTTGCCAGCATCGGATCAATCACGATCAATTCACGCTCAGTCACGTCTGTAGGCAGCTTCGTATAGTATTCCACAGGCTGCAATGTCTCGGGATCACGGAACAGTCCCACATGCCCTACCTTTGCTGCCGGCAGCAGTTTGACAACGCCATCCAGCATACCCAGGCCTGCGCGCAAGATTGGAATGAGGCCCAGCATACGACCGGAAATCACTTTACCTTCCGTCTCAGCAACCGGTGTCTGCACCGTAATGCTCTCCAGCGGGATATCCCGCGTAATTTCATAAGCCATCAATGTTGCTACTTCATCCACCAGCTCGCGGAAATCCTTGGTGTTGGTCCGCACATCGCGGATAAATGTAAGTTTGTGTTGGATCAAAGGGTGATCACAAACCACCAGTTTTGCCATGATATATTCCCTCCGGTATTATCGTCACGTTCTTTCGCACCAGAATATTGAACATCCTGTATGGAAAGGATCTATGTAACCTATTTGTACAAACCAAATAAGCACAGATGCAATGCGTGCCTGTAAATCCTGTTTATTATAACATTCCCTTGATTGATTTAACACCTGCCACCGCAACCTTTTGTCAAGAGGAAGATATGACAGGTAAAAAGCAAACTTTTGCCCACTTCAGGGGTGACTTTTGTCATACAAAAAGTGCATAAAAAAAAGCTCTGACGGCACTTGACCGTCAAAGCCTTTGAACTTCGGACTACCCACCCAAGCTACAGGCATTGTGTCCTGATACAGTATCAATCTTTTATCTAAACTTCAAATTGTCCCATGCCCCCTGAAATTGCCCGAGCATTTCGTCCTTCGTAATAACCCCTGCAATATAGGCCTGCATGCTGCTGCTGAGATCCTGATTCAGTCCCTTCGGGAAACGTTGAAAGTTCCAGCTCCATATCTTTCCTTCCTTCACATGCTTGGATATCTCAGCACCCAGATCACCTGTCGTCTCGTCACTGGAGGGGATGCTTCTAAAGGCGGGTACGAATTTGAACTCCTTGGTGATGTAATGCTTGCCCGTTTCCGAAGTGACCAGCCAGTTGAGAAAATCCTTTGCTTCCTGCTTCACAGGCGAATTTTTATTCACCACCCAATTGGATGCCACACCCACAGCGAGTCTGCCCCCTTCGGACGGATCATTATCAATGGGCGTGGGCAGGATGCCCAGATTCAGATCCGGGTTAATTCCATCGATTTGCGGCTGAGTCCAGTTCCCTTGGTGCATCATCGCAGCCTTTCCTGTCGCAAACAACGTCACCTGTGTATTGTAATCCGTCGTAAGCGGGTTACGGTTACCGTATTTCAGGGTCAGGTCAAGCAGCTTCACCCACTGATCAAACACAGGGTTACCGGGGATGCGGGCCATTCCCTTGTTTAAATCCTCCACATATGTCTCAGGGTTCGGCTGTCTGGCAAACGGGATATTAATAAAATGGTTCCCCAGCACCCACCATTCCGCATACCCGTTAGCAAACGGTGTAATCCCCGCAGCCTTCAGGCGTTTAGCCGCTTCTTCCAGCTCATTTATCGTCTGAGGAAGCTTCGTTATGCCCGCCTTTTTGAACAAATCCTTATTATAAACAAAACCAAAGCCCTCCAGATTCATAGGCTGTCCGTAAATTTTACCGTTGACGGTCATCGGCTTGCGGGCGAAATCATCCAAATCCTTGACCCATGGCTGATCCGACAGATCCTCCAAATACTCAAACCACGTATCGCGGTCCTGGTATCCCTCATTCGTGAAAATGTCCGGCTGATCTCCCGATGCGAATTTGGCTTTCAACGAAGCTCCGTAATCCGTTCCGCCTCCGACAGACTGTATATCCAGCTTGATGCCCGGATGTGTTTTTTCATAATCTGCCTTCAACTTGTTCAGCGGCTCCGAAATTTCTACCTTGAACTGATAGATGTGTATTGTCTTCGTCCCGCCCTGTTGAGCCTGCGTATTTCCACAACCCGAAAGCGTACATGCGAGCAGCACGATCAGAGAAAGGACAAGCAGCGCTGTCTTGTTCATCGGTTATCCCTCCCGTCATCCTTTGACCGCACCGGCTGCAATGCCGGAAACGATGTATTTTTGCATCACCAGAAAAAACACAACAATAGGCGTAATCCCTAACACCAGCGCTGGCAGCGCCAAATCCCATTGCTTGGTATACTGGCCGAACAGCATATAGGTGGCAATGGGAATCGTGCGCAGCTCGGGATCATTCAAAATAAGCGAAGGCAGCAGATAGTCATTCCAAATCCATAAAGTATTCATAATAAGCACGGTTACAAACATGGGCAGCAGCAGCGGACAAACGATGCGAAAGAACACACCGTACCGAGAGGAACCATCTACCCTCGCTGCCTGCTCGACCTCAATAGGCACCGATTTAATAAAGCCATGAAATAGAAACACGGATAAAGGCGCGCCAAAGCCCAAATAGCACAAAATCAGGCCCGGTATACTGTTGTTCAGGCTGAGTACGTTGGACACCTCCATCAGAGGCAGCATGATAGATTGGAAGGGAACCACCATGGCAGCCACGAGCAGACCGAACAGGAAGCGATTAAAACGTGTATCATGCCGAACCATCTGGTAAGCAGCCATCGAGCTGATTAGCAGCAGAAGTGCATTGCTGACAATCGTGACGATTAACGAATTCCCCAGTGCTGTAGGAAAATTTATTTTATTCCAGGCATTCGCATAGTTCTCAAAATGGAAGGTCATCGGCCACGAGGCAGAATGAGCCAAAATGTCGCCAAAGGATTTAACGGAATTGACGAGCAAAAAGTAGAACGGAACCAGAAAGATCAACCCGATCACAATGAGCAGGATTTCAGCAACCCAAATGCCCAAACGGTAGTTTGATGTTTTCCCCATTACATTTCGACCTCCTTTTTCTTCGTCAGACGCACCTGAATGCTGGTAATGATCCCAACGATGACAAAGAAAATAATGGCTTTGGCTGTACCCAATCCAAGGCGGTTATTTGTAAACGCTTCATTATATATGTCCAACGCAACAGACTCCGTCGACTTGAAGGGTCCGCCCTTGGTCAGCGCCAAATTCAACTCAAATACTTTAAAGGACCAGGATATCGCCAGAAACAGGCAGACGGTTACGGCTGGCATAATTAACGGCACCACGATATGACGCAAAATCTGTCTGCGGCTCGCACCGTCAATCTGGGCAGATTCTATAAGAGCATGAGGGACATTATTTAACGAGGATATGTAAATAACCATAAGATAGCCGGCATATTGCCATACAAATACAATGACGGTTCCCCAGAAAGCGGTTGGCCCGTCACCAAGCCACGGCAGATTGAAGAAGGACAGTCCTGTAGCCTCTCCCACCGCAGAAAAGCCGCGCACAAAGATAAACTGCCAGATGAAGCCCAGCAGCAAACCTCCGATCATATTAGGCATAAAAAATACAGTACGCAGCGCATTACGGGTACGCAACGGCTTTGTAAGAACATACGCCAGGAAAAAGCCGATCAGGTTGGTCAGAATCACACCACATACGGTAAAACGGACCGTGAACCAGAACGCATTACGGAAGTCTGGATCATCCCTGAAAATGTGTACGTAATTCCCTAACCTGAGCCACTGAACATTTTCAGATACTCCATCCCAGTTCGTCATGGAATAATACAGACCCAGCAGGAATGGAATGACCATAATCAAGACGAAAAACAACGCCAACGGTCCTACAAATATGAGCTGCTGTAATAACTGCGCGGATTTTCTTTGACTCAATGCAATCACTCCTTTGTTGTAGATCATGAAGGAAAGCGCAGACAAATCCTTACCGTAATCGCTTATTACCCAAAAATGTAAGTTTCGAGTCGTTAGAAATCAAAAAAAAGACTGTTTCTCCTCCGGCTTACGGAAGAAAAACAGCCTTATCAAACAAGTAAATAGATTAGTATTGAGTACCTGGGTAGATCGGGAATTTGTCTGTCAGTTCGCCAACAGCTTGGCTGGCTTTAGACAATACCGTATCATCCTTCGGATTTTTGAGAGTTTCAGCAATGATTTTACCGATTTTGACCATAGCCTCTTCATCCATACCACGGGATGTTGCAGCAGGTGTACCAATGCGGATTCCGCTGGTAACGAATGGACTAGTCGGGTCGAAAGGAATCGCGTTTTTGTTGACCGTGATGCCCACGGAATCCAGTACATGCTCCGCTTCTTTTCCAGTGATGTTCAAGTTACGCGTGTCCAGCAGCATCAAGTGATTATCCGTACCGCCGGATACAATGTTAATGCCTTCAGCCAGCAATGTCTCAGCCAGCACCTGGGCGTTGCGAACTACGTTTTGCGCATAGGTTTTGAAGGAAGGCTGGAGCGCTTCACCCAAGGCAACAGCTTTAGATGCGATCACATGCATCAACGGACCCCCTTGAGTACCTGGGAAAATCGCTTTATCAATTGCTTGTGCCCACGCTTTGCGAGTCAGAATCAGACCCCCACGCGGACCACGCAGCGTTTTGTGTGTCGTTGTTGTAACAAATTGAGCATGTGGAACCGGGCTTGGGTGAATACCCGCTGCCACAAGACCCGCGATATGTGCCATATCGACCATGAACAGAGCGCCCACATCGTTGGCAATGGAAGCGAAGGCTTCAAAATCGATGGTACGCGGATACGCGCTCGCTCCGGCTACAATCAGACGAGGGCGATGCTTGAAGGCTGCCTTGCGCACTTCATCATAGTCGATGCGGAAGTTGTCTTCACGTACGCCGTAAGCGGCAAAGTTATACAGCAAGCCGGAGGCGTTAACCGGACTTCCGTGTGTCAGATGGCCACCGTGCGCCAGGTTCATACCCAGTACGGTATCTCCAGGTTTAAGAGCTGCCAGATATACTGCCATGTTCGCTTGCGCTCCCGAGTGAGCCTGTACGTTAGCATGCTCTGCACCGAACAGTTCTTTGGCACGGTCGCGTGCAATGTCCTCGACGATATCCACATGCTCACAGCCACCGTAGTAGCGTTTGCTTGGATAACCTTCAGCATATTTATTCGTCAATACGGAGCCCATTGCTTCCATTACCGCTTCGCTGACGATATTTTCGGATGCGATCAGCTCGATATTGTGGCGTTGTCGTTTCAGTTCAAGTCCCATTGCTTCCAGCACTGCCGGGTCACTTTTACGCAGATGTTCCATCATGATTGATTACTCCCTCTCCATGGTCAATTGTCAGGTATACAGGCAAGCGCCTGCTCCTCTGTTGGGCACCTCATCATCAATGCAAAAAAGATCAGTACAAACATGCAGTCCAAGCCAAAATACAAATGCTAGTCGCAGCTTCCGCCGCCTTCTTGCTCCAGACTATACACTGCTCGCTGTCCGCCAATGAGCGGAGGACGAGTGAATGCCGCCGTCACACGCGCTTCGCCAATCCAGCGAAGGCCTGGACGAAACGGAACGGCAATCGGTCGCAAATGCATACCGATCAGCGTCTCACCAATGTCTACCCCCGCATGCGCCTGTACATTCGCCGCCAGACATGCATCTTCCAGCGCACGATAGGCGGCGGTAGCCATAGATCCGCCTGCCGTACGAACGGGAACAGCGGCGACCTCCGTCAGTCCCAGCCGTTCCAGCACGGCTCGTTCAACCACCAGCGCACGGTTCAAATGCTCGCAGCATTGAAACGCCACATCAAAACCGTACGCCCTGCGAACAGATTCCACTCCAGCCAGCAATTGCTGCGCCACATCGAGCGCTCCCGCCGTGCCAATCCGGCTTCCCGCCACCTCACTGGTGCTTACGCCGATAACCAACAGGCGACCAGCTTTGAGACTGGCTGTTTCTGCGATTTCCTTCACGACAGAAGCGGTCTGTACTTCAAGCGTAACCTCATGATCCAATTGTCCTACCATTGGAACCTCCTTTGGTTGAACAGCCCCACAGAGACTGGGCACAGGCTTATGCCCCATGTTCAACACACTCTCTCCTGATATCACAATCTGACTATATTATAGCCGATGAATCGGATTTCGAGCAGGAAAAATGGAAAAACTGCTTAAAGGACCCTCTCTCGGTTTGGATACTCGAAGTAACAGCATGCGGAAGAATAATAGCCATTTGTCTGGACGGAAGGACACTGGAGGCCGGACCTAGCTCATATACGAAAAAAGAGCAGTCCACAGCCTATGTGGATTTGCTCTTTTGCCCAGGCGACCGGCCGTATATCCGGTGCTCCATCGTGGTTAACCCCACTTTTGTCGCCAGTTACACCGGATTCTTGTTTTTCCACCTTATCTTAACGGATTAACCGCCGAAAATCAACAGATCCCGTACAAAATAGATGAGTGATACAAACTTTATTCGGACAAAGCCTTCAGCTTGTCCACCAGCTTGTGCAGCGCCGTTCGGATTTCCGCAGCCGTGACATCGTAATCTTCACGCGACCCGCCGAACGGATCGGAAATATCAAAGCCCGGAATACGTTGACGCAGTTCAATCATCCGCTCACGCTCCCGTGCCGAAAGCTCCTGACCTAATGATCCCATCAGTTGTTGCGAAGCGTACAGACCATCCAGCTCCTGTACATCATTCAGCACTGAATCCCGGTCCTCCACATATTCCTTGAGCGTAAACACTTTGCCCACCGTTTGGGGAAAGCGCTGGATGACGTGCTGCTTATGCCCTTGGGTCAAGGTTAAAATCAGATGTGCCCACTCGGCAAGCCCACCGTTCAAAGAAGTTGAGGTGATTTGATCCGAGACATTATGGTCACGAAGCACTGCCTCTGCATGTCGGGAAATGGGCGTACCTTCCATCGCGGCTACTCCCGCCGAGCGCACTTCCAACCCTAGCCCGTGCTCAGCAGACAGCTTGCGCAGCATCCCTTCAGCCATTGGACTGCGACAGGTGTTCCCTGTGCAAACGAATAAGATATGTTTCAACGTCTTCACCCCCCCGTAAGTTAAAAAATATATAAACAGAGGATTACTAAAATCCTGTATTTATTTTACACTGTCCGCCCCAAAATCAAAACATAAACATAAAGCCAAACGCCAGTAAAATGGCACCGCCCACCGCTTCTCCATAGTCTCCCAGATTGCGGCTGACCTTGCGGCCTAACAGTAGTCCCAGCATCGCCATCGCTCCCCCGCAAAAGCCAAACGTCAGAACGGTCAGCACCAAATCACTCTGGAACATGCCCAGTGATACCCCGACAGAAAAGGAGTCGACGCTCACCCCAAGCGAAAATAGTAAAAGGCCCAGGGGCGAACGATGGTCCAGCGCCTGTCCCCCGTCACCTTTGAAGGAATTATACACCATATGCCCGCCCAAAAGGATAAGCAATCCCCCTGCAAAATAGGTCGTCACATGACCCAGTAAAGAACTCATATAATGGCCTGTGAACATACCCAGCAATGGCATCAGTATGTGAAAAAAACCAATGACCGTGCTGATCCGCAGCACGTCTCGCAAGCGTATCCCCTTCATGCCGATCCCCACGCCTAACGATAACGCATCCATCCCCAGCGCTACAGCCATGACCAGAATCGTTACAATCTGCCCGACATGGGCAGAGGCTGCCAGCATACTCCATCCCCCAATATCCGTCCGCTCTTGTACACGTTATGCGGACAAGAAGCAAAACAGTACAAGCATACGGTTTACCATGCTTGTACCGGGATAAGGAGAGGGGCCAACTATGCCGAAAAGGTCAATCCATGCAAACGTGGGGACTGCATGTATAGGAAATGTTTGGATAGTGTCCGGATCGTCCTAGAGACGGACGACCCGATGGCCTGCTGCTTTAAGCAGGCGGTTCATAACGGCGTCTCCCAGTCCTTTCGGCGGACAAGCTTCCGCCAAGATGTAGGTGACGCCTTCCTCGTCGCAGCGGCGCAGCACGCCGTACAAGCGCTGCGCCGCCTCATGGAGCTCATCCAGCTTGCCCAGCGTGTAAACGCGCTCTCCGGCATAGCCGGCGGCATGCTCGTCGAACGCGAGCACCGCCGTGCGCTCTCCACTCGCGGACGCCTCCGCCAGCGCAGCGCAAATCCAGCCCGTCACCTCCGCGGATGACGGGCCTTGCACTACGCTCAAGCGGCCTCGTGGCGCGTAGTGCGTGTACTTCATGCCCGGCGAACGCGGTGCCGGGCTATCGGCGTCCTCGCCGGGCGAAGCAGCGGCGAGCGCCGGGTCCAGCTCGACGGCGCGAGCGACCGCAGCGAGCTGCTCGGCCGTCACGCCGCCGGGGCGCAGGATGGTGACGGTTCCGTCGTCACCGGCCTGCACCACCGTGGACTCCAGCCCCACACCCGTGGGGCCACCGTCCAAAATGCCGCCGATGCGGCCCTCCAGGTCCTCCCGCACATGCTGTGCAAGGGTCGGACTGGGCCTGCCCGAGCGGTTGGCGCTTGGCGCAGCCAGCGGACAGCCCGCTTCCGCAATCAGGCGCAGCGCTACCGGATGATCTGGCATGCGCACGCCGACCGTGTCCAGCCCCGCCGTCACACGGGGCGACAGTGCTTGCGGAATTACGGGCAGCACCAGCGTTAGCGGTCCCGGCCAGAACGCATTCATCAGCGCCCGCGCCGTATCATTTACTTTCGTTACCATGCCATCCAACTGGGCAGGGTCGGAAATATGCACGATCAGCGGATTATCGGAAGGACGCCCTTTGGCGGCGAATACTGATTCTACCGCTTCCGTGCTACGCGCATCCGCGCCCAAGCCGTACACCGTCTCGGTAGGGAACGCTACCGTCTCTCCTGCTTGCAGCAGCACAGCAGCCTCACGAATGCCTTTTTCCGCCGCGATAAGGGCTTGTCCGGATAATACTTCACCAGAGAAATCTCCTTTAACCACCAAGCCTCTGACGTCCCACCAATTCGTATGGGAAGCCGCCAACGGCGGCTTTAGCTCATGAAGCCCCCGTTCATCCAGTACCGATTCACATTTTTCCTTTTGCGCCGACTCTCCGCACAAACCTTGTATTTGATTCAATTTATCGCTCATATCAGATCATCCCATACGTTATTGTCATACAGTCCTGCTCAGTTTGCTCTATCGTCAAAGAACTTGCCTTGGCAGCTTATCTGAACCGAATCTGTCCATGTCTCATAGCTGTAAAACCTATATTTCATTATAACATACCGGAATCATCCACCCGTTGTTCTCTTTTCTACAGCTCACGACGCTTAGGCAAACAAGCCACTCGCCCATGCCCACAGCCCCGTCAACGCATCCCATAGAAAAAACCGTACTTCCGGCTCCTTGTCAGCGGCATTCGTCCGTCCGCCTCCTTGGTCCGCTCTTGCCGAGACCGCTTGTGCTGCTGCTTCCCCGCTGCTCGCATCAATAAAGCACAAGGGAGGAAACAGCACACACCACCAATTTTGCCCTTTGCCTTGTCCCAGCGTAACCCGAAGCGCTTCATAATCTCCTGCCGGATAAACAAGCCCACCGTACATCTTGGTCGGAAAAGGTACGTTTGCCAATTCCACCTGATGGTCGTACGAAATGCCCCGTCGAGCCAGTTCCGCGCCTACTAAACGGTCAATTTCGGGTAAATGATCAGCAATCAGCACTCTGGCTTGCTCCAAACTTTGCGGGTTTTCCAACTTGCCGACCCACGCATCCATCTGTTGTACGATGGAATCCCTTATTTCACGTTTTACCAACTGATCCTCCGGGCGATCCGAATTGGCCAAAATACGCAATCGGATGGAATCATGCGGAATGACGCCCGCTCCTGTCGTGGCCATCCCTGCCCCTACAGGCCCTCTTGACCCTGGTGTCATGGCGGCATCTGTTTTTTGACCTTCCCACGACATCATTAATATCGAAATACAAAATAGTATCATTGCAACTTGCTTGGTCCAGCTTCTCATCCCAAATCCCCCCAAACTCTATCATGTCTATCAGTCTGTCCGGTTTGGGAGAGGCTAAACCTATCAATCTCGTAAAATGTTCATGAAGATTTAAAAAAACATCCATAGCCCTACATCGAGCAACATGGATCTGCGTACCAAAGCTTGGGAGTAACCCGCGTATACGAAAAAGCCCAGATTTCACAATCTGGACCCTTTTGCATCTCACTATTTTTCTCACCATAAAACACAAAGCTGTATCTATCCACAATCTGTACACACTAAGCTTTTTTCGCCTTCGTCAAGTTCACTCTGGAAGGCTGTGGCAGATCGTCCTCCAGTTCCTGACCGTGTACCTTAATGCTCATAACCAAGCCAATACTAGCCATGTTAATGAGCAACGACGTACCCCCATAGCTTATAAAAGGGAGCGTAATCCCCGTCAGTGGCATGATGCCCAAAAACGCGCCGATATTCTCAAAAATCTGATACAGCAGCATGGACACAATGCCGACGATAAGATAGGGTCCAGCCCGATCACGGCATTCCAGCGAGATCAGGATCATACGGTGTATCAAAATAAAATATAGCAGCAGCAGCACCGATGAGCCGACAAAGCCAAATTCCTCCGCTACGACCACAAAAATAGAATCCGCATAGGTGTAAGGCACACGACCAGATTGCACCGAAGTCCCCTGCAAAAAGCCTTTGCCCATCATTCCACCAGAGGCAATGGCCAACTTGGCGTTTTTCGTATGATAAGATGCCTTCGCTGTCGCTTCTTCCGGTACCAGCCAAGGGTCCAGACGCTCTACCCAGTGACTACGGCCAATGCCCTTCATAAAGGTATCAATCTGGTCGTGGAAGGAAATATACGCTTTGATCCCGCCGCCTGCGGCAACTGCAAAAATCGTAAATCCGATCAATGCATGGGAGGCCTTCACATTACCGATCCACAGCATACCGAGAACGATGACAATGTACCCGAGCGCATTACCCAAGTCATTTTGCGCCATGACCATAGCGAACGGTACAAAGCTCACTAAAGCAACTGGAAGTACATCCTGTATGAAGTAAAGCTTGCTCTTGCGCTTCTTTATCAGCATATAAGCCAGAAAAATAATAAGCACTAGCTTGAATACCTCAGCAGGCTGAAGGTTCAAGCCACCAATTTTCAAAAAGCCCTGAGAGTTGTTAACCGTCCCGCCAAAAAAGCCGAGAGCCAACAGGAATATTCCGCCGCCATATACATACAGCGCTTTTTAATAAAAATACGAAAATCCACCAACGCCAAACCCAAAACAGCCACAAAACCCAATATATAATACCCGATCATTTTCTGGTAGTCGTTTCCGTGCTCCACAATGTTGGTAGGGCCTCTACCCGCGCTATACACCGTTATGATACTAATCGCCATCAGCAAAACCAGAATGAAGATAACCGGACCGTCAATTTTTTTCAATTTCTGAAGCATGATTTCCCCCTGAGCCGTTTCTCGGTCATACTCCTTTTATTCTAAAGGAAAGACTCGCAAAAAGAAAATGCAGCATTATTCCGCAACGCCCAGGACATGGCGTTCGATTCTAGCAAGGTCCGGAACGATCAGAATCGTATTCCAATGACCTGCCTGCTCCAGCAGTCCAGCCACGTCTCTGGCCTGTCCCATGCCCAGCTCGAATCCGATCAGCCGCGGCGGAGCCTGAAGCAGCTCAAGCTGCTCCAGCATCGCCCGATACGGGCCAAGCCCGTCAGGCCCGCCATCCAGTGCCATGCGAGGCTCATGATCGCGCACCTCCGGCTGCAAGCCTGCGATGTCGGCGGCCGGGATATACGGCGGATTGGACACCAGGATGTCCACCGCCTTTCCCGCGAACGGCGCCAGCAGGTCGCCTTCGCGCAGCTCTACGGCTGCGCCGTTGGCAGCGGCGTTATGCGCCGCCATCTCCAGCGCTGCGGCGGAAATATCCCCCGCCGCCACGCGCCAACGGGGCCGCTCAGCCGCCAGCGTGACGGCAATCGCCCCGCTGCCCGCGCCGATATCGAGCGCCTGCGGAGCGCCGTCCGGCCACAGCCGGTCGCCGTGCTGAAGTATGGCCTCGACGAGCAGCTCTGTCTCAGGGCGCGGAATCAGCACCGACGGCGAAACCGCGAACGGACGGCCATAAAACTCCTGCCGTCCGATAATATACTGCGCTGGCTCACCCGCTGCTTTGCGGGCTATAACCGCTTCCCACGCCTCTTTGCCCGAGGCTGGGAACGGATCGCCCAGCGCAGCGTAGAACGCCGTGCCTTCCAGCCCGAGCACATGCTCCAGCAGCAGGCGGGCGTTATGCTGCGGCTCCAGCACGCCGCAGCTCCCTAAAAAAGAAGAAGCCTCAACTAAGGCTTCTCTGATACTCATGCTCCGTTCCGACGACATTCGATACACAAGATCGCGTTCGTGTCCCAAAACTTAAACCTCTTGTTCCATCAAATCAGCCTGCTCTGCAATCGTGAGCGCCGATACGATTTCTTCGATCTCCCCGTTCATCACCTGATCCAGCTTGTGCATGGTCAGCCCGATGCGGTGATCTGTTACACGGCTTTGCGGGAAGTTGTAGGTACGAATGCGCTCACTGCGATCTCCGGTACCCACTTTGCTCTTACGCTCGCCTGCATATTTGGCTTCCTCTTCCTGACGAAGCATATCCGAAATACGGGCACGCAAAACCTGGAGTGCCTTCTCCTTGTTGGAGTTTTGGGATTTGCCGTCCTGACAGGTTGCCATAATGCCTGTTGGCATATGCGTTACACGTACCGCCGACTTGGTCGTATTAACGGACTGACCGCCAGCACCGCTGGAGCAGAACGTATCTACGCGGATATCCTTGTCGGAAATTTCAACATCCACTTCTTCGGCCTCAGGCATAACGGATACCGTAGATGTAGATGTATGAATACGTCCGCCGGATTCCGTCGTCGGAATCCGCTGTACGCGGTGTGCTCCGCTTTCGAATTTCATTTTGCTGTATGCGCCGCGTCCGTTAATCATGAAAATAACCTCTTTAAAACCTCCAAGGTCATTCATGTTCGCATCCATCAGCTCTACACGCCAGCCTTGGGTATCGGCATAACGAGTGTACATCCGGTACAGATCCGCTGCGAACAATGCCGCTTCGTCACCACCCGCTGCACCGCGAATTTCGATAATCACATTCTTATCATCATTCGGGTCCTTCGGCAGCAGCAAAATGCGGATTTTCTCGTCCAGCTCCCGCTTGCGGGCACTGAGCTCATCAATCTCCATTTTCACCATTTCACGCATCTCGTCGTCCAGCTTTTCCGCCTGCATGGCTTTAGCAGCGTCCAGCTCTTCAACGACAGTTTTATATTCGGTATATGCTTCATAAGCAGGCTGTAAATCAGACTGTTCTTTGGAATAATCTCTAAGTTTCTTGCTATCGTTCGCTACATCCGGATCGCAGAGCAGTTCGCTCAGTTTATCGTAGCGGTCCGCCAATGATTGCAATCGGTCCAACAAGCGATTCACCTCTTCAGTTAAATTAATATGAAGCCAGATTCAAATTCACTGGCTACAGCTCTTTATTATACCAACTAATTAATTAATTAGCTACTAAAAATACTTCTAATTCATGAATTGAATAACAACCATAATTTCAATAAAAAAAGCCGCCACCCAACACAGGCAGCGACTATTTTATTTAGAACAATGTTTTATACTGCAAACCTAATGTTATACATTAAAACGGAAATGCATAACGTCTCCGTCTTGTACCACATATTCCTTACCTTCCAAACGAAGCTGACCACGTTCCTTAGCCCCATTCATAGAGCCAGCAGCGACCAAATCATTGTAGGATACAACCTCGGCACGAATAAATCCGCGTTCAAAATCCGTGTGGATAACGCCCGCAGCACCCGGTGCTTTAGTTCCTTTGTGAATGGTCCATGCGCGTACTTCCTGCACACCTGCTGTGAAATACGTATACAGACCCAACAAGCGGTAAGCGGCTTTGATCAGACGATTCAGACCGGATTCAGCCAGTCCCAGTTCCTCCAGGAACATCGCCTTGTCTTCGCCTTCCAGCTCGGCAATTTCAGATTCTACTTTGGCGCTAATCGGCACCACTTCTGCATTTTCCGCTACAGCAAAATCACGTACCTTTTGCACATATGGATTGCTGTCGGCTTCCGTTACACCGTCTTCGCTGACATTAGCTGCGTACAGTACAGGCTTCATCGTAAGCAAATGAAGATCACGTACAATCAACTGTTCTTCATCCGACAATTCCACGCTGCGCGCAGGCTTATCAGCATACAATGATTCCTTGATCCGCTCCAGCACTTCAACTTCCTGGGTGTATTGCTTGTTGCCACCCTTCATGTTTTTGCGGGAACGCTCAATGCGCTTGTCTACGCTTTCGATATCTGCCAGAATCAGTTCCAGATTAATGGTCTGAATGTCACTGATCGGGTCGATTTTGCCATCCACATGGGTAATGTTCTCATCTTCAAAACAACGTACCACATGCACAATCGCATCCACTTCACGAATATGAGCCAGAAACTTGTTACCCAAACCCTCGCCCTTGCTCGCGCCGCGTACAAGTCCTGCAATATCAACAAATTCAAAAGCCGTCGGCACCGTTTTGTTCGGCACAACCAGTTCAGTCAGCTTATCCAGCCGTTCGTCCGGTACTTCAACTACACCTACATTCGGATCAATCGTACAAAATGGATAGTTTGCGGATTCCGCACCCGCCTGCGTTATTGCGTTAAACAGTGTTGATTTGCCCACGTTCGGCAAGCCCACAATCCCCGCTTTTAAAGCCATAATCAGAACAACTCCCGTTTATATAAAATGTGCGTTATGCCATCCGTTAGTTTACCAACCCACATTATATATGAGAACCTATACCTGCGGCAAGCATACGACTGTGACTTTCAGGATTTTGCTATATCCTCTACTTCTTCATTTAAATCTCTTTGCTCATCTGAATATCCGTAACCCGATAGCCTGACTTGCGGTACACATGCAAAGCCCGTTCATTATGCCCAAATACATGCAAACCGATGCGCACGGCTCCCAGCCTGCGAGCCTCCTGTTCCAAAGCCCCCATCGCCAATGTGCCTAGCCCCCGCCCCTGATATGAATCGTAGACGAGAATATCCAGCAGAAAAGCTTCTTTTCCTTGTGCACTATCCGTAATATTGAACCAGATATAGCCCGCTTCCTCTTGGCTCTCCACAACATCCGTATCCGAATACATTAGCATGTAAAGGTGAGCATGGGGAGTATCCAGTCTCTTTGGCAAATACTTGCCAAAGCTTTCCCTAGCCCGTTCCGGTGCTTCCTCCACCGTCCACGTCCCTGCTTGAATTTTGTCCTCTGCGTAATCCACAAGCGAGCGCTGCTCAAAACGATCATACTGCTCGTCGTTCATAGGAATGAATCTGATGAATCCACTCATCTGTTCGCCTTCTTTCTTAATCGAGTCGTATCTTTAAGACTTTCAATCCCATCTACCCCGATGCCAAACATGACTGTGCGCAGTTCCAGCTCCACCTGCTCCAGCCGCGCTTCCAGCGCCTCTGTGGAGGCGACCGCCGATCCGAGCAGCGACCGTCCGAAACCCGCCATATCAGCGCCCAAGGCAAGCGCCTTGGCTGCATCGACACCGTCTCTCAGTCCGCCACTGCCAATCACTGCGCCATTCGGCTGCGCCGCCCTGACCTCTACGATACAATCTGCGGTGGAGTTTCCCCAATCCGCAAATGCTTCCGCCGCCGCACGGCGTACAGGATCAGAATTGCGGAATTTTTCCACCTGACTCCAGCTTGTCCCGCCTGCGCCCGCGACATCAATAAAAGCTGCACCCGCATCATACAGTCTCGAAGCCGTCTCGCCATCTATACCCCAGCCTACTTCCTTCACGCCTACGGGCACTGAAAGCTGGCGGCACAGCTCTTCAATACGTCCAAGCAATCCGCCAAAATCCAGATTCCCCTCAGGTTGAAAAACCTCCTGCAATCCGTTCAAATGCAGTACAAGCATGTCCGCTCCGGCAATCTCTACCGCACGGCGACAGTCGTCCACGCCAAATCCGTAGTTCAACTGCACTGCTCCAAGATTGGCAAGGATCGGAATATTCGGTGCCAAGCGACGAACCGCAAAGGTCGGAGCCAGTTCTTCTTTTTCCACCGCAGCTCGCACCGAGCCTACTCCCAGCGCCCAGCCGCGTTTTTCCGCTGTTTCTGCCAAGCGCTCATTAATCGCTCCCGTCTCCGCGCTGCCGCCTGTCATGGAACTAATCAGCAGCGGCGTTCGCACTGCGCGCCCCAGAAAAGTAGTGTCCAGACGTACCTCATCAAAATGCAGTTCAGGCAGTGCACAGTGTTTAAAGGCATAGCGCTCCAGTCCATTCGTGATGCCTTGGCTTGCCACGTCCTCTTGCAAACAAAGGCGGACATGCTCTATTTTCCGTTCACCTGTGCGTGCAGCAGGCAGCAAAGAACCGGATTTGCCGGAACTCTCAGGTGTTTCAGATTTATTTTCCACATTACTCATCTATGTCCCACCTCATTTAGGTCACTTCATGTATTTACATTGGTCTGAAAACACAAATAAGACCGCTCCCGAACACGGTAACCGATCTATTTATGTATGATTACAGGCAATTATTTAGATACTTTTATTGTAGCATGGATGGAAAAATATATACACAGAATCGCGAGCCTTTCCTCTGCTTATATAAACCGTTCAGATGAGTTTTTTTGTACCTTAGTCCTCAATGTCAGCGTAATAATCATTTTTTTGCTTTTCCCAGTACCGTCTGTCTTCATCTGTAATTTCCCTTAGCACTTTGCATGGATTTCCTACGGCAACCACATTATCAGGAATGTCTTTGGTAACGATAGATCCCGCCCCGATAACTACATTATTTCCAATATTCACTCCTGGAGTGATTACGGTATTTGCGCCAATCCATACACTGTTCCCAATCGTTATCGGTTTACCAAATTCGAGCAGGGTGTTGCGTACATCTGAATCTATCGGATGCCCAGCCGTATATACACCTACCCTGGGGCCGAAAAAAACATGATCCCCTATTGTTACTTTCGCAACATCAATAATGATGCAGTCATAATTGGCATAGAACTGATTGCCCACTGTAATGTGACAGCCATAGTCACAGCGAAATGGGGGTTCGATATATATCTCCTGACCTGTAGACTCGAACAGTTGTTTAAGTAGCTCTACCCGGTACTCCTGTTGCTCTTCCGTACTGTTATTGAACAAGCGGGTAAGCATTCTCGATTTCTTGCTATCCTTTGCTAATTCTTTTCCACCAGCCATATATAATTTGCCTTCTAACATATTATCTTTATTCGTTGCCATGTACACTTTCCTTCCTGTTTAAAAGGTTTTCATTTCACTCCATGAAGTTGGACAAATGCCAGATATTAAATTATAGTATAGTTTATTATTATACTTTTAATAAGCATTGTCAAAAGCGAGTGGGTGCAGTGGCTACCACCGGATACATTGCCTTTTTAGTAGGCCCCCCAGGATTAGGATTTCTGGGAGAGTCTTTCGGTCTCTTACACGCCATGATCGCGGTGCTTATCGGTGTTATCCTTGCTGGCCTTTTATCAGACGCTGCCAAGCCAATGGATTCAGGAGGAACCCGGCAATAATGCCATATAGCTAATCATGATTTAATATAGCGTCATATTATAGTAAAAGACAAAAGAAGGGGCTGTCCCAAAAGTAGATTTCGACGTTAGAGACAACCCTTCTCATTCTAAAAAAACCACAAAAGTCAGCAAAGCAGCGATTCTCCCGTTATTGGAGAATCGCTGCTTTGCGTTTTTGGTCCACTGCGGCTTGCTTCAGCACATTATGGGCAAGTGAAAGCCAGCCGACCTCAAGCGTCACCTTCTCCATGCCGCGAAGCAGAAACCGCCGGAAACCCCGGTTGTTTTTCAGTTGTCCAAATACGCTTTCCGGTTCCGTCATTCGGCGCACGGCCAAGGTGTACCCTTCTTCACTTCGAAGGATTTCCCGAGCTTGGTTCTGGTATCTTAGCCGTTCCACACTGACGACTACTTCCCGATTTCCTTCCGCCTTCGTACAACGGTCCTTCAGGAGGCAGCCGTCACAAGAGTTGCTTCGGTAATGACGTTTGCGAATCTCGTATCCACTCTTTAAGGTTTCCTTTCTTTCTCTGCGGAAATGCAGTGTTTGTCCAGCCTTGCAGGTCCATGTATCCTTTGCCTCGTTGTATGTCCAGTTCTCTATCTTTCCGATATCCGCTTTCCACGCCTTGCTCTTCTCTTTATGGTAGCTGCCGTATTTAACGACAGCCTGGATCTTTTCCTTTTCCAGATAGGCGTAGTTTTCTTCACTGCCGTAACCTGCGTCTGCAATGACGGTCTGTGGAAATCCCCCCAGTAGTTTCTGAGCTTTTTCCATATGCGGCTGCAAACAGCGAGTATCCGTCGGTCGTTGGTGAACACTGTAGGCTAAAATGAACTGGTTTTCGGTTCCGACCTGCACATTATATCCGGGTTTCAGTTGACCGTTTCGCATGTGGTCTTCCTTCATCCGCATGAAGGTCGCGTCCGGGTCGGTCTTGCTGAAGCTGTTTCGGTCCCCAAGCAGGGTTTTGTATTGCTCATACTTCAGCAGCCTTGGCAGCAAATTCTTGCGAAGCTTCCGAACGGCTTTCTTCAGCGTTTTGTCCTTGGGCTTGTCCAGAAGTTGCGACTCCAGCGCTTGGGTCATGTGTTCGAGTTTCTCACTACTCATCTCTAACGATTCGCCGAGTTCGACAAGATCTTTACCTTGGTGCTCGCACTCTTCCTGGTGCTCTGCGGCTTCGATGCTGGCAAACAGCACGTGTACATTCTCTTGCAACTTGGCCTTGTGTTTAGTCACGGCCTTGCCCCAAACAAATGTGTAGCGATTGGCATTGGCCTCGATCTTGGTACCATCTACGAAGTAATGCTCCAGGGAGACGTATTCTTCTTCCGCCAGAAATTGAAGCACGGCGGTGAATACCGTTTCAAGAACGTCCTTCATCCGCTGAGAACGGAAACGATTAAGGGTACGGAAGTCCGGGCGTTGCCGTCCGGCCAACCACATGAAGGGGATATTCTCCCGAAGCGCTTTAGCGATTTGCCGGGAGGAGTAAATGCGCTGTGTATAAGCGTAGATGATGACTTTTGTCAGCATTTTAGGATGGTAGCTGTTGCGGCCACCGCCGGGATAGGCGGCGTCAAAGATGGTGTCGTCCAGTCGATTCACGGCTGCATTAACGACACGAACGAGGTGATTAGGAGGAATATCTTCTTCTAAATCCATTGGCAAGCAAAGTTGGTCCATGTTATATTGAATGTACAAAAGAAACCTCTCCTTTGAAATGGTTGGTCGCACTTCCATTTTACCAAAGAAAGGTTTCTTTTTTTATGATTTTTAGAAGGATTGTAGATACGATTCCCGCTTAAACAGCGGAGAGGACGGAACGATTGTGGAAAAGCGGCAGCGGTCGCCTTTGTATCCGGATTTTTACCGCTAAGTCAAATAAATAAAATCTGGATACAACAGCGATTGGAACAACGTTCCGTTCGCGGAGCGTCCTCACCAAACGCTCACGTATATCCTACTCAAAAACAAGGGCTATCCCAAGCAGCCATTTCATGGCTTTTGGGACAGCCCCTTCTTTAAGTAAAATCCGTCATCCCTTCATGGAATCAGGTACATGTGAAATGCTTTCCTGCTGCTCCTTCGTACGCCCGTTACCAAACTTGAATATCAGGATGCCACCGATAATGACCAGCACGCCGATCAGCTTGGTAAAGGTGAACGGAATCTTTTCCAGTCCCAGCCATCCTAACGAATCCCACAGCAAAGCAGTACCCAATTGTGCCGTTAATACGATAGATATCGCATAAGTCGGACCAAGCAGCTTCACTCCTTGTACCAGACAGAACACCACGCCAACACCAATCATCCCACTGACCCAGTACCACGGCTGCATATGTTGTAGTGTAAATGTATTTTTTCCTGCAAAAATAAGACTGCCGAGCAAGGAGGCCAGAAACCCCGTTCCCAGCACAAGTGTGGTTGTGGCCCATGAACCTGTCCGTTCGTTCACCTTATTATTGAATATCGTTTGCAGGCTAACAAAGGCTCCTGCGATTACCGCCAGTACAATTCCTAATAGCATGATTCAGCTCTCCCCTGCTAATTATTTACAAATGATTATGCTTCATAAATATTATGGCCTGCCAGTTGGTCCAAGCCTTCTCTGTCATGAATCACAATATAGCCCCGTACTCGTTCCACCAATCCATCTGCGCTCATCTTGCGAATCACACGGTTGAGATGCCTGTAGCTGGTTCCGATCAAATTCGCCACATCTACGAGACTGGATGCACGCAATTCTTCATGAAAAGAAGAAGAATCCCCTTCCTCAAAAGAAACGGATAGCAGGTAACTGGCCAGTCTGACTTCCACAGGATACATTAAGTTAAAGCTGGAAAAGTCGGAATCCATGCAAAACTTCCGGGTAACGATATCCAGCAAAAATTGCAGCATTGGAGCATAGTCTCTGCCATATTTATTCATCCATTGCTGGTGAATACCGATTACATATATAGGGGACACAGCCTCCACCGTATTGATCACGTTGCTTCTGCGAATATATTCAACATCCCCAATAACCTCAATTGGCGTTTTGAAGCAGAGAACCAGTGTTTTGCCTTCCGTTGAACTGGTATAGATCTTGACCTTGCCCTGTACCAATATGTACAGATGTTCAATGGAATCCCCTTGTGAGCACAGTTTTTCCCCTTGTTCCAAACGATGCAGTGACAAATAAGGCCGCAGCGGCTCATGTAGTATGGTTTCCAGCTGATGCAATTGTAAAAAATGCTTCAGTTGCTCTTGATCCTGAATTTCTTTCATGCTTGAGCTCACCTTCGTTTTCTACGTTCTGGGTTCCTTCTCCGAATGAAGTTCTATTTAGAGCTTCAAAATGATCACACCCGCGATCATCATGCCAATGCCTATAAATTGCGGCAGCTTCATTTTTTGCTTCACTACACCAAACCATCCGTTAATATCAACCAGAAAGGTTAGGCACAACTGGGCAATCAACAGCGCCGAGATCGTGAATGTAACTCCGATATGCTGAATAGCGGTCACTTCACTGAATATGATGATAGCTGCAAAAGCGCCACCCAAGAGATACATAGGCTTTACCTGCTTCATCTCCGCCACATTTCCATCTCGTGTGAACATCCAGATCAATGCCGCCAAAATAACACCCGTCAACTGAGTAACCGTAGCCGCCTGCCATGTACCGATATCCTGACTTATCCGTGTATTCGCCACCCCTTGCAGCGTAATACAAGCGCCTCCCAAAAAAGCAAATAAAATTCCTCTCATGAATCGTTATTCTCCCTATCTAAGTGACTTTTCTATTTATTAAAGTATAGGTTAGTCTCACCATAAAGGACATATGTCCTGAATCAACAAAAAAATCCCCTCTTCATAATAAGAGGATTAGGATATGTCCCACCTGTTCTGTGAAAATGCTCTCCGTAAATGAGAAAGGGATGGGAACCTATACTGTTATGATCTATTCCGATTCCACATAATCTATAATGGGTGCCCATTCCAACCATCCATACCTTTCCTTCCAGTCATTACGCTTCAATCCTGTACACTTGCGTTAATAACTAGACAGTATCCCATCCTAAAACTGCATGTTCCGGTACGATGAAGTGGAATGCAGCATTCAATAGAGGAGTTGACCCCCATATGGCTAAGCATGATACGCTGCATTCTGAGCCGGCATATAACCCTGTTTCCCAACAAAAGATATCTAAAAGAAAGCTATTCCAAAGGAAATCCGGGCGAACAAGCCGCGCTATTAAAATCATTATCCTGTTACTCATCCTGTGGCTGATTGCCATCATGATCTATCAGACCCATAAGCCACTGCCCCCCTTCGTTTCTTATGAAAGTCAGGAGTATTCGACCAACGAGGTAAACTTCTGGACGGATTTGACCTATCCTACCGGGGATGGAAGTACCGCACAGCACGAAGGGCAAATTTTGAACCGTATGCTTGGGATCGTTGACGAAGCCAAACAATTTATCGTCATCGACCTGTTTCTGTTCAACGATTATAAACATAAGGGCCAGCGCGTCCCCCAAGTCAGCGCACAGATGACCGAGCATCTTATTGCCAAAAAGAAGGCCAATCCTGATATGCCTATCTTTTTCATTACAGATGAAGTCAATACCAATTACAATTCATCCCCCAATCATTTGCTGGAGAATATGAAACGAGCGGGGATTCAGGTTGTGCAGACCGATGTGGACCCGCTGCGGGATTCCACGCCAAGCTATTCTGCGGTGTGGCGTACCTTTTTCCAATGGTTCGGACAGCAGGGCACAGGCTGGATTCCCAACCTGATGGCCAGTGACGGACCTGACGTTACGGCACGCTCTTATCTCAAGCTGTTAAACGTCAAGGCCAATCATCGAAAATTGGTTGCCAGCGAGCAAACAGCGCTCATTTCCACAGGGAATGTTCACGATGCGAGCGCATATCACTCCAATGTGGCGCTGGAGGTGAAGGGACCCATCATCGGGGACATTTTACAAACCGAGCAGGCGGTGCTGGACTTCTCCGGCGGAGGGCAGCTTCCTGCCTATACGCCACAAGCGGAAGCCTCTGCTCGATCGGGAAAAGACAGCTACCGGATCAAATATCTAACCGAAGGCAAGGTATACACATCGGTTCTGGATGCCATCGGGCAGACAAAGAAAGGCGATAGCATTCATATGGGCATGTTTTATTTGGCAGACCGTAAAGTGTTGAACAGCCTGCTGGATGCCTCTGCACGCGGTGTGAACATCCAATTGTTGCTGGACCCGAATCAAAACGCGTTTGGACAGGAAAAAATCGGCATTCCCAATCGTCCGGTCGCCAAAGAATTGTCCGATAAATCGGGCGAAAAAATCCAAATCCGCTGGTACAATACGACCCATGAGCAATATCATACCAAGCTGATTTATATTGCCAAGGGACAGGGAGATCACATCATTTTGGGCGGCTCCACGAATTTGACACCACGTAATTTGAACGACCTGAATCTGGAAAATGAATTGTGGGTGGCCGCTCCGGCGGACAGCAAGCTGACCCGACAGATTGCGGCCTATTTTGATACATTATGGAATAACCGGGGAGCTGAATACAGTCTGGATCTGGAGGCTTACGAGGACAAATCTACATTTTGGAAAGGTATACTATATCGTTTACAAGACATCTTGGGCTTTACCACATTTTAAAATTAGGAGGGCACTGTAGCGTGCTTACTTTATTCATTCAACTTACAGCAGTGGTGAAAGCAGCCGGGCGAGTGATTCCATCAAACGCTTGAACAGACGCTTTTTCATAAATTCCTCGTGTACGATCAGGCTGGCAGACTGCAAATCCCGCTCATAATCCGCCACCATCTGCTGTACACTATGCGTTCGGATCAACAGAGCGTTCACTTCAAAATTCAGGTGGAAGCTACGCATGTCCATATTAGCCGTTCCGATGGTCGCAACCTCCCCGTCAATAATGAGGAGCTTGGAGTGAAGGAAGCCTTTTTCATACTCATATACCTTGACCCCAACCTCCAGCAACGTTTGGAAGTACGAATGGGACGCGAGGAACGGCAGCCACTTGTCCGGTTTGGCAGGAAACAGAATCCGCACGTCCAAACCGGACAGAGCCGCCATCCGTAGCGCGGTCAAAATATCTTCATCCGGGATAAAATAAGGAGTGGCAATCCATACCGATCTGCGGGCGGATGTGATCATGGAGAAGAACAGATTTTTGAGCACTCTCCGCTCATTATCTGGGCCGCTGGCAATAATCTGCACGCCTCCGTCCGTAATTGGCTCGATTTTTGGGGACAGATATTCCTTATTCAGCACCGATTCACCCGTCATATGAAGCCAGTCCTGCAAAAATATAAGTTGCAGCGTTCGCACAGCCTCGCCCTTCACAATCATGTGCGTGTCACGCCAAAAGCCGTAGGCTTTGTTACGGCTGAGGTACTCATCCCCTACATTCAGACCGCCAATCAATCCAATATTGCCGTCGATAACCACAATTTTACGGTGATTACGGTAGTTTACCCGGCTGGAAAAGAACAAGATCCGTGCACCGCCATAAGCGACGACCTCTACCCCCGCATCCCGCATTTCCTTCAAGAAAGCCTTCGACAGTTGAATGCTGCCCACCGCATCGTACATAAACCGTACCTTGACGCCAGCTTTGGCCTTTTCGATCAAGATTTTCTGAATGCTGGTGCCGATATCATCCGACCGAAAAATGTAGTATTCCATGTGGATATGATGCTCTGCCTTGTGTAGTTCCGCCAATAGTGTGGAGAAGGTTTCATCTCCGTTGTTCAAGATTTGGGTTTCCGCCGCAAAATAAATCGGGGAACGGGCCAACCTGCGTGCCAAACGCATCAACCGCTGCTGCTCATCTGTAAAGCAGGTCAGATCGCGTTTGACGTGCATGGCATCCTTCTCAATACGGTCGTAAGCCTGCTGGTCACGCAATGCCTTTTTGTTATACTTGCGGCGTTTGAACACATTTTGCCCAAACAAAAAATAAAGAGGAAGTCCAACCACCGGCAGCAAGGCCAGCAGCAAAATCCAGGACATCGTAGTGGAGGGATTGCGATTCTCCGAAAAAATAATCAGACTGATGGAAATGACCGTCAGCGTGGAGAAAATACTGATGACCGTTCCTTCATTTCTGCCAATGTAATTAAACAAACCAAAATAATAAATAACAAAAACCATAGCCGCAATTAACACAGCCAGTAAACTTCGCCTCATAATTTACCTCATTTCCAATGTACTGCATCCTCACCAAACAGCAAGAAACAGACACTGTATATATGAACTAGATGATTCATCGCTAAAAAATAGACATCTTCATTATATTGTACATGAGCACCTTATTTCTTCCCACTTTTTTGTTAAGGTTTTAAAGAAAAAAAAAAAATCCGGGGAAAACCCGAAACAAAACCGGATAAAGCCGGGTTGACACTTACTTTTTTTCGTGCAAAAATAAACTAACGAACGTTAGGTAGGTGAAAATGATGGGAATGGAAGACATTCGAAAAGCCGCTCTTTTCCAATTTGCCGCCAATGGGTATGAGGGGGCATCCTTAAGCAATATTGCCGCTGAGGTTGGTATTCGAAAACCTTCTATATATGCGCATTTTCAAGGCAAGGAGGATCTGTTTCTACAGTTAGCGAGGTACGCTTTTCAAGAGCAGAATTTACGTATTTTTGAATACTTTTCGGAACGCAGAGATCAGTCGCTGGAGCATACACTGCATGACTTCCTGTTTTGGATGGGACAGGAATATAAGAACAACAATACAGCCAAGTTTATGCTTCGTTTTTCCTTCTTTCCGCCTGTATCTTTGTATAACGAGGTTCTGGATATTGTTAATCCTTTTCTGGAAAATATGGAGCGAAAATTAACTCGCCACCTCCGGAATGCACGAGATAGGGAACCCTTTGGACATATGGAGCCAGTGGATGTGGCTTTATCCTTCATAACACTGCTCGACGGAATCATGGTGGAACTGCTGTACAGTGGGAGCCTGAACTACCACCGAAGACTGAACGCTGCGTGGCCTATTTTTTGGCGTGGAATTACGTTAACCCCGCCTCATGAAGCGTGAAGGAACAAGAACGTAACGAGTGATTAATTTACAACTAATCTATATTTAAAGGGGAACGCTCATCATGAATCGCAGCTGGATTTATGTTTTTATTGGTGGCCTTATTGAGGTCGTATGGGTCTCGGGTCTGAAGCATGCGGATTCTGTACTCGCATGGATTGTAACCGTGCTGGCTGTAGTGGCCAGCTTTTATTTGATCATGAAGGCTGCGAACCGTTTGCCTGTGGGCACAGTATATGCTGTATTCACCGGACTGGGGACAGGGGGAACGGTCGTAGGTGAAATGCTGCTATTCGGGGAACCGTTTCAATGGTCCAAAACGCTGTTAATCGCCCTTTTGTTGGCAGGCGTGGTCGGCCTGAAGTTAGTTACCGACCGTGATGCTCAGGAAGGGAGTGGCGCATAATGGCTTGGATTGCATTGGTTATCGCGGGATGCTCGGAAGTGTTTGGAGTTATCGGTATGAAGGGAGTTACGGTGGGCAAAGGATGGAAGTCATTAGTGCTTATGGTCTTATCCTTTGTCCTTAGTTTCTCTCTACTCAGCTATGCCATGAAAAGTTTGCCTATGGGAACTTCCTATGCCGTATGGACAGGTATCGGAACGGTCGGTAGCACGATTACGGGTATGTTCTTGTACGGTGAGCAAAAAAGCGTATTGCGTGTGTTGTTTATCGCTATGATTCTTGCCGCAGCCCTAGGCTTAAAGCTAATTTCTTAAAGGAGTGATGCCTTGTGATTACCACCGTAACGCTTAACGCGGCTGTGGATAAAATCTACACGGTTGCAGGCTTCGGTATGAATGCCGTCCACCGGATCGAGGGCGGCCTGACGGTGCCGGGAGGCAAAGGCGTCAATGCCGCCCGTGTCATTCGCACGCTGGGCGAGCCTGTGCGGGCGACCGGGTTTGCCGCTGGACACACTGGGCGGCTGCTCATCGACGGGTTGAGCTCGGAAGGCGTAAGCGCCGATTTTATCGAAATGGAGCACGGGGAAACCCGTCTCGCCATTACCGTGCTCGACCCGTCCACGCGCACGCAGACCGAGCTGATCGAAAGCGGCCCGACTATCGGGCCGTCTGAACTGGCCGCGCTGCGGCGCAAAATCACGACCCTTGCCGCGGACTCGGCTTGGGTCGTGTTCTCGGGTAGCCTGCCTCCGGGCTGCCCGCCGGATCTGTACGCCGAGCTGTGCACGCTGGCGAAGGCGCGCGGTGCGCGAGTGGCGCTAGACGCGAGCGGCGAGGCCTTGCGCCTGGGGCTGCGCGGAAGGCCCGACCTCGTGAAGCCTAACGAGGACGAGGCCGCCCGCTTCGCCGGCATCGACGCCGCGCGCCCGGATGCCGCTGAAGCGGCGGCAGCGCAGCTGCTTGAGGCCGGAGCGCAGCTGGCCGTCATCTCGCTCGGCGCGCGCGGGGCGCTGGCGGTGACGCGCGATGCGCGCTACCGCGTGAGCCTGCCGAACGCGGACATTGTCAGCGCGCTCGGCAGCGGTGACGCCATGGTCGCCGGGCTGGTCACCGGCGCGGCGGCGGGGCTGGAGCTCCCGGCCATGCTACGGCAGGGAGCGGCCTGCGGCACGGCGGCGGCTTTGCACGCCATGGCCGGAAAGATTGAGCTCCAGGACGTGCAACGTCTGGAGCAGGGTATTACAGTGACGCTGTTGTAATCGGCGTCACTTTTTTTCATACAATCCAATATTCGTTTGTTCGAAGTTGCGAATGTTTGATGCTCGGAATGTCCTGTTCTCCGACTGACTTACAGCAAGACCCTGTTTTCCAGTATATTTTTCATACAAATATGCGACTTCGAAGGGCCTAATTTCACCAGTGAATCCTGAAACTCTGCAATTTCCTCTACCGACGCGGTTTGTACCTTGATGAGGTAATTAAATTCCCCGCTGATGCGAAATAAATCGGTGACCTCCTTCGCTTCTCTACAAAAATCGACCAGCTCCTGGCAATACTCTGTCTTTAATAGAATAAACGTGGTCGTCCCACGATTCAGCTCCCGTAAATTAAATACGGTGCTATACCCGGAAATAATTCCTCGTTCCTCCAGCTTCATCATTCTTTCTTTAACGGAAGGTTGAGACATCGAGATTTCTTTACTGATCTGGGAAATAGATATCCGGGCGTCATGCTGAAGCAACTGCATAATTTTGTGGTCAATATCGTCTATGTGATGATGCATATCAAGCACCTCCTGTTTTAATTTTAAAAAATAATGTTTTTTGTACGAATTAACTTTTATTTAATAACTAATATAGGCTAAAATCCTCACTTTTCATATATATGAACCTTATTATTATCCATATAATAAGGTGAACTTGTTTATAAGGGGCGATTTTGAATGAGCGTGAAGGGTCTTGCACATGTGGCGATTCAAGCCCAGGATTATCAAGCAACCATTGCATTCTATACGGAGGTATTGGGTTTTAAAAGAGGACATCATTGGAGTCTGCCGTCTTTTCAAATTCGGGAAGCTTCCATGCTCATTTCACCGGATCAAAGAACCTGTCTTGAGATTTTTGATAACGACGCAGTCATTCCTGCTCAAGGAAAAAAAGCTTCCTCCGAGGATGAAATTGCCCACGGTGCTTTGCTGCACTTCGCATTTTATGTGGATGATGTAAACGAAATATACCAAAAAGCCCTTGCTCATGGAGCAAGAACCTTTGTAGAACCGGATCAGCTCACGCTTGGTGAACCCCCTCTGGTGGTAAAAAACGCTGTGATCTACAGCACCAATGGCGAGGTTATCGAATTTATCGAGGATGTAGATTTTGATATGTCTTATTCCAACAAAAAATAGTCAGCATCGTTATAAGCTCATGATTTCAAATTTACTGAAAAGTCCGCTTCCCCAGGAAGTGGGCTTTTTCATATTTCACTTAACCCTGATCTATGATCAATCTGCAAGAATTAAAACGATTTTAATCAAGGACCGATATATTGATAAGCTACTTTTTTCACCAACATGGATGGTCACGAAATTATATTTAATATTAAGCTCGTAAAGGAGTAGATTACCATCTCAATTGATTTCAATGTGTATTGGTTTCATTTTAGCTCCGAACTGCTGATGCCGTTCTTCAGCTTGCTTGGACTGGTACTCATCTATTTTGGATTCAGAACGATCCGCCGCCATCGCTATCGCAAACGCCATTGGGTTCGTACCAAGGGGCAAATCGTGGATGCGCATATCGAAGTCGACGTTGATGTCGTTCCCTTTGACCGTGATGATCCGGTAGATACCAGCTACACCCGCCGATTGAAAGTACGCTTCTACACCTCTTCAGGTGAAGCCGTAGAATTCTGGAATCCTTATAGCACCAATCTGAGCTTCAACCGGATTGGCAGAAAGATTAACGTATTATACAATCCGGCAAATCCCCGGGATGCCCTAATCGCAGGCGGTGTAAATGGTGCAGGCTGCCTTGCCGTTATGCTGTTTCTGATCGGTGTTTTCTCGAACAAAGAGCTTGTACGTTCCTAATCCTCCTGTGTTTCCTTTAAGTTTTTCACGTTCTGCGTGTTCTGTTGTACGCTATGCTTCAACTGCTCTATAGCAAGCTGGTAATCCTGCGGATTATTCATGTTAAATGTGGCCTTATGCCATATGTCTTCACTCACCCCCGGCAAATCCTCTATCTTCGCATAACGAACGTTCAGCTTGTCTAACCAATCAGTGAGACGAAGTCGTCCACTGCGCAAACATTCCTCGGCAGACGGCAGCACACTCTGATGGTACACAGCCAGCAACGGGTGTATACGTCCGTCCACAGAAGAGATTACAGCTTGCAATGCTGGTTCTGTCGTCCCTTGCAACTCCGCCCACTTCTCAGTTACAGCGAGCAGGACATGCAGCACCTCTGGCTGTACAAAAGGCATATCACAAGCGATAACGATGCCCCACTCCGTTCCAGAAGCAGACAACCCTGCATGGATGCCGCTCAAAGGTCCCATGCCCGGGTATACATCAGGTACATTCTCCAAACCAATCGTCCCATACCCCTGCCCGTCACGAGTGACGACAATAACCCGCTCGGTCACCTGCTCTAAAGCGGCAGCCGTCCGTTCAAGCATAGTAGCTCCCTGAATCTCAAGCAGGGCCTTATCCTGTCCCATTCGACTGGAACGTCCTCCAGCGACAATAATACCAGTCACCTTCACGACCACATCCCCTTTTCTCAATGAAATAAGTTCATAAAATAACCCCGTGAACTATTGGACAAAATTTAATATTACATAATTGTTAATTTATTGGTTTGTTAACCCTTTCAACACATGATACATTGGATAGAGAACCTTCCCATAGATCGGCATCCTATGCTTTATTCTCTACCGGGCTAAGAAAGGAATGGCTTGTCTTGCAAAATAGAGAAATTCAAGAGACTCCTCTATACTCCTTAAAGCTGTACAATTTTTTTCTGTATGGAGCCATGGTCATTTTCTCCAGCTTCTTCCCGTTGTATCTGCAAGAGATCGGCATGGACAAGCTTGAGATTGGGAGCCTGATGGCGATTGGGCCTTTTGTATCGGTATTCGCAAATCCCTTCTGGGGCTATACCAGTGACCGGAGTCGTAACCTTCGGCGTATTTTACTGTTTATGATTGCAGGTACATTATTGCTGCTGCAAGCTTTATTTCATGTCCATACGTATGTCATGATTTATGTGTCGATGATTGGCTTTTATTTCTTCCAAAGTCCTTTGTTTGCCCAAAGTAACAGTCTCATTCTCAGCTACATTGAGGGCACGGACCGAAAATTCGGCTCCTTCCGCATCTGGGGCTCCTTCGGCTGGGCTGTGACGGCGGCCGTCGCCGGTCTGATCATTGACCAAACGGGAGTATCCAGCATATCCAACATCTTTACGGTGCTGCTTCTGGCTGCCCTGATCTGTACCCTGACGATTCCACCGCTGAAAAGCACTGTTGAAACGGCAACCATTCATTTGCGTGGCTTTGGCAGCATTTTAATGAACGGATACTTTATATCTTTCATTTTACTGGGGATCTTGGTATCCATTCCGAATTCGATCAACAGCGCCTTTATGTCCCTGTATATCACCGAACTGGGCGGCTCCAAGCTGATGCTGGGTTTCGCTGTCTTTATGTCATCGGTATTCGAAATCATTGTCTTTTTGCTGTTTGATCGCTTTTTGAAGAAAAAAATGACGGTTATGGTCGGCTGTCTGGCCCTCGTTAGTTTGCTGTTTGCTCTACGTTGGGAGCTAATGGCTTTGGCCACAGACCCGATTCAGATCGTGTTCATTCAGGCACTTCATTGCGTCACCTTCGGTGGTTATTTTTATGTAGGCACCCAGTTGACCGTCCTGTTCACACCGATAGCTTACCGCTCATCCGGGCAGGCCGTATATACGTTGACGTGGAGCGGGATATCTGGCATTGTAGCAGGCTTTGCAGGAGGCTGGCTGTTCCAGAATTTCGGTGGTGAAATGATGTACAACGCAGGCGTTTTCTTCGCCTTGCTCGGCTTTGCGGGATTCACCATCATGTGGTACACGCTGTACAAGAACGGTTATCAGCCCTTTCATGCCGACGACCACAAACGAGCAGAAGAAGCCCTTTAAAAACATCCGTGGGACGTGACACCCTTTTTTTCACTTGCTTGCCCGTTACGAACAGGGGAGGAAATGTCTAAATATCGCCAATTATCATTATATATAGAGCCCGTGAGCGTAAAGTAAAGGAGTCTGCCGATGGCAGACTCCTTTTTTGACTTGGTCGCACGAGGCTACCATCCGTCCCACGCTGTCCAATAACTATTGCTTGGGCAATTGGAAAGAGCTTTTCAGTGATACTACACGGTTAAATACAGGCTCACCCGGCTTGGAAAGCTTCGGATCGACACTGAAATAACCATGACGGAAAAATTGGAACTTGTCCTGCGATCGTGCTTCCTTCATATTCGGCTCGACAAAACCGTGAGCAATTTCGAGAGAGTTCGGATTCAATTGGTCAAGGAAGGTTTTTTCCGTTCCATCCTCTTCAATCGCTTCCGGGTCCTCTGCATTAATCAAAGGCTCATACAGGCGGAATTCAGCAGGAACGGCCTGAGTAGCCTCCACCCAATGGATTGTACCTTTCACTTTACGTCCGGTAAAGCCGGATCCGCTCTTGGTTTCTATATCATAGGTACAATGGATTTCCGTTACATGACCGTCGGCATCCTTAATGACATCGTTACATTTGATGAAATAAGCATGCTTGAGACGTACTTCATTGCCAGGGAACAGGCGGAAGTATTTGCTCGGCGGATTCTCCATGAAATCCTCACGCTCGATATAAATCTCACGTGAAAACGGAATTTGGCGTGTGCCCAGCTCCGGATTTTCCGTGTTGTTTTCCGCTTCCAGCATTTCAACCTGTCCTTCAGGATAGTTCGTAATGACCACCTTCAACGGATCAATGACCGCCATTGTACGAGGTGCCTGTAGCTTCAAGTCCTCACGTGCAAAATGCTCCAGCACTTGCAGGTCGATCACGCCGTAGGCTTTGGAAATACCCGTCTCATATACAAAGCTGCGGATCGCTTCCGGCGTATAGCCACGGCGGCGCAAGCCGGAAATCGTCGGCATACGCGGATCATCCCAGCCGTCTACATGCTTCTCATCTACCAGAAGCTTGAGCTTGCGTTTGCTGGTTACGGTTTGAGCCAGGTTCAGCCGTCCAAATTCATATTGGTGCGGTACCTTTTCCATCTCGCATTCAGCTACAACCCAATCGTACAGCGGCCGCTGATCCTCAAACTCCAGCGAACAGAGCGAGTGCGTTACACCCTCGATGGCATCCTCCAGCGGATGAGCGTAGGAATACATCGGGTAAATGCACCATTTATCACCCGTGTTGTGATGCTCGGTATGCGAAATACGGTAAATTACCGGATCACGCAAATTAATGTTCGGCGAAGCCATATCAATTTTGGCACGCAGCACCTTTTCACCGTTCTGGTATTTTCCTGCACGCATTTCTTCAAACAGCTTGAAATTTTCCTCCACGCTGCGGTCGCGGTATGGACTGTTTTGCCCCGGTTCGGTCAGTGTGCCACGAGTTTCGCGGATTTGATCCGCGCTTTGATCGTCCACGTAGGCCTTACCCTTCTGGATCAGCAAAACAGCGCGCTTGTACATTTCGTCAAAATAGTTGGAGGCAAAATGTTTCTCCTCCCATTCGTAACCCAGCCACTTCACGTCCTCCTGAATGGAGTTTACGTATTCCGTATCTTCCTTCGCCGGATTCGTATCGTCAAAACGCAGGTTAGTGCGTCCTCCGAATTCATCTCCCAACGAGAAATTGATCCAGATGGCTTTGGCATGTCCAATGTGTAAATATCCGTTCGGCTCCGGTGGAAAGCGTGTAACAACTTCCTTTACCTTACCAGTACGTAAGTCCTCTTCAATGACACTCTTAATAAAATTGGGGGGAGTGATCGGCTTCTCCACGCTAATCAACCTTTCTTCCGTGTAATCTGTACAAAATCTGTTCCCTTAAATATACCCTTTCACACCGCATAACTCAATAAAATGAAAAACCTTATGCCCTCTTCAGCCCAAAAAGTAACAAGTTATGAAAAAGAGTTAACATTTCTGACAAATAAATTCGTTATAGTGTATATATCTTTTATTTTACCCGGAAAAGGAGAACCCGCCTGTGTTTAAGCTACTCATCGTGATCCTGCTGTCCATGCTGTTGTCCTCCTCCGGTATGATTTCCGGTCATCCTTCACCGGACCCGGTGCCTGAACCCATACAATCTCGTCCGTTAGCCGTCGCTCCTGAAGACTCATCCGTCAAATTGTATGTTATGGAGCCTTCCCAGGGACTATTCCGTACAGCTACGCTGGAAATCGGCCAGCAGCGACGTGCATTCGCATGGTCAGGCTCGGCAGATATCGCCACCGCACCGCAGTTGTACTATACGGATGTAAACGGCGATGGTGTTCGCGAAGCGGTGGTCATACTGACCCTCGCCTCAGGCACAGGTGTCGAATTGCAGGAGCTTCATATCGTCAACGCACAGACCATGGACGAATATCCAGTTGAATCGGCGGCAGATGCTGTGTCCCGGCGCGTCCACAGCAGTGTGGAGCTGCGTGACCACAACCAACAGGTGCATATTGCAGTCAAGATTGATGGCATCACACACACGCTCGACCCAAAAGCATCTGCGTTTTACGATGATCCAGCCCATTTTACAGACCACCTCGATTTCAGCTCTGTCGTCATGTATGATGCCGAACAACGTCCTCTGCACGCCACCGTATCCGGCAGCGTATCCCCAACCGAATTTGTAGGGGATTTGGAGCTGAAGTATGTATATGAGCATGGACGGTTCCGGGTGGGACCTATTGAGTTTGCAGCTTCCTCTCCGTTTTGACGACTCTCTCAGAATAAGGTAGCATGGGATTAAATGCTAGACTGGCTGGTTTAGCGATTTTCCGAGTGAAAGAGGGGATCAATCATGTTTACATACGCGTTGGACGAACGCACAGTCCTTCGTCCGCTCACCAAAGAGCATGTGCAGCCTCTGTTTGAGCTGATCGAAATGTCCCGTGACCGCCTGCGTCAGTGGCTTCCATGGGTGGATTCCACCACGGAAATCAGCCACACAGAGCAGTTTGTGCAAAGCGCCTTGAAGCAAGCCGCAGAGAACGGGAGCGTGACCGCAGGAATCTGGCTGGATAATGAGTTGGCTGGCATCATCAGCTACCATGAAATCAATTGGACTCACCGTTCGGTCAGTATTGGATACTGGCTTGGACACGGTTACGAAGGACAAGGTCTCATGACCAGCGCATGCCGCGTTTTCATCGAATATGCGCTGATTGAGCTGGACCTGCACCGGATCGAAATCCGTTGCGCCACCACCAACCGCCGTAGCCGGGGTATCCCGGAACGTCTGGGCTTCGTGCTCGAAGGCATTATCCGCGAAGCGGAACTGCTGCCCGACGGCTATATGAACCATGCTGTGTACGGCATGCTCCAGAGCGAGTGGAAACAGCTTCGGTAACCTTGCACCATAAAACAGCGCCGCAACCCGTTTAGGGTCTGCGGCGCTGTTCCTTATGAACGGCTTATAGAAGGCTTATAAGAAGCTGATTGCGCTGTAGAATCCATGTCTATTTCAAGAAAGAAGCCATTAACACATCGTCCACGAATTGGCCCGCTATGTAAAACTCCTCATGCAAACGTCCTTCAATCGAGAATCCGCATTTTTCATAAAACATAAGGGCCTCCGTGTTGCACGAGAGTACCCGCAAGCTTAATTTGCGAATGCCCTCAGCGGCTGCAATATCCTTCATGGCACTCATAAGCGCTGTCCCAATACCTTTGCGGTGATAGGCTGGGTGCACGGCTATATTTATTTCCAACACATGACAATTACTTGCCAACAGCGTTGGAGAACGAAATCCGATATAACCGCAGAGCACTCCCTGTTCGATAGCGACCAGTTGAGAGCCCGGAGGCGTATTGCGCAAAAACTCCCCACGCGACTTCCATGACAGCGAGGCGGGGGCCGTTCGTTCATTCCATACCAATTCATCCAGCGCAATCAGATCAGGAGCATCCTTCATCTCCGAATGACGTATCGTCAGGGGTTGACTTGTAAGCAATTTCTTTCAATCCTTCCTGTGAAGGCATTCCTGAAGTATAGGCAGCAACCATTCGTCATTTATTGTACCATAATCACGGGCTTGTCACAGTCTTTATTAGGACTTAAGAACTGGAAACGTCTGCCTTGGACGTAGTAGTCTCAAAAGCATCCTCTTCACAGCGGGAACGGTTCAATCCGCTATGCAGAATAAAGAACAGGATGGACAAAACCGCCACGCCCGCTGCCAGCCAAAGTGTGGGTGGAAGACCTCCGCCATCATATAGCCTCCCCATAATATAAGGCCCCATCACCCGTCCGGCAGCGCCAATCCCCCCGACTAACCCGATGTAAAAGGGTGCTCCCCGACCTCCGTGGTCGGACAAAAATGCCGGAACCGCTGGTGCGATCAGCATCTCTCCCAGGGTTGCCAAAACCATGGCGAATATCATCCCCGTATAGTTCTGTGTGCCTAGCATGACGATATAGGCTACCAAATAAAATCCTCCGGCCCACGTCATTTGAGCCGAAGCATGCCGGGCATAAAGACGCTTGAGCCAGAAAATAATCGGCTGTGCAACAAAAATAAGCACACCGTTCAGTGTCCATAACAGCCCGTACATCGTTTTAGGTAAGCCCTGCTCAATAATATACGGGGACACTCCCGTATTCCAGATCGAATTACCGAACCATAAAAAGAGCGAGCCCAATCCGACGAAGAGATACAGCCTGGTATCACGGAAGAGCAGCCGTGCTGGTATTTCCTCTGTACTTTTCTTCACAGACTTGCTGAGCTGAACTTCCCCCTCTTCCCGATCTACCCTGCTCAGATAGGACCAGAAAAATCCGGCAAATACCGCAGAGGTAATCCCGTTCATGACAAAGCTGAGCTGATAGGAGAGATCGGCCAGAACGCCGCTCAGTCCCGTTCCCAAAGCTACCCCTATATTATTGGCAACATAGATAATGTTGAACAGCTCTCCACGGCGGTCAGCAAAGCGAAAACCTACAAATGCCTGAATCGCGGGCACAGATACGACATTAAAAAAGCCGATAAAGCCCATCATAATAACAAACGCAATCCAGTGACCGCTGGTAAACGGAAGCGTGAGAAGTCCCAACGCGTTCATTGCCAGCGAGCCGACAATCAGTTTTTTGGCCCCAATGCGGTGATAAAGGGCTCCTCCTAACACCTGACCAAAAATTCCGCCCAGAGACTGCACCAAAATCGCAATCCCCGCATCTCCCATACTGCGGTGCAGCTCGTCAAACACATACATGCTAACCAACGGCCACATTAGAGAGCTTCCGGCGGAATTAATCAGGCTGGCGACGAGAAACACTTTCACTTCTTTCGGATAAGAATCCAACCATTTCATATATTTTGTTTCTCCTTTAGCATCGGACACCATAACAACACATTATTTCATTGGCGCTTCACATTCACCACCGTTGAAAAGAAAGTAGCTCCCCGGCCCATATCCGATAACCGATCAGAGGTCAACGCATTAGCACGCTGTCTGCGTCCTTTACCTTCCCACCATAACCCTTGGCTAATTACTGTACCGGGCAGCATCAGACCCGTGACTTTGGCTTTCAGCTCATACGTTCCCCGGTCGTTCCATACCGTAACCGGATCACCGTCCGCGATGTCTCTTGCCTGAGCATCCTCCGGATGAATTTGCAGCAAAGGCTCCCGTTCCAGCCGCTGATGCTTGGGTAAATTTGCAAACGTGGAATTCAGAAAATTATGATTCGGCGGCGAAATAAACATCAGCGGAAACCGCGTGTCCGCTTGCGGTCGATGCTCTCCGTCGTATCCTTCAATCAGCGGCACATACGAAGGCATCGCGGGTAAACCCGCTTGCTTCATCTTTTCTGAATACAGCTCAATCTTGCCCGAAGGCGTAGTCAGACGATCCAGATAGGTAGCCTTCGGCGTCATGTCCAGTTTGACAAAAGGTGACTTTTTCAAGGCTTCCAAAGTCACACCGTTGAGATAAGGATTTGTCGGGTTATCAAGTGCACCCGCGATCATGTCCTCTTCGCTTTCCGTGAAAGCAGCCTCGTCAAAGCCCATAGCCTGTCCGAGCAGGCTAAACAGCTCATAGTTGCTTTTGCTTTCCCCAAGTGGAGCAATGACCGGCTCCTGCATCTGGATATAATGATGCCAATACGATTTATACAGGTCTGTGCCTTCAAAAGAAGACGCCGCAGGCAGTACAATATCTGCATAGCGGGCCGTATCGGTAAGGAACAGGTCGTGAACGACCGTGAACAGATCCTCCCGTTCAAACCCCTGCGTCACCCGATCGGCATCCGGTGCTACGATAACCGGATTGCTGCAGTACACGAGCAGCGCCTTGATCGGCTCGTCCTTCTGTAGCAGCGCTTCGCCGATTTGGTTCATGTTGATCACCCGGGCATCCGGGTTCTTACGCAGATCAGGACGTGCCAGATTGGCGCCGTTGAATTTGCCGTAAGCGCCGTTGGAACGCGATGCTCCCCCGCCGTGCTTCAGCCATTGCCCGGTGAGCGCAGGCAAGCATGTAACCGCGCGTACATTCATACCGCCATTATCGTGATGCTGAAGTCCGTTGCCAATGTTGATATACGCCGCTCGCGCCTGCCCGTACATCTCCGCCAGACGGATAATATCTGCTTCCGGCACGCCTGTAATGCGTGAGACCCGCTGCGGGGTATATGCCTTCACATGCTCGCGCAGTTCCTCATGACCGACCGTATAGCGACGCAAAAATTCATCGTCCGTCAGCCCTTGCTGGAACAGTACGTGCATGACACCCAGCGCGAGCGCGGTATCTGTTCCCGGGTATAGCGGAATGAACCAATCCGCCCATTGCGCTGTCCGGTTACGGTGAACATCAATGACAATTACCTTGGCACCTTTTTTACGTGCCTTCTCAGCCAATACCACCTGATGCATATTGGTGCTGATGACATTTCCTCCCCATACAATAATGAGGTCAGCATCCTCTGTATCCTCCGGACTGGTGCCGCCCTTAAAACCCATGACGGATGCCCAGCCTTCATTCCCAGCCACGCTACAAATCGTCTGGTCCAGTTGGCTTGAACCCAGCGCATTAAAAAAACGGCGATCCATCCCATCCACACTCAACACGCCCATATTGCCATAATAGCTGTAGGGGAGAATAGATTCCGGGCCGTCCGTGCGAATCAGTTCCTTGAAGCGGCCTGTAATGGTATCGACTGCCTCCTCCCAGCTAATTCGTTCGAACTTCCCTTGCCCCTTGGGACCTACACGCTTTAACGGATAGAGCAGCCGCTCGGGGTCATACACTCGCTCCGTCATATTGCGAACTTTGTTGCAAATGGCCCCTTTTGTAATGGGATGATCCGGATTACCGGTCACCTTGACGATCTTTCCGTCTTCCTTGTGGAGCAGGAGCCCGCACGTATCCGGGCAATCCAGCGGACATACAGCCGGAAAAACACCGTCCGTGCGCTCCGTCATTTGCTGCCCTCTTTGCAAGTCTTGCTGAAGCACAGCCTCAGGAGGCGCGCTGTTACGATGATCCATGTTGTTGATGCTCCTTTCCGTTACTGTTTCCAAAAATTACACTGTTCTTATCATATATACAGCTATGTCCTATGGCAAGAGAAGGATTTTGCCAACCCAAATCCGTCCAAAAAATCAAAAAAATCCGCTTGCTGCTCACAGCAAAACGGATTTCTAATATTCTATATTATATTTTGATCATACCTGTTTCATTATTGAATGCCAAGGGTAAAAGAGATCAAGGCATTATGGACGAGAGCACACTCATCCTCCATGCCAAATCATGGACCACTCCCAAAAAAATCCGCCATGACAGGTTTCGTTCCCCCGGACCTGCCATGGCGGATTTGCTTTGTTCCCATTTTCTAAGCTTAGCTTAATCAGGCATGGTCACTCAACGGAGTTGTTGCAGTAGACGAGGGTGCCTGAGATGATTCATTCACAGGATGCACAGCGGTATGAGGCTTTTTCAAATACGCCAACCAGTAAGCCCCAGCTACAAACAGGCTTCCTCCCACCAAATTCCCCAGCCAAACTGGAATGAAGTTCATAATATAATCTGTCCATGAAAAATGACCTGCGAAAATAGCCGCCGGAATAAGAAACATGTTGGCAACAACGTGCTGGAATCCGATAGCTACAAAGGACATTGTCGGGAACCAGATCCCTATAATTTTGCCGCCGATCGAATCCGTACTATACGCCAACCATACAGCTAGCGCTACCAGCCAGTTACATCCAATACCGGATATAAACGATTGCAAAAAGCTTTCATGCAGCTTGTGTCCCGCCATATCCACCACTTTGTCCAAATAAGGTCCTGTCTCGGTTAGACCCAGCACATGACCAAAGAAAAAGGCAACAAACAACGCACCCGCAAAATTACTTAGCGTAATAATCGCCAAATTACGGAACATCGCCCCAGTCTTGATCCGTCCTGCCCATCTCGCCAGTGGCACAGCCATCATATTACCAGTCAGCAATTCTCCGCCGCCGATCAATACCAATACCAGACCTACAGGGAAAACGGCTGCTCCAATAAAGGTAGCGATACTTCCCCATTCTTTGGGTGCGCTTGCGATAACACGTATATCCAGCAAAAAACCCAGCGCAATAAATGCACCTGCCAAAAATCCCAATACCACCGCCACAGTCCATGGATTGTTCGCTTTGGCCACTCCTGTTTCTACCGTCTTTTCGGCTATTTGCCCCGGTTTATAACTTGCCATATATTTCGCTCCTTTAACATCTTTTCACTCGAATGTTCTCTCTCATATTTTATTTAAAATCAGTGATTTTGTTTGTGAAAAAAATCACTTTATTAAATATTAAAAAAACAGCCCTTGGGTAAAGGACTGTTTTTCATGTATTATTACGTCTACTGCGCTACTATGCGCTTTATATTTAGTTGTATTCTTCCTTTTCAACTGCTCTCAAGAACCAAATAACTCCACCGAGGCCTCCCAGCGCCACGACTACAAGAAAAAGGATATAAAACAAACCCATAAGCTACTTACCCCCTAATCCTTATGCTACTCTATATTGTACTATAAGGATTCGTCCATACGTCTCAGATTGTTGACAAACTTATGAACAATGTCACAGACAAAATGAATTATACGGTAACTGGCTTCCGTTCAGACATTGGCGGCAAGGCTTGCAAACCGGCTGCATTCAGGAAATTCCAAGGCTTGTTATAATGCGGCTGGAAGAAGAAATCGACAAAGGCCAATTGATCAATGGTCATATGATTTTGAATGGCTACGGATAGCGTGTTAATGGATTGCGTCAAATCCACCTTCGACATAATTTGTGCCCCAACAATTCTCCGTGTCTCCTGCTCATATACAACTTTCAGCAGTACCTTTTCGGAGGTTGGCATAAATTCAGGTCTGTAGCTGTCCTCAATGGTAACAGCCTCTACAGCCATACCTTCGTCCGTTGCTGCCGCTTCTGTCATACCTGTTCCTGCAATATTATCTTCATAAATTTTAATACCCGAGGTTCCCTGTGTTCCCATATAAGCAATGGTCGGTTGTACCAAATTGCGTGCCACCAGCGTACCCATACGAACAGCATTGGTTGCCAATGGAATATAAGCTGCTTTACCTGTCGGGTTGTAGTGGATTGCACAGCTATCACCTGCAGCAAATACGTCCGGGCAACTGCTTTGCATATAATTGTTCACAATGATCGCGCCGTTGGGCAGCATGTCTACCTGACCTTTAAGCAGATCCGTTTGAGGACGGAAGCCGATACAGAGAATAACAAGCTCTGTTTCATATTCTCCTTTAGATGTCACCACTTTATTCACCTTACCGTTACTTCCTTCAAAACGGCTCACTGTTTCTCCCAGCACCAGCTTGATGCCATGCTTCTTCAAGGAATTTTCAATCCGGTCAGTATATTCCGGGTCCAAATATTTATTCAAAATACGATCAGCGCTGTCAATCAGCGTTACGTTCTTGCCGTTCATTTGAAAAGCTTCCACCAGCTCAACACCGATATATCCGGCACCGACAACCGTAATGTTCTGTACATGCTTGGCTTTCTCAATGATGTCATTGGAATGATTATAGTTTTTGCAGAGCAAGATATGATCAAGCTCAATACCTTCCAACTTCGGAATAATAGGCCACGAGCCCGTAGTTACAATTAATTTATCAAAGGTGTCCGTAAATTCTTCTCCTGTTTGGAGATTGCGTGCTTGCAGCGTTTTGCCTGCTGTATCGACATTCGTTACCTCATGAAGCATCTTGGTCACGACACCCAGCTCAGCCAGTTCATTCGGGGAAGAATAAAACAATCCGTGCGGATCTTTGACGACACCACCTACGTACAGTGCAATACCACAAGATAAAAACGAAATATTGTCATTACGCTCGTAAACGGTAATTTCGGCATCTGGATAACATTTGGCTGTGTTGACGATGGCTGCCGTACCTGCGTGTGTACATCCGATAACTGCTACTTTCATGTTAAATTCCTCCTTGGTGTGTGGGCATACAATGTATAATAATTGTGAATTTTTTCACGTAACGGCGTTGTTGATTGTGATTTATTTCACTTCATGCGCTTATTATAATGTGACATTTTTCACATTGCAATAGCTTTCTATGATATTCACAATTTGTCCACATTTTTAAAGTCAGGAAGATACAAAGTCAGCCGTTTGCTGAAACGACTTTGCTTCATTCAGTTTTTCCCGTACGGGGCTTGATTATGCCTTTTATCAGGCTTCCAAATGCTACTGCAACGATCAACCGAATGTGAAATGCAGACAACAAAAAAGGCCGAACCCCGGAAAAACACCGGAAATTCAACCTTATCTAAACGCATATTTCTGATGAAGCAGAAGCTATTATAGCAATTGCTCGATGGCCGCTTTCATGGCCTCTGGCGATTCCTTGGGTTCAAAGCGATCCACAGGCACACCTTCACGATTCACAATGAATTTCGTAAAATTCCATTGAATCGTACCGTCTTCCTGCTCTCCAGGCTGCTGCTTTTTCAAATATTCAAACAGAGGTGCTGTATCCGGGCCGTTAACGTCCACTTTAGCGAATACCGGGAAACTAACCCCGTAATTCAGTTGGCAAAATTCAGCCGCTTCCTCGCTGCTGCCCGGCTCCTGACCGCCGAATTGGTTACAAGGAAAGCCTAATACAACCAGTCCCCGATCCTTATATTGATCATATAGCTTTTGCAAATCCCCATATTGCGGGGTAAGTCCGCATTTGCTTGCGGTATTTGCGATGACCAGCACCTTACCGGTGTAGGTATCCAGAGGAACCTCCTGATTCGCTGGTGTTACGGCATGATGTGAATAGACAGACATATAGCATCCTCCTTTGTTTCGCTTGGTTTAAGTTTCATCACCTATTTTACCCAAAACGAAACGGACATGCCAACATCCCTCGATACTTTAGCGGGACGCTGCCACTTCGAGTCTGCGTTCTTCACGTTCTGAAGCGGACATCCTCGGACACGCAAAACAATACCGCTGGCCTCCACCTGTCTTGTAATATTGGCAGCAGGACGGTTTCATATATGCCTTCTCACCGGGACGGTAAGGGTTATCCAGCTCAACAAGACGAACCGTAAACGGGTTTCTTTTACGCCCGAATACCTCTCCCTCCAGCTCCCGCGTCACATAATAATAATCTTGTTCAAAATGCTCCACATCCTGTGGATCGGTCAGCGATGGCTGTACTCTATCCTTAAAATACAGCAAAGTCAGCGGAAATTGTCCCCACATCTGTCCAACAGATGCGTCTCCAGCCGCAGCCATCGCCTCCAGTATCGGTCTGATCTGCAAGCTGTAAAAGTCACGCAACGCCTGTTGCGCCTGCCCGGATGAATGATGCTCGTCCTGCCTGATGTTGTCCAGCTCAGTTGTGTCGATGACCTGAAAGCTGATGGCGGGATATTTCCCTTGATAACAAATATGAAATCTGAGATTGGAAACCGACAGATCGAGACGGCGTTCACACAAAGACACCATAAAATGCTGAGCAAACACAAGACCACGCAACTGGTTCACAAAATAAACGGCTGTGGTCAAGCCGTCTTCCGCACGCAGCAACTCACCATAATACTCCATCACAGAGCCAAGCTTATCCGGTTCAAGCCATTCTGCCACAGGCCCGGAGTATACCGCATCTTCTGGTGTGTCTGTCACTATTCGCGCCAATTGCTCAAGCTGATCATAATCCAGTGGTTTCATTAGGTCTCCTTTATCCTCTTGCCGCTACCTGTGGTCTGGCTTCACGCCGCTCGGAAACGGAGCCTACTAATTGATTCTCTTCCAGTTTCAATCCCTTTACGGCTTGGCTTACTGCTGGTTGTCCGGCCAAAGCATATGGAAGACACAGCGGTACACCCGTACGAGGATCTGTTACGATATCCGCTTCAATACCGAACACCTCGCGCAGCACGTCAGGGGACATGACCTCGGTTGGCGTTCCTACAGCCTCTGCCTTCCCTTTTTTGATCGCGATCATATGCTGGGCGTACCGGGCTGCATGGTTCAAATCATGCACGACCATGACAATGGTACGTTCGGCCGAAGTGTTCAAATATTCTAGCAAATGCAGCACTTCCAATTGATGCGCCATATCCAAAAAGGTAGTCGGCTCATCCAAAAACAAAATATCCGTATCCTGCGCAAGCGCCATGGCAATCCATGCACGCTGGCGCTGCCCGCCAGAAAGCTGGTCGATTGGGCGGTCGTGGAACTCGCTCATTCCTGTCACCTGAATGGCCCACTCTACCATTTTGCGATCATCTGCTTTCATGGAGCCAAAGCCTTTTTGATAAGGAAAACGTCCGTAAGATACCAGTTCCGTCACAGTCAATCCTTCTGGTGCAGTCGGATTTTGCGGCAAAATAGCCAGCTGCTTCGCTACCTCCCGGGTGGATTGCTTATGAATGGATTTACCGTCGAGCAGAACGCTGCCGCCTTTAGGATTCATAATGCGAGCCATCGTTTTCAGAATAGTGGACTTGCCGGAGCCATTTGCGCCCACCAATGCTGTGATTTTCCCTTGCGGTATTTCAACGTTCAGATCCTCCACAATCAACCGATCTTCATAAGCAATATCCAGATTAGCCGTTTTCAGACGAAACATTCGGAATCATTCCTTTCCCTTATCTAATATATAGTCACGGGCTTAACGCACGTTATTCATCAAAACTTCATCCTATCTTTATATAATAAAGATATTGATAATCATTATCAAGTGTTGATTGGCGCATTTCACTTTAGCATACGAATCATTTCACGGAAAATGACCCCGAAAATTCACAAAAAAGACCACAGCTCCTCAAAGCTGTGATCTTCTAATATCCGGCAGACAACATCAAGACTGTATAGAACGCAGCCCAAATGCTTCAGCCATGAGACGTATGGATTTCAACTTGGCGTCAAAATCGTGAATAATGCTTGCGACCATGATTTCCTGTGTATGATAAGCCTCACTCAATTGCTCAATTTGGTGCTTCACCTGCTCAGGCGAACCCACCACCATACGCTTGCGATTCTCGCGGATGCGCATCCGGTCATATGGCGTATACGGATACGCCAATGCCTTTTCTACGGAAGGTGTACCAGCGGAGCGCATTCCCTGCTCCAGTAACACCAGAGACAGGTCCATACTGGAAGCCAATCGGTTGGCTTCCTCTTCGGTATCCGCACAAATAGCAAATACGGCGACAAGTGAACGTGGACGGTCACTATGCTGCGAAGGCTTAAAATGCTCCTGATACTCCTTCATGGCTCCTGTGCCGCCTTCGCCGTTGATGAACTGCGCAAATGCAAAACCCACGCCGCGTTCGGCTGCAAGCCCTGCACTGTCGCCGCTGGAGCCGAGCAGCCACATTTCCGGCGCGGTTTCTACGAGCGGCATCGCCTGTAACGAGCCAAAGCGATGCTCACTGCCTGTACTGTCATGCAGATAGGCCAGCAGATCATCCAGTTGCTCAGGGTACAGATCAACCCCGCCCCTGATTTTGCCCTCCTGCAAGGCTCTGGTGGCGGTTGGCATTCCTCCCGGCGCCCGTCCCAAACCCAAATCTATACGCTCCGGGTATAACCCTTCCAACACACGAAAGTTTTCCGCTACTTTATAAGCGCTGTAATGCGGCAGCATCACACCGCCCGAGCCGACGCGAATGCTCGATGTACGAGCCGCCAGATGCGAAATTAATACCTCCGGGCTAGAGCCTGCAAGATTGGAGGCCGAATGATGCTCAGACACCCAGAAACGGTGATAACCCAAGCGTTCCGCCTCTATAGCAAGCTCGGCGGTCTTTTGTAACGCTTGCGCATGCGTCATGCCTTCCGATACCGGAGATTGGTCAAGAATGCTGAGTTTTATCATTTAAAGTCTGACCTTTCTGTTTGGGAATAGGAATAGGCATTAATTATAGCACGTAAAGCCACAGTTACCCAAGAGTGCCTTGATCGACCAGAAAGCTCTATTTTTCGTAGAGACTCTCTCTGGCTTTATCTGCTTCATAGAGGTGTGAACGTTTCTTAAAGAAATTGAACAGATGGGTGACAATAACCTTCAATACAGCATAGCCCGGAACCGCCAGTATAATCCCTACCACTCCAAACAGATTGCCTGCCGTCAGAATGACAAAGATAATCGTGATCGGATGCACCCGGAGAGACTTGCCCATAATTTGCGGAGAAATAAATTTACCCTCGATGAGCTGCACAACTGTCCATACGATGACCATCTTGAGCAGCATAACCGGAGATGTTACCAAAGCTACAATTAATGCAGGCGTAATGGCTATCACGGGTCCCAAATAAGGAACAACGCTCGTAAAGGAAGCAATGACGGCAAGCGTCAGAGAATAGTCCAGTCCGATGATCAAATAACCGATATACAACAGCGCCCCGATACAGAAGCTGACAATAATCTGCCCCCGGATATACGAGCTGACTTGATGGTTAATTTCACCCATTATATGGTCAGTTTCTTTACGCAGCATAGGCGGGAACATTTTCAGAATCGTCTGTGGCAGCTTGTGTCCATCTTTCAGCAAGTAAAACAAAATGAATGGAACCGTGGCAATAGAAAGCACAGTTTCCGTTAATGCGCCCAAGAAGCTCCCCACACCCGTCCATGCATTGTTGATGAAAGCAGATATCTTTTCCGAAGCCTTGGAGGCCATCTCAGATGGATTAATTTGAATAGTATTCTGGAACTGATTCACAAAATTGCTGCCGATCAGCTTCTCGAATTGTCGTTGTACTTGTTCGCTGTATGCAGGCCCATTTTGAATCAACCCCTGAATCTGATCACGTATCACTGGCACTACCGATGTAATCACGATGGTAATAATCCCTAAGATAAGCAAATAAAGCACAATAATGGAGTATATCCGTTTGACCTTATTGCGCTCCAGCATATCAACCAGCGGATTGAACAGATAGTACAAAACACCGGACAAAATGACAGGGAGAATGATCGTTTTCAGCAGCACAATAACGGGGGTAAATATATACGAAATTTTGGTGAGCACCAATACATTTAAACCGATGAGCAGCAGTACCAGCAGGAATAACACAAACTTGTTGTTCAGAAAAAACTTTTTGAATCGGTCTTTCCATGCCGGAGTTGTTTCCACATGACATTCCCCTTCTCTATAAGCAAATAAGTGTAATGATCCTTCATACAGATAAGATATATTTTTAGATCAAAATATACAAGGTTATACCCGAATAAACATAAAAGCAAACAAAGTTGTACAACTTCATACAAGCTTTGCTTGCTTTGGGATTTTACGGAGTATCATTTGTCTTGGTAGCAGCAGAATCCGTCGTTGTGGTTACAGGCCTGTTTTCCTGCTCAAACAGGTTTTGTACAAAGCGCTTGAGCTTTCTCTGGTCCACACCCAACACCTGCGCCCCCTTAGCCGTTGTCTCTCGCACCAGCTCATTCGGTGGAATTTGCTGTTTCGCAATCGTCTTGGCATCGATATTAAAGCCCAATGAAGCCAATTGCAGCATTTCTGTTGTGCTCAGGTTCGTTTCAATATAAGGAGAAATGCTGTTTAAAATACTTGGCAGCTTAATCAGAGACGAGGTCGACTGAATTTTGCCACCCAGCTCGGTAATAAATTTACGTTGCCGCTCCGTACGCGTAAAATCGGAAGTGGCATCATGACGAAAACGCACATATTGCAAGGCCGTTTTACCGTCCATGTGCTGCATTCCCTTTTTCAGATCAATATCAAACTGGTGCTTATCTGCTTTGGAGGTGTAGTGCATATCCTTTTCGACATCCAGATCAATACCGCCCACGGAATCCACCAGCGCAATAAAGCCATTAAAATCCGTGTATACATAGTATTGGATCGGTATGCCCAGCAGGTCGCTCACCGTTTGTCTGGTCAGATCAGGCCCGCCATAAGAAAACGCGGCATTCAATCGGCTTTGTCCATGGCGCGGAATGTCGACGTACGTATCACGCAGGATCGACATAAGCGTAGCCTTCTTCGTGACCGGATCAACTGAAGCAACCATAACAGAGTCAGAACGTCCTGAATCCTCCCCGCGTGAATCGCCGCCCAGCAGCAAAATATTCACTCTCTCTTTTCCATCCCATTCCGGGGGAAGAGACACTTCTACAGGTTGTACATTCGTTGGGGACTGGCTTTGTGCTTGCGGCTTAAATTTCGAATCCTGACCGGTAGCGACCGAAATTTGATTTGTAAAATGATATATAGAGTAAGCATAATATCCGCCCACCAAAAGAACTGCCGCAGTCACAGAAATGCCCAGCCATTTTAATATTTTTCGCATATTTTCGAGTAACCTCGCTTTTATTCAACATCTTTCAGCTTATAAAAGCATACCCTCCCTGCAAGTTATCTGTCAATTTGCGTCGTCTGTTCAGCGTACACGATTGACCTGTGACTAATGGTAATTTTCCTTGTCTGCCACGCTGTTATTCTTATGTTCTTGCGGCGCCAGGTTAGCATTGTCAGGAGTGTCCGCGTACCATGGATTAAGATGCACAAGCACCTCGTAAACCCTCGGCTCCTGCTTCATCACAGCCCCTTTGATCAGCCGGATAATATCATGTCCCTGCTGAATCGTCAGGGAGGCATCCACAGAAGCGCGGATATCCACAATAATGTAATGACCGTGCTCACGGGCACGGATGCGGTCAATTCGCTGAACCTCGGCTACACTTAGGGCTGCTTCGGCATAGCTTTCGATTTCCTCGGTTGCAATCGCCTTTTCCATCAGTACATCTATGGATTCACGGCCCATCTCCCACGCCAGCCTCAGAACCAGCAATGCGACCACAAACCCGGCAATCGGGTCACCGTAGGATAAAATATGAATGCTCCAGTGCTCCCCGATCAAGCCCAAACCGATACCCAGTACAGCAGCAGCGGAGGCATATATATCCGCCAGATGATCCTTGGCCGTAGCAATGAGACCCTGGCTATTGGCTGCCCTTCCGATACGGATCGTATATATATACAGCCATTGCTTCCAGAGCAGGGAGATGATCGCCGCCACCAATGCCAGTATATGCTCCTTCGGCATCGGTTCAAACAGCGCCATAATAGAATGGTAGCCGATAAATATGCCGGCTGCGAACAAAATAACCGCCACCACGCTAGCTCCAATAACCTCTGCCTTGCCGTGACCATATGGATGATCCTCATCCGGCGGCAGACTCGATATACGCATCGCCCCCAGTGCCGTTGCCGAGGCGATTACGTCCCCGGCGTTATGCACACCGTCAGCAACCAGCACCTTGCTGCTGAACATGACGCCTGTAATGATCTTAATGCCGGTTAATAGGATGTTGCTGATCAGGCTGATCCACGCTGTCACCATAGCGCGTTTGCCCATATCCTGTTCCTGCATGATGTATAACCTCCGTATCTATCTTGAAAGCAACCGTTAACCCCAAGTCAATCGGTTACTTTCAAGGCAGCTAAGCTGCTGGTTTTCTTTAGTTGCTCAGCGCAGTAATGCTGCTTATGTCATCCTATGATGCTGCCGCATCGGCGGCATGGGTGGAGATTACAATAGCCCCGGAAGATGAGCCTCTCCGGGGCTATTATCATAACCATAGTTGAGCGTTCTATGAGAACACTCTTGCTTTATCTGGACCGTCCGAGACGGCCTCCCTGTCCTTGAGCTCCGCGCGGGCCGCCTTTGGCCTGTCCACCGCGACCACCTTGACCTCCGCGCGCGGAACCGCCGCTGCTGCGGTCATATCCGCCGCGTTCGCTGCTTTGCCCTGCGGAACGGCCTTGGCCTCCTCGCGCGGAGCCGCCGCTGCTACGGTCATATCCGCCGCGTTCGCTGCTTTGCCCTGCGGAACGGCCTTGGCCCCCGCGCGCGGAACCGCCGCTGCTGCGGTCATACCCGCTGCGTTCGCTGCTTTGCCCTGCGGAACGGCCTTGGCCTCCTCGCGCGGAGCCGCCGCTGCTGCGGTCATATCCGCCGCGTTCGCTGCTTTGCCCTGCGGAACGGCCTTGGCCTCCTCGCGCGGAGCCGCCGCTGCTACGGTCATATCCGCCGCGTTCGCTGCTTTGCCCTGCGGAACGGCCTTGGCCCCCGCGCGCGGAACCGCCGCTGCTGCGGTCATACCCGCTGCGTTCGCTGCTTTGCCCTGCGGAACGGCCTTGGCCTCCTCGCGCGGAGCCGCCGCTGCTACGGTCATATCCGCCGCGTTCGCTGCTTTGCCCTGCGGAACGGCCTTGGCCCCCGCGCGCGGAACCGCCGCTGCTGCGGTCATACCCGCTGCGTTCGCTGCTTTGCCCTGCGGAACGGCCTTGGCCTCCTCGCGCGGAGCCGCCGCTGCTGCGGTCATATCCGCCGCGTTCGCTGCTTTGCCCTGCGGAACGGCCTTGGCCTCCTCGCGCGGAGCCGCCGCTGCTACGGTCATATCCGCCGCGTTCGCTGCTTTGCCCTGCGGAACGGCCTTGGCCCCCGCGCGCGGAACCGCCGCTGCTGCGGTCATACCCGCTGCGTTCGCTGCTTTGCCCTGCGGAACGGCCTTGGCCTCCTCGCGCGGAGCCGCCGCTGCTGCGGTCATATCCGCCGCGTTCGCTGCTGCTGCGGCTGGAGCGACGTTCGCCGCCTGCGGATGCAGCACGCTCTTCGCGCGGCTGCTCCCGCTCGGTGCGGCCACGGCCTGCGCCGTCACGGCGACCCGCCTGTTCGCGGCCGCTGCCCCGGCGTCCGCCGCCGGAACCGTTGCCGCCGAAGGAACGGCGGTCGTTTCTGCCTGAGCGGCGTTCTCCGCCCTGCCGCTCAGCTGTATTGGCAGCAGATCTACGCTGCCCGCCGCCCTCGCTGCTGGTGAAGGTAACACCAGCAACCTTCTGGATGTTCCGAAGCTCTGGAACATCCCGTGGCGTGGCGAGCGTTACCGCCACACCTTTGCCTCCGGCACGGCCGGTACGCCCGATGCGGTGAATGTAGCTTTCGGCATCCTGCGGCATGTCATAGTTAAAGACATGCGTTACGCCTTCCACATCCAGGCCGCGTGCGGCTACATCGGTCGCTACGAGCAGTTGAAGCTTCGCTTCACGGAACGCCTTCATTACTTGCTCACGCTTGTTCTGGGACAAGTCCCCGTGCAGCTCGCCGCTCTGGAAGCCCATTTCTTGCAACTGCTCATTTAGCGCAGCAGCGCGGCGCTTCGTACGGCAGAAAATCACAGCCAAATACGGACGATCTGTATTCAGCATATCCACCAATGCCTGCTGCTTGTCCCGATCTGTCGTCTGTACAACGACCTGACGGATTTGGCTCACCGGAACGGAAGAAGCGGACTTCACTTTTACATCCACGGGTTCATTCATATATACACGAGCCAATTTGCGGATACCTGCTGGCATCGTAGCAGAGAACAGCATCGTCTGCCTCCGGTACGGAACTTCCTGAAGAATCGTCTCTACATCATTCAGGAAGCCCATGTGCAGCATTTGGTCGGCCTCATCCAGCACCAGCATTTTAACACCGCTCAAATCCAGTGTGCCGCGTCTCAGATGATCCAGCAGTCGTCCGGGTGTACCGATAATCAACTGTGCGCCGCCCTTCAGCTTGCGAAGCTGACGCTCTACATCCTGTCCTCCGTAAACAGCCAGCAACGACAAGCTTGGCTCCGTAGCCGCCAATAAGTTCGCTTCCTGTGTAATCTGGAGCGCCAGCTCACGCGTTGGAGCAATCACGAGCGCCTGCGGATGGCGCTTGTCCAGATTCATTTTTTGCAAAATCGGCAGTAAAAACGCAAGCGTTTTACCTGTTCCCGTATGCGCCTCGGCAATAACGTCCTGACCTTCCATCAACAGCGGAATAGACTCCTGCTGTACAGGTGTTGGTGCTGTAATTCCCTGCTCTTTCAAGGCGTCTACCCAATGCTGCTCTACGCCTAATGCTGCAAAATTCTTCAAGTGGTATTCACTTCCCTTATCTGTATTCAATATGTGTCACGTAAAATAGGTTCATGTGCCATATGACATCCATCGTTCCATAGTTCAGAATTCCCATTTTTGTATCGGTTCTCTTTCAACCCTTTTCAGGAAGGGAGCTTATCCGTTATCGTTGATTCTGTTCATGTAACCAAAACATACGGCCGCAATGCGGCTCAGGCCGTTCCATATATGACTTTCCTAGTATACGCGAATATGAACGGGTTTCCAAACCATTTTAATGAACAGTTGCAAAAGGTGAATTTAGTTGCCCTGTCATATATTATGATAGTAGAAACGCTTGAACAGGATACCCCCGATATGAATCATGTTTTCCAATCATGGAATCGCTTTTCTTTACCACATACTTGAAAAAATCCATTATACTAAACATCAGGAGGTTGAAACTTATGCATATTCAGATTCAAGACGTTGAAAAAAAAGAAAACGATTATCTCATTCATTACAAAGCCGGGGGCGCACTGCCGTTCGTTCCGCATGATATTGTTCTGATTCATGGCAAGCAGTATTTTATCGGCACGATTGTGGAGGTAGGGGCGGAACAGGCTCTTTTACGTATCAATCCGCAATATGAGAGCCAGTTGGCAGGCTCCATCGGGCTTGAACTGGCTTTCTCACCGACCGTCTCCATTCAAGGAGCAGATAAAATCGTGGAAAAGCTCGGATATTTCCCTCCCTTTCATTATGACCAAATTACAGCAGCAGATATCACAAAAGACCAGATAACATTAACGATTGAACTATCACCCGTTACCATACTGACACCCAAATCACCCGATCTGACTCCTTCGGCTGAACAGCCTTCGCTTTCCACGTCTTCAACGGCAACTGTACCCCGTTACGCGGTGACTTTTACTTTTTTAGAGACAAAGGAACACGAGCTGACCGCTATGGAAACGGAAAATATCATTTTACAGCTTGATTTCCGTTATGAGGAGGCGGACATGGTCATTGATATTGATGCACTGACCGGACTGTCAGGCAGCTTCCTGTGCAGAGGCATCCGTGCGGAGATTGCAGAGTTGAATGAATAAACAGGAGTCTCGGGAGCTGACCGCAGAGCAAATTAACACACTCGACAATTGGGTAGATACCATTTCCTAATACGGTGATGGTGCTTCTGGAGGGGGGCGAGGTCAAAGAAGCTTTCTGTTTCTATAGAGAAAAGGTATCCGGGAATGACAAGCAGATAGATACCTGAAATCCCCCTTCGCACAACATGCCCTGAAGCAATTGCTGCAACATGAAGAATTCGGCGTGTCTGCCAAGCGGGAACTGTCAAGATAATCGACATCCAAAGGAGAATCAACCTACTCATGCGAGTCAAAATATTTATATTCATACTTATCATCGGGGTAATATGTGTTCCCGCCTATTTCATCATGAGCAGCTTTGGGTTATTTCAAAATGAAAAGGTACTTGTACAGTACAAGGTTGCCGTGGACGTGGAGGGTGAAAAGTATGATGCATGGCCTGTCATCAGCAGCTTTACCGCTATAGACAAAAAAGGCGTCGACCGTCAGCTCTACTATCAGGCGAAAGGCGCCGGCTTGGAGTACCTGTTTCAGTTAGCCTATGGACAATATGAACTCAGGCCCTCCAAAGAAAATCCTTTTCTGGACGGAAGAATTCACTACACCATGGATCATCCCGATTACGTCCGGCAAGAGAAGAAATATAAGAACGCCAACGATTACAGCCAGTTACAGCATTATTATAACCAGCAGGAACAAGTCATCTATACTTATAACCCCGAAGCCAGACTTGACAAGGCATATGTTCGCTCCATCATCACTACAGGTATGACTCGCAGCTCTGGTGGATCAAGCAGTCAGGTGAAAGATAACTATATCAATATCACTAAGCTGTTCAAGGACAAGCTGGGAATTACCGTAAAAGTAGATGTGGACGAGGACAACAAAATCGTCACTCTATCCATGATATAAAAAAATAAAGGTTTATAGTATTGCTTAGATTCGAGGAGGATGGTTGTTGATGTCATTCGTTATGGAGTCAGGGCTTGCTCCTGCCGCAATCACGGCTTTGGAGGAACAGACACAGCGCATATTGCCTGTCGGCTACAAGCGTTTCCTTTCACAATATAACGGCTTTTATGTAGCCTCCCCTTTTTATTGCAATGTTCCCTTCGATAAAGTGGATAACGGAGACATTGATATGACTTGTCTATTCGGTTACGAGGTGGACAATAAAAATCATGACCTTCTGGCGCTTAACCATGAATTTCTGGATGAAATCAGTCATGTTGATAATGCGTTAATCGTTGGTGCAGATGCGGGTGATAATTTTTACGTTGTGATTTGCAGTGAACATACTCCTTATGTGTACTACTGGGATCGGACGCACCTTCATGCCTATGACGATAAACTGCACTATGATATCGCAGAGCAGGATGAATGCGGGCATTTATATTTGGTGGCGATGGACTTTATAACGTTTTTGAATCGTGTGATCGAACTGCTCAACGAACAGGATGCCAACCTTCCGTACCTAAAATAATAGACAGGTCTATACTTAGACTTCTACGGAACGGCGCAAATAAAGATAGGAAGGAATGATTTACTTATGACAGAAACACAACAATATCGTTTGGGGCCCGCTTATCTGGAAAGATGGGCTGTACCCGAAAACCCGGAGGCATGGATCGAGCAGGAGTGACCCCCCTTTTGCCCTATTTAGATGAAGACGGTGAAGATACCTTTGAGGTAAACGTGACCGCTTATTATAATGTCGATTGGGATGACGAGTTTTCAGACGATGTGGATGAGGATGGGCAGCTTGAACTGATCAACGGCGAGCTATGCGATTTTGAAGAGGTGAAGCGAAACGGCTTTGATGCAATCAGCATTACGATTACCAGCGCCAAAGGTCTGAAAACAGAGATCATTCAGGAAGAGCTGGCCTGACGAGGTTGCAAAGCCAAAGGAGCCACGATCATGGTCAAAAGAATCAAACATCAGGAAGGCGATATTTTTGTCATCCCTATGCATGACGGCAGATTTGCGAATGGAAGGAAAGAATCAGGAGACTAGTCGACCCCCATCTAGCCATTCTGTTGTTGAGGAATATTATAGCATATGACAAATAAAATGTACGTTTTTACGATCTTTCCGAAAAGGAGGAACGACGATGGAACAGCAACGCTTCAAGGATGAATACGGCTATAAATATGACTTTGGCGCCGTGATCTGGCGAGAAGAACAGGTAGCTGTTCATTGTCCCCGTTGCCAAGAGCAAGCTTTTATCTCCAAATCCAAAAAAGACTGTTACTACGTCATCCGATGCTCCCATTGCTACTATGCCTGTCAGGAACCGGAATCATTTAAATACGATGCACGCGGCGTATGCAGCCATTGCGAGCGATATTTTAATATAGAGATTCACGATGACAGAACAGCCACGCACAAATATACGAATATAGACTGCCCTCACTGTGAGACACACAACCAGGTTCCCGTACATCGCGTTGCCTCGCATGAATGGCGTACAAACGTAATTCAGGATGGAAAGGACCCTATTTTTCATCTCCAGCATACTATCTTGACTATGATGCGCACAGCTTCTCACTCGATCCCCAAATACATTAAGGATGCGAAGAATCGCCAGGCCATTTTGAAAATATTACAAAAGCTACAGCATAAGCAAGCATCCGAAGGAGGAAGCTCTGAGCGTGAGTATACAAACCTTTGACAACCTAGAAGCATTAGTTCGAGCCGTTAGCCAAACAGATATGAATGAATGGGTATTCACCAATCTGGAACATTTTCAGAGCAATCCTGTCGATGCCACCTATTATATTATCCCGGAGGAAGAGCTATGGAAGCTGGAGGATGCAGGTCTCACCGTCACGATGAAAATATTCCTGCGTCCCTTCCCGATCATCACGCACAGACATGGCTGGAGATAGCGACCGTGCAGGATGTCTTTGAAGTGCTACGCCGCAGTGGAAACGAGCCGGACATCCACCGCATCGCACAGGGACTTCAGTATTACCACGAATATGATGCTTTTATGGAATAAGAGATTCCAGCAGTGCTTTTACCTCAGGAGCAGCCTGTTTCAGGCTGCTTTTCAGCTTTTTCTCGCCGCCCCAAATTCGGTAAACGAGCAGCTCTTTGTCGTAATCCTCCAGCTTCTCAAGCTCCTCGACCAACACCCGTGCCTGCTCTACGCTTTCGATTCCAGACGACTTCAACGGCTTGGCACTTTGGTTGCCTGCCAGAAGAATCTTCGTCCAAACTGGAATCGTGTCCGGTGTCAGTCCATGCGCATCTGCAAAAACAGCCGCGTAGCCATCCTGTACCGACTGATGCTCCGTATCCACCAGCTTCATATAGCGAATCACCAATGGAAAATAGTCCGTTCCTTTCAGGCCCAGCCCCATCACCACATAGGTGCCCGGCATCGCCGATTTTTCTCCTGGCTCCACATCGTTGTACCACTTGAACTCTTCCATCACCATATCTGCATATTCAGCCAGTAGCGGGTGGAGAGCTGGGTATTCCAGTGCATTGGCAAAAAAACGATGCAACGTGGATTTAGCCAGCTTGGGCACAGGCAGGAAATTTTTCACCTTGCTCTTGAGCTTCAAGCGGTATTCCTTGGTAAAGCCCTTCTGTAAAATATCGCATACATATACGAGCGCTTCCCTGTAGCTCTCTTCTTCCTCCGAAAGAATATGAACCTCCAGCGTTTGCAAAATATCATTCGCTTGGCAGGCGACGCGCTCGCTTGTATATAGCGCTGGAATGCTTCCTGACCCGCTCTTGAGCCACTGGGCAGCCTGCTCCGAGCCTAGCTGTGCAGCGATCTCCAAATATTTCTGCCGTGCATCAGCATCGGTCGAACCCACTCGCATCGCGGTGAGCAGGAACATCTCCATGGCTGGCGCAGGAATATTTGAAGGATGAATATCGGACTTCGCCAAAAATTCATCTTCAGCCCAACGCTTTAAACCACTGTTGAGCTGATGTCTCCATGCTTCCTCACGATTGCGGCTCACTTTCACTTTTGCATCCATTCGATTCAGAAGCTCATCCATCCGTTGGGCATCTATAGGGTACAAATGAGGATCGAGCATGTGCCTCACAAAGAAAAAATCGTCCTTTTCCTTAGGCACAGCTTTACTGGCAGGGTTGAGCTTCTGCTCTACAAACTGCTGGATAATGGCTAACAGGTGCTGCCGTTTATCTTCGTTCAGGAGCGAGAATGTAAAATGACTGGATTTCTTTTCCAAGGCCACTTCCAGATGAAATTCCAGCCGATAACGAAAGAACATGGGACTACATTCTTCAGACTTAAATAGAGCCTCTATCCGTTCCCTGAACACAGGCATCCATTCGTCCTGCACTTGCTGGAGCGTTACCCCCTCCGTAAAACCAGAAATTTTCGTATCCGGTCTACGGTTATCCCAATCAAACGGTTCATAGGTATCCACCCATAGCCCGTCCTCCTTACAGGTCACTTTTAAGTATTCATGAATCCCTTCGTGAAGGACACTTTTTGTCTGGAATTCGGCAATGCGCTTTTGCTCAGAAGCGTACGCCTTATCAATTGCCTCGAAAATCGGATCTATGTATGCTTGTACCCCTGATGCCATACAATGTGCTCCTCCTTCATCCCCTTACAAATTGTAGTTCTAACGAAATTAAGATAGACTAATCTAAAACTATTTTATTTCCTGATTATAGCATATCTCTCATTTACTTTTGGACTCTATCCCTATAGATAGAGTGCCGGAATGAGATTCTATTATTCTTGCAGAAGCAGCATTGCCGGATTTTAAAGTAAGAGGAGGACGAATGAAAATGACGGCATATTTTGAGCAAACCCTTGAGAGGCTGGGGCATATCGCCGACCTTCTGAGACAAAACGGAATGCCTGACGTGGAATACGAGTGGACGGAGGGCATCCCCACAGGTGAGGTAACTGCGCTGGAGGAACGACTACAGAGACCTTTACCCGCCTCCCTGTCTGAACTGATCCAACGGTGCGGCAGCTTATATCTGTTATGGTCGCTTCCTCAACATTGCATTGTAGCTGATGTATCGGGACGTACAGGTGAATATGGTTTCACCTCTGATGACGGACTGAACATACTCGACGATATCACGGGTGAGTTTGGCTGGAACCATGAGTACATTAGCTATTTCACATCCTATGGGGAAAATACAGACTCACCAGCGGCAATGGACGAACATCGGTATCTGATTTTTAACTATAACGGTGCGGGCGATCCAGTGTTACTCGATTTGGCGACATCCACTACCGAGCCTGCGGTGTTCTGCTATGATCACGAGCAGGATCGGTTCACCTTGCTTGCGGACAATCTGCCCGCCTATATAGACACCATCCTCACGTTGCACGGCCTATGGGTATGGGATTGGACGACAGTGATTGACGAGCATGGCATTCAGCTCAAAAGTCTCCCACTACAAATGTGGGTACGCTGGCTGGATGCGTTCTGCAATGTGAGGCTGGAGGCTGCTCATTCGCTTGAAGATTTGATTAAATATGCCACGATGCATGGCGTAGATAATCCTGCCGTTTTGCAGGCTTTTCAGCCCTATGATCCGAAGGATATTTTCCTTGCCTGGGAGCAACGCATTCAGCATAACCCTACACAACTCGATACATGGGCCGTTTTTATAGGAGAAACCGCTGGCGACGGGGCTGCCGATTGGGTCCGCTCCTTATGGCAGCCGGGCAACGTGCAAGCGTGGACTTCTTCTTCGGTTCCCAATAGCTACTCTATTGCTGTAGGTACATTTGTATCCACCCGTGCCTACCTGACCGCCCGCTGTCTGCCCGGGCATGAAGGCTTGGCATACGTGTGCAATTACCTGCTACAGCATTCAGCGGTGGATGGTAAATTAGAAGGATACACCGCTAACGGGCAGCTACAGCATTTTCATTCACCACAGGTCATTGACTGGATGCGGGATAAGGTGAATCATCCCGTAGAGGGCTGGGCAGCGCTTTTCGCCCACTCCCGTCCTACAACTAAACAGTTGCTTGAATGGCTATCCGACAGCGAGCTTCATCAGAAAATCACAACCGAAGCATTGAATATCATGATTCAACGGGATCTTCTTCCCACTCTGGAAGCAGACACTTGGGCTAACATCTCAGACCTGCTTCATGCTTCTTTGCAGCTTGTTATGCTCAAAAAAGATAAACGCCGTATTGAAGCAGTGCTGGAGCAGCTTTCTGATTTGGAGCAATGTTAGCCTTTTGGAGCCGCTGCATCAGCGGCTTACCCCCCGGAAAAAGGTATCTATAGTGAATGAAATTAATTCATCATTCGATTTTGCCGTAGGGAAATCAAAATTCAGGAGCAGGGAAGTCAAGCCGTGCAGCATGCTCCATACGGATGTAGCGATCAGGCGCTCATCCCCTTGAGTTATGCTGCCATCATCCATAGCAGCTTTTAGTCCGGATTCAAGCAGTTCAAAGCCTTTAAAGCGTTCACTGTCAATAAGGCTGATTAAACTTACAGATTCCAGGTTGCTGATAAACAGGATATTGTAATATTCCGGGTTAGCCGTTCCAAAACGAACATAAGCGTCGGACACTGTTTTCAGCACATCCAAGGCATTCAATCCTGCTGCCTGCGCTTCTTCCGCACGCTGCTGAAGAGACTGTAAAAACATGGAATTTCCTTCTATCAGCAGTTCACGGACAATCGCTTCCTTATTGGCAAAATAATGATAAATGGTCGTTGGCGAATATTCGATCTGATCCGCAATTTTGCGCATGGAAACTTCGGCATACCCTTGGTTCAGGAAAAGCGAACGGGCGGCCTCAATTATTTTCCGGCGAATCTCACTGCTTTCACGTTCTCGGCGTTTGATATGTTTCATGAGTAAATGTACTAGCCCTTTCTGCCTGCCCCAATTTGGCGGCGATGCGATCAGCTTCCATTATACCTGAGTTCATTGCCCCTTGGAACCCGCCCCCCGGCTGTGTCCATGCCCCCACCAATGACAGGCGTTTCACCGCTGTTTTGCGCTTCAATCTTTTCATGCCGGACTGCCGGACCGTTTGTGCGTAGCCGTAGACGGCCCCGTCGGGATTAGCGGTATAACGCTGCATCGTGCGCGGTGTGCCCAACTCGGCTACCACCACTTTACTGCCAAAACCCGGATATAGCTGTTCTAGGCATCCCAATATCTGCTGTGTCACGGCTTCTTTTTTGGCTTTATATTCGGGACGTGCGACAGGCCAGTTCTCCAATCTGTCCAAAAATGTAATTGCGATGACACCCTTTCCCGGTTCATTGAGCTTAGGGTCCATGGCGTTATAATTGGTGAGCATCCAGTTGCCTTTGGTATACTGACCGCTCATCATGACTTCATAATCTGTCTCCGAATCCGGCTCGTTACACAGGATTAAGTCTTCTTCGGTGATGCCAAGCTCATGGGGTTCACATAATAACCCAAGATATAACTGGGTGAGAGACGTGCTGGTCTCCAGGCCGCTGACGGCTTCCAGCTCACGGTGGGCAGCATCATGGTTCGATAGCAGACGGCCATAGGTATGATGGGGACTGATACCGGACACAATCCAATTGGCTTCATATACGTCCCCTTTTTTCAGGCGTACACCAACTGCTTTGCCGCCTTTGAGTACAATCTCGGACACCTGACTGCGCAGGTGAACCTCTCCGCCGGCTGACTCAATGGCGGCAACCAGCGCATTGGATAAAGCCTGTGCGCCTCCCTGAATGTAATACGTTCCCTCCAAATGATAGCCGATCCAGGGAATGAAAAAATACAAGGCGGCAAGCCGCTTCGGGGGCAATCCATAATAAGGCCAGAGCGCAGTGAAAAATTCCGTGAATTTCTCAGACAGCCCGAACTGACTTACAGCCTCCCAAGTGGTCATTTGCGTCCAGCGGAAGAAGGTTCCTGCTTTGAGCAGGCCAGCCGCCTTGCGCCAGGAAGTGAGGGAAGAGGAAGAGAAGGCGGAGAAGCCTTCCTCAAAACGGCGAATACCTGCAAACAGGCTGTCGATGGCTGCCTTCTCAGCAGGGAACATGTTTTTGAGGAGCTGCACATATTCCTGCACATCGGACGGGATATCAACGATCTGCCCTTCCCAACGAATGGAATACGGGTGTTTTTTGCGGAGAGGTACGATCCGTCGGTCCACTTTGCAGTCTTTCAGCAACTGAGCGAAGCTGCCTTCTTCGAGTCCGCCGACGCCGTGCAGGGATACGTCAAAAGTATAACCCTTTCTTTTGAATTCAGTTGCGAATCCGCCGGCCAGGGTATGACTTTCAAAAACAGCCGTCCGGTAACCGAGCGCGGAGAGTCTTGCTGCACAGGACAAGCCGCCCAAACCTGCGCCGATGACGATAACATCATACTTGTTCATGATTTCATCTCCTTTAACTTAACATTGTTATTTAAATTAACACTGTTAAGTTAAAGGGATTATAACCCACAACATTACGTTTGGGAAGCCCCGGTTTTTGGGGTTATCTGCCGGGGCTAACCATCAAAACATAAGAAATTTAGCTCTTATTACAGCTGCAAAAGTTGAGATAATACAAAAAACATCCAAAATTGTAGCGCTTTCACTTGTCAAATTCCAATGAAGATGCTATCCTGCAAGTGGGATTGTTACTGAAAAGGCAAAACCCGAGTACATTTGTGTACCCGGAGTTTGCCTTTTTTTGATTTTATATCGATGCAGCATTATACAGTCAACCATCCCAAGCATGTGTAAGCGCTTTAAAAAAATGACACCAAAGGAGATCAATTTCATGCAAAGAAGACCTTTCGCCCTTGTTTTACTATCTTTCGTGTTCCTGCTCACGATCGTTTTCCCGTCCTCCAGCTCTGCCGCAGCATCCGATGTTCCAGCACCACAGGCCACCCTGCTCACCCAGGTACAGCCTTTAGGTGAAGTCGTTTCTGCCGTTGTACTGAAATATAGCGCCAATATCGACGGGGCATCCCTGTCCAAATCCAGCTTTCAGGTACAATCTGTGCTCAATGATGTATACACAGACAGAACCGTGACTGGTGTGTATACCAACGATTCTGGAATCATCACCAACCGCAGTACTCATGGCAAATATGTCGTGATCGAACTGGATACACAGGATAAAAATGCAAGTACCCTTACTTATGATGCAACGAGTGGCGTCAACCGCATCAACACGTTGAATTATTACATTAGTCAAAAGAAAGACATTGCAACTCAAAAGAAAGCAGTCATTCCAGCCACTGCACAGATTATAAAAGCAACCGATAAAGTTACACCGATCGTGGACGATTTCCAAAAAAACACCTTTGAAAATAAAGACGGCTTCAAACTGAACTACTTTACGTTTGAGCCTAAAGTAGAGTCTGGCAAAACCTACCCGCTGGTTGTGTTCCTGCACGGAAACGGTGAACGTGGTGACGGAAACGGAGTGAACCTACTGGCGAATGCTGGTGCCGTTACTTGGGCTTCTCCTGAGCAGCAAGCCAAACACCCTTCCTTCGTAATCGCTCCACAAAGCCCGATTGACCTGGAACATAAGTTCATTTGGGCGGATGAGCCGCGCAACAGCGCTGTAGCCGATCTGGTACGTGAAACGGCATTAAAATATCCGATCGACACCAACCGAATCTATATCGTTGGTATTTCTCAAGGAGCTATGGGAACATGGAGATTGTTGGAGAAAAATCTTGATTTGTTCGCCGCAGGTGTGCCGATTGCCGGTTTGACCAACTATGAAAAAGCCGTTAACATGTATGCACCTGTTGATCCTAAACACGTCGAAGTACTGAAAAACGTCCCTATTTGGGCCTTTCATGCCGTAGACGACACCTCGGTAAGCCCTAAAAACTCGCAAGAAATGGTATCTGCCATTCAAGCACAAAACGGAAATCTCATTCATTTTACTGAATATGAGGCAGGCATTATCAAACCCGTAGGGCACTTCTCCTGGGTTCCCGCTTTGCAAAATCAGGATATGATTGAGTGGCTGTTTGCACAAAAGAAATAAAATGATGTTTGTATATAAACCGAACTTAAAAGTTTCATATCATGCCACTACGCAGTCGGATAGTGCTTCCCATCGCCACCGCCCCCGGATTTCTTGAATAAAGCCTTTCACAAGGGTAGAAATCCGGGGACAAAAGCGACCGCTTCGCTTGTACAGCACTATTCCGCCTACTCCGTTTATATGTTCATTTTTGAACTTGGCTTATATACCTCTAAAAATAAAGCGCCAGGCGGTTCGATACCCGTTTGGCGTTGTTTTGCTATCTAAAGAAGGCACCTAAAGGATATTAGTAAATATGTAGCTTGCGTATGGTGGAGTTTATTTCACCCTTTTACGCTTCTGTGTTACATTATATAAGTAAAGCGAGAACAAAAATTCGAATCAGAATTTACGTTCGCCATTTTTTCATAGTCCTTTATTCCGAACTAAACCAAAGTCTATATCTTCCCGACATGTATTCCATAACAGTTCGTCTGTAAGAAAACTTAATGCATCCATGTTGCGCAATCGTTCGACCAACTCAGTAATCACATCTATGTCTTCACGTTGTACATGCCTTGCAAGAGTGATGCCACCTGTATCGCCGTCAACATATAGATGGGAATGATGTCTTTCCTTTTTTACATGTCGAAGGGTAAGCACGCTATTGTCGATCATCATGACGTAACGGTCCTTGATCAGATAGCCCTCAAAAAGCTCATACATATGCGGAAGATCGCAGGGACCAAGAATGAGGCTTACTTTTTCAAAATTACTTTTGTTCATTAGAATTTAGCTCCCTCTTTATGAAATTAGAGTATTACTATTAGGGCAGACCTATTAACAATTCATTAAAAAAATATTCTTAAAAAACAACAGTAAAACTTCTGAAGTACATTTAATGTACTTTTATAATAATACTTCTGTAGTAAAACTTCAATGATTTTCGTGATTATTTTATTATAACGCGATCAAATCCATACTTTAGATACACAAGAGGAGAATTCAAATTATGGATGTTAAAAATAGATACCATTTTAAACTTGGTGACATCTTGGAAGAACTTGATATTACACGTAACAGACTGGCCGTAGAAGCGAAAATACGTCCTGCTACCGTCATTGACATGGTAAATGGAAAAACCAAAAGACTTGAACTGGAAACACTCGTCCACATACTTGATGCTCTGAACAAATTTGCCCGCCAACGGAGATTTACACGGACTATTTCTCTTGCTGATATTGTTGAGTACATTCCTGAGGATGAAATGGACAATCATTGATTCTGCCTGTGATATTAATGTCAAAATAAACAAATTAAATAACAAAAAGACACTGTCTTCAATCGAGGCCACTGAAAAAGTCCCCATTGTTGAGAGTAAGAGAATATCCAAAGAAAAACGAGCCTCTAGAATCGCTTCTAAGGCTCGTTTCGCGTTCAGGGAGACATATTTGTACCCCTAAAATCTTTGTATTTTCGGAAATCAACAGTTTTTCAGTGGCCTCTCTTCAATACAGTGTCTTTTTGCGAATACGTCAGATCGTTCTTAAGCGGGTTGAGTAACCTCTTCTTTACATACAGCTTCCTCAATCATTCCACTTTGCCGCCTTCTACGACCAATTGGTCTGTGAAGCCTTCTCCGTAAACAGAGGTCAGTGTGTCCTTGTAGGCTTGATGCACAAAGTTTTCCTTGCCTAATGTAGCCAGCTCATTGTTGATCCAGTCTAACAGCTCCTTATTTCCCTTCGCTACTGCGGGTGCAATCGTATCCTGGCCGCCAAAGGCCGGAATGGTTACGGTGAAGCCGGGATTGGCTTTCGCCCAAGCGATCAGCTCTGTATTATCGTTAGCGATGGCCGCGCCGCGCTTGTCTTTGAGAGCTGAGAAAATTTCCGTGTACTGATCGAATTTGAGCAGCTTGATGTCAGGATAATTTTTCGTAAAATAAGTCTCAGCCGTCGTTCCTTTTGCGACAATCAGCTTCTGATCCGAGTTCTTCAATTGATCAATCGTAGTGATCGGAGCGCTGTCGGGTGATACAATGCCGAAGGATAATTTCATGTATGGATTAGTAAAATCGACCTTTTCTTTGCGCTCGTCCGTCACGGTAAAGTTAGCCATGATGATGTCTACCTTGTTGGATTGCAAATAAGCGACCCGGCTGGCAGCATCCACCAGCACGAACTCTACCTTGGACTCATCGCCCAGTAGATCCTTGGCAAACCGCTTCGCAATATAGACGTCAAATCCCTGATTTTCCCCTTCCGAATCCACGTAGCCAAAAGGTGGCTTATCCGCGAAAACACCAATTCGGATTTTGCCGTTCTTTTTAATGTCCTCAATCGAAGCAAATTTTGCCGAGCCAGAATTGCCGTTGGCATTGCCTCCTGCTCCCGCGCAGCCCGTCATTCCGATAAGCAACAAGCTTACTGCCAGCAATAATGCCGTTAACTTCAACCCTTTTTTCATCGTATTCATCCCCCTGTTTATGTAGTTTCATACTGAAATATATCCAGAAAGTGCTGGGCACGCTCTGTTTCCGGTTGGGTGAAAAATTGCTGTGGCGTGGTCATTTCGCATATTTGTCCTTGATCCATAAAAACGATGCGATCCCCCACCGACTTGGCGAATCCCATCTCATGCGTCACGATAATCATCGTCATCCCCTGTCGTGCCAGCTCCCGCATCACATCCAGCACCTCTCTGACCATTTCCGGGTCCAACGATGCCGTAACTTCGTCAAAGAGCATAATTTCAGGGTTCATACACAGTGCGCGTACAATTGCAATCCGTTGCTTTTGTCCGCCTGATAACTCTCTCGGATACGCATCCTTGCGATCCAGCAGACCAACTCGTTCCAATAATTGCTCCGCTTGCTTGAGCGCTTCCTGCTTGTTTCTCCGCTGCACTTTAAGCGGGCCTAGCAATATATTTTCCAAGACGGTCATATGGGGAAACAGCTCATAGTTCTGGAATACCATTCCGATATGCTGCCGTACCTCCCGCCAATTCACTTTTTTGTCCGTAAGATCCTGTCCTCTATATCGGATTTCTCCGCCTTGGACTGGTTCCAGACCATTGAGGCATCGCAGAAGTGTGCTTTTTCCGCAGCCCGAAGGGCCAAGAACAACCACGACCTCACCCTTCGTTACCTCCAGATCAATCTGTTGGAGTACCTTTCGATCACCGAAGCTTTTGTCCAGCCCTCGAATCTCCAGCAAAACCTCCACAGCCTCTGCCATGACGCCCACCCCATCCTGCTAATTTTGCCATCTGCGTTCGAATCTCTTGGAAAGTCTGGACAACGGATAGCATACAAGAAAATATAGTATAAAAATAAAACCGTACACCCAAAAGGATGCCGCTGGCGCTTTAATCACGCCAAGCTCAATAATCTGTTGTCCGACCTTTACCACCTCTACCACACCGATCAGCACCACCAATGACGTCGTTTTGATCATCCGTGTCGCCAGATTAATTGAACCCGGCAGCATTCGGCGTACCGCCTGAGGAATGAGCACATGACGGTACAATTGTCCATACGTCAAACCGAGCGCTTGCCCGGATTCCACCTGATGCTTGGGCAATGATTCGAGCGCACCACGAACGATGTCACCGATCTCCGCCGCACCCCAAAGGCTAAACACGATAATTGCCGTTAGTTCCCCGCTAATGTTCACATTCAGCAAAGGCGTGAAGCCAAAGTACACGACATACAGCCAGACCAAAATCGGAATAATGCGAAATGTCTCCAGATAAAGCCGTAATACAAATCGAATCGGACCCGACTTTAAAGTGCGCAATAGCCCCATCACGATGCCCAGCAGTGTGCCGATCACAATCGAAATAAATGCAATTTCCATCGTAACGAGTAATCCACCTAACAGACGTTCAAAATTGGAACCTTCAAAAAGCACATTAATCCCCGAATTCTGCATATCGCACCTTCCTTTCCACCCATGTCAGCAGCATCGACAAAGGCAAAAGCAGGATGAGATAAGCCAGCACCAGCAGAATCAGCGATTCCGCCGTTTTGTAGTACATGCCGATCAGGTCTTTTGCCACATTCATAATATCTAGCAAAGCAATGGCGCCAACAATGGAGGTTTCTTTGAGCAGAAAAATCGCATTCGCACCCACTGATGGAACACTGATAGCAAAGGCCTGCGGCAAAATAACATACCGCGCCAGTTGCACCTTGGACAGTCCCAGGCTAAGCCCGGATTCCGTCTGCGTTTTACTCACCGCTTCAATTCCGCCACGGAATGCCTCTGCCATATAACCTCCGCCCAAAAAGGTCATACCGACGATGGCACACGTCATTTCACTCATATGCAGACCTATTTTGGTAAAGCCATAATACAGAAAATACAGTTGTACCAGCAGTGGTGTATTTCGGGAAAGCTCGATATACGCTGTAATAATGCCGCTAATTCCCTTCACCTTGTAATACAACACAATACTGCACAACAAACCAACGATCAGCGAAAAAAGGATGGCCCAAAAAGCAATCTTCAATGTAAGCCACATCGCCTCACCATACAGTGGTAAGCTCTCTACGATAAACTCCCAGTCTAGATTCATATGTACATACCTTTCAATTTTCAATTAATCCTATGTATTTTGTAAGTTTAATAACAATGATTGTATTCCAGCCCAATTATTACGTCAATACTTTGACAAAAATTCGTCATATTTATCTATGATTTAGAAAGAAAACCTTCGTTTCATTTCAGAAATACATGCAAAAAAGCCTGAAATGGTTAAATTCCATTCCAGGCTTTGATCTATTCTATACGATTTATCACACCAGTGGCTCCGTAACTACAGGGCCGCCGAGCTTTTCCACAATCAAGCGGCTTTCCTCGTTCAGTCCCCGCAGGGTAATCAATTTACCGGATTTCGTGTACTTTTGCAGCACCTTCCCAATGGCGGTTACCGCAGAATGATCCCAAATATGCGATTGGCTGAAATCGACCACAACGCGCTTCGGATCATCCGAAGGTTCAAAATGGTCGACAAAATGAGTCGTCGAAGCAAAAAACATCGGACCTCTAACATGGTACACCTTTTCATCGTTGTCCTCTGTTGCGCTGATGCGAATTTTAGCCATTTTCCAGCCAAAATGCAGGGCACTCAGCAGCACGCCCACAATAACGCCCTTGGACAAATCATGCGTAGCCACCACAATGACGACCGTCGTAACCATGATAAATGTGTCCGCCTTGGGAACCTTGGCGATATTTCGGAGCGAATTCCAGTCCACTGTCCCGATACACACCATAAACATGACTCCCACCAGTGCGCCCATCGGTACTTCCTTCACAACCCCGCCGAGCACCAGCAGCAGAAAGGCCAGAAACATCCCTGCCGTGAAGGTGGACAAGCGCCCTCTACCTCCCGAGCTGACATTAATAACGGATTGTCCAATCATGGCACAGCCACCCATACCGCCGAAAAAGCCATTTACAAAGTTGGCAATTCCTTGCCCGCGGGCTTCCCGGTTTTTATTGCTTTTCGTTTCGGTCATTTCATCCAAAATACTGGCTGTCAGCAGCGATTCCAGCAGTCCCACCAGCGCCATCGTAAAGGAATACGGCAGTAAAATCCACAAAGTATGCAACGACCACTCAATCTGCGGCAAATGGAATGAAGGCAGTGAGCTGGTCAGCGTACCGATATCGCCTACGGTTTTAACATTTAACCCGAACGTATACGTGATGATCGTCATGATAATGATTGCCGTCAATGGAGCGGGAATGCTTTTCACAAACCTCGGCAAAATATACACAATGAGCAGCGTACCCGCCACCATCGCGTACATGATCCAATTGGCTCCGTGAAAGTGGGTGAGCTGTGCCATAAAGACGAGGATCGCCAGCGCATTCACAAACCCGGTCATGACCGGCTGCGAAATAAAGCTCATAAATCGTCCTATTTTTAAAACACCCAGCAGCACCTGAATCATACCTGCCAAAATAGTAGCCGCAAACAGATATTCCACGCCATGATCCTTAACCAAACCGACGACCAATACCGCTACAGCCCCGGTTGCTGCCGAGATCATCGCCGGACGTCCGCCTGCAAAAGAAATAACAATTGCCATTGAGATGGAGGCGTACAGTCCGACCATCGGATTGACACCGGCAATGATCGAGAAGGCAATCGCCTCCGGGATCAGCGCCAGCGCCACGGTCATGCCCGCAAGTATATCGGCCCGGATATTACCGAACCATTGTTGTCTAAAATTCATACGGTTTCTTTCCAGCCTCCTATATTAACGGAGAACCGCGTGTTGACCCGCAGCCCGGTATCGTTCCGGGCCTCCGTTCAGCGGTCAATCGCATAGGCTCTCCTATGATTCGGCTCGTTTCTCTCACACGAACCCGCCCGTTACATTCAGTCCATCATTATAACGTAAGGGATTCGCGGAAACGAGTCAGGTAAGAGGCTGTTTATAAAAAGAAAACAGGCGTTTCCTTGGAATATCGCCTGTTTCCTTCGTTTGATTCGTTTTCTTATATTTAAAATTTTCGCAATTCCTGAGACTCCGGTTTGTTAAAATTTATCACTCTAACCTCATACTCGAACTCCGCGAACTGCAAATCTTGATCCGCCGTAACCAATATCAATTTGTTTATGATAGCTGTCGCAAGAATCAAAGCGTCTGGGGTCTTAAGCTTTCTCCCACACTTATCTTTTTGTTCTCTTCTGATACGACCCGCTTTAATTGCAATCTCTGAGTCAACTGAAATAAAATCTCCGCCAAGAAAAGGTATCGAATTTAAGTCGGTTTCAGTGGGTAACCCAGCTATAAACTCGGACTGGGTTATAGTTGAAAAGAAAATATTTTCTTTATCTTTCTCAGCCTGTCGAATTACTTCATCCAAGGAAGAATCAAGTCTATGAAGGGCAATAGCTGCATTCGTATCAAATAAGTACCCCATCTATTCCCAATTCTCCCTGGATTGCTTGACGCTCTCTTCAATCTCAAGCAATTGTTCCTTACTTAAGCTGCCTCGCGACTTCAAAACAGCTTGCAGTCCCTTAGGTAATGAAGGCTCTAAATCAATAACCTCGGTTTCGCCTTCCTTAGTTTCTATAGTAACCTTAGATGGTTCGAACCCAATATCCCGAAGGAGACTTAGAAGGCGTATACGATGTATATCCGTTAATTTCTTAGCCATCAGAAACACTCCTTAGCCAAAATTAGTTTCCAGCATGGTCCACCTGATATTGGGGTGCTGAACACCAGCTCGCTTGATTCGTTTTCTTATATTTAAAATTTTCGCAATTCCTGCACAAGCTCTAATAAGGCGTCAGAGATATCCGGGTCGGAGCTATGCTGGAGCATACTCTCAAAATCAGGTAGTGCCCGCTTCAATAACCGATAACTATAATCGTAATAGCTCCAAAAGGCCACCGGATCATAGCCTCGCGCTTCTTCCTCTTCCCACTCCAGTTCATCTTCTTCAGGATCGGTATCTTCTGGCCACAGATATTTTTCATCCAACAGCATGGTCAGGGATTCGACAGACTTCTGTGAATCGGCTTGTGCATTTTCCATGTCCAATGCCTCGATAACTGCATGATAACACTCTAATTCGTCTAGCGTGATATCATTCACTTTTCTCGCATGTATATTTCTTAATAAGAAAAGCAAAGCCCACGGCGTAACCTGCCACAATGTGCCCTGATGCTCAATCAGATTAGCAATGTCATCATATTTTCCGTCCGATATCAATTGCGGCAGTTCGGTACCCCTGCCATATGGAGTCGTCAGACGGTGCCACGGCACATCGGTGATTTGGAAACTATGAATGGGGATGGTGTTGATCTCATGATTATCCATGCCTCATCCTTTCCGATCGGTATCTAAAATCTTCCCGATTTAAAAATAGAATATAGTAAAAAGGCAACCATTAAGAGAGCGACGACAAAGCCAATCTCAATCGCAGGCACATTCCACAGCACAGTCGCCTGATGATTCAGCGATGAACCGATAATCAGGCCGACCATAATAATGCTGAACGCCAGCAGTACGATGCTGAACGACAGGCGATTGCTGATTTGATCCAGCCTGCGCAGGAGCACTTCCAGCTCGGGCACGGTGACCTCCAGCTTGAGCTTGCCTTTGCTAATAATCGAAGCCAGATGCCTTGCCTGCCCTGGCAGCTCCATCAGCGTTTCGACCAGCTCGGTCGCACCGCCCAGCAGCTTGCCCCGGATACGACGGCCGCTAAAGCGCTCCTTTAACAGCTTGTTGCCAAAAGGCTCCGCCAGAGCAAGAATGCTAAGATCAGGGTCGAGATGCTCAACGACCCCTTCCAGCGTCAGCAGCGACTTGCCGAGCAGCAAGACGTCTGAAGGCAGGCCGATCCGGTGGCGCTGTGCTGCGCCGAACAGGTCGTTCAGGGCATTCCCGATGCTGACCTGCGAAAACGGAACGTCCGAGTAATCTTCGCGCATCTTATCCAGATCGGCACGCAGCGCGTTCATATCCGTATCTGGCTCAACTAGCCCCAGCCGTTCGATAGCCCGAACCATGGCATCGGTATTTTTGCGCATCAGCGCGATAATAAGCGAGGCCAGATGATTCTTCATCTCTTCACTCAGCCTCCCAGTCATGCCGAAGTCCAAATAAGCGAGACTGCCATTTTTCAGGACAAGCAAATTTCCCGGATGAGGATCGGCGTGAAAAAAACCTTCAATAAATATTTGATGCAGCATACTGTTGACCAGCCGCTGCGCCAGGTCTTTCAAATCATATCCACGACGTAATAGTTCTTCGCGATTGCCCAGATGAGTACCATCCAAAAACTCCATGGTTAATACACGCGAGGAGGTATGGTCCCAATATATTTTAGGAATATGAATATGCGGGTCCTGCTCGAACTGGAGCGAGATTTTCTCCGTATTGCGAGCTTCATGGTTGTAATCCAGTTCCTGAATGAGCGATCTGCCCAGCTCCTCCACCATCTGGCTAAGCTGATAGCGTTCCACCCATTCCCAGCGTTTGACCGCCATTGCAGTCAGTTCCCTCAAAATATCCAGATCCCGCCGAATGATGCGATTAACGCCGGGGCGCTGGATTTTAATGGCGACCAGTTCTCCACTGTGCAGCTTCCCCAGATGCACCTGACCAATGGAAGCAGCAGCCAGCGGAACATCGTCAAAACGGGCCATGATATCCTCCAATGACGTGTCCAACTCCTGTTCCAAAATGCCACGTGCGGTTTCAGAGGAAAAAGGCGGCACCTGATCCTGAAGCTTGACCAGCTCACGAATAATCGGCTCCGGCAGCAGGTCTGCGCGCGTGCTTGCCAACTGTCCAAGCTTAATGAACGCAGGCCCCAAATCCTCCAGCACCAGTCGAATCCGTTCGCCCAGCGTTTTGGACTCTGGTGTTTCTCTCGTCAGCCACTTGCGGGGCAGCGATAATAGCTGGAACAGGCCCATTTCCTCCACCATATAGCCAAAGCCATGACGCGCCAGCGCCATGGCAATTTCCCGGTAACGACCGGCGTGCTTTATACGAACCGCCATTTTAATCCAGTCGATTCCCTTCCTCAGCATCGCTCGAACCCGTAAGCGCCGCCTTTTCTTTTTCCATCTCCGCTACCTGTTTTTCCAGGGATGCCACACGTTGCTCCAAACTTGCGACATCATTTTCGGTAGGTATATCCAGCTCCTGCAAAATGCGGCTAACCTGCTCGCGGATTGCCGTTTTGAATTGTCCCTGTTCCTCTGCGCCCCGTTCGATCAGACGATCAACCAGCGCTTTGGATTCCGAGGGTGCAAGTTCTCCCCGGTTCACAAGATCCTCGACGGCTTTTTCCACCTTTTCTTTGCTGACAATGGTGAGGCCCCATCCCAATGAGATGGCTTTTTTGAACAAATCGCTCATGATATATCCTCCCCTACCTGTATTTCCTATAGTATAACCCGAAAAGGGGAACCGCATAAAGTCCGCAGCTCCCCTTCCCTAGTTTTGACGACATCAGCTATGTTAGCCCGGCAAGCGTCCAGCCCACTTGGCAGCCTGAAGAATCAGCTTACGATATCCTTCATGCTGGAAGCTTGGCTGATTGTGTCCAGGCATCAAGTAGACGACCCGACCCAAGCCATAGGACAACGACCAAGCTGCTGGCCACCATTGGCCCTCGTGTTCGTATTCCATCAGCAGTGTTTTTTCAGTAAACGGGTCAAAATCAAACCGATACGGCTCCTCCTCGATCTCAAACGGTTCAATCCCTTCCATAATCGGATGGTCCGGCTCCGTCACCTTGAAGGACAACTGACCCGCAGCAGGATGCCGCAAAAAACGCGCCCCAATGAGCTGTGCAATTTCATACCGACCTTGCAACGTAATTCCGTTATGCAGTACGAGCAGTCCACCTCCGCCACTGACGTAGGATAGCAGCCCTGCTGTTTGCTGGGGAGACAAAACCTCCTTGCGGCTGTCGCAGTACGAGATGCACAAATCAAATGAGGCTAGGTTTTCCTTGAGCAGCATTTTACGATTTTCGCTGCATTGTACCGTCATCCAATCCTGTAAAATATGGCTAATCTCTCCGTCCACCCCTTGTAGCGGGTGAAACTCCGGATACGTATAATCTCCTAACAACAATGCTTTTCTTCTTTCCATGATGAATCCTCCTTGCCTAATCTGTATATAAGGATTTTAAAGGCGATGCCCCGTGTCATTTGTTCTTATTGGTGGATCGGGCGCTCCAAAATTTCAATTAACCCTCACCTGTTGCGCATAACAACGCCATCATCGTCCGGGCTACGGCATATATAAATAATTCTACAGGCGGGCTATGAAATCCTTTAGCAGAAGATTATAGCATATATATTTGATCGGAATAAACATACTCAAAAATTTATATGCGTGAACGCTGGCGAATTCATCGGTTTATGGTATACTCGTAAGAAAAAAAGCGTGTCCATGCGTTTTCTAAAAGGCTGGATCGCTTTTTAGTGAAGTTTATGCTTGCGGTTGTAGAATTGTTAAGCTTTGCTTAAAACTTATACATTCTATGAATCTTAAAAACCGGGGAGGTTGCATGAATGAAGAGGACTGGAATGACCCGGCCTTTGGACAGCTTGGGACGAATTGTGCTTCCTAAAGAGTTGCGCATGACGATGGAGATTGACATCGGCGATCCATTAGAGTTTTTTATTGAAGACCAGACACTCATGCTCCGTAAGTACAAATCAACCAATTGCATATTTTGCGGTGCGGTTGATACAAACACCTATTTTAAGGACCAGTTTATTTGTGACGAATGTGCAGCCGCAATGAAAACGGAAGATTTGCTTCCAGTCACTTCGGCAGAAACCAATTCGGCTCCAATCAAGCAAAATATGCATATGAAAAAGATTTATCAGCGTACAGATGTTATTCTGGAAAAAATGAGAGAGCTTATGGAAGAGCACCCGGCATCCTCACAAAAACAACTCGCTTCTATGCTAGGCGTGAGTCAGGGAAGGATTTCCCAGTTGAAGAAGCTCATGTGAGCGAATCACCAAAAAAGTAATGAATACGCTTCCATGCAATGTAAGATTGAATCTTGCCTAAGTTTAGAAAAGCCGGACCCTTGTGATAAAGGGAACCGGCCTTTTTGCGTACATATCAAGTTCTTCATTTATCCTGTTAGGGACTACAGTTGCTATATAGCGGATTACTGACCGTATGCCCTGCACTTTTCCACCCAGCGTGCTGCTGCTTTGGGAAAAGAGGCGAGGTGAATATGCGTGTAGGCTGCCAACAGGTTACCCTTTGCATAGCCTTCGCTCTGGAGCCCCCGCATCCCCTTAGTTTGATAGGCATAAGGGTACGGGGAGGCTGATTCATCATAGACCATCACGGAATAATGAAACTCATGTCCCCGAATTGTCTCTCCAGCCTCCAGCAACAGACAATCCTGTAATGCAGTTGCTTCCCGGTATCCGAGCGTGGCCCGCTTGTCCTGCATTCGCACATCGGACGGGATGACCCCCGCCATGCTATGCACAGCACCGGAACGATCTGTAAGCGTACGTGCCAGTACCATGTAACCACCGCATTCGGCGAATAGAGGCATATCCCGGTTTACCGCGTTGCGGATATCTTCCAGAAAGCCTGTATTCGCAGCGATATCTGAGGCGAACTCCTCGGGGAAACCGCCGCCCAGGTATAGGCCGCTTGCATGCTCAGGTACGCGTTCTCCTGCCAGCGGACTGAAAAAGGAAAGTTCAGCTCCCGACTGACGCAGCAAATCCAAATTTTCCGGGTAGTAAAAATTGAACGCCGCATCTCTGGCTACGGCAATGACCGGATATTCCCCGGCGTCGGCTTGCTTCTCCGACGAAAGCCGATCCGGGGCAAATAACGGCTGCGCTGGCAAAGACAGCGGCGGAGCCGAGTCCGCCAGTGCCCGCAGCGCGTCCAAATCCGTGCCTGCGCGGATCAGCTCTGCCGCCCGTTGGAAGAGCGGTTCCAGCTCGCCGCGCTCGACAGCCGGGACCAAGCCCAGATGACGCTCGGGAATATCCAGCCCGTCGTCGCGTTGGAGCCAACCGAGCACGGGGATGCCGCACTCCTGCTCGATTGCCTTTTGGACGATGCTATAATGTCCTTGGCTTCCGCAGCGGTTCACGATCACACCCGCAATGCGCAGCTTCGGCTCCAAACGCTGGAAGCCGAGTACAATAGCGGCAGCGCTTCGTGCCATACTACGCACATCAACGACCAGCAGCACAGGGCTATCCGTCAGCATGGCGATTTCGGCGGTCGACCCGGTATTGCTGAGCGGGTCCTTGCCGTCATACAGCCCCATGACGCCTTCGATTACAGAAATATCCGCACCCTCGGAGGCGCGGATAAAGGTTTCACGCACCGTGTCCGGCGAGGTCATCCATGAGTCGAGATTACGCGAAGGCGTTCCGGTCGCGGCGGTATGATAGGTCGGATCAATATAATCCGGTCCACACTTAAAGCCCTGCACCCGCAGGCCGCTATCGGCAAAAGCTTTCATCAGCCCAAGGGTAACGGTCGTCTTGCCCGCGCCGCTGCCCGTTCCAGCCACGACGATACGGCTTCTGGGTGCACCAGCGGCCTGATCCGTCCGCACATCCTGCTTATTGCGGTCAGTCATAAGAAACCCGTGCTACGGAAATGGTCATGTTGCCGCTTTTTTTCTTCTCCAGCAGCCAATGGTCTGCACCGGAGGACAGCAAGGCCGAAGGCTCGCTGACACCGTACGCTCCTGTGTACTTGAAGACCGTTTCCGATGGATTGAGAAGCTGTACGGTGTTTAGCTCTGAAGGCGTATACGTCACCAGCTCCCAGCCATATTTGGCGCAAAGGGCAAGCAGGCCCTCTTCATTCTTTTTCAGATCAATGGTCGCAATATTGCGCACGCTTTTCACAGACAAGCGAAGCTCATTCAAGGTGTCCAGCACGCCAGCCTCCAGCTCCTCCACAGCAGTACCCCGATTACAGCCGATGCCGAGTACCAGACTTTTCGGACGATACAGCACGCCATTCGTTAAGAACTGTTCCTCTTCCTCCGGCTCCAGCAGGCGGTCGCTAACGACCAAGGCCGCATTAAACGGCTCTTGTGACGCTTCTGCCATCGAACCATATACCTTGATATGGGCAGGCACAGGCTTGTCATAACGCCACCAGTTCCGTTCGCCTGTCTCTTGAACAAGCGCCACAGGCTCCTCATTCACAACAGCCGCGCTCACCGGAGTTGCCTTGTCGAAGCTGTCGACCACCCAACCCAATTCCCGACCGAACATGTCCACCGGAATCGTGCCCTGTACATCCGATGCAGTAGTAATTACCGGGCGTGCGCCGAGTACGGAAGCCACATGACGGGTCAGTTCATTAGCACCGCCCAAATGCCCGGACAGTACGCTAATGACATGCTCCCCGCGATCATCAATGACGACCACCGCCGGGTCTACCTTTTTATCCACTAAAATCGGCGCAATCATACGGACGACCGCACCGAGGGAAATAAATAAAATAATACCGTTATATTGCTTAAATAAATCCGGCAAAATCAGCTTAACCGAGCCTTCGAACAATTGAATGCCGCGCTCCTGCTCGTCACCCCGCTCAAACTTGGACATGTAATACACATCCGTGCCCGGAAAGCTGGCTCCTAAATGACGAACCATCTCCACTCCGTGCTTCGTGATCGCCACAGCGGCAAATGGATTACTCACCGGGCTTCACTCCCTTCCGGTAGCCGTGGGTGAACGACTTATCATACAGCTTGGAACGATGCGCGTCCTTGTCTACCAGACCAGGGTCCAGCGCCCAACCTGCCAAAATCATCGCATGCATCGTAATTCCCGCTGCGCGCAGATCGGCAGGCAATTGAGCGAGCGTTGTGCGCACGATCTTTTGGTCCGGCCAGGTTGCACGTTGTACAACCGCTACAGGTGTGTCCTCGCTCCAGCCAGCCGCCAGAAACTCGACAACGACCTTCTTCGCCAACGTTGCACTAAGGAACAACGCCACTGTACAGTGATGGGATGCCAAGTCGCGCAGCTTTTCCCGATCCGGTACAGGTGTGCGGCCTTCCGCGCGCGTCAGGATGACGGTCTGCGTCAGGTCAGGCACAGTCAGCTCTGCGCCAAGCACGGCAGCAGAAGCGAAGACCGAGCTAACACCGGGCACGATTTCATAAGCGACTCCGCGCTGCTTCAGCAATACCATTTGCTCCAAAATCGCCCCGTACACTGCCGGGTCCCCCGTATGTACACGAGCTACACTGCGTCCAGCCTGTACAGCCTCACTCATAATTTCGACCTGCCGCTCCAGATCCATGCCTGAGCTTTGCAGCACCTGCGCCTCTGGCTTGGCCGTGGCAATCAGCTCGTCGTTCACAAGTGAATCCGTATACAACACAACATCGGCTGTACGTAAAATCCGGGAGCCCTTGACGGTAATCAGCTCCGGGTCGCCGGGACCCGCTCCTACGATATATACTTTCGGCTCCAAGCTCATTTGCTCACCACCATCAGACTTAGATATTCAAGCTCCTGTCCGCGCAGCTCGCGCGCGTTACGCCATACCATTTCATAAGGAGAAGTGACCTTGGTAATGACAGATGCACGGTCCCCAAGATTGAGTTCATCCAGCACATCCAAAATCAAATCCAGCACCTTGGCAACCTTGATAAACACGACCGTATCGTGATTCTCAATCGCCCGCTTCATCGCTTCCCGATCATCCGTAGCCGGAATAATACCGACCTGCTGATCTCCGTCTGCCAAAGGCACTTCCAGCGCTGCCGCCGCTCCCAACACAGACGAAATTCCAGGAATAGATACAATCGGCACCTCAGGATGGAGATCCTTCATGAGCCGTGCCAAGTGAATAAAGGTACTGTACAGATTAGGGTCTCCCTCTGTAACAAAGGCTACATCCTTGCCTTGACTCAGAGCCTCCCAGCAGGCAACCACCGTTTTGTTCCACTCCCGTTCCAGTACAACCGGGTCCTTGGTCATCGGGAAAATGAGCCCCAGCATCTCTTTTTCCTCCGGGTTTACGTACAGCTCCACGATTTCATGAGCATACGATTTGCCTCCACGACGTTTTTTCGGATAAGCCACAACTGCGCATTCCCGAATCATGCGGTACGCCTTGACCGTAATCAGCTCGGGATCACCCGGCCCCACGCCTACGCCGTAAAGTGTTCCTGTTGCCGCCGTATTCATGCTGTCTCTCCCCCTCTTGATCTACCAAATTACTCCCCTGCTACCTCGTCAGCCGCTTCCACCGACGGCCGCCCTGTAATGACATATATCGGATTCAGTCCGTCAAAACGCGTCATATTCAAAATCGGCTTGCTACGCGCTGTTTGCAGTAACGTCACCGAGGTTTCCAGCCCCGCTTCTTGCATCGCCTTCATGCCGTCATGCAGCGTTTCAATCGTTGCGGCATTCACTACGATTCGTCCATCCGCACGCAGACGAGAAGAACACAGACGGATCAGCTCCGCCAGCTCTCCCCCGCTTCCGCCGATAAACACCGCATCCGGGTCTGGCAGCTCGTCCAGTCCGGCAGGCGCTTTGGCGTGAATGACCGGAAAATCGGTGCGGAATTTGATCTTGTTCGCTTCCACATTGGCGAGATCGCCTTCATTCTTCTCAATGGCAAACACTTGCCCGTACTTCGCCAGCCGCGCACACTCCACAGCTACAGAGCCGGACCCTGCTCCAATGTCCCATACAATGCTTCGCTCCGTCAGACGCAGCTCGGACAAACTGAACACGCGCACTTCACGCTTCGTAATTAGCCCTTTTTCCGGCTTGCGCTGGTGAAATTCCGCATCCTCAAAACCAAATCCCCGACGAATCGCAGGCACGTCCGCACCCTTACGGCGGCGCAAAATAACCACATTCAATGGTTGGAACGTTCCCTGCGCCATTTCTTCCAGCGTATAATGCCGATACGTCTCACCCGGTCCGCCCAAATGCTCGCCGACAAAGGCATCGTATTCCGTCATGCCATAATGCAGCAGATAGGCAGCGACTGCGGCGGGATGATTCCGGTCGTCCGTCAGCAGCGCGACCTTGTGCTGTCCGTCGATCCGCTGAACCAGTCCGGTCATCGGACGGCCGTGTACGCTTTCCAGCACCGCATCCTGCCAGCTCTCTCCCAGACGTGCAAATGCCAACTGAACCGAGCTGAGATGCGGCAAAATATCCAGATGCTCAGCCCCCAGCTTGGCGGACAAATACCCTGCAATTCCAAAAAAAAGCGGATCGCCTGACGCAAGCACGACAATATCCTTGTCCTCACGCAAACGTCCCAATTCTTCCACCACGGCGGAGAAGCCGCTCTTTAATGTTCGTTTTTCGCCTGCGGCTGTCGGAAAAAAGGCCAGTTGGCGCTCTCCGCCAACCAGCACGTCCGCACGCTCGATTCGCTCCAGCGTCTCCTGCGACAGACCTGCCGCTCCATTTTCGCCGATACCAATGACACGGATCACTCTACTCACCGACTCTCGCCCTCCCCAGCACATTCCCTTTCATCGTTACCAGTACCATTTCTACAACGATTCCGCCACCTGCATGCTCCAGACAATGCTGACAGCCATAGGTGCACAGCTTTTCAAAAAAGCTCAACGCATTCGCTTCGGTCATCATATCCGCCACCTGGGTAGCTGTATTTGCCTCGGCCACCGCTGCTGCAAGCGACTCGTCCACACCCGCTTCACGCGCGACCTCGGCCAAAAAGCCAAAATCCACCGGGGCGCTCTTGGAATGAACCATCATGACACCTTGAGCGACCTTCGACAGCTTGCCGGGCATGCCGACAAGAATAATTTTCTTCATTCCCAGCCGTTTTCCATGCTTGATTGCAAAGCCGACAAAATCGCCCATCTGAATAAAGGCTTCTTCCGTCAGCTGATCGTACATTTGCATTGCATATTTTTCACTGCTGCCGCCTGTGGTCAGGACAATTTCCTTGCAATCCATCGCTTGCGCAACCGATATGGCCTGCACGACACTGGCTTTATAAGCCGACGTGGAAAATGGAACCACCACACCTCGCGTACCCAGTATGGAAATACCGCCAAGAATACCAAGTCGCCCATTCAGCGTCTTCTTGGCGATTTCTTCGCCGTCCGGTACGCTGATGACGACACGGACACCTTTGGCCGATCCATGCTCTTCAAGCACGCCTGTGACGGCCTCCGTAATCATCCGGCGCGGCACAGGATTGATCGCTGCTTCCCCGACAGGTACAGGCAGGCCGGGCTTCGTCACCCGCCCCACGCCGATGCCTCCGTCCAGCTCAATGCCCGGCTCCTCACGCCAGCTAACAGACGCGATAATTCTCGCCTGATGCGTCGCATCCGGGTCATCGCCGCCGTCCTTGATCGTCGTGCAGGAAGCCTCGTCCGCGTTCAGCACAGGCTCGATCAGCTCAAACGCATGATCGAATCCCGCTGGCAGCGATATCACCGCTTCCTTCGGCGGAATGCCCGTGATGAGCAGTTGCACCGCTCCCTTGGCAACCGCAGCCGCACAGGCTCCGGTTGTAAAGCCTGACCGCATCGGCTTGTCCGGCGCGGGGGCTTCACCACTTTTCATCCGTTTGGGTCTGTCGGCGGACGCCGCTTCCTTTTCCATGCCCATTCCTCCTTAACCTCTCATGCTGATCATGCTCCAATTCATTTCATGATACAGCAAACAGACAACCGCATCTAGCGGACAGCCATTAAGGAGATCGCATTCAATGCCGCCACGACGATGGTACTGCCACCCTTGCGCCCAATATTCGTAATGAACGGAATATCCAGCTTGCGCAGCTCGTCCTTCGATTCTGCCGCCGATACGAAGCCGACAGGCATTCCGATAATCAGGCCGGGCTTGGCCGCTCCTTCTTTCACCAGACGAATCAGCTCCAGCAGCGCTGTCGGCGCATTACCAATCGCATAGATACCGCCTTCGCCTGCCTGAATCGCTTTACGCATCGAAATAATGGCGCGTGTCGTATTCAGTCTTTTTGCTTCCTCCATCACGTCCGGGTCCGAAATGTACACATGCACATCTCCGCCAAACTGACGGATACGATCCTTGCTGAGTCCCGCCTGAATCATTTGCACGTCAGCAACGACCTGCTGCCCTGCGCGAATGGCTGCAACCCCGGCTTCAATCGCTTTCGGATGGAACACCATGCTGCGGCCCAGTTCAAAATCAGCAGACGCGTGAATCACACGTTGTACGACTGGATATTGCGCTTCTGTAAAAGGATGCTCTCCCAGTTCTTCCGTGATCATCTCGAAGCTTTTGCCCTCAATCTCCTGCGGCTGCACCGTTAACGGTTTGAAATCTGTTTTAAAATCCATCGTTTCGACTACTCCTTTATGGAAAATTAGTTTATATACGTATTTTAAGATGACTATATTTTAAATACACGTCAGAAAAAGTTCTGGATTTATCGGATTTACTGGGTTGTTAATTACCCGGATCGATCAGATTCACAGGGTCATAGTTCAGATCGAAGGGTCCACTTTGGTTGTGCGCAGTGCGTCGATCACTCCGTCAAAATGATCAAATACGGTGCCAAATTCCACTTCCGGTCTGGATATCAAAATGACATGAATCCCCAGCTCCAGGGCAGATTGAACCTTCTCATCTACCGCTCCCGTTCGTCCGCTTTCCTTGGTGACCATCACCGTCGTGCCGAAATGCTTGTACAATGCTTCGTTCATCTCGCGGGAAAAAGGTCCCTGCATGGCGATAATATTTTTTTGCTCCATGCCCAGCTCGCCGCATTTCTCCATATTGTCCAGACGCGGGAGCATGCGGGCAACCAAACGAATATCCGGGTCTCCCAGCAAATGCTTGGTGAACGTGCCGAGCGTCTTGCCGCCTGTTGTAAGCATGATGGAGCCTTTGAGCTGCTTCGCTTCCAATGCGGCTTCCTCATAGGAAGGTACGATGTGAAGTAACGAATGATTGTCATACACCAGCCCTGCCCGCTCATAGCGAACATAAGGAACCCCGGACTCGCGGGCTGCTGTCATGGCATTCGCATGTGCTTCTTCTGCAAAAGGATGACTGGCATCAACGATAGTCTGCACTCCCTGTTCCCGAACCACTGCTGCCATTTCATCGGCTGTCATTCGACCTGTACGTACGTCCAGCCCCACTTCGGACAGGCTCGCTGCCGCGCTTTCTGTTACGACGGAGGCCAATACTTTGAAGCCGTTGTCACGGATTTGCAGCGCCAGTTCCCGAGCATCGCTCGTTCCGCATAGCATGAATATCATGAGCCCTTCACCTGCCCGCTGCCAGAAATGCCGCTCCCGTTCACCATAGACGGCGTATGTGAATGATCGTGGTGGTGTTCATGATCATGGCCATCATGGCTGTGCGCATGTACATGCTCATGCTCGTGATCATGTGAGTGTTCCTCATGATGATAATCGTGTCCATGTGCATGGTGGTCATGGTCGTGATGATCATGATGGTGATCGTGATGATCGTGGTCATGTCCGTGATCGTGGTCATGTCCGTGATCGTGGTCATGTCCGTGATCGTGATCATGGTCGTGGTCGTGGTGATGATGGTGGTGCTCCTGCGCCTCCAGACGGAACTGGCAGTTATCGCAATTGGCCATCACCTTGCCAACCAAGCCTTCGTTGGCACGCTCCAGCACCAGCTCGACCAATTGTGGATGGAACCCAAAATATCCGCCCATTTCCACGTGTAATTCAGGATGAGACTCCGCAAATTCCTCTGTCATTTCTCCGATACGCTTAATCAGCACACCCGTGAATAGAAAGTATGGGAGCACGATGATTTTTTTGGCACCTAGACGTAGACAGCGTTCCAAGCCATCTGGAAAAGAGGGCTGAGTCACACCGATAAAGCTGCTCTCCACCCACGTATACGGGAGTTTTTCCCACAGCATACGGGTAATTTTGAAAAAGTCGCTGTTCGCATCCGGATCGCTGCTTCCGCGTCCCAGCACCAGCACAGCCGTTTCTTCATCCGTCACCTCGGCAGAAGCCTCCACAGCGCTATCCATACCGGCTGGAACCGCAACCGGACGGGCCTCTTTCAAGCGGCTTTGCAGAATACTGACAATTTTTCGTGAACGCCAATCGGACGTCCGTATACAAATTCCACCTGCGGATATTTCGCCTTTGCCCGGTCAATCGCCATCGGAATATCAATTTTGGCATGTACCGCTGCGAACAAAATAATCGGAATAAGAACGACACGCGTCGCCCCTTTTTCCACACATGTCTGCACTCCTTCGGCAATGCCGGGACGTGCCAACTCCAGGAAACAGGTTTCCACGCACATATCCGGTACCCGATCTGCCACCGCCTGTGCAAATTCCATCAGCTCCTGATTCCCCTCCGGGTCCCGACTTCCATGTCCAACCAACAATATTGCATTCACTGCTGTATTTTCCTCCTCATCAAAATAGGGATGACCTGCAAGACGCCCTATTTTATCTATATGCTTACATCCATAAAAACAGGCTTTCTAGCCCATTAATCGCCACAGACGGCATTCACTTCCACTATTGCAGGCGCATCTTCATGCCGAAAACCCGCTACCACGCCCACACGCTTGAAAAATTTATGAAAACGCTCGTTCGGATGCCCTTTTTCCTTATATTCAGCGATGACATTCTCAACGATATCCGTAATCTGATCCCCCGGAATGCCCTCTGCCACAGGTTGAGCGGCATGAGCGTTGCGTCCGAATTTTTTGCCGCCGAGGAACAGATCATATCCTCCCTTGCGGTACACAATCCCGATATCCTCCAGCACCGCTCCATAGCAGGCCATACCGCAGCCGTTCAAAGCAATGCTCGTTTCCTTGGGTGCCTGCAATCCGCCCAGTACAACCTGTAGATGCTCCGCCACAGGCACAGCGTCATCCTTCTCCATATTGCAGAAGTCGCACGCCTTCATCTTAAACACATCGCCAATCGGCATCACGATGAATCGTTCATCCCGTAGCCGCCCTACCAGCTCCTCCGGGTCCGCGCACGGCACGCGCAGCACGATCTGGTGATCCGGCGTGTACTCCAGCTCGCCTTCATCACCCGCTACCTCGGCGAGCAGCGCCATCTGGCGAGCGGTGAACTTCTTGTTTCCCACGCCGGGGGAAACGCCCACCTCAAACAGCGCAGGCTTGCCAAAGCTGCCTGTCGCTGTCCCGGCCGTAGCCACCGCTCCGGCCACGGCTGCCGTTCCGGCGACGCTCACGGCGGGCGCTTGCCCGTTCCAGCGCGCGCTCGCTTCGCCCGGCAGCTTGCCGCCCGCAGCGAGGCGGCTCAGCGCCTCCGCTGCCAGCGATGCCGGGGCCGCCCCGGCTTGCGCCGAAGGCGCGGCCTGCACGGCAGCCACCGCTTGCGGGCGTGCCTGCGTGGCAACCGCAGCAGCACCGCTCGCGGAAGGCGCGGGCGCGGTCCCGCCAGCTCCCGCAGGGGCTGGCACTGCGGGTGCTGCGCCTGTCTGCGACGCATTCAGCGCGCGATCCTCTTCCGCACCCAGCGACCACGGCTCCGCTTCCGTGCGGAGCCGCTGATGCGGCTTGAGCGCCTGCTCGGTCGCACCCAACGTATACTTGCGCTGATACCCGCGCGGCGTCACGATCAGACCGTCATACACCATCGTCGAAGAATTGCCGATGATGACGGTCGTCAGCATACCGATATCATGGTTGAGCATGTTCTCCAGCGTCGTCACAATTACTTGCTGACGGTCGCGATAAGCACTCTTGACCAGCCCTACCGGAGTCTGCGGATCACGGTAGCGCAGCAAAATGGACTGCGTCTCAACTATCTGGCGTGTACGCCGACCACTGCGCGGATTGTACAGTGCAATGACAAAATCCGCCGAAGCTGCCGCTTCTACACGTTTCACAATCGTTTCCCAAGGGGTCAAATGGTCACTCAGACTGATCGTGCATGCATCATGCATGACGGGCGCACCCAACAGCGAAGCACAGGACTGAATCGCCGATATTCCCGGCACGACTTCTACCTCAACCCCGTCCTCACGGCGCCAGCCCTTTTGCATCAGCACTTCGTACACTAGCCCGGCCATGCCATATACGCCTGCGTCTCCACTGGAAATGACGGCTACCTTCTTGCCCATCTCCGCCTGTCGAACCGCCTCCTGCGCACGGCTCACTTCCTCTGTCATGCCTGTGCGCACAATCTCCTGTCCGTTCAACAACGGGCGGATCAGATCTACATAGGTGTTGTAACCGATAATGACCTCACTCTCGGCCAGCGCGTCCAGCGCCCGTTTGGTGATATGTTCCATATCCCCCGGTCCGAATCCAATCACGAGCAATTTTCCTAATGGGCTCATCGTTATCCTCCTTCTTAAATCTATGCTATGTTTTCCACACTTCTATCTATTTCACTTATATATGGACATCCTGTAACTAAAAAAAACCCATCCTGCCCGGATGGGTTTCCTATGTACGCATCGTATCATCAGACGGACACAGCATAAGAAGACACTTCTTGTCTTCCGCCATCGTGCCGTTGCTTTCCATCTGCCTGTTCACGCTTGAAATGCTTCTGCATGTTCAGCTCCACGCAAACCTGCAACCAACATGGAAAAAGCAGCGTGCGCCTGATTTCCTGATTTCGTACACCCATCCTCTCCGCGAAGGTTAACGGTGCATACAGATCAAGGTAGGTCTCCTGGCTCGGCATCAACAGATTTTTTCGTCTTCCCCGTTTTCTCACGAGTGACGTCTGAAAAAATCCTCTTCCTTACAGTGGCGGGACCGCTCGGGACTTGCACCCGATTCCCTGTTACCCTTCGCTATCACAAAGGCACCTTGTCTGTCCGCTATTTGATTATGGGTCTTATCATAACCTTGGCTCAATCAGTTGTGCAAGCATGAAAAACGCTTTATTTCAAGTTCTCTGCCTTATTTTTTAACATATGCAACAATTCGTCCGGGTCCGCAGAGATACTCAGCAGCGTTGGATGGTCAACTCCGGTAAATCCCTCGCGCACACTATGACGCACCATTTCCGCCAACGGGTCAAAATATCCGTTCACATTCAGCAGCCCGATGGGCTTGCGATGAATGCCGATTTGCGCCCAGCACAGCACCTCGAACAGCTCTTCAAATGTTCCCAATCCCCCCGGAAGGGCAATAAAGGCATCCGCCATTTCGCTCATGACCGCTTTGCGTTCATGCATGCTTGCCACCTCAATAAATTCGGTGACTCCCCGGTGAATAATCTCTGCATCGAATAACAGGGTCGGCATAATCCCGGTGACCTGACCGCCCCCGGCCAGCATCGCATCTGCGACCTCACCCATCAGCCCCTTGCTGGAGCCTCCATAGATCAGACGAACATGATGTCGGGCCATAGCCTCTCCAAGCTTGCCTGCCTCCTGAAGATATACCGATGAATGTCCGGGTCTGGACCCGGCAAATACACAAATGGAATTCATAATGTCTCAGCTCCTGTTCTGGTATCCCGCATCGAGGCTTTTTCATTATATTAAATAAATATTTTCGTTATAACAAAAACTTCTGTCGATGCATTTCCAACAAAAAAAGATAAAGACCCTGTAGGCCCTTATCTTTATTTTACCCTTTATCACAAGGATATAGGTTAGTTTTCAGTTCACAACTTCAAGACCGTAGCCGTGCACCGAGGCGCTATGCTCAAAATATCTTCCCAGCTCCACCATCATCGCGCCCATTCGTTCCTCCACTGGAAACACGATCCGTTCAATACCTTCCTCCAAAATGGACTGCGCCGTCACCTTGCCTACCGACACAGCGATCACATCATGGCGAAAAGCTTCCAGCACGTCTTCCATCTGCTTCTGTTCCCTCGCATATTGGCACAAAAAGCGGATTTGCGGACCACTGGTGAACGTAACTGCATCAACATTACGATTTACGATATCCGCTAGCAGTGCTTGCAAATTCGCTTCCTCGGGTGGAATATGCTTATAAGGGAGCACCTGCCGGGTAACTGCCCCCTGCTCGTCCAGCCATTTCACCAGCCGTGGGGTCGGATCACCATGCAACTGCAACAGCACTTCCTTCCCCTTCAGATCATACGGCGCAAAAGCACGCGTCAACCCGTCCAAACTTCCATCCTCGTCCCGTACATCTGGTATGAAGCCACGCTTTTTGAGTCCATTGACCGTCTTGTAGCCGCGCGCCGCAATGTTCGAGGATTGCAGCAGCTCCATAATCTGCTCCGCCACGCCCATATCCTCCGCCATATCGAACAGCGCGTCCAGCCCCATACCTGTCGTAAAAATGTTCCAGTCCGGCGGCTGCTTCACCCACGATACAACCGCATTGCGCAGCTCAATATCATCCAGAAAAACCGTACCCTGGGCCGGACGCTGCACTGGCTCGCCTCCCATTTTTGCAACCAGCAATGCCATTTCGTCTGCTTTACGGGGACCGGCAAGGGCAACTCTCTTGCCTGCCATGCGTTGTGCCATCCTGTTCCCTCCCTTGTAGAAATCGAAGTCATAATCCTTTCTACCAAGTATACAATTAGAGGGCTGAAAGACAAATAAGAATTCTTTTTCCAATGAATATAGTAAACTTATAAGTTAGCTTGTCCTGTTCTGCCTGCCTGTTGGCTTTCTTGCTGGCTCGTGCTATCCTGCTGACTCACACTATCCTGCTTCTCTCCAGATGGCTTAGGATATTTGCTATCTTCTTTAGGCTTGGATCGGAGCAGCAGCCATAGCACAAAAGGCATGAAAACAAAGAAAATAACCATTACCATCGTCCATTCCCGGCTGAAATCATAAATTTGGACGATATTAGAGAACAGCATAAAGGAACAGACATAACCCAACAAGCCTACGGGCCAAACCATCAGACTCCCCCGTGTGTGGGCAAACATGCGCTTTACCGCCAAACTGGTTACATACAGATCAACACCAATCTTTGTAAGCAGGGTTGGTACAGTCAGTGCAGCCACAAACAAGTCGAACCGATCCAGAAAGTCGGTTAACTGCAATTGACGCGCCAGTTCATACGATGGATAAAACAGCCGCGACAAGATGGGAATACCGATAACCAGCTCCGACAGCAGCACCATGATAATGATAAAAACGGTTCCGGTCAAATGTCCAAGCCACGCACTCCGGGGACCATAGCTTTTTCCCGAAATCACAAAAGGCAACATCATAATATCTGCCATATATCCGAGCATACGCCAGCTACCTTTGATAACTCCACTTACATCCGGGTGCAAAATCGGTCTCAGTTCCGAAAAATCCATACTACGCCCGAAAAAGAGCGGCATCGTCAGAATCGTCAGAATCGACAACGGTACAAAAATCTCCGCCATATTCACAATGGTGCTTATACCGCCCTTGGCCATGAACGTTAAGGTCAGCAGCATAATAAGGGATATGACAACAATCGGAGTCAGCGGCAAAAGTACAATTTCCACCAGATCAGTAATAATTCTCATATCTCGTGCAAAAATGATCAGAAATAAAACAATATAAACCACAAGTAGCATACGCCCTAGCACGGGGTGAGAACTGACTATGGCCTGTAGCAGATCCTGATCCGGAAAACGCCGCTTAAGCTTCAACATCGCCCAGATCGGCAAGCATATTACGATGGCAGCAATCGCACAGGTCCAATAGGCATGCTGATGCGCGTAATCTGCTGCCTGCGTCGGAGCATGCACAATGGTAATACTGACCTCCATCAACATACCAAGCAGCACGATTTGTCTGGTTGTGAACTGTTTCATACAGGAGACCTCCTTTTTCCCACAGGCATCTTGCGCTCGTTACAACGCAGGAGGGAGCCACATATCAATAAAACGGCTTAGCCATGTGGCCACATAAACGGAACTCTTTGTCGAGGTTCCGTAGATCCAGAGACCCATGCTAATGACATACAATACGCGTGAGACCCAGCGATTGACGGCAGGTGCAGCTTTCAGACTTTTGCGTTCAATCAGATACATGAACAGCATAACCAGCACCAAGGGTAACAAAAATACTTTATTCATTCTGGATTTGCTCCTTTTTGATCCCGAATGGTTTGGTGATCGCACCGATATTCTCAATATGCACGATCGGGTTTATGGTGACCTCCACCTTGGGATACAATTGCTCCCATCGAGGTTTAATCCGTTTCCATTCATCTGGACGACTCATAATGATAGCCCGGCCAAAGCCAAGTATGTCTGAATGATATTTTTGCTGAATAACCCGGACAGCCTCACCCAGCTCTTTCTTGATCTCTTCGGCAGCCTGCTGCTCCAGCCACTTCAAATTTTCCTCATTGGATATATCGAAAGTTGTCTCATGCTCCCTTACATTCCCATTGCAGTTCAGACGAATGGTCATTCGTATATCATCCCCTGAATATGAGGCTTGATATGGACGCTATTTTCGATGAGATGAACGGATATATAACCAGCACTTTTAGGAGGAGAAATGAATATCTCCGTATCCTTGGCCTGCTCCATCCCCAATAGTAGAAACCGACTTAGATGGTTATCGATAATCCCTGTTACCCTGTCTTTGCGAAATACAGCCAGCCCATCCACCTGAATATTCGTCTTCTTGTCCTTTATGTTAGCGGGACCATTTTTCACGAGAGACATCACCGGCACAACCGGATCAATACCATCCAGCAGGACTGAATTCATAAACAACTTAATGGAGCGGGGTTTCTTCATATATGCAAAGTTGAGCTCACGCACCATCTCTGCTGGATATTGCTCAATCGGGGCATCCGCCTGAAGCACTTCCAGCGCCGAGCCCTTCGTGATGACTACCAGCGAAGACAGACGGTTCTGCGGAGTACGCGCCAATACATCCATAAATTTGCTGATCCCCTCACGTGCCAGTGCCTCGCCGAATAATAGTACCCGTCGATGGGAGAAATTCAGCGTTCGTGAAACTCCCCGCTGTTCCTCGGCGCTTGCTCCCCGAAAGCTTGGACCTATCTTGGACTCCAGATAATAGGATTTCGTTCCCCTTGTGCCTCCCCCACCTCCTGTGCTTCCCGAAGAACCGAGCTGTCCGGGGAGAGCAATTTGCATCGTTACACGGTATTGATCCCCTTCCTTATCCAAACCGGTACCCATTACAAAGGCTACATCGTTCACTTCACGACGATCCCAGCATCCCCCCAAAAGAACAGAACAAAGCAACAAACAACCGAGCACAGCCGCTTTACACACTTTTCCTGCATTACATCCTTCGGGCTTCTTCATCACCATCCCTCCTCGGTTGTAGGCGATCCATTCATCTTTTCCTTCGCTCGTTTGTTGTTGCCTTTTCCAATCCAGGAAGGTCGTTTGGTCAATTTCCACCATGGCGCACGAACGACGATATCCTTTTGGTCCATGTGATTATACGGGCTATACCCGCTCATGTAAGGCACACCAAACGACGTTAGCTGGGTTAAATGTGTAGCGAGCAGTGTGGTTGCGATAATGATTCCAAACAATCCGAATACCCCCGCCATCAGCATGATCGGAAACCGCAGCAAACGAACGGTGATAGCAAAGTTAAAACGCGGAATAGTAAACGACGCAATACCTGTGAGTGACACGATAATAACTACCGGTGCCGACACAATTCCCGCCTGTACAGAGGCTTGACCGATAACGAGCGCGCCGAGGATACTGACAGCCTGGCCGACCGTTTTGGGGAGACGAATCCCCGCTTCCCGTAACGCCTCAAAGGAAATCTCCATAATCAATGCTTCCACCAGGGCGGGGAAAGGGATAGATTCACGCGCCGCCGCAATACTCAAAATGAGCGTCGTCGGCAGCATATCCTGATGATAAGTTGTGACCGCTACATATAATGCAGGCAAAAAGAGGGCTAATATGAGAAAAAGAAACCGAATCCAGCGCACCATATTACTGATGAAAAAGCGTTCGTAATAGTCTTCGCTCGCTTGCATCATCTGCCACATCGTGACTGGCCCAATCAGGGCAAAGGGCGTACCGTCCACAAAAATGGCAAAACGTCCTTCCAGCAATTGCGCGGTAACCGTATCCGGACGTTCCGTGTATTCCATTTCCGGAAACGGTGAAAAAGGGTGATCCTCAATCAGTTCCTCAATGTATCCTGTCTCCAGCACACCATCTATTTCGATATCGCTAAGCCTTTTTTTTACATCCTCCACCAGCTTCGGATCTATGATACCCTCGATATAGGTAAGTACAACACCTGTTTGGGTTTGTGTTCCCATGGTCATGCTGTGCATCTTGAGCTTGGAGGTCTTCAGCTTGAATCGCAGCAAAGCGGTATTTACACGAAGGGTCTCGGTAAATCCTTCACGCGGCCCACGAATAACCGCCTCGGTCTGAGGCTCCTCCACGCCACGGCGAACGCCTCCCTTAGCACTGAAGATATACGCACGAGACTTACCGTCTACGAACAAGGCGGCATTGCCGTCCAGTATCGCCGCCGAGACCATTTTCCATTGATCCATCGTTTTGGTCTGGGACATGGAAATCCGAGTTTCATCCAGCGGATCTAATGTTCCGTTTACCTCGGGGTCCTTAAGCATCATGCCCAAAATGAAAGGCCGCAGGATATGATCCTGCAAATCCTCCGATTTCACCGTGCCTTCAATATAAGCCAACATCCCTTTGCGTTCAGGGGAAATCATCAGCTCTCGATAGACGAAATCAGAGCAATCCTTGAAAATATCACGCAAAGCAGTCAAATTGTCTTCCAGACTGCTCCGCAGCGGCTGTTCCAACCATGATGGTTCAGGCAGTCCTTTAAGAGCATCGTAATTTCGTGTCTTGCGATCTGCAGCCGGAATCGTGCGCCGGCTCCACGGTAATCTCGGCAGCTTGGGAAAGTGTACTTTCTTCATCGTTATCCCCCTCTACGAATGGCCGATCAGGAATATGACATGTAGGATGTACCAGCCTGCAAAGGATTATGTATCCAATAAGCACAAAGAGAAGACTCCAGTTCCACTTTAAGGTGGTTTTGGAGTCTTCTTTTAATCTGATCTTAAAAGTTACCTATTGCGCCACTGCGCAGTCGGATGGTGCTTCCCATCGCCACCGCCCTGCTCTGCCGACCAATTTAGGTTAGCAGAGCTTTTTTTATTTCTCTCGTTTTGACAATGTAAAATTGATTATCTCTCCAGTTACAGTTCCAGTCAAAATAATATAAAACATCATAGCATTCAGCTTATATCCCAGTGCATAAAAAATTCCTATGCCTATTGCATAGCCTAGCAAAATACCCGCATAACGTTTTAAAAATTTGTTCATGGAGTACACCCGATAGGGACAACAGTAGTTATTCGATGGGCGTCGTCTTTAAAGTTTGTTGTTATAGTTACTTCTCCACGGTCGGTCTGAATAACTTCGGTTTGGATCTGATTTTCCTCTGACTCAGTCAATTGCTCCGCACTACCTACTGAAGGTAAAATAGTTGCGCAGAGTAATACCGATGCCAAAATGGGTACGAACACTTTTTTGAAAATTCCCATAAAATAAATCCCCATCTTACCTGGCTTAATGCAGCTGCAAATAGTTCTATATCCGATTTTAACACTTTATATGTATGGTTCATGCTGATCACCTCGATAATCATTCGATGAACGATGTGGTAATTCCTTCAACAAAACAATCCCCGCCGACCAGTTAAGGACAGCAGGGATTTTAAGGTGTTTTTTGAGCTATTACTTACGATTATCTTTTTTTGTGGTTTTCATGGTCGCGACGTCTTAACCCTGCCAATCCAATTAATCCTAACAGACCAAGCCATCCCCAATTATCATTATCGTCATCGTTATTATTAGTAGTCAGCATTTGTGTTCTACCATTGTCCTTTGTGCCCATATTGGTTTCATTGTTTTCAGCAAATGCTACTACCGCTCCAAAACTTGAAATCATTAATGCAACAACAACCATTATCTTCATTTTTTTCAACATGCCTAAACCACTCCTTTAAATTTGTGTTTCCAATCAATTCTTTAATGTATTTAGCATGCCCAGTAGAACTTATTTCTTATACATTATTTGTAATGAAAGCATTACTCTTACCTTCACATTAAATCTTCACTACTGGGAATCATAAATTTGTACAACATTAAAATAAACAAGGAGTGGTTTTTATAATGGGTATCCTAAGCGGGAATCCAAAAGACGAGCCCATGCATTACGGAGAAATTTATAGTGTGTGGCAGTTTTCGGCGTTAGCAAAGGGCAGCGTTTCATTTTACCAAGCATTTTCAAACCACGCAGGAGATAAAGAACTCAAAAAAGTACTGGATGATCTTATTGATCAAGCTAAACTGGAAATCCAAGAATGCGACGCAATGCTTACTGATAATGGTATTGCCCCAGCCCCTATTATGCCTGAAAGACCCCCTGTGAAACTTGAGGATATCCCGGCTGGTGCAAGGTTTACTGATCCCGAAATTGCAGCTAAAATCGCATTAGATACCTCTGTGGGATTGACATCTTGCAGCCAAGCTATGGGTCAATCCATTAGAGTAGACATCGGGGCTTTATTTGCGAAATATCATCTAACTAAGACTGCTTTGGGAGTTCGTATTCTAAAAATGAACAAAGAAAAGGGGTGGCTAATACCTCCTCCTCTTCAATTAAAACGACCTGAACCAGTTAAAGCCTAAATTTCCTGTAAGATCTTCAACACACTGTTCCTTAGATTCTTCAACAAAAATCCCCGCCGACCAGTTAAGGTTAGCGGGGATTGGCTTTGCTTACATTTAAGCACCTCCGATCTTCTGATCAGCTCATTCATGAATTATACATACCTGACGTTATTAAATTTCTTTTCTATATCTTCAGCAAATTTTCCGCCCTCATCGGCTAAATGTTTTCTCATAAAGAATCCACCAAAACCATTTATCCATGCTGCAAAAGCCAGTAGCCGAGATGGAAAGTCCGCTCCAATCGTACAACTAAATTCGCAAGAGTTGTTATCAATAGGCGTGATCTTCATTTCCCATGGAACTCCAACAATGGCGGGTATCCATCGCCATATATATGCTTCAGTCTTGTCAGAGTAGAAACGCAAATGATCCTCTGCGTGCTCTTTTAATTGATAGTGCTGAACAATCATTTCATTCCCCATATTTTCCACATTAACCATATAGAATTCATCATTTTCAAAATAACTGCCCATTGCCTTGTGAGCTTTTGAAAATGTTTCATATTCAGCTGGAGTCATCTCAGTTACCCATTTGTACAAATCCACATTTTTAGCTGCAATCTGCAATTTAAATTTCTTTGTCATTCTCATCTTCATTATCCTTCTTTCCTATAATTTTTCTTGTGAGTTCATCGTGCCAATTCATAATCATTTGAAAATATTCTTTGCCAAACATCAACGTCGCGTGCTCATATACACCCATCTCATGAACATGCTTCTCTTCTATCAAGGCAAGCTTGTTATGTTCACAGGCGACAGTGGTTTGAAAGCTGGCAATCAATCGAACAACCTCAAGCTCGTCAAGATATTTATAGAAGAAAAGCTTATTCAAATACTCATAATTAAAAGGGGAAAAAGTACATGGTGTTTTTAACCATTCTATAAATTCACTCTTCCCTTTTTCCGTGATACCATATGATTTTTTGAATCTGCCTTCCTCTACCACTTCTTCATACGTGATAAGCTCCCTCTTTTGCATTTTTTTCAGCATAGGATATATGCTTCCGAAGCTGGCATCAATAAAGTTGGAAGTACTTAACGCCATCTTCTGCTTGATTTCATATCCTGTCATATCCTTTTCACAGAGGAACCCAAGTATTACATAAATCAACATAAAATCTATCCCTTCTTTCCTTGCATAGTGAATTATCCTTCTGAAATCAAAGGGAACTTATATCTGTTTACATGTAGCGAATTTATATATATCGATTCGATATGTATAACATAAGAGTTGACGATCGATTTGTCAATAGCGGTTGCTGAAATTTTATTTGGAAAGATTATTTAAGCTACGCCGGACCAGAATCAAAGAATAACAGTACTACGCTTTCAAAATAAACAAAAATAAATCCAAAGGATGTTATCCGATGTATCCAAATAAGGTCCCTTTGTCTCTTTCTCAAGTTCTTGGGAATTTCGTTTCGCTTGATGTTTTTTTGAATAATGTACTTCCGCTTTCCCTCTCATTTGCCGCGCCATTTCCTCAACCTTGTCCCATTTACGTAAAGACCTATGCACGTTTGCCAAAGTCAATAGTCTTTTTTCAATATTCGCATAACAAACCAGAATACTTTCCAACAGTTGGTGTAGCAGTTCTCAGCCACCTTGCTAGAACCAAGGAGAAGATCAAAAGACTGTCTCCGGAAGAATACCAACTACAGTCCTCTGTGACATCTTAAGCCCATGTCTAAAGTTGGGCGCAGTTTATCATATAGAGTGCGACATATGTATTTACGAGACATGTTTCAACGCAACTCGGAACGGCGATCTGGCTGATGTTCGAGGCATTTGTTGAGGTTGTAGAGGAAGGAATACTATATTTCAGAAAAGCTAGTCTTTCGTTAGATGGCTTGCTTGTTAGAGTGAAGAGATTTTATACGACCTGTTAAGGGGTCAGATTGTTAGCTGCGAATGTCTAATAGAACAGAAGGGATTAGATATTAAAATGACTACAGATTATCGAAAATTATTGATGGAATACGGCTATCCATGAGACTTGGTAAGCGGATAGAGTCTGAAAGAATGTCAGGCCGAATGGGACGAGTTCTGCACGGTATGCATCTCGGAGTAGTACAAACAACCCCCGTATTCCTTTTCCGGGTCGCGGGGGTCAATCGACTAAATCTCACCAAATTATACCAAGGGTGAGAGGATAGCGATAATGGGGAAAAGAAGAAAAACAACTTACAATTAACTTTTAACATTCTACCGATTGATCATAAAGCGATCCGCCTTGCCGTGGAGGAATATCTGGAGACGGTTCGGCAGTATCAGCAGATTGGTTTTGTACGGCGCGAAGCGGCAATTACGCAGGCGTATTCATATAGAGAGCATCAGTCCACCAACGCGATCAGCAAACAAACGGAGGACATCGCTACGTACAACGTGGACAAGGAAGCAAGGTTTCAGGCTAAAGATCGGCTCCTTGATATGGCAATGAGCAAACTTTCCAACATTCAGCGTGAGGTTATTCAGAGGAGCTATTTAGACAATGAGGCTGAATTTGATTATATCAGTTGCGGGGAGATGGGAATTAGCGAGAGTACGATCAAGATCGAGGCATTAAGCATTTTAGCTGCTGCATTGAGACTGGAAGTGATTAAAGAACAAATAAACTATGGAAGTGAAGTTGTTTGTTAAGCCAGGCTACCATAACAAACAAGGGTGGAGTGATATATTTTATCAACTCCACCCTTTTTCTATGTTTGATGATTTCAGTCTTTTTTCTTGGTACCGCTTTTTACTACAAAAAACAACAATGATAAGAAAAATAGAGCCTGTGAAGTTTTAACCATCAACCTGATTCCTTCACCTGAATCTTTTATATCGAACAGAATATCAGCAATGGATACCAAACCTGTAGTAATAAGTATAATCAATGCGAGTATGTACACGTTTAGTCCCCCTTTTGTTCGGTTTTACAGCAGGAAGAAGACAATTGCTCTCGATGCGGGTTCGGCCAACCATGCAGGCAATCCAACATATTTTAAGGCGTAAGCAAGACCATCCTCTGCTGTGCCTGTGAAATCTACCATGATATCCAAAGCTTGCATTATTACTTGATAGCCAAGATAATATTTCAAAGTTTCTTTTGCACCGTCGGTCAAAAGCGGTATCTTATCTACATAAATTTTTATCTGTTCATTCCAAGCACGTGATCCAATATTCTTTAGTTTAGAAATTAATTCTAACGCTACTTCTTTTGCGAACTTTGATCTCCAGCCTTGTGTACTTACTTCTCCAGATGGACGTTGAGTATCGACCAGTCCAAGATTAGTGCCTACAGTTTTGAAAAGGTCATCATAATCAACTTGTCTTAATTCTTGCTCTACTCTTTCATCAACAATTCCATTTTCCAAGTCAATCTTAGTCTCTGAAGTTATAGAAGATTCTACGTTGTTTGCAGCTTGAGCATTGGCGAAAGCAGAAATGTAAACGATGACAACATATGAGCTGATAATGACGCGATACCCAATTGCTTAAACTTTTGCATAAAATCAATCCTCTCTTCATAAATTTGGTATATTCATCAATATACTAACATGAATTATATGTTTTTTGTAAAATAGAGGGATATAGTAGCACGTCTGTTGATTAACCAGAATAAGTAATTTGATTCATAGAAGCAGAGACACGCTTAAGAAGAACATGCTGAATCTGGATCAGCCATTCCACCGGTAGATTTTGCAGAAGAAAAAGACGAGAAAATCGAGCAAAAGAAAGAATGGCATGTTTGGGCCACGTCCCTTGAGCGGCATCAAATAACCATTTATGCAGGACATAAACGATGAGCGCGCAAAAGAGTTGCCCATAAACCGCATTTTCGGTCGTGCCAAACAGCGTTGGAATATTCAAATGTTGCTTGATCCAACGGAAAAAGACCTCAATCTGCCATCGAGCTTTATACATCTGTGCGATTTGTTCCGCCGTGACCTGCATTAAATCGGTAACGACTCGGATTTCTCGACCTTCAAAATCCCGGAATATCACCACACGATGACGTTGCTCGGAACGACACTGCGGTGTCCCCAACTGGCAAGTGATATCCCGAATGACGGATGAATCTGCCTTCTTGAGACGGGAAAGTGCATGAGGTTTCTCCAAATTTGACGTTTTCGCGAAGCCGAATGACAAAAGATTGTCCTTGGATTTTGAAGTCGTCCAGACGCTCCAGTTTCCCATAAGCACGGTCCATCACCACAATGTAGTCCGGTTGAGCCAACGCTTCACTCACGGGGCCATCATGTTTGGAGCGTTTCGACCACCCGAAGGGGTTGCCCATTTTGGACTCGTAAAGCGACATGAAGTTTAATACCTGCACGCTCCCCGTGATAAGGAGCCCAGGGTAGTCGTGTTTTTTTCCCACCGTCATGGTAGTCGAATCGATGAGGAGTAACTCTTTGGGAAACGTAAGTTTTCGGCGTGTTTCTCGGCTACACTTGTGAATAACCCGATGATGGTTATTATAGCCTATGAAAAGTGACTGTTTATTGAACAATTTATGACCGAATGATGGCCGTTCGTTAGACTTTTGATGTGGTAAATTTGTATCATGGAAAATCAAATGAGGAATACACTACAGCTTTCGAGTCTCGGTGATCAGTAAAATGGTCTTGTCATTCCTCTCTAGTAACTTAGTACAAATGCTTTTATGCAACAGCGAAGCGTTTTGCATCCCGCTTGCGGGAATAGGTTTTATCGCTGTTTATTTTTTCGGGTTTTAATAAGTGCCTGTGTTACTTTGGTGCTATAAATACATAGGCAGATACAAGTTACTCATTTGGGTGGCTTTTTTATTGCCTTGAAAGGTTGAAAAGGTTTTGAAGAAGAAGCAGACGAAAGGAATTTTGCTACACATGAAAGGACCACCAAAACAGACGAAAAAATGCAAAGGTTGTGTATGGGGTAGATGGGATGGTATAAAACAGTTTTGTTTGAGGCCACGTCCTTGTGTTAAAGGGGGGAATCTTCTTGAATGTTTTTGAAGGAGCAAATGTAGATATGTGGGGTAGTGCGACGTTACGGTATGGAAAGATTCATACCCCAATGGTATCAATCTCTCACATTTCCGTAATAAACGATGCCGATAAGAGTTGAATCAAGCGTTGACTTTTATCGCCAACACCCTTTCCAAGCCTTTATCGACAAATTCGAGGTGCGAAGGACCCGGGTTTTTTATGTGAGCTTCACATTCGCACCTTACTTGGACAGCCACTTCAAAAATTCAATATAAAATGGTGTTAATCTCCCCAATACTCCTCGGGATGATATTCAATCTTAGAATCAGCTTCGAGTGTAAGCTCGCCTGTCTGATCATTATATTTCACGTTTTCCGGGTTAACGTAATACCAATGCTTCACAACTGCTCCGTTCTCCGGCGTTACAAAACGGAATACATTCAGTTCCCCGCTATAACGCACAATCACCTCCGCCGCCTCACGCGGCAGCTCTTGAAGCGTGAAGCGAAACACGCCGTCCACCGATTCCAGATGGCAATCGAATACCTGCTTGCGGCTGTCAGCAAAGCTGCGACCCGTGACGGCATGCTTGATCAGCCATGTTTCCTGCTGCGCCATTGCGCGCACCTCCTTTTAGGGCAAATCTATCAGCATGTAAAAGACAGGCTCCTGTGCCTCCAGTGACAGCTTCGGCTCCTGCTCAATGCGGGCCGAATCGCGCCCGTTCAGCATATGTTCACCGTTCACACGCAGTGAGCCTTCGATAACAAACAAGAACACGCGTCGCCCCTCGGACTGTGTGAATTCCACACGCTCTCCGGTCTGAAGCTTGCTTAAATAAATCGTCAAATCCTGATTAATCGCAGCTATTTCGCCATCTGTGCCTGGAACACGCTTCCCGGCAACGACAGGCAAAAGCTGACCGTGCAATCGCTCAGGGTTGAACGCAGTAGCTTCATACGACGGTTCCAGTCCTCTCGTAAGCGGGCTAAACCACAATTGCAGCAGACTGACATCCTCTGTTTGCGAAGCGTTGTGCTCCGTATGGACGATGCCGCGGCCCGCCGACATTCGCTGAATGCCTCCAAAACGGGTCACCGCCACATGTCCACGGTTGTCCTCATGGCGCAGCTCTCCATAGAGTACGATGGAGACAATCTCCATGTCACTGTGCGGATGCGCCCCAAAGCCCCGTCCCGGTGCAATCACGTCGTCATTACAGACACGCATGGGGCCAAACTCTGTATTGTTCTCATCCTGATATTCCGCGAATGAAAAGCTGTGACTGCCCCGCAGCCATCCCTTATCGAAGCTGAATCGGGAAGCAGCCGGATATATTTTGAACATAATAGCCCTCCTTCAGGAAGTAAAAATGAGATCAATTCATTCTCATTGTACCCGAGCCCAGGAGTTAAAGCTATGCCCCCGTCTGGGCGATAATTTCATCCATAAAAGACTGCAAGGTACTGGTCACATAGGCTTCCTTACGACGGATAAATACCGTTGTCACTTCGTTGTACGGCTCAGGCATTGCATGACAATGCACCAGACCCTGAGCAGCCAGCCCGCTGATGGAGGATTCAGGAAAAACCGTCATTCCGATGCCAGCCGCCACACTGCCGATAATCGTCTCGAATGTTCCAAACTCCATAATCTGCTTGGGAATAATGCCCTCCATCTTGAGCCAGGTTTCCAGCCGCCCACGGTAGCCGCAGCCTTTTTTATATAAAAGGAGCGGACGGGTCGTTACATCCTCAACGGAAAAGTCATCTCCTTGGGAAACAAGGACCAGCTTTTCCTGAAACACATCCAACTGTTCAATGAGGGGATGCTTCACCGGTCCGGTCACAAAGGCACCATCCAGCCTCATCTCCGCAACCTCCTGTACCAGGTGCTCCGTAACCCCTGCCTTGAGGGACAGCTCGACATCCGGGTGCTTGCTATAGTAAGCATGTAAAATCGCCGGGAGAGCGATCACCGTCTCCACGATCCCTATCTCCAACACCCCCGAAGGCGCTGAGGTACTCTGAAACGCATGTTTCATTTCCTCGAATTGCGACAAAATGCTTTTCGTATATTGCAACAGACGCTTGCCCTCTGCGTTGAGGATCATGCCCCGCTTATGTCTATAAAATAAAGGCGTTTGCAGCTCCTTTTCCAGTAGCTTGATTCTGGCCGTTACATTGGACTGGACATAGCTAAGCTCGGCTGCCGCCTTGCTGACACTGCCATGAGCAGCCACCGTCTGGAAAATGTTTAAGTCGTTCAGATCCACTACTGCTCCCCCTTATCGTGAAGGACAAGGCCATCAAAATTGACGGGCCTTGTCACTTATTATCATTTTAAATGATGTTAACGTTTATTTTCAATCATTTTACCAACAGCTCCCTGTCCATTATGATGTGTCCATAAGATATGTCCGCTGAGGCCGGCAAGGAGGAGCTTTTTTTCACCATGAATAGACAAATCATGACCGGATCTTTATTGTGCCTGATCGCTAGTATGTCCTGGGGGGCCATGTTTCCGGTTTCGCACATTGCATTGCAACAAGTCAATCCACTGTACTTTTCATTTTTACGTTATTTCTCGGTTACGCTCATATTAATTGTCCTGCTGTGGCTCAAGGAGGGACGGGCTGCATTTCGCTTTGAGGGCAAGGGCAAGACGTTGCTGTTCTTCGGTACGATGGGATTTACCATCTACAACATGGCCGTTTTTCAGGGACAGCACGCGATGGGTGCAGCAGGTACCATTGTAGCTTCTATTATGGAAGTGCTGATGCCGATGATTTCGATTGCGATGATATGGGTCATGACCCGTAAAATGCCGCCAAAATACACACTGATCAGTATGATGATCGCACTGGCTGGAGCTATACTCGTGATTACGAACGGAAAATGGGCCTTTTTCACACTCGCCGGACAGCATTTGCTGCCGTTGCTGCTCATTTTCGCAGGGGTGATTGGATGGGTCGTGTATTCCATGGGAGGCAGCCATTTTGCAGGGTGGTCCACTCTTCGATACTCTACCTTAACCTGCCTGCTCGGAACTCTGGTTTCCTTTGTAGTCGTCGCAACCGCCTCCGCCTTCAACTGGGTTGCGGTACCAGACTGGCAGCATGTATGGTCGGTCAAATATGAAATGAGCTTTATGATCCTGCTTCCAGGACTTGCAGCCTTACTGAGCTGGAATGCCGGAATCCGAATGCTGTCACCACTGAACGGAATTTTGTTTATTAACTTTGTACCAATTACCACACTGGTGCTTATGTATTTCCAAGGCTATACCATCAGTCATTTTGAGCTGTACGGGACATTGCTGGTCATTTTCGCGTTGCTGCTCAACAATATGGTTCAGAGAAGTTCTCTACGCACTTCCGATAGTCCGCGCCGCATGCGTTTTCGGCTGGATCGTCGCAAGTCATTCCAAAGATAGTCTTTAAATCTACGACAAAGAAGTTGTGGCAAAATGCATGCAAAAAAAGCGCCCGGACATGAGATAAACTCATGTATCTGGGCGCTTTTATCGTTTTATTGATCTTTTCCTTCCACTTGGAAACGTCCGACCAGTTCGCGCAGTTCCTCTGCCATTTGGCTCAGGTCCGCTGAGGAAGAAGCAATTTCCTCAATAGAGGCGAGCTGCTGCTCAGCGGCGGCTGAAATCGACTCCGTGTTGCCCGCTGCCTCGTTCGAAATCTGGGAAATGTCGCTCATAATTCCAACGACACCTACTGCTCCCCGAGCCATCTCCTGTGTCACTCCGGTAATATCTTTGATATGCTCCATCGCTCGTTCCACGGCATGGCTAATTTCTGCAAAGGATTGCTCCGACGTGCTTACCGAATCAATTCCTTCCGTAACCCGTGTCCGTGCTTGATGCATAGCTGCCAAAGCATGGTTCATATCCACCTGCATCGCATCAATACGCTGCGAAATCAAGGTAGCCGATTTGGCCGATTCCTCGGCCAGCTTACGTACCTCTGTCGCAACCACAGCAAACCCTTTACCATGATCCCCGGCGCGTGCCGCCTCAATGGACGCGTTCAGTGCCAGCAGATTCGTCTGTTTAGCAATTCCGGATATAACGCTGATAATATTCACAATTTCACCGGAGCGCTCGCTAAGAGAATCCATCGCCTGTCCCAGATCATTAACCGTCTCGTCGATGTCATGCATCTTCTGTACAGCTTGCGTAGCTGCCTTGCTGCCCTCTTGAGCTGACTCGGCATTTCGCTTCACATTCTCAGATACGCCCATCATACGCTCAGATACATTCTCAGCCTGCCGGGCAAGCTCCTCCATACGCCCGGAGCCATATTTTACACTCTGGACCTGGTGTTCGCTGCCTACGGCTACATCCTGAATAGCAATGGTGACATGCTCGATGGCTTTGGTCGTCTGATCTGCACCCGCAGCCAGCTCCTCTGCCGAGGAACTTACCCGATCTGTTGTTTCGTGTACGCTTCGAATCATCGTGCGCAAGCTGTCTACCATCGTTTGAAAGTGGGAAGACAACTGACCAACCTCATCAGTTTTTCCTGTTTCCAAATCGCCTGTCAAATCGCCTTCACTGATCTGCTCTGCCGATTTTTGCAGTCTGCGGATCGGCACCAGGACGGAACGGGTAATCAGGAAAATCGCAATAAGTGCAAGCACCAACGAGGCTGCCAGCACGAAAATGGTTACGTAACGCATGGCAGCGGTGGCAGCGCTAATCTCGGATTGATAGAAGGTTCCTGCAATTTTCCAGCCGGTTTCCTTATTCGTTGCATAGTTCAGATACTTCTCTTGACCTTCATATACATATGTATACTGCCCGCTCGGCGCAGCGTACATATCATTAATAAAGCTTGCATCAAGAGATGTACCCGGCTTAGCCGTAGGGTGGACCACAAATTTTTTCGTATGATCCAAAATAATGATATATCCCTCTTGCCCCACTTTGATGGAAGCCAGTTTACGTACACTTTCCAGATTCAGAGAGATCCCGATAACACCAGACTGATCGGGGAGCGTTTGAGATACCACGACAACAGGAATACCCGAAGAATTGATGATGACAGGGGTGATCATCACCTTACCGGGCTGCTTCATCGCTTCGATGTACCATGGTCGTTTGCGGGGATCAAATGTACCTTCGTTCTCCTTGGGTACGCCGCGGATCATCAAGCCCTCTGTTGTACCGACAAAAATATCGGTCGCATCCTCGTGCAGACCTATGTATTGAATCAGCTTGGGCTGAATCAACGGGCTGTTTCGACCATCAATCATGGAGCTGTCGAGTCCCTTAGCTAAATAACCCACATCTTTGATTTTACTGGCAAGTGCATAATCAATAACCGAATTAGCCGTCGCTACTCCCTGATTTGCACTGCTGTAGAGCTGCTTCTCCATAGCATTAAACGATGAATTATAAGTCGCGATAGATATACTTAAGCTCGGGACCAACAAAACAAGTAAAAATCCTAAAATCAGCTTGTTCCTGAGTGTCCAAATGGTTTTTCTCTTTTGCATTTTTTCCATGTGTTTTTCCCCTTTACTTGAAAAGCTATGTTTTTGAAATTACACTCGATGGAAGTTATATCGGTTAAATAAAGCAAATGATTTACATCCAATTTTCGTAAATGAGCAAAACAAAAAAACCGCGCCCTGAGACTAAGGACGCGGTTTATATGATCATTTAGACCTGTACGTTACTGCTTTCAGGCTTTTTACGGCCAAACAACTGATCCACCGCCAGAAAACGTCCAGCAACAAGTGCTTGCTGAAGACTGGCGAACAGAACCAGCAGATCAAATTCAATTGAGCCAAAGGGCTGTCCTTTTTTAGCAGTCAGCAATACACCGATCATAACGATGGTCAATGCTGCTCCGGCAAGTCGTGTTCCAATACCCAGTACCAGTGCAATACCGCCAACTAGCTCAACTGTAGCGACCACAGGAGCCAACCAACCAGGAAGTCCGATACTTTGGAAGAAGCCGGAGGTTCCGTCCAGTCCCTGAAATTTTTGTAATCCATGAACACTGAAAATGACTCCTGTAAAGATTCGTACCAACAGTAATCCAATATTCGTAAGTGTTTGATTCATATGCTCATCTCCTTTTAGGTTGTGTACAGATTAGGTAATAAACACTACAATGTGTAGTGTATTACATATCAATAATCGGTAGCGCGTAAAGCGCCACCCATTAGGATATAACTTGCCAAACTACATTAACGCCAGTCCAAACATAAGCGTCAGCATCACCAGTACATAACCGGAAAACATAATCGAACGCCAGGGCAGTTGGATTACCAGCTCTTGCTGAGGGTCCAAAATACGTGAGATCCGATAATTAATGGACGTTTCTGCAAAAGAGGAACAAGCGGCGGAATTCACCAGATGGGCATTCGCGGGCGTCATTCTCAGCAGTTTGAGCAATGCACTTCCAATTCCCATTGGTGAACCTGTGCGTTTAATTGCTTCATTGTCAGCCAAAATTTCGCGGGCTGTCTTGTAAAGCTTGGTAATATGACGCAGCACAGGCAAATAAAACAGCAATGTAGCACACATTTGCAGCAGCCAGGTCTTCAACGGATCATAATGCTTCATATGATACGCCTCATGGTATACAACTGCCTCCTCCTCATGCTTGTCCAGTACTGACAGCAATGCGGAGGACAGCACAATACGTGGCTTCCACAAGCCCATGGTGAATGCGGCAGGCTTGGCGTAATTAATGACCCAAATCCGGTCAGCTCCAAGGTCGCGATATCGTGTACCCAGAGCCTCCGTAAGCACCGAATCACGCATCTGGTGCAGTCTGCGGAAAGCCGCCCTTGTGGCCATACACTGTCGTATCGCTTCTACCCCGGCAATCCCAAAGGTGAGAAAGACGAGTCCACTGAGCGCATCCACCATGTAGCCAATTCCGTAGTTCTGCAACAGACTTCTACAAATCTGAAACACGTTAAAATCCAATTTCCAGCCGAAAATATGCTGCCCGGCGTACATACCCATCTGTATAAGGGCGAAACCCGAAATAAAGGCGCCTGCTGTAAACAGTAATTTAGAACGTGTTTTCCACATCGTCTATATATCCTTTTTCCATTGTTTAATTTTTTGTTCCAGACGTTCGATCAGCATAGGATCGGCCACCTCCAGAGCATCAATCATATGATTTACAGCGAGTGGGCCGAATTCATCCACCAGTTCGTGGCTTAACTCCTTGGACTGTTCATCCCTGAATTCTTCCCTGCTCAAAACCGGTCGATACAAAGACGTTCTCCCACGTATACTCTTGCTCAGTATTCCCTTTTCCACCAGACGGTTCATCACGGTCATCACCGTATTGAAATTAAAGTCCCGATCCCCCTCCAACGCGGTCTGCACTTCTTTGATGCTCCGATCCGAAGTGGACCATAAAATATCCATAATTTTGGCTTCCAGAGGTCCAAAAAAACGGTTGAGTCCGGTTTCGCCAGTTTTAAAATTCAGTCGTTTCATAAGAAGCACCTCGCACTACCGATTGTAGTGTATATATCCTGATAAAGTCAACCGTCACACCTAATGTCAGTTTCTTCAAAGGGATTTATATACATCCGCCGAATGTCTCCATCCGGCGGCAATTCATAGCCTGATCAGCTTCCGTTCAATCCGCCAATCTGTAGCCTACACCTCTTACCGTTGCTATATATTCAGGCTCCGCAGGCCGGTCGCCCAGCTTCTTGCGCAAGCTTTTGACATGCACATCCACGACATTGCTGCCGCCTACAAAATCCGTCTCCCAGATATCGTGCATCATCTGCTCACGAGAAATGACTTTGCCTTGAGCATCCATCAGCTTCAACAGCAAGTCGTATTCCGTTTTGGTCAGATTCAATTGACTCTCTTCTTTATATACTAACATTTTATCACGGTCAATCCAGATGTCCTTGAACACCGTACGACGGCTGCCTTGCACAGCCTGCCGGGAAGCTGCCGGATGACGTACAATCATCCGTTCAATATCATGCACCATATGATTGGAAGCCAGCGGCCATACCAGAACTTCTTCCGAAGGAAGCAGCTCATGCGCACGTACAGCCATCCGATCCTGAATCACATACATGACGGGTGTGTCATTCATCTGTTCCGCCTCAAGACGATTACGGATATCCAGTAATTCACTCCGTGTATCCGTAGCGGTCAAATCGTAAATCAACAGATCGCTTCCCAGATGACGTTGTACTTCAGGCTCCCAGCGGTGGAAAACCATCACGTCAAAGCATGCATCTGACAACGTACGCACCAAGCCGTGAACCACACCTGGAACCGAGCTGATCAGAACGATGCGACGCGTCGTCGGACAGTACAACGGCTCATTGGAAGGAACCGCCTGGAACGCAGGGACAGAGGGAACTGACATCATGGAGGTCCAGATGCCCTTCACCCGTCTCGGCATATCTGCCGCTTTGAGCTGATTCGTTACCTGATTCGCTTGCTTTGGCATTCCTGACACACTCCTCCGAATACGACATGGGCATGGGCAATAGTGTACCCCGTTTCATGCGCAACCGTCTCAATCCAATCATGTGGAACCTCGCTCATCACTTCATCTACCTGTCCACACACCTGACAGATAATATGCTGGTGGTCGTCCATCCGCCCATCATAACGGCTGGCGGCCTCCCCCAGCTTTAATTCGCGGATTAATTCCTTATCCGTCAAATAACGCAGTGAATTATAGACCGTTCCATAGGCAAGATTATATCCCCGCTCCATCAACCGGTTCATAACGTCAGCCGCAGTGGGATGATCGTGGGCCTCACGGACCACATCGTACACTGCTTGGCGCTGCGAAGTTAAATTCAAAGTTCTCATACCGCATCTCCCTTAACGAACGCAGATTATATTTATTCTCAACTTATAATCATAACAAAAATTAATTTAGAATAAGTATAAATCCTAATTCATTTCAAGTCAATGGAATCGGATAAATTGAGCCACTTTGCAACACAATGTATACAAGATATACGTTCAACTCATACACACGAGGGGGATATTTGATGAAAATACTCTGGATATTCACACTCTTTATGGTACTCATTCTCGGAACCAATCTGCTGGTAAATTGGCTATTCGGTATTCATAATCCCTGGGAGCCTATGTTATTGGCTTTTCGCACCACGCGACCATCCGAATATATCGTCTTGGCAGGAATGCTACTGCTGCTCTTGGTTACCGTAGGTAAAAAGCAAATTGGATACACATTTCGCTTTCTTTTCTCTCGATGGTCACGATTTCTGAGTGTTCCCGCCTCCACCTCTGCTTCCATTACAAAAGAGCAACAAGGCAAAAGAGGTAACAACAAATAACGGGGCAAGTAAATGATACTGACGTGTCGTTCAACATTAAGATAGTGTCTTATGAAGCATTCCCTTTTCCTTTACTGCTACCTTTTTTTCGGAATCCTGACACGATAAGCAGCAAAAGAGGAAATATCACTGAAAATGTCGGAAACATCCACTTAAGCACAAACTGACCTATGGCAATATGCTCTTGATAGCTTTGGGCCATTAGCAAGGAGGAGGTAAGCATAATCAGTCCAAATGGCAACAACAATCTGTCGGGAGGAACACGCAGTACATCGCTTCCTGCTTTAACCGCCGCATAAAAGAAAATAAAAATTTTAAAAAAGTCTACAATGATAACGGTCATAACGCCAATCACATCCAGCCTGTCGATAAAATCCGTTATTTCCACCTTGCCGATCATCGTGAGCAGCGGGTATGTTGCTCGCTGGAACAAATCTTCTCCTAGAACCAGCACATTTATCAACGCAATCAAGGAAAAGGCTATGCCTCCCAGCAGCACAGAAGTAATACCCACAACATTGGCACGATAATCTTTTTTTAACGAAGGAAGAATCATCGTAAACGTAACCATCTCGCCGAACGGGAGCATAATGCCTTCGGTATAAACCGCCTTCCATATTTCCCCCCAGCCATGCTGAGCTATGGGCATCATATTCTTCCAGTCTATAGAGCCGGATAACGAGAGCAAGATAGTTGTAGTCAAGCCCAGCAATAGTAGAAAGGACAACAGCCAAATCGCTGTCCGTCCAGCGGCCTCAATTCCCAAATACATTACGTACATCACTACCCCTATGATCAGGGCGCTTATTACAGCCAACGGTGTACGAAAAAGAGTGGTATCAGAAATCAGAATACCGGCATCTCTCAAATCACGCGTCCCGCCGTACAGAAAGAACAAAATATACAGGAAAGCAAGTACACTTCCTACTTTTCTACCCGTAATCACCTTGATGTACTGGGTCAGCAGCATGCCAGGGAAACGCCGATGAAGAGTGCCGTAGCAAAAGAAAAGGAGAGCGCCGAAGCCCGTAGACAATAAGATAGCTAGCCATGCATCCTTACCCGCATCCCTCCCAGGGATAGAAATCACCGTGGTTCCTAATTCAAACAGTAACATTAAGGAGATCATCTCCATTGCATCTATCACTTGCTCCTTCTTCACAGTGTCCTCACCTTCCTTAATTCACTAATCCGTATCGCTCCTCGAATGGCGTTCTATCAGCGTCTGCGATTGCTTTATTACCGAAGTTACATGAACACGAACAGCACTCTCTGCAAAATGTCGGCTCCACTGAGAAGAAAGCTTCTCCCATTGTGTAGGGTGACTCATTTCCAGTTCATGCCCAAATCCGAGAACATCGCTGTGCATACGCTGAACGTCCCTGATAACCGAATCCATAATCTTCCTGGTTTCCCTCGACCATTGATATTGCAAATATTTCATCACCTGTGGATTTTTCATGTCAATTGCACTCTCGACCTCGTCTATGGAACCCGTCTGTTCTAGATCAACTATAAATACAGGCTTACCTCGTTCCATCAGACTGTGTATTCGCGTCCGCGAAAATACAGTGGTGATACCGATAACTCCACTTTCCTTACCGTAATCCAGCACCATTTCGGATCCTGTTATCTTGTTATTCACCATGGACAAACCAACGGCTTTATCATCGTCCAACCAATAGATGAGACGATCCTTTCGAAACACTCCCATCCCCTTAATGTGAACCATAGCTTCTGGAATAGTGGTCTCCAATTTAGACTTGCGGGCTTGTTCCAAATCACCATCTACTTCTACACCGGTAATGACAGGCCCTCCGCCCTTATTGGACATGCCGCGAATAACATCATCCAGATTCACTGAGTAATGACCTGCGTACATACGTTGGGATCTTTCTAATTTTCCTGAGATGTCTCTAGCCGGAATGCGGCCCATCGCGGTCATGGATGCCAATACATCCTTTCCAGTTTTACCGCGGGCCACCATCATTTTCATCGTTGATCGGGTTTCTACATACCTCTCCATGAAATCAAGGGTATGCCCGATTCCATGGCGGGCCAGCTTCTCTCCAAGAACAACAAGCCTCACATGGGAGAGGGAAATATCCCGCGGGATCTTCTGCGACGCCCTGCGGATTGCTTGATATATGCTTCTTCCCTTCTGCTGGTATAACACGACAGGGCTATCTCCCCTTCCTTTATTTCCTAAGATTTCACTCGCCACGATAACCTGTAGAGAAACTTCATAACCGGATTCTCCATCCATATCAATGCCTATAGCCGCTACTATCGCTCTCTGATTTAGCTCCACTGAATCCCAGCAACCGGATATAAATGGAATCCATAACAGTCCTACCAAACTCAGAACCCGCATTCTCCACTTGAAGGTTGCTGTGCTTCGTTCATTCCCCTTCCCCTGATGCACCCTGAGCGCCCCCCTCCTGCGGTGTAGTTTCATTGGAAGGGGAACTCGCACTTCCATCCTTCATTTGTTTCTGATTCGTAGATGTAATACTTTTAGGACGTTCCTGCATCATCCAGAATGGGAGCCGCAATACAGCATCCTTTTGGTTCTCCAGTATAAAGGGACTGAAGGGAGCCATATAGGGCACACCGAAGGAGCGCAGGCTGTTCATGTGAGCAATCAGCGCAATCAGCCCCAATGTTATACCGAACAAGCCCATAAACGCAGCCAGCAACATAAAGGCAAACCGGAACAGTCTTCCGGCAGTCGCCATGTTATATGCCGGAATGGCGTAGCTGGCAATCCCCGTCAGCGCTACTACAATTGTGAGCAGCGGGGTGACGAGTCCAGCCTCCACAGCCGCTTGTCCCAATACAAGCGCACCGATAACGGATACGGTCTGCCCGCCCACACGCGGCATTCGAATACCAGCTTCACGCAAGATCTCAAAGGTGACCTCCAAAATAAACGCTTCTATAAATGCCGGAAAAGGAACAAATTCCCGCTGCGCCATTATGCTGATGAGCAGTGGGGTCGGTATCATTTCATAATGATACGTCGTTAAGGCAATGTAGAGAGACGGTCCCAGGATCAGAATAATAAAGCTGATATACCGGATGAGCCGCACGACGATCACCATGCTGAAACGTTCCGAATAATCTGCAGAGCTCTGAAAAAATTGAGCAAATACCGTAGGCATAACTAGCACAAACGGGGTTCCATCCACAATGAGCGCTACTCGCCCCTCCATAATGTTGCTGCTAATCGTATCGGGTCTTTCCGAGTTATAAATGGTCGGTAAAGGGGTTAGATAATGATCTTGTATCATCTCTTCTACCATGCCGGATTCAAATATCGCATCAATATTGATAGATTTTACCCGTCTGCGAACCTCATCTATGACACTTTGATCTGCAATAGTCTTCATATACAGCATGGCGACATTCGTGAGGGACGTATTTCCCACTTTGAACATCTCTATCGCAAGATCGGAGCTTTTAATCCGTCGGCGTATAAGAGAGATGTTTGTAAACAGTGATTCTACAAATCCTTCTTTCGGTCCGCTGACGACAGTATGTGTAGTGGGCTCAGCGACCGCCCGCGCCTCTCCTCCACGTGTACCGCATGCAATGGCTTTTTCACAGCCTTCCAGTAAAATAATCGTATATCCCGTCAATATTTGCTCCATCATGGAGTTCCAATCATCACATTCCTTCACTTCACCCAGTTCGAGCGCATGACTCTGTATCCGACTGAAAAGCTCTTCTGCACTTTTTGCCTCGGCAGCCACCTCGGCAGATGGATGGCTAAGCAATGATTTCATGACGAGTTCATTCACCATATCCGTCTTGACCATACTACTCAGAAATACAATGGCCGCAGGGACGTCTGCCTTCAACCTCAGACTAAAGCGGCGAATCAGGAAGTCCGGGCTGTTGGACGTCAATTCCTTAAATTGCTGCAAGTTGGTTTCCAAATGAGCTTCGATCTTTAAATAACGCGAAGAATTTTTATTATTTTTGTCCGCATCCGACTTTTTGTTATGTTTGCGATAGGGATAGCGAATCATGAACAAACCTCATTTCCAGAGTGGTAGTAATATATTCCACCTATTTTTTCCTGATTATTTCATATTTGGAGTATGCTCAATCTATTCCCATTTATGCATTAAACGCAGGAACGAAACGCTATAATCCACGCTAACGTATTAAATTTCAATAAAGTTCTTCATTTTCAAGCTTAGTGACATTTTTTTTGATAAAATGAAGTAATATGCCTCTCGGGAGGGTCAGCATCTTGTTTAGTACGTTTTTTGTAAATACCTGTATTCTTGTCACCTTTCTGTACATAACCGGTCTCATATCGCAAAGATATAAAATACGTCTCCAAAATTTAAAACGCAAGGCTCATTGGATCGGTGGCGCTCTATTTGGTGGCTACGGCATTATCTTGATGTACTATTCGTTCCCAGTGGGTTTTAATACAATTGCCGATCTTCGTCATCTGGCCATCGTAGCTACGGCAGCTTACATTGGCGGACCGGCAACACTCATGGCTACCCTATTTATATGCTTAGGCAGATTAATGCTGTTTGGTATCACCACTCAAGCCATTGTGGGGGCTTTTTTTATGATGCTCGTGGGCCTGGGTTGCGCTCTGCTGTCACATCTGTCCTGGTCACGTTTAACGAAGATGATGATGATGAACGTTTTCGCTTTGGGCATTATTTTCTGCTCTCTCACAATTAATTTGAATGATATTAATGATGTTCTGGACGTTTATCCACTCCATTTTATTGTTTCTATGGCAGGCGGATTTCTTCTGTATCTCATTGCTGAGTCCATCAATACCTCCAATGAGCTGTTACTTCGTCTGGAGCATACCTCCTATACAGATCATCTCACCAATTTAAGCAACAGAAGACAGCTCGAATTTTCATTGGAAGAGCAGCTTCCTCAAGCTCGTCAACGTCATGAGCATCTATCTGTACTTGTATTGGATATTGATCATTTTAAGGAAGTGAACGATACCTACGGTCATGCGGCCGGGGATGCGGTGCTGCGTCAGCTAGGTCAGATTTTGATAGACAAATGTCGCTCCTCTGATGTGGTAACCCGCAGCGGCGGGGAGGAATTCACCGTACTTCTGCCGAATTGTGCTTTCCGGCAAGCGTTACGCATAGCGAATCAGATCCTTGGTGGGGTAGATCAGTACGAGTTCGTTTTATCGGACGGGCTTGTTCTTAAAGTCACGGTGTCTATCGGTGTAACGACCTTTCCCGATACCGGGGGGGATATGTCCGGGGCTGCTTTGCTGGAACAGGCGGATAAAGCACTATACGAAGCTAAAAATGCAGGGCGTAATCGGGTCTGCTCCTATCAGGTATAACCCTACAGAAATAGCCGATACAACCCTCTCTCGGAAGAGTCGTATCGGCTATTATCCGTTTTGAAAAAAAATGTGTTAATCCCCTTTGGAAGAAGCCTTGGCATCCTTGCCTTCACGATGACAACCGCCCACCACCAGCGTGGTACGCTTGGCAAGCGAAGCCAGGGTATGGGATTCCCATACTTCCAGCATCCGGCGTTCGCTCTCGGCTACAATTTCCGATATGGCTGTCGCCAAATCCTCGCAAAAAGGGCTGCTCTGCGGCTCATGCATCATGCCGGGAAAAATCGGATCGCATATTTCAATGGCGTGGTATATATCGGCGAGTGTAATATGATCTGCCGAGCGGGTAAGCACATAGCCCCCCTCGCGGCCTTCGCGTGCCGCAATTAAATCTGCCTGTACAAGTCGCGTCAGCACCCTGCGCACCAAGGTTACTTCGCAGTCAATGGAGCGGGCAATGGAACCGCTGGCACACAGTTCTCCATGCTTTTCCAAATAGACAAGCGCCTTGACCGCGATTCCAAGCCATTTGGGCGTTGCGGTGCGTAGTCTTTTCTCACTATTCAAATGAAATGACACCCCTAAGCTGTAGAAACTTCGTTGAATGCATTGTACGTGAAGTCAGAAGCAAGTTCAAGCCTGAAGGCCGGAATCCGCTGTAATCGAAGCGCGTAAAGTAAAGTGACTCAGTCGTACTTCACCACTCAACCACAAGTACAAATCACGTGTACCTGAAGCTGTGCCCAGTGCTTCGGAAAGCGTAACCCATGCTTGTGCCCCTCCCGTATCACCGACGTTCATACGTGCTACAGCTTCGCCATCCGGTGCATCCAAGCGAAGCTCCAGCGCCGCATCACTGCGATTGCCTGACACGCGGCACTGAAGTCGGGTCACACCCGCCGTTCCCAACTCGACGCCGTGAAAGGCAATCCAGCCGGGACGCTGAGGTGAGCGCGGACGAACACAGGCCTCCTTATGCTCCTTGCTTTCATCCAGCAGAATACCAGAGCAATCATCAAAGTTTTCAGCGCGGATGCTTTGTCCGACTTGGCGAGGTGGAATAGCTTCGCCTCGAACGTGAACCCGGTGTTCCAGCCGGATATCCGCTGAAGAAGCGCCTGCCAGCAATGTATATTCGCCTGATTCAACACAATAGCGATCCCGTGTGACATCCCAAATTGCCCATTCCTTTACCCGCACCGTAAATGTAATCGTTCGCGTCTCGCCCGGCTCCAGACGAATACGCTGGAATCCGCAAAGCGTCTTCAACGGTCGCTTGACCCGTGAGGCCCCGGACCGCACATATAATTGTACAACCTCTTCCCCGGCGGTTATGCCCTGATTGGTCACATCCACCCACACTTTCAGAGTATCCGAGGCATCAAGTGTAGCAAGAGAGTTGACGCTACCTTCAGTGACAGAGCTATCGTTCGTATCGGGCGCTTGGGCATCTGTACGCACATGGCTGTACTCAAATGGAGAATACGTCAAACCGTGGCCGAATGCGTACAAGGGTTCACCTTCAAAATATTGGTAGGTACGTCCGCCGCGAATAATATCATAATCCTTGATATCACCTAATTGATCCTCCGCTTGATACCATGTCATATTCAAACGGCCCGCTGGCGCATAATCCCCAAACAACACATCTGCAATTGCTGTGCCATGCTCCTGCCCGGCATGAGACGTGTATACGATAGCAGGAATATGCTCCTGCACCCAAGGGATGGCAAACGGATAGCTGCCCGTCAGAACCACAATGGTATTTGGGTTTACCCGATACACTTCCTCAATGAGCCGCTGTTGGGATGCTGCCAGTTCAAGACCCGGACGGTCATTCTCTTCCTTGCCGTTAATCAGCGGGTGATTGCCGACGAATACGATTGCCGTATCTGCCGCTTGGGCGGCGGCTATCGCTTCCGCTACACCATCTGACACTGTATCTACCCGGAAAGCTGTATCTACTTCCGGGGCTATCGAAGCCATCGTCCCGTTGCCCGTTACTGCGTTAGGCGCGGAACTCGCAGCCTCGGCTACCTTCAATGTGCCCTCTGGCCCTGTGATCACAGGCTTGCCGTTCCAGGTCGTCCACAGACTACCTCCGTTTTCAACAGGAGTCACCCCGAAGACTTCTTTGACATACCAGCCATACGCTTCCTTAGCCGTCACACGAAGCGTCTCCTCATCGCTCGTCACATAGGTGCCCAAACGCTCGTCGGTCAACGTGACGCTGCCGTAGCCCCAATCGCTCACGGTCAAAATCGTCGGCTCGGCATCAAGGGACAGCCGCATATCACCGGAAGAATTGACCATAAGCTTCGCTCCGTCAGTCGCCGCCGCGAAGGTCACTCGATCCTTGGCATCGCGGTATACGACGCGCTCCTGCCCGCCTTCGCTTTCCAGCTTGGCGCGAATCGCTTCCAACGGTGTCACCCGATATGGAAGAGTACCGGAATACCAGTCGCGGTATACCTCATTGCCGAGTGCCCCGATTACCGCCACCGTGCCGCACCCCATAGGGTCCAGCGGCAGGAGCTTGTGCTCATTTTTCAGTAATACGATCTGCTCCCTCGCTGCACGCAAGGACAGTTCACGGGCTTGCTCTGTCATCAGGGCCTCTTCCCCGATCAAGGCATAGGGATTGTCTGTCGCCGGATCAAATTCCCCCAGACGAAAGCGAACACGAAATGTATGGAACAACGCCTGATCCAGATCCGTTTCTTGCAGCGTTCCTTGCGCCAAAGCATCACGAATGGCCTGCTTGGACAAATCCGCATCATCCGTAATGCTGTCGATCCCCGCGCGAATAGATTCAGCCACACCCGGCGTGTGGGAGTCATAATACTGATGATCCTTTACGATCCCCATCACATCACCGGCATCACTGACCACAAAGCCGTCCATTCCCCATTCGTCCCTGACAATATCGTTAACACCGTGATACAGCGTAGCAGGTGTCCCATTAATTAGGTTATAAGAGGTCATCATGGACTGGGCTTTGCCTTCTGTAAAAGGCTTTTCGAAGGCTTTCAGATAGTATTCACGCAGGTTTCGCGGGTCTATGCTGGAGGAATCACTTCCCCGGTCCACCTCGTTATTGTTACCGAGGAAATGCTTTAATGTCGCAACCGCTTTCAAATATACCGGATGATCGCCCTGTATCCCTTTGACCAATTCCTTTGCCAGCTCTCCCGTCAAATACGGGTCTTCTCCATACGCTTCCTCATTACGCCCCCAGCGCGGATCACGCTCCATATCTACGGTTGGTGCCCACAACGTCAGTCCATTTAGCGCCGGGTCACGGCGGTAGTAGACACGCGCTTCATCCGAAATGACCGAGCCGACTTGTCGCATCAGCTCCGTATCCCACGTGCAAGCCAACCCCACAGGTTGCGGAAAAGAAGTCGCCTCTCCCAACCAGGCTATACCATGTGCTGCTTCCGTACCATGCTTGTAGGCGGCGACCCCCAATCGTTCAATGGCAGGCTGATATTGCAGCATGGATTCAATCTTTTCCTCCAAGGTTAGCCGGGATACCAAATCCCGTACACGTTCGTCCAGATGAATCTTCGGATTTTGAAAAAGATATTCTAAATCCGTTGTTTCATGACTCATATCCGTCATCTCCTTATCCCAATCAAAATATGATGAAAAGGTGTATGAAAGCGTTTTAATATATCATAACGAAAAAGGAGGACCCCAGCAACAACGCCGAAGCACTCCTTCTATCACTCATGTCATTACTTGATCTTGATCTCCATTAAGTTGTCTGTCTTTCCACCAAACTAACCGGCAACAATTGCTGCTGCTCACCACTTGGCGTCTTCCCTTCAATCATCTCCAGCAAAATGCCGCAGGCCTTATCTGCCAAAGCAGCCTTATCCTGATTGATGGTCGTCAAAGGAGGATTGCAGTACTTGGAAATCGTGTCATTGTCAAAGCCCACAATTTTAACCTCGTCGGGAACTTGTATCCCGTTTTCCTGCAAAGCAAGCAAGGCACCCAGTCCCAGCCAGTCATTGGTAGCAAAAATACCGTCAAACTTCATCTTGTTTTCAATCAACTGCTGCACCTTTTGTTTAGCTGCATCCAGGTTGTTATGATCGCTATGAATAGCAACATATTGCTCTTTACCTAGCATGAGATTGTGCTTTAACATCGCATCACTAAACCCGTTTAAACGTTCATTCACGGATGAAAGGTTTTGCTGTTTAGTGAGTACCAAAATGCGACGACACCCTTTTTGAATGAGCTCTTCGGTTGCCATAAACCCGCCAGCATAATGATCAGATGCTATAAAAGCAACATTAGAGTCAATCTTTGGACGGCGGTCAATACATACAATAGGTATCTTCCGTTTTAATACATCTGTCAGCACTTCCTCCTGACCAGATATACAAACCAGACCATCGACCATTTTACTGTCCAATATTTTCAAATATTCTTTTTCTTTTTCGGCGCTCTTGGCTGTGTTGCAAATAATCGTCGAATAGCCCAGATCGAAAAAAAATCTTTCAATTTCCTGTACGATCACCGAAAAGAATTCGTTGTTAATGTCGGGCACCAGCACACCGATTGTCTGTGATTTGTTCATACGCAAGCTTTTCGCAATACTGTTTGTCTCGTATTGATACTTACTTATAATGTCCATCACTCTTTGACGGGTTTCATCCGAATAACGCCCGTTCTCATTGATGACCCTGGAAACGGTTGCTACAGAAACTCCACTTAATTGTGCAATTTCCTTCATTGAGATTTTGTTGCTTTTCATAGTCATCTTCCTTACAAGTTGAGATCATTTCAAAGAATCCTAAAACCCTGAAAAATGTTCAACTGTAGGCGGTAAAGCACTTACCGGATTAGGGAGAGGCCACGATACTTCGCAGCCTCTTACTCCAACAGTCGATATTTATATTATAAACCATCTTCTGCCCCCGGCAATACGTGTGAAGGTATATGATAAATGCATAAAAAAAATTGTATATTTTCTTCAATAAACAAAGCAAAAAATAATATTTTTTGGTATAATCAGGATATACAATCGAAGGAGGAAAGGTTTATGAAAAATACCGGAATGACACGGCCTCTGGATCAATTGGGGCGAATCGTGCTTCCCAAGGAAATGCGCACCACGATGGATATCAATATTGGTGATTCGCTCGAATTTTTCGTGAATGAAGAAGGATTTGTATTAAGGAAATATACAGGTGTATCCTGCAAATTTTGCGGCGCAGTTGATCATTTGACTTATTTTCGTGATAGCTTTATTTGCGCCGATTGCATTCAGGTATTAAAGACAGAGGAAAATGTACATCCCACTAGCACCGAAGCCATCCAGGCTCAAGAACATACCAAGCCGGTTCGTAACCATACAACCTGGCAGCCTAAACAAGCCAGAGTCCAGCAAGGAGAAATGGTAAAAAAGCTCCGAAAGCTGATTCAGGAACATCCCAACCTGCCGCAAAAGGTATATGCCGAAATGCTCGATATCTCACAAGGCCGGGTGTCCCAACTGAAAAAGCTGCTTTAAATTATTCAGTAATTTATTACAAAACATACTCAGATCCAATGGATTGCCATCCTATTGTTTTCTGTCAAATATTCGATCGTCAGGTGTAGAATAAGGAGCGTATTTGTTGATGTGTTCCTAACTTTCACCTGACTTTTTTGTGCGTTCTCCTCCCTATCAGCGTGACAATAATCACATACGCTCCATCCATCCATATATACAATATATAGACTTAAACAATTGGTTAGTACACGATATCGTCAATATATTGTTTTTGGGAGAATAATATATATTTTACTATATGGAGGGTTTTGCGATGAAGGTGTTGGAGGAACATCAATTATATGACATCGGCGAACGGGTCATTGGGGCACAGGATTTGGACATGCTACGGGAGAATGCAAATTTGAATGGAGAATCGTTCAGCGGCAAAATGAGCAAGCTCGGTTCCGAGTATGCCAAGTGGTATGCACGCCTGCGTGTGCTTCCGCCTGAACTGACGGACGCGATTGACCGTGGATATGTATATGTTCACGATTTGGACCAATATGCGCTCGGGACTACGAACTGTATCTTTATTCCTTTTGGTCGCTTGTTGCAAGACGGTTTTAATACAGGCAACGGCTCTGTGCGCACACCGCAAACCATTATGTCTGCTATGGCACTGGTGGCAATCATATTCCAGTCTCAGCAAAACAGCCAATTTGGAGGCGTTTCTGCTAATAAAATAGATTGGGATCTCGCTCCATTCGTGGCCCGGTCTTTCCGGAAGCATCTGCGTAAGGGACTCCGCCTGTTCGGAGAAGAAATAGAGCCCGCTCTGCCTGATGAAGAATTACATATAGCCAACAGCCTATTACATGAGGTCTGCCCTCGTTCATACGCATTCGCACGTGAAGAAACGGAGACGGAGACCCGCCAGGCCGCTGAATCCCTTATTCATAACCTGAATACCATGAGCAGTCGGGCAGGCGGACAAATTCCGTTCACCTCACTGAATTACGGGATGTGTACTTCTGCTGAAGGGCGGCTTGTTACGCAATCATTGCTGGAGGCCACTATTCGTGGCTTGGGCAGCGGGGAAACTCCTATTTTTCCACAGCATATTTTCCAATGCAAAAAGGGAATCAACCAGGCAGAGGGCGACGTCAATTACGATTTGTTCTTGCGGGCGGTAGAATGCTCCAGCAGACGAATGTATCCCAATTTTGTCAATGTGGATGCTACCTTCAACCTGCCCTATTACCGCGCAGATGATCCGGATACCATTATTGCGACGATGGGCTGCCGCACCCGCACCATTGCTGACCGTTTCGGCAGAAACTGTCAGAGCGGCAAGGGTAATCTCTCATTCAATACGATTAATCTGGTGCGTCTTGGCATTGAATACGGCATTTGCACAGGCAAGCGCAAGGCACCTGACCGGGATGGCTTTGATACCAGACTGGAAGAGGTTTTGCGTATTGCCGTGGACGGACTGATCCATCGCTATCATATACAGACCAGCCAGCCGGCCAAGGCCTCAGACTTTATGATGCGCGAAGGGGTATGGGAAGGCGGAGAAAAGCTGGAGCCGGATGAACAGGTAGGTAGCGTACTCAAGCACGGTACGCTTTCCATCGGATTTATCGGGTTAGCTGAGTGCATGAAGGCACTGTACGGCAAACACCACGGGGAGGATGACGCTGTATACCGCGAGGCGCAGCGAATCATAGCTTCCATGCGTGTCTACTGCGATCGGATGAGTGAATTGCATAACCTGAACATTACGCTGTTCGCTACGCCTGCCGAGGGTCTATCCGGTAAATTCACGTTGCTGGATCAGCGGGATTTCGGTGTCATTCCCGGTGTGAATGATCGTGAATATTACACGAATTCTTTTCACATTCCTGTGTATTACACGCTTCCGGCTGCCCGTAAAATCAGCCTCGAAGCCCCATTTCATAACCTGTGCAACGCTGGCGCGATTTCGTACATTGAGCTGGATGGCAATGCGCGGAATAACCCGGAGGCGTTTCTTAAAATTGTACAATATGCGCTTCATCAAAACATTGGGTACTTCTCCATTAATCATCCCGTAGATCGCTGCCCGGAATGCGGCTACGAGGGCATTATCGGGACAAGCTGTCCCCATTGCGGTGCTGATGAGGAACATACGCATTTTCAGCGCTTGCGCCGGGTAACCGGATATCTGACAGGTGATTATACCGTCCGGTTCAACGCCGCAAAACAAGCCGAGGTACGTGACCGGGTGAAGCATCGGTGAATTTATGCGGCTACATTCCGGAATCTCTGAACGAAGGACACGGCCTGCGCACCGTTGTGTTCATTAGCGGTTGCCGCCATGCCTGCCCCGGCTGCTTCAATCCGGCATCCTGGAGCTTCCGTACAGGCGAACCGTTCACACCGGGGCGGCAGCAGGAGGTTATCCGTGACATCGCCGATAATCCATTGCTGGACGGGTTAACTCTTTGCGGAGGAGACCCCTTTTTCTCGGCAGCGGAATGCTCGCAGTTTGTGCGCGACTTCCGCGCAGCCTGCCCTGACCGAACCGTGTGGGCCTATACGGGCTTTGTCTACGAAGAACTACTTACGGATCAGGCCCGGCGGGAGTTGGCACTGCTGTGCGATGTGGTTGTGGATGGTCCCTTTGTAGAACAGCAAAAGGATCTGACCCTTCCCTTCCGAGGCAGCCGCAATCAGCGACTGGTTGATGTGAAGGCCAGCATTCTGGCAGGATCTATCGTTACATTAGCCTGAGGCGATGTTATACTCGCATGAGTTGTTATGCCTTAAGACGAGTCCTTTCCCTATGGGAGGACTTGTCTTTTTTTTGCGTGTAATTGACAAGGGCGATGCTTCAAGGTGCTTCAGATCGGGAACACGGGATAGCGTACTGATGAGCAGAACGCTTTTAATAAACTTGAATGTGCTTCCATGAACTTAATCGTTTCATTGCAGGTTCAAACGGAGTTTCTATTGCGCATCCCGCAAGTTTCACTTATGATGGTGAACAAGTATACGAGTGCATAATTATTCGTCATACCATAATCGCATAGCTTGGAGATAGGTGTCTGTTCTATTCAGTTCAGGCTTAAAAGGGAAGCCGGTGCAAGTCCGGCGCGGTCCCGCCACTGTAAACGGGGAATTTTCAGCTGTTGATACACCCACTGGTCCACAGACCGGGAAGGAGCGCTGAAAGTCATGATTCGTAAGTCAGGAGACCTGCCTATTTCAACAACATCGCAAGTACCTACGGGAGATAGGGAGGTGTTAAGAGCCGTCGCCGAATTTTTATTTTTAAATAACGGAGGCATTCTTTCCCCTATTCATTTTTACCCCGGGGAGGAATGTCTTTTTTTGTACGCAAAAATAAACTGGCTACCAGCCTGGAAGGAAAAGTACATGTCATTTACCGAATTGCCTGAATTGCCTGAATTGCCCGGCTTGATCAGCAGTAACCTGGGATATCCGCGTATCGGCGGGAACCGGGAATGGAAGAAAGCACTGGAACGCTTCTGGAAAGGCAGCATGGATGAAAGTGAACTGCATATCGAGATGAAACGATTGCGGTTGGAGCATCTGAGCAAGCAGCGTGACAAGGGAATTGATCGAATTCCAGTCGGAGACTTTTCCTATTACGATCACATGCTGGATACATCCGTGATGTTCGGTCTGGTGCCGGAACGGTTCAACTACCGTCTCGAGGGACCTGTTACCCTATCCGTCTATTTCGGGATAGCCCGTGGACAAAAGGGTGCCACCGCCAGTGAAATGACCAAATGGCTGAATACCAATTACCATTACATCGTACCGGAATTGGCGAATGCAACCCCGGTGTTCACGGAGAATAAGCCGTTGCAGGCTTATCGTGAAGCGAAACAGGAGTTGGGCATTGAGGGTAAACCCGTCATGATCGGTCCTTATTCGTTCGTTGCCCTGTCCAAAGGCTATGATCGTAAGGATTTGGCCGCCATTGTACGAAGCTTCCTGCCACTGTACGCCCGCGTCCTGTCTGAGCTGGCTGCGGAAGGCGTTCAGTGGGTGCAGGTGGATGAGCCTGTCCTGACCACCTCATTCCCGGCAGAGGATTTGGACATTATTCAGGAGGCTTATGAAGCTTTGGCCGAGGCTGCTCCATCCTTAAATATCGTGCTGCAAACCTACTTTGGCAGTCTGGATCATTATGAGCACCTGTCCACGCTCCCGGTACAGGGATTAGGTATGGATTTTGTACATGATGATGGCGAAAACCTTCAACATGTGCTCCGGCATGGCTTCCCCGCAGGCAAAACGCTGGCCGCTGGTGTTATTGACGGGCGCAATATATGGCGCTCCGATCTGAACGACGTAGCTGTGCTGCTTGGACAGCTGGCGAAACAGACAACCGCCGCCCAGCTCATCGTACAGCCATCATGCAGTCTGCTGCATGTGCCGGTCAGTCTGGAAGCAGAGCATAAGCTGGACCCAGACCTGGTGCAAGCGCTGGCCTTTGCCGATGAAAAGCTGGAAGAAATCGCAGCTTTGACCGCTGCGCTTGGCAAACGCGAACCCTCGGCACTTGCCAAACTTGAGCAGAGTGCGGACGCGGTAGCTCGCTTCAACAGCTCGGCGGCACGAGTACAGACCGCGGCCGATATGGCGGCTCTACTGGCGAAAGAGCCGCAGTCACGCAGCGTTCCCTTCGCTGGGCGTCGTGTGATTCAGCAGGACAAGCTGAAGCTGCCTCCACTGCCTACGACGACGATTGGCAGTTTCCCGCAAACGGCTGAGGTTCGCAAAGCCCGCCTGCACTATCGCAGAGGGGAATGGTCTGCCGAGCAGTACCGGACATTCATTCAGCAGCAAATCAAAGAATGGATTGATATTCAGGAGGACATTGGCATTGATGTGCTCGTACACGGGGAATTTGAGCGAACCGACATGGTTGAGTTTTTTGGCGAAAAGCTGAAAGGCTTTGCCTTTACACAAAACGGGTGGGTGCAGTCCTACGGCTCCCGTTGTGTCAAGCCACCGATTATATACGGAGACGTGTCGTTCGATCAACCGATGACCGTGGAAGAAACGGCCTTCGCCCAATCGTTGACCTCCAAGCCAGTCAAAGGGATGCTGACAGGTCCGGTAACGATTTTAAACTGGTCCTTCGAACGGAATGATATTCCTCGCAGTCAGGTCGCTTTACAGTTAGCACTGGCTCTGCGAGCTGAGGTAGAAGCACTGGAACAAGCGGGGATTGGTATGATTCAGGTGGATGAACCGGCGATCCGTGAAGGGCTTCCGCTGAAAAAGGAACAGCAGCAGGCCTATCTGGAGTGGGCGGTTCAAGCCTTCCTTGTGACCACTGCCACTGTCGAACCCGCCACCCAAATCCATACGCATATGTGCTATTCCGAATTTCAGGATATGATCCAATCCATCTCCGATATGGATGCCGACGTTATTTCTATTGAAACCTCGCGAAGCCACGGAGAACTGATTGTCAGCTTTGAGGATCAGGTGTATGACAAAGGCATTGGTCTGGGCGTATACGATATCCACAGTCCGCGCATTCCCGATGTATCGGAAATGCTGAGTATGATCCAGCGCGCCCTGCGCGTACTGCCTTCCGATTTATTTTGGGTCAATCCAGACTGCGGCCTGAAAACCCGCACCAAGGATGAATCTGTAGCTGCATTGCGGCAAATGGTGCTGGCCGCTCAAGCTGCCAGAGATTCGTTGACTGTATCCAGCTAATTTCTATACCTGTCCCCTTCCTGGCCCCTTTTATCCCTGCAAGCCGGAAGGGGATTCTATTCCAAATCATATAATGTATAAGCTCCTTGAATATGCTCGGGTTGTCCCTGCTTCAGATGCACACCCAAGCCATGCTCTCTATCCCATGAACAGCTAAAATTCAAGTACAGCTCATCCTCTTCTGATGAGTCAGGAACCAGTATAGACACGAGCTGTAGCCGTTCCAGTAATTGTGCCGAATCCTTCACGCAGGGCGCATATTCATCCGGATTTTCTCCCCACGAGATATAAGCGTTCCGGTACTTTTCTACTATACCTGCATAGTAATGATGTATCGCTTCCAGCACATGAGGGTGAATGTCGGACCCATGTGCCATATATTGCTCCCATGTCTTTTTTTGATCCTGCTTAGGCTCTCTTATGGCCTGCGCTTCTTCCTCAGAATCGGCGGACACCATAAACTCTATCTCCACCTCCGACTTCTGTCCGCAAAAATGGAGCTGCATCGCGCCCCGAAGCACGATTTCCTCCGATACATCCCAAGTCTCATCATCCTGATCCAGCTCCATATACCAGCGTTCCCAATTCATCCTTTGCCCCATCCTTTTCATAAGAAATGATCTTCAACTCTATGGATCCTTTTATTTTACAATTTAACATCCTAATGGATGAAATTAAAGCGGGCCCCTTTCCGTAAATCCCCCCAGGATTCGGCGTATTTCTAAATAAAACTACTTTTTTCAACAGCATTCGCTATCTCATTGACTCTAAAAGCAAAAGAAAACTCCTGAAATGAGCCCGTAGATTTATTTTTTAAAATTTTAGTACCTTGCATTAATCAGTACATGATGTTAAATTATACCTGACTACTGATTTATGATTAGTACCTGAACTAATTTATGCTCAAGCACACATTTCTCCCCCATACTCCAAACGGCACCTATGAAGCAACGATAACATCCAGGAAAGGAGCACCGCTCGTGAATGTAAACATCCAGTTCAAAAAAGGGGTGCTGGAACTGTGCGTTCTTGTTTTAATTGGGCGCAGGGACCGTTACGGCTACGAACTGGCTCAGGCCGTCTCACGTCATATCGAAGTAGCCGAAGGAGCTTTATATCCGCTGCTTCGCCGTCTGGTATCAGAGGGATACTGTACAACTTATTTACAGGAATCGACCGAGGGACCCCCGCGTAAATATTATCGACTGACTGATGCAGGCAGCAATTACACGAGAATACTTACACGGGAATGGAATGAATTTGTCCATCATGTCGCAAGCCTACTGGAGGAAGGAAATCCCGATGAATAAAAAACAGTTTCTTACAGAGGTGGAGCAACGTCTCTCGCCTCTCCCCGCAGAGGAACGTAATGAGCTGCTTGGTGATTTAAGTCAGCATTTTGACTATGGGTTGGTGAATGGAAAAAGTGAGGCCGAAATTGCCAGTGAACTGGGCAACCCCGAGGATATCGCTCGCGAAGCGCTGGATGATCCCAACGCAACCTGGAATACTTCCCCTTCTCCGCTTCGCCAGGGAAGCTTCGCACGCAATCTATTTACTTTCTTAGGGCTGCTGTTTCTCAATTTGCTAATCTCCATTCCTGTCTTAGCCTCTTTATGGGCGGTATGGGTTTCGTTGGCCGCAGCAGCGGTCAGCTTCATAGCGGCCCCGCTTCTCGCTGTCACAGATTATGCGCTGAACGGCAACTTTTATCCCGCTAAATTCTTTTTTGTTATCACGTTGACCGGGATTGGCCTATTACTGCTGCCTGGAGTACGCTACCTTCTGAACCTTCTGGTCAGAGGTACGGTTCAATACTGGAAATGGAATCAGACTACCTTGAGGGGAGCTAACGAGTAACATGAATAAAAATGGTTTATTGCAGCGGGTCTATGTATCATCATCGGTGTGGCCGGGATGGTGGCCTACGGTGCTTCATGGAATCAACAAGCGATGGGGGAAATAACAGCTATTGATAAAAAATGGACGTTCACACGTGGACAGCTACAGGATCTTAAAGTGAATAGCTCCAATGATGTCTCTATTGTGTTTACTCCCGGTTCCGGCGAGCAGGGCACGATACGCATGAGCGGAGAAGTTCAGACGCAAGTAGCCGACCAGATTCACAATGCCCGCATTGAGAACGGTAAGCTTTCCATTCAATCTGAGCCACCCCTTTCCCTGGCATTCTTCTCTATCTCTCCTGAGTTGAAACAAACGATCACAGTAGAAATGCCCGCTGGTGAAACCCTGAAAGGGCTACAGGCAGATGTACATTCGGGGAACGTAAAACTGCAGGATGCCTCCATTCAAAACACAAGCATCACAGCCACTTCAGGCAATGCCGAGATTTCAAACCTCCAAGGTATCCGCTTGGTCGCCAAGTTAACATCCGGCAATTTTACGGCTAGTCAGATTACAGCAGATATGGAATTGCGCCTCACTTCAGGGGATGCCAAAATTCGCGATTATAGCGGCAATGGTCAAGTTTCCCTGACCTCCGGTAGTACGAATATCACACAACGTACCACAGCTAACTTGAAAGTCGATTCAGACTTCGGTGATGTAAGGATTAAGCAGGCTCCTGATTTTAAAGGTATTTATAATGTCCGCTCCGACTCAGGAAGTATAGATACTCCCGAATCCGTTCCCGGCAGTGTGAACGTTATAAAGGTCAAAACGACTTCAGGCGATATTCATATTTCCAAATAGGCCATCATGACCATTGTCAGAAGCCTTCCACTCCAGGTCGCAACAAAGCGAAATAAGCGACCTGGAGTGGAAGTTTGGTTCAGGGAAATGAAAACAGTATAATATATACCATGTGCCCAAATGCACAACTATGATATGTAGCTATAAGGAGGAGACTGGATGGAACTTAAAAATAAAACAGCCATTATTACAGGCGCTACCAAAGGCATTGGTAAAGCCATTGCCGAGGCCTTGGCCAAGGAAGGCGTCAACCTGGGACTAATCTCACGCACACTACCTGACCTGCAAAAGCTGCAGGATTCACTGGGGAGTACATACGGCGTGAAGGTGGTTAGCGCTGTCGCGGATATATCTGATCGCGCACAGGCCACTGCGGCTGTAGCCTCGCTGGAGCATGAGCTGGGCGCTGTTGATATTTTGATCAACAATGCAGGAATTGCTACGTTCGGCACAGTCGCAGACATGGACCCGGAAGAGTGGGAACGCATAATCCGCGTGAATTTGCTGGGAACCTATTATGTCACACATGCGGTTCTTCCAAGCATGCTTGCTCAGCAGAGCGGCAACATTATTAATGTGTCCTCCACAGCAGGGGAACGGGGCTTTGCAACAGGCTCGGCGTATTGCGCATCCAAGTTTGCTTTGATGGGCTTCACGGAGGCGCTGATGCAGGAAGTTCGCAAATCCAACATTCGCGTCACTGCGCTAACTCCAAGCACGGTCAATACCGAACTGGCGGCAAATGCGGGTTTGCCGATTGGCGACGAGGATCGCATGCTTCAGCCACAAGATATGGCCGATCTGACATTGGCAGCATTGAAGCTGCCTTCGCGGGTTCAATTAAAAGTAGCCGGTATTTGGACAACCAACCCACAATAATTTGACTCGACATCTTAGATTCATTGGGCTGTACCACGCTCCGGCAGACGTCATTATTCGTCATGCTGGAGCTTCTTTTTTTGTTCATAGCTAATACAATTCAAACTACAATATACGCGCTTTGTACTTTACAACATACATAACCTACGATTTTTGCACCGATAAGCGCATTTATGGAAGGGGAAATGAATAATGAAAAATACAGGAATGACACGACCATTAGACCATCTGGGCCGCATCGTGCTACCCAAGGAGCTGCGCAATTCTATGAATATCAATATTGGAGACGCCCTTGATTTTTTATTACACCCGAGGGCCTGATGATCCGTAAATACACAGGGGTATCTTGTTATTTTTGCGGTGCCGTAGATAACCTGAGCTACTTCAGAGATCATCTGATATGCAGTGATTGTATTGAGAAGCTAAAGAGCGATAATCCTTCCAGTCATTTAAGCGAAACACGTCCTGCTCAGCCCAAGAAAAGACGGAATTACAGAAATCAAACTGAACTCCTGTATAAACTAAAAAAGCTCATGGAAGAGCATCCTAATGTTTCACAAAAAGAATTGGCCGAGATGCTCGAACTGTCTCAGGGACGCGTGTCACAGCTTAAAAAACTGCTGCTTTGAATCGTTCCAATTATAAGCGTTTAATCTAGCCACAAAAAAAGAGCCTGTCGGCTCTCGGACCATCATCCTTATGCAATGTCAGACTGCTCCATAACCGGGACCCGATAGGCCACCAAAGACTCTTCAATAACAGCGGTAATAAATGTTTCCTCAATCTCCGGCACCAATTTGAGCGCATAGTTCCATGCGTTTTCTTCAATTTGCAGCGCAAGCTGTTGTCGAGCCCCTAACCCGCTCTCCTGCTCCAATGCATCGGAAAGGTCAAGCAGCTCAGAATCAGCGGAGTGCCCAATCTCATGCGCAAGCACAACCATAAAATACTCCTCGACTCGTTCAACGCTACCGAACATCTGTATACATTGTGTTTCAATCGTGTCTGTATACATCGTAATGGCGTGAGCATTCATGGCATATTTGCCCCCAATCAGCCGCCCTCCGGGAAACCGTTTCTCCAGCTTGACCGTCACACCTATATCAGCCCGTTGCAAAAGCTCAGCGACGATGCACTCTGCCTGATTTCTTTCCAACTCCGCTTCGCTCCTCAAACTTATGATATGAAAAAGCTGAATGTACTCTAATCATATAGAATAATGAATGTATTCATGTATTACACAGTAAGATATTATACACCATTAGCTACCCTATTTATCGTTGCATGGGATAATCTGGAACCTGATTCCGATGCTTAAAGCTTTCCATGATTAAGAATGAAAAGGGCAGCCTTGGGGCTTCTTCGGCATATACGGCTTCTCTTGTACTCCAAAATTCGGCTTTACAAGCCGATTATCGTAGGAACTGTGAAAAATATGCGTGGTCGCCGGAGATAACGGCGGGATCAGCCATGTCCAATCGCCTGTGAGCGCACGCCCCGCCTGGGCTTCCCGTTCCTCAAACAGCTGGAATTGTGTAGCTGCCGTATGGTGATCGACAATGCTGACTCCCGCTTTTTAAAAGAATAGAGCACCGCACTGTTCAGCTCCACCAGCGCCCGATCACGCCATAATGTCGTTTCGCTGGTAGTATCCAGCCCCATCAGCTCAGCTACCTGCGGTAGCATATTATAACGGAAGGTATCGGCAAAATTACGCGCTCCAATCTCTGTCCCCATATACCAGCCATTAAAAGGAGCTGCCGTGTAGATAATACCGCCAATTTCCAGCGTCATGTCCGAAATCATAGGCACGGCGTACCAACGCAAACCCAGCGAAGCCAAACCTGGTAGCTCCGGGTGTTCAATAGGTACCTCATATACCAGATGTTTGGGAATATCAAACAGCTCAGGAGGCTGTCCACCTGCTTCCACAACCAGCGGCAATACATCAAAGGGAGTCATCGCTCCTTGCCAGCCCATGCGGCGGCACGCATTTGTGAATTCAACCGAGATCGGGTCCCCGATCACCCCTTCAGCGGCCTCATAGCCAGCATATCGAATCAATTGATGATTCCAAATGCGAATATCCGGTTGGCCCGGCTTGGACGAGCGAAACACGGTAAGCGTCGGCTTGATTTTACCGTCATTTGTGCCTATCCGTATATGTTCCCACAGCTCATGGACGACTTCTGCCATACTGGAAGCCTCGCGGGCATCCCTTACCAGAAGCTTGTCCCAAAACAAACGACCGATACAACGATTGCTGTTACGCCAAGCCATCTGCGCCCCATGTTCCAGCTCATCATAGGTATGATCATACGTTCCCGTAGTTTCAATGTCATGACGAATATCAAGAAGCCGGGCCTCCGCTTCATCGCGGCTTCGGCCCAGCTCCTCATAACATGTATATATAAACTGTTCTGCTTCACGCAAAAGCTGTTGCTTTACTTCCATACGTACACCCCATCCCGGCAGTTCTCCATACTTATGAGCCCGTTGTCTTTCACGCCTATCCGTCATTATACTCCAGTGGCGGTCTGGAACCAACGGGATGAGTGTCTTGTTCACCTGATCTTCATATCCGTGGGAATCCCTCCCGGAATCTTATCCCAAATATGCACTAAGCATCCAGATATGTTTATCCACTGTTTCTCTCAGACCATTAAGAAGATCCTCTGTCGCTTTGTCATGTGCCGCATCCGCTGCTTCCATGCCGTTAGCCAGCTCAGTCGTGATGGTTTTGAAATCCGCAACCACGGATTTTACCATATCTTCGGCTGCCTGCTCACCTGCGGATTCCTGAATAGCTGACAGTTGTAGGTGCTCCTTCAAGGTAGCAGCCGGACGGCCACCAATAGCCAGCAAACGTTCAGCAATAGTGTCCAGATTAGCTGTCGCTTCATTATAAAGCTCCTCAAATTTAGCATGCAGTGTGAAGAAATGAGGTCCTTTTACGTACCAGTGGAAATAATGCAGCTTCGTGTACAACACCGACCAGGTAGCTACCTGACGGTTCAAAGCCTTATGCAATTCTTGAATAGCCTCTTGTGTAGGTTGAACGTTCGTGTGATTTAATGTACTCATGTGTAATTCCCCTCTCATGATCATCAATAGTATAGTTGGAGTGAAGCCTGAATGCCCGTTGACATTAGTGTTTGATTAACCTGTAAATCCCATACGTGATCCCAATAAATACTCAGTAGTTAATTTAGACTTAATCTAAATCCTGTTTTAATTATAACACTAACTCAGTTATTTTCAAGAGCTTATCAGGTCTTAATCATGAAGATTACGTGAAGTGTCAGAGCCTTTGAAAATTCAGTTATCCTTCACTTCGTTCAATGCCTGCAACGCAAACTCTATATGCATTCGTGTACCCAAAATCAAGGCTCGTTCGTCGATATCGAATTGGGGATGGTGCAGCGGATATGCTTGCTGTGTATCTGGCGTGCTTATCCCTATAAAACCAAATACGCCGGGAATATGCTGTGTGTACAGCGCAAAATCTTCCCCGGCCAAAAAGGGAGTATCCAGCAGCTTCGTACTTTCCGCTCCAAAGACTTTCTCTGCCGCGCGCACCGCTGCTTGTACGACCACAGGGTCATTATGAAGAACCGTTCCGGTTCGTTGCGTAATATGTGCGGAGCCGCCATGTAAAGATGCAATGCTGTTCGCGCGATCCGCAATCGCTTGGGTGATCCGTTCAACCGTCTCAGTGCGAAAAGCCCGGAAGGTTCCAGTAACTTCGCTGTGCCCTGCGATGACATTTTTGGCGCTGCCTGCTTGCAGTGTACCGAAAGATAGGACAGCCGCTTCCTGCGGGTCGATGGCGGTGGACATAAATATTTTAATATCCGTGATAAATTGAGCGACCATAATTATAGCATCTGAGGAAAGATGGGGCGTGCTGTGATGTCCCGAAAGTCCGGCAAACCGGATTGTAAAATGAGAAGAAGCGGCCATAGCCGTGTGCGGATGAAATCCAATCGTCCCTACAGGGAAATCAGGCCATACGTGCATGGCAAATACTGTCTTTACATCCTCCAGGACACCATCCTCGATCATATCCCTTCCTCCACTAATCAGCCTGCCATCCAGGGGAGACACCAACGCCCCCTCCTCTGCTGGCTGAAAAACAAACTTAATCGTACCTCGAACCTGATCTCGATTATGACTAAGCACCTGAGCGGCTCCCAACAGCATCGCCGTATGTGCATCATGCCCGCACGCGTGCATGACTCCGGGGATCATGGAGATATAATCGGCGGTGTTTTGCTCTGTTACAGGCAAAGCATCTATATCCGCACGCAGTAGCACCGTATCCCCGGCCTGTGTCCCGCGCAATATACCGACAACTCCCTTACCAAAATGCTTCCCGACTCCTGTCTGCACCTCCAGCCCCCAGCTTTGGAGAAGCTCCGCTATGTACGCAGCCGTCCGTTCCACCTCAAACAAAACTTCCGGGTAACGATGCAATTCCCGTCGAAATGTAATTAAATCCGTTTCCAACGCGTCCGGCACTACAAGATCATCAAAAGCACGAGTCATTATTGAACACTCTCCTTTGCTTTGTTAACTACAGGCTGCATAAAATTAAAACCAAAAAATCTTATCGGAATATTTATAGTATATATCAGCCTAAATGTAGTCTTTATCCCTGCAAGCCGTCAACGCGTTATACATAGGTTACATCAATACGAGTATAGAAGATGTTAATTTTGTCTGCTAAAGCACCAGTTCAGAATATATCTCCTTTATATACTCATGAACCCTACCACACGGGGAAAATTGGATGTGATCACCCAACTACACGATTTTCTCGTTCCTGGTTATTGACGTTAAAAAATCTGGCTTGCCAAAGTGCTGCTCAATATGTGCTTGATCACTGGATGACATGGTATAATAGAATAAATGATATAAATGGAAGATCTTCTTTATTCTCGCAAAGATCTTTTTCTTTACGTTTTGAACTTAAAACTGAACATAGAAAGAAGCGGAGTAGGCAGAAAAATGCTGGACAAGTGTAGTAACCGCGCCTTATCCCCTGATTTTTACATAGGTTGGGTGTTTCCATTGGCTTTTGCTCCAAGATTTCTTACATGAATTATTTTTGTTATATTCCAAATAGTTTTTTAGGAGAATTTATTTATGATTAGAAAGTATATTAAGAAGTTTGAAAATTTATGGAGTAAACATATCCTGCTTATAATTCCAATATCATTTTGCTATCTTATTTTTATGTTAAACTATAATATTGGTGCTAAGATTGTTTCTTTATTAGCTTCGTACATATTAATAACGGCTTATTTTATCAGTACGAAGGCAATTAAAAGCTATATAGCTTATGTAATACTGACACTAATACTGATACCAACTTTAATGTACATGGTAGTTTCTTATTTCATAATAGGTTTAGTTACCTTATCTATTATTTCGTTTTGGTCTTTTAAAAAATAGGTGAGAAATTCGAAAAATTTCTTACAGAAAAAGTAGAAAGCTTTCCTGAGTTACTTGCTGTGATACTAAAACTTACAATTTGGATTTTAGGATTTGCTGTTTACTTTTTTTTCTTTATAACTTTTCTCATTTTTTTCGTAAAAAACTATCCTGAAAATTCAGTTACATTAGCTATAGTTAGTTCATTCAATAATGTTTTAATAAATTTTGGAGCGTTAATATTCTCATTAATATTAACAGTGTTCATAATAAATTTTTTAATAAAATTAATACAAAAAGATGCTATGAGTATCCAAGTAAAGGAAATGAGCAATTTTCAAATTTCCAAGTTATTTTTCAAGGTGTTTATAATAATTATCTTTGCTGACATAACTTTTTCACTTTTGTATTTCTCCTTTTCAACAAGCAATATACAAAACTTTCACAACTATACAAACATTCTCGAATATTATGCTAAAATAATTCCCTATTACATCCAAACATTCTATTATGCATTTTGTTTACATTTTGCTGTACCAATGCCCACAACTCCTGTCATTATCGAACTGGATAAATCAGCAAAAGAACTGGCACATTTCCAAATAGTTGAGTTCTTCCATTTTTGTATTAATAAATTAATAGATATAACGATGCTGGCTTATATTGCTGGCATTGTAATTCACGCATTAGGATTTAAAAAAAGTTCACATAATTAAAATTTAGCTGGCCAAGGTGAAACTAAACGTATTCATAAGTGAGCACAATAAGAAAATATTCTCTTTTGGAAAAATACCACTGATCGAAATACCGATATATATAATAATATAAGATGAACTTGAAAATTCACATAGAAAACGGAGTAGATAGAATGGTGCTGTACAAGCGAAGCGGTCGCTTTTGTCCCCGGATTTCTCCCCTGATTATAAACTTTGTTCCGGAAATCCGGGGGCGGTGGCGATGGGAAGCACCATCTGTCTGCGGAGTGGCACTATAGGTAACTTTTTAAGATCATCTTATATAATTAGTAAACTGGCTTTTGTTTCTAAAAGGAGCGAATCCATCACAATGGGAGGTGCTGACCATGAACGAGCCTGTACTGAAAAAAGCGATGAACACCTTGGAATTTCTAAGTCAGGATCGGGAAGCCCGTCTTCAATATGAAGCAAGACAACGATATTTACACGATGAGGCATCCATGATTGAAGGAGCAAAAGAAGAAGGTAAGGCGGAAGGCAAAGCCGAAGGGAAAGCCGAAGGGAAAGCCGAAGGGAAAGCCGAAAGCCAGGCTGAAATTGCACGAAATATGCTCCGTTTGGGCGTAGATATAGATATTATCACTAAAGCATCCGGGTTATCAGTAGGTGAAGTAAAATCACTTCAACCATAACCCTAACCACTCAAAAAAGAGCCGACCCGTAAGAGGGTCGGCTCTACTATTATTCTTTTATCTCCGAAGGGTCCACAATCAAGGGTACAACCTTGCCTGCGTTTACATCAATCAGACCGTGATCCGTAATTTTCAAAGCCGGGCTGACTGGCAAAGAATGAGTGCTCAGCGACATGATTGGATTGTAATGGCGGTAGCCGAGCGACAGCAAGGCAGAACGCAGCTCCTTCACGTGGGCCGCTACCATTTCCAGCGGTCCTTCTGTTAAAATCCCGCCTACGGTTAACGGCAGATGGGACAGCACCTTGCCATTTTCAACTACGCAAAAGCCGCCTTGACTGGAAAGAACTGTATTCGCCGCCAATATCATATCCTGCTTGCTATGCCCCACGACCAGCAAGTTATGGTTATCGTGCGAATACGTGGTTGCCACCGCCCCGCGCTTAATCGTGTCTCCCCCGATCAAACCATAGGCCCGGTTACCATTCTTGCCATACCGCTCAAAAGTAGCGATAAGCCCGTGTTCACTCTGTTCCCACATCAGCTCACCATTCGCCACTTGCTCAGGTGCAATTCGTTCGCTCGTAAAGGTCGATCCGTCCTTCACCATCATAATACGGCAATGATGCGTACCATCCGCTACATCCAGCTCTACAGTAAAATCCTGCTCCGTGAGTGGCTTCAGCTTTACACTTTGGTAAAAATGAGGTGGAAAACGGCAGCTTAACGACTCTTGATGATACTCCTCAAATTTATCGAATACCTTTTGCCCATCCTTGTACACCCGTTCTACTTCAAGATGGTTCAGGTCGGACAACAATACAAAATCAGCTATTTTCCCTGGCGCTATCGTGCCCCGGTCGTGCATACGCATCCGTGTCGCAGGCGTGAACGTAGCTGCATAGATCGCATCCTCAGGCTTCATGCCCATCCCGATTGCTTTGCTTACAATATGGTTCAGATGCCCACGCTCTACGAAGGAATCCGGCATCACATCGTCCGTTACAAAGCAAAAATGCTGCGCCACGTCTTCCTGAATCAAATACTCCATCACTTCAGGGGTCATGGATTTTTCCTGAATCTCGATGAACATCCCCGCAGCCATACGCGCCTTCATGCCTTCAATGCTTTGGTGGGTATGGTCCGAGCCAATTCCCGCATAGATCAACTGATGCAGGTCCAGATCAAGCAACTGCGGCGTATGCCCTTCAATGATCAGCTCCGGGTAATGTTCACGAACATGACGTAAAATGCGATTGGTCTTGCTCTCCGGGTCACGAATCACATCCACATAGTTCATAATTTCACCCAGGCAGATCATCTCACCGGTTTGCAACAGTGCATCAATCTCAGGAATATCAATCTCCCCACCCGAGGTCTCCAGAGGTGTTGCCGGGACAGAGCTTGGAATGCCATAGAACATATCAGCTACGCACTCCTTGCTGGCCGTCATCATTTCCTGGATGCCTTCCAATCCGAAAACATTCGCCATTTCGTGCGGTTCCGGTACAATCGTCGTTACACCGTTGCGAATGAGCCCATAGGAAAAGGTTGCCGGTGTCACCATTGTACTCTCGATATGCAGATGAATGTCGATCAGGCCGGGAATCATATATTTCCCGTGCCCTTCCACAATTTCATTCACTTCAAACGACTCCAGACCGCGCTGACCGATATACATAAACTTTCCGTCAAGTATAGCAACATTGCCTTCCTCGAACGTCTTGTAATAGCTGTTATACACTTTTACTTGTAAAATCATTTTGTCTGCACGCATGATGTATCTCCTTCATTGAACCCGCTGATTATTGGACCAGCACCATTTTATCTGCCGGAAAATGCAGCGTAACCCGTTGACCGCTCAGGTACGGCGTGTCCATCTCCTGATTGGCGGTGAAGCTTCCTTTCGCCGTTTCTATCACATACTGATAGCTACGTCCCAGGTAGGTGCTCACTTTAATGATGCCGGGAAGCTCATTTTCCCCCGTCTCATTGCCTTCTGTGCGAATAACCAAATCATCCGGACGAATAGCCCCCTGACGGGCACCCGGCTGGACTGTACCCTGATTACGGGCCACACTGAACGAAAGATCGCTTGTACTCAGACGAATTCGTTCCCCCTCCTCAGCACGCTCGTCAAAGGACAGGAAATTATTGAATCCAATAAAACGGGCGACAAATTCGGTGGTTGGATATTTAAAAATCGTCGATGGCGCATCCAACTGCTCGATATTCCCCTTGTTCATAATCGCAACCCGGTCAGAAATCGAAAAACATTCCTCCTGATCATGCGATACGTATACGGTGGTAATCCCCAATTCCTGTTGAATACGGCGAATTTCCACACGCATATTCACACGCAGGTTCGCGTCCAGATTGCTCAGCGGTTCGTCGAACAACAGCAGGTCGGGTTCAATCACAAGTGCCCGCGCAATCGCAACACGCTGACGCTGTCCACCGGACAATTCACCGGGGAACCGCTTTTCAAAGCCCCCCAGACTGACCGTATCCAGCATAGCCATAACACGGCGTTTTACATCATCTTCCTTCACCTTGCGCAACCGCAGGCCAAAGGCAACATTATCAAAAACGGACAAATGCGGGAAAAGCGCATAGCTTTGGAATACAAAACCGAAATTCCGTTTATTCACCGGAACCCGAGTGTAATCCTTATCGCCAAACAAAAATGTTCCTTGTTTAGCTTCGAGAAATCCTGCAATCAGACGAAGCGTGGTCGTTTTGCCACATCCACTCGGTCCGAGCAGCGAGAGCAATTGCCCCCGTTCGAGCTGCAAATCGAAATCCTGCAAGATCAGTTGATTGTCATAAGCGACCGATACGCGATCCAGAGTAAGCAGTGCCATATCGTTGAAGCCTCCATTACCTTTTAGTGAAGTAAGACAATCCCATCAGTCGTTCAATCAAGAACATCAGAATACCGGTCAATATCATCAGCATTACCGAAATCGCTGCAATCGTCGGGTCAAAATAATTTTCGACGTAGGTCAGCATTTGAATGGGCAGGGTGCTGAAGCCCGGTCCTGTCATGAAGACGGAAATGTCGACATTGTTGAATGATTCCAGAAAGGCAATCAGGATAGCCGCAATAATACCTGAGCGGATGTTGGGCAGAACCACCTTGAAAAAGGTTTCCAGCCGTCCAGCTCCCAAGCTGAGCGCTGCTTCCTCAATCGCAAAATCAAAGTTGGACAAGCTGGACGCAATGACCCTTATAATGAACGGCAGCATAATCACCGTATGTCCGATCAACAGTCCTGCGTATACCGGCAAATGATAAACAATGATCAGATAACGCAGCAGTGTAAAGCCCAGCACAATACCCGGTATGAGCAGCGGGGAGAGGAACAAGGCATTTAGCGCATCCTTCCCGTGAAACGAAAAACGACTAAGCGCATAAGCGGCAGGCATGCCGATCAGCAGCGCCAAAATGTTACCCAGCAGAGAGACGACAATCGACGTTTTGAACGTGGACATAAACAGGTCTACTTCAAAAATATTTTGATACCAGCGCAAGGAAAAACCCTGCGGAGGAAATTTTAATACCGTGCCCGGCTCGAAAGAAGTGACCGATATGATCAACAGCGGACCGAGCAGAAAGACGAAGACCAGCAGGCTAAAGAAGCCTAGTCCGTAATGTTTCTCCCGCATATCCACCTACCCCTTCTGATTGAGTTTATGGGCCGCCTTATTTAAGAGACCGACCACGATAAATGTAATGACAATCATAATCGTTGCAATAACGGAGGCGAGAAACCAGTCATTCAGCGTCATCGCATTTTGATACAAAAATGTAGCAATGACGCGCTGTTTTCCTCCAAGTAGTGCTGGTGTCGTATAAGCCGTCAGGCTGCCCACGAAAACGAGAATGCTTCCGATAATCAGACCCGGTACAGACAGCGGAAACACAATTTTACGGAATGCACTGAAACGTGATGCACCGAGACTTTGAGCCGCATGGACAAGATCACCGTCGATATTTTCGAGTACACCAATCAGTGAAATAATCATCAGTGGTAGAAACAAATGAACCAAACCAATAATCATTGCCGCCGGAGTATACAAAATATTCAGCGGCTCATCAACGAGTCCTAAATCGATGAGCACATTATTCAACAGCCCTTTACGACCCAAAATGACCATCCAGCTAAATGACCGCACCACCGGACTGGTCAGTAAGGGAAAGATAGCCAAGGCCAGCAAAACCCCTTTACGGCGCGGGGCCTTTTGCGAAATATAATAAGCTGTCGGGAAGCCGAGCAGTACACATACGAGCGTCGTAACGACACTGACTTCCAGCGTAGTCAGCAATATTTTCAGAAAATAAGGGTCCTTGAAGAAATGGAGATAGCCTTCTAGGGTGAATGAGCTGTTCTGTACGAAGGTCGAGCCGATCGTCAACACAATCGGAATGACCATGAACACCGCCAGAAAGAGCAGACCTGGCAGCAGCAGCCAATACAAGTATGTTTTCTTCATGGGTAGCTCCTTGCGGTTATCAAAATGTTATTCCTTGTTCAGCACCTGAATAAATAGCTCCAGAAATGCCTCGCTGTCCACCTGTTCACACACGTTCATGTTTGGACTATGATTGAGACGATTCTGCACATCGCCCACCGTTTGTCCGTCACATATCCGACTGGAGGTTTCCACATCGACATACATGGGCGAAGTTTCTACCAGACTCGAATTCAGAGCAACGCCTACAGCAAGCGGATCATGAAGCGCACACGCTTTTACCCCGTTGCGTTCCTCATAGCGCTTGGTATAGATGGCGGTGCTATCAGCCACATAGCCGCGAATCGCCGGATCGGTGAGACGGGCAATATGGTCCGCTGTCAGCAGTGCCTTCCGTGTTACATCCAGTCCCACCTGTATCAAGCGCCCAAATCCGGCATGAAATACGATCCGCGCCGCTTCCGGGTCAGCATACATGTTATATTCCGCTACAGGCGTAATATTGCCGCACTCGTGAATAACACCGCCCATAAAAATGACCTCATTGACGTATTGCGTCAACTCCGGACATTTCAGAAGCGCCAACGCCAGATTCGTGAGCGGCCCGGTGCAAACCAGCGTCAGTTCTCCCGGATGAGCCATGACTGTATCAATGATGATGTCCGGCGCAAAGCCTTCGGACGCAGAAATAGCAGGGACAACCCCACTCAATGCGCCGCCGATGCCGTCTTCTCCATGAATACGATGCTCATGCAATCCTTTACGGATCAAGGGAGCATCGGCCCCCTGATAGACCGGAATATCCGGTCTATCCAAAAGGTCGAGGATTTTGCATGTGTTCAATGTTGCCTGTTTAAGCGATACATTACCGCACACGGTAGTAATAGCTGTAACATCCAACTGGCCGCTTTTGGCCGCTAATAAAATACCCAACGCATCATCAATACCTGTATCTACATCTAATATGACTTTTTTCATTATTGGGCAACTTCCCGGTTCCAGCGGTCCGTCCATTCCTTGATATGGTCATTGACGAATTTCATATCCAGCTTGGTCAGCTTGTTTACCACATCTGCACCATACGTAATTCCTTCTGTGTCCGCACCGGACAGCACCACCTGCGTATTCACCGGAGAATCAACCTTTGCCTTGGCAGACTTCTCTTGAACTTCCTTGCTCAGCTGCCAGTTGATAAATTCCTCAGCCAGTTCTTTTTGGTCGGAGCCTTTAACCACGTTGATCGTGTTCATTACTGCATAAGCCCCTTCACTCGGCGCTACAAATTTGGCTCCAGGCACAGCTGCTTGCAAATCTTTGAAATACATCTCCATAATCGGTCCGCCCGCGATTTCCTGCTGACTGAACATGTTGACGAACTCGGAGGTTTTGCTATAAAACTTAACGATATTCGGACTCAGCTCTTTCAGTTTCCCGAATGCCTGATCCTCATTAAATTCCTTACTACCCGCTACCTTGGAGGCCGCATCAACAACCATCGGTCCAGCCGTAGCCGTAATGTTCGGCAGAGTCACGTTTCCTTTGAACTCACTGCCCCACAGATCAGCCCAAGAAGTCACATTCTTTTTAACCAGCTCCGGGTTGTAAGCAATACCGAGGCGCCCAATCGTATAAGCAGGGCCATATTCCTCACCCAGCGGCGCTTTGGCAATATCATAAATTTGATTCAGGTTCGGCACCTTGCTGCGATCCAGCTTTTCAAACAAACCCTGTTGAATCCCCTGTTGGGCATAATAATCAGACAGATAAATCAGATCGACGTCTGTGCTTCCTTGACTAATTTTGTTCAACCGTTCTGCGTTATTCCCAATCTCCACTACAATATCAACGTTGTGTTCCTTCTCAAAAGGCTCGTACACTTCTTTGTTAAAGAAGTCTTCGGAGAAGCCCCATGTGGAAATGATTAGCTTCTTCTTGCCATCAGCCGAGTTGCTTTTTCCATCTTCCTGACCTCCGGTAGCATTGCTGCCACAACCTGCAAGCACAACAGATGCCAAGGTCAAAGCCATGAACCCTTTAAACCATTTTTTCATTTGAAACTCCCCCTATTTATTCATTCTGCGAACCTGATAACACAAAAAAGAAAAGTACTCTTGTAAAACAAGAATACTTTTCTTCGTAAACAAAGAATAAGTTGATCCCGCTGCGCGTTATAACAGGTTCTCCCCTCAGATAGATCCGAAGCGAAAAGCCGAATATCCAATTGTATTAGGATTCCTTCAGTATGATGTTCGTGATTGCCCACTGCGTTGCTGAATCATAGTCGCGCAGCAGAGCTTCAATATCGAGCCCCATATCCTCAATCAGCTTCTCGCGAAGTCTCTTCTTATACAGCATGGACATTCGGAAATCCACTTCCAGCTTCAAGCCGGGGGCTTCCACTTCCAATGCCGCCGAGCGTGGAGAACGCCGGTGCTTCGCCACAAAGGTAACAATGTTGTTCTCAACGGTGGCCCGCAGTAGCGTGGTCCCGAAGCCGAACAGTTCCTTTGAAATTTCGTTGTAAATCTGGCACATCCGCTTCTTGCTTTCATTACTGTCGAGCAGCGTCATGAACCCACCCTCATCAGCATATTACGTACAATCAACCTTTCAACACGATAGATTATACATAAATATATGATAAATAGCAAACAAAATCCCTAATGCAATAACATATGATGCGAAAAAGCGAACAATATGTCGAACTTTGTAGCTTTTCAACATTTTTACACTTTTTTCGTCTAACCCTTAAGCTTCCGAACGATACTATATTCCCCGCAGGAAAATTAAAGCAGACTACAAAGGCGTTATCGTCACCACTCTGGGAGAATATTTTTTTCTTCTACTATATATGTAGTTTTTATTTAAACGCATTTAACCGTACCCCGCGGGAGTCCCCTAGCGATTGTACGGTTTTTTTTATGTTATGTAGCTGACATCCTTCGCTGTGACTTGTATTGTGTTACCCGCATTGAATACTAAGTTGCCGTCAGCCTTAACACGGATGTCCTTTTTACTCCGCAGTTCGATTCCATGGTCATCCAGCAGTCGAATCACCACTTCATCGTCATTCCCCGTGATTAAAATTTCATTTTTCTCAAATATAATAGCTTTGCGGTACTTGGTCATAAATATTTTCGTTGACGGGTCCTTAATAAAGTCTCCCCCTTTAGATCTCTTTCGGATCGAGTGGGTTACAATAGCGTCTTTTTCGTTATGGGTCGGAAAGTAGATATCTACAAAATCGAAAAGCTCCGGCATGCAGTACCACCCCGTATTTCCTTCCGATGTATAAAATGTAGCATGTGGAAAAGCACAGGTTTCCTTAACGTTCGGCTTGACCTTATCCATTTCATAAAAAAACACCTTCACATGATCCTCTTCAATTCCAATCACCTTCGACTTCAATGATATGCCACGAATGTTCTCGTTTACAATCAGTTCCTGCTTCATTCCATCAGAGGTGGTTAGCACATATTCATGCCATAAGGAATTGTGTCGTATAAACGCAACAGACTGCAAGACGTATAAAGCTTTCCCTTTGAATTTAACCTCAGCCCCAATTTGTAGCAGGACATCTTTCGGCCCCGTCGTTTGCACTTTATAATACAAAAGATTGTCGTCTTTGCTTGCCCCTGGTTTGGTTTTTCTGATCATGGAGTAGTTATACTGTTTCAGCTCACCTTTATGGACACCATCAGGTAATCCAAAATAAAACTGAGGGTTCTCTCCTATCGAATCAGGTATCAGTCCCCAACCAAGCCGAGACGCTATACGTTTCAGAAACGACCAGTCCGTCTCATCGAATTGCATCGTAAATTCCTGTAAAAGCTGATCCTTTAAGCGACTGGTACAATTGGCTTTAGGATATGATTTGAGGACATGTTCAAGCAAAGCCTGTAGCTTCATTTTTACATTTTGAAAGGATTGTCTATGAGGCACTTCATCCAGCTGGCTAGTATAGGATAGGGCTTCGGCGACCAAATAGGCTACATTGGACACCAACTTGATTCTGAACTGTGTGACTAATCCTCGGAACAACACAATCTGTTTCTGATCATCATTCAGGTAAGAAACAACTAACTTAGCTCCTGCCTCCATATGATCCGTGTACTCTTCCATTTGAGTGCCAGTTAACACACCCGTCAAAAAGACTTTTACATGCTCATTCATTTTTTGCACAACTTTAACTTTCGGATTTTTAAGAGATAGAACAGTTCCGTTATACTTTATGATTGGATATCCCATGTTTCTGCTCCTTTTGTCAGCTAGTTTATGTTTATCCGTTGTTTACTTACATATTGAATGACATCTTTAACGGTTTGATTATGTGCCTGATCGTTGAGAGCCTGATCCAGTGTAGGGAGCGTGGTAAAGGTTTTATTTTTCTTCTGAAAATATATGCCTGCTATAGGGAAAGGCTCAATTAGACTTGGCCCTGCTCCTGCGTCGACGTAAGCGATAATAATGACGTCTTTTAGTCCATCTTTATTCACGTCCTTAAAAGCTACTGCTGCTAGCCCATCCTCTCCAGACCAGTTATTTCCATAAAATTCAGGGAACGAGTATAGAATATAACCTTGCTCATCTAACAAAAAGAAATAATTCCCTCGGGCTTCCTCGATCATTCCAACAGTCGAAACAAACTTGACATGCCCCCATCCTTCAAAACTGGTTTCAAAGGACTGCTGCTCATCAATGTTAAATTGGTCGGTATCCAATTCCCCCCCGTTAACAACGGTAGCGGACTGATCAACAACAGGGTTTAGTTCTTGCCATAATTCCTTATTTTGCTTAATGCCATCTGGAATTTGCGCAAAACGAATCTCATACTCTGCATGGTCCCCTACTGCATGAGCCACGGGTATACTCACTCCCAATGAATCACTTGTAAGATAACTAAACGTATCTAATTCTGACTCCTCGACTGAACCTTCCGGTACATCTGCGCTTGTTAACCATTGATTTAACTCATTTTGAGTAAAATCACCGATTAAGCCTTTTTGCTCCGGTTGTACAGCTGTAATTTTCCCATTTTTTAAAAGCTCTATAAAAGGTTTCTCGATCTTCACAGATCACTCAATCTTAATCTTAAAGCCTGCTTCATATCCAAGTTGGTCGTATAAAAAATATGATTAGGATAGGCCGCATCTTTCACATAACGAATACCCGTATATTGAATACTCAAGAACCGTTCACTTTGCCGTTTAATTTCATAATCAATCTCTACATGAACTTCAGTATCAGAATCGGCATATTCATGTAATCCTTTTACAGCTTCGGTCTTAAGAATCTGGTTTAAAGATTTTTGCTTTACAGCATCCTTGAGTTTTGTAATTTGAGGATATTTAATAATGATCCCATTTTCCGAATATTTCGCTTGAATAAGCTCATAATTTTGCTGATTATAAGCATCATTACCTTTATTGTTTTCAACGTGAATTGAACTTACATCTTTTGGAACTTTACCGCACGAAGCCATTATCATTAACACAAGTATAATAAATGCTATTTTCTTATAATGAATTCTAATCAAGAGCTTTTCCTCATCTCACAACGTTAAGAATAAATCCTCAAAATTTATTAGAAAATATTCTCGCATTTCTTGTAATACATTTCTCTATCTTTTAATCCATTGTACCCGCCATTAACTTTTTTAGTAATTTGCCTTACAGTTGCACCTTTGTCACACAGAGCATTCATATTATGCTGCTCCCACCAAAATCCTGCGCTTGTCCTCGTGAATGAAATTTTTCCACACCACATGCATAAATTTGTGGAGCAGCTCATAAGAGCCGGAGATTGATCTACGTATACATCCTTCTTTCCATTCAACCAAGGCATAGAAACGCTCGGTTTGCAGGGCTGCGGAATGATTTTTCCGGAATTACCTTTGTTAGCAGAAGAAACTGCAGGATTATGCATACTGCGGCACATTCCGAATGAAGGGATATGGTCTGTGGGTGAAAATCTTGAATATTCCCCTGCAATTTATCACCAATACTAACGCCCCTGTTAGCTGAAACACTAAACCTTCCTGTATGACTTCCATAGTTACACTGTATCTGTGCTCCATCCACTACATAGCTCTCACTCATTCTTGGACTCTCCTTTGTATAGATGGCCCCTCTGTATCGACCTTTTGTAATTTCAAGCCTGCCAAGTTGAACTTTAAAATACATTCAGCCACATCAAGATCCACAATGATATGATGATTGGCATTCTGAATCCTGAATATCTTATGTTTCTCCACTGCATATTCATCTAAAATGATTTTCCTCAGTGTACCGTCCCTATGATATTCACTAAGTGGTGATAAACACTTAAGGCTAGGCGGATTAGCCAGCCAATACCTCGTTTGCTGCATTCGCTGCATATCGGCAAAAACAACCAACTTCCAGCTTAATCCGGCTTGATATATATCAAAGATTTCCTTTAACTGCTCTGAAACTATGGATACCGGATGCTCAATAAAATCGATATAGTCTGCATCACCAGAAACATAAAATTGCAAAATAGACTCTTCATCAGCGACGGATAAGCTTTCCGCCCATTCCCATAGCTGCTTGCGATCTATCTCTACCGGATACATATAATCTGTAATACGATCATCTTGTTGAATCATGTAATATTCCATACGCTGCTGAATACACCGCCTCACTGATTCCTTTATATTCTCCTATTCTTACTTCCAAATCGTCCTCGTAGTTCAGCGCCTGGAATTCCGGTAGTTGTATAGCCTGTGGAATAGCATCCTTAGCCAGCTTCACAATGTAAGCATGGAATTGTTCCGCAGCTTGAAGTACGAAACGCTCGACATCAGGCTCAATAATTTTATTCATATAGGGTTTTCGAAGTTGGTTCAATTCATCCTCCAGTTCTCCCAGAAAGCTAAAGGCCCATCCTGCATCATAGAATCCCTGACATGGCTGGGGATCGAAGAACCAGCTTTTATCGTAGGCTTCGATGACATAGTTATAGTTGCGATCCACCAGGTATGTACGCCTCATTGAATAGGTAATGTATCCGATCCTTGCTTTTGCCGCGTCTATATGACTGGCTTGCAGGCAAGTCCGCTGAAAGGATTGAATGAAGGATAACATTAACTCTTGTTTTCTTTGCTCATACAAAGACGCTACTTGGTGTAATTTCTGGCTCAGCACATCTTTCGCATAGGTCTTATGGAAGTGTTCTAGGGCTTCAAGTCTATTCATAATTCCACCTCTGAACCTATTATATAGAATATTTACATGATATTACTGGTTCTATTCCCCTATTTTATTACACTATTTTCATATCGTGAGAGTACATATGGATTTATGAAAATGAATGAAAATAATTATTTCACTTCATAAATGCGTAATAATTAGCCAAATACTCTCGAAGAAACGACCGTATCAGACCTATTTAATGAAGGTTTGCGCAAGCGAATAGGTAAATTGGAGTAGAAAGCCCGGTAGCGGAACTGAGATTACACTACACCTGACATTGAAAACATATCAGGAATTTGCTTAAAGCAGAGGCTGGATTCTACTCATACATGGCCTAAAAGGGCACAAAAACCCGTGACGGATATCGTCACGGGTTTTCATGTCATGGATGTTTGCTAATGGGTAGTAATGTCACTCTAAACTTACGTATATGTGCAGGGCTGAGCCTAATAACGCTTGGGAGCAGCCAGCTTGGCCAAATCCGACATGTACGTAAAAAAGGCTTCCGGGTCTGTGTCATATACCAGATTGACAGGGCGGCCTTCCGCCTGTTCCACGGTTCTGCCCTGACTCGGGCCGTCTGCGATGACGCTGCAATGTACTGTCTTTTTCTTTACAATATCCGGACGTCCCACTGATGCGGTGGTCAGCACATCCCACAGGTAGTAGGTCGAGTTCGTCTCGCTATAGACGAGCGGCGGACACCCTGCGTAGCAGTTGCCCAGGAAATCCACGCCCTCATATCGGCGCTCAGCAGCCCAACGTTTGCGTACGGCTGGCGTTAATGGCACTTTGCTCGTGCTTTCCAGCGCTACCAGATCAATGGTAATGCCGCTTTGCCATACACGATATGCCGCTTCGGGGTCCCAGAACACATTCCATTCTGCTGTGCCATCGTGCTCAGGCTCCTCTACATTACCTTTTTCAAAGGTGCCGCCCATCCATACCAGCTTGTCGATTTTCTCTTCAATATCCGGTGCCTCATCCAGCGCGCGTGCCAGATCGGTCAGTGGTCCAGTGAAAAGGAGCAGTGTTTTGCCTTCGGCTCCACGTACCTTTTCGATCAGATGCTGATGAGCCGGCAGAGCGGAAAGCGGCGCTTCCATTTGTCCCGATTCATTCAGTACAGGTAGTGCATCTACATAGAAGGAATGTAAACGCCAAGCAGCAGGAAATGGATTTTTACCGCGTGAATTAGACTTCGCGACTTCCACAGATCCTTTATTTTTACCAAAACGATCAATAATTTTACGACTGGCATCCGTCGCAGGCTCCAGGTAACCATCTGCTGGAATAACCGATACTCCGGTCAAATGAACTTGCTCCATCTGAAGCAGCATAAACAGGGATACCAGATCATCCACTCCACCATCATGATTAAAATAAACGTTTGTCTGACTCATCTGTCTCTTCCTTCCTCTATCCCCGCGTAACAGGCATGTTCTCATCGGCAATCATCTTTCATTATGACTGATCGCTTCACGGGAGTAAATGTGCTATACTACTTTACATCAAGAAAAAAAGCCCTATATTTACCATTAATGTATAATTCAATTTTTATGCAATTGCTTTTATACTCTTACGAGCAGCAGGGAAGTAGGTGCAGCCTATGGTATCCAATCTGAATGCATCCGGGGATGGTTTGCTTGCCATCATTGAAGAATTGCGCAGAGAGCTTATTACAAAGGCACAACATGCCGCCTTTACCGACCCCTCCATAGTAGAGCTAAGTCAGCGTCTGGATCATTATGTAGTCCTTGCCCAGCAAAGAAAGAAGAGAAACTAATGCCCCCTTGGTCCCCACCATACAATCCTTCCCCTCTCGGGTCAGTTCAACATATAAAGCACCCATTTCCCTGTCCGGTCCCGGTCCTGATCCTCAGGTTCTGCCGCTGGAGCAGGGATTTTTTTTTACTTCGTGCATAAGAAAGGTACAAATGTGTGTAATAACAGAGTAGAAGCATGAGTTTATTCGGAAGCGTACTAAGGAGAGATGCATATGACAGCCCGAACAATAGAAGAGTTGGAGCAAATTCGCAAGGAGTGCAGATCCATGGTGACGAAAAGGGCTGCGGCTTCGGGCGGAGCAGTATTGGTTCCAGTTCCAGGGGCTGACGTTCTGGCCGATGTTGGCATTCTGATGCAGTTGCTGCCTGCCATTAACGGGAAATTCGGATTATCCGAAAAACAGTTAAACGGTCTGGATGCGGAAACAAAATCCATGGTGTATGGCTTTATCACCTCGATCGGTAGCAAGCTGATCGGTCGAATCATTACCCGCGAGGTGATCGTGCAAATTTTGCAAAAGATGGGCGTTCGCATCGCCACCAAGCAGGTTAGCAAATTTGTACCCTTACTGGGGCAAGGACTGGCTGCCGCGATTGGCTTTACCGCGATGCGCACCATTGGCAATCGACATGTCGAACAGTGCTATGAAGTAGCCAAGCGTTTGCTGGAGCAGCAGGCTTCGGCGGATATTGCCCGCAATTGGACCGTACCGCAGCAGCCTTTGGACCCTGCGGGAATTGAACTGTTGCCCGGCCGGAACCTGGAAGCAGCGATCCCACTGCTGCCCGCTTCCGATAAAGATCAGGAACCCAAATCCTAGTCCCGACAGCTACATCACTTTCAACCTAAACCAGCATGGGGATATCCCGGGGCAAGCCGCCAGCTCCTGCGAATCTCCGTGCTTTTTACTCTTCCACCTTGGCTCCATAGGATCGGGCCACGGCTACCGCCTGCTGGATGTCGAGCCTGGCTCCGGTGATATTCAAATCTTTGAAATTCACGCCATCCATCTTCGCACCACGCAGATCCGTTCCTTGAAGCTGCGCCCGGTGCAGCCTTACCCGGGTAAGATCCGCTTCCCGCAAATCTGTCCTTTCCAGATTACATTCGGATAAGTCAGCTTCCTTGAATCGTATTTTTCGCAAATCCTGTTTTCTTAAATCTGCATGACGCAAGTTCGTATAAGACCAATCTCCGCCTGTAATCGTGATACCATCCATATTCGCCCCTGCGAAATCTGAGCCTACCAGCTTGCAGTTATCGAACCGGGCCACAAACAGATTTGCGCTGGTAAACAGGCAATTGGTAAAAGCAGACTCCTTGTAATGTGATGCATTCAGCGTGGCCCCCGTAAAATCACAATCTACAAAAGTACAGTCTTCAATAAGAGATTCATTCATCTCCACACCCCGAAAGCGACAGCGGATAAACTCACAATTTCTCCACTCACCTTCCCGGGCATCCATCGAACCAAAATCACGGGCTTCATAGACCTCATCTGTATAAAAAAACATGTTCTCCCCCTATACCTTATCCCTAAGATCAGGAACTCAGCTTTTCGGCAAGGAATGCTCAAAACCGCTTTTCATTTTCCCCAACAAACCCTTCATCATCTTATGATCTTGTGCCGTAAACTCAGACATACACGATCGGATCAGCTTCGTGTAATAAGGGACTATCTTGCTTAACAGTTCTCCTCCTGCCTCCTTTAATCCCACGGTCACCATCCGTCCGTCACTCTCGTGAGCCACACGTTCAATCATGCCTTCTCGCTCTAACCCGTCGATCAGCCCGGTCATGGTTCCACGCGTGACATCGGCTTTTTCCGCCAACTCTGATGGTGTCATGCGATGCGGCGCATGGCAATGCAACAGGCTAAGGACGATGATCCGGCCCTGAGAAGCCCCCAACTTGGTTAGATCCGTATCCATTTCTCTGAAAATACCGTTAGCCAAGCGCGCAAATGTCACAAAAGTCTCTATATTTTCCACTTCGGCATCCTCATGTCCAAAGCTACGCAGCACCCCGCGTATGGAGTCATTATGAAAATTAAAATTCATAGTCTATCCATTCCTTTCTTAATCCCGCTTGTTCCGTCAAACGGTAGCTTCTCCATTCTTCTGGCAGCAAAGATGCATACGGTTCCTTGGCAAAACGATCATCTACCAGGACCAGCAAGCCTTCGTCGTGCTCTGTGCGAATGAGTCTGCCACCTGCCTGAAGAACCTTGTTCATCCCCGGATATACATACGCATAGTTGAAGCCATTCCGTCCCTGCTCCGAAAAATAATCCCGCAGCACATCCCGCTCTGCTCCAATTTGCGGCAAGCCAACGCCGACGACCACTACCCCATTTAAGCGATCACCCGGCAGATCAACTCCTTCGGCAAACACGCCCCCCAGTACGGCAAACCCAAGCAGGGTACGCTCTTGCCCCGGCTGAAAAGCCTCCAGAAAGTGATCCCGCTCCGGTTCGGTCATGCCTGGACTTTGTACCAGCGTATCCGCAGACACGCCCCGGGCCGTAAATTCCTCATATACCTCTCGCAGATACGGATAGGAAGGGAAAAACACGAGCATATTCCCTTTACGCTCCTCAGCCAATCCCGCCAGCATATCTGCAATCGCCCCCTTCGAGCGTTCACGATCCCGATAACGAATAGAGAGCGGCAGCAGGCGTACATCCCATTGCTCCTGATGAAAAGGGGAAGGAACCTGCAACGTGTAATCTTCTTCCCTCGCTCCCAGCATGTCCCGGTAATACGCAAGCGGCGTCAACGTCGCAGAAAAATAAATGGCCGAGCGATAGCCCTTCACAGCCTGACCCAGCAAATGCGAAGGATCCAGGCAGAACAGCTTGACCCGCACTTCACTGCGTCCCGCCTCGATATAGGTAACGTAGCGTTCATCGTACAAAGCTGCAATCCGCAGCATATTTTGAGCGGCAAAATACGTATCCAACAGCAATGTATAGGCCGCTCCTGAGCTGCTCGTACTACCGGCGCCAGTTAACAGCTCACGTTCGGCTGCCTCTACAAAAGGTGCCAGCAGCCCCAGCACCTCATGCGGCGCCTCCGTATTCACTGCTTTTCCCGTATCCGCGTACAGCTTGCGCAACGCAATCATATGCGCGTTAACTGCACTGGCCGCCCCGGCAATCTCCGGGCTTTGCAGCTTGAACTCTTTTTTCAATTCCAAAAAAGACGATTTCAACATTTCCGCCGAAAACATATCTCGGCCGCGTTCCACCAGATTATGCGCTTCATCCACCAGCACAACACCTTTTCGCTTGTGCTCCTCCAAGAGTCTTTTCAAGGAAACACGCGGATCAAAAACATAATTATAATCACTGATTATACCATCCGAGGCATACGCCACATCCAGCGAAAATTCAAAGGGACATACCCTGTGCTTACGTGCATAATACTCGATCACCGCTCGGGTCATTAACGTCTCGTTCGCCAAAATATCGGACACCGCACCGTTGATCCGGTCGTAATATCCCTCGCACATGCTGCATGATCCGGCATCGCAATCATTTTCATCCTTGAAGCAGATTTTATCCTTCGCCGTCAAGGTTACTACATGCATATGCAGCCCTTGGGCCTGCATCTTGGCATACGCTTCTTCTGCTGCTGCGCGGGTCGTGGTGCGGGCAGTCACATAATACACACGGCTAGCCAGCCCTTCACCGATGGCCTTGATCGCAGGAAACAGGGTGGATACCGTTTTACCGATACCCGTAGGCGCTTTCGCAAACAGATTGACACCTTCTGCAATTGTCTTGTATACCGAACCCGCCAGAGGCCGCTGGCCTGAACGATATGTGTCAAAGGGAAAGACCAGTGTTACAATACTGGCATCCCGTTTCTCCGCATGCGCTCTTAACAGGAAAGCATACGGCGCATAACCCTCGACCATCCTCAGCGCAAAGGTCTCCAGCTCTGCAAAGGATAACTCCCGTCTGAATCGCTGAATTTCTCCGCTGTGTGCCTGTACATAAGTAAGCTGGGCCTGCATGGAATTGCGCTGCTCTTCGCGGGCAATCATATAGGCGTACAGAAATGCTTGCGCCCAATGCACAGGTTGACCATCCCCCGGAATATCTTCGAGAGGAATGGAGACCGATTTGATTTCATCAACCGTCCATATGCCGTCCAGCTCAATCAGTCCATCACAGCGGCCCTCAACGATAAATAGGGCATCCTCATATAAAATTTCTGTGCGCAGATGTACCTCTTTGCGGTCATGCTCCTTATAGCTTTTTTGGATAAGCTGATGCACGCGTGTTCCTTCCAGCATGCTGCTGTTCGTGCGGAAACCACCGTGAATGCTGCCGCTCCGATGCACATATTCCACAAGGGGTCGCACCGATATGTTAATTGGTTCCTTCATACGATCACCCGTTCCGGTCATAGTCCTTTCACTGTACCACGTAGACAGACGAAACGTAAGAGGCAAAAGGATTGTTTGTCATCTAACTGGTATTCACTCATGACCTCTTTTTTCCGAAATATAGAAATAGGGCTTTTAGCTTTCACTTCTTAACGATACTACAACTCACATTACAATCATAAGGGATAGGGATATGTTAAAAGAACTAATCAACAATTTTGCGTTATTAACAAGTTTCTTATTCTTTGGGAACTTATTTTTCCGAAAATACGAGCGTTATATGGAAAAGCATGTATGGCTTTATCGGGTGTTAAACGGTTTGATGCTGGGGATGTTCGGTATTCTGTTGATGATGACAGGTGTATGGGTCCGCGGGCATTTTGTGGTCGATCTGCGCCAATTGGCTATTATCATATCTGTTTATATGGGAGGAACGATATCCGGTCTGTTGACCACCCTGATCATAAGCCTGTACCGTATTTACATCACCGGTGGTTGGACAGATGTTTCTCTGACTGCTACTGTCAATTGCTTCATGACACTGGGCATTTCACTTACCTTCATTCGAGAAAAAAGCCTAACCCTCCGCAAATGGATGTCAGCCGTGCTTGGAGCTGCTGTTGTGTCGCTGTTATCTACTTTCTATGTGGTTAATCCTCCTAATAATGAAACTATTATAATAGTCACAACCGTTAAGTTGCTTGGCGGCCTGTTCACTTATTTTATGGTGTCCCATATCAAAAAAACAGAACGGGCCATTCATCTACTCGAAGAGGCTGCGAATCGGGACCATTTAACCGGATTATACAGTCCGCGTGCTTTTGATGCGCTATTTGAAGAGGTCTTTCATACTTCCAAGGCTACAAAGCAACCTTTTGGGGTCGTGATGCTGGATATTGACCACTTTAAAAATATTAATGATACGTATGGTCATTTAAACGGTGACACCGTCTTAAACCAATTGGGAATTTTGTTAAACCGGGAGTCTACAAGGAGGACATACCCCTCCCGTAAAGGTGGAGAAGAATTTGCCATTCTGATTGGAGATTGCGACAGCCAGAAAGCAGCAAGCTTTGCCGAAAAGATTCGAAAGGCTGTGGAAAACGGTCCCTTTCAACTAAATGACGGAACCATCGTTCCTCTGACGGTATCTATCGGAGCAGGCAGCTTTCCTACCATTGCAGCGGATAAATTATTGGAGAAGGTGGACGACGCTCTTTATGAAGCTAAACACTCAGGACGCAATCGGGTAGTAATAGCAAAACGATAATTATAAGTCGCTAAATGTCAGGAAAGCTGGATTATTGTTAATAAAAAGTGGTAAAATGGAAATAAGAATCGTATTAGAAATACCTTCTGCCGCTAGAGGAGACATGCCTTACAATCTACATGGGGGGTGGGCTTTTTGAACCTCGAACAATTGGAAAAACTCATGGAAAAAGAACGCCGCGAACTAAATCGTATGGCAACCTTACATGGATTAAGGGATGAACGTGTATTGGACAAGTCCTCTCGGCTTGACCGAATTATGGACAAGTATCTCCACACCAAGCGTGCGGTAAATGGTAGCAATCAGGCACATTCATAGAAGAAAGCTACACCGCTGCCCGTAAGGGCAGCTTTTTTGTACATAGCGTCGTATCCCATTCCCATACCTGTACACGTTAACTTTCCGGTAGGACACTACTTTCTTCCGTACTGCGTCCGCAGTAGTTCCTGCGTAAACGTAATCCATTCTCTGGCGGCAAAGGACAGATACCGATCCTTTCGCCAGATCATCCCTAGATGCCAGGGAATGACGGGATCAACGAGTGGAATAACACGCAATCGTTCGGAATCAAGGTCACGGCAAATCGCTTCCGGCAGCAGCGCTATCCCCAGGTTCGCAGCAACCATTTCGCTGATCAGATCCCATTGTGAGCTTTCATAGACGACTCGCGGCTGGAAGCCAGCCCGGACACACTCTGCAATAATACGGTCATGCAGTGTAAAATCCTCGCGGAATAGCACAAACGATTCCTCCGCCAGCGCTGCCAGCGGTACCTCTGTACGCTCTGCCAGTACATGCGTAGGGTGAACCAGCAAATTCAGCTTTTCCTCCACGAACAGAAACGTCTCGAATATGTCCCCACTCGGCGGCAACACAATTACGCCGATATCCAATGCACCCGCGCCTACGTCCTGCTCTACTTTTTTCGCCCCATCCTCAAATAGCTGAATGGTCACATCGGGATATGCCTTGTGAAATTCCCCAATGACACGCGGAAAAAAGCTCGATCCGACCATGGGGGCAGACCGATACGGATGTGCCCTTTTTTCAGGTTCATCAAATCACTCAGCTCGGAAGACAAGCTCTGGAAGGACTTCACAATCGCTTGCGCCTGAAGCTCAATTACCTTGCCCGCGTCCGTCAGCTCGATTCTTTTGCCGATCCGGTCAAACAAAGCGACACCCAATTCATCCTCCAGACTTTTAATCGTTTTGCTGATCGTCGGCTGTGTAATAAACAGGCTCTGGGCCGCCTTCGTAAAGCTGCGCAAGCGCGCGACCTCCAAAAAATACTGCAAATGTCGAATATCCATCCTATCACCTTCTTCCATAGATAAACGGAATACATCTTATTCTTTATATGCATTTTACTCATGAAAGCATGTGATGTAAAATTTCATTACAGTTTGAAAATAACAGAACTCATAGATAGGAGCCATTATATATGAAAAGCTTCATACGCGGTGTCCTCCAGATTGCCGTCCTGATGGCCTTTTCGCTCATCCTGAACGCGATGGTCTCCTGGCTCCACCTGCCTGTACCCGGTAGCATTATCGGCATGCTGATTCTCTTTATTCTGCTGCAAACGGGCGTGATCCGCCTAAGCTGGATTGAGATCGGCGCAAACTGGCTGCTAGCCGAGCTGCTATTATTCTTTATTCCCTCCGCTGTCGGCGTTATGAATTATTGGCCGATGCTGGAGCACGATGGTATGAGCATTATGCTGGTCGTACTGCTCGGTACCTTTCTCGTGATGGCCTGTACGGGCATGATCGCCAGTCTGCTCGGCAAACGAAAGGAGCACAAATCATCATGACCGGTCTTCTATGTATTGTGTTGACGCTCGCTATTTACTGGATGGCCAAACGCATGTACCGCACACTGCCCAAGGTGTATATGTCTCCACTACTCATTACACCGATCATTATTATTTTAATTTTAACGCTTTCGGGTGTAAATTACCGTTCCTATAACTCGGGTGCCCATTTGCTCTCCATGCTGCTCCAGCCAGCCACGATTGCATTTGCCGTCCCTTTATACCGATATTTCCCTGTGCTGAAAAAACATGCGGCTCAAATCGTACTTAGCGTGCTGTCCGGTTCAGTCGTAGCCGTAGTATCCTCCATGGTACTCGCCAAATGGATGCATCTGGATTCCTCGCTGATGAGCAGCCTGATTCCTCGCTCCATTACGACACCGATTGCCATGAATGTTTCTCAAACCATTGGCGGTAATCCGACAGTCACGGCTGTGTTCGTTATTTTGACCGGATTGAGCGGCCTCATCATCGGTCCGATGATCGTTAAGCTGTTCCGTATCGAAAATGAAGTTTCGCGCGGTGTCTTGCTCGGTACCGGGGCTCATGGTACGGGTACTTCCAAAGCGTTCGAGTTCAGTTCGCTGACGGGCACTATTTCCAGCATCTCTATGGTGCTCGCCGCTCTCTTTACCTTGGCGGCTGCGCCGCTCCTGTTCCACTTGATGCTGTGAGTTCTTCATATACAAACAAAGAACCTCCGTTCCACTAGCTGTAGTGGGACGGGGGTTCTTCGCCTATTCGGGAGCAAGGCCCCCTCATCTTTCATGCAATCAAATCGCTTTAACAGCGCCGGATTTCTCATCTGCCTCAACAGGTGTCACAGCTTCACGTAAATAAGCGTCCAGCTCTGCTGCATATTGGCGCTCTTGCGCGGCGCTCCAGCCTGCTTGCTCAGACATTAGCGCAATGACAGGCTGCTTCCAGCGCTTCACCCCGTCAATCTGAAAGAACAACGCCCCGGTTCGGCGTATGAAAAAATCAGACGGTGTCACCGTCATTTCCTGCTCCATGGCATACAGGAGCGGGACACGCACTTCCACGGGCAGCGCGGCTTCCGTCTCGCTGGCCTCCTTCATGCCGCGTGCCGCTATGGCAAACAGCCGCTCCGCATTGGAGCCGTATCGGGTGGCCCACGCCCTTGCGGTTTCTGGCGGCAACCCGAGCGCAGCACCCGCTACCGCTTGCCCGCTCACGAAGGCTTCCCAATCGGCGGAGCCGCCTACGTTGCCGCCCGAGATCGGGATGTGCCTGGTGCGGCATGCCCGGAAGCTCTGTCCATGCAAGCGGCCCAGCTCCCGTACCGCGCGGTCTACAACCAGCTCGGACATTTTCCGGTAGCCTGTCAGCTTGCCGCCCGCAATCGTGATCAGGCCCGAGCGGGATTCCCAAATTTCATCCTTGCGTGAAATTTCCGAAGGGCTTTTGCCGTCCTCATAAATGAGCGGCCGCACACCTGCCCAGCTCGATTCCACATCCTTGACGGACAGCTTCACCTCAGGGAACATGCCGTTGATCGCTTGAAGTACATAGGTCCGGTCATCGGTGGTCATTCGGGGATGAGCTGTATCCCCTTCATATACCGTGTCGGTCGTACCCGCGTACGTTTTCCCGTCACGGGGAATGGCGAATACCATCCGTCCATCCGGTGTATCAAAATAAACGGCCTGTCTGAGCGGGAATCGCTTGGCATCGAACACCAGATGGACACCTTTGGTCAGGCGAAGCACCTTGCCTTCTTTGGACCGGTCCATCTCCCGCAGCGTATCCACCCACGGTCCGGCGGCGTTAATAACCAGCGAAGCCCGGATTTCATGAGACTGCCCCGTTACCCGATCCGTTACGCTTGCGCCGCTGATTCGTCCGTCATCATACAGCAGCTTGTCGGCCTTGGCGTAGTTTACAGCCAGAGCCCCTCGCGCCACGGCCTCCTTCATGACCTCAATCGTCAGGCGAGCATCGTCCGTACGGTACTCCACATAGCTGCCGCTTCCCTTCAGTCCTTCCCGCTTCAGCAAAGGCTCCCGCTCCAGCGTGGCCCGAATATTCAGCATCCGGCGGCGTTCGCTATGCTTAACCCCGGCGAGAAAATCATACACCAGCAGTCCGACAGAAGTGGTAAACGCGTTGAACGTGCCCCCCTTGTGAAATGGAAGCAGCATACGTTCCGGCGTGGTCACATGCGGGCCGTTTTCGAATACAATCGCTCGCTCCTTCCCGACCTCGGCTACCATCTTAACCTCAAACTGCTTCAAATATCGAAGACCACCATGCACCAGCTTGGTAGAGCGACTGGACGTGCCTGCTGCAAAATCCTGCATTTCCACCAGCGCCGTCTTCAAACCGCGATCCGCGGCATCCAGTGCAATTCCGGCTCCAGTAATGCCGCCGCCAATAATTAAAATATCAAAATGCTCACGCCCCATACGCTCCAAAACAGCCGTTCTCTCCTGCGCAGCAAATCCCTGTTCTCCCATCATCTATCCCTCCAGCTTTGTATATATTCACGATGCGATCTGCCAACCCAGTCATCAAAAGATACAAAAAAAGACCACGAACATCGCTGCGGCACATGCCGAGCGGTTCATGGTCTCTCCAAGTCTCCTGACGAGTATTAACTTATCCATATCGTAGCACACACCGTACACGATGAAAAGGGGTTATTAGCTATTGCCTATAATGCTCAAAAAGCTGTTTATTGGATGTTGTAACCGCTGTAGCTCCCGCGGCGAGAGCCGCTTCCACATCCTCCGGGGTACGAATCAGCCCTCCTGCCAAAATGGGAATACCCGTGCGTTCACTGACCTCTGTAATCATGGGGGGAACAACGCCAGGCAGCACCTCGATATAATCGGGTCGCGTTTTTTCCACCAGTGCGTAGCTTTTCTCCAGCGCAATCGTATCCAGCATAAATACCCGTTGCACAGCGAGAATCCCCTTCTTTTTGGCGGTCGCAATCACGCCGGATCGAGTCGAAATAATACCGAACGGCTTAATCTCCTGACACAAATATTCAGCGGCATATTCATCATTCTTCAAGCCCTGTACCAGATCGGCATGCAAAAGCATCTGCTTGTTGCGGCTCCGTGCCAACTGATACAGGCTGCGTAGCTGCGCTACATGCGTATCCAGAAAAACCGCGTACTCATAGGAGCTGTCCAAAATGCCCTCCAATTGCTTCATGTGCTTGGCAGCAGGCAAAATGCGTTGTCCCTGAAATGGCATGGATATCCCCCTTAAATCCCTAGGCTAAAATGTCGGTCAAATCTTTCAAATTTTATATTATCACTCTGTTCAATGAACGTGAAGCGGTTTCATTTTAGGCATATATAAAAAGCTGTCCTCCCGAAAGTAAATCCTTCGGGAAAACAGCCTCAGTCCTTAACAGAAATAGACCACATCATATGTCAGTGCCTTTGAAAAGCTTTATATTGCACTAGCCCTCAAACCCTTGGCGCAGCCATGAGGTAGCCAGCGCAATCGCCCCGCGCTTGGCTGCGGTTTCCGATAGCGGGTTTAGCATTACGAAATCGTGAATGATGCCCTGAAAGCGGGCTGCGGTCACATCCACCCCGGCCTCACGCAGCTTGTTCGCGTAAGCTTCCCCTTCATCCCGCAGCACGTCAGCCTCGCCTGTGATGACCAATGCTGGCGGCAGCCCCTTGAGCTGTTCGGTCGTTGCCCGCAGCGGAGATGCCGTAATCTGTGCCCGTTCATTGGGATCTGTCGTGTATTGATCCCAGAACCATTGCATCCCTTCTCGGCTCAGGAAATACCCTGTGGCGAATTCATGATACGATTCCGTGTCAAAAGAAGCGTCTGTCACCGGATAGAACAACAACTGCTGTCGGATAGCAGGGCCGCTGCGTTCCTTGGCAAGCAGCGTTACGGCTGCGGTCATGTTACCACCGACGCTGTCTCCAGCTACCGTCAGCGTATCATGCTTCAGCCCATGCTCGCGTCCATGCTGAGCCACCCACTGAACGACCGCGTAGATTTCCTCAATTGCCGTCGGATATTTGGCTTCAGGTGACAAGCTGTATTCCGGGAATACAACCGCTGCCTGCGCACCCACGGCCAGTTCACGGATCAGACGATCATGCGTATGGGCATTACCGAATACCCATCCTGCCCCGTGGATGTATACAATAACCGGGAGGTTCCCTGTCACCTGTTGTGGACGAACAATCCGGACCTTGACCTCCCCGCTTGGGCCGCCGGAAATAGACAAGTCTTCCACGTCTGCGGCAGGCTTGTCTGCCGGACCGGATTGGACCTCATTGACCGTTTCACGTCCCTTTTCAGGGCCCAAATCGTACAGAAACGGAGGCTTGGCGTTATCGTCTGCGAACTTCTGCGCTGCGGGTTCAAGCTGTACCTTTTTACTCATATCGGTTTACTCTTCCTTTCCTGTCTGTTGTTTTTATCTATCCAAAGTTACTTATCTAGGCTCATTCAGCTTCACCTTATATACTTAAACAAGATCATTTCTTTTTAATCTGATGGCTTTAGGATGCCCAACTCAAGGGCTTGACTTTCATTATATTTTGTAACTATAATAGTTACATATCTGAGTTCGTGAATGAACAGGGCAAACCCATGATCAAACTAGTAATCTAAATAACATTTATAGGAGGTTATTCATTATGAAAATTGCAGTTATTGGTGCAGGTGGTAAAGCAGGAGGCAACATAGTTAAAGAGGCATTGGACAGAGGGCATGAGGTAACGGCGATCGTTCGCGACTCTGCCAAAGTAACAGACAGCCGTGCGACTGTGGTACAAAAAGACGTTTTCGATCTGAAAACAGACGATCTGAAAGGCTTTGACGTTGTCGTTAACGCTTTTGCTGCTCCACTCGGTCAAGAGCATCTGCATGTAGATGCAGGTAACGTTCTGATTGAAGCACTGCGTAATGTGTCCGGTACTCGCCTGATTGTTGTGGGCGGTGCAGGCAGCCTGTTCACAGATGAGTCCCAAACCTTGTTGGTAAAAGACACGCCTGGTTTCCCTGATTTCGTATACCCAACGGCTAATAATCAAGGAAAGAACCTGGAAATTTTGCGTGGAACCAGCGATCTGAACTGGACTTTCATTAGTCCTTCCGCTGAATTTGCTCTCGGCAAACGCACCGGCTCTTATAAAATTGGCAAAGATGTGCTGCAAGCCAATTCCAAAGGCGCAAGCTATGTCAGCTATGAAGATTATGCGGTGGCTGTAATTGACGAAATCGAGAAACCACAACACCTGAACCAACGCTTCACCGTGGTATCCGAGTCCTAATTCCTGCACTTAATCCGACATATACGTATGATAAAAAGACCCTTCGGTCATGTCCCATATGTCATGGAAAGTCCGGTTTTGCTACAAATCGGACTTTCCATGCACACTGTGAGAATATGAACCCGCAGGGTCTTTTAGGTATAACTTAAGGATGCTGTCAATGCTGTCAGGCCTCAGCTTCCTTCTTCTGCACGGCCGGGAGACTTCTTATCGCTAAAGCATAGCTTGAGGATCGGAGGTGCAGCCAGAGTCGTCAGAATGACAACAATAATGACGGATGTAAAATATTGCTGTGCCAGCAGACCCGTTTGCAGCCCGGTAGCTGCGATAATGAGCGCGACTTCGCCGCGAGATATCATACCGGAGCCAATCGCGAGCGAAGAACGGTTATTAAAGCCTGTCAAACGTGCCCCGATTCCGCCACCGATCAACTTCGTAACCATTGCAACCAGTGTCAAAGCAACGACAAATCCGATCTGCTGCCCTACTCCTTCGAAAGAAACATTTAATCCAATGCTGACAAAAAACACAGGGACAAAGATGGAATAAGCGATAGGCTCCACTTTTTCTTCTACGACATGCTTAAAGCTCGTTTGCGAAATGGCAATCCCGGCAGCGAAGGCTCCGATAATGCCCGCCATACCCAACATATCTGCAAAATATGCAAACCCGAAGCAGATGATCAAAGCAGCGGTAATGGTGGCCTCTGTCACCTTGAGCGGAGCCAGTATTTTCATGATCCAGGGAACCACAAACCAACCTCCCAATATAGCGACGACAAAGAAAAGAAGCTTTTTGCCGACGAGAAGCCCCAGAGATGTTCCCCCTCCTACCCCGAATACACTCATCATCACTGCAAGCAACACCACGACAAGTACATCATCCAGCACCGCTGCACCCAAAATCGTCGAGCCTTCCCGGGTGTTAAGCTTGTTCATATCCTTTAGCACCTGCACCGTAATGCTGACGGAAGTGGCGCTCAGGACAACACCGAGAAACCATCCTTCATGCACCGAAAATCCAAAGGCTTCCCCGACTCCAAAACCGCAGATCAACGGAAGAATAATTCCCCCAACTGCTACCGCTACCGCAGGTTTCCAGTTACGACGAAGCTGATCCAGATCCGTCTCCAGCCCGGCAATGAACATCAGCAGCAGCACTCCGATTTCAGACATATCATGAATAAGTGTATTGTCCTGAACCCACCCCAATACCGCCGGACCGAGTACAATACCAGCAATCAGCTTCCCTAGCACCGAAGGCTGACCGAGCCTTACCGACAGATCACCAGCCACTTTAGTAAACAGCAGAATCAGCAAAAGATACAATATAAATTGCATGGCTCATATACCTCCTTTAATCATCAAATGGTAGACATCTAGTATTGATAAAATGCTAAAACTTTGCGCAAAATATGTGCTGACGTGCCCTGAACACAACAAAAAAGGAACCTGTAATTACAGATCCCCTTAAAAAAAGACAAAGAGGAGCCTTGGTGACAGGCTCCTCCGGTAATTCATTGTCATTTTATGTTGTCTTTCAGTAACCTACATAAGTTCGCAAATTATATCTTGATTATACCTTTTCATTAAACCGCTGTAAACGTTTTGAATCAGTTCTCTGCTTTTTCTACATAGCGGACACGGTATTCAGAGGACAGCATACTCATCAGAATGGAGTCATGGTATTGATGATTATAAAATAAAGCATCCCGTTGCACGCCTTCACGTTGGAAGCCTATTTTTTCATAGCAACGGATGGCCCGTTCATTAAAATCATACACGTTCAACTCAATTCGATGCAGATTACAGATACCGAATCCGTAATCCAGCATTAGCACAAGCGCCTCAGTGCCGTAGCCTTTTCCCTGATTCTCCTGTTCATTAATGGCAATGCGGATGTTGGCACTGCGGTTCAGGCTGTCCATATCCTGAAGAGCAATGTCACCGATGATACGATCATCTTCCTGAAGGGCAATGATTAGCAGCAGGCTGGAGGTATCCTGCCCTTTGGATTCAATATAACGCCCAATTTGATCCTTGGTAAAGCTGCGCTGCGTACCCGTCATCCTCCTCACGTCCTGATCAAACAACGTATTATAGTACAGTTCGGTGTCCTCCACGTGAATCGGACGCAGATACACCCGCGATCCTTCCAGTAACCGTGCCACTGGTGTTGTGGGCAAAGATTTTTGAGTCATAATCATCCTCCTATTCTAAAAATGTGCAGTTACGAAATTTGGAAACCAACTACTGTGCAGGGTCGGCATTTTTCACAGCAGAATTGTTGAAATCAGCAGGTGACTCGCGCCAAATGACGGATTGAAGCATGAGTCCGACTAAACCCAAAGCCCCAATCGTCACCCCAATCCAAACAAAGGTAGTTCCTGCTCCGGCTATGCGAATCATTACACCCCCGATAAGCGGTGAGACGATCATAATAGCTCCGGTCACGGTACTTTGGATACCGAAGACGCGCCCCACCATATCGGCCGGAGTTCCGGCTTGTAATATGTAATTCTGGGTGATGATGTACAGGCCGTTGCCCACGCCTAGCATGGCCCCAATCATAAGCAGTACGGGTAATCCTGTCCCCGGTTGCGCCCAGCCTAAAGCGGCAATAGCTCCACCAACCAGCACATAACCTCCACCGAGCCCCCAGCCTGCGCTTATGCGATTCAAGCGATTAAGCACAAGCATGCATCCGACGGCACCAGCACCTATGGCTGAAACCAGCCAGCCGAGCAGCGATTCGTTACCCGGGGCGAGCACTCGCAGCAGTGTCGGAAACTGGTAGTCAATCATGAGAATGGCGATCATGCCGAAAAGTCCGAACACAAGCGTATGCAAAAGCATTCGGCTGCGCCATAGGAACGCCCAGCCCTCGCGCCATTGGCTGAAAAAACGGGACGCGCCGACGCGCTCCTTCCGATGCTCGGCTTCATCAGCCTCAGCCTCGCTTGGCGAATCCGGCTTTCCTTGTTGCACAGCAGTAGTCGTATGCTGCTCTACGCTGTCGAGGGCGGGGCCGATTCCGCGCAGCGGCCACAGCACCAGGCCGGAGCACAGGCGCAGCAGCGCATTGAGGATAATGCAGGCTTGGGGCGACAGCACAGCCAAGGTCATGGCGCCCAATAATGGCCCCGCCACTTTGGAAGCCTGATTGACCAGCCCATTCAGCGAGGTCGCCTGAAACAGGTCGCCGCTGGCGACTACGGTGCGGGTCAAGCCTTGCTGTGATGGCATTTGGAATACGCCAGCCGCCGCACGCAGACCCAGCAGAGGCAACAGCCACGCCGGGCCCGGAACAGCGAGAATCGCCAGCGTCAGCAAGGCAATAGCTGCATCGCAGCCAATCATCAGCCGGGCCTTATGCACCCGGTCGGCTAACGTACCTGCGATAGAGCCGAGCAGCAGACCCGGTAGCGCCATCACTACCGGAATCAGCGCAATTAGCATGGGATCGGCTTCCCAGCGGTAAGCGACGAGCACCTGAATGGCGATGGCATCAAACCAATCGCCAAAGGAAGCAGCCGTGTGCGCCGCAAACATCCGCCGAAAACGGCCGTTGCGCCAAATGCTAGGCGTGGATTCTGATTCTTTCTTTTCCTTCATTTCTATTCACCCTGCTTTCATTTTCTACATTAGTAGCAATAAAAACATTCTAGCGGGCCTATATCAGAGGAAAATCAGACAGCGAAAAACATCAGATCGCAGAAAAGGTTCGCTCCAACCAAAGCCCCAGCGTCGCACCATGTAACGTTAAGCCATTGTCCCGATCAAGCCGTTCATATTGAGCCGTATATTTCTTTTCCAATGAAGGAAAGCCACCATAACACTTCAAAAAACCGCAGATTTGACAGACCGCCTTGATTTTAAGCAACTCCTGTTTAGCCATACCAAGCGTATCCAGCCCCTCATCCAGTAGCCGCTCGGCCTCGTTCACTCCCCCGGTAAGCAATAGCATGAATCCCTGCATCATCCGATAACGTCCCAGCTCCCGCAAATATGGAGCCTCAGATAGCATCCCTTCCAATCGAACGGATAGTACCCTAGCCTCCTCCATACGGTTGGCGGTCAGATGCATGTACATCTCCATCAGCGCAACAGGCATCACAAATTTGTCCAGCTCATCCCGCTCCATCACTGCAAAAGCCAGCGGAAGTCTCTCCAGTGCGCGTTCAGGTTGTCCATTCTCCACATAAGCCTCCAGGATGTTGAGAATACGCAATTCCCGCTCCTGCTCGGCGGATAGTAATCCACTGGAAAGCGCCTGCTCACATAGAGCAAGCTTCTGATCCGTTACCCCTGCTGTACCTATATATAGCAGTAACATCCAGTAAAGTCTATCTTCAGGAGAAAAGTCCTCCCGTTCCAAAAACCACAATATATCGGCCTGCACAAACCGGGTATACATCTGATAAAAAGGAGACAATTCGAATCCCATCTGCTCCTGCTGAGCAGCCAGCGCCACGATGGAATTGCCCTGTCCCAGCAATTGGTATTTCCGTAACAGTCCGTGGACAGCGTCTTGTACCTCCTGATCGCGCAGGGACGGATGGTTCTGTCGTTGCACGCCAGTAAGGGTCAAGCTGTAGCCATACCCCCGGACTGTATGAATACGAAGAGCATTCCATGGCTTTAGCTTTTTGCGCAATCTATAGATATGATCATCCACCGTGCGCTCCACCGGATACTCCAGCGGCCACACACGATCCAGCAGTTGTTCCCGGGTGAACACCTGATTCCGGTTATCGTATAGGAAGCGCAGTAGCGCAAACTCTTTAGCCAACAACATAACACGATCTGCACTACAGATTACACTATAGCCGTCTGCATCAAATTGTAGCCTGATCATCCACCTCGCCTCCGACATATCGTTTCTTGGCTGCACCCAGCCCTGTAAACATGAGCAAAACGCTCAGACACAAGAGTAGAAGCAGCGGAATTGTCCAGCCTTGTGTTGCATCATGTAAATAACCGAACAGCGTCGGCCCTGTCGCTGCTAGCAAATAACCAAAGGATTGCGCCATACCAGACAGCTCTGCTGCCTGCTGCGGTGTCCGCGTCCGCAAATTAAAGAACATCATCACCAACGGGAAAGCAAAACCACCCGCTATACCGATACAAATGACCCAAATCACACTCCACTGCGTAGCCCCCAGCAGAAATCCACCCAGACCGATAAAATACAGCGCAGCCATAATCAGAACCAATACCCGCTGATCTTTCACCCGTGCAGCCAAAATAGGCACAATAAAAGTAAACGGCATTTGCGAAAATTGCATAACGGACAGCATCCATCCCGCAGTCTCCGAATCCATACCCTGTCCAACCATCATCTCGGGAAACCATGCGGCAGGGACGTAGAACAGGGCAGATTGCAACCCCATAAACAGCGTCACCTTCCAGGCCAAAGACGATTTATACACATTCACGGTTCGGGCGGACACCACCGCCTTATTGACTGTTTTGCGCGTCTTGAGAAGCTGGGGCACCCACAGTAGAATACCTACTACACCCACAATGCTCCATATCCCCAAAGAACCGCGCCAGCCCAAACCTCCGTTTAGAGCCAAAGGCACGCTCAATCCGGACGCCGTTGCAGCAACCACATTCATAGATACTGAATATACGCCGGTCATCAGTCCGCTGTTGCGAGGAAACTCCTCTTTGATTAGACTGGGCAGCAAAACATTACACACTGCAATAGCCAGTCCCAGCATGGCTGTCCCGGTAAATAAGGCAGTCACTCCCAATGTGGAGCGCACCACAATACCTGCGGTCAAGAGCAGCAATGCCGCAAAAATAATAAGAGGCGACCCGAAGCGGCGCGACAGATTAGCTACAAAAGGCGACAACAGTGCAAAAGCAAGCAGCGGTAATGTCGTTAATAGACCACTCAGTGTATTCGAAATATGCAAAGAATCCTTAATCAAACCGATAAGAGGTCCCACCGAGGTAATCGAGGCGCGCAGATTGGCACCTACCAAAATGATCCCTGCGGCAAGAACCCAAGGACCGGCATGCCACAAGGATTTGTATACCAAAGCTCGTTGGTGTTGCTGTGAACTCATCTCTCCATTCTCCAATCTATCTGTGTTATGCTCAAAGGCTCCAACCGAGTGTACGGCTGGAGCCTGAGCAATTTCTATCTCATTAAATTATAATGGCATTTATGTCATATGCATAGGACGGATAAGCGTGGCCTTCAAATCTTCAATTCAGCGTACAACTACAAACAAAAGCTGCCTGAAAGGATGCTTTCCTTTTGAGGCAGCTTTCGGTCCATGATTTAGATGCATCCAGTGCCGCTTAACGTACCAGCCAGCCGCCATCCACTGCCAAAATATGACCGTTCATGTAATCGGAGCCCTGACTTGCGAGGAAAACAACTACCCCCATCAAATCGGACGGATCACCCCAGCGTCCCGCAGGAATACGCGACAAGATTTCCTGATTGCGGCTCTCATCTGCACGGATTGGAGCTGTGTTCGCCGTAGCAATATAACCAGGGGCAATCGCATTAATCTGAACGTTATGAACCGCCAGCTCGTTGGCAAACGCCTTGGTCAAGCCAGCGACTGCGTGCTTACTTGCTGTATACGGCGGAACGAACTTTCCACCCTGAAAAGCAAGCATGGAAGCAACATTGATAATTTTCCCGCTTTTTTGCTCAACCATCACCTTTGCCACTTCCTGACTCAGGTGATAGACGGCATTCAGGTTGATTTCCATTACAGCGTCCCAATCCTCATCTTTGTACTCCAGCAAAGGAGCGCGACGGATCGTACCTGCGTTATTTACGAGAATATCGATTTTACCGAATGCCTTGACGCCTTCTTCTACAATCTTTGTAATAGATTCTCTTTGCGTCAGATCCGCCTCATGAAAGACAACCTTCACACCTGTAGGTTCCAGCAAACGTCTTGTTTCTTCATAATCATCATTGTTAGCTACAATGAACAGGTCAGCGCCCGCTTTGGCTAGAGCTACTGAATAGCCCTGACCCAAACCACTGTTGCCTCCCGTTACAATAGCCGTTTTACCTTTCAGACTGAAAAAATCCAATGAAAAATTGTCCAGACCCATGTCCACGCCTCCATCATATTTTAGTTTAAAATATATACCTCTAATGAATCCTACAGCGCTGCACGAATTTCCTTATATTTAGCTACATAACGCGCAGCGTTTTCTGTGATCAGATCGTAGCGGCCTTCCTTGGCCGGGGCCGTCAGGTTGCCCCCGATACCCACCGCGACACTTCCGTTGCGCAGCCATGTTTCCATATTATCCAGATCCACGCCGCCCGTTGGCATAATCTGCACATGAGGCATTGGCCCTTTGACCGCCTTAACAAAATCCGCACCCATTGCACTGCCGGGGAACAGCTTCACAATATCACTGCCCAGCTTCATCGCTTCCTTGATCTCATTCAGCGTCATGCAACCTGGCATATAGGGAATCGCGTACAAATTACACAGTTTCGCCGTTTCTTCTTCAAAAGAAGGGCTCACCACGAACTCCGCTCCAGCCAAAATAGCAATTCTGGCTGTCAGCGCTTCTAGTACGGTTCCTGCACCAATCACTGCCCGGTCCTTAAATTCATCTCTCAATCTGCGAATCACCTGATCCGCATCCGGCGTGGTAAACGTAAGCTCAATATTATCCAAACCGCCTTCAATACAGGCTTTGGACATTTGGTATGCTTCCTCCGCTGTGTTTCCCCGAATGACCGCGACAACCCCAACCGAAGTGATATGCTCCAAAACTTTCTTTTTCGTCATTTTCCTGATCCTTTCCACGATGGGATGGCTATGTTCCAGTAGCCGCTTGCAAGTACCCCGCTCCAATATGCCGGATTAACGCAACTCACTCATGGCTACCTGATCCATGTCTTTGTACGTTTTATTTTCACCGGCCATGCCCCAAATGAAGGTATAGCTGCCAGTAGCCGCACCACAGTGAATAGACCAAGGTGGCGAAATAACCGCTTCATCGTTCTTCATCACCAGATGGCGCGTCTCGTTCGGCTCACCCATCAGGTGGAACATTCTGGCGTTCTCATCCAGCTCAAAGTAGAAATACACTTCCATACGACGGTCATGCACATGTGTCGGCATGGAGTTCCATACGCTGCCGTTTTCCAGTGTCGTCATCCCCATAACCAGTTGACAGCTCTGAATGCCTTCATCATGGATAAAGCGGCGCAAGGTGCGGTTATTGGCGGTTTCCTGCGCACCCAGACTTTCAGACGGTACATCGGCAAAAGACTGCTTCGTTGTCGGATACGTGGTATGAGCCAGCGCCGAGACAATGTAAAATTTTGCAGGTTTTGAGCTGGAATCGCTTTCAAAGATCAACTCCTTGCCCCCTCTGCCTACGTAGAGACAGTCTTTCGTGTTCAACTCATAGGTTTCACCGTCTACCTTTACAGTACCGCTGCCGCCAACATTAAAAATGCCCAGTTCCCGGCGCTCCAAAAAGGTTTCCGCCTTGATTTGATCGTTGCCTTCCAGCGCAACGGATTTATTCACGGGATAAATGCCCCCGATAATGACACGATCTTCATGCGTATAGACCAGCTTAACTTTCTCAGGCACAAACAGCTCCTGTATCAAATAGTGCTGACGCAACTCTTCAGTCGTAAAATGTTTGGCATGTTCGGGATGAGTTGAATAACGCATTTCCATAAAAACATTCCTCCTGTTTAGGTAAACTTTTTTATCAACGGAATCGTTATAAAAGCGGTTTCTAACTCTACTTCTTAGCTAGAATTGTAATTATTATCTAAGAGGGTGTCAACCCAAATCTTCACTATTCCTTGAAAAATCCTTAATATTCACGAACTTTTACACTCTTTCTACCTTTTGATAAACAAAATCATATTTTTTATCTACATTATCCAAAAAGTTTTTAGCAAATATATCAACTTCCTCATTGTGAAAAACCGATTTATGTGATAATTTCAATTTATTCAGTTGGTGCATACGCTTACAGATTTAGTTTACTAAACAAAGGAGGAATTTAGAATGACCGCAACATTGGATGCTGTTACCTTCGGAGAACCGATGGCCATGTTTTATGCCAATGAGGCAGGCTCTCTGGATGAGGTGCGTTCGTTCACCAAAGCGCTGGCCGGGGCGGAGACGAATGTTTCGTCCGGTTTGGCGCGGTTGGGACTGCGGGCGGGACTCGTGACCAAACTAGGCGAGGATGCATTCGGCAGGTTCATTGCCGGGGCGCTGCGTCAGGAGGGGATCGACACCCAGAACGTCATGTTTACCAAAAACCACTCCACCGGGATGCTGATTAAATCCAAAGTCACAAGCGGAGACCCGGAGGTCGAATATTTTCGCAGACACTCTGCCGCTTCCACATTAAGTATCGCCGATTTTAACGAGGCATACTTTGCCGGAGCACGCCATCTGCACTTTACAGGTATTTCTGTCGCCCTTTCCCCTGAGTGTCGTGACTTCGCCCGACATGCGCGGCAGTTTATGAAAAAGGCAGGGAAAACCGTATCCTTTGATCCGAACCTCAGACCCAAGTTATGGCCTGATACGCAAACAATGGTGGAGGCGATTAACGAGGCATCTGAGGGTTGCGACTGGCTTCTGCCGGGCATTCATGAAGGTAAAATATTGACAGGCTACACCTCACCAGAGGATATCGCTTCCTTCTACCTTGACCGTGGTACTTCGCTGGTCATCATCAAGCTGGGAACGGAAGGCGCGTATTATAAATCCGCCGATGCAGAAGGATATGTCAAACGTTTCCGCGTGGAGCATGTCGTCGATACCGTCGGGGCGGGCGACGGCTTTGCCGCAGGCGTCATCAGCGCGCTGCTGGAGGGCTCGTCCCTGGCCGAAGCGGTCAAACGCGGGAACGCCCTTGGCGCACTGGCGGTCATGTCAGCCGGAGACATGGACGGCTATCCGACACGAGCTGAGCTGGAGTCTTTTTTACTCAGCGCCAGCACGAATTAGGCAGGGTTTATTCCCCTGCCTTTTTCTTCACGGCCGGATTCGCAAGCTCCGCAAGGATGAATCAGGAATCTTCGAAGATAACTCAAATAGCCCGTATTCACTTATGCGCGGCCAAGCAGTACGTACAGGCTTGGGACGCAGAAAGGAATACGGGCTACTTTTATAACGTGATGCCTGATGATGCTCTACAACGTTTTGACGGATTCGCCCCGATTTAAATCAGGTACAAAGCGGTAAATGATCGGAACCGATTCGCCGCCCTCCTCGATGCTGGACAGCAACGTTTTTGCCGCCTGCTTCCCCATATCCGCAATCGGCTGCGTAATGGTCGTAATCGGCGGATTGTAAATATGGGCAAACTCCGCATCGTCAATTCCGATAATGGACAGCTCGGCCGGAATGCGTATACGGCGGGCATTCACATATTTCAGCACCTCTGCCAGCACGATATCGTTCCCGGCCAGCAGCGCAGTCGGCGACTCCGGCAACTGAAACAGCTCCTCCAGCGTCTGCTGGATATCCTCCTTCGGCACGCTGCGCATGTACTCTTCACGGAAAGGGAGGCCACGCTCCTCCAGCGCCTTTTTGTACCCGCTCAACCGCTCTACCCTCGGAGTAATCCGGTTCAGTCCAAGCGGCAGGGTAATCAGCGCGATCCGTTCATGCTTATGGGCCACCAGCTCCTGAATCGCCAGCTTGACCGCCATTTCGTTATCCAGCAGCAGACTGCGCGTGTTCACACCATCTACCAGACGATCCAAAAACACCAGCGGATACTTTTCACGAATGAGCTGGTTATAAATATCCGCATGCTTGCCTGTCGGGAAAATAATCAAGCCGTCCACCTGACGGGCCTTAAGCATTTCAATATACTGACTCTCCTTGTCTGGGTTCTCGTCGGCGTTACAGATGATGACCTGAATGCCAAAACGCTGCAATTCCTCCTCAATAGCCCGAATGGACTGGATCGACAGCGTGTAATCAATGTTGGCTACAATGACACCCACCATAAACGTCCGGTTCTGCTTCAAACTGCGTGCCAGTCCGTTAGGTTGATAATTTAGTTCTTGAATGACCTCGGAAATCCGGTCTCTGGTCTGGTCACTCATGTATTTATATCGTTTGTTCAGAAACTGCGAGACTGTGCTTTTAGACACTCCCGCCTTCTGGGCAACATCTTCAATCGTCGGTTTCTTCATGGATACGCTCCTTGTCCTTCATGTACTGCATGCACTGCATTAGTGCAACAAAAGTATATCTTTTTTTAGTAAATTTACCATACTTCTATTTATGAATACCATGATTAACTACTATTTTCCCTCCGCACAGCAAAAAGAGGCAGTTCAAGATGCTCTCTTGAACTACCTCTACATAATCATAAATGATCCTCAAATCAGTGTACCGGAATCGGGGTTGCAGGCTGATCTGGTGCATCGTGCTCAATCAGCGCATGTTTTTCCCACAAACGGCTTTTCCAGCGGACATACATAATGACTGCACGTGTCCATTCATCAGCAGCAATCGCCAGCCACACACCTGCCAGCCCCATATCCAGCTTGAACACGAGCAGATAACCGAGTGGCAAGCTCATGCAGACCATGGAGATCAATCCCATGAAGACCGGGAACTTGGCATCTCCTGCGGCACGCAAGGAGTTAATAATGACGATATTCGTCGTCCGGCCGGTTTCCAACAGGATGCTAAGTAAAATGACTTGTGCTCCCAAACGGATAATTTCAGGGTTTTCGGTGAACAGACCAAGCAAAGGCACACGGAAAAAGATAACCACCACATCAATAACAACGGTCACGAGGAGCGCCCATTTTACACTACTCATTACACGTTTGTAGGCTGTATCCTTCTGTCTGGCTCCGACCAGTCTTCCGACCACGATGGCCGTACCCATACCGACCGCCATACTGAACAAGTAGATATAGCTCGAAATGTTATTGGCATATTGACGGGTCGCCATCGCTTCTGCGCCCAGATAGGTCACGTACAGTGTGAAAATGAGCTGACACGACTGATACATGATGGACTCCAGCGCGGAGGGTACGCCAATGCGCAAAATTTTAGCGATAAACTTTTTGGACAATTGAACGTAATATCTCCACTCGACACGCACCTCGGTTACGCGGTACATCAGCCAGAAGAAAATCAGGAGACACACAAAACGGCTTCCCACCGTAGAAATAGCTGCCCCCTCTACGCCGAGCGCAGGCATTCCCCAATGTCCGAAAATCAAAACATAGTTACCGATGACATGAATCACGTTCATCAGCACAGACACATACATCGTTTCCTTGGTAAAACCATGTGTACGAATCGTCGCCGCCAGCGCGTTAATCAATGCCTGAAGGAAAATGGCACCCCCGACGATGCTCATATACGATTCCGCATAAACCAGAATATCTCCCTGGACATTCAGCCATTGCAGCATATGAGTACCAAACACGAGAAAAATCACGCTAAGCAAAAGACCCACCATTAGATTCAAAGTAATGGCCGTACCCGTAACCTGGGCCGCTTCGACAAGCTTTTTAGAACCGATATATTGAGCTACGACGATAGCAGCGCCGTTGCCGATAACCTCCAGTACAAGGATAGCAATTGAAATAATTTGGTTGGACGCGCCCACACCCGACACTGCATTATCAGATACAGAACTGATCATGAATGTATCGACGCTTCCCATTAGCATAAACAGGAACAATTCAAGGAAAATAGGCCATGTCAAACGGAACAAATTCAGTTCCTTGGCTTCGGACAATACCGAACCATTTTTTAGTGCTCTGGTTGTCATTCATTCACCTTTCTTCATAGATTTATTTAACGATCAAAAGGTATGTTAGCACAGTCATTCTGAAAATACATCCCGTTTGCGTAAAATGATTTGCAAAACACGCAAGAATTCATTTATCACTTTCTTTCAATTGATTATCGAACTTTATTGAAACACAATATGGCAAAAATAGCCCCTGTAATCCGGGCTTTTTCGACGGAATTATGAGCAGAAGGGTATCATAGAATATGGACCTGTGAGCATTACCGCTGACAGGCTGCGCGGATGGTTGTATACTGTTTACGCATGATTTTTGAAGTATACTAAAATGTTCCGCCATCAAAGGCTTATATTGCAATAAAGGAGGCTTTTATAAATGACTCAATCATTTCAAGCCCTTGTCGTCGATCAGACGCAGGACGGTGAAGTTCAAGCAGAGGTACGCTCTCTGGAAACTGGCAGTTTACCTGCTGGAGAAGTTTTGATTCGTGTCGCTTATTCCAGCATCAATTATAAAGACGGGCTTGCCGCCCGCAAGGATGGGAATATTGTCAAAGCCTATCCGTTTGTGCCAGGTATAGATTGCTCGGGAACCGTCGTCTCTTCAGAGGATAACCGTTTCCGCGAAGGACAAGCTGTTCTCGTTACCGGATACGGGTTCGGCGTGTCTCAATTCGGGGGATTCAGCGAATATGCGCGCGTGCCTGCGGACTGGGTGGTTCCTCTTCCGGACGGACTCACACCAAGAGAGGCCATGATTTACGGGACAGCCGGCTTTACCGCGGCCCTGTCGTTACATCGGCTGGAGCAAAACGGCGTTACGCCGGATCAAGGTAAGGTGCTCGTCACCGGAGCAACGGGTGGCGTAGGCGGAGCCGCGATTGCCCTGCTGGGCAAGAGGGGCTACCATATTGTAGCCAGCAGCGGCAAAGCCGAGGCGCACGACTACCTCAAGGCGCTCGGAGCGGCTGAGGTGATCTCTCGCGATGAGGTCTACGACGGCGCGGAGAGCATCCGGCCGCTCGGCAAGCAGCTCTGGCAAGCGGCCATTGATCCCGTAGGCGGGAAGCCGCTCGCTTCGCTGCTCAGCCAAGTCGCCTACAACGGTTCCGTTGCCGTGAGCGGTCTGACGGCAGGCACCAAGCTGCCTACCACGGTGCTGCCGTTTATTTTGCGCGGCGTAAGCCTGCTGGGCATAGACTCCGTCTTCTGCCCTTATGAAACCCGCGTAGCGATTTGGAAGCGGCTTGGCAGCGACTGGAAGCCGGAACGGCTGGAGCAGCTTGTCGAGCGCGAAATCAGACTGGCTGACCTGCCAAACGCGCTGGAGGACATCCTGGCGGCCCGCTCGCAGGGCAGAACGCTCGTGCGGGTGGCTGACTAAGCGGAAGTATATCCGCACGCTGTCCGTCAGTGTACTTCCGCGTAAAGGACTGTTCATTCCTTCGTGTCTAACTTCGGAAAATGTAAGAAGCCTGTAAATCTGCAGTTTTTGAGATTTACAGGCTTCTTTTGCGTTTTACCATTTCATCATTAATGGATGAGCAAGCAACCTGAAAATAATGGTACAGAAAAACATGGTACATTTGAAGAAAAGCGAAATACACCGACGCAGACGTTTAATTTTCACAACAAATGAACCTTTTTGGAGCAGCAGTTGTTATATAGGTAACCTGCACAGGAAAGGAGGGCACATATTGGAGAGCAATCGAGATTTGTTTGATCTGTATCAACGGGATGTATACCGGACCTGCTACTATATGGTACATAATGCATCGGATGCAGAAGATTTAACTCAGGAAGTGTTTATCACTTTGTTTAGCAGCAATCGCGAACATATCGAACACCTAAAAGCCTGGATTATGAAAATTACAGTAAACCATTGTCTAAATTACCTTAAACGCCGAAACAGCTTGCATATGAAGGTGTCGGCTAATCCCTATTTATTCACCGGGACCGAAAGCAAGCCCGTAGACAGGCTGGTGGAGGAGCGCGAATCCGCGGAGGAATGGGCTGTTTATATGAATCATCTTCCGGTCAAAATCCGCGCTGTGCTAACACTCCGATATATGCATGATTTCACGCTGGCGGAAATATCCGAGTTGCTGACAATCCCGCTGGGAACCGTCAAATCAAGGACGCACAAAGGACTTCGGCTAATGGAGCGAATACTGAGGGATACAGGCGCACAGATTCCCGAGCTGGAAGGAGAAAACTATGAAAAAAGTAGAACAGGCATTGAAGCGCAAATTAAATGATGATTCGGGAGTTGCCTATCCTGACTTCGAGAAGATGTGGGATCGGATGGAACAGGCAGGACAGACTGCCTCCACTTTAACAAATGCTTCCGAATCAGTCGAATCAGTTACTCCACGCCGAAACAGAAATTGGCGCAAAATAGCTATCGCTGCTTCTCTGAGCGCACTTCTCATTGCTGTTCCTGTCTATGCCGCCATCCATTATAATTGGGACAATTTGCTACACGGAAGAAGCGGCATTCAGACGGCACTAAATCAAGACCTTGGGCAGCCACTAGAGCAGTCCATCACCAGAGATGGAGTGAAACTGACGCTGCATACGGCTATTGTGGATGAGAACCGGACCGTGATCCTGTACAGCTTGAATGTGGCAAAAAGTACAGACAATGAGTTTTGGAGTGTCCAAGGCATTTCGCTTAAAAATGCTACGGGGAAAAGCGGTGAAGGGGAGTATAACTTTCAGCAATGGGACCCGAAAAACCAACGGTACAATGGGTACTTTGAAAGTGACTGGACACCGCAGCAGGAGACAGAGAACATACGGCTGACCGTAAATCGTATACAGCTCGTAAGCGGACAAGAACTGGATTTGCCAATCGATATCCAATCGTCAGAGCCGCAAACTTTCACACTGGATCGTGACGGTTTGCAGAATATGAAGGTGCAAGTATTTGAACAAGGAAAGGATAAGCTGATACTTTCCTCGGCGATTGCATTTGATTCCTCCATGCCAAAGAAATGGGAGTATCCGCAAATTACCGCCTACAAAGGCGGGGAACCTGTGATGTGGCAGCCCGGAGGTTCTTCCGGCACACCAGGAGAGAACGGGGAATATACGTCACAACAGTATTTTAAGCGAGAGGATATACCGCAAAAACAAACCACCTTCAAATTGCACTATTCAAAATTGGAGAAAAGCATAGACGGCCCCATTGTATTTGATCTCCACCTTAGCAAAAAACAAATGGAGAGCGGAACCATTAAAACCGTCCTGAATATTCCTTTGGAGAAAGGAAATCCGAATTTCACAATGGAACAGATGGTTGTCACACCTACGCAAATCCGTCTCACGATCAGAGGCAAGAAGAAATTCGCCGATATACCTTATCAAAAATACTTCCTTTCCGTAAACGGTAAAACGTTGGAGGGTAACAAATGGTCATCACCCAGTAGCACTCCTGATCTGACCACCATCCGTTTTGAACGCCCCTCCGATCTTGTGATTACCAAGGATACACCGATTACGTTTACAGGGAAATATAAGGTTACGATCCATACGGATGACAAAACGCCACAGCGTCTAACTGATATTTCTGAACAAAAACAGACGCTAACTACACAAATCGGCGGCTATCCTGTGAAGTGGACCTACTACAAGCAAGGGGCGGACTTGTTCGTAGAAACTGAAAGCGAGGACGCTCGTTTTGGCGGGATCAACCAGACCCATATTGGCTTGGGTAAAGAACGGATTTTGGGTAAACCGATCTCGGCTAATTTTACAGGGGACGGCAATAACAAAGCGGTGGATGTCTATAAGAATTTCAAGGGAACCGAGGCTTCTATCTATATGTTCTTCTATACAACGGACGAACCAGAAGCAGAGATAACTGTACCTTTACAGCCTCTGACGACCCAAAGCGAAGCATCTAAATAGTAATGCTATAAAAAGGATGTCCCATATACCTGTGTGAGCTGCGGTAAATGGGACATCCTTATTTTTCCCCAGTGAGCTTCAGTGTTTCTTGGAGTTATTTTATTTCCGCTTACTTCACGGAGCCTTGCGTAACGCCGTTGATGATCCATTTTTGTGCAATCAGATAGACGATAATCATCGGCAGCAAGGCCATCAGGTACGAGGCAAAGGCCAGATTAAAGTCTGTATTGAACTGTCCCTGGAACACATACTGAACGAGCGGCAGCGTGTACTGCTCCGGGTCGCTGATAATAATAAGCGGCAGCAGAAAGTCGTTATAGGTGGACAGGCAGGTGAGAATCCCCACGGTAGCACTGATCGGTGCCATCAACGGAAAAATAATTCGCCAGAACGTGCCCCATGTCGTCGCTCCGTCTACCGTAGCCGCCTCTTCCAGCGCCACCGGAATGGAGCGGATATAGCCGACATAGACGAACACGTTAAATGCCAGCCCGTACACCGTATGCAGCATAATCAGGCCAAACAGATTGGTCATATGAAGTCCCGAGGCCAGTTTAACAATCGGCAGCATGATGATCGGGAACGGAATGAACATGGCGCTTACAAAATAAAAATATAATCCTTTAAAAAAGCGCCGCTGCATATTACGCGCAATCGCATAAGCGACCATGGAATTGGTCAGCAGCGTCAACACTACCGTCGATGTTGTGACCACTACACTATTCTGAAAAGCACTGAAAAAGCTGGTCATTTTCACCGCACGGCTAAAATTCTCCCAATGCAGCTCGGTCGGAAAGGCAAAGGCAGAATGCGCCATCTGCTCGGGATTTTTAAGCGCAATCGTCACCGTCATATAGAGGGGAAACAGGATAAATATCGTCCCCAACGCCACCAAAAGCAGTACAGGCCAGTTGGTACGTCTGTTCGTTCTCATCAGTTATCCATCTCCCTTCCCTGGAGGAATCGCAGCTGCAAGATGGAAATCATCGCAATCACAATAAAATAAATGACAGAGTTCGCCGACTGATAAGCAAATTCCCCGCCTCTAAAGCCCCCTGTATAGATCAAGTGTGATATCGACTGTGTCGCCCGTCCCGGTCCACCGTTCGTCAAGGCCACGATTTGGTCGAACACCATGAGGGAGTTTTTCATCGCCAATACCATGTTGATCGTAAAAAACGGGGCAATCAGCGGAAACGTAATACTCCAGAATTCACGCCATTTGCCTGCACCGTCCAGATTGGATGCCTCATACAGACTTGTTGGAATGGTTTGCAGCCCGGCCAGATACAGAATCGTATTGAAGGCAATCCCCTGCCATACGGCTACAATCACAACCCCCACCCAAGCCAATTGCTCGCTGCCCAAGATGTTCGTCGACAATGAGGTAATACCTAAATTTTGCCCCCAAATCGTGAACACGTTCGAAAACAAGTAATTGAATATGTACCCGACAATCAGCACGCTCAAAATATTAGGCAGAAAATAAATGCCCCGAAAAAAGTTACGGAACCGTATTTTAGCATTCAGTCCCAGCGCAATCAGTAAACTGAGGACATTAATCGCAATCGTAACCACAATGGCAAACTTGAAGGTAAACCAGTATGCGTTCCCCACATTATCGTCCTGAAACAGATTGACATAGTTTTTGAACCCGACAAAGTGATATTGATGACCAAAGCCGTTCCAGTTCGTGAGCGAATAATAAAAGCCCTGCAAAGCAGGCAATGTCAAAAATATAAAAAACAACAGGACAGCCGGCACGGTCATCCAATAGAAAGCCGTTAGTCGCTTATTCATGACTTATCCTCCTCCCCTATCGGCGGTTAGCTACCTTATTCCATTCACTGTCCAGCTTCGCCAAATAAGCGTCGATGTCTCCGTTTTGCAGGAAGGCCTGCACAATGGAATTTAACTGTACGGCTTTCGGAATATAATGATCGGCAAAATCAATCACACGCCCGGCTTTAAAATACGGCAGCAGCTCCGCTACACTCGGATCATCCTGCGTGACTCCCTTCACTGCTGAAAACAGCGTTTGCTCCGTGATGTACTGCTTGCTGTTCTCCGGCTTGAGCAGGAAGGCAATGAACTCCTCGGCCTCTTTTTTATGCGGAGTGCTCTCCGAAACAGCTAACAGTGTATCTATACCGGACACCAGCTTGACCGCCTTTTCATCGTTCCCTGTCGGTAACGGGAAGAATCCAAGCTCCACCTTCGGGTTCGCCTTGCGGATTTCAGATATCGCCCATGAGCCCTGGATGTACATAAACCCCTGTCCATTAGCAAAGGCACGGTTCCCGTCCGCATAGTTTTTGCCAAAATTATCGCCATGTCCATATTTCAGCAGCTCCAGCTGCTTTTCCGCAACCTCGCGGTACTTGTCCTGAAAGGTGACCTGATTTGCACGTCGTTGCAGGAAAAATCAATGCCCACCAGATTCGGGCCAAGTGCATTGAAGGGAAGATTCGTCTGCCAATCATCTTTATATGTAAAATAGAATGGGATTTTGCCTGCGGCCTTGATCTTTTGTGCCGTTGCGATCAGTTCGTCCCACGTTTTGGGCACCTGTAATCCCATTTCCTTAAAAAGTGTTTTGTTGTACATCACACCATTTGCATTGGCGGCATAAGGGATTCCGTACACCGGATCGGCCCCGGTCACATCCTTGAGCATTTTGAGGTAGATCGGGTCCACGGTATGCGGCAGATCCGTATTCGCCAAATCCGTAAAAATACCGCTCTGCGCCAAAATGGAATAAGTATCGGTGGCCCCAAGCCCCACAATGTCAGGTACATCATTTTTGACAACCCGGGTCAGCAACACCGTCTCTGCCTCCGGCGGATTGACCTGTGTCACTTCAATGCCGGGGTGCTCCTGATTGAATCGGGAGATCAGCTTATCGAAGGAACCTTTGGCCTCCGGCTTGTTCTGGAAAAATTCAATCTTCACCTTGCCTGACGCGTCATCTTTATTGCATGCGCTTACAATAATCGCCATTAGAAGTATCGAAGCTAGTAATGACAGCCTCTTGCCCCATTTCCACATACTCATACCTCCTTTTCCCCTATGTCAATCTATTGCGTGACTAGACAATTAATACCCGAAGTCTATGTAAAAGAAACGATATGTCATTCCAACATCACAATAGGTGTAATATGTATTCATTTTCAACATAGGATTAACTTGACTATAGAGGAGGAGGCGTTGGTTTGTGAGAGATTGGCGGTTATATGGCAAAAAGGTACTGGTATTCGCTGTAGTGTTTCTGCTTTTTTCCGGCATTGGTTTGTTGAATGGAGGTACATCGTTTGCAGCCTCAGGGTTTTATGTAAGCGGAACCAGTCTGAAGGATGCTAATGGGAATACCTTTGTCATGCGCGGAGTGAATAACCCTCATATTTGGTTCGATACACAGGCGTATCAGGCATTGGATACCATTGCGGCCACGAAGTCCAACACCGTTCGCATTGTGTGGCAAACAAATGGATCAGCACAAAGGCTGGAGGAAATCATCAACCGAGCCAAACAGCTCAAGCTCATTTCCGTCGTTGAACTGCACGATGTTACGGGTAGCAATGACGCCAACCGTTTGAACGATATGGCCCGTTATTTCGCTGATCCAGCGGTGAAAAAGGTACTGGCCGATAACCAGAAATACGTACTCGTGAATATCGCGAATGAGTGGGGTGACCACAACCTCACCGATGCCGCGTGGCGAGACGCTTACAAAACGGCGATCACCACCCTGCGCAACGCAGGCTTGCCGAATACGATTGTGATCGACGGCTCCGGCTGGGGACAATATGCCTCCCCCATTAAGGCCCATGGCGTTGAGCTGCTACAGCATGATCCAAACCATAATTTGCTGTTCTCCGTCCATATGTACGCTAATTACAATGATTCCAGCAAAATCGGCTCTGAGCTGCAAGCCATTAAGGATAAAGGGCTGGCTGTAATCGTGGGCGAGTTTGGTTACAACTATAACAACGGCAACAACAATCTGGGTACCACCGTGAATCCCTATGAGGTCATGAAGCAATCCCAAGCCAAAGGCATCGGCTATCTGGCCTGGTCCTGGACGGGCAACAACAGCGAGAACGCATGGCTTGACCTTGTGAACAGCAGCGACTGGAAAACGCCGACGGCATGGGGCAATACCGTATTGAACGATGCCAACGGCATCAAGAACACTTCAAAGACAGCTTCGGTGTACTAAGGTCTGACTGAGGCTCACGAGGTATTGGTATTCAAAAAGGAAGATCCAGCGACCCGCTAATGGTCGATTGGATCTTCCTTTTTATCGATTAAAGCTTATATCTCCGTTTTAGCGAATTAAAAAAGCAGCGTCCCACTCCGGATTTTCTCCCCCAATCAATGAAGCCAACACCAAAGCAACACCCGCACTGCCATTCAGAAAACCAGCCTCATCCACTTCTTCCATTCTTCCAGCCAGTAGACTGTGATCATAAAAACCAAACAGCGATTCAGAATCGAACATATTTAATACATCTTCCAGTAGCCTATTCCGCATCGCACCTAGCTGCTCATGTCCGGTATCTGAATACATACGCTGAACCAATTGCAGCAATCCTCCGACACCATGACACAATGTGGCAGAGGTTAATCCCCCGTTGCGATAAAGCCGTTTTTCTATATCCAAATAGGCGCGAAGTCCCGTTTCAATCCATTCTTCATTTTGAACTGCTTGTCCTGCCAGCCAGATCGAACGTGCAATGCCTGGTACACCGTAGCACCAAGAATCACGATGATTTTGAGCGCTGTCCGGCAAAGGTTGATCATCCAGCCACTCCTCAAAAGAAACCCGACCAGGCCAAATTATGCCTTCTTTATCCTGAACGCGCCAATGATGTATAAACTTGGCCAGTTTATGTATATCGTTCACTAAAAGAAGGGAGTCCGCTCCATGTAGAGCAGATAGACTCAGAAAACATAAGGGACCTGCAATACCATGCGAAAGTCCTAAATTGAAATTCCCCTGAGGATATTGTAGCTTTTCATTCTCCTGAAACTGATGTTCTGAGGAAATGTGCCAGCCAGGTACAGAATGGCCATTCCTAATTCGGTCGCTGCACATCACTTGAAACAACTCAATGGTCTGGTTCCATACCGTACGCATAGTGGGGCGGTCAGAAAATAACATGGCGATGCGTCCTATCCCCGTAAAACCTGATATGGCGTCATACTGACTCATTTGTAGCTGTCCTTTTTCCCATTGCTCTTGGCATAAAGCCACACTATGCAGCGCGGATTCTTCGAACCAGGAGGCGAGAGTGTCCAGCATCCCTTGATAGCGCGTACCCTTTCTCGATAAGGAGCGAATGGCCAGCAAAATACCTGCTAACCCACTATACAGCGACAGATCATGGATACCTTGCTGTTCCATGACCAAACGAATCCGCTCCAGATATTGATGTCCTACCCTATCCCAGCCATCCTCGGGATAGAGTCGATCCAACTGACCCATCAGCAAACATATGCCCGTAAACCCGCTTCCCAAGCTTTCATCTGACCAACGCTCAATCTTCATTCCGTCAGATTCGATCGGAGGTACTTTTTTCATCCATAAACGAACCTGCTCTGGGTCTCTATAACGCTCGGCAATCTCCAGCAAGACCGCAGATATCCTATCTTTCATTTCCCCCTCGACGGGTATCCAACTGTCGCATGTATATGAAATCGTCGTCATCCTGAAACTCTCCCTCCGGCTTCGATTAAGGAATCCTCTTCACTGAACGAACTGGCCTGAATCCTATACATCTCTGCATACAACCCATCCAGAAAGATCAATTCCCTATGGGTCCCCTGCTCCACAATTAAACCATTATCCATCACCACAATTTTCTGAGCCAGACGTGCTGAGGAAATGCGATGAGTAATAAAAATTCCGATGCTGTCTTTCATTAAATCCAGAAACAAGACGAGCAAGTCCCTCTCTGCCACCGGGTCCAAAAAAGAACTAGGTTCATCCAAAATATACACATCCGCTTTCCGTAAAAAGGCCCTTGCGATAGCCACCCGCTGCCACTGGCCTCCCGAGAGCTGGTAGCCATCCTCGAACCATTTTCCAAGCTGTGTGTCCAAGCCCTGTGGCAATTGGGTTATAATGCGGTCTATAGCTGCGTATTCGGCAGCATGCATTAGCTCCTCATCCTGCCCCATATGCTCCAGCGAACCAAAGCCGATATTGTGACGAGCAGACATTTCATAATGCATAAAATCCTGAAATACCACGCCTATTTTCTCCTGAATCTGTTCCAGATCGTAATCTTGAACAGGACGCCCATTCAATTTGAACACACCGCTGTAATCCGAATAGAGCTGCATCAGCACCTTCATGAGCGTTGATTTCCCTGAACCATTTTTCCCTACAATGGCTATGGTCTGGCCTTTATCCATTGTTAAATGAATATCCCGAATGGACGGCTCGGTTTGACCGGGATAGGTAAAAGAAACGCCTTCTATTGAAATTTGCTCAATACCAAAGCCGGTACTGCATTCCGGGCGGATCGGAAGCGCCTGTTCCCGTTGACGACGAACCGGATCCGATGTGGGTAACTGTAAAAATAGAAATAACTGCTCCATATACAGATTGTTTTGCGAAAATTGGACAATCCCCTGAATCAAGGCCTGCATCTGGCTTTGGGTCAGCATAATAGCTTGAATGTAGCCGTATAAACTGCCTATTAATAATTTTTGCTCAAAGGTTTCCCGAATCGCCAGCCATACGACCCATAGCAAAACCGTCAGCTCCAGTAGGCTATACAGAAACGTAATCCTAACCCTTTTGCCCAATATTCGTCTGTCCTCTACAAAAAATCGTTGTAATAAAGCCCCGTATCTTTTCAGCAAATAAGGTCCCAGATTAAACATTTTCACTTCCTTGACCGCACGATCATTGGTCAGCAAATAGGTCATATACCAGGACTCCCGATATAACGGGGTACGATTCATGTAAATTTCAAACTGTTCTTTATTTAATTTGAAAATGGAATACACAGATACCAAAGAGATTATAAAAAGAATGACGACAACCCACCATTTCCATAGGAAGAGCAGCGTTGCAGAAGACAGCATGGTAACCAAGCTCGATATAATGCCTGCCATTTGAGTGTATAACTGATACGGACGATAAGAAGCCTCTTGAGAAGCCCGCTTTAGCTGATCGTTGATCTCCGAATTTTCATAATCCGCCAGTCCCAAGGAACCTGACTTTTCTCCGATCATAATATTCAGGGACTTGGACAGTACAGCTTCAAGCGTGCCCTCTACATAGCTTTGACTCATCGTCACCACACTTTTTAATACATGAATGGCTATAAACAGACCAAATTGAAGCATAATCAGGGAGATGCCCCGCGGGCTGGAAGAAACAATGCTATTGAGCAGATTTTGCATAATAATCAATGTAAGAACAGGCATCAAGCCTTGGACGATGTGCAAAAAAATACTGGAAACCATATACGGCTTATTCATGCCAAATACCAGTCTAAAAAGCTTTAAACCTTGTCGTATGGACCTCCAGATGGACTCAACCTCAAGCTTTGTACTTTCCTGCACGCTGCTCATTGGCAATTCCACCGATACTGAATCAAGCTGTGCATCGCATGTCTGGCCATAATCATCACCTTACGTTCCCGATCCCTGTCTATCCCTAGTAATCGGTTTAGATGCATATGGATCACACTATATACGATATCATCTCTTGTATTGGTGGCTCCCCCCTTCGCTTCCTGTTCATGGATCACACGGTTATACCGCGCTACCGCTTCTTTTCTCATGTTAAAAATACTCTCTATGGAGTCACGGCTGGATTGAATCGAATTTAGATTTTCCTGATCCGATGCCATCCATTGTAAAAAGAACTTTCTTTCCTTGCGGAAATCATCCAAATACTCTTTGACGTCAAAATGCTGATTCAGGAGCTTGAAGGTATCTTCCTCGCTGTACCCAAACTGAGACAGGAGGTTAATGACGCTTAGGATTGCGATCACATCCTGCTGCAAGGAGGTCTGGTTGAACCGGATCAGATGTACAAGCCTAGCCGCTACCTCACTGTCGCAGGAAAACATTCGCTCCGCGCACGCCATAGGCTCCTTACCGCCGTAACGCTCTATTTCAGGTTCATAGGTATCAATGACCACTCTGGATATCAATCCTTCATGCAAAAGCGTCTCTGTCCATTGATGGAACAGGGAAAGGAACGCATTGCCCTCCCGATTCTCCGACTGTTCGAACCGAACGCGAATATGCTTATCTGGATCAGCATAGCGGATAAAGTAGCCCTGAAGGATCACACTACTATCTTGTTGCTGGCGCACAAAATCCTCCCAGTACCCACCAATAAACTCATCCTGCCGACTGTTCATACCATATAGCTTCGCGTAGAACCAGCGGCTACCCGGCAAATAAGCAAAGGCCACTTCTGTGGGGTGGTGATTGGTTTCCTCCTGATCTATATATAGGGAAGCAGCCACTTCTTCTCCAAAACGATGCGCATCAACAACCTGGTTGCGACGCACGAGCGGAAACACAAATTCGGCCGCTACACGGCTACCGCTGCGAGAAACGGGCATATCTTCGACTGCACCTATATGCTCAATCAGAGTGACTTTGCCTTTGGATTGAAGCTCCTTGCAAATCTGCTCCATATGCAGCGGGTGTTCCATATCCAGCAGAATGCGATTATCTAATTCAATCATGTACACATAACGCGGCAGACTCCATTTTTTTTGGAACTGACGCACCCACTTCTCAAAAAGCCCCGCGTCCTTGGATGCATCCAGTGTTGAATCACATATCATTCTCCATGTCGCCGGGTGAAGAATAATATGCTCATATCTTAGACGCGGAGTAAAAGGAGCGTGCGCGACGAACCCCCACTCCATAGGCGACCAATGTCGGTAACCGTCGTCGCTGACCTCCAAGAGAAAGCGGTATATGTTAGGGGTCAATTCCGCATTGAGCATATGTCCGGCTCTGGCAATGATCTCACGATTGCGGCTCATCGACTTCAAATAGAAATGGTCGTTCCGTACTCCTACGGCGAGGTCCGAAACATGAATTTGCCGTTCCTCTGGTATGATGTGATTGGTTCCTATTGCAATTTCATAAGGCCGGGTGTGCTGCGTTAACACCACATTCGCCGTTCTTCCCGAGCTAGGCAAGTAGGATATCTCAGCCAGCAACTTTTCAGGCTGTAATCGTTGCTCTTCTAGCTGAATTTGAGAGAATAGGTCCGCAAAAGGCTGCCCAAACAGGTCCAAAAATCTCCCGAATGTCTTCCCCGCCCCATCAGACCCCTGGTTAGGTCCTAACAGCAAGGTATATTCGCCGCGATCCACAGCCAGTTGGTCCGAGGCAGAAAGCTGAAAGATCAATTCCATAGAAGGTGCTGCGAGCCATTTCCCCTGCTCCTGCCCCTTTACAATTTCGTCTATCATGGCATCTGTCAGCACGACTTCATTCTTTCCTTCATGAATGCAGGACACGAACCATTGAAATAAAAGCTTTTCATAATGCGTTCTCGACTTGGATGGAGACATATTCTCTAGTCGCACTCGGCGGCTCAGGGGATGCTTGTAGCTTGCGGGAGCCCCTAAGCCCGTATCCTCATCCAGCAGTTCCAGCAAGGGAATCTCTCGGTACGGACCGTACTTCTCCAGAAATTCCACACAAAATTCGTCCAAGGGTCTGTTTTCACGCGTCGAAAGCTTGGTCAACAAGTCAGCAACACGCTCAACATCTTTACGAATGGCGTGCGGAAGGGACATCCCTCGATCCTCCATAGACAGGTCGATTTGCAAACTGGATTTCACACTGAACATATCGTCCATGTAGCGTCTTAATTCAGCCAGAAATTCTTCTCCCTGACCGATAGGTAAACCATTATATTCATGAATAGCATCTGCAATGTAAATAAGCTTTTGTTTGAATTCATCCATACCCGTTACGTGTTTCAAGGTGGATAGTATATGATTTAGCGGGTCAGGAGTCGTCGTAGGAGGAATAAGCTCAGAAATCAGAAATTCTTGCTCAAATAGCTGCCACACATAACGGTCAATCGTTTCAGGACTAGCACCCACAAATTCCTTTTGGAGATGATCGACCAGTTCCAGATAAGGAATGGGGACCGAGCTTACGTCCATCACACAATCAAACACTTGGGTCGTACGAACGGACACACTCTGATCTTCACCGTCAACCATACTTCCATGCCTTGTCGTATAGGGAATTTTAGCACGGTTGCCCTGACGGTAAATTAAGGTGTTACGCTGAATCCTTAACTGACGTACCACCTCTTGACGGCCTTCGATCAGCTCCATCACTTTCAGCAGCCACTCCATGTCGGGTCTTGCACGCTTTTGATAAGTATCCGTCCCTCGTAAACAAAGCTGTGATTGTTCCGTGAATTGCCCGTATGTGACCCCCGATAACAAGCCGAACGGTGTGGGTCGTGTCATCATTCTGATGATATAGCGCATGAAGGCTTTGATGACCTGTCCCTGTTTGCGCGGATTGTCCGGGTTGCTAATATGTAATAAAGATTCAAGCAACGTAGGGCTGGAAGCTGCCAGTGCTTCACGTATGAATGGGTTGCTGGACCATTCGGATAGATGATGCAATGTGACCTCTCTGACATTCTCATCTTCTCCGACACAGGTTGGAAAGCATTTTGCAAACTCTTCTATAGGCAGCACCGGGGTACGGAGCATAAAGAAATCTAAGGTTTTATAAAGGTTTTCTTTCGTCTTCATGTGAAACCTCCGTTCTAAACCAAGCTTCTAGATAACCTTTTTTGCCAACGAGTGAAGCTAACGATGGAGCACAGTAGTACAGTCATACCTAAACACATCCAGAATTTGAAGGAACCATCCACTCTTAACGCAAGCAGAATTTGCTGAAAAGGGTCCATTAATACCACAAGCGGCTTGAAAATGGGGTAGAGAAACATGGATAAAGCCAAAATGGCAATAAAGGCAAACAAAGGTCTGGAGATGAACAAGCACACGACACTACTCAGCATGAGCTTTGCCAGACAAACCAGCGTGAGCAACAGATAAAACGCAAGGGTGTATGAGACAGCTTCCGTTGAGGTGGAGGGTAATGTCGAACCGTATTTAAAAAAGGTAGCGGCGTTCGGGAACAACATCCACCCGGCAAACACACCTATAAGCAGGGTCGTTCCTGTAAAAAATATCGTCGTAACTGATAATGCGAGCAGCTTACCCAACCAGAATTGAAAACGCCGGTACGGCCGCAATACGTATAAGCGATACGCACCAGAATGAATATCCCCGCTTAACTGATCCACATACAAAATGGGTAACATCGCCGTGATCAGAAATAAGGAAACTTCACTCATCATGAGCCACGGCAAATTCAAATTGTTAACAGCAACAATCCCTTCCCCGAACCGGAACCTCATTGTATCTGTTATTTTCAGGCTCCAAATGTTTGCAATAACGATAAGTACAAAAGCTATATATAATAAAATTGTGGATTTTCGATTCCATATCCGTTCCATTTCACTTCGCCAAATTCCCAGCATACAAAGATCCTCCTAATACAAATAATCACCGGCAGCAAAACGACGGTATGCGGCCCACGTAAAAAAGATTAAATAAAAAGCGACAACTGTGGTAATCGCCCCATTCACAGACCCATTTCCCTCCAGCGATCCATCCAGCCCTGTATATTGCATATAAGGAATAAGCAAAAAAGCAATGACATCGTGTAAATATGAAGTATGAGGGGCAAGGGAAGCTAATTTTAGGTATAATCCATCAAACAGCAAGGCACCCAGATTGTAAGTCATACAGGCACCAATCGCATACGTTACACTTTTGCTGCACATAGCAATAAAGGAATAGAGGGAGCTTATAGCGAGTAGCGAAGCAAACGCCCAACCGTAATATTCGAATACATAGATCCATTTATTCCCTAGAAAACTAGTTTCACCTAGATCGTATGAGGATTTCCATACTTCAACGATCACCTGCGAGGATACCGCAAAAACCACTAGAAGAAGCAAAATAGAGATGTTAACCACGAATAGCTTGCTCCAAAATATCTGGCCACGGGTAAATCGACGCATAAATAGCAAACGCATCTGCCCACTCCGAAATTCTTCTGTATACACAGCAGCAACCAAGGCAGCTACGGCAATATTGCATACTAAATACAAATTTTCACGCAAGCCTGTAACCATAAAGCTTTTAGATAATACCTCCATAGGAACCTTCATAATGCGTAGAAAATATCCCCCTGTAGAATAAGCCAACACAGGTGTACATAAAATCAGGAGCCAGAACCATTTCCTTTTCCACAATCTTTCAAACTCGCTGTAAATGAGTAGCTTCATAGTCCCATAAGCCCTATAAAGGCATCCTCCAGCCGTTGACCTTCCTCAACCAGTTGATCAGCAGGCCCCTTCCAAACTAGCGTTCCCTCTTTGATGACAATCAGCTCGTCACACATTTGCTGCAATTCATCCAGCAGATGACTGGAGATAAAAAAAGCATAATTCGCTGAATCGCGCAAACGAAGAATAATATCTCTCAGCTCTCGCATTCCCATAGGATCAAGGCCATTGGATGGCTCATCGAGCAGAAGGAGCTCCGGACTACCCAGCATAGATTGGGCAATACCAAGCCGCTGCTTCATCCCCAGAGAATAAGCTTTGACCTTGTCATCTCCCCGCGATTCCAGCCCCACCCTTTTTAGTAGCTCCTCAATATGATTCTCCCGATCCGAAGATTTAATTTCCATGTGCAGCCGAGACAAATTACGCAATACCTGTCTGCCTGTCATATAATCAAAAAAGACCGGGGATTCAATGATAGCGCCTACTTTAGACAACGCCTTTTCCCGGTCCGTCTGCACATCGTAAGAGGCAATCCTTACAAAGCCGCTAGTTGGCTGCATGAGTCCTGTCATAATCCGCATCATCGTCGTTTTCCCGGCTCCATTCGGTCCGATGAAACCATATATCTTCCCTCTTTCAAGCTCGAAGGAAATGTTATTTAACAAATCTCGTTTCCCCATTCTTTTGGTTACCTGCTGGACTTCCAATAAGGCATCAGACATACGTTTTCCTCCATTACCAAACCGATATAAAGGATGTTTCCAACCGTTTCACAGCTGAAAAATCCATGTTTTTTTCAAGGAAGAAGAAGGGATTTCTAGGTCCCTTCTTCTTTTGCTTGATTATTAATATACAATAGCCATTCATTATTTTTATAAAGGCAACACTTGGATTAACAAAGTGAACCGACGTTGGTAAAGCATTTGTTTCCGCAGGTTGCAACACAACTGGCAGCTGTTTTGCCGCTACCGCATCCGCTAGAACATGCCACAATGCTCAATACTTGAGGTTCCACAGAACCTTGAGATTTGTTTACTTGAACATCCAGATCAAATAAATTGTCAGCCATTGCATTCTCCCCCTTTCGTTTTTAGTCGTACCCTTCATTTTCAACGAGCTGCCAAAAATTCGCCCGTCGAATGATTTCCCTTCTTTACAACGTAAAGAAGGATTTATATGAACAACACCCCGACCAGATCGTCACCCACTCGAAATATTGCCATATACTACGTGGACAATTTATATGTATGTTCTTTGTTGGCAACCAAAACTTCTTTTAACAAGGTTGTATAATATCTCTATAGACACAAGAATATCACATGTTGCAAAATGAAAAAGGTATATACCAAATGCATGAATATAATTTATAAATATTCATTTATATTAATATGTGGTTATTAATTATCATTCGGTGTTTCTATAAACCGTACCCAAATAGCCCTGCGGCGAACGTTCTACCTCAGGGCTATGCTTTGTATAAAATTATACCTTTGTTGCTCTAGCAATGCTCATCCAGTGACCATCCCGCCACCTACTCCAGTTCAATCCACTCGCCGAGCAGCGTGTCCAGCTCCGCTTGCAGCCGCTCACGCGCATCCCACAGCTCCGCCATATGCGACGTGTCGTCGCTCGCGCCGAGCTGCTCCAGCTCGGCATCCGCCGCCGCCAATTCCGCTTCCTTGGCGGCAATCGCCCGCTCCAGCCGCTCGCTGGATACGGCGGGCGTGCGGGACGGCTTCGCGGCCTTCGCTCCGCGTGCCCCCGTGCCAGCGGACGACCCGCCACCTGCGGCGGACGAGTCCAAACGGCCTGCCGCACCCGGACGCGTACGGCTCGCATCGGCCTCGGCAGGCGCTCCTGTCCGCGCAGCCGAAGCCGTTCCGTTGCTGGCTGCACTGGCAGATGCTGCCCCGCCCAAGCCTGAGCCGCCACCTGATGCGGCTCTGCTTCCGGATGCCGTGAGCCCCCCGGCATCTCCTGTGCTCAGGAAGCGGGCGTGTTCCAGCTCCCGCTTCTTCGCCCGGTAATCATCGAAGCCGCCCAGATAAGAGGCCAGCTTTCCGTCCTCCAGCTCCCAGACACGCCTGGCCAGCTTATTCACAAAATAACGGTCGTGCGAAATCGCCAGCACGGTTCCTGTGTAACTATCCAGCGCTTCCTCCAGCGCCTCACGTGAGTCGATGTCCAAATGGTTGGTCGGCTCATCCAGCACCAGCAAGTTCGGCTTTTTCATGACCAACAACGCCAGCCGCAAGCGGGACCACTCACCACCGGACAGCATGCTAACAGGCTTAAACACATCTGCTCCGTAGAACAAATACTTCGCCAGCAGCCCGCGTGCCTCGCCTTCCTCGACACCCGCTTCTTCCTTGAAGTACACAAGTACGGTCGCACGACTGTCCCGCTCTCTTTCCTGCTGCGCCAAATATCCATACTCCACGCGTGCGCCCCATTGCACCATGCCTGCATCCGCACTCTCCTGACCGAGCAGCAGCTTGAGCAGTGTCGTTTTTCCCGAACCGTTATCTCCTAACAGAGCCACCTTTTCCCCGAATTCCAGACTTCCTGTAGCACCGTTTAATATCTGGCGCTCCCCGTAGGCTTTGGCCATTTCTTCGAAATGCAGCACCCGCCGGCCCGAACGGTCCTCCAGCCTCAAATTAAACTCAGCCCCTTGCGGGTCCAGTACAGGCCGCTTCACCAGCTCCATGCGCTCTAATGCTTTACGGATCGAGTTCGCTTTTTTAAAAAACTTTTCGTTATCCCCATTGCGTCCCCACTCTTCAAAACGCCGAATGGCCTCTTTCATCTTCTTGATCCGCTTTTGCTGTTCCTTGTAGTCCTCGAATTGCAGCAGCAGCCGTTCTTCCTTCTCCTTGACGTAGCCACTGTAGTTTGCATAATACGTAAACGCCTCGCCATCCTCCAGCTCAATCATCTTGACGGCAACGCGATCCAGAAAATATCGATCATGGGATACAACCACACACGCGCCCGTATAGCCTTGCAAAAATTGCTCCAGCCATTCCAAACCTTTTAAATCCAGATGGTTGGTCGGCTCATCCAGCAGCAACAGATCCGGTCGTCCAATCAACTGGGACGCGAGTGCAATTTTCGTTTTCTCCCCGCCGGACAACGAACCAAAGCTGCGCGTATACATGGCTTTGGGGATACGCAGCCCGTCGGCTACCTGATCGATATTCGCATCCATTTCATAGCCGCCGCTTCGCTCAAACCGTTCCTGCAAGGCGGCATACAATTGCAGCAGCTTTTCCAAACGATTTGCATCCGAAGCTACTACCGGATCGGACATTTCACGCTCCAGCTCGCTCATCTGATTGCGGCAATCCTTCAGCTCTCGGTAGGCGTAAGCCAGCGTTTCGTACACGCTCAAGTGCTCAAACTCCGCCGGGATTTGCGGCAAATAGCCGATTTTCGTATCCTTGGCGATGACGAGCTGCCCTTCATCCGGTCGGGATAAACGCGCAATAAGGCGTAGCAGGGTGGTTTTGCCGCTTCCGTTGCGGCCGATGAGCCCCACCTTTTCCCCCGTATGAATATCAAACGATGCACCGTCCAGAATCAGATTGGCACCGTGGTATTTTTTCAATTGTTGACCGTTCACAATATACATGTCTAGGCTCTCCTTTATTTAGGAAGACCCTTACCCGCGCAACACAAAAAGAGCCGCAGGAGCTAGTAGCCCGCGACTCTTTGGATGATACAGCAATCCGTTCGAGTTAAGGTAGGCGTCTTCTCGCGATGTTTACAACCGTATGATTAAAATTGGACAGACTTCTCCCGTTGAATGGAAAAGCATGCATAATGCCAGCCATAGCAATCGGCAGCTGGCTAATACGGTTGTTCAGCATCTCGTGATTCACCTACCTCACCTCCTTCTTCATAATTGGGTGTAGTATAGCATATCTTCTCGCCTTATAAAAGAGGGCGATGCCCACTAACTGTTTGCGATGCTCCGCTTCTCGTAATCGAAAATATGCCGCATACAAAAGCGACAATCACAAAGGCACCGCCTACCCAGGCGTTCGTGGCAACTGATTCACTATTCTCAATTACCGCACCGCCCAAAGCCGAACCGAGAGCAATCCCGATCTGGAGAGCAGAGAAATTGAAGCTTTGCTGAATACTTCCTGATTCGGGGGCATTTTCGATGAGATAGCTCTGCATCGGCGGAGACAAGGCCCAACTTAATATACCCCAGATGATCAGCAACGGCGCAAATACATACATCGAGTGAACCGAGAATGGCAGCAAGAACATCACGGCGATAAATACGCCCACAATGATCAAAATACTTTTCGCTGTGCCAAAACGATCCGCCAAAGAGCCGCCAATAAAACCGCCCCCAACGGCCGAAAGTCCAAATACAAAATAGGCTACACTAATCCACGATGCGTTCAAGCCCATCATATTCTCCATAAATGGAGTGAAATACGCATACAGTGTGTAATGACCCGCCAACGTTAGCGTAGTCACCAGATGTGCACTAATCACCTTCACATTTTTCAAGGATTTCAGTTGCTCGCGCATCGGCACGACATGTTCCGTCGGAATCCGCTCCATAAACAGATTCATGACGATCATAGCAACTACCGTCAACACGGCGATAATCAGGAACAGCACCCGCCAACCAAACGCATTTCCAATCAGCACCCCGGCTGGAATGCCAAGCACGATAGAGGAGCTAACCCCCATAGAGATGACTCCGAGGACGCGGGCCTGATAAGCCTTGGACACCACTTTGACCGCAATGGTCAGTGACAATGTCACGATCAACGATCCACTTGCGGCGGTAACGATACGGGATATAAACAAGACCGCATAATTCGGGCTCCAGAAGGCCAACAGGCTTCCCAGAATAAAAATAAACATCGACCACAAATACAGCCGTTTTCGTTCAATTCTGGCGGTCAGCGCCAATAAAGTCGGCCCGGCGATAGCATAGACAAGCGCGTAGATCATAATAAGCTGTCCCGCCGTGCTTACGGAGACATTCAAATCCTGCGCAATCTGGGGCAGAACGCCACCAATAATTAACTCCACCAGTCCCACCGTAAAGGTCGCAATCGTTAAGATAACTACTTTAAAGTTCATTACATAAGCTCCTTTGCTATCATGTAAATCCCTCGATATACGTAAAAAATCCTGACCACAAGAAATGTACAAGACGCACATTTTTTGTAATCAGGATTTATCGGTTCCTGGTAGAGACCCTCAAACCATATTATTGAGGTTATACAAATGGGACATTCATTGATCACGCATCACGAAGGTTATAGACATTACTATAAAGGAGCCTAACTCGAAGTTCAACCCCCTAAAGCTGTAAAAATTCACTCATGGCACGATCCGATAGATACGGTAAGTATTCATGGCCGTATTCGTGATACAGGAGCATTTCCTTGTCCGATACGATTTTATTGTGCACCGCATACTGCGTGGAGGGTGGGCAAACCGTATCCGACAACCCCGTCACAAATAGCACCCGACCGCGAATACGGTCTGCCAAATGTTGAATATCGATGTAGCCTAATCGGTGAAATAACTCTTCCTCGCGCACATGATTCGGATCGAACCAGCGAAAATAATACACCAGCTCCTCATATGCGGATGTGGTGGCATCCAGCGCCCAAGCTCTTTTATAGTCCGACAGGAACGGATATACCGGAACCGCTACACGCACACGTGGCTCCAATGCAGCACAGGCAACTGTCAATGCTCCCCCTTGGGAGCATCCGAACGCGCCGATTCGATCAGGGTCTACCTGCTCCATTGACATCAGAATACGCACCGTCTGTACCGTATCCAGAAATACATTGCGGTAATAGAGCCGATCCGGGTCCGGGTCGTCGATTCCCCGGATGATATGCCCGCGAATCGTCGTTCCCTGAACCTGCAAGTTGTCCTCAGACAAACCGCCTTGCCCCCGACAGTCCAGAGCCAGCACGGTAAATCCATGTGCTGCATAGCTCACTTTATCGAACCAGTCGCCACTGTCACAGGAATATCCGTGAAACATCGCCAAAGCCGGACCTTTTTCTGTAAAATGCTTGGGTCGGACGAGCTTTCCATGAACCTTCGCTCCGCCTACTCCTGTAAAATACAGATGAAAGCACTCCACCAGCGGAGAGACAAAATCGGCTGGCTCCAGCGTATAATCCAGCGGCTGCCGCTCCAGCTCCTGTAGCGCCCGTTCCCAGTACGCATCAAAATCCGGCGGCTTCGGACTACTGCCCGTATACGACTGCAATTGCTGTAAAGACATATCCTCCGGCATTCAAGTCCCCTCCTACATCCGGCCCGACTCATGGTCGTCTGCGACCACTTCATCCGTTGCGATGACATACTTCATCATGTCGGATACTGTCGTGTATGCGACACCTACATACGTGTCGGCGGCTCCATAATAAATTGCAATCCGTCCGGTGTCCGCATCATGCAGCGTAGCACACGGGAATACCACATTCGGCACAAAGCCCCGCTCCTCATACCACTCTTCCGGGGTCAGCACGAAATTGGAGGAACGATATTTAACTTTAGACGGCTCATCCCGGTCAAGAACGACTACTCCCATGCTGTATACCAGCCCATTACACGTGCCCGTCACCCCGTGGTAGAACATCAGCCAACCATCGGTCGTCTCAATCGGAGCCGGCCCGCCGCCAATCTTCACCGATTGCCACCAGCCCTGTCCGCCCTTGCTCATCACATGACGGTGCTTGCCCCAGTACACCAGATCCGGACTTTCACTGAGAAAAATATCACCAAACGGCGTATGACCGCTATCGCTCGGACGGGATAGCAACACGTAGTTTCCGTTTAGTTTGCGGGGGAATAGCACACCGTTTCGATTAAACGGCAGGAACGGATTTTCCAATCGTACAAAGCTTTTAAAATCCTTCGTTTGCGCTATCCCTAACGCAGCACCGTAAAAATCTGTACACCAGATGATATAATACGTGTCCTCCACTCGGACCAGACGCGGATCGTAAGCATAATTGGGCTGGTAATCGTTCCCTTCCTCATCGACCAAATGCAAACGTTCCGTTTCAATGTCCCAAGCCAACCCGTCGTCACTCCAGCCCAGATGCAAATGCGGGCGTCCATTAATCGTTTCCGCCCGAAACACCCCCACAAACCGTCCCTCATACGGAGCTACTGCACTGTTGAAAATACGGGCAATGCCCGGCACCGGATTCCGTCCAATGACCGGATTCTCAGTATGTCTCCATACCGGAGCCTCACTGCCTTCAGGCTTATCTTGCCACGGCATTTCCGGCAGACTGTCTCCCACAATTCGTACGTTACCTACATCCAAATCCACATTCAATTTACTCATACATATGCTCTCCTCTCACCGAGACACTTGATTTTATCAATTTTTCTATTTCACTGAACCCTGTGCAAATCCGTTATAGATATATTTTTGTAATGCCAAAAATGCAATTAACGTCGGAATAATAGCAATGATTATACCCGCGCTGATCACTTCCCATTGCGAGCCATACGGCCCTTTAAACTTGAACAACGCCGTCGAAATGACCTGAAGGCTTGTTTTCGGCATATACAGAAACGGGGTGTAAAAATCGTTGTAAATATTAACCCCTTTGATAATAATGACCGTCACAATGGCGGGCTTGAGCAGGGGCAAAATAATGCGCCAGTAGATGGTCAGATAGGAGGCACCATCCAACATGGCCGATTCGTCCAGTGCCACCGCAATGGAATCCAGAAATTGCAGAAAAATATACACCGCAATAATATCGGTTCCCAAATACAGCAAAATAGCTGCCCAAGGCGTGTTAAACAGTTCCAGCTTGTTGATAATCTGGAATGTCGATACCTGTGTCGTTACCCCCGGAATGAGGGTTGCGAGCAAAAACGCACCCAGCATGAGACTTTTGCCTTTAAATTTAAAACGATTCAAAATATACGCGATCATAGAGCCGGTCAACGTCGCGCCGATGATCGAAATGATCAGAATAAAGCCCGTGTTCACAAATCCGGTCAGCATGTTGCCGTTCACAAAGGCTTTGGCATAGTTGGCCCAATTGAACCAATTGTCCGGAGGAGTCAGAGGACTGGTAGCCGCATATTCAGCCTTTGTTTTCAAGGAAGCAAAGAAAATCACGACAATCGGAAGCAGTGCGACGAACGCACCCAGCAAAAGCGCGGCATACTTGATGCTGTTCGCCAGCATTCTTTTTAACATATACACGGTTAATCCTCCTCTCCCCGAATCAGCAAACGTTGCAGCAGCGTAACCACGATCACAATCAGCAGCAAAATAACCGCCATCGCCGAGGCCAGACCGACCTTGCTGTACTTGAACGCCACGTCAATCGTCTGAATGACGAACGTTTTACTACCATTAGAGCCGCCAGTCATAATATACGGAATATCGAATGCACTGATCGCACCGCTAATCGCCAAGATGAGATTCAGCTGCAAAATCCGCTTGATACTCGGCAAAATAATGTACCGAAACTGATGCCAGCGGTTGGCCCCGTCCATATCAGACGCTTCATACAGATCACTTGATATGGAGGAAATCGCACCGAGAAACACAATAAAGTTAAAGCCCATGTATCTCCAGATCGACGTGCCAGCCAGTGAAATATTAATAATCTCCGGGTTGCCCAGCCACAGCTTGATATACGAGCCCAGCCCCAGTGCCTGAAGTAGTGTATCCAGCGTGCCGTCCGGCTTGAAGAAGAATAGAAAAATAAAACCAATGGCCACCCCGTTCATCAGGGAAGGGAAAAATAAAATGCCCTTAAACACATTTTTAAACCAGGTTTGAAAGCTGAGAATGGTTGCAAAATAAAGGGCCAGGCCCATCTGTACAAACGTGGCGACAAAGTAATACAAACTGACCTTAAACACCGAGAAGTACTCAGGGTCGGTAAAGATTTTGATATAGTTTTCAAAGCCCACATATTCCAGACGCTTACTATAGCCGTTCCAGTCCGAAAAGCTGTATTTGAACATGTTGATCACCGGTAAGTAAGCAAAAGTGACCAGCAGCGCCAGCGGAATAAATGAAAAGGCTGCAATAATCGCCAATCTTTGTTTGGAGTAGCTGAGATTCGAAAATTTAAACATGCTGCACCTCCTGGCTATCCGTCCATCGACTGCTACTTCGATCCTTTCTAATCGTCAGTTCAGATGACTATTTGGCTTCCTTCGCAGCCACTTCGGCACGCGCCTTCACCCATGCGTCGTTCAGATCCTTCATAATGGTGTCATATGATTCCGGGCGGTTACCAAGCGCTGCCTCAATAATGCGTTTCTTGAAGTCCGGCTGCCACAAACCGATTTCTCCCTTTGTGTCGATTTTATTGACAATCCCTTCCTGCCCTTTTGGCGAAGGAGTGAGCGTTTCAAAGACAACTCCCTGATCTCCGTATTGCTTCAAAATTTCAGGTAATTTTGCACCCTGTAGCGGACTGATGCTACCCGCCTGCTCTACGGCATAATTGGACTTGTCAGTAAACCAGTCCACCCAGGCACGAGCTGCCGCTTTATTTTCACTGTTTACGTTAATACCGAGGTTGTAATCGCCTGCCAGCGGAACAAGCACCTTGGAGGCATTCGTCGGAAACGGCATAAAGCCGATATCATCCTTGTTGGTGGCTGTGCTTTTGATCTGATCAATGGCCCAGGAGCCAAGTACCATCGTACCGATTTTCCCTTGAGCCAAATCCGCCTTGGAGGTTTCCCAATCCGTGGTGGTTGGGTCTTTTTCGATCAGACCATTTTTAGCCGCATCGTACATGATCTTATACAGCTCATAGTGAGGCTGACCCTTCGTGAAATTGTCGTCTGTATTCGGCTGTGTGACGTTCACATATTCCTTCGTACCCGCCACTGTAGCCAAATCAGCTTCCCACTGGGTCAGTGCCCACCCGGAGGCATAGTTCGTAAACAGCGGCACTGCCTTGGTTTTGTCCTTAATCTGCTGTAGCGCTTTCAAAAATTGATCCGGGGTTTTAGGAAGTTGCGTGATCCCCGCATCCTTGAACACATTTTTGTTATAAATCACACCGGAATACGTCATTGCTACCGGAATACCGTAGACATTATTGTCCACCATACGCTCTTCAATGCCGGTATACTTGCTCTTCATCTCCTCATAAGTGCCTAGCGGTTCGAAAAATTCGGGTAGTTCTGCAATGGGAATGCTGGTAGGAATAAGCAAAACATCTCCGTAATCCCTGGTGCCCATCCGAATTTTAATCTGGCTCTCATAATCGGCTAATGCCTGGAAATTGACCTTCACCTTCGGATAAAGCTTGTTAAATTCCTTGGCGTAATCCTGAAACACCGTATCCACAATGTCCGTCCGTTGTGTAATGACCGTGATTTCACCCTCCACATCCTTCGGATCAGAGCTGGCTGCTGGCGTATCTGATCCTTTTGGGGCACACCCTGCAAACAACCCCGCTAACAATAGCACCGATAGTAACGGCACCAAAACCTTGGACAACTTCATAAAACGACCCCTCCCGACTTTTTAAATAAGGTTATCGTTAAACTAACAAAATCATTTTATTATGATAACGCTTACTATGTCAATTTTATTATTTTGTGAATATATAAGCAGAGCTATAAAAGCTTCATAATGCAATATAATTTGGACAGTGCTTCCCACCCAGAGTAATAACGATAGCAGCATAGCTGATCTGAAACATAACCATTAGCCTTGGGGTAACGGTTATGAATCAGGAGAGTTGACAGGTTTGAAATACGTGATTATGATTTTAAATAAAGTTAACGATAACCTAATAGAATTTACAAAGGAGGATTTTGCCTCTTGGACACGTTGCTACATGAGATCAGACAGGAATGGAAGGATCATATACTCCCGTTCTGGCTAAGGTTGAAGGATGAAGCGCACGGTGGATTTTATGGTGAGGTGGATGTCGATCTGCACATCCATACAAAGGCGAACAAGGGTGGGATTGCTACTGCACGATTACTCTGGTCATTCTCGGCGGCAGCCCGTGTGACCGGGGAACGCATCTATAAGGATGCTGCACGACACGCTTTCCTGTTCCTGCAAGAGCACCTGATAGACCCGGTATATGGAGGAATGTACTGGATGGCAGATCATATGGGCCGTCCTGCCGACACATGCAAGCACGTCTATGCACAGGCATTCGCCATTTATGCCTTGTCCGAATATGCGCGGGCAACGGGCGACCCCGATGCACTGCCACTAGCTAAGGAGCTGTTTCACCTGCTGGAGCAAAAAGGATATGATCGCACCCGTCAGGCATACGGTGAACAATTTGACCGTATGTGGAACACACAGCCCAATGAGCTACTCAGCGAAAACGGGGTTACTGCGCATATCACCATGAATACACATATTCATGTTCTGGAAGCGTATACCCAATTACTGCGCGTGTGGCCGGATGAAAGCGTGCGAGATGCACTGGTGAATGTACTGGACATTTTATACAGTCGTGTTTACGATGCTTCCGCCCAGCGATTGGGGGTATTTTTCGACAGTGACTGGCGCTCTCTGCTCGACCTGACCTCGTACGGTCACGATATCGAGGCTAGCTGGCTGATTGAGGAAGCTATGAACGTACTGGACCACCATCCCCCGGAATATGTAGACATGGTGGTGGATATCGCCCATGCGGTAGCCGAACGTGCTGTTCAGCCAGATGGTTCACTGATCAACGAACGGGAAGGCGATCGGGTAGACACCTCGCGCATTTGGTGGGTACAGGCAGAAGGAGTCGTCGGCTTTTACAATGCGTATCAACGAACACAGGACGAACGTTTCTTACAGATTGTACGGGATTTGTGGGCCTACACTCGGCGGTATATCGTAGATCCACGACCTGGAGGTGAATGGTTCTGGTCCGTTCAAGCGGATGGCAAACCTGATCCAAAAGAAGTTGCAGGACCTTGGAAATGCCCTTATCACAATAGTCGATTTTGCATTGAAATGCTGGAAAGGATGGGAACGAAATGATTCATACTCAATACAATAAACTGCTTGCGCAGCAAGAGGAACTGATTACACGCCCGAATGAGGTCAACACCACCTTTTACAATGGCATCTACGAACGCTACCGTTACCCTGTACTCACACGTCATCACGTCCCGCTGCACTGGCGGTTTGATTTGAACGAGCAGACGAACCCGTTTTTCATGGAGCGTCTGGGCGTGAATGCAGCGTTAAACCCGGGCGCGATCTATCATGAGGGCAAATATATACTGGTTTCCCGCACCGAAGGGCTGGATCGGAAATCGTTTTTTGCTCTGGCCGAGAGTGATAACGGTATTGACCAGTTCCGGTTCATCGATGCCCCATTGATATGGGACGATATCGACCCGGACGAAACGAACATGTACGATATGCGGTTGGTGAAGCATGAGGACGGCTGGATCTACGGCATTTATTGTTCGGAGAAAAAGGACCCTGACGCACCAGCACACGACACCTCCAGCGCTGTCGCTCAGGCCGGACTGGTCCGCACCCGCGATCTTCGCACATGGACCCGTCTACCGAATATCTCCAGCCGATCACCGCAACAGCGTAACGTTGTCCTGCACCCCGAATTCGTGAACGGCCAATACGCCTTTTACACTCGTCCGCAGGACGGATTTATTTCCACCGGCTCGGGCGGCGGCATTGCCTTCGGTCTGTGCAAGGATATTACACAGCCTGTGATTGAGAGCGAAACAGTGATTGACGAGCGCTGCTATCATACGGTGTACGAAGCCAAGAACGGGCAAGGGCCCGCTCCGATCAAGACCAGCCGCGGCTGGATTCATATCGCTCATGGCGTACGCAATACCGCCGCTGGTTTGCGATATGTGCTGTACACCTTTGCCACCAGCCTGGAGGACCCTTCGTGCGTCATCGCCAAGCCCGGCGGGCACTTTATAGCCCCCTATGATGAAGAGCGTGTCGGGGATGTCTCGAACGTTATTTTTTGCAATGGAGCAGTGGTTAACGAGCAAAATAAAGTCTTTATTTACTACGCCTCCAGTGATACCCGTATCCACGTGGCAACAACGACCGTCGCCCGCTTGGAGGACTACACGTTCAACACACCGCCTGACCCACTGCGTTCACTCGGTAGCGCCGCTATCCGCCGTGAGCTGATTCAGCGCAATGAGGCGCTGTTGCAAGCACGCCCTCATTAAGTCGCAAGCTTTATCCTGCATGCGGAACCATGTATACTATCCAGAGAACAACTGTTATCCGCAGGCTAATGGCTGTTCTCTGGGCAGCTATGCTGCTACTCTTTTCTTTAAAGGACAGCTATGCTGCTGATTTTTCTCGACAGGGCGGCTACGCTGCTGATGTTGATCTTTTTTAAATTGGAAGGCGGAACAGGAAATGAAGAGCAACGTAACGATGCGGGACATTGCAGAAAAGCTGGGGGTTAGCAGCGTGACCGTGTCGAAGGCGCTCAATGACAAGGATGGAGTTAGCGATGAGCTAAAGGAGCGCATCAAGACGCTTGCGGGCGAAATGGGCTACCGTTTCAATACCGCTGCCAAGTCCATGAAGGAGGGCCTCACCTATAACATTGGTGTTGTCATTCCCGAGCGTTTTACCGGCCCCGGCCAATCGTTTTATCTGCACATCTATCAGCAAATTTCGCGGGAACTCGAGCAATACGGCTACTACGGCATTCTTCACATCCTCCATCGCGAGGACGAAGAACAGCTTAATCTGCCACGTATCTATTACGATCGCAAGGTGGATGGCTTCATTCTTCTGGGACAAGTGAGCAAGCCATATATTGAGCTAGTGCAGTCCATGGACCTGCCCAAAATGTTTCTTGATTTTTATGATGAGCATGCCGATATCGACTCCGTAGTAACCGATAATTTTTACGGAGCCTACGAGCTGACCAACTATTTGATCGCCCAGGGACACCGGGACATTGCATATGTGGGTAATCTCTACTCCACCAGTAGCATTCAGGACCGTTTCCTCGGCTACTATAAATCCTTGCTGGAGCACAGGCTGCCTCTGCGTAACGAGTGGGTACTCAGCGACCGGGACGACGAGGGTGTATACGTTGATATGGAGCTGCCTCAGCCACTGCCAACCGCCTTCGTATGCAACTGTGACCAGGTCGCGTACAACCTGGTGCAAAAGCTCATTGCTCTGGGATACCGCGTGCCTGAAGATTGCTCTGTTGTTGGCTTCGACAACGATGTATATGCCACCCTTATTGTTCCGCAGTTGACCACCGTCGGAGTGGACATTGAACAGATGGCCCGTACTGCCATTGAATCCATGATGAAAAAAATAAGCCATCCCGGCAGTCGTTTTGGCCGGGTCCTTGTACAAGGTCACATCGTGTATCGTGATTCCGTGCAGCGCATGGAGAGGCCGTGATCGATGTGTGCTTTGGACAATTGGCCCATTCTCAAAGCTTCACAACCAAAAGCCGCTCAGCATGTCGCTGGAGCGGCTTTTGATGTTCATATCTTCTACACACGTGGTCAACATACTCGCCTTTACTCAGGAGCGTTGGGCCACAAAAGAGTTGCCCGTTCGATTGAGAATCGGGAGCATCCGCGTTTCCTGTCCCATGGAGGCTTGGCAGAACGGACAAACCGGTTCGCTCAAAAAGGTGAAATCCGTCCGCATCCAGCCGTTGCAACCCTCGCTGGTACACGACCAAATCGCCGTATCTTCCTCTGGGATAATCTCCGGAGCCTGGCGCCTGTACATCTACATTCCCCCCTCGGTTTTATGGGGTAATCCCCTACATTAGAAGGGAGCCCCGCCCAACGAAGCGGCAAAGAGGCTCCTCTGATCAGCTCGTCCTGACCCGTTTTAGCTGGTCTTGGTGACATGCTCCGCCTGCGGCCCGCGCTGGCTTTCCACCACATTAAATTTCACATGCTGGCCTTCGTCCAGCGTCTTGAAGCCTTCGCCGTCGATAGCACTGTAGTGGACAAAAATATCCTGGCCCTCTGTCTCGATAAAGCCGAAGCCTTTATCTGCATTGAACCATTTCACTGTTCCTGTTGGCATATTGTTAAATCCCTCCTGTGCGGGTATTAATATGCTCCATCCTCTGAAAAATATGCGTATTTTTCCAAAATGTTTACTTGCGGATCGCCTTGGTCCAGAAACCGCCATGAAACTGCTTCGGCTCCACTGTAATAACAAAGGCCTTGGGATCAATATCCAGAATGGATTGGTACAGCTTGTTCTGATTTTTCCGCTTAGCCAAAATTTCCATCACCAGCCGATCTCCATCCCGCCCACTGCCCAGCCATGCTGTAACACCGTACCCTTTGTCACGCAGCGCATTAGCGATACCTCCGTTGACCTCATTGCTGATCACCTTGACGGTTACGTAGCCGAGCGCTATTTTTTCCTCAATCCATGCTCCAATGAGAATACCCAGCGCATAGCCGATAGCATAAACCGCGAGACTTGCCACCTGATCCAAATACTTAAGTACCATGTTCAGGCCCAGCACATAGATCGTAACTTCTACAGTACTTATGAGCGCAGCAACGTACTTCTGTCCTTTCAGCGTCAAAATCATACGCAGTGTATACGCAGACACGTAAATAATTTGAATAACGAAAATAAATAACAAAATTTTAAGCATACGCCCACTCCTCATTTCACGTTCTGATTTGGCCTGTATCCATCATTATACCCTTGTATGTCGCACAGCTTTCCGTTTCGCATCACCCTCGCTCGGGTAAAGACTAACTACAGCATGCTGAAGGAAATTTCGATCACATAAGGAGGGCTATAACATGAAGGATAACGGAATCAGCGATAAAATCAAAGGTAATGTTAACAAAGCCAAAGGTGAAATCAAGGATCAAATCGGGAATGCCACGGATAATAAATCCCTTCAAGCCGAAGGTAAGCTGGATAAGGCCAAAGGCCATCTTCAGGAAACGGCAGGCAAGCTGAAGGATGGCAAATAATTCCGATATTTGGATATGAGCCTTGACGTACTATTTTCCCATCAAGCCTCGCTGTCTTGTGCAGCGGGCTTGTTTTGTTTGACTTGTTTTGTTTAACGGCTTTTCGAAAAACTTTTACGAAAACAGGGCAACTTTTACTGTTGCAGTTGCGTCTAACCAATATAAGCACATCTGCTAATATCCCTCCAAACGTGTTGGATTTTGTAGGTATTAATGTTACTCTAGTCTATGAACTAGGCTATAATTCTTAAATAAAGGGGTAGACCAACGAATGAAATCATTGAAATCTATGAAAAAGCCTATCATCATCACTGCCGTATCCGCCTTGGCCATATCGGGGGCTCTTTTCAGCCAATCCACATATGCCGCGCAAGTAACTAAGCCGATCCAAGCAGTTTATAACAATATCAAAATCATCTACAACGGAACTGAGGTTCCTTATGATGCAAAAACAGAACCATTTATGCTGGATGGCGTGACTTATCTCCCGCTTCGTCTGGCAGGTACAGCTTTGGATAAAAAAGTAGATTGGGACGGTACCAACAAACGCGTAGTCATTGCTGACAAAGGCGTTCCGATTGATCAATCTACAGTTACAGCATTGAACAACCAGATTACGACGCTGACCCAGGAACTGAACACAGCAAAAGCAGCGAACACGACGAAAGATGCTACCATCGCTCAATTGCAAAAAGACAATCAGACGTTAAAAGATGACGCAAGCAAAAACAGTTCTAGCTCCTTGAAGGATCTCCAGAAGGAACTGAACGATGATCACAGCGATGACTACAGCACCAACTCGGATATCACGTTAGATGGTAACAAAAGCGATATTACGGTGACCATCGAAATGACAAAATCCAGATGGACTGAACTATCCGACAGTAAAAAGAGAAGCTACTTGGAGGACATCGTTGAAGATATTTTGAAAGAATATAAGGATGCCGATATTGAGGGTACGGTTAAAAACTCCAGTAATAGGGATAAAATGGCGACCTTTACAACCAACAGCAGAGGCGATGTTACTTTGAGGGATGTAGCTTCTTCTTTAGATAAAAGCAGTATCCAACGTAGTTTGTCCGATAGATATGGCACCTATGCCGGAGTCGGCTTTGATTTCACCGTAAGAGGCGACAGCAGTGAAGCTATCGTTGAAGCTTATGTAAATTCGGATGATTGGAATAAAATGTCAAACAGTCAAAGAAACACCCTGACAGACGGCGTCGTTGATTATCTTAAAGACAAAGAGTCTGTATCCAAAGTCACGGGATATATACGCAATAAAGGAAACGGCAATCAAATCATTACCTTCTAAGATTAATCCTTCAAAAAAGGCGACAAAGGCCCTTAAGCCTTTGTCGCCTTTTTTATGATGTACAAGCAACATACATTCCACTACTTAATCAACCTTCCTACGGAAGTAATATATTTTACATAATCTTTGTCCGCATTGGTCGTATCTATATTTCTTGTATAAACCAAATTACCAGGAGTGGTGATTTTCACTTTGTAAAACATACTGGGTCTAGAATAAGGATTTACACTATAGGTTCCTTTACTATAAACAATCAGAGGATTAAAGTCGATTTGCTTGGAAGCAGGCGATAAGCCGCCCTCGTACATAGCATAAATATCCAATATGCCTTTCTTGCGATCCCAATCAAAGGAAGTAAGATCAAACGCATTCGCGTCAATGACTTGGGCCAAGTCTTGTCCCTTAAATTTCATAAGAACTGGACTTTCCGTAAAGCTATCATGCCTTAGTTTCAATAAGCCACGCTTGGGATCCCACTCCATCTTCGCATCTGTATCTTTCAACAAAATGGATACCGGCAAAAACATCGCATTACTTTTCATGATGGGGACTGTATCCATTGTGACCGGCTCGCCGTTAACCGATATTTCGGGTGATCCGATCGTTGCCGTTACATTACGGCCCAAAAGATCAACAGAAGCGGTTTTGCTCGCTGCATTGTAAGTTACTTTACCACCCAGTATATCCTCAGCCGCTTTCAGCGGTATGAGTAGTCTGTCCTTTTTATCCAAGAAAGGTGATGCAGGGTAAGTATATAGAACGTAATGATCATTGACCTTCAGATGTATGGGGGTTTGAGCTTGAGCTGATGTCGAATTCGAGTGTGCAGTAGCAAAACTTAGTACAATCATAATACTGATTAATAACCTGATTTTCATAATGCCCTCCTAGTTATTTCTTAGTCTCAAAACCAAGTTTGTGAGTTAGGAATCCAGTTGAGTAAGAAGCAAGGCTAAACATGGAAAAACATCTGCAAATCCTGTATTGTTGTAGTCCTACCTAACAACAAAGGAAAATGGCAGATGTCATTCCGGTATATTTTAGTTTAAACCGTTGTTTAAGTAACTGTTCTTATCGGTTCGGATTTCTAATCCACACACTTGTTTCAAAATGAGTAATATAATCGGTTGGCCAATCAATCGTCCCGAACCACTTACTTCCATCCCAAAATGAATAATCCCGATAGTCATCCCATGGATAATAATAATCCGAATTGAATTTCGAGACTACCAATTCTGAAAACTCTCCAGTGACAGAACTACCATAGATATTACTACCATCAAAGTTATTTTTCGCTATTGCCGTCACTCTCTTAACTGACATGGACGATAAGTCTGAAGAGTCGAAAGGGGTTTGCATAACAACGACTTGATTGTAGTAGGCTAACAGATAAGCGTTATAGGTACTGTTATCAATATAAAATTTAACCGAGTTAAATCCCTCCCTATTTATCCACGTCTCTGAAGAGTATTTGAAACCATTGCTCCTAATATACCCCTGCCATACTCCTCTACCTGTTTGATAGGAAAATCCCCCCTCAATTCCCCGTCCATTCTTTGCATCAAAACCGTAATACATCCACGGTTGTTCCCCTGCTCCTAGATTTTCAGCCTTTGGCAAAATAACACCTGCATTAACCCCATCAAAACCTTCATAATCCAATTGAACCCTTGAGAAAGTTCCCGTTGTCCCTCCACTCACTTGTGATGGAGTGGGATTATTTTTACTTGATATGGAAACATCATGATTGTTGCTTGATTCACTCAAAGAGTTTGTTTCCGTATAAGTAGCATCCGTAACACTATCTTCTTTCGATTCAACCTTATCCGCCATACCTACATAACCTTTTTCTGAGCTGTATACTTCTCCATCGAGCGTAAGATATATGTATTCCGATTTGTTAAGCTTCTCCAGATTTTGTTGTAGATCACTATTATTCTTACTCTTTAGTGATGTACTATCCGCTGTATTCAGCAGTTCAGCAATAGATGCTTTCGGATTAACAGCGATCTTGTGTTCTTGAAGCTCATGGACTATGGCCCGCTGTTTGAGATTTTCAAAAAATGAAGCGTCGTACGTACTAGTTTTCGATTCCGCATAGGCGAGGCTTCCCGAAAGTGAAGAGCACATGAGAATGGTTGCCAATCCCATGCCTAAAAACTTTTTTTTCCTAAACATACACAAACCTCCTAGTTATTTTTCAAAACTAGCATACCTCCACAAATGTATATTTTCAACCACAATTTACAATTGGTGCCTAAATAAAGAACATATCTTTTTACACATCATGACATATAGAAGGTTGAATTACATATCAAAAAAAGATGCAACAAAAAGAGAGCGCAGAACAGCGCTCTCTTCCAATAAAGCATATAAAAAGTAAGGAATATTAATAGGCCAATGCAAAAAGTCCTTTGATGTGGGACAGGTAACGGATGTTACTGCCTTCCTTCATCAAAGTAGCTACAGCGCCTTTCAGTTGGGTGCCATTCGCGCCTACCGTACCGATCGCGTCTGTTCTGCCCAAGCTGCCCAGCGTACCGGAGAATACTGGGTTAAAGTTTTCCATTTTCGCTCCGTTGAAGTAAGCAAAAATGTTATAACCCACGGTTTCGCCCATTTGCCAAGCCAACTGAGCAGTTGGAGGGTATGGACGCTCGCCTTCACCAGGGAACACCACTGCGCTGTCGCCAGCGAGGAAGATGTCTTCATGGGAAGTGGATTGCAGTGCACCGTTCACGGTTGCGCGGCCACGGTTCACTTCGATACCGGAAGCGCCAACCAGTGCGTTGCCTTGTACGCCGCCTGTCCAGATCAGGGTGTTCGTTTGGATCGAACGTCCGTCTTTGAGCAGAACTTCGTCGGCTTTCATTTCTGTAATCGGAACACCGGCTACGATTTGAACGCCACGTTTTTCAAGGCTTGTTACTGCACGATCAACCAGTGCTTGAGGGAAGCCTGCCAAAATAGATGGTCCAGCTTCTACACAGTAGAGGCTAACATCTTCGTAGTTGATGCCTTTTTCACGGCAAATCGCAGGCAGCTTGTCAGCATATTCGCCCACCAGTTCAACACCCGTCAGACCACCACCGCCGATAACGATTGTAGCGTCCGCTTTGTTGCCGGATTGCTTGTAAGCATCCAGACGAGCTTCTACGTGTGCGCGAATGCGGTTTGCTTCTGCCACTGATTTCAGCGTGAAGCTATGTTCTTGCAGCCCCGGAATACCGAAGTAAGCCGTTTCGCTGCCCAGGGAAATAACGAGAGCGTCATAGCTCAACGTAGCGCCACTGGCCAGAGTTACTTTTTTATCGTCCGGTTTGATTTCCGAAACGGTATCCACTTTCAGGATAATTTCTTTGTTACGCAGCAGTTTCTCCAAAGGAAGCGCAACAGCTTTCTCGGCAATTGTACCTGCCGCCAAACGGTGCAGCTCCGTAATAATTTGGTGCGACGCAAAGCGGTTTACCACTGTAATGGTTGCTTGGCTAGCGTCCAGATGCTGGCGTGCTGTCAGAGCGGCCAGCAAGCCGCCGTATCCGCCGCCCAAGATCAAAATTTGCTTCGACATGTCCATCCTCCGTTCTTGATCAGGTAATTATTTGCTCTCGCGTTGGCGCTCATTCAGAATATCCAGGAAAGCCTGGCTGAAACGCAGCGTTTTTTGTACATTTGGATCTTTAAGCATTTTGAGCAGGCCAAACAGACCTACACTGCCGTCTGTAGTTTGTACGCGGTCTCCTGCTTCAATGGCAGCAGAAGCCAAGCCTTTAGCCGACTCTGTAACAGGCTTCACAAACTCTCCCATGGAGCTTTTCATATCGCCGATAAATACAGGGTCGGTTGCCAAACTACGGGCTACATCATAAGCGTCGGTCATCAAAGTAACCATCTCAGTCAACTTGGGCAGATTCTCAACCAGTACGGTCAGCGATTGCTGAACCTCCGGTTTCATCAATTGGTCCAATACATCCCGAGACTCTTTAGTAGCTTCTTGTGTTACAGCCACCTCTTGTTGGTTTTCAGACATGCGTGAACGTCCTCCTTTACTGTGAAAATAGAAGTCCATTCCTTTCTCGTAACCTGTATCCATAAACTCTAGCAATAAAACGTTCATTGAATTCACGCCCTTAAACATGCAAGAAGCACAGCTAAAACCGGCCTATACCCTAAAGGGCAAGACTGATTTATCGCAGACGCCAATTGTATATTGCTCAGACGGTATTCTGTTGTTACTGCTGCGGAATATCCCACGAAGCGCTCCTTCGTGACTACAACAGGCCGAAACGGAACCCTATACCTCTATATTACACTGTTTACAACACAATCGTCGAAGAAATTTTAAATTTGCACAAATTTCTACAAAATTTTTATTGTTATTTTAGATAAAAATTAGAATAAGCTCGTTTTTTGTCCAATTTTCCGTAAAAAAAGGGTCATATCATAGCATGCAAGGGTAATAGAGAGAGTGAATCTCATATCGCGATCACATGAAAATCACCACAAAACATATGAGGCCAATCCGGATACGTTCGTCATTGGTGTGCAGGACTCCCACGACGCGGGCGCTTGCGGTCTGATTCGCGGGAGTGCCCGGCTTTCATAGGGAGTCCTCAGGGGCATCGGAATCATCAGGAGAAGGCAACGGCACACCGGATTCGATGAATTCATCTAAATCGCGGGCTGCCTTGAATTGATTGCATTCGTTGCAAGCACATACACAATTGACGGGCGTAGTGTGTCCTCCTTTGGCACGAGGCAGCAAATGATCAATGGTATCACCATAACCCCCGCAGAAAAAGCAGGTATAGCGATCACGCTTGAGCACATATTGACGGAATTCCTTATTGCTGTAGAGTCTGCGGATGGTGTACGGATTAACAACCACTGCCATGCGCTCTCTAACCAGGGTAACCGCCAGATCAAATTCAATCTCCTGATGCCAACGTCTCCCCTGATCGGTTTTGCCCCTTAACCGAATCATGCCGTTACGGTTGAGCCGCAGAACCTTGGTATCCGCAGGCTTCAGCCTGCTGAGCAAATGTCGAACACGCTGCCGATGACGCTCACGGGCTTTATCCGTGACTGGCTTCCTGCGGGGCAGCTGAGGCTGCACATCAGGCTGTGTGGACGGCTCCATGCCTTGCACAGTTGCCTCATCCCCAGCGTCATGCGATGCTAGGGAAGCCGTGAGGGGCTTTGTTCCCTCGCCGGAAGGAGCGGACGCAGACGCACGTTCTTGCGCCGCTAGCCCTCGGCAGGAACGACAAGGACCACGCCGGGAATAAGGACCGGACCGGCGACCGGTCCTGCGCTGAAATTCCGTTAAAGGCTTCAGCTCCTGACAATACGTACATTTTTTCATCAGCGGTTTACCCGCTTCGTTCCTGATTGACTGCGATTCCGTCATGTCCGCCCCTCCTTTCCCCGTTGCTCACGTTTACTGAATACTTGAAACCCGAACTTTTGCTAAGTTAAATTCATTCTACCGTTTTCACGTCCCCTTTTCTAGCCAATCGAATATATATACCTTCAAGGTATAACAAATTTTAATCATTTGGCATACGTTATACAGCGTTCCCTGTTCTTCGTTCGGCAGCTTATTAACCGCCTGACGTTTAGCCCCCCTTGCTTGGTGGGTAACTTGTTATATATGAAGGAGGGACGCATGATGAAAAGGAACCATACGATGATGCAGTTTTTCGAGTGGAACGTCGAGGCTGATGGCTCCCACTGGAAGAAACTTGCCCGCCTGGCACCGGAACTAAAAGCCAAAGGAATTGACGCGATATGGATTCCACCTGTCACTAAGGGCCAATCCCCCCAGGATACGGGATACGGCGTCTATGACCTTTACGATCTGGGTGAATTTGATCAAAAAGGTGCGGTGCGCACCAAATACGGAACCCGGGAAGATCTGCTGGAGGCTATTGCTGCCTGCGTTCGCCACGGTGTGGCTGTCTATGTCGATCTGGTCATGAACCATAAAGCTGGCGCGGATGAAACGGAAGTATTCAAGGTCGTCGAGGTCAACCCGGATAACCGCAATGAGGTCATTTCCGAGCCGTTCGATATCGAAGGCTGGACTAAATTTACGTTCCCCGGCCGTCAGAGTCAGTATTCCACATTTCAATGGAATTTTGAGCATTTTAACGGAACCGATTATGATGCAAGTCAGGACCGAACAGGAATTTATCGTATTTTAGGCAAAAATAAAAGCTGGAGCGAGCATGTAGATGATGAATTCGGCAATTATGATTATTTGATGTTCGCCAATATTGACTATAATCATCAGGAAGTGCGCAAGGAAATGATCCACTGGGGCAAATGGCTGGTGGATACCCTGCAATGCAACGGATTTCGTCTGGATGCGATCAAGCATATCAATCATGAATTTGTACGGGAGTTCGCTACGGAAATGATCAAAAAACGCGGACAGGACTTTTATATGGTAGGTGAGTTTTGGAAACCCGATCTGGAATCATGTCAAAAATTTCTGGATACCATTGATTATAAAATCGACCTGTTTGACGTATCCCTCCACTACAAACTACATAGCGCTTCCTTGGGTGGAAAGGATTTCGATTTAAGCACCCTTTTCGAGGATACGCTAGTCCAGACTCATCCCCTGAACTCCGTCACTTTTGTCGATAATCATGATTCCCAGCCGCACGAAGCCCTGGAATCGTGGGTAGAGGACTGGTTTAAGCCCAGCGCCTACGCGCTCATCCTACTGCGCAAGGACGGTTACCCCTGTGTATTCTACGGCGATTACTACGGCATTCAAGGGCAAACGCCCGTGAAAGGCAAACAGGCCGAGCTGGATCCGCTCCTGTATGCCCGCTATCATAAAGCCTATGGTGAGCAAAAGGATTATTTTGATGATCCCCATACGATTGGATGGGTTCGTCAGGGCGTGCCAGAATTGGAAGGCTCCGGCTGCGCCGTGGTGGTCACCAACGCCGACAACGGAGAGAAGCGTATGTTCGTGGGAGAACACCGTGCAGGAGAGCAATGGACCGATCTGACGGGCCGCCACGATCATATCGTACAAATTGAAAAGGATGGCTACGGTATATTCCCGGTTCGTGCCGGCAGTGTATCCGTATGGGCGCTTCCTGCCGAGGATGACAGCCCGGAGGAAGCAGATGACGACGTGGACGCTTAATATATTACTTATTAACTTATACCCAGCACAAAGAGGACAGGATGCGAGGAAGCGCCCTGTCCTCTTTTTATCGAAAATCACTCCGTCACCTTGCTTTGGTTAGCCACAGCCTGTTTTTTCGCCTCCACATGACTCGGATCACCGAGATAGAAGCGCCGAATGGGATCTATATGCTCGTCCAGCTCATATACCAGCGGAATGCCTGTCGGAATATTCAAATCCAGCAGTGCGGTTTCGTCCAGATTCTCCATGTACTTGATCAGTGCCCGCAGGGTGTTGCCATGCGCGGAAATAATGACCCGTTCCTTTTTTTGAACCAAGGGCACAATCCGCTGCCTCCAAAACTCACCGACCCGATGCACCGTATCTTCCAAACTTTCTCCGAGCGGCAGCTCTTCCGGCTTAATGTTGCGGTATCGTTCCTCCCTGCGAGGACTGCGTTCATCCTGTTCATCCAACATAGGAGGCCGCACCGTCAGGCTACGCCGCCAGATATGAACCTGTTCCTCACCGTATTGGACGGCGGAATCCAGCTTGCTAAGCCCCTGAAGAGCACCATAATGGCGTTCGTTCAGCTTCCACGACTTCTGTACGGGTATCCACAAATGATCCAGCTCGTCCAAAATGTGATACAGCGTACGAATGGATCGTTTCAGCACCGAAGCGAACGCCAGATCAAACGTATACCCGTTCTCCTTGAGAATACGCCCTGCCTCTATGGCTTCATGGGTTCCCTGCTCGGTCAGGTCCACATCCGTCCAGCCTGTGAACAGGTTTTGACGGTTATACACGCTTTCTCCATGCCTCACCAGCACTACTTGATACATAGAAGACCCCACTCCTTTCCTGTTTATCGTTATGTTTATGTTTTACCTAACTTCTATGTATTTAACGTAAAATGCAGTTTTTAAACCGTCTCTTTAATACAAAAAAGGACGACATTCAGCCGTCCTCTTCTCCTTATCCTGCACCTATCTGCACATTAAAGTGAAACTATTCATGAATCGCAGACACTTAGTCCTCCTTACTGAACTTGGACAACAGCTCCAAAATCCGCACATACAGCCATACCAGGGTCAAGAGCAATCCAAAAGCGCCGTACCATTCCATGTATTTGGGTGCCCCTTGCTCGGTCTGCTCCTCAATAAAATTAAAATCCACCAGCAGATTCAAAGCCGCAATGATCACAACAAATAAACTGATGCCGATGCCAAGCCAGCCTGTCTCATGGATATACGGAACATTCATACCGAAAAAATTCAAGATAAAGTCCACCAGTGTGACCAGAGCAATAGCCAGCGTACACAAAACAACGAATGAGATAAAGCCCCGTGTCACCTTGATGATTCGCTGTGTGTACATAAAGAGCATCAGTAACAAGATACCTACGGTCAGCAAAATGGCATTGGCCACAATGCCGGGGTATTCATACTCCATATAAGCTGAAATACCGCCCAAAGCAAAGCCACTGAAAATCGCATAGATTGGCGAAAGAAGTGGAGCTGTTTTTGGAAAAAAGAATATCGCAAGGGCCATACCAGCCATACCGAACAAACCTGCAGTCATCAAGGATAGAACCTCTATGATACCCTGGTCATTCATATACCAGGTTATACTGCCAGAAACGATAAGCAAAACAAGTAGAAGCAACGTTTTATTTACCGTTCCTCCAATGGTCATGCGTTGTTCGCTAACTTCTCTTTCATCTTCTCGCAAAAAAATGTCATCACGTAAAACCGGATTGCTTAAGCTCATTCAGAATGCTCCTTTTCAAATGTGTTAATTTCTAAGTTTGGCCTGTCGATTCTTTGTGCTGTATATGTATATATCGGTACAACCTGAAAAAAGTTTCAGAAAATTTTCAAAGCAAAAAACTCTAGCTCACCTTGCGGCAAACTAGAGTTAGAGGATCAGGTCGTTACAGCTTAAAAATCAGCTGTCGCAATCTGGATCGTACCCGTAGCTGCTCCAGCTGCGGTAGTCTGCAGAGCGGCTACCAGCAGTAAAGCAACAGCCAACGTGAGACTGTTAGTTGGAGGGATAACATAAGTGATCACAGGTGCGTTGACACGAGTGACGACAAGATCGATCGGAGCCGGACCGTTATTATTAACGGTAATTGTAGCATTCGCGCCACCGTTCAAGTTTTCAAAGTAGGATTTACCAATATTGGCAGCGAGAGAATAGAATTGCTGAGGTAACAGAATCGCCATAGGATTCACCTCCCTTGTGCTTGATAAAGTATTCTATGCTTCCAATCTATGAACGCAACGTCAATTGACTCAGTAGGAAGACACAAAGTTTACAGATTCATAGATTAAAGTCCCTATCACAAGCCAAAAAAGGGTTGCCTTCTCAGATCCTTTGTAGAATCTGATCGGACATCCCCTTCTTAAATAAACGAAGAAATAACCTACACCATATAACGTTAAATGTTCTATTTTAATTCTACTGCACGAGAATACTTACTTCCCGCGGGTCAAAACGGGATGGCGCGGAAACCTTCACACGGATATTACCCGCCTCTCCCTTTGTACGAACCCAGAACGCAATGCGTCCACCAATCAGGGATAAGGTTGAAGGACCGATCAAATCACCCGCTCCCTCGACCTCCACCGAAACCGGATCAGCATAGAAAGGCAGGACATTCCCGTATTCGTCCAGAGCATCCACCACAACTCTCGTCACGTCCCAATCGCCCGCCTCCAGCACTGTATCATCCGCAGCTACACGCAGCTCCGTGGGTACAGGATTACGGGAATAGCGTCTGCGAATGACCTCTTGACCGTCCACGTACCCGATGAACACGGCATCTTCCCACTTCATGCCCCAGTGACCTGTCAATTCGTCGATAACGACGGGAGGATGCGGGAGCGCCGGATACTTTTCCTGGTTCGGACGATAGACGCCCTTACGCTCGTCACCATAAATGAATTCCACCTCATCACAATTGGTGAACACAACCAGCGGCACAACGCCCCCGATGTTCCGTTCGCCACGTGACCAGTAAGTGACTGGCTCCAAAATGATTTCCTGCTCGACCCGCTTCTGACTGCGATACACGTTCGCTGCGAATTTGGGCAAGCGGAACATATCCATGACACCGTGGTAGCAGATTTTATCGCCAGAGCCAAAATCCGCGTGTGTATTATAATCAAAAGCGCACCAGCCAATCGCACCAGCAATGCCTTCGTCGGCATAGGAAGCATTCTGCACCCGCGTATGGCGCAGTGCATGCTCCATCACCCGTTCCTCCTGATCAAAGCGCTTGGTCGGGTACATATGCCCGTTATATTCCGTCACCAGATAAGGGACCGGATGATCCAGCTTGGTGACGATGGACGGCTCGCGCAGACCTGTCGTTTCGCCATCTACACCTTCTGTATCGTCATACGTATCGAAATTGCGGATTTCCTTCACCAAATATTTTTGATGCCCACCGTCATGAACGAAATCATTCATCGTATACACATCTTCCAGCAGTTCGCTGCCTACAATATAGCGCACCCCACCAGTCGCACGAGTCGGATCAAGCTTGCGTGCAAGCTCATTGGTACGTGCGTACAGCTCATGATCATCCTGCGATTCATTAATCCGCACGCCCCAGATCACAATAGACGGATGATTACGATCACGGATAATCATGTCCTCCACATCCCTGACCACCTGCTCCTTCCACGCTTCGCCACCAATATGCTGCCAGCCCGGAATTTCCTCAAAAACGAGCAATCCGATCTCATCGCAACGGTCCAGAAAATGGCGGGACTGCGGGTAATGTGATGTCCGGACCATATTCAGGCCCAATTCCTCTTTGAGTACATCCGCATCACGGCGCTGCGCTCTTTTGGGCATCGCATACCCGACGTACGGGTAGGACTGATGACGATTCAAGCCCAGCAGTTTGAGCTTCCGCCCGTTCAGGTAAAACCCGTCCGGCTGAAATTCGGCTTCGCGGAAGCCGAAGCGCACATTCAGCCGATCCAGCTCTTCACCATTCCGCAGCAGTGTCAGCTCTGCTTCATACAGCTTGGGATCATCTATATCCCAAAGTTGTAGGCCATTTAGCTCTTTCAGTTCCAGTGTGACTTCCGCTGACTTCACTTCTGTCGGCCGGATTTCGGCCTTCACGCTCGCTCCGTCCAGCAATCGCAGGGCGACCGTTAAGTCGTCCTCCTGATCGCCAATCCCCTCCAGCTCCGCGACCACGCGTACCGCCTTGCTTGCCGCAAGTGGCTCCGGTGTCTGGACGAATACCGTGCCGAGATGCACAGGCTCGACAACTCGCAGTTGCACCTCACGGTAAATACCGCCATAGGTCAGATAGTCAATGACTGCCCCAAAAGGAGGAATGTCGTCCCGCTCCGTGGAATCGACGATGACCGTCAGTACATTGGAGCCTCCGTATTCGGCAAGTCCGGTCAATTCAATACTGAACGGTGTGTAGCCTCCCTTATGCTCCCCCGCTTTTACCCCGTTCAGATATACCTGCGCGTAAGTCATGACCCCTTCAAAATCGACATACACCCGTTTCCCCTTGGTATCTGCCGGAATGTTCAGCTCCCTTTTATACGTGGAAATAAACTGGAACGCCTTGTCGTCAAAATAGTTATACGGCAGCTCTACATTGGTGTGTGGCAGCAGAATAGGCTCATACCGACTCGCATCAATTCCTGCGCTTATTTCGCCCTCAACATACTCGGGACGGTAAAACCACTGGTCATTCAACGGCAAAATGGTACGCATGGACAGTCACCTCAACCTTTTATTTTTCATTTTTTTACCATAGTAAAATATTTAAGTAAAAATAACGAGTAAAACTTAGTAAAATAAATATATTTTTAATGTAAGCATTTACAAAACATTTGTCAATTCCGTTTTTTTTCTTTTGCCCATACAAAAAAAACAGCCCCGGCATCCGGAGCTGTAAAGGTCATTAAACACACAATGGAGCACATTTCTATATCGAAGCCGTAAACGGCGACGCACTGCTGTTACGAATCATCAGCTCGGTCGGAATGGTGACCTTTCGACCCACCTCGTTCGGACCGTTGCGCACCGTATGCAGCAAGAGCTGAACGCCCGTTTCCCCCATCAATTCGGTATACGTCTTGACCGTCGTCAGCGACGGTGTCAAATACTCCGCTGTCGGAATATCATTGAAGCCGACGATTGAAATACGTTCAGGGACAGCGATTTGATGCTGCTCCAGCGCCTTTAATACACCAATCGCCACCGAATCGCTCGCAACAAAGAAGGCTGTAGGCAGGTTCTCTGGCCCCGCCAGAATGGCCGCTTCCATCGCACGAAAGCCGTCTGCCGCCGTCCCGCCGCACACATGAACGTCGCTCGATGTGCATAGCGCATGCTGCCCTTTATACTGTAAAAAGGTCTCATAACGCGCATCCAGTTCCGTCTGGTTGAAATCATGGGCCTGCTCATCCTTACCCATACCCACATAACCGATATGACGATGGCCCGCGTCCATCAAATAATCCAGCGCGTCCGCCGCAGCACGAGCGAGGTCAATGACGACATAGTCCGCACCCGTTCGCTCCACGGGGTGATCCAGAAAAACACAAGGGATCGGAAGCTCCAGCATGTGCTCCACTTCCTCGCTGCTAAAGTGTCCGAGCACGATCAGCCCGTGCAGCCCTTCGGACAGCGTCTTCAGTGCGGCCAGGTCTTCCCGCCGGAAAATGCGCTCCAATTGCGCTCCGCTTTGGCGGCATTCCTTTTCCACGCCGAACCGGATGGACAAATAATACGGGTCCTCCAGTTCTTCATACGCGCTAAACCAATGCACCATACCGAGCCGAATCGGCCCCTCGGCCTTTTTACGAGGCTGACGCCCGATACCGCCATTTTTACGTTTGGCTGTCGTATATTTCATACGCTCGGCAACCTCGAAAATTTTACGCCGTGTTTCCTCCGAAACGGACAGTGTTTCATCATAATTTAACACTCGGGAAACTGTCGATATGGAAACTTCCGCCTCCTGAGCAATATCTTTTAACGTAGGCATTGCAGACTCCTTTGATGGTTTTACTCCATTTTTACGTTCTTTTACTGTTATCTTACTCGTCGTCTCTGTGCAACACAAGCTGTCGTTTTAGAAGGTACAGCCAAATTTTTCATATAACAAGTCCAATCATGATAAAATATGTAGCATATCAGAAATGACCACAAGGAGGATATACGAATGAAACAGGAACTGATTGAACGCCTGACCACTTATGTTCAGGTGGATACCCAATCCGATGAAAGCAGCAACACTTGCCCGACCACACCCGGACAGCTCACACTGGGCAAACTGCTGGTCAACGAACTGAAAGCCATTGGTATGACAGATGTAACGATGGACGACAACGGTTATGTCATGGCAACCCTTCCTTCCAATACGGATAAAGAAGTTCCCGTTATCGGCTTTTTGGCCCATCTCGATACCGCTACCGAAATGACCGGCGCAGGGGTAAAACCCCAACTGACGGAAAATTATGATGGGGGCGATATTACGCTGAATGCATCGCTGGGTGTGAACCTTTCTCCGCGCGAGTTCCCCGAACTGTCCCAATATAAAGGTCATACCCTGATCACGACGGACGGTACTACATTGCTTGGTGCAGATAACAAAGCCGGGATCGCAGAAATTATGACAGCCATACATTATCTGCTGGATCACCCGGAGATCCCGCACGGCAAGATTCGCGTCGCGTTTACACCGGACGAGGAGATTGGAAGAGGACCGGAACGGTTTGATGTAGCTGCTTTTGGTGCCCAGTATGCCTATACAGTGGATGGCGGACCGCTCGGAGAACTGGAATATGAAAGCTTCAACGCCGCAGCCGCCCATATTACCATTCATGGCGTTAATGTCCATCCAGGTACAGCCAAAAACAAAATGATTAACGCTGTCAAAATTGCCATGGAGCTAAACGGACGACTGCCGGCGAATGAAGCTCCGGAATACACGGACGGATACGATGGCTTTTATCATTTGCTGGAATTTGAGGGTACGGTAGAACAAGCCAAACTGTACTATATCATCCGTGATTTTGATCGTGAAAGCTTTGAAAACCGGAAGGCTTACTTAACGAACGTGGTGAAAGAACTCCAAGCTGCATATGGGGAAAACCGTATCGTTCTGGAGCTGAGAGATCAGTATTACAACATGAAGGAAAAAATCGAGCCCGTCAAGCACATCGTGGATGTTGCCCATGAAGCGATGACAAAGCTGGGCATTGATCCGATTATGAAGCCGATTCGTGGTGGTACAGATGGTTCACAGTTGTCCTATATGGGACTGCCTACACCGAATATTTTTACAGGTGGGGAGAACTATCACGGCAAGTTCGAGTATGTGTCTGTAGATAACATGGTGCTTGCAACCAAGGTCATTGTCGAAATCGTACAATTATTCGAACAGCGCGGCGAGTGAACCGAATACAAGAAGCTTTTTCATCATTATAAAACGAAAAGGCATATCGTTTCCTGACTGGAAGCGGTGTGCCTTTCTTCTGAAACTCTCATACCCGTTGAATTCTTCATTACATTTATAACTTTTCTCCCTCCGTAGACCGACAAATATATATGTGACTATAAAAAATATACCTAGTAAAGAAAGGTAGGTAATCTATTTGAATACAGTAGATGCATTAATAGCAGCCATTCCCTACATACAACGGATTATGCGTGAGAAGGTAACCCTTTGCCTCTTAGACCGTACTCATGTTCTGGCTTATAGCGAGTCGGAGGGGATGGAGCTCGGCTTTGAAACTGGCTCAGAGCTGCTCGAGGGCTACCAAAATTTTTCCATGCTTAAAAATGGGCGCGAGCCCAGCCTGACCCACGTTCCTGCTGAACTGCTGGGGTATCCTCTTGATATGGTCAGTATTCCTGTGTTTGACGAAAATGGCGAGGTCGTTGCAGCATTTGCTGCTTCCTATAATTTGACTAACAAGAATCAGTTGGATCAAATCGTCACTGAGAACCTTTCCATCACCGAGCATCTCATTGACATGGTGCAGCATGTAGCAGCGCATTCCGAGGAGCTACAGGCTACCAGTGAGCAGATTTTGAAGAACACCCAAATTGCCGTGCAAAACTCAGGCAAAATCAATCAAGTTGCTGTATTTATCAAGGAAATTTCCGAGCAAACCAACCTGCTCGGGCTGAATGCCGCTATTGAAGCCGCACGTGTGGGGGAAGCGGGAGCAGGCTTTGGCATCGTGGCTCAAGAGGTGCGTAAGCTATCCGTAGAATCCAAAAAAGCGACGGTCGATATCGAAGGAGCTCTCAAGGATGTGCAAAACTCCATTCGTCAGATGGAGCAGGAAATTGAGCAAATCGTTTCCTCCTCTCAGGAGCAAGCGACTCTCGTAAGCTCTTTTACCGAAGTGATGGAGCGTATGCAACAAGCGAGTGAAACGATGCAGCAGTTAGCGAATAACCTCACTTCATATATTATGGAATAAACATAACTCCGTACGAAAAAAGAGAGCACACTTATCACCAAAAGCGTTAAAGTGTGCTCCTTTTATTTACAAAATCCCTGCCGGGACCTATCATTCAAACCGAGTTTAAACAGTAACTTAGAAAACACCGTGATTGGAAGGATTCACGGGATTGAGCTCATCCAGTACAGTTCCCGAAGGAATCACAATACTAAGAAACACCAAGACCATAGTTACCGAGATTAAAGCCTTTTTCATTATGAAGCCCCCTTAATAAAATGGTTTGATATTGCTCTTACTGTGACGGTGTTGCCAAATCTCGATAAGCCTCAAACAGAGCGACCAGTGTCCTGAAATCGGCATCTGTTTCTACACTAACAGAGGATTGAAGAGAAACAAGGACATAATTTAACGCAACGGTGTACTGCTCCTGTTTGAAATAATAAATGGCTAATTGGTTAACCAGCTTTAAATAATATACGCGGTTTCCTCTATCTTCATAACCTGCAAATATCTCAATATCGCGGGCAAAATCATTTAGCAGATCGTCAATGTTCCAATTATTCAAATTAGCAGCTTCGGCAATACCGACCAATCCCGGAAGCAGTTCCTCATCATTGGCGTGAAGAAATTGAATATATTCGGGCAGAAGCTCCCGTTTTCCCGAAAGCAATTCTATCGTAAACAGGTTGGCTTTGGCGAGAAAGCGAAATCTTTCTACTTCTTCAAGACCGCTCTCATCCAGCCCCATAAACCAGCCCATCTCGCTATACTTCATAATATAATCTCTGGCTTCATCATACTTGCCTTTATTCTGATAATAAATAGATTTCGCCAGATAGCTGTATGCATAATAAAATACCAACGGATGTTTGGTATTCAATGTCTCGTGCTTGCCGTCCGCAGCATTTCTCAGTTGGGTGTGATACAGGCCTTCAGCCAAAGCATGCAAATAGTCTGCAACTTTGTTCGCTTCGTCCCAATCGTTATGTGTGTAGCTGATTCTAAACAACTCACAAGCCTTGTCGAGTTCGTGGCTGTCCGACAACAAATAAATAGCTTCCCTTTGGTTCAGGACCTCTTCCACTAAAACCCGCCTCCCTAACCTGAAAATGACGTTTACCCATGTATTCTCATCAGGAGCATCCGCGTTGTCGTTCCTCTCGCATACCAGTATATTACAAATATAGACAAAACCTAACTTGAAGTCAATTCAATCATAGATATGCAATTTCTTTTGCAACCTGACATTACCGTGTATGGTTTATAGCCGATGAATAAATGACTTATTCGATAGAAATAATCCATAACAAAGACGCGAATCAGGCCCTCCAAGGGAGGCCAAAGAGAAGCCATAGTATCCTCAAGGTAACTACGTTACGAATTAGTGCGTACTTTTCAATCGGATACCGGGGGCTTACAATCAAACCTGTGCATGAAAGTATTCGCAGCACTCAACAGAGTATGTACCTGTTCATTAAATACAAATTCACTAAAGGAGTGAGGTTAATAACATGGAACTTCAATTGGCTTTAGACTTAGTAGATATCCCGCAAGGGATTGCATTGGTAAAAGAAGTAGAATCGTATATTGATATCGTAGAAATCGGTACACCGATTGTCATTAACGAAGGACTACATGCGGTAAAAGCAATGAAAGAAGCATTTCCGAATTTGAAAGTGCTGGCTGACCTGAAAGTTATGGATGCAGGCGGTTACGAAGTGCTGAAAGCTTCCGAAGCTGGCGCAGATATCGTTACGATTCTGGCTGTAGCTGAAGATGCAACGATCAAGGGTGCGGTAGAAGAAGCGAAAAAACAAGGCGGCAAAAAAATCCTGGTGGATATGATCGGTGTTAAAAACCTGGAGCAACGCGCTAAGGAAATCGACGCCCTCGGCGTAGACTACATCTGCGTGCATACAGGCTACGATCTGCAAGCTGAAGGACAAAGCCCGTTCGAAGCACTGCAAACCGTTAAAAAAGTCGTGAAAAACTCTAAAACAGCCGTTGCTGGCGGCATTAAGCTGAGCACCCTGGCTGAGGTCGTTAAGGCTCAACCGGATCTGGTTATTGTCGGCGGCGGGATCACTGGCGAGGACGACAAAAAAGCCGTTGCTTCCCAAATGCAACAGCTCATTAAACAAGGTTAATTCCAATGGAAACCTCTCAATATTTATCCGAGGTGCTCAAGGAGCTGCAATGGGTTCCACAGCTCATCAGTGATGTAGAATCGGAACAACTGATCCAGTCCATTGCCTCCGCGAATAAAGTGTTCGTGGCAGGTGCAGGACGTTCAGGTTTCATGATCCGTTCGCTGGCGATGCGGCTAATGCATATGGGTGTTCAGGCTTACGTGGTCGGGGAAACGGTGACCCCCGGCTTGAGCGAAGGCGACTTGCTGATTATCGGTTCAGGCTCTGGTGAAACCAAAAGTCTGACCTCGATGGCAGAAAAGGCGAAAAAGCTTGGTGCTTCTCTGGCGCTTCTTACCACTTCCCCCGGATCGACCATCGGCAAGCTGGCTGATATTATCGTCAAGCTTCCAGGCGCACCTAAGGACCCGTCCAACAAGGATTACCAAACGATTCAGCCCATGGGCTCACTATTTGAGCAAACCTTATTGTTGTATGGCGATGCGTTGGTACTCAGAACGATGGAGCTACGCAGACTGACCTCTGAATCTATGTTTGGTCAACACGCCAATCTGGAGTAAGTTTTATTGCTTTTTGATATTTTGAATTTGCAATACACAAAAACTAAAAATTAAAAAGTACAGCTGATCAAATTTCTTTTCGGATCAGCTGTACTTTTACCCATTATATAGACCATGGACCTTCTGCAAGAAAAACAATATCGTCTGGGTATAACAGTTTACCACTTTAGAGTTCTTCCTTTAAAAAGGATATACTCCAGTTCACCTTTAATGATTTTTTGTTTTCTATCGTGCCTGGATATGGCATATCCAGGCTACGTGTAACGATTTCATCCTTATCTATACTTGGCCGTTTACGATTTCTATTTTCTGTTGTCGTACTATTATTAAAGATAAAATGTACCTTGAGGATAGCGCAGTGTGGGCGCGTATATGCCTTCCGAGCTTTTCCGTGCAGACAAATCAATCTGGCTGTGTCGATTCAACGCGTGCCCAATCTGCCGCCAATCCGTCAGGTTACGGCTATGAAAAATCGGCAAGCCCGGCATATATTCAAACGAGCTTGCCGCCATGTAGTAATCCTCTCCGGCACGTATCGCGCTCGGGTCAGGATAAAATCCGGGAACAACCGGATTCGTATAGCGTAAGGTAGCCATAGCTCCAGCTCTCCTGTTGGACAGCTCTATTGATTGATCTGATTCAAGCTATTTATTCGTTACTCCCCGCTGGCAACGGCGGTACTTTGGACAGATCAGCAAGCGCCCAATAAGCATATTTGGCCTTTAACCGTTCGTCGAACAGCAGCGGCTTATCCAGCCGGGCAATCGGGAACGTGCTGAGCCACGTATTGCCATCATCCGTACCCCAAATCGTCACATTGCTGATATTCTCCTGCTGCCTTGAAAACATATCGAACAGCGCCCGATAGCGGTAAGCCTGCCGGATCAGCATGGCTTCAGGGATCGTTTCGTAGCGATCCGTGTCATTGGAATAAAGGCCCATATCCAGCTCCGTAATCTGGTTATCCAGACCGAGTGAAGCAAACTTTTCAATGGATTGTTCCATCTCCTGAATCGTCGGAAACTCCAGCCGAATATGCGATTGATGGCCTACTCCATCGATCGGTACACCTTTAGCGAGCAAATCACGCACTAAATTGTACAGGAAATCCCGTTTCTTTGGCTCGTGCGTGTTGTAATCGTTAATAAACAGCCGGGCATTCGGACCCGCCGCTTCCCGCGTGACGCGGAAGGCTTTTTCAATATAATCCGTGCCGGTAATCTGATACCATTTGCTGCGGCGCATGCCGTCCGGCTGGTCAGGATCAATCGGCTCGTTCACGACATCCCAGTCGGTAATCACATTTTTATAACGCGCCACGACAGCACGAATATGCGTCTCCAGTCGATCCAGCAAAAGCTTTTTATTTTCCGCAGTCGGCGTCATCGGCTGTCCATTCTTATCCTTGAACATCCAATCCCCGGTCTGGTTATGCCACACCAAGGTATGGAAGCGGATTTCCAGTCCGTGCTGTCTAGCAAATTGCACAATTTGGTCTGCTTCCTCCCAATGGAACTGTCCCTCGGACGGCTGCAAGGAAATCGGCTTCATCGCATTCCCTGCAACGACGCTGTTAAAATGCTTCTGCACCAGTTCTCCGTAAGCCCCTTCTGTCTGGAAAGCCTCAATCGCCGTGCCAATGCTGAACTGTCCCTGATATAATCCGTGCAAAGAGGGAATGTCCTTTTCAATAGCCAGCGGCGGTACAAGTGACAGCTCGAAATCATCCATATAAAAGGAAGCCGTTCCTTCTGCCGTTTCCAAATACATAGAAACGGTGTCTGCATCATGCGCGAGAGTATACGTACCAGACAAATGCATCCATCCCCCTGTCGTGGTAGCCGTGTCGCCTACAACAGTTTCATACGCACTTTCACCTTGGTGATCGCGTTGTACGCTGAGCCGTACCTTGGCAGGATGCTGCTCGCTCGGTGCCAGCTTTACCCAAGCGCTGACCGTGTAACGGCTGCCTTTTTGCACCGTAGCAGTCACATCAAGCTTAGGCCCGGCATACGTCTTTTGTCTGCCTGTCGTCAGCAGGCTGTACGATCCGGTTCGTGCATCCGCATTTGACACTTGCACCGTCTCGGCCCCCATACGGGATACCCAGCCTTGAGCTGTACCGCCCTCGAAGCCGGATACGATACCACTGGTCGGTTCCGTTGGTGTCTCCGATACCTGCCTGATTTCTACCTCATCCACATAGTATGCCTGCGCGGGATTTGAGCTTTCCACATACAGCTTCAATGCATCCATCCCCCCGGTAAAAGTATATTTGCCTTGAAGTTTGACCCACGATGTATCCGTCGTCTCCGTCTGCGCTACCGTCTTCCATGTCGTAGCCCCGCCTGCTGGCTGCTCCTCCACCGTAAACTTAATCACGCTCGGATTCGCGGAATTGCCGTCCAGCTTCACATAGCCGCTAATCTCATACTCCACCCCCGGCAGCAACAGCGACTTCACATCCAGTTCCGCTCCGTTCCAAGTCGCCGTGCGAGCGGTTGCCTTCAGACTGTGTGTGCCGCCATATGCAGCTTCCGTGACGGACGCGATTTGAGTATAAGTCCCCCGAGGCTTCCAGCCCTCGCTATTGCCTTGCTCAAATCCATAGGTCCCGATGGTCTTATCCACACTTCCCGTTGACAGAACCGAATCCGCAACTGGCGGGGAATGTTCCACAAACGGAGCCTCCGCCTCCGCTACAGAAGGACCCCACCACCCCACTGGCAATAACAGCACCCCGACCAGCACCAGACCAAAAGATTTGTACAAAAATGACCTCAACACAATCCCTCCCGTGCTCATATTTTCAAAAATACAAGAAAGTGAGTTCCGCACATTTCTGGTCCATGCTCACCCCTTAACGCCGCCCAGAGTCATACCCTTCACAAAATATTTTTGCAAAAAAGGATACACCAAAATAATAGGTACGGAAGCCACAATCGTCATCGTGGCACGAATCGAGGTAGGAGTGACCGACTTCGCCAGATTTTCCGAGCCTGCAAACTGGCTGGCATAATTCTGAGCGTTCACGGACGTATTGGAATTTTGCAATATTTTCATCAGCTCATACTGGAGTGTACTCCACTGCTCATACGACGAATTGTACAGAAACACATCAAACCAGGAATTCCATTGCGCAACCGCCGTGAACAGCGACACCGTTGCCAGTACCGGGACACACAGCGGCAAAACGATACGCATAAAAGTCGAAAATTCCCCCGCCCCATCAATACGCGCCGACTCCAAAATCCCTTCCGGCAAGCCTTCAATAAAGGAGCGAATCACAATCACATTGAACACCCCAATCAACCCCGGTACCACATACACCCAAAAGGTTCCGAGCATCCCCAGCTCACGAATCAGCAGAAAGTTCGGAATCAGCCCCCCGTTAAAATACATCGTCAAAATAAAAGCCAGCGATACAAATTTACGCAGCAAATATTCCGGCCGACTGATCGTATACGCCACCATCGCACAACAGAACACCGAGGTCACCGTACCCGCCACTGTACGCAGCACAGAAATCAACGTGGCATGAAAAATCGTCGCTTCCTTGAATACAAATTCGTAATTACTCCACGTAAATTCACGCGGCCACAAATAAATACCACCCCGAATCGAATCATTCGCTTCATTCAGCGAAACCGCCAGCGTATTCAAAAATGGATACAGCGTGAACACCATCAGGCACAGCATAAATACAATATTGCACGCATCAAAAACCCGATCCGATGGCGCCCGAAACCGCCCATGCAACGCTTTTCCTTTGTCCATAACTCCCTCTCCTTTCTAAAAAGTAGCTTAAGCACTCTAGTTCGATGATCAGGACAATTGCTGGTGGAGATATGGGTCTTATATTTTGGAGTGTTATATTTCTATTGTTATATTTCTATTGTTATATGAATAAATGTTAATTTAATAGATTATTATCTCTATTAGAAGTTGTAATCCAGTTCGTCCATAAGGTCTTGATAAGGTCCGCGAAGCGGCCTGTTAAAAATCCACTGACCTGCACCTGTAGTATGCATGAACACGCACCTTCTGTTATCACCACCACTAGCTCAGTCCTAAAAACAAGCGATAGCGAAGCTGAGCCAGTCATGATCGTGCAGTTACTACAAGGAAGCGCGAGCACGCGCCTTCCCTCAAGTTCTCCCCTGCCACCACCCTCAGTTCTTAAAAAAAGTGACTTTATGGCGGGTAGCAGCGGAGCGGCCGTACCCCACCATAACTCCCTTTTTCTCAGAACAACCGCTCCTCCCCTAACCGCTTCGCAATATGATTGGCGCTAAACAGCAAAATGAAGCTGACTACTGTTTTGAACATCCCTGCTGCAATCGAAAGTGAGAAATTGCCCATCTGAATACCATATTTCAGCACGAAAATGTCCAGATTTTCCGAGTAATCCACGTTCATACCGTTGCCCAGCAAATATTGCGGCTCAAAGCCGGATTCCAGCAGATTCCCGATATTCATAATGAGAAGGATGATAAATACAGGCTTCAATCCCGGCAACGTCACATGCCAAATTCGCTGAAAACGCCCTGCTCCGTCCATCTCAGCCGCCTCATACTGTGACGGATCAATCATCGTCATCGCGGCCAAATAAATGATGGTGTTCCAGCCGACATTTTTCCATACTTCCGATGCACCGAGAATGCCCCAAAAATAGCTTCCCTCGCCCAGCCACAGCACAGGCTCCTTAATCAGTCCCAGCCACATCAGCACCTCATTGACAATGCCGCCGTCCGCAGACAACGCCGTACTGATAATGCTGGCCGCTACCACCCACGAAATAAAATGCGGCAGGTAGCTGATCGTCTGCACCACTCGCTTAAACACGATCTGACGAAGCTCATTCAGCAAAATTGCCAATATTATAGCAGTTACAAAGCCCAGCACCAGATTAATGAAGCTCATCGCCAGCGTATTGCGCATGACCCGCAGAAAATGCTCATCCTGAAACAGAAAACGGAAATGCTTCAACCCAACCCACTGCTGATCGAGCAGCTTACGCGCAGGCTTAAAATCCTGAAAAGCAATCGTCCAGCCCCAGATAGGCAAATATTTGAAAATAAACAACCAGATTAAAAAAGGGATGGACATCCATACCAGTGCCCGCTGCTGGTTCAGCTTGTGCATAAATCCTCTAAAGCCAGTTCGCCGTGAGGGCGGCAAATGGCTCTGTGAGGTCGTGATAGGTGCCGTGTTGCCCATAGCTGCTTCCTCCTTTATTTTTTACCAGCAGTTTCGACTTTTTTGACAACCTCCTTCGTAATCAGCTCCTCATATTCCTTCACATCCAGCTTGTTGAATTCAGTAGTGTACTCATTCCAAATCGCCTCAAACTGCCCCGGTGCAGACAGCACTAAACGTGGGAAATATTTGCGTTGCAGGTCGCCCTTCTTTTGCTGGAAGAGCTGCGCAGGTGAGCCTTGGGCAATCGGGATACTCCAAGCCGGATACCATGGGCGCTTGTCTGGGGCAGAAAACATTTGCGAGAAGGACTCTACACCATAGGCTTTTAGCAGCTTTTTATCTCCCTCGGTGTAGGACATACGCGCAACCTCAGGCTGCCGCCCGGGGCCAACCGAGTTGCCGTCAGGCAGGGTAGAACCACTACCGTATCGCGGCCAACTGTATTCAAAATATTTGAACCCGAATGATTCGCGGAACGCATCCTGACCCGTCTGCTTAATTTGCTCCTTGGTCCGGTAAAAGCGCCCTTTTTTATCTACATCATAGGTTTCGCCCTTGATCCCCCAGTTGGATAACACCTGGTTTTCATTGGTCAGCAGATTGTCAAAAAACTTGATGATACGTACCGGGTCCTTGGCACTAACCGTAATTCCAATACCTCGGTTATTAACGAATGACGAAGGGTCAATGTACTGATCCTTTATATTCTGGTCGTATACAACAGGTAGCCCTATATATTCCATATCATCATTGCCCGATTGCTTGGAAGCCTCCTGTAGGTTATTTAGAGCCTGCCCCGCCTGCCAGCGATAATCGAAGAAGCCAAGCACCTTGCCCGAGGTCAACTTCGCCAAATATTGATCGTAATTGTCCACAAAGGATGCTTTGTCGAACAGGCCCTCTGCATTGAGCTGATTCAGCTCTTTGAGATACCGCTTCGTGATTTCCTCATCCCCATAATCCGTCGCCTGGTGCGATTTCATATCAATCATCGTGCCGCCATCGTTCGGATAGCCTGCCAGATGCATCGGCGCGTTCGTAAGAGCATAAAACCTATCCTGTGTGGTTAACGCCAAGTACCCGGTCAAGCCCTCGTCTGCATGCTTTTTCGCATAGTTGCGAATCAGGGTCAAATACTCGTCGAGCGTTTTTATTTTTGGATATCCCGCCTCCTTCAACACCCTGCGCTGTACCCAAAAAGCTCCCTGCTCCACGTTAGGCGCGGGCAAATAATCGCCTACCACCGCACTGAGTGGCAGGAAATAGATATTCCCATCCTCCGCCTTCATCAGGTTGTAATACGGTCCATATACACGCTTGATATTCGGACCATATTTATCAATCAAATCATTTAGCGGAATAAAGGCTCCGGCATCCAGCAGCTTATCAATCGTGCCATCAGGCACAATGGCGTCCGGGTAATCGTTACTGGCAATGAACGTACCGATCTTCGTATTGGAATCCCCCACCAAATGCTCCAGCTTCCAGTTTACTCCTGTCTGATCCTCCAGAATTTTGCCGATCCGCGTTTCATTGGTATGGATGTCCCTCCCCGCAGTGGCATTAAAATACGTGAATGTGACCTTCTCATTAGGATCTCCTGTTGCAGGCTCCTTGCCCGCACTTCCTGAGCAGGCAGTGATCATAGATACCATCATGATGAATACCAGACTGATGATCCCGAACCTTTTGCTTGTCATGCCAGACCTTCCCCTTTCAGCCTCTTTTGTCGATTGTGTGAATATCGAGCGGCCGTACCTCAAGCACTGGAAATCCCGCACACTCCAAATTGTAAGCACTTTCATTTTATAAAATGCCGTTAATTTCGTTCACCTGTCAATCTAAAGGTGTTACTTAGAAAACTATAGGAGTAAGTCCAACAAAGCAAAATAAACGCCGATCCAGCATCAGCGTCCATTTTTACTGCAATACCCCTTGACTCCATTGTCAATAGGATTCACGTTGTGATAAAATGAAACAAAGAAGATTATAATAAAAAAAGAGCAAGGATGCGTTAACATCCCTACTCTTTAGCAACAGCCGCTTATAAGGGCGGTGGCTGTGAACTAGGTGCAGAAATAGACCGCTAACCTTTGTCCGAAGGGCGGTCTATTTCTTTTTGCTTTGGTTCAATGCAATGACAATCGTGACGATCAATCCGATCAACGCAATAATTAGCGTACCGAACATCATCATTAATGTCAGCGTATCTTTAACCTCCACAGGCATCACCTCCTTTGCAGGAGACTAGCCGACCGCGCCATCTAAGCCGTTCTGTTGTTAGGGGAATTATACCATATGGATATCATTGAGCGGAAGAACTAAAAGACTCCCGATCCGCAGGAATGATAATACGAATCTCTGTCCCCTCGCCGGGTGCGCTGCGAATATCAAGCTCAAAGCGGCTTCCGTAGTAAAGCTTCAGACGATAGATGACATTCTGCAGACCGATACGCTCGCCCATTTCCTCCTGTCTGTGCATGTAACCGTACAGCCGTTGTACCTGTTCCAAAGACATGCCAACTCCATCATCTCGTACCGTTAGCATCAGCCGCTCCTCCCGACGCTCAAAATGAATCTCGATGCGCCCCCCATGCTTCAGCGGCTCAATGCCATGAATGCTTGCATTTTCAACCAGCGTAAGCACAACCATTTTGGGAAGCAGATAGTCCAGGTCCTCGGGTCGTGCCTGCACTTCGTACTGTATCCGCTCCCCAAAGCGGTATTGCTGAATTTCCAGAAAACAACGAATCAGCTCCAACTCCTCCCGCAACGTGACTCTATCCTTGTTCCACACCAACGAATTGCGGAAAATTCGCGCCATATTATGAATAATGCGGGCTGTCTCGTCTTCATGCTTCATCAGGCTTCGCATACGTATCGTCTCCAGCGCATTGAACAGAAAATGAGGGTTGATCTGGCTGTGAAGTGCATTAAGCTGGGCATGCCTGCGTAGAATCTCCAAATTTTTTCGCTGAATATCCGCTACATAGACATCGTTAATCAATCGCTTTATTTTCAGCATCATTCGATTAAATTCACCTGTTAGCTGCCCAATTTCATCTCTCGATTCTGTACCGGGAATCAGTTCAAAATGCTGATTTTTCACCTTTTTCATATGCTTCAGAATACGATGAATGCGCACGTTCAGCGAACGTGTAATCCAGATGATGATCAAGGTAGGCAGCAGCATATTCATGCAGGTTAACAGCAGCACAAAATTGCGTGATTTCTCCATTTCATACAGCACTTCATCGCCCGACACCGCAGTCACAATGCTCCAGCCATTGAGATTACTTGTCAGCACATAATTTGTCTTGAACTCTATAGTGTCCTTGGGCTGCTGGAGGGTGCTATAGGCCACGACCTTATGATTGATATCAATCCTGGGATCGGTCGTATATTCGATTTCCCCCCGTTCGTTGAGCAGAAAGAGACTGCCCCGCAAATTCAGATTATGGAAAATCTCTTGAATGGACGACATTCGCAGCTCTATTTTCAGTATTTTCTCGTGGCCATTTTCGGAATAAAAATAATTCATCCGCCGAATCAGGCTAAAGGGATGCAGTTGTTCGCCCGTACCGTCGTCAGTACGTACAAATATAGGCTTGGACTGCCGTCCGGGCGGGATTTTGGCATACCAGGGCAAGCTTTTAACCCGCTCATCTATAAAGCTGATTCCCCCGGAATCCAGTAGAGTCGGATTATCTGTGTAGATCGTCATTCCACCCACAGAATGGTATACAGGACTGTAAGTATTGTTTAACATACGACGCAAATAAGAATCATAGGCGGCAATATATTCAGCGGGATGGGGGTATGTTTGCTCCAATAGTTCGTTTAGCTGATGATCGGTATAAAAGATGGACGAGATTTCCATCGCATCTTCAAACTCACGGTAAAACTCAATTTTGATCTGCTCCAGCGCACGGGAAATATCCTGCATACGCTGTTCCTTCACATTTTGCGAGGTGACGTGGTAGAAAATCAGATTGGTCAGCACCACTGGCACAAATACACAGAGAAAATACAGCAGCAGCATTTTATCCCGCAGACGGACATGATCAAGGGTTGAGCGTAGCATCCTCATTCGCTGCCCCTTTGCGGCTCCACACGGGTATTCAGGCTGTTGCGATATTCACTTGGTGTGGCTTGCACCATTTTTTCAAATTGGGTGACAAAATAATCCGGGCTGCCAAAGCCCACCCGTTCGGCAACTTCATAAATGCGCAAATCAGTCTGACGCAGCAACCGTTTAGCCTCCTGAACCCGTAATTGCAGCAGGAATTCGTTAAAGTACACCCCGTACGTTTTTCTGAACAATTGGCCCAGGTAGACCGGATTCATATAAAAGCGGGCTGCTATACTTTTCAGGTTAATATTCTCTGCCGCATGCTGCTCAATGTAGGTGCGGATGTGCTGAATTCCTCCCTGTTGACGCTCCTTGCGCAACACCCTAATCGTTCGGCTGCTTTCCTCGGCAAAAGCCGTAAACAGCCGCTGTAATTCACCCAGCGACAGATTCATATCCTGCCAGCCCATCATCGGTTCTAAGGACAGAAGCGAGCGTTCATCGCCCTGCATATTTTGAATGACCCGCACAATGCTAATTACGCATTGATGCAAGTTCATTTTCACAGCCTCCGGGGCGTAATGCTGCTCACGAAAGCTGCAAAACAGATGATCTACGGTCGCATATAACTCCTCCAACCGCATCTCCTCCACCTGCTCCGTCAAGCAATCCAGTACATCCTGATGGATCGTCCTGTAGTGGAGCATTGGCATCCCCTCCTCCTGATACACGACAATGCCGCTGCGGTCATGAATGTATTTATGGAGCACCGCTTCCTTGGCACATTCATAGGACCGATGGAGATCTTGCAATCGTTGAACAGGGCTTCCCACGTAGACAAAGACCCGGCTCCCCATCTGATTTTGCAGTAGCTCCATGCCCTCCAACTCCCGTTGTAGCGCTTTCATAAAAGTGTCTGAACTAGCTTCAAAGCACTCCAAAAAGAAGTCCGGCACTATGATGCCAATCCGGTTACGATGCTCATGGACGTAGAGGGGATACTTGCCGTCGATCAAACGATAAAGCGCCTGCTCTACAAGCTCCCTGAACTGGAAAAGCGACAGCGGAACACCGTTGCCATCGGAACGCCACGGATGCTGATCATTCAGCTCGACGAGCACATAGTACATATGCGCAGCTTCTCCAAGGCGTAGCTGCTGTTCCCAAGCCGTCACCACGGCATCATCCACCTCATTCACCATCAGTGTCTCCAACAACTCGCCTGTGCGGCGACTCTGATAGAGCTGTGCATTCTGCTGCTCTTGATGCAGCCTTTTACTCAGCCTGCGCAGTGTAGACGAAAAGTCCTTCTCATCAATCGGCTTGAGCATAAAATCATGAACCCCGTAGCGAAGTGCCTGCTGTGCATAAGCAAAATCGCTGTAGCCGCTCAAGATAATAAACGCAGGATGATCCGTCCCCCGCCCGAGTACACAGCGAATCAGCTCCAATCCGTCCAGCACAGGCATACGAATATCGGTGATGACCAGATCAGGATGAACGCTACCGATCAGTTCCAGTGCATCCTCGCCGTTATCAGCCTCCCCAACGACCTCAAAGCCGCAGGCTTCCCAATCCATGAGTTGAAGCAGTCCTTTGCGGGTGAATATTTCATCATCCACCACAATGGCTCGATGCAGCTTCATAACCCGCTTCCTCCTTTCGGTTTGTGCGTCATTTTATTTTGGATAACTATTCCAATCACCTCTAGCAATATGGTAATGTGGAAACATCGGGAAATGGAAATTGCCGTTACACCTATCATATGACGAATGGGGCGGTGCAAAGCATGCGCATGGTATTTCGTTGGTTCGGTGAAGGGAACGATACAGTAACACTGGAACAAATCCGACAAATTCCGGGGGTAGAAGGACTCGTGTGGGCGCTGCACGATATCCCGGCCGGAGAAGAATGGCCTTTGGAACATATTGTGGCATTTCAGGAGCAAGCTGTACAGGCCGGTTTTCACCATGAGGTCGTAGAAAGTGTAAATGTGCATGAAGATATCAAGCTCGGACGGCCGACACGCGATTTGTATATCAGCAACTACATACGCACGTTGGAAAAGCTCGGGCAGCACGGCGTCAAGGTCGTCTGCTATAATTTCATGCCCATATTCGACTGGCTACGCACCGATCTGCATAAGGAACTGGAGGATGGCTCGACGGCTCTCTTCTTCGAGAAGTCACGAATTGAAGGTCTTGATCCGTTCGAGCTGGTACGCCGAATTAACGAAAACAGCTCGTTAACCATGCCCGGCTGGGAACCGGAGCGGCTGGAGCATCTGACAGCTTTGTTTGAAGCGTATACCCACGTCACGGAAGATGACCTGTGGCAGAATCTGGCCTACTTTCTGGAGGCCGTCATTCCCGCCGCCGAACGCAGCGGCATTCGGATGGCTATCCACCCCGACGATCCGCCATGGTCCGTATTCGGACTACCTCGTATTATCACAAGTCAGACCCATCTGCGCAGGCTGCTGGCGTTGTACGACAGTCCGGCCAACGGCATTACGCTATGCTCTGGTTCGCTGGGAGCCAACCCCGATCATGATATCGTATCCATGATTCATGAGTTCAAGGACCGGATTCCGTTTGCTCATATCCGCAATGTGCGTGTGTCCGCCAACGGAGACTTCATCGAAACATCCCACCGAACTCAGGATGGAACCGTCGATATTGCAGGCATCGTTCAGGCGTATCATGATGTTGGCTTCACGGGCTACGTCAGACCCGACCACGGTCGTCACTTGTGGGGAGAGAAGTGCAGACCCGGGTATGGACTGTATGATCGCGCACTCGGAATTATGTATTTGTGGGGATTGTGGGATGCGCTTACACGAAGCCAAGCCCAACACAACAACCCCACTCATCATGTGGAGTCCACACTAACCGAATCCGTTCACCCGAAGGAGTCGATCCTATGAGCACACAATCTCTACACCCTTCTCTGGCAGGCAAAACAGCAGTAGTTACAGGCGGCGCCGGAGTTCTGTGCAGCGCGATGGCCCACGAGCTGGCAAGACAAGGCGTGAAGGTGGCCATTCTGAACCGAACGAAGGAAAAAGGCCTACGCGTAGTTCATGCTATTCAGGCCGCAGGCGGAGAAGCGATAGCTGTAGCCTGCGACGTTACCGATGCCGCCAGCGTACAGCAGGCAGAACAGGTCGTACGCAACCAATACGGCGCATGTGACATTCTGATCAATGGAGCCGGAGGGAATCACGCGAGCGCCAATACAACCCGCGAAACCTTCCGGTTGGAGGATCTGGCGCAGCCGGATATCACCACCTTCTTTGAACTGAGCATCCCGGGTTTTCGCCAAGTACTGGACGTGAATTTCATTGGAACGCTTATTCCGACACAAATATTCGCACAGCGTATGACTGGACGCGCAGGAGCAGTTGTCCTGAACATTTCTTCCATGAGCGCCCCCAGCCCGATGACCAAGGTTCCGGCTTACAGCGCAGCCAAGGCTGCCATTAACAACTTCACGCAATGGCTGGCTGTCCATCTGGCCGAAGCGGGCATTCGCGTCAATGCCATTGCCCCCGGCTTCTTCCTCACTGAACAGAACCGTAGCCTGCTCACCCACGAGGACGGCTCCCTCACTGAACGTGCGGATAAAATCATTGCCCATACTCCTATGCGCCGTTTTGGTGTACCGGACGATCTGCTGGGTTCTCTGCTATGGCTCGTGGATGAACAAACATCCGGTTTTGTCACAGGGACAGTGATCCCGGTAGACGGTGGGTTCATGGCGTATTCCGGGGTGTGACCCCCCACTAAAGAAAGCCGCTTGGCTTAATGCCCAAGCGGCTTTTTTATATGTGGAGTTCTTTTCCTCTTCTTCTGATTTTTATAATTTATATATTTTGCGCATAGCTTTCACTTGGCGTTTTGGTCAACACCACATGCAGGCTGGAATTCGCCTCCGCACCACCCCGATAGGAAAAGCGCTCATCTCCTGTAACATGGATCATATCCCCTTGGACAATTTCCGTTTCTTCACCATTCACAGTTACAGTACCGTTACCCTCAAGAACAAGCAAATATACATTTGCTCCTGGATGATTATGTGTTGGCAACTCAGCATTAGGAGTAAAGTTGAGAATAAAAATTACATTGTCGGCTTCTTTATGCACAATTCGTTTTGTAAACGCAGCTTCTTTATATTCCTGAAACTGAATGAGGTTAGATTTTTTCATGTAGGTTCACTCTCCTGTTTGAAATTGGATTTGCCTATGATGGATTAGATACCTGGCATGTTCTCAGGTTTCAATCTATATGGTCTTATTGTATTTGATTATTAAGCTCGCCTTGTGATTGCAATCACAAATATAAATTTAAGTATTAAAAACTTTGAAATATTCAAAAATTTGATTTCAATCCTCTTTTTCATCGACACATCCAACTAGAATCGAATTGTGTCAGACAAACAAAAACAAGCAGGAGGTTATTCCTATGAAGCCCGGATTTCAACTGGCAAAGGATATTTATTGGGTAGGAAAAATTGATAATCGTGAGGTTCCCTTTCATCGTCTTCTACTATCTAAGGGTACAACATATAATGCATATCTATTGAAAACTGGAAAACCAACCATTGTGGATACCGTGGATATGGCGTTCGGTAGGGAATTTGCCGAAGCTGTAACCGAATTGATCGATCCGCTGGACATTCAATATATTATCGTCAATCACACGGAACCAGATCACTCAGGCGGATTGGCGGCACTTGCTTCCAAAGCAACGAACGCTACGATTGTCTGCACTGAGATTGCCGTTCCGGAAATTCAACAAATGTACAAGCTTCAGCATCGCAACTTCCTGGTGATCAAGGACGGGGATCAACTGGATATTGGAGGCAAGACGCTGCTGTTCAAGGAAACACCTTACCTCCATACAGAAGAAACCATGATTACGTACTGCATAGAAGATAAAATCTTGTTCCCTTGTGATATTTTCAGTACACACGTGGCTGTAGAGCATCTATTTGCCGATGAGGCCGGTTTTGACATTACCGAGGACTTTATCGGATACTATCAGGCTATTATTCATCCGCACCGCAGATATGTGCGCACATTAATCGAAGCTGTTGCCGATCTGGATATTGAGATGATTGCTCCTTCCCACGGCTTCGCAATCCGACATGACATTGCCAAGTTTATTGATTTGTACGCATCTATGAGCACCGAAACTAAGGATGATAAAAAAGTAGCAATTGTCTATGCCACTTTAAAAAATAATACTAAAAAAATGGCAAACATCCTGAAAGACTGCTTTTTGGAGAACCAAATCAAGGTGGAGCTATGGGACGTGGATAAAGCCGATGAAACGGAAATATTGAATAGTATTGCCTCAGCAGATGCTGTTTTCGTCGGTAGCTCTACCAAATATGCCGACATGACGGGCAAATTGGAAGACCTATTGCAACAAATGCAAAAGATGAATCTGGAAGGCAAGCTGGCTGCTGCCTTTGGTTCCTATGGCTGGAGCGGGGAAGCCATTGAAGTTGTACAGGATTACTTGAACGGTACTAATATGAAGGTCCAAAGCACTTCAGATGTAATCAAATCAACGGGTATGACCCATGTGGAATTCCCGGTACGTATTCGTTTCTCTCCTACAGAAGTTGAAAAAGTGAAAAAAATTAAAAATGCCGCTGAATTTGTCTCAGATCTACTGCTTAGTGTTATTTAAAACACAGTAGCGTATAGCGAATAGGAGAGATACTGAATGGGTAACCAACATTACGTTATTATCGGAGGCAGTGTCGCCGCCGTCAACGCGGCAAAAGCGATTAGAGATCATGATGAGCTGGCCGAAATTTCTATTTACGGGGAGGAAGCATCCTTTCCGTATAACAGAGTCAAACTTTCCAAGGGACTATTCACTGATTTGCACAGCGACAAAATCCTGATCAAAAAGGAAAAATGGTTTGCCAATCAACGAATTCATGTGTATTCCGGCATCAAGATAACCGAGATACATCCTGAGGACTGTACTATCAAAACAATAGATGGACAAACCGTTGCTTATGACAAGCTGCTGCTGTGTACAGGAGCTCACAACCGTAAGCTTGTGCTAGATGGGGCTTCTCTAAGGAACGTCCATTCTATCCGTTTTCGACAAGATGCAGATAGCCTTAAAGCGGAATTGCGACAGGGAGACCGGATATGTATCATCGGCGGCGGTATTCAAGGCGTGGAAACCGCCTGGTCCTTCCAGCAAGCCGGGTATGCTGTAACCATACTGGAAGCTTCGCATCGGCTTATGCCCCGCCAGCTAGATGAAAAGGCCTCCGCTATTTTGACCGATCAAATGACCGAACGGGGTACTCAGGTCCACCTTGGGCAAGGCGTAAAACGTATTAAAGGCACAGATCACGTAGAAGGTGTGGAACTACAGGACGGCTCTGTTATCCCCTGCGAGCATGTCGTGTACTCTATCGGAATTGTACCGAATACGGAGCTTGCTCGCCAAATCGGCCTTGATATTGGACAAGGCATTCTGGTGAATGCGCAAATGGAGACCAGCTCCGCCAATATCTATGCAGCAGGTGATGCAGCCGAATTTCAGAGTAGAGTAGATGGGTTATGGGAAAGCGCAATGGAGCAAGGGAAAATAGCAGGAGCTAATATGACGGGTTCATCCGTCAGCTATCAGCGTCCCATCCCTGTAACTCTATCGAACAGCTATGAATCCCCTCTCTTTTCCATTGGCCTAGTAGATGAACAGGAATGCGACACCAGCCTGACCAGTGAAAATCAAGCTTCTTATACACGAATGTTCATACAAAACGGCTCTATCTGCGGCGTGATCGGTTTTGGGGATGCCCTCGCTTCACTTCCATACAAAACAGCCATCATTCAGGGACTCAAACCGGACGCGCCAGAGCTTACAAAAATTTTGGGTGACAAGGAGAGCTAAAGATGAAAAAATATGTATGTCAACCCTGTGGATACATTTATGATCCTGCTTTGGGTGACCCCGATGAAGACGTGATGCCTGGTACAGCGTTTGAGGACCTTCCGGAAGACTGGGTTTGTCCAGTCTGCGGTGAGGATCAAAGCCATTTTGCCCCAATAGATGATACAGAATAACAAGAACGCACTATACTTTTTAGTTTCCGGTTTATGAATGGAGTGAATGAATGTGAATGAGATGTCCTGTCCCTGCCAGTGCGAAAAGGAGCCATGTGCCCGCAAAGTGCCTATCTTTTCCTCTTTGTCCTGCGAAGATTTGTGTAAGGTCAGCTCCATGATCCGACACCGGAAATATCAGAAAGGCGAGGCCTTGATTATCGAGGAACAAGCGTCCGATACGCTGTACATTATTAAAAGCGGGCATGTTAAGCTTCTGAAAATGACACCTCAGGGCAAGGAGCAAATTCTGCACATTCTGACAACTGGCGATTTTTTTGGCGAGTTGAACATATTTAACAGCGATGAGCTGAGTAACTTTAGTGCGTATGCCTTAAAAGATACTGATATTTGTATGCTCACCAAGGATGATATGGAGCAGTTGATTCACAACAATCCCGATATCTCTTTGAAGCTGCTCAAAACCATTACCAAACGCTTGGCACATACCGAAAAGCTGGCTCAAAGCCTGGCTACCAAAGACCCGGAAATCCGTATTGCCTATATGATTCTTGAGCTTGGGCATAAATACGGCAAAAGGGACGGCTCCTACATTAAAATCAACCTCCCCCTTTCACGCGAAGAAATGGCTAATTATGTGGGTGTCACACGCGAAACCATCAGTCGCAAATTCGCAAAATTTGAACAGCAGGGGATTATTCATACTAAGGGTACACGAGAGATTACCATCTGCGATATACAGAAACTGAACGAATATATAGATTGAGGAACATCAATAAAAAAACCGCTTCTTTGGCGTAATGGTTTGTGGTTGGTTGACCTGCCACTTCCATTTCGCCAAAGGGCGGTTTTTTACCCTATTCCATAATGGGCTATCTTTCAATCGTTGTGTTCACACCTTGAGGAGATGCTCCCCATACGTGCTTCCCGGAAGCAAGCTCTGACGGAACCGGGTCATTTGAAGGAGATGCCTCCATCGTGCTGGATTTGGAGCAATCCCACACAACTTTGACCAGATACACAAACAGCAGCACGTTCAACAACGAGGTCACACACAATATGATACCGTACTGATCCCGAGTATTGGAGCTATAGAAAATATCGAAGGTGTTCAGGAAAATCGTGAGACTGAATCCACCCGCGAGCCATAAAAATCTCCGATCCCGCAAATACAGATATGCTAGTACAGCCAACGCTGCGGCCGGGAACAGATACCGTTCATGCATGCTGGAAGCGAAAGTGAACACACCTGCAATTTGTACCAGTGCAGCCGCGGCCACAAACTGTGGTTTGCCACTGCGCGCATACATCCACCACGTAAACAAAGTCACCAGCACAATGCCGATCATACCCCATGTGTGGTAGCTGAACAGGAACAACGTCGTCGTATCCTGCGTATAATTACCACCGATCAGTGCGAAGAAATTATACGCGTTCACGGAAGCATATGGATACTCACCGACCGTTCCTTGGTATAAATCAAGCAGCCATAATGGCTCCTGCCCCCACGAAAATGGCAGCACAACCAGAATTGTCGTCACAACCGCTCCACCTATAGCCAGCAGCCAAGGTTGTATTTTACGTTGTCTCAACAGCTCGAAGAACAGAATCGGGCCATAAATAATCCCCTGTGGCTTCATCAGCACCGCTATCGTAAACAAGACAGTGGACCAGCCTACTCTGTTTTCCACCAACAGCACAACCATGCCTACAATCAGCAATGTAAAGAATGAATCTACTTGTCCCCAGAAGGTGGAGTTGATGAACACCGCCGGGTTAAATACATAGAACAATGCCAGTCCGATGCTGATTCCAAAGCCGACCCGTTTGCTCGCCAACCGATACAGCATGTACGCTGTCGCGATATCCGCCAATATATTGGGCAGCCGCAGCAGCACCGACATATAAGGACTGAAAGCGTCCGTAGAGCCGATTTTACCGATCACATATAAAATATAAATATAGAACGGTGGATAGTCACTTGATCCGTTCGTGTAAAATCCCGTTAAGCTATCCGCTGCTGTTGTAGCCCAGTTCCGGAATAGCATTAAATCCATGTGCCCCGATATCCACGGCGCTATCGCCATTCTTAAAAAGAATCCCACACCAAGCACGGTCCATAACATCAGCCCCCGGTTACGTTCCCCGATCTTCCATACACTGGTCCGAAAACGATACACAATGAATACAAACGCACCGAAGAACAAAGCGGCAAAGATCGCCAGCGGAGTCGCAGAAGCAGATGAAGAATGTCCGCCTCTTCCACCGCCCATACCAGGGCCGCCGTTACCGGACATACCGCCCGGACTTCGCTGTTGCCCGTCTCTGGCAGCACCGTTACTTCCGGAGGTAGACGTGTCATTCCAGGTCGTTGTACCTTTGTCACCCAATGTCGATGTACCTTGGGTGGATGAATCGGTATCCTGCCCTACATTTCCTGATAACGAAACCACACTAATCACAGCACACAATATGAGACTGAACAGAAGTATATATTTCATGCGGTTCTCTTTCCACGCGTTCAAATCCGATGCACCTCTCTCTGTATCTATTTTCCTCATATTGTATCTGCCATAGCTGAGGGCATCGTGAGTTCTGGCTGAAAGTTGGCTGAATATGGAATCATTTCTTCATAAATTGCCGCTCCATCTCCTGAATGGCCCGTTCGAGTGCATCCTGTGGATGTTCTAGCAGGTTACCATGTCCGACAGCCAGCAGAGATGGTTTGAATCCCGCAAGCTTTTTGGCGCTTTCCAGTGAAATTTCCTTGTTCCAGGTAGCCAGTGCCGGAAAAGGAAACCACGGCTTGAACTGCCCAGACACCGCCACACCGCCTCGAATCTGGAACGCATCGCCCGCAACCAGCGCACGGGTGCGAGTATCCAAAAACGCCATCGAGCCTGGCGTATGTCCCGGTGCGCTGATCGCCTGCAACGAACCCACATGATCGCCTTCTTCCAGCAGAACGTCAGGCTGTGTACGGATGTTTTTGGGCACACTGCCCCGAATCGGAGTATCCGGTTCCCCCGCATCCAGTGATACATCCCCCTTTAACAGTCGGGCATCCCGCCCGGAAATGAATACTTGCGCATCCGAATACCGTTCCTTCAGCCTATCGAGCGCACCCACATGATCCTCATGAGCATGAGTAAGCACAATGCGTATGATAGGTTGCCCCATCCGCGCAGCAGCCTTTTCGATCCCATCTGCACTATAAGGAAGTCCGGCATCTATCAATGTCAGCCCCTCCTTTTCCTGCACCAAATAGCAATTCACCGGGAACAGCCTCGGCAGAAACGTCAATTGAACTATATGCTGCACCTGAACAACACGCATCCGTCTCATCTCCTCATCTTGATTAAAACTAATTATATTAGTATTATAAATAACATTATTAGTTTTAAGCAAATCTTTTCGCAGATATTCATTTGGAACTGCTTTCGGGACTAGAATGCTCAATCTGGCTGTGCGTTTCCTGCTGGAAGTCTGCGGTATTGTCGCTTTTGTATATTGGGGGTTTAAAACAGGGGTTAACGTACCTATACGACTGGGACAATAAATAGCCAAAAGAAGCAGCAAAAAGGCAGACCCCGGAATAATACCGTTGATCTGCCTCTCTCCAACTATGATGCGAATGTTCCCCTATCCATCAACCCTGCTGGATAGCCTCAGCAATGGGCGTGCTGCCTGACGCCAGATTAATCGCACGGTGATACGTCTGCCGTTCATCCAGTGCCGCTACTACCACTGCCGCTACATCCTCACGGGAAATGGTGCTAACGGAAGAATCATCTCCCGTAGCGACCCTTCCGATACCGGGATCATCTGTCAATCCACCCGGACGAAGGATCGTGTAATCCAGATTACTCGCTTCCAGCAAGCGATCTGCATAATGCTTTGCCACGTAATACGGCTTAATCGACTCAGGCCATTGCTCCCGATTCTCCGCATGCCTTGCGCTGACCATAATGAAGCGGCGAATGCCTGCCTGCTTGGCAGCCTCCATAGCCTTGACCGCTCCATCGAGGTCGATAAGCAGGGTTTTGTCCGCGCCTGTTTTGCCACCGGAACCTGCCGTGAATACGATAGCATCGCTACCCTTTACGGCTGCGGCAATGTCGTCAACCGTTCCTTCGAGATCAGTGATCACCGTTTCCGCACCCAAACGTTCAAGCGCTTCGGCCTGATCCTGATTGCGGATCAACGCCTTTACGCGATGCAAGTCATTTTCACCCAGCAGACGAACAAGATGTCTGCCTACTTTTCCATTTGCGCCAATCACCAGTACGTTCACACTATCCCTCCTGTATTCGCAGTCTCTCATCTACATTATACAGAAGTATTTTACCCGTATGGTTCAAGACGCAATCAGATTGGTATGTCGAGTTTGTGATCAGGTTGTCTTACAGCTTGGCTTCTCGCTCCCAGCACTCCACTTGCTCCAGCCCCGGAATGCTATCTTTGTAGAACACAGGGTCGTGACCCGCCTTTTTCTGCCGTGAATAATCCTTTAAGGCTGCAAAAGCGACTCGGGATAAAAGGGCAATGGCAATCAGATTGACGACAACCATCATGCCCATAAATAAATCAGCCAAATCCCACACCAGTTGCACCTTGGCCACCGCTCCAAAAATCACCATGCCGATTACAGCAGCGCGATACAGCCATACCCAGATTTTCTTGGATTTCATAAACTCGATGTTCGTTTCACCGTAATAGTAGTTACCGATCAATGTGCTGAAAGCGAACAGGAATACCATGATGGCAAGAAAACCGGACGCCCACGGGCCGATGTGCACACTAAGAGCCGCCTGGGTCAGCTCAATACCACTAAGTCCCGGCTTCGTATATGCACCGGATAACAAAATAATCATTGCCGTGCTCGTACATATAATAAGCGTATCCGTCAGCACCCCGAATGCCTGGATCAAGCCTTGCTTGACCGGATGGCTGGTGTCTGCCGTAGCTGCCGCATTCGGTGCGCTCCCCATTCCTGCTTCATTGGAAAATAAACCACGCTTGATGCCGTGCATCAGAGCTGCCCCGATGGAGCCTCCCGCAACCTGCTCGAAACCGAACGCACTGCGTACAATCAGGGACAATATCTGCGGCAATTGCTGAATATTAATGATCACAATAAACAGCGCAATTCCGATATACAGCACTGCCAGTACAATGACGATATATTCCGACATTTTGGCAATCCGCTTGATACCCCCAAAAATAATGACCGCAAACACAGCCGCCATCAGCAGACCCACGACCAGCCGACTCGTGCCGAAGGCATTTTCAAAAGCTAGCGTAATCGTATTGGACTGCACCGCGTTAAAGACCAGACCAAAGCTCAGTGTAATCAGTATCGCAAAGACGATACCCATCCACCGCTTTCTCAATCCGATCTCCATATAATACGCCGGACCGCCACGGAATCCATCTTTGTCCTTCACTTTATATACCTGTGCTAATGTACTTTCGACGAAGCTGGAGGCCGAGCCGATGATCGCAATGATCCACATCCAGAACACCGCACCCGGACCGCCCAGCGCAATGGCAAGAGCAATCCCCGTAATGTTACCCGTACCTACGCGTGCCGCCATGCTGATACAAAATGCCTGAAAAGGCGAAATGCTGTCTCGGGAGCCGCGTTTTGATTCTTTGAGGACCCGGAACATGTCTCCGATCATTCGTACTTGCAGACCCTTAGTGCGGAACGTAAAAAATAGCCCCAATGCGATCAGCATGACAATTAACAACTTGGACCAGAAAAAGTCGTTAATTACACCGATCACATCCTGTAAAACCTGTTGCATCCACAATCCCCCTAATATCCTTTGAATCATTTCCTCTGTAAAACCGGTTCCACATCCGGCTGTTAAGCAGTATTTTTCGAGTATATCAATTTTTTGCCGCACAGAACAGATAATTATACATTTTACTGAATAGAAACCATTACCAGGAAAGAGAACCGTGTTCGCTTCTCATCTTATCCCCGTTTCTGCTGCACATGCAGACCTGTCAAAAAAGTGTTCATCATGACTTCAATACTCCGATCCACTTCCACGGGTAAACCAAAACCGCCATTTTGTTCGAGCGAGGCAAAACCGTGAAGCAGACTGCGGAATCCCCTCGCCGCATGAACACAATCCTCTTCCTTAAATCCGTAGCCGCTGGACAGAACAGAAATAACAAGCCCCGCTACGCGATCCGCAGCACGCCTCATTTCGGGATCATTTCGATCTGTTGCATACAGCATCGCTTCATACAAACCGGGTCGCTCGCGGGCATATCGCATATAGGCTTTCCCCATAGCGGTCATTGCATCGTCACCCGCTCTGCCAACCGCCGCGCTCATCAAAGCTTCCTCCAACTGTCCCAGGCTGTGTAGAGCCAGCACTTGGCGCAGTCCGTTCAACCCGTCCACGTGGTTATACAAAGACGGGGGGCGAATGTGCAGCTTCTGCGCCAGCGTGGTGAGCGTAACATCGCCCATCCCCCGTTCATTGGCAATATCCTCAGCAGCCTGTAAAATATCTTGCAGCTTCACTCCATTTCTGGGTGACATCAGCATTTCTCCTTTAATCGAATTTCTATGTAAAGTATTTACGTTCGTCTATTTATTGTACTTTCGAGCGTTAGGAATCGAATGATACAAAATGCTGACGTATAAATATACATAATGAATCTCATTTCTATTTTAACTAATTCTGTTAGTTTATACAAAGAAGTTATGGTTTGCAAGCATATCAGCTTTTACTGATATAATGAACGAAACAAGATCATAGAGCGGGTCTGACCACTTTTTCAATCCCATGCAAAGGAGATAGCTATATCTATGGAGTCCAAGTCACTTCCAGCCATTGAATTTAAAGACGTCACCAAATATTTTACCGGGTCTGAACAGCAACGTGCTGTCCTGAACGGAATTACAGCAAGAGTCTCTCCCGGCAAAATCACCACGCTGGTCGGCCCGTCCGGGTCTGGCAAAAGCACGCTGCTTTCACTGTGTAATCTTCTACTGACGCCGGATGAAGGGGAAATCAGCGTATTCGGCAAGCCCCTTTCCGAATGGGAAATCCCTGAACTGAGACGAAAAGTCGCACTGGTTTTTCAGGATGCCCCCATGCTGCAAGGAACCGTTCTGTATAATCTTCAGACCGTAGAACGGTTGCATGGCACGGTGCTGCATGACCCAGGCGACCTGTTAGAGCGTGTAGGGCTTACCCGCGATCTACTGGAGCAAAAGGCGCAGGAGCTATCCGGGTCAAAGACAGCGCTTGGCCTTGGCGCGAACGCTTGCGAACCGCCCGGATATTTTACTGCTGGATGAGATTACTTCCGCACTGGACCCGGCCTCGGTCAAAGAGGTAGAGGAACTGTTGCTTCAAATGAACAAAGAAGAGGGAACGACGATGATCTGGATTACGCATCATATGGAACAAGCACGCAGAGTAGGCCATGAAACATGGCTGATGATCGACGGAAAGCTCGTGGAGCAAGCGGATACCGAGACTTTTTTCCATGCACCACAGCACAATGAAACCCGCAAGTTTATAGCAGGAGAATGGGTATGACGATTGTTGCCCTGATTCTTTCTCTCGGTTTTGTGTTCATCGCCATCGTCATGTCCAAATCCTTCAAGCTCGGTCTGGATCGGGATATCATTATCGCCACGATCAGAGCATCGGTTCAGTTGCTGGCCATCGGATATGTGCTGCATTTGATTTTTGGAATGCAAAGCTACGGATTTATCGTATTATTCATTCTGCTCATGATCACTGTGGCCTCCCAAAATGTCGCGCGCAAAGGAAGATTCATTCCCGGCCTGGTGTGGAAGTCGTTCCTGACGCTGCTGTGTGTGGAAATCGTTACACAGGCATTTCTGATTGGCCTGCATATCATTCCGGCGACAGCCCGATATATGATTACGATTAGCGGCATGATCATTGGCAGCTCCATGATTTTGTCTAGCCTGCTGGTGTCCCGGCTCAAGTCGGAAGTGCTGCTGCGCAAGCCTGAAATTATGCTCATTCTGGCACTGGGCGGCACGCCGAGACAAGCTATTTTCCCGATACTCAAGGATTGCATACGCTCCAGTATGATTCCAACCATTGAGGGACAGAAAACGCTGGGGCTGGTCCAGCTTCCCGGCATGATGACCGGGCAGATCATCGCAGGTGCCAATCCGATTGCCGCCGTCCGCCTGCAATTGCTGATCGTATTTACCACCATGACCTCTGCGATTTTGACCAGCGTACTGCTCAGCCTGTTTATTTATCCGGCATTATTTACCCGCCAGCAGCAGCTTCGCACAGAAGCATGGGAGCGCTAATCCCTATCCAACACAGCTTTATTTTGCAAAAGTCTATCTGCCAGATGGTCGGTAGGTAGGCTTTTTGGTGTATATTCTTGTCCCTGCACGAAAAGATATACTGTGATTTTATATCATCAGGCTTACAATATACATATATAGGTTAAATGTCGATCTAAGAGAGGGCATAGAAATAAGTCATCTAACAACACACAAAGGAGATAAAAAGATGAACAATCGTTTATTAATCCAAAACGGCTGTGTACTCACGCTCGATAAGACAATCGGTGATTTTAAGAAAGCGGATATTCTCATTGAGGGGAAAAAAATTGTCGCTGTTCAACCGGAGCTAGAAGCATCCGATTGTGAAGTTGTTGACGCTACAAACATGATTGTTATGCCGGGATTCGTGGATACACATCGCCACACCTGGGAATCTGTCGTTCGTAATGTAGGTGCCGATTGGTCGCTCGAAAAGTACCTGGGGCGTATGTACTATGGGAATATTGGAGCTAAATTACGTCCGCAGGATGGATATGTAGCGAATCTGCTTGGCGCACTGGAAGCATTGGATGCAGGGGTTACCACGCTACTGGATTGGTCGATGATTAATTCACCCGATCATACGGACGAGCTGATCCGGGGCTTGCAAGAATCGGGAACACGAGCGGTCTTTGCCCACGGAGTTCCTGGTGATGGCGAATATTGGTCCAGAGAAAGCCAGATACGACAATCCGATGACAGCAGACGGGTGAAAAAGCAGTATTTCTCATCAGATGACCAGTTGCTTACCATGGGGCTAGCCATAAGAGGGCCGGAATTCAGCGCATGGGAAACAGCAGTCGATGAGATTCGATTCGCTCGGGAGCTCGGTGTGCTGTGTACAATGCATTTAGGGTTCGGAACATGGGGTTCGGTGGATCGGTCGATTGAAAAATTGCATAAGGCTGGACTACTCGGACCGGATCTTAACTTTGCCCATGCCAATACACTCAGCTATGAGGAGTATAAACTAATCGCAGATTCGGGTGCCTCCATTTCCGTTACTCCGGAAATCGAAATGATGATGGGGCATGGTTATCCGGCTACAGGGCTGTTTATGGAGAACGGAGGAAGACCGTCATTAGGGATCGATGTCGTAGTATCGACCGGTGGAGACATGTTTGGGCAAATGAAGTTCGCCTTGCAAGCAGAACGTTCCAGAATCAATGGAAAGATTTTATCCACAGGAGAAATGCCGGTGGAACTCACCATTTCAGCACGGGACATTTTAGAATTTGCGACGATTGACGGTGCCCGAGCATTGGGACTGGATCATAAGATCGGTACGTTAACTCCGGGAAAAGAAGCCGATCTGATTATGATTCGAACCAACGATCTGAATATGTTTCCGGTAAATCATCCAATCGGTGCTGTTGTGCAATGTGCCAACACGAGCAACGTCGATTCAGTGTTTGTGGCTGGAAAAGCTGTCAAACGGAACGGAAAAATGCTGCATGTAGACATCCAACGCTTGCGCAAGTTAGCCAATGAGTCGAGGGATTATATTTTCTCACAATACGGGGTGCCTGAAGAAGCATGGCCAATCTGATTTGCTGTAGGGTGCCATGCAACTCAAGTCAAATATTCCTGCATTCCTCCTGTTAAGATGGAACCGAAAGGAGGGAACCATCGTGTACGAATGGAACGAAATGGTCCAACTCATGATTGATTGGATTGATAATAATCTTACTTCAGCACCATCGTTGTTGAGAATGTCCAATCAGTTAGGCTACTCTCCTTATTACTGTACAAAACAGTTCCATTCTCTTACAGGAATGACGCTAAGGGATTATGTGTGGATGCGTCGGATTAGCCGTGCAGCCCTTGAACTCCGGGATAGCAATGTCCTCATCCTTGATGTTGCCATAAAGTATGGGTTTTCTTCACAAGAAGCTTTTACACGAGCATTTGTAAAAGCCTTTGAGGTAACTCCGGCTGTATACCAAAGAGAGCCTAGACCTATTCCGTTAGCGATTCGTGTTGAAGTGTTCTCTCCTTATCATTACCATTTGAAGGAGCGGGATAAGATGGTTAAGGTTCATTTGCAAGAAGCCGAAATCAAAATTGAGCGTATACCAGCACACAAATTTATTGGAATCTGGGATGCCTCTTCTCGAAACTACGGTGATTTCTGGAGAAACGGTCATAATTGTGATGAAATTTGCGGAACACTGGAAAGCATGTCTCATCTCAAACTGCCCGAACAATTGGGTCAGACCGCAGGCTAGTTCTACCAAGATGCTCAGAAGGGCTATCTCTATGGAATACCGGTTGCCGCTGACTACGCCGGAGAGATTCCATTAGGTATGGAGTGCCGGGACATCCACGAATCAGATTACCTGATGTTTTTTCACCCGCCCTTCAATTATCTAAAAAACAATGGAGAGGTTATGAGAATGGTGGAGGAAAAAGCTTGGAACTTTGACCCTACCAGTATGGGATATGAATGGGATGAGGAAATGAAGCAGGATTATCAACGGCATTTCCCGGAGGGATACGGTTACGCAGTGTTACGTCCAGTGAAAAAAGTGTAGAGAAAAAGAATCCCAAGAAGCCGCTACGATCAGGATGCTGTTAATCGTCTTGCGGCTTCTATTTTTCCTCAAAACTGCAAAATGAACAAGCATCAATGCTAGTCCGTGGTAATACGTTGTTACAATATTGGTTTGGAGGTATAGGCAATGAAATCATTTCGTTTTTGGTTAGTCCTAATCTCATGTCTAGTTATTACTGTAAATATTACGGGGTACGACGACTATAATATACTATTGGCTATCATTAGCCCGTTGGTTTGGATGTATGAATCATTTCGATTTGTGCGAGAAGCAGATATTCCAATAGCCATTGTATACCTAACTACACTAGGTTTCTGGTATCTTATTGGTTTGGTTTTGGATCGTCTAATTAGAAGATTGAAAAATTAAAATTCATTGAAATTATCCTCTAAACTATCGTCTACCTTCTCAGGCTCGTACTCGACCATCTTATAGTCGGGTGATGAGGGAATCATATTTACCACAACATTCCTCATTTGTAGCTTGTACTCCCCTTCCTCAAAAGCAACAATATACTTGATGGGAGGTAACTCCATATCCTCATACTTCGTTATCGACGAAATAACAATTTTTGAAGGGTCAGAATCATTTACAGACATGATACGATAGTCTATCGGTGTTCCTTGGTTTTTTAGAAAATTAAGCCGTGCCCGCTCTGTTTTGAAACGATAATCATCAGACAGTGAAAGCATCTTATCATAATCACGACTCATAGAAGCATTCATATATTCTGAAAATGTCGAGACAGCAGCCTCTTTGGGCTTATCGGGAAGTTTATAAGGTTCTTTATCCCCTCCAAAACCTGTAGCCATTACAGTCAAAATCCCTCCCTAGACAACCAAGCAAGCCAACTTCTTACGCAGTACAATCTCCAATGAACAAAATCTCCTTTGTTGTAAATTTTACCATCCATTTCCCAACCTATAAAGAGATGGTATTTAGGAATAAGCCAACTTTTACGCTGAAATTTAGATATAGTTAGATTCTACATGTTCGATACCCTTGGCGGACGAGTTCATACAATTCCTCCATGATCTTTGTTCTTATTTTTTGTCGCTCATTTATTTCCTCAATATCTATCATTTTTTGTTATCCCCAGCATACTGAATAAATTAAAACACCCTAAAAGGAAGGTGCCCATTTTAAACGGACACCTTCCTGGTTATGTGATTTTACGAGGTTCTTGGGCGTAATTGAGTCCATCTAGTAGGGTTATTTACGGTTGACGGCAGCCTATTTCGCCAATTGGGTGGACCCCTGCGACCAGAGCAGCGACGGTTGTTAGCCTTGTTTGGGTATGATGAGTCCCTCTACATTTGAATGGTATTGGAGAAAGTCGTCTACAGGAAAATTTCCTCACCCCTCAACCTACTTCAATTCATCATACGGTTTTATTTGTGATACTCACGCAATCCGTTTCAAAAAAACGTATGAATGTTTCCCAGTTAGTATCTCCAGGGTGCGAAACGTCAGTCATATCCGTAATTGCATTGTACTTTCGAACATGCCCTTTCGTACATAGAGGACTATTCTCTCAAAGCCGCATAAACGTACAAACGAAAAAGGCAGATCCACTGAACGGGAACCTGCCTTTTTGATTTAAATGTAGAATCTACCCTTCCGAAGACGTACCGACCACCACATTGATATCCTGTACCTGCTTTTATATATGACTATGTGCATCAGTTCCGGATCGAGAAAGCGAAGGCGCTGCTGCAGTCCACTGATTACAAAATCCAGACGGTCGCGCCTGAAGTCGGCTACTTCGACAAGGCACATTTCACGAGAACGTTCAAGAAGTGGGTCGGCATGCTGCCTTCCCAATATAAGAAAGAAATTGCCTCCCGAGGGGCCTCACAGCCCTCTCTCTAGTAGAGAAAGGGCGTTCATAGACGCGGAAGTAGATCAGATGTTGTGCGTAAATCTTTTTATTCAAATCAGTATTCTGCTAGAGTGCCGTCGTAATTAATCACTTGTCCATTATGATTTTCATCATCCAAAACAAAGCTCACGATTAATTCCGCAGCCTGAACAGGTGTTTTTACAAAATCTCCCGTTATATGCCCATTCAAATCCGTCGAAACCGCCCCTGGCATCACCGCAAAAATCTCCACAGGTATACTCTCCTGCTCAAAACTCATTGCCCAAGACTTTGTCATAACATTCAAAGGTGCCTTGGCTGTTTGGTAGGCAAACGCATTGAAGAAAGGTTGTGGCTCAATAGGTATACTGATATTTTCAATAGTGCCCTTATTGGCGATCAATAGTGGTAGCAAGCCTTTTGAAAGTGCAAAAGGACCGATAAAGTCAACTTGATGGGTTACCTGTAGATCTTCAACCGTAAACTCCCATCCAGGTTTATGCATATCGCCTGGAATACCCGCATTGTTAACCAAGAGCGTCAACTCTGGGTAATTCTGCTTAATTGTTGTCACTGCATTATCAATACTCTCTAGGTCGGCAACGTCCAACAGCACCAACTTTGCATCACCAAATTTTCGGAGGGCAGTTACTGCCGTTTCTCCTCGCTTCTGATCACGTGCCCCAACTAAAACACGATACCCCACTTCTAACAACTGCTTCGCAATCTCAAATCCAATACCTTTATTCGCACCAGTTACTAACGCTGTCTTTGTCATCTTTCATTCTCCTTTTTTTCTACATACTGCTGATAACAGGCAATCTTTAGTTCGACGCCCCTTAAACTTTCTTTACGCATTGCCAGTTCTTCAAGAATTTCCTGACAATGTGCTGTCAACATAGCCAAACGCTTGGGGACCGTCTCATCACCTTGCATTATCCAATCCACATACTGCTTTATTTGACTAATGGACATATCAGTATGCTTCAAATGCTGAATGGTTGCCGACGTTTCAGCCAATTTCGCTGTGTAGCCACTGGCCTTCCATTGCGAGAAACGCAGCACGATTGGGATTCCGGTCCGCCGGCACGACGGCATTACATTCTACTTTCCATGTTAGCTGAAATTTTTTGCGATAAAGAGATTAACAGCTCTTTTTCTTGCTCCAAAAGCCCTTTCGACGTTATCCTTTCCATTTCTGTCCAAACGGCAGTGGACTTGGCTACAAGCTCGCGGCCAACTTCTGTTAGTTTTACAAACGTAACACAACTCATTCAGGAGCATCCCGATGCCAGACAATATGACTATGCAAAATGGCTTGGTGTGTCACAAGGGCGTGTATCTCAGCTTAAAAAGTTACTGTAAAACGCGGCATAGCTTCTTGTAAAACCCCTTTCATTTAAATTCAAGGCCATCCTTTTAAAATAATTTTATTTTAACGTGAATACTCACTGAATACCTTTGTTACCTTATGTAATGTCGTCTTCCCATCCTGTAAACTAAGTTTCATCAAGCGATAACCGCTGGATCATAGAGAGGATGAGATATTCATGAGTGTGGAAAATAGAGTTTTAGCGATACAAGATGGTCTGGACGGACGTGTGAATGCAGTCATAGATCAAACCCTTGCCGAGAAGCGCCTGGTTGGCGCAGTCGTCATGGTATATATCGATGGTTCACCCGTGTATGTGCGAGCGGCAGGGCTGGCTGATCGAGAAGAAAATCTTCCTATGCGCGAGGATGCTTTATTTCGGCTCTCTTCTATATCCAAGCCAATTGTATCTACTGCGGCTTTGGTTTTGGCAGCCCAAGGATTGATTAAACTCGATGAATCTATTGAACGCTGGTTGCCGGATTTCCGGCCCCGACTGATCAGCGGCGAGCAACCATCCATTACGGTACGGCAATTGCTCACACATACTGCCGGGTTGACCTATGGCTTTTTAGAGGAAGAAGGCGGCGGCCCCTATCAACGTGCAGGCGTATCAGATGGCATGGATTTTTCAAATCTTACCCTTGAAGAGAACTTGCAACGTTTGGCTTCTGTGCCTCTGTTGTATACACCGGGTAAAGCATGGGGCTATTCCATTGCCACCGATGTACTCGGCGCTATCATTAGCCGCGTATGCGGCACAACCCTTGAGCAGGCTGTTAAAAAGCTCGTTACAGACCCCCTCGGTATGCAAGACACTAGCTTCACGGTTGCTGATCCCGAACGACTTGCCGCCGCTTATGTCAACGATACTCTGGAACCCCGCCGGATGCGTGAGCTTGAGGTTGCGCAGGTTTATGAAGGCACAGCGGGACTTCGTTTTCAGCCTGCACGCGCCTTTGATCCGACGGCTTTCCACTCAGGAGGCTCTGGTATGATTGGCAGCGCAAAAGACTTCATGCGGCTGCTGGAAACACTGCGAAACGGTGGCAATCCATTACTTTCTGAGGAATGGGTACGTGAAATGGGCACCATCCAGACCGGGAATCTCCCCTTGGCAGGCTGGCCGGGACGGGGCTTCGGACTGGGATTCACCGTACTCCAAAATCCCGACGAAGGCGAAACAGCAGAATCCCCTGGAACGTGGCGTCTCGGAGGAGCTTACGGTCATTCATGGTTCGTTGATCCCGCGCAAAGACTCAGCGTCGTTGCCTTTACCAATACAGCGTTCGAAGGCATGTCAGGTCCGTTTACAACCGAGCTTTGCCAAGCCATTTACGGCAGCTCAAATAGGGTCTAATAAAGCGGGAGTTACATGTTTATGCTCTACAGGCGAGGACAGGACGATTAACGTGGTAGAGTGACCGTGCTTTCCGCACTCATCCCCGAATTGCTCCAGCTTAAGCATGGATTCGGCCATAACCTTAAGTAGATAATTTTGCTCGCCGCTAATTCGATGGCACTCAATGACTTCAGGCGCAGATTGACAGAACTCAACAAATGAGTTGCATTGATTCGTGTGCACGAGCACATGAGCCATGATCGGCTTTCCGACTTTCTCATGTGAAACCATGGCCCGATATCCAGTGATAATGCCTTTATCCTCCATGCGCCTTACTCTTTCCGTGACAGCGGGCTGGGAAAGCCCAACCTCCTTGCCCAGCTCGGTCATGGAGATGCGTGCCTGGTTTTGTAGACATAACAAAATTTTATGATCCACTTGGTCCATAGGTAATCTACTCCTTAAATACAAGGTTATATTGCATATATACTTTATTTTTTATCATCTATTCAGACAATGACTTTGAATTATATCCAACAATCGAATATTACCATGTAAAACTATGACGGTAAAGAGAACTGCTTTAGAGAAGGACTTGATACCCTATAGCCAAAGAAAACCGGCTAACACGATGCATACGTGTTAGACCGGTTTTTGTTTAGAAAATAGGTTTCCTACCAGTTGATTGCGTGTGGCTTGGATTAGATCAGCGTGTAGCCGCCTTCCGGGAACAGCACGCTTCCGGTGGTGAACTTGTTCGTCATCAGATACAACACGGTATGCGCGATTTCCTCGTTATAACCCACCCGATGGAGCAAGGTTACTTCCTTATATTCCTCAAAAGCCTTGCGCCCGCTGTTCGCCCTCGGGGCCGTCATATTATTCTCAGTTCCTTTAAAGGGATTATATCGTAACTATTTCATGATCACACATATTTTTATTCGGATGGGCTTTCCTGCACAGTGCTTTTACGGTAGGATGTCGGCGACTGACCGGACCAGCGCTTGAACTGCCTGCTAAAATGCGCAATGTTTCCATAGCCGAGCATATCGGTAATTTGCTGCACCGTCCATTGCGGATCAGCCAATAGCAACTTAGCCTCGTGCAGGACAAGACCAGACAGATACACACGGGGAGATACACCAAAAACACTACGAAATACACGATTACAATGGGAAACGCTAATCCCTAATTCCGATGAAATGCCTTCAATCCCATCATGCTTTTCTACAGAGTCGATTTGTCCAAAATGCTGATTCACCCTGCCTTGAAGTCGGCTGGCAATCTGATGGGCAAGCTCAGCCTGCACGTATCCGCGCCCCGGCAGATGCGCCGCTTCGCTGGATACCGCCTCCCATAACGTAGCGAACAGCTCAAACACCGCAGATTGAATCCGCATACGCTTGGCCACCGAATCCCCTGCTTGTTCTGCATTGGGTGTGGAAAGTTCGAGCAACTTATCCAGCGCGGGTCCTATCTGCCTCGCCACCGCACCTTCGGCTGGAAACAATACCTGCTCCAGTCGGCTCAGTAACGAGAGGAACAGCTTGTCATCAATGTCGAAATGCATGCAAAAATACGTAAAGCCCTCCCCGCTGCTGTGGCTGGAGTGAACAATTCCCGGTCGCAGCAGCACCAGATCACCTTGCCGTTGTGTATAGCTGCGGCCATCCACCACCATCACCTGCTCTCCTGCAAGCACGATATTAATTTCATATTGAGGATGCGTATGTGGCGGGTAGCTCCATTCCCTTCCGACTCTTCGCGTATGGATGGCAAACAGATTGACCGTCGTTCGTACATCGGGAAAAAAGTACTCCTCACCAGTAGCCGTAAGGTCTGTAGGCTCTGGGCGGTTCGGTAAACGTGGTGACGACATGCTTCCCCTCCTGACGTTGATGGTTTTACTCCAGTATATCGTTTTTAGCGCGATTTGGATAAATGATGGAGCGATTTGACAATGGTTCCCTGAACCTTAGCATGCTAGGCTCTATATGAGGATGCTGCAAAATACTTTTGTATCTGAAAGTCACTCTTTATATTGAAAGGGGTTTCATTATATGACGAAAAATATATTTTATAACACGCAACACTCACCTGTCGGTGCCTTTTCCAGCTTTACACTCGGGTTCAAGGGTAATCGGGGTGGACTCGGCTTGGAGCTAGGCAAGCCCGCGGATGAAAATGTATATATCGGGCTTCAATCCAGAGACGGCGAGGTCTATGAGGCGCTCCCCTTTTTTGCAGCCGCACAGGACGAAAGCGCCCGATACGATGTGGAGAAAAAGGATAAACGAACGGAGCCACAGCTTGTTCCCTTTGCCGATCAAGCCATTACCCGTGAGCTAAAAGCTGGCACAGATACATGGAGCGCCGGAGATTTGACGTTCCGGCTGTATTCTCCTGTCCGTCCGGTTCCAGAACCGGGGAAAGCGGATGTGGATGAGCTGCGGGCTGCGCTGGTTCCGGCGGTATTCGCCGAGCTTACGATTGATAACACGCAGGGAACGGCTGCGCGGAAAGCCTTTTTCGGCTATCAGGGCAGTGATCCGTACAGCGGCATGCGCATTGTTGGCGAAGACCCGCGCGGGGAAGCTACGGGGTTGAATGTCGGGACGTTGGGAAAAATCACGGGCGTCGGACAAGGGCGCAGCACGGCCATTGTGACTAACAGCAGTGAAGCGGTACCTGCCTGCGGATTTACGCTGGAGAAGCTGCTTGGGGAGTCGATTGCCGAGAACTTATCCTTCGGCCTGGGTGGAACGGCTGCGCTCCTGATGGACGTTCCCGCAGGCGAGAAGCGCACGTATGCCTTTGCCGTCTGTTTTTACCGGGGCGGCATCGTCACTACAGGTATCGACACAGCGTATTATTACACCCGGCTGTTCACGGATATTGAAGACGTGGCGGGCTATGCCTTGGAGCATTTTACAGCCCTGAAGGCATCCTGTATCCAGGCGAATCACTGGATCGAGTCGGCAGGCTTGAGCAAGGATCAGGAATTTATGCTCGCACAGGCGATCCACAGCTACTATGGCAGTACCCAATTGCTCAGTCAGCAAGCGGATGAAGAGCCCATCTGGATCGTCAATGAAGGCGAATATCGGATGATGAATACGCTGGATTTAACGGCAGATCAGCTTTACTTTGAGTTGATTTTGAACCCGTGGACGGTACGCAACGAACTGGAGTGGTTTGTAAAACGGTACAGCTACCGCGATGAGGTACGATTCCCGACAGAGGAACAGACCTATCCAGGCGGCATCACGTTTACGCATGATATGGGCGTAGCTAATGTATTTTCCCGTCCGGGGTACTCCGCGTATGAGCTGGCAGGGATTGACGATTGCTTCTCCTACATGAGCCACGAGGAGCTGGTAAACTGGCTATGCTGCGCCACGGTATATATCGAACAGACACAGGATCGGGCGTTTACGACACGTATGCTGCCCGTTTTGCGTGAATGCTTCGCCAGCATGTTACAACGGGATCACCCTGATCCGTCGCGCCGAAACGGCTTAATGGGCTTGGACAGCACCAGAACGCAGGGCGGCGCGGAAATTACGACCTACGATAGTCTGGACGTTTCTTTGGGGCAGTCCCGCAACAACATCTATTTGGGCAGCAAATGCTGGGCGGTATATATTGCGCTGGAGAAGCTTTTTGCCTCGGAAGGACTCGATACCCTTTCACGGGAAGCTGGCTCACAGGCAGACAAATGCGCAGCAGCGATCACGGCGCAGATGACAGATAAGGGATATATCCCGGCGGTCATTCAAGAGGGGAATGATTCACAGATTATCCCCGCTATTGAGGGGCTGATCTTCCCTTACTTCACAGGATGCGAGGATGCCCTTCAACTCAATGGGCGGTTTGGCGGATATATACAGGCCCTTCGACGCCAGTTGGACACGGTGCTGGCACCGGGAGTTTGCCTGTTCGAAGATGGAGGCTGGAAGCTGTCCTCGACCAGTAACAACTCTTGGCTGAGTAAAATCTACCTGTCCCAGTTCATTGCCCGCGAGCTGCTGGAGTTCCCTTGGGATGAAGCAGGGCAAGCTGCGGATGCTGCCCATGTCTCTTGGCTCCTTCACCCTGAGGAATCCTATTGGTGCTGGAGCGACCAAATGCTCTCAGGCGTTGCCCACGCCAGCAAATATTACCCACGCGGAGTCACCGCTATTTTATGGCTGTGTGAAGGCAAGAGCAATCGCCTGACCTTACCGCAGCATATGGAGCAGGAGCAGCATGCCTGAGACGGACCTTCATCTGCACAAGGAGGATCGAATATGAGCAATCATATGGATGTGCAAAAAGAGAACGGCTATGACGCTTGGCTCCATTATCCCCGCAGCAGTCATGCAGAGAATCGGCCCGCATGGTGCAATGTTATCGTGGTCACCGGGGAGGATGAAGTGCTCCAAACCGCTGCAAATGAGCTACAACGCGGATTGACCTCCATGTTCGGACAGCAGCCGAAGATCAGCGTCGTTCCTGTGGATGCGCCGTTTATTACACTCGTTACATTTAGAGACCATCCACTGGTGGCAGAACGATTTAGTGCAGAGGAACAGGCTGATGTGAACGCAGAAGGCTACCGAATTCGTGGAACTGAGATGATAAACCCGGCACAATCAGCTTCGTATGATGCTATAAAAGGGCCGTACGTCACGGTCGCCGGTCAGACCAGCAAAGGCGTATTATATGGGGTTTTTCATCTGCTGCGCTGGCTACAAGAAAGACTGGATGGCGAACTTCTGCTACAAGCCACCAGCAAATCATCCGAATCATCGGATGGTCCGTTTCTGGATGTATTGTCCAATCCGGTTAATCCCATCCGCATGATCAATCACTGGGATAACATGGATGGCAGCGTTGAACGGGGATATGCGGGGGCATCCATTTTTTACGAAAATAATGCCTTAACTAAAAATATGGACCGCCTTAGGGACTATGCCCGTCTGCTCGCATCTGTCGGCATTCAGTCGTTATCCATTAACAATGTGAATGTCCATCAAGTAGAAACCGAGCTGATTACGGACAAATTTTTATCGGACGTAGCCAGGCTAGCTGCAATATTTCGAGCCTATGGCATCCAAATCTACTTGAGCATTAACTATGCCAGCCCTATGCAGCTCGGCGGACTAACCACAGCCGATCCTCTAGACCCCGGTGTAGCGGAATGGTGGCGGGCCAAAGCCCGGGAGGTTTACGCCGCCGTTCCCGATCTGGGTGGCTTCGTGGTCAAAGCCGATTCCGAGAATCGGCCCGGTCCATTCAGCTGCGGACGCCATCACGCCGATGGAGCCAACATGCTGGCAGATGCGTTGCAGCCTTATGGTGGACGGATTATTTGGCGCTGCTTTGTCTACGACTGCAAGCAGGATTGGCGTGACCGCAAGACGGATCGGGCTCGCGCGGCCTTTGACCATTTTAAACCGCTGGATGGGCTGTTCCGCGATAATGTCATTTTACAGATCAAAAACGGTCCCATGGATTTTCAGGTGCGGGAGCCTGTCTCCCCCCTGTTCGGGGCGCTGCAAGCCACTCAGGTACTGCTGGAATTTCAGATTACCCAAGAATACACAGGACAGCAACGGCATTTATGCTACCTTGTTCCGCAGTGGAAGGAGGTTCTGGATTTTGACACTTATGCTCAGGGAAAAGGCTCCACCATCAAGCGAATCGTGAGCGGCTCTTTGGGTAGAAATGGCAGTCCTGCTTCCCCTTCCTCCACCAAGTACACCAACTATGGGATCGCTGCTGTATCCAATATTGGGGCAGACACCAACTGGACCGGGCATTTGCTCGCCCAGTCCAATCTGTACGGCTACGGACGGTTGGCATGGGACCCGGAGCTGTCCGCAGACGAAATCGCAGATGAGTGGGTTCGGCTGACGTTTGGCGGACATAGGAATCGTTCCCATACGGGCAATAGCAAACATCTAGTTCCTGTCATTAAAAAAATGCTGCTCGATTCGTGGAATATCTACGAGTCCTACACCGCCCCTCTCGGGGTCGGCTGGATGGTCAGTCCCGGTCACCACTATGGGCCGGATGTGGATGGCTACGAATATTCGATGTGGGGCACCTACCATTTTGCCGATTGCCGTGGCATCGGAGTAGATCGCACTATCGCGACTGGAACAGGCTATGCCGGGCAATATTTCTCTCCCCAAGCGGATATCTATGAATCTACCGAAACCTGCCCGGATGAGCTGCTATTGTTCTTTCATCACGTCCCTTATACGCACATGCTCCACTCTGGTCAAACTGTCATTCAGCACATTTATGATACACATTTTGAGGGTGCGGAACATGCGGCCAACCTTAGAGACACATGGGTTAGTTTGAGGGATCATCTGGATGAGGCAATCTATGCACAGGTGCTGGAGCGGCTGGAGCATCAGGCTGAGCATGCTAAGGAATGGCGGGATCGGATCAATACGTATTTTTACCGTAAAAGCGGCATTGCTGACCAGAAGAATCGCCCTATTTATTAAGCAAGTTGTCTCGTCTTCAATGGAAATTAAAATTTTAAGGAACAATGTTAACTTAAAGATACTGATAACATCCCTACTCTTGGCAGCATCCGATTTAAAAATGTCAGATAAAAAGTGATTAGCTGTTGGAAATAGACCGTGTTTTACCTGAACTGAATCTCATATATGGACGACTGGTTTTGACCAAGACTCTTCAGGCTTCAAAAAGATGACTTCTGAATTAATCAGGAGTCATCTTTTTTAGTATCCATTGAGCATTATCCTAGCAGTTGCCCTTACGGGACATCGACTATTTGACTTCGAGTTTTATCAATGAGCACGTGTACTCTGGGGGTGAGTGTAATGCATGCCTCAATGTCAGAGCATCTGTTACACGTTCCTTGAATGACCGACTTTTAATTTTAAAACTTTAGTTGTATTTTTTAATATCACTGACACTTTCTTAATCAACAAAAGAGAATGGATGTGAGATAGAGTGAAAATACAATCGATAGGATTACCAAACTATAACATTAAAACAGCTACAAACAAAGAAAACAAGGGTTTAGAAATAATTCATGCTGAACAGTTTTGGAAGCGAAATATTTTTGGATCTAATGTTGTCATTGCTGTGTTGGATACCGGAATAGATATGAAGCATGAAGATCTACAAAACAACATCATTGGTGGAAGAAATTTCACTTCAAACTATGACAATGATCCGCATAACTATCAGGATGGCAATGGACATGGGACTCATGTTGCAGGAATTATTGCAGCTAACAATAAAAAAGTTAACATTGGAGTTGCCCCACGAGCCAGCATTCTCATTTTAAAAACGTTAACCAATGACGGAGATGGAGATATTAATAATTTAATTGAGGCTATTTACTACGCAATATTATGGAGAGGGCCCAACGGAGAAAGAGTTAACATTATGACAATGTCTTTGGGTACCAAAAAAGACAATCCTCTTCTGCATGATGCTATCCGCTATGCAGTGGGACACGGCTTGTCTATAGTCGCTGCTTCCGGAAATGATGGAAATGGGGAGAGTGATCGGGAATATAGATATCCCGGTGCTTACAATGAAGTGATAGAAGTTGGGTCTATCGGAGCAACAAAATTAATTTCAAAATTTTCCAACCAGAACGAACAACTTGACATTGTCGCTCCGGGTGAAGACATATATTCCACATTCCTTAATAATAAATATGCTTCTTTTAGTGGTACATCTATGGCAGTCCCTTTCGTTGCTGGTGCATTAGCATTGATCATCGAAGAAGGCAGGATCCTATTCAAAAGGGATCTTACTGAACCAGAAATTTATGCTCAATTAATTAAAAGCAGTTCGCTGCTCTTTGGAAATCCAGCTATAGAAGGAAACGGAATGCTGAATTTGTTAAAGAGCTTTGGATAAGTTGATCTAAAATTAAAAACTTATCGCCTGCTAAGAAAAAACGACTCATGACCTGATTAGTGTGAAATATAGCTATAATTACATTCATACAAGAGAATCAGTTCATGAGTTGCTCTCATCACCGCAAAACTTCTGTAGAATGGTCTTATGAAAGTATGTTTCTCACAACTACTATAAGTCTGTAATTACACGATTTTTTAAAAGTCTCTAGGCATGTTTTAAGTTCAAGTTATACACTCCGGACGTAAGACGTTAGAACACTTCCACGTTTGATTTACTATTGAATTAGTAGCTTCCAAGAAAAAGCGTCATTACTTGTTAGGAACTCCCTCCCTCAAGCAGTAGAACTCCAAGTAAAACTTATATATTCCTCTCTCGTTTTGAAATGCTCCAAATACACGAGTTCCTTTTTTAAAATGCTGTGAAACGATTCAATGCAGACATTGTCATAACAATTCCTTTTTCGGCTCATGCTGACTTTCATGCCGTATTCCACAAGCTTTTTCTGGTGTTTCTGAGCTGCATACTGACTGCCGCGATCCGAATGATGCAGAACTTCACTGGCAGAACGGTGAGTCTGGTAAGCACGCTCCAATGCTGAAAGGACCGGTTCCTTTTTCATTCTGAATCCCATTTGGAAGCCCACAATCTGTCAGATATACAGATCCATGACGCTGGGCAGGTAAAGTCATCCTTCATCGGTGGGAATATAGGTGATATCCGTCATCCATACTTCCCCCGGCGTTTGAGCAGAAAACTGCTGGTACAGGTGTTTTTCATGGACAAGCATCTGATGTTTGGAATTCGTTGTCGCTTTGTATTTCTTCACGATCCTGGATTTCATACCCAGCTGCTTCATGATCTTGGCTACAGTCTTTTCAGACACGTCAATTCCCAGTTTAATGAGATAATGGTAGATTTCTCGGAGTCCACTTTTTAGTCTAGCATCAATATGGGCGCTTCATGTATGCAGCTTTAATAAAGGGAGTAGGAAACCGATAAATTACAATATTTTGAAACCACTTCGCATCGCTAAAGTGATTGGGAATTATCCATTTCAAAAAAACGAACTCCATTCGTCTTAAATTAATAAATATTGGGTTGTTATATCTAGTACATAACTCACTTTTATAGTTGTAACAAATTAAATAGAAAGGAGAAATTAAATTATGAATGAAAAGCAAACTACTCAGACAAATGCTTCCAAGCAAGTGCAGATTCAAGCAGAAATCGGCTGTTACCAACTGCCTAAGTGCTGTGGTTCCGGGCCTGACTGCCCAGCAACATTTCGCGTGTTTAACAACAAGCAGGTCTTTTATTCATGTGGCTGTTCACCTTAATGATTAGCTTTTGATAAGATTTGTGTGTTATCCGCCTTTATATTTCAAATTTAGAGGAGTGTATACAGTTATGATGAATATAATTAATGGTCGACCTATGACAAAAATCGAAACAACCGATTTTTTATCAGAGCTTACAAAAAGCCCTGATTATAAGAAAATTTCAAAGTTAATTGATACAGAGTATTCGAAATTTTCTCTTGAAAACCTAAAAATCAAAGCTACTTTTGTGAGTGACTTATATACAACAAACAAAAAATTAAATGTAGGGAAAATGATTTATTTCATTAGTGAAGATAAGAAATTAGTATTTCATGCTTTTGGTTATAATGAAGTTGACAGTATAGAAGTTACTTACTCCCTTGGTGTAGATATTTTAGAGGGAAACGAATTGAAACAGTTAGATGTGAAAAAAGGGAGAACTCACGTCACTAATTCACCTTATGATGGAGTTGATCTAGACGTAGATGTGGAAACTCCACCTTTTCATGACGAGACATACACCCCCGGAGAAACTAACAGTAAAATTACTACTGCTTGGGATCCTACGGAGTTTTGTGCTCCTGGTGGTTATCAGCATTGTGGTAAAAACTGTGGATACAATATGGCTAGAGGTGGGGGCGCCCCCATTAACGAATTAGATGAATGTTGCGTAGCACATGATCGTTGCTGGGCAAATTTCGGTGAAGGTAACTGCGAATGCGATGGGATTCTCGAGAACTGCGCTCGCAGATATAGAACTCAATATTATATTATAGCTAATGCCATTATCATTTATTTCGAAGGATGCTAATAGATAATACTTAAAAATGTATAAATATCTTCACTTCTAAAAATAGTACTATCCCTTTCAAGTAGACACTCAATAAAACCTTATGTCACATGAGGAAAGAGTAAACTTGAAGGGGATATTTCCATATAGAAAGGGTGATTTCTTTTTCAGAAGGAGCAGAACAAGAAACTGTTCTATAGGCTTATAAACTACTATTTGAAAACGATAATATTAAGACGACTTACGATAAATATGTTTGTATTGACTAGGAACATGTAGCCTTAAGCAGAGTGAATTCTTTTAGCGGAATAAAAGCAGGTACCTTTCCCTACTATTTATTTTGAGCCTCACGCTGATCTTTGTAATTTTTTAAAAAGATTTCCATACTGCTAGTACTCGTCTACCCACAGATACAGCTTGTCGCAAGACTCCCAGTCCCCTCGCTACTTGGACCCCCCCTTTCCTTCACCTTGAATAATTATCAGTCGGAGGCCTTAAAAACTAATTTTTACTCATTGGAACACACCTCAACTAAGTTTGATTGTGTTCTCCCATTCCCCGTGTCTAAATTCTAGTCAAATTCCGGTACTTCGCGCTTTTCATTGCTTATGATAAATGGACAGCAGGGCATTTGGCCACAGTGGAATTTAGCCTCTAATAAAAATTACCTTCATCACCGAATACTCCAAATTACAAATTAATATATGACGGATTGTAATTATGAAATGCGGCACCTACTGGAATAAATGGCCCATGGCCTGACGCTCTAGCGCAAGCTGTATGCTGGTGTGTTGACGAGTGTCTCCTTAGAAGCTAGGGCACAGAGGCAAACAGAAACAACCGACAGAGAAACGTGGGAAGTTTGCGGTAGGAAGTCAATTCAGGAGCGCGTCAAAGAAGTATGCTCTTGGGAACCTTTCGTACTGGGAACTGGATACGGTAATACCCAGTCGTGGGAAAAGTAAAAACTGCTGCTTAACTACCTTCATCAAACTGAAGATGCGCCTGTAAACCGCGATAAAAGTGCCGGATCTCATAGGCCTTGTCCATGGAGATTACTTTGGCGTAGTCGCTTTCTAGTACTCTTCCGGAACGTTTCAAAACGTTACAGCTACTTACCCCTCGGGGAAATGGAGTTTGCCTGTTACGCGAGCCTCGAAGCGATCCACCACCTCAAGTCTATTTCAGACCCTTACTCTTCATGGCAACAAGTATCTACCGAGAACGCAAACGGTTTGTTTCAATAAGTTTTCGCTAAAGGCAGTGACTTTACTCAAATTACAGATGAAGAACTGGAGCATGCTCTTCCTCATCAACCACCGCCCAGACAATGTCTGGACTGGAAAATCACTCACGAACGATTTACAGAGGAACTGTTGCACTTGGATTGACAATCCGTCATTTAATCATTGTTATCTTTCTTCAGTCTTACCGTTTAAGGAATTCAAATTGAGCTATTTCGATTGTGCTATGATGAAGGAGTTAATGAATCGAGATTCATCTGCACGAATGTATTTTGGTAACTATATTTCACATGATCAGACCATAAGCTGAATATTTATTTCTTTAGGACCGTCACAATAATCGGTATGTAATAAATTTAAACTTCATCATTAAATTATTATTTACTGCAACTTTTTCCTGTCTTCATTCGTGGTTGTAGTGAAAGGAGGAAAGAATGAACCTAGAAACTCTTTACTCCAGCTACTTTAACGACTTGTATAGATACCTGCTTTCCCTCTCCTGTAATCATTTCGTTGCAGAGGAACTAGTCCAAGAAACTTTCTTTAGAGCCTTTTTACATCTTGAAGATAATGAAATTGGAAACATTAAGGCTTGGTTGTTTAAAGTTGGATACCATGCATTTATTGATTTCACACGACGAAAAAACAAAAAAAATTCGCTTATTGAAGAAATTAAGGGACTAGAATTATTGGATAACAATACTCCGGAAAATCAGTTCATAGAGCGTGATCAATTAAGCCAGTTAATACAATCAATTCATACTCTACCCGAAAAAGAATCCCAAGCCATCCTTTTATGTGATTTACATCAACTCAAAATGCACGAAGCAGCTGAAGTGCTGGGGTTAAATCTTAATACTTTAAAAAGTCATATTTATCGCGGGAGGAAAAAGTTAAAAACGATTCTTGAAAAGAGGGGCATACTACATGAAGAAGGATAACGATAACGAACAATTTCTCGATAAAAAAAGTACTAATAGTAATTTAACACCTGAAAAAGATCAAGAGGTGACTAATGATGAATACGATAAGTTGTTTAAAAAAGCTAATTTAGATCTCGGGACCACTTTACACTTTGAAGAAAAAGCTTCAAAAGGCATTATAAAATTAGCAAAATACCAAGCAAAGATAAGTACAATCCTCATTGTTCTAACCATTTTACTTTTAATTGTACCTGTTCTAACACTTTGTTCCTATTTATATTACGGAACAGGGAACCGAGCTAACGACTTACTAGACACCACCAAGAATTTAATCTACGTAACTAAACCTAACACAATGTTAGAAGAAGGGTTCGATACTAGAATTGGTTTTTTTTCTATGGACGCAAATTTTAACACTTTAAAACGTGTTGGGAAGCAAAGTCTTAATTCTGAGGCATTCAAAGTGCATTACACAATGAAACAATTTTCTGCTGTGGAACGGCAATCTAAAACAAGTATACCTGTATCTGAGTCAAATAAAAATCATTTCATTTTCCCGAGTAACAACCTGAATTTTGATAAAAATAAGGAGTGGGAGGTTTTAAACGGTTTGTCTTCTGGGTCTGTCGCCGAATTGTACATTTCTTTCGATGATTTGTATTCTCCCCAAGAAGTGGAACACGAGCTCCCCAAAAGTATTGATACTCTGTGGCTTGCAGTAAACTCAGGAGTGGAAAACTCACAAAATAGTGAACAAATAATTCCTTTGGGGTACCCTACGCATTCTGATACCAATTTATTTTCTCCATTTTTCGGAGCTAAGGTTGCTAAACAAGGAATTCAACCTATATTTCTTAAAATTGTCGAACAGTTGGCTCAGCGACAAAAGCTAATATCAACTTTTCCAAACTACCAGAATACATCTTTCTCTAAACGTTTGGATTATATAAAGAAAAATGGAATACTCACCTATGGAGTCGTCGTTACAGGGCCATCTGAAGAACTAAAAAAACTTAAAAGTAATAAAATAGTGCGCACAATAAAAGTTGGGGAGGTAGAGTTATGGAATTGGCATTCATAAAAAATAAAAAGGGAACCCTTTTACACCCCATAACAGGAATGATATCTTTCTTGTGCGGTATTTTTTCATTAGTTGAATTAAATATTAACTATTTATTTCTCTCTTCTTTTTTTCTTCCTCAAGCACTATATAGCATACCAGTACTAGGAATTTTTTCGGGAATTGTAGCACTATTTACAAGGCGATCTAAAATGTATGCATGGTGGGGGATTGGACTGAATATTTTTGTACTCCTCTTCTCTTTCGTGATACTAATACTCGCTTGGTCAATTAATCCTAAACCATGATAAAAACGGCGGTAAATGATTCATATTTTATAGATGGTTTTAAGTCGCCACTTTCCAGAATAATTAGGTTATATTTAACATAAATTAAAAAACTATTTGGGTTTTATCTATCAGTTATCCAACAGATTTGGTTTATTATAAAATCATAATGCGAATGAATTGATATATACATCATGCTATTTACTAACTTAATTCGCATTCAAACAAAACTAAATAACCAGTCGCCGATAGATTTCAGGCGACTGGTCGCTTAAATTGCAATATGTTTTGATATCCCACTCTCATAAGACAGTCCCGGCTTACAGCACCAGACTTAATTACCTGTCTCTTCATTTTTTTTATTTACAAATTCCCAAAAACCAGGCACTGATTTCAAATCATATCTATAGATTGCCTCGATTAATTTTAAGCTTACTTCTTGTCTTAAGTCATTACGATCTTGAGGTTTTGTTTGTATAAGAGATTTTTGAATTTTGGGATTGAATTTATCAATAATAGTTGCTATTGCTCGTGCGTCTCTTTGTTGTGCTTTCTTAATTAGATCGATAAAAGAGTTCACTGCTTATCTCCCTTTCATATAACGAATTGCTTGCTCTATTTTTCCGAGAGGATTGATGTCATTGATCATAACAGATTGGACTGACACTGTTCTTTTATATGATTGCAGTATTCTACTTTGAGCGAGCTTCCCCTATTTCGCGAATATATTTAGGAAATTTTTTGATTGCAGTACTATATATTAATCCATTTTACGCCAAAAAATCTCTAAGTTTTTTTAATGCCCTAGTTCTTGTTTTTGAAACGGCCTGCTGTGATACGTTATTATTTTTAGCAATTTCAGTATCCGAACAATTCATAACATATGAAGCGCTCAAAATACTTTTTTCCTTTTCCGTTAATAAATTTATCGCTTTATGTAGCTTTGAACTCGTTACCACATCTTCTATCTTAGCTGTTCGCTTATCCTTCAAAAATTCATATTGTGTACATACATCCTTAAAAAGATTGTGTGAATCCTCTTCAGGTAATAACACGTTTTTTTTTCGGATTCTTCTTTGTTTCTTGTCAAAATCTATCGAAGCATAATGGATCAAGGATGATATATAGGTTGTAAATCGAAGTTCTAAAAAGAATTGTTTGAATTTTTCATCTAGTTCCTTATTATTAGCATCAGATGGAAACATAATACTTTCCTTGAATAAAGCATAGTGCTCTGGGTTATTCAAAAACTCATTTATAATTTTTTTTTTGAAAGAATGCTAACAAGTTCAGTAAAATTTAGTATATAAGAGTTCATAATTTCCCTCCTAAAAAAACAGTATGTTTAATCAAAGTGATACAACTTGGCGAAATCACAACCATAAATGTTTAAAAGGGTGTTTTTTAAAAAAAATTGTAAAAAAACTTGTCAAAGGCTTTAATATCGAGAAATTTTGAGAGAGTTTGAATTCTAATCGTTCCATAATAATCAACGTAAAAACTGTATAATATTGGAATTCTTTATTTAAAACCTTATATAACTAACCGCTAAAAATAGTAATCTTACAAACTTGCCTGAATTAAAGAATTATTGCTACGAAAACATTTACATCGCGAAGCGAATTACCGGAGTATTACGACTCTGTATAAACCATTTCACTATGGGGGATGCTCAATGAAGAGCGGGAGAATATTTTTCTATATACTTTATCTTAATGCCGATTATTACCTTGATTGTTTATATTTATCAGCAAGAGGCTTGAGTTGAAAACACCCTAATAAAATAAAAAAATCGTTACAAAACACCAACGATTGATTTTCGAAATTAATGTTGTAGTTGAGGAAGACAGACTGGAAGTGGTCTCATAAAAAATCTTTTGGCACCCTCTATTTAATAAAATGGTGTAAAAGGTTTGATTTTCTCTACATAGCTGGTGATATTACAATTTAGGATTGAATTGGTCTATATAAAAATCCATGATAAGAATACAGATAAAATAGAAATTTAAAAGCATTGTATTTTGGAAATTCCATATTAAAAGCACCTGTAAGGCTACCCCAGTCACTTACGGGCAAGTTTTCAATGGACCATGGAGTTATTTGCTTACAAAGTCGTGAGTAAAGGGCTATCGAAAACTGACCGTGTTTCTTTGAACATTTATCACTTGGGATTAACTTGAAAAACAAAACATTTGGTTCAGATTTTGAATAAAACGTTTATGGACATTAGCTCTTTGAGAAATGAAAAAAGCCGCTTCCGAAGAGGAAGCGGAGTTTCGCTATATTATTTAAGCTGAACTTACAAGTACTACTACTCAGTTAGATCGTGCCCCTTTTCCCCTTCCTAATACCGCTTAATTAAATCCTATAATCAGGGCAGAAGGCTCGGTGGTAATGCTTTAAAAGCTGCCGTCTCGCTTCTATAACACTATTGGCCCCATCTGTTTAATCTATACTTTAAGAGTTTAACTCATATAATTTTAATTCACATGTTTGTTTACTTGACAAAGGAAAGGAGCACTAATCCGTACAATGTTCAGGATTAAAGTTACAACCACAAATTGTGACACCTACTTTATCGTAGCAAGCGGATTCAATTTTTTTAAGATGATAAGCATATTTCTCACATATCTCCTGGTAAAATAAAATATCACTAGTATTTTCAGTTTCTTCTATTTTCTTACTTAATTTCAATAATTCAATTTTAAAATTATGATGTCTTGATCTCCAAGCGTGCAATTCTTCCAACAGGATCGCCTCCAAAATATTTTATATTTAATAAAGTGAGGCAGTGGACTGATAGAACAACCTAAAAAAATAGAAACTATTTTTGGGTTGTACTTTTTAAAACTACTATCACTTTACTTTTCAAACACCAATTAAGTTTGGGGGTATAGCCAAGAGGCTAAGGCAAAGGTCTGCAAAACCTTCATCCCCGGTTCAAGTCCGGGTACCCCCTTGCTAATTTAATTTGATGGGAGAGAAAGGTAAATGCTAAATGAGGTACTTATCTACACAAAGTCAAATTGTATATTTTGCCAAAAAATTAAGGAGTGGATGGGGGAAAACAAGATCAATTTTACTGATATTGATATTACCAATATAAATGATCTCAAGTTACTTCGTGAAATTAAAGGCGTACCCTACACAATCATAAAGAGATCTGGCAAAGAAACAGTTATCTGCGGATTCAATCCAAACAAGCTTAGGGAGACGCTTCTATAATTTCAAAATCTCTTCTGAAGGGAAGATATCTATGAGTGTAGAGGCAATGATTTCATTAATTACAAATGTTGGATTCCCCGTTTCCCTATGTTTTATTCTTCTTTGGTACATTTTGAAGACTCTAGGAGAAAAATTAGATAAGTTAGACAACTCAATGAATCAGCTTAATACTACAATTAAAAGGATTAGCCTATTAAGAAACTCTAAAAATGAATCTGATTCAAAAAAAAATTCACTTGTGTGATAACAGCATCCTAATGGAAGATCATATAGACACCTTCCAAGTAAGCTATTTCTGTAAGAATAGCTGTAAATTATATTCAATTTCACATGATATATACTTCTCGTTAGTGAGCACAATCCTTTGGACAGGTTCGTGTAAAACGTGGAAACTTCACTCGTAATGCCGCTTTTACGGTAGAAATACGTATTGATCCGATCCCTCCATTCTTTGGCATGTTCAGCCTGATGCTCCAGCACCTATTCATAGATCCTTTCATTTAGCTGCTCACGCAGACTGAACTAGATGTCTTTGAGGCCGACCAGAAGAATCGCCCTATTTATTAAGCAAGCAACTATTAAGCAAGTGCCTCGGCAATACTTTCATACAGGCTGGAACAAAGCTTCTATACGTCTAGGTTCTCTTTCCCCTACGCTGGCATTGGCTATCCGCACATTACTAAAAGGCATTCGTCTTACTCAGACCTATGCCTTATTTTTTTGCCTGAACTCATTTTAAGGACACGGTCGCTAACTCAAAATGTCATATTTCTCCCCTTCGAGAGTGCAATAAATTCTTCTTTTTGGGCAACCGATTGCTTTATAATTATTTTGTAAACGTTTACAGAATGTTGTCGAAATAGACTATGCTTTGGGGAGGATGATCGCTTTGACCTTGTATCGAAGTATATGGAAAAAAGGGTGCCTGATTCTATTAAGCCTTGTGCTGTCTTTGACCGCCTTCATTGGCTCCCCCTCCAATACGGCAAGCGCTGCAGTCGCTGACGATTTTCAAGCTTCCGTCATGGGGCCGCTGGCGAAAATCAGTGACTGGGGCGCATTCAAAAAGCAACTGCAAACGCTGAAAAGCAACGGCGTGTATGCCATCACCACCGATGTCTGGTGGGGCTATGTGGAAAGCGCAGGAGATAACCAGTTCGATTGGAGCTATTACAAGACCTATGCAGACGCTGTGAAAGAGGTAGGTCTGAAATGGGTTCCTATTATCTCTACGCATAAGTGCGGCGGAAATGTGGGTGATGACTGTAACATCCCGCTGCCAAGCTGGCTGTCGAGCAAGGGCAGTGCAGATGAAATGCAATTCAAGGATGAAGGCGGCTATGTGAATAACGAAGCCCTTTCCCCATTATGGAGCGGAACTGGCAAACAATATGACGAGCTGTATGCGTCATTTGCTGAAACCTTTGCTGGCTACAAAAGCATCATTCCCAAAATCTATTTAAGCGGTGGGCCGTCTGGAGAATTGCGATATCCTTCATACTATCCGGCAGCGGGATGGAGCTATCCTGCACGGGGCAAATTCCAAGCCTACACCGAAACAGCCAAAAATGCGTTCCGCACTGCCATGAATGAAAAGTATGGATCATTGGACAAGATTAATGCGGCTTGGGGTACCAAGCTAAGCAGCCTTAGCCAAATTAATCCTCCGACCGACGGGGACGGATTTTACACGAACGATGGGTATAATTCCACGTACGGGAAGGATTTCCTGTCGTGGTACCAAAGCGTGCTTGAAAACCATCTGGGTGTCATCGGAGCTGCTGCCCACAAAAACTTCGATTCTGTGTTCGGTGTCCGCATCGGAGCGAAGATTTCCGGCCTGCACTGGCAGATGAACAATCCTGCAATGCCTCACAGCACAGAGCATGCAGGTGGATATTATGATTACAACCGTCTTATTCAGAAGTTCAAGGATGCTGATCTGGATCTAACCTTTACTGCGCTGGAGATGAACGACAGTGGCACAGCACCGAATTATTCCTTGCCATCCACACTGGTAGATACCGTCTCCTCCATTGCGAATAGCAAGGGTGTTCGCCTGAATGGTGAAAACGCACTCCCAACGGGAGGCAGTGGCTTCCAGAAAATCGAAGAAAAAATCACGAAGTTCGGCTACCACGGCTTTACACTATTGCGCCTTAATAATCTCGTTAACAGTGATGGCTCACCCACCGGAGATATGGATGGATTCAAAAAGGTTATCGTAAGCAAGGCCAAGCCCGGCGATAACGGAGGCGGTACAGGCAACAAAGTAACCGTATACTACAAAAAGGGCTTCAACTCGCCTTACATTCACTACCGCCCGGCTGGCGGAAACTGGACTGCTGCACCTGGCGTGAAAATGCAGGATGCCGAGATTAGCGGCTATGCCAAAATCACCGTCGATATCGGTTCTGCCTCCCAACTAGAGGCTGCCTTTAATGATGGCAACAACAACTGGGACAGCAATAATACCAAAAACTACTTATTCAGTATAGGCATTTCTACCTACACGCCAGGCAACAGCGGCAATACGGGAACCATCACCTCAGGTGCTCCATCGGGTACTAACCCCGGAGATGGCGGCGGTACAACCAATAAAGTAACCGTATACTACAAAAAAGGCTTCAACTTACCTTACATTCACTACCGCCCGGCTGGCGGAAATTGGACTTCCGTACCTGGTGTGAAAATGCAGGATGCCGAGATTAGCGGCTATGCTAAAATTACCGTCGATATCGGCTCTGCCTCCCAATTGGAAGCCGCTTTTAACGACGGCAATAACAGCTGGGACAGCAACAACACCAAAAATTACTTCTTCAGTACAGGAACTTCTACCTACACGCCCGGCTCTAACGGAGCCGCGGGAACTATCCAAACGGGGTCGCCTTCGGGCGGCTCTACTCCCACTGATCCGGGTAATCCCTCCAATCCAACTCCCCTTAGCACAGACTGGAGCAAACAGAGCATTTACTTTATCATGACAGACCGATTCAGCAACGGGGATACATCCAACGATAATTACGGTGGCTTCAACTCCAACAACAGCGACCAGCGCAAGTGGCATGGCGGCGATTTTCAAGGCATTATCAACCAGCTCGACTACATTCAAAATATGGGCTTTACCGCCATCTGGATTACTCCGGTAACGATGCAAAAGAGCGAATTCGCTTACCACGGCTATCATACGTATGATTTTTATGCGGTAGATGGACATCTTGGCACGATGGACAAGTTCAAGGAGTTGGTCCGTAAAGCACACGACAAAAATATGGCTGTTATGCTGGACGTAGTCCCCAATCACACGGGCGATTTTCAACCAGGAAACGGCTTCGCCAAGGCTCCTTTTGATAAAGCAGACTGGTATCATCACAATGGCGACATCACAGGGGCAGACTACAGCTCCAATAACCAATCAAAAATCGAAAACGGTGACGTGGCCGGATTGGATGATCTGAATCAGGACAACCCTGCAACCGCAAGCGAACTTAAAAACTGGATCAAGTGGCTGTTGAACGAGACGGGCATCGACGGACTGAGAGTAGACACCGCCAAACATGTACCGAAAGGCTTTTTAAAGGATTTTGACCAAGCAGCCAACACTTTCACCATCGGTGAAATTTACAGCAGCGATCCCGCTTATGTGGGCGATTACACCCGATATCTTGATGCTGCACTGGATTTTCCAATGTATTATACGATCAAGGATGTGTTTGGACGCGATCAATCCATGACCAAAATCAAGGAACGCTATACGGATGACCGTCACTATCGCGATGCCCAAACCAACGGCGTATTTATCGACAATCATGATGTGAAACGTTTCCTTAACGAGGCCTCCGGCAAGCCTGGTGCCAGCTCTGAAAAATGGCCACAGCTCAAAGCAGCCTTAGGCTTTACTTTGACGTCGCGCGGGATTCCAATCATCTATCAAGGCACCGAGCAAGGCTTTAGTGGCGGAGATGATCCCGCCAACCGGGAAAATGTCGTGTTCAACGCCAACCATGAGCTGTACCAGTACATTGCCAAGCTGAACCGTGTGCGCAACAGCCACCCCGCTCTGCAAAACGGCAGCCAAAAGGAAAAATGGGCGGACGACTCCTTTTACAGCTTCCAGCGCTCTAAAAACGGTGACGAGGCCATTGTACTTATCAACAACTCGTGGAACAGCCAAACCCGTACGATTGGCAACTTTGACAACCTGTCCAACGGCACCCGTCTGACCAACCAGTTAAGCAACGACTCCATTCAGATCAACAACGGTTCGATCACCGTGACTCTCGGTCCAAAGGAAGTTAAAGTTTTCACCAAATGAGTTACATCGATTATTCAATTGTGCTAAAATAAATGATAGAAGGATATACTAAAAAAGAGCAAGGATGCTGGTAACATCCCTACTCTTGGCAACAGCCGCTTTGAAGAGCGGTCGGCTGTTCAAAGGTGATCTACAGAAATAGACCGTTTTCCCCTTAAGCAGGGCGGTCTATTTCTTTTTGTTTTGGTCAACGCAATAACAATTGTAACGATTAATCCAATCAACGCTACTAATAGCGTGCCGAACATCATCATTAATGTCAGAGCACACATTCTACTATTTTTCTATACGAACATAACTTCGCAACGCTAAAAAAAGACCCAGCACAAAAATGAAGCAAATACTGATGATCCCTCCAGGAACATACGTGAATGTTCTGCCCATTTGTCCATGGGGAGAAAACAATAACGGCACCGTCCATGGATAAAAGGTATTCCCCGGTGCATTAACCAAAACAAAATTTAAACACATGACCGTACACATTCCCATAATGGCGGGTACAAATTTTTTCCAACGAATAGCAAAGAACGTGATGATCGGGATAAGCATTGCATGCATGACAATCATTTTAGCGAATATCCCAAGCTGATACATAACGATTTCAAAAGTTAGCGGTCTGGTCGTAATAATAGTGCCTAGTATCGCAGATAGCATAAATGCCAACAGCAGACTGACAGCGATGTATATGTAAATAACGAGTAGCTTGCTGAAGTAAATCCGAGTTCGGCGAACAGGGTTTGTAAACAGTGCAATATGGGTGTTCTCCTGATGCTCTCTCGCATAGATATAGCAGGTCAAAATGTAATAGCTCATATACCCGGTCAGAAAATTAATAAGAATCGCAACACTCATAAAGTAGTCGTTCCAACCATCACGGTCTATAGAGTACTTGGGACTCCCCGAGTAACTATAAAACTCTAAAACAATAGTTAATAATAAAATTATTACACTCAACCAAAGAATTTTGGTTCCTTTCAGCTTCAAGCACTCTGCTTTAAACAGGTCAAACATAGTAGCCCTCCTTTCAAAAAATCTAAATTTTAGCCTCTTCTTTGATATGACCATATGGATAAAAATAATCCCACAATAAAGGTAAGGGATAAGCTGAACCAGGCTATTGAGATATCGACATGTTTGACCATACTTCCTTCATTGGGAGATAAAAGATACGGAACAATCCACGGATACCATTCGCTTTTGTAAATGAAATTTAAAAATACAGCAACACAAACTACGAGCACGACCCCCATAAGGCTTTTCCAACGTATAGCGAAAAAAGAGGCAATCGGAATTAACATCGCATGCATCACACACATCTTAGCAAACACTTGAATCTGGTGTACCCAAATAGCCGTTGTTAAGGGACGATCAGTAATCAACATCCCTAATAATGCAGACAAAAGCAGGATGGAAAATAAAGAAAAAATAATATATACGTAAATAACTATTAATTTACTAATATAGAACCTAACTCTGACTATAGGCGTGGTAAACATAAACAGATGCGTGTTTTCCTGGTATTCCCTTGCAAATATATGACCAGCTAATACGTAGTAACTGATAAACCCAGCTGCAATATTAACCATGAGGACAATATCCTCAAAATAGAAGTCCCAACCTTTTTTATCAATTGAATATCTGTCAAAAATAGCGCCCAAACTGAACACCAACAGTACAACAGCCAGCAATATAATATAGCTCAAGAAAAAAGATTTAGAGCCTTTAAGCTTAATGAGCTCTGCTCTAATCACGTCGCCCACCCTCTCCTGAAATGAGAGACAAAAAGTACTCCTCTAGCGTCTGCTTGGAGGTGTGTATCTCATAGACTGGAAAATGATGATCTATTAACTGTTTATTTAACGTGGCTGTATTCTCAATCGGACTATGAATTCTTAGTTGTTGTGGGGATATCACATTAGATTGAAGCTGCTGTCCCATGTGCTCTTGCAGAAACGTTTGTACTGTTTTTGCATCGTTTACTTTTATATCTGTGTATTGTTCAAATTCTTCCTCCAACCGACTCAAACGGTCTTCTGTTAACAGCTTTCCATTATGTATAATCCCGATGTGTGTAGCTAACTGCTGAATTTCACTCAAGATGTGGCTGGAAATAAGAATGGTTTTCCCATTCTCCTCACACAACCGCTTTAATAGCTGACGAATTTCCTTAATTCCAGATGGGTCCAGTCCGTTCGTCGGCTCATCCAATATGAGCAACTCAGGGTCATGAACAAGCGCCCTCGCAATCCCTAATCTTTGCTTCATTCCTAGGGAAAAATCCTTAAACTTCTTCTTGCCGGTATGCTCTAATCCCACAGTAGTTAATGTTCGTTCAATTCTCCCATCATCCTGCACCCCCATGTACATACAGCAAATTCTTAAATTATCGCGTGCACTCAAATTTTCGTATAAACCAGGCATTTCGATAATTGTACCTATTTTCGAGAAAATAGAAGGATAGTTTTTCTCCAGCCGCTCGCCAAATAAAAAAACCTCCCCACTTGTAGGCTCAATTAGCCTCATTAGCATGCGGATAGTGGTTGTCTTGCCAGCTCCATTTTCACCGAGGAAACCGTAGATACTGCCACGCTCCACATGTAAGGATATGTCGTCTACGGCTTTTGACATCCCAAACTGTTTGCGGAGCTTTTTCGTTTCAATAATATATTCCACTTTCAAACCTCCTATTGCAATAATCACCATTTATCATACATTTATTGGGGAGACGAATCAATAAATCATTACATTTTTAGTATTCTTGTATTTTTTTGACCATAAATAACAAATGGTATTTTACATCTTGAAGGCTTTTAAAGATGTGATATAAATCACTCAAATTTAAACAAAATAATACAAAAAATAATAATATTATACAAAATTTTGTAACACATATTTTGCCTTTTTAGTTGTATGATTTCTATATACCTTACATATCCATACACCGCATAGCTTAATAAAAGGAGGTGAAGAACATGCTAAAACAAATCAACGTTATCTCTGGTGTTAAAGAACCCATTCTTACGTACGGATGTCCAAAAAATGATGATTGCTATTATTGCGATCTCAAAGATTACTGCCGTTCATGTGATGCACTGGATTTCTGTATTTCCAGTGATACCTAGTATTTATCCATATCTAAATAACGGGATTAATTTTAATTAATCCCGTTCCTTCTTCTTAAATCATCCTAATAATAAAAGCGAGGTATTTGAAATGGCTAATCTGATTCAAGATAAAAAAGATGAAATCATTCACTTTCACCCTTATAAATTGTTTGAAGTCAACTCAAAAACCTACTTTTATAATGTCGTAACGAATGCAATATTTGAGATCGATTCATTAATTATTGATATTTTACATAGTAAGGGAAAAATTGAGGAAACTGTTGTTCAGGAATTGTCCAAACACTATGAGCTACCACAAGTTAGGGAAGCTATACAAAACATGAAGGAAGCTTATATTATTACCACTGACACCAACATAGCAGAAGTCGAAAAAATTGGTGTGCTTGATAACTCGCAAAAGGTCTTCAAATTATCCTCTCTGACCTTATTTATGGTACAAGAATGCAACCTTAGATGTACTTACTGTTATGGAGAAGAAGGGGAATATAACCAGAAAGGAAAAATGACCTCTGAAATCGCTAAAACTGCTGTGGATTTCCTGATTAAACAATCGGGAGAGTTAGAGAGGTTAAACATCACTTTTTTCGGTGGAGAACCCCTATTAAATTTCCCTCTCATACAAGAAACGGTGCAGTATGTTCATGAGCAATCCAAAATTCATAATAAGAAATTCTCTTTTTCAATAACTACGAATGGTACTCTCATCACTCCTAAAATCAAAGACTTTTTTTACAATCATCATTTTAATGTACAAACCAGCATAGATGGTGATAAGAAAACACATAATTTCAATCGTTTTTTCAAAGGTGGACAAGGGTCTTATGATTTATTATTGAAGCGTACAGAACAAATGAGAAAGGATCATACAATAGGCGCGCGGGGTACAGTAACTCCCGCAGAACTTCACCTTTATAAATCTTTTAATCATTTAGTACAATTGGGCTTTAGAAACATATACCTATCACCAGCGCTCTATTCCTTATCAGACAAGCATTACAATACTTTATCCAAAGAAATGATTAAACTTGTGGATCAATTCCATGATTTACTGGAACACGAAGACTATACTACAGCCAAAAAAATGTCCAATGTCCTTGGAATGCTTAATAAAATACATTCCGGAGGTCCTAGAATTCACTTTTGTGGTGCAGGTACAAATGCTGCCGCTGTTGATGTTAGGGGAAATCTGTTCCCTTGCCATCGTTTTGTAGGCGAGGATGAATGCTCTATTGGCAATCTATTTGATGAAGATCCATTGAGCAAACAGTATGATTTCATTGAGAATTCAAAAGTAAGAAATAGAACCACCTGTTCAAAGTGTTGGGCCAAAAATCTTTGTGGTGGTGGATGCCATCAAGAGAACTTCGCAGAGAACGGAAATGTCAATCAACCTGTCGGTAAACTTTGCAAAGTAACTAAGAACTTCATTAACGCTACTATAAATTTATACCTCCAACTTACCCAAGAACAAAAAAGCATCCTTCTGGGCTAGTAATAACCACTCGGCATTGTGCCTCTATCACTTCATATGCACTTATTAACAATGCCGATCTAGCTACTTTGATTCGATTTGGCTTTATCCCCAAATATGGAGGGCCTATTTTATGTTCCAGCTAATAAGAAAATACATTAAGCCTTTACTGACACTGCAAATTACTGTGCTTTGTATCATTATCATAAATATATTGTTCATGATCTACCAACCTATTTTAATGCAAAGGCTAATAGATTCCTATAACACAGAAACACTCTCGACTAAAGAAATCAGCTATTTAGGTAGCCTTTTTTTATTACTACTAATTGGTGGAGGATTGACAGGAGCACTGAGAGATACGATTATTTTTAGAATCCGTAATTTATTACAGTTTCGATTGAGGAATGATATTTATCATCAAAATCTTAATCTAAGAAGTCATCAGCCTAACGGAAAAGTTATTGCCTTACTCTATAATGATGTCGAGGCTCTTACTGGATTACTAAATCAAGCGTTTATAGCTATGTTTACGGATTGTTTAACAATCATCGCAACCGTTGTTGTTCTCTATTTTATGAATTGGAAATTAGCAACAGTCTCCCTGATCTTTATCCCTATTTACTTTTTCTTATACTACAATTCCAAAAAGAAAGTGTACCAATTAAATGTTGCCTACAAAAAACAATATGAAAATATGACAGAAACCCTTCAATCAGGTTTAAAACAAAAATGGACTTCAATCAGATTCAACCGTCAAAAATATATTAGTGCCCTATTTTGCAGAGAACAAATACTTTTGGTCCGGTTTTTGAAAAAACTTTTTGCGCGAGAACTGCTACTAGGTATAATCAGTAACTTTTTAAGTGGATTTTTCCCTTTACTTTTACTAGTTATTGGAGGTTTTTTACTAATTAAAGGAGAGATCACCTTAGGCACGCTGGTCGCTTTCAGTACATATATAGTCAAGCTGCTACAACCGGTATCACGCTTATCACAATTAAACGTAGGTGTGCAATCAGCGGTAGCTTCAGCCGAAAGGATTCTTACCTTTTTCAATTTAAATGATGTTTGGAACGGTAAAATTATTAGGGGATTCGTGGAAGATGAAATACATGTAAAAAACGTATCATTTTCTTACAATAATCTAGCTCCTGTTCTTAATGACATCTCTTTTAAAATCAAAAAAATCAAATGTTAGGTATCGTAGGGGAAAGTGGATCTGGTAAAACGACTATTGTGAAACTTCTAACTGGGGAAGTCATTCCGACTCAGGGTGAGATCCTCTATGGGGATTACAGATTACACGATTTGAATAAAAGTTCCTTCTATAAAAATATAGCGGTAGTCACACAAGAAGAATTATTAACAACTGGAACCATATTCGAAAACATTGCTTTCGGTAACAAGAATGCTACTTTATATGAAGTTGTTGATATTTCAAAAAAGGTGGGGCTACATGACTATATCTCATCACTTCCCGAAAAATATGATACTTACATCGCTTCCGAAAAATATGACCTATCTGTAGGTCAGAAACAACGTCTGGCTATAGCAAGGGCATTGCTTCATAATGCACCCGTGCTCATTTTTGATGAGCTGACCTCTGCTCTTGACGCTGAAACTGAATCACTAATCCTGCATCTTTTAAATGAGCTTAAAGGTAAGCGAACCATCATCATTATTGCTCATAAATTCCAAACAGTCATTCATGCGGATCATATATTAGTTGTTCAAAATGGTCAAATTATAGAACAGGGCAGCCATGCTGATCTAATGTCGTATAGCAGTATTTATTCTAACTCTTACATGAAACAAAAAGATTTTCTACAAAATGAAGTACAGGAGCCATCCTACAAATAAGGAAACTGCTTTGTATAGACTACTGAGTTTCCTCACCTGTGAGCAGAAGTACAGGAAAGGCAGTCCTAAACAACAAAACAGGCACCTGCGACGAAGCGTACACTTCGTTGCAGGTGCCCTGTTTATATATAAACAACGTGGGATTACTTAGGCCTCAGTAGCCACGTTGATATTGTTCAGGAATGGAAGGCTTCTCGCCGCGCAATGTCACCGCTGCATGAGTCGCCCAATATGGATCGCGCAGCAACCCGCGCCCCACGGCGACCAGATCGGCATCCTCATTGCCGATAACGGACTGCGCCAAGGCTGGATCATCCAGTGCGCCGACGGCGACTACCGGGATGTTCAGCGCCTCGCGAATTTGGCGTGCAAATGGCACTTGATAGCCCGGATAGTTGCCCGGCTTTCTGGCTCCCGCAGGGCCTTCTCCGCCCGTGCTCACATGGATCACGTCTACGCCCGCAGCCTGATACGCCCGGCTCAGCTCAATCGTATGATCCACATCGTATCCGCCATCTACGTATTCGACCGCGCTGATGCGGAAAAATAACGGCATGCCTTCAGGCATTTCCTTGCGTACAGCCTGAATGACTTCAACGCCAAAACGGGATAGCTCCTGACCGTATACGTCGTCCCGTTTGTTCGTGAGCGGCGAATGGAATTGGTGAATCAAATAACCATGTGCACCGTGAAGCTCAATCGTGTCCACGCCCGCTTGAACCGCACGCCGAGCCGCATCTGCAAATTTCTGCACCATGCCACGTACTTCCTCCGTGGTAAGTGCGCGCGGCTGTTTATAATTTGCATCCGGGTATGCAATTGCCGAAGGAGCCACTGGCTCTGCTGCATCCTCAGCTTTACGGCCTGCATGAGCAATCTGGATGCCTACCTTGGACCCGTGCGCATGAATGCCGTCAACCAGCTTCTTATAAGCCGGGATATGCTCATCTGACCAAAGGCCCAGATCATAATCTGTAATCCGTCCATCCGGCTCTACGTCCGTCATTTCTATAATAATCAGGCCTGTGCCACCAATAGCACGGCTCAGGTAATGAACATGATGCCAATCATTCGGAATGCCGTCCTTGGCTGTCACCGAGTATTGGCACATCGGTGCCATGACTACCCGATTTTTTAATTCCAAATCTTTCAGTGTATACGGTGTAAACAACGAATTCGCCAAAACGTTCATCTCCTTTTTATCCTTGCCGCATAAACGAAAATACGTTCCAAATTACACGGTCTATTAAGCATAATCGGCACAGTCCAAACGGAATAAAGAGATTCCCCAACCGGAGTATCCCTCGTGTTTGCACCGTGCAGTCATTATGGTTGTCGTATGTCGTAGATATATTGCACACAATCTATTATCCACAACTCAATAACTTTTTGCAAGTAAATATTTAAATATTATTAAATATTTTTTTGTCCACACCCTCCCAGCTTCCTAGCTATAACACAAAAAGACGCCCTTACGGACGCCTTTGCGAAACCAGCTTTATTGTGCCGAGCCTAGTTGCACCCACGCTTTTTCAATCTCAGCAACTGCCTGATCCTTGTTCATGTTGCCGCTGATATAAGCCTGCATCAGCTCGCCAAATTTTTGGTGGAACGTATCCAGCGAGTAGTTAACAGACAGATCACCGGACTTGGACGTTTTCAAAATGCTTTCCATTTCCTTAGGCATTTCCAGATCAGGAAGCGGTGCATCCTTAATTGGAGGAATCACCTTCGCTACCTGGGAGAACCAGTTCTTACCGTATTCCGAAGTGTATAGCCAGTTAAAAAATTCAATCGTTTCCTTGGATACTTCGGAATCCTTGTTGATACGCAGCGCTTGATCCGCACCAGTAATGATGACCGATTGATCCGCCTTGTCACTCACCGGATATCCCATGATGCCAATCTTGAGATCGGGATTAATCTTCTTGATCGCTTCCTCATCCCACGCGCCTTTACCCGTCATAAACGCAGCTTTACCCGATGCAAAATCGCTCACTTCCGCATTGCTGTCGCGCTCCAGCGGCTTATCCGTGCCATGCTTCACCGTCAGATCAATAAAGCTAAAAAAGTTGTTATACAGCACCGGATAGTCCTTGATTTTCGCTTTGCCTGCAATAAAATCATTAACGAGCTGCTTCGGCTCCACACCTGCATCCTGTGCGGCAGCATCCACATAATGCTGGAAGATGTGCTTCCATACCCACCACTCTTTATATGCATTCGCAAATGGAGTGATGCCCTTCGCCTCAAGCTTGGTGACTGCGTCCTGCATCTCTGCAATCGTCTTCGGCGGGGAGGTTACACCGGCCTTGGTGAGTAAATCCTTGTTGTAAATCAGCGCAAACAGGTTGCCCTTCACCGGGAAGCCCAACACTTTACCGTCACTGGAGCTCATATTCGCTCGAACAGCATCTGTCATAGCTGCTGCCAGCGGCTCATTCGTCAGATCGGCGCTATAATCAGCATACGTGTCGATGTCGCCTCCGGCCGTGGTCTGGAATACATCCGGCGTGCTGCCTGAGGCAATTTTGGATTTGAGAATGGTGTTATAGTCCGCCTGCATAATTTCCAGATTGATCTTCACATTTGGCTTGACCTTCTTATACTCTTCGATATACGCGTTAAAAGCATCGGTATACTCCGGTGAGGCTGTGAACATATTTATTGTAACCGTTTTCAATTCTTCTTTGCCGCCAGCATTCCCTTTCGCCGCATCTGAGTCGCCGCTGCTTCCGCATCCGCTCAACAAACCGACCGTCAAAAGCAAACTGCCGGATAACGCCATCATCTTCTTTAACATGGATACTCCCCCATTTATTCGTGATCAACGTCCATGCGCTCATTCTAAAAAATATAGTCCGATTTAAAAAGGCAGATTAGTGAAGCATTAAGGGTAAAAAAGTGGTTTATTGCAAGCTCACACGATACTCCGACGGCGACACCTGATAATAATTACGAAAAGCCTTACTGAAATAATTCTTGTCCTTGTAGCCAAGCATATCGGAAATCTCCTGAATTTTCAGGTTGGAATCGCCTAGCAGCTCCTTCGCCTTGTCCATTCGGACCTTCTGCACATATTCGTGAATCCCGTAACCAAACTGCTGCTTGAACAGCTTCATCAAGTACTCCCGACTTAAAAAATACGTTTCGGCAAAAAATGAAATTTTGATATCTTCAAAGTAATATCGGTCAATATGCCGTTTGATCTCCGTAATATCAAAGGGCTGACTCCCCCCTTGAGCATGCTGAACCCCGGCAATGTAAAGCTCCAGCATCCGATGCAGCCGCTGTCCATACTGGGCAAAGTCCGTAAAATCCGCAGCAATATCGCCCTCAGCCACGCTTTTTCTCTGTTCCCCCGAAGCCCCCTCCGGCTCAGACACAGATGCAGATACAGATAGGAAAGCACCCGGCTCCATAGCCGCTTCTCTCAGTAAAAAATGAAGCTCGCCCATCATCCGATCTGCATCCTGCAAACGAAAAGCAGGGCCGGATGCCAACTGCTTCAGCAGGTCGTTTAGCAGCACCTTTGCTCGATTTGCCTGGCCTGTCTGGGCATCCTTCTGGATCAACAGCAGCCGATCCGTCCACGACACTTCTTCTGGCATCATTCCCTGCCGGGGCGCGACATGCATGACCGATGTTCCTGTCAGCTTCAATACGTCTGTGCTGTGAATAAGCGCCTTGACATCCGTATAAACAGATGCCAGTTCCAGTATGTCCGTACAAGGCTTACCCACACCGGCAGCTACCACCATGCCAAACAATCCATGCAGATTCGTCACCGCCTTCTGTGTCACTTGTGCCAGCAGAAGAGGCATATGTTGTTCCTGCCCCGGAGACAATGTGCAAATCGAAACGACCTCGCGCTCCCGTCTCGGATGAGGAAAACTAAAACAGCTCAATCGTTCATCCGAAGTCTGAGCCAACACGTTCGTCACGGCAAAATCCATCAGATCCGTCTCCCCGTGAAAACGTGTCATGCGAACCTCATCCCTGTTCAGCAACCGCAGCACGATCACCCCAAAGCGGTTCCCCGGTTGATCTGCACCGATCATGGGGAGTAACGCCGCATTCGCCTGCCTTTTAAAGCTACCGTCCAGAATAGATAAATACAGCTTCTCCTTTAGCTTAGGCAGTGACATGTTCAGCGTAATGTTCTGACTAATGAATTTGCTTTCGCTCTGCTTGCGACTCTCCAATATATCTACCGCCTTGCGCAGCGCCTGATTCAATTCTTGCCGATTGATCGGCTTGAGCAAATAATCCACCACCCGGGATTGAATCGCTTGCCGTGTAAATTCAAAATCGTCATAGCCGCTAATGACAATCGTCAGCAGATTAGGATACACCTTCTCGATGACACGAAGAAATTCGATACCGTTCAGCTCCGGCATTTTCATATCCACCATGACCACATCTATTGGGTGCCGTTCCAGCAGCTCCAGTCCAAGTCTGCCATTCGTCGCCTCAAACACCTGCCCGATGCCGAGGTTGTTCCAGTCTCCGACAATACGAATAGCTTCGCGTAGCGGCTCCTCATCGTCAATGATCAATACGTTATACATGACTACTTCCTCCCTGGGGGATGCGCATTTGGATTTCTGTTCCCGTTTCATCCGTATGTATGGATAGTCCCGCCTGATCTCCATACAGCAGCTTCAATCGTGTATTCAGATTTTTTAAGCCGATATGCTCACTCTCCCGTTCCTCCCATTTCTCTTCGAACGAATCCAGCACCTGTCTAAGCTTATCCTCCGAGATCCCCGGGCCGTTGTCCCGGACTGTAATCGTGGCATCTGTAGAGCTGGATTCGGCTGAAATGACAATCAGAATATCGCTTGATACCTTTTCCAGCGCATGCTTGATCGAATTTTCCACCAACGTCTGCACGGACAACCTGGGGATTCGCAGCTCCATCAGCGTGTCCTCCCACTCCAGCTCTATTCGCAGTCTCGTCCCGAACCTTGCCTTTTGCAATCCCATATACCGTTCAATATGCTGGAGTTCTTCGCGGGCAACCACGATATCCTTGCCATTGATGGAATACCGCAGGGTTTGGGCCAACGCATCGACCATATCCGCCATATCGAACATCTCACGCTTTAATGCCTGTGTGGATATAGCTTGCAGCGCATTGTACAGAAAATGGGGGTTAATTTCAGCCTCCAGCGCCTTGAGTATGGCGTTTTTCTCGACCAGCTTCATTCGATAACGCTCATTAATTAATTCTTCGGTTCTTTGGACCATTTCGTTAAAATGCAGTGACAAATACGCAATCTCGTCATGGCCCTTCACAAGGGCCGTTGCCCCGAAGTCCCCGGTACTAAACCGCTTCATCTGGGTGGACAGCTTGTGTAAGGGACTGGTAATGGCATTCGAGGTCAGCGTTACCAAAATAATAGACACCCCTAAAAACAAAATCCCGATCACGTAGCTCCAATTTCGTGTCGTCGTAGCCGCTTCGTAAATTTGACGGTATGGGATCGGCTTGACGAGCCGCCAGCCTTCTTTTTTCCCGGCATCATACACGACCAGATACTCCTGACTGCCGCTACTGTCCGACCATGTTACTCGTCCGCTCCCTCCCTGTCCAATCTGTTCCAGCACCCCCGAGTTCCTCATTCGCTCGTATAACGGAAGGCTGTCCACGTAAAAGGGAATACGTTCAGGACTTAGCAGCATGAGATGATCCCCTTTGCCGAGTGGAATGTTCTTCATGATATCATCCACAGCGCTCGTATTGTAGTAAAAGGACAACACCGCCTGCGGGTGACGAGATGCAATCGACCTCAGCACCCGATGGTACGCCATAAAGCTGGCCTGTGGTGCCACATACCCCATATCCGAGCGGGAACCCACAAAGGATTGAAACGATTCGTTGGCCGTGCTCGCCATCGCCTCCTTATACCAGGGCAGCTTGGGAATATCCGTGTTCATCCCTTGGCGCACCGTAATATTGTACGTCTCCCGGGTCACCACATAATATTGATGACGATCTGCCACGTACAGATAGATCGCTTCCAGATCATTACGGGAATAAAACATGCTGCGTAAGTAATTTTCAATGACCATTCGGGAAGCATAGTCCCGATTTTCATTCGCAATCGCGTTCATAATATCGTTATAACGAAGCTGCGGCAGGGCTAGCTGCTGCATCCCAACCAGATAATCCTCCAGGTTCTGATTAACCAGCAGCAGATTATTCGTTGTGCTGGCAATGCTATGATTCACCGACTCCCTTTCAATCATCTGATAGGAGATAATCGTCAGCGAGCCTACCACCAGAATGATCACCGAGGTAAAAAGCAAAATAAGCTTGTTCACCAATTTTTGCGTTATTCGTCTCCACATGGATCTGAGAACTACACCTGCTCGCTCTGGTATCACGATAAAATCGCCCCTTTTGAAAGCGTACACATTTTTACCCTCAACTGTTTTCTTAAATCCATTGGTCCGGCCCCAGGGGCTATCCTATACTTTCATTATATCTCAAACGGCTTAGAACGAAAGATCGGAAAATGTTGAGAAAAAGAGGTGCGTTATGCTGAAAAAAAGGGGAAGCCGGGGCGATAAGGGCAGTAAATTGGAGTTTGGCTTGTTCACACTGCCCGTCATCCTGTGCATTACGATTGCATTTTATATTCCGTTTTTGATGACAATACGCTATTCCCTGACCAAGTGGAATGGAATATCCAAGCATCCGAAATTTGTAGGCCTGGATAATTTCAAACAAATCCTGCTCGGAGACGCCAACTTTGCACATGCGGCCTGGTTTACGGTCAAATACGCGATTTTGTACATTGTACTGGTTAACGTGCTGGCTATCTTGCTGGCGCTCGTCCTCGACATGAAGCTGAAAAGCTCGGCGTGGCTGCGGGCGGCCTTTTTTATCCCTTATATCCTCAGTCTCGTGATTGTCGGATTTATCTGGAAGTTTATCTTTATGCAAGGCTTTGAGTCCCTGGGACACAGTACAGGCTGGGGCATCTTCCAGCTCAGTTGGCTAGGGCAAGAAGGGCTCGCGTTTATTTCCATTTTGGCGGTATCTATCTGGCAATCTATTGGCTTTTATATGGTCATTTACATTGCAGGCTTGCAGTCCGTACCGGAGGATCTGAAGGAAGCCGCTATTGTGGACGGAGCGGGGCCGATTCGGAGATTTTTCAGTATTACGCTGCCACTGCTGGCCCCTTCCATCACGATCTCGGTTTTCATGGCTCTGACCAACTCGATCAAGGTGTTCGACGTCATTCTATCCCTGACTGGCGGTGGACCGGGAGGTACAACATACAGCATTGCTTATGATATTTATCGGGACACGTTCCAGAACAATCTGTACGGCTACGGAACAGCCAAAGCGTTGCTGCTATTCGTCGCAGTGCTGATCATTACGATCATCCAATTGTCTATTTTCAAACGCAGGGAGGTTGAGGCCTGATGCAACGCAGTCGTATGGGACGTATTTTGCTGGAAGCGGGCATGATCGTATTATCGCTGTTATTTTTGTATCCGCTGTTTCTTGCCATTAACAATTCGTTCAAAAGCTTCGCTGAGGTCATGACTGACGTCATTGCGCTGCCCAAGCAGCTTTCGCTGGATAACTACGTATATGTATGGAAATTCATTAACTATCCACGCTTGTTTCTGAATAATACGATCATTACCGTAGTCGGGCTGGCAGGTATCGTGCTAGTATCCTCCATTGCCGCCTATAAGCTGGCACGGACGAAGAGCAAATGGAGTTCCGCCATCTACATGCTGTGCATTATGCCAATGTTGATCCCGTTTCAGTCCATTATGCTGACTGTCTTGCGACTCGCGAAAGACCTGCATCTGGCGGACAGTACCTTGGGACTTGGCCTGCTGTATTGGGGCTTCGGCGCACCGCTCGCCGTGTTTATCTATCACGGGTTTGTCAAAGGGATTCCCAACGAGATTGACGAAAGTGCCAAGATCGATGGAGCCTCTGGCTTCCGGCTTTTCTTTTCGGTGATTTTCCCCTTGCTAAAATCGGTCACCGCCACCATTGTGATCATCGACGTGATGTGGATTTGGAACGATTTTCTGCTGCCCCTGCTCATGGTTAACGGTTCACCCAGCACCAAAACGCTTACGCTGGCGGCCTATACCTTCGTCGGACAGTATACGTCAGACTGGCAGTATGCCATGACAGCCATGGTGATGGCTGTGCTGCCTTCCATCGTCGTATTTATTTTCCTGCAAAAATACATCGTCAAAGGTGTTGTCGCGGGAGCAGTCAAAGGCTGAGTACAAAGTAGCAATACCCGGCGAATGTAAAAAGTCAGCGTATATGAGTATACGAAGCCAGATAGCAAAAAAGAGGACTTGCGTGTTGTTTGCGCAAGTCCTCTTGGTTTCAGCCTGGATGCCCGGAAGACTCTGTTATTTAACACTTCCCGCTCAGGAAGCTGGATGAATCGGTGTATCCGAAATTGAAATTCTATCCATAGACGTACGTCTGGTAGACGTGCCGCGCCCGCCATTCGTATCCTTTGGATGAGTCGAAGCCGAGGTCTTGTTCTCGTCTGCATCGTTTGTAATGCGGAAATGCTGTATTTCCGACATTAGCTCGGCGGCCATATGACGCAGCGAATCGGCAGAATCTGCGATGACCTCCATAGAAGCGAGCTGCTCCTCGCACACAGCCGCAGCCGACTCCGATTCCTCTGCAATCTCACGGGACAAGCCTACCAGCTTTTGCTCCGAGTCCAGCAGTTGCCCGGTAATGGCAGACAATTCTTCGGTCGCAGCCGACACCTCCTGCGTATGCTCAGCGACCGTTTGTACTGCTTCATGTACTTTGCTAAACGTCTGCCCGGTGCGATGAATCAGATCTGTTCCAGCCTCAACCTCGCTGGAGCCTTTCTGGATCGAGTCTACGGCCTGGTTCACTGTATCCGCCATGGCATCCATAAAGACAGCAATCTGTTGGGATGCTTGACCTGTCTGTTCCGCCAGCTTCTTCACTTCACCCGCCACGACAGCAAAGCCCTTACCCGATTCCCCGGCTCTGGCCGCTTCAATGGAGGCGTTCAATGACAGCAAATTGGTTTGCTTGGCGATATCGCGAATGAACTGCGTTACACTTTGGATTCTCTTCGATTGCTCGCCCAAGTCCTGAATGACCTTGACCGAGTCCTTCATCGTATCCTGAATATGGCGCATTTGCATAACCGTTTCCTCCAGGTCTGCATTGCCGCGCTCTGTCTCGTGAATCGCCCGCTCGGACAGCTCTGCGGTAATGGATGCGGATTGGGCAATCTTTTGAACGCCTTCTGCGCTTTCCTTGACCGCCTGCTGGTTTTCACGATTTCGCTCAACCTGATTGCCTGCCGAATCGTGGATTCCCTGTACCATCTCCGCCATCTGCCGCGTACCTTCCGCCACTTGCCCGGAGCCATTGGACAGCTCACCCGAAGCCAGTGTAACTCCTTGCGCATTCTGATAAATCACTTGCAGCAGCGAACGAAGCTGGCGTTTCATATCGTTAAAGCTCTGTGCCAATTCACCAATTTCATCTTTCTGCCGAATTTGAATATCCTCCTGTGTCAGATCCCCTTCTGCAATACGCCGCGCGGCTTGAGCCACCTGAACCACCGGACGGGCAATCATACGGGTGATTACATACGCCAATACGATCCCGATTACCAGCGCAAGCGCCATCGCAATGATAATCATCGTCTGTACATATTGAAGCTTCTCACCCTGCTCGACTTGGGATTGATTCAGTAGTTCCATCTGGTATTGCTCCATGACCTGTGACTGCTGCTCCAGTGCAAGTGCCATCGGCTTACATTTTCCCTCCACTAATCTCGTGTAGGTCGCGACATCCCCCTGCTGCTTATATGAGGTAATTTCCTTCACGATATCTGCATATTCAGCCTCCATCTGCTGGAGTTTTGCTGCCATTTGCTTGGGCTTGTCCAGTGCTGGCGTTGATTGCAGCTTCTTCATGGTCGTTGCAAAGGTTTCGCGTGCTTTCAGATAACTGTTCATTTCATCCTGATCGCCAGTCACCAGATACCCGCGAAAATACTTGGTCTGGCTCGCAGCATCATACTGCAATTCTTTAATAATCAAAATTTTATCGACTCTGTCATCAATCATGCTTTGATAAGATGTATGTAAAGACGAAGTAGCATACTCACCAATTACGCCCACAACCAATGTAAGCAATAATACGGCTGCAAAACTAATGGATAGTTTTTTACCAATCTTCATTCTAAAATATCTCCTTTGTATGGGACAATTTTCTTAGGTCTAATGGGGTTATTATACGCCTATTTGTCATTTGAAACAGTTAAATATAATTCGTAAGTTTCAATTATTGAAATACAACTTTTCAGGTATGATACGGCAAATGATTTACTGATTTTACTACTCGTAATTATTACGATTAAAAGAAACCGACAAGGGGAGCATTGCAGCTTCCCTATCTGACATTGTAGCCACTACAACACATTCAGCATTTCATGAACACTTTCGAAGGGATGAGTGATTACGTTGGCAAACACTATGGAATTGGAGAAGAAAATACCGGTGACGGTACTTAGCGGGTATCTCGGTTCAAGCAAAACCACGTTGCTCAATCATGTGCTGAATAACCGGGAAGGCTTGCGGGTAGCTGTCATTGTCAATGACATGAGCGAGGTAAACATTGATGCGGATCTCGTTCGGGACGGCGGAGGATTATCCCGCGTTAATGAGAAGCTGGTGGAAATGTCCAACGGCTGCATCTGCTGCACCCTGCGGGAAGACCTCTTAAAAGAGGTAGAGCGGCTGGCGCTGGATAAAAAGGTCGACTATATCCTTATTGAGTCCACAGGCATCGGCGAACCCATCCCGGTAGCCCAAACGTTCAGTTATGTAGATGAAGAAAACGACATCGACCTGACCAAGCTGACCCGGCTGGATACGATGGTTACTGTTGTGAATGCGCCGGAATTTTGGAAGGACTTCCACTCCGGAGATTCCCTCAAGGATCGCGGGCAGGAGGTTGCGGACGAAGATGCGCGCGGCATTGTTGATCTGCTGGTAGAGCAGGTGGAATTTTGTGATGTGCTGATTATTAACAAATGCGATCTGGTATCCCCCGAGGAGCTGGAGCGACTGGAAAAAGCGCTGCGCGGTATTCAACCGAACGCCAAAATCATTCGTTCCAAGTACGGTAAAGTGGACCCGAAGGAGATTTTGAACACGCATCGCTTCGACTTTGAAACAGCCAGCCAAGCGGCACGCTGGATCCAGGAGATGAACAAGAAGAACACGTACCGGAGACAGAGGAATAAAGTTGCCTGACCCTTTTACCCAAAAAATATAACAGCTTCAGAGACACGCAGAGCGCCTAAAACGGGGAACAGCATTCCGTCTTAGGCGCTCTTCTATTCTTCATGTTTTACCCACTGCGCGCTGCCCAGCGGCCAGAAAATCACATCCGCACGTCCAACAATATCTTTAATCGAAACAAAGCCAATCGCACGACTGTCTCTACTATTATTACGATGATCGCCCATGACAAAAATAGTACCTTCGGGAACCTTGGACTCGGTTATTGTTGCATTCGGAAAGTCCACATTGTTGTACAGCTCGCCCTTGGCATGTGCTTCTTGGACAGCTCCCTGAATGTATGACTCTTCCACCTTCTTACCATTCACGTAAAGATTGTCGCCTTGATATTTAATCGTGTCTCCCGCAACCCCAATAACACGCTTAATGAAGTCTCTTCCTTCCTTCCTCACATGGAATACAACGACCTCACTGGGCTTGGGATCACGAAAATCGTAAATCAGTTTATTCAAGACAACCCGTTCATTTGTTTTGAAATTCGGCTCCATGGATGCTCCCTCAACGACAGATGGTGCAGACAGCAACCCGTGCATAATGAACACGAGAACAACACCCACCGTAATCGCTTTAAGCCAATCCACGATCTCATTTTTAACTTGCGGCTGCTTGTCCGGAACTTTCCGTGTAGCTGGACTCGTCAAATGATTCCCGTTATCCATACGTCAAAACCGCCTTTTCTCATAGATTCTATTCCTAATATGTGTATATTGTATAAGTATAATCAATATTTCCCAGCTTGGCAAAACCGTGTTTAAAGTTGAAACAAAAGTGTGAACTTTTTTTCACAATCTTAAATTATCATCAAAAAACAGTTGATGCAAACGTTAACATATATTAAACTGAGCTTATACTTCTTAGAGCGTTTTAGACATATGCCAGTTAATCCGTCACCCGGGAGGTGTCCTCGTTTCACATGATAGACAGTATAAGTCGCTTTTATAGTGCTATCTTCTTTTAAAATAAAAGATGAAATAAGGAGGAATTTACATGTTTAAACGCAATGAACGTCCAAAAAACGGGTTTAACGCTCTGAGGCTCGGTGTTTCTTTTGTTTTCGCTTCTTCTTTTCTTATTGGAACCGCTTACGCAGATACGTCATCCAATGCTCCTTCTTCTTCCCTTTCAGAAGAGGCTGCCAGTGCAACGGATTCATCTGCTATCTCCACCACACTGGCGGCAGGCGACTTGTATGTAGCGCCAAATGGTAACGTGTCCAATCCAGGCACCATATCCAGTCCTACTACTCTTGAAGCCGCACTTACACAAATTGCTCCTGGTAAAACCATTTACCTGCGCGGAGGCAACTACGCCTATTCCTCAACGATTACCGTTCAGCATGGAAATAATGGCAGCAATGGCTCCCTCAAAGGATTGGTTGCTTACGGCAGTGAAAAGCCTGTACTTGATTTTTCGGGTCAAGCCTTTGGCTCCGCTAACCGTGGACTCCAGCTTTTCGGAGACTATTGGCTGGTAAAAGGCCTTGAAGTAAAGGGTGCCGGGGATAACGGTATCTATATCGGCGGCAGCAACAACCGGATTGAAAACGTGGAAACTCACCATAACCGGGACACCGGTCTTCAGCTCGGACGCTATTCCACTACAGCCGCTAACAGTGAATGGCCTTCGAACAACCTAATCTTGAACGCCTACTCTCATGATAATGCTGATCCTGATAACGGTGAGGATGCCGACGGATTTGCTGCCAAGCTGACCGTAGGACCAGGGAATGTGTTCGATAACTGCCTGGCTGCGTACAACGTAGACGATGGCTGGGATTTGTACACCAAAACGGAAACGGGTCCTATCGGAGCGGTAACCATCTTGAACAGTGTCGCCCACCACAACGGACAGACTTCTGACGGAACGTCTACCGCTAACAGTGACGGCAATGGTTTTAAGCTGGGCGGGGACAAAATCAAGGTCAACCATATCGTGAAAAACAGCATTGCCTTTCAGAACAAAAAGCACGGCTTTACCTACAATAGCAACCCCGGCTCCATTACCCTGACTAATAATACCTCATGGAGCAATGGCGAAAGCAATTTTGCTTTTGACAAGGGGAACACGTGTTCATTAACAATCTTTCCTTTGAAGGAACAGCCAGTGACAAGACCAGTGGAACCGATCAAGATAATTCTAACGTCTGGTGGAAAAGCAAAAAAAGCACCAATGCCAAAGGTCTTCTCGCCAGCGCCGCTGACTTTGTCAGTCTCGTTCCTTCCGTTACTAGAAGTGCAGACGGTTCCATCCAGCTAGGTAACTTCCTCAAGCTGGCTTCAGGAAGCGATCTGATCGGCTCGGGCACTCCGAGCGGCAACAATATAGGGGCACGCTAAAAGCCCAACCCAATCAGGACGCCCTGGCCCATCTACCAACATAGACATTCAGCATAATATAGCGACCGGTGATAGTCCTCATAACCAGAAAAATATGAGGTGAACAGATCATGGAACGAAAATCACAATGAAACATACACTCGCCTATGGAAGCGGCAACATGCTGGGAAGCGGTGCACTTGCTATTAGTGGCGCATGGTTAATGTACTTTTATACAACCTTTTGCGGACTGTCTCCCGTTCAGGCCGCAGCCATTTTCTCCGTTGCCAGCATCATCGATGCAGTCAGCAATCCGATCATGGGCTTTATTAGCGACAACTTTCATCGAACCCGCCTGGGCCGTAAATTCGGCAGACGCCGTTTTTTCATTATGATGGGTATTCCACTGATGCTCGTATATCCGTTGCTTTGGGTAGATGGGTTGGGTTTCTGGTATTACCTAAGTACGTACGTGCTGTTTGAACTGGTGTATACCTCTGTCATGGTGCCCTATGAAGCACTTGCCGCAGAGATGACTCGCGATTTCGGCGCGCGCTCCAGACTGACCGGATGGAAGGCCATGTTCGGTAAAATTGCCAATTTTGCCGCCGCTTTTATCCCTGGTCGCTTTATCGCTGAGTATGGCAAAGACTCTCCATTGCCCTTCTTTTATACCGGACTCGTGTTTGCAGGTATCTTGCTCATTGCAATGGCATTTTTGTACAAAAACTCTTGGGAACGCCCTACGGAGGAACTGCAAAAGGAACTGGAAGGTGAAGCTCCGCTTTCCTTTATAGATTCCATGAAAAAGCTGTTTATTGATATTTCCTCGACCTTCCGGGTGAAGACGTTCCGTCATCATCTGGGCATGTATCTGGGCGGCTTTTCAGCCGAGTGGCTGTTCACTTCTGCCTTTACGTACTTTATTGTGTTTTCCCTGTTCCAAAGCTCGGAGTTGGTATCTAATCTGAATAGCTTTAACTCTGTCATTCAATTAATTTCCACCTATTTCTTCATCCAGTTCTGTGTGCGCAAAGGGTTCCGTATGCCTTTTATCGCCGCACTCGTCGTCGTTTGCTTTAGCGTAGCGGGTTACGGCCTGCTCTATATAACGGGAGCCTCCAATACGATGGTATGGCTATATGTCATCACACTGTTTATGGGTCTGGGTACAGGCGGGGTCTACTATATTCCTTGGAATCAATATACGTTCCTTGCTGATGTAGATGAGGCACTGACTGGCCGTCGCCGGGAAGGAATTTATGCAGGTATGATGACTTTCGCAGGTAAAATGGTGCGAGCCGTCGTCGTCTTCATACTTGGCTGGGTGTTACAGCATTTCGGATTCGTATCCGGGGCTGATAGTCAGCCGGTCGCAGCTCAGCATGCTATATTTTACGTGCTCGTCGTTGGAACCATCGTTTTGGCGATCATCGGTATGATTGCGTCTCTCGTGATGAAGCTGGATATCGACAGCCACAAGAAGCTGATTACCGAAATTGATCGTCTCAAAAACGGCGGCTCTATGAAGTCAGCCAAACCGGAAGCTCGAAAAGTATTCGAGGATCTGACAGGTTTTACTTACGACCGGTGCTGGGGCAACAATAATGTAGGTTTCAAGAACAAACCTGCTGACCCCAAATCACATACGCCTTCCATGTAAGCACAAACAACGATTACCAATCAAATATTTTCCATAGAGGTGACTGTATCATGGCAAATCCAACATCACAACCGACAACCAATCCTACAAAAACAGATTCTTGGGCTGTACGTATGAGCGATTCTGTTCTACAGCGGAGTCCGGAGTTTTACGAAAAATGGGAATATGACCACGGCGTTATTTACAGAGGTCTGGAATGGGTTGGCGAACTGACAGGCGATCCCAAGTATATGGAATTTGTAAAAAAACATATGGATCATTTTGTTGACGAAAATGGCGTGATTCAGGGCTATAAAGTAGATGAGTACAATATTGACCACGTGAATAACGGAAAGCTGCTCTTCTCTCTGTATCGTGCCACAGGAGACGAACGATATAAAAAGGCAGCTTACCAATTACGCAGTCAGTTGGAAAAACACCCTCGCACAAGCGAGGGCGCATTCTGGCATAAGCAAATTTATCCGTATCAAATTTGGCTGGACGGCTTGTACATGGGTGCCCCGTTCTACGCTGAATTTATCCGCGAATTTGGAGATCCGTCAGAGTTTGACGATGTTACCTTACAATTCAAGCTCTGCTATGAACATACGCGTGATCCTCAAACAGGCCTGCTCTACCACGCTTGGGATGAGAAGCTTGAACAGCCATGGAGCAACCCGCAAACAGGCTGCTCCAAGAACTTTTGGGGACGCTCTATCGGCTGGTTCGTTATGGCACTCGTTGACGTGCTGGACTATATTCCAGAAGATCACGCAGATCGCCCTGCCTTGCTCGATATGCTGACGGAAACACTGGAAGCTCTGCTGAAAGTACGTGATAAAGAAAGTGGAGTCTTTTATCAGGTGCTCAACCTGGGCCATGTGAAAGGCAACTATTTGGAAGCCTCCGCTTCCTGCATGATTCTCTATGCTATCGCCAAAGGCGTTCGCAAAGGTTATCTCCCAGAGCATTATCGTCAAGAAGCGGAGATCATCCGTAAAGGCATTATTGATGAATTTATCACGATTACCGAAGAAGGACTCGTGAATCTGAACAAAACGGTGCAAGTAAGCGGTTTGGGCGGTAAAGATCGTCGGGACGGTACCTTCGCTTACTATATCAGCGAGCCGATTGTGACGAACGATCCCAAAGGTATCGGAGCCTTCATTCAGGCGATGGCTGAAGCGGAACAGCTCTAAAGCGGACGATTTGTATACCTTCTATAACAAGAAAAGGACGGGGCCAATGGCCCTCGTCCTTTTCTTGTTATCTATCATTTTTTCTTTGAAATCTAAAGTTTTCAGCTTTTCAAGTAACGCTTGAGTTCTTCATAGAAATTTTCTCTGGAACCGGCCAATATGACTACAATGAGTTCGCCTTCCTCATTTTCTTCTAGCCGATACGCAATTTCATAATTGGTACCTTTATAAAATACATTGTAGCCAAGAGTTCCGCTTAGATCACCTGTTTTGTGCTCTCCAATGGAGGGATCAAGTCGTATGGCTGTAATAGCATCCAGGTAGGCTGACTTTAATGGTCTTTCAGAAAGCTTTTTAAAATATCGTTTTGCAGGACCTAAGTATGTGACTGGAAGCATTTAATCCTCCACCACATCGCCAAATAGTTCATCCGTATCATCATCGCCAGATTTAAAATTACGGGCAGCCTCTCCGGATTCAGCAATTAATGACTTTACAGCCCCGTGAAGCTCAGCCTGTCTTTCACGGAATTTTTGAAGCAGTTCCTGATCCTTGTACCCTTCCTTAATGAGATCAGCTAAGATAAGATCTGAAAAATGGTCATTCGCAGTATTTTCACGTACAGGACGAATAATGATGTTATTTCCTTTGATCCCGAATTCCACTTCATCCTTAATTCCAGCCTGTTCATACAGTTTTTGAGGTATTGTGACTTGGCGTTTTTGCGAGACACGCGCACGTTTCCATTCCACTCGTTCCACCGCCTCATTAGCTATTACCATAGTATACTCCCCCTTTTCCACCCATTCTATTCCGAGAAACAAATTTTCTTTGTTTCTTTACTTCTCTACTTATAGTATAGGTAGTTTTCGAAAAGGAAGCAACCTAAACATATATTCACTTCATAATCTTAAATTCATATCCCTGCTTTTTTAAATATTCTATGATTGTCGGCAAAGCTTTTGCTGTTTCTTCCTTACCATAGGTATCATGCATTAATATCACGGCTTTTTCCCGACCCTTAACAGTCTTTATGAATTGGTTTATGAGTCCGTTCGCTTTCTTGGATGGCCCCTCTGCATCTTTAGTTAATACATTCCAGTCCACTTGGTGGTAATCCTTTTTTAGTAAAGCTGCATCTAATGCGCCCATACCCTTGGGATCGTTTTTCTTCCACGTCATATGACCTCCGGGGAATCGGATCGCTCTTGTGGAGAAATCCGGACCCAGAATACTTTTTAAGGTTTGGTTGTTCTTTTCAATATCCTGCATGACGTTGTTCGTACTTACAGTCTTGTGAGGATATAAATACTTATAGTTGTGTGAATACGTATGGTTCCCTATAGCGTGACCTTCTGCAACAATTCTTTTGATGATGTTCTTCGTATGTTCATTCTCATCTGCCTCCTTGCCTACGACAAAAAAGGTTGCCTTAACCTTCTGTTTTTTAAGAATATCCAATATTTGAGGTGTCACAGTCACGGATGGCCCATCATCAAAAGATAAATAAGCTACTTTTTTACCATCGGCTCCATCAGGCATCTGCCCCAGCATTTGTTGGTTTAAATATTTTTCGACAAAGGCTACGTCTTCCACTCCGGCCTCGTCTTTATGTGAAGCTGCTTTACCATTCGATTCGGCAGTCGGTTTACCTGTTGGTTTGGCATTGGATACGGTATCTGTTTTCTTAGCTTGCTCCAGTGTTTGGGCTGGTGGTTTGCTATCTGACACCTTTAGCACAATGAGCGTAATACAACCGATCACGAATAATAAAATAGCAACGAATAGCAATCTTCTTTTGTTTCTCTTCAAGCGATGCTCTCTTGTCCTGCTATGTGTGTAACTCTTTTCCATTAGCTTATGTACCCCCACCACAATTAATATTTCCCGAAATCAGGCATGTTCGTCTAGGTAACCTTACCATAAATAAGTAGAATGAAAATTTAAAAATTGTAGCCAAATAGCAAAGAGTTGTTACCCTTTAGGCTTCAAAAATCACAAGTGGAATTCCCTGAAAATTGTCATATTCCGTCGATCCTTGTCACACCAACGAAAACCCGCTTCACCACCCGATTTCTAAAATTGAATAGTTATGACGAAAATATAAATAACAATTCATATTTAAGATAGAAGAAACCAACTGAAATAGCTCAATAAAATAAAAAGGAGCCGTGATATTTGCGCATCACAGCTACCTGACAACGATTGCCATTTAAGATTGCTTCGTCAAAGCCTGGGCCAACAAAGATGCATAGGCTTTGGCGCCTTTGGGCTTCAAATGAACTCCGTCATGTTCAAAATACGAGTTTTTGCCCGAGCTGGCTCCGTACCAGTCGATCATCGTAATCCGTGTATCCTGGGACGCAGCTTCTGCAAGATGCCTGTTCACGATGCTCTCCCACGGACGCGGGACACGGGTATTCACGAGGATAATACGCTTCGCATCCTTCAGACTGGCGAGCAAATCGGTCAATTGATCCTTGGTAAAAGCGCCGTTTGTGCCCAGCTCAATAATGACTGTCTTCCCGAGCTGTCCATTCTGTCTCAACTGCTCCAGCACAGCAGGCGCTTCCGCCATCTGTCGTCCGATGCGCCCGTCTACAACAGCGCCTGGAAAAGCTTGCTGAATGTACGCCTGCACATCCAGCATGACAGAATCCCCAATCGCGGTCACACCTGAGCCATCATCTGCTTTGGGCGTAGCTTGTTGAGTCGAAGTATCCGACTGAACCTTAGTCCCCTCCGTAGTGCCAGCTTTAGTCTCCGTATTCTTTGGCGTTTGGGCTAGAGCCTGGACCTTAGTTTTGTCCTGCACGTTGTTGCCCCCGGAACCTTGCGGCTTGGCTTTCGGCTCCTTCGAAGCCACAGATACGGTTCCGTGAAGCGGCGGCATCGCCTTCGTCTTCCTGCTTGGATTCTCTTCATTCGCCGCTGCTGCCTGCGTGGTTGCGTCAGTAGACGCCACGTATAGGTGAATGGTGCCTATAAGAACTCCTATAAAAAGCATAGATGCCGCGGTTGCAGGCAACCACCTCCACCGTGCCTGTCTGCGAACCGCTGTACGGATTCCTGCAACCCAGCGACGGAATCCTCCGTGACGGATCGGTTCCTCGATATATTTAAAGGAGAGGGAAGCCAGCAGTACCGTTGCTAATAGTTGTAAAATGATTCGCAGCACATGCACACCCTCGGTATCCACCTGCGGTGTCGTCAGGGTGATAACCGGAACATGCCACAGGTATAGCCCGTAGGAACGGGCACCGATCCAGCGCAGCGGCTTGAGTCCAAGCAGCTTCCCCAGATGGCTCACCGGATGCGCTAACACTGCGACCACAATAGCAGTGACCAAAGCTATGCCCAGTAAGCCACCCCGATACAAAGAAGGGTCATATTCATTTGAGGCCCATGCCCAGCGACACAGCAGTAGCAGGCCTACAGCCCCGATGCCGTCCAACAGCAACCGTGCCTTGGCAGACGCTTGCACTTTCAGCTTGCTACTAGGCCATACCAAGGCAAGCGCGGCACCGATCAGCAGGGCGAATCCACGCGTATCCGTGCCATAATACACCCGGCTCGGATCAGTTCCCGGCACGTAAATCACTGCCATCAGCAGCGCAGAGATCAACGCCAGGCAAGTTACCCAGCCTGCGAGCACAATACGCTTGGGCATGTATTTCAGCCCAAGCGCCAGCAACAACGGCCACAGGATATAGAATTGTTCCTCCACTGCCAACGACCACAGATGTCCAAGCGGCGAAGGCGGACCAAAACTATCAAAGTACGATACCTGATGAAAAATAAACCACCAGTTGCTCATATATACCAATGCGGCAGGCACATCTCCGCGCAAGGCTACAAGCCGTGACGGATCGAAAAGCAACGAGCACAGGACAATAACAGCTACAACCGTCAGCATGGCAGGCAGCAGCCTTCTGGCCCGACGCAACCAGAAATCTTTCATTTTGAAACTATGATATGTATCCCATTGACTTACCAGAATATCCGTGATTAAATACCCCGACAACGTAAAAAAAACGCCTACACCCAACAAGCCTCCCGGCAACCAATCCGGATTCAGATGATACACAATGACTGCGATAACCGCTAATGCTCTTAATCCGTCCAGACCCGGCATATACCGACGTTGTGATGGCAACGGATTAGACTTCATTTCAGCCGCCATCCTTCATGCAAATTCAAGCTCCCTGTCTGTTTCAATGCTCTTCTGCCCTTTCCCTCTCCTGCACATCGTTTTGTGCGATGCTCTGTAGCCTTTTCGTTCATTATATAGAACTTCATATTCGTAATGATTTCATTGAAGTTAAAATTAATGACAATGTTTTTATTATATCACTCCTTTCCACAGTTAGGTAACCACTGATAGATATACAAAAAAAGGCATCTCTTCCCTTCGGAAGAAAATGCCTTTTTATTGATTTGAGCTTAAAATTTAATGATGCCTGAGGTATGCAGGAATACCAATAACATCAGGACTGGTGCAACATACCGAAGACCAAACAGCCATATGCGGAACCAGAAGGGTTTGAGATTCGCCTGCTCACCCGCAGTCTTCCAGTAGTAGCCTGTGAATATAACAATCAACAAGCCGCCTAATGGCAAGAAGATGTTGGAAGCTGTGAAGTCAACGAAATCGAAGAATGATTTGCCGCCAACTTTTAATTCCGGAACCAGTCCCATGGACAATGCAGAAGGGATACCCAGCAACAGGCACAGGACAGATACGACGATAACCGAGCGAACCCGGCTCAAACGGAACCGCTCCATAACATAGGCTACGGGTACTTCCAGCAAGGATACCATAGAACCTAATGCAGCAACCGCCAGCAGTACGAAGAACAAACCGCCGAAGAAAGCGCCGAAAGGCATGGCAGAGAACGCAGCCGGTAAAGCAATAAAGACCAGAGACGGCCCTTGAGCCGGGTTAATACCAAAGGAGAAGGTTGTAGGGAAAATAATCATACCTGCGATAAACGCATAAATTAAATCCCCGCCACCAACTGCCAGCATGGCTCCACCCAGCGATTGGCGACGATCCACATAAGCACCGTACGTGACCATAATCCCCATCCCCAGTGAGAGCGAGAAGAAGGCATGTCCCAAAGCAACCAATGCAGACTCTATACTAAGCTTAGAAAAGTCAGGATTCAGAAAGAAGGATACACCCGCACCAGAGCCTGGCAGCATAAGAGCATTTATCATTAACACGAGCAACAGAATAACCTTGGCAGGAATCAAAATTTTATTGAACTTTTCAATCCCGTTCGATACCCCAAGGGTAACCACGACTGCCGTAAATGCAAAAACGACTAACAGCCAAACCAACGGAGCGTAGCCGGAAGAAAAGGAAGCAAACTGTCCAGCAAAATCCTTATTTGAAAACAAATTTCCGCTAAATGCCTCTACAGCATAATGCAGTGTCCAGCCTCCTACAATGGCATAGAACGATAAAATAACAAACGGCACGATAACAAACATGATGCTCATCTTGCCCCAAATCGGATGACCGCCTACTTTTACCATTGCAGAAGCAGCACTTCCTCGGCCCGCTCGACCAAGCGCCAGCTCAGCCAGCAATACAGGCAAACCAACCAGCAACAGGCAGACAATAAACAACAAGAAAAATGCAGCTCCGCCATACTGTCCAGTAATATATGGGAATTTCCAAATGTTACCTAGTCCTGCCGCACTCCCGATCGCTGCCAATATGAACCCGGCTGACGAGAAGCGTTCATTTTTATCGTTCAGGCTATTCTGCCCCTTGCTCAAATTCATTATATCCCCCTCATTCTCTCTACTTCCGCATAAACATTAGCATGCGTACATGAATAATTTTTTCTCATTATAGCGTAAGTAGGATGTAAGGTCATACAATATTTTTCACTATTATCAAATTTATTTTCATATTGTCGGATATCTACATAATCCTACAAAAAACTACGTTTCTCCTTCAACATCCTTCTTTATAATGGCCTCTCCCATGCGATTCGATACTTTTTGATAAATATACGAAATCGCCAATAATACCACACCAAAGGAGAAGTAAGCTACGATGGTGCTTCCTGTCGTTAACAGATGCAGGTCATACAGCAGCAGCTTACCTGTCGACAGCAGGGTCAATCCCAGGCCGAATCTGCGAATATAGACTACCCGCTTAAGGAAGCCGTATACGATATACAGAATCGCCAGCAATAGATACACCAGACTGAATGCGAGACCTGCATCCCCCAGACGGAACTGAACTCCGAGGAAGGCAGTAATAATGCCCAGCAAATATACACCCATAATGACCGGATACAACTCTGTGCTTCTATAATGGCGTGTCATCAAAGCGTTCAGGAAATCCCTGCTGCTGAAGAAGACCAATACATTAAAAGCTGCGAGTACCGTCAACGCTACATAATCAGCAGCCGTATTTTGCGCGTAATTTTCATGCAAGGTCGGAACCGCTACGGTAACCAACAGTCCCAACGCATAGCCTATGATGTATAGAACCAGGCTGTAGTATTTAATCACCCGATCGTACAGCAGCTTTACCTTAGGCAGGAAATAAGCCAAAACCAGCGATACGCAGGTGTACAGCAATACCTTGTACAAGGTATAGTGTGAAAATCCGTCCGATACGACGATGTCATACCAATGCCCGGCTTCATACAAGAGATAGCAGTACACGTTCACCAAAGCTACATATTTAAACCCTTGCATAATACGCATTTCGTACAAACGATTGGTTTTGAAAGCATCCGGGCGGCTGAATTGAATCGCATAAAAGACGGTAACGATCAGCATACCCAGCGTAATGAGCGTGTATTTGAGCCCAAAATAATCCGTCTCAAATCCCGACAGCAGATATATAGGAAGATCGACGAAAAAGAACGCACCCATACATAGTAATAAAATGCCCCAGCCCGCCCGCTCCAATTCCTTCAACCGATAACGGTTGCCATACAACGTCAGGAGAACGGACTCGATTAGCCAGCCCATCGACAGCCATTTGACTCCAAACTGGAACGGAATCATCAGAATGGCGAAGGTCAGGGAGGTAGCATAAAATAGCACCTTCGTCTGTTTCTCTTCCGGAATAAATCGGCTGACCCATTGCGCCAAGCCCCCGTATACCAGGCAAAAGACGAGTGCCAGCAAGCCCTTGTAACCATCCAGGCCCGCATCGTCGAACAGAGAGTACAGCACGGCACAGCTTACAACTGTGTTCAGAGCCAGCAGAGAGAAGTCTATCCACGATAGCTTTTCTTTTAATCGGAACGGCACCCATAGCGTCATCCCGAGGTACATTGCAAATGTAATAACTGCATACAACATGCTTGCAGCCGTGCTATCCGACAACCATACCAGTACAATCATCAGGGGCGTATTCAGCAGAAAGCTGATATACTGCACGACGACCCAACGTTTGCGGAAGGATACGAGCAGAATCAGCAGGTTCAGCAGGAACAGGTAGCCCATGGCGATGTAAACCGAGTTCCCTTCCAGCCCGTTCGCCGCCATGTAGGAAAACAACGGGAGATATCCCCCTACCAATCCAAAAGAACAAATCGTTCGGGATTCATACCTTAACGACAGCAGCACAGCAGTCACTGTAACCAGCACGGATAGGCCAATGCCTGTAAACATTCCTATAATTTCGAGTAAGAAGTAGCTGTAAAAAATCGACCCGTACAGCACCGAAATACCGCCGCCCAATATCCCGAGCGCAAAGGTCTGCTTCTGTTTGCGGTACAACCACTCGCCGCCACCCAGCATCAGCGCTCCTAACAGAAAGAAGGCCACGCCCTTCATATTTCCTGTAAACCAGTTGGAATATGAATATTTAAAGGCAGCTCCTACACCTAAAATAATGAGCAAAATCCCCAGCTTGTTGATCCAGTTCAAGCCCAGCTTCATTTCGAACTGATTCTGCTTCATGCGCTTCTGCATCGTTTCTTCGCTGATTTCTTCTTCTTGAAGCTGGTCCAGCCCGTTCGCCGTATGATGAAGTAGATTTTGCTCAGCCTCTTGGAAACGTCGGCGCTGCTCCATGATCCGCTCACGGATCTCTTCCGAGAACTGCCGCAATCTGGCGACGATCTCGTCCTGATCCTCTTTAAGCTCATGAGTGCTTTGCTGAATAAGCTGGTCTACACGATTTTTAGCCCCGTACTCAAAGGCAGTCAATCGGTTCGTCCCTTCTGCTGTTCTGGAAGCAAAATAGGTTTCCAGCTTTTCACGCGAGATGCGGATCATATTGGCCTTCTCACTCAGCATTTGCTCCGTCAGCGCCGTGCGCAGCTTTCCATTTTCCTGCTCGATATGTTGTACCCGCTCTTCCAGTCGAAGGCAGCGGGCCTGAACATCCTCGAATTTCTTCCGTAGCACCTCATTCTCCAGAATGACATCCGAGGCTTCATAGTCCGCAATTAACGTCTGATATTCCTTAAGCAGCTTGCTCTGCTCTTGGCGGATCGTATGTAAACGATCTTTAAAATCCTTCATGTTTCCCTCCATCACTGTCCATTATGGTAATCATTACATTTTACATGAAATTAAAAAAGCATTATAGCCCCCCGCTTTTCCCAAAACAATTACTGACGTTAAAGGCCAAACCGTCATCTAGTCCAAACCCAAGCGGATTGCCATTACCTACTTCCCATATGCTGAGCATCTGTTTGCCATCGGTGAACAAGATGCTGTATCCGGGGTGGTAGGCTTGTCTTCACTGCAAAACTTTAAAGTATACCAACCGTATACCAGCCAGAATAAAATTCAAAATCTTGGCGATAAGATTAACCTGGAGCGCATTCTTGCCTTACAACCGGATCTTATTATTATCTCTGATCAGGACGAGGCTTTATATGATCAGCTCTCCAAAATCGCAAAGACGATTATTGTCCCCGGATCGGAAAATTGGCAGGATACGATTACCAAAGTAGCCGCCCCCCTCGCTGAAGAACAAAAGGCGGAGCAGTACATTCAAGATTACAATCACAAGCTGGACCAGTTGGCTTCAGACCTGGATAAAAAAGGACAAAAGGGTAAAATCGCCATATTTATGATGACATGGGACAAAGGCTTCTACTATTTCGCGGGTCCACGGATGGAGCCTTATTACAAGCATCTGGGCTTCAAAGGTTGGGAGAGTATGGAGAATAATAGTCAAATCAGCCTGGAAGGAATCAGCAAAATCGACCCGGATTATATTTTCGTTGGGGAAGACTACACGAAAAAAACGGCAACGAGCTTGAAGGAGCTGGAGACGAATCCAGTATGGAAGGGCCTAAAGGCTGTCCGCAACAAGCATATGTACGTCGTGGGTACAGAAATTGTAGGCCCACTCGCCATGGGACAATCCAAAGGGCTGGATACCATCCGTAATATACTGGAAGACCGAAACACCACAGGGCCAAATGACTCGGTGGATTGGAGAGTTATGGCATTACTTAGCTGACATGTGTCCAAAACCCTGCATTTTGTACGCATTTCCCCTTACATTAATACAAATTTTTTGAATTATTTGATGTGATGAAGATTTAATATATGTTTATGGTAATTTGTTTGATATTAATGGTATATTATGTACATATGATTTATAAGGAGGACTTTATGAAAATACAAAAAAAATACGTCCTAAGTTTCATAATACTTCTTGTAATAATAGTCGTTGCAGGAGTCATTCTTACATCTAAAATGACTATATCTTTTAAAGAAGCAGCTTTGGGACAAGTAAATTTAGGGGAAATTGACACAATTGAAATTATTAAATCAGATGATAATTCTGCAAATGAAAAAAAATAACTATGTCAGACCCTAAATCAATTAATCAAATCATAAATTTATTTTCGCAATTACAGCTGAAAAAATCCAATTTCAGTACTCCCTCGTCCGACTTGTACTGGATCACTATTAGATCAAAACAAGAAAGAAAACTTGGATTAACCATATTGGGAGGAAAAAATTTAGTAGTCTATAAATACAATTCGACCGTTCCTAAAAATAGCGTTGTTTCATATGAGATTATTAGCGGGTACAATGGAAAGTTAATGCAAAAATTTTTCGAATAAATTTGGGTTGGAGGAAAGCTATCGAATCTATTAGGCGTACAGAAAAAGGCAGATAATAATAGTTTCTATCCCGTCTAGCTGCTTCCACGCCTGATCGTCGTCTGGATTCATTTTGACCGTCTTACGCCGAAAATCCGAACGATCCCCCACACATGTGTCCAAAACCCTTTGTACAAAAGCCAACCCTCCGATTCTCAAAATTCGCCATTTTCGGCCTTTTCCTAAAATATCTTTTTCTTGCTGGCCTTCCGATCGCTCATGACGAACGACTTCACGAATCTCCGTCTGTTAGACATGTCATATCAACCTAACATCGAAAGACGAACCCAATGGAGCCGCCTTCCGGATACAAATTTACTTGTTATCTTCTTCCTTGATATAAGTAGCGTCATACGCAATAATTACTTTGATTTTATCTGTAGCCTCTGAAACATCGTACACCACTTCATCTTGACTGAATTTTTGTTCAGCTTGAGGTGTTTTTACAAACAATCCATCCTTTGTCGAAATCTTATCAGGATGATAAAGTCTGTCTAGTACGTCAGCAGGGGGAACAGGATCGTAAGTAACACTTTCGTTTGGAATAGGAGTATCGTGATCAGCAATCACACTATTTGTAATAACAACAGTTAATACACTAGCACTTACTGCCAAAATAATGAGCCCCCAAGTTGTTGCTTTTGTAAACCCATTTCCTGATATGAAAAGTCAATAGGCGTGACAAATCCCGTCCATTATTGAAAGAATAGGATAGGAAGTGTAACTGTTGAACATTCAGAATCTCACGAACTAAAAAGGACGCTCCAGATCAATTCCAGAGACGTCCTTCGTGACTTTTCTGTTTTTCAGTAGCATTGTTTTAAAAAATCAGAAAGTTGCTGCCCTACTCGGTTGTTATTGGTAAGCAGGTGCAAGGTAAGTATTGCGAACATTCGTAGCGACAAAATCCCATGAGCTTATTCTTTGTCCAGTGTAATCATCATACTGAACGGCTCTATACTTTTTAAGAGTTAAGTCAGCCAAATCATGATGGAAGCCAACGTCAAAAAATCTTGAAAGGTACAAGCTAATTTTTCAAATCGTGAAGCAATTCGACGATAATATTTAATTCGATTGAAGAAACATTCTACCAAGTGGCGTTCTTTGTAGATATCCCGATCATATTTCGGAGGCATTCGGCGATTTTTCATAAGCTTTAAATAAGCTTCCTTGTGTTCTGGAATGATGATCCGCGAACTCTCGAATATTCCGTTCCCCTCAAACTTCTTTCCCAATCTATTCGCGTTGTGTAACAATCTTCTGTTCTCACAAGGATTATTTACAAACACACTCGTTCCTACTCTATACATAAAAAAATCCCCGCTAGCGAATTGCTAGCAGGGAAAGAAAATATCTTAGTAGTTATAATTGTTACTTAAAATCAACTTTAAAGATTTTCCATGAACGGTTATTTCTGCTTCAGTTGTTACCCCAACTAAGGCTTTGAGAAAATCCCTCTGACCTAAAGCAACTGGTTTCCAGCCATAGTTTACATTTTGATCAAAGGTGTTAGGTCCAGGATTTGTTATAGCTATAGCCTTAACATTTTGATCAAATGTAGAACCGTTTCTGTTAACTCCATTTTGCCCCATGCGATATCTTTTAAATCCTATTGAAACCGGAGTAGTATAGTCATTAATTTTCCATCCTCCAGTTACACGTGTTAGGCTGGCGTAAACTCCTTCATCTATATTTTCTTTTAAAATATAGATAGTAGAATAAGTAGTCACTGAGTAACTATCATCTGATTTTGATTCATAGTTTGAACTGGTATAGACTGCTGCCGCAGAAACAGCATAAATATTCGCTTCATTACTTTGCTTTGTGTTGAGAGTACTGAATGATCTGTTCACTTCATTACCAACCAACTTGGCAGTTTTATAAGTCTTAACGTTAAAAACTTGTCCATCAATACTGTATGTAGATTCTGTAACAGTATCTCCAATATCCAAGTCGGTGATTCCTTTTTCAGCACGGTTAATGATTTCATCCACATTTGTAGCTTGGTTAACTTGATATGTAGCTGGTTTTTCTGTACTAACACCATTTGAATCTGCAAAAGCAAAAGATGGAATTGATAAAAGAGCAGTCACAACCGACATGATAATTAGCTTTTTTTTATTAATTTTCCTCCTAATGTATGTTATGATATTATTTATACATTAAAAGTATACAAATGGCAATACACAGGAGGAAAATAAATGAAAATAATATTTAAATTTGCATGGATTCTTGGTTTTATACTTTTTGTAAAATTAATTAAAAATTCAGAATATTTCTTTCAAGAACAAATGTCTATTACTTATAAGTTCCAACCGTATTTAACATATCAATGGATTTTATATTTTTTACTAGGAATATACTTTTCATTAATTTTCGTAAGAGGTCTGAAAATAGCATTTAAAAGGGATATTTTTTTCTTGGCTTTTCTACCTTCACTTTTAGTTATAGTTTATTACTTGGTAGAAAATTATCTATTCTCTGGTCTTAGCCTAATATTTATGTTGTCTGGCTGCTTATTGTTCTATAGCTTGTTTGGAGAAAAAAAATAATATAACGGAGAACATCATCCGTGTCCAAATGAAGTCTCTCCCCATACTACTAACCCCGAATTGGCCCATAAAATAGTAAAATCTCTGCTAACCTTAATTGGTTGGCAGAGATTTTAGAGTATTCACTTACTTTTTTTCTTCTAGTCTTTAGTTAAAAATTGATAGTTATAGGGAGTGTTTTCGCTCGTTTCAAGTTTCAGAATATGGTTAATCAACAGGCCTGTTTAGTATAGTAAACAGCCCGATGATACAAGAATCTAAAATAGTGAGTTCTATTTGTAGCGTCTTCGAGATTTCCCAAATCCTCAATTTTTTCTGATATAAATAGATGAAGGTTGGGGCTTTCTCTGCTTCGTTACAATAGCCGTTAAGCTATCTGATATCCGCAGGCCGTGAACCGGCAATTCCATTGAATTCCGCATTAACGTTATAATCGCCACCACGCCATTGAAGAGTGTAGCTTCCTGAACGCAAACCGTCTGTGTAACCTTCATCAGTACTTCTCCAAGTAATTGAACTGCCAGGCGAGATTCTTGTTCCAGAGATGTACTCTTTACCTGAATCATTGTGCAATAAACTTACTCTAACTGGATAACTAGAGTTATTTTTCAGAGTAAGTTTAACATGGCCATATCCTCTAGGAACATCAAAGGAACTTTGGACAGTTGCACCTCCTTGTACTCTACTGCCGAAAGTATTTCCGACGTTTTGCGGAGTTACTACATGGTCACCAGTAGTTGTTGTACCGACATCTTGAGTCGCCGTAGTGGATGTATTCGCAGAAATCTTATCAGGATGATAAAGTCTGTCTAGTACGTCAGCAGAGGGAACAGGATCGTAAGTAACGCTTTCATTTGGAATAGGAGCATCGTGATCAGCAGGCACACTATTTGTAATAACAACAGTTAATACACTAGCACTTACTGCCAAAATAATGAGCCCACAAGTTGCCGCTTTGAATTTCACAGCCACACATCCATTCTAATTATTTTGTAAACCTATTTCCTGATAAGAAAAGTCAATAGGCGTGACAAATTCTATCTATTATTGGAAGAATAGGATAGGAAGTGTAACTGTTGAACATTCAGAATCTCACGAACTAAAAAGGACGCCCCAGATCAATTCCGGAGACGTCCTTCGTGACATTTCTGTTTTTCAGTAGCATTGTTTTAAAAAATCAGAAAGTTGCTGTCCTACCCGGTTGTTATTGGTAAGCAGGTGCAAGGTAAGTATTGCGAACATTCGTAGCGACAAAATCCCATGAGCTTATTCTTTGTCCAGTGTAATCATCATACTGGACGGCTCTATACTTTTTAAGAGTTAAGTCAGCCGAAACCCCTAGTCTACTAAATCTACTCGGGTCTGCTGGGATTTGCGTTGCTACTGAATACAAGTACGAAACTCCAACAGTAAAAGATACATCGTCGTATTTTAGCATAGTAGAAGCGGTATAGGTTTCGCCACTATTAACTGTATAATTACTTGCTTTGGCCCAGTAAGGAGTATTCTTATGATAATTGATAAATTGGTGATCTCTTGTAGTACCTGAAATAAACGTGTTTTCAATATGGGTACTCGAAGGCCGTATTACAGAGTCGACAGCTTCTAACTGGACTGTGGTATTCTTATCATTTGAAGCAGCTACGTATGAATCATAATCTTCTTTTGTCAAAAAGGACACTACATCGCCGTTATCCAAAGAAACAGTTTTATAGGCTCCATCGACCACAATAGTCGCAGAAACAACATCAGGTTGGGGTACTGCTGCATCATTTTGTGCTGCGTAAATGTTAGGAGCACCTACAACAAAAAGCAGTAAAGCAGAAAGAATAATCGCGAATTTTTTCATAAGATTTCCTCCTGGTCATATATTTACATTATAATGATGACATTAACATCTGTTTTACAGGCGTTTTATCACACTTCATAAAGGAGAGATATACATGTATTCCGTAAGCGGTACCATAGCTTTAATATCAAGCATGTCTATGTTTTGGCTTTTATACTATCTAGAACACATCAGTTCCGCAGGATTTAATGATGCTTTTTACTTATTCCCACTGATCTTAATTGTTCTTTGTATTTATTTTTATTGGAAGGATCATGATGCAAAAAAGTAGGTGATCCATCATCTCATTATCCAGACACTTATATCCCCTCCCTTCTTGACCGGGCGCTCTTATCCCCCCTGATGCCCACATTCGGTCTTGGGTGGCATTTTCGCTGCCCTTGACCCGGTCACTCTCCCGATTGATCTTGCTTCGTATGTCACTACATTTTCACAGCCAAGACTCCTCTCCAAACAAGTAGCTTAAATACCTTGTTAAATGATATTTATACAAATTCCTATGCACTATTGAAGTAGATAGGAGGTGTATACATCTTGCATTACTGAAATACATAAATTTTTAATTAGTGGTAATTATTTCAATAATAATTATATCACACGATTTCTGTTTTTCTACGCAAATGTTCAATAATCCCCTATAAATGAATCCCCTCTCCTAGATAGCTAACCTCACAAACTTTTAACAAGCTTGCATTGCCATTTCCTTTAGGTCAAAGGATAGATTTTATTGGTCATTGGTTGGTTTTTGAAATTAATATGTGCATTAACTCTTACCTAATCACTCCAGAATTAATTACATTTTATGACATGTTAATGTATTTTTCTTTTAAAAAAGCCATTATATAGAATGATTATATTAGTTAGATGAGAGGAGGAATAGTTTTGCATAAACGGCATCTGTTTTATTTACTTGAACGAAACCAGGCGTCATGCTAAGGCAAGAAAAACAATGTAGGTGATGTGGCTTTGAAAGCATGAGGATGTTGGGTTATATCAGTTGGGTCAGCTTCTTGGTCTGAAACATACGGTTGTACTGATTAATCAGTTCATCCAAAAACATAGACTGTTCAAGCACACAGGCATGTCCGAAACCATAATGTTTGTACAGATCATGCAATCGTTGCCGGGCATCTTCCAACTGTTGATTTAACGTTTCATCTGTATTCATAGCGCATTCCCTCCTAATGTATCTCATTTTAGGATGGAATGTGGAAATATGAATGGCTATTTTAGCAATCAAAAATCAGCAAAATATAGCAAAAAAAGACCAGCGTCTAGGCTGGTCAATGGTAATGAAATAGTGCTCGGATCAAGCTCCACCAATGTGTTCTTGCGGTTTAAATGTGCCCAGGGTAGGATCTTTAGCCTGAACTGGTAGTACGAGTACCAGTACAAAGCTAATTGCTGTCAAGAGCAAAGCCATCTTTTTGATCATTTTCTTTCCACATTTTTTGAAGTTTTCTTCCTGTTTCAAGAACAGCATTCACACTAAAGCGCTCAAATAATCGTACACAATTTGAAATAATCAGTTGATTATTCATTGTAAGAGCATGTTCCCAAGCAACTAAAAGGCACTCGAAACCATATGAATATCTACCTTTATTCAAGCTGTATTTAGCCATCTTATACCAAAACCGTGCATACTGCTGTGGTAAGAATTGTTGTGTGTACATATCCGTAGATAATACTTCCTGATACGCCGTAATTTGAGGTTCAAAGCGCCGAAGGATATGATCCACATCAATATGATAACGATTGGCTGCTTCAATAACGTTTAAGAGTTCTGCAAAAATCTCTTTCTCGCCTGCCATATATTCTACGTAATCCGGCAGGACACTCACATCTCCTGACATTAGCTTATTCACATACGTATTAATTTTCGCCCAATGCTGGAATTGACCCAACCAATGAAGCGTGTCCGGGTCAGTTTCCTTGACCCAGCTTAGATCGGCATACCCCCGAAGATGTGCTAATGCCTGCTCATGGTCTCCTTTTGCATCACAGGCATGAGCACACAGCAACTCGGAATAGGCTATGTATGCAAACAATGGGCCAGAAGTTGGTTTCTTTTGCGGCTCTGTTGCTTTTCGTTTGGAGTTATGAACCAAATCATATTGAACCAGTCCTAATTGTCCCATCTGCTTTGCATACTTATATACCTTGTCCCACTGGCTCAATGCTCTGTACACATTCGCTAAATCCTTCAACGCATCCAGTTGGTCGACTTCATGCAAGCGATGGACAAACGATTCAAATTTGGCGGCGGCGTCCATATTGCGATTCTGATCCTTTCCGATCGCAAGGGTGAACAAGCGATATTGGCAGATCGCAAGTCGTTCCGAATGCTGCTGTTTTTCGCCCTCAGCGACATTCTCGTATAGGTAAGCCGCTGCTTCCCGATAATCTTGTTTATAACAATCTTCTGCTAATGCAAAGAGATAAGGAAGATAGCCCAGATTATCCAGCAGCACACTTACTACTTTTTGCAAACAGTCTATGCGCTGAAACTGCACACAGCGGTACAAGAACGGGCTAATTCTTTTCCAGTTCAGCGGTGCATCTATCACACTTTCTTCAATATATCTTTCATAGAAATGGTCTGCTGGTAAATTCATTCCTAACGTAATGCGATCCAATTGGTGCACCGAAATGGTACGATTGCCCGTTACAATACCGCTTACTGTACCCGGATTCATGCCAGCAATGTGTCCAAACTCGGTCATGCTCAAGCCTGCTTGTTTGAGGTATCTTTCTAATTCTGCTCTAATCGTAGGTGTGATTTCCATGAATAAACCACCCTTTCAGCGTGAACTTTAATATGATACACATTTTTTTTAAAAATATATTTTGGAAACTTATAATATGATAAAAGTTTTGACTACTCCTGATGATACCACCTTTTGGAATAACAATAAATACTTCTATTTTATTGCTTTTTATCTTGGTAATAGGAGGTCTTTTGGCAATGCCTCATGTAAAAATGACAAAAAACTTAGACCCTACAGGGCGCTTGGTCATTCCCAAGCAAATCCTATATACATGCGATATTCTTCACGGTCATTCTATTGAATTTTTTGCAGATGAAAAGACAGGTACGCTATTACTACAAAGATACTATGGGCAGTCTTGTCATTTTTGTCTCTCTACCGAAGAATTAAGTGGTTTCAAAGGCTTTCTCATATGTAAAAATTGCAGCTATATGCTCAAGACCGTATCTATGCGTGTACAAGCCTTTCAACCCAAAGAGATCATGGCCCAACTTCTTTTAGATCTATATGAAAGCCATCCACATGCCACACAACAGCAATATGCTGGCATGTTGGGTATCTCAGAAGCTCGCATAAGCCAGCTCATACAACAAGTGTTCTATCAGGCAAGTGCCCAACTGGAGGAATGAGCTTTGCCAAGACAGATGAAGAAGGAGGGGATCATGATGAAGAATACAGGTATGACTCGCTCTTTAGATTCGTTAGGACGAATCGTTATTCCTAAAGAAATGCGGATGTCTATGGGTATCGATGTTGGCGATCCTTTAGAATTTTATATGGATATTGAAACGGGTTTTTTGAGTATGCGAAAGTATATCGGAGTCGCCTGTAATCTATGTAATGCTGACGAAGATCTGACCTATTTTAGAAATTCACTTTTATGTAAAAAATGTATACAAGAGATAAAAGGAAATATAGGCGTTAGTCGCACTCCTGCTCCAATGGTTAAGAAACCTGCGTACAAAGGAAAGAGAGTCAACCAATCATCACAACGATTAGTCGAGCGTCTAAGAAAAATGGTACATGAACATCCCCATGCCAAGCAGGGCGAATATGCACAATGGCTTGGCGTGTCGCAAGGCCGTATATCGCAGCTTAAAAAGTTGTTGTAGCTTGATTAACCTGCCAAAAATCCGTATACTAACAAAAAAGCAAACGACATTACGCCCGTGAAGAGCATCCAACTCGGAGGCGTTTACGCCAAGGAACATACATGAGTGTACAAGATGAACATGTATTCCTAAGTAAACCGGACACCCGCCCGTTATAGCGGAGCAAAGTGGATTGGAGAGTCATGACATATGTCATGCTGTCCGGTCAATTTGGGTGGCACCGCGAGATCAGAGCGCTCCTCGTCCCATGTGGATGAGGGCGCTTTTTGTATTTTTATCCGAAAAGGAGAGCGGTGTCATGTTGGATATCAAGTGGATCAGAGAACATCAGGAACGGGTTCAGGCAGCAGCAAATGGAAAAGGAATACAGGTCTCGGTTGCAGAGCTGCTCACCCTGGATAACCGGAGAAAGCAGTTGCTTCAGGAAGTGGAGCAACTCCGTCAGACGCGGAATCAGTGTAGTCAGGATATTGGCGCGCTGATTCATGCCGGGAAGAGCGATCAGGTGGAAGAAACCAAGCGGCGGGTCAAAGAAATTAACGGACAGTTAGACCGTCTGGAAGCCCCGCAGCGGGAAGTGGAGGAGCAGTTTCAACAGCTCATGCTTCTGGTTCCTAATATCGTTTCGCCTGATACACCACGGGGCAGATCGGATGAGGATAATATAGAACTGGAGCGGATCGGTACGATTCCCGATTTGGGATTTGAGCCACGCGATCATATGGCGCTCGGTCAGCTTCACAGCCTGATCGACGTTCCCCGCGGCGTCAAAACAGCCGGAACCCGGAACTACTACCTGACAGGAGCCGGAGTCACGTTGCACCGGGCAGTACAGCAGCTTGCTGTGGACCTGCTGACCGAACGGGGCTTTCAGTTGCTGGACGTTCCGCTGATGGTACGCGCCGAGGCGATGCACAGCACTGGCTTCTTCCCGCTCGGGGTGGATCAGACGTACCGTATCGCAGGAGAGGATCAATGGCTCGTCGGTACCTCGGAGGTTCCGCTTGTCTCGTATTACAGCGGTGAAATCGTGGACGTTACGGACCCCATCCGGTTGGCGGCCGTATCGGTATGCTTCCGTAATGAGGTCGGCTCGGCCGGAAGAGATGTGCACGGACTGTATCGTGTGCACCAGTTCGCCAAGGTCGAGCAGGTGGTGATCTGCGAAGCCAGTCTGGACGCTTCGGAGCAGATGTTTCAGGAAATTACGCGCAATGCGGAAGACCTGCTTCAACTGCTAGAGCTGCCTTATCGCAAAATGGCCGTCTGTACAGGCGATATGGCACAAAAAACCTACAAGCAGGTGGATATTGAGACATGGATGCCTAGCCGACAGGCTTATGGCGAGACGCATTCGTCGTCCCAATTGCTTGATTTTCAGGCGCGGCGTTCCAACATCCGCTACCGGGATGTGAACGGCAAGCTGCAATATGCCTACACGCTCAACAATACGGCAGTTGCTTCACCCCGTATTTTGATTCCGCTGCTGGAGAATCACCAGCAAGAGGACGGGGCGATCCGTATTCCGGAGGCTTTACGCCAGTATATGCCGCATCGTGCAGCATTTCTGCGACCTCCCGGTCAGGACGGAACAGTCTGAGGATTAACAGCACTTAAGTAACACGAACAGCATTAATATAAACTCCAAACGTGATGATCAACAAAGGCGAAGGAAACTATCCTTCGCCTTTTTAAACTCCTCACTGCGCTTCGGCTTCCCACGCACTGGCGGGGCCAAAAAATTCATAGTGGATATCCGAAGCAGGAATATTCCACTCCTTCAACAGACCATACACCGATTGCATGAACGCCTCAGGGCCGCAAAAGTAATACTGCGCATTACGTTCCGGTATCACGGATTGCAACCAGGCCAGATCCAAGCGGCCTTCCTTGTGAAATGCCTGTGCCAGCCGATCCTGCTCGGTTGGTCTGCTGTAACACCACCGAACTGCGGTCTGTGCATGTGCGGCGACCAGCTTTTCCACCTCATTACGCAGAGCATGGTTATCCCCATTGACTGCTGCATGGATAAAGGTGACGGGGCGATCCGGGGCAGACTTCACCAAGGAAGCCAGCATACTGACCATCGGTGTTAGCCCGACCCCACCGCTGATCAGTACGACAGGTCTGCGATCTGCCCGATCCAGCGTAAAATCACCCGCTGGTGCAGATACCTGAAGCACATCACCCTCTTGCACCTGCTCATGCAGATACACGGATACTTTACCTGCCGGACGGGACCCTACTTCATCCTCGCGCTTTACGGAGATCCGGTAGTGAGGTTGGCCCGGTGCATCCGAAAGACTGTATTGACGAATGTGGGTATTGTGTTCGCCCAGAATTTCCATCTTTAAGCTGATATATTGCCCAGGCTCGAATTCAGGCAGCACCTGTCCATCCTGCGGCACCAGATAAAAGGACGTAATTTGGTCGCTTTCCTTGACCTTTTTCTGCACAACAAAGCTCTTAAAGTCTGACCAGCCTCCCTGCTGCTGTCCAGCCTCCTTGTACATTTCAGCTTCCACGTCTATAAATACATTAGCGATCACACCATAGGCCTCGGCCCATGCGGCGATGATCTCGTCTGTAGCCGCATCCCCCAACACGTCCTTGATCGCAGCGAGCAGATATTTTCCGACGATAGGATAATGCTCAGGCTTAATTCCCAAACTGCGATGCTTGTGTGCAATCTGCCGCACCACCGGAAGGATTTCCTCCAGACGATCAATGTGCTGTGCAGCCGCATATACAGCATTGGCCAACGCCCCTTGCTGACGTCCTTGCTTCTGGTTAGCGTGATTGAATATATTCAGCAGCTCGGGATGAGCCTCGAACATCATTTGGTAAAAACGCTTGGTGATCGTAGTTCCGCGCACCTCCAAGACAGGTACAGTCGATTTTATCGTTGCAATGGTTTGCTCACTCAGCATCTTTGTATCCCTCTTCTCTCCAAAATAAGATGAACAAAGGGTGTTTCAACATATGCACCCCATCGTTAACCCTCCATTTACAGCCCAGTATACCCACATAAAGTAGCCTTTAATGTGATTGCAGTCACTTTAAATTTGAAATAATTTGTGAACGTGTCAATGACAAAACGCACAATCATAAACATTCCAGAATATAAGCAATGACCTTTCCCCTTTACGGTTTCACCATTCTAAAAACTTCAATTTATTCCACTTGTAAACGCTTCCAATTAAGATAAAATCGAAGATGAGGTGCCGACAAGCCCTTCTGGCCCATCCTATCCGCATTAAGGGAGGCAGATGATATCGTGGAGTTAATCAATAGCAAATGGCTGGGCGCATGGATATGCATCATACTTGCAGTGGTCGGTACAGGGCTTCAACCGAATGCAGCACATGCCGATTCGACAGGTGTGACCCATGCAACCTACGGAGTCGAAGCGCTGAATGGTTTGGATACCATTCATGCTGATGCAGCACTATCGCTGAACGCAGCAGCAAGCACTGCCATTACAAACGGAACGGATTGGAAAGATACCGCAGGTAATCCGATTCAGGCGAACAGCGGCAATATTCTAAAAGTAGGCTCCACTTATTATTGGTACGGCGAGCATGCCGAGAACTGGAAATTCGAAAAAGTGAACGTATATACCTCAACCGATCTGAAAAATTGGTCCTTCCGCAGCAGTATTCTCACCAAGGATTCCGCCCCTGAGCTGAATTCCAGCAAAATTGAGCGTCCCAAGGTCATTTATAACAAAGCAACCGGAAAATACGTGCTATGGGCTCATTATGAAAATGGCACCGATTATTCGCTAGGTCGCGTAGCTGTTGCTACCAGCGATACACCAGACGGAACTTTTGCCTATCAAGGCAGCTTCCGCCCGCTGAATTATGAATCCCGCGATATGACCGTATTCACGGATACGGACGACAGTGGCTACCTCGTTACCGCTTCTCGCAAAAATGGCGGAGCCAACGATACGATGGCGATCTTCAAGCTGACCGACGATTATATGGGCGTGCAATCTTTTGTTGGTTGGATTTTCGAGAATGGTTACCGTGAAGCCCCTGCTGTTGTAAAAAAGAACAACACCTACTATCTGTTTACCTCGCAGGCATCCGGCTGGTATCCGAATCAGGGTGCTTATGCAACCGCCAGCTCCATGACGGGAAGCTGGTCTGCTCTTTCACCCTTCGGTGACCCGGCGGCCTACGGCTCACAGATTCACTCCATCGCCACCATTACAGGGAGCGCAGGCACCAGCTACATTTATATGGGCGACCGTTGGAATCCGCTCAATCTGAGCGACCACAAGTTCATATGGCTACCGCTGACCCTGAATGACTCCAGTAAAACAGCAACGCTGAACTGGTACAGCAGTTGGGATCTGGATGCCGCGACAGGCAACGTGATTCTGCCTTCGCTTGTGAATCACGCGCAAGGCAAAACGGCGACTGCTAACTCAGTCGCATCCGGCTCTCCGGCTTCGCTGGCGAATGACGGCAACGCCCAAACCTCATGGAAGGCCGCATCTGCATCCTGGCCCGCCTGGTGGCAGGTTGATCTGGGCAGCACGAAGACAATCAGCGAAGTAGATATTTCCTGGTTTATGTACAAAGGGTCTGAGGCGTATTATAAGTATAAAATTGAATATAGCACCGATGGAACTAACTATTCCACGATTGACCGTACCAGTAATACTACGTATGGATTTACCAGTGATAAGGTTAACTTTCAAGCACGCTACGTGCGGATTAATCTCTTCAATGCGGTGCTGTTTAATAACCCGAACAACTGGTATACCCCAACGGTGCATGAAGTCAGACTGCTTGGTAACTAACTTTCGCATCTGGAATATTGCCTTAGACCCTTGAGATCGTAAGACCTTACGGGCAAATTCACCAAAGGCTATGCTATGCTGACCATCCATACAATCTGTAGTCCTAAAAAATATCGCACAACTCTTGCACAATGTTGTACTCATTTGCAGGAGTTGTGCGATTTGTGTTGAACCGCTATGTTCGAGTGCCTCTCTTAAACTTCCAGAAGCGTCCCAGGCCAGGTGGTGATAGTGAGTCGCAGGTCATTAGATATCAAGCGCTGCATGATATCCTTGATAGATTGCAGTCGTGATCGTAGATGCCTTCACACAATCTCCGATTTGTGAAACATAAGGTGCACAATCCATTAACTCATCTACTACGTTTCTTCTTGCTCGTTGTCCAAGCGCACAAATGACTGAAGTACCTGGAACAAGATGTTCTTCACCATTTGAATCAGCGCAAACAACACCTTCTTTTGTAACACATAGCCCTTTAAATCCTAAATGAACTTGAATGTTATTCTTTTCGATTTCTTTTAGCATAATGGGACGATGTCTAATATTAGCATCTGGAGCCAGCTCTGCTCTCATCTCTACCAGATGAACAGTCTTACCTTCCTGGGCAAAGTGAATGGCTGCTTCACAGCCTGCCAGACCGCCTCCCAATACGACTACGCTATCGCTGACTTTGTCCTTCTCCAAAAAGTAGTTATTCACAATAACTACGTTATCACCATTCAATCCAGGAATCGGAGGAACAAGCGGTACGGAACCAACCGCTATAATTAACGCATCCACATTTTCTTTCTCCGCATACTCTTTAGTAACAGGTGTATTTAAACGAATCTCAACGCCAGCGTCTTTGGCCAGTTTTCCGAGAGTAACACCTAACTCATACATCTCATATTTAAAAGGAATCGCCTGTTCTCCCCTCAAGATACCACCTACCTCGTCAGACTTCTCACATAGAATGACTTTATGTCCCCGTTTAGCTGCAGTAAGAGCTGCATAAAGTCCGCCTGGGCCTCCGCCGGCTACTAGAACCTTACGTGGATTAGGGGAAGGATATATTTCTGTTCCATCCATTTCACGACCAATTAATGGGTTAACCGTACAGCGTCTTGTGGATGTTTCTGCACGTTCAGCCATACAGGTGAAGCATCTCAGACATTTAATAATGTCCTCGTCGCGGTTACTCATCACCTTTTTTGGAAGCTCTGGATCAGCCAGCAGTGCGCGAGCCATTTCAACAACATCCGCCTGACCGCTGGCAATGATTTCTTCCATTTGGGCCGGGTCATTTAATCCGCCGACCGTTGCAACCGGAACACTTACATGCTTCTTAATCTCTGCTGCAAGATAAACGTTACTTCCATGAGGCAAGAACATCGAAGGATGTGTGATACCAAAGCCTGTCTGATAAGTTCCAGCAGATACATGGAGCAAATCGACTCTTGATTCGATTAATTTAGCAATTTCTATACCTTCTGTCAGGTCATAGCCGCCTTCAAATAACTCCGAACCACTCATTCTAAACTCGATTGGGAAGCCAGAACCCACCGCTTCACGGACACTGTCCAAAACCTCCTGTGCAAAACGCACCCTGTTTTCCAAAGATCCGCCATACTTGTCTGTTCTGCGGTTGAAATAAGGAGAAAAAAACTGATTAATCAACCATCCATGTCCGCCATGAACCATAATCATTTCATAACCTGCTCTCTTGGCAAGTCCAGCACATCTACCATAAGCTGCTACGATATCATCAATTAGTTCTTGCGAAAGTTCCTTTACTTCTCTGCCGTCCGGGCGTACTCCGGGGCTGGGTCCCCACTGAGCAAGTCCTTGTTTCTTATTTTTGTCAGTCAGATAAGTTCCTGCATACTGTCCAGAATGAGACAATTCCACACTGGCAATTGCCCCGTGACGGCGAATTGCGTCTGCAGTATAGGTAAAACTAGCAAGAGAATCTACTGTCCCCAGATCCAGATGGTACATATGGGAAGCTTCCGTTTCGGGATGAACTACAACTTCACTGACCGTGACTGACGCAGCACCGCCTTTTGCTCTTAATTCATAAAAAGCTGTAGATTTCGGTCCAATAGTGCAGTCAGCTGTAATATCTGTACCTCCCATAGGAGCGCCAAACATTCTATTTCTGAAAGTCACATTTCCAATCGTGATTGGTTTACATAGGTTTGGATATTTTCTTTGCATGATTTCATTCTCCTTATTTGTATTTATTTGCTTTCTTACGTTTAATGGATAGCTTTCTAATTCTTATCCACAGCCATCTTCTGATTTTTTCGGGCAGCCAACTTATATACAAATGTTAGAACAAGTCCTGTTATGCCAAGTACGGCCGCAATGACAAAAGCTCTCTGATAGCTACTGTCTGTGCTGTAAACATGACTCATAATGGATGGGCCAAAGTATCCTGCTGTTGCAAATCCAATAAACATAATTCCATAATTCACACTATTATTTCTCACACCAAACTGATCGGCAGTAAATCCAGGAAATACCCCCATCAGTGCACCAAAGCATAAACCAATAACTGAAATACCAATATAGAATGTCAACACACTACCTTCGCCTGAAAAATAAAGCAATGTGAGTCCTATGACCGAAAAGACAGAAGAAAATGCCAGGGTATTGATTCGACCGATTTTGTCCGAAATATAGCCTGCAACGATTCGTCCGCCCGTGTTAAACAATGCCAATACGGAAACAACTGTCGTAGCGGCTGCCGCAGACATACCAATCATTTTCTGAGCTATAGGAGAAGCTTGTGATGTACACATGAGTCCGGCAAAAGCACCACACATTAATAACAAGATCATGATATAAAACAGAGGGCTTGAGAGCATGCCTTTCCAGTCTTTGTCGTTCTGAATAGAACGGCCAACATTTACAGTCTTGGGTGTCCATCCTGCAGGGACAAAATCAGATGGACATTTCTCAATGAAGAAAGAAGCAGCACATACAATAATAAGAAATGCTATACCGATGATAATGAATGCTGATGTCACACCAGACCTACTGATTAAACTATTGGCAATAGGAGGTATAATAACTGAGCTTATTCCATAAGCAGCCGTTGTTATACCGCCAACTAATCCTCTTTTGTCAGGGAAAAACTTAATAGAGTTGCTAATTGTGCATCCGTAAACCATTCCCGTTCCTAGGCCGAGTACGATACCGTAAGTCAATACCAGGTAACCTACAGATGTTGCAAATCCTGATAAAATCATACCGCCTCCAAACAGCAAGCCCCCTGCAAAGATCACTTTCTTGGGCCCGAACCGATCATTAATCCAGCCACCTGAAATCATCGTGATAGGACCTACCGAATTTGTAATCGTAAATGCTATAGCCAAATTCCCCGGTGTTAAACTAAGTCCTGTGACGCTGCTCAAATATTCTGCCATTGGGGCAGAAAATACACTCCACGCGTAAATTGATCCAATACACAGATTAATAAAGCAGCTTGCAATCAGAATAATCCATCTCTTTTTTGTAAGTTCCACTAAGATCTTCTTCTCCCTCGTCGTTGTATTGTGAAATCATTCACATATTTCGAATTAATATTAACACGCACTTTCTAATATATCAACAGAAACATGTATGTATTTATATGATTTGTCGAACGTGTTTTTGAATATATGTATCAATCTTATTCTGGACTCGCTAAATATGTTATACTTAACCAATAAACGACGAATATGTATAAGGAAGAGAGCCTTATGAGAACTTTAAAATATGCCATCCTAGGCTTGTTAAATAAAGAACCTATGACTGGTTATGATATCGGTAAAGAATTCAGTAGAGATTTAGGCGAATTTTGGACTGCAAAGCACAGTCAGATCTATCCAGAATTAAAAAAACTGCTTAATGAGGGACTTATCGTCTACGAAATCCAAATTAGCGGAGAGATTTTAGAAAAAAAATTGTATTCGATTACGGAGGAAGGCAAAGAAGATTTTTTACAATGGTTAAAAAAAGCAGAGCCTATTGAACCGACTCCCAAAGATGTGTTTAGGCTGAGAATGTATTTTTCTAATCATCTGGATGTAACAACCCGATTAGATCTGTTGGAACATCAGCTGCTTCAACATCAAGATAGGCTGGAACATTTACGCAAAAATAAAGAACGCTATGAAACTATTCCTCCTCTTGATAGTGATAACTTTGGCGATTATCTTGTATTAGATGGTGCTATTTTACGCGAGACTGGAATCATACAATGGTTAGAAAATTTTATTTCTTATTGTAAAAAATAGAACGTCTCCTTTTCCCCTAAATGGTTAACCAAAAGAAAGCATAAGGATCCGAGATCTGTAGCTCGAATCCTTATGCTTATTCTTTTATTCTTTACTTATCAACGCATCCGGTTCACTGTGGTGAACACAAATTTGTCGTACCGATGTCGTGAGAAAGAGTATTCAAACGGAATACCCGTATCCAGATAACCCACCTGCTCAATTTCCAAGATTGGATCATCCGCTGCACAGTCCAAATGCTCCCGATCCAGTTCTGTCGACTTGGACGCGCGAATTGTACGATGTGAACCGACAATATTAAGGCCCAGCTCCTCCTTAATATGTTTATACACCGAGCCATACAGCACCTGCTCGGTAATACCGCTTATCAGCTTCGTGGGCATGTACGTGCGCTCGATAACATAGGGCTCGCCCTCTACAACACGCAGACGGATGAGGTGATATACAGGAGAATTGGCATCAATAAATAGATGAGCCGCTACTTCCTCGGATGGAAATTGAACGTCAAAGGCTACGATTTTATTTTTGATTTCTTTTCCGCGCAGGACGTTGGTTAAGCCCAGCATTTCATTCACGACGACGTTAACAGGACCATTGTGAACCGATTTGACGATAAAGGTCCCGTGCCCTCTTTTACGATTCAACAGTCCTTCCATCACCAACGTATCCAATGCCCTCTTAATCGTCATCCGACTCACCTGAAACTCATTTGCCAGCGAGATTTCATCGGGGATCGGATCATCACCGCTATAGGTTTTATCCATAATCCGCTGTTTGACTTCTTGCGCAATCCGCTCGTATTTATTCATCAGTCTACCACCTGTACTAAAAATTGTTTTATGTCAGCATTTTACCAAAACATCGGTATCGCTGGTTCATTTTGTTCTGCAGGCGGGACGTTAAGGTATTACGGTATAAGTAAGTATACCGAACATTACACTTTCTCACCAGCGGCATACGGCATAGTCCATTTTCGGTGATGAAGAAAAAAAGGCGGTCCAGAGGACCACCTTAAAATCCGTTATTTTCAATCACCTGCTTGAACCAGTGCCCACTTTGTTTAACGGATCGTTTACCTCCGTCCTGCAGGTCGACAGATACAAAGCCATAGCGGTTTTTATAGGCGTTCGACCAGGACCAGTTGTCCATAAACGTCCACAGGTGATAGCCTTTCACATTGGAGCCCTCCGAGATCGCTCGTTGAACCCATTTTAGATGCTCACGGATAAAATCAATGCGATAGTCATCGCAGATCATACCCTGTTCATCCCTGAATTTTTCCTCACCCTGAACGCCCATTCCATTTTCTGAAATGAAGCATTCGATGTTACCATAATTTTTTCTGACATTAGTCAAAATGTCGTATATTCCCTTTTCGTAGATTTCCCAGCCCCGCATCTCATTCATCTTGCGACCAGGCATAACGTAATAATCGAAGTAACGTTCAGGCACAAAAGGCGCGTCCGGGTTCGGCAGACTTTCGCGGGCCTTGACTCTGCGCGGCTGATAATAGTTAATGCCCAGCAGGTCAACCTTACCCTGACGTATAATCTCCCGGTCCCCTTCTTCCGTTACTGGTAAAAAATCCTCTTGGCGTAACAGCTCCACGAGCAAAGGATTAAATTCTCCCGTCACAGATGGGTCTAAAAAGGAGCGGTTAAAGAACGCATCACATATTTCAGCAGCCTGCACGTCTGCCGGATGCTGACTACGCGGATAGGTTGGCGTCAGGTTCAAAATAATGCCAATTTTGCCCTTATAGCCTCCCTTTCTGTATGCCTGAATGGCACTGGCGCTCGATAACAGGGTATGATACCCCACCTGTACAGCTTTACGGAAATCCACTTCATTCGGGTAGTGGAAATCGTACAGATAGCCGCCTTCCACCGGGACAATTGGCTCATTATGCGTAAACCATTTGGCTACACGATCCCCAAACAGCTCGAAGCAGGTATTGGCGTAATCCACATAAGCTTCGACCGTATCCCGATTTACCCAGCCTCCCTTTTCCTGCAAGGCCATCGGCAAGTCAAAGTGATACAAATTCACGAACGGCTCAATATCGGCCTGACGCAATTCTTCTATCACTGCATTATAGAATTGAACCGCCTGCTGGTTTATAGCACCTCTTCCCGCCGGAAACAGGCGCGACCAGGAGATGGAAAACCGAAATGAATTATGGCCCAGCTCCTTCATCAGTGCAATATCTTCTTTGTAGCGTGTATAAAAACGGGACGTATCCGCAGGACCGACCCCGTCATAGAAACGGTTCGGCTCCTGCTCAAACCAATAATCCCATATGTTCGGTCCTTTGCCGTCTCCCTCCACGGTTCCTTCTGTCTGGGTAGCCGAAGCTGAGGAACCCCACCAGAAGTCGGATGGAAAAAGGTATGAAACGGTTTGCTGCTCTGTATCTTTCATTTCGGTATGATTCACAGCTCTCTACTCCTCTCTCTTGTTCCATGAAACTGCTGCTGGCGTAGCAGAAGATTCACATTACATTCCTATCGATTGATCCTTGCCTGCAATGGCCGCCTGGCTTAGTTCCTCTTCCTGTTCTTTACGAACATTTACCCGGTCGATAATTTTCAGGAAAGGGAACCAGATGATAAAGACGACAACCATATTAAACAGTTGCAGCACTCCGCCCATCAGGGAACCCGTCCCCATCATTCCGCTAAAGAACAATGGCATCGTCCAAGGAACCTGTATCCCATTAGGTGGAGGCACAATTCCGGTAGACATGGCAAAGTAAGTAATCAGCGTAACGATCATGGGTGAAATCACCCAAGGAACAAAAATCAGCGGATTCATCACAATCGGCAGACCGAATATGACGGGTTCGTTAACATTGAACAAGCCCGGTCCAAGGGCCAGCTTACTGACCTGCTTCATTTGCTTGCTCTTAAGGAAGAACAGAATCGAAAGTACCACGGCCAGGGTCATACCTGTACCACCGATACCTACTGTATAAATATCCACAAACTGCTTAGTGATAATATGCGGCAGCTCCAAACCTTTGGAGTACGCTTCATAGTTTTCCAGTGCCAGCGTATTCCAGATCGGGTCCATGACCGAGTTGATAATAATTTGACCATGTAGCCCGAAGAACCATAAAAGCTGAACAAAGAAAACTGCAATCAATGTAGGGATAATGCCACTGCCCAAATGCACCAGCGGTGCCTGAACGGCATGATAAATCAAGTCATGCAGATTATTGTGAAGCGTCAAAGTGACCACTACGTTGATGATTAAAAATATGCCCAGCGTAATACACGCAGGAAGCAACGCAGCAAAAGACTTGGCAACCGCTGGCGGAACCCCTGGTGGCATTTTAATAACAATCTTCTTCTGCGTCACCTTTCGGTAAATCTCAGCCGCGATAAAAGCGACGATCATCCCGAGGAACATGCCTTTGGCCCCAATCCGGTCGACCGGAATAACACCTGCAATCGTAGCGCCACTCTCTTGAGTCAGCACGAACGGAGTCAGCATCAGGAAGCTGGCCAAAGCGATCATGCCGCCAAATATCGGCTCTACCTTATAACTTCGGGATAGATAATACCCGATCCCGACGACCACGAACATGGTCATGATATTCAGTGTTGCATTAGGCGCAATATTCAGCAGATTTTGAAAAGCAGTCAAATTGCTCTCGCCCATCCACCCTTTTAGAAACGGCAGATTAATAATAACGACGATAATGGAGCCGAAAACCGTTAATGGAAATGACAACATAAATGCATCACGCAGTACAGTAAGATAGCGGTTGTTGTTCAGTTTACCGGCAATAGGTATTAAAATTTGGCTTAATTTTTCAAACAAAGCCTATTCCTCCCCGCGAAGTAACTTGCATCAGGTTTGTTGTGAAATTTTCATGTCCCTAATTTCACAAACTCTTGTGTACAGATTATAAATTTCTGGATTTGAAAAGCTCTAGCAGCTCTTGAACCAGATCCTTCATAGTGACCGTGGACATGAGATGATCTTCCGCATGCATCAGAAGGAGCGACAAAGGAGTTGGGGTTCCTCCGGCTTCATTCTTCACCATTTGAAAATGGATATCATGCGCAGCCCGCAAATCCTGCTTCGCCTGCTTAATGAGATCGTCTGCACCTTCCGTGTTCTCATTCCGGTATTCGCTCAGTGCTTGAATCACTTTACTGCGAGCGCTTCCACTATGAAGAATGAGTTGGAAACTAATTTGCTCTTCCGTCAGATCGGCTATGTTGACTTTATCCATTTTTACGCTCCACCAGCTTCAAAGCCTGTTCATAGACTTTCTTGCCGTCGACCAATCCGTACGCCATCATGTCGATCACTTCTACATGGATACCATATTGAGCAGCTTCCTTTTGCAGTTGTCCTTTAAGAAAGCTCATTTGTGGTCCGATCAATACCGCGTCCGCCTTAGCCATTTCTTCTGCTGCCTGATCCTGACCTACTGCCCAAATTTCAGCCTCGTCTCCAATAGACTTGGCATAATCCTGCATTTTGGTAACCAGCAAACTTGTAGACATACCCGAGCTGCACGCCAATAAAATATTTTTCATGATTGTTCCTTCCCTTCAAGGTCTGATTGGATGCTAACTAGTAGAAAACGTTTACAGAGTAATTATAAATCCGCTTTTTTGATTTGTCTATACATTTAAATTATATGTATAGACTTTTTTTGAAATGACAATTCGTCCATTTTTATTTTCGTAAAATTAACGCGTTGATCTCTTTTCTTTAATCTTTCAATAACAATTAGGTTTCACAATAGTAGGATAAGGCGCATTTTGCCCATCGAGGTTCAGACTGGATGTCATAGAGTGAAGCATATTGTGGAGTATGCCATCTGGTGGGACTACGAAATCGGTCACCTCTATGAACTGGAGCATGCGTGGGTCTATGACGGGCATGACGGTGAGGTTGTGGACTGCGAAGCCAGCTTTCACGGCAGAGTACTCAAAGGACTGCTCAAGGATCGTAGCAATGTGCTTGATGGTACACATGTGCGTCTGTTCTCCCAACCGGGAAAGCACGCCTTCTCGCCGATCACGGACATTTTTGAATTGTTGCCTGACCTGTACACCAATGCGAACGAACGCGCTGGGGTGGACGGGCTGCTGACGAACGAGCTGTTTCACAGCCTGATTGCCACGAACGATGAAATTGATGGACTTGTACGGCGTCATCTCCAATCGTTGTCCTTCGTACCAGCTATGGAATTTGAAGAATACTACTTCGCGCCGGAGCTGTTCATGCCATGGTCTTCGCTATTTCGCATCATACCGGAACGAATTGAAGCCCAGGTACAGGAGCTGAAGCGTCAATATTTGTAGTTGTTATTAGGAAATACAGAAAGGAGTACAGCAGAGTGAAGGTGAGAACAGCGGGCAGGCGCATACCCTGAGCTTCGATCCATCTATATATACCGCTCAGCGGACAATAGATATAATAGCCACTCGTCTTGTGATCCTTTCCCCAATGGCTCAGGTCATTGCATAGCGGGGACACATACACAAAAGCGATCGTGGCTTTTTTATACCACAGGTGTAGGTGTGGTGGGAGCTGCGGTTTTTAAAACACGCTGATTAATGCAGTACATCAGCCTTTCCTGGTCGCTGGAACTCATTTCATCAAACACAAGCCCATAGGTTATAAAAGGCTGGCTAATATGCGCCTCTTTTCGGATTAAATGTGCCTGCAAGACAAAAGGCTCTTTATTTAGCTCAAATTCAACCTGAATGAGGACTGGTTTTTTCAAAGGCAGATCATAATCGCAAATCAGCTTTAACCCCTTCACGCTAATGTCTTGTATTTTACCGATCCCTTTTCTATGAGTAAGCCTTGCCAGAGTCTCATCTCCAAAATGTAAAAACTCAAACGCACAGCCCTCATCCGGAATACCCAAACGAAAGGCTTCCCGCCGATTCAACTTGCTGTTGGCTTCCTCCAGTAACTTCTTAATTTCCTTTTTCTCCAGCTCTTTAATACCCAATTGTTTTTTTAAATCTATGAAATGAATAATTCCGTTGACCAAGCATACAACGATCATAAAAATGATAAGACCTACGATGGTGGATATCATGGAACATGCCTCCCTCTGAATTATTGTCCAAGGGCACTCGACAGGTCCTCAGGCAAATGCAAAAACCGTTCAACATATAGCAAATCAAATTGTGTTCCAATGTGACGCCAAAGCTCCTCTCTGGCCTCCTGAATGGACATGCCCTGGCGATACGGTCGATCGGAAATCATACTATCAAATGCATCCATGATAGAACACATTCGAGCCATTGGTGGGATTTTGTCCCCACTTATGCCAAACGGATAGCCCTGTCCATCCCAGCGTTCATGGTGAAATCGGACGATATCTACAATATCCTGGTCGAGCATGCCCTCTCTTAAAATAAGCTGGGTACCCAACAGAGGGTGGAGCCTCATGACTTTCCACTCTTCTTCATTTAAAGGAGCTGATTTATTCAATATGTCATCCGGCAGCAGCATTTTTCCAACATCGTGAATGCAACAACCTATGACGAATTTCCGTGTCTGCTGGTCATCAAAATCCAGGTAAGGAGCTATTTGCTTAGCCATATTGCCAACCCTCATGGAGTGTTCATACAATTGTTTATCTTTGGATAGCAGGCGAGTTAGACAGCTCACTAAAACATTTTCCATAAATATTCCTCCAGTTTTGACGCGCGGTCAGCGATTTGCCTTAATATTGAGAATAGATATCGCACAATATTCATTGTGCGAACGAACAGGAGGAATTTTTTTATGTATACGTCTAAAATGACATCTTCTCAGCTACATGCCCCTTCCATGCATAACCCAGAGACGTACACGGATGACGAAATTACAGGATTATTTTTAAGTACTTGCAGTAACTCCCCGTATACCCTGCGCAACTACAAGAGGGCCATTCAGCAGTTTCGAAATTTCACATCTGGTAAACCGTTACGGAAAGTGACATGGCAGGATATAGAGGTCTATAAAATCGGCTTATTAGAGGGTGCTTGCAGTCCTACCAAGCAAACACCTGCACCAGCGACCATTGCCAGCTTCTTGGCCCCATTAAAATCGCTATACAAGTGGGGGAGTGATCCGAGCATTCATATTTTTCAGCACAACCCCACCACAAGTGTGCGAACCCCCAGGATTCCAGTGAACAGTAAAAATCATTTCTTAACCAAAAATGAGCTGCGTCAGCTTTTAGCCTATTTAAAAACACAGGGGGAACGAAATTATCTGATCGCGCTCACGCTGGTTTTATTGGGGCTTCGGGTGTCTGAGATGGTGTCTATACAGTGGGATCACTTCCATACCGATCCGACGGAAATGTTCATATGGCTGACTGTGTTTAACGGAAAAGGAGGCAAACAGCGCGAGGTCAAAGTACCCGCAAGACTTTGGGAGATGTACAAGCAGTACAGAGACGCTTTCCAGCAAGAGGACCCATTAAATATGCGAGAGAGGTTGTTTCCGTTGTCAGTAAGGCAAGTGGAGACGATTATTAAGCTGGCCAGGGAAAAAGCCGGGATCACGAAAAAGATAACCCCCCACTGGTTTCGCCACACGAATGCTACATTAGCCTTGATTCATGGTGCATCGTTACAGCAGGTGCAGGAAAATCTCGGACACTCCCACATCAATACGACGCAACGATACCTTCATACGGTTAGCCAAATGCAAAAAGCAGCCCCCGACTATGTGGAAGACTGCCTAAAAGATATATTATAGGTATTTAGTTACAAAAGGGGGTTGAAAAAATAGTCTTAAATAACTAAAATAGAATAAGAAATATTCTTTTTTTAGTTCATTTTACATATCGCACAATGAATATTGTACGCTATCCATTTCTAATATTTACCAATCAAAAGAGTGTCTAGATAGTTCCTAAGATATAGGATTTCTCTTTACAATTATGCCCTTTGAACAGGACTTTAGTCGATAACATAATCATACTGAATTGTCGGTACTCATATATCCGTGATAACAATACAATGATTACTTGTAAAATCTATAAGAGGGAAGCTGTGATTAGCAGCTTCCCTCTTTCATTTACTCTATGCGCCCATGATATTGCTAATTATTCAGGAGAATTGTCCAAGGCCATCGACTCCGGAATCCGCTCCATCTACCTGATCTGGCGTTTCAAGAAGCACATGCATCCCCTTTACCGAGCATCGCCATCAAGCACTCCAGGATTGTGCACAGGATATGAGGAAGCATCCAGAACGCTACGTTGCTACCATACTGCCGGAGACGCCCTTTGAGTATGAACAGTTTAATATGGTGCTGTCTGCCCATTTTCTGTTTATGTACAGTGACCGACTCGATTATGATTTTCATAAAAAGACGATACAGGAGCTACTGCGAGTCGCTTCAGAGGAGGTACGGATTTTTCCTCTGACAGATTTAACGGGGACTCGTTATGATCTGCTGGATCGTTTGATTCTTGGAGGCAGAAGGCTTGCGGGTGACGGAGGTCAAGGTGCCGTATGAGTTTATGCGTAACGGCAACTCGCTGCTGAGCATCCGAAAGATATAACTGCAAATTTAGATAGGAGCGGGAGCGAGCGTTGGCTTGCTCCCTTTCTGTTTTTTTTGGATAAGTTAGGAAGCGTCATACTTGGAAGCAAATCTTTTTCGATCTTTAACAATTTCGTTCTGATATGCATCTTGATACTCTTTATACTCATCTGTTTTGGTTAGTGCATTAGCAATGCTCTCTTCACTAAGCGCTTGGATACTGTTTTTCGAAACGAAATCAGTATTTACCTCTATGTTAGAATTTGGCCCTGATACTAACAACGAACCATTGGGCTGAGTCGCAACAGTAAATACGTATGCCTTTCCTTTTTGTGGGAGAGAGTCATCTTCATATAAAAGATATGTGCTCTTATCTTCACTCAGTCCCCCAGATTTTTGAATAGGTATGGAAACATCTTTCTGTAGATTACCTTTTATATTATCAAGCACTTTAATGGAATAATTCGTATAGGGACTTGTCAATTCTTTGGGCCCATCTTCCGTTTCTTTAGTTACAGGAAATTTATAATCGGTTCCAGTCATTTCTTCTACAAATCCTACAAATACATAGTCTGCAAAACCTACAACCTCTTTAGGGTTATCTACATTGATATCAAATGAAGCATGTAAATAACTGGTCGGGACCTCGCCAGACTTCGTTATATTCTTGTCTATCTTAGGATTCGAACAACCGGAAGCCAGTATTGCAACCGTAGTGAAAAGGGACAAGAAAATAAATATTTTCTTCATGTGAATTATCATTGGTCGTACCTCCGTTTCCCTCTTTCTTTTGTCCTGGAAATTAGAAAAATTTAGAATTCCAAGAAACATTCTTACATATGATTCGTCTATATTATGGTAAATCAGCTTGCAAAGGAGCTTATGCGTGTTAAAAAAGTTAGGATTAGCTGCATTGATTTTGGTTACTGGTATCTCCGTCTTTGGAACAGGTTGGGCTGCTCCCAGTATTACAGCAGCCATTGAAGTTTCTAAAACACCGCTGGATTACAACGTCGCTCGCCCCCTAAGCGATGGTGCTTTTCATGATGGCTTATTAGCTGCCGAAACATCCGCTGGAAACCTCGTGTTTTATAATACCAAAGGAGAAAAAGCTTTCTCTCTTCCCGCCGAGCTTAAACCCATTGGTGATTTTCATGAGCAACGAGCCGTTGTGAAAAATACAAAAACCAATCTCTATGGGTACATTAATACCAAAGGAACACTGGTCATTCCTTGCCAGTATACCGAAGCTAACTTGTTTAGCGAAGGAAAGGCCAAGATCACTATAGCCTCCACCAACGTAGTTTGGAAACTTCTTTACTGTGAACGACCCTGTGTGTCTTGATTATCTCAAGATATACAGGGTTTTTTGTACTTAGGACTTTGATCTCTCTCCAGCTTTACACATCCATAATTCACAAAAAGTAATTACTTGAAAAGTATATATAATACATCCATAAGATGGTATAATATCTCCCAGAATAGCTTTATATTTTAGCATCGGATTGTCCCAAGAAATATCCTTATAGATCGGTATCTTACGGACTACATAAAACGTTACGTTAAAGGGGTTGTTACATTTGGAACCTACAACCACGATACGCGCAGAACTGGAAAACTTCATGAAACAGAATGGGTTAAACATTACCCAATTCGGTCTGGTGGCAGACATCAATCCAGGCACAATAAGCGGGATCGTCACAGGCAACCGTGCACTCTCCGTTCATCAGTTAGATCGCATTACAGCTACGTTAGGCCACTCCAAAGGGCATTTTTACAAGAATTATATTGAGGAATTTTTGAGTTCAACAACCCCTAACATCCGTAGAGTCAGACCCCTTTTGTACAATTGCGCGGAGTTGGACATGTTGGATTGTATTGAGCAGGTCGTCAGCTTGCTCATGGAAAAGCTGACATACGCCGATGCCCTGTTTACCATAGCTGAGGACTTTTTCCAACAAGGAAAATTTGCAGCGTCCATCATCCTGTATGAAAGCATAGCCGTCGGTGAGAAAAAGCAGCACTCTGAGCGACTAGCCCTTTGTCAGTACCGCATTTTTATGGCCAAGCAAGGGGACGATCAGGAAATAAATTACCAGGCTGCGATCCATTTTGAGGATTACGTTGAACGGCTTGATGATGCTGACCAACTCGACGCGTTAAAAGACTTAGTGAATACATATCGCTCATTACGGAAATGGAGTAAGGTAAACATATTCGCTAAGATCATGGGAGACAAGGCTGCCATTCAGTGCGAGATCAATCAACAGATTAAGTTAAAAAGGCGGAAAAAGAAGAGAACTTCGGTCAATCCCCCATTTGTGTATTGGGCCTACTCCTATTTACTTCGTGCAGGTGTCTGTGAAGCGCAAAAAGACTACAATCAGGCATTGGAGTATACGTACACTTACGCTGATTTAAGTTGGGTGAAGGAAACGGATGAACAGACCTTACTATGGAAGGGACGGTTTACAGAATGGGCGCAGGCTAATACTTACGTGAATAAGCTGTTGGCTGGAGATATAGGTGTCCTTCCAGACTATTTAGCTTACGTTACTTCCAAGAAAAACGAGGTTGTACATGCACTGGTGAACATAATTGAAGCGGCTAATCAATATGATTTTAATGTAGATGATGTACTCAAGCAGTTTGAATTAGAGATACAGTCTTTAGAGGAACAACAAAAAAGCGTGGGCGTGTACACCCAGCAATTAATGTCAGAGAGCTTCGCTCGCTTTTTAAAAGGATTAGCTGATTACTACTTACGTAAAGGTATGTATCAAAAGGGATTTAAAAATTTAATTAACAGCTTGGAAATATCCTCAACAACTAATAACAGACCCTATATAATTGAGTGCGTGAAATTGATCGAGCGTTATAGAAAAAATGCATCTTCCGATATAATAACATCCTACCAAACTTTAATTAATGAGGTGCGTAATGATGAAGAATAAGTTAAGGCTACTCCTTTGGACGACTAGTCTTCTGTTAGTGGCAATAATGATCTTTCCAATACAGCATTTAGAAACAGGGTCTACTTACCAACTATTTAACCAACATGGTGGGGTTTGATGATTTTTGTTAAAGCATGTATACCGTGGAGCCAGCTCTTCGAGCTGTTTTTTTCTTTTGAGGATTTGCAAAGTAAGAGAATACATTTAAATAAATGCCAATCTTTGGGTTCGTCAATGAACAATAAAATAAGCGCCTTTCAGGAAATATCCCCGGCGAAGGCGCTCTTAATATTTTAGCCTTTTCATTTAAGCTCATCTTTTGTTTTTATGGTTCTACCGGCAACTAATACATATTGAAGAGGATCTTTTACGGTAACAAATGAAATGCTCCGAGAAACTGAGCTTCCTATTTCAATCCTTGGACGTTTTCTATCGGGAATATCTATAGAAGCCTGATCGGCATCCATACTAATCGTTTGATTAAAAACGAAGATTTCGTGTAAGTCCTCCTTGCCTTCCTTAATCGCAGAACCTGAACGATTCAAAGCACTTACAGTTAAATTGCCCTCTAGTTCTCCAGTAGAATTTATCTTGGATGTTAATTTAAAACTTTGAATATCCAAAATAGAATTGTTATCCAATAAATTGTTTCTACCCCAATCTAATTCAGTGACATGTTGAAGAACTTTACTTTGGTTAAAGGATTCATTTTGCAAAACAACCTTATTATTTTTATATCCAAATGGAATATCCATTGCTCTTAGTAATACACCAAGTGGAATGATAAAAGAATTCTGCTTCACTTCAGGATAAGTGTCCATTTGCACAGACTGGCCGTTCAAATCATACATATTCTTACCTTTGTGAAACACAATCTTATTTTTTCCCCAGTTAACAACAGCCTCCTGTGACTTCATATTGTATTCCACTTTTGCGCCAAGAAGTTCAGAAACAGAACGGAGGGGAGCCATTAGACGGTTTTCTTTGTTTGTATATGGACCAACGGGTGCACAGTACAGGACATCATAATCGTTTACCTTAAGTAAGGACGTTCCACTAAAGTTCAAAGAATGATCAGTCTGAGCTGCATTAACTACAGAAGATGTACTGAACAGAGCAACTGCAAGTAAAGCGGAGGATAACATGGTTATCCCAGTTGAGACTATTGATTTCATTGGCTTCCCCTCCGTTAGGACTTATTTTATCATTTGAATTCCCGTAAGGATTATTATAATTTTCCAAAGAAACTGTAATTACAGACTTCCCAGCAGTTATACGTTTTTCCATATCCATCAATTGTGTATAGCTGAAAAAATTCTAACTATGTACTTCTGGTTGGCCAATTTTTAAAAAAGAGAGTTTCAATTATAGAAAAAAACACTTTTGAGACACATCTCCTCTTTTTAAAACTGGAATTATATTTTTATTTGAAAATGTGGAGATGTACATTTAAATAATTACTGAAAGAGCAACAAAGGTTTGAGATTGATTAAGTCAATACAATAAAGGACTACACAATTGTGCAGCCCTTCCTACTTTAATTATGTCATAAAAACCTAGTTATTCGAAGTTACAGGATAGGATAATTCTTTTGTCACTCGTGGCCGATAAATATACGAGCCTTTATATATATCAGAGGTTGCTTCTATCTTCCCTCTTGTAAAAAATGTTCTCGATCCTGCGCTTGCGGATAAAGTAGGTGCGGTTACATACCATTGATTTTCCACTGGATCAGATGTCCAGCTTACAGTGTCATTAGACAATGATAATGACGGTGGATAGGAAATCTCAACACTGGCTCCATTAAAAGTATAGCTATAGGACATTATGGTTTTATCAGCATTACCCGACCCAGTGTAATAAGACTGTAGCGTCCCGCGATTTATCACCATTTGGTTTTGAGTAGCTGGGTAGAGATAAGCTTCTTCATTATATCCACTAACGCTCCAGTCAAGTCTTCCTTTATCATCAGTATTTGAACGATTGGCACTCCATGCATATTTAAAACCTTGTGGTTGTATATCTCTGTTAGGATTAACTAAATTGTTTGCATATGCTGCTATTTCTGACTTCTGCTTTACTTCTGTAGGAATTGTATAGATAAGATTTCCATTTCCATCTTTCCAAGTTACAAGATCAAACTTTTCGCCATTTAGTTCATGTTGTTGACTGCTCAATTGTTTCATACCATCATTTTCTCCAACAGATTCTGCATAACTCGAGCTCGGAACCAGGGAAGCTGCTAGGACAGTTGCACTACTTAAAACGACAAATAAAAATTTTTTCACAACACACATCTCCTCTAAATAAATTTATATCAATTTTTAATTGATACCAAACTCTCATTTAGAACTTGTTTTAAATGACTCTTCAATTCTAGTTCTTTAGGTATTTTAAGTTGTAAACTTTTGAGTACATTTATTGCTATAAAGGTAGATAAAGAATCTTCCCCCTGATTTCCAAACATAGGGAAGCTCCCATTTTGAAGTTGTGCTCTTTTCATGTAGTCTTGCAGTGCTCTCTTATCTATTTTGAAAATTTTGGCTCCAAAGTGCTGCTCCAAATTTAGAGCAGTATCATATTTTTCGATGGAATTCTCCATAGTGCTATATTTATACTTTAATTTATCTAACATATTTTTATAAACATTCGCGTCTACAGAATGTTTTCCGGTTTTCTTATAATAGTAATCGTCTATTTGTTTTAAAGACGCAGTATAACCTCCAAAACTTAGAAAATCTTCTTTAGAGCCAGTATTACTTAATGTTAGAGATATTTCTTGTATCCATTGTTCTAAACGTTCAAAGTCTGGGTTAATATCGTAATAACTACAGATATCAATAACCATTTTTGTAGAAGACAGGTAATTGAGCTTATTGTTTATTCTCTCCCCTGAATAAGAAGGAAAATAACCATTAGGACTTTGGAGATTTAAAATGTAATCAGAAATAGAATTGATATCTTTAGGTTTAGTATTTACCTGCTTATTCATTTCTGAAAGTAACCATAGATTATATAAAGAATTTTGCCCTGATAAGTACGCCTTAACATCAAGTTGTCTTATTTTGCTCGAAAGTTCAGAAAAATTATAGGTTTCTCCCAATAAATCCAACGTCTTTATGGAATAGTGAATATCATATATCAACAAATCACTTATAGTATTAGAAGTTGTATGCTGTGCAATTGTGGGCAGATTGACTTCTTTACTTTTAAAATCCTGGCTTACAGATATAGTTGCAAACGTACAAACAAGTACCAGCAAGAGTATAATTGTCATTCTTTTATTTAGGAATTTCAATGCGACACCCTCACTTAGTTATTTTTTATAAATCACTTTACCTTGACCATCTCGAATATCTACTTCAGTTGGTTTAAAACGTGTATCAGAACTATCACTTATGAAGATGTATGCTGTTTCTTTAACGTTCATTTTTTTTGTCTGTGTACGCTGATTTGGAAAGGTAATAGATATAGTTTTGCCAAACATAAGAATTTCCTCACTGTTAATGAAAAGTGCCAAATACGGAGAGCCACTTTTGCGTCCAATGGTTTGCACTACCTGCTTTTTATCTTCCTGAATCTCTAATTCTCTTACAAATTCCTCTTGTCCATTTACTATAGTTAACATTCCGACTCCGATACGCCTATAATCTTTGTAAGCAATCAGAGAAAATGGCTTGTCTACAATATTTACTATTTTGTAGTTTAGTAGTTCAAACTTTTCTTTGCTTGCAACTTTTTTGATTGTATCCTCATTAGTAACGGTGTATTTATCTCTTGTGAAGTAATTTGAAACCACGACAATTAGGATTAAACTTATTAAAATAAAAATTAATTTCCATTTGTCTTTAAGCATTTTTACCTCCCTAAGATCAAATCCAAAATGTAATGTATACATTTCCATATATGTAAACTATCAACCTATTCATCCCTATTATAGGGTGAAAATATTATCTTGTCATTGACTAGATGACTATACAAATACCAATATAAACCAAGTGAAATTCCTCTTTTCTAATACTTTACCACTTGTTTATCCCATTCAATTACCTTGCTTTACACTTGATATAGTAGGCTTTTTGCAATATTCGAACTCTGTACAAACATCAAGTTTCAAAATAATATTTAATTCTTTAGAAATATTTGTGATGGAACTATCTAAAACCTTGAAGCGACATGAAGAAGGCATTTCACGATGGTTTCACAGCCGGATGACGAACGGCTTGCTGGAAGGATAAATGGGCTGATCCAAGCTGCTAAGAGAAGGTACGGGGCTACCGTAATGTCCAAAATTTGATCGCAATGGTGTACATGACGGCGAATAAGCCTAGACTTCCAACGCTCGCAGCTCGTCGAGGGTAGTTCCCCTCCCCTTTTATACCAATGGTTAGAAGTCTATTAAAATAGTCCAACCTATGTTTCTACTCTAGCTGGCTTTACCCATCCAATAGAGCGAAGAGCCTATTTGAGGTTTAGACTGCTTTACAAAAAAATTAAATCTATATCAGGACTTGGATTCAGGGTTTCGCAGTAGTATGCTCATATTAAGGAGCTTCATACTTGGAAGTAAATCTTTCTCGATCTTTAACAATCTCATTTTTATAGGCATCTTGATACGTATTATACTCCTCTGTCTTGGTTAGTTCATTAGCAATGCTCTCTTCACTAAGCGCCTGGATACTGTTTTTCGAAAAGAAATCTGTTTTTACCTCTATGTTAGAATTAGGACCTGATACTAACATAGAACCATCGGGCCGTGCGTTAGCAGTGAATACATAAATTTTTCCTTCTTGTGGAAGAAGATCGTCTTCATTTAAGAAATATTCGCTCTTATCATCACTCAGACCTCCGAATTTTTGAATTGGAATGGAAACATCCTTCTTTAAATTACCTTTTATATTATCAAGCACTTTAACCGAATAATTCGTATAGGGCATCGTCAATACTTTGGGGCCATCCTCCGTTTCTTTCGTGACAGGAAATTTATACTCCGTTCCCGTCATTTCTTCTACGAGGCCTACAAATGCATAGTCAGCATAACCTACAACCTCTTTGGGGTTATTTATATCTATAACAAATGATGCTTGTATATAGCTAGTTGGAATTTCGCCAGACTTCGTTATATTCTTGTCTACCTTAGGATTTGAACAACCAGAAGCCAGTATTGCAACCGTAGTGAAAATGGACAAGAACATAAATGCTTTCTTCATGCTAGTTCTCATTGGTCGTACCTCCTTAATTAATATCTTTTATAAGCAAGATCGTATGAAGCTTTATCATTAGCGCTGAGCGTTATTATAGACGTAGCATAATATAAGCCACTTGTAGATATTGATTTTACCTTACAGACAGCTCCTATAACTGGCTTTTTCTTTTAGTAAAGTATCATCATGCACTTTCACTTTTCCCATAAATACACATGACACCCTAAAATAAGTACCATCTAAGGAGGGATGTATGATGGAAAGTGAGGTAACTTTGCAACAACGATTGGAGAACAATCGACAACGGCTCTATAATTTGCAAGCGAAATACGGACTAGGTCACATGGATGTACTCCGGCAATCTATGGTTTTGGACGAGCTGATTAATCAATATCATCGGATGTACTATACAAAATTAAAAAAGCCGATCGCTTGAAGGCAATCGACTGGGCGAGAAACTTGTGGTGGGTCGCTCGCCCTTTTATTGTAACATACATGCCGATTCATCTGATTGCCAGCTTTATCGTTTATTTTTCAGTTCATTCATACAGAAGATACAGATCCAAGCATTTTTAAAATATGTAAGATTTTGAAGCTCGCCACATAAGGTACAGACTTCCCCTACGCATTGTCGCATGATCAAACCACTCTCCGTCATCCAAAATTCCATGGCTGTATGCTTGCCAATCCCAAGACGCCTCCTTATATCTACGGGGATGACAATCCGACCTAAGCTATCCAGGTCCCTGACCATTCCTACGCGATCCAAGAAAAAACCTCCTTATTTCAAAAATATTAGTAGATTAAAAATAAGCATACATGCCTGGAATGAGGTATTTATGGTGACATGGCGCGAACTGGAAAAAAGATGCGTTCAATCTGGAAAAATATAAAACGCCTTGCCGGAAGAGAAGCTCCCAGCAAAGCGCGTTAGTTACTCGAACCTGATCTGAACCGGTTGTTGATCGTATCCCAAAATGATCGTGGCTTCTCTCATTTGGATTTCAAAAACCTCCAGCGTCTCACGGATAGCCGATAGGATTTCATCATACCCCGGAACCTTCGCCAAAAACAGCTCCTTCACCTCGTCTATCGAACCACCGGACATAAGAGCAGAAATGATCCGTAGAATTGAGAGAATGTCCCAACGATATAAGCAGAGGAAAGAGCAATAGTTCTTCTTGTTCAACATCACTTGTCTGCATCATTCACTAACGTATCATCAAATAAATGAAGGCTTTCTTTACTGATTATAGTTGGAACGATAAGCTCAGGAGTAGCCTGTCTAACTTGTGTAAAATAGTCCGCAACTCCCACCATCAGAGCGATGCCGATAAACAGGATGATCCAATTACGATTCTTTTTAGTCATGGTTACCCCTCAATCCTCGCTCCGCCCGTTCAGCCACTTGAACCAGTGCAACAGATGGCTGAATCTGTATTCATGCTGCGAAGCGTAGGTCCACACCTCTGGCTCCTCATCAGGTTCCTTCCAGACCAGCATGGAAAAGTGGCCTTCCTCCTCATTGGCGACCGACAGCAGCGAAAGACGATCATCCCCAAATCGGTATGGGGCCGATTCCACCCAATAATTCCGCATATCGCTGATCCAACTGCGAAACCGCTCTGTACCTGCGATCCGTAGCACGTCATCCGGCAAGAGCATATGATCTCCCATGTCCTGCCAGTACCCGGCATAACGGTAGCGTGCTTCCAGCATCGGACTGAGCGGCCGGGTTTTGCCGGGAGCCAGCGTGGGCATACATGTGACGGGAACGACCGGACCGATGCTCTGGATAGCATAAGAGCGGGCCTCCCCCTCACCCAAGCCGAGATACATAGTCTCCGCGAGAAAAGCGTTCCGTCTTACATCAAACTGATGCTGATACTGTGACATTTCATTTTGTAACTCCAACACCATACCCCGCACTGCATCTGTTCCGATCATTCCCAAGCACCTCTCATTCCAAAATATAGTCGTGCAGCTTGCGCTGTGCCCGATATTCTGCCCAATTGAACGCAGGCCATGCCGTTTCTTCCCTCGTCATGCTCGTCAGGCGAGCTTGTAAAAATTCATCCATCGCTCCGTGTTCCTTACGGCTAAATTCAATCAGCAGCGGAATAGCATCCGCCGATAGCCCACTCAAATATTCCTTATCTATCACCGATGTAGTGCGATAACGTTCGAGATTATTTTCAGCAATCCGTACATCAATGCCTACATAATTCACGACGACATACGCCACCAGAGCGAGTACAATATAATATTTCGCCAGCGGAAGCTGACGGACATGAATGCGCACCGCTGCAATGAGCAGCAACAAGCCCAGAAAAATCATAAACGCGTGTACCAGATAACGGGTATACGTATATCCGTAGGCCTCTTCGTACATAACCAGCCGGGTATAGCCCGAATACAGCATTACACCCGAGCAGCCAACGAGTACATACAGCAGGCCGTTGTTCATTTTTAGCAATAGATTTGAGCCGAATTCGGTCCACTTCAACACACTGATCATCAGGACAAAGTTGATACCTGTCACCATAACCAGCTCCCCGAAGCCCCTTCTCGCATATTCTGCATACGAGGTTCCTTCGGGCAGAGCGCCTTCCCATGCACCAAACAGATATCCAAACTGCAACACGACGAACACAACATACACCAGATTCATAACGATCAGCACCGTAGCGGTAATCACAGGATCAAACTTGATCGCGACCGGCTCGTGGTAAGGCACTGCTGATTTGTTAATCATCACTGAAGAGTGACCATCATACTCGGCGGTTTGACCATTCGTGCGCTCGTCTAACCCATGCCATGACTGAACTTCTCTCTCCATATTACGCGGAGCAGGCTGTACAAATCCCCACAAATAGCAGAAAAAACAGAAGGTAAAAAAACAGGTCCAGATCAGCCGCAGCATTCCGCTACCAAATGACAGCGTGCCGATCCATGAAGGTATACCCGATAACAGTTTCTCGAACATCCCATCCGCTGATGCCAGCAAAGATATAATGATGAACAGCAGCGGCAGGGCGATCAGCAAACCGACTATCACTTTCCCCAATACACGCTTGCGCTCATCCTTTACATTCCGAAGGGCTGCTGTCTTGAACATCCGAAACGGAGTCACAATATGCCGCAGATTTTGATAAAACAAATGGCTTAACGCCTGCCCGATGATACCGGGTTCCGACCAGCTATGTCTCTTCTCCCCGAGCAGCATCACCATATGTACACTAATCAGAGCAGGTAAAGCCAATGCATTTAGCACATATAGAACTGGATTATCGAACAACACATATGTCAGTGACAGCAGCACAACCACGGCAAACAGCAATCGCCCCATCCACGAGTCAAGCTGGATACGATCCCGGTTATAGACATACATATAGGTATAGAACAGAATGACAAAAATCGGCAGAGACACGCCCAGTGCATGCCCGTAAAACAGATATTGATGAACCAGTGCCAACACAATCGCGGCAGCAAAGGCGGACAGAAACGACGGTTTCGGCAAAGACGTTCCACTCAACTTGTCATGCATGGTAAATACCTCCACAAATATGCTTTATAACCCTTATTGTAGATGATAAAATAAGAAGATAAAGAGAAATTAATCGACGTTAAATTTCCTATTTTATATATACGACTGCACTTTAATCATCCACAGGGGAAACGGAGCAACCATTTATGAAACTTCATGCCCAATTTTTACGGCTTCACTCGCACACTGCTGACGACAGGGACGAGAACCTTACGATAGAGACTACACTGGATGAGCTTGCGGCTATTTTTGACTGTACCCACCGCAACGCCTTGATGATCATCCAGAAAATGGAGCAACATGACTGGATACAGTGGACTCCCCGCCGAGGCAGGGGCCGCCGCTCCAGCCTGCGTTTCCTGATTCAGCCGGAGGACATTGCGGTGCAGTCCATGATGCAGGCTATCGACCGCCACGACATCAAACGCGCGCTAGATGAAATCCGGACCCATTCGCGTTCATCCACGATGCAGGAGCATTTGCAAGGCTGGCTGCTGAACTACTTCGGGCATCATGCAGAGGTTCGCAGCGATCAGCAGCAGATCGACACACTGCGTCTGCCCATTCGCCAGCAGTTGTATACGCTGGACCCACTGTACATGAACTGGCTCGCGGAGTCCTTCGTATCCAGCCATGTCTTTGACGGGCTGGCCCGCCGGGCAAACGAGAGCGGTGAGATTTTACCGGGACTGGCGCACGCTTGGGAAGTAGATGCTACCCGTACGCAATGGACCTTTTTCTTACGTAAGGAAGTGCTGTTCCATAACGGCAAAATACTGACCGCCGAGGATGTCGTCTATACCTTTGAGCGGCTGATTCGCGCGCCAGGACGGAGACTGTACCATTTTATCGTTCGGCAGATCAAGCAAGTACAGGCGCTAAGTCCGACAATGGTACGTTTCGAACTGAAGGAACCGAACGAGCTGTTTCTCTCCTTCCTGTGTACCAGTCGTGCCGCCATCGTACCCCGTGAGCTGAATCAGGCGGGTGAAGCGGCCTTTGGTATCCGCCCTGTTGGCACAGGGGCTTTCAAGGTCACGGAGATGAACGAGAGCTTATGCATACTGGAGGCATTCGCTCCTTATTTTCAAGGCCGCGCTCATCTCGACCGGGTGGAAATTGTTCAGCTCCCGTGGGCGGCCAAGCCAGAATCGGCGGCAGATACCGCAGATACGGCTTCGCCTTTTCATATCATCCACAATCCCGTATTGGCCGGGAACACGGATACTGCATGGAGTCAGATTCACTCAGCGGCTTCGGTGCGTAAATTTATCACATGCAATACGCATAAGGATGGGCCGTTACGTAACCCGAAAGTGCGCGCCCGAATTGTCGCGTGCCTGGATCATCGCAGCCTCCCTCCGATGGTGAATGTTGCCGACGATTCGTATGAACCCCCGGCAACATTGCAAATTGCGACCATTCCCGAGTATAGAGCTGATGCAGACCGGGTCGCGGCCCAACTGGAATCGTGCGGGTATACCTGTAACATCGTGGCCGCATCCATGAATGAATTTAAAAGCTCCTCTATCCGTATGGAGTCGGACCTGATCATCTTTTCTCTGTTTCGTGACCGTGATGAGCAATTGCGCCTGTTCGATCTGTATCTCAATGTATCCGGGCATGTCGAGCCGCATAGCCGCGTTGATATCGAAAGACTGCTGCGAGATATTGCACGAGAAGCGGATCATACGGTCAGAGCGCGTCAATTCGAGCATATCGAAACCCGACTTATTCATGAGCACCAGCTCCATATCTTATATGAAAAGCCAGTTCAGACAGCATATCTTCCTTCCGTGCGCGGCGTTTCCTTCAACAGTCAGGGGTGGGTGGATCTGCGTCATGTCTGGTTCCCGCCTGCTCAACCGCAAACCTCCAAGCCTTAATGGAAAAGAGTTCATACGCGAATGTGCGGCCACAATACAAAAAGGTATCCTCTTTTACAAGAGAATACCTTTCATAGCGTTATCCCAACCTATTAAGCAGACGGTTCCGGGGATGACAATGCCCAACCGCCCATCCCATGACTATGAACTTCACTAGGGTCTGCTACTGGGGGAGCAATGGGTGAAGAATTCAGTATGATAAAAAAATTAAACGCGAGCAGAAAAAAAAAGATCTTTTTTTTCATTGAAATGATCTTACCTCTCCAAGTAAATTTTTATATTCCTCCGTCGCCTCAGGAGAAGCAGTATGCCGGAATTTTTCAAATAAACCTACACATTTAATCGTTACAGGATTACCATTCAGTACCACAGAATAGGACAGGCTTTCCAATAAAAATTTCATACCCTTTGTATAGCGCTTTTTACTGAGATCGTAGCAAGCCAGCTCCGCCAGAAAACGCGCATAGAGATCGACTGATACCTGCTCCGTATAGGTGCCCACCTTGGCATGCTGATTGGCTAATGCAGCAATTTGTTTCTCGAAACGTTGCAGTACGTCATCCACATTAAAATCATAACGATTTGCGGCCAGCATGATTTTGAACAATCCCATCAGAATCTCGCCTTCGTTTCTTTCCAGATAGGCCACATACTGTGGAATGACGTCCAGTTTACCGGACATGAGCTGATACAGATATCCGTTGGCCTCAGCCCAGTTACTACACTGCTCCTTCAAGCGGCGCGCTTCTTCCGTGTCCTCCTGCACCCAGCTTAGATCTGCGTACAGGGAGACATATTCCAAGGCCTTTTCATAATCCCCTCGTTCGTCACAAATACCGGCACGCAGCACGTAAGAGTATACAATATACATAAACAAAGGACCCTTTGTTTCCTTGCCACGCTCTGCTTTTCTGGTTTTTCCATATTTTCGTTCATACTGCGCTTTAGCCCTGCGACACATTTTATCAGCTAATGCTTCTACTTTATCCCAGCGACGCAGCGAAACATAAGTATTGGCCAAATCTTTTAATGCATCCAGTTGATCCGCTTCACCCAATCGATCTACAAAGCTTTCAAAGTGTGTGGCGGCCCATAAATTTTCGTCCTGATCATCACCGACAGCGATGGTAAATAACCGATACTGGCAGAGGGCCAGACGCTCGGAATGTTGATACTTCTCGCTTTCCGAGACATTTTTATAGATGATAGCCGCTGCCGCAAACTTGCCTTCTCTGAACAATTCTTCTGCCGTCTCAAACAAGGCCGGAGCGTAAATCAGATAGTCCATCATGAACTCCACAACTTGTTCCATACAATCCAGCTTGTTCAGCTCTGCACAGCGGTACAAAAATGGGCGAACCCGCCGCCAATTCGGTGCCGTATTCCGTATAAATTCTTCAATGTATAGTTCATAGAGACTTCCCTCTTCAAGCCCCATGCCTGCCGCGATCCGATCCAATAGCAACATCGCAATCGGCCGATTGCCGTTGATAATGGCACTAATCGTTCCTGCGTTAATACCCGTGTTCTCCCCAAACTTACTAATCGTGATTCCTTCACGTCTGATATACTGTTCCAGCTCTGCACGAATCGTGGTTGTTTCCTTCAAATCAGGCACCCCCAGGGATTACTTGTATGTTTACAATTCAAAAAAAGAAAATTCCCGTGAATATTCCCTTAATTATACAAAACAAAACCTACTTCGCCAACTGTAAAATTCATTTACTTAAAATATATCTGGACAGAGTCAACCGTTTCCTGAAATCACACGAATCACAAGCTTAACGATATGGATTGGTCAGGTAGTTCTTAGAGTAAGGTCCCTTGTCCTTGAACAAAGCATCGACGAATGATGCCGGATCTGTAAGGATGGTACCGCGTCCTAAATCACGATAGCCTTTAAAGCTCCAGCCCCATGGCGCACTCGCTGCGTCTTCTTTGCCGTTATCTCCCTTAAAGGTGCCATAGCTTGACCACAATTGAATAGAAAAATCATTTCTGAGCGGCCACAGCGTATGCTGTAATGCCTTCAAGCCATAATTCATGCGTTTGGACTCGTCAAAATCAGATAAATAATTTTTCCAATAATTTTGATCCTTGCTGTTTAAATTTTGTGGTTGCACACCAGCTCCGCCCCATTCAAAAATGTAGCCACTATTCCCTTTGGCACCCTTGCCGTCATATGCCCGCAGCGCATGTCCCACATCTCCCTGAGGCTCAGTAATCGGTGCGTTATTTTGTGCGCTATAGACACGTACATGCTCACCGCGTTGATCCTTAATCGTTGTAAATCCATAGTCATAGTAGACGGAATCCTGTCCCGGCGAGTAACGGATAGCCTGATTAGAAGGTGAATACATACCCAGCTTGCCGTGGCGCTCTGCCAACAGCAGCTCCAACTCGCCATTCGGAAACTGTGAGCGATCCACAACGGAGCCGTCTTTTCTGGTCACCCCCGGTTTACGGACGACCAGCAGCATCCCTTCCATGTCATTCTCGTGGTCTCCCAGTCCATCCCCAATCGGTCCTGCGACACCCTCCGGATCATTACGGGCGTAGAACACATCATATCCGATAAAATAATGGGTTTCCGTCTCTGCCAGAGACCAGTATAACCATGGATACAAAGGATTCTTTCCACTGGCGTAATTGTCGATATTCTCCCAGTTGTTTGTTCCGTTCCAGTCACCGTCAAAATCTACCGCTGTCGGAATATCCGTATGAGGCCCGTTGCCGACATCCTGATACAAAACAGGCGACCAGTAACCGGCGATATTCCCTTGCTCTCTGTCACTCATGGCAGCTTCAGCTTCGGGAATTGCCACCGTAGAGATCAGCAGAGTGCTCACCGCTGCAATTATCATTTTGCGGCCCAAGTTTTTTACGGACAAGCCGACAGTTCTTCTCTCCATCTCACACACCCCTTATAACATATAATTCCAATAAAGCCTAACAATGATTACTATTCTAAAATATAAAAAACTAAAAACATATAGTTCATAGTATTTATTTCGTAGATGTATATTTATGAATGGGGCGACTGCCGACAGATTTGGTAATTTCGTAATTTGCGTATACTATATGGAGAGTGAATGGAAAAACATTTATCTTACCATAGGTCAATATAACTATAATATGGATTATTATGGAACAAGGGAAAGGATACGACACATGGACAAAACAGACAATACCCCTACAACAGAACAGCAAATTGCAGCATGGATGGTCGCACAAATCCGTGAAGTGGGAATCTTGAAACAAGAGGACGCGATTGCATATGTACGCTCTGAGTATGGAGAGCAGTATGTGTTTATAAGTGAGCACGGTCATGTATCTCTCGAAAAGGAAATCAAAAAAGCGTTTCGTAAGCTTCATGGCGGCAAAATCGCCTGGGATCGTGACGGATTCCTCTGGGCCTGGACGTAACAAGCAAAAGCATCTGCCACAGGCAGGTGTTTTTTTGATGATTTATACATATATCCTGCTTGATCCAAACCTAGATGTGGTCGATATATGCCTGCCCTCTCATGTACACAGGTCACATGCCGTTGATGCGTTGAAGCACGGAAAGCATGTATTTTGTGAAACGCCAGTTTGCTTTGATCTCGAAGACGCTCTCCTTATGAAACAGGCTGAGCAGCAATATGGTAAAAAGGTTCTGGTCAACAAAAGATCAATCTCGAACCCACCAATCCATACGAAAAAAGTCTGGATCACGCACTTGAATGTTTTGGCGGACATTCGGAATGTATGATTCCACTGGAGCAAGCCATACACTCATTAGAAATGGCTATTCAGATTCAAAATAGACTGGGGCAGGCTCAGCGTTAGCCGAACGCCCCTGTCACCTGTCCTGATTACCTGTTCCTGTTGCGGAAATCAGCCTTCCTTCCTTACAGGGAGGCTGTATCCGTAGGCAAAGAAACCTCATCCGCATAGTTTGTGGCCATAATTTTTGCTACCCCGGCAGGGTCAGTGGTGTGGCCTAACGCCCACATCATTTTAGTCACAAGTGCCTCCGTCGTCATGTCATAACCCGGAATAACACCCTTTTCCAGCACTTTCTGCCCCACCTCGTAAATCGTCAGATCGCCGCCTTCATAAGGACATTGGGTAGTCACGACGATACTCATGCCATCCTTCATTAATTCCTCAATTTTACTAATCAGGCTTCTTTCCTTGAAGGGCACGCCACCCATGCCAAAGCCCTCAATCACGATCCCTTTATAGCCCAAGCCCTGAATGGCATCAAAAATCGCCGGATTCGTCCCCGGGATCAGCCTGAGCAGAAATACTTCTGAAGCATACCCGTCATTGTACGGATGGCGAACTGTACCGCGATTCGCAAATACGCCCTCTGTATAGACCACCTTCCCGTCTTCCACGAGGCCGATGTACGGATAGTTAATACTCTCAAAAGCGTTATAGCTGCGCGTTCTGATTTTGGAGCTGCGGCTGCCATTGATGATTTTGCCGTTAAATACGACAAATACCCCCGCTACCTCGCCACAGGCGGTCAAAAACGAGTCGATTACATTTTTTTTGGAATCGCTGTGCTCGGCCAGAATGGACACCTGTGACCCCGTCACCACGACCGGCTTGTCTACGGTTCCCAACATGAAGCTCAAAGCCGAAGCTGTATAAGCCATCGTATCCGTGCCATGGGCAATGACGATGCCATCGTACTGATCGAGAGAACGATGTACCATTCGGGCGATGGAAGCCCAGTCCTCCGGTTGTGTATTCGTGCTATCAATGCTCATCAGATTATGGGCATCAATTTCACAGATTTCCTTCAACTCCGGAATTTCCGCCAAAATATTTTCAGCTGATTGGGTTGGCGTCAGGCCATTTTCCTGATAAGAGGAAGAGATCGTCCCCCCGGTATTAATGAATAGAACCTTTTTCATGTGCCCATGTTCCTTCCCGATTACATCTTCACTTTATTGTTCTTAGAATTTATCATGAATAAGTGTGATAAGCTACTTTGCAATGGTAAAGAAAAGAATTGTTCCACGTGGAATCAACCTCTAGCCTTACCTTTGCCATCTAAAATGAATAAAAGCACGGCAGGCAAGCGCAGGTTTTACTTTCTTCCTGCGACTTGCCTGCCGTGCTTTTGCTATGGGGGAGCACTCTTACAGAGATACGGGTTGCTCCTGTGGTGCTCTCTGTACCAACGCTTTGCCCAGGAACTGCCGTGTCCGTTCTTCCTTCGGATTGGTGAAAAACTGCTCCACCGGGCCTTGCTCCACGATCACACCATGCTCCATCAGCACGACCCGATCCGCGACATCCCTCGCAAAGCCAAGCTCATGCGTGACGATAATCATCGTATTGCCTTCACTCGCTACCTTTTGAATGACCGACAGCACTTCATCCACCAGCTCGGGGTCAAGTGAGGACGTCGGTTCGTCGAACAGCAGCACTTGCGGATTCAGCGCCAAGGCGCGGGCAATTGCCACACGCTGCTGCTGTCCACCCGAAAGCTGGGCAGGGTAGTAGGTCATGCGATCCTTCAAACCGACCTTTTCCAGAATGCCTTCACTGATCTCCCTCGCCTGCTTGCGGTCCAGCTTTTTGACACTGGTCAGGCCGATCATGACATTGTGGAGGGCAGTCAGGTTTTTGAACAATTGATATTGTTGGAATACCATCGCCGTTGCCGTACGCAGTCCGAGAATGTCCTTTTTCCCCGCCTTGGCTGCATCCACCTTCACACCGTCGATCTCAATGATACCGCTGGTCGGTTGCTCCAAGAAATTGATGCTGCGCAGCAATGTGGACTTGCCCGATCCGCTTGGCCCCAGAATAACCACGACTTCTCCCTTGCCTACGGTCAGGTCTATTCCCTTCAACACATGATGCTGTCCAAAATGCTTATGAATTTGATGAAGTTGAATCATGCTCTTACTCACTTCTTTCGTAAATTCGAATACGCTTCTCCAGCACGACAAGCCCGCGCTCAATAATGATGCACACCAGCCAGTAGATCAGGGACACCGCAACGTATACTTCAAAAAAGGCCAGCGCCCGCGCGCCCATAATTTTGGCCTGTCCCATCATATCAACAACACCAATCATAAAGATAAAAGACGTATCCTTCACCGTACTGATCAGCGTGTTCCCCAAATTGGGCAAAGCCACCGTCAACGCCTGCGGCAGCACAATTTTAAGCATAATCTGTGTTTGGCTCATACCGATGGAATTGGCAGCCTCAAATTGCCCCCGATCCACCGAATTAATCGCCGCTCGGAACGTCTCCGACAGATAACCCCCGAGATTTAGTGAAAATGACAACAATGCGAAAACCTCGGGTGGAATCACGTAGATATTTAATTGCTGTAAGAAACCATATTCGCTCTGAAAATAATATAAAAACTTGGGTATACCATAATATACGAGAAATAACTGCACGATGAGCGGCGTTCCCCGAATGTACGAGACATACAACGTAGACAATTGCGCCAATACAGGCACCTTGTATATCCGAATTAACGCCGTCCCCAACCCGATGATCGAACCCAGCAGCATGGACAAAAATGCAATCCATAGCGTAACGGGGAGATACTCCACGATCCGGGGAAGGCTTTTCAGCATATAATCAAGGTCAAACAGCTTTTCCATATGAACCCCACTTTACCCTTTGCATTGTTGTTACTGCGGGATATATTCCCCGCCTGTCCATTGTTCAGACAGCTTTTTCAGCGTTCCGTCCGCTTTTAGTTCCTTAATGATCGGGTCGATTTTGGCTTTCAGCTCTTCGCCCTGCTTATCCTTTTTGAACACCAGGTTGATGTTATCGCTTTGCACCGGCTCGCCCACAGCTTCCACCTGCAAGTCTTCCTTCTTGATCGTTGCTGCCGCCATAACCGGATCATTCACATAAGCATCCACCCGGCCATTTTGCACGTCCTGAAGGTTGTCAGATGAAGTGCCCGTGTCATTGTATTTCAGAATAATTTTGTTGCCGTTCTTCGCATTATACTGCTCCAGTAATTGAGTGTAGGAATCCCCTACGGAAGCAGCTACCTTCTTGCCTTCCAAATCCTTGAGAGAGTGGATATCCGTTCTGCCTTTTTTCACAACAATGACAGATTGAGCCTGGAAATAAGATTCATCCGAAAACAAATACTTTTGCTCACGCTCAGGATTTTTGGCGACTTCATCCGCTACGACCTGAATTTTGTTCGATTCCAGCGCCAGGAAAATTCCGTCCCAGCCGGAAGGCACAAACTCAAACTTATAGCCGTCCAGCTTCTTGTCAATCTCCTTGACCACTTCCACATCGTACCCGGTCAGCTCATTTTTATCATTCGTAAAAGCGAACGGCGGGTAGTCATTTTGTGTGCCAACATAGATCACCTTATCCCCAGACGCCACTTCCTTTGAGGAGCACCCGCTCAAGGCTCCGGTCAATAACACGAGAGATAGGCCAATCGCTGCAACAAAAGCAGATTTCTTCATATGTGATATCCCTTCTTAATCCAAGTAATTTAGTATGATTTTATATTATAACGGGTTATTCAAATAATACAACAGCTAAATTTAATTTCAATTACTTATCCATATGTTGCACACAAAAAAGGACCCTTGCGGGTCCGCTGTCATCCATGAAGCGGAAGACGGTCTGCTGGATGTTCAGGCAAAATGGACGAGATCAGCCGTTGCACAGCCGGATGAGTGGATTCAAAAATCCGGTCCTTCTCGTCACAGCGCTCGATCAATCTTCCCTGCTCCATCACAGCAATCCCATCACAAACAGCATAAGCCGCCCGAATATCATGCGTGATGAACAGATACGACAATCCAAACGAAGATTTCAGCTCTCCCAGCAGGGATAAAATGTGCATCTGGTGAACCATATCCAGGCTGCTGACGGACTCATCCAGAACGATGAGCTTCGGTTTGAGCGCAATCGCCCGTGCAATGTTGATCCGCTGTAATTGTCCGCCGCTGAATTGATGCGGATATTTATTCCGATCCTCCGGCTTGAGACCGACCCGTTCCAGCAGGTTTTCGACCGTTCTCTTTTGCTCCTGCACCGATAACCGTTCGTAATTGTCCAGAGGCTCTCCGATAATCTGCCCGGCGGTCATCCGGGGATTTACGGCCGAATAGCAGTCCTGAAATACGACCTGCATATCCCGTCGCAGTCCCCTGCGAACTTGTTGGCTTCCATTATAAATGTCCTGCCCCTGGAACAGCACCTGACCCTCCTGCGGCTTCTCCAGCCCCAGAATGACTTTGCCCAGCGTGCTTTTCCCCGCTCCGCTGGTTCCAAGCAACCCCAGGCAAAATCCGCTCTCTATGGTAAGCGACACGTCAGCCAGCACAGGGGGGCGTGGTTCGGAGCGCCCCAGCCATTTGCGCCTTCCATAGCTATGAGTTACTTCCTTCACTTGTAGCATGCGCATTCGCTCCCCTTTTGAAAGTGTAACCGTCCAACAGGCGACTAACCGCCTGCCTGATTTATGCCCTGAAGGGACAACTTGGGTCTGGCATGCAGCAGCATTTTCGTATATTCATGCTGCGGGTGGTCGAACAACTGATGAACCTCCGCCTGCTCAACGATACGTCCCCGCTGCATGACGGCCACTTCATCCGCCATTTGGGAAATGACGCCCAGATCATGCGAAATCAGCAAAATGGAAGTGTCGTATTCCGTACGCAAGCGATCCAACTCTCTAAGCACCTGTAGCTGATTGACCACATCGAGCGCCGTCGTCGGTTCATCCGCAATAACCACTGCTGGCCGCAGACACATGGAAATGGCGATCATGACCCGTTGCAGCATTCCCCCGCTCAACTGAAACGAATAACGCTTCATCAGCTTGGTCGGATCAGGCAGATTCATGTTTTCCAAAGCCGTTATGGCAAGATCACGGGCCTGTCGTTTGGTTAATCCGGTGTGCGTACGGATCGTTTCCATAAACTGAGCTCCGATCGTATACACTGGCGTAAAAGCGCTCATCGGATTTTGCATAATAAACGCGATTTCCTTGCCGCGAATACGCCGCATCTCCTCGGCTGCCATGCCGTTCAGCTCGCGCCCGTTCAGGCGGACACTGCCTTCCACGTCCATCGTCTGGCGATCCAGCAACTGGAGCAGCGCGTTACAGGTCACCGTTTTGCCGCTTCCACTCTCGCCGACAAGACCCAGAACCTGTCCCTTTTTCAACTCAAAATGGATCGGCTCCAGCAGAGATACCGTCCCTGCATCGGTTTTGAGCTTCACCTGCAAGCGGCTGACCTCCAGCACCTTCGACTTCGCCCCGTCATCCATCGTTGTTCTCACTCCTGTTTTACTGACGTTTGGCAATTCCGTATCGGTCGGACAGCGCTTCTCCCAATAGATTGAAGGCCATCACCACCACCAGAATCATGACGCCCGGATAGATCATTAATTCCGGATGACTGCGGATGTATCCCGTTCCCTCATGAATCATCGCTCCCCATTCAGGAGTCGGCGGTTGGATGCCCAGACCGAGGAATGACAACGCGGAAATATCCATGATCGCCCAGCCCATCTCCAGCGTACCAATGACCACAATCGGCCGCAGCACATTCGGAATGATATGCCGCCGGATAATGGCCCCTGAGGAGGACCCGCTAATCATTGCAGCAGCTATAAAATTCCGTTCTTTCAGACTGACGACCATGTTGCGGCACATTCTGGCATAATACACCCACTGCACCATCATCAAGGCAAGCAGCACCTGCATGAGGCCCGGCCCAAAAATACCAACAATCCCCAGCACCAGCACCAGATTCGGAAACGCCATAATTCCTTCGCAAAACCGCATCAGCACACTATCGACCCAGCCGCCCAAATAACCTGCAACCGATCCAATCACGACACCAATGCTAAGCGAAGACAGGAAAATTAATGTCGCAAAGCCAAGCGAAATCCGTGCTCCATACAGCAGCCGGGACAGATTACACCGACCCAAATGATCGGTTCCCAGCCAATATTCTTTTGAAGGTCCTTCCAGCTTGTGCAGTAAATTGACTTTAACCGGATCATGGGGAGCCAGCCACGGGGCCAGCGCCATAATGATAAAAAGAACCATTAGCACTATAGAGCAGACCACGATCACCTTTTGACCCTTGAACATTGTACGCAACCTTATCATCACTGCTCTGCTCGTCCCTTCGATGAAATTCGGGGGTCCATATACAAATGCACCAGATCAACGAGCAAATTGCATACGATGAACAGGCATGCCGCCAAAAACACATAGCATTGTATGACGGGAATATCCCGGTTAAATATCGCTTCCACAAAGTAACGGCCAAACCCGGGCCATGAAAATACCTGCTCGACAATAATCGTTCCGGTCAGCAGCTTGCCCAGATTCATGCCCATACCCGTAATCAGCGGGGCAATGGCAATTTTGAGCACATGCTTGAGCATAATCACCCGCTCACGAATTCCTCTGGTTCTCGCATACTGGACATATGTTTCCTGAAGCTGCTCCAATACACTGGAGCGCAGCAGGCGCGTATATAGAGCAATCAGAACCAGCGACAGGGTCAACGTAGGCAACACCAGATGCTGCCATGTCCCCCGCCCCTCTACAGGCAGCCAATCCAGCCGAACGGAGAAAAAGAAGATCAACAGATATCCCAGCCAGAATTGGGGAATAGACGCTCCAAAATATGAAATCCCTCGACTGAGCATGTCGATCCAGCCATTTTTACGCATCGCCGCCAGCACGCCCAGCGGGATACTCACCACGATAGATAGCACCATACTGCTCAGAGCCAATTCAAGAGTGGCGGGCAGCCGAACCTTAACCTCATCCCACACCGGCTTGTTTGTCAGATATGAAGTACCAAAGTCCAGTCGACTGATTCTTTGAAGTGTATGCATATACTGCGTCAGCAAAGGTTGATCCAGCCCGAATTCATGTCTTTTCTGCTCCAGAATTTCCGGAGTAGGATAAATATGAGCAGCCGTCAAATAGGCCTCGGCCGGATCAACCGGTGAAATATGAATGAGTGCAAAGGTAACGAGGGTGGCAAAGAGAACAATAGGAATGACCGCTACCATTCGCTTCCCGATATAGCTGATCATGAGTTGTCCTCCTATCTTGTAAACTACCGTTACCCTTCGGTTTCAACTACTTCCCGATTTCAATTCCCTCAAACGGATTTTCATCCCGATTGGCCGGGAATACAAAGTTTGTAATCTTTTTCTGATATACTGCGGTTTTCTTAATATACGAAATAGGCACAATGGCAGATTGCTCCTGAAGGGTTTTCAGAATCGAAGCATACAGCTCTTGACGCTTGGTTTCGTCTGTCGATGAGAGTGCTTCGTGTACTTGCTGATCCAGATCCTTCTTCATCGGAAGAGCGCTCAGTACCTCGGAAATCCCGAAGCTCTTCTTGGCAATGACATTAATAAAGGAATGCGGATCATAAGGCGCACCATAGTTATACCAGAAGTACAGATCAAACTGGTTGGATCTAAGGCGCTTGATTTGAACTGTCAGCTCCAGCCCGGTCAGTTTCACCTTGACGCCCAGTTCTCCCCATTCCGCCTGAATGGTTTCGGCCATCGCCTTTTGGACTGGATCGGTCTTATCAAAAATCAGCTCAAAATCCAGCTGTTGTCCGTTCTTCTCCCGTACTGTACCGTCTGCGGGCAGCTTCCAGCCAGCCTCATCCAGCAACGCTTTGGATTTTTCCACATCATAGTCAACAGGCTGTAAGTCCACATTTGTATACGGATAGTTTTTGGATAAAACAGTATCCGCTTTTTCCTCCAGCCCCGAGGTCACACCTTCCACCATCGCCTGCTTGTTAAAGCCATGCTGGAGCGCCAGACGTACCCGAAGGTCTGCCAGCTTGGGATTGGAAGAGTTGAGCAACAGGCTTCTTGTACCGACAGGATCGGACAGCTTGCTGACATACTGATCTGTATCGCGAAGCTGCTTGAAAGCATCCAGACTGATGACGCCCTCACCGTAAATCAGATCCAGATCGCCTTTCTCAAAGGCCATTACACGTGTTTCGCCATCGGGAATGATTTTTACGATAATTTTATCTACCTTCGGTGCAGTACCCCAATAATTCGGATTACGCTTAAAGGTTGCATATTCATCTTGCTTGTATTCATCCAGCATCCAAGGCCCTGTACCTACAGGTTTCTTGATGCCTTTGGACGTATCTCCATCATCCGGGAACCCGGCTTCACCCAGAAAACGGAACGGGCGAACGACAGACAAGTCCTGAAGCAACGGATAGTATGGCTCTTTGAGCGTCATGCGGAAGGTGCTGTCATCTACAGCTTCGGTTTTGTCGAGAACACCAACCACCCCAAGCCAACTGTGCGTTTTCTCATTTTTCATGATAGCGTCAAAGTTCTTTTTGACAATAGCCGCATTAAATAGCGTTCCATCTGAAAAATTCACGCCTTGGCGCAGCTTGAACGTATATATTTTGCCGTCCTTGGAAATGGTCCAGGATTCAGCCAAAGCAGGCTCCAGCTTGCCTCCTTGCTTGTAGCTGACCAACGGCTCATAAATCATGGATTGTGCAAAAAGTTGGGAAGGATTGTATACGTGAGGGTTCATGGTACCAATGTCGCGCGGCCACGATAGCGTGATCGACTTTTCATTGGCAGCTCCGCCAGTTGAGGTGGATGCAGGTGTGTTCTCCTGCTTCGCGCAGCCCAAAATAACGGATAATAAGAGGAGTGCCACCAACATAAGGGTGGCAGTCTTGCGGTGTCGAACGGACATCAATGTAATTCCCCTTTTCTATGTACGTGATAATGATTATCATAATCATATTTAGAATAGGTATCACATCCTATTTTGTCAACAATATTCGGCAAAGGAAGCCTATATTTATTTTAAATTTGTAGAATATGAAAGACATGGATCATTCCGCCAACGTCTGAAACAGAGTACGCGTGTACTCATGCTGTAACAAGTCTTCATCCCATTCCTTGAGTACTTCCACGATCTCCCCTTGAACCATGACGGCAATCCGATCACAAAACTGACGCGTGGATTGAAGATCATGGGTGATAAAAAGATAGGATAGCTGGCGCTCCACCTGCGCTCTCTTGAGCATGTCCAGCACAGAAGATTGCGTTGTCGTATCCAGATTGGCGACCGATTCGTCGAACAAGATGATATCCGGTTCCACTGCCAGTGCTCTGGCAATACACACCCGCTGCTTTTGCCCGCCGCTTAGCTGCGATGGGTATTTCTCCAGACAGTCCGCAGTCAGCCCCACCGATTCCAGCAAGGATAGGCAAATATTCAGTGCTTGCGCTTTTCGTTCAGGAAAATAGTTGCAGATCGGCTCCTCCAAAATATCTCGGATCGTCATGCGGGGATGCAGCGAGGAAGACGAGTCCTGCGCGACCAGCTGGATTCGTTTGTACAGATGGATATCCTTTATCCTCCCGATGTGAATCGGCTGGTCATCCAGCCAAATCTCACCCGAAGTCAGCGGTTCCAGTCTCAGAATACATTTTGCCAGCGTACTCTTGCCGCTTCCGCTTTCACCGACCAATCCCAGACACTCTCCACGTTGCAGTTCCAGACTCACCTGCTTCACAGCCTGTTCGGTATCCTGCGTTTTGGACCAGCCCTTTCTCCGTTTGCGGACAGGATAGGCTTTGGTCACTTGCTTTAATTCCAGTATCATTCGCGTATCCTTCCTTCCGGGCTCATCTCCAGCACACGATCCGCCACACGGCTCACACCCTGACGATCATGAGAAATTAGCAAAATGGTGAGATCGAAGTCCTCTCTCAACTGTTGAAACAATGCCAGAACCTTATCCCGGTTGATAACATCCAGCGCCGTGGTAGGCTCGTCGGCAATAAAAAGGCGCGGACCGGAGCTTAGCATCGCAGCCAGCAGTACCCTTTGACACATCCCTCCGCTTAATTCAAAAGGGTATGAGGACAAAATATGCTCGGGGTCTGCAAACCCGACCTTCCTCAATAAAGAGCACAGATAAGCCTCCTGCGCTTGAGTAACGCGGCCTCTGGCCATCTGTGCAATCCAGCTCAGCATTTGCCGCACCTGGGGCAACAAGCCCTGAGGGGGGCTTGCTGCGGTGCAGCAAGGGAGGGAGCGGCATCCGCATGCCCCTTCTGGTCGGGTGGCATCCAGCGCCGCCCGTGCAGTCTGAGCGTGTCCGTCAGTTGTGTGCGGACGGTACGGATTGGATTCAACCCGCTCAGCGATTGTTGAATGAGCAGGGCAATGTCCTCGCGACGCAGCCTTTGCCAGCGCCGTTCATCGAACGGGACGATATCCTCCCCGTTGTAGTGTATATGCCCCTGCGTAACGCCGATTCCCGGCTCCAGCATGCCCGCGATCGCATGCGCGATCAGACTCTTGCCGCATCCGCTCGGCCCGGTTAGAGCCACAATTTCCCCCGGATATACGGAAAAGCTGACATTTCGGAGCAGCGGTTGATTACCGCTTATCGGCATTATTTTCCCATTCGCGCCCGGTTTTCTACCCGCGCCCACACCTGTTGCTGCGCCAATATGTGTACAAGATCTTGCCCCTATCCCTGTTCCCTCGCCTGCTTCTGCACTAGTTTCTGTCCTAACGGATGTTCCTGTGCCTATGCGGCATATCTCCAGATGTTCCACGTGCAACAGTGGCTTGCGCCCTGCCATATCCCATTTCATATGCCCTGTCCCATCCTTCATTTCGCCGCCCCCTTTTCCGAAAAACGGTCTCCGAGAAGCTGGCACGCAAGCACAAACAGCATAATCGCCAAACCCGGAAAAATCATGACATGCGGTGCCACCTGAAAATACGACGTCGCATCATGCAGCATCACACCCCACTCCGGCTTAGGCGGCTGTACACCCAGCCCAAGAAAGGAAAGTCCGGCAACCATAAGCACGACTCGTCCAATGTCCCAGACCGCGTACACAAGCAGCTGTGGCAGTACCTGCGGCAACACATAACGTCTCAGCACGCGCACATGTGAATTACCGGATAAACGGGCATATCGGACATAGTCCTCCTGACAGGCTTTTTGAACAAGGGTGCGAATATACCGAACATATCCCGCCCACCGTACCGCAATAATCGCTAAGGTCATGTTTACAAAGCCCGGACCCAAGATACCCACAATCGCCACCGTCAAAATGATATCGGGAAAAGCCAGCACGCCATCAATGGCGCGCATGACTAACTGGTCCACACGCCCGCGTACATAGCCAATGAGCAAGCCTATCGGCAAACTGATACACAAGGTGGTCACTGTAATCGCACAAGCAATCAGTACGCTGGTCCGAATCCCGTAAATCAGGCGCGACAGCACATCTCGCCCCAAATGGTCTGTACCCAAAGGATATTCCCGGCTGGGCGGCTCCAAGCGCTTCAGGAGATCGACATTGAGAGGATCATGAGGGGCAACCCATGGAGCAAGTAGCCCGAGCAATACGATCAGGCCCAGCATTACGCCTCCCGTCAGCAAGCTCCCTTTGAAGGACAGCCGCATGTTTTTCATTTTCAACTTCCTCCCCTAACGCAAACGCAACCTCGGATCTACAGCCGCTTGAACCACATCCACCAAACACTGAACACCTACGATTAAAAATGCAGCAAAAATGACATACCCCTGGATCACCGGATAATCCCGCTGCGTAATCGCATCTATAAAATACTTGCCCAAACCCGGCCATGAAAAAATCGTCTCTACAATGACATTACCCGCCAGCATAAATGACAAATTTGTGCCTAACAGCGTAATGATCGGCAAAATCGCATGCCTGAATATCTCAAAAAACAGAATATGCTTGCGGGAAAAGCCTCGGGCCTTCGCCGCCTTCACAAAATTCCGGTCACCCAGCTCCAGCATTTGGGCACGCAGCACACGGGCTTGCACAGCCCCCAAACCTGCCCCAAGGGTCAGCGCTGGCAGTACCAAATGAGTCCAATCCTCACGACCCATGGACGGGAGCCAGCCCAAACAGACGGAGAACAGGTAAATCAGCAGAAAGCCAAGCCAAAAAGAGGGAATGGACGATCCCAGCAGTGCAAACAGCCTTCCCAGACGATCGAGCCAACCACTGGATTTTACTGAGGCGGCCAGTCCCATTCCAAGAGTCAGGACCGTCATGACGGCAAAGCCCGCCGAAGCCAGCTCCACAGTAGCGGGCAGTCTGTTCCACAGTTCGGTTAGCACCGACTCCTTGGATACATAGGAGGTGCCCCAGTGCCCTGTGAACACATCCCGCAGCCAGTTCACATACTGAATATGCAGCGGCTCGCTCAAGCCCAGCTCCTTACGCAGCGCCGTCAACGCCTCCTCAGAGGCAGGCACATTATGCGCGGTGAGCAGAATGGTAGCAGGGTCGCCGGGAGCCAGCCTCATCAGCACAAACGTCAGCGTGGATACAACAAACACAATGATGACCAGTTGCGCCACACGTTCCAGAATAAAACGAATCATAGGGTATGCAGCCCGTTATTCCGCAATATCGGATTGCGCCGTAATGTAGTAATACTCAATCGGATGCGGCGTGAAGCCCTTCACCCCTTTTTTCGCCCCAAATACATTGTCCGGATGAACAATGAACGACTGCGGCAAATCCGTATTAATGATATCCAGCGCTTGCAGTGTCACAGCATTACGTTGCGCTGTATCCTTCGCCAGCTTCAAGCTGCCAAGAAGGTTCTCCAGCGGTTTGGAACTATAACGGCTTACATTGGCTTCGCTTTTAGAGGAATAAAACATGTCCATAAAATATTGCGGCTCCCCCGTATGGGCAGTCAGCATGCTGTACATGGCAAAATCCCAATCGTTTTTGGTCAGTGCCTCGTCGATATTTTCCACCTTGCGAATCTTCACCTGGATGCCCTCCTTCAGCAGTTGGCTCTGAATCACCTCAGCCATCACCGAAAGCTCTGGACGTTGAGGAAAGGTCAGCAACGTAACTTCGAACGGCTTGCCTTGCTTGGTCCATGTGCCTTGGGCATCCTTCTTCCAGCCATCCTTCGTCAATAGCTGCTCGGGCGTTCCGTCCAGCGCTTTACGCTCGACCTTACCGAAGGGGAGAATGCTCGGGAATGGGCTGCTTGCCTCCGTACCATAGCCTCTCATGATCGCACTCACAATGGATGCACGTGGTATCAAGCTGTCCACTACTTTGCGGTTCGCGGCATCCTTGAACAGAGACGACTCCATGTTATACACGATCATATGGGTGCGCAAAGAGGGAGCCGACAGCACTTGCAGCTTATCGTTCTTTTTCAATACCTCCGCGTTATCCACCGGAATATCGGTCGCTACATCTACTTCGCCGGATTGCAGCGCCAGCAGGCGCGAATTGCCGTCCGTAATGAACTTCATCGTTGCTTCAGCCAGCCGGGCCTTCTCGCCCCAATATCCGTCATAACGCTCTACGACCAAGGATTGATCCTTGTTGAACGCTTTAATTTTAAAAGCACCTGTCATCGCAGGGTAGCTCTGCTCATCCTTTATGGACGCTACATCCAGCACAATCGTCGACGGATCAGCCAGATTGGACACCAGCGCCGCATTCGGCTGGTTTGTCGTAATTTTCAACGCCAGCGGCCCGGTTACGTCAATTGACTTTACATCTAGCAAATCCTTCGCCAGATGGCTTTTCATAATGGAGCGCAGCAGGGAAGTTTTTACACTTTCCGCGTCCATACTCTTTCCGTTATGAAAAGTGACCTTATCCTGCAAGCTGAACGTCCAGACTGTGGGGCTATCCTGCTTCCATTCCTTGGCCAGCCAAGCCTCAGGCTCCAGCTTTTCATTCAAACGGACAAGTGTCTCGCCTGCGCCAGAACGCATAACATCCCAGCTATTATCGCCATGCGGGTCAACGCCTGACGGCTTCCACGTATACGCCATCACCAGCTTTTTGTCCGTTGTGGACTGTTGTGCGGATGTGTTTTCGCCCTTGTCGGAGCTGTCCGCCGTCTTATTAGTTGTGGAGCATCCCGCAAGAGCCATAACTGCCAGTAGCAGCATCACCCCTGTGCATATGGACCATGAACGCTTTTTACGATTGCTTATCATCTTATTTATCCCCCTCTATCTTGTCATTCACAAATACCTAACGCAAAAAAAAGCATCCCCGACCGCCTGATCAGCAGTCAGAAATGCTTTCATTATAAAATGCCAAAGCTCACCTCAAAGCACCTCTAATCATAGAAGGGATCGGATCGGTTTCAGACATTCCGTAAGCAGCACGCCCAACCACCTCCCCAGCATCCCGTGGGTCTGACAGTGATGTTAAAACAGGCAGGTCTCCTGACTTCAGGCGTATCTTTCAGGCCTTCCCGGTTCTTCACAGTTCCAGTGGCTATTCCGAAAGCTACAGCAATTCCCTGCTGATGCCTGTATACAGTGGCGGGTCCGTGTCGGAATCTACCGAACTTCCCTTTTAAGTGAGCACGTACAACAGCCATCTACATGATCTCAACGAAACCCTGTAGATAGAAAGTCCGGCTCACACCTGTTTTCTTCCTTTATTCTTTTTCATTACGATTTAGGACTATCTTATTTTGTTGTTACAGGCTTGTCAACAAATGTCGCATAATAATTTAAATTTGAACGATACGGCGAGAATCAAGGCTATGACTTTGCGTTGCATGCACGCAATGGACGTGATAAAATTAGGTATAGAGATACCCATCGTGTCCGTATACTAAAAAGAGTCTTCGCCGCTACCAACGGCAAAGACTCTTAGGACTTGAAAGGCTGTGGATCACCACCACGGCGCGCTGCATAACTGAATGTTAATGCAAACGAAACCCACCGTTAGGGGCCAACCTAATTACGCGGTGGGTTTTCGCTTGTTCCGAAACTTCCGTACCACGCCTCTGCCTACCACTCTAGCAAATTCTTCTAATAGAATCTCAAATTCCCTTCTTCATACAGAAAGAGGGCTTTATCAATAACTCTATGCCAAAAAGCCGGAAAAAGAGGCTTACGACCTCTCTCCGGCTGTCTTTATCTAATCCTAATTATCAAACCTTCTGCGGAACCTCCGACACTGTCACACCTTTGACCGATTCGGCTTGTTTTTTCGTTAAAACGATGTTCAAGACAATCGCCGTGATCGAGCCGGATACGATGCCGTTTTGCAGCAGCATTTTGGCAAAGCTCGGCAGTTGGTCGAACATTTGGGGCAGCACGGCAGAGCCGAGGCCCACCGCAATGCTACATGCCGCGATCAGCAGATTGCTTTCCTTCCGCAAGTCCACTTCTGACAAAATAGACATGCCCGACGCAGCAACCGAACCGAACATAACGATCATCGCCCCGCCCAGCACAGCATTAGGAATCACTGTCGTTAAGGCAGCCAGCTTGGGCAACAGACCAAGAACAACCATAATACCACCCGCAGCAAAAATAACGTTCCGCGACTTGACGCGTGTCAGCGAAATCAGACCTACATTTTGCGAGAAAGCCGTGTAAGGAAACGCATTAAAAATACCACCAAGCATAATCGCAAGTCCTTCGGAACGCAGACCATTGACGATTTGCTTCTGCTCTACCTTTTGATCAATCGCCTTGCCTACTGCCAAATAAACGCCCGTAGACTCGACCATGCTGACAATGTTAACGATAATCATCGTACATACTGCCATAATGCTAAACTCAGGCTTACCAAAATAAAACGGCTGCGCAACACTCACCCAAGACGCTTGCGCCACTGGAGCAAAATGTACCATTCCCATCGCATAAGCAACCACCGTACCCGCAAACAGACCGATGAGCACGGAAATCGAGCGCAAAAAGCCTTTTGCCAACCGATTCACAAGCAAAATAACCAGCAAAGTAACTAACGCCAGCAACAAATTACGCGGCTGTCCAAAATCCGCGCTACCCTGACCCCCTGCTACGTTATTCATCGCCACCGGAATGAGGGACAGGCCGATAATCGTAACAACCGAACCCGTAACCACCGTCGGGAAAAAGCGTAGCAGCTTGCCATACAACGGTGCCGCGAGCACCACGAATATACCTGATAAAATAATGGCTCCGTACGCGGTTGCCAAATTCGAGGTCGACGCAATCGCGATAATCGGACCCACCGCCGTAAACGTACAGCCCAGGATGACAGGCAATCTACTGCCGAAAAACCGCGTGCCCATAATCTGTAATAACGTAGCAATCCCGCAAGTGAACAAATCGGCAGCCACCAGATAGGCCATCTGGGCTGGCGTCAGGTGCAATGCTCCCCCTACAATGAGAGGTACGGCAATCGCTCCAGCGTACATCGCCATCACATGCTGGAAGCCCAGCGCGAATAACTTTTGTTTGCTTAACATCCCACATTCTCCTTAACGGAAGGAATTACCGCACCCGCTTCTTCTATAAAATGAACCTCGCCCGGTGCCATGGATGCGATACGTGCAAGAGAGCGTACGGCGATGCCTCTTTGTTCCAGCAGTCCACGGCCTTCCTGAAAGCTCTTTTCGATCACGCAGCCAACCCCGGCCAGCTCCGCTCCTGCTTCCTTCACAATATCTGTAAGTCCGACCAATGCTGCACCGGTCGCCAGAAAGTCATCCACGATCAGCACATGGTCGCTGGCATCGAGATATTTTTGGGAAATACTTACCTGATAGGTTTCCTGCCGTGTAAACGAGTGAACCTCAGCGAAGTATACCTGCTCGTTCAGCGTGATTGCCTTCTTTTTCTTCGCGTAGATGAACGGAACACCCAATGCAATGGCTGTAGCCATGGCAAACTGAATACCACTTGCTTCAATCGTAAGCACCTTCGTAATGGGAGCACCGCCAAAAAGACGTGCGAACTCCTTACCAATCTCCAGCGCCAATGCTGTATCTACCTGATGATTCAAAAATGAATCTACCTTTAATACCGTGTCGGATAAAATCTGTCCCTCTTGACGAATACGTTCCTCCAAAACTTTCATGATGCGGGTATCGCTCCTTCTTTACTTTAAAATAGAATAAACCTGCCAAAACCAAAAAAGGACAGGCTCCCTTGAGTTGTTTCTCAAGTGAAGCCTGTCCCTGGGGTTGTAATCCCTGACGGATGAGCGCACAAATAAATGCCCGCATTTCATCCGAAGCCGATGCGCTATCACTCATAGTCAGACGATTACAGTGGTCGTCCGGTAGAAACTTTTGGGCCATATCCCCAATATTATACGAGTCATATGAAATTGATATCTTGTATACTACACCCTCTGGCGGGCGGTTTCAAGACTATTTTTCATACAGACAGCGGCACTTGAAGAACATTCCATAATTCTAACATCGCAAAACAATTTCCTCCTCCAATTAAAGTACATATATTGTAGAAAACAGATACCGAAACACGTAAAACCATACAAAACAACATTATATTTTATTTACAATTGCGAAAAACAAAAATAAAACCATAAATTATATTTCCGTTTGCGTTGACTACAAAGATAAACGGAAGTAGTATTGAATTAGTTAAGAAATAAAAGGAGATTGGTTATGGATAACTATCTTGCTGTTGATATTGGAGCTTCAAGCGGAAGGCTCGTGCACGCAACTCTGCAAGACGGTCTGCTTCACTTGCAAGAGCTTCATCGGTTCAACAACTCCTTTACCGAAAGAGACGGACATGATTACTGGAATGTCGACGATCTGTTGGATGAGATTATTAAAGGACTGCAAAAAGCCAAACAAAAAGGGATTCATGCCTGTACGATCGGCATCGATACATGGGCTGTAGATTATGTACTGCTTAATAAGGAAGGCCATCGCATTCATGAGATATACGCTTACCGGGATGCACGCACCCTTCATGCACCCGACAAGCTGCACCAGCTCATTAGCCGGGAAGATGTATATGAGAAAACAGGCATTCAGGAACTGAACTTTAATACGCTGTATCAACTGTTCGTCCATGACCGGAAACAGCTTGCCCAGGCGGATAAAATATTGATGGTACCCGATTATTTGTACTATCGCCTTACAGGCATCATGGTCAATGAAACGACGAACGCATCTACCATGCAGCTTCTAAATGTGAACGGCCGAGAGTTTGATGAGGACCTGCTGTCCCTGCTCCAGCTTCGGCGTGATCAATTTTTGGAGCTTGCTGAGCCTGGTCAGGTGCTGGGTACTATTTTGCCGGAGCTTGTTCAGAAGCACGATCTTCCAGACTGCCAATTCATCCTCGTGCCTACGCATGATACAGCTTCGGCGGTTGCGGGTGTTCCATCACGACGGGAAGAATCGTGGGCTTATATTAGCAGCGGAACGTGGTCGCTACTGGGTATGGAACGATCTCAAGCCTTGAATACCAAGGCAGCCATGCAGGCGAACTACACCAATGAGTGGGGCGCTTACGGCACATATCGTTTTCTGAAAAACATTATGGGCCTATGGATGATTCAGGAGGTAAGAAAAGAGGGCGATTCCGCTCATAGCTTTGCCGAATTGGCCCAACTGGCTTCGGCAGAAACGCCGTTTGCCAGTCTCGTTCTCTGCAACCTGCCCGCATTTTTAAACCCGGATAGCATGACCCTTGAAATTCAACGGTTTTGCGAGGAAACGGGGCAGCCCATTCCCCGAACTCCGGGTTCGCTCGCCCGCTGTATTTTCGACAGCCTGGCCCTAAGCTACCGGGATGCCTTGTATGAACTACAGCGTTTAACAGACGAAACCATTACCCGACTGCACATTGTCGGCGGAGGCACTAATAACGAATTGCTGTGTCAGCTAACAGCCGATCTTTTGGGGATTGAGGTTCACGCGGGCCCTTCGGAGTCTACGGCCATCGGTAATATTGTCGTGCAGCTCATCAGCACCGGCGCTCTTGACGATCTCCAAGCTGCTGGCAGCGTCATTGCCCAATCCTTCCCGACCCAGTTATATCAACCGAGGACGGTGGGCGGGATTGAAGGGCTTCTGGATCGCTGGGAGAGTCTCAAGAAGCAGACAGCGTCCTCTATTCAGATATCTCGATAAAGGAGTAAACCCATGAATCAAGCCATTGAAGCCAGTTATAACGAAGCGAAAAAGCTGTATGCCCGCCACGGTATTCAGGTGGATGACGTTTTACAGAAACTTTCAGAGATCAAAATATCATTACACTGCTGGCAGGGAGATGATGTTCAGGGCTTCCTGTTCAAAGACAAACAGCTTAGCGGGGGCATTGCTGTAACGGGCAGCTACCCGGGTAGAGCAGGTACACCGGATGAATTGCGTCAGGATTTAGAGAAAGCCCTGTTGCTCATTCCGGGTCAACACAAGGTCAATCTGCACGCCATCTATGCGGATACTACAGAACAAGTGGATCTGGATCAATTGGAGCCGCGCCATTTTCAGAACTGGGTAGACTGGGCCAAACAGCAGGGACTCGGACTTGATTTTAACCCCACACTGTTCTCCCACCCCAAAGCGGAAGACGGTTTCACACTGAGCCACAAGGACCCGGAAATTCGTAACTTCTGGATCACACACTGCAAAAAATCGCGCAGGATTGCAGAGCATTTTGGAAAAGAACTCGGTCAGCCATGTGTTACCAACCACTGGATGCCGGATGGTTACAAGGATACCCCGATTGACCGCTTGGCTCCAAGAGAGCGGCTACGGGATTCTCTGGACGAGATTTTCAGCGAAAAAATCAGTGAAGAATACAACATAGACGCGGTTGAAAGCAAGCTGTTCGGCATCGGCTCGGAAAGCTATGTCGTCGGATCGCATGAGTTCTATATGGGCTACGCGCTGACGCGGGGCAAATCCATTTGTCTCGATTCCGGTCACTTTCATCCGACCGAAGTCATTTCGAATAAACTGTCTTCCGTGCTGATGTTCACCGATCAATTATTGCTCCATGTCAGCAGACCCGTCCGTTGGGACAGCGATCATGTGGTGACCATGGACGACGAATTACTCGACATTGCCCGTGAGCTGGTTCGCGGAGATTTGCTTTCCCGAACACATATCGGCCTTGATTTCTTTGACGGCAGCATTAATCATGTGGCTGCATGGGTCATCGGAACACGCAACACGATCAAAGCGCTGCTTCGCGCTATGCTGGAACCGATTGAAGCATTGAAGCAGGCGGAAGAGGAACGGGACTTTACCACTCGTCTTGCCCTGGTCGAAGAATTTAAATCGTATCCGTTCGGGGCCATCTGGGATTACTATTGCGCTCAAAATAGTGTCCCTGTTCGTGAAGAATGGCTGGCCGAAGCAAAAAACTATGAACAACAGGTACTGCTGAAACGGTAACTACTGCATTGATAATTTATATTTATATCACCCAAAGGGAGAGATCATCCATGACTACTGTGCTGGAGAATCAAAAAGAACGGAAATCAGAACTGGATATTCCATTCGTCCGCGAGATGGCGGAAATTACGCAAAACATGTGGAAATTCGGCTGGGATGAGCGTAACGGAGGGAATGTCAGTTATATTCTGGATGAAGCAGAGGTTGCCAAATATCTTGATATTCATCAAGTCATTCGGACGATTAAGCCTGCTTTTCCAGTGAATGAGCTGGCTGGAAAATATTTTATTGTCACTGGATCAGGTAAATATTTTAAGAACGTCCTTGCCGATCCGGAAGCCAATTTAGGTGTCCTTCGTGTCTCGCAGGATGGCGAGCAATTGGAAGTCTTGTGGGGCCTCAAGCATGACGCGGTACCTACCAGCGAATTGCCGTCTCATTTTATGAGCCATATCGAACGATTGAAGGTGGATCCTAACCATCGTGTTGTGATCCATAATCATGCCACCCATGTCATTGCCATGACCTTCATTCATAGCCTGGACGAAAACCAGTTCACCAAAACACTGTGGGAAATGTGTACCGAATGTATTGTCGTCTTTCCAGACGGTATCGGTGTAATCCCTTGGATGGTACCGGGCTCCAGCGAAATCGGCCGCGAAACGGCCAAAAAAATGAAAGATCATCACGCCGTATTATGGCCTCATCACGGTATTTTCGGAACAGGCAGCTCCATTGATGAAGCGTTTGGCCTGATTGAAACGATTGAAAAAGCGGCGCAAATTTATATGCTCATTGCACAGCATGATATCCAGCAGCGGATTACGGATCAGGAATTGGCGGATCTGGCTAAAGCCTTTAACGTTACTCCAAAAGAAGGAATCCTGAACGTATAAACATAGGCTAACCTCATAGCTCACAACCTAAAAAGCTCCACGGCTCGTCTCAAACCAGCCATGGAGCCTTTGTCATGCCTACGGGATATCACGCTTTATGCTGCTCTCTATATTCATTCGGTGTTGCGAAATAATCACCCCGACTGATTAAAAACAATAGAAAACAGGACTCCTGTGCTGGTGTGCATTTAAGGAGCCCTGTTTTCGTTTCGTTACCTATTTTTTTAATTCATGACGGTTACTTGGATTCGGAAGCTTCACGAATAGCCCGATCCGTCAACTGATTCAGGACAGCGTCCTCCATTGGCGGGTTATGCAGACCGAAGCGCACATTACGGTACATCAGTTGTAGCGGATGGGACAGCGACAGGCTGTGTACCCCGACGATTTTCATCGCCAGATCCACTACAGACAAAGCTGTTTGCACAGCAAACACCTTGGCTGCGCCGAGATCCGGGTTCGCCTGCTCGGGAGGCACCGTGGCATTCGGCTGCCAACGCGCAGCTACGCCATATAACAGGTGCCGGGCGGCTGTCAGCTCCAGCTCGATCTGTCCGAGTTTTTGCCGGATATGCGGCAATTCGATGATCGGGTGCGGCAAGCTATTCGGCTGATAGCTGGAAGCAAATTGAATCGCCTCCTGACGAGCAGCCAGTGCGATCCCCAAATAGACAGCCGGAATATTGAGCAAAAAGAAGCCGGGCTTCACGTTTTTGCGGGATGGCTGCCGCTGGTGTACCCTTGCGTGCTCGGGAAGCTGTACATCCTTCAGCACAAGATCATGACTGGCTGTCGCCCGCATTCCCACCGTGTTCCAGGTCCGGTTAATGGATACCCCCAGCGCTTCCTTCGGAATCAGGAACTCCGATACGCCTCCGGTTTCAGTATCCGAGGCAGACACGATGAAGTAGTCCAGCGCGGTCGAAAGAGACGTGAACGCCTTGGTCCCGTTGAGGACAAAGCCCTGTTCTGTCCGTTCTGCCAAGGTCTGGGGCTTGCCCCCACGAGTCGGGCTTCCAGTGCCAATCTCCGAATCGGCACGGTTCACCAGCGCCCCCCGTTCGACTACTTCACAACATAACGCAGCGTATTGTTCCTCCTGCCAAGGACGATCCTCGGACAAGCCGAACAGGATAATATGATGCCAGCCCAAAGCCAACGCCATCGCAGCGTCAACCTGAGCAATTCTTTCCTGGTATAACAGAAATTCAGTCAGGGATGCCCCCAGCCCTCCATATTCGCGGGGAACGGAGAGCGTATGATATCCGATTTCCTTTAGATCGTGAAGCAGGCTTGCGTTAAGCTCGTTCGTTTCGTCCGCCTTACGTGCCGTCTCGTGATGGCGCTCCACAATGGTTCCAATCAGCTTTAGCTTGTCCACTTGCTCTTTTGTTGTAGCGAATCCGTATTCTAATAAAGACAATGAAGCCCCTCCTTTTGCCTAGAAGCTTATCCAATATAGCCTAAATAAGATATTCCATAGAGATTATCATTTAATAGTATCAAGCTTTCAAACGGTGCGTCTATGTCAATTTGTGATCTACTTTCCTTAGCATGTGATCAAATTGACAAAAAAACAGCACCCTCCGGAAATGGTTTTGATTTGATACCCCCAAATTCCAATGAATTAACTTGTAATTATCCATTCCTTTATATACAATAAAGTCAAAATCCCCTTATCTCCACCAAAGGAGAGGTGACATGTTGTGAAAAGAGTAAAGAACGAAGATCACTTCGACATCGTGGAAGACCATTATTTCACAGCTACTGAACTGGAAAAATCCAGCGCGATATGGCCAGTCAGGCTCGGTATGGATATTTCCAAGACCAGCTGTCATGTCGGCCCCAAGGCTGTGCCTTATTTCTATTTAATTTTTGTGCTTGACGGTCAGGCTGAGTTTATTTATAAGCAAAAGAAATATCATGTGCAGAAGTCTGACCTATTCTGCTTCTTCCCACATCTTGCACATGAATACTACACGGATCAGGAGAACCCGTTACAAAAGGTATGGATTGCTTTTGAGGGACCCAAATCTCTTGCTTTACTGGAGCGAATCGGGATTAAACCCTGTACGCCTTTTTTGGCCAATGCAGTAAGCGAAGAAGTCATTGGACTCATCTCGAATTTGTTTTCCATTGTAAATGACAGCAGCAGACGTGACAGCGATCTCGCGCGTCTTATTACACTGCACCAGATTTTCGAGGAGCTGTCCCGCAACACATCGGATACAATGCGCAACTATGTATGCTCTGACTATTGGCTACAACAGGGGAAAGATTACATTGATATGCACTATTGTGACCGCATTACGATTGAACAGATTGCCGAGCATGTAGGCGTGGATCGCGCGCATTTTTCACGCAAATTCCATTCCACCTTCCTGATTTCCCCCGCCAAGTATTTGCAAAACCTCAAGATCGATGAGGCCAAAAGATTGCTGGAGCAAACGACTTACAATTTGTCGATCATTGCCCAGTCCATCGGCTACACGGATATGTCCACTTTTTCCAAGGCATTCAAGAAAACGGCTGGAATTCCGCCGCGTGAGCATCGGTTCCGGCATCAAGCCCGGCAAGAGTTCCGTACCGCCAACGCTTAATGCATAGTACCGTATGGCGTAGGTTTCATCACTCTTTACTACCCTGTTATTTGGCGCAAAAAAGATAGCACGAGTACGCTGGCATGGAGTTCAGCAGTGATACAGGAGAACCACCGTATACGGTGGTTCTCCTTTTTTTATGACCTGATCCTAATTCCTACTTGGTTCTCAGACCTTTCAACGTTATAATAGGCATCAAACCAACAGGAAAGGTACGTGAAACGAATGCTGCGATTCAATGCGATACGTACGGGCTATCTGCTAGGCATCTCACTGGTACTGGCCGCGATTATTTATTTTTTCGCCTCCAATTGGGGTGGACTGGATCGGACGGTCAAAATTGTGCTGGCTGCTGCGCTTATCGTTCTGTTCTATGGCTTGTCCTTTGTATTTGCACGTATACGCGCTATTCCCGGTCAGCAAGTCTTTCTATCGAATATATTTCTGGTGGCTGGCTGTATAGCCTTTGGCATTTCCGTGGCGTTGCTCGGTCAAATATACAATTCCCACGCGGACAGTTACGGGTTGTTCTTGATTTGGTCGGTTCCGGCTCTGCTGTTAAGCTGGATTACACGCTACAATCCTTTTTATATACTGTCCTATGTATTAATTCATCTCGGTTTGTGGCTTTACTTTTATCCTACGATGCAAAGTACGTCTTATAGCGAACTGGGATCGTTGTCCATTGCCGGAGTGTTCGCACTGGTCAATCTGGTGTTGTTTCTATTGACGTTCCTTCATCGTATACATTCTGGACCGCTGAAATATATGAGCTTTATCGTTTTCCATATAGCCGTGCTGACGATGACTAACTCTTTTGCATTGGATGAATATGGTCTCGTTATGAACATACCATGTATCGCTGTAATCGCTATTGGATTTTATGTGTTTACCAAGGTCCGACTGAGTAGAACGCTGCTCACCTTGAATGCATTGGCGACCTCCGCTTTTGCTGTCTTTAAATTTATTGAGCTGGCGGAAGCGTACTCTTCATCGCTGTTCTTTGTCTTTGGGTTGATTTTTGTGGCGCTACTGTTGACGGGTAATGTATGGTTTTTCCGTTATTTGAATCGTTTGGGGAAAACACCGCCGGAAGCTGGGGAAATATCCAACGAGAACAAAGGGGATATCGCAAAATCCGATACGGAGACAACGGGCATCAGTACATCAAAGACTGAGACAACCGTTCCCGAAGAACGTAGCAGTGAATGGATCAGCAAAACCGTATCCCGTGTGATCAAAGTGGTTGGAGTGCTGATTGGAAGTATATCCCTGATCGGACTGATTAACATTAGCACGAATGTAAACCACACCGAATATGTACTGTTGGGTGTGTCGTTGCTGCTTATGATTTCGATGATTGTCATTCCGGAATCCAAGCTGGATTCTGTAATACGTTATACCCTGTTGACGATCAGTTTTATTACAGGCTGGGTAGCCATTTTATGGTCAGATATGACGTTGCTTTCGGTATTATTTCTGATCGTTTCCATCGCCGGATGGTTTCGTTCCAAAGGGAAAAGGCAACTCTTTTTCACCTATACCTTTGTAAACCTGAATTTGGCGACCATTCTATTTCAGCAGTTTCAGGAGTGGGATTCTTGGAACTGGTCCTTTGAGTACATTATCCTCTCTCTTTTCTTGGTCAATGCTGTGCTGTATGCAGCAAGTTATTTTATACCCAAGACGGCATCGCGGGAACACCTTCTGGATAGCTCCTTATTTTTCAGCCTGCTGTTTATGTTGTGGGCGACCTTCTTCAAGGATGTCATTCCACACTCTTATGTGCTGATTAACATTCTTTATTTCGTTATCGTTACAGGCATGGTCTTTACCTTCATCCGACTAAAACAAAGATCGGAGGCCATCACGAGCGTAGCGTTCTGGTTTATTTTTATTGGCTTCAAGTACTATGATTTGTTGTGGACGCTACTGTATAAGTCCTTTACGCTGGCGCTGCTGGGTGTCATTGCACTCGGAATTGCGTGGTGGGCGGATCGGCGGATGGCCCATAGCGGCAAGACAGCGTTTGATGCCGACCACCGCAGCTTTAGCTTCATGCGCTTAAGCCCGCTGCTGATCGCTGTAGTTATCGTGCTACAGCTCGGTGTGATCGGCTATCAGACCGTAAGAAGTGAAAGCCTGCTTGCCACAGGCGCTTCCATCAAGCTCAAACTAGCTCCTGTAGACCCTCGCTCTCTGTTACAAGGCGATTATGTCATGCTGAATTACGATATCTCTACCCCTTTTTCGCAGGACAATTGGAATCAGGGCAAGGTTAAAGTCGTGCTTGCGCCGAATAGCCAAGGAGTATACACCGTTGATCGACTGCATCAGGATGGTGACAAGCTTGCCAATCATGAGGTTATTCTAAATGGAAAATGGAATGGTTCACGTATTCAGTACGGTATTGAGAATTATTTCATCCCTGAGGGAACCGGGCGTAATGTTGAACAGAACGCTCATTATGCTCACATTCGGGTAAGTCAGAACGGGGATGCGTTGCTGGAACGGCTGTCAGACAGCTAACCGGAGATCGTGGAGATCGTGTATCAAGTGGGATGCTGTCACGCTGTTGTACGTCACTCCTGCATGATACAAAGACTATTTGTCATTACAAAAACAGGCTGAACCAAGCCCTCCATTACTGGAGAGTCACTTGGTTCAGCCTGTTTACTTTTACAGTATAGTCGAAGGCCGTCCCTTATGAATTGCCTTCTTCATCCTTCGTTCAGCCCCGCCTATGCGTCTCTCGACCAATTCGCAATCCCTTGGATATCCTCCGGCTGAGTCCGGCAACAACCACCAATCAGACGGGCTCCTGCTTCATACCATTGGCGAGCACTTTGCCCGAACGTCTCTGTACAACTCGTACCGTGCCATGTCTTGGTAACCGGGTCATATTCCTCCCCCAGATTGGGATATACCACCACAGGCTTATCCGTATAACTGCGCATTTCGTGGATGAGCGATGGAATGTACTGCGGCAAAGTACAATTAATACCTACAGCAGCCACTTGCTCATGTTCATCCAGCCATTCGGCGCACGCGGCGGCAGACTCCCCATTGCAGATGTGCTGCCCATCCTTTGCACTAAAGCTGATCCAGGCATACGTGCCGGGAAATTCCTTTAGCAATCGCGCGATGGCCTTGGCTTCGACCAGACAGGGTATTGTTTCACAGGCCAAAATGTCCGCGCCCGCTTCGATCAGCGCTTTCATACGCGGCCTGTGGAACTCTACAAGCTGTTCCTCGCTCAGCGTATAATCACCACGGTATTCTGAGCCATCCGCCAAAAACGCCCCGTAAGGGCCGACGGAGGCCGCGACTAGCGGCTTGGGGCGATGCTGTTGTTTTGCACCGGCCGTAATATCTGCCCAAAATTCATCCCGTGCCTGTACGGCAATCCGTACTGAGGACTGAATCAACTCCAGCGCTTCATTTTCGCTCAAGCCCCGTTTGGCATAGCCTTCAACGGTAGCCTGATAGCTCGCAGTGATCGCGCAGTCTGCACCCGCTTCAAAATAGTCTCTATGCACACGCTTGATAGACTCCGGGTGCTCATGGAGTATTTTAGCCGACCATAAGCTGTCGTTCAGATCATGCCCGTGACGCTCCAATTCAGTAGCCATTGCGCCATCGAGCACGATCAGCGGAAATTCGTCCAGTATATGTTGTATCGGATTCATAGGGTTCCTCCTGCTCGTCTTTTCTATTTAACCCACTAATCAAGTTGGGTTTAATTTTTTATATTATAGCATGTATGTTGATGAGTACCTCTCATTTGCCCATCTGATGTAACGTATAAATTTTTTAAATTAGTTTCATAAGTTAAATTAATTAGATATTGTTCTTTTTTTCACAAAGTCATTTTACTATAAAAGTGCAAACCAACCACTTTGGCCAAAAGATCAGGGAATTGCATAGTCATATTTGTGAAAAAAGGTACAAGAGAGGGTTTTATCTATGTCTTTACTACAAATGATTACATCGACCTTAACAGATAATAATATTCTCAGTTCCATCGCTTCCACCGTTTTTATTATCCTTCTCGGTTTCTTTTGCCGCAAGAAGGGGATTTTTACAGCACAAGTAGGAAAGCTGCTGTCCAAGGTTGTTTTAACCGTGGCTTTACCAGCGCTAGCCTTTAATTCTTTCATGCAGGATATTAATCCTACAATATTAAAGCAAGGCATGAATGTTTTAATATGGGGAATTTTAATTTATATTATTCTCATTTTTATTTCAAAACCTTTCTTCCTGAGCTACAACAAGGATAAACAGGATGTTCTGCGGGTATTAACTATTTTCGGTTCTACTACTTTTTTCGGAATTCCAATTGTTGCGGCAATCTATGGTCCTACCGGAGTTATGTACAGTTCCATTTTTAACATAGGCTACCGCATTTTCTTATACTCCTATGGCTATATCAAAATGAGCGGCTTAAAAATGGAGCTTAAAAATCTCAAAACCATGTTTTTAAATCCGATCGTTATCGCCACTTTTCTAGGCTTGTTTGTGTGGTTGTTTCAGGGTTATTTGCCACAGATGAGCGTAGCTACTGAGGATGGGGCCATTCAGCAATTCGCTTTTCTAAGAATTGATCAAACCGCTGTCTGGTTGTTCAAGCCCATGACCTACCTTGCTGGGCTAGCTTCACCATTAGCCTGGTTATCGATTGGCTCTACATTGGGTGAGATCAGCTTCAAGTCGGCAGCTACTGACAAGACCTCTTGGTATTACAGCATAGTTAAGGTTTGGCTTGTACCCATTGTCAACATCGTTTTGCTGGCTTTGTTAACTGTATCCCATATTCTGTCGGTCGATACTGTCGCTTTATCTACTATTGTCATTATGATGGCTACTCCTACAGCTACCGTAGCCGCAGCCTATGCCATCAGCTTTGATAAGGAAGCCATATTGACTTCCAATGCATCGCTTCTATCAACTATAACTTCTGTCGTCATGATTCCAGTTTGGATTATTACGCTAAATATCATTGATAAAATTGGCATTTTCTAAATCAGGGGGAAAACAACATGTTAAAAATAATTTGCTACGGCGTCCGTTCTTATGAGAAACCATATTTCCATGACCTCAATAAATATAACTTTCAACTAACGCTGGTAGAAGAACTGTTAACTTCCAGCAATGCAGAATTGGCGCAGCATCACGATGCCGTTTTGTTAAGAGGAAACTGCGCTGCGAATCGAGAGAATCTCACGAAATTCAAGGATTACGGCATTCAATATGTTTTCACCAGAACGGTCGGAATCAACCACATTGATTTAGATGCCTGCAGCGAATTCGGAATGAAGGTCGCACGTGTGCCATCATATTCTCCGAATGCCATCGCGGAGCTATCCTTAACTCTGGCTATGATGTTGTTCCGTCACACAGCCTATATGACTACCAAAAGCTCGTTTAAAAATTTCATTGTGGACGAGCATACATTCAGCAAAGAGATCCATAACTGTAAAGTTGGGATTATCGGGGTCGGTCGCATTGGTCTGACGGAAGCCAAATTGTTTAAAGGATTAGGAGCATCCGTTATTGGCTATGATGTGTACCAATCCGACGCAGCCAAGGAAGTCATTCCATTCACAACTTTAGATGAGCTATTGGCAGAGAGTGATATCGTCAGTGTACATGTTCCTTATCTGCCGGGACAGAACGACAAGATGATTAACGCCAGCTTTTTAGCAAAAATGAAAAAGGGATCTATTCTAATCAATACTTCACGTGGAGAATTACAAGATAACCAAGCTATTTTGGACGCATTGCTCAGCAATCATCTGGAAGGCTTCGCTACGGATGTCTTCCCTAAAGAAGATGAATTATTCTTTAGAGCATTTGATCCATGGCAAATGCTCCCGGACCCAACGATCCAGAAGCTTGTGGAGCTGTATCCAAGAGTTTTGGTAACGCCTCATGCTGGCTCGAATACCGTTACGGCGTTATCCAACATGATTGAAACCAGCTACGACAACTTCCGTGATATACTTGCAACCCAATCTTCGGACAATCTGGTCCCGCTCCCTGTTCTTTCTATGAAATAATTAGAAAGCTCGGCACTATTGTTGGACAAAAAAAGAACCGCTATTTCCAGATTACAATGGAAATGGCGGTTCTTTTAAATTAGGATTCACCTGATAGAGCATTAGCGGCCTTCCAACCTTGTGGTATTCAATCGATTCAATCAAGAAGCCATCGTCCACCAGGAACTGAATATATTTTTTCACCGTAATACGGGACAAGTCCACTTCTCTGGCTAAGGTTTCGACTGAAAATTGACCATCCAGCTCTTGGATGCTCTTCAGTATCGTGGTCATGGTCAGTTTGGACAGGTTTTTGGAAAGATTTTTGGATAGGTTTTCAGGAGATCCTTTCTTCTCCATACCCGTATGCTCATCTTTATTAAAATAATGATCAATGGCAGCTTGATTAATTCCGTTCCCTTCCTCCATCACCGTGGCCAGACGCTGGATTTTCTCAACAGCCAACTTAAAGCGTTCGAATGTAAAGGGTTTAATTAAATAGTCTGCAACTCCATAAAAAACAGCTTCCTTCACCGTTTGAATGTCTTTTGCAGCCGTAATTAAAATAACCGACGCATGATACTGATGCTCCTGAATATGTGATAATAAAGTTAATCCGCTTTTTCCAGGTAAATAAACGTCCAGCAATACCAGATCCGGTGTCCATTTTTGAAGACAATCCTGTGCTTTCTTTACAGTATCTGCCTTACATACAACATCCAAATTGTCCATGCGCTCAATAAACTGTTGATTTAGCTCAGCAACCATGGGATCATCCTCAACAATCAGAACCTTCATTCATTTGTCACCTCCAATGTACAGGGCAACTCTACATATATACTTGTTCCCAGGCCCGGCTGGCTGTCAAGCTCAATGATTCCCTGATGATTGTCCACCATGGTTTTAACCAGATTCAAGCCGTAGCCTCTATCTTCTCCTTTGGTTGAGAAACCATGCTCGAATATTCTTTTTTGCATTTCAAAATCAATCCCCATACCATTATCTTTCACTTTCAGAATGAATACATTTCCCTCACACTCATAGTTTAATTTCAACTCAATTCTACCAGGTTGTTTTTTTTGTAAAATCGAGTCTATGGCGTTGTCAAAAAAATTGCCCAGTATGTGTATGACATTATGAACAATGTCCTGCATCTCCACATTAGAGACATTCGAGCTTTCTTCAAGAAGAACCGAAATATTCTGTTCGCGTGCTTCGTTGATTTTACCCATAATAAAACCTGCTAATGCCGGAACTTTAATTCTCTCGGTCAGAAAGCCTACCTCATTTTGATACCGGTGATTTAGCTGCTGAATATACTGACTGACCTCTGCATATTGCCTCATCTCAATCAGTCCGGATATGACGTGCATTTTGTTCATAAATTCATGGGTCTGTCCGCGAAGTGAGTTAATATAATATTTTGTACCACTTAACTGGTTGCTAAGATGAATCATCTCGGATTGGTCTCGCAGCGTTGCAACTGCTCCAAAAAACTCATTTTCAATATACATAGGGGTTATTGTCGCAATGACTTCTATACCATTCACATAAAATGAGCGATCCTTGATCTTCTTCTTGTCATCAAACACTCTTTTGAAGAGCACATTATAAAAGTTGGTATCGACCTGCTCGCCAATCGGGGTTTCCATGTCCTGGTTCGCCAGTTGATACTTGGCCTGAGCTTCTTTGTTCATGAGTATAATTTTCTTGTCAGCCGAAATGGCTATAATTCCTTCAGCGACCTCATCTTCAATAATTTCTTTTTCACGTAATCGTGCTGCTATCTCTTGCGGCTCAAGCCCGAATAAAATCGTTTTGATTTTTTGAGCCAGGAAGATGGCACCCAGAATTCCACTAAAGAGCCCAAGCATCAGTCCTCCAAAAATGGTATACTGCGCCTGCATCAAATCATAATTTAGAGTTCTCATGGTCAGTCCCACACATACAATGCCAATGACCTCATTCTGTTTATTAAATATCGGCGCAAAATATCGGTAGCCTGAGCCCAAAATACCTATATTTTCAGAAAAATGCCCCTGACCGGACAGCGTTCTTCTGGCATCATTCAAATCAGAGAACGGTTTGCCAATCATCGTTGCATCTGGATGGGATAGCCGAATTAAATCGCGGTTCAGAATGACAACAAAATCCACATTAACATTATTCATTACTCTAAGCGAATAGTCCTGAATCTGCTTCACAGGAACTCCCTGCTCGACATTTCGAATGACATCGCTGTCACTTGCAATGACCTTGGCAATACCCGAAAGTTTTTCCTTCGTATTATCAAAATGCTTGTTAATCACGAAATTACGAATGAGAAGCAAGGAAATAATTAAGGAAATAATGATAGCTAAAACAACCAAAATAATAATCATGAACTGTAGCGAAACTTTGAATTGTCGTCTCGGTTTCGACTTACGTTTGAACCACAACCCCATCACCTTGCTTCTTTTTTCAAGCTCTCCATTGGGAAGAAGAGCATGTCTTTTACTCCTATAATCCCTTGATATTCGACAACGTTTGACAAATTCCTTCTTAATCTGCAAGCTCTAAAAACCTTCCAACGACAACAAACGTAGCCTCTATCTGAAATAAGACAATTTGCTGAATAACCAAATTTCGTTCATCTTGAACAAGTGCGATATTAACCACTAGTTGAGCTTGGCTGTTTCGGTACAATAAAATACAAAACCGGCTTGCCCTGGAAGACAAGCCGGTTTCGTATGCTTAAGTTTATGCAAACGAGTACGAAATTCACAAGATTCCCCGTATCTCATCCAGCGTCTGCACCTTTTCCCGTTGCATCCATTGTTCAAGACCGTAGACCAGCTCAGCTCCTGCGTGCAAGTGGACAAAATTGTATGTTCCCACCTGAATCGCAGCTGCTCCTGCCATCGTAAATTCAATAATATCCTCCACCGAGCTGATGCCACCCATCCCGATCACCGGAATGGATACCGCCTGCGCCACCTGATGAACCATGCGCAAGGCAATCGGCTTGATTGCCGGACCGGAAAGACCTGCATACGTATTCGTAAAAACACTGCGTCGCCGACGTATATCAATTTTCATCGCAGAAAATGTATTGATCAGCGAGACACCGTCTGCGCCTTCTTCCTCGCACATGACCGCCATCTGCGTAATATTCTCTGCATTTGGAGACAGCTTCACGACCAGCGGAAGCGCTGTTACGTTGCGCACCTGCCGTACCACGTCCCGCGCCACCTCGGTCTGAATGCCAAATTGCATCCCGCCCTGCTTTACGTTGGGACAGGAAATGTTCAGCTCCAGCATATCAACGCCTCTGCGATTCATCGTGCGCCGTTTTTGCGCATTTTCCGTAATCATGGCTACGGCCTGAACGTACTCCTCCAGATTGGAGCCACCCACGTTAGCAATTACAGCCGTATTCCAGCGCGTCATGTCATCCAGCTCATCCTTCAAAAAGGCCGACACACCCGGATTTTCCAGTCCCACACTATTGAGCATACCGGATGCTGTTTCATGTATGCGTGATCCGGTATTGCCAGCCTTCGGATGAAGGGTTAATCCCTTGCCGACGATACCGCCCAACAGTTCAGGAGAGTAAAATTCCGCATACTCACGTCCGAACCCAAATGTACCGGATGCCATGATGATCGGGTTCTTGAACGGGACGCCCGCAATATTACACGCCATGGAGATCATCAAAATCCACCTCCTCTACCGGGAATACAGGCCCTTCCTTACACACCCTCTTATTACCTCCACGGGTATGCATGGTGCAGCCCAAACACGCGCCAATACCACAGGCCATGTGTCTTTCTGTTGATATATATAAACGGGACGGCGAGCCTGCTGCTTTCACCGCAAGTGCTTGTAGCATCGGAGTCGGCCCGCAGGAAAACAGATTCACATAGAGATGGGGATCGACCTTCTCGACGATGCTCCCCCCTACACGAACGTGTACAGAGGCTGCCACAGCTTCAAAAGCGTCCACCCCAAAGGCTTGCTGCGCAAACCCCAGATAAACATGTGCATGCGGATAATGCTTTGCAGCCAGCAGCAATGGAGCCGTGCCCATACCACCGCCGATTAAGGCCAAGCTACCTTCTACCTGAGGAAAGCCATTGCCGAAAGGCCCTTCCAACTGAACCTCCTGCCCCGGCTGCAACCGGGAAAACAAACTTGTCCCTTCTCCCACAACCCGATATAGAAAGGAAATGTCCTCTTCCCCGATATCGTAAATGCTAATAGGTCTAGGTAGCAATGGGTACCCGGTTCCACTGCGCAGCATGTAAAACTGGCCCATTTCCCCTTTAAAGGTTCCCTCTATTTTCATAACATAAATGCCCGGAACGAGCGCCACATTCGAAATTACGTTAGCCATATAACCCCTCCACTAACCACTCACTATAACGTAAAAACAGCAATGGTTACGTGACTATTTTCACATTTATAGACTGAGTTAGGTTTGAGTGCTTTTCTTTCTCCTCAATAATCCAGCATAAAAAAAGCGTACTCCTGTTAAAGAGTACGCTTCTGTATTAACTAATCGCTTCACGTTCCGATGTGCGACTACCTTTTGCATCCTTGCGGATTTGCTTGCTGCGCAACTGTCCGCAAGCCGCGTCAATGTCGACTCCATGCTCCAACCGAACACTACAGCTAATGCCTTGTTTTTTCAGAACATCATAGAAGCCCGTAATCGACTCCGACTCACTCCGCTGGTATTGGCTATGCTCATCTACCGGATTGTATGGAATCAGGTTTACATTTGCCAAATTGCGACGGTGGCCCACCAACTCAGCCAACTCCAGCGCATGTTCCTTAGTATCATTAACATCCTTCAGCAAAATATACTCCAGCGTAATCCGACGATTTGTTTTATCCAGATAGTAATCAATCGCCTCCATCAGCTTCTCAATGGGAATCGCCCGATTGATCTTCATGATGCGGGTGCGAGTCTCATTATTCGGCGCATGAAGGGAAATCGCCAGATTGACATGCAGATCGGAATCGGCAAATTCAATAATTTTATCGGCAAGTCCGCTCGTAGAAACCGTAATATGTCGCGGACCAATCGCAAGCCCTTTATGATCCTTAATGACCCGGATAAAGTCGGACAGGTTCACGAAGTTATCAAACGGCTCACCAATCCCCATCACAACGACGTGACTGACCCGGTCGCCCGGACGTTCCTGATCCAGAAACAACTGCACCTTCATAATCTGCTCTACAATTTCACCGCTGGACAGGTCACGGCTCTTCTTCAACAGCCCGCTCGCGCAAAAGCTGCACCCGATGTTACAGCCCACCTGCGTTGTCACACACACCGACAGCCCAAACTTGTGCCGCATCAATACTGTTTCAATCAAATTACCATCCTGAAGACGGAACAAGAATTTGACCGTCCCATCCGCCGACTGCTGCTTCACATGCTCTTCCAATGTTTGAATCGGAAAATGTTCTGCCAACAGGCGGGTACAATTTTCATGAATCTCCGTCATCGCAGCAAAATCAGTAATCCGTTTCCGGTACAGTGCGTCCCATACCTGCAACGCCCGGGATTTCTTATGTCCACGCTCGATGAGCCATGCTGTCAACTGATCTAGCGTTAATCCATAAATGGATTCTTTTTTCATGTTCGATCCTCTTTTCAAAACGTTAAAATTCGTCTTCCTCTATATACAATCCGTTTATTTAAAACAAAGCACTTACCAATCGTCTCAGCCATCATTGCATCATAGCATGTTTAAGCAGTCTTCGCTATTCAAACGCTTCTTTCATTGTCCCAAATTTTAATTATGAACACAAGGGGGCAGGCGAAATGTATCCTCTAAAATTTCAGTATGAAATTCCGACTTGAAACAGAGTATGCCTCCCATTAAACTAGGCGACAGAGCCTGTTCAACAAGAGCACGCAAAGACAGGATTACGGACACCGCTAATGATATGATTACAACCAAGGAAGGTGATGCGGTTGGAATGGTTACTTCGGATCAAGAACGCACTGGATCTGATGGAAGAAAGAATGCAGCAGCCGCTGGATATCGACGAAATTGCAAAGGCAGCCTATTCGTCTCCTTTTCATTTTCAACGTATGTTTCATATGCTTACCGGCGTCACGGTAGCCGAATATGTACGTAAACGTCGATTGACCTTGGCTGCACAGGAATTGAGTCTTTCTACCACCAAAGTCTTGGATGTAGCATTCAAATACGGATATGATTCCCCCGAATCTTTTTCTAAAGCGTTCCGTAAGGTACACGGTATATCTCCCTCTGAGGCCAGAAGCCCTGGGGTGAACCTGAAAGCCTTTCCACGCATTACCTTCCATCTATCGTTGAAGGGAGATCAGGATATGGATTATAAAATCGTAGAGAAAGCGGCCTTTACGGTCATTGGCAAGTCCATCCAAGTCACAACGAAAGACGGTGAAAATTTCCGGGAAATCCCGAAATTCTGGGACGAGCTGAAGGCGGATGGTACATCGGATCGGATTCAAGCCTTGGGAACAAGCGAGGATATCCTCGGTATTTGTTTGGATTTCAAGCATGGGGAAGAGAAATTCACGTACCTGATTGCCGCAGAGGGCACCGAGGACGTAGCCGCTTCCAACGGATTGGATGCCAGAACGATTCCGGCTGCAACCTGGGCCGTGTTTACATCCATCGGCCCTATGCCTCACTCGATCCAAAAGGTATGGCAAAGAATTTTTCAGGAATGGTTCCCTGCCAGCAATTATGAGCATTCAGGCGGACCGGAGCTGGAAGTGTATACTATGGGAGATTCCCGTGCTGAGGATTACCGATGCGAGGTATGGATTCCGATTAGCAAAAAGTAAACCAATGAACCGATTGCCAAAGGCAGTCGGTTTTCTGCTGTACATCCAGTATCTTGCGGTACATTGAATACTTTATTGGTTCATCCAAGAGAAACTTATAAGCTCGCCGTACTTGCCAACTCTGCATCTATCATTGCCTGTCATAATCATCCTTCAGGTACACCTGTTCCTAGCTCAGAAGATGTAAGCACGACCCTCCGATTACGAGACGCAGGTCTTTTACTCGGCATCGAATTGCTGGATCATGTCATATTAGGAGACAAAACGTTCATTAGCATGAAGGAAGAAGGGCTCATGTAGTGAACATCAGTCCAGATTATTTTGAAAGGCTTCCCCCTTAAGCTCTTGCTTCAACACAGAATAAAGCTTTGAACCTGCCAGCTTAAGCGGATACTCTGTTGTTTTACAGAGAATACCGAAAGTCATATCTATCAAACTGCCGCTTAATTCCCTCGTCGTTGTTCCTGCCGGAACGGGATTCACTAGAATTTGGGGTACAAGGGCAATACCTAACCCACTTTCCACATAGAATTTCAAAGCCGTCATGCTGCCAATTTCCATGGTATCTAACGTGGTTATTCCATATTCCTTCATGACCATTTCTAGTTTGCGACGATAGGGGCAGGTGGCTGACGTAATTAGCAACCGATGTCCCTGTAAATCCTCTGGCCCAATGCTTGTTTTTTCGGCAAGCGGATGATGTTCAGGCATCAAAACCACAAAATTCTCCTTACATAAAGGTTCAAAATATAGCTCAGTGCCCAAATCTGGTGCGGAACACAGCGCTAAATCAATATCCCCTTTGAGAATCCACTCACTCAAGGTGGGGGTATTTCCAAACTCGATGGAGATCTGAATGTTCGGATAATCGGATAAGAATCGCTTTAGAATCGCCGGTAATCGGTAGCTGGCGGTCGGCTCGGTCACTCCTAAACGAATATGGCCTGCGGTGCCCCATTGCAGATCCTCTATGTTCTTCTGCAATTGCTCCATATCCTTTACAATGTGCAGACTTTGCTCATAAAACACCCTGCCCGCCTCAGTTAACTTTATTTTCTTGCCTCGTTCAATCAGTTGAACTCCCATATCCGACTCCAGCTTTTGCATTTGCATCGTAACTGTAGATTGCGCATAATTCATCTCTTCCGCCGCACGAACAAAGCTCCCGTAGTTCACGATCATTTGAAATGTTTTGAGTGTTTTAATATCCATCCTCATACTCCTGATCTGAATTCAATTTTATTGAACCATCTATTCATTTAATTCAATTATACAGAACCATGTACATCCCCTACAATGATACATATCAGATGGTATTTATTTTTTCAGAAGCAAAATCAAATGGACGGATAAGGAGCGATTGTATATGGATTTACATCAAAAAGTAGCATTGGTTACAGGTGGGGGTACAGGAATTGGGAGAGCTGTATGCATGGCGCTGGCAGATCGAAAGGCTACGGTGGTCGTCAACTATTCGCGCTCTAAAAAAGATGCTGAGGAAACCGTGCGGATGATACTTGAAAAGGGTGGGCTAGCTATTTCGTTACAGGCAGATATTTCCCAAGACAAAGAGGTACGAGATATGGTGGACCAGATTGTTCAGCAATTCGACACCGTTGATGTACTCGTGAATAATGCCAGCATTACACATCACATTCCTATGGATGATCTGGAGGCGGCCACGGAAGAGGTATGGGATGATCTTTTTAATGTAAATGTAAAAGGCATGTTTTACTGCGCCAGAGCCGTAGCTACTTTTATGAAGAGTAGTAAACAAGGTGCCATCGTTAATCTTGGAAGTATAGCGGGACAGACGGGGCTAGGTTCCTCACTCCCTTATGCCGTATCTAAAGCGGCCGTTCACGGGCTAACAAAATCTTTGGCACGAGCCTTGGCACCAGATATCCGCGTCAATTGCATCGTGCCGGGAGCGGTAGCGACAAGATGGTGGGCGGGGAGGGAGGATCAAATGAAACAATTGTTTCCTCATTTGCTGCTACAGCACATTTCCACGCCCGAAGATATCGCCAGCATGGTTTGCTCTGCCTTGGAACAGGAAGCCATGACAGGCCAGATTATTACGGTGGACAGCGGACAAACGCTGTAATAACGCGAAGATTTTGGGACTTCTGATAAAAAAACAAACCGCCTTCCCAGCAAGAAATCGTATAGTATTGAGAAGGCTATTTTCTTTGCTACTGGACCGACAATAAATAATTCCAATACGAAAGCAGTGATACCATCCCCAAACACATCATCAAACCAAAATAAAAATCTTCTTTCTTAGTTGTTGGTAATTTCCATCATCCCTTCTGTTTACCTTCGTTATTATATAGATAGTGGAAACCACCACATAAGTGAACATTTTGATTCGCATTTTCCTTTTTCAGAGTACAGGAAATTGGTATCGTCTTATCTTGACGATACCCTGGAATGTTTCGGTTGCAATTTGTATTAGAGCGGCAAGAACTTTATGCCTCCCGGGCGCTCCCTCAATGATCTGCTTTTAAATCTAAACCAAATCTCTTCAACTCAATAAAAATACTTTCCAGTCGCTTCCCTTTTTCCGTTAACGAATATTCAACGCGCGGGGGAACCTCGGGATAAACCTTTCTCACTAACAGACCATTGTCTTCAAGCTCCTTCAGGCGTAGGGAAAGTGTTTTGGGACTAATCCCCTTCATGGATTTCAGAAGTTGGCTAAATCGCAGTGTTCCTTCGATAAGAAGGTCACGAATGATTAAAAAAGTCCATTTCGTTCCGATCAAATCAAGCGTCTGGGCAATAGGGCATGGCTCACCTGGTATCCCTTTGGTCAATTGAATTGGTTCTTGAACGTGCATAGGAACCATCCTCCCCAAAAAAATAACTGTTAAACCCAATAATATCACAATAATTCCTTTTGGTAACTATATGAATTAAATATCACTACTTCCCTAAATGAATTTAATACATATACGATATTGATGTAGTAAGTAACGCTTTCTCTAACATGAGGAGGTGATTAGCGGTTGGGGACAGGGGCAACAAAGACAGTGGGAAAAGGAGATGGAGAAATGAATAATATATTAATCATTAATGGTCATCAAAAGTATGATGCGTCCGAAGGAAAATTGAACCAAACATTGATGGACCATATGGTGCGTCTTTTAAGTGAAGAGAACGAGATCAAAACAACATCTGTTCAAAACGGATACACCATTAGCGAAGAACAAGAAAAGTTCTTATGGGCGGATGTGGTCATTTATCAAACCCCCATCTATTGGTTCAGTGTTCCTGGGTTATTGAAGACTTATATGGATGAAGTTTACGCTTACGGTGTATTCTTCACGGGTGCTCGTGAATATGGAAGCGGCGGTTTATTAACCGACAAGAAATATATGTTCTCAACGACTTGGAATGCCCCGGAAAAAGCCTTTAATGATCCAACTCGATTTTTTAATGGCGATAGCTTAGAAGGAGCGCTCCGTCATTTGCACTCTGCACATACGTTTCTCGGTATGAAGCCTCTAAAGAGCTATGCATGCTACGACGTCATTAAAAACCCAAATATCCCTAAATTTATTACTGATCTTGATACACATCTACAAGCCGTATTCAATGATTAATACATTCAGCAAAACATAGGAGGTTATTGATTTGAAAAATCAAAAAATTGTGATTATTGGTGGAAGCTCAGGTATTGGTTTAGAGACAGCTAAGCAAGTCATTTCGCTTGGGGCGGAAGTGGTTATCGCCAGCCGCTCGGAAGATAAATTGCACAAGGCCAAAGAAATGCTGGGACCCCGTGCTGGATACGACAGATGAGCAGCAGGTAAAGTCCTTTTTTGAACAAGTCGGCAAGTATGATCATCTGGTCATTAGCGCTGCCGAAACATCCGGGGGGTCATTCCTCCAGTTGGAAACGGATCACGCACGCACGCTATTCGAAAACAAGTTTTGGGGCCAATATTATGCGGCTAAATACGGAGCACTCAAACTCTCAGCAAAGGGTTCCATTACCTTATTTTCCGGTGTGGTGGCATTCAAACCGATGATTGGATCCTCAGCGCTTGGTGCTGTTAATGCAGCCGTTTCGAATCTTGGTCAAACCTTGGCGTTGGAGCTTGCTCCCATCCGCGTGAATGTCGTCTCACCTGGCATTATCGATACACCTTCCCGTAGCAAAATGCCTGAAAATGCACGTAATCAGTTCTATGATACAGTGGCAAATAAGCTCCCTGTAAAACGAGTGGGACATGCGGAGGATGTTGCACAAGGCGTACTTTATTTAATCCAAAATCATTTTGTGACCGGAACCATTCTTCATGTGGATGGAGGACACGCTCTAACATAAACGCTTTGCCAAAAATCATGTCAGCTATATAGCACAGCTCCCAAGCCTTAGCAAGGTCGACCAGATTTATAAACAGCAATTCATAGAATTCACTTGACATCGCACCTACGTTGTAACTAATATTGTTATAACAAAATTAGTTACAACGATGCTATAAGGTATTGTACAACTCAACTGGAGGATGAAATTATGAATATTACAGATCATTTTATTCCGGTATTTGCGAGTAGTCTGGAGTCGGCTGTAGCCCATTATGAAAAAATCACCGGAAAGCCGTCTGACAGACAATGGGCTATTCCCGACGCCGAGCTTCAATTAGCCACGGTCTATCCCTATGTCATCGTTTCGGGGACCGAGCAAGCTTTGGAGCTTGCCAAAAACCTGCGCTCTGGCCTCTTCTGCTCATCAGTAGCCCGCTTTTTGCTGAAGTTGGGCAGCAATTTGTCCTAACGTGACGGAAGAAAGCCTTCCTTCCAGCGCCAACTGTGCCTGCACCATCTCAGGATGCAGTACCTCTTCAATATGTTTCCCCACCGAGCATTCGGGGTCCGGGTCTTTATGGAACCTGAACAGGTCGCCATCGTCTGATGCTTCAACGGCTTTATAGATATCCAGTAGTGTAATTTGCTCTGCTTCTTTTAATAAAGAAGCCCCACCGACACCTGCTTTGACTTGGATAAATCCGGCTTTTTTTAATTGCGCAATGATTTTGCGTATGATGACAGGATTACTATTGACGCTTTTGGCAATGTAATCGCCTGTACATAACGATGGACGCAAAGCAATCATGGACATGGTATGCACCGCAATTGAAAATCGGCTGCTAATTTGTTTCATCGAATCACCCTCTTTGTTGTAATCAGTATAGTTCCAACAAAACGAGGGCGTCAATGGCTTCACATTAGCTTGCAAGAACCCTTGATTTAGTTAATGGAATAGTTAATCCAATCTGCCTGGACAGCACCCTTTTCTTCAAAGAAACGTTGTGCCCGCTGATTGCTGGGCCCCGTGATCCAGGACATGTACGCATACCCATGCTCTTGTGAGTATCGGCGGCATTCCAAAAACAGTTGCGATTCCACCTCAGTATCTCTGTATGGCTCCATAACAAACAGATCGTTCATGATGGTAATTTTATCTGCTCTCATCGTGCTGAAAGCAAAGTATAATGTAGCGAATCCAATCAGCTCCCCATCCTGCTCTACTACGAACTGTATACCTGCCTGCTTCTCGAAAAGGTTAAAAATCAAATTATGTAGTTTCTCAGCAGCCGGTCTGGGATTCTTATAAAAACCAACAATATACTCATACATTAACTCCGTCAAACCATTCACATCGTTAGGTTCAGCATTTCTTACGATAAATGACATGTTAACTCCCCCTCTTGCTTACGATTGAATAAATATACTATATAGAGGATTAATATGCAAAGCATTAGAGATAACTAGCACATTTCACTAATGAACTATCATAGCTTGATAAAACAGAACCAGCCTAACACTTCTTTATTTTCGTGCTTCGACTGGTTTTTGATTGATGAGATTCCAATGTGCTTGAGCAACTCTATACTAATGTTTTTTAATCCGACGCTTGTTCTTCAAAATGGTACGGATCATGGTTTGGTTAGGGAGTTGCGTGAACAGCATATGTCCGGGGTGCGGATTGGCCTCGATAATCCAGATCTGACCACTCTTCTCAATAGCCAAATCAATGCCCAACTCGCGAACTGAATGGTTTTGCTCTATCGTGTCGGCAATCATTTTGGAAAGTTCGATGATCTGATCCAGAGTCTGTCTCATTTTCGTTCTGTCATTTTTAAAAACTCTTAAAAGCACTTTGGATATCGGAGCCGCATGTCCCCCTTTCCGGTAATTGGTCACGAATCTGGATGGGGCTGCCACACGCCCGGTTATCCCTGAAATGATCCATTCTGATTCCGGTTTCTGCATGTACACTCTGGCATCAAAAATAGAGCCTTTGTACTTCGCTAACCGCAGTCCTCTCTGTACCAAATAGCGCCGATGGGGCTTCCTGTAGGATCTAATGGCTCTACGGACCGCATGGGATTTGACGACCCTGCGACTGGAGCCGCAACGGACCTCATATTTCCTTCCCAGCTTTTTGGCCCGTATGATACCATTCCCCCCACTCCCGTAATTGGGCTTGATAAAGACCGTGCGATAGGTATTTAGCATACGTAAGGTCTTCGCAGTAGAAATCCAGTGGGTTTCAGGCAAATGAGAGCTCAAAACGGGATGATGTCGCATTTCCTTGTATTGAACCATCTTTCCAATGGGCACGAATATCCCTCTATTCTTTTGGGTTTTTGCACGCATTACATGAATATGCATCCATATTCTATCTTGGTAACGGCTAATGTCACAGTTTGCTATGAAAGAGGCGAACCCCCTTCTACCTATAAAGGTCATTCGAATAATCTATTAGACCAATAGACACTCTGGATATATGATGTATAAAAAATAATATGAGGAGGGACTTTAATATGTCTATTTATGATTTTCAAGCAACCTCAATTAACGGGAAGCCGATTAAACTGTCAGACTACAGCGGAAAAGTTCTCCTCATCGTAAACACAGCCAGCAAATGTAGCTTTTCCCGTCAATTCGCTGATCTACAGAAGCTCTATGAAAGTCGACGGGAACAAGGTTTTGAAATTCTCGCGTTTCCTTGTAACCAATTCAATGAAAAAGAGCCGGGTAGCAATTCGGAAGTTCAGGGGGTCTGCCAAATTAACCATGGAGTAACATTCACGCTATTTGAGAAAACGGATGTAAGAGGTCCATCTCCTCATCCTTTATTTCAATATCTGACACAACAGGCACCGTTTCAAGGCTTCGATACCCAAACCAAGGACGGTCAATGGATGGAGGATTTCCTGAGGGATAAGTATCCGGAAATATACGCTGGCGACGGGATCAAGTGGAATTTCTCCAAGTTTCTGATCGATCGCGATGGTCATGTAAATGGAAGATTTGAATCAACGACGGAGCCCTTTGAAATAGATTCTGTCATCGAATCACTGTTGTAGGGTTTCAGTTTACTCCTTTGAATTTGTTTAGAAGAAAAAGAGTATCAAATGACAAAAATGAATATTTGTCATTTGATACTCTTTTGTGTTATCCTGACTTCAAGGAGGTGACTCACACGGCAACTTGACCGTGTCTCTATGGAAAAATCCTCAGATATTTTAACCAAGCAACAGATTCTCATCGCTACAGAAGACACACTTAGACGTTTTGGTGTAGCTAAAACCTCCGTGACCGATGTTGCCAAAGTATTAGGAGTAAGTCATGGCACCATTTATCGACATTTTAAAAGCAAAGCCGAACTTCTTGAAGGCGTGACCGAAAAATGGCTGAATGAAAAGATTATCGCTCCGTTAACGGAGGTGTGTCAGGATTCATCCCTGCTGGGAACGCCGCATTTAAAACGATATATACAGACCTTGATCGAACTCAAGCAGTATTATGCCCGCGATGACGAGGAGATGTTCGAGATGTATACCCGGGTCACCGAGCAAGCCGCTGATTTAATCGACCAGCATATCGCCCACATTGTGGATCAGCTCGCTGACATCATTGCACACGGGAACATCACATCGGATCAGCCAGCCCAACTGGCGCGTACCCTTTTCTATGCCACAGCCCGTTTTCATCATCCCGCTCATGCTTACGAATGGAAGAGTCCTGCGATTGATCAGGAGTTTTCGGATGTGTGGATGCTTTTAGAAAAAGGAATCTCTTAAAAAATTATAGAAAGAAGGTTAAATACCTATGAAACATTTGGACGGAAAAATAGCGATTATCACCGGTTCCTCCAGAGGAATTGGACGTGCTATTGCCGAGCAACTGGCTGATCTGGGCGCTAATGTAGTCATCAATTATGCCAGCAGTCCGGACAAAGCTCAGGAAGTCGTGGAGGGCATTATTCAAAAAGGCGGAAAAGCCATAGCGCTCCGCGCTGATCTGGGCAAGATGAGTGATATTGAAGCCTTATTTACACATACGATTGCTGAATTCGGCAAAGTGGATATTCTGGTTAACAATGCCGGATTGATGATCACCAAACCTCTGGCTGAGGTAACCGAGTCCGATTTTGACAAACAATTCGCACTGAATGTAAAAGGGACTTTCTTTGCCTGTCAACAAGCGATGAAATACATGGAAAACTGCGGAAGAATCGTGAACCTGTCTACGTCCGTCATCGGACAAATGTTTCCGACCTATAGCGTATACGCGGGTACGAAAGGCGCGGTGGAGCAATTTACCCGCCAGCTTGCGAAAGAATTCGGGAGTAAACAAATTACGATCAACGCCGTGGCTCCCGGTCCCGTGAACACCGAGCTTTTTCAAGCAGGAAAAACCGAGCAACAGATCGAAGTCATGAAAAAAATGAATGCGATGGGTCGTCTCGGTGAACCGGAAGATATCGCTGATGTGATTGAGTTCCTGGTCAGCGCCAAATCACAGTGGGTTACCGGACAGACAATTCGCGTCAACGGCGGATTCATTTAAAAGCTGGAATACATGAAATGGAGGCTGTTCACGCTCATGATATTACACAAAGGCGAGACCCTGTTCCGGCAAGGGGAATCCGGCCCTCTATATCACTTAAAGAGCGGCCTGTTAAAAATTATCCGAGTCCATGAAGACGGCTCGCAAATTTTAGTTAATGTGATTGTGCCCGATGAAATCATCCCGCATCACTCCCTGATCAGTCCCAATCCTTATTACGGTACAGCAGTGGCGCTGGTAACCTCAGAGGTTGAAGTTCTGTCGCAAAAGGAATGGTATCTCGCGCTGGAGCAAGAGCCGGCGCGATGTCGGGCTGTCGCTTTGCAGCTACAGGATAAATTGCGCATGATGCAGCAACGAATCGACCAGCTTACCGAGGTGTCACCTGCCGAGAAGCTTCGGAAGCTTCAACGCTGGTTCCACTCCTACATCGCACCCGCCACGCTAACAGACGTGCTAACGCAGGAGGAAATCGGCCAGTTCATCGGTCTGCGCCGGGAGACGATTAATCGGCTATTGCGTGCTTCAAGCGCTCCTTCTGCAAAAGATGATGGCGATAATGCATCTCGATGAGCGTAAACCACTCTCCAGCATTCAACGCGCCGAATCTGGGATGAGAAACGGTAGACTTCCCTGCTGTTTCCCCAACGTTCGGCTCAATCTCTCTCATTTTGCGGATTACCGCGTTCAATCCCTCTACAATTTCTTCTTTGCTAGTCGGTTGTGGTGGAGTGTACTGCGGGGATGACGGGACCTGGATACGTATTGGCGGAAAGCCTCCCAGATCAAAGATGGCCGTGCCTGCTTCCGTTTTAACCCCTGTCTCCCCATTAGGCTGTAGACAAACATCAACGTTCTTCAGATGCATATAAAGAGCAGAGTTCACCAAATGAAGGTACATTTGTCCAAGTGACCATTCGCCCTCCTGCGGTGTGTACTGCAATTGCTCCAAGCTAAAGTGGTCCAATTCAAGAAGATAGTGTTGTACCGTTTGTTCAAAACGCTGCAATGTTTCGGTTGTTGTATTCATATACTATTAACTGCCCCTCTCCTTCAAGTAGCTTTACTATACAAAAATGCTACTGACAGCCTTATGTCAGTAGCATTTCAACATTTTTTCGACTTCCGATCGTACCCGATCCCGGAGCGATTCAGGCTCCAGCACGACCATATCTGCACCCCACCCGAGTATCCATTGTAGTAATTCCTCTGGCTGCCTGACGCGGAAGAGTACATGCAGTCCATCCGCACGCTCCTCTACAGCCTCCATGTAAAAATTGTTCGCTTCCTTCACTTTATCAGCGATATCCGAACGGGCTAATATACGAACACGTACATGGCGATCATCGGTTTGCTTGTAATCCTGCAAATTAAAATCGATGGGGAACTGAAACCTCTCCTCCAGCACGATAAGCTCGTCCATCCGGGACAAGCGGAAATGGCGAAGTTGCTGCCGCAATTCGCATTGCCCAATCAACATCCACGAACCACGAATCAGCACAAGCCCATAGGGGGCGACCACACGCACACTTTGACGATTCCCGTCATCCTCTGGCATTCTTTTGGAATAGCCGAACCGTACCTTCCGTTTTCCCAATATAGCGAGACGCAGCGTTTCCAAACAGGTTTTCTCTTTAAGGTTTGCCCCTTCACCCACCGCGAGCAGCCTGATGGTCGTACGCACCCGGGAAACTTCCCTGCGAACACTCTCCGGTAAAATAGCTTCAATCTTTCTGCGAGAAGCCTGCGCCTTGATGCCGTAATTTGCATCAAATTTTTGTTCGACAAAATCTGTCCCGATTAGCAACGCCACGGCTTCTTCCACGCTAAAGCTCACCGGGGGCAAAAAATATCCCTCCATCAGGGAATATCCAATGCCGGGTGCACCTATAATCGGTACACCCGATTCGCTTAGTGCCTGAATATCCCGATAGATGGTTCTCACACTTGTTTCGAATATGGCCGCCAAATCCTCGGCTCGTAAAATATCTTTACGTTGCAATTCTAGCAAGATAGCTAGCAGGCGGTCTGTTTTGTTCATACCACGGCACCCTCCCTGGAAGGATCTAAAATACAGTAATACAAAAGAGCAATAAGGGCAGTACATCACTGCGACTTATTGCTCTTTTTTCATACGGAAGTTACTTCATTACTTAAAAAATACTTTTTCGACGTTATATTTAGCCTTTTGTGAATTGATGATGTAGGTTTCATAGATTTCTCGCTCTACCGCATCTTCCACAATACAAACCTCAATAATCGCCACTTCGTTCCGCTTGTCCTTGATTGGTGATACGGTATCCTCAAAATGCTTTTTGATTCTTTGTCTCAGCTTTCTTGCTTTACCAACGAACAGCAATTCCTCCTGCGCGTTGTAGAACATAAAAATACCACTCTTATCTCTGGGAATCAGGTGGAAATCTGTAAATCCATAAATATGGCTCAGCTCAGGGTTAACCTGTTTGGTAATCGTGATGTCCGGGGTTGGAATCGTTATGTTTATCACTATGTCACTTCCTCATTCTATATAGGTGTAAATACTATCACAAATCCCGATGTAACACCATTCAATAATCCTTGTCCCATGACTAAAACTCCCGACTTAGAAACTGTATGAGAAAAAGATGACTCTGATGAATACAGAGCCACCTTTTCATTTTATGTTATCCGTTTTTGTAATCCGTAATGCGGTAATACATCGTTTTATCCTTCAGCTTACGGAAATGGGACCTTGCCGGATAAAGATTAGCTTCAATAATCCCGATACTTCCTTTCCGGTCTATTCCAATGTCCAGTCCATATATACGGTGTCCCGGAAAAAAAGCACTTAATCTCTTCGCGGAACGGATGGAAACACGATCAATATGGGACTCTAATGCACTGGCAGACAAGTGCCGAACAGAAGATTGCTGAATACCGGATTTAAAGCTGAGCAATGTCCCTTTACTCCGTGTATTATTGGATACAATATAGCCTTTGCCTGCAACTTTGATAACCTTTCCTGTGACTACCCATACAGATGAGTTGATTCTCCGTTGAATGATGACTCTCATATCAAAAGGGCGTTTGTGGATGGTCGGACGAGTAATTCTGCGTTGAACCATATAACTGGCGTTCCCGATTTTTCTTCTAATATAATGATACGTATTGGTTCTGCCCCGTACTAAAACTCGTTTATTCTCGTAATGTACAATGTACTTATGGTTTCCTAGCCAGGAGACCTGGAAGATCCCCTGTCCACGACTCCCCCACACCGGTTTCACGATAACATGCACGTACTTGGAGAGAAGTTTCGAAAAATTATACCTGTCCAGGAGCTTCGTTTCGGGGACATAAGACCTCAGAGACGCATACCTTCTCAATAACAAATATTTGTACCACTTATCTTTTGCTGCTGATGCCATGGGGACTCCACCTTTCTCATCCGCATTTTATGCTACTGAGATAGCGTTCAAGCCATTCCAAAAATAACTCCATTTCCTTATACGTGATATCACCTATATTGGCAATCCGGAACGTATTTAGTTTCTCAAGCTTGCCGGGATAAATCATAATACCTTTGCTGTAAAAATAATCATGCATAGATTGAAAATCATAACCTGCACAATGAGGTTCAAGAATGGAAGTAATGATTTTGGAATGATGCTCTTCGGGAATGATATAGGTTAGACCTAAGCGGGCTAACCCGTTAATTAAGGTTTTCCAGGATGTCGTGTACCTTTCGTATCTTTTATCCACCCCCTCCTGCTTTAATTCCTCAATCGCTTGTCTAAGCGCATATAAGGTTTGGACTGGAGGAGTAAACCGCATCTGCCCATGTTCCACAAAATAGTTGTATTGAGCATACAAATTCAAATAATAGCTTCTTGGTTTCTGGCCTTTCAAATTCTCCAATTTGCTTTTTTCGGCGATCACAAACGAAACCCCGGCCATTCCCTGTAAGTTTTTGTTGGAGCTTGTCGCCAGGTAGGCAATGTTCATTTCCTTCAATTGAATTGGAATGGCCGCAAATGAGCTCATGGCATCCACGATCATGTCGATTTGATACCTTTTGCATAATTCTCCGATATCCTTTACCTTGTTAAGCAGGCCCGTTGTCGTCTCGTGGTGTACGACGGCCAGATGGGAGACGGTGCGTTCGGAAGATTGGATATATCTTTCTAATTCAGCCAAATCAATAGCATCATCGGGAGGACTTTTGAATTCAAAATAGTCCACTCCATAAACCTTCGCTATCTCGCACATCCGTTTTCCATAGGCTCCATTGCTGACAATGACCACTGCATCGTGATTCGGGACCGAGCTTATGATGGATTCCACCGCTGCAGTACCCGATCCACCAAACAATACGGTTGCATAATGATCCGGGTCTGCGACCAGCCGGGTAAGCTCTGTAGAAATATATTCCATGATTTGGCCAAACTCGGCTTCACGAGGACAGATATCCGGAACCACCTGTGACCATTTCACACTTTCTGTAGTCGTTGCCGGACCAGGGGTAAGCAAAATATTTTTCTTGACGGGAGAACTCATGAACCGCCCACTTCCTTGCCCTTCAAAGGACTGTTATGAATAAAACGCAACAGACGTTCTTTTACTTCGTGAGGCTTCATATGCGGTCGAGCAAGCTGATCCTTGGAATACTTAGATATTTTCAGGCACAAAAACGTAAGTTCTCTATTCACTTTCCATTCCTGTAAAGAGGCTTTCAGTTCCTCGAGACTGTGAACATGAATCGACTTCGTATACCCGCATGAAGCCGCAATATCTATAAAATCCACATTATGGGATACTGTACTTTGCCCGCCTGTTGATTCATGAGCGTTATTATCGAGCAGAATATGAACCATATTGGGTGGATGGTAATACCCGTTGGTTGCGAGACTCCCCATACGCATCAACAGAGATCCGTCTCCGTCAATCACGACGATATTTTTGCCTGGTTGGCTCAGAGCCAAACCAAGTCCAAAGGAACCTATACATCCCATTGAACCCACCATGTACAGGTTGTTAGACACATCTTCAATTTCATACAGCTCACGCCCGGTTTTACCAGTTGTTGCGAGCTGTACGGTATCACCGTCTTTCATGGAGTTAATCGCAGATAATGCATCATACCGTGTAGGCATTTGATGATCCGCATGACCATGCTGCCGGACCTGATTTACATGAATGGAGGTTTGCAGTTTTTGCAATGGCTCTTTGTCAAAAGTCCCTTTCTTAACGACAAAAAAGAACGAGCGACGCCGCGCAATTTGTTCATTAGCCTGGATCAGCTGATTTTTTGCCTCCTCTAAATCTTTGGAGAGATACTGCCATTCCACATCCATCACATCCAGCATTTGCGTTGTAATCCGGCCCATCAGTTCATGCTGAGGCTCGTCAGGTATCCCCGGTTCTCCGCGCAAGCTGACAAATCCAAGCAGCGGAATATGAAAAGGGTAATTAAGAGAGGTCAATGGCGAAACAGCATTGGTTAGTCCTGAATTTTGCATAAGGACTACCGACTTCTTCCCCCCTATATAAGCTCCGGATGCAATGGCGACCGCATCCCCTTCGTTAGCCGCTGCAACATAATCGCATTCGTTTATGGCATAATTGATCAAGCTTTTCAAGAAGGAGCATGGAACACCGCTGAAAAAGGTAAATCCTAATTTTCCCAGCTCTTCTCCTAACAATTTTGTGTCCATTATACGTGCTCACCCGAATCCGGTTCTGACGACGGGAGGTATTGCCGTTCCGCAGCCTGCAGCTCCTCGACCCCTTGAAGCCGGAATACTTCTTCGAGGGTTGCGACGCTCTTCTCGATATGAACAAGGCTTTCATCCCGATAAATTCGGTCAGATAATTGTTTCATGGCTTGGATGGATGCTCTCAAATTATGGTTTGCCCAAATCACAAGGCTGATCCCCATCTCCTTAAACCTGACGGTTGGAGTCGTATAGTATTTGGTAGGCACGATCACTACCGGCAATCTTCCGGCCCATTCCTTCATGAACGCTTCAATCTCTGCGGCATCCGATCTTTTGCTGTGTATAAATACGGCATCGGCTCCTGCCTTCCGGTACGCCTCTGCCCGCTGCAGCGCCACTTTAAGCCCTTTCCCGGCAATAAATGCCTCTACTCTGGCCACCACCGTAAAGTCCGCGTCCGTTTGCGTATCTTTCATCGCTTTAATTTTCCCGGAAAACTCTTCGATATCAGCCAAAGTCTGCCCTTGACCGTTAATGAAAGAATTCATTTTGGGGAACCGCTTATCTTCGATGCATACCCCCGCTATATGATGCTGCTCCAGTTTTTTCACCAGCCGCCTTGCATTATTGAAGTTGCCGTACCCCGTATCTCCGTCCAGTAAAATCGGGATGGAAGTAGCGTCACTCATGAATTCCAAAACATCCAATACCTGCGTCCAGGAAGCCTCATTGTTGTCCCTGACTCCCATCGCTGCAGAGATGGACAACCCGCTGGCCCAAATTCCTTTAAACCCCGCCTCCTCCACAATTTTGGCTGACAGACCATTATGAGCTTCCATGATAAACTCCAGTTTTTGAGAATTGACCAACTCTCTTAGCTGCTTTGTTTTTTTCATTGAAACTTTCTCCTTCTCCCCTAAAAATAATGTGCAAGGAATCTACTTCCAAATAAGCCTCTTGTTTCTCATGATCGTGTTGATCATAGTAGGATCGGGAAGCTGGGTAAACAGCATATGTCCGGGGTGTGAATTGGCCTCGATAATCAAAATACGGCCTTTTTTATCTATGGCAATATCGACCCCCAATTCGCGAACTGGATGCCGTTTATTAATCGTTTTGGCAATGATGACAGATAGTTTGGATATTTTACGAAAATAGGCATCCGCTTTCGTGCGGTTGTGCTTAAAAAGGCTGAAAAGCACTCGATGCAAGGATACTGCATGCCCTCCTTTAAGATAATTGGTAACATACTTATGAGGTGCCGCGACACGGGCGGCCGTGCCGGAAATCACCCATTTCCCCCCTGGTTTCTGTAGGTATATCCTTGTGTCAAAAATCGACCCATGGTACTTGGCTAACCGAAGTCCCTTCTGTACTAAATACATGTGTCTGGATTTCTGGTATGACTTAATTGCTCTCAAGACAAAACGAGATCCAACAATCCTTCGACTTGAGCCCCTACGAACCTCATATCCTTTCTTCAATCTCTTGACCCGGATAATCCCGCTGCCACCACTCCCGTGATTAGGTTTTATGAAGACCGATGAATAGGTATTCAGCATCCGCGAGGTCCTCGAATCCGTAAACCAGTGGGTTTCAGGTAAATGCGGACGCAAAACGGGATGTTGCAACATTTCTTTATGCTTTTTCATTTTTCCAATGGGCACTTGTCATCCCTCTTATCTTTTTGGGTTTTTGCGCATACAGTATGCATATGCATCCAGATCCCCTTCTGCGTGGGCCGCTACCTCTGCTAGAAACCAAGATTCATGTCACAAAACGGCATGTCCCAGCTTGTTATAAATACGAAAACCCCTAGGAGACAACCTTTCGGACAGGCTCGGGGTTCGGACCACAGAAAATAGGCTGTCGCCAAATCACAAAAGCTCCGCAACCAGGAAGGTAGCGGAGCTTTTATTTCCAGTCAGACAAGGCCAGGCTCAGCTTGTTGCTGGTAGCCGTCATTGCTCTCGTTATTCAAGGTTCTATAGGAGGAAACCCGCATGTGGCCCAAGCAGCCGACAATGAGATTAATGCCAAGGATTTTGGCGTTAAACCCAACTCGAATTCCTCACAATCGAGGGAAATTCAGAATGCGTTAAAGTATTTCTATGATCGTGGTACAGAGGGAACCGTGTACTTCCCGGCAGGTACGTATCTGGTTGACGATTCGATCCGTTTATATGCCGGGGTGAGTATGAACGGGGACGGAATGGGAAAAACCATTTTCAAAAAAACAGGCACCAAAAGCCAATACGTTATTGCGAATCCTGTCCTGCGGGATAATTCTGAGCGATTAAATGTGAAATTATCCAATCTTACGATTGATGCAGACCGTACGAACCGTGAAGCCCACGGAGAAAGTCAGGTAGGCGGTATTATTATAGATGTGGCCGTCTCGCACTTCACGCTGGATCGAGTAGAGATTCGTGACACGACCATCGGACATGAAAGCTATCCGGCAGGTGAGTTCCGTAACGTCAAAATTACGAATAACCAGATTACCAACTCGGGTGGAGGCAGTGGAATCAATCTGTCACGCGCAACGTACACGACGGTCAACAATACCGTAACCAATAATGTAATTGAAAATTTCCTCGGGGAATCTTTGTACTGACTGGAGCGACAGGTAACAACGTATACGGGAATACGGTAAAAAATGCATCCCTGCAAGGTCTGCTAGTCCAATCGGATGGCAATACCTTCACAGACAATGAATTTATTCAAACCAATTCTTCACTTAATCCTGACGCAATCATCCGCCTTTCCAGTGCCAATAACAACAAAATTATTGGTAACGAAATGACCACATACTCCGGATTCTCCAACATAGGAATACGGGTTACCGATTCCAGATCCAATGAAATTAAGGACAACATCACAGATACTTCAGGCAAATCAGTCAGTATCGAGGGGGGAAGTAATAACGTCAATACAGGAAATCGCAATCGGTAGCAGAATTATGTACTATGCTAGTTCCTCTGTTTCCGTTACAATATGTCAGTGTGACTCTGGCATCGGCAGATTGACGCGTACTTGAACATTATTGGAGGCTTCTATTTTTTCATGCAAAACGAATCTCATTCTAACGTAAAAATCGTAACGGCCGATCCGAGCGCGATCGGTCTGTTTGGCTTGGCTATTGTAACGCTTGTGGCTTCATCCCAAAAGCTCGGTCTCACTGAAGGCTTGAGCTTCATCATCCCTTGGGCAATCTTCCTTGGTGCCTTTGCACAGCTGTTTGCCTGCATTCAGGATGCAAAGCATAATAACACCTTTGGCATGACGGCATTCGGCGCTTACGCTTTCTTCTGGTTAGCCGTAGCTAGTAGCTGGATGATCAAAATGGGCGTATTCGGCCCTGAGCTGGCTTCTGCTGTAGACGGTAAACAGCTCGGTTTTGCCTTTGCGGGCTATCTCATCTTCACGCTATTCATGACCATTGGAGCGATGGAGACGCATAAGGTTCTGTTTTTTATCTTTGTATTGATTGATTTTCTGTTCCTCGGTCTTAGCTTCGATGCATTCGGTGTTGCTCCTGAGGTATTCCATACCATCGCGGCTTATGCTGAAATGGGAATTGGTCTTCTCTCGCTGTACGGTACAGGAGCCGCCGTTCTGAATGCTCACTTTGGCCGTACGTTCCTGCCTGTAGGACGTCCCTTCGGTATTTTCAAACCACGTCCTTAGCTGTATATGAAAGCCCCGCAAAGCCGCCTTTCGCGCCGATCCGCGTTAAGGACGGCTTTTTGGGTTATAAAGTTGGAATTATTCGGCTTGCCAATTCGGCATCCGCTCTGCCGGGTAACGAAGACCCGCTGCCATTCCTTTTGGAATGATCGCGTTAATGGCTTCCATCTCCTGCGCGGATAAAGTGATATCGACTGCCCCTGCATTTTCCTCCAAATACTTCACCCGCTTGGTGCCTGGAATCGGAACAATCCCCTCTTGCGCAAGCAACCATGCCAAAGCCAGTTGAGAAGGCTTAACACCTTTTTGAGCAGCGAGGTCTTTAACATGCTGCACGAGATCGAGATTTTTCTGGAAGTTCTCAGGTTGAAAACGTGGCACGGAGCGACGGAAATCGTCTTCTGCAAAATCATCAAACTTCTGAATTTGCCCGCTCAAAAAGCCGCGTCCAAGTGGACTGTAGGCCACAAATTCGATGCCCAGTTCCTTACACGTCGGTATAACTTCATCTTCCGCTTCCCGGCTCCATAAGGAGTATTCTGTTTGCAGGGCTGTAATCGGGTGTACCTTGTGAGCACGTCGAATGAGCGCAGGAGAAGCTTCGGATAGTCCCAGATAGCGGACTTTTCCTGCCTGAACCAAGTCACTCATCGCGCCCACCGTTTCTTCGATAGGTACATTCGGATCGACACGGTGCTGGTAGTACAAATCAATCACATCTACACCCAGTCTTTGCAGGCTGCGATCACACGCTTCTTTCACATATTCAGGACGGCCGTTTACACCCAGAAATGCACCATCTTCTCCGCGCATAATCGAAAATTTGGTAGCCAATACAACCTCATCACGGTGGCTCCGCAAAACTTGACTGATCAGTTTTTCATTTTCCCCCACACCGTAGGTATCGGCAGTATCCCAGAAGTTTATCCCTAACTCCAGCGCACGATGAAGCGTTTTGATCGACTCCTGATCATCCAGCTCACCATAATATTCGGACATTCCCATGCAGCCCAGACCCAGTGCAGATACTTGAAGGTCACTTTTACCCAATTGTTTCTTTTTCAATGTCCATCACTCCTATATTGAAAGAATTTTGTCGTTCGCCTTTCTGGCCCCATCACGTTACATCCTTTATGTTACTACTTAAAGTTAACTTGAAGTCAAGCGTTGCCTCGTGACGCGCTCTATATCAAATTATTCAGGAGAATTTTTGATTTTCAGGAATGGAAGCCAACGTTAAAAAAGCCTGGAAGGTGCAGGCCAATTTATCATAATGAGAGTCGTTTAGTGAATATAGAAGCCTACAATGGAAATAATACACATAAAGTGTAATCAAAGGGGTCGGTTGTAATAATGGATCAAAATGAATCTCATACAAAATTTCCGCAATTTCCGGAATCGTATTGGTTAGCTTCAACTGACATCCCCAGTTTTCCCAAGCTTAGTGGGGATATTCAGGTGGATGTTGCCATTGTAGGTGCGGGGATCACCGGTATTACCACTGCTTATTTACTTTCTAAAAAAGGACTAAACGTCGCGGTCGTCGACGCAGGGCGGATACTTCATGGAACAACGGGCCATACTACCGCCAAAATAACCGCCCAGCATGACTTGATCTACAGCGAGTTTCTTTCACATTTTGGCAAGGAAAAAACCCGGCTCTATTACGAAGCCAACCGTGACGCTCTTCAATTCATTAAACAAACGGTAGAGGAGTATAATATCGATTGTCAATTTACAGAAGAAGATGCCTACGTTTATACATGTGCAGATACGTATGTGGAGAAAATCGCCGCCGAATATAAAGCCTACGAAGAATTGGGCATCCCGGGAGGTTATGTCGAGCAAACGCCTCTGCCTTTCTCAACTAAAGCAGCTATTATGATGAAAAACCAGGCCCAGTTTAATCCGGTTCCTTTCTTAAGGTATTTGGCAAACCAAGTCATCCGTCAGGGCGGGAAAATTTATGAGCAAACCACCGTTGTAGGTGTGGAAAAAGGAAACCCTGCCATCATTAAAACAAACGACGGAAATAAAATTACCTGCAACCATGTCGTGTCCTCCTCGCATTTTCCATTCAATGATCCAAACAGTCTTTATTTTGCGCGATTGCATGCCGAGCGTTCTTATGTACTAGCCGTCAAGACCGACAGAATCTACCCGGGTGGTATGTACCTAAGTGCGGAAACCCCAAAACGTTCGCTTCGCTCGGTGCTGGTAAACGGAGAACCGATGGTCATCGTCGGTGGGGAAGGCCACAAAACGGGCCAAGGAATCTGCACCTTCCAGTACTATGAAGCTTTAGAAAAGTTCGCAGAGCAAACATTTGGATTAAAGGAAATCACTTATCGCTGGTCAGCTCAAGACTTGTATACGCTAGACAAGCTCCCCTATATCGGGCAGGAGCTATCCACCATCCCTAACATCCTTGTTGCTACGGGTTATAGAAAATGGGGGATGACCACAAGTGTGGCGGCAGCTTTATTAAATACGAATCTGATTACCAGAAAGGAAAGCCCGTACCAGGATCTTTTCTCCCCCTCAAGGTTTCATATGGACCCCGACATTAAAACATTCGTGACACAAAATGCAAATGTGGCTAAACACTTGATTGCTGGGAAGTTGGAAATGATCCACAAAAAAGCCGAAGAACTACAGCATGACGAAGGAGCGGTCATCCAGGTAAATAGCAAAAGGGCGGGCGCTTACCGAGATCTACAAGGAGCATTGCACCTAGTGGACACAACTTGCACCCATATGGGCTGCGAAGTCGAGTGGAACGAGGCGGAAAGAACATGGGATTGCCCGTGCCATGGCTCTCGCTATTCCTATCAAGGCGAAGTAATCGAAGGACCGGCCAAAAAATCGCTTGGCAAGGTTGAATTCGAATAGCACCATCAACCCAAGAGAGCAATAAGAACAGTTCAATCACTGTCCCTTATTGCTCTTTTTTTCGTGATTGCATTGCAAGCAGAAATGGACATCATTATGTATGAACAGAAGCGCTTCTGTAGCTTCTGGACGGTAAGGAAATTTTCATTTATAGTGCTAAGGCTTCTTCCGTAATCTTTTTAATATCAATGGATGAAGGCGTTTCTTCCTTAACCATATCCGGCAAAATATGTTCCAAAAAATAATCAACACATTTTAATTGGATATTTTTGATTTTCACAAGCGCATTACGATACATGACTATAAATTCTTTTTCAGTATTTCCCCGCTGTAGTTCGGCAAATGCTTCGTACACCTGATCCATCTTGTCAGCAACTTCAAGGATCAAACCTTCTACTGAATTGTCTTTGCCTTCCCGTAACTGTTTGCGGAAAATGGCTTTGAACTCCTCCGGAATATTCTCTTCAATAAAATACTCAATCATACCTTCTTCGACCTGCTGGATTAATAACCGGAGTTCCTTGGAGGAATGCTTAACAGGCGTTTTAATGTCTCCAATAAAAATCTCCCCGTAATCGTGACTGCTTGTGATCTCGTAAAGCTTTTTCCAGTCAATGCTAACCCCGTTTCGCTCTTCAATATCAGCCAGCGTTTTGGCATACTGTACCACTTTCCATGAATGAGCAGATACGCTGTGTTCTTCAAATTTAAACTTGCCTGGACAACGAATAATTCTTTCCAGCTCGTTTAGCGATCGAAAATACGTATGAATCCCCATACTTGCATCCATCCTTTAGTTTATATGATATTTGTGGATATAGATCCTACTATAGGGCTCAACTGTTAACAGCAGATTAGCGCAGTATAAAGTGGAGAATTACACATATAGCATACAAACCAATTTTGCTATACACTTTATATAAAAAAGTTAAAAGTGCGGTGAAATCGTTGTTTAAAATCTTACTAATTGAAGATGATGAAACTTTATTTCATGAAGTTAAAGATAGATTAACTCAATGGGCCTATGACGTGTATGGCATCCAGGACTTTAGTAAGGTAATTCAGGAATTCACAATGATAAAGCCTGATCTGGTCGTGATTGATATTCAATTACCGAAATTTGATGGGTTTCATTGGTGTCGAATGATTCGATCCCGCTCTAACGTCCCTATCATCTTCTTATCATCACGTGATCACCCTACGGATATGGTGATGTCGATGCAGCTTGGAGCGGATGATTTTATCCAAAAACCGTTTCATTTTGATGTACTCATTGCAAAATTACAGGCGACACTTCGCCGCGTGTACAATTACAATACAGAACCTGTCTCCCTGAAAACATGGTGTGGAGCCACGGTCGATTACGAAAAAAATGTAGTTGCCAATGAGGCTGGCTCCATCGAATTAACCAAGAACGAAATTTATATTTTAAAGCTTCTAATTGAGCAAAAAAACAAAATTGTCTCCCGGGAGGAATTAATTAAAAGCCTTTGGGATGATGAACGTTTTGTCAGCGACAATACCCTGACCGTCAACTTGAATCGCCTGCGAAAAAAACTGGATGAGCTGGATTTGGGCCGTTTCATTGAAACGAAGGTGGGGCAAGGCTACATGGCTACAGAAGAGGCACATGCCTATGATTAAAAAATATCTTATGGAAAGGCGAAGCTGGATTCTACTTTTTGTATGTCAGCAATTCCTTATCCTGCTCATTGCTTATGTGGATGCAGCAATCCCGTTTATGCCGATCCTTTATATTGTCTTCTTATCTATGATGGTATTCTTGGTTTTTTTAATTATCCGCTACCCTAAAGAAACCAAATTCTATAAAACACTAGAAGAATGGGAAAGCCCTCTCGAATTAACGGGTATAGGCGAACCGGAGAGTCCATTTGAGCAAATCATTGAACAAAAAATCACTGACCAGACCGAACGGTTACAACAAATCATCTCGCAAAATCAATTGACACTTGAACACGAAAAAGATGAACTATTATCCTGGATTCATGAGGTGAAAACACCTTTGACCACCATGCATTTGATGATTGAGCGGTTGGACGACAAGTCCCTAAAAGCTCAGTTAACCTATGAATGGCTACGAATTCACTTACTGCTGGATCAGCAGCTCCATCACAAACGCATATCTTTTATTGAAAATGATTTGTATGTCGAGCAAGTGAATTTAAAATCTCTTGTTTTTAAAGAGATCAAAGCATTACAGTCATGGTGCATCCAAAAAGGGATCGGTTTTGATATCCAACTGGAGCACATGGAAGTGCTGAGTGATGCCAAATGGCTTGCTTTTATCGTTAGGCAGCTCTTAACCAATGCCATCAAATATAGCGATGCCAGTGATATTATCATTCACAGCTATGAACAAAATGATCGAATACGGCTTGAAGTCCAAGACTTTGGTCGCGGTATTGATCCGAAGGATATACCCCGTATTTTCGAGAAAGGTTTTACATCCACGACCCAACATTCTGATCATACTTCAACGGGCATGGGGTTATATTTAACGAAAAAGGCAGCAACGCCTTTGCTCATACATATAGATATGCATTCCAAACCGGACGCCGGTACAACCTTTACTTTAATTTTTCCCAAACAAAATGACTTCGTGAGTATGGTGAGCATGTGACAGAGATGTCACATGCTTTTATGTATTGTTCGCTCAATCAAAGGAAAAGCAGCTTCCCTATTTTTATAATAAAGTTACAAGAACAAAAAGGAGTGCGTCGAAGTGAATATTTTAGAAGCAAATAAAATTCATAAGAGCTACGGCAACAAACTAAATATTCAAGAGGTATTAAAAGGAATTGATATCCATATTGAAGAAGGGGAATTTGTCAGTATTATGGGAGCCTCCGGTTCAGGTAAAACCACTCTGCTCAATGTCCTTTCCTCCATTGATAAGGTAAGCCACGGGTCCATCAAAATTAAAGACATCGAAATGACGAAAATGAAGGAGAAGCAACTGGCTGAATTCCGCAAAAAACATCTGGGCTTTATTTTTCAAGAGTATAACCTGCTGGATACGCTAACCGTGAAGGAGAACATTCTTTTACCCTTATCCATCACCAAAACTCCTAAAAAAGAAGCAAACCGAAAATTTCAGGAAGTAGCTACAGAACTGGGAATTTATGAACTGAAAGATAAGTACCCTAATGAAATTTCGGGCGGACAAAAACAGCGTACATCTGCGGCTAGAGCCTTTATTCATGAGCCCAGTATTATTTTTGCTGATGAACCTACGGGTGCGCTGGATTCCAAATCAGCTTCCGATTTATTGAACAAGCTGGGCCAGTTAAACCAGAAGCGCAAGGCAACCATCATTATGGTCACGCACGATCCGGTCGCTGCCAGCCATTGCAGTAGAGTCATTTTTATTAAGGATGGACAAATGTATACACAGCTTCATAAAGGTGAACAAGAAAGACAAAGCTTCTTCCAAGATATCATGAGAACCCAAGGGGTCTTAGGCGGGGTCCAATATGAACATTAATCAACTCATCCTGAAAAATTTGAAAAAAAACCTGAAAAATTATTACCTTTATGTTTTTGCCCTCATTTTCAGTGTGGCGCTCTATTTCGCTTTTGTCACATTACAATACGATCCCTCCATGGACGAAGTGAAGGGTTCCGTTAAAGGTGCAGCTTCCATACGGGCAGCATCCGTTTTACTGGTCGCTATTGTCTGCATCTTCCTTTTGTATGCTAATAATATATTCATAAAAAGACGCAGCAAAGAAATTGGCCTATTTCAATTGATCGGAATGACTAAAAACAAAATTTTTCGCATCCTAAGTGCTGAAAACTTAATTCTATACTTCAGTTCACTATTCATTGGAATTGGGGTTGGATTTTCCTTTTCCAAATTAGTGATCATGATTTTATTTAAGACGACGGGCGTCGAAGCCATTGCCACTCTATATCTCTCTAACCAAGCACTGACTCAAACACTCATCGTTTTTGGTATCATCTATCTGTTGATCATGCTCATGAATTATTCCTTTATCAAAAGACAGAGTATTTTGTCTTTGTTCAGAGTGACCTCAACCACCGAAGGGAAAATCAAGAAAATATCTATCTATGAGATGATCATCGGGATCATTGGAGTTTCATTTATCGCTGTAGGATACTATGTTTCTTCCAAATTATTTGGTGGAGACTTTACATCCATGAATGAATTATTTATGGCTATGGTGTTTATTTTGGGCTCTGTCATCATCGGAACACTACTTTTTTATAAAGGATCTATCCGCTTTATTTCAAATATCATCAGAAAAAGTAAAGGCGGGTATTTGAACATTAATGAGGTGCTGTCTCTCTCATCCATTATGTTCCGTATGAAATCCAATGCTTTGTTGTTGACCATTATTACAACGGTATCGGCACTTGCCATCGGTTTACTCTCCTTAAGCTATATCGCCTATTATTCTGCGGATCAAGCAGCTGAGAACAATGTGCCTTCCCATTTTTCAATGACGAATATATCGGATGCGGAGAAGTTCAAAAAGATACTGCTTGAGCATGATATAAAGTATCGTGAAAAGAAAATTGAAGTCATTCAAGTCAGTGTGGACACAGCGCAAATCATGGAGACTCCTCTGGAAGGATTAAATATCGGTGCGAATTCCATGACGTTGCCTGTTATAAGCGAACAATCCGTGGAAGGGACGGATGTATCTCCAGATCAAACCATTTTAACGGGCTATAACGATCTGCTTCAGAAATTCATGTCCTTGAAAAACTCGGGTCCATTGGATTTACAGGGGAAAAAGGAAGTCATACATCAACAATATTTGGGTCTAAAAAAGGAATATGTTATTCCCTACTATTTTACAGCCGGGGGACTACCCACTGCCATTGTAGACGAAACCATATTTGAGCGGTTAAAGAAAGATGTGAATCCTGAGATTCAAAAGAAATCATCCTTATATATTGGAATTGATATGATGAATGAAGACCAGATCAAAGAAGCCGATCGCCTCTTTACAGCTGCCAATTTTAATGATCAACAAACATCACGCCTTGAAATGAGCAGCAATCAGAAGCGGAACATGGGAGTGATCATGTTTGTAGTTGGATTTTTAGGACTCACCTTTCTCATTACATCAGGCTGTATCCTTTACTTTAAGCAAATGGATGAGAGCGAAGACGAAAAAGCCAATTATACGGTGTTGAGAAAGTTAGGGTTCACACAAGGGGACCTGCTTAGAGGCATCAAAATAAAACAAATCTTTAACTTCGGCATTCCATTAGTAATCGGCCTTTCACACAGCTATTTCGCCGTCCAATCCGGCTGGTTCTTGTTTGGAACTGAAATTTGGATGCCTATGATTATCGTTATGGTACTATACACCGCCTTATATTCCATTTTCGGGATACTATCCATCCTGTATTATAAAAAAGTCATTAAAGCAGCATTATAATTGGTCAAAAGCTCCAGGCGAAAGTACTGGGGCTTTTTCCAAATGATTGAGCATTTTTATTCCTGCGTGTACAATAAAATGACTATCATCGTTACCCCAAAGGGGAGAGCTTATTTTATTATTACTCATCAATGGCATCAGCATCGTAGCCAATATTATACTTGGTTCCTCTGTAGGCGTGGCAATTTTCATGGGGATCGTTTTTTTCCTGATTGGTTTACCTGAGTTTAAAAAATCGCCAAAGCTCACAAAAGAGGCTGTTAAAGATATCATCTATATTTTTTTGACCCTGTTGATTCTTCTTATATTTGTAGTCATCATTTCCTGGAATATCCGTACTTCAAGTGTCTTGAGTTTTTCCGGTCCGCTCACATCAGAAATGCAGTTTTACTGGGGGAGAAAAGTATTAATCATAGGTTTGTTGGAGGCCGCATGGTTCTTCATAAGTATAAAATGGTTGTTACCTATTGTTTTCGATCGGGTTGATCTCAGTAAGAAACAATCCATTTTTGTGATCAGCGGCATTTTATTAAGTGAGATTTCAGGTATTTATGCCATGCTAGGAGCAAGTTAAAAGAACCCCTCACTTCATGTCTGTGACAGAGAAGCGTGAGGCTTTATCCGTGGGAATATTCCCTTTTCAAGAACAGTATACATGCTTAACGCAAAGGCTCAAATCCTTCTACTTGCTTCAGAATCCGCTCGATTTCCGCGCATGTCTCCGGTTGAAGCATCACCTCGACTGCTTTCACATTTTCTTCGATTTGTGTCGGTTTAGTGGCCCCAATGAGTGCAGCGCTGATACCCGGTTCTCTCAGAATCCAGGCAAGCGCGAGCTGTGACAGGGTGACACCCAAATCCTTCGCCAGCTCATCCAGCTCCTGGACACAGTTTAGAACGGTATCGTTCATGTAACTGCTGATGACATTATTGACGGAGGCATCAGCCCCGCGGCTGCCCGTCGGTAAAGGTTGTCCCGGTTTGTATTTACCCGTGAGGATACCTTGGGCCAGAGGCGAAAATACAATTTGGCCGATACCTACCTGCCCCGATACGGGGAGTACCTCATGTTCGATATAACGCTCAAACATATTATAGATCGGCTGATTGGCAATCAGCGGACGCAGATTCAGCCTTTTTCCAATGCCATAAGCATCCGTGAGCTGGGCAGCACTCCATTCGCTTACCGCAGCATACAGGATCTTGCCTTGAGCCTGAAGGTCATCCAGAGCCCGCAGCGTCTCTTCCAAAGGGGTGTCCGGATCATAACGATGGCAGAAGTAAATGTCGATATAATCCGTGCCAAGACGCTTAAGACTAGCCTCGCATTGCTCCATAATGTGCTTGCGTGACAGTCCCCTGTCATTGGGACCGGAATCCATAGGAAAGTAAACCTTCGTAGATAACACATAGCTTTCTCTTCGATAAGGCTTCAAAGCGGCTCCCATAGCCTTTTCGCCTTCACCCCGATTATACGCATTGGCGGTATCAAAGAAATTAATTCCGAGTTCAAAGGCTTTGGCAATACAGGTATGAGCTGCTTCCTGCTCGGCGGCTGTTCCGTACGTCAACCAACTGCCCAAACCGATTTCACTGATTTTAAGACCACTGTTGCCTACATTTCTATATTTCATATCTGTTCCTTCTTTCGTAAGAGGATAGCATTCTTATATTCTAGCATGTAAACCCTTTCACGAAAATATATGAAGTAGAAATCAGGTAGTTGCATGAAGGGCAGCAATTGACTTTATTGAGCTGGCTGACCTTGAATCTATACTTAAGATGGTTGCCTCATTTCACTTTTCCGCATTGTAAATGCTGATGGAATTGTGATCAAATATATAATAAAAAATAGCAAGAATGCTGTAACATCCCTGCTATTTAGCAATAGCCGCTTTTAAGGGCAACCACTCCGTTATTTACATCTTTCCTCTCTCAGATCCCTATTGGAAAAAGCGCATCGTATGCAGGACAAGGCAGTTTGTCGAGAAAATCCTGAAGCGGCTTGGGTTTATGGGTGTAAATGTCTTTTAGAGAGGTTCCGTCGTAAATGTTGCCGATGACCACGGGGTGGCACAGTTCACAGATCAGAATATCACCATTCCCGTGAAGATGAAGCTGCTTTTTACCATCCACGCAGTTTGAAAAGTAAACACCCGGCTGCTCCTTGAAGCCTAAAGCTTCTGCAAAGCGATCCATACAAGTGAAATACAGCGCGGTGTCTTCCTTTTTATGTGCGATCAAGTCATGAACGGAACGGACGAGTGCTTCCTTGGTGGAGATAGCGTTCCAGTTGGTATGATCCATCACGATGCTATTTTGGATTTCATGAATGCGTACACCGAGTTCATATACTTTCTCGCTGATTGCCGGCATGTTGTTCTGCGTCTCGGCAAATAACAAAGTCTCCAGCACCGTTTCCAGCTTGGCTTCGGTACATAACCGAATATTCTGGGCGATTGTCTCATACATGCGAGGATGAACATGATAATATGCCGCATATTTTTCGGGGTCCGTGAAGTTGAAGGAGATATGGATGTTGGAAAGTCCCGCGTCACGCAACCTCTCAATCCGTTCAGGACTGAGCAAGCTGGCATTAGTGTTGAGCTGGGTAGCGATTCCCTTGCTCGAACAGTGAGCCACAATGTCCAGACAATCCTGATACTTCAAGGTCACCTCTCCCCCGGACAGCCGCACGCGCTTTAAGGTGGGAATTTCATCGATGATGCGTATCACTTCTTTACTGCTGATGCATTGTCCATCATTACGCTGGTATGCGCAGCAATAATCGCATTTGAAATTACAATTGGAGGTGACCCCAACTTCCAGCCCCTCCAACTCGTAGATACCCGGCTTTTCCAGTTCAAGCGATTTATATTTATTCTCTGTAGTCACTTCCATGACCCTCCCGATCTCAGGCTTGTGTCTTGAATTCCCTTGAGATTATACAGAATCAGGATGGCTGGGAGATATGACATTGGTAACGGTCACTTTAAATGAATGGTATGGAATACACGCATATAACCGAGAAGACATGGCTTTATCCGGTCATGTATTTTAGTCGCATTATGCCTATAACACCCCATACCAACCGCCCAGCAAAAATAATAGTATTCTATAAATCTGTAGGCTAAAAAATATACAAAACTGAATTGACACTAACCTTTATGTAAGTACCTGTACTAAAAGTGCATACTTACTTATTTGCATTGCGTACTCTATACTCTAGAAGTAAATCATATTCAAGGAGGGCAAATCATTGAAAACTCTCATTATCGTATCGCACCCAAACATAGAAAATTCCGTGATTAATAAGCGATGGGTAGAAGAACTCAAAAAATATTCTGAAAAGTATACTGTACACGAATTGTATAACATTTACCCTGACGGCAACATTGATGTGGAAAAAGAACAGCAATTAATTGAATCACATCGTAATCTTGTTTTACAGTTCCCGGTCTATTGGTTTAATTGTCCGCCACTTCTTAAAAAGTGGCTTGACGATGTTTTTGCTTATGGTTGGGCATATGGTTCAAATGGAGGGGATAAATTAAAGAATCGTAAAGTCGGCTTGGCTGTATCTGCCGGAATCAAAAAAGAAGATTACAGCGAAGAGGGAAGATACCGCTATACGCTTGAACATTTATTATCTCCTTTTGAAACTACATTGCTATACTGCAATGCGGATTATCGTTCGTTTTTTGCGTTTTATGGTATAGAAAGCGAACCTGGTGAAAATGAGCCTGGCAAAGAAAATGAGCTGGTTACACCCCATTTGGAAAATAGCGCGAAAGATTATTTGAATTTTGTGGACAACCTGTAATAGGTAGCTTTATTAAAGCTACAAAAAAGAAGTATTTCCTTGTTTAGGAGATACTTCTTTTTGAATTAGACTAAATAGATATGCCTACCGCTGTATAGCCTCCAGAGCTGGCGAACTGTTATTCTCTCCCCACTCGCACATCATATTTAACAATGGAATGAGAGAAAGACCGCGTTCAGATAATGAATATTCAACTTTTGGAGGGACTTGGGGAAATTCTTTGCGTATGATCAGGCCATCTGCCTCCAGTTCTTTCAACATGATGCTTAGCGTTTTAAAAGAAATGGTACCGATCCTTCGCTTCAGCTCATTATGCCGCATAACCCTATTTTCAGATAGACAATACAAAATGATCATTTTATATTTACCGCCTATTAAGGACAACGTATATCCGAACCCAGTATCTTTTAGCATCACACCAGTAGGAACACAGCTTTCACTCATAAGTTACACTCTCCTTTGGGTGGGTATAAGACATAAATATGCATACTGTGCATTTTACAGTGTTACTGAAAGGAGGTAAAGTAAGATCGGTTCTTCGCTATACTGCTTGGTTAAAGATGCTTTTAATAAGTTGGCAAAACGATTTGACATTCATTCCTTCTTACGATAGTTGCCCTCCAATTGTGAGCAATATGTGAACTGGGCATACTTCTCATTTCCAAATCCATACTGAATATATCTGTTGGTAATGGAGGCGGAAGGTAGTGGACAAAAAGATGAACCTGCTCATGTTCAGCGGGGATTATGATAAGGCGATGGCTGGACTGATTTTGGCGAATACGGCTCGGGAATTGGAAGTGGACGTGACGATGTTTTTTGCGTTCTGGGGATTATTTCTGGTTCGTGATCCTGATAAAATGACGCTTGAGGACAAGACGATTTATGAAAAAATTATGGGCTGGATGACTCCAAAAGGACCTGAGGAGTTGCCGTTGTCCAAAATGAATTTTAGCGGTCTGGGCAAGCTGATGCTGACGGAAATGATCGAAGATAACGAAGCCCCGAAGCTGATTCATTTCTTGAAGGGGGCACGGAAAAAGAACGTCAAATTTTATGCCTGCAAGCTATCGGTGGACATTATGGGTTTTAAACCCGAAGAATTCATACCTGAACTAGAAATTATCGAGGCTAAAACGTATCTCAAAGACGCGCTCGAATCCGATATGCAGCTGTTCATATAAGCTGTAACTCACGCCTTGTCCGACTCTCGGATGAGGCTTTTATTTTGACAAAATGATGACATTCGCCTATTTTTCTTAACCCATTCGGGTCTTCCTACGTACCCTAGAACGACAGAACCACGTGGGAGGCGCCGCAGTATGCTCAAGGCTCGGATCGGAAGCAACAATAGTGCGTACCAGCCTTCTGGCGAGGCTTATTTCGCACGGTATCGGGAAGGTACGATTGGATATCGTCAAACCTTTGAATCTCCATACGGGTCAAAAAAGCTGGTGTATGCGGATTGGGCTGCCAGCGGTCGTCTGTATGGACCTATTGAGTCCAAAATAGCTAACCATCTCGGTCCTTTTGTGGCGAATACCCATACGGAGTCTAATTTGACAGGTACCCTGATGACCCAAGCCTACGAAGAGGCAAAGCGAATCATTAAGAACCACGTTCATGCCAACGAACAAGACATCATTCTGTTTGCCGGGTCCGGTATGACAGGGGCAATAAATAAGCTTCAACGCATGCTGGGATTGAAAATACATGAAAAATTAAAGCATCACTACCCTATCGCTGAAAAAGAACGTCCCGTTATTTTTGTCACCCATATGGAGCATCACTCGAATCATATCTCCTGGGCTGAAACGATTGGAGACGTCGTGTGCATTCCTCCCGGTCCCAGTGGTACCGTTGATCCGGCAAATCTGGAACGTTTGCTGCTTCAATTCCGTCATCGCCCTACCAAGATCGGCGCTTTTACAGCCTGTTCCAATGTTACGGGGTTTGAGCCGCCGATTTATCAGCTATCCCGCAAAATGCATGAGCATGGCGGGGTGTGTTTCATTGATTTTTCTGCAAACGCTCCTTATGCCGCGATCAACATGCATCCCGCAGAGCCGCTTGAAAGATTGGATGCTATTGTATTTTCTCCCCACAAATTTCTCGGCGGCCCCGGAACAAGCGGTGTTCTCATTATGGATTCGAAACTAAGCCTCAACCATGCCCCGGATCAGCCTGGAGGCGGTACGGTAAGCTGGACCAATCCTTGGGGTGGGTACGAATATAAAGACAATATCGAAGCACGCGAGGATGGGGGGACTCCTGCTTTTCTACAGGCCATTCGAACGGCACTCTGCATTCGGCTAAAAGAACAGATGGGACAAAAGCGCATGTTGGAGCGCGAAAATGAACTAACGTCGTTATTGTTAAACGGGTTGGATAAAATACCAGGCCTGCACGTTTTAGGTGGAAGAAGCCAAGAACGACTCGGAATCGTTTCTTTCGTTGTTGACCATATCCACTACAATCTGATCGTAAAATTACTGAATGATCGGTTCGGAATCCAGGTCCGCGGCGGCTGCTCCTGTGCAGGAACGTATGGACACTGTTTGCTGGGTATCGACCAACAAACCTCTAATGAGATGTCAGACCTCATCCATGCGGGAGACCTATCGAGAAAACCCGGCTGGGTGCGCCTGTCCCTCCATCCCATGATGACGAATCAGGAAGTCTCCTATATCGCCTCTTCCATACGGGCAATCGTGGAAAACATCATGACCTGGCAAAAAGATTATACCTATCAACCAGAATCAAACGAATGGCGATCTATGAATGAACATAACAAAATAGACATCAGCAAATGGTTCAATTTTAGCGATTAGGAGACTCCTGTCCGTTTCCTTCTTTCAAAACTCTCATAGAATACTCTGTAAGATTACTATATGAGGAAAGAAGTGACGACAAATGGGTCTCAATTTTCGCAACAGTACCAATGCGGCTATCTTTGTAGTCTTTGCCTACCCGGACTTCAGCTGTAGTCCTGTTAACTACTCTAAAGCAGGCTGGTACCGTGTTAACCCCGGACAGACTATCCAGGTGTGGAGCGGCTTCGCAGGAGGCAATACGTTCTTTTATTACGCTGAAGATGATTTTGGACGCCAATGGCGGGGTTCATACTTCACTCAAGTTCCTGAGACGGCCTTCGATTGGTGCTGGGATACAGGCTGTACCACTTGTAGAAGCGTGGGACTGCGGAGAATCGCAGTTAGTCCGTTCGTCTTGAACTACACCATCAACTTTATAACGAGCAGTAGTCAAAGAAAACCTGAATCATCCACTCTCCGCATGACACTGCCTTCAAAAGCAACACAAGAAAAACCTTTACGCAGAGTCCCTGCAACACCTAAGAAACTAAAACAAGGGAAACCTCTATTGCAAAAACGCATCGCGCATAAAAAACGGACCAAATAAATAATTGGGCATTTCGCAAAACAGGCTAGCTAAGCCAAGCTAAAGAATTACCTTTTCAAGCACGCACATACAGATTATTTTAGAACCAAAAAAAGGAGCGACCCCATCCCCATGGGTCTGCTCCTTTCTCTTATATCTATTGAGTAAATCCACTTATTTACTCTCGGCTTCCCATTTGGATATTTCCTCGCGAACCCGTGGGGCTACCTCTGTTCCCAATAGCTCAATGGCTCTCATGACATCCTCGTGCGGCATCGTGCCTACAGGTACGTGCAATAGAAAGCGTGTAATGCCTACCTGCTTGCGCAGGTGAATGATTTTCTTGGCAACCGTATCGGGATCGCCTACATACAGCGCCCCTTCAAAGCTACGCGCGGAATCAAAGCTGGAACGAGTGTAAGGTCCCCATCCACGCTCCCGCCCAAGCACATTCATACTCTGCTGGGTGGAAGGGAAAAACTTGTCGGCTGCAAGCTCGGTATTTTCTGCGATAAAACCATGGGAGTGTGATGCAACCGGAAGTAATGATGCGTCGTGCCCTGCGTGCGCAGCCGCTTTTTTATACAGCTCCACAAGCGGCGCAAACTGCACAGGACTACCGCCAATAATCGCCAGAACCAATGGTAACCCAAGCAAGCCCGCGCGAACCACAGATTCCTGATTGCCTCCGCTACCAATCCATACGGGCAACGGGTCCTGAACCGGACGTGGATACACGCCCAGATTATTGATCGCAGGCCGATGTCCACCTTTCCAGGTGACTTTTTCCGAATCCCGTATTTTCAACAACAGTTCGAGTTTTTCATCAAACAGTTCGTCATAGTTATCTAAATCATAGCCAAACAGCGGGAAGGATTCGATAAAAGAACCCCTGCCTGCCATGATTTCAGCCCGTCCATTCGAGATACCATCCAGCGTAGCAAAATCCTGAAATACACGCACCGGATCATCTGAGGAAAGTACTGTGACCGCGCTGGTCAGCCGAATCCGCTGGGTCTGCGAAGCAGCAGCAGCTAGTATTACCGCAGGAGCAGATGCCGCATAATCTTTACGATGATGCTCTCCCACGCCATATACATCCAGCCCTACCCGATCTGCAAGCACAATCTCCTCGACAACTTCACGTATTCGTTGCGCATGACTGATGACCTCACCCGTTTGTGTATCCGGCGTTGTTTCTACAAATGTGCTGATACCTATCTCCACTTGCCCTACCCCCTACTTCAATGTCTCGTTCCCATCGGCTGCTTTGTAAGCAAACCATTTTAAAAACCGATATCTTTATTTTGAACTTTTTTATAACTTTTTCAAGCTCTGCTTTCTAAATATGGAACCGGCTTAAGAGAACCTGAGGATTTTCCGCAGGAAACGATATCTTTCTGTCGAATATTTTATGGAATAAAAGAGATCTCAATCCTCACAGCGTGAATACAACAAGGGGGCTCATACATCCATGGCTTTTGTCATCAATAACCTAAAGGATAACAGCAATGTTGCCATCGCAGACCAATTAGGTGGATTTACCGTATTGGAATACATCTCGGATTTAAGCTGCACCTCGGTTGCGGCTGCGGAAGCCAATTACTATATGAGCAAAAGTAACATGCGCCGCAAGCAGCTCATGATCGAAATCAACAATAGTGAAATCATGATGAAGGCGGGCGCCATGCAATATACGGTGGGCAGTATGGAGATGACTACCGGCGTAAAAGGCGTAGGGGGCTTAATGCGAAATTTGGTGTCCGGTGCTGTAACGGGAACAAGTGCCATCAAACCTCTCTATAAAGGCACAGGTACGATTATGCTGGAACCTACTTATAGTTACATTTGGCTTATTGATGTCGACAATGATCACATTGCCATCGAAGACGGCTTGTTTTTGGCTTGTGACACGACGCTAGACATATCCGTCGTTGCACGTAGTAATCTTTCCTCTGCCGCACTGGGTGGAGAAGGGTTATTTAATTTAAGCGCCCGCGGAAAAGGAGTTCTGGCACTTCAAGCGCCAATCCCTTCCGAGGAAGCGGTCGTTATAGAATTGCAAAACGATGTGCTGAAGGTGGATGGTAACTTTGCCCTCATGTGGTCCAATACCTTACAGTTCACCGTCGAAAAATCCGGAAAAACCAAAATGGGCTCGGCTGCTTCCGGCGAAGGGCTGGTCAATGTGTACAGGGGAACAGGAACCGTATGGTTAGCACCATTATAAACATAAAAAAGGAGAAGCCCTCGGCTTCTCCTTTTTTACATTTTAGTTCTTTTTCACAAACTCGGATTTTAATTTCATCGCTCCGAAGCCATCAATTTTGCAATCAATATCATGGTCGCCTTCCACCAGACGGATATTCTTTACTTTTGTGCCGATTTTCAGGACGGATGAGCTTCCTTTGACTTTAAGGTCTTTAATGACGGTTACAGAATCACCGTCCTGCAGAACGTTACCATTGGCATCTTTGATGACTTTTACATCTTCGTTATTTGCTGCTTCTGAATCGGAAGACCACTCATGAGCGCATTCCGGGCAAATGAAAAGACTCCGATCCTCGTACGTGTATTCTGAATTACATTCCGGGCAATTTGGCAAATTAGACATATTTGTATGTACTCCATTCATTATCAATTCTACACCTGTGATCATCCTATGAAACAAACCTTGCTCCAAGCCCTCCTTGGAGTTCCTTACAAGTATATTGGATAATCAGCAACGATTCCACTAATAGAGGAAATTAGTTTAGGATTTTCCTTTCCTTTTGAAATGATGATGATGATTGAAAAAGGATGCCCGCCTCGTTAGGTAGCATCCTTCATCATGAGCAGAATCATATATTGAAAATGTACTCTACGGCACGTTTATACCTTTGTTTGCTCAACCAGCTCACGAATTCCTTGGCTAAGCGGCGTAAGCGGGCGTTTCAGAAGCTTCTCGAAATCGTTGCTTACAACATCCAAAGCTCCTTCGCGAATGGCTTTTTGAATACCGACCACAATAGGGATTGCGGCTTCCGGTACGCCCGCACCAAGCATAATGTCGGCATACGCAGTATCGTCTACCTGCTGTACAGGCACATCCTTACCCAGCACCTCAGCAAGAATCGCCGCAAACTCTTCTTGGGTAATCGGCTTGCCGGAAAGCTCATATATTGTGTTTTCATGCCCTTCGCCGGATAATACGATTGCCGCCGCTTGCGCATAATCTGCACGGGCAGCCCAACCTACTTTACCGGAACCTGCTGAGGTCAGCCAGGGAGCCCCGGCCAGCACGGATTGAATCGTGCCTGCTTCATTTTCAAGATACCAGTTATTGCGCAGGAAAGAGTAAGGGATGCCCGATTCGCGAATGAACTCTTCCGTTATACGATGTACAGGTGCAAGGAACAAAGTGCTGTCGGCCGCATTGGCAGCGCTGGTATAAGCGATGAAGCCTACTCCCGCACGTACAGCAGCATCCACAGCAGCCTTATGCTGGCGAATTCTCGTATCATTATCGCCTTCTGCGGATATAATCAGCAGTCGGTCTACACCAGCAAACGCTTGGTCCAGCGTCTCCGGTTTATCAAAGTCGCCATGACGAACGTCAACGCCACGGGCACGCAAGTTTTCTGCTTTTTCCGGATTTCTCACGCTAACAATAAGGTCTTCTGCCGATACGGATGCAAGCAACGCCTCTACCACGATGGAACCCAGTTGCCCGGTTGCTCCTGTTAATGCGATTTTCATATGAAATCCTCCATTCAGATTTTATTTACCTTTCTATAGTAACTATAAATATGACGATTGTCTAATTTGGAGTCAAAAGGTCTGCTTTTCGGGTAAGGGTTAGTAATCCAAACTTTCTCATATAGAGAGGAACATGTGTATGAAGCAAGCCATGATTATTGTAAATCCTTCTTCTGGAAAAGAGGAGGCAGTCGAACATGTCAGAAACGTAGAAGACATTCTACGTGACAAAGGATACGACGTTACGATCAAGGAGACGGCAAAAAAACTGGACGCTACGCGGTTTTGCACCACGGCGTGCGAGGAAGGCTATGACCTGGTCGTGTCCATCGGCGGGGATGGCACACTTCACGAAACGATCAACGGCCTTATGGATCAAGACCACCGCCCTAAGCTGGGTGTTGTCCCCCTTGGGACGGTCAATGATTTTGCCCGTGCCTTACAAATTCCGCTGAACCCCGAGCAGGCGATCCGTACACTCACTTCTTCCAGCGTAAAAACAGTAGATTTGAGCCGATTAAACGACCAATTGTTTGCCAACATTGTTGCCGCAGGCTCACTCGCTGAATCGCTGTCTTCCGTATCGTCCGACGATAAGTCCAAGCTTGGCGCTTTTGCCTACTTAAAAGAAGGAATTAAAGAACTCATCGGCAATGCTGCCCACCCTCTCGTCATACGTTATGATGAACAGACCTGGGAAGGGGAATCCCCTCTCTTTCTCGCTGCTTTAACCAACTCGGTCGGCGGATTCGAAAAACTGGCGCCCGATGCTGCTGTTGACGATGGTCTGCTTCACTGCTTTATTTTCAAAAACCTCAATATATTGAATACTGTGACGGCCAGCCTATCTTTATTGTTCGGCAGCCTGAAAGATCATAAGGATGTAGTTTACTTTACCGCAAAGCATGTAAGTGTCAGCTCCGCAGAATCGGTCAGTACGAATGTAGATGGGGAGGCAGGGCCGTCTTTACCCATCGAGCTTCGGATTTTACCACGTCATATTGAGGTGATTGTGCCGGAAGAGGTCTAAGTAATGCGGTGCTGGTCCTCAAGCTTGAGGATCATACTCGCTCAATTTTCCTTCATAAATCAAATGCAGTCGGTCGCTTTGCCGAAAATCGTCCGGCGTAATAAGAGCGGGCAACTTGTTCCATATTTTTATGCCGGATCGCTGTAAAATTTCTGCGACGAACTGCGAACAAAAATAGGAATTGCTGAACTCGACTGGTTCTTTGAGTGCAATACCAATCAAACCCAGTAAGTTATACATATATTTTTGACGACTTCGGATAAAGACGTGTAGGACCCGTTTCATTTTTTCGACTTCACGCTCGGTTACTTGAAGCTCGTAGATGACACATGTTGTATTCGGAAATCTGCTGTATGTACCTGTCTTAATATCCTCTTTCACGAAACCACCATCCAGCGGGTTGTTGGGGGTCTTTCTCCCGAAGCTGTATAACTCCGAAAGTTCCCGGTTGAAGGAAATGGAGGCATGATTGTATGGCGCCCTCGTATAGCTTTTAATGACTCTCGTAAGAAACGTTCCCGTATTCGTAAGCAAGATAAAGACGGACTGATCTGCTACCATTTACGAAATTTCCCCTTATCAAGTTTGAATTATTCCTTCATAATAACATAGGAACCCTAATGGAACCCTATTTCGCGATAAGTTGGTGAGTGGTAATGGACAGTTCGCTATTAACGTTAATTCTTATTTTTACAGCCTTATTGGTCATCCATCTAATTTACATAGTAGTAGTCAAAACACAGCCAGACAAAGACTATGCAGCTATTGGGCTTCGCATCAAGACATGGTGGGGTATGTTCTTTATCTTTTGCTTGGCAACACTTTTCAATCCGATCGTTTCACTGCTTTCCCTGATGGCACTCACCTTTTTTGCGCTAAAAGAATACTTTTCCATGATTAGATCCAGAAAAGCTGATCGCAGATTGTTTCTATGGGCGTACTTGGCGATTCCCGTACAATTTTATTGGATTTATATCGGGTGGTACGGAATGTTTATTGTCTTTATCCCTATCTATGTATTCTTGCTGCTACCGCTCCCGCGATTGATTAACAAAGGAACGGTTGGTTTTTTGCGCAGTGTCAGCTCGACCCAATGGGGACTCATGCTGATGGTTTTCGGGTTGAGTCATCTGGCCTATTTTCAGTTTGCTACGCCGCAATACGGAGCGAAACTTGTACTTTTTCTAGTGGTACTGACGCAGCTCAATGATGTCGTACACTATCTAGCATCACTCTATTTCGGAAAGCGAAAAATCGTCCCGACATCCAATCCCAATATAACTTGGGAAGGCTTTGCATTCGCTTTTCCCGTAACTATAGCGGCTTCCTATCTCATCTATCCCTACCTGACGCCGTTTGACCCGAAATTTGGAATTATTTTCGGCATGCTGATCAGCTTGAGCGGTTTCTTCGGCAGCTTAACGGTTTCCGTGCTGAAGCGAGATTTATTAATCGGCGATGACGATAAGTTCGATGCTTTGAAAAAAAGCTACTTAAGCCGGGTGGATAGCTTGACCTACACCTCGCCCGTCTTTTTTCACGTGATCCGTTATTTTTTTGACTTTATGTAGCGATTACATGGCTCAAACCTCTTATGAATAGGTGACCATAGAACACGATATCTTGTTATGAAAAAAGCAGCCTATCCTCACTTAAGGATAGGCTGCTTTTGCGTGTACTACCGTTGCAGGGCATTCCTAATCCTGCTAACCCCTTCACGAATTTCGTTTTCCTTTAGATGCCCGTAGCCCATTAGCAGTCGATTCCCTTCGAGCTGTGCCGCAAATACATTTTCGCTACGGAGATGTTCTAGCAAATTCTCTCGGAGTGGGAACTGAAACTCTGCTACCAAATGTAAACCAGCCGATCGGCCACATACCCGGTATTGCCCTGTAAAATGCTGCTCCAGGCTATCAAGCAGGACCTGACGACGCTTGGCGTACACTTTTTTCATCTTATGTACATGCTTATGAAGGAGTCGCTTCCTGATATACCGACTCAACACAATTTGCTCCAGGCTCGCCGTCTGGTAATCCGCCAGTTGCTTTAAACGGATAAAATCAGCGACTCGTGACGGGGGAAGAACAATATAGCCGATCCGCAGTGCGGGGAACAAAATTTTGCTAAACGTCCCGACATATAACACCCGTTCTGGATCCAGACTCTGCAAGGAGTGGACGGGCGCCCCGTCATACCGGAACTCACTGTCATAATCATCTTCGAGCAGCAGGCATCCTGTCCGGGCCGCATACTGGATAAGCTCGATCCGCCTTTGGATCGGCAAGATACCTCCCAGCGGGAACTGGTGCGAGGGTGTAAGATATGCCAGCTTGGGGTGGCTCTTTTGCGGCAGATCGGCTGTTATAACTCCCAAATCATCAACAGGTATGCTCCGCAGTGTGGCCCCTGTAGCCGACAGAATGCTTTTTAAATCTTCATTTGTCGGTTCCTCTACCAGAGCTTCGTCTCCAGCTGACAGTAACAGACGGGTGACAAGCTGAATCGCTTGTACTGCTCCGCTAGTGATTACAATATGTTCCGGTCTGGCTTTCACTCCTCTGGTGTGAACCAAATAGTCGGCCAGCTCCCTTCGTAACTCAGGCTCTCCAGCAGGGTCGCCATAACCCAGTGCCAGATCAGGAGCCTCTTTGCATACGCTCTGAAGCAAGTCGGCCCATGATTTGCGCGGGAACAATTCCAATGCGGGGAGGCCTGTCCGGAAGGATATTACCGACACCTCATTTGAATATGAAGTATTCATTGCAGACGCAGACGCCTCGATAGGCGGTGCGGATACATAACCTGGAAGAACGGCCCCCTCGGCTACATAGGTACCTGAACCCGAGCGCGCAATGGCTAAGCCTTCGGCTAGCAGCATTTCATAAGCTTCGAGGATAACATTCCGGGAAACGTTCAACTGTAAGGCCAGCACCCGGGTCGAAGGAAGTTTATATCCTGCATGCAGTTCTCCGGCTAAAATACGGTCCCGTATCGCTTGATACACCTGACGCAGCATCGGAACTGTCACATTCTTATCGATAGATAACCACATAGGTTGCCCCCCTCAAGCGGTACTGTCAAAAACCTCTTCAACTGGATCTACAAGTGCCCAGTTTCTATTGCTACAGTATATATCAATATCTGTACAAGAGGTGAGATGAAATGAACAAACCAACCTTTTCGACTTACATGGAATTAGTGATCGCAACCTCCATTGTCGGCAGTTCTGTAGTAGTCGGTAAACTGGTCGTGATGCGGCTGCCTGTTTTTTTATCGCAATCTGCCAGTCTGGCCGTTGCCCTTCTGTTCTTGGTACCCATTGTATTCATCAAGAAATATTCACTAAGGATCAGCAAACGGGATGCATTAATCCTGTTCATTCAGGCTCTGATCGGCATGTTTCTCTTCCGCGTCCTAATGCTGTACGGGCTGGCCTACGCCTCTGCTTCCGAAAGTGGAATTTTAACAAGCTTGACCCCAGCTATCGTTGCACTTCTTTCGTATGTACTGCTGAGAGAAAAGATTACGCTACGCCCCGGTCTCGGGATCGCCTGTTCACTGCTCGGTGTTTTGGCACTGCAAGTACCTCACATATCGGCGCTCTGGTTCAATGCTCCCAACGCAACCTCGTTCATTGGCATGCTGCTTGTTCTGTCTGCTGTGTTCGGAGAAGCGGCACTGACAGTGTTACGCAAGATGCTATCCAGCCATGTCTCTTCCCTGCTTGGAACCATGTATATAACACTCTTTTCATTCTTCATGTTTCTGGGTTGTTCCTTCGGGGAGGCCCGACAGTTCAACTTTAACCACGTTGGAGCAGGGGAGATTGGGCTTGTCTTATATTATGGTATCTTTGTCACAGCATTAGCCTACGTATTATGGTTTCGGGGCGTGTCAAGGGTATCGGCTAGTACAGCAGCTGTATACACGGGTTGTATTCCCGTCAGTTCACTGTTGCTGTCCTATATCATCCTCCGTGAATCCTTCTCATTTGCTCATCTAGCTGGTGCAGGCTTTGTGTTTCTGGGCATCATGCTCATGTCACGCGGTGAACGCCGCTGACTCACGCAAAGACTTTCTCAAAAAAAGAGGCTCCCGGCTGAAACTTCGGGAGCCCCACTTCTTTGATTCAAGTTCTTAGCGCATTGAATTAATGCACCCGATCCAGCAATTGATATGCTTCTTCCTTCGTTGTAGCTGCCAGAAGCGCCTCTCGGAAATGATCGTCCATCAGCTTACGCGATAACATTTGCAGCACTTTCAGATGCGCATTTTCCTTGCTGTTGCGCGGTACGGCAATCATGAAGATCAGTTTTGCTTCACTTCCGTCTGCACTATTCCAGTCAACACCGCCCTGCTTGATGCCGAAGACCACGCTTGGCTTCAGGACAGCTTCCGATTTGCCATGAGGAATGGCAATATTCATTCCAATGCCTGTGGAGCCTTCTTCCTCTCTGGCTAATATCGCCTGTTTGAAATCACTGGCAGAGCTTACGGCTCCAGTTCTCTCAAGTGCTCCGATCATTTCATCAACCACAGCATCTCGTGTCGTTCCTTCCAGATCCAAATTAATCAGATCCATCGTTACAATATCCGTCAGTTTCTCAATGTGAATGGCTTGCGGAGACACGGCTGGCCCGTTATTTGTAACGGTTGTTGAAGCAGATGACTCCGCAGCGGCCGTTGTAGTAATCGCAGATTGTCCAGCTCCTGCGGTAGAATGTCCGGGCATCGCTTCCCCAGCAACATCCGAAGTTACAGTTGCTGCAATATCTTTTTTCAGCAAGCTCACCAGGACAACCGATACGGCTACGCCGACAATAACGGCGATGAAGAACATAAGCACATGGTCCACTGCACCAAGTACAGCTACAATCGGTCCACCATGAGCTACCTTATCACCTACATTTCCCAACATGGCGATGACAGAACCGACCATGGAACCTACCATGATACTGGGAATAACACGCAGTGGATCTTGTGCCGCGAATGGAATCGCACCTTCGGTAATACCGAACAACCCCATCGTGAATGTTGCCTTCCCAGCCTCGCGTTCCGCAGGTGCAAATTTACGTTTGTTGATCATCGCTGCAAGTCCCCTCCCAATCGGCGGAATACAAATCGCAACGGCGATTGGCCCCATAATTTCATAATTCCCTTCGCCAATCATGGCCGAACCGAATAAGAAAGCGACTTTGTTCACAGGTCCACCCATATCGAAGGAGATCATCGCACCTAGAATCAATGCCAGTAGAATTGAACTTGTACCTTGCATACCTGCAAGCCAACCCGTTAAAGCTTCAAACAATTGTGCGACTGGAGCACCAATCACAAAGACAAAGATTAATCCAACAATTAGCGATGCCAATACAGGGATAATAATAATAGGCATAATCGGCTGTAATGCTCGGCCAACTTTAATTTTCCGAATCCCAAGTGCAACATAACCCGCCAGGAAACCAGCGATAATCCCGCCAATAAATCCAGCCCCCGCCTCACTTCCATAAAAGCTACCGTTCGCAGCAATGAATCCGCCAATCATACCCGGTGCAAGCCCCGGTCTATCCGCAATGCTCATCGCGATAAATCCGGCGAGGATCGGTATCATAAAGGTAAACGAAGCCGAACCGATATTCTGAACCGTCTTCCAGAAAGAACCGTCCGGTATAACCAGACCGCCTGGTGTCTTCTCACCGCCAATCGTCAACGCAATGGCAATGAGCAATCCCCCAATGACGATGAAGGGTACCATATAGGATACACCGTTCATCAAGTGGCGGTAAATGGGATTTTGTTTCGGTTTGTTCTCCTGTGAGCTAGCTTCGGCAGAACGTGACTCTGCTTGGTACACAGGTACATTACCCTTCATCACCCGCTGGATCAATTCTTCCGGACGGCGAATGCCATCCTGTACGCCAACGACCAGCAGTTTCTTACCGACGAAGCGGTCTTTAACCACCGTTTTATCCGCTGCAATAATAATGCCATCTGCCTCACGGATTTCCTGCTCGGTCAGTTGATTTTCGACTCCAATGGAGCCTTGTGTCTCGACCTTCATCTCGATGCCCAGCTTTGCTGCTGCCTTTTGCAGATTCTCAGCTGCCATATACGTATGTGCAATTCCGTTAGGACATGAGGTAATCGCCAATATCTTCATAGTCATTCCCCTTCTCTCTAGTGTTTCCGCTTACATTGATAGTATAAACGCCTATCTTGCTGTTATCGGACGAACTTTTTACCGGAACTTTCGGAAAAACGGAATTATACCGACAAAAAACAGGACTTATCTATAAGTCCTGCTCCAGAGCACAGCTTCTTTTGATTTTAGTTTATCCCTTCATTTTCCCTAATAATCTCATCGCATCGGTCTCCTTAGATAAGGCATGAACCAAAGCAGGTTGCTCACTGATCAGGGACAATTCCTTGAATAACTGGCGCATTTCTTCCCGCCCATCCTGTTTAACCGCAAGCAAGAACACAAGCTCTACTTTCTCGGTTCCCCAGGTAAGCGGCTGCTTCAAGGTAGCGATTACAATAGAGGACTGCCTTATCCACTCAGAACCGCCATGCGGGATGGCTATGCCTCCCCCAATCGTCGTAGCAGACATTTTTTCTCGCGCCAGTACGCTGTAACCGGGCTCAACATATCCTTTGTCCTCCAGTATTTGCGCCAGCTTGGAGATCAATTGTTCTGGATGCTGCACTTCCTGCTGGGGAAAGACCAAAAAAGGTGTTGTATATTTAAAAAATACAGATTCATCTGCCGTCCTCTGTTCCGGCTCATCCAGTCGTCGGATCACTTGCTCCAGTCGACGCTCGTCCTTGGCATCCAGCAATGGAGAGACGAGAATGTGCGGAACGTTCATCTCTGGGAGATCTACGGTTGTAATGACGAGATCCACCTCCTGGGCTGCCAGATAGTCCTGGACTTCTGCTTTGGAAAGGGTTGTCTCCACATGTACAGCCGGAAATTTACGTTCCACCTTGGTGCGCAGCAGTTGGGACATACCGATGCCCATGTGACACACGATGATGGCTCTCTGGGGATGACTCTCTTTCTGGTGCAATCGCTCCACAGAAGCCTGAAAATGCAGCGTTAAATACGCCGCTTCCTCCTCGGGGAATGATAGCCGGATCCACTTCCCCACCTCTTCCAGTGTAATAATAACCCGGTCGAACATGTAGGGGTACATCTTCTTGATCTCGGCCAGCATAGGATTGGACACGGTCAACCCATATTGAAGACGGTTCAGGGTCGTATATAAATGGACATTCAACCCTTTCAGCAACATCTTGTCCTTGGAAAAGGCAATCATATTCAGCTCGGACATCCGCCGGACTAACTGCTCAATCAACTCAGGCAAAAGCGGGTGGCTATCTGCCAGCTCGCCTTGTCTTCCCCTTCTTTCCTCCTGCTGGTAACGGAACTTCCCGCTAAGCAGGTGCAGAGTTAAATACGCCGTCTCTTCCTTGGAAAAAGGCACGGCAAACAACTTTTGCAACTGCTGCAAAAAAGACGTAGCCCATGTAAATTCGCGTTTCTCCTGCAAAAAGGCAATGTCCTGCTTGGAGAGAGAAATGGGTTGTCCCATCTTGGTTCGTTTGACCATTAAGAGGATATGCAGCATTAGAGCTTCGAAAGCCTCGTCAGTAAAGCTGAGCTCATGGCGTTTTTGAAATGCTTTTAATTCATGATTTATGGTTGTAATCTCGTGCGATTCAAACTGTTTGCGCATCATCTGTCCTGTTAACTCAGGACTGTCAATCAGCTGGTTCATCCGCGCCAATGCGATTCGCTTATTTTTCTCAGAGCCTTGAATGGTCAAGCCTACGCGCTGCTTGGTAATCAAGGCTAGATCAAAGCTGTGCAGCCAGCCATCAATCTTCTCCATATCTTTACGGATCACCGTCTTGTTCACATAATACTGTGAAGCTAGATCCTGGATGGTCACAGGCTTGGCATTCATCAAGAGCCGATAGGCGAGATGCAGCACCCTTTCCTCATCGGACTCGTGTTGGGCTGTACTCTCATCCGCATACAGTCGATGGAACAATTCATTCTGATCCGCTTCACCCATCTCCAGATAAATGCCGCGTCCCGGCCTTCTCACCAGATTGGCATCAGAATGCTTGACGATATAATCTTCAATTAATTTCAGATCGTTACGGATCGTCTTTTCAGAGCAGTCGGTGAGATCCGCCAGATCCTGCGCTAACCACAACCGGTCCGGTTCAGTTAACAACATGCGTAAAATTTCCATTTGCCTTTTATTCATTCCATTCTCCCATCTTCCAAAATAAAGAATGTCCAGGGCATTTCGAGTTATATTTTTGCTGGTTTTGTGTTGACTTTAAGTATAGCTAAGCGATACTAATTGTAACCTTACAACAACATAAGGAGTGTATAATAAGACAATCCAAATATACTGGATTTTCAGGAGGAATAACAGTGATCACCTATATGAGATGCAATGATGTCAGCATGGAACACATATTTCAAGCATTTTTGCTTGGGTTCTCGGATTATTCCATTCGGCTGACCACGGTTCAGGACGATTTCGCAGCACGTTTTTTTGGTCCAGAGGGTAATACACGGAATCACTCTTTCCTTGCCATGGATGAGAATCAACCGATCGGCTTAATTCTCGGCGGTGTCCGGCAGTTCGACGGGTACAAGACCATGCGTTGCGGTACGCTATGCGTCGCTCCGGCTTACCGTGGTCAGGGGATTAGCAACAAGTTGCTGGAATTACATAAACAAACAGCCATCTCCGCGGACTGCCAGCAGCTATGGCTCGAAGTCATCAAGGATAATCATCGGGCCGTCAAATTATATGAAAAGCAAGGCTATCAGCCACGCTATACGCTGAAATACTACAACGGCACTCTGCCCTCCGCCCCACCCGCTGCCCTCTCATCTTCGTATATTCTTAAGGAAGTTACATTTGATGACGTCGCAGCTTTTCGTAAGACCCTCACCAACTGCCACATCCATTGGCAAAGTGACACACCTTATTACGCCACCAGTACACAGGAAGCTTTTCTCGGCATCTACGAAGTGAATCAAACGTGTCTCGGCATGGTGAGCATGAGTGCTCAGGGTAAAATCAACTTTCTTTGGGTCGATCCTAAGCATCGCAACCAAAGATTAGGACGCGCCCTCCTTCATAGAGCAGCAGAGATCCACAAGATTGAGAAGGTGTACATTTGTCTGTCCGACAATGACTCTCTTGAAGGCTTTATCCAAAAAATAGGTCTCTCGAAAAACCCCATAGAGCAATATGAAATGTGTATGCCGCTGAAGGTTGATCATGTTGTACAATGATCAACCTTCTTCCTATCCATGCTCCTTGCTTGATTCACCTACATCTATCATTTCTGAGAACGATTGATATACTCTGATTTGACCAATGCGCACATGTAAAGATCATCATATTTCCCTAACGTAAATTCATATTGGGAGAGGAGCCCTTCTTGCCGAAAGCCTGCTTTTTCAAGCAAACGCAAGGATTGTGCATTCTCTGGCTCTACTAGCGCCTGAATGCAGTTCAATGAGAGGAAGGGATATTTATAATAATTTCTTTGTTTATAGAATGTTTTCCTAAACATGGATTGTAAAATGACCGTTAATATAAGGAGTGTGTTTTTAATTATTAAGAAGAGGTGTATTTTTTGGACGAACAGCACGTATCACACAATCCGCAGGAAACTTCATCAAGACAGATGTACATTCGGCATGGTCAAAATTATGGGACAGACACCAATAGAATGGCCGAAATATCAAAAACGTACGGGAATTCTACTCTGTTTAGACGGTGGGGAGCAACGGTTTTTGATTTCATATTTTTTTAATCGGGTATATTTGTTTTTTTATTTCTGTCATTCAAATAACGGATAGATGGTTTTTGCCTTTAGCGATCGCATCCCGTTGTATTCTGCTTATTGCTTTCTTCAGCTATTATTTGCTTTTGGAAGGTTACACAGGCTATACGCTTGGTAAGTTCGTTTTTCGTATTAAGGTGGTTAACGGGGAAGGAAAGCCTCCTGGTTTTCTTAAATCACTCATTCGTACGCTGCTCAGGCTAATAGACACCAATCCATTGCTAATGGGTGGGATACCTGCTGGTATCAGTGTGTTAGTAACTGCATCAAGACAACGAATTGGTGATTTAGCTGCGGGTACATATGTTGTAAAGGTACGGGATTTAGAGCCGATTAGCAAAAAGACAATGCAACGTTCGCTCTTTATATTTTTTACTGCAATGGTGATCTTGGGAGCCTCGTTTGTAAATGCTATTTTTATACTGGCAAACAATTACGTGCCTCCTGAAGCTCCAGTGAACAAGAAAGAGCAAAGCTATGTAAGTAAAGATGGACGATTTCAAATCACGGCCCCATTGGACTGGTCAACAGACCCAGACCGTGAAGGAAAAGCAGAGATAGCGATATTCAATCCGTACATCCAAAAGTCCGTTGTGGTACTATCCCACTCGAAAAAACAATTGGGCAATATAACTCTTCAACAGTATGGTAAGAAAGCTGAAAATAACTTAACCAAAGAGTGGAACCTGTCCAGTGTAGGACCTGTCTCTAACACAACCATTCATGGATATCCTGCCCTTGAGTTTGTGATTAAAGGTAAAAAAGATGTGGACAAATATGTCACCCATGTAGCGATTATTGAGACCGAAAAGAATTACTACCAGGTGCTTGGATATGCACCAGCGTCTAAAGACGGCCGTTTAAAGAAAGAACTACACGACATTACCTATAGCTTCCGCGAGGTTCATCATTAGACTGCGTGGCTGGCAATAAAAAGGATAAGACACATAAAGCAGGTGCTTCCTTAGAGCCCTGTTTTTTTGCGTACAACTACACTCTCCTCCGTAGATTACAACTCAATACTAAAATATATGACATCGTCTAATGGATTATCATAATACGCTGCAATTTCACACCTATGATAAAATGGACTGACATGCTCGGCGACCTGCCTTATCATATTGTTCAGATGCACAATAAATTGAAAACCCTTTCATAAAGGTGGTACATTAAAATACACTATATCACTATAGATAAAGGAGGAATCCTGATTTGTTTCAGCTCTCCGAAAAACAAGCCCAAGACATCGTAGACAAAATGATGAAGGATATTCCATACAATATCAATATTATGAATGAACGAGGCATTATCATGGGCAGCGGCGAGAGTGAACGAATCGGAACCATTCACCAAGGAGCTGTTCAGGCGCTCGAAACCGGGAAAATGGTTGAAGTGTGGCAGGACGGCCACTATGAGAAAAAGGGAACCAATGAACCGATTGTCATTCATCATGAGTTAGTTGGTGTCATTGGTATTTCAGGCATTCCTGATGAAGTGCGTCCTTTTTGCAATATTGTTAAAACTACGGTGTCTCTCCTGATTGAACAGCGGATCTCATTGGAGCATCTGGCCCACGAAGCCAACCGCAAAAAATCTGTGCTGGAAATGCTGTTAAATCATCAGGGAGCCTACACGCAAAAAATAAAAAAAGAAGCAGCTCAATATCACATTGATTTGCTTCTAAAAACTTCGGCTGTATATGTAAAGTACCTGCCTGCTGATCCAGCTCATTTAGCCGAGTTGTCCAATATATTCATGCAGCATCCATCCTTTCGTATGGAGGAAGACTGCTATCTCATCCTAATACAAAATCAGGAGCCGACAGACAAACTGCTAGAGCCACTTGTGTGCAGCCATCCCGATGTGCTGATTACGGTCAGCAGACAAGAGCACAACATTGCGGATGTTTATATGCAAGCCAAGTCAGCTATGAATGTTTTACTGGCTTTGCGCCCGCCTGTGCAAAAAATTTCTTTTGTGGAAGTCGAATTTCTGGTCAAATTGAGTCAAACGAACCTGACGAACACGATCTATCTGGTTAGCAAGCTGGAAGATACCGTGGATTTGCTGGATACGCTGCGAAGCTTTATTAACCATAACGGCAGTGTCTCCCTTACCGCAGATGAATTAAATATTCACCGAAATACGCTGCAATACCGCCTGAAGCGCATCCATACCTTAACGGGTAAAGATCCCCGGAATCTCCTTCAACTTTTTGAGCTTACGCACGGCTTATTGGCACTGTATCAATGAACTGCTGTATTATGCCAGATCAATTTTCGGTAAAAATAACATATTTCTGCTCGCCGTCACTCCCAAATTTCTCAGTCAATCTGGCTTTGGCTAAGCTCGGGATTACAGGCGAGCGCTCGTATTATATCGTATTTGTATTATGCCGTTTTACGTTTATAACCCGCTTCTCAATCTGTCCATTTCTCGCTGAATTGGAGTACTCTTGCGATATTCTCGCACGTACGCTCTACGTTTTGCGGCCCTTCGGCCAGCAGCTTACCCAACTCCGAGGCTCCCGGCACGATGCCGAACACCGCATCTATTCCTTCCTTGTACAACGTGTCGATCCCTTCCCCAATGTAACCTGCGACCGCAATGACCTTTTTACCAGACTGTTTTGCCGCCTGAGCTACTCCATAAGGAGTTTTACCGAATTTGGTCTGAAAATCAATACCGCCCTCCCCCGTAAAAACGATATCCGCATTCGCCAGCTTCTGCTTTAATCCGGTGTATTCGATCACAATTTCAATGCCTTTTTGCAGTACCGCCTGAGTAAAAATCAGCAACCCCGCACCCAATCCTCCTGCTGCGCCCGCTCCCGGAAGATCGCGTACATCCTTGCCCAGTTGCTGCTTCACCACATCCGCGTAATGGGCAAGATTGGCATCCAATTGTTGCACCATTTCCGGGGTTGCCCCTTTTTGCGGGCCGAATACATAAGATGCCCCATGCGCTCCGCACAGCGGATTTGTCACATCACAGGCTACAATCAGTTGTACCTGCTGCAAGCGACCATCCAGTGATGAAATATCAACACTGGCCAGCTCGCCCAGACTACCGCCGCCGCGCGGAAGAGTATTGCCTGTTGCATCCAAAAATCTGGCACCCAGCGCTTCAGCCATTCCTGTACCGCCATCATTTGTCGCACTTCCGCCAATGCCGATGATAATTTTTCGAATTCCCTGATTCAGACATTCACGGATTAACTCACCCGTGCCGTAGGTTGTTGTCTTTAGCGGGTTTTTGTTATCCTTGTTAACCAGATGGATTCCACTGGCGGATGCCATCTCGATTGCCGCCGTGGTGCCGTCTCCCAGCAAGCCGTATGCAGCAGTTATAGGTTCACCAAGCGGTCCTGTCACCTCGATATAACGAATCTGCCCGCCTGTCGCATCCACCAGTGACTGCACCGTTCCTTCACCGCCGTCCGCCATAGGTACGTGGACATAATTCGCTACCGGATAGACCTTGCGCAGTCCTTTCTCCATCGCGATACATACTTCTTTAGCCGTCATGCTTTCTTTAAAAGAATCTGGTGCCAGCACAAATGTTTTCTCTCTCATCTTCTCACCCCATCGTGAATATTAAAGTAAAAATCCATACATGAGTGTCGCTACAATTGCCATCGTTCCACCCACAATAGCTTCGTAAGGAATCAATCCCATCCGTTGTTTAATGCTCATTTTCATGCTGTCTGCCGTGACGTGAAAATAGTTGCCCTGCGGCAAAGAATCAATGACTGTAGCTCCTGTATGCACCATGACAGCTGCAGCAAGTGGGGCCGTTCCCATATTCAGAATAGCTTCCCCAAACGAGCCTGTCGCCAAGATAACGCCCGTCGAGGTGGACGCCGTGGCAGCTGCCATCAGAATACCTGCAAGCGGTGCCAAAAAGGTACCGGAAACACCCGAAGCTTCAATCAGGCCAACCACCTGAGCGGACAAATTGGAGGCAGAGATCAGACCCGCAATCCCGCCTGCACCGATCAAAATCAGCACGGTCGCCGTCATTTTATTCAAACCGGAGGCCGAATACTTCAAAATATTGCGCCCTTGCCCCATTGCCAGCATACCCACAATCCCGGCGATCGGCAAAATGTACATTGCGTCCACCTTGAAACTCGAAAGTGCTTCAATGCCGGAGATGGAACCAATCGGGTTAATCATCAGCAAAATAACAGCCACCAGTGGGGCTACAATCGCCCGTCCCAACGCCGGGTATTTCGATGTATCGACATCACTGTCCATGATATCCTGATCGGACACCTTAACACCTTTGGTTTTCAACATAGATGCCACCAAAACAGTCATAATTAAACCGCATATCGCAGGAACCACACCCGCCAACATAACGTGGCTTAAATCCAGATTAAATCCGCGTGCCGCCGCAATCGTATTAGGATTGGGAGAGATGATGTTCCCCGCTTTTCCGCCTCCAGACAAAGCCAACAGGAGCGCCAGCTTGGAAATCCCCATTTTGTTACCGACAGACAATGCAATCGGTGCCACAATTAGCACTGCAACGGGAATAAATACGCCTACCGCCGTAATAATCATCGTTGCCAAGGCTAGTGCAAGAATCGCTTTGCTACCGCCAAATTTCTTTACAATAGCCTGCGCAATTGTCTCCGCTGCCCCGGATTCCATCATTACGCCTGCCAATACACCTGCGGCGAGCACACGAATGACCGTCCCCATCACACTTTGCGTACCGTTTATTAACACGCTGATCGTCTGCTCCAGATTGGCTCCGCCCAATAAAGCGCCTACAATAGCTCCCAAAAATAAAGCGTAAACCGGATTCAGCCTTCTTAATATCAGAATAATTGCAATAGCCAGCCCTGCCAGAGCTCCTATCCAACTGATCGTCAATCCTTCCATCTGTCTAACCCCCCGGGCCATTTTTGATTACGCTTTCATTATATCGATTGCGGAGGGTGAAAAATATTGAAGAACAGACGAAATTGATTGTGCATTTGCACATAAAAAAGTCCATGTTTCCCTTCAGGAATCTGGTCTTTGAACACCCTTCAAAAAAAGACTGGTTTGCATATTTTCTACTTAGACCACTATATATTTTATCTCATTTTCAAACGATTGAGCTAACTGTTTCTGGTGTACCTTTTGCCTCACCATGTCCTGCAAAGTTTGCTCTATGTATTCGTGCATATAGGTTAAAAAGAAAAAAGCCTTGGGAGCACATCTTTTCACCCAAGGCTTAAGCTTTAAAGTCGCTCTACAAAAGACTTAGTCAAGTAAACGTCTCCCCCGCTCAGCAAAACTCCACATCTGGGGTTTTTGGCATCGCCATTGGCACTAGCTGCCCAGATATTGTCTCAACCATTGGAGCGCGGGACGTTCCGAGCCGTTCGTATTAAGCAGATGTGTATTCGATATCCAGGTTTGCCCCTGGATGTATCCCCAGAACGTAACTCCCTTCACCGCGGAATGCTGCCATAATACCGGGAATTTCTCCTTGTATCTGGCAAGCTGGGTATTGTCATCACCGGTTATATCCAGTTCCGACACATAGATTGGCAATCCTGTTGCCGCTAACTTGTTCAGTACAGTGTTCATCGTGTTAACTGAGACAGTGTCCATGCTGAACTGGTGGCATTGAATGCCAATTCCGTCAATCAGGCCTCTACTCTTGAGCTGATTAATAATATTGACATATTGGTCGGTTAATGAAGGGTCGTTGATAATTCCATATTCATTTATAAGCAGCTTGGCATTTGGAAAAGCTTGTCTGGCCTGTTGGAACGACCATATTACCCAATCCCATCCGGTCGACCCGTCACCACCAATCGCATTGCGGAAGGACGGCTTCTGATGCAGTGGCTCATTCACCACATCTACAAACGCCGCATTCGGATAGCGCTGACCGGCAGCTTTAATCCACTGAGTCACTTCCGCCTTCTGATCAGCAGCCGACAGTCCGCCAATCCATCCTGGCTCCTGGGCGCCCCATACCAAGGTGTGAAACTTGAAAGTGAAGCCATTATTACGGGCATAATTGTAGGCGGTATCCGCCTGAGACCAGTTCATGTTGTTACGGCTGCCTTCAACCGAGCCCCACTTGGTTGAATTCTCCGGCGTCACCTGATTCCAGTACGTTCCGTAACTAGGAGGGACACTGCCGGCAATGACATTCCCGAGGAATTTGTTTCCCTTCGCCAGACCAGCATCAGCCTGATTTACCAGAACAGAAGATAACAACACACTTGCCAACGCTAAACTGCTCACCAACTTGCCTACTTTAAATCTCAACATATAATCTCCTCCTCACACGTATTAGGTTTAATACCTCCAATTAAATAAGCGCTTACATTTACAATTATAATAATTAATGGTTATTTTTTGCTACATGTGAAAATAAAGATTTAACCCGAAAAACTTTACATCCTTTGCGGGACAGCCAAACATCTGCGATCCTTTGCTATACATCGTTTCAATTAAATCTAAGCGAAAAATTGCTTTTGCAGTCTGTAACGGCAAGATTGGGGAATATTCGATATGTATTAGAGTGAATCTGGATATAGAGATCTGCTCGGTCAAGCTGTCTATTTCTTGCTTCTGCAGATTCAACTGAAGCCTATCGGCCGCCTGCTCTACATCCACGTGTACGATGACTGTCTCAGGCAGTTCGGTCTCAATGGCATGTGGTGCCGTTCCATCCACGATTCCTGCTTTTAAATTGGTTATAATTACTCCGTCCAACGAATCGTTATCCGCTGCGCAATGAAGAATCCATATCTCATAGCCTTGCTGTGCCATATGCTCTCCAATTCCTCGAATAAGCCTGATTTCCCCGTACCAGGGCCTCCTTTTAAGACAAACAAACGTGTAATCCTTGAAATGACGAATTTCATTCCCTACCATCTTTGATAACTGAGGAATTTGCAAAATCCTGAACTGTGTATTACAAAGGGGCTATCTCCCAAGTCGTTTCAGACCTTTGGAGACAGCCCCTTTAATTGTTTAAGGATTAAGCCCTCTTGCAATCGCGTCCACATAACCTTGGCTGGCACGCTGGCTTACTTCTGCTTGCGGAACCATCCCTTCAAAGTTGTGGAATGTGCCGGGATACAGATGGAATTCGACGTCTACACCCGCTTGGGCAAGGCGCGTCGTATATTCAATCGTCTCATCTCGGAACAGATCGAGCTGGCCTACGCACGTATAGGTCGGCGGCAGGCCAGCCAAGTTTTCCGCTCTCGATGGCACCGCATATGGGGACACCTCGCTGTCTTCGGTACGATCGCCCAAGTACATGTTCCAGGCCGCCAAGTTGTTCGTCCGGTTCCATGGTGCATTATCGGCCGTAATTTCATGACTTGAGGCCGTAATATTGCGGTCATCGATCATCGGATACAGCGGCATTTGGAAGATCAGGGCTGGCCCGCCTTTGTCGCGAACCATTAAAGCAAGCGCTGCGGTCAAACCGCCGCCCCCGCTTGCACCGGCAATCGCGATGCGATCCAAGTCGATGCCTAGGAACTCAGCTTTGTCGGTCATCCACGTCAAAGCGGCATAACAGTCATCGATGGCAGCTGGGTAAGGGTGCTCGGGAGCAAGTCGGTAATCGACCGATACGACGACGCATTTGGCCGCCTGCACGAAGCGTTCGCACAAAGCATCGTCCATATCAGGATGGCCCATCACATAGCCTCCCCCGTGAATCCACAGCATGGCCGGAAGCCTAACGTCAGTTCGCTGGGCAGGTTCGTAGATTTTGACTAATATCTCGCCTGCTACGCTCGGAATCATCCGGCTTGTCGTGCGTACGTGCTCCGACTGCTCAATGGGAGGACTCGACAAATAGCTTCTGCTCAGTTCTAAATTTTCTTCCAGTTGAAAGCCAGGAAATTGTGCGATTACCGACCTTAATTCTGGTAACAAACGATTTTCAAAATCCATGCGAATCACTCCTATGTTTGGTTTTTATAATCTTTTTTCCGTCTCCGCTTCCCACTGGGCTATTTCCTTCCGAACTCGGGGTGCTACCTCTGTTCCCAGCAGCTCAATGGCCCTCATCACCTCGGCATGCGGCATCGTGCTTAACGGAACATACAGCATAAAGCGTGTAACGCCTACATGTTTGCGAAGGTGAATGATCTTCTGAGCAACAGTCTCAGGATCACCAACATACAGCGCACCTTCAAAGCTGCGCGCGGCATCGTAGCTAGAACGATCATAATGCGCCCAGCCCCGCTCCCTGCCTAATCTATTCATACCTGCCATCGTAGAAGGGAAATATGTATCTGCAGCTCGTTCATTATTCTCTCCGACAAATCCTATCGAGTGCGATCCAACCTTAAGCTGCGATTCGTCATGACCAGCGTGCGCTGCTGCTTTCTTATAAAGCTGCACAAGCGGTGCAAAATTCATTGGATTCCCACCAATGATCGCCAGCATCAAGGGCAGTCCTAACAGACCTGCACGGATAGCAGAATCCTGCCTGCCCCCGCTGCCAACCCATATCGGTAAAGGATTCTGAACCGGTCGTGGATACACGCCCAAATTGTTAATCGCTGGCCGATGCCCGCCCTTCCAGGTTACTTTTTCGGACTCCCGTATTTTAAGGAGCAATTCCAAATGTTGTTCAAACAGTTCATCATAGTCATCCAAGTCATAGCCAAACAGTGGAAAAGATTCAATAAAGGAACCCCGGCCTGCCATAATCTCCGCACGTCCATTCGAAATACCATCCAGCGTAGCAAAATCCTGAAAAACGCGAACGGGATCAGCTGAAGAAAGCACTGTCACTGCACTAGTCAGCCGAATCCGTTTCGTCTGCGCTGCAGCCGCTGACAGCACAACTGCTGGTGAAGATGCCGAATAATCCTGCCGATGATGCTCACCTACCCCAAACACATCAAGTCCCACTTGATCAGCAAGGATAATTTCCTCGACAACTTCGCGCAATCGCTGTGCGTGACTTATCACTTCACCTGTCTGAACGTCAGGCTTTGTTTCTACAAACGAAGTAATACCTATCTCCATGGTCCATCTCTCCAATTCTAATAGCTTTCTTTGTATGCCAATTAAATACCGATAAAATATCATACCGATCGGTAAAATATTTTTCCCAGTAAATATAACTCATCAAAAAGAATAATGTCAATAAATTTAGTAAAAACACTTTGATTTATCTTCATATCGATATCTCCTTGGTGCGATAAACCAAACTGCATTTGACAATCTAACAGGCTAATTATAAGATAATAACATACTAATTGGTACGCAAATAAAGACTCCTGTCAATTATGATCAGAGTCATTGAATTAAGAATAAAATCAAGAGTAATGAGAGGTATTGATTATGGGACGAATCCGCGAATTTGACGAAGAAAAAGTATTAGATGCAGCTATGCAAATATTTTGGGAGAAGGGATATGAGGCTACCTCATTAAGTGATTTAACTTCCAGAATGGAAATTCAACGCCCCAGTATATATTCAGCTTTTGGAGGCAAAAAAGAATTGTTCGAAGCTGCGCTGCGCAAATACATGATGTCCCGTGCTGCTCTGATCCGAACCAAACTTCAAAGCAACCCATCTGTAAAAGAAGCATTTAGAACTTTTTTTGAAGGTGTGGTCGAGGAGGAATATGCAGAAAACCCTAGAAAAGGATGCTTTTGCATCAATACAATGGTTGAACTTGCACCTCATGATGAGAAATTTGAAATTCTTACAAGGGAACATCAAATGTACCTATCGGTCATATTTCAAGAAACCATTGAACGAGGTATACAATCAGGTGAGCTTGAGATCGAGCTAGATGCGAAGGCTGTATCACAGGCGCTAGTCGTATCGTTAATTGGACTGACCGTAATGATAAAGTCTCGTCCAGAGCGATCCTTTATTGATAACACGATAAAGGTGACACTTACACTGCTTAAGTAATTCGGAACGAGTTCAATTTTAACGAATGAGAATCACTAAAACGGCAGTTTAAAGGGCACCCAATCGGGTGCCCTTTCCAACTTCTACTTCTCATACTCCAACTTTAAGGCCTCTTGAGCGTAGGAGGATACGTCGTACTCTTCTCTTGATCCTCAGCCTTGCGAGCAAGCCGCTTTGGGTTGACTTCTTGGCTAGAGCTGTATGATAAGTCCAAAGTTCACCCTTCGCCTATAGAGCAAGATGACTTCTGCAGTGTAATGGTGTCAATGCTTTCATAAGATGCAGCAGACACTTCAGAATTTGCTGTCAAAAAAGGCCATACGAATGTGATACAAACGATCATTACAATAGCTTTTTCCAATGCATGGCGTACTCCTAGTTGTCTTCAGGACTGTCCCTGTTCGCTAATTGCTCTTGGGCGAGACGGATCATTTCCCGAACCATGGAACCGCCAATTTTGCCGCCTACATGGCCCACTGATTCCGTAGTCAGACTGCCATTGTCACCTGGATGCAGAGGTACACCAAGCTCCTTAGCAACTTCGTATTTTACGTCGTCCGGATGATTCGGATCAACGGCATATCCTTCCTGCCTCATTACATCTGCTTTGAAAGCCTGCATTCCCTGTTCCACCCCTGGCACCGCATATTTCCTCCTTCTTCTTGCCATCTTGATGCACTCCCCTCGATGTCTTTTTCCCTAACATGCCCGGAAGCACAAAATTTCATCCCGCTTCCACTTCGGTGCAGGTTACAATCGTTGGTTGCTTCGGCAACGAAAAAGACTGAGAATGCTCTCAGTCTATATAGCATGCTAATCTAATCCTCTCATTGGCTATAAATAAACATCACTTTTTGCATTAAATCTGCGATCATTATTTTCACCTTAAACCGTTTGGTATGACACATTATCTGCATCTAAGGATAATATGGATAATTGAGCAAGGAAAGCACTGATACCGAAGGAAAGGTAAAAGTACGGTAAAAAGGATATATCAATATATCAACGAACTGCTTCTAAAGAAAGTAATACAAGCCCGAGATATCCTTGTTTCTACATCCAAAATTAACGATGAAGCGGTTCTTTTTCGCCCAAACCCAGCGCCTGCGTTGTGAAAGCATGAATTTCTTGGAAAAGCTCTGGGTTTTCCGCCAGTGACACGCCATGAGAAGGAATCATTTCTTTTATTTTCGGTTCCCACTCTTTCATATGTTGTGGGAAGCATCTTTCTAATACTTCCAGCATAACGTTAACAGCAGTAGAAGCACCCGGAGAAGCGCCGAGCAATGCAGCTATCGAGCCATCAGCGGCACTAACCACTTCCGTACCAAATTGAAGGGTGCCTTTACCGACCTCCGTATCTTTGATCACCTGCACACGTTGACCCGCTACCACGATCTCCCAGTCCTCGATATTGGCGTTCGGAATAAACTCGCGTAATTCTTCCAGGCGCTTTTCATTCGATAACATCATTTGCTGGATCAGGTATTTGGTCAACGCCATCTCTTTTACACCTGCTGCCAACATCGTGAAGAGGTTATTTGGTTTTATAGAACAGATCAGATCCAAATTTGAACCCGCTTTCAAGAACTTTGGTGAGAAGCCAGCAAACGGCCCAAACAACAGTGCTTTTTTGTCGCCGATATATCTTGTATCCAGATGCGGAACAGACATGGGAGGAGCACCAACCTTAGCTTTACCGTATACTTTTGCATGATGCTGCGCGACAACTTTAGGATTGTTACATACCATAAATAGTCCACTTACCGGGAATCCTCCAATATATTTGGACTCAGGAATACCGGTTTTTTGTAGTAAAGGCAGACTTCCGCCCCCACCGCCGATAAAGATGAATTTCGCAGTATGGTATTCGATTTTACCGTTATCAAGATTATGCACTTTGACTTCCCACGAGCCATCCCTCGTGCGTTTAATATCCTTAATACTATGCTTGTATTTGATCTCGACGTTTTTACTTTTTAAATGGTCAAACAACAAACGTGTTAAAGCACCAAAGTTGACATCTGTTCCGGAGTCGATTTTGGTTGCCGCGATCGGTTCATTCGATGTGCGGCCTTCCATGATCAGCGGAATCCATTCTTTCAGCTTTTCAGGGTCATTGGAAAATTCCATTCCTTGAAACAGAGAAACGTTTGATAGCGCTTTAAATCGCTTTTTTAAAAAAGATACATTTTTTTCTCCGCTTACCAAACTCATATGAGGTATTGGCTTGATAAAGTCCTGCGGATTACGAATCAAATCGCTGTTTACAAGAAAAGACCAAAACTGTCTTGAGAGCTGAAACTGCTCATTAATGTTTACAGCTTTACTAATATCTATAGATCCGTCAGCTTTCTCGGATGTATAGTTCAGCTCGCACAGTGCAGCATGGCCCGTACCGGCATTATTCCATTCGTTAGAGCTTTCTTCTCCTGCGCTTGCAAGTTTCTCAAACACTGTGATTTCCCATTCCGGTGCTAACTCTTTCAGCAATGATCCCAGAGTCGCGCTCATGACTCCGGCACCAATTAAGATAACGTCTGTTTTTTTCTGTATGTTGCTCATAAAAACCTTCCTTATCTCTTATATTTGCAAAAAAGAGCAGGCCCTCCTGCTTAGGTGATACAAGAAGAAGGCTCCACTCAGGAACATACCTTTTCTGTCTCCATTATAACTAGTTTATAGTCTTTTAAAAATTATATCGACTATTATCTACTAATTATAAACCATTTCGTTATGAAAAAAAAAGTGATAAATCGCCCACAACTCATTATACAGGACTAATTCGACATTCCGCTCTACTATCCTTGTGGTACGGTTCACCGTACTTGCTTAACTAGTAAAGCGATGACCTGAGCCAAGGAGTCTCTTCATTTTTTCTTTTGTTGAGTCATCCAAAGGAATATTGATCGTAACTTAAAGGTCAACAGAGTCCCTGGGCTTAATCAGTACCCCCCTATTCTGCCGAGCAGGTCATTGCCAACTCAGCCAAACGGGGCTATATCAGTTTCGTGACCAAGAGGCATTTGTGGCACTCGTGCATGTCGCTTGGGATACAATCACTGCGATGTCTGTAACGGCAAGCTTGGGGGAATCATTGATATGTATTAGAGTGAACCTGAATATAGAGTATACTATATGAGTATAAGTTCGATACACGATGACATTCTATATGTATAGGTATTCAAATACAGCGCAGAAGAGGTTGAAAATGAGTCAAAAGCATTTTTCAGATTACCCATTAAGTGAAGAAATTGTGCGAGCGCTGAATAGCTTGGGTTATGAGACGCCCACCGAAATTCAGACGGAAGTCATTCCAGTTGCGCTTGAAAAGAAGGATCTTGTCGCCAAATCGCAAACAGGTAGCGGCAAAACAGCGGCATATGGTATTCCACTTTGCGAGTTAGTAGATTGGAATGAGAATAAACCCCAAGCTTTAATCCTGACGCCAACCCGTGAACTCGCATTACAGGTCACCGAAGACATCACGAATATTGGACGCTTTAAGCGGATAAAAGCAACGCCCCTTTATGGCAAGCATCCTTTTCATATACAAAAGGCCGAGTTAAAGCAAAGAACGCATGTCGCTGTAGGTACGCCAGGACGTGTACTAGACCATATTGAACGAGGCACGCTATCGTTAGATCGGATTGCCTATCTCGTGATTGATGAGGCTGACGAAATGCTGAATATGGGCTTTATCGAGCAAGTTCAGTCCATCATCCAGGCTCTGCCTGATGACAGGGTTACGATGTTATTCTCCGCTACCTTCCCTGAGGATGTGGCCACACTGTCACGTAAATATATGAACAAGCCTGTTGAAATTGAAATTAAAGCGACCGGTATAACGACCGCCACAATTGATCACTCTCTTATTCAGGTGAAGGAGTCGGACAAGCTGGCACTGCTGCAAGATCTGCTCATTGTTGAGAATCCTGACAGCTGCATTATTTTCTGTCGTACGCAGGAGAATGTAGATACATTATTCAGAGCATTGGCTGATCTTGAATATCCATGTGATCGCATTCATGGTGGTATGGAGCAGGATGAGCGATTTGAGGTGATGAATGCGTTCAGAAGGGGGCAGTTCCGTTACTTGATCGCGACAGATGTTGCCGCAAGGGGGATCGACATCACCAATATCACCCATGTCATTAACTACGATATTCCACTTGAGAAGGAAAGCTATGTTCATCGCACGGGACGTACGGGACGTGCAGGCAAGACAGGGAAAGCCATTACCCTGGTCACTCCTAAGGATAGCAAACGATTAGCCGATATTGAAGCATATATTGGATTCGCGATTCCGAACGTAAAAGCTCCCTCAGAAGAGGCTGTGGATCTCCGTAGAGAAGATTTTGAACAGAAGCTACATGTCAGAACTGAACTCAAAAAAGATAAGCGCGAGCAATTAAACCAACAGATTATGAAGCTGAACTTCAATGGCGGCAAGAAGAAGAAACTCAGAGCTGTCGACTTTGTTGGGACAATCGCTAAGCTGGACGGGGTAAGCGCAGACGATATCGGGATTATTACGATTCTTGATAATGTGACAGATGTTGAGATTCTGAATGGCAAGGGCCCACTGGTACTGGAGATTATGAAGAATACGACCGTAAAAGGGAAGCTGTTAAAGGTGCGTAAGGGGAATAGGTAGAAGCTACACGGCATGAAAAATGGCTGAAAGCAATTCAGTGGATGTGAATCTTTAACCACGGAGAGATCACCTTTTTTGAATAGAGGTCGATCTCTCTTTGGGCTGTTTTTCCGATGCGGGGTAGATGTTTAATTGTTCTGTCATTGTTCAGCATCTAGCTTCCCTTCCCGTACAAGAAGATGAAGAACACGTTCCACCATTTTTCCCAGCGGTATAATTAGCGCTTGGTTCACGATTCTGAGCTCTTCATGCACAGACAATAGGGCAGCCTTCTTAAGAAATGGGTTTGATATTAGATTGGGATGGGTTCCGTTATAATTTTTCTTCGCAACGAAAACCGGAAACCGTAACAAAGAAGTGGTATGCAGCAACCCCCGATGCTGCTGAAACAATTCTCCGCAGGACGATATGTTCAACTGCCGATGAAGATCAAGTGCATTAAGCATGTCGATCAAATGGATTCTCGTTGTTCCCGCGAATCCGGCTGCTTCTTTCGCTTTTCTACATACCTCCTCATCTGAAAGGCCCTTTTCCAGGCCTGCTTTTGCTTCTTGTATAGCTATTCTCATTTGTCTCCAACCGGGCGTTAGCCCAATAATGACCACCTTGGCAGAAGGATTAATGTACTCATTATGCGGCGCGTAGTACATTTCAAGGAGCCCATTGCGCTCCATTAAAAAATCATCAACCAGCAGGTCTTCTTTGGATAGCAATGTAGCCTTGGGGAGTAAAGCATCGCCTGTTTATACTTTTTTAAATGATTAGAAATAAGCATACTACCTTCCCCCTACTCCGTTCAATGAACTTGCAGTTATTTGTGATAAGGTTTATCTTATCCGTTTTTAGGATAAACTTGGATGCTCCGGTACATTAACAACGGGTCAGCAGATACACACATTTTGCATGTCTGCTTGGCGTGTCTAAGAATCCGTAAGCGTGATATCTTTACTTAGCAACGCGCGCCAATAAGCTGACATTACCTCCAAATTATGAACCGCCGGTTTGACATTAACATTAGGGTATGCTGGCTTGAATTTATGGCGGGAACGTAAGGTATAATAAATTTCATACAATTGGAGGTACACATGAATCTAAAAAGGGTAAAATATTTTATAGATCTCGTTGAATGTAGAAACTTTACAGAAACAGCAAAGAAAAATTTTGTATCGCAGACTACAATTAGCCAACAAATTGCCGCACTTGAGAATGAGTTCAACATTCAGTTAATTGACAGAAAACAAATTCCGATTGAACCCACAAAAGCGGGATGGCTGTTTTATGCAGAGGCCGTCGTGCTCTGGAAGCAATATAATCATATGAAAACAAGCATGGAAAATTTCCAGAAAAATAATACCCAACTATTGAGCATCGAATATGCTGCAATCACAGATATCCAAAGCTTGTTAAAATTCATTCCTTCATTTAAAGAAAATCATCCAAAGATTAAACTTGAATTAAATAAAGTATTGCTAAAGGATATCGCTGAGTATCTGCAAAAAGGAATATATGACGTGGCCGTTGCCTTTGACTCAGAGTTTCATGGGAAAGAGGAAATTCTAACCCATACATTATATAGCGGACGATACTGCGCGGCTGTAAGTAAACAACATCCCCTCTTCTGTTTTGAATCCATCTCAAAGGATCAATTATATGAGCATCCGCTTGTTATGCTGAATCCAATGGTCATTGGAGACTCCTATTATTTAATGATTCAACATGCCATGGAAGATGGTTACCAGCCAAGCATCCTTCGAACCGCAGATGATGTCGAGACAGAGCTGTTTTATATCATTACAGAGAATTTAATTGGCTTTTTTCCAGATAACTATGATCTTGCTGACCTGAAAGAAGAGGTCCGACTCATTCCTATACATGATTCACACCATACTTTTAAAATCGAAATCGGCTACTTAAAAAATAATTCAAATCCGGCATTATACTCATTCCTACATCAAATACAAAATTCGTTTTAGCAATAGTCCATAAGTTTTTTGTGTTATACATTGTTATTTTTTTCACATAATATATAAGTGTAGATCATTTCAGCAAGGAGTGACGATGAGCATGGGTAAGTTATTATTAACCGGTGTAGATGGCAATCTGGGCAGACAAGCGGCTGAATATTTATTAAAAATAGTGGAAAAAGACCAAATTATTTTTTGCGCATATGATCCAGCATCTTTACAAGAATATGCAGATCAAGGCATTGAAACGCATGTGACCAATTTTAATAAAATAGACGGGCTTGCAGAAGCTTTTGCTAATGCAGATAAGCTTGCTTTAATCTCCATGCCTTTTGTGGGGGTAAAACGCCAAAATGCACACAAAAACGTGGTCGATGCGGCGAAAGAAGCTGGAGTAAAACAAATCATCTATACTTCATTGGTTAATGCGGCGGATGAATCCAATCCAAGTGTTGAGAAACTGGACCATGTATATACCGAAGATTATATCAAAAGTGTCGGGTTAGATTATATTTTCCTGCGTAATTCGCAATATGCGGAAGCCATGGTTACCAATTACTTCACCTATGTGAAGTCTGACGGAGTGTTGAAAAATAACCAGGGTGACGGCAAGATGGCCTATATCTCACGGAAAGATTGTGCAAAGGCTGTCGCTTATGCATTAGCAGCAAGCAATTATCATGAGGCGATATTAAATATAAATGGTCCTGAATTAATAACAATGTCCGACTTTATCAAGATTGGAAATGAAGTAACGGGTCATCATATTACCTACAAGCAGATCACGGATGAAGAAAACTACGCCATATTTGATGCAATGGGTGTTCCCAGAACAACGGATGGCAAATTTGCAGAAGATTCCGAAGCCCCCTTTTCTTCTGAAGGTATGGTTACTTTTGGACAAGCTATTCGCTTAGGGAAAATGGATATATTTACGGACGACTTTAAAAAGCTGACGGGCAAAGATCCCGTAACGGTGAAATATATGTTTGAACATGCAAATGAGTACCAAGTGGGGGAGCGACATTCCAAAGATAATTAATCCAAGTCATGATAATATTTGCGGAGAGATCAGAAGCTGATTTACGTCCGAAGAGTGGGGCCGCACGGCTCCCTGCATACCATCAACAAAGCGAAACTCTGGGTACCTACAACCAAGGAACCCAGAGTTTTTTTATAATCTGATCGATCAAGCCTTATATCATGTTAATAATCCTTATTCTCCAATAATAACTCCATATACCATTATAATAATTGTTGACATTTTATGGATAATACTGTATATATTCAAAGCCAATATGAAAGACAAAAAAGGAGGATCTGCATACACAGAGTGATCAAAATCAAATTTACGCTCTTTTACGGTGAAGCGCCTGAAGAAAATATTACGGATACATGGAGTTGAATCAGGATGGCAATATGATCGCGCTCTACAATAGGTACGGTGAGGAAATAGACATGTATGGACAACACGAATTTGTTAGGATACGGACACTTGGCAAATGTGATGACGAAGACCGTGATCATTTTATTCCTTGTTAGAAAGTGATGGTGTAGGATAATCTGCACGATAGGCTGACGATTCCGGTGCCAAGGCACTACGGAAAGTCAGCCTTTTTGATTTTATTTTGCCTTGTAGAGTTGACCGGCACGTTATCATAGTCCCCAAATCTCATCTTGTCAAGAAATAATGTGCGAATGAGGACATAGTGGGGGAGCCCCCCTTATGCCTTCGAAATATGAATGAATTTCTGAGTATGATGAGCGATTTCGCTTTTTCCAATTCAGCCCGCTTCACTTAGAATGATCTTCAGGCGATGTGGGATAAGCGATATACAAACAATGGACGGAACGTAATGAACAATCGGGAGGTAGAAAATGGACAAACGGGTTCAAGAGGCAAGTGGAATGAAGAGAGGGCCGATGTTAACCACTCTACTCATCGGTACATTTGTCGCGTTTTTTAACGAAAATTTACTTACCAATGCGTTTCCTGGATTGATGAGGGAATTTAACGTTGCTGCTTCGGCCATACAATGGTTATCGACGGGTTATATGCTCGTGATCGGCGTACTGGTGCCGGTGACCGCATTACTGCAGCAATGGTTCACGACTCGCCAATTGTTTATGTCTGCGATGGCGTTATTTTCGGCCGGTACCTGCTTGTGCGCAGTATCCCCGGGATTCGGAATCTTGCTGATGGGCAGGGTTGTTCAGGCTTGCGGGACAGGATTATTGATCCCGTTGATACGATTTTCGCCCTCTATCCTCCAGAACGCCGGGGTGCCGCCATGGGTCTCTATGGGGCTGGTCATCATGGTCGCTCCTGTCATCGGACCGGCTTTGTCTGGTTTGATTATCGATACCTTTCACTGGCGATGGCTGTTCTACATGGTGATTCCTGTCGCACTATTTTCGATGATTTATGCATTCATGTACTTGAATTTTAAACTTATGATTCAATTTGTGCTTAGTAATGAATCAATTATGTTCAGGTGACTTTTTTATAAACCAACCCAGCACCAAAATAAGTATTGCAAGAATAAATTCAATCCAAAAAACCGTTTGTAGACCGGAAACCATGCTTTGTGTCTTCTCATGCATCGCAGTGGGATCGAGCGAATGGTGAAGATAACGATTGGCTCCAGACGACATGATGCCTACGAACAATGCGATGCCAATTCCCCCTGCAATCTGTTGGAGCGTATTGTATATGGCTGTGCCATGAGGGACCAGGTGACGTGGAAGTTGATTCAATCCTGTCGTCTGAGCCGGCATGACGACGAACGACATGCCTAAGAATAAGAGGACATGATTGAACAGAACGGAACCTTGTGTTGTATCACTGTCGATGCCGTCAAACAGCCACAACGATATGGCGATCAGGAACAGTCCGGGCACAATTACGAGTCTCGGCCCGAATTTATCGAATAATTTCCCCGACACCGGCATCAGCATCCCGTTCAAAATGCTACCTGGCATTAGAAGTAAGCCTGTCGCGAATGCTGTCAACTTCATCACATCCTGCATATAGAACGGCAGCAATGTTGTTGTGGCGAATAGAACCATCATCACAATTACAATCAATACCGCAACCAGAGAAAAAGTGGGATGCCGGAATACTGAAAGATCGATCAACGGCTCTTTGATTCTTGAGCTGGCGCCATACAAGCAAGAGCAAGAAAAGGCTGCCTATTGCAATCGATCCGTAACCTTCAGGCTCAAGAGAGACACTTGTTTGGCTGAAACCGTAGGTGACGCAGCCGAAACCGACGGTTGACATCACAATGGATACAAGATCGACCCTTGGCTTGGTCAGTTCTGTCACAACCCCCAATTTGGGTTCCCTCGCGTGAAACAAAGCTGTTCTAATAGACCTCTAATCTGTACCTCCCGGCATGAAATATAACGGATATTTCTGCGGAATGGCACAAACGAATCGGACATCTGATATTCGTAGACTTTATCATCGGCCACTTCCCCGATAGCGGTGAACGCTTGATTGGTGTCCCTCTCGTCATATCTGTACGCGGGGAATAGTAGATCAACCAATTGCCTACACGCATCTTACTTAAAGGTCCTGACTTGCCGTGACAGAGCTGAGCGAATCCGCCCAACTCTCAATCTTCACATGGGATGCGGACACAACACCAATCCAGAAGCGGCTCTTCTGGCTTATTTCATCCATTTTCATATCTTGAATTCCCTTCCTTTGTTATTGAGGAAACTGCGATAATTATATTCATGAACTGGATCAATTCAATATGGATCAGCTGAAGCAAAAGCCAAGTGAGAACGAGTGGTCAATCGGGCAGATGATTCAACATCTCAACGTTGTAATGCTTCCTTTGTTGTAAACATCATTTATCAACTCCATTAGTTTCTTTTTTTATCTAAGTATACAAAAACGCCACTGACACCATTATGTCAGTAGCGTTTTAACATTTTCTCCAGTTCGTTTCTGACCCGATATCGTAAGGAATCAGGCTCAAGCACAACCACTCCACCTCCCCATCCGAGCACCCATTGTAGCGGCTCCTCAGGCTGCCGAACGCGAAAGGTAACCAACAGGCATCCCGAATGAGCCTCTATGGTATCTATATAGAAATTGTTCAATTCTCTAAATCTATCTCCCAAATCAATAAGTTCCGTGATCCGGGACAACCGGAAGTGACGGATGCCTTGTCGCAATTCACACCATGCGATGAGTACCCATGACCCTTGATGAAGTACAAGTCCGTAAGGAGCAACCGTGCGTAAAACTACCCTCCCTAATTTTGGCCTTTAACCAAATCGCGATTTGCTCTAGGTCACCTTACTCATCAAAAGATGTAAAAAATACATCCTTGAGGATCGTCTTGGCTTTTTTGAGGCTGCGTGTATCAAGTTGTTTAAGCATGTCTACGATATGACTCATTTCCTCGTCTTCCATTGACCCAAGATGTTTCCTGGGATCTAAACGCTCTTCTTCAACAACGGATTCTGAATTAACCCAAGACGCCTCTAAAGTATCCTCAAACCCTTTGATAAGAAATAACAATTCATCTTCGTCATATCTCTGTAGAAAACGATTTATCCCTTTATTCATCTGCTTATGCAGAGCTAGATGCAAATCGAATATTTCTTTTCCTAGGGGAGTTGTGAGAAAGAGCACTTCTTTTTTATTATCCGGAAGAAACTCCGTGCGAATGATTTGCTGTTGAACTAATTTTCTAGTGATTTTGGACACGCTGCCTTTAGGAATTCCGAATTGCTTTGAAATGGAAGTGCCGTTCACCGGCTCAAGCTGTCCAATAGCATCTATTACATGAAGCATCATGACTGTGGATTCTTTGAGGAAATCAATAATAATGGGATTGCTGCAGTGCTGAATCATCCAATCCTTCTCTTCGTCATCCTCCGCTTGAAACCGCTTTTGTAATTTGGGAATAGTCTCTATCAGTTTTTTTATCAGAATATCCTTATTGGGTAAATTATCGAAAGAATGGGTCACTGTACAGTCTCCTCGTAAGTTCATCTTATTCTCATTTTAACAAGACAGAGAACATAAATAAAGTTTCTCGGAAACAATATTGACAAAAGGGAAACTTAAATAGTATTATTGTTTCCATAATCATCATTTAATTTCCTGAAAACAATTAATCAAAAAGGAGATATATATGAATGTTTTAATTGTTTTTGATCATCCATACGGAGCATCAGCATCCGAGAATGTCCCACATCAGCGGAGCTATTCCGCAGCCCTACTAGCATCCGTTATGCGAGGTCTTACCACCAAAGGCCATGAAATTGACCTTGTCGATCTGCATAAAGACGGATTTAATCCGGTCATGTCAAGTGAAGAACTCGCTTCCTGGCGACAAAAGACGACCATCGATCCTTTAGTGATTAATTACCAACAACGTCTTATTGCAGCGGATCACATCATCTTCATTTTCCCTATATGGTGGGAGGCCATGCCTGCTCTTACCAAAGGATTCCTCGATAAGGTATTCGCAAAAGGCATTGTATACGAAGAAATCAAACCTGGGCGGCCATTCAAATGCCTTCTCCCGAATATTAAAGGGGTCTCCCTGCTGACCGTGATGAACACTCCCGACTTCTTTTATCGCTGGATTTTTGGCAATCCCATCACCAAAATCCTGTTCAGAGGCACCTTCCGCAAAATGGGAATACGGGAAAACCTCCATTGGTATAATTATACCGGCATGTCAAATCGTAGCTTAGATGCGCGTGTGAAATATCTTGATAAGACAGAACAACGCTTCGCACTGCTATAATTCACTCCTCGTTTCAATAAAATAATACTCAAGCCACTTCTCGCAAAGTTAACATTGCTGCTTCGAACTACAACTCTATTCTCCGCTTTACCACTATTTATGATATGGCTCCCCTCGTTGGCAGCTTCGGCAACGAAAAAGACTGAGAATCCTCTCAGTTTTTTTCGCATGTTAATCCAATCCTCTCATTGCTATACATTAAATCTGTGATCATTGTTTTCACCTTAAACCGTTTGACATGACGCATTATCTGTGGATGAACAACTGAGCAAAGAAATACTTAGCTGGAAGGCATTTCCGAATCGTTTCATGCGTTACTCATCGTTATGACGTCTAAACTTATTTAGAATGTAATTTCTAAATATAACAATTAAAACTTCAGGTAACAATACAATAAATACGTATAAGATTATAATAAATGGCAACGATTGCGCGCGGCATAGATGGCAGTGGTTTGCATTTTCGGGTCGGCGTGACACAAGAAAGGCGCAAAGTTTTGGAGAGTAATCGCACCGTAATCTTCCAAGATATACCCTGCATAACGCAACGTTTCCGGGTCGTGAATCCTGTCAAGCCTTTGCAAGATCACTGGAATAAATTCCGTTAAATCTGCAGTTTTACTGGAGGCATGCAGAATCTGTAAAGCTTGCAGAAAACCCTCATGCTCATCCGATTGCAACAGCTCCAGAAGATATTTTCTACCCACGTCAAAAGAAGTTTTGCAGATTAGCCAAATGGCTGTGGTCCGGTTTTTTGGGCTTTGCTCCGCAATATTTTTCAAAAAACCAAGGGTTGGCTGAGAAACTTTCTTAAACTTGAACATTCCATCAAGCGCTTTTGCTTGGGTTTCTTCGTTTGGAGCGCTCTGATAAATCTGGATCAGCGCATTCTCATCACCTGGCAGTCGACTGCCAAACCACCCGATATCATAATCCAGAATAATTTCATCCAACCAGCGCTCGTACCAGTCCAGAAAGCTGTCTTCATAGACAAAGAAAAAAGGATGATCGGGATGAAAATCGGAGGTGTACACAATTCTCCCCCTGTATTTCCCTTCAAGTACGAGATACATGTCGTATTCACAACCTTGTGTGCCTATGCACAACATGCCGCCCAACACCTTATTACAGGTGTCGTCGTATTCCTCATCGGGAATGTCCTCGTCCTTGGTCAGGGGCTCAATTAGATGGTTCCATTCCTCTTTGGTCATCCCGGGATGCAGAACGGATTTTGCAAGGAGTGCCTGGCGCTCAGTGTAGGAAGTTGCCTTTCCAATTGAATAAATTCCATAATAGGGGCCGGCGCCTCCGTTGCCGATTTTCGTTAAAAACAGCGCGTAAGGCTCAGGAAGTGTGACCTGATTGTGGGTTTGCCAGTCCGCCAGCTCTTTTGCTGTAAGCTTCTCTTTAACCCTATATTGATGTGAGGATGCTCCAAACACCGAGAAATCCGCGTCTTTGCGCATGGCTTGACTCAGTTTGTTTTTTATTCGATCCAGTTGCGTTTCTTTCTTCCCAAACCACATATTTGAACCCTCCTGTTGACCATAGCCAGGTTTCCTTTGTTTGCTTATCCAGCAATTTTATTATTTTTTCTATGGGTCGTACCTCTCTTTACAATGATATGTATCTCAACGACATAATTATTTAACTAAACTCATCAAACGCAGATCATTTTTAACCAACATATAGTGAGGGGGAGAATAATGAAAAGCCAATTAAGAAATATTACGGTCGACGGTTATGCCTTCGTTTATTGGTACTCAGGCGGGTCTCGCTTCATCTTAAACCTATCTCCCAAAGAGAATAAAAACATCAAAATCACGCTCATCTTTCAGGCAAATCCTCCTGAAGAGGAGCCTCGTACTTTTTGGTCTTTTTATGACATTTCAGCACAAAATAATGAAATGGAAACTGTCATCCATCTGGGTAAACCCAAGCATATCGCTGAAATCATCTCTTACTTGATGACAAAACGACAAGAGCTTTGGATCCAGGGGAAGCCTCAAGTTCTGGATAATGCCTGGGATTTACTAAAAGAAATGGGCTATTCCGAGTTAAATCCGATTTGGATTAAACAGTGGTAGTCGTAATGGTTTGTGGGCTAGCCCCCTTTGACCACTCAAAGAGGGCGTAAAGTCCGCAGGTATACGATTATTCGTTATCCGGCGCGGCCGGACCGGCCGGGGTCATCAAGCCTTTAACGGCGCCGAAGAACGGGCGAATGGACTTGATCATGCCGTAGCCCATCCTCACGACCGGGACAAATTTCTGGACCATGCCGAACAGCCGCAGGCCGCCGCCGAGCATACCACCAAGCCCTCCTGCGCCCGCAGTGGCGCCGCCAAGCCCGCCCAGGCCGCCAAACAGTGAGCCCATCATCGGCAGGTATGCAGACACCTTGGCGTCCGGCTTGCGGGAGCGCAAACGGCCAGACGGTTTACGCGCGCCGCTTCTCCGGTTGCCGAGACGTACGCCCGGGGCATACGCACCAGCTCTGCGTTTGAGAGATCGGGAGTCTTTCATCCCGGAAGAAGCATGTGGGGGAGCTCCAGCAGCACCGGCAAGTATTAACCCGCCGCGATTAACGTCGGTGATGTAGCCGACGTAAGTCTCTCCGCTGTGCAGGGTAACGTAGACCGGACGGCCCTGAAGCTTCTTAGCCCGTGCGCGCATCTCATTCGATTGAGCCATGGAAGTTCACCTCGCTCACTGATTATAATTCAGTTTACGGCAGGGGCGGGCTGCCTGCTTGTGCGAATGGGGCATGCGCACGCCCAAAATCGCTTAATGGGCTCGCCGTCACCGGGGCATTAGTCTGCTCCAAACGTTGGAAGCAAAACTAACCGTGCCGTTAGTTCGACTGGTTGTTTTGTTCTTTTTCACATTCATGCAACACTTCAAAATATCGAACTCAGTGTCATTCCATATTCCGTGATCTTATAACAGACTTTAAGCGGTATTTCTGGATATACCGTCCGTTCAACGAGACTGTCAGTAACCAATTCTTTCAACGCTTCTGACAGCACCTTATCCAGACGTGCAATGCAATATTCTCCCTATCTTCATGCTTTTTAGACATAAAATACAAAACCTCCATGAGTCTTTGCACCGAACTAGGTAGAACATATTTAAGTGCTTTTCATTGTGGGTAACGAATTTCCTTTACCATCACTAATGGTACGGTCATGATCTCGCGCGGATGAACTATGCTAGCATTTAGACTTCCGATATGTGCCACATTGATATTAGTTGGCTGATTCTTTGTATCAAGGCACATGATAACAAAGTACTCACGATCCACTTCACCTAGAAACTCTTTGAAGATTTCATAGCTATCTTGTGGGCTACGAATGCGACGACCTTTGTATAACATACTTGCTTCTTTTACTAGTTTTACTGATACGATGTTTACTCGTTTTGCTGACTGCATATTATTACCTACCTTCTCATAAAAAAACCTAAGTATCTAAACGACACTTAGGTTCTAATTTTTATTCATTAATATAATATCAGGCCTGTTGATTAACCAATTATTGTGAATTTAAGGATGAAAGATATCCTTCATATTCAAGGTATATAGAAGGTATCTCCAATGAGCAGCAAGCTTATTTAGCAAGAGCAGGCGCGCAAAACGAACAAACTCCAGTGCTTCATGCTTGGGAACACGAAGGCTTAAGCGATCATACATCGTTTTTAACAGTACGTATACGATAAGCGCTGAGAACAACTGTCCATACACCGCATTTTCGGTGGTTCCAAACCGTGTTGGAATATTCAAATGTTGCTTGATCCAGCGAAAAAACAGTTCAATCTGCCAACGAGCTTTATACATCAAGGCTATTTCTTCAGCTGTGATGTGCATGAGATTCATCACCACGCGGATGTCATGACCGTGCCCATCCTCAAAAACCACCACATGATGCCGTTTTTGAGAACGGTTCGCAGGCGTGTCTAACCGACAAGTGATATCCCGTTTCACGGGAGCGTTTTCTGGATTCCACTGTCGTAACGACCGAGGAGTAACGAGGTGCACATTCTCTTTTAAGCGAATCACAAACCCTTGCTTTTGCTCCAGGTATCGATCGAAACGCTCGATTTTACCATAGGCTCGATCTTGAACCAGCGTGTAGGACGGATCGGCGAGGACTTCACCCAGGGGGCCGTCATGACATACGGCAGTGGTTTCTTCGACGCGCCGAGGCTGTAAAGAGGTCGCATCCCAAGCGACATGAAGCTTTACGCCGGCTCGTTCGCCATGATAAGGAGCCTAGGGCAGACGAGTCTTTCCTACCGTTACGGTGGTCGAGTCGATGAGCAGCAGTTCCTGAGGAATCTGTAAAGTTCGCCGTTCGGCTCGTCCTCGGCTTTGAAGAAGTTGGTGAAACCATGTTTTGAACACAGCAAAAGGAACCTCGGCGGCTTTCCCGGAGAAGGTAGAGTAATGAACCGTCGGCAAACCACTTAACGACGCTTGATCCACGCCGGAGCGATAGCCTTTCCACTGCTCAAGGCGGCTCTTTTTATCCTATTTTTAGTTAATCAACAGGCCTGGTATATTCTATTTACTTCCTGTAACTGTGGCCTTATACCCACCCCTAGCTTGTTACCCAACTTGCCTTTAACTTTCCTCCCCTTGTATCGTTCGATTTTCATCAAGCCGCATTTTATAAGACTCCCCCATGCTTTCATAGACATAATGACCGGTTCCAAAGTCCTTCCGAAATCAGTAAGGGAGTATTCCACTTTTGGCGGAATCTCTTTATATATTTCTCGGTGAATGATGCCATCCCGTTCAAGCTCTCTTAACTGTAATGTGAGCATAAACTGCGTAATTCCCGGATTGAGGCGCCTAAATTCATTGAATCTTTTCGTTCCGTCCAGGAGCTGATAGAGAATGATCCCCTTCCACTTTCCACCAATAACATCCAGCGTTGTTTCAACCGGACATGCTTGCATATCCGGACTCGCTCCATATTTGTTTCTTCGGTCTCCCATCAGCTCATCTCCCTAAAGGTTTGATTTTTAATACTATATCATAAAAATATGCGTACTTACTTAAAGTAATCGAATTGGTTTACAATACAACTGTACAACATTTCCTATTTGAGAGGATGGATACCCATGAATACTCACCAAAAGATGAAAGCAGTCGGTGCTTACCGATACCTCCCAATATCCAATCCGGAAAGCCTTATTGATCTGCATTTGGATAAACCGGAACCTACGGGCCGTGATTTGCTTGTAAATGTAAAAGCAATCTCTGTCAACCCTGCAGACGTAGGCGTTCGCGAAAACCATAACTACGAAGCCGAATCACCGAAAATTCTTGGTTGGGATGCTGCTGGAATCGTAGAACAAGTTGGCCCTGACTGTCAATTGTTTAAACCTGGGGACAAGATCTATTATGCGGGCAGTGTATCTCGACCAGGCAGTAATAGTGAATTTCACTTGGTTGATGAACGAATTGTAGGAAATATGCCGAGAAGTTTGGATTTCGCAGCCGCAGCCGCATTACCGCTTACCTCGATAACTGCATGGGAGGGCCTATTTGATCGTTTAGGAATTAGCCTAAACGCAAATGAAAACAAAAGTATACTTATTATCGGTGCAGCAGGAGGAGTAGGGTCGATTGCTATTCAACTTGCCAAATTAGCAGGTTTGACTGTCATCGGTACTGCTTCGCGTCCAGAGTCAACTCAATGGGTTAAAAGTCTAGGTGCGGATTTTATAATAAACCACAACAACCCTTTTCAACCTCAGCTCAAGGAAGTTGGTCTAGACACCGTAGATTATATCTTTTGCTTGAATGATACTGTACAACATCTAGCGAATATGGCGGAGGTCATTACCCCTCAAGGTATAATTTGCTGTATCGTTCCTGCAGATAAGGCTACCTGGGCAGGAAGCCTGAAAATGGACTTGCTGTTTTCTAAAAGTGTAACGTTTGTATGGGAGTTCATGTTTACACGGTCCTTGTTTCATACCAAAGACATGATTAAACAACACGAATTACTGAATGACCTGGCGGACTTAATTGATGATGGAAAATTAAAAACTACGCTAAACGAACGACTAGAACCCATTAATGCAGCAAACCTACGTTTAGCACATGAGAAGTTGGAAACTGGACGGTCCATTGGAAAAATTGTTTTAGAAAACTTCTGATACTACGAAGAAGGCGCGTTCGGTTCCAAAAAGTGGTAATGTGTATAAACAAGACTAAGGCCCCCTATGGGGCCTCAGGCTGTCGAGAAAGTCTCTACAGCCTATTTTATGTTGATTTTATTTAAGACGACACCGCGTTAATGTTGTATAATATAGGTAACTTCGTATAGAACGGACGGTGCTCGTATGCTGCGATCTCATCGAGACAAACAACAATCCTTTGAATTAGTTTCTCTGGAAGAACTGGTACCCCAAGATCATTTGCTTCGCAAAGTGGATAAATATATAGACTTCTCCTTTATTCATGAGAAGGTAAGCCCGCTATATTGTGCAGACAATGGGCGCCCTGCCATTGATCCTACCGTGTTGTTTAAAATGATTTTTCTCGGTTATTTCTATGGCATTCGCTCAGAACGGCAACTCAAGCGAGAAATTCAAACGAACCTGGCTTATCGCTGGTTTCTGGGGCTGGGCTTAACCGATAAAGTTCCAGACCATACGACGATAAGCTGGAACCGCCGCACACGCTTCAAAGACACCACAATCTTTCAAGATATCTTCGATGAAATGGTGCTGCAGGCGATCTCTCACCGAATGGTGGGCGGGCGTGTTCTCATCACCGATTCTACACACGTCAAAGCCAATGCCAATAAACACCAGTACACCAAAGAGCAAGTATTGCAGAATACCAAAGACTATATGGATGAGCTTAATGCAGCAGTAAAAGAGGACCGGAGAAACCACGGAAAAAAGCGTTAAAATCTCGAGAGGAAGTGAACGAAGAAAAAGAAATTAAAGTGAGCAAAACAGACCCGGACAGCGGCTATATGATCCGTGATGGCAAGCCCGAAGGCTTTTTTTATCTGGACCACCGTACGGTGGATATGAAGTACAATGTGATTACGGATGTGCATGTGACACCGGGGAATGTACATGATTCCGTCCCCTATTTGTCCCGTTTGGACCGCCAGAGAGCGCGTTTTGGTTTTCAAGTAGAAGCTGTTGCACTAAATTCCGGTTATTTAACGACGCCGATTTGCCGAGGTTTGCAAAACCGAAAGATTTTTGCCGTGATTGCTCACCGAAGATTCCATCTCAGACAAGGCCTGTTTCCGAAATGGAAGTTTGAATACGATGCCAAACGCAATGTGTATATATGCCCAGCCAAACAGGAGCTGCCCTACCGAACGACGGATCGTAAGGGATACCGACAGTATGCGTCTGATCCAGCTCAGTGCCAGCAATGCCCACTACTGGGCCAGTGCACCCAGTCTCGAAACCAGCGCAAAGTGGTGACTCGGCATGTCTGGGAAGACAGCAAAGAGTGGGTACGGAGCAACCGGCTGAGTCCATCCGGGAAACCAGCTGTACCGCAAACGAAAAAAGACGATTGAGCGAAGCTTCGCGGATGCCAAAGAGCTCATGGGTTTCGCTATTGCCGTTTGTGCGGACTTCTGAACGTCAGGGAACAAGCCCTCATGACGGCAGCTGTGCAGAACATGAAGAAGATGGCGATCCGCCTGGATCGCCTGGAAAAACAGGGGTAACCCCCCGTTTTTCCAGATACCAGACCCTTATGATGTAAAGAAAAAGAAACCCACGTCTCAAAAAGATGGGGTTTCTCGACAATCTGAGACCCCTTATGGGGCCTTTTTGTGTACAACGGTATGGTGCGGGCGAGACAAAATATTGCCAAACTTTGTAAAAAAATTGCCATCACTTATGATACGGTTCTCCGTGCTGTCTGTAACGGCAAGATTTAGGACCATCCTTTTGCGGGATGGCCCATTCTTTGATCTCGCATCTTTTTTGCAAATAGAACAAGTGGATGGAATTCTCTAATTGCGCTTCTGCCTAATTTAGTATTCTCCTTTAATTACAAAAAACGATCCCCGAATTGTTCCAGCTAGTTTTGACTTCTGCCTAGCAAACTTAAACTTCCCTTCTAGCTCCTTTGGTACCTCCATCCCCTCAGAAAGCTTAAAACCAACGGCCCGCTTCTTAGGGTCATCAACCGTATACATGATGACCTCAAGACCATCCTCATAAAAGACACAGGCAAATTTAATATTTTCCACTTGAAAACGTGACGTTTCTAAAGGTTTGGCCGCAAACTCAATATCACGCTCTTTCAAAATTCGGTTCACATAATCAAGGGTCTCCTGACTTTCACTAGCTGACACAACCGTAAATTCATGCTTGTATTTGTTCATAAAGTAACGGGCTTCATTAGCACGCAAACCAGCAAGCGCTTCTACTACAGGTGAAGACTCTAAACCAACCGTAGACACATTATTAAAATCAACGATATAGGACATTTCCATCTCTCCTTTTATCTCATTATTTCCAAAAAACTTGCCGCTACCCATGTTACGGTTCACCGCCTGTAATAACAAGTTTAAAGGACATCCTTTACGGGTGGCACTTTTTTATATCGCTACTCAATAGTCTCAAATCTACTAACGGGATCATTTCTGCCTAAAAGTTTATTTTTTAGAATCAAGAATAAACATAGATGCATCATGTCCCATGAATATTTTACTTCCGTTAAAAAAAGTTTTGGACTGGATATCTCTGTATCCTATTTTAGTCATAATGTCAGTCAGCTCTTCTTGACTAAATCCGTTATGAACTATATCTGAAACTACTTTTTCATTTTTATTAAAATCTACGATTAATAAATGTCCTCCTTCATTTAGAACATCAAATAATCTTGATAAAACGAATTCAACATCATGAATATGGAGTAGAACCTGAGCCATAAAAATATAGTCAGTATGCAAATCCGATAGACCTTCCTTTTCAAAATCAAAGCATAATGTATCTGCATTCTGAATATTAAAATCGAAAATTTTTTGCTTTATTTGATTAATCATGTTTTGTGAAGTATCCAGAAAAAGCATAGAATTAAAATCGTTTAACAAGTTCATTCCGACAAGACCCGTTCCGCACCCGAAATCAACAGCATTCTTACTATTAACGTCAACTACATATTCACGAATGGCATCAGATGATGCCTTTGCAATTTGAATTCTTTCAGAAGTGTCATATATATTAGCTATCATTTCAAACTTATCCGTATTTCCCATGATTTCCTCTCCAATCTGTATTAATAAAATCCTGAATACAACAATATAGAATGATATTCTATCGAAGCATTTGCATTTAGTCCACATTCTTATTCGGTTCGTGCTTATGGAAAACAAAATCTATGTATGAATGGAGGAGACAACCTTGGGCTGGTTCATGTACACCTTCCTCACGATTCGTTTTTGTCGAAATAATCATCTGGCAAATGCAGTTCTCGCAAACAACCGATAAATTTTTCTCTGAAATTCGGATTGCTTTTATATTCCGGCCATACCGCCTTATAGTAAGGCAGCAACTTCTCATGTGGAATAATGCCCCAGTATAAAATCGAGTTATTCAGCACCTGTGGGCCGCCCCCCATCAACATCTGTTCAATGATCTGCCAGCTTCCCAGCTTGTTTTCGCAACTGCGCGCGGCATAGATGGCAGTGGTTTGCATTTTCGGGTCGGCGTGACACAAGAAAGGCGCAAAGTTCTGGAGAGTAATCGCACCGTTATCTTCCAAGATATACCCTGCATAACGCAACGTTTCCGGGTCGTGAATCCTGTCAAGCCTTTGCAAGATCACTGGAATAAATTCCGTTAAATTCACAGTTTTACTGGAGGCATGCAAAATCTGTAAAGCTTGCAGAAAACCCTCATGCTCATCCGATTGCAACAGCTCCAGAAGATATTTTCTACCCGCGTCAAAAGAAGTTTTGCAGATTAGCCAAATGGCTGTGGTCCGGTTTTTTGGGCTTTGCTCCGCAATATTTTTCAAAAAACCAAGGGTTGGCTGAGAAACTTTCTTAAACTTGAACATTCCATCAAGCGCTTTTGCTTGGGTTTCTTCGTTTGGAGCGCTCTGATAAATCTGGATCAGCGCATTCTCATCACCTGGCAGTCGACTGCCAAACCACCCGATATCATAATCCAGAATAATTTCATCCAGCCAGCGCTCGTACCAGTCCAGAAAGCTGTCTTCATAGACAAAGAAAAAGGGATGATCGGGATGAAAATCGGAGGTGTACACAATTCTCCCCCTGTGTTTCCCTTCAAGTACGAGATATATTTCGTATTCGCAGCCTTGGGTGCCTATGCACAACATGCCGCCCAGCACCTTATTACAGGCTTCGTCGTATTCCTCATCGGGGATGTCCTCATCCTTGGTCAGGGGCTCAATCAGATGGTTCCATTCCTCTTTGATCATCCCGGGATGCAGAACGGATTTTGCAAGGAGTGCCTGGCGCTCGGTATAGGAAGCTGCCTTTTCGATCGAATAGATTCCATAATAGGGTCCGGCGCCTCCGTTGCCGACTTTCGTTAAAAACTGCGCGTAAGGCTCAGGAAGTGTGACCTGATTGTGGGCTTGCCAGTCCGCCAGCCCTTTTGCTGTAAGCTTCTCATTAACCCTGTATTGATGTGAGGATGCTCCAAACACCGAGAAAGCCGTGTCTTTGTGCATGGCTTGACTCAGTTTGTTTTTTATTCGATCCAGTTGCGTTTCTTTCTTCCCAAACCACATATTTGAACCCTCCTGTTGACCATAGCCAGGTTTCCTTTGTTTGCTTATCCAGCAATTTTATTATTTTTTCTATGGGTCGTACCTCTCTTTACAATGATATGTATCTTTAAGTAAGTTTTTACCAGTATACAACCGGTGCAGTAAATTATGAAAGACAGAAAAGGAGGACCTGCATGCACAGAGTGATCAAAATCAAATTTACGCTCTTTTACGGTGAAGCGCCTGAAGCAAAATGTTACGGGTACATGGAATTGAATCAGGATAGCAATATGATCGCGTTCTACAATAGGTACGGTGAGGAAATAGACATGTATGGCCAACACGAATTTGTTAGGATACGGACACTTGGCAAATGTGATGACGAAGACCGTGATCATTTTTATTCCTTGTTAGAAAGTGATGGGGTAGGCTAGCCCCCTTTGACCACTCAAAAGGGGCTTAAAGTCCGCAGGTATACGATTATTCGTTATCCGGCGTGGCCGGACCGGCCGGGGGCATCAAGCCTTGAACGGCGCCGAGAAACGGGCGAATGGACTTGATCATGCCGTAGCCCATCTTCACGACCGGGACAAATTTCTGGATCATGCCGAACAGCCGCAGGCCGCCGCCGAGCATACCGCCAAGCCCGCCCAGGCCGCCAAACAGTGAGCCCATCATCGGCAGGAATGCAGACACCTTGGCGTCCGGCTTGCGGGAGCGCGAACGGCCAGGCGGTTTACGCGCGCCGCTTCTCCGGTTGCCGAGACGGGCGCTCGGGGCATGCGAACCGGCTCTGCGTTTGAGAGATCGGGAGTCTTTCATCCCGGAAGAAGCATGTGGGGGAGCTCCAGCAGCACCGGCAAGTATTAACCCGCCGCGATTAACGTCGGTGATGTAGCCGACGTAAGTCTCTCCGCTGTGCAGGGTAACGTAGACCGGACGGCCTCGAAGCTTCTTAGCCCGTGCACGCATCTCTTTCGATTGTGCCATGGAAGTTCACCTCGCTCACTGATTATAATTCAGTTTACGCCAGGGGCGGGCTGCCTGCTTGTGCGAATGGGGCATGCGCACGCCAAAAATCGCTTGATGGGTTCGTCGTCATCGGGGCTTTAGCCTGCTCAAAACGTTGGAAGCAAAACTAGCCGTTGCCGGTAGTTCGACTGGTTATTGCGTTCTTTTTCCCATTCATGCAACACTTCAAATATCGAACCCAGTGTCATTCCATATTCCGTGATCTTATAACAGACTTTAGGCGGGTATTTCTGAATATACCGTCCGTTCAACGAGACTGTCAGTAACCAATTCTTTCAACGCTTCTGACAGCACCTTATCCAGACGTGCAATGCAATATTCTCCCTATCTTCATGCTTTTTAGACATAAAATACAAAACCTCCATGAGTCTTTGCACCGAACTAGGTAGAATATATTTAAGTGCATTTCATTGTGGGTAACGAATTTGCATTCCTATCACTTATGATACGGTTCAGATTAACAGGTCTATCAGCGAAAAATCCAGTGCGACGAAACACTCTGTCGACATCTTAGCCGCATACAAAATAGCAGATACCGTTTGACCAGTACCTGCCGAATTCAAGCGACTCTATTCTTATATTCTAAATCTAGCGAATGATCAAGACTGGCATTCAGCATGCGTAGGATCATGAGTAACGATTCAGATCTAGTCGCATTAGCGTCGGTTTGAATAAACTGTCCAGCGTACCCTTTACGATCGCCACGTCCGATAAAGTATCATTCTAATTGCACACCTGTGCGCGAAATCTCTTTAGGTGTTATTTTTCAAAAATGTTTCTCTGGTCAAGCTCAAAAAGGCTTCAATTGCAGGCGAGATCCACTTCGCTTCATGCCAAAACATTTGGGTTGCAAACGATGTGGCGGTCAAATCCCACGGCAACGGAACCAATTCTCCCCGATTCACTTCTCCGATCACGGCCATTTCAGGCAATATGGCAATGCCGATTCCTATTTTCGCACATTGTTTAATAGCCTCAGCACTGTTAAACTCCAATTCGGTAATTCCCCCCATGCCCTTCTGTGAAAGACTTCGATCAAAAAAAGTGCGATAGGAACATCCCTTCTCCGTCAACAAAAAGGTCTCGCCATGAAAATCTTCAATGGCCAATGCAGTATGTGCAGCCAAAGGATGATCTGGTGATACCAATAGATAAAAGGGCTCATCCAGCATTTTTTCACCGCAAAATCCTGTCTCACCCTTGTCCTCATCCAGCATAAAAATAATGTCAGCGTCCCCTTCACGCAAGCTCTGTTTGAGGTTCGAATTAGCCAGCGGTCGAAACATTAACCGAATCCCTGGATAGCACAAACGAAACTGGCGCAATACAGCCGGCAGCCGGTACGTACACAACGTTTCATCGGCACTTATGACTACCGTACCCGTCAATTCGCCGGATTGCTTGACGGCATGTTGTGCTTCTTCAACCACACTCAATATGTTATCTGCATAGCGCAGGAACGTTCTCCCTGCATCGGTCAAAGTCACATTTTTACCCAATCTGTCCACCAACTTGACACCCAATTCTTCCTCTAAGGCCTTCATTTGCATCGTAACCGTTGAAGGGACATAGTTCTGCACTTCTGCAGCTCGGGTAAAGTTGAGTGTGGAAGCAAGCGTATAAAAGGTTTTTAATTGGCGCAATTCCATCGAGTTCCCGCTCCTTAATTCAAGAAAAATGAACGTTCTATTCATAAACGTTTCTTTGACTTAACAATAGCAGCATCGTAGAGTGATGACAAGGAAGGCAGTGCATACTTTTAGCTATGAAAAGGAGTTTTTTATATGAGAGATTATGAAATTTATGAACTAGGAGATGTTCTGCTGCAATCCGGTGACACTCTGCCAAATGCCATTCTCGCCTACAAAACATACGGCATGCTAAATGCAGCCAAAAATAATGTGATTGTATATCCCACCTGGTTTGCCGGCTTGCATACTGATAACGAATGGTTAATCGGACCTGGCAAGGCACTGGATCCAGAAAAATATTTTATCATCGTCCCTAATATGTTGGGCAATGGACTCTCCTCCTCGCCAAGCAATACGCCATCGCCCTATCATCAAGCGAATTTTCCACTGATTTCGATTTATGATAATGTGCGACTGCAGCATCAACTGGTGAATCAAAAGTTTGGTATTGCAGAAATCGCCCTCGTTGTAGGTTGGTCACTAGGCGCTGTGCAGACCTTTCAGTGGGGGGCAAGCTATCCCGATATGGTAAAACGAATCGCTCCATTCGGCGGGACTGCCATGACCCGGCCACATGCAAAGGTTGTATTTGAAGGAATGATCGCTGCCCTTCAGGCTGATTCTGCTTGGAAAAATGGCTTTTACACGCAGAAACCCAAAACGGGATTGGCAGCCATGGGTCGAGTCTACGCAGCTTGGGGGTTCTCTCAGGCTTATTATCTAGAGCAGCTCTATCAGCAAGAGGGCTACCACACACTGGAGGAATATCTCGTCGATTACTGGGATCAAGTATTTTTGACCTTTGACGCTAATGACCTGATCACCATGTTACGTACCGGAATTACAGGTGACATTAGCGCTAATCCGACGTATAACGGCGATTTTGACCTTGCATTAAGCAGGATAACAGCACGGGCCCTGGTTATGCCGGGAAGTACAGACCTTTTCTTCCCTCCCCAGGATAGCAAAGTTGAAGCACGACATATACCAAATGCATTCTTCCTCCCGATTGAATCCAAGTGGGGGCATTGCGCAGGCATTGGACAGCATGAACCAGATTCCGTATTTATAGATAAAAGTCTAAAAAGTTTCTTGCTTGAATGAAACTGAGGAGGAGCGGATTAAATTGAAAAATAAATTGATTATATATATCCTAGCACTTGCTGTTTTTCTAATCGGAACCATTGAATACATTATTACAGGAGTCATTGAAATGATCGCCGTGGATTTGAGAGTATCTACTTCCGAGGCTGGTTTACTGGTGACCGTATTTGCTCTGGCAGCGGCCATTATTGCTCCGGTTCTAATTGCAGTAACCATAAATATGGATCGTAAGAAGCTGCTGATGGCTGCCCTCAGTGTGTTTATTGCCACCAACGGACTTATGTTTGTAAACCTTTCTTACGAAGCATTACTATGGGTACGAATTATTCAAGGGGCTAGTGGAGGAATCGCAACCGTAGTAGCCATGGCAGTAGCGACACGACTCGTCGAAAAAGAAAGAAGGGGCAATGCCATCGGTATTATTTTGATGGGGCTCAGTAGTTCGTTAGTTCTGGGTGTTCCAGCTGGCACATTTTTTAGCGAGATGTTTGGATGGAGAGTTTTGTTTATTTTGATCGGTATAATAAGCGTTCTTCCATTGTTTATCATCTATAAAAAGGTTCCTACAATCAGAGAAGAAGAAGCTGTTACCCTCAGGATGCAGCTCTCTATTTTAAAAGATTCAAAAATTGTAACTGCCTTGGCTATTACTTTATTTTATATTGGTGGTTACTCTACGCTCTTTACTTATATTACACCTTTCTTGCAAGCCGCATCCTCTCTTTCCATAACCGAAATTAGCGGTGTTTTATTCCTAGCGGGAATTTGCAGCTTCATCGGATCCAAAGTGGGTGGACAATTGGCAGATACAAAGGGATCAAAATTCACAATTTGTATTGGACTCCTGTTACAGGGAGCAATGCTCCTTTTATTCACTCTAGCTGGTGTCAATATCATTGTATTAATCTTAGTTTTAATGATCTTTATGTTAGCAACCTGGAGCATTTCCCCTGCTCAGCAGCTATTTTTGGTCACTCTGGTACCTCGAAATCCAGACATTGCCCTGAGCGTAAATACTTCCTTCATCCAATTTGGTTTTGCGCTAGGATCTGGATTAGGCGGCCTTGTCATCAGTCGTACCTCTGTTCTGAATTTGAATTGGGTAGGTCTGGCTGCTGTAAGCGTTGCATTACTTCTTGCCATCTTGCTATTCAAAAAAATGAGCAGTGGGATTGGAACGTCTACTGTTACTAAAGAAAAATATTAAATAGCTCCTCTTTCTACAATCCCAGCATTCAAATCCAAGTCATTTTTAACACACCGGCACGTCATTCCCATATTCCGATGTGCATAAAAGTACACCATTTGCCGCCTAAGCTGTGTCCGTAGCTCTCTTACCGAAGCAGGTCCTTCATCGAAATCGAGATCAGGGTTGAAATGCGGGAGATCGCCCAATCCTTTCCTTGGAAAAAATTTCGCCCTACTTATGGTACGGTTCACCCCGATTAATCTTCACCGCTCGGTAAATCTGCTCTACCAGCACCAGCCTCATCAGTTGATGAGGCAAAGTCATCCTTCCGAAGCTCAGCTTCTGCTGGGCGCGGCGGAGGACTTCGTCAGAGAGACCATGACTACCGCCAATGACGAAGACAACATGGCTTGTACCATAGGTGCCGAGCCTGTCCAATTCCTCAGCGAGTTCTTCCGAGCTCCAGAGTTTGCCGTCGATGGCAAGTACAATGACATGTGCTTCACTTTTCACATGAGCAAGGATGCGCTCTCCCTCTCGCTCCTTGACCTGTCGAACCTCCGCCTCGCTTAGCGTGTCGGGAGCCTTTTCGTCCGCTACTTCGATCATTTGGAACTTGATGTACGGGCCAAGCCGTTTAGCGTATTCCTGAATCCCCATGACCAAATACTTCTCTTTTAACTTGCCAACGCCTATAAGTTGAATAAACAAATTCCATACCCCTATCTATGTCCAATGATAATGTAAAATCGCATTTACGATCCCTAACATGAAAAGATACCTTTAACATAGTTATTTTAGCACCTGAAGCGTCTCTTACCTATCTATTTCCTCTCCACTACGAGCTTATTCCCTATTCAGATTATAGCGGATCATTCATTTACGCTCTTCACAATGAAATGCCTATCCGTTTCGTATTCACCAAGACACTGCATTAGCATTTTTCGATATTCGCTGATTTGTTCAACTGTCGCTGACTGCCGTAATGATTCAAACAATGCCGTACATCTCTTAAATTGACCATCATTACTCGACTGGTTGGCTAGTTGCATCGCCTGTATAGTAAGCCTCACTGCATCCTGTAATCTATCGTATTTCCGATAGTACAAAGCCAAATGATAGCAATAGCTATAATAGTAAGATACGTTCTCTGCGTCTTCATAACTCCCGAATTCATCAATCTGCTCTGAAAACGTATGTAAAATATCTCCTACATCCAAATGATACATAAGCGCTGCCTGTAATATGGTATTCAACCCCGGTAATATTTCCTCTAGATTATCCTGCAAAAAGGCTACGTATTCCTCGACAAGCTCTATATTTCCAGACAAAATATCTACTGCATATAAATTAGTTTCTCCCCTTCTTCATAAGAACCGATTTCATATTCAAGAGTGTGTTTCCCACATTTAGGACAAAGACGTGCCTGTTCAATCTCTTCCTGTATCTTTTTCTGATTCTTACACCACATTTCAGCCTGTTCCAAAGATATCTTTAAGTCTTTTGCAAATTTCTCTGGATTATCGTAAATATTCATTTTATCCCCCTATCACAGCATTAAGTAATTTATGATTATACTAATATATGAAAGTTTGAAGGAAGGCGGTAATATATCGTCTTCTTTTTTATTAATTTCTATTAGGAGTCTTTATATTTAATTGGGGTACAAATATATGTAATATGGAATTATAATTTGGGTAGATTTGAAGATTTGTTCACACTTGGTATATTATTTTTGGAAGAATGATATAAAATATTGAATATAGTGGGATAATTTGGTATAATAAGGTAGTATCATAAAATAGTGTAGGAGGAATAATTTGTGAAAAAGAAGAGTACCTTAATTATGTCAGCATTATCTTTTAGTTTGTTGGGTGCTATTGCTTTCCCAAGTGCGATCTTTGCTGAATTTGACGTAAGTAGTTCTGTGAATCCAGCTACACCGGAAGCTCCTGTAACTCAACCTGTGGGTGATGGGGACCACGTAGTAACTCCTCAAACAGCAATTGATGCTATTGACATTGGGTTAACCGGTGGTGCTACGGTGCAGGGTTACTTTGACGTCCCTAAAGGCTACGGCCATGTCAAACTTCGTATAAAGAATAATTCTGGACATCGAGTCAAGGTCAGTTTAACGCACGTCGAATCCAAAAAACTGTATATTGATGAATTGACGATTGGCGCTTATGGTACAGAAAATTGGAAATCTACTGATGCAGGATATAGCAGCGGTATGCGTTCTGGAAGTTATGCGATACAATTTAGAGGTGGCGATTATAAAGTAGACGGGCATGTTTATGGAGTAATTGCTACTGAGTCTACCGACCTCTAATATACATCATCACATATAACATACAAAGAAAACTCTGGGCATTATGTCTGGAGTTTTCTTTGTATGTTCATTTTTAGGGAAAATCTGGATTAGACATAGAGTAGATACATAATTGGTCCATATCATTAATAGATAGAAAATTAATATGAGATACTTGGCTAAAAACCTGAATTCCTCAACAACCTGATTGTCTTCTTCCTCTAAATCCTCCATCCACCCCAGCTCAGCATACTTATAGATGCACTCCCTTGCTGCTCATATGCACCCTGGTTCTGGTGAGCCATTCCACACATCAGGTGACTGAGTCCAAAATAATATACCAGCGGGCGCTCTAACTTGACATCCGGAATGGGTAATTTCATTGCTTTATGATACTGCCGTTCTTCATAGATACGCTGTACACATTGGTACAAAATATCCGCCGTCTCCATCACCTTTTTCCAATTTTCAAAAGCCACAGCCATCTCTAACATTTCAACAATGATGTCAGGTTTGAGTGATTTTAGGATAGAAGTTCTCAAGAAAAGTCCCCCCTTACATTTCCATTTACAACCAATTGTATAGAAAACGAGAATGAAGGTCAATATAAAAAGTACTTAAAAGTACAGTTTTTAATGATTTTATTTTTTATAAGATGGTCTGTAACGATATTCTATCCTCTTCTAACCTTAAGTGGAGGTGATTACATGAGTTTACCAGAAAGCGTCGGAAATCGGATACGAGAACTAAGAAAAGCTAAAGGATGGACACAAGAACAATTGGCAGAAGCAGCAGGACTTCATTACAGTTATATTGGCGGAGTAGAACGTGGAGATCGAAATATTTCATTGGAGACGTTGGAAAAAATAATTTTAGCGTTAAAGGTTCCACCCTTTGAACTTTTCCAATTCGATGAAACTACCAAGCGAAAAGAAATCATAAATGAACTTATGTTACTAATAAATTCAAGAGAAACAACAGAGCTTGAAATTCTTACTACTATAACAAAAAATATTGTTGGTTTAATTGAGTTACAACAAAGAAATTAATTGAACATAAAAAGCAAATCGGGATTCTCAGACGAGTTAGTAAAGAAGTTTCACGCGCGTTTGAGTAAGGCCATTCCATCCCGGAAAAGCTTGAATAAAACCAAAAAAGAGCACCGCACAGGTGCCCTCCATAAATCTTCACAAAAATACTCAAGCGTACAACATAAAAAAGCTCACTTCATGCCCCAACTGCTTCAAATAATTATATATTTGCGAACGGTGATGGAACACGTGTGTCACGGTCTCGATCTGCCATTGGACTTGCACATGTCCATGCTCCATATAAAAAGCTTTGGTCGAACGATTCAAATAATCGTCTTCGCTGAGCGAAAGAATGTAAGCCTTATATGCCTCAAAATTCTCCCTGAAACTTACAGCCAAACGTTCGGGATCGTTTACCTCGGACAGGCTGTTTTCAATATTCCCTACTTCTTCCTCGGACTTCTCCTGATGCATAATGGCAAGATCCGAAGCAGGAATGAGTACAAAATGATGCACTAGCTCCAAAAGTGAGCGGAAATTGTCCTGTGGGCGAAAGCTCCAATCCTCTGGACGTATTTTACGGATCAGGGCTTCACCTGTTCGTACTCCAGTCTCCAGCTCATTCAGCAGATGTTCCCGAATTTGCAGCGTTCCACTCATGTTCTCATCTCTCCTTTGTCATTCTTCTTCATGTTTTGAGTATAACGGAAGCCTCAGGACGTGTATTGTAGAAATCGGACAACCTGCGAAAATCCTTTGCGGCAGTAAGCGGAGAATCTCCATAGAACCTGCGAAAATCACGAATCAGGTGCGCCTGATCGAAAAAGCTGTGCTCCAACGCAAGCTCTGTCCAATCCAGAGGGCCACCGCTTTGAATACTTTGCAGAACGCTCTGGAAGCGGACGACTTCACTGAACTTTTTGGGACTGATCCCGATCCATTGCCCGAACTTGCGGTTGATCTGTCTTTCACTGATCGCTTCGCGCTCTGCTAGCTCTTTAACACTCATACTCCCACTACTTACAAAAATACGATGCAGCAGATTTTTCATCAGGTCACAATCGTTCGTCCCTTGGCGCAGCAAAAGCTGGTTCAGATACTCGTCCATCATCCGCACCCGTTCATTGAAATCCCGAGCTTCCAAAATGCGCTCACCTATGATCTCGATATTCTCGGGCCATATATCATCCAAGCGATAATTACCGCCTGTAAACAAGTGAGTCGGCATACCGTGAAAATAATGTGCCCCGCCCGGAAAAAATCGCACAGCAAAAATGCGTGTCTCGGTACCTGCTTGTCTGGCAGACACGAACGGATGTGTAAACGTCCCGCAGTACGAGATATCCTGACGCTTACTCACCGGGTTGTATTTTAATAGAATATCCGTACAGCCGTCAGGTAATACCCGATCCACCGCTTCTTCACCTGACAAGCTTAATGTAGCTTCGTTACCACACGAAACACCCAGATTCCCCTCTAAAACCTCTCCAGTAACCGGACTGGACTCCCAATAGCAAGCGACATAAGCTCTCAGGGCAGCAGACGGCCTTTTTTCGATATAGGTTGTGGAAGAATCACTTCCATTGACCTGAATCGGACGAAACAGTGAATGCAGCAAAGGGTCCATCCATCGTTCACTCCTGTCTCAGCACGTGTTGCGAATAAGTATAGCTATATGTATGAGGATTTTGCAAAAATCCTAGTATACAAAAAGGACGTTTCTACCCGAAACGCCCGTGCTTGTTTTTTAGACGACTAAAAATTCCGCTTTCTGCTCACATTCCTTGCACTTCACTGGAGGGTCCCAATCCGAAAATTTCGTTTCCTTGAGATCGACGACATCCGGTGCATCCTCGTATTCATCGACGAACATATCAATTGCCAGTTCCACATGCTCTTTACATACCACGTACATCCCAGTTGCATCCCTTTCCGTATGAAGCTCTTCCAGTTGTTTGGTGTCTGTTACAAACGCCTTCTTTTGTTCTACCACACTTGACGCGGAAAGAAAAGGGCTTGATTCCTATCCCTGACGCTTGGTTTTAAAAATGAGAAAATAGCTGACGTTCAGGTCCTCGTGGAAATCGGGATATCGCTCCAGCATCTCTGCCGACGGCTTCGGTATCCCACTTGTTCATATCCAGTTCATTCTCCCTTCTGTACTGACTAAACCGTGCTAATCTGCTTTCCTCGTAGGGCAATAAATTCTACGCGAATCCCCTCTTATTATCAATAATAACGTTTACAATGATAAAATATCTAATTTACACATGATTTTCCCACTAATTATATAGGTATTCTATTATGGAATAGTATGGTAGTATCTCATTCGAAAGCGCTTTCAAAAATAACTTTGTAAAGGGGCCTGCCTGTATGTTCAAACGAAGACCCGTTTCATTGCTGTCGCTGACCCTTGCCATCACTCTGTTGTTATCCACGTTCGCGTCCGTTGCCACCGCTGCTGAATCTGACGGACAAGCACCACAAGCCACCGCAGTAAGCAATATGCAATCATATGTCGAAGCCATGCAACCCGGATGGAATCTGGGCAATTCTCTGGATGCTGTCGGGGCAGATGAGACTGCCTGGGGCAATCCACGCATTACTCAGGCACTGATCAAGCAAATTGCTGCCCAAGGATACAAAAGCATTCGTATTCCCGTCACCTGGGATAAACACATCGGAGCTGCACCGAATTATACCGTTGACGCTGCCTACATGAACCGTGTAGAAGAAGTCGTCCGCTGGGCACTGGATGCCAATCTGTACGTCATGCTCAATGTCCATCATGATTCGTGGTTATGGGTAAGCAGTATGGAGCCCAAGCATGATGAAGTGCTGGCTCGTTATAACTCACTTTGGGCACAAATTGCCAATCGCTTTAAAGATCAGCCGAACAAGCTGACGTTCGAGAGCATTAACGAACCCCGTTTCTCCGAAGGAGGAACGACGGATGAAGCGAAAATGAACCAGATGCTCCAAGAACTGAATGTTTCCTTCCACAAAATCGTCCGCGCCTCTGGCGGTAATAATGCAACCCGTCCACTTGTTCTGCCCGGCTTGGATACTTCACCTGCCCAGAACAAAATCAACGAGCTGTACAACACGATAACCAAGCTGAACGATCCCAACCTGATTGCGACTGTTCACTATTATGGCTATTGGCCTTTTAGTGTGAATATTGCCGGATATACTACATTTGAGAAAGATACCAAAAACGATATTATTCAAACCTTTGATAACGCCTATAACACATTTGTAGCCAAGGGTATCCCTGTCATCGTCGGTGAATACGGCCTGCTCGGCTTCGACAAAAATACAGGTGTTATTGAACAAGGCGAAAAGCTGAAATTCTTTGAGTTTTTGACTTATTATATGAAAGAGAAAAAAATAACAGGCATCCTCTGGGATAATGGCCAGCATTTTAACCGCACAACATACAAGTGGTCCGATCCTGAACTCTTTAATGTCATGAAATCCAGCTTAAAAGGACGTTCCTCCAATGCAGTCAGTGACCTCATTCACTTGAAGAAAGGCACTTCCGTTCAGGATGCCACAGTCACTTTAAACCTGAACGGCAACCGACTGAACACACTAAGCGCCAACAACAAGCAACTGAAACAGGGCACCGACTACACACTGAGCGGAGATACATTAACCTTAAAAGCCAGCTTGCTCACCAGTCTCACCACTTCCGGGAAATATGGTGAGAATGCAGTAATTAACGCCAAGTTTAATAAGGGGGCAGACTGGAATTTTAAAGTAGTCGTGTATGATACACCAAAATTAAGCGCAACCGAGGGTACTACGCAAACCTTTGCCATTCCAACGGACTTCCGTGGCAGCCAGCTTGCCACAATGGAAGCTGTTTATACCAATGGCGGCAATGCCGGTCCGCAGGATTGGACACCGTATAAGGAATTTGGCAACACCTTTGCCCCTGCGTATGATACGAATGGCATCAAGCTGCTGCCTGAATTTTTTAACAGTGTCAAAGATGGCGAAGTCACGCTGAAATTTCATTTCTGGAGCGGGGATGTGGTGACGTACAAAATCACCAAGAGCGGAACCCGTGTGACGGGAACGGCATCCTAACCTAAAACACAACCAACAAACTGAAAGGCGTTCCCGGAAAATGAGCCGGAGAACGCCTTTTTTTATAGTTATGCCTATAAATTAAACCTTAGCCTTCCGGCTTATCCGTTAACTTCAATGTCACGGATTCTTCCTTGCCTGCCCTGTAAAAGGTAACTTTTAGCTCATCGCCAATCTTCTTGTTATCGTACAAGTAGCGGCGCAAATCAAGCGTGGAGTTAATCGGTTCACTATCGAACGCGGTAATAACATCGTTCAGCTTCAAGCCTGCCTCCTCGGCAGGGCCGTGCGCCTCCAGAACAACCGCTCCGTCCTTTACGGTGTCAGGCAACTTGAGTTCCTTGCGCTGTGTTTCATCCAGCGGAGCATACTCATTATTGAGGTCAACTGTGTATACTCCCAGATAAGGACGGGTAATCTTGCCGTCCTCAACCAGTTCATTCACCGTCTTCATGACCTCATTGGCGGGAATGGCGAAGCCGAGTCCTTCCACACCGGTATCGGCAATTTTCATCGTATTGATGCCTATCACACGTCCGTCCAAATCGACCAGCGCACCGCCGCTGTTTCCTTCATTAATCGCTGCATCGGTCTGGATGACATGCTGTTCCCAGTCATATACGCCATCCTGATTAATGGAAATGGGAATAATCCGATTCGTATAGCTCACAATGCCGGAGGTGAGCGTATCGCCCAAGCCAAGCGGATTACCAATGGCAATCACGGTCTCGCCCAGACGAAGCTTACTGGAATCACCGATATCTGCTATTGTGCTAATGCCCTTATCGTCTACCGCCAGCACTGCGATATCGCTAATGCGATCCTTGCCGATCAGCTTCGCCTCTTTTTTGACACCATCCACAGTTACAATCTCCAGATCATCCGAGCCTTCAATCACATGATTGTTAGTCATAATGAAGGCTTTGCCGGAAGTTATCCGGAAAATAACACCCGATCCAAGTGCCGACGGCTCCGTGCTATGACCGTCTTCCCCTTTCAGGTTCACGATGCTGACGACGGCCGGACGCACCTTGGCTGCCGCCTGCACAATTCGGTCATACGGATCACCCGCCGCTTGGCGCATGGGATAATGACTTGCTCCGGTTACCGCTGTCGTGGAGGGCAGACCTGTAATAAAGCTGAACAGTAGCACCGCAACCACCGCACTAACTGCACCGCTAATGACAGCGGCCTGCACCGGACTCACGTCCCGGTTCCTGTGCGGCCATCGTCCCTGTCCTCCACGACGTGCCTTGAATGCCTTTTTTTGGCCGCACGCGTGGATACCCTCGTTGAATAAAAATCGTCATCAAACAAGCCCATGCTAATCCTCTCCCCTTCGTTGTCATGCACCGACACTCACTAAAAAATTAGGGCTATTCGGGCTTGCGCCAACCTATGCTACAGAGACTCGCTCCGTTTGAACGCCAAAATGGATTGAATATCCCCCATGACCGAAACAACCGCTCATTTCAGCCTACTTATTAATCACCACAAATGGGGCCTCCCTAAGCATCCTGATCTCATTAACCAGCATACACGCCGCAATTCACTCCGAATAGAGGAAAAAGGAGGAATGATTTCCAAATCAATTGACTACAATAGTAACAAGTCTTCTATTCTATTACAAAATGATCGTCTCATAGAGACGTTCTGGCCTGTTCCCGTTCGCTTGTAACAGCTTATGCTTCCGATATGAGCTTTCTTTCAGAAAGCTTTCAGTTGTTAGCTTTATTGTATCACAGCACCCAGCAAAACCACAGGCAGAACCAAGCTGATCACACGCCATTTTCTAAATATTTTAACAGGAGGAATGTATGATGAATCAACATCGCTCAGCTATGGATGAAGTTCGTATAGCTGCCAAGCTTGCGGATCTGAAAGACGAGCATTACCGCAACACTCTGGCGTTAAGTACACTCATTGAGCTACTGGTAGACAAAGGCATTGTGACCCGCGAAGAGGTAGAACGCAAAGCCGCTGAGCTGGATAGTTTTATGACTCACTCACCTTATCCCACGGTGTAGGACGGTCATAATACGTATCACACAATCGGAACTCACTGTCCTTGTAAAAGCAGCCGCGGTCTTCCATCGCCCCGCGCACCGTCAGCTTTGCCAGCTCCATCATATTGTGGTCGCGGCTCAAATGCGCCAAATACGTTCGCTTCGTCCGCCCTGTCAGCAGCTCGCTAAGGATCGCGCCCGCCATTTCATTGGATAAGTGACCGATATCGCTGAGAATACGGCGCTTGATGTTCCATGGATAACGCCCCATGCGCAGCATTTCCACATCATGATTAGACTCCAATACCAATACATCTGCGTCTGAAATGGCCTGCTTCACCTTGTCGCTGACATAGCCGAGATCAGTGGCTACACTGAGCTTTTCTGCCCCATCGTAAAAGCTATAGCCTACCGGCTCAGCCGCATCATGGGATATGCCAAAAGACTCTACGCGCAACGATTCAAATTCCCGTGTTCCGCCTGTCTCCAATATTCTGCGGTTATCGTCCGCAATCTGACCAACGGCATTACTGATGGCAAACCACGTCTTCTCATTCGCATACACAGGTAAATTATATTTACGCGCCATGGCGCCTAGTCCTTTAACATGATCGGAATGCTCATGTGTGACCAAAATACCATCCAACTCTTCTCCGCTCAGATCGCGTTCTTTTAGCAATTCATCAATACGCTTCGCGCTGAGACCTGCGTCGATGAGTAATGTCGTGTCTTCGTTCCGGACAACGGTGGCGTTGCCGGTCGAACCGCTCGACAGCACGGTAAATGAAATCCCCATATTTGTTCAAGACCCTTCTGTTTGTTCTGTCTTTGGACTTATGACATCTCCATTCATCTGCACGTAATACACGCCTTGCCCGTTATCCAGCATAAACCGCCATACAGGCGCAGCTACCTGGCTATCCGAGTTAAAGGTTTGTCCGTAATAACCAAGCCGTATATCCTTCACAATCGCATCACGCGGCAAATAACTGTCAATCAACCGTGCCAGCGCCTTGGATGCAGGCAGCATTTTCTTCGCTTCATCCGAGGGCTGGAGATCGACCTGAATTTTGCGATATCCGGTAATTTTCTGATTACTGTAAAACAGGGCCAGCTTCACATTAAACAGCGGCCATTTATCCTGTACCAACGGATGCAGCACAAAAGCGTCCGTCTGTCCGGATGCCGGCTCCTCCTGTACATCCAGTGGATCATACTGGTAGTTGTCGATATCCTTGATTTGCGGCTGTAATGCCTCAACCAGCGAATCGTGAGTGAATACAAGCTTGCTGTCTACCGGCTTTACCAGCTGCACGCGATCATCCTTTTTCCCACTATGAACATACGTGTAGGAAAGCTTGGGCAGCTGCGGGGTATCCCCGGGAATCGGAGCCAGCACCTGAATGCTCTTTTCTTCCATTAAACGCTGCGTATTTTCATCCAATGAAGTAAAATCCAGATTCGGCCCTGCCGTTTCCTGCGCATCATTCCACAACTGGCGCCCCAGCACTACATTGAGCAGCAAAAATGTACAGATCAGTACGTTTTTCGCGCGGCTCCAATCCATTCCCGTTCCCCCTTTCTGCCATAAGCCTATATGGTCACTTCTTTGACTCCTGAGATTGCTGTGTTTGCGGTGTACTCGACGTTGTCGCTGTTACGGCCACAGCGTGAATCTCTGCCACTGAACCATCGCCCAACGTAACCCGCCACTCGGGAACGAGCTTTAACCCATCATTTGTCAGCTCCGGCTGATATACAGGGGTCAGATTTCTAATCGTTTTCCCTTTGGCTACAGCTTCCAACTGCTTCTTCAAAGTTTCGCCGCCTGGAAGCATAATCTTTTTCGAGGATTGTTCGCCGCCCTTTAGATACAACAGCGAACGATCATAGACGGATGCCGTTTCCTGCTGGATTTCCAACAAAATCGTGCCAAACCGGAAGGATGGCGTATCCAGCACCGGATAAGCCCCGTAATACTGCTGAAACAGCACGCTTGTACGATTTTCATCGCTGCTTCTGATTTTCAGTTGATAAGAAGCATCCCAGCCGCCATGTTGATTTACAAAATCAACCGCGGCCAACACATCCCTAATCGGGCTGCTTCCGCTCGCTCCTGGGGCGCTGGGATCGGTATAGCTCATCCATCGCTGATCCTGCTTGATTTGCAGACTGCGCTTGCTGTCTGTATAAATTTGGGAACCATCCTTCTCCTGAATATTACGCGTAATCCCCGGATCGAAAAATAAATTCCGTTGCATCTGCTCTGTCGTGAACAACCCGGCATATACCACGGGCTGCACCGTCTCCAGGTTATCTGCGGGAATGTAATACTGATTATCCACCAGCTCGTACAACGGGGCATTTTCACCGAAATTCACATGCTGCCGGATATCCTCCACCGTCATATCGAACTGATTCGCCTCATACACCACATCACCTCTGGCACTGAAAAAGAGAGCGTGCGGCTTGGCATTTTTCTCATCTATATAGATCCAGATACGGTTAATCGTCTCTCCCTGAAATACAGAATCCGGCGTCAGACGCATGACCCTCTCCAGCAGTGAAACAGGAACGCCCCCCGAAAAGGTCAATTCCATGCCCTCATTCTCGCTGCGAATCCGCGCCCAATCCGCCGACTGGATACTCCGACGTTGAAAGCTGTTAAAGCTCCGGCTTTCCAGCCGTTTAAAAATCAAATCATAGAAAGCAACTCCCGGATAAAAAACGGTGTGCTTATTTTGCCCTTGGTGAATCAGCATTTTATCGGGAAACACGAGATTTTCAATCCTTTTCTCCTGTCCCATGCTCTCGGTTTTAACATAGTTTGTCTCTGAGGTAAGTACAGAATCACTGCCCGGAAGGCGATAAATCAGAAAATAACTCTGTACGAGGCTGGAAGCAACCAGCAAAATAAGCGCCCATGACTTCAAACGTTCCTTCACTGTGCTTCCCTCCCTTCACCCGACATGGGTAGCGTAAAGGTCGTACAGGTTCCCTGACCGTATTCTGACTCCAGAAAAATCTGGCCCCCATGCGCCTTTACAATTTCCCGGGCAATCGATAGCCCCAAGCCTGTGCCACCCATATTGCGCGATCTGGCCTTGTCCACACGGTAAAACCGTTCAAAAATCCGGTCCAAATCCTTTTTCGGAATCCCGATTCCGGTATCCTGAACCGAAATAGCCAGCATTTCCTCACTATTACGGCGAGCTTCAATTCGAATATTTCCGCCCTCCGGCGTATATTTCAAAGCATTGGACATCAGATTGTCCAACACCTGCTCAATTTGATCCCGGTCAATCACGACCTTGCCGATCCCCTGCTCCACGAACATTCCAGACCGGATATTCTTTTGCTTCATTTGAAAAGAAAATCGATCCGCGACTTCGTCCAGCATCTCCATCACATCCGCAGGCTGCATCCGCAAAGGCGCCTCATTGGAATCCAGCCGCGACAGATGCAGCAAATCCGTAACTAACCGGATCATACGCTCCGTCTCGTTGCGGATCACGCCTACGAAACGCTCCGCGAGCTGCGGTTCACCCATTGCCCCGTCATCCAGCGCTTCGGCATAGCTGCGGATCGTCGTCAACGGGGTGCGCAGCTCATGCGATACATTCGCTACGAACTCCCGCCGTGTTGTCTCCATTTCCTCCTGCTCCGTCACGTCCTGAAGCACCGCAATCGTTCCCGTGATGCCGAATTCACGCCGATGAATCGGCGTGAACGTCACGCGGATAACGATCGGCTCGTCCTGACCCGCGGGCTCCAGTTGTAACAGCGTGGAAGCCGAAGAACCGCTGTACAGGGCCTCGGTTTCCTCCGGGTCGATACCGAGCAGCACCGCGATATGTCTGCCGGTCATTTCGTTCTCGTTCACGCCCAGCATCGCGCTGGCTCGGCGGTTGACCAGAATAACCCGGCCATTGTCATCTGTAGCGACCACACCGTCGCTCATGTTGGTCAAGATGGAGGAGAGCTTTTCTTTCTCCTCTTCATTTTGCGACAACGCCTCGCGCAAGCGGCCTGTCATATAGTTAAAGGCCACGCTGAGCCTGCCGATCTCATCGTCGCCAAACACAGGCATCTGCTGGTCGAATTTGCCCTCGGCAACCTCTGTCGCATGACGCGTCATCACCTTGATCGGGTGTGTAATCGTATGCGCCAGCACCACGCCCAGCACAGCCGTCAACGCCAATGCAATGAGCATGCCTGATAGAAACACATTGTTAATGCGTTTCATCGTATCGTACAGCTCGCTCATGGAGGCAGCGATATACACTGCGCCGACAATCTTGCCTTGGCTGATGACGGGCTTGGCAACGACCTTCTTGCGGACATTATCCTCGTCCACCATGTATTCCTCGTTGTCACGGATACCCTGGAGTGCGCGGCTGACCACCGTCTGCGTATTCTTGCGTCCGACATAATCGGCGTGTGAGCCTTGGGACGTAATCAGCACCTTACCGCTGGCATCCAGCACCTGAATTTCTGCGCCGCTGAAATCAAACAGATTATTCACGCGTGCACGCAAACTTTCTACGCTGTCTTCCTCCATTTTACCGTCACTGCCGCTCAGATCTTGTTCTGCCAGCACGGACAGCATTTCCGCCCGTGCCTGCAAGTCCTGTGTAAAGTTACTCGTCAGAGAGTTCTTCATCGAGCTGACAAAATAAACCCCGATCAGCTGCATCGCCACCAAAATCAACAGCACATAAATAATGATCAGCTTCGCATGAATAGTACGAAAGAAAGACAGCCATCTCATGCCCGCAGGCCACCTTTGCCCCCGCTAATAATGTATCCGAGTCCACGGCGCGTCAGGATCGTCTCCGGCTTGCTCGGGTTTTCCTCAATCTTCTCGCGCAGCCGCCGGATCGTCACATCCACCGTCCGCACATCCCCATAGTATTCGAAGCCCCACACCGCCTGGAGCAAATGCTCCCGCGTCATGACCTTCCCGGCATTTTTCGCCATATAATACAGAAGCTCATACTCCCGGTGCGTCAGATCGAGCGGTGTACCGTTTTTGTAAGCTGTATACATATCCGTATCAAAAAAGAGGTCCGCCACCCGCAGCCCCTGCTTCTCTTCCTGCGAGCGGCTTTCCGACGTGCCTCCCCCGCCGCGTTGCTGTCTGCGCATCTGTGCCTTCACCCGCGCCAGCAATTCCCGTGTGCTGAACGGCTTCGTCACATAATCATCTGCGCCCAGTTCCAGCCCCAACACCTTGTCGATTTCGCCGTCTTTGGCAGTCAGCATAATAATCGGCGTCTGTAGCTGATGCCCGCGCACCTCGCGGCACACGTCCATGCCGTCCATCCCCGGCAGCATCAGGTCGAGCAGAATCAGGTCAGGCTGCTGCTTGACCGCGATATCCACCGCGCTGATTCCATCGAAGGCGCAAATCACCTGATAGCCCTCTTTTTCCAAATTAAATTTCAAAATATCAGCGATAGGCTGTTCATCATCCACCACCAGAATCGTTCCCTGCATACAGCGCTCACCTCTTCTCACGGATCATGTTATATATTAACTTTCGTTTGTCAGTGTCCATAAGCTGCTTATTCTATTCTACCATACCCGCACGGCATTCCATCACTTGTCCAGCCCCTTTTTCTTACACGAAAAAAGCCATGCCTGCACTACTGTTAAGCATGCAGAAAAACATGGCCTTCCCCCGTAACCTCATGAATCATCAATAACTCATCGTTATAAACGATCCATCTATCTTAAATACGTCATTGGATTGCGTGGCGTATTCTCTTTACGAATTTCAAAATGCAGATGTGTTCCTGTCGAGCGTCCCGTGTTACCCATAACTCCGATCGACTCGCCTTGCTGAACCACCTGTCCTACTTGAACGCCAATGCTGCTCAAATGCCCGTACACCGTCTGGTAGCCGTTACGATGGTCGATCATAATGACATTGCCGTAGCCATTCTGCTGACCTGCAAATGTAACTACACCTTCATCCGATGCGTGAATGTCAGGACTGCCAACCAAATCGACACCCTCATGCATACGTCCCCAGCGTGCACCAAAGCTGCTCGACATCGTTGCGCCGGACACCGGCCAAGCGAACTGTCCCGAGCCTTCACCTACGACCTTCGTTCCTTTCAGAACCACCTCGGTAACAGACGGCTGCAATACCTTTTGACCGAGCCATTCCTCTTGCACGACCTCGCCGTTCTCCTTGGTCAGACGGTAATCCATTTCCTTCAACCCTGCTTGTCCCGGTCTGACAACCTTGGTAACTCCTGCTTTCAGTTCATCACTTTGGCGAACCTCAATCTCAGGCTCAATGGCAATCTGCTCGACGACTTTCTCCACCGTCCGGACCGTAACCGGAGCCTTTGGAGCCGTGAGCTTCAGTTCATCCCCGATTTGCAGATACCGCTCACGCGAGCCGGGATTGTTCTGCTTAATCTCCCAAGCGGTCATATTAAATTTATTCGCAATCGACGACAAGGAATCGCCTTCCTGTACTGTGTACGTTACGGGTGCCTCACGCGCTTCGGTCAGCGCTGTAACCGCTTCTGCCTCAGTCAGCACCTTGTTCGGGTCTGCTTTTACAGGCTCGTATGCAATTTTCTCACGAATACTAGCAGACTCCAGCCACGCTTTAGGGGTTTTGCTACTGGTACTTGCATGACTGCTGCCCACGGATGTTTTGCGAACCAGTCCCTTGATGCCTGTAGCCGTGCCTTCACCCGCAGGTGTGTATTTCTTCTGCACTTGCTTCAAAGCCGCCTGCGCAGTCGCTTTATCCTTTACAATACCGACCGTCTGGCCATTGACCTTTACTTCTACTCCTTTGGCATACGCAGTCAGCATACCGTCCAGCTTCTTCAGTGTTGCTCCGCTGTCGATATCCACTTTGTACGCCTTTTCAATGCCTGTCGTTACCGCGCTCGTATTGAGCACCATGTCCACACCGGGATACTTGTCCTTATATTGCTTGCTCTTCGTTGCATACAATTGCTTTAGCTGTTGCTCATTGAGGATGCTTCCGACCTCGACACCCTGTACATACACTTTATAATAAGGGACCGTATTGGCCCCGACATATTGATTACCCGCAAAAATAAGACTGCCTGCAATCACTACACCGCCTGCGGTCCAGCTCAACCATTTTCTCTGTCCGCTCCACCACTTTGCTATTTTTCCCGCTTTCCCAGCAGGCTTGTCTTCCATGCTCGAATCTTCATTCATGCTGTCTGGTGAATGCTTCTCCTTCAAAACCTCCATGATTCTCTCCTTTTCAGCATATCTTGTCTCTATATAAATGCGTTCGTTATTGGTCTTTCACCCTATGAATCCAGCCTGTATTCACAAGCATCTATGATATTAGTCGCTATCTATCATTGCATAGTTGCGTAAAAGGTTTCAAAATTTTAACCTTTACGCGACACTGTTTACTTTAACATAGCTTTTACAAAGAATTCAACTACACTCCAGATCCTTCCTGACACGCAAAAAATCCGCGCCCGGCGCGGATTCCACAGTTCTATTGTGAGCATGTCTATTTAAGCATACCCATCAGCTTGTTGTATTCCTCTTTGGTCAAATATTTGGCAAGCACCTGCTGAATATCCTGAAGCTCTTGCTCGGTCAGACCGCCTTCCATCGCGGCTGATATTTTCTGCATTTCCTCCGGCGGTAGCTTATTCATCAGAATCGCGAAAATTTCCTGCTTCTGCTCTGCGGGTAAGCTATTCTTCTTTTCCGTCAAACTATCAGGCGTAATGACCAGGTCATGACCTTCAATACTCGTTTCAGGTGCAGTTGTACCTTCTGCTCGTTCCTGTGACGCGTTGCCAGATGCACCAGCCGACGAAGAACCGCCCTCCTGCGGGGTTTTCCCATTCGTTGCCCCACTGGTACCCATGCCTCCCGTGCCGCTCCCGTTCGCTTCCAAGCCCTGTCCCATGACAGGTAAAGCATCATCAGGCGGTTTTACACTTTCCGAACCGCCGCCCGTAGCTTTGTTTTTTCCCGTATCTGTACTTTTATCAGTACCAGAGCTTCCATTCAGCCAGCCCAATCCCCATACTGGCTGATGATCCAGTTGGATGTTAAACTGCCGCAGCAGCGATTGGACATAGGCATTCACGACCACACCTGTTACCGCCAGCGTTAAAGCGCTGACCAGCACCACCGTCATTCCTTTTTAAGCAGCCATCCAAGCCACCTCATATCTCGTTACCTCCTTATACGCATCCTGCCATGTGTATCATCATGAAGTGCATATAGATCAGTATTGACGAGATATGACGATTTTTAACCCTTGGAATATGTAAAACTAGCACGATTGGATAGTAGATGTGATGCTTCCATGAATCAGCGTGTACGACGCACCCAGAAATGGAAAATATCGCTGCGGACATAATCCAGTGAATACAACACCTGTCTGTTCAGCTCATCGTAATGAAGCTGCTTGAGCAGTAACACCGTGGCCTGCGGATGCTTCAACAGACGCGTCATATGGGCATCGTCATGACTCGGGACGGTAAGCTCCGAATACGCGCCAACGATTCGTACCCCGGCTTTAAGTTCCAGGCTTTGAAAAAGCGAACCCGAAAAAGACCCACCCTCCAAAATCGAACCTGCCAATGTCTCCGGCATCCAATTGATAGAATGGGCTACCGCTTCTCCATCGGCTGTGCGAGTCCGCTCCAGAACAATCATGGGCTCATTCTCGGAAAACCTCATTCGTTCGGCAATATCGGGGGGACAAATCGTCATCCTCTGGATAGATTCCAACTGCTCATCTTCCCGCAACCCTGCCGAACGAATCATGTCCCCGATGCTGTACAGGCGGTCCAGCGAGCTTGGAATGCTCGGCAGCGGGCAAGTAGCGAACGTACCACTCCCGTGCTTCACCAACAGCTTGCCTTCCGTTTCCAACTGGCGGACGGCTCCCCGTAGCGTCGCACGCGAGACGCAGAACAATCGGGAAAGTGCAGCTTCCGAAGGCAGCCTCTCGCCCGGCTCAATTTGGTTGACCTCTATATATTCCTCTATAAGCTGCTTAATGTTCTCTTGTTTTGTTGACACCGTCCAAAGCCCAGCCTTTCTATTATAGTGACCTGAGTTCAAGTGATATACATCGGATTTGTAAAGGCAATCATCGTGACGCAATCTTCCATATATCCATATAATTCGGCTCGCACCCAGCCTTTTCCTGTTGGATCTTGTAATGATAGCGTATATTCACCTGATTGAGCAGGGATATAAGTTTCGGAGCATACCCCCTGGCCGCTTGTCAGCAGAAGGCGAAGGTTCTGAGGCTCAAGGTTGTAATGGGCTGCTCTCGTTTCCACATCCAATTGAACCGTCACGGACAGTGAATCCTCCACAGCCAGCTCTACACATTCGCCGATACCATACCGCTTATCGCTGTCATTAATTTGTGCCGACATTGTCAGTAACGGTCCCATCGTAACCGACACCGAACCGAGGCGGATCGCCTCAACTGCCCGGTTAACTAAGCTCTCCTGCTCTTCTGCTTCACCATGAATACCCAGATACGTGACAGCCGGAAGCGCATCATCCGGTTTGGATACATGCCAGTCCCGACCGCTTACCGCCGTGATGCGATACCCCTGATTCAATAAATCCGTCCACATGGCAAACGCCCGCTGGCTATCCCGCTTAATAGACGGCATAAGCGTTGACCAGACCTCAATATAATCGACCTCATGCCAGTCCTGAATGGTGTATTCCCAAAAGCACCCCGTACAGATCGGACTTCCGATCCTGAATGGATGAGCAAGCCCTGCAATGCCTCCCTGCTCATGCACCTGCCGGATTCCCTCATGAATGTCATCCGGTCCCAACACACGCCAGTCAATAAAGCGGTCTACTCCCAGCGTCAGCATATGTCCGTAAAAGGTCGTCCACTCCATCCCTGAAATGATCGGGACACCGAACTGCTGCTGGACCCGTTCCTGATCCACAAGTGCCGACTGGGTGTTGTGATCCGTCATAGCGATGCATTCAAGCCCGAGGTCCGCTGCGCTTTGGGCAAGCTCCTCCAGCGTTTGCTTTCCGTCACTGTGAAGCGTATGGGTGTGAAGCTCAGACGGAATCCATTTAAGCATATATGGCTCCCTCCCCCAATACGTGAATTTGGTAAACAAGCGTCTCGGTCACAACGGCATGCAAACTGACGGTGATCCGCCACATGCCCGCCGGATTATCTCCTGCAAGGAATCCCGGCGAAGCCGCAGACGAACCGAGCCAATGCTCCTGCTGCATCTCGGGACGGTGTGCATTTCCCCGGTGACGGAGAGGGTCATCGACAGACAACGTCAATAAATTTTGCAGCGGTATATACTTCTTCCACAGATCGGATGAATTCCCCGGCTCGTCGTATCCGTATTTGCTCATGCTTTCCTCAATAATTTCTCGCGCTTGCTCTTGATCCTCCAATAACTTGGGGTGTAAGAGAAGTGAATGCGGATCGTGTCAGTAGGCTGTGGGATGTGAAAAGAGTACGTAATATGGCTCTGGGTGCAGGTTCTATCGACCGTTCCTTCCACATACAGTAGTCTGCTCATGACTCTCCATCCTGACTTGTCGGGTCATCCACAGCATGGTTCACAGTACGATTTACAGTATGGTCGCCAGCACCCGCCCCGTCTTTGCCTGCTGCCCATAAAATACCCGCTGGTTGAAGCCGCGTTAGCTCAATCACCCGGTCCGTACGAATACCAGGAAACTGCGGCAGGTTTTCCTCGTTTAGCGTAAAAGCATACAGTCCAGCCACTTCCATGCTGTCCGCACCGCCCTCCAGCAATACGGCTCTAATTTCGGCTATATCCTCAAGCACAGCCTCTCCAGATAACTTGACCGTTGTAGAAAAATGCGACTCTGCACCCTCATAAGCAGCCCTGAAATCACCCAGTCGCAGATCATGATAGCACGATGAATACCACTGCTCCGAGCCGTGAAGGCGAAGCTCGATATCCACACAGGCATCTTCCTCGCGTCGGTTAAAGCCCGGCTTGGACGCTGGAGACGATTCACTGCTGGAATCCTTTAAGGGGCGTTTTGAAGTCTGGATAAATACATAGCTGCGCTGGTGGGCAAGCATAATGGAAGACGCATTTGACGGCATTTCCAGCTCCTGCTGACGCTCCATCTCCCATTGAGTTACCTGATAAGCAAAGGGAAAACGGCTCATGACCGCTTCACGCGGCTCTTCCTCTGGCTTCCACTGGAAAGCAGGCGACAGCATAAAACGATAGTCCGATGAAATGTTATCTTTAAAGTTTCCATTGGTTGTTGCGGATTGGAGAACAGGATGCCCGCCCAGATCATAGTTGCCATTAAACGCAGTCGTAATATGATGTGCCCCCTGGAAAACAGCATCCAGAACATTGCCCCTGGCATCCAGCTCGACGCGGTACATCCATTCGATATCGGTGGTTCTCCCCCATTTGCTCATGAGCAGCGGTGCGGGCGTTCCTTCATCCTCATGGCTGTACATCATCTGGTATTCAATGACCGTTTTCCCCTCATTCTCTTCCACGGAGTAGAACAGAACAAGCGGTGTATCCGTAAAGCGGTTCTCATAGGGATGTGCCAGATTGCGACCGTATAAAAGTGGGGTGTGACGATAAATCAGCGACCTTGGAGACGAATCGGCCACACAGCGCAGTTCAACCCCGTCGATCCACGCTCTGGATACAAGCGGAGCCGATTCCAGCTCGCGAAATTCGGCGTACACCTCATAATCGCCTTCTTTTAGATACCCCAACAAACGTGTGTACACTCCCTGACTGCTGCCATAATACAAAATAACATCCTGATTATAGGCTTCGTTCAGGTAGAGGCGCACGAAAGCGGATTCCCGATCTGTAGCAGCCCAATCACTGTCCGATCTGGCGAGCAGATCAAGCTCTGCGAATCCGTCTTCCGGCATGGAAAACGTGAACCGGAATCCATTCCCCGGACTGAGTTCAACCTCCGCTTTGTGTAAGGCAATCCGATACCCGCAATCCAGCAGATCCTTTTCCCACACTCGCCCACTAAACCCGGTAATCTGCACCTCTGCTTGGCTGTTCATCCCTGTAACCTCCTTAGTGTATAGCGGCCGTCTAGCTCGCATCCGCATCCTTCACCATGGTCCGAATATAAAAGTAGCCCATAAAAGAACACAGCAAAAACATAAACACTGCCATTGCGCTGGCTGTATGCGTCTCCTGATAGCTGGAAAATACCTGCTGCATCGCGACACCCAGCACCTGCGGCGAATTGGCGCCGATCAGGAACGGAGCCGTGAAGCTGCCCATAATCCCCATAAAGATGAAGGTCACCGCAACCCACATCGTTTTGTAGGAAAGGGGTAAAATAAAGCGCCCAAACAGTTGCAGCGTGCTGGCTCCCGCGTCTCTGGCACTCTCTACAACAGCGTTTGGAATGCTGGCCAAGGCGGAGCTTAGGAGCATCGTGGCGAACGGAATGTTAAACCACAGATTAGCCAGCACCAGTCCTTTGTAGTCGTAAATAATCCTCGGAATGGTTTCAATACCCAGCGGCAACAAAAGGCGTGCAGCCCAGCCATGATTGCCGTACATCGTAATGATCGCATAGGTTGCAATTACGCCGGGAACGAACATCGGGACAAAATACAATCGGCCGATCCATTTGACGACAAAACCTTTTCCAAATCGCAGATAAATCGCCAAGGCGTAGCTGATGACTAAGGTAAGGGCCGTCGAAACCAGCGTGACATTGATTGTATATATAATATTTTTTCGCATCGCAGGCTCCGTGAACAGGCGGATATAGTTCGCCAGCCCGTAGCCTGTTCCATGCTGATCTATCAGGCTTTCCTTTACGGCATAGAGAATCGGAATAATGACGACGACCAGCAAAATGAGAAAAGACGGGATGACCAGGGCAAGCCCCAGCATCCCCCTTTTGGACGATGAACTCATGATCAACCGCCCGCTACTTCACTTTGCCAGCGTTTGTAGATTTCCTGCTGAAGCTCGCCACTGTTGAAGCTGCGGTATCCAGAAGATACACTGTTGAATTTTTCTTGCAGTTCACTTGGCATCAGATTCCACTTAATCCCTGGATAACCGTACATTTTGTTGATAACAACCGTTTGCGCTTCTGGCGTCAGCACGTAGTTCAGGAATTCTTGTGTTGCTTCTTTTTTGGAGGAAAGCGAAGGAACCATCAGGTAAGAGGGACCGCCTGTAAAAGCAGGGTCAATCTGTGTCAGCTTCACCGTGTCTGGAAGCAGACCTTTAGCCAGTTGTTCGAGCGCCATATCGGACCAAGCCGGAACCATGTCCACCTCTCCACTTGCCAAAATATCAAGCGTACCTTGGTTCTTTTTCGGATAGACTCCCTTTTGGTACATCGAAGGGCCCAGGTCTTTGAGCAACGAGAAGCCTTGATCCCATTTCTTCATATTTGCCGGATCATCACTGTTCATCGCCTCTGGAGGAAGGAAATTATAGATAACCGTGTTCACAAACGAGCTACCCGATCCACCCGTGGACGGGTCGTTATAAGCAAATTTTCCCGGGTGCTGACGAATCCACGTATACAGCTCGTCGGCTGTTTTCGGAGGTGTCGCCACTTTTGCGCTGTTGTAGGCAAGGACAACCGAAGAGGCACGGTATGGAATGGCCTGATTGTTTACTTGCTTGAGATACGTTTCATCGACATTCTTCAAATTGGGAACCTTGGCAGTATCGGCTGTTTCCCACAGCTTTTCGCCTACCCCTTTGGTGATGTCATCCAGACTGCCTTCGTACAGGTCGATATCTGTATCGGTTTGACCGCTTTTCTTGGCTGCGATCAGACGATCCAGCGTAGATGCGCCCCCGGTTCCCGCTGGCAAATACACCAGTTTGACCTTAACGTGATCATTTTTAGCTTCAAAGTCCTTGATTAACGTTTCCCACAGTTCTTTGACGTTCAAAGAACCGCCAGTGTATAAGGAGATTTCCGTCGTTCCCGTAGCTGCTCCCGCTTTCGTATCCTTGGCTTCCCCTGTAGCCGTAGCGGCATTACCACCGTTTCCACATCCAGCCAACAACGATAAGCTAAGCACCCCGGACAAAATCAGACCCATCTTCTTTTTCCCAAACACGTTGTTGCCTCCTTTAGATAGTTGCACAAGTTCGCAGCATCACCAGATGATGCGTTCATGATGGACAATGATGCGATGTAGAGGTTGATCGTGAATCTTCACTGTGCTGCTGGAAAAGTAACAATTTTACTGAAGCTGAATCTGATTTGCTCTCCACTGCGCAGCTCGGCCGCCCGTTCACGCGGCACAAACATTTTCAGATGATCGGTACCGCTATCCAGCGAAACCTCCGCATAATGCCCGAGAATCATCACTTGTCTGATCGTTCCAGCCAGAGAGCCGTTTTCTTCCGTCGTCAGAACAATATCCTCTGGCCTTACACCGACCATGGATTCACCTGTGTATTCATGCTCCTGTGCAAACGGTATTCCGCTCACGGAGACACTGCGACCTGTGCTCACCCCCTTTAATAAATTGATCCGGCCAATAAAGCCTGCTACAAAAAGCGATTGTGGCTTGTCATAAATCTCCTGCGGCGAAGAGAGCTGCTCAATCCGACCCGCATTCATAACGACAATCCGGTCGGAAATGGACAGCGCCTCCTCCTGATCGTGAGTGACGAACACCATTGTCATCCCCGTCTGGGTCTGGATGTCGCGCAGCTCCTCCCTCATCTCCATGCGCAGCTTCGCATCGAGCGCGGAAAAGGGCTCGTCCAGCAGCAATACATCCGGCTTTAGCAGCAGAGCCCGAGCAAGTGCTACCCGCTGCTGCTGACCGCCCGAGAGCTGCCCCGGCGTTTTACGCTCTGCTGTCTCCAGCCGAACCAGCGCCAGTGCTTCCTTTACCTGACGGTCGATTTCCGCCTTTTTCACCTTGCGAATCTTCAACCCGAAAGCAAGGTTGTCATACACCGTCATATGCGGCCACAAATTATAGCTTTGGAACACCATAGCGGTCGGGCGCTTTTCGGGTGGCAGCTTGAGCACGCTTTTACCCTGAATCTGAATGTCGCCACTGTCCGGGTCCAAAAAGCCGCCAATGGAGCGAAGCACGGTTGTTTTACCACAGCCGGAAGGACCGAGTAGCGTTACAAGTTCCCCTTTCATTACGTCAAGTGAAATGCCCTTGACTCCGTCCCCCGTCTTAAAGCGTTTGGTTAACTCACGAATGGATAATTGAATGGACATTAGCTTTGGCTCCTTTTTACCAATTGCGTTATTTCACCTGGAATCCCCCAGCCAGCACATCCGCACTTACGAAACGCCTTGCTGCAAGCAGTAAGATCACCGTGGGCAAGGTCAAAATGACGGAGAATACTGCACCGGTTGTGCTCGGATAATCCGCAATAATGGAATACATGATGACAGGCATCGTTTTATAGTCCGGTGTCCCGACGAGCAGCGTTCCCTGCGCCTCATCTAATGAAGCGAGAAATGTAAAGATGGAAGCGACCACAATGCCGGGCAGCGCCATGGGGAACGTAATTTTCCAGAAAACCCGTAGCGGTCCCGCCCCGGCATCCCGGGCAGATTCCTCTTGAGCACGATGGACGCTGCGGAACGCAGAGGAAGGAATCCAGGTCATGTACATCAGGGTGTTCACCATGTGGATCAATACAATGCCCGTAAAGGTGTTCATCAGTCCGAACTTGTAGAACAACACCGCGATGGACACGTACAGCCCCATTTTCGGAAAAGCATGCGTGAGTAAAAATGAAAACAAAAACCACTTACTCAGCGGAAATGAAATCCGCGCGAAGGCGTAGGCAGCGGGAACACATACGATAATCGAGCAGACTGTAACGGTAATGGCGATCAGGAAGGATAGAGATATAGAGCTAAGCACATCATCCTGGGTTAATACAAACTTCCACCATTCCAGTGACAAGCTCTGTGGCAACGGTGCAGGATACTGCCATTTTCCCGAAACCGCCAGCAGCAACAGGTTAGTCAGAGGCCCCAGGAAAAAAATGACGAAAATAACGAGCACGATGAACTCCATAATTTTGCGTGTGCCAAGTGAGCGAAGATACCAGTTCATAATTCATCCCTCTCAAGACGTCTAGACGTCCGAATCTCTTTCTATCTGGATTATAGAGAGGGTTTGTTATCACAAATCGACATGGGCGATAAGATTTTGTAAAGGGGACGGAAATCAGAGGAACGCTTTTTACATAAAAAAAGGAGAGGGTGGCTTTTAACAGCCTCTCTCTCCTTGAACGTGCAGGAATAGCTATACAATTGAATAGACATAACGCCTTAACAGATGAAAACAATTCTGCTGTCTTACAGGTAAATCGGAAGCACCTGGTTCGTTTGGTCACGGTTACGACCAACAGAGAAGATTGCAATTGGAATACCTGTCAGCTCAGATACACGTTGTACGTAATTGCGAGTAGTCTCAGGCAGTTCCTCCAGCGTTTTCACGCCAGTAATGTCTTCGCTCCAGCCTGGCAGTTCCTCGTATACGGCCTCGCACTCCGCCAGCATTTTCAAACTAGCCGGATAATGCGTAATCACCTCACCGCGATACTTGTAGCCTGTGCAAATTTTCACCGTTTTCAGGCCTGTCAATACGTCCAGCGAATTCAAGGACAAACCTGTAAGTCCGCTGACACGACGGGCATGACGTACAACCACACTATCAAACCAGCCAACACGACGAGCACGACCTGTAACGGTACCATACTCATGACCTGTTTCACGGATGTAATCGCCGATTTCATCATTCAGTTCCGTTGGGAATGGACCGTCACCGACACGAGTTGTGTACGATTTGGCTACACCAATGACCTGTTGGATCTTGGACGGGCCTACACCGGAACCGATACATACGCCGCCAGCCGATGGGTTCGAGGACGTAACGTACGGATACGTGCCTTGGTCGATATCGAGCATAACGCCTTGCGCGCCCTCGAACAGTACCTTTTGATTCGCATCAATCGCATCATTCAGCACAACAGACGTATCCCCTACATAAGGACGAACAAATTCTGCATACTCCAGGTATTGTTTCAGTATGTCTTCCACATTCAGCGGCTCGCCGCCATATACCTGTTCGATCATCTGATTCTTTTCCTTCACTTGAAGGCGCAGCTTCGTTTCGAATTCCTCTGCATCCAGCAAATCAGCAATACGAATACCGTTACGAGCAGCTTTATCCATATAAGCAGGGCCGATCCCTTTACGCGTAGTACCGATTTGGTTAGGTCCTTTGCGGTCTTCTTCCAGCACATCCAACGTGATGTGGTATGGCATAATAACATGTGCACGGTCACTAATGACCAGATTTTTCGTAGAGAAGCCATTATCGTGAATGTAAGTAATTTCTTCAATAAGAGCGGCGGGATTAACTACCATGCCGTTGCCAATGACACACTTTTTATCTTCATAAAAAACGCCGGATGGAATCAGGCTCAGCTTGTACTTTTTACCGTCAATGAGAATCGTATGACCAGCATTGTTTCCGCCTTGGTAACGGGCCACTACTTCAGCGCTTTCCGCCAGATAGTCCGTAATTTTACCTTTGCCTTCGTCTCCCCATTGTGTTCCCACAACGACTACAGTTGACATGTTTCATTCCTCCGTGGAGTGCCCACAGACACTCTGATTTTGAGCTGACGCGCTGCGCATATCCGATTTCAACCGCCTGAGCGGACAGATAGGGAGCGTTCTCGGACAGCAGGAAAAAACGTCCGTCGCAGACATTCCGTAGGTACGGAAAGCCCCGGGCGTAATGATCTCCCCACTGCGTTGAAGCAGCACTATAAGTGTAACAGCACCATTTTTCAAAGTCAAATAAAAAGCGAACATTATATCACATGAAAATAGTATTGTTCGTAATTGAGAGTTTCGGACCTTATATAAAAACTTATGAATATCGTATGTAAAAGGCCCCTTCGACATTGCGAGAACCGCGTCGAAAGAGCCTTTTTTCAAATATATCATTCCGTTATCCAGCGAACGCATCCGAATGGGCACGCTCGTAATTGGCGAATTTATTATAATTTTTGAGAAACACCAGCTCTACCGTACCGACCGGGCCGTTACGTTGCTTGGCAATGATAATCTCAATAATATTTTTCTTTTCCGTTTCCTGATTGTAGTAATCATCCCGGTACAGAAACGCGACGATATCAGCATCCTGCTCAATGGAACCGGATTCCCGCAAGTCACTCATCATCGGCCGCTTGTCCTGACGCTGCTCCACACCCCGGCTCAACTGGGAAAGGGCGATTACAGGCACTTCCAGCTCACGGGCAATTTGCTTCAAGGTCCGCGAAATTTCGGATACCTCCTGCTGCCGGTTCTCGCCCGATTTCCCGCGCCCATGAATGAGCTGCAAGTAGTCGATCACGATCATGCCGAGTCCTTTTTCCGTCTTGAGACGGCGGCACTTGGCACGGATATCCGCAACCGTAATACCCGGCGTATCGTCGATATAAATTTCAGCCTCCGACAAGGCTGCAATGCCCATCGTCAGCTTCGCCCAATCGTCGTCGCCTTTAAAATCACCTGTCCGCATCACGTTCGCATCCAGATTGGCCTCGGCGCAGATCATCCGCTGAACGAGCTGGGCCGCCGACATTTCCAGACTGAAGATAGCAACCGTCTCCTTCGCCCGAACCGCAACGTTTTGCGCAATATTCAGGGCGAACGCTGTTTTACCTACGGATGGACGAGCTGCCACAATGATCAAATCATTGCGCTGGAAACCCGCCGTCATCTTGTCCAAATCAACAAAGCCGGATGGAATCCCGGTCGTATTGCCCTTGTTCTGGTGCAGCAATTCCACCCGGTCGAACACTTCCATCACGACATCGCGGATGGCAATAAAACCGCTGCCCGAACGCCCGTTGGATATCTCCATAATCTTGCGCTCGGCATCGCTCAGCATACCGGCAACGTCCTCGCCACCGCTATAGCCTTCGCTCACAATCTGCGTAGCTGCACGAATCAATCGGCGGAGCATCGCCTTTTCTTCAATAATCTGAGCGTAGTAATCCACGTTGGCCGCTGTCGGCACCCCGTGAGCCAGCTTCGCCAGATAGCTGACGCCCCCGATATCCTCCAGCTGACCCTTGTCCTGAATTTTCGAGGTCAGGGTAACCAAGTCTATCGGCTGTCCGGATTCACCCAGCTCAATCATCGCTTCGTAAATCATCTGGTGAGCCTTATCGTAAAAATCCTCGGTCTGCACCCGCTCCATCGCTGTAATCAGTGCTTCGGACTGGAGCAAAATGGACCCAATAACCGCCTGTTCTGCCTCCAGGTTTTGCGGAGGAATCCGATCGAAAAATTCGCCGCCCATAATTATTCTTCGGTCACCTGTACCTTCAGCGTAGCTTTGACCTCAGGATGAAGCTTAACGGTCATTTGAGTCACGCCCAACGTACGAATCGGTTCTTCCAGCTCGATTTTGCGTTTGTCCAGCTTAATCCCCGTCGCAGCGACCGCCTCCGCGATTTGCTTACTTGTAATCGCTCCGAACAGTCGACCGCCTTCACCAGCTTTTGCTTTAAGCTGAACAGTTGTGGATTCCAGCTTTTTGCCGAGTGCCTGCGCCTCTTCTTTTTCCTCTTGCTTGCGCTTTTCCTCAGCAGCGTTCTGGTTCTCCAGCGTCTTCATATTCCCTTCCGTCGCCGGGCGGGCAATACCACGCGGCAGCAGGAAATTCGCTGCGTAACCGTCCGATACTTCCTTAATTTGACCCTTCTTGCCTTGGCCCTTCATATCTTTAATAAAAATCACTCTCATTCAAATAACCCCTCTTCCCCATCAATTTCGGCCAGCACGTCGACCACTCTGCGTTCGGCTTCCTCCAGCGGACAATCCAGCTGAACCGCCGCATTCGTCAGATGTCCTCCGCCGCCTAGCCGTTCCATGACGACCTGTACGTTCATGCGTCCGAGTGAACGGGCGCTGATCCCCACCAGGCCGTCAGGACGTTCACTGACCACAAAGGAGGCCAGTACATCCGTCATATTGAGTAATGAATCCGCCACCTGAGCAATCAGGAGCTGCGGTATCTTCTGTCCGGGCTCTGTCACCGCAAGCGCGATGTGCCCATATATCATTTTAGCATGCTTAATAATTTCCGCCTTAGCAATATATTCATCCAGGTCCTCTTTTAACATGCGCTGGATCATGACTGTATCCGCCCCGCTACGTCGCAAAAAACCGGCTGCTTCAAACGTACGTGAGCCTGTATGCAGGGAAAAATGCTTGGTATCCACCGTAATCCCCGCAAGCAACGATGTCGCCTCCAGCGGCGTCAGCTGAACCTTCTCATGAATATATTGCAGCAGCTCCGTCACCAACTCACAAGCCGACGACGCGTACGGCTCCAGATAAATCAAAACAGAGTCGTTAATAAACTCCTCGCCCCGACGATGATGGTCTACAACGACCACCCTGCTCGCCGTCTGCACCAATTTCGGCTCAATTGTCATCGAGGCCTTGTGCGTATCCACCACGACCAGCAGGCTATGCTCGGTCATCAGCTGGAGCGACTGCTCCGGCGTCATGAGCGCTGCCGACAGATTCTCGTCCTTGTTCACCTGCTCCATCATCCGGTCGATGGACGGATTGGATTTATCCAGCACGATGTGCGCCTCTACGTTGTAGAGCGCTGCGGCCTTCCACACCCCGATGGCCGCTCCCAGTGCGTCCATGTCCGGTATTTTGTGCCCCATGATCAGCACGCGATCGCTCTCCTGCATCAGATCACGCAGCGCATGCGCAATGACCCGCGCACGCACCCGTGTACGCTTTTCGACAGCATTGGACTTGCCGCCGTAAAAAGATAGACGCTGTCCGGCTTTCACCGCCGCCTGGTCGCCGCCCCGTCCGAGCGCCATATCCAGACTGGACTGAGCCAGCTCGCCCAGCTCTTTAATGCTCTCCGCGCCGAAGGACAAGCCGATGCTCAGTGTCATCGGCACCTTCAAATCGGCCGTCATTTCCCGTACCGTATCCAGAATGACGAATCGACTTTGCTCCAGCTCCTGAAGCGCCTTGTGATTCAGCATGATGAGATAACGCTCGGATGACAAACGGCGCAAATAAATATTGTACTGGTTCGCCCATGATGTAATCTCGCTCGACACCTTCGCAATAAGCGCGGTACGCTGCTGATCGTCCATTCCCTGAGCGGCTTCATCCATATTATCAAGCATAACGATGCCGAGCGCCAGCCGCTCGTTCTCATACTGCTTGCGCAGCACCGCCAGCTCCGTTACTTCATACAAATAAATCAGACGCTCATCCAGCACGATAAGGAACTGATAGTAGCGCTCATCATGCTGTAGCTCCACCTTTAGCTCACGAACTGGCTCCTTCGTCTCCTTTTTGGCGCCCAAAGCTCCTGCCAGTTGAGGAAAGAGGTCCTGAAGCGGCTCGCCTATCAGTGACTGGTCCTCGAACATTTCCCCAGCGAACCGATTGTGCCATTCTACCGTTCGATTTTCGCTGTATAAAATGATGCCGAACGGCAGTGAGCTGATCGCTTCCCCTTCCACCCGCTTGATGCGAAAGGAAAGGCCGCTGATATATTGATTCAGTTCCCGACGGAAATCCAATTCCGTCTTCAGCATCAGCCCGCCGAGCAAGAATGACAGCACCAGTCCCATCACACCCAGTTCCCAGTTATACATGGAAATACATATGACAAGCACCAGCAGCAGTAAAAACGCCCAGACGGTATGATAGCCGTGCCAGCGTTTTTGTAGAAATTTAGGCATGACTGTTCACCCTATTTCTTTGATCTTGTAATAGCTTCACGCAGCGGAAAGGCCAAATCAATAATACCGATAATGCGGAGCGGCTGGAACACCAGAACGACGAGCGACAGCAGCAACGCGATCACCGGGCTCATTTTACGACTATGCGTCCAGAAGTAAATAAAGCCAATCGTCTGGATAATAAAACACGCATGGATCAGCGGCAACATACTAACAGAAACCGCCTGAACCCAACTGCTGTCAGAGGACATGGCCATCCACTCAAACACAATCGCCAGCAGGTAATACCAGATGAGCGCGCGTGGCAGCCTCCATTCTCGGGCAGGCTTCATTTTGCGCACAGGCACATCAAGGCTACTCAATGCCGGACGCGCCAGAGCGTGCGTGATCACAGCCAGTAAAAACGAGGTCAGGATCAGCACATATGGAACTTTGCCGATCATCATCGTACCGAGTCTCTGTGTATCTTCTGCTGTCCAATTCATGCCTGGAAGCATCGGATTGCCATTTAAGATTTGCTGTACCAGATTTGCCGATATAGCAGCCTGATCACGAAGATACTGCGAAAGATCAAACCCGAGGGCATACGTAGCAATGAGTAGCACAACCAACAACTCGGCTAAAATCACACCCGTTCCGGTCATCAACGCCTGAAAAGCAGGAGCTCCCTTTTATATACCCGTCCCATTAACAAGGCTGGGATCAGGCAATAAATCGCTGGAAGCAGTAAATATACATCTTGTAGCGCTATAATCAACAGCACCGGTATCACATGAATCAGAAATCCTTTGAAAGGCAGCGATGAAAACAATACAACGCCAGGCACAATCAGCAAAAATACGGTAAAGATTCTTAAGGGTGTCAATAGAGACAGCAGCAGAAGCAAATAAATAACGCTCCATGCTACAGTTGCCAAGCGGAATTTCAAAGTTTTCACCTCTTACGCATATGTTCTTCCAGTGCGGAAATGTCCTGATACCAATCCTCCAGCTGGTGTCCTTCTTTTCTGTGCTTTCTTAGCTTGTCGATGAGGAGATCATCCAATTCACGGTAAGACACCCCGAGGCGTCTTCCCAAAATATAACTGCTCATCATCAGGCTCGCCAGACAATCGCCAATGCGGGCTGTACTGCCTTCCCACATCGCTTTAAACAGCCGGGATACCTGTTCAAGTACCTCTGTTTTGAGCCATTCAATCACCTTGGCCCGCTTAACTACATCCAGTTCTTTAGGCATATGATGAAGAGTCACACCCCTCTGAAAAAGCTTTATTCTCCATTATAGCATATCCTATTCTGAAAATAACTGTTACCCCATAGGGTAAATCGTTATTTTCAGAGCAACTATGCTGCTTTCTTTAAGATAACGAGTTAAGTGATTCTCTCGACACAAACTTTTCACAATATTCAATAATCTGACTACGGCGGACAATGCCGATAAACCGTTCCATATCATCCACAACAGGGACAAAGTTCTGCACCTTCGCCAAATTAATTAAATCCTCCATATTGGCATCAATGGACACCGGCTTTATCGAAACCCGAAGCGGGACGTCCTTGAGCATGAACTTCGAAGCGTTTTCAAAGGTAATTTTTCCCTCAGATTCTTTCATATGCCACAGCAGATCACCCTCTGTAACCGTGCCGGTATATCTACCTTCCTTATCCAAAATCGGAACCGCCGTGAACCGGTGATACTCCATTCGCTCCAACGTTTGCCGTAAAGTTGCATCCGCCGTGACAAAAGCAACCTCTTGTTTGGGAAGCAAGAAAAAAGCGATATTCATGAGAAACGAATCCCCCTCAAAATCAATTGTAAGATCAAATGATTACTCACTGAATGTCCTGCTTGTCGGGAAGCTTCAGCGTCTGCGGGGTTGTGCCGGAATCCAGCCAGTTTGCAATCATGAGTCTGGCGTATTCGAGCTCCTGTTCATTGGCCCGGTCATAATACAGGCCCTTCTTCTTGAAACCTTCCCCCGTAATCGTAAAGCTCGAAATTTGTGGTTGCCCCTGCGAAATGGCCTGCTTGCCAAGCCCGGTAATAAAAGTAGGCTCCATATCCGTCTTGAAATTGGCCCCCATAATATCGAGCAGCTCCGGAATCTTGGAAATCCCGTTGATATTCAGCAGCTTATCCGCCATTGCATTCAGAAAAATTTGCTGCCGTTTGGTACGGTTAAAGTCGCTGTCTTCCCTATATCTAACATAATACATTGCTTCTTCACCATTATAAAGCGGCTTGCCCGCCTCGATGCGGAACTTGATATGCAGCGGATTTTTATTCTCAATCGGCTTATCAATAGGAAGTTCAACCCCGCCTACCACATTTACAGCATCCTGAATACCTTGAAAATTAATCGTAGCATAATAATCGGCCTTATGCTCCATCAGCTTCTCTACCGTAGCCATGGACATATCTTCGCCTCCGAACGCATAAGCATGCCCCAACTTATCAAAATCATCCTCACCGTCATGATTTGGATCATGTCCGGCAATCTGGACATACGTATCCCTTGGAAGGGAAACCAGAAGCACACGCGATTCCGCAGGCCTTACAGCCGCATAAATAACCGTATCCGAGCGGCCACGCGCCTTCTCGTTCGGCCTTTGGTCGGTTCCAAGCAGCAGCACCGAAAACGGCTCTTTCCGATAAGCAACCGGCTCCGGCTGCTTCTGTCCCTCCGACTGGCGCGGCTGAAAGGACTTCTCCAACTTGCTCTCCAAGGTCGGAGATACGAACCAGTCAAAGGCCACCAGCGTCAGCTGTTTACGGAACAGATATCCTCCCGCCGCAATCAGAAACAAAACAATACATGAAATATATAGAGCAGTAAACCTTTTTTCTTCTTAGGCTTTCCGCCTGTCCTTCTCCTATGTCTTCTCTCCATAACAGGTTCCTTCCTTCTTTACTTCGATAAATCCCATCTCTTCATTAAACCGAATCAGTTCCTTATGAAGCGGAAACTTCCCCCCACAGCATAAAAGGTCTGCTACCTTGTTGTCAAAAGTACCATGTCGTAGCCAGCCCCTCGCCACCACATTCACGCCAAAAAAGGCTTCACCCTCACGGTCAAAGCCTTGCTTGATGTTTATAGCCCGTATCCTATGTAGCTTTTAAAGTCGTTCCTTACCTTAGCGCGGAGCCAGCTTCACCAAATTCTGCACCCTTACCGGGAAAGAGGTAGACAGAGCGAAACCGTAGTCGAACAGCTTCCGTGTCTGCTCGAAACGTTCCTCCTTGCTCGGTGCCCCAGCACCACAGCTACCAGCCTTCTGCCATGCTGTTCGGCTGTGCCGGTGAAGCAATATCCCGCATCGCTGGTGTATCCCGCTTTCAGCCCATCCGTTCCTGCGTAAGAGTAGGGTCCCGCCAAGGAAGGCAGCATCCAATTCGTATTACTAATATAAATGCCCTTATCCTTCAATTCCATCTGCGTACGGCTGGACGTTCTCAAAATCTCCGGATGCGACGTTATCAGGTAGGAGGCCAGCTTCGCCGTATCGCTTGCCGTCATTTGTGTTTCTCCCCGAATATTCTCGGGATGGTTAGGACCCAGCTCACTCTGTCCCGCTCCTGACGCATTGCTAAATCGGCTGTAGGACGTTAATCCAATCTTAGCCGCCTTGTCGTTCATACGCTTCACAAAAGCCGGTTCATTGCCTGCTGAGCGTTCCGCCAGTGCCACAGCCGCATCATTAGCCGAATACACAACCATACTCTGGAACAGTTCGGACACCGTCAGCCTTTCACCATACCGGAGTGACAGATTTACACCACCCACCGTACTTGCGTAACGACTAATTTTCACTTCATCATTCCAGCCTAACCGCCCGGCACGAATATCCTCTAGCACCAGCAGCTCGGTCATGAGCTTGGACATATTTGCGGAAGGCATAGGCGTATCGCCATTCACATCCATCAACAATTCTCCCGTCTGCATGTCCATCAGTACCGCAGCGCCTGCGTGTACATCTGGCTTACCGACCAGCAGTCGGGGTCCAAGTGTAATAAAAATCAATATAATAAGTACCGGGACCACAATAGCCCAACGTAACCAGTATTTTTTCATCATCGTAATAACCCCCATACTTTATTAGACGATGAAAAATCCATTTTGTCTGCAACTTTTCGAAAAAAAGATGCAATTTTTTTGTTTTTCCACTCCACAGCAAAAAATCCGTCATTTCCTGCTTGCAGGCTGACAGATTTTTATAAGTCGAATGATTCAAAAAGGCCTTCTACTGTGTTTCTAGGCAAAATGACAGGCCACATAATGCTGATCGCCTGCATCCCGATACGCCGGAATTTCTGTTTTACAACGGGCCTCCGCCATAGGACAGCGCGTATGGAACTTGCAGCCTGACGGCGGATTCGCCGGGGAAGGAATGTCCCCTTTTAGCACAATCCGTTGTCTCTTGATCGTCGGGTCGGGAATGGGAACCGCCGACAGCAGCGCCTTCGTATACGGATGAAGAGGATTACGGAACAGCTCTTCCTTGGAAGTTAACTCCACCATCGAGCCTAGATACATCACACCAATGCGGCTGCACAGATGCTCGACCACACTCAGATCATGCGAGATGAACAGATACGTCAACTGCCGTTCCTGCTGCAAATCACTTAACAAGTTAATAATCTGAGCCTGAATAGACACATCGAGTGCAGATACCGGCTCATCAGCCACGATAAAATCAGGATTCAAAATCAAAGCCCGTGCAATCCCGATCCGCTGTCGCTGACCGCCGGAGAACTCATGCGGATACCGATCATAATGATAAGCAGATAATCCGCAGATATCCAGCGTCTCGTTAACCTTTTTCCGCAGCTTACTATGTTCAATCAATCCGTGATCCAGCAGTGCTTCCCCGATGGCTTCGCCTACCTTAATTCTCGGATTCAATGAGCTAAAAGGGTCCTGAAATACAATTTGCAGCTTCGGACGAAGCGCACGGATCTGCTCCTTGCTTAACGCATGCAAATCCTCTCCCTTGTATCGCACCGATCCCTCGGTCTTATCCATCAGTCTGAGAATCGTACGCCCAATCGTGCTTTTGCCGCAACCGGATTCTCCTACCAGACCAAAGGACTCTCCCTTATGGATGTTAAAAGATACATCATCGACCGCTTTCACATGCCCCACGGTACGCTGAAAAATCCCGCCTGTGATCGGGAAATATTTTTTCAGACCTTCCACTTGAATTAAAGGCTCGCTCATCCCCGTTGCCCTCCTTCTTCCTCATATAGCCAGCAGGCAACCTTATGACCGTTCTTCTTTTCACGCAGGGGAGGGGCCTGATCCTTACAGACTTGCATACAATGCGCACACCGATCATGAAAATGACAGTTTTCCTCCAGCTCAATCGGATTGGGAACCTGACCGGGGATCGAATACAGCCGATCAATCTTCTGATTAATGACGGGCTTCGCCTTCAATAACCCTTGCGTATATGGATGCTGCGGATTTTTGAACAGCTCAATGACGGGGGCTTCTTCAATCACGTTCCCGGCATACATGACGACCACATAATCGGCCATTTCCGCCACGACGCCCAGATCATGCGTAATCAGCATAATGGACGTTTTGAGCTTATCCTTCAAATCCCGCATCAGATCGAGGATTTGCGCCTGAATGGTAACATCCAGCGCCGTTGTCGGCTCATCTGCAATGAGCAGCTTCGGATTACAGCTCAACGCAATAGCAATCATGATTCGCTGACGCATACCGCCGCTCAGTTCATGCGGATACGAATGAAATATTTCCTCCGAACGCGAAATCCCCACCAGATTGATCAGCTCAATCGCCCGGGTACGTGCTTCCTTTTTACTCATTAATGTATGCATCAGCAGCGGTTCCGTAATCTGTTCTCCAATGGTAAGCACGGGATTCAGCGAAGACATCGGCTCCTGAAAAATAATTGAAATGTCATTGCCGCGAATTTGCTGCATTTGACCTTTATTCAGCGTTAACAGGTTTTTGCCCTCAAACCAGATTTCACCGTCTGAGGTGTGTGGGGAATCAATTAGTCGCATCATCGTCATGGCTGTTACACTTTTGCCGCAGCCGGATTCGCCTACCACACAGAGCGTTTCACCCTCACGTATTTTAAAACTGACGTCATTGACCGCTTTGACAGTTCCGCTAGAGGTATGAAAGTGGGTTTTCAGGTTACGAAATTCAATCAAAGCATTTTCCATAAACGTTCGTCTCCTACTTCTTCATTTTAGGGTCCAGTGCATCGCGCAAACCGTCGCCAATCAGGTTAATCGCTACAACCGTAATCAGAATACACATTCCCGGTGGAACCCATATCCAGGGCCGTTTGCGGAAGTCAATCAGATTATTCGCAGCCGAAATCATATTTCCCCACGAAGGTGTGGGAGGCACAACGCCGATTCCCAGGTAACTGAGCGCAGACTCCGTTATAATCGCCCCAGCTACCCCGAGCGTAGCCGTTACAATAATAGTAGGAATCGTGTTCGGTAGCAGATGGCGGAATATTTTACGACGGTCTCTCAAGCCGAGCGCTTCCGTCGCCTGCATGAACTCCTGTTCACGCAGCGTAAGAATCTGCCCCCTGACCAGACGGGACAAGCTCGTCCAGCTCAAGATCCCGATAATGAGCATTAGAAAATAAATCCGGTTCGCTGGATCAACCTTCAAATCGGACAGAACGGCACCTAAAATAATCAACAGCGGCAATGTAGGCAATGCCATAAAAATATCGGCAATCCGCATAATGATCGTATCCACGCCTTTACGATAAAATCCTGCCAGTGCTCCCAACGTCGCACCGATCACTACTGAAATAAACGTGGCCACCAGCCCCACCGTCAAAGAAATACGGCCAGCCAGCATTGTACGCAGCAAAATATCTCTGCCAAACTTATCTGTACCAAGCCAGTACTGAGCATTCGGGGCTAAATTTTTATCAGATAGCTTATAATCATCCAGATGATAAGGTGAAATCATCGGTCCAAATACGCAAATGATCACCATAAGAATCAGTATAATGAGTCCGGCCAAAGCCAAATGGTTCTGGTTAAAACGGCGAACGGCGATTCTCCACGGAGACGCTTCAGGACGGATCGCCGCCTTTGGACTAGTTTCAATCGTGACTGTTTCTGCGGGCAATAGTATCCCTCCTACTTCAAGCGAATTCTTGGATCTGCCATGCCATACAATACATCCGAGAGTAAATTACCGATGAGCGTAAGGACCGCCAGAAAAATAGTGAAGCCCAGCATAAACGGATAATCCCGCATACTGATCGACTCCAGATAGACCTGCCCCACACCCGGCCACACAAATACCTTTTCCAGAATCATCGCCCCGCCAAATAAAGCCGGAAGCTCAAATCCAAGCAGCGTGATGGCTGGAATCAGTGCATTGCGCAGAGCATGCTTGAAAATAACCGTCCGTTCCTTCAAGCCCTTAGCGCGTGCGGTGCGAATATAATCCTGACGAATAACCTCCAGCATACCTGTACGGAAATACCGGGTTAGACTGCCTGTGCTCAGCATCGTAAGAACGAGCGTTGGCAGGAACATGTGCTTGAGAACATCCACGATATAAGCCCATGAGCCCGGCTCCATCCCTGCAGTTGTCATGCCGCCAACCGGGAAAATACCCCATTCCAGTGCAAATATTTTAATCACCAAAAGACCGATAAAGAAAGACGGCAGCGACATACACAAAAATATGAATAGCGTGACGAATTTATCGAATAACGAGTATTGGAACTTGGCTGAAAATACCCCGGCAACAACTGCAATCAGCCAGCTAAAAATAAGACTGAAAAAAGCGATAATAAAAGAGTTCCATACATAATTGCCAATGACCTTCGTTACCGGCTGCTTATGCTGTAATGAATCCCCCATATTACCCTTCAGCATATTACCCGCCCATATAAAATAGCGTTGGTACTCCGGCTTATCCAACCCGTAGATATGTCGTAGCTGCTGTGCCTTTTCGGCGGTCATATTCGGGTTCTGCTTGGCTGTAATATAATCACCCGGCACCATGGCTGAAATCGCAAATACGATAATGGATATGCCAATGAGTGTGGGGATGAGTTGCAGCAGTCTTCGAATAATATACTGCTTCATAATCATTCCTCCAGACAAATAAAGAAGTGATATGCCCAGCCCGTGAGAGCTGAGCATACGATTGGCAACCCTTATTGAGCGAGCTGAGCGTTATACAGACTGAATTCAAAATCTTTGTATGGTGTAATTTCCAAGCCGGATACACGCCCATTAACTGGCCACATATCTCTGCGCTGATACATAAAGATGGCTGGCAAATCCTTGTTCAGCTCTTGATAGAGTTGTTTGTAAATCAGTTTGCGTTTCTCCTGATCCAGTTCATGCTTACCAGCAAGCGTCAACTCATCGACCTTTTTATTAGAGTATCCAACATCGTTTTGTGCACCGTTCGTAATATAAACCGTATTATCCGGATCAGGTGTCAATCCCCAAGCGGCAAAGAACATATCAAACTTGCCCGTATCTTTTTTATCCATAATCGCGTTAAAATCCAGTGTTTCAGAATTCAGCTTAATGCCCAGTTCCTTGTAGTTGTTGGACATAATCGGCAGCAAGGCCTCTACTACTGGATTATCCGCAGTCGCTGAGAAGTTAATGGTAAACTTTTCACCATCCTTCTCACGGATACCGTCCGCTCCAACCTTCCAGCCAGCCTCATCCAGCAAAGCCTTTGCTTTAGCTGTATCAAACTCATATTTATTAATGCCTTCATCTGTATAAGACCAAGCTTCTGTAGATTGTGGAATGTTAATGACATTCGCATACGGACCGTACACCCCTTCCACAATCTCCTTCCGGTTCAAACCGATGGTCAGAGCTTGGCGTACCTTAGGGTCCTGAAATTTCTTTTCTTTGTGATTAAATGCAATATATCCGTAGCCGTTGGTCGGCATGATATTCACGTCCAGGAAGCCTAGAGACTTCAATTCTTCTACGTTATCTTCTGTAACCGTAATATTGTCTATATCCGTCTCACCCGTTTGCAGCATAGACAAATTGGTTTCGTCTGTCGTCGTTTTGTAAATAACTGTTTTCACCTTCGGTGCGCCCTTGAAGTAGTTTGGATTGGCTTCAAGTACGACTTGTTGACCCGGGGAGAAGCTTTTCAACACATACTGCCCGGAGCCGAGTGGCTTATTATTAAGCGCCTTGATGCTGTCCAGGTCACCCTTTTTGAAAACTTTTCCGTAATAAGCTTCTGGCATGAAGTATTGCTCACCCAGAAAATCCTTTGTATAAGCTGTTGCTTCTGTAACGGTTACCTCTACCGTATTATCATCAATGACCTTGATACCGGAGATATCATTCGCCTTGCCATCGTGATATTCTTTACCGCCTTTAATCTTAAAAGATAAAACATCCGTTTCTCCATCATAATTCGGATCATGCAGTACCTTGAGAACAAAGGCATAATCCTTCACTGTTACCGGCGTGCCATCACTATACTTCACACCTGGTTTCAGGTGGAACGTGTATTTCAAGCCATCCTGCGACACATCAATCTTGTCAGCCAAGCTATTTTCGTATGTACCATCCGCTTTCACCTGTAAAAAGGAATCAAATACTGTTCTGACTACATATAGATCGTAGGTCGTTTGCCAGAACAACGGGTTAAATACCCCTTTAGGTGACGTCATACCTACCACAATGTTATCCTTCCGGTTTGTAGCTCCCGGCGGATTTTGGGTCAGATCACTTGCTTTAATAACACCCTCCGTGACTTGTGCGTTGCCTTCTTTACCCTCTGTTTTATTATCCGTATTGCCGCCCGGCTGTGCTTCATTAGCACCTCCGCTACAACCTGCAAACAAAACACCAACGATCGAAAGCACCATAAGCAAAGAAACCCATTTCTTCGTTTGCACCATTCTGTTAATCCCCCTTAGTCGGTTCTTTTATTTAACAGCCTGTCTCTTTCCTGCGTTGATTTGTTAAAGCTTGAGGTTTGAAAATGAAGTCTGTGCATCCTCCTTACAGTTACCAATGATAACGTAAACACGTGTTTTTAGACCTTTGGTCAATTTAGGGTGCTGATAATCATTACATTTTTGTTAAGGTTTATCTTAAGTGTAAAATAATATCACGTCAACATCTTTTTTTACGTAATATAAGAATGCAAAATATCTTTTTTTGTAAAGTTTATGAATTTTATTCGAAAAAATACTGATAATCTGAATTTTCATGTAATATAAAATAACATTTCAGAAATCTGAAATGTTTACTCTGGCGAGTTGGGGAACGTGCGATCACAAATGGGACCATAAAAGCTGAGCTACGCTTATGGTTAAACATGGATTGTATTATTAGTAAGTTACAATACATGGAACTTGTTGTCAACCAGAAAAATCACAAAAAAAGACGCTCCCGAAATCGGGAACGCCTCTTTTGCTCTTCCATCAAACTACTATTCAGTAGTGTAAGGAAGCAATGCGATTTGACGGGAACGTTTAACTGCGATTGTCAACATACGTTGATATTTCGCGCTTGTTCCAGTCACACGACGAGGAAGAATTTTTCCACGTTCGCTGATGAATTTTTTAAGCAGGTCTGTATCTTTATAGTCAATGTGAGTAATTTTGTTCACAGTGAAGAAACATACTTTACGACGTTTGTTGCGACCACCACGACGAGCTGGTCTTTTGTTATCGTCTCCGCCTTCTCTTTGTCTGAAGCCCATTCTTTGTCAGTCCTTTCCCAATTAAAATGGTAAATCATCATCCGAAATATCGATCGGTTTTCCGTCATCGGAAAAAGGATCCTGATTGTTTCGCGAGTTATTATTCCCGCGTCCACTATTGCTGTTACCGCCTCCGAAAGGAGACTCCTCACGCGCAGCTCCACCGCTATTGCCGCCACCGTTACCGCCATCGCGATTAGATTCCAGGAAACGCACATTATCAGCTACAATTTCAGTCACGTATACACGTTTTCCTTCATTGTTCTCATAATTACGCACCTGAACACGGCCTTCAACAGCCGTTAAACGACCTTTGCGAAGATAGTTAGCGCATGTTTCAGCAAGCTGACGCCAGGTTACGATCGGCAAGAAATCCGCTTCCCGTTCGCCGCCTTGACTCGTAAACGGACGGTCTACAGCCAGGGTGAACTGGGTTACTGCTACACCAGACGGTGTATAGCGCAGCTCTGGATCTTTGGTCAAACGACCGATCAGAATGACACGGTTCAACAATCCAATCCCCTCCTTTGAGCGTTGTTCATTACATAATCACGTACAATAATTAAGCTACGTCGTTCGTAATGAGATAACGAATTACTTCGTCAGAAATTTTCATGAGACGCTCAAGCTCAGCAACTACAGCAGGTTCTGCTGTGAAGTTTACCAGAACGAAAGAACCATCACGGAATTTCTTAATCTCATACGCAAGACGACGTTTAGTTACATCGTGACTCGTAATTTCGCCACCGCCGTTGGAGATGATACCTTGGAATTTATCGACTGCCGCTTGAACAGCTTCTTGTTCAATGTCAGGACGAATAATGTACATCACTTCATATTTGCGCATTCTTTACACCTCCTTATGGACATAAGGCCCTCAATCTTGGTTGAGAGCAAGGAACGAGCCTAAACTCGCACTAAAACAGTTTACCAAATCCAGCAACTGATTGCAACCAGCAATTGAGTTCATGGGATGTAAATCCGTTAAATTAGCTGCACACATCCCATATTTCTATGATTTTATAGGTACAGTATAATTTATCTATATATAGGAAATAACTCAATTTTCTGAAATCCCGTGTTGTTGTTCCCGCATGTTTCTGCTCATGTCAGCGAACAATAACCGTTGCAGTTCAAATCCATGTAGTAAAGGAGGAACAATCTTATGGGTGAAAAAACCGAATTTGAGCCAGGCGACAAAGCGCCAAATGACGGCGTATATATGGAAGTCGGAGAAAAAAGCTTTCATACCGAAATTCAAAACCCGCAGCAAGTGACACTCGAAAGAGGCGAAACTTTTCCGGAGACGACCAACCATAATCGCAAATGGAAGAAAAAAACGAAAGCCCGCGTTCATTAATGTATATTTTCTCGACATTCGGGCCATATTATAATCAGGCGATACAACAGAGAGGTGTGGTTCCGTTGGATGACGTAGCCGGACAAACTGTTAGGAGATCCATTCCGGGCATTAGAAGCGTTAGGTTTGTGTAAGAGGACACTGTCTTTTCAACACTGGTATTGCTTGTCAGTACACCGAGTTTCGTGATGTGATTGGACAGATCGTATCCTGTTAAAAATGTATCGCCTACGATGGAGGACCTTTGAGGTCCTCCTTTGTTGCATTATCGGACTTTTTGCATATACTGGTAAAATGCAGATTAATCCAGCTCCTTCTGCTAGAATATATCCAAGTACAAAGACCTACTATCTACGGAGGTTTAAAGATGAGCTATTCTCGAATATTAAAGTGGATATCAGGTATATTCGAATTGGTGCTTGCCGTACCGATTGTGGGAGGAGCTATTGTCATGGGGACCGGTTACTCGGCTCTGGGATTCATGCTTGTCCTGCATGCAGTGACACTCATCCTGTCGTTACGCAATCAGGAAGCGATCTATGGCTCTGTATGGGGGATATTGACCTCTTTACTGGCCTGGATACCTGTTCTGGGCTGGATTCTCCATTTGATCGCAGCAATCCTTCTGATGATCTCCGGCTCGAAAAAAACAAAACGCTATAACTACCCGCCAAACCAGCTATAACAACAAAGGAGTGCTCTTGAACAGATGATATCCTGTCACTGTTAAAGGGCACCTTCTTTATTGTATACGTGCCTCAACGTTCATCCTCTGTTCCTCAAAAGGTCCAGTTCCATATCTTCCCTCCCCGGCAGACAAAGTAATTCATCGAATAAAAAAGCCAGTCCGCTTTTATCTCTCCAGCTCCGGATGATGTCCGTGACAACCTCCGTAATTTCGCGCTGTATCCCTCTCGCCAGTTGAATTCCGCCACACTCTCCTTCTACATAAAGGTGCGTATGATACGGCAGTTCCACCTTTTGTACATGACGTAAGCACAAAGCGCCATTTTCGAGATAAAAGAAATAACAGCCCTCATAAATAACTCCCTCGAATATCTCGTACATATGCGGCAGATCATAAGGTCCATACATCATAGCCGCCTGTTCCAGTTTTAATGAATCCATATATAAAATCCCCTCTCCTTCCCAATCTATTTATAGAACATAGTGTTCCTATGACCAACTGATCCTTTATACATATAATGTTATTCTTGATTTTATCTTACGCTTATGAGTACAATAAATAATTGTCTGGAATAAATTCAGGAGCGTGCAGCATGAAGGTAAAAATAATGCTTGGCGAGGTAATTAAGAGTAAGGCTATCTCTCTAAACCAGCTATCTTATAAAACAGGCGTCCGCAGAGCAGCACTTTCTGAACTGGCAAACGATAAGAGAGAAAATATCAATTTCAAGCATATTGAACAAATTGCAAAAGCATTAGACATTTCAGATATCCGCGAAATAATTACTCTTATAGATGAAGAACAGAGCACACGTTATAATTAGGAAATAAAAAACTATGTTATGCCGAGTTCTTGATATGTGCAGTCCCTCCCCGTGATCCATACATAAATTCTTCTTTTAATTACGATTTTCGTAATTTAACTATAATTACGTTTTGCGTAATTGTCAACATTTATTACGTTTCTCGTATCCTCTATATATTTAGTTATGTGAAATAAGAAAGGGAGGAAAGACATTGAGTCAACGATTGCTCGTCTGTGATTTAAAGAACCTCTTACGCGAAAAGGGTTGGGAACAAAAGAAATTAGCCGAGCTAACTGGTATTAGAGAAGCTACCATTTCAGAAATGGTCAGAAATAAAAACAAGATGTTTCCTCGACAGGCATTGGAAAAAATCATTAATGTTTTAGATATAGATGATATAGGGAAATTATTACGAGTTGAATATGTAGATGCTGATAAGTAAATAAACAAAAGGCGCAAGCTCTCAAAAACTCATTCGAGGTTCGCGCCTTTCTCGTATAAGAAACTCGTTATAATCTATTTAAAACGTATCAATATCATTCCGTGCAAGTGAACGGAATGATAAGGCTTATTCTCTGTAGAAATGTGCTAAGATAATAGTGCAGTTATAAATTAACTTATATGATATGGAGGGTTCGTATTGAAACTAACAACGTCAGATCAAGCCGATCACAATTCTATTTTTGAAGAAATTAGGCGCCAAAATGCGGACGGAATTGAGTTTTGGTCGGCCAGAGATATTGCGAAAATTCTTGAATACACCGAATACCGTTACTTTATACCCGTAATTGAACGAGCTAAGAGATCTTGTGAAAATAGCGGACAAACTATTGAGGATCACTTCATCCCAATGACTGATCTTGTAGAACTCGGTAAAGGTGGTAAGCGTGAAGTTGAATCTTTTAAACTTTCACGATACGCCTGTTACCTTATTATCCAAAATGCTGACCCTTCAAAAGAGGTTGTGGCATTAGGACAGACATATTTCGCTGTACAAACACGTAAACAAGAACTATTCGAACATGCTTCAGAAGATGAAAAGAGATACATGCTTCGTGAAGAACTAAAAAATCACAATACCGCTCTGGCTGATGCTGCCTATGAATCGGGTGTTGTTACTCCACTAGAGTTCGCAGTATTTCAAAATCACGGATATAGAGGGCTTTACGGTGGGCTAGATAAAACAGGAATACACGAAAAAAAAGAGCTTAAGAAGTCACAAAAGATTTTAGATCACATGGGCACCACTGAACTCGCGGCCAACCTCTTTCGAGCAACACAAACAGAAGATAAGTTACGCAGAGAATCTATATCGGGACGTACAGAAGCAAACCAAACCCATTTTGAAGTAGGTAAGAAAGTACGTCAAACAATTGCCGAGTTGGGCGGCACTATGCCAGAGGACCTTCCGACCTACGAGAGCATAAAAAAAGTTGAGAAACGACTTAAGAAAAAACAAATATATAGGCCGCAATTAAGATCATAACCTGACAAGCAGGCGATCAATCGTTTCCAACGGTTGCTGATTGATTCGCTTCATAAATTGACTGACATGAAGTTTAATCTTATAGAATTTTTCAAAAAAGACGTTGTTCACTACATCGGCTTTGAGCCACAACCACAGCCCTTCAACTGGATTGAGGTTTGGACTGTAAGGCGGCAGAAAAACCAATTGCAGACGCGAGTGTTCCTCCAAAAAAGGCTGTAACTCTATGGCATGATGAATCCGGCTGTTATCCAGAATTAAAGCGATTTTTCCATTCGGATATGCAGTGAGAAGATCCTGGAGAAATCGAATAAAGGCTTCTGTGTCGGCCTTTTCTTCTTCCCGGTGATGCACCTGACCGGTTTCATAGTTAATGGCTCCAAACAATTTGGCTCCTTCGTGTTTACCGTACGTAGGCACTTTGCGTTGTCGGCCGCGCGGGAACCAATTGTACTGCAACGCTTGATAAGAGCGAATCATCGACTCGTCTTCAAAGAGCAAGTGATTGATCTTTTCGGCTTCCACTTGCCTCTTGAGCTCAGCAAAAGTGTGCTTTTTAAAAAAGGCTTGGGCGTCTTCATCGGCTTTAGCTAGCGTATAGGTGGCTTTGGTAAAACTGAAGTTCATCCGCTTCAGCATCGCACTAATCCCACGCACGCTCATGGTGACGCCGAACTCCTGCTTGATCCACTCCGCCACTAGCGGAAGTGTCCAGGTATACCGAGCTTCAAAACCTACATCGGCTGGTTGATGCTGCTCCAGCATCGCGGCTAACTGACGACGCTGCTCCTCCGTGAGTTTTGTCGGTTGTCCAGGTGAGTGATCCATTTTAAGACCGGACAGGCCCTGTTTCTGGTAGGTGTGCCAATAGAGGCTGATGGTTTGACGTGCACGTCCGAGTATATCACCGATCTCTTCCAGTGTATGGCCTTCCAGACGAAGTCGGACCGCCAGATACCTTTCGTAGAGTCGTTTGTCTGATACCTTTTTCATCGCTGTATTCAAATACTCGATTTCTTCATTGTTCATCTTCATCGCCGCCTTGTGGTGAGTTACCCTTTATTACCCAATTTGGCGGTTGAAGTGAATTTGGTAGCTTATTAATTGCGTTCTATATAGACCCGAAAATTGAATAAATATATAAGGAACCTGCGACAGGTTCCTATTTTCTTTTTATCCTAGACAGCGATGAATGCTCCCTCTGTTCATCAGCTAGACATCCTTCGCTAATTTTGTAATTGGCATAATTATAAAACAATTTCAAACCTTTCTAATGTCCATATCTCTCCATTAACCATTCATTTAATTAACGAATACTCTGTATTTCCCCTTCGATCGCCCGTACCTTTAAGTTGTTGTCGTGATTCACTTTATGGACGAATCTCACGCGTCCTTAAGCGTATACGACGGCAGCCCTAAATCTACACTGGCTCGCATGCGTTAATTGTCTTGCGGCCCATACGTTTATCCATACTAAAAAACCTCCTACGCGTGGTTAGCGTAAGAGGTTAACGGAATCATTTAGGTATATCGGAATCATCTAGCTCAATTTCGTGTAAAAATCGTATAGCTTTCGATCCACATATCGTACTGAAAACATTGATACAGCGCGATTTATTATAGTGGCGGAAAGAGTGGGAGTCGAACCCACGCACGCCTTGCGACGCCTAACTGATTTCGAGTCAGCCCCCTTAGACCTCTTGGGTACCTTTCCGCAGCAAGGATTATTATATCATCATTGTGCCCATGATGCAAGTTCATTGTTACCCAAAATCACTCAGTTACCCCGGCTCAATTCGTTTCTGAATTTTGCCCGCCAGCGCTTGCCTTTGAACGCAGCACCTTCTTCATATTCTTTTCGAACTTGGCACGCGGAATCAGCACACTGTGCTGGCAACCGACACATTTGATCCGAATATCCATACCCATACGGATAATTTCCATTTCATTCGTTCCGCAGGGATGGGGCTTCTTCATCTGCACAATGTCCCCCAGTTCAAACGACTTACGCTCCACCCTTCTCTCCCCCTTTTCTTTCTTGCTCGTCTTCCTTATCGAGGGTTACCGCCATCTCCAGCGCGCTCTGACGATGTTCCTCATCCTCTAGTGCCTTCTTGATGTTATTCTGAATATCACGTTCTACCGCAGCCCCTGTATTCGGCATACACTCCGCCACAACACGCACAATATACTCAGATGTCGTCATGGACTGAACTCCCAGAACATCCGGTATATTCAGCACCTGCACATTGGACTCCTCAATTCCTCGAATCGCATGTTTTACCAAATCAACAGCTTCCTCCAGAGTACGTTCTGCCTTCATCGGTACATCTACCACCGCCAACGAATTGGACATGGAAAAGTTCGTAACCGCCGTAATTGAGCCGTTAGGTAAAATGTAAACCTCCCCTTTCCAGCTCACCAGCCTGGTTGTACGCAGCCCAATCACTTCTACTGTACCTTTGTAGGTTCCTGTCTGAATAACGTCTCCTACGGCAAACTGATCCTCGAAAATGATAAAGAACCCGGTAATCACATCCTTGACCAGGCTCTGCGCCCCAAAACCAACGGCCAATCCAAGCACTCCGGCTCCGGCAATCAGAGGCCCGAGATTAATGCCCATTTGAGACAATACCAGCATAATCAGAATGAAATTGAATACGATATTGGTTACATTTTTCAGCAGTTCTCCGACGGTTGTTAGCCGCCTGGTATTCAATCGAAATCTGCCATTCTCTCCCTTTTGCTGCATCGACTTATCTATAATTTTATTAATAACCCGAATAAAGATACGTGTAATGATGAAAATAATAGCGATCTTCAAAACCACAAACAACAAGGTTGACCACATCGCACTATCTGTAAGCCATCCCCATATAACATCCTTCCAGTGTATCGCATCCTTCACAACAGCAGCCGTTCCTGTATCGTTCTCCAACCAACGCATTAAGGTCATTCTGTTGCTCCTCCTTACACAAGGGACCTACTCTTCTGGTTTCCCAAATTCTATTTTCTACTACATAAGCCCATCTACTGCCTTCATTCATGTTGCTATGAATAATCTACTTCCCCCGAGTATAAAAGCCCAAACTTATCCATATACTAGCTACTATCTTGAGAATAAATGTTACCCGCAGGCTAATTGTTATTCTCTAAGGCAGTTATACTGCTGGTTTTCATCTCTGATCAATGCGATACCAACAGCTAACAGTCTATATAAAGCGAGCGCAACCTGCACACTCCATTACAGAGCGAAAGGAAGATTCCATGACTCATCCATCTGACTTCATTCCGGGGCAAGAACCCCTTAGCTTAAAAATATCACACACCGACCCCGGGATCCAATCAGCCATCATCCATCGTTTGCTGTTCCATTTGCACCAGGCGCCCAGTCTGCAAAATATCGTTATTATTTGCATCGGCACCGACCGTTCTACTGGAGATTGTCTCGGCCCGCTCGTAGGTACTCATTTGTCCCGCTATAAAAGCCCGCTCTTTCACCTTTACGGGACATTGGAAGAGCCTGTACATGCTATGAATCTGCAAACAACACTGGACGGCATACACACCCGGTACGACCAGCCCTTTATCATCGGCATAGACGCATGTCTTGGACAAACCTCCAGCGTTGGATGCATTCAGGTTGCGGACGGGCCTTTGAAGCCTGGCGCGGGGGTAAATAAAGAATTACCGCCGGTCGGCGATATCCATTTGACAGGAATCGTTAACGTCGGCGGCTTTATGGAATACTTTGTGTTGCAAAATACAAGACTAAATCTGGTAATGAAATTATCAGATATCATTGCTGGCAGCTTATACTCCGCGATTAAGGAGTGGCATTACCGTTCCGTCCTGCTTGCTGCGCAAGAGTAATGGCTTCTTTCTCTTCAGGAGATAGGGAATAGGATGACTGCCCCGCTTCCAGGGGCTTGGCATACACATAAGAACCATCCCGGTTATAAATACCGGTTAATACGATACCGTCCTGATTGTCATCTACAATAGCCATGGAGAAGCTTAGATCGCTTCCTCGCTCGCCAAAGGCATTATAGCGTTTGATGCCTATATGTCCTTTCAGGCCTGTCAGTTTACTACGTAGAGATTTCATACTTGCACGATGGGCTTCCTGCTCATCCTCAATCGTATCCATTTGTACCTTCAAATCAATCAGCAGCGTTTCCAAATTCTCAACACCGCTGCCTGCCATCATGGTTTCATACTTTCGCCGCATCTTCTTCAACTTTGCACCCTGCACAATGATAACAATCAACAGGATGAGCAAAATCAGCACAATTCCTGCAACGATTCCGGCAAGCTGTTCCATGATTAGTCCGTTCAATTCAGCCATATGCTTGCTTCTACTCCTCTATCTCAAAAATCATGTCACTGCATACCTCTTATTTTATACGTTTGAGGACAGCGAAACAAATAACAGAAGGCTATTAGTTTATCCATCCAGACTACTCTGATTCCTACACATCCAGACAAAGCAAAGACATATCTCACTTCCCGTTTCGACCAAGGAGACATGTCCTATTTAAATACAGACTACTGCAATAGCTCCAGTAATCTTTCCAAATCCTGCTGGCTGTAATAATTCAATTCGATTTTACCTTTATCCTTGTTATGCTTAATTTTCACAGTTGTTTTAAAACGTTCACGCAAGGACTCCTCCATATGATCAATAAAAGGGTCCTTTTTTCTCACCTTGGGCTTGGCCTTCGCTTCACCAGGCTTATGGTCCAACTGCTGTACGGCTTCTTCCAGCTCCCGAACACTCCACTGCTGCTCAATGCATTGTGTCGCCAGCTGCTTCACCATGTCCGGATCTTTGAGCCCAACAATCGCTCTGGCATGTCCCATAGATAATGTTCCACGTGAAACATGATCCTTAACTTCCTCCGGCAATGCAAGCAAACGAAGGAAATTCGCAATATGAGAGCGCGACTTGCCTACTTTCAAGGACAATTCCTCTTGAGTTAACGAGAACTGATCCATTAATCCCTGATAGGCAACTGCTATTTCCATCGCATTCAGATTTTCGCGCTGCAAATTCTCAATCAGGGCAATCTCCATTACCTGCTGATCCGTAAAATTGCGAACAACCACAGGTATCGTCGAATTCCCACAATATTGGGAAGCCCGGAATCTTCTTTCACCTGCAATAATTTCATAGCCTCTTAATACACTACGCGCAATAATAGGTTGAATAACACCGTGCTGACGAATGGATTCTGCCAGTTCTTTGATCGATTCCTCATCAAACGTTTTGCGAGGCTGGTACGGATTTGCACGCAACTGACTAAGCGGAATGTCAACAACCTTGTCCTCATCATTGACCGTTAGGGAGGGAATGAGTGCATCCAGCCCTTTTCCCAACCGTTTACTCATAAGATGCCACTTCCTTTGCCAACTCAATATATACCTCTGCCCCACGGGAGCGGGGATCATACGTAATAATGGACTGGCCATGTGACGGTGCTTCACTGAGTCTCACATTGCGTGGAATAATCGTCTGATAAACCTTGCTTTGAAAATACTTTTTCACTTCTTCAATCACCTGAATACCCAAGTTGGTACGGGCATCAAACATCGTCAGCAGCACGCCTTCAATTTGCAGTGAGGTATTCAAATGCTTTTGCACCAATCGCACAGTATTCAGTAGCTGACTTAAACCTTCCAATGCGTAATATTCACATTGAATGGGGATAATGACCGAATCAGAGGCCGTTAAAGAATTAAGTGTCAAAATCCCTAACGATGGAGGGCAATCAATCAATATATAATCGTACTTATGCTTGACGAGCTGGAGCGATCTTTTTAACCGGAGTTCACGAGAAATGGTCGGCACCAGCTCGATTTCCGCTCCTGCCAGTTGAATGGTGGCCGGAATAATATCCAGACCCTCAATCTGTGTACTGACAATCGCTTCGCTAGGATCAACCTCATTAATGAGTACATCATAAATGCAATTTGCCACATCCGCCTTATTGATACCCACACCGCTCGTTGTATTACCTTGCGGGTCGATATCCACGAGCAATACCCTTTTGCCGAGGGAAGCAAGTCCGGCGCCCAAATTCACGGAAGTAGTTGTTTTGCCTACTCCGCCCTTTTGATTGGCTACGGCTATTATTTTTGACACTTCATTCACCTCATACTTTAATCGGAATCCTGCTATATTTCTTTATTGCAAAATCCTTTATTAAGACGATTCTCTATTATTAGCTTACGGATAAGGGCAATTTTATCAATAGAATACGAGTATGCTGCGATTTTAATTGGCGTTAGACAGAAAAAGCGGCAATTGCTGCCGCCTGTACGCTTCATCCCTTACTTACGTTTGGGAATTTGAATGACAATCTCATAGTGATCCTCATGATCGGATTCCTTGGTCTTGATATCCAAGCCTGAGCCAGACACCATATCAATGGATTGACGAATCGTATTCAGCGCAAGCCGGACATCCTTGGTAAAGGAAATCCGCTTGGATTTCTTCATCGTGGACACTTGTTTATAAAAGGCGACTCTCGCCTCTGTCTGCTTCACATTGAGTTCCTTGGCGATGACTTCATCCAGAACCTTATACTGTAGCTCTTCAGTCTCTAATGACAATAACGCACGGGCATGACGCTCGGACACTTTCCGTTCCATTAGAGCATTTTTCACTCTCTCTGGCAGATGAAGCAGCCGTATCTTATTAGCAATAGTGGATTGGCTTTTGCCAAGTCGCTGAGCGAGGCTTTCCTGGGTGAGCTGATGCAGATCAATCAGCTTCTGATAAGCTACAGCCTCTTCAATCGATGTTAGCCCTTCCCTTTGAAGATTCTCAATCAACGCGATAGAAGCAGCTTGTGAATCATTAAACTCACGAACAATGGCTGGAATGGTATCCATCCCCAGCCTGGTGACAGCCCTCCATCGACGTTCCCCTGCTATAATTTCGTATTGTCCATTACGGAAACGAACGACAATCGGCTGAATTACACCATGCGTCTTGATGGTCTGGCATAGCTCATCAATCTTCTCGTCGTCAAATATGGTGCGGGGCTGATAAGGACTGCTGACAATATCCCGAACTGGAATTTGTTTTATTTCGTCCCCAGTAGATCGCTCCGTCAAACCAAATAGCTTGGAAAATTGTTCTTTCATTCCGTATAATACCACCTAATTTCATAATAGCACCATACTAACAGCGCTTCGTGAAAAACAGTTCCTTACGCGGATCGTAGACCCTTTTATATGAGACAGCGCCGTAACCGGGTACACTCCACGTATTCTCCCTGGCATTGTTGTCCCGCTCCCCCTTATGTATATCTGAATTGAACGGTACGGGAAGCAGTCAACTTACATCAAAAACGATTATCTCTATTCTATCACTTTTCCAGCCATAATCCTATCGTCTCTACCAGCTTTTCGGAAGGATCAGAGAATAAATTGCACACCCAATCAGATGCCTATTTATCCATGTTTCTCTACGCCGTAAATAAAGACCTTCTGCATCTATACGTTGTTTATGTTAAGAGCATTGCAAGTCATAAAAAAAGTGAATGTTTCACGTGAAACATTCACTTTCTTTCAATTGGTTACACTAACGGTGTTTTTAAAGGCGTACCCGGCTTACGCGGATATTTCCGTGGTGTAGCTGCTCTTTTTTCAATAATAATCATATGTCTAGCTGCATCCTCCACAGGTAACTGAAAAGCCTGAATATGCTTAATCTTTCCTTTAAGCTCTTTCAAGCTATAGGAAGCTTCCTTGATTTCTTCCGTCGGATCACTGCCCTTCATCGCAGCAAAGTGACCCCCTTCACGGACAAAAGGTAAACAAAACTCATTCAGTACCGCAAGGCGGGCAACGGCTCTGGCGGTGACCAGATCGTAGCTGTCGCGGTATCCCGTTTTACGACCCAACTCCTCTGCCCTGCTATGGACCAGCTCCACGTCTTCCAATCCTAGCTGCTCTACCACATGCGCCAAAAATTGTATGCGTTTGTTCAACGAATCCACAATGGTCAACTGAATCTGCGGAAAGCATATTTTCAAAGGAATACCAGGGAACCCCGCTCCCGATCCGATATCCGCCAAGCTTTCCACATCATTTAACGGAACGTAAAAGGCCAGCGAAAGAGAATCGTAAAAATGCTTGGTGTATACCGCATCACGCTCTGTAATGCCCGTCAGGTTCATCTTTTCATTCCACTCAACCAGCACACGGTAATACGTTTCAAACTGCTCTAGCTGACTGTCATTAATCACAATGCTATGCTCTGCCAGTCGCTGCTTAAATTGCTGTTGTATCGCGTCCATTATGATCCCCTTGCTGCCGTTACACGGTTATAATGCTCCAGATAAACGAGCAAAATGGAAATATCCGCAGGAGTCACACCTGAAATACGGGATGCCTGACCAATCGACATCGGACGAATTTTCGTAAGCTTCTGCTTGGCTTCAATCGCCAAACCCTGAACCTCATCGTATACGATATCCTCTGGAAGCTTTTTCTTCTCCATTTTTTGCAGACGTTCTACATGCAGCAATTGCTTCTCAATGTAGCCCGCATACTTAATCTGGATTTCCACCTGCTCCTGTTCTTCCTCAGTCAGAGCTACAGTCGAAGGTGAAATTTGTGCCACTTGCGCATAGCTGATTTCTGGTCGACGCAGCACGGTTAACAAATTACTGCCATCCTGTATCGGTGCAGATCCACCTTGCTCCAGCATCTCATTTACATCAACCGGACGCACCTTCGCCAGACGCAAACGCTCAATCTCTTGCTCTACCTTTTGCTTCTTATCCAAAAAGCGCTCATACCGTTCATTCGTAATCAGGCCGATATCATGTCCGATTGGAGTCAATCGCAGATCCGCATTATCATGACGCAGCAACAGACGGTATTCTGCACGGGAGGTTAGCAAACGGTAAGGCTCATTCGTGCCCTTGGTCACCAAATCGTCGATCAGAACTCCGATGTAGCCTTGGGAGCGGTCCAGCACGACAGGTTCTTTGCCCTGCACCTTACGAGCCGCGTTAATGCCTGCCATAATCCCTTGGCCGGCTGCTTCTTCATAACCGGAAGTGCCATTAATTTGACCCGCCGTGAACAGGCCGGGTACTCTTTTCGTTTCCAACGTAGGCCACAATTGTGTAGGCACCATGGCATCATACTCAATCGCATAGCCGTTACGCATCATTTCTACCTTTTCCATCCCCGGAATCGAGCGCAGCACAGCTAATTGCACATCCTCAGGCAAGCTGGTCGACAAGCCTTGAACATAGTATTCAGATGTGTTTTTACCCTCAGGCTCCAAAAAGATTTGGTGCTTCGGCTTATCACTGAAACGCACCACTTTATCTTCAATAGATGGACAATAACGCGGTCCTGTTCCTTCAATCAGACCGGAGAACATCGGCGCACGATGCAAATTATCATTAATAATCTGATGAGTTTCCACTGAAGTATAGGTCAGCCAGCAAGGAAGCTGCTCATTATCCGAAGACTTCGTTTCATACGAGAAAAACTTCGGTTGATCGTCCCCCGGCTGAATTTCGGTTTTGCTAAAATCAATAGTGTCCTTATGCACGCGCGGCGGCGTACCTGTTTTGAAGCGGACCAGATCAAAACCCAGCTCGCGCAAATGCTCAGACAGTCTCAACGAAGGCTGTTGATTGTTCGGGCCACTTTCATACATCAGCTCACCCATAATGATTTTACCACGTAAATAAGTGCCTGTAGTCAGGACAACCGCTTTGCTGCGGTACTCTGTGCCGGTCTTCGTGATGACGCCCACGCAATGACCGTCTTCAATAATCAGCTCTTCCACCATTCCCTGGCGCAAGGTCAGATTCGGTTCCTTTTCCATCGTTTCCTTCATCGCATGCTGATAAGAGAACTTGTCAGCCTGTGCGCGCAATGCGTGAACGGCAGGCCCTTTACCTGTATTCAGCATCCGCATTTGGATAAACGTCTTGTCAATGTTCCGGCCCATTTCGCCGCCCAAAGCATCAATTTCACGTACCACATGACCCTTTGCAGGACCGCCAATAGACGGGTTGCAGGGCATGAACGCGACCATATCCAGGTTAATCGTAATCATCAACGTACGACAGCCCATCCGGGCTGCTGCCAAGGCGGATTCCACACCCGCATGGCCCGCGCCTACGACAATCACGTCATAGTCGCCTCCTTGATATCCCATACCTCTCTTACCTCCTTATGCACTTCAGTCTTGATACCGAATATGCTCTTGTATATCTATAACGATAGCAGGGCTTATACCAGCCATACTCGAATGTCCTATTTGCCCAGACAGAATTGTGAAAATATTTGATCGATTAACGCATCATGCGCCGTATCGCCCACAATCTCGCCCAAATGCTCCCACGCCAGCCGTACATCAATCTGAATCATGTCAATCGGAACGAATTGATCAGCAGCTTCATAGGCATCTACCAACGATTGGCGAGCCTTCTTCAACAAAGCAATATGCCGTACATTGCTGACATATGTCATATCGGCAGATTCCAGCTTACCACTAAAGAACAACTGCGATATGGCCTGCTCCAGCCGATCTGCTCCCTCATTTTCCTTTACAGACATCGGTACGATAAGCTCTTCGGGAACATAACGCAGCAGCAAATCCCGGTCTATTTGGGCCGGTAAGTCCATTTTATTCATAATGACAATCGCTTGTCTACCGCGGATTTGTTCCATTAATGCCATTTCATCCTCATGCAGCGGTTCGTTGGCGTTAATCACGATGAGCAGCAGATCTGCTTCACTGACGGCTGTTCTCGAACGCTCTACCCCGATCCGTTCCACCACATCCATCGTTTCCCGAATGCCAGCCGTATCCAGCAGCCTCAGAGGAATGCTGTTAATCGTCACATATTCCTCAATAACGTCACGGGTCGTGCCCGGAATATCGGTCACAATCGCCCGTTCGCCCTGAGCCAGTGTATTCAGCAGCGAGGATTTTCCCACATTCGGTCTTCCGACAATCGCTGTGGTCAGGCCCTCACGTAGAATTTTCCCCTGCTCCGCTGTATGCAGCAACCGATCAATTTCCGCCATGACCTGACTGCTCTTATCCTTGATCAGTTCAGACGTAAAAGACTCCACATCATGCTCAGGATAATCAATGTTCACTTCAATATGAGCCAGTGTCTCTACCAGAACATGCCGCAAACGGCGGATATTCTGTGACAGTTGTCCATCTACTTGCTTCAAAGCTACTGAAAAAGCTTTATCCGACTTCGAGCGAATCAGGTCAATGACTCCCTCCGCCTGACTCAGATCAATACGACCATTCAGAAAAGCACGCTTCGTGAATTCGCCCGGTTCGGCCAAACGTATATTTTGCAGCAATAGTAAATCCATCACCCGTTTGACGGCTACAACCCCACCATGGGTACTGATTTCTACGACATCTTCTGTTGTAAAAGAGCGTGGCGCTCGCATAACCGTAACTAGAACTTCCTCCACCTTTTCATGGCTTTGAGGATCTATAATATGTCCATAATGTACCGTGTGAGATAGAGCCTTGCTTAGAGGCGTTTTGCTCCGAAACAAAGCTTCTACTTCTGTGACGGCTTCCGGGCCGCTGACCCGTACAACCGCAATCCCCCCCTCGCCAACAGCAGTTGCAATGGCAGCTATGGTATCGCTCAGCATATGATTTCTACCTCCTATCAAGTAGAAACGGCATTGCCGTCCTTGATCAAGGACGGCAACCGTTTCAGCAAGAAATATAAAAAGCAATGGCTTCTGCACCTTGCAGAGAGCCATTGCGTCGGATTATTTTTTTGCAATGACGACGCGCCGATTCGGCTCGTCCCCCTTGCTGTATGTTCTAACCAGCGCATGCTGTTGAAGCTTGGCGTGAATCAGCTTTCGCTCCTGTGACGGCATTGGCTCCAGCACTACTTCCTTGCCGTAACGAATAGCCTGGTTTGCCAGCCGATCTGCCAAATCTTCCAATGTTCTTTGCCGACGTGCGCGAAATTGCTCGGCATCCAGCACAATCCGGATGAATTTGTCAGAATGACGGTTGGCAACGATATTCGTCAGGTACTGCAATGCATCCAGCGTCTGTCCCCGGCGGCCGATCAGCATGCCGAGCGACGGACCGGATATATCCAGTATGCTCTCATCCTTGCGGTGACGGACATCCACTTCCACATCCAGTCCCATTCCGGCTGCTGTTTCGTGGATAAAACGTACAGCTTCTTTATAAGGGTCTGCATGTTCCGTGGAGGCTTCCTTACTCGTACGTACTTCCTGGATAACAGATTCCATTTCCGGAACAACAGTCTGTCCCACGGCAGGCGCTTGAGCCGATACATGATGTTCAGCCGCGTGTGTGGTTTCGGGAGACGGATCAGATAGCAGCGTAAGCTCTACCTTCGCCTTTTTGACCCCCAGCCACCCCAGGAATCCTTTTGACGGCTGTTCCAACACGTTTACGGTTACCCGTTCACGGCTTACTCCCAACTGGGAGAGTCCTTGTTTTACAGCATCTTCAACGGTTTTTCCTGAAGTCACGACTTTGGTCATCTCGACTTTTTAGCCCCCTTCGAGTTTCTGCCACCTTTTCTCTTGTTATTGCTATTGGAGGAACCTGTTTTCGTAAGACTGGCTGTTTTCACATTTGCCAGCGCAACTTCTTTATCCTTATTCCGATAAAGGAAATAGTTTTGAATAATCGTGTAAATATTACTGTAGAACCAGTATAACGGCAAAGCAGATGGGAAGTTATACGACATGAACAGAATCAACACCGGATAGACGTACAGCAAAAATTGCATGGGTCCCTGCTGCGGAGTCGGATTCATTTTCATCATCATCCAGGTTTGGATGAATGTTGTGATTGCTGCCAGAATTGGCAGGATAAAGAAGTGATCCGGTTTACCTAACTGGAGCCACAAGAAATCATGATCCCGCAATGCCGAGTTATAGTAAATGGCATTATAGAGCGCGATAAAAATAGGCATCTGAACAACCAAAGGAAGACAGCCCGCCATCGGGTTGACCTTGTTTTCCTGGAACAGCCTCATCGTCTCTTGCTGGACTTTCTCAGGCGTATCCTTGTATTTCGCTTGAATTTCTTTTAATTGCGGCTGAATGGCCTGCATAGCTTTAGAACTGCGTACTTGCTTGAGTGTAAGCGGCAAAATAATGGTTCGCACGATAATCACCAGAACCAGTACGGCCAGGCCATACTCTCCAGAGAACCATTGGGCAAATGTATCCAGCGCATACGAAAACCAGTAAACGACATATCTTTGCCAAACTGATCCATTGGCCAAGTCTGCCGTCGTGTAAGAATTGTGGGCCGTCTGGGCACATCCCGACAGCACAGCAACAAGTGCCAATAAGGCAATCAGGAGGAACCATTTCCCCCGTTGAGTCTTCAAACGCGACACTTCATAACCCCTTTCTTAACCAATCCATTCCAACGTAAATCATACCATATCCTGTAGGACAAAGATACTGACTATCGACGTGAAGACTTGAGCAGCGAGGCTTTGCGCAGAACGTGCAGCACGCTTTTCTCCAGCTCCTGATACGACATTGTAACCGCTCCCTTGCGGACGATAAAAATCAGATCAATTTGCTCCACCAATTCATGCTCATGATGACGCACAATTTCCTTGACAATTCTGCGCATCCGGTTACGGACTACGGCGTTGCCGATCTTCTTGCTGGCCGAAATTCCAACGCGGAACTGCTCTACCTCTCTGCGGCGGAACCAGTACACCACAAACTGATGGTTGGCAAAAGATTTGCCATGGCGGTATACGCGCCCAAAGTCCGCCCGGTTTCGTAGACGCAATTTTTTTTGCACGGCGCTTCTCCTTGCTCATCTCTTTTACACATGCCGGCAAGCCAATCCTTACCCCTTATGTAGTAAGAAGTATGGACAACATTCCGCCATGGTAATCTCGCTTATTTTACATTCATTTTCAAAAGCTTCATCTAATATAGAGCAGGACGCGGTGCTTCTCCCTCTTTTTTCACTGCATTTCTACAGACGTAGGGAAAGCGATCCGGCCCATGAATACCTTCATTATGAAAAAAAAAGACCACCGTAGTGGTCTTTATGCACGCATTACGCACTCAATACTTTTCTGCCTTTTTGGCGACGAGCTGCCAAAACTTTACGGCCATTCTTTGTGCTCATTCTTTTACGGAAGCCGTGGACTTTTTTACGTTTGCTGACATTCGGTCTGAAAGTCGGTCTCATTGTACTGCACCTCCTTACAAGGAATACGTTTTATATGGAATATACCTAACATAGCAATCTCCACAAAAAACACCTTTGTACATTTAACCATAAATAGCGGCCAAAGTCAATGTACAGCTTAATCCCCTCCCCCAAAATCATGCAATCTTCTCCCTCTTTTTTTACGCCCAGAGATTTTGCTCTTTCATCCAGTTCACTTATTCCACGCTCTTTTGCTCTTTTTTATCGTGAATTTTCTTCGACCTTCCTCCTTCAATATCAGCTTGTCTACATTTTGCGTTCCTTCCACCACTCCTGTTCCTTACGGTTCGGTCTTCCTTCCTAATTTCTTTACACCGTCTTTTATTTTGTGATCGGCATATTTCCAAGCACCGTAATCGGATCATTAAAAATATTGTCGGAAACGTTACCGGAAATTTTCAACAGAAAAAACAACCTCTGTGACCAAAAGGCAACGGCTGTTATGCACAGATCCACAAAAAGAGCTGAATTGTGATTTAAATGGTCATAACCTGTGCATAACATTTTGAGACGAAAAAGAGTTATTGTCGAAAACTGAACAAATTATAAACAATATCTTGTGTTGTGAATAAAAATTGTACACAACAGATTGAATTTGTGGATAAATAACCACGAGTCATTGAAATACAAGGCTTCTTTTGCTATGATGATATTACTTTTGAATGTGAATATGTTGTTTTACCCTCCATATTATCAACACCCTGTGGATAAAGTTGTGAACAAGTTCAATTTATCCATCTTTTTATTTTTGTGCGGATTCGGGATTCTGGGGATATATTCTACATTTTTCATTTGATTTCGACATATTGAAGTCCCGTTTTGGCCTGCGGGATCAAGAGAACGGATCGTGCCGCACATTCCCTCCTGAGAAATATCGCCTTCTTCTGCCGATCAGCAGCGGATTTTTCCATTAGCTATTTTTCAGGACCATTTTGTGCTGCGTTCTCTCACCACACTGCCGCATGATTCAGGCGGCGGTATGTCTTTTTATGGCCTTCAACAACATTTTTGGGATTTTAGGCGTTTTGCCGAAGCGCCGGGAGCAGCTCTCTGCAGCTTAAACGGCAAAATGTCAGGATTTAAAAGGAGTGACGTCTGTGGACAGCCATACCTCTGAACTATGGCAGCAAATTCTATCCATCATACAAACCAAGCTAAGTAAGCCGAGTTACGACACTTGGTTTAAGGCTACCAAGGCAGCGAAACTGAATGACCACTCCATTGTGATTTCCGCACCAACAACTTTTGCCGTGGAATGGCTTGAAAGCCGCTATACCAAGCTAGTCGGGGCAACGGTTTATGAAATTTTGGGCAAGCAGCTGGAGGTCAAGTTCGTCATTGAAGAGAACAAGCCAGCTGAGTTCGACCTTCAGCAACAACCTCAGCAGCAGCCGGTCGTACATGAAGAAGCCGTTTCCCATATGCTGAATCCCAAATATACATTCGATACGTTCGTCATCGGATCGGGGAACCGTTTTGCCCATGCAGCATCGCTGGCCGTCGCCGAGGCGCCGGCCAAAGCTTACAACCCGCTGTTTCTATACGGCGGCGTAGGCCTGGGCAAAACGCATCTGATGCACGCCATCGGACATTATATTTTGGAACACAACCCGGCCAGTAAGGTCGTGTATTTGTCGTCGGAGAAGTTTACTAACGAATTTATTAATGCTATTCGGGACAACCGCGGGGAAAGTTTCCGGAACAAATATCGCAATATTGATATTTTGCTCATTGATGATATTCAGTTTATTGCAGGCAAGGAGTCGACGCAGGAGGAATTTTTTCACACGTTCAATGCACTTCATGAGGAACGCAAACAAATTATTATCTCAAGCGATCGTCCGCCTAAAGAGATTCCAACGCTGGAGGAACGGCTGCGTTCCCGCTTTGAGTGGGGATTGATTACGGATATTCAGCCGCCGGATCTGGAAACGCGAATCGCAATTCTTCGGAAAAAGGCAAGAGCGGAAAACCTGGATATTCCCAATGAAGCCATGATGTATATCGCTAACCAGATTGATACGAACATCCGAGAGCTGGAAGGGGCACTGATTCGCGTTGTCGCCTATTCCTCCCTGACCAATCAGGATGTGACAAGTCATCTCGCGGCCGAGGCGTTAAAGGACATTATTCCTTCCAGTCGTCCCAAAATGATTACCATTCAGGATATACAGCACCAAGTCGGGGAATTTTACAATCTGCGCCTGGAGGATTTCAAAGCACGCAAGCGGACGAAGGCTGTTGCTTTTCCACGGCAGATCGCTATGTACCTGTCCCGCGAGCTAACCGACTATTCCTTGCCGAAAATCGGAGAAGCCTTTGGCGGACGCGACCACACAACTGTCATTCATGCGCACGAAAAAATCTCCAAAGCCATTCAAGTGGATCAGGAGCTGTTCAAAGTTATCAACAGCCTAATCGAAAAAATCAAAAATCCAACCTGAACAAGTTCAGAGCCTATACACAACTTATACACATGTGGATAGGCTTGATTTTATTAGGCTTACACCGACTTATCCACATATTCAGTGCGCCTATTACTATTACTAATAGATTTTAAAGATATACATCACCTAAATAAGGCCCGCGTCAACGCGTGCTTGAAGGATTAAAACCCGTAGGAGGAACTTATGAAGATCAGCATTTTGAAAAACGTATTGAACGAGGCTATACAACATGTATCCAAGGCCATATCAAGCCGGACCACGATTCCGATTTTGAGCGGTATTAAGCTGGATGTGAATCATCAGGGAGTAACGTTGACTGCCAGCGATACTGACATCTCCATTCAATCCTTTATTCCGATGGAGGATGGTGACCAAACCGTCGTTCAGGTCGAACAACCGGGAAGTGTTGTACTGCCAGCCAAGTTCTTTGTCGAAATTATCAAGAAGCTGCCGTCTCAGGAGATCCGCATGGAGGTAAAAGACCATTTCCAAACCTTCATCTCATCCGGTGCAACCGAAATTCAGATTGTGGGTCTGGACCCTGAGGAATTCCCGGTGCTTCCAAGCATTGAAGAAAATCAGGTTATCTCTGTACCAGGTGATTTGCTCAAAAACATGATCAAACAGACCGTTTTCTCCATTTCCACTCACGAAACGACACCTATTTTGACAGGGGTATTGTGGAATTTGGCTGAGGGCGAATTAAAATTTGTAGCAACCGACCGCCACCGCCTCGCCACCCGCAGCGCCCGTTTGGAAACGTCCGAAGGCTTGCGCTTCAGCAATGTTGTCATTGCAGGTAAAACGTTGAACGAACTGAGCAAAATTATTCCGGATCAAAATATGCTTGTGGATATCGTCGTAGCAGACAACCAGGTACTATTCAAAATTGACCGGGTTCTGTTTTATTCCCGCATTTTGGACGGAACGTATCCGGATACTTCTAGAATTATTCCAACCTCCTACAAAACAGAACTGATTGTGGATACAAAAAGTTTGAGCGAATCCATCGACCGTGCTTATTTGCTGTCTCGTGAGGAAAAAACGAATATTGTAAAAATGCAGTCGCTGGAAAACGGTGGCCTGGAGATTTCCTCCAGCTCCTCCGAGCTGGGTAAAGTGCGTGAGGAAGTCACAGTCTCCAAATTTGAGGGAGAGCCGCTCAAAATCTCGTTCAACTCGAAATATATGCTTGATGTGCTGAAAGTGATTGACAGCGAGCAGCTGACGATTGCTTTTACCGGCATTATGAGCCCGATCATTTTAAAACCGGCGGACTCCAGCAATGCGCTGTACATCATCCTGCCATATCGCACCACCAACTAACGTCTAGCGTCACTCATTAAGAGCAAGCGAAAGGATGAACAAGCCTTGAAACAGATATCTATACAGACCGAATACATCAAGCTGGATCAATTTTTAAAATTAGCCGATTGTGTTCCTACAGGGGGAATGGCCAAAGCTCTGTTGCAGGAGGGACAAGTTCGTGTCAACGGTGAGCAGGAAGAACGACGCGGAAGAAAACTGTACCCGGGCGATATCGTAGAAGTAGAGGACAACGGAAGTTTCGAGATCACAGCAGGAGCATGATCGCCTGGTTGGCAAGGACTCCTTTTAGGTGCGGAGTAACAAGGGGGACCCTATGTGTTTGTGAACAATATTGTTTTGCAGCAATACCGGAACTATGAACAGCTGGAGCTGAATGAATTTGGGCCCGTTAATTTGCTGATCGGACAAAATGCGCAGGGCAAAACGAACCTGGTAGAGGCGATTTTTGTCCTGGCTTTGACCAAAAGCCACCGGACGTCGCGCGACAAGGAGTTAATCTCTTTCGGGGCTACCTCCACTCATCTGGCTGCGGATGTGGATAAAAAATACGGAAAAATCAGGCTGGATCTGTCGTTATCCACACAAGGTAAAAAAGCGAAGATCAACGGGCTGGAGCAGCGAAAGCTGAGCGATTTTATTGGTTCGCTGAATGTCGTTATGTTTGCACCTGAGGATTTGGAAATCGTCAAAGGAACACCGGGGGTACGCCGTCGGTTTCTTGACATGGAAATTGGACAGGTTGCACCGGGATATCTGTACCATTTGCAGCAATACCAGAAAGTGCTGGTCCAGCGTAACAACCTGCTCAAGCAAGCTTGGGGCAAAGATATGGCTTCCGTACAGCTCATGCTGGAGGTATGGAATGAGCAACTTGTTGAGCACGGTGTTAAAATTGTTAAAAAGCGGAAACAATTTATAACAAAGCTGCAAAAGTGGGCTCAGGCCATTCATGAAGGGATCGCAGGAGGTACTGAAGAGTTAAAATTAACTTATGTTCCCTCCTTCAGTGAGCCGGAGGAAGAAGATGAAGCTGTCTTATTGGAGCGATTTATGATAAAGTTATCCCAAATGAGGGAACAGGAAATCCGCCGTGGTATGACTTTGGCGGGGCCCCATCGTGATGATTTGGTCTTTGCCATTAATGGCAGGGAAGTGCATACGTATGGCTCTCAGGGGCAGCAGCGGACGACGGCCCTGTCCTTGAAGCTGGCTGAAATTGAATTAATCCATGAGGAAATTGGTGAATATCCTGTCCTGCTTCTGGATGATGTTCTATCCGAACTGGACCCCTACCGTCAGACCCAACTGATCGAGACCTTCCAGAGCAAGGTACAAACCTTTATCACGGCAACCGGCATTGAGACCTTGAATGCAGAACGACTCAAGGATGCCAGCATTTATCACGTCCACGACGGGCATGTGGAACACTAAGGAGTGAGTGACTGCTATGTATATTCATCTGGGTGGAGAAAAAATCATCCGCTCGTCAGAGCTTGTGGCTATTTTCGATATCTCGATTAAAAAATCCTCTAAAATCTCCAAGCAGTACGTGAACCACGCCCAACAGCAAAAGCATGTCGAGATGATTGGTGAAGAGGAAGCCAAGTCCATCGTGGTGACTCAAAATACGGTGTATTATTCCCCCATCTCCTCAACAACTCTCAAAAAGCGGGCAAACCAGTTTGTTGCCAATGCTTAACCATAGAATCTATAGAAGTAGGTGAAAGGCATGTCTATGAATCAACCGTCTTATGATGCGGGTGAGATTCAGGTCCTGGAGGGCCTGGAGGCGGTTCGGAAACGTCCCGGGATGTATATCGGCTCCACCAGTGCCAAAGGGCTCCATCATCTGGTCTGGGAAGTTGTGGACAACAGCATTGACGAAGCGCTGGCAGGTTATTGTGACAGCATTCAAGTTGTCGTTCACGAAGATAACAGCGTTACCGTTACAGATAACGGACGTGGTATTCCGGTAAGCGAACACGCCAAAATGAAAAAATCTGCGCTGGAAGTAGTTATGACTGTACTTCACGCAGGTGGTAAATTCGGAGGCGGAGGGTACAAGGTATCCGGCGGTCTGCACGGTGTTGGTGTATCCGTAGTAAACGCCCTCTCCAGCAAAATGATCGTTCATGTCAAACGGGATGGACATCTGTACGAGCAGGAATACCACCGCGGTGTTCCGCAGTATGATGTCAGAGTCATTGGCGACACGGACGAAACCGGTACCCAAACGACGTTCTACCCGGACGATCAAATTTTTACAGAAACGACCATATATGACTATGATACGCTCCAAACGCGGATTCGCGAACTGGCCTTCCTGAACAAAGGAATTGCGATTAGTTTGACCGATGAACGGACTGGCACCAGTGATACGTTCCACTACGAGGGCGGAATTAGTGAATACGTGCAATTTTTGAATCAGAAAAGAGAAGCGCTACATGAGCAGCCGATTTATGTCGAAGGCTCGCGCGATATGATTCAAGTCGAAGTTGCGCTGCAATATAACGACAGCTATACCGAAAATATTTATTCTTTCGCCAACAACATCAATACCCACGAAGGTGGAACGCATGAATCCGGCTTCAAGAGCGCATTGACACGGATTATTAACGATTATGCGCGTAAAAATGGCTTTATCAAGGACAACACCGCCAACTTGACGGGTGACGATGTGCGTGAAGGACTGACAGCCATTATTTCTGTCAAAATCCCGGAGCCACAGTTTGAAGGTCAGACCAAAACCAAGCTGGGTAACAGTGAGGTACGCGGGATTGTCGAATCCCTGTTCGCAGAGAAACTTCAGGAATTTCTTGAGGAAAATCCGTCTGTCTCCCGCCGCGTTGTTGATAAATCATTACAAGCAGCCCGTGCTCGTGAGGCTGCACGTAAAGCGCGTGAGCTGACTCGCCGTAAAAGTGCGCTGGAAATCAGTTCCCTCCCAGGTAAGCTGGCAGACTGTTCTTCCAAGGATGCGTCGATTAGCGAACTGTACATCGTCGAAGGCGATTCAGCGGGCGGATCAGCCAAGCAAGGCCGTGATCGTCACTTTCAGGCTATTTTGCCGATTCGCGGTAAAATTCTGAACGTCGAGAAGGCACGTTTGGATCGTATTTTGTCCAGTGATGAAATTCGGTCAATGGTAACGGCTATGGGAACGGGGATTGGCGACGATTTCGATATTGCTAAAGCTCGTTATCACAAGGTCATTATCATGACCGATGCGGACGTCGACGGAGCCCATATTCGGACGCTGTTGCTGACATTTTTCTATCGGTACTTGCGTAAAATTATTGACGCCGGCTATATCTACATTGCTCAGCCGCCGCTGTTTAAGGTAGAGCGCAATAAGGTCGTACGTTATGCAAACTCTGAAGCGGAACGTGATGCTATCATCAGCGAATTCGGAGAAAATGCGAAGTACAACGTACAGCGTTATAAAGGTTTGGGTGAAATGAACGCGACCCAGTTGTGGGAAACGACTATGGACCCTGAGAGCCGTACAATGCTTCAAGTTACCATCAGTGATGCCATGCTGGCTGATACGCTGTTCGATACCCTGATGGGCGATAATGTTGAACCGCGTCGCGACTTTATTCAGGAGCACGCCAAGTACGTGAAAAATCTTGATTTTTAATTTGAAAGAATTCACCAAGGGGCGCTCAGATGAGCGTCCCTTTTCTTGTCATTAACCCGTCGCGGAGAATTTGAATATTTAATATCAAACACTTACGCCTTTTTCTTAGCGCTTGCAGGCTTACCCGTGGATGCTGTGTAACGGCCGTAGCCTACAGCATATCTGAATATTTTATGATACAGGCTTTTGTTGGGCAGGGAAGAGAACACTTTAATCGCTGGTCTTGTATTTACCTCCAAAATCCACGGATAGACTTGCTGATCCAGACCTATATCCAAACCAATTTCCCTCAAACGGGGATATCTTTTTTGCAGTTGCCAAGCTACCCGCTCGCCCATTTTCGATAATTTTTGCTCCAGCCGTACGGCTTCCTTTACATCCAGATATGAAGCTACCAGTTCATTGAAAAAGCGCACTGTGCCCCCGCTGTGGTGATTAGTGACGACTTTGTCAGGAGCAGCTACGCGTCCTATGATGAGCGTCGTCTCCCATTGCTTTCTCAAGTTCATCTGTGTTAATACCCGTAAATCAAAGGGACACCCATCATGATGAAGAAGAGGGATTCCTCGTTGAATTAGATAAGGACGCTTCCGTATGCGGTGAGAAACTGCCTTATGCAGGTCTTCCAGATTTTCGAAGGTGTGGGTCTCTACCTCATAACGAAGGATATACCACGTTCTCTCCCCGATGATCCCCTCTTCAGTTGGCGGAAGCGGTTCAGTGAGTCTCTCTGCACGCATAACCCCTTTCCCATAAGTACCGTTATCCGGCTTAATATAGACGGTTCCGTACACTGCCAGCATTTCATTCAAATGTTCCATGGCATACAAACGTGTTTCCGGTATATAAGCGGACAACAACGGATTGGGGAGAATGATATTTGTTTTGGTCCACTTACTGGATACTCGTTGAATTGACAAGTATTCTCATCCCTTTCTTTTGGAAATGTAAGTCACGTTCATGGAATTCACGACGCTTGAACAAAACAAGGGAAACTAAAGGACAAGTGCGTAAAACAATGATATAATAGAGAAATACGGCGTTTTTTCGGAATTGTACTCAGTTAACCCTGACCGTATACGTATTGTATGTGGAAAAGGCCTTCAGGGTGGGGGCTAATCCCCAATTCGGGGGAATTTGTCATGATCAGGACCTGTGAGCCGTAAGATGCGTGGGTCATTCTGCTGCTCACAGAAGGGCAATCTCTGAGAGATTTACGCTGTAAAGCGGACAGATGCGTTTAATTGTGCTCTTTTTGTGAAAGTAATATAATTATACAGATGAGGATTTCAGCCAAAATCCTGCTTACAGAGCGGAGTATATAGGCAGTATCTTGTTAGGCTTTTCACATAGAGAGCAATGAATGAAGGACGAGAAGGAGGACCAGCATGGCGGATCAAAATAACTCGCAAATCATCAATAGGGATATCGGAGTGGAAATGCGCGAATCCTTTATGGATTATGCCATGAGTATTATTGTCAGCCGTGCCTTGCCTGATGTGCGGGACGGACTGAAGCCGGTACACCGTCGTATTTTGTACGCGATGTCCGAGCTGGGCATGTCGCCAGACAAGCCTTACAAAAAATCAGCAAGAATCGTCGGTGAAGTTATCGGTAAATATCACCCACATGGTGATACGGCCGTTTACGATACGATGGTTCGGATGGCGCAAGATTTTTCCTTGCGTTATATGCTCGTGGACGGACACGGTAATTTCGGTTCCGTTGATGGAGACATGGCGGCTGCGATGCGTTACACCGAAGCACGATTATCGAAGATTGCAATGGAAATGCTGCGTGATCTGAACAAAGAGACCGTTGATTTCATGCCAAACTACGATGGTGAAGAGAGCGAGCCAGTCGTGTTGCCTGCACGTTATCCTAATCTGTTGGTGAACGGTGTCGGCGGGATTGCAGTCGGAATGGCAACCAATATTCCTCCCCATAACTTGGGAGAGGTTATCGATGGTGTACAAGCACTAATCGAAAACCCTGACATTACGCCAATGGAACTGATGGATTATATTCAAGGGCCCGATTTCCCGACAGCAGGTTATATCTTAGGGCGGTCGGGCATTCGTCAGGCGTACCAGACTGGTCGCGGATCTGTGACCATGCGTGCCAAGACTACTATAGAAGAGATTGGCAATAAAGCACGGATTATCGTGCATGAGTTGCCTTACCAAGTCAATAAGGCTCGTCTGGTCGAAAAGATTGCTGAATTAGTACGCGAGAAGCGTATTGAAGGCATTACCGATCTGCGGGATGAATCGGACCGTACGGGTATGCGTGTCGTTATCGAGTTGCGCAGGGATGTGAACCCGAACGTTGTTCTGAACAATTTGTTCAAGCATACGGCAATGCAGTCCACTTTCGGCATCAATATGCTCGCGATTGTAAATAACGAGCCGAAGATTCTGAACCTCAAAGATATTCTGTATCATTATCTCAAGCATCAGGTTGAAGTTATTCGTCGTCGGACAGAATTTGATCTGAAAAAGGCTGAGGCCAGAGCACATATTCTGGAAGGCTTGCGTATTGCCCTCGACCATCTGGATGAGGTTATTTCACTGATTCGTTCCTCACAAACTGCCGAAGCGGCACGCGAAGGATTAATTGAGCGCTTCTCGCTGTCTCTGGAACAGGCTCAGGCGATTCTTGATATGCGTCTGCAACGCCTGACCGGCTTGGAGCGTGAGAAGATTGAGAACGAATATAATGAGTTGCTGCAAAAAATTGCGGAATACCGTGAAATTTTGGCCAACGAGCATCTGGTACTCAGCATTATCAGCGATGAGCTTAATGAACTGAGAGGACGTTTTGCAGATGAGCGCCGTACTGAAATCACAGTGGGTGAAGAGAGCATTCTGGATGAGGATCTTATTCCGCGTGAGGATGTTATCATTACTGTAACCCATACCGGATATATTAAACGTCTTCCCGTGACTACTTATCGTAGTCAAAAACGCGGCGGTCGTGGTGTAGTGGGGATGGACACCAAGAATGAGGATTTCGTAGAGCATCTATTCATTACGAATTCACATCATCATTTGTTATTCTTCACCGACAAGGGTAAGGTATATCGGATTAAGGCTTACGAGATTCCTGATCTAAGCCGGACAGCCCGTGGGACACCGATCATTAACCTGATTCAGATTGAGCAGGGCGAGTCGATCAATGCGGTCATTCCAATTGAGGAATTTGTAGAGGACAGCTATCTGTTCTTTGCTACTCAGCAAGGGATTATCAAGAAAACACCGCTTGATAACTATGCTAATATCCGCAAGGGTGGCCTGATCGCTATCAACTTGCGTGAAGATGATGCCCTGATCGAAGTGAAGCTGACCGATGGACAGCAAGAAATGATCATCGGTACGGCGCAAGGCATGTCGATTCGCTTTCCTGAGAGCGATGTACGCTCCATGGGCCGTAGTGCTACCGGGGTTAAAGGTATTACTCTTGATAAGAGTGATGCTGTAATAGGCATGGATATTGTTGATACCAGCCTGGATATCCTGATCGTAACGGCCAAAGGCTATGGCAAACGTACTCCTGTAGTGGATTACCGTATCCAAGGCCGTGGAGGTAAGGGGATCAAGACGATTAACGTCACAGATAAAAATGGCCCGGTTGTCGGCCTCAAGGTTGTAAAAACCGAAGAGGATCTAATGATCATTACAGCCAGCGGAACCTTGATTCGGACCAGCATGGAGGAAATTTCCACGATGGGTCGGAATACACAAGGGGTAAGGTTGATCAACATCCGCGAAGATGATTCAGTTGCTACTGTTTGTCGGGCAAACAAGAATGAGGAGCAGGATGAATTGCTTGATGAACTGCTCGAGGAGCAGGATGCTAACCAAGAAGTCGGTGAGGGTGAATCTCATTCACCAGTTGATTCAGTTCTTGGCACGGATGTAAAAAATGCAGAAGGTAACGATTCGGAGCCTTCTGAAGACGAATAACAATCCACCAAAATAAACAGTGGTATTGGTTTTTAAATGACGGGGAAGACTCCTTGGCCATTGGGTCAGGGAGTCTTTTTCTATTGCTGACAGATAAATACAGCAAGTATGATGCAAATCATATAAAATGAATGTACAGGAACAGGTTCAAGTAATATAATGACATAATAAAAACTGGCAGCTAGAGCTGCTGTTACGAGAACAGAGAGGTTGACCATGACAACAGTACCCGTATCCGAATTAAAAGCAGGACTTAGATTGCAAAGCGACGTATTTACTGAAATGGGCAGCTTGCTACTTCCGAAGGGCCGTATTCTGCTACCGCGTGATTTGGAGATTTTACAAGCGTTCCTGATCCAGCAAGTAGAAGTGGGGCCTGATGGTTCGGCAAAAGCTGGTGGAGATCATGCTACTGTTCGAGTTGGAGCGCCTGAATCGCAATCCCCTTCGTTAGAGGAGCGGGATGAGTCCGTTTTATTCCAGGAAGAGTACGACAAAATGGTGATGCTCGTGAAAAATGCATTCCAATCGGTACTCGTATCTAATCTATCCATATATGAGTTGCGGGGACAGTTGGAAGCCTTACTGGTATACATCCAGCGCTATAATGTAATGACGTCTACTCCGCGTGCCATGATTGAAGTTGATTATATTTTTCACAATGCGGTACTAACCTCTCTGACTTCGTATTCTATTGCCCAATGGATTGGCTTGCCCCAAAAGGACTGGATGCAGGTTGCCTTTGCCGGATTGCTCCATGATATTGGTAATGCTAAAATGGACCCGGCCATCCTGTACAAGCCCTCTAAATTAACGTGGGAGGAGCAGGAAGAAATTCGTCAGCACACGTCATTAGGCTACCAGTTGCTCAAAAATGTGAAGGCCATTAATGAAGGCGTACGTTTGGCAGCTCTTCAGCATCATGAGAAAGTGGATGGTACAGGATATCCGTTGCGACTCAAAGGGGAGCAAATCCATATTTACGCTAAAATTGTTGGAGTGGCTGATGTATTCCACGCCATGACATTGGAGAAGACCTACCGACCAGCACAATCCCCATATCTGGTACTGGAGCAAATCAAATCAGAATCATTTGGTAAGCTGGACCCGGGTGTTGTACAGGTTTTCATTCAAAAGCTCACTCAATTCAATAATGGAACCAAGGTGCGTCTCAATGATAACCGTACAGGGGAAATTATATTTGCCGATCGAGACCATCCGACTCGTCCGCTGGTGCAGGTAAACGGGGAAATCATTAACTTAATGCTTCAAAGAGAGCTATATATCGAGTGTATTGTTACTTAAGTAAGTTTTTTTGAAAAAACAGTTGCGTAATATAATAAAAGTATGATATATTATTTCTTGTCGCTTCAAGTGTTATCAAGTAGAGCGAAAAACACTTTTGAAAAAAAGTGTTGACACAACTGAGAGATACATGATATACTATAAAAGTTGCTGAGGGGATGAAAGAAACCCTGAGTTAACAAAAAGAAATGTTTGATCTTTGAAAACTGAACAACGAGTGAGTAAATGATTTTGTTCGCAAAATCAACCACGAAGATTTCGGTATATACCGCGAGGTTGTATGAAATCGGAGTGTAAAAGAGATATTTTTATCTCGTCAGTTTCAAAATGAGCGAATCGCTCTTTCTATATACCAACTTCAGTTGGTCTTTAATGGAGAGTTTGATCCTGGCTCAGGACGAACGCTGGCGGCGTGCCTAATACATGCAAGTCGAGCGGGGTTGTTGTAGAAGCTTGCTTCTACAACAACCTAGCGGCGGACGGGTGAGTAACACGTAGGCAACCTGCCTATCAGACTGGGATAACTACCGGAAACGGTAGCTAATACCGGATACATCCTTTCCCTGCATGGGGAGAGGAGGAAAGACGGAGCAATCTGTCACTGATGGATGGGCCTGCGGCGCATTAGCTAGTTGGTGGGGTAAAGGCCTGCCAAGGCGACGATGCGTAGCCGACCTGAGAGGGTGATCGGCCACACTGGGACTGAGACACGGCCCAGACTCCTACGGGAGGCAGCAGTAGGGAATCTTCCGCAATGGGCGAAAGCCTGACGGAGCAACGCCGCGTGAGTGATGAAGGTTTTCGGATCGTAAAGCTCTGTTGCCAGGGAAGAACGTCTTGTAGAGTAACTGCTACAAGAGTGACGGTACCTGAGAAGAAAGCCCCGGCTAACTACGTGCCAGCAGCCGCGGTAATACGTAGGGGGCAAGCGTTGTCCGGAATTATTGGGCGTAAAGCGCGCGCAGGCGGCTCTTTAAGTCTGGTGTTTAATCCCGAGGCTCAACTTCGGGTCGCACTGGAAACTGGGGAGCTTGAGTGCAGAAGAGGAGAGTGGAATTCCACGTGTAGCGGTGAAATGCGTAGATATGTGGAGGAACACCAGTGGCGAAGGCGACTCTCTGGGCTGTAACTGACGCTGAGGCGCGAAAGCGTGGGGAGCAAACAGGATTAGATACCCTGGTAGTCCACGCCGTAAACGATGAATGCTAGGTGTTAGGGGTTTCGATACCCTTGGTGCCGAAGTTAACACATTAAGCATTCCGCCTGGGGAGTACGGTCGCAAGACTGAAACTCAAAGGAATTGACGGGGACCCGCACAAGCAGTGGAGTATGTGGTTTAATTCGAAGCAACGCGAAGAACCTTACCAGGTCTTGACATCCCCCTGACCGGTCTAGAGATAGACCTTTCCTTCGGGACAGGGGAGACAGGTGGTGCATGGTTGTCGTCAGCTCGTGTCGTGAGATGTTGGGTTAAGTCCCGCAACGAGCGCAACCCTTATGCTTAGTTGCCAGCAGGTCAAGCTGGGCACTCTAAGCAGACTGCCGGTGACAAACCGGAGGAAGGTGGGGATGACGTCAAATCATCATGCCCCTTATGACCTGGGCTACACACGTACTACAATGGCCGGTACAACGGGAAGCGAAAGAGCGATCTGGAGCGAATCCTAGAAAAGCCGGTCTCAGTTCGGATTGCAGGCTGCAACTCGCCTGCATGAAGTCGGAATTGCTAGTAATCGCGGATCAGCATGCCGCGGTGAATACGTTCCCGGGTCTTGTACACACCGCCCGTCACACCACGAGAGTTTACAACACCCGAAGTCGGTGGGGTAACCCGCAAGGGAGCCAGCCGCCGAAGGTGGGGTAGATGATTGGGGTGAAGTCGTAACAAGGTAGCCGTATCGGAAGGTGCGGCTGGATCACCTCCTTTCTATGGAGAATCGTTTCCTGCAACGGAAACATTCAAATATGAAGCGTAAGCTTCAAAAAAATTACTCACTCGTTGCTCAGTTTTGAGAGTTCAAACTCTCACATAGCGTTTCCAACATATACTTGTATTCAAGTGTTGAGGAATTTGATATGATATTCATCCGGTCTTAAAAACCGGAAAAGTGCACCTTGAAAACTGGATACCGAAACGAAATTGCGTTTTAGAATATTCCTTTACGCTGATCTTGTGTAAACAAGTGAAATAAAGGTAGCAGGTAAGGAAAGATCTTTTGCCTTTGGCAAACATCATTCTTTATCGAACATTGATATTTTCTTTCTTTGAAAGAAAAATCTAGGTTAAGCTACAAAGAGCACACGGAGGATGCCTAGGCGCCAGGAGCCGACGAAGGACGTGGCGAACAACGATAAAGCCTCGGGGAGCTGTAAGCAAGCTTTGATCCGGGGATGTCCGAATGGGGAAACCCGGCTGTCTTCATCGACAGTCACTTTCTGCTGAATACATAGGCAGAACAGAGGCATACCAGGGGAACTGAAACATCTAAGTACCCTGAGGAAGAGAAAACAATAGTGATTCCGTCAGTAGCGGCGAGCGAACGCGGATTAGCCCAAACCAAGGAGCTTGCTCCTTGGGGTTGTGGGACGTCTCACATGGAGTTACAAAGGAACCGGTTAGATGAAGAGGTCTGGAAAGGCCCGCCAGAGAAGGTAAAAGCCCTGTAATTCAAAACCTGTTCCCTCCGAGACGGATCCCGAGTAGTGCGGGGCACGTGAAACCCCGTATGAATCCGGCAGGACCATCTGCCAAGGCTAAATACTCCCTGGCGACCGATAGTGAAGCAGTACCGTGAGGGAAAGGTGAAAAGCACCCCGGAAGGGGAGTGAAATAGATCCTGAAACCGTGTGCTTACAAGAAGTCAGAGCCCTATGTATGGGTGATGGCGTGCCTTTTGTAGAATGAACCGGCGAGTTACGTTCCCGTGCAAGGTTAAGGTGAAGAGCTGAAGCCGCAGCGAAAGCGAGTCTGAATAGGGCGACTTGAGTACGTGGACGTAGACCCGAAACCGGGTGATCTACCCCTGTCCAGGGTGAAGGTGCGGTAACACGCACTGGAGGCCCGAACCCACGCATGTTGAAAAATGCGGGGATGAGGTGGGGGTAGCGGAGAAATTCCAATCGAACCCGGAGATAGCTGGTTCTCCCCGAAATAGCTTTAGGGCTAGCCTCGGAAAAGAGAGTCGTGGAGGTAGAGCACTGATTGGGTGCGGGGCCCGCAAGGGTTACCAAGCTCAGTCAAACTCCGAATGCCATAGACTTAGTTCCGGGAGTCAGACAGTGAGTGCTAAGATCCATTGTCGAAAGGGAAACAGCCCAGACCATCAGCTAAGGTCCCCAAGTGTGTGTTAAGTGGGAAAGGATGTGGAGTTGCACAGACAACCAGGATGTTGGCTTAGAAGCAGCCACCATTGAAAGAGTGCGTAATAGCTCACTGGTCGAGTGACTCTGCGCCGAAAATGTAACGGGGCTAAACACGCCACCGAAGCTATGGCTTGATGCTATGCATCAGGGGTAGGGGAGCGTTGAATGCGGGTTGAAGGTGTACCGTAAGGAGCGCTGGACTGCATTCAAGTGAGAATGCCGGTATGAGTAACGAAAAGATCTGTGAGAATCAGATCCGCCGAAAGCCTAAGGGTTCCTGAGGAAGGTTCGTCCGCTCAGGGTAAGTCGGGACCTAAGGCGAGGCCGATAGGCGTAGTCGAAGGACAACAGGTCGAAATTCCTGTACCACCGTAATCCGTTATGAGCGATGGGGTGACGCAGTAGGGTAGTGACGCGGACTGATGGATGTCCGTCTAAGCAGTGAGGCTGGTGTGTAGGCAAATCCGCACATCGTAAGGCTGGGCTGTGATGGGGAGCGAAAATTACAGTAGCGAAGGTCATGATCTCAGACTGCCAAGAAAAGCCTCTAGCCAGGAGAAGGTGCCCGTACCGCAAACCGACACAGGTAGGCGAGAAGAGAATTCTAAGGCGCGCGGAAGAACTCTCGTTAAGGAACTCGGCAAAATGACCCCGTAACTTCGGGAGAAGGGGTGCCTCGGTAGGGTGAATAGCCCGAGGGGGCCGCAGTGAAAAGGCCCAAGCGACTGTTTAGCAAAAACACAGGTCTGTGCGAAGCCGCAAGGCGAAGTATACGGGCTGACGCCTGCCCGGTGCTGGAAGGTTAAGGGGAGTGGTAAGTCCTTCGGGGCGAAGCTATGAACCGAAGCCCCAGTAAACGGCGGCCGTAACTATAACGGTCCTAAGGTAGCGAAATTCCTTGTCAGGTAAATTCTGACCCGCACGAATGGCGTAACGACTTGGGCGCTGTCTCAACGAGAGATCCGGTGAAATTTTAATACCTGTGAAGATGCAGGTTACCCGCGACAAGACGGAAAGACCCCATGGAGCTTTACTGCAGCTTGATATTGAATTTGGGTACGATCTGTACAGGATAGGTGGGAGCCTAAGAGACTTGAGCGCCAGCTTGAGAGGAGGCATCCTTGGGATACCACCCTGATCGTATCTAGGTTCTAACTTGGTACCGTGATCCGGTGCGAGGACAGTGTCAGGTGGGCAGTTTGACTGGGGCGGTCGCCTCCTAAAGAGTAACGGAGGCGCCCCAAGGTTCCCTCAGAATGGTTGGAAATCATTCGAAGAGTGCAAAGGCAGAAGGGAGCTTGACTGCGAGACCTACAAGTCGAGCAGGGACGAAAGTCGGGCTTAGTGATCCGGTGGTACCGCATGGAAGGGCCATCGCTCAACGGATAAAAGCTACCCTGGGGATAACAGGCTTATCTCCCCCAAGAGTCCACATCGACGGGGAGGTTTGGCACCTCGATGTCGGCTCATCGCATCCTGGGGCTGAAGTAGGTCCCAAGGGTTGGGCTGTTCGCCCATTAAAGCGGTACGCGAGCTGGGTTCAGAACGTCGTGAGACAGTTCGGTCCCTATCTGTCGTGGGCGTAGGAAATTTGAGAGGAGCTGTCCTTAGTACGAGAGGACCGGGATGGACGTACCGCTGGTGTACCAGTTGTTCCGCCAGGAGCACCGCTGGGTAGCTATGTACGGAAGGGATAAGCGCTGAAAGCATCTAAGCGTGAAGCCCCCTCAAGATGAGATTTCCCAATTAGTAAGACCCCTTGAAGACGACGAGGTAGATAGGTTGGGGGTGGAAGTGCAGTAATGCATGGAGCTGACCAATACTAATCGGTCGAGGGCTTATCCTAAAGAATAAAATGCAATGGAGTTTCGGATCCAGTTTTCAGGGTGTAACACCTTGAAGGTATGTAGAAGATACATACGTATAGGCGAATTTACGATGTAAATTCATGTTTGGTGGCGATAGCGGAGGGGTTCCACACGTACCCATCCCGAACACGACCGTTAAGCCCTCCAGCGCCGATGGTACTTGGACCGCAGGGTCCTGGGAGAGTAGGACGTCGCCAAGCAAAAGGAAAAAGAACCATGATCTCCTTGAGATTATGGTTCTTTTTTTGGTACGTATATTTTAGAAATGTTCTTACAAAAAGAAGGTAACATTTTTGTTACGGAATGTTAGAAGAAACCCGGTATAATATAGGTACTGAATCCCATATACACGCGCTGCGTTCTTGCAGAATTATGCAAATTCTCGAATAGGGTTTGTATAGTGAATCAAGCTGGTAAGGAGGGAAGATCATGCGGCGAAATAAATGGCTTGCTCTTTTGGTGCTATTCAGTGTCGCTGTCGCGATTCTTACCGGGTGCGGGACAGAGGAGCCTTCTTGGACATCGTTTGAGGGGGCAGCGAATGAAAAAACGTTTCCGGTCCCTAAAGAAGCGAGTAAAACCGATCGGGCCAGCAGCAACTCGGATATGGACTATGTACGCTATGCTTTACCGGCTTTGAAGGAAAGTGATAGCTTGCCAGCCCCCTATCTGGAGGAAATTGCAGCCTGGGGCTGGACAGAAGAACCGAATCTATCGACCTTTAATCAGAAAGTATTCCTGAAAAATAAACATATGGTGCACTTATCTGTGCATGATGGTTCTTTTACTGTATTGGTCCCGAAGGATGGTAAAGCTGCTGCGAAAAGCAAAAGTGTGGACCTTAATTAATGATGTTACGGTTCCCCACTGGATACAGGGGTTGCGGACATAGGGGGTTGGTTTAAGTAAGTCACAGACGACCTCAAATGTAGCAGATAGATGCTGTGCATAATGAATAAAAAAGCTGGATATCAGGAAGCACTCAAAACTGCTGTTAAGTAGATGGGGCTTCCTTTTTTATATTGGCATATCAGATTGGCTCGGAGCTAAGGGTAGGATAAAGAATAAGGGTTAGACAATCCAACGAGAGTGTTAAAGATGGTAGTGTAGAATGGTGAGGGGAATAAAAAGGAACAACCTTATGGGGTTGCTCCTTTTTTGATATGGGGTTCTAGCTCATGGAGATATGCCAGATCAGGTATTAAGCTTCTATCTATATGGATAGATGAATGGCTAGTCTACTGCTGATAATACGAGGCATCTTCGTCGGTGAACTTCAACATGCCGTCTTTCCTTTCGCCTGTAAGACGGCTCAGGATGTATAGGCGCGGCGCAATAAGCCACAGATGCCAAAAGAGCAAGGATACAGTAAAGGCTGGCGGAGACCAGAGAATGAATACAGCGGACAAGCAGATGCCGATCCATAGCGTATGTATATGCACACGGCGAAAGAGGCCGTAGCCTATGTACTGGTCTGTCATATAGCCCAGCCAAGGCAGCTTGCGGTGAAAAGCCCAGCGCTTGCGGAAGGCAGTTTTGCTTATGAACAGTACAGATCGGGAGATCACGAAGTGTACCCATAAGGTCAGGAAAAAAGCTAAAGCAAACAAAAACAGGCTGGTCCATGAAAAGGCAAGAAGCAGGAAAAGAAGCATAATAACAGGCAACGAGATGTGACTCCATATCAGCTGACGCGGAATACTGATTTTTTTAATGAGCTTGTAGTGATAGTAGGTAGCTTTGGTTCCGGTTTCCTCTGTCATGCAAACAGTCCTTTCATTAATCTACTGCATCACAAGTGGCTTCTCGACCGCCCACAGCCGGAAAAAGGGACGGTGCTGCGCTCATGCGGCTCTGACAAGCACTAAATCGCTTGGGTAAGGCATAGAATGATCGGCTTCTCGTGTGAGCCAACCTCTTCTATAATTACAGGGAAAAGCTATCACGAATGAAGTATGCAACGGCTCCAATGAAAGGGTATCCATATGTAGGAGCTTTTCTTATTATATCGGCATAGAAGGCTGTTTTTTAAACATGTCGGTACAAACACCATAAGGGCTCACATGGAATATATATAGAGTATATCGTCGATCTGGGCTATGAAAAGGTTTAAAATAGTAGAAAGTGCCCCATACTAATAGTAAAAGATACAAGGGTGGGATGGATATGCATGATCAAGACGGCCACCGCTGCATTATATGCGGACAACACAAGCATGAAGGCATCTTTATCGTTTCCGAGTTTATCTGTGATGCGTGTGAGGCTGAAATGGTGCGCACGGATGCGACAGACGCCAAATATCATTTTTTTATTGATCAACTAAAGCAAATTTGGGTACAGAAAAATGCATAATATCCTTTATCAGCTAGTCTTTAAAGGGTTAGTATTCCAGGGCCTGTCGGTACGGGCTTTTTTTCTGTGAGTAAAAGTAGGATTCCGCTTGATTTTACGATAAAATAGGGTAGATATAAAGCTTTGTTTCGGAAGGATTGCAGAATGATGGGGAAAAAGGCCTCACACGCACCATTAATGGAAGCTCTATTACGTTACCGGGCTCAGGACAATGCTTCTTATCATGTGCCTGGCCACAAAAATGGACAAGTATATAAAAATGGACAAGTATATAAAAATGAAGATATTGCATCTCTCTTGAAAGATGTAATGTCTATTGATGCGACCGAAATTACCGGACTGGACGATTTGCATCACCCTGAGGATGTGATCCGTGAGGGCCAGGAGCTGGCAGCGATGTGCTTTGGTGCAGAGGAAAGCTTTTGGTTGATTGGAGGAAGTACAGTCGGTAATTTGGCAATGATTTTGACCGTGTGTACGAAACCGGGGGATTTACTGCTGGTACAGAGAAACGTACACAAGTCAGTCCTGAATGGTCTTATGCTGTCTGGGGCTTCTGCGGTATTTCTGGAGCCGAAAATAGATACGACCAGCGGGCTTGCGGTTGCTCCATCGGCGGATACGATACAGACCGCATTAAAAGCCTATCCTTCCGCCAAAGGTGTACTGATTACCATGCCTAACTACTACGGGATGGGACATGACCTGACAGCGACAGCTAAGGCTTGTCATGCGGCCCATGTGCCCCTGCTGGTAGATGAGGCGCATGGTGCCCATTACGGCCTGCATCCCCGTTTGCCGGCTTCTGCTTTGTCCTGTGGGGCTGATGTGGTCGTTCAATCGACACATAAGATGCTACCAGCCATGACTATGGGAGCCATGCTTCATGCGCAGGGAGGACGGATCAATCGGGAGCTACTTCGTCAGCGGCTGGCAATGGTACAAAGCTCCAGCCCTTCGTACCCGCTCATGGCTTCTCTGGATTTGGCAAGGCGGCATATTGCTGTTCATGGGACGAATGCCTTTACGGAAGGTTTGGCGGCAGCAGATGCTTTTAGAAAAGGTCTGAAGCAGCTTCCACGCTTTCGACTCGTAGAGCCTATTCAGCTAGCACATCAGGAGAATGAAGCCCAAGAGGGCATTTCTGAGCGCTTGGAGGGGGATGAGGGAGAAGCAGACGGGTATTCGATCCATGACCCTTTTAAAATGGTGCTGTATGATACATTTGGTGTACTGGATGGCTTTGGCTTAAAGCGTGAGTTGGAAGCGTATGGCTGTATTCCGGAGATGAGTGACGAAAAACATGTTGTTTTATTGTTTACGTTAGGCTCCATGATTAAAGATGCTAATCACCTGTTGCAGGCTCTTGTGCATATAAATGATGATATACGGTTTAAGGAGACGGCTGGTGGGCCGGGTTCTATGCAGAAGGAGCAATGTGGACTGGATTTAGATTTTTCCACGTGGAACAATGATGGTGCGATGGTTTATTCTAGTCCGGTGCAGTTTGGGCTTCAACCGGTTAAACCGGATCAGATGGAGGTAGTAGCTGTTGAGGACTCCGCGGGCAGGGTGGCTGCGGAAATGATTATCCCGTATCCTCCAGGTATTCCACTGTTATACGCAGGAGAAACAATCACGGAATCAATAGTTAAACGAATGAGACGTCTCCGTGAGCTGGGAGCCAAATGGCAAGGGGCAGCAGATGATAGGTTGCTTACAATTCGGGTATTCCGTTTAAAATAAAGATTAGATGTTGGAGACTTAACCAATAAAGAAGACTGAATAAAAGAAGCATACGAGCCTGTAGGTGACTCTTATTTTTCAGGCTGGAAAGCAGGGAATGGCATGAATCGCAAAGGAATTTTTATTACGCTGGAGGGGGGAGACGGCTCCGGTAAAACAACGATGATCCAACGGCTGGCTAAGTTTATGGAGGAAGAAGGCTATCCAGTTATTACGACGAGAGAACCGGGTGGTATCGAAATTTCGGAAAAGATCCGCTCTATCATTTTGGACCCTGCCCATACAAGTATGGATGCCCGGACAGAGGCGCTTCTATATGCGGCAGCCCGGCGTCAGCATCTGGTGGAGAAGGTAAAGCCGGCTATTGAAAAGGGAGCTATCGTATTATGTGATCGTTTTGTGGATAGCAGCTTGGTCTATCAGGGATTTGCGAGAGGCATTGGAATTGAGGAAGTGGCTTCGATTAATCGTTTTGCGGTAGATGATTGGGAGCCGGATGCTACATTTTATCTGGATATCGAGCCTGAGTTGGGATTGGCCAGAATTAATGCATCCCGGGGAGAGGGAATGGATCGCCTCGATATGGAGAGTATATCCTTTCACCACAAGGTACGTGAGGCGTATCTGGAGCTGGCCCACAAATTTCCGGAGCGAATTACGATTGTGGATGCATCTCCCGCACCGGAGCAGGTAGAGCAAGTTTTGAAGGATTTGCTGAAAAAGCGGTTTATTCAAAACTTTAGCATGTAATTGTCGAAGGATATACGGTAAAATTGAGCTAGGGACTAGCTTGTTCCTAATATGGCTTGAAGGAGGAATACAGGATGAAGCTGATTATTGCGATTGTGCAGGACAAGGATAGTAACAGATTATCCAGCGGACTGGTGAAAGCTAATTTCCGTGCTACCAAGCTGGCGAGTACAGGCGGATTTTTGCGAGCAGGGAATACGACATTTATGATCGGTGTCGATGACAATCAGGTGGACTCGTTGATGAATGTCATTCGCAGCAGTTGCAAGGTACGTGAACAGCTGGTCACGCCCGTTACCCCTATGAGCGGTACGACTGACTCCTATCTGCCTTTGCCTGTTGAAGTACAGGTGGGCGGAGCGACGGTGTTCGTGATGCCTGTAGACCGTTTTGAGCACTTCTGAATCTACACAATAGGACCTATTCTGCCGATATGATAGGGGAATTACCTGTTTCTTGCCCGTATCATGGGAATGAGGAACAGATCCACTATAACGGTAGCGCCAAGGCGCGGTCCCTGGAAGGCCGCTGAATTCCCTCAGTTCCATGTTGAACTGTTTTTGAAGGGAAAAAGCGGAAGTATTCGGGGGGAAAGCAGGTTTATATGAAAATAAATCCGGGCTATCGCCCTTTACAGAGTACGTTATCTACCAATGAAATGAATACGAAGCCGATCCAGTCCAAGAGCTTTTCCGATGTCATGCAGCAAAATGGGCAGCAGGCTTCGCAGGAGGAACTAAGCCGTCGCTTCAAGGAAATTCAGATGCAGGGAGACCGTCTGGTACGCTCGATGACGATTCGTGAGCTGAAGGCTTATAAAATGCTGGTTAAACGGTTTCTGGAGGATACGGTTCGGCGAGGCGTGTCGATGAAGGACACAAAGGGCTGGGATCGCCGGGGACGCAGCAAGCGGTATAAGCTGATTGATGAAGTGGATGAGCTGTTGCTCAAGATGGCAGATGATCTGCTCGAAACTGAGCAAGGCAAGATTGAGCTTTTGCAAGGAGTCGGTGAAATTAGAGGGCTGCTGATTAATCTCTCGTTTTAAATGTAGACTTCTGCCATAAACGAATACAAACGGGCTGTCGCCACGAAGGAATAATCTGCTTGCTGATGATGCTGGCAGATTATTTTTGACTATATTCAGGTAGGCAACGGTTGGAAATATGGGATAATAGCAGCAAAGCTGCCCTGAAGGACAACTATTTACTGATAGATAACAGTTGTTTTCAGGAGAGAAGGTGAGGAAATATGTCTTTCCAAAATATAATGGGGCAGGATATAGCTAAAAAAATGCTGCAAAGCGCACTTCGGAATGAGGCGGTCAACCATGCTTATGTATTTAGCGGACCGCCGGGAAGCGGACAGATCAAGATGGCGCAGACCTTTGCCAAGGCATTATTTTGTGAACGAATGACGGATGATGCATGTGGCGAGTGTCTGTCCTGCCGTAAGGTAGAGCACGGCAATCACCCGGATCTGTTTATCGTAGAGCCGGATGGAGCTACGATCAAAATTGACCAGATTCGCGGACTTCAGCGCATATTCTCTTATAAATCGGAAAGTGCCAATCCGAAGGTATATATTATCCAGCAGGCGGATACCATGACAGTGCAAGCTGCAAACAGCCTGCTTAAATTTTTGGAGGAGCCCCAGGTGCCTGTGGTGGGCATACTCATTTCGGAAAATGGACAGGCATTGCTGCCCACGATCCGATCACGTACGCAGCAGGTTCCTTTTCATGCTTTACAGCCTGAAGTGATGATGCAGGCCTTGATCGGGGAAGGCTATACGGCAGGACTTGTCCGGTCGGCGGTTCATATTGCCTCGGGACTGGAATCATGTAGAGAAATTCTCCAGCAGAATTGGTTTGCAGAAATTAGAAACGTAGTGTTACAATTAGTGAAGGAGTCCATGAGCCGGGGAAGCTCGTCCATTATTCTCGCTCAACAGAAGATTTTTAAAACTGGACTTTCTGAACACCTGGATATTCTGTTTCATCTGTTTCATTTGTGGTTCAAGGATATGCTTCATTTCCGTTACGGAAGGCACGAAAGCATTGTTTTCATAGATCATTTGGAGTCCGTCTCCAAATTGGCAATCACCCGCAGCACAGAACAATGGGTCTCTTATATGGATTTGGCCGCGAATTGCAGGAAGAAGCTCCGTTTTCACGTCAATGGTCAATTGTGCGTAGAGCAGCTTCTGATTGGGTTGTCCGATACAAGCGGTTCCATCACCGGCTAACAGAAAGGCGCGCTTGTTCCACTCTGCACAATCCGCGACGCCAGGTTCCCGGTTTGTGCGACAGTGAGACTTCAATTGCGGCCATTCGTACATGTCGGCTTCAAATGAGGTTTAGTGGCATACAAGGGGGTTAATTTTTGTATAGTGTAGTGGGTGTCCGTTTCAAGAAGGCGGGCAAGACTTATTATTTTGATCCACTGGACCTTCCGGTGGAGAAAGAAAACTGCGTTATTGTAGAAACCGCACGCGGTATTGAATATGGCAAGGTTGTGGTGGGCAAAAAAGAAGTAAATGATTCGGACGTTGTCCTGCCCTTAAAGAAAGTCATCCGTATTGCCGGAGATGATGATGCTCTTGTTGTAGAAGAGAATAAACTGGCGGCCAAGGATGCATTCGGTACGTGTTTAAATAAAATCAAAGACCATGGCCTTAAAATGAAGCTGGTAGATGTGGAATTTACATTTGACCGCAATAAGATCATTTTTTATTTTACGGCAGAGGGCCGCGTGGATTTTCGGGAGCTTGTAAAGGATTTAGCCAGTATTTTTCGTACACGGATTGAGCTGCGGCAGATCGGAGTACGGGATGAGGCTAAAATGCTGGGCGGGATCGGTCCTTGCGGACGTATCCTGTGTTGCTCTTCATGGCTGGGAGATTTTGAACCGGTATCCATTAAGATGGCGAAGGATCAGAGCTTGTCGCTGAATCCGACGAAGATTTCCGGGTTGTGTGGAAGATTGATGTGCTGTCTCAAGTTCGAACATGATAACTACGAGAGTATGAGGGAAGAATTGCCGCAGGTTGGCAAGATGGTCGTCACCTCTCTCGGAGAAGGCAAAGTTGTAGGCGTAAATGCTGGCCATCGTACAGTGCATGTTCAACTGTTTGAGATTAGCAAGGTCAAGGAACTTCCAATGGACGATGTAGTCGTCAAGTAAACCATTAGGTTGCTTCGGGGTGGAAACTTGGATAAATTAAATGTTTTTGCGCGTATTCACGAAATGGAAACCCAAATGGGACAGTTGCATAGCGATCTGGGTGAATTGAAACTGGCAGTAAAAGAGCTGCTGGAGGAAAATCAACGACTAACGATTGAAAACGAACAGGTGCGCAAGATGCTCAAACGTGAAACCTCCAGAGAAGAAAAGACGGCAAAAAGGCCGAAACTTTCTCCTCCGATCGTCATTAAGGATGAAGAGGAAACGGGTGAGGTTGTGGGCGAAGGCCACGACAATCTGGCAAGGCTGTATCATGAAGGATTTCATATATGCAACGTGTATTACGGACATTTGCGAACGGAAGGCGATTGCCTTTTCTGTCTGTCATTTTTGAATAAATAAAAACAAGCCGTAGGAGCAAGGTGCCTACGGCTTTTTTGTAAGGAAGTATGGTTTCAGAACGATTTGGGGTAAAAGGATGGGAGACCGCTATGTACGAAAATGAACAGAAGTCTGAACGAATTGACGATCTATTGTCACATAATTTGCGTATTATCCAAAGTGATGAGGTGTTCAGCTTTTCCATGGATGCGGTTTTGCTGGCGCGGTTTGCCGGTATTCCGCAGCGTGGGAAAATTTTGGATCTGTGTACAGGCAACGGGGTCGTCCCCCTGCTGCTAACGACACGAACTAAAGCGGCTATCGAAGGAATTGAGATTCAACCGCGCTTGGCTGATATGGCTAGACGCAGCGTCAGTCTGAATGGACTGGAGGCAGCGATTCAGATTCGGGAAGGGGATCTGCGCGAGCTGGTTCAAATCACGGGGCATGGTGTATATGATGCAATTACGGTAAATCCCCCCTATATGCCGCTAAACGGCAGTGATATCAAGTTAAACCCTCATCAGGCGATTGCGCGCCATGAGGTGCATTGTACACTGGAAGAGGTCATTCAGGCGTGTACACGGCTTGTCCGTAATGGTGGAAAAGTGTCGATGGTTCATCGCCCGCAACGGCTAGGTGAGATTATAACACTGATGCGTGCCAACAGATTGGAGCCGAAACGGATTCGGTTTGTCCACCCACGAGCTCATATGGAGGCGAATATGGTGCTCATCGAGGCGCTATGTGATGGTAAGCCGGAGGTTCGTCTGTTGCCCCCGCTCATTGTATATCAGGAGAATGGGAATTATACTCAGGAAATAAGGGATATCTATGGAGAAGTAAGCAAGGGGGATTTACTGTGAAGGCAGCGGTGCAAAAAAGTTTTATAACCAGCGGAGAAGAACGGGGCAAGCTGTATCTCGTTGCGACACCGATTGGTAATCTGGATGATATGACCTTTAGGGCGGTTAGCACCTTAAAATCGTGCAGTATTATAGCGGCGGAGGACACGCGGCAGACGCGCAAACTGCTCACACATTTTGACATCACGCCGGAAATGCTATTCAGCTATCATGAACATAATAAAGCTGCCAGTGGGCCTGAGCTGATACGTTATATAATGGAGGGAAAAAATTTAGCATTGGTTAGCGATGCAGGTCTGCCGGCCATTTCGGACCCGGGTTCGGATCTGGTCAAGCTGGCGTTGGAAGTGGGAATTAGCGTTATTCCTATTCCTGGGGCGAACGCAGCCTTATCAGCTTTGATTGCCTCCGGACTGAAAACGGAAAGATTTACATTTGCCGGATTCCCTCCACGGGAGAAAAAGGATCTGGAGAAGCTGCTACAGTCATTTCAGGTATCTCACGGCACGATCCTGTTTTATGAATCCCCTCATCGTATTGCACGGACATTGACGGTATTGAAGGAAACACTGGGGGAACGCAGAGTGGTGCTTGCACGTGAGTTGACCAAGCTGCATGAGGAATGGATACGAGGAACGGCGGAGCAATGCCTTGCCAGACTGGAGGAGCATCCACCGCTTGGTGAATATTGCCTGGTAGTTGAAGGGAAAAACGAAGCAGAAGAGGAAGAGGAGCGTCAGGCATGGTGGCAGTCCTTATCTTTGGAGGCCCACGTTGCGCATTATGAGACAGAAGGGCTGACACGCAAGGACGCTATGAAGTGTACAGCTACCGACCGCTCCATTTCCAAAAGGGATGTATATAACGCGCTTTTATGAAAACTTCCCGAAACAAAAAAAGGGCCTTCCAACGGTTGGGTTCAAACCGTGGAAGGCAACAAGGAGTATATATGAAAAAGGTTAGAATTAACAATCTCTTATAAGTCTATTATATACTAAAAATCTTAGTTTGTCACAGGTGTTGGAATTTCTGAGATGCAATCTTGGCAAACAATTTTACCTTTGAAGTAAATTACGTTCTCGGCGTTGCCGCAGAAGATACAAGCAGGCTCGTATTTTTTGAGCATAATGCGTTCGCCATCAACATAAATTTCCAAAGCGTCTTTTTCGCCAATACCCAATGTGCGGCGCAATTCGATTGGAATAACAACACGTCCGAGCTCGTCAACTTTTCTTACAATACCAGTGGATTTCATCATAATAAATCAGGCTCCTCTCGCCGTTCAAAATAATATAAGTGTCATGATTCGACAAATTTTTCTCTTTTCTGATATTTACTATACCAACGATTCCCAAAACAGTCAACCTTAAAAATGAGCTAACAGATTAATTATGCAAAAGTATTTAGAATAAAGAGCATGATGCGTGTGTATTACCTTATTTTATTGATGATTTAAGCCATTTGTCGATTTGGAAATGCCGAAAATCTATAATTCGACATATTACGACAAACAATGTCGAATGAAGGGAATCGTTTAGGATTTTATTGTATCTTAATCCATTATTCAGAATATTAAAGGAGTTGATATCTTGCACCAGCCACTCAGTGAAGAAAAAGTTTTTAAGGACCCGGTACATAACTATATCCATGTTCAGGATACAGTGATATGGCGTTTGATCAATACTCCAGAGTTCCAACGCTTGCGTCGTATTCGGCAGTTGGGTACATCTTATCTTACGTTTCATGGAGCGGAGCATAGTCGATTTTCGCATTCGCTAGGTGTGTACGAAATTACACGGCGTATTATTTCCCAATTTGAACGCGATGAATTTTCCGATTGGCCGAAGGAAGAAAGTTTAGTCGCGCTGTGTGCAGCTTTGTTGCACGATGTGGGGCATGGCCCGTTTTCCCATTCTATAGAAGAAGCCTTTCATATGAATCACGAGGATTGGACATGCCGGATTGTATTGGGGAATACAGAGATTAACGCTGTGCTGCGGCAAGTCGATGAGGAGCTTCCTGCGAAGGTGGCTGCGGTAATTGCCAAAACGTACGACAAGCCGATTGTCGTAAACCTGGTCACAAGCCCACTGGATGCGGACCGTATGGATTATTTGCTGCGGGATGCGCACTCAACAGGCGTCAATTATGGCACCATAGATTTGGATCGTATTTTACGGTTGCTGCGTCCTCATAATGGAAGAATTGTTGTGAAGGAGTCAGGCATGCATGCGGTAGAGGATTATCTGATGTCGCGCTATCAGATGTATTGGCAAATTTATTTTCATCCTGTGACACGCAGCTCGGAAATTTTATTACGTAAAATTTTCAAGCGGGCGAAGGAGCTATTTAGAAACGGATATGAGTTTAGTTTTCTGCTGGAGCCGTTGCCGGACCTCTTTCGGGGAGAGCTTACGGTGGAACAATATCTGATGCTCGACGAGTCTTTGATTCAGACAGTGTTCAGTCAGTGGAAACGGGAAAAGGACGAGATTTTAAGCGATTTGAGTGCCCGTTTTATGGATCGCAAGCTGTATAAATATGTAGAGATCGAAAATATGGATACAGATACCATTGACAACATTCGGACAGCGCTGGAGCTGGCTGGTCTGCATCCGGAATATGATCTGGAAATTGATTTTCCGACGGATCTTCCTTATGATGTGTTTCGGCAGGGTGGCTCGACGGACAACCAGATTTTACTGCTGGGACGTAAAGGAGAAGTGAGAGAAATTTCCGAAGTGTCGGAAATTGTGCGCTCCATTAGCGGCATTCACCGGGGAAAATATCACATGTATTATCCCCAAAACAAATTGGATGGGGTAAAGGACAAGCTTCCTGCCGAAATAAGGAATTATTTTGTCAAACAATAGACAATTATATGCCAAATAAAGTAATAAAGGAGACAAAAAAACTTGAATTTATTCGACACTCACACTCATTTGGATGCGCCGCAATTTGACGAAGACCGCGAAGAAGTTATAGCACGCGCTGTCGAATCGGGAGTGACCCGAATGATTAATATCGGATTTAACCGTGAGACCATTCCGTCTACCATGAAATTGGCCGAAACGTATGATTTTATTTATGCGGCAATTGGATGGCATCCACAGGATGCGATCACGATGCAGGAGGGGGATCTGGAATGGATTGCATCGTTATGCAGTCATAAAAAAGTCGTGGCGATCGGAGAGATTGGCCTGGATTATTATTGGGACACGTCGCCGAAGGATGTACAGCATCGGGTGCTACGCAACCAGATTGGACTGGCTCGTGAGCTGAACATGCCTATTGTCATCCATAACCGGGATGCGCATGAAGATATTGTTAAGATTTTGCGTGAAGAAAAAGCGAGTGAGGTAGGCGGAGTGATGCACTCCTTTTCCGGGAGCTGGGAGACGGCTAAAATGGTGCTGGATATGGGCTTTCACCTCTCCTTTGGCGGGCCGATAACGTTCAAAAATGCCAAGCAGCCAAAGGAGGTACTGGCACAGGTGCCGCTGGAACGTCTGCTCATTGAAACGGACGCGCCCTACCTGACACCGCATCCGTTCCGCGGGAAGCGAAATGAGTCCGCACATGTGGGACTGGTCGCAGAGGCCGCAGCCCAAATCAAGGGAATAGCGGTGGAGGAATTAGTGTCAATAACGACCCAAAATGCCTTGGAACGATTTGACATTAAGTAAAAAAGTGAAGAAATCAATCAAAATAATGAGATAGACGAAGCTAATCATGAATTTGTTGCAGGAAACTCGAGAATATTACAATATTTTAACCTAATATTGTAGAAAATGTACTTGAAACCTGCTTTACAACATGCATAGAAACAGGATATCATCTTTTCAGTGAATTGTTGTTTGAATGTAAACACCAACAGCTCATTTCATGAACCAGTCTCGCTGAGTCCCTTTTACAGGGAACGGGGGAACCGATATGGCTTACAGTACGTCCGGTGTATGGGCAAGAAGGGAGCGTCTCTTCCGCCAGCCGGCTCGACCTAGATTCCTTTCCCGGATGGGATTGAACAGGTGGAGGGGCCGTATTTCGATTTCTTTCTGGGTCTTCGGGGTGAATGTGAAGGCGACCGCCATGAGCGGTTGACCCAAGCTAGGGCGTCTCTCTACGTCCGAACCCGACAGCTAACCCCGTAAGCGTAACAAGAGAGAAGCCATCTCGTGCATGATTTTTCCGCATATTCGCACATGTCGGAAGCCACGAAAGAGCTCTCTAGTCTCTTTCTCTGGCTTTTTTTGTTGTGAATAAAAGAAAATCTGTCATCATACTGTGATTAAACAGGGGAGGACAGCATGCCGCGAAGACGGGTACATGGTGCAGGACAGTCGCAGTACGGGCTTGTCTTGTAGAAAATCTGTTATAGTCACGTCAATCTCAACTATGTCTTACTCCAGACGGCGGGCTATGTAAGGAGGACGGAGGAAATGGGCATTTTCCAAAAACAGGAGACCCATGAGTCACGCTCATCCAGCATGTCTTACGTATTGCGTTGGAAGCAAGAAAATGTGCGCCAGGCTGCTTTGGTTGCTATTTTTCTAATCGCACTAACGATTATGATTTCAATTCTGGTGTACACTCAATCTAAAAAACAGGTCTTTTTTGTCATCGACGGTAAGGCATCTGCGGTAGAAACCCGGGAATCCCAGCTCCAAGATTTGCTCAAAGAGCATTCGATTTCACTTCAGCCGCATGATACGGTTTCGATGCCGCTGAACGGAGCAGTTCAGGATGGGGATCGCGTAGTTATCAAACGTGCCAATCAGGTCAAAGTATCCTCAGGCAATGAGACGAAAAAGTTGTACACAACAGAAAATACAGTAGAGGGTGCCATTCGCACCTCGGGCTATAAATTATCGTCAAATGATAAAGTTTACCCTGCTCTGGATGCCTCTGTTTCGTCTAACATGGACATAAAAATCGTCCGTGTGAAGAAACAGCAGGTCGAACAGAAGCAACAGGTGCCTTATCAGGTCATCAAAACGGCCGATCCGAGTCTCTATAAAGGCGATAATCGGGTCATCCAAAGCGGTAAAACGGGTGTTGTGGTCCAGCATGTTCAAAAGGTATACCATGACGGAAAATTGGTATCCAAGCAACTGGTAAACAAGGAAGTCGCGCAAAATCGTGTGGATAAGGTGATTGCGGTAGGAACGAAGAAAAAACCGGTCGTTCTGGCTGCTTCCGTCGGTCCCGAAGATGCCGTTAAGGCAACACGGGTTAGTTCGGGCAATGCTGTCCGTAAAGCAGGTGTGAATTTCAAATACAGTAAAGTATTACAAAACGTCTCCATGACGGCGTATTCCTCACAGGAGTCAGGTATCGGTACACGTACCGCATCCGGCACGCGTGTCACGGAAGGGCGCACCATTGCTGTCGATCCAAGTGTGATTCCAATCGGCTGGTGGGTGTATATTGAAGGGGTGGGCTTCCGCCGTGCGGAGGATACCGGTGGCGCGATTAAAGGCCACAAAATCGATGTGTATTATGAGAGTTTGAGTCAAGCCAATCAGTTTGGTCGGAAGCACGGAAAAACCGTATATGTGATTGGACCAGTGAAGCCTGAAATGAACTAAAAACGTGTTGTATATGTTTGGGTCAATGCGATACTATTAACATCATAGTTATGCCATGCTAAGAAGAGGATATCCTCTTCTTATTTTGTTTTCAAAAGCAGGGAAAGATGAATATAGCTTACTGTGTAGTAGTGGAGGGAAACGCAAATGATCAAGGAAGTGATCGTGGTAGAGGGCCGGGATGATACGGTGGCTATTCGCCGTGCTGTCGAGGCGGATACGATAGAAACGGGCGGCTCCGCCATCAATAAAATGACGTTGCGCAAAATTGCGTTGGCACAGGAGCGGCGGGGTGTCATTATTTTGACCGATCCCGATCATGCAGGGGAGCGCATCCGCAAAATTATCGCCTCCAAGGTGCCCGGTTGCAAGCAGGCCTTTATACCAGAGGCGGAAGCGACGCGCAAAGGGGATATTGGCGTAGAGAATGCCTCGCCTGAAGCGATCAGACACGCTCTCGCACGGGTGCATACGACGGTGGAAGGGGCTGATCCTCTAATCGATTGGGCCGATCTGATTGACGCCGGACTTATCACCCACCCAAATGCTGCTGCACGGCGTATGGCTTTGGGTAATGTGCTGGGTATTGGTTACTGTAACGGTAAGCAGCTACATAAACGGCTCGCTGTGTTCCAGATCAGCCGTGAGGAATTTGCCGGTGCGCTGGCACAAATTGAAAGTGAAGGATTGTGATATCCGTATGACAGGGATTCAAGATATAGCAACACCGCGGCGCACGAAGGAGATTATTCAGCGGCACGGGTTTTCGTTCAAAAAGAGTTTGGGACAAAATTTTCTGATTGATCAAAATATTCTGAACAAGATCGTGAATGCTGCGGGACTGGACGATACGAAGGGTGCACTTGAGATCGGTCCGGGGATTGGCGCTTTGACTGAGAAGCTGGCGCAATCAGCCAAGGTAGTTACTGCTGTCGAGATTGACCAGCGGCTCTTACCTATTCTCGAAGAGGTACTGGCCCCTTATGAGCATGTGAAGGTACGCCACGGAGATGTGCTGAAGCTGGATTTGCGCGAGGTATTCGCTTCCGATTTCGCCGGGGTCAGTAAAGTGAGCGTCGTCGCTAATCTGCCGTACTACGTCACTACACCGATTCTGATGAGGCTGCTGGAGGACAAGCTCCCTCTGGAGAATATCGTCGTCATGATCCAAAAGGAAGTGGCTGAGCGTATGGCTGCGTCTCCTGGGACGAAAGACTACGGCAGTTTGAGTATTGCAGTGCAATATTACAGCGAGCCTGAACTGGTCTGCATCGTACCGAATACGGTGTTTATTCCTCAACCGAATGTAGAATCGGCGGTCATCCGTCTGCGTGTGCGGGAAGTGCCTCCGGTAAAGGTGGTGGACGAGCAGCATTTCTTCGAAGTCGTTCATGCTTCCTTTGCTCAACGTCGCAAGACCATTTCGAATAACCTGAAAAGCCGCTTCTTTACCAAAGAGAACAGGGACACGCTGGAGCCGCTGTTGCTTCAGGCAGGCATAGAGCCTTCCCGTCGGGGCGAGACGCTGAGCATCGAGGAATTTGCGCGTCTGAGCGCTGTGCTGCTGGAGGCCGGGATTTCCTAATCTGACGCACAAGTGATCGCTTAGCAGCAGTCAGAGGGCGTCTGGTTGCGCTTTGCACGGTTGTGGCTGGCTTGTATAAGCTCCTGAGCATGGATAAGGAACCAAACTGTGCATTCACCCATACGATATGGGAGGGGTGATACAGTGTGATGATTTTAGGAGACTTGGTCGTTCGAAAATCGTACGGCGGAGATGTCACGTTTCGCGTTGAGGACATCCAGCGGGATAAAGTGATCATTAAAGGGACGGAATTTCGGCTGCTTGCCGATTCCCCCGTGAACGATCTGGTCAAGGTGCCTGCTGACCAGATTAGCGGGAAGACACGGCAAGCCCATATTAAGGCGGATGAGTCTCTCCATCTGTTGCAGCAGGCACGGCAGAAGCAAGCTGCCCGCAGTCAGGCGGCTTTGATCGGGGAGTGGAGTGATCCGGTGGAGTCGACGTATTTTGAAATGCCCGGCAAGGTACTTCATCTGGATGGGGATGCCGGCTATTTGAGAAAATGTCTCAGCCTATATGAGGAACTCCGCGTTCCTGCGGAGGGGCATCATGTACATGAATCAGCAATGGCCGACACGTTGTATCGGCTGCTTCCCCGTATTCGCCCGGATATCGTAGTCATTACCGGACACGACGGGGTATTGAAGCATCCGCAGCCTTATGATTTATATAGCCTGAAAAGCTATAAAAATTCGCAAAATTTTGTGGCGGCGATCCAGGTAGCGAGACAATATGAGCGTCATCTGGATTCATTGACGATTGTGGCGGGAGCATGTCAGTCCCATTTTGAAGCGCTGCTGCGTGCAGGAGCGAATTTTGCCAGTTCGCCAGGGCGCATTCTGATTCACGCGCTGGACCCGGTATATGTGGCTGCCAAGGCAGCCTTTACGTCGATTCGTGATACGGTCAACATGGGTGACTTGTTTCATCAGACGATCAGTGGCAGCCGTGGCGTGGGCGGTATCGAAACCCGGGGAAGCTATCGTATCGGTCTGCCCAAGCTCGAAAATTTGTCGACTCTTAAAGTAACGCCTTCTGCAATCTAGGGTTTAAACCTGTTGAATAGGATTTGCGTGGATAAAAAGCCTCTGGTTGCAGGGGCTTTTTGGCATTTTTATACGCATATTCCTGTTCGCAAAAAATTAAATTGACAAATTATTTTTCGTGTTGCTATAATATTTAGCTTGATTTGACATTGTCTCTAAAATTCGTTATAATGGACAAGGAAAGAGGTGGTCGTTAGGCAATGGCTAAAAATACGCTGTTGGAAATCAAACGCAGTCTCGACGCACATGTAGGGCAAAAAATTTTGCTGCGGGCTAACGGCGGACGCCGTAAGACCGTCGAACGAACTGGTGTCTTGGAAGAAACGTACCCTTCTGTTTTTATCGTCAAGCTGGATCAGGAGCAACAAACGTTCAAACGTGTCTCCTACAGCTATGCTGACATTCTTACTGAGTCGGTGGAAGTTACTGTATATGATCCCGACTCCCATACAAGTGTCGAATATTTTGACACACCTTAATTGATTTTATGTAATCTATACCGGCTTTGCAGGTTTAAAGGCGGCTTCGTCAGTTCAAATGACGAGGCCGTTTTGTATTTATAGGGCAGGATGAAGCATCGCGTCTCTGCGCATACTAAGGCGGGAATGATCTTCCTTATTCCACTGCCGAAGGAGGCGTATGCATGAGTCGAAGAAGACGAAGTGTCATGTCGGAAGAGCTTAAGTATGAGCTGGCCAAGGATCTTGGATTTTACGATACGGTCAAGGAAGAGGGCTGGGGAGGCATTAAAGCCAAGGATGCGGGCAATATGGTCAAGCGGGCCATTCAGCTTGCAGAGCAGGCAGCTTCCCGCAAATCGTAGCCATCGGCGGTGCTGACGAAAAAGCGGGGATATCCGGTTCATACCGGGTGATCTCCGCTTTTTTGAACCTCATGACTTGACAGGCTGAGTCTGATATAATATGTTAAGCTGTCTTGAGGGAAAAGTTGAAGGTGGGTGAACGCCTTGAAAATATACGAAAAAGCACCGGCGAAAATCAATTTAATGCTTGATGTATTACGTAAGCGGGATGATGGGTATCACGAGGTCGAAATGATTATGACCATGGTCGATCTGTCCGATCGTTTGACGATGTCTGAGCTACCGCGTGATACGATTATTATTTCAAGCCAGGCCGGGTACATACCGCTAGATGAGAAAAATCTGGCTTTTCAGGCCGCGCGTCTGATTAAGGAACGTTATGATGTCTCTACGGGCGTGCATATCCATCTGGACAAGCATATCCCGGTAGCCGCAGGATTGGCAGGCGGAAGCAGTGATGCCGCGGCAGCGCTGCGTGGGCTGAACAAGCTGTGGAAGCTTGGCATCTCGGATGCTGAATTAAGAGTACTGGGCGCAGAGCTTGGCTCTGACGTGCCCTTCTGTATTACAGGCGGTACAGCTTTAGCGAGCGGGCGCGGGGAATTGCTTAAGCCACTTCCGAACCCGCCCCAATGCTGGGTGATTCTCGCGAAGCTGCCGATCAATGTATCGACGGCTGAAGTGTACGGACGCGTCAAAGCGGATCAGATCACGCATCATCCGTCTGCCCGGCAGATGGAGCAAGCGATCCTTAACGCTTCTTTTACCGATGTGTGTAATGCGCTCGGGAATGTACTGGAGGATGTCACACTCAAGCTGCATCCGGAGGTGGAGCATCTTAAAAACTCCATGATCCGACTGGGAGCGGATGGGGTGCTGATGTCAGGCAGTGGTCCTACGGTGTTCGGGCTGGTGTCGAAGGAAGCCAAAGTACCGCGCATCTATAACGGACTCAGAGGATTTTGCAAGGATGTATACGCAGTACGACTTTTGACCTGATTTTGGTTATTTATTTCTAATTTTAGTGGTATTTGTTGTACAAATACGTACGAAGATGATATATTTACTATTAAATATTCGGATTTTACTATATCACTTACATTCCGCCAGCAGCCGGCCAGTCCGCCGGTGCTTTTACTGTACGAAGCGGGCGGCAGGAGAAGAATAGATCGCGAGGAATTGTTGTGAAAAAACTTAAAAGAAGCTCACGATTGGTGGAAATGACACAATTTTTGCTGTCACGGCCGCATACGCTGGTGCCTCTTACGCATTTTGCGGATCGTTATGGGGCGGCTAAATCGTCCATAAGCGAAGACCTGGCCATTATCAAGGAAGTATTTGAGGATGAAGGTATTGGTGAGCTTCTGACGTTGGCGGGAGCGGCAGGGGGCGTTAAGCTGATCCCAAGACTATCCAAGGAACATGCGCTCACATTTGCGAATGATCTGTGTGCTCAGTTGGAGCAACCGGATCGCATCTTACCCGGAGGGTATTTGTATCTGTCGGATCTGCTGGGCCAACCGGCGATGATGAATGAGGCGGGTAAAATATTCGCTACTGCATTTGCCAACAGACAGATCGATGTGGTTATGACGGTGGAAACCAAAGGCATTCCGCTTGCATATGCTACCGGAGCACAGCTAAACTTGCCAGTTGTCCTCGTACGGCGTGACCATCAGGTGACGGAGGGCTCGGCAGTGAGTATTAATTACGTCTCAGGATCACAAAAGAGCCTGCATACGATGTCATTGTCCAGACGTGCTATGCGCGAGAAATCACGTGTACTCATCGTGGATGATTTTATGAAGGCAGGCGGTACGATTCAGGGGATGGTCGACTTGCTGGCTGAATTTGATGCTGAGGTAGCTGGAGTAGGTGTGCTGGTAGAATCAGGCGAGGTGGAGAACGAAGAGCGCTTGCTGCACGATTATATTTCACTGGCGAATCTGACCACGGTCGATTCCCGAAGCAAGCAAATTACAGTCAAGCTGGGGAATTATTTTGATGAGTCTACAGGTCAGTAAAATGTCACAATTCATCAAAAAATACCTAAATATGTCGAAAAGAAATCTTTTCAAAAAAATTACCTGAATTTAGGATACCATTTGTCCAAAAAAAGAAGGAATTCGAAATGCTGTGTGGAATGTATACACCAAGTCCTATTTGGAAAAAGGTGGTGAAACACACATGCAGATTACGGATGTCAGACTCCGCCGAGTGAACTCAGAAGGAAGAATGAAGGCGATTGCATCCATTACGATTGATAACGAGTTTGTTGTTCATGACATTCGGGTTATCGACGGTAATAACGGGATGTTCGTGGCTATGCCTAGCAAACGAACCCCGGACGGAGAGTTTCGCGATATCGCTCATCCAATATCTTCAGGAACCCGGGAGAAGATCCAGGCTGCTGTACTTACTGAGTACGAACGCGCGGCGGTGGATGAAGGAGTAGCTATTGAAGAAGGCGCTTAATTCGCCTAAAGCAAGATTGGGGTACAAAAGAAAAAGAGAGCCACAAACTGTGGCTCTCTTTTCTTTTTGTCTGGAATGAGATATATTCTTTAATGAGTTAACAGTCAGTTTTAAGGCAACTTGGAGCCATCCGGGCTGCCGAAGCGACTTTTTCATAAGACAGGGATCGAGCAGCAATGCGTCCCGGGGGATGAATGTCCAGCACAAGCTGGCCTGAAAAAATAGCCATTAACTAAAGGTTCGCCGTTATTTTTCAGGAGGATTGTGAAAAGGTAAGAAAAATCTGATCTGGAAATTAACGTTTTAGCCAAAGGGAAATTGTTATTTTCAGGATAGGAGGTTGGACTTGTTGGAAAGGTTGGCAGTCATTCTTGCCGCAGGGCAGGGAAAACGTATGAAATCCAAATTATATAAAGTTCTGCATCCGGTATGCGGGAAACCGATGGTCGGTCATGTACTCGACACGGTTCGTGAAATCGGAGTGTCCCGCAGTGTGGTGATCGTGGGTCACGGTGCGGAAGCGGTACAGTCTTATTTGGGACCGGCGGCAGAATATGCGCTTCAGGCAGAGCAGTTGGGAACGGGGCATGCTGTCAAGCAGGCCAAAGACTTGCTCGGTCAGGAGAAAGGTACGACCATCGTCATCTGTGGAGACACCCCCTTGATCACAGCGGAAACGCTGGAGGGCTTGGTGCAGCTACATGAGAGTCGGGGAGCTGCCGCAACGATTCTGACCGCTGAGCTGGACGACCCTAAGGGGTACGGCCGGGTCATCCGTGATGCTGCGGGAGCAGTGCTCAAGATCGTGGAGCAGAAGGATTGCTCACCTGAGGAAGATGCTGTTCGGGAAATCAACACGGGAACGTATTGCTTTGATAATGCCAAGCTGTTCGCAGCGTTGGACAAAGTAACCAACACCAATGCACAGCAGGAATACTACCTGACAGATGTCATTGGTATTTTGCATGGCGAAGGCGAGAAGGTTGAGGCATATTTAACAGATGATATGTCGGAATCCATCGGTGTGAACGACAGGGTTGCTTTATCAGTTGCTGAGGGATACATGCAGGAACGCATTGTGCGCAAGCATATGCTGAACGGTGTGACCATCATTGACCCATCCTCTACCTACATCGAGAGTGAGGTTGTCATTGGCTCCGATACCGTGCTATACCCGAACACATGGCTGCGCGGCCGAACGCAAATCGGCGAAGATTGTGTGATTGGTCCGCAGACTGAAATTCAGGACACCCTGATTCATTCGGGCGCAACGGTGAAGCATTCGGTGTTGAACGAAGCCGAAGTGGGCAGCAGCACATCTGTGGGTCCATTTGCCTACCTGCGTCCAGGTGCGAAGCTGGGCGAGCATGTGAAGATTGGTGATTTTGTTGAGGTGAAAAATGCGACTATTGGTGATCATTCCAAGGTGTCTCATTTGAGTTATGTCGGTGATGCCAAGGTCGGTACAAATGTTAATATCGGTTGCGGGGCAATAACGGTTAATTATGATGGATATAATAAATCTATTACAGAAATTGAAGACGATGCCTTTATTGGCAGCAATGTGAATCTGATCGCCCCGATTAAGATCGGAAAAGGTGCTTATGTCGTAGCAGGCTCCACCGTAACACATGCTGTCCCTGATAACGATCTGGCTATTGCCAGACCACGTCAAGAGAACAAAGCCGGATATGCGGATAAAATCCGCGCGCGTGCCAAAGCGAAGAAGAAAAGATCGGAATAACCTTAATCAGCAAGCCGTTGAATCTGTAATGAATGAATCAGCACGGAGGGTTTCTATAAATGACTTATTGCGATTCCAAACTCAAAATATTTACTTGTAACTCCAATCCGAAGTTGGCCCACCAGATTGCGGACTATATCGGAATTCCAATGGGGGAATCCCATACCACATCGTTTAGTGACGGTGAAATTCAAATCAAGCTGTCTGAAAGTGTGCGTGGTTGCCACGTATACATTGTGCAGTCGACTTGTCTGCCAGTTAACGACAACTTGATGGAGTTACTGGTTATGATTGATGCACTCAAGCGGGCTTCCGCCAAAAGCATTAATGTCGTTATGCCATATTACGGCTATGCCCGTCAGGATCGGAAAGCACGTTCGCGTGATCCGATCACGGCGAAGCTTGTCGCTAACCTGATTGAAAAAGCGGGTGCTCACCGTGTAATTAGTATGGATTTGCATGCGATGCAAATTCAGGGATTCTTTGATATTCCGGTGGATCACATGTTCGGCGCGCCAATTCTGGCCCAGTATTTCCGTTCGAAGCAGATTGAAAATCCGGTTGTCGTTTCCCCTGACCACGGTGGTGTTGTGCGTGCGCGGAAGTTAGCGGATTTCCTGAATGCTCCGCTGGCTATTATCGACAAACGTCGTCCTGAGCCGAACGTAAGTGAAGTAATGAACATCATCGGAAATATTGAGGGTAAAACTGCTATTCTGATTGATGACATTATTGATACAGCGGGAACCATCGTGCTGGGCGCGAATGCGCTCAAGGAAGGCGGCGTAACGGACGTGTATGCGTGCTGTACGCATGCCGTGCTCTCCGGGCCTGCTATGGAAAGACTGGAGAATTCACCGTTAAAAGAGGTGGTCGTGACGGATACCATTCCAATCGTTCACCCCAATCCGACAAGCAAGCTGAAGGTATTATCTGTGGCCCCATTAATGGGAGAAGCCATTATCCGTGTGCATGAGGAATTGTCAATCAGCAAACTGTTTGAAATCGAATAAGCGCTGGCTCATTAAAAAAAGGGGTTGCCTCTTCCAACTGGAAAAGGTAACCCCTATCAGCATGTCAGGCTAAAAGCCCGGTCTGGATATAAACGTGAAGCACTGACGATTGTATAGCGTGTCTTCCATTTCGACAAAATGCTCGTTAAAACGCGCAATGATGCCAATCTGGATATGTACATTCCCGTCATAGACTTGGACAGGAACCGAATGTTTTAAATGATATAGAAAATGGCTGTCATATAAGAGGATATCACCCTGATTGAGCATACCAGCACGCACCTTCCTGTTCAGTATAACTATTTTACCAAAAAATCAGGACTTCGAAAGAGGGTGTCACGGTTTATGAAGTGGATTGTAGGATTGGGCAACCCCGGTCCCCAATACGAAAAAACGAGACATAATGTTGGATTTATGGCGCTGGATGCTCTGGCCGCCCGTCATAACATCCAGATTAACCAAAGCAAATGCAAGGCATTGATTGGAGAAGGACATATTGGCGGAGTAAAAACCGTGCTGATCAAGCCGATGACCTATATGAATCTCTCGGGCGAGTCTCTGCGTGCTTATATGGACTATTACAAAGCGGATATGGATGATTTGGTCGTGGTTTACGATGATTTGGATACAGAAGTCGGCAAAATAAGACTCCGCTATCAAGGTAGTGCAGGCGGGCATAACGGGATCAAGTCGATTATCCAGCATACCGGCACACAATCCTTTAATCGGGTTCGTATGGGTATTTCCCGCCCTGAGCCTGGATACGCCATTGTGGACTACGTTCTGGGAACCTTTCCTAAGAAGGAGAAGGAATTGCTGGCTGGAATGATAGAGGACACGTGTGATGCTTTGGAATACAGCTTGGATCATCCTTTTGAACGGACCATGGCTGAATTCAATAAGTAAGGTCTGGAACAGGCAGGATGGGCTTAAATGGGAGTTTGTTGGACATACTGAAAGGTATAGATAACTTTCAGGAGGCATATACATTACATGATTGTGAATTATGTATGCAGACATTGTCGAACTTTCTTGGGACGGATTGATTCCGCTGCAATAACCGAAGAAAGGTTGGGCTTCCATTCCTTGACCCCTGCCGAACGTAGAGATATAATAGCGTATAATTCGGGCGGTGAAGTGACCGTCAAAGTCATTTGCGAGCATTGCAACCAGGCGCTGGAAAATAATCCGGAGCTAAGCCTGCTCGTAAATCCGCTCCAATAACAGGTATTCAACTGGTCTCATGTACCAGCTTGAGAGGTGAAGCGGCAATCCCGCTTATGGAGCCTTGGCAGCATTGCTGAGGCTTCTTTTTCGGTTTGCTGCTTTCCCCAGAGTAAGCGTGTAATACCTGTTGCTATTCAGTTACATGCCGTTATTGTGAATAAATTTACATGCAACTATTTATAAGCATAAAGGGGTGCCTTTTTTGTTACAAGCACTTATTCAGGCTTTTACCAAGGATGCTGATTATGCATCCATTGCAGCAGGTATATCATCAGGCATGAAGGAACAGCTCATATCTGGTTTGTCGGGCTCTTCCCGACAGGTACTGATGGCCGCGCTTGCCGAAGATACCGGACGACCGATCCTGGTCATGACGCACAACATGTTTGCCGCTCAAAAAATAGCAGATGATTTGCAGGAAGCGCTTCCTCCTGAACGGGTTTTGTTGTACCCCTCGAATGAGCTGGTGGCTGCTGAAGCCGCCATATCCAGCCCGGAGACGCTATCCCAACGAATTGAAGTATTGATACGATGCGCCCAGGGTTTTCGTGGGATTGTTGTCGTGCCGTTTTCTGGTGTCCGGCGTTTGCTGCCGCTTCCAGAGACGTGGCGTGAAGCCCGAATCGAGCTAAAAGAAGGCGAAACGATCCAACTGGAGACATTTTTGCTGCATATGGTCGAGATGGGGTACCAGCGGGTGGAGCGTGTAGAGTCACGTGGAGAGATGAGTGTCCGTGGCGGGATTATCGATTTTTATCCGATGACAACCCGTTGGGGCTACCGCGTGGAGCTGTTCGATGATGAAATTGACTCCATCCGTATGTTCGACCCGCAAGATCAGCGTTCGGTGGAAAAGGTACAGGAAGTTATCGTAACGCCGTGTAAGGAAGTCATCGCGGATAGTGCTCGTATGGATCAGGCGGCAGATGCCGCTGCGATTCTGTTGGAGGAGCAGCTCGGCAAAATGACAGACCGTCAGGCCAAGCTGCATCTGAAAGAGGAGATTCACCGCGAAATTGAGCTGCTGCGTGAGCATGTGTATTTTGACGAAATCTATAAATATATCTCGTTGTTGTATCCCGAACGCAAAACCTTGGCAGATTACATGCCGGAAGACACCATTCTGATCATTGACGAGCCGGCGCGGATGCTGGAAACAGCCAAGCAGCTTGAACGGGATGAGTCCGAGTGGAATTTGCATTTGCTTCAAAACGGTAAAACGTTACCGCAGCTAGAGCTGTCGGATAACGCGGACAATCTGCTGTATAACCGGAGATTCCAAACGTTGTTCCTGTCGATCTTCCTCCGTCAGGTTCCGCATACACAGCCGCAAAATATTTTGAATTTCATCTGCCGGGGCATGCAGGATTTCCACGGTCAAATGAATGTGCTCAAGGCGGAAATGGATCGCTGGCGCAAGGCGGGCACACAGGTTATGATGCTGGCGAGTGGGGACGAGCGGCTGGATCGGATGCGCCGGGTGCTTCAGGATTACGGTATTGATGAGCCAACGATGGCTATCGGCAATTTGCAAAGTGGTTTTGAGATGCCATCTATTCATTTGGCAGTGATTACCGAGGGCGAAATGTTCTCGCAAAAGCAGCGCAAAGCACGCAAGCAGGGCCGCCATGTGGACAACGCAGAGCGGATTAAGAGCTATAGCGAGCTGAAGGTGGGCGACTATGTCGTACACCAGAATCACGGGATCGGGAAGTACATGGGGATCGGTACGCTGGAGGTTGGCGGTATCCATAAGGATTACATGCACATTCTCTATGCGGGCGGCGATAAGCTGTCTGTACCGATTGAGCAGATTGACCTAATTCAGAAGTATGTCGGCTCAGAGGACAAGGAACCTAAGATTTACAAGCTGGGCGGAAATGAATGGATACGGGTGAAGAGCAAGGTTCGCAGCTCGGTTCAGGACATTGCTGATGATTTGATCAAGCTGTACGCAGAACGGCAGTCAGCGCCGGGTTTTGCTTTTGAAAAGGATTCACCGGAACAGCAGGAATTTGAGGATATGTTCCCGTATGAAGAGACACGTGACCAGATTCGGGCAATTGAAGAGATCAAGAAGGACATGGAGCAGAGCCGTCCGATGGATCGTTTGCTGTGTGGTGATGTGGGCTACGGCAAGACAGAGGTTGCCATCCGCGCTGCGTTTAAGTCGGCTATTGAGGGCAAGCAGGTGGCCGTGTTAGTACCGACGACGATTTTGGCACAGCAGCATTATGAGACGTTCCGTGAGCGCTTTTCCGGGTATCCGTTCAACATTCAGGTGTTGAGCCGTTTCCGTTCGCGCAAGGAGCAGAATGAGACGATTAAAGGGGTTCGTCAGGGGACGGTCGATATTGTCATTGGCACCCATCGCTTGTTGTCGCAGGATCTGGTGTTTAAGGATCTGGGGATGCTCATTGTCGATGAGGAGCAGCGGTTTGGCGTGACGCATAAGGAAAAGCTGAAAAAGCTGAAAACGAATGTGGACGTGCTGACGTTAACGGCTACGCCTATCCCGCGTACGCTACATATGTCTATGCTCGGGGTTCGCGATTTGTCGGTCATTGAGACACCGCCGGAAAACCGTTTTCCCGTGCAGACTTATGTTGTCGAGCACAGCCAGACGTTGGTGCGTGAGGCGATTGAACGCGAGATGGCACGCGGAGGACAGGTGTACTACCTGTATAATCGCGTACAGGGTATTCAGGAAATGGCTGCCGAGATCAATGCGCTTGTGCCGGATGCCAAGGTGGGCGTGGGTCATGGTCAGATGTCCGAATCCGAGCTGGAGAAGACCATTTTGGACTTCCTGGACGGTGAATACGATGTACTGGTCAGCACCAGCATTATTGAGACGGGGGTAGATATTCCGAATGTGAATACACTCATCGTGCATGATGCCGATAAAATGGGGTTGTCCCAGCTTTATCAGCTGCGTGGGCGTGTAGGCCGTTCCAACCGGATTGCCTATGCTTATTTTACGTACCAGCGGGATAAGGTGTTGACGGAAGTGGCAGAGAAGCGCCTTCAGTCGATCAAGGAGTTTACGGAGTTGGGCTCCGGGTTCAAGATCGCGATGCGCGATTTGTCGATTCGCGGAGCGGGGAATTTGCTCGGTGCAGAGCAGCACGGATTCATTGCATCCGTCGGTTTTGACCTTTACTCGCAAATGCTGGCTGAGGAAATTAATAAACGTAAGGTTAGCGTACTTGGAGAAGAAGATCTGTCGAATCGAAATTGGAGTACGTCCATTGATTTGGGCGTGGATGCTTACCTGCCAGGAGATTATATTTACGACAGTATTCAGAAGATTGAGATTTATAAAAAGGTCGCGGCAGTCAGCACGTTTGACGAGGCTATGGAGCTGGAGGATGAGCTGGTCGACCGCTTTGGCGACTTGCCGGAGGCTGTGCGTCATTTGCTGGCTGTGGCCCGTCTCAAGGTGTACGGACGCATGTATGGCATTGAGTCCATTGTCCAGCGGGATGACAACATCGTGTTGAAATTCCACGAAGGGCGCCAGCAGGCGGTACAGACCGCCAAACTTGCGGAGATTGGCAATCGCTTTGAAAGACGTGTACAATTTGAACAGGGCACTCCTATGAGTGCACGCATCAAAGGCAGAGGTCTGGATGATCCACAGATACTAGAGCTGCTGGAGCAATTTTTGAGTGCACTAAAAGATGCATTCACATTGAAGGAGGAACTGCAAAATGTCACAACCAAATAAAAGAAAACCTTGGAGAATGCTATCGGTGGCCATTGCCGCGGTGCTGGCTATATCGGTGCTGGCGGCATGTACGAAGCAAGCCGAGGAGAGTAAGGTCAAGGACCAACCGAAGGACAGTAGTAAGGTTGTCGTGACCTACACTGGCGGAACCATTACGGAAAATGAGTTTAACCAGGAAATCAGTATGATGAAATTCCTGTATCCGGAATATGGAGCGATGCTTGCTTCGGATCAGGTGCGGGAGCAAATTGCCAAGCAAGAAGTGGTGTACAAGCTTCTGGCTGAAAAAGCAGACGATAAGTCCAAGGAACAGGGCGCCAAAGAAGGAACCGAACAACTGGAGCAGTATAAAAAGTCGGTTGGAGATGCTAAATTCAAGACATTTTTAAGTGATCAAAAACTGACTGAGCAGGGTGTGAAGGATTACTTTACCCGTGTGATGACGGTGATCAACAGTGAGACGAACAAAGTGACGGACGATCAGTTGAAACAGGAATTTGAGAAAAACAAAGATCAATTCACGACAGCAACCGTGCGTCATGTACTGATTAATTTCCAGGATCCAAAAACGAAAAAAGAACGCAAGAAAGAAGATGCTCTCAAGCTGGCCAAAGAAGTGAAGGCGAAGCTGGATGGCGGAGCTGATTTTGCGACGATTGCCAAGAAATACTCAGAAGATCCGGGTTCGGCTTCCAATGGCGGTTTGTATGAGAATGCATCCGTAGCCCAATGGGTGCCTGCTTTCAAAGAAGCAGCCGAGAAGCAGCAGATCAATAAAATCGGTGATCCGGTGGAAACGGAATACGGATATCACGTCATCAAGGTGGAATCCCGCAATGAGCCTACGTTTGATAAATTGAAGGACAACGAAAAGGCTGCTCTGAAAAACAAGCTGGCTGGTGAAAGTATTCAAAACTTTACCGAAAAAGATTTGGCGAAGCTTGATTTGAAAATCAACCTGCCGAAAGTACCTGCTACGCAAGAGAAAAGTGGCACCACATCGGGCACTGGCAGCACAACTGCGCCTGGAGGCACAACAAGTGGTACCAGTGATACCAAAGCAGGAACAACCAAGGACGGAGCTACAACCGAAGGTAAATAACTGAACATGCATAAGGAATTGGGAACAGATGAATACTATGGTCAGATATCACCATAAACACCATGACCGTGACGTTCTTCGTGACCGCTTCCGGGGGAGCGGAAGCGTCTTTCGATACCGTCAGTAGTTGACTAAATTCTTCTTGAGAAAGTGGGGCAACATGTGAAATGAAAGCTACTGGTATAGTTCGCCGTATTGATGATCTGGGGCGGGTAGTTATTCCTAAGGAAATTCGCCGCACCTTGAGAATTCGTGAAGGAGATCCGCTTGAAATTTTTGTGGATCGTGACGGAGAAGTCATTTTGAAAAAGTATTCACCTATCGGTGAACTTGGTGATTTCGCCAAAGAATACGCTGAGTCCCTGTTTGAAAGCACAGGCCATATTACGATGATCACCGACCGCGACACCATTATTACGGTGGCCGGAGGCTCCAAAAAAGAGTTTCTGGACAAGCCGGTCGGCAGCATTATCGAAGGCAGTATGGATAATCGCAAAACGGTACTGGAAACAGCCAGCGGCTCCTATGAGCTGACCCGAGACCACGAAGAAACACTTTCGTCCTTTGTGGCGGCTCCCATTGTTTCGGGTGGTGATCCTATTGGTTCCGTTGTGTTGCTGAACAAGGACGAAAACGTGAAGATGGCCGAAATGGAGATCAAAATGGCTGAAACAGCCGCTGGTTTCCTCGGCAAACAAATGGAACAGTAATCCCCCGTTCCGACCCTGTAAGACGTATTGAATGGCGAAAGCCGTCTGTCGTCTTGCAGGGTTTTTTTCTTTCCGGAGAAAGAGGCGGTATAATAGGACTCGTGAAAGATGCATATTTCAGGTAGGAGTGGGGAACGGACGATGCAGGAAAATCGCGCCGCATCGCGGCTGCTACGGGGTGCTGTCATTTTGACACTGGCGGCGGTAGCGAGCAAGCTGATCGGCACATTGCAAAAAATCCCGCTGCAAAATATCGGCGGTGACGGCGTTTTCGGTATTTATAATACGGTTTATCCTTTCTATACGCTGTTGATTACCATTGCTGCTGCTGGATTTCCGGCAGCGATATCCAAATTTGTAGCAGAGTATGAGGCGGTGGGAAACCGAGCCGCAGGGCAACGTGTAGCCCGGTTATCTTCCCTTGTATTGGGCATGTTTGGTGTGATTCTGGGTGTGCTGATGTATACGTGCGCACCGCTGATCGGTCAGTGGATCGACAATGCTCATGTCATTCCCTCGGTGAGGGCGGCGGCCTTTGCCTTTTTGTTCGTGCCGGTTATGGCGGGGCTAAGGGGATATTTTCAGGGTTTGCAAAATATGATCCCGACCGCTGTTTCCCAAGTGACGGAGCAGACGGTACGAGTGGGTGTGATGATCATGCTGTTGCTGCTCATGCTGTCGCAAGGAGCCGGACCCGATATGATTGCTGCCGGGGCTGTTTTTGGTTCTGCGGCTGGCGGGGCAGCGGGTCTGGTCGTCATGGTGCTATTCTGGCGCAACCACAGGAAGAAGCTCAGAAGGCAAGGGAGGCTGTCTGAGCAGGCTTTGCGGGTCGCTGGGAAGACAGAACAGATGGGCATACAGGAGACTGCGTCTGGACGTTCTGGCGTCATAGAGAGAACGACGGACGATTTGGTGAGTGGCAGTCGTGCTGTCGTATCAGGTGTGCTAGAGAGTGCAGCCGGGACAGCGCAGGAACGGGCTGGAGAAGCCCACCGGACGGAGAGCTACGGTGCTTTGCTAAAAGCATTGCTTCGTTATGCCCTGCCTGTTTGCCTGGGAGCGCTGGCGGTTCCGCTGATTAGTTTGGTAGACACCTTTACTGTGCCTCGCTTGTTAAAGCAGGAGGGATTGGACGATACAGGAGTTATGGTGGCCTTCGGTGTCTATAACCGAGGACTACCGCTTGTACAACTGGTGATGATGTTTGCCACCACGCTGTCGGCACTGTTCATTCCGTCGTTGGCGGAAGCCCGGGTAACGGGCGGCACGGAGCTGGCGCGCCGCCAGTGTGAGCAATCGCTGCGCTGGTTCTGGCTGTTGGGACTAGCCGCCGCGACAGGCTTAATTGTGCTGGCGGTACCCGTCAATGTGATGTTGTACGCGGATGACACCGGTAGCGGAGTCATCCGCTGGATGGCGCTGACTGCCGTAGGCGGCACGCTCAGCATCATCTCGGCGGCGCTACTGCAAGGGCTGGGCGCAGTTCGCGCCCCAGCCTTGGCGATGCTCGCCGCAGCCGCAGCCAAGGCGTTGCTGAACTGGCTGCTCGTGCCGCCGCTGGGCACGGCTGGCGCCGCCATCGCGGGAGCCGCCGCCTATCTGCTGGCGGCGGCGATCAACATCGCGCTGCTCGCCCGCCTGGCGGGGCTGCGCTGGAGCTGGTCCGCCAGCGTGCTCAAGCCGGCGGCACTGCTTGCCGCCTTGGCCTGCGCAGCTGCGGCGGCGATGTGGGGCACCAGCGCGGCGCTGGGTGCCTTGGGGTGGGTCGCCGGAGGCCGTGCCACGGCGGCGGCGGAAAGCCTGCTGGGCGTAGCCGCAGGCGCCGTGGTGTTCGTGATCGGCCTCGCACGCTTGAGGCTGATCACAGAGGCGGAGCTTGCGGCGGTGCCCAAGCTCGGACGCCCACTGGCAGCCCTGCTGCGCAGACTGCGCGTGCTGGCGTAGCCTTGTGGCTATGCCGCTTGCGGTTGAGCGGTGGGGTAGACATTTTATGAGCCTGTATATACTTTGTGGTATAGTAGTGCCAAAGCAAAGGAAGCGGAAGCAGGCAACGCACCGTATATTTACGGAGTGTGTGCCACGTTTCTGCGGAACGGAGGATTGGACATGAGCGCAGTACTAACAGTCGTAGGATTAGGCTCGGGAGACCCGGATCAGCTTACGATAGGGATATTGAACAAAATGCGGGGCGCTTCGGCGCTGTATCTGCGGACGAAGGAGCACCCGGCAGTTAAGGTACTGGATGAGTTTGGAGTGGCCTTCGAGTCGTTTGACACCGTGTATGAGACAAAGGAATCTTTTCCAGAGGTATACGAGGAAATTACCAGTCAGTTGATAGCAGCTGCTAAAGCAGCGGACGGAAGCGAAATCGTCTATGCCGTTCCGGGTCATCCGATGGTAGCGGAAGCGGCGGTACAATTGCTCAAAGAGCGTTGCCCTGCGCAGGACATTAAACTGAACATCCTTGGCGGCGAAAGTTTTCTGGATGAAGCTTTTGTGCGTCTGGGTTTTGACCCGATTGAAGGTTTCCAGTTGTTGGACGCAGGTACGCTGGATGCGAGCTGGCTTCAACCTCAGTTGCACACGCTGATCGGACAAGTATATGACACGTTTACGGCTTCGGATGTGAAGCTGTGTTTAATGGAGCGCTATCCTGACGACTATGAGGTCTATGTAGGTCATGCGCTTGGTGTGGAGGGCGAGGAAGCGGTGCATAAAGTGCCACTGTACGAGCTGGATCGGGTGGAGGGCTACGGAAACTTGTCTCTGGTGTACATACCGCGCAGTGAAAATGAGGCGCTGAAACGGCGTTCTTTTGACCGTCTGCATGAGATTGTTGATATTTTACGCAGTCCGGAAGGTTGTCCATGGGACCGGGAACAGACACATCAGTCGATCCGCAAAAATTTGATCGAGGAAACCTATGAAGTCATCGAAACGATAGATGAGGACGACCCTGAGCACATGAAGGAAGAGCTGGGTGATCTGCTGCTGCAAATTTTGCTGCATGCCCAGATGGAAGAGGAAGTCGGAACCTTCAATGTGTATGATGTGATTCAAGGGCTGAATGACAAGCTGATATTCCGCCATCCGCACGTGTTTGGAGACAATCAGGCGAATGATGCGGAAGAGGCGCTGCAAAACTGGGAACAGATGAAAGCCGAGGAAAAACGGATGAAAGGCACAGCGTCAGCACAACCTTCCGTACTGGATGGTGTCCCGCGTGATTTGCCTGCTCTCATGAAGTCGTACAAGCTCCAGAAAAAGGCGGCAAAAGTAGGCTTTAACTGGGAGAACATTGAAGGTGTATTCGATAAATTGGACGAAGAAGTGGCTGAGCTGAAGGAAGCAGTTCGTGAGGGACATTCCGTGGATGCGCAGTTGCTGGAGTTGGGCGACGTGCTATTTGTTGCCGTGAACGCAGCCCGTTTTATGGGAGTTGATCCGGAAGAGGCGCTGTCGGCCACCAACCGCAAATTTGTCGACCGATTCCAGTACATTGAGGAACGATTACGCGAGCAGGGACGACGTCCCGAGGACAGCAGCGTAGATGAGATGGAGACGTACTGGCAGGAAGCGAAAAAGACTCTTGGCAGACACTAGGCCGTAAAGGCTGAAAATCCCCTTGTGAAGCGTGTTGGTTTGAGAAGACTTGCCAATGGGGAGGCTTTTGTAGTAGGATGTTGGCTTAACTGGGGTCGAATTAAAAAACGACTGCCATTGCAGGATTTTTAAGGCCAAGCCAGAATAACTTGTAGTAATTCTGAAAATAACTGTTTTCTACGGGCAACCGTATTCCAGTTGTGTTCAGAGCGGCTTCGGCCGGAGTTTGACCTCACGTCTGCCCCATTTCATGGACATGCAGCGCGATGATTATTTTTTGATATTTGGGAGGCTTTTAACTTATGAACAAGACAGATCTGATCAACAATATTTCCAGCAAAAGCGGTTTGAGCAAACGTGACGTTGAAGCTGTATTGAATGGCGTTCTTGGTGAAATTACAGATGCACTCGCCAGCGGTGACAAAGTGCAACTGATCGGCTTTGGTACTTTCGAAACGCGCAAGCGTTCCAGCCGTACAGGCCGCAATCCACAAACCGGTAACACGATTGAGATTCCAGAATCGACCGTTCCTGCTTTTAAAGCCGGTAATAAGCTTAAAGAAGCCGTTAACTAATGCGTCTTGATAAATTCTTGAAAGTCTCGCGGCTGATTAAGCGGCGTACGGTAGCCAAGGACGTCTCCGAACAGGGGAGAGTCGTGGTGAACGGACGCGAAGCCAAGCCGAGCAGTGCGGTCAAAGTAGGCGATGAAATTACCGTCCAGTTTGGCCAGAAGCTGGTGACTGTGCGAGTGGAACGGCTCGCCGACACTACACGCAAGGACGAGGCTGCAAGTATGTACACATTAGTGAAGGAAGAGCCCATTGCCAGAGACAATGGTTTGAACTGGTAACTGGATCTGACTTTCTAATATGCAGTACATTAAAGCATCCCTTCATATTTACATGAAGGGATGCTTTTTCTTATGCAGTTTCTTATTCGTGCAGTTCTAAATCCCGTTGTCCCCTTCATAAGCTAAGAACAGAAGGAGGGGTACATGCCATGATTGAACAAGGGAAGCCCAAGCACCATGACCTGCGCATGCAAAGCCGAAAGCAGCTCGACATTTCAGGCGTCAGCAATGTGGAGAGCTTCGATAGTGAAGAGTTCCTGCTTCAGACCGAGCTGGGTCATCTCACCATTCGCGGACAGCATTTACATATCAAAAATCTCAGTCTGGAAGAGGGGCTGCTGTCCATTGAAGGTCTGATTACTTCCCTCGTCTACCTGGAGCCCGGGGCCCCGGCCAAAAACGGAAAAAGCCTATTCGGCAAGCTCTTCAAATGAACCCTCACACACAATGGCTGACATTGACGTGGATGCTGCTGTCGGGCATAGCCATGGGAGTGGTGTTCGACAGCTACCGGGTGCTGTCCATCCGCTTTCATTTTGCCCGTTGGAGCATTCATATGTTGGACGTGCTGTATTGGGTGGCCTCGGCCCTGTTTATTTTCCGTGTGCTGTACGCGAGTAATCGCGGTGAGCTGCGGTTTTATGTCTTTTTAGGACTACTTTTGGGGGTTTGGCTCTATTTTTGGGCCTTTAGTGTTACAACCCAACGTTTTGTGGTAATGTTATTAAAGATAGTCCGCAGACTGACGTTGATCGTGAACAGCATACTGCGCATCCTGATTGTTCATCCGGTGTTGGCGCTGTATCGGCTGGTACGCAAGCTGGTCGGATGGACATGGGCACTCATTGTGTTCCTGGGAAGGATGCTGATATACATCCTGATGCCGGTTTGGAAGCCGCTCGTTTGGCTGATCGGTCCGCTTAAAGCGCGCTGGAGGACTCCAGAATTGCTTGTGAAGATCGGCATCAGACTGAAAAACACAGCAAAAAGATGGTTTGGAAGGAGGTAGTATCATGCGTAATTCGTCTGTAGATCGCCATTCGTCTCCTACGTCCAAGTCCAACGCCGGCGGGCGCAGGCGAATCATGATTTGGTTGCTATCGCTTGCCGCCTTTGGTAGTTGGGCTATTTTCACCTTTTTTTCTCAAGGTATGATTATGGCCGATCGAAGTGAACAGCTCACCCAGAAGGAAAAACAGAAGCAAGCTGCTACACAAACGGAACAACAGCTCCAAACTGAAGTCAATCGTCTCAAGGACCCCGAGTATATCGGAGAAATTGCCAGAAGCAAGTACGGTCTTTACAAACCGGAAGAGACGCCGATCATCGGGGAGCAAAAATAGGCGCATCATCGGGCCAATGCTTAGTTGACCTTGGTTCCGCCATTTTGTATAATCAAATCACCACAGCGGGATTTTTTTGCAAAAAAATCGGTTGTATATTTTAAGGGAGGATCATTTTATTCTATGGCAATTGAAGTGGGCACCAAGTTAGAGGGCAAAGTGACAGGCATCACGCATTTTGGAGCATTTGTGGATTTGTCTGGAGGTGTCACGGGTCTCGTTCACATCTCGGAAATCGCCGATAACTACGTTAAGGATGTTAACGATCACCTGAAGATTAATGATGTCGTGACGGTGAAAGTCATTAATGTTGACAAAGACGGAAAAATCGGACTTTCCATTAAGCAAACGATTGACAAGCCGGCAAGTGAAGCCCGTCCGCCAAGAGCTCCAAGACCGGAGCGCACAGGAGGACCAGGCGGAGGCGACCGTTTCGGCGGTGGAGGTTCAGGTCCAAGTCAAGGACGCGGAGGCGGTGGTGGCGGTGGTTTCAACCGCGATCGTGGAGGCCGTTCGTTCAAGCCTGCACCGGGTAAACCTTCATTTGAGGATAAAATGTCACGCTTCCTGAAAGATAGTGAGGAACGCATTTCGTCGCTGAAAAAGAACACCGAAGGTAAACGCGGAGGACGCGGCGCGAAGCGTGTTTAATTCACTTTGACAACCGTATCAACCATACACGGAAAACCGTACAGTCGAAAGACTGCTACGGTTTTTTTGCGTTCTGCCGACAATAGTTGAAATACGTGCAGGGCGATGGGAGCGTGGGAGATCCATCTGACTGTAATCTTGCATGCGTTTTATGATATTCAAGATTTGTTGAAGAAAAAGCAGGGCAATCAAGCTGAAAAGTGGACGTTTTTTTTGTCGTGTGGACATAATCGTCCGACAAACTCCAACGGTTTTCCGTCTATCTTCTGGGCTAATCGCTAGTCTAAGCGAAAGTGTGGGCGACAGGAAGAGGTCTTGTAAGGAGAGGGAGTTCGTAATTACCATACGCTTCCAAGCGGGCGTGGCTTGGCATTGGGACGGATGCTCTGTGCTTTCGCGCAGAACGTTTTTTTGTCGGAAATTTCTTGGAATAAGACGTGAGGTTCTGACAAACTTTCTCAATCGTTCCGGTTTAAGATGGGAACATCAAATTGATGAATGGGGTGCCTGACGCATGATGGAGAAATGGAACGTGGTACATTTTCCAGGGTTGAAATCCAGAAAGTCCAAATCTAAAGAACGTACGGAAGGTTGGTCTTCCAGACTCAAGAAGCGGCTGGATTCACATAAAGCAGTGCAATGGGTAACGGCGCAAAGATGGATGCTGCTATTGTCTGCTATGGGATTTTTACTGGGACGCGCCACCATTTTGGACGAGCTATCCCCTTTTGCCCTCGCTTATTTTGCAGTCATCATGTTCCTGCGGCGTGATCTGATGCTGCCTGTGGCTGTATCGGTCGTGTTGGGCAGTCTGCTTGCCCCTTATCCATCGTTGTTCATGATTGGCGGCGAGCTGCTTGTATTCTATCTCCTGTATCGCGGGTTACGAACCTTTGATCGGCTGGAATTATCTTATGCCCCGCTTATGGTTTTCCTGTCTGTATTTATGGTCAATTTATTTTACGCCGTGATGGCCCCGTCCTTCACATGGTATGACCTTATCATCGTGGGAACGGATGCGGTTCTCAGCTTTATGCTGACACTCGTTTTTACGCAGGCCATTCCATTGTTTACGTATCGCAAAAAGACAAGCCAGCTCAAAAATGAGGAAATTTTGTGTCTGATTATTTTACTGGCCTCTGTGATGACGGGAGCGGTAGGATGGACGATTCACTCACTGTCTGTCGATCATGTGCTATCTCGCTATTTGGTCTTGGTGTTCGCCTTGGTGGGGGGCGCTTCGCTAGGTGCTTCGGTCGGTGTGATTACCGGTTTAATTTTAAGCTTGGCCAATATGTCTGCGATTGTGCAGATGAGCTTGCTCGCATTTGCCGGTTTGCTAGCAGGGATGCTGCGAGAAGGGCGAAAAGGCGCAGTGGCGCTAGGGATGTTGCTAGGTTCCTCAATTCTGACGATCTATTTGGACGGGACCGGGGACGTGCTGACATCAACCTGGGAGAGCTGCGCGGCGATTCTATTATTCTTAATGACCCCAAAAAGTTTCTTTAAAGCGGTTTCTACCTATGTTCCTGGTACGCAGGACCACGCCAAATCCCAGCATGAGTATGCCAAAAGGGTCCGTGATCTCACTGCCGAGCGGGTAACGAAATTTTCCCGCGTATTCAGTCAGCTATCCCGCAGCTTTCACCAGATATCTGCGAGTGAGAGCGCGAAGTCGGATGGTGAAATCGAGCATTTTATGAACGCTGTGGCGGAGGGAACATGTGCCTCCTGCTTTAAGTGCGAGCAGTGCTGGGACGGAAAGTTTATGCAAACTCACCAGTATATGACGGAAATGATGAGTGCGATTGAGGAGAATCCGGATTTGGAGCCGGAGCAGATGCCGCCACAGTGGAGCAAGGCGTGCGCCAAGACGGGCGCGGTGCTGCAAGTGATGAAGCAACAGTATAGCCTCTACCAGCATAATATGCAGTGGAAACGCCAAGTATACGACAGTCGTCAGCTTGTTGCTGACCAGCTATCTGGCGTGTCACAGATTATGGAGGATTTGGCGCGGGAAATTCAGCGTGAAGGGCAAACGATGCATCGGCAGGAGGAACAAATACGAGAGGCGCTTGATCGGCTGGGCTTGTCCATACAATCCATTGAAATTATTAATCTGGATGCAGGCCAAGTAGAAATTGAGATTGTCCATGCCTATACAAGGGGATTTGACGAATGCCGGAAGATCATTGCTCCACTGCTGTCGGACATATTGGACGAGCATATTGCTGTGATGCGCGAAACGGCGGCAGATCGCCGCCAGGGATTGGCCACGGTCATGTTTGGCTCCGCCAAAACGTATGAAATTGCCACGGGAGTAGCAAGTGCTGCCAAAGGAGGGGATTTCTTCTCGGGAGACAGCTACAGCATGATGGAGCTGGGGAACGGAACCTTTGCGGTCTCTTTGAGCGATGGCATGGGCAACGGAGAGCGGGCGCAGCAAGAGAGCAGTGCGGCGCTTAATATTTTGGAGGAATTACTGCAATCCGGCATGGATGAGAAACTGGCGATCAAGTCGGTCAACTCTGTCCTGATGCTGAGATCACCCGAGGAAATGTATGCTACGGTCGATATGGCGCTGATTGATCAGTATACGGCCCGGACGACATTCATGAAAATTGGGTCAACGCCGAGCTTTATTAAAAGAGGGGAGGAGGTCATTCCTGTATCTGCCAGTAATTTGCCGATTGGCATTATACAGGATATTGAAATTGATCTGGTGTCGCTTCAATTACAGCCGGGTGATATTTTGATCATGATCACAGATGGCATATACGACTCGCCGGGTTATGCGGTAAACAAGGAAATATGGATGAAGCGCATGATTCAGGAAATTGAAAGCGATGACCCGCAGCAGTTGGCCGACTGTCTATTGGAACGAGTTATTCGCTACCAGCAAAATCAAATCTATGATGACATGACGGTAGTTGTTAGCAAAATAGATCATTTCCGCCCAGAATGGGCCACGCTTCATGTACCGGGTATGAGCTGGATGGAGCGCCCGCGTACGGTTAGCTGAATAGACATTGCCCGGGAAATTTGCCTCCATTTTAAAAATCCGTATTCTTCGTTTGAATCGTTCCAGATTCGGCAAAGATAGAATCTATCGGAATAGATTACGAGGAAGCGGGAGGTCAAAAAGCTATGAAGCAAATTTTGATCATTACAGACGGATGCTCTAATGTGGGTGTCAGTCCGGTCATGGCGGCGGCTCAGGCTTTACAGGAAGGCATTACGGTGAACGTAGCCGGAGTCATAGATTACGGGACGATTGGTGAGCTTGGAAGTACGGAGATTCAGGAAATCGCTAAAGCGGGAGGAGGTTTTAGCCAAATTGTAGGCACGAAGCAATTGGCGCAGACCATGCAGATGATGACGCGCAAAACAGTGGTTCAAACGATTCAGCAGGCGGTTAATAGAGAGTTAACGCATATTTTGGGTGAGGGGGGCGCCCGACATATCGGTGAACTGCCGCCGGCCAAACGGGCACAGGTGGTTGAGGTGATGGATGAACTGACAGAAACCAGCGCTTTGGAAATTGCTTTGCTCATTGATGCCAGTGCGAGCATGAAGCCCAAGCTGCCTGCTGTAGAAGACAGCATTCGGGATTTGCTGCTCAGTTTACAGTCCAGAAGTGGGCCTAGTCGTATTTCTGTCTTTCATTTTCCGGGGGGACGGATGGGTGAAGACGCGGTCATGGATATGGGTTGGACCTCTGAACTTAGCCAGGTCAAGTCGATATTCGGCCGTTTGCGGATGAAGGGGGCGACTCCAACGGGTCCAGCCATTTTACAAGTGATTGATTATTACCGATATGTTACACTAGGGGAACAGAAAGATATGGAAGAATCCTATGGCAAAGGAGAAGGGATGCTCGGTGACTACGTCGTCTGATCCCGTTCTTGCACCCGGAACGGTCATCAAGGGCAAGTGGAAGCGGAGCAGCTATGTCATTCAGCGTCTGCTGGGCCGGGGGGCGAACGGAACTGTATATTTGGTAAAAGAGGCACAGGCAGATCGACAATTTGCTCTGAAAATGGGGAAGAACACGCTTGATCTGCAATCAGAGATTAACGTGCTGACCACATTGCAGTCGCAGGGAACCCAATCCGCTCTCCAGCAAAACGGACATCCATCCTTTTTGTTCGAGGTGGACGATGTATCCTTGCGTAGCGGTGGGGAAATACCCTTTTATGTCATGCGATACGTCAAGGGAGATCCGCTTCATCGTTTTGTGGCGCTCAAGGGAGCGGAATGGTATGGTGTGGCTGGAACTGGCATACTTAATCGTTTGGCTGATCTGCATCAGGCAGGATGGGTATTTGGCGATTTGAAGCCTCAAAATATTTTGGTCAATGCCTATGGAGAAGCCGAGTTGATTGATTATGGCGGGGTGTCCCTTGCGGGACGGAGCGTTAAGCAATTTACAGAATGGTATGACAGGGGATTCTGGAATGCGGGCAGTCGAAATGCCGATTCCCAGTATGATCTGTTTGCCTTTGCCCTTCTAACTATTCATATATTGGAGGGCGAATCGTTAAAAGTAGCTGCGGGCAGGCTGCCACAGCTACGTAATACGGCGGAATTGACCATCATCATTCGCCGTAGCCGTGTATTACGACCCTATGCCGAATGGCTGGTGGGTGCAGTGCGTGGAGAATATCCCGATACCCGTGTGGCGGCTCGTTCCTGGTCGCGTCTGGCTTCTGCGCATGTCAGGCAATCGTCCGTGAAAAGAGGAAATCCGCGCTGGCTGGGATATGCTTTCACGCTCTCGCTTTTGCTGCTTGCCGGAGCGCTCTGGATTGCGCTAAGGTAGCGGCAGGACTTACATAAGATAACAGATGATCATCATTTTTACGGTCGGCAGAAAAGAGGGTCGTGAATGGGAACAACAAAACCGACCGGTGTTGTACAGGAAGTGCTCGCCCTCGCGCGAGATCATTCGCTGTGGAGCCCCGGAGACCGCATCGTGGTTGCTGTATCCGGAGGGCCGGATTCGGTGGCCCTTTTGCATATTTTACATGAGATATCCGTCGTACATATGCCTTTGCAGCTGGTCTGTGCTCACGTCCATCATGGCTTCAGGCCGGAGGAATCGGATGCGGAGGCTGAGGAGGTACGCCACATGGCTCGGAAACTTGATGTTCCGTTTGAAATGATTCGGGTTGATGTGCCCGTTTATATGAAGGAGAGCGGCAAGGGGCCGCAGGAAGCGGCTCGCGAGCTGCGCTATGCCTTTTTGCATGATACGGCTGCAAAGTGGGCGGCGCAGCATATTGCGATGGCTCATCACGGGGATGATCAGGCCGAAACCGTTCTTCTGCACTTGCTGCGCGGTAGCGGCCCGGCGGGTCTGGCGGGTATGCGGCTGACACGCAAGGAAAAAAATGTGCAACTCATTCGCCCGTTGCTACGTATGTACAAGGCTGACCTGATCGAGTTCTGCAAGTTTCATGACCTTTCCTATGTAACGGACAGCACCAATTTATTATCGAAATACCGCCGTAACGCCATTCGTATGGATGTGCTTCCTTTTTTGGGGCAATATAATGAGCAACTGACACCGTCCCTGAACCGGCTGGCCGAAACGATGGCTGAGGAAAATGATTTTATGGAGACATCCACGCTGGCGGTGTACGAGGAATTAGTACACTTGGATAATGGCAGGCATATGTTTTCCATTGCTTCCTACCGCAAGTTATCCGTTGCTTTACAACGGAGGTTGATTAAACTAATATTAAATTATCTGCCTTCGGACAGTGAAAATTTAGATTTCGTAAATTGAGACCGTTCGACTGAGGCTTCTCCAGGAACGGCCGTCCACGTGGAGTTTGGACTTGGGCGGCGGTGCGGTTGGAATCCGCGAATATGACCAAGCGGTTTTGTTTAACCGTGCGCAAGGCGTTATGGGCGAATGGTGCTATGGACTGGACGTATTGCCTATTTCCGGTGAGCTTGAATTGCCTGAGGCGGGTGGTGTACTTCGGTGGCGAAGAACTTCCTATTCGGATGGACCCAATCCGCCGAATGAGGAGGAAGCGTGCTTCGACGCGGATGAATTAGCCCTGCCTTTGACAATACGCTCGCGATTACCTGGAGATACCATGTATGTAATGGGATTAAACGGAAGAAAAAAGGTTAAAGATATTTTCATTGATGAAAAAATACCTCCTTCGCTGCGTCCCATTATTCCCGTCGTCTGCGACCACTCCGGAGCTATTCTCTGGATTCCGGGCGTGCGGCGTTCTGTACATGCCGCGGTGCAAAAGCACACGTCTTCGGTTATATATATGTCATGGCAAAGACAGGAGAGTCCAGGGCATCGGTAATTGCGCAGGAACGGCTTTCATAGTATAAACTTAGGAGGTTTACACCGTTGCAGAATGATATTCAGGAAGTATTAATCAGCGAAGAAGAAATTCAGAGTAAAATCAAGGAATTGGGCGCACAGCTCAGCGTGCAATACGAAGGAAAGAATCCGTTGGTGATCTGCGTGCTGAAGGGTGCGTTTATCTTTATGGCGGATTTGGTTAAAGCTATTACAGTACCATTGGAGCTTGATTTCATGGCTGTATCCAGTTACGGTGTGTCCACCAAATCATCGGGCGTCGTTAAAATTATTAAGGATTTGGACGCTTCGGTTGAAGGACGCGACGTTCTGATCGTCGAAGATATTATCGACAGTGGCCTGACGTTGACTCATTTGATTGAATTGCTTAAGAACCGTAATGCCAATTCGGTATGTGTCGTAACCTTGTTTGACAAACCTGCCCGCCGGACGGTTAATCTTGAAGCTGATTATACCGGCTTTACTCTTCCGGATGCGTTTGTTGTCGGTTATGGTCTGGATTATGCCGAGCACTACCGGAACCTCCCATACATAGGGATTTTGAAGCCGGAAATCTACACCAGCTAATCTCAGCCTCCAGTCCTAGGACTAAATAGGGTCCTTTGTTGAGAAGGGCTTATAGGCTATGGTAAAATAACTTAAGTGTTTCGAGAGGAGGTAGGGGATGAATCGGTTCATCCGGAATTCTGGTTTTTATTTGATTCTTTTTTAGTTGTGGTGGGTATCGTTCAGTTTGTCAGCAACAGTAACGAAGCCTCCGATCTCCCTAGATATGACCAATTACGGCAAGAGGTTAAAGCTAATAATATCTCTAAAGTAACGGTCCAATTTGACGGTTACGCCTATCTTGTAACCGGTGCATATAAGAAGCAGCCGGCTAATGCCAAATCCACCAATTTTTCTGTGTATGTTCCGCCAACGGACTCTGCTTTAACCGAATTGGTTACCGCTAGTGAAACGAACGGGTTTGAATACGTACAGAAGAAAATGGAAGGCGAAAGCATTTGGCTAACGTTCTTGACTTCTATTGTTCCTTTGGTGATCATGTTCCTGTTGTTCTTCTTCCTGTTCAATCAGGCGCAGGGCGGTGGCGGCAAAGTTATGAACTTCGGCAAGAGCAAAGCCCGTCTTTATAACGAAGAGAAGAAGAAAGTTACCTTCGAAGACGTGGCAGGAGCCGACGAAGAGAAGCAAGAGCTTATTGAAGTCGTAGAATTCTTGAAGGACCCGCGTAAGTTCGCAGCTGTGGGCGCCCGTATTCCAAAAGGTGTCCTGTTAGTGGGCCCTCCGGGTACTGGTAAAACACTCTTGGCAAGAGCTGTTGCTGGCGAAGCCGGAGTACCGTTTTTCAGCATTTCGGGTTCTGATTTTGTAGAAATGTTCGTCGGTGTCGGCGCTTCCCGTGTACGGGATCTGTTCGAAAACGCGAAAAAGAATGCACCATGCATCATTTTCATTGATGAAATTGATGCTGTCGGACGTCAACGTGGCGCTGGATTGGGTGGCGGACATGATGAACGTGAGCAGACGCTTAACCAATTGCTCGTTGAGATGGATGGATTCGGAGCGAACGAAGGTATTATCATCGTAGCTGCAACGAACCGTCCGGATATTCTGGATCCGGCATTGCTTCGTCCGGGACGTTTTGACCGTCAAATTACAGTTGATCGCCCAGACGTTAAAGGCCGCGAAGCTGTATTGTTTGTACACGCACGCAACAAGCCATTAACTAAAGATGTTAAAATGGATGTTATTGCGAAGCGTACAACAGGCTTTACAGGCGCTGATCTGGAAAACCTGTTGAACGAAGCTGCGTTGTTGGCAGCCCGTCGTGACCGTAAAGATATTTCGATGCGAGAAGTGGATGAAGCGATCGACCGTGTTATCGTAGGTACAGAAAAACGCAGCCGCGTAATCAGTGACCGCGAGAAACGGATTGTAGCTTATCACGAAGCAGGCCATACGATTATCGGCTTCTTCCTGGAAAATGCCGACATGGTTCACAAGGTAACGATTATTCCACGTGGACGCGCAGGCGGATATGTCATCATGCTTCCGAAGGAAGATCGCATGCTGACGACCAAGCAGGAATTGCTGGACAAAATCACTGGTTTGCTGGGTGGACGCGTATCCGAGGAACTGTTTATTGGTGAAATCGGAACAGGTGCCTACAGTGACTTCCAACAAGCAACAAGCATCGCACGCAGCATGATCGTGGAATACGGTATGAGTGAGAAACTCGGTCCAATGCAGTTCGGTACTTCGCAAGGCCAGGTATTCCTTGGACGGGATATCGGTCATGAGCAGAACTACAGTGATCAGATCGCTTATCAGATTGACCAGGAGATGAACCGTTTCATCACCGAGTCTTATGAGCGTGCCAGAGAACTCCTGACCAAATATTCCAAAGAGGTTCATTTGATCGCCCAAACCTTGCTGGTTGAAGAAACTCTGGAACTTGAGCAAATTAAACGTTTGATCGAGACAGGTTCTTTGGACGGCAGCACGAATGAGGGAGAAGGTACACCGGAAAATGGTGAGCCTGTGATCGATAACATCGGAGACGTTCGTGTACGTATTCAAGGCAAGGATGACGAGCCAAAGAATACAACGGATCAACCGAATGATATTCCTAATCTGCAAAAGCCAGAGGACGGTAATAATTCGGGCAACTCTGGTGGCACTCCACCGACAACAACCTGATTATCAGGTTGACAGTTGAATAAGCGTATATGAAAGCTCCGGAAAACCAGTAACTATTGGTTTTCCGGAGCTTTTTAAATACTGGAGAAATAGCTGAGGCGATTTGACAGACGGAGGAACGTTGTGTACATTTATTGATAAATAAACGGCTGTTTGTGTGCTTGACTATAAATGCTTTCTGCCGCTGTAATCGACTTTCAATTCTTTTGAACATATACCGTGAGCGCATACTGTACAACCTATGGTGTGCGCTATTCTCTGTGAAACAGGTGAAGGCATGATTCCAAGATATCTGGTTGATTTTGACATAGCGGAATTGCCCAAATTTGAAGCCGACGTGATGATTATCGGCTCCGGCATTGCGGGTTTATACACGGCCATTAAGGCTGCGGAGAATCGGCGGGTGTTGCTAATTACCAAGAAGACATTGTTGGAAAGCAACACCCGGTATGCACAAGGCGGCATCGCCGCTGTCACTTCGGATGAGGATGCACCAGTTTATCATATTCAAGATACCCTGATTGCAGGTGCAGGTCTGTGTGAACCGGAAGCGGTCAGGGCGCTTGTCCATGAGGGGCCAGGCGGTGTGCAGGAATTAATACGTTTAGGGACTGCCTTTGACCGAGAGAATGGCGAGCTTGCGCTGACACAGGAAGGCGCACATAGCCATCGGCGCATCTTGCACGCAAATGGGGATGCCACTGGCTATGAAATTGTTCGTGCATTGTCAGAGAAGGTCGCTGATCATCCCGCTATCGAGGTGTGGAACGAGCATATGGTGATCGACCTGATAACCGAGCATGGCGAGTGCATCGGCGCTCTCGTTCAAAAGCCGAATGGCGAACGATTATATGTCACTGCGAATGCAACGATTTTATGCTCCGGGGGCGGCGGACAATTATTTCGATATACGACCAATCCGGATATCGCGACCGGGGACGGGGTTGCTATGGCATATCGCGCCGGGGCAGCTGTGCGGGATATGGAATTTATACAGTTTCATCCGACAGCGTTGTGCCATCCGGGTGCTCCAAGATTTCTGATTTCTGAAGCCGTGCGGGGTGAAGGGGCTGTGTTGCGCAATATTCATGGAGAGCGTTTCATGGAGCAGTATGATTCCCGACAGGAACTCGCACCAAGGGATATTGTAGCTCGTGCAATCGTTCATGAGATGGAACGTACGCAGGCTGCGTTTGTATACCTTGATATTAAACATGAACCGTCCGAACGGATCAAGCAACGGTTTCCAACCATTTATCGGACATGCCTTTCCTATGGTCTGGATATAACGGCGGACTGGATTCCCATAGCGCCCGCTGCGCATTATATGATGGGCGGCGTCCAGACCAATTTGCATGGAGAAACCACCCTTGCACGCCTGTTCGCATGTGGTGAGGTGTCTTCCACTGGTGTACACGGGGCTAATCGTTTGGCGAGTAATTCGTTATCTGAGGCGGTCGTATTCGGCAGCAGGATTGTCGAGCGGTTACATTCTTTACCGCCGCTGGCCGGTCATACGCTGATATCCTACGATGACAACCGCGGGGACTCTCTGGCTTCGTCTATCATAGAGCAGCAGCTCAAGCTGCAAGAAACAATGGTTCATTATGCCGGAGTCCGTCGGAATGGGGAGGGGTTACAAGCAGCACTGGATCAGCTACGAGGGCAGTTGTCCGTTTTCAGCGCTGCCCTGACCAGCCGGGAAGAGATCGAATTTGCCAATTTGCTCACTTGTGGTCTGCTGGTCACGGATGGGGCGCTGCTGCGTGAGGAAAGCAGGGGAGCACATTACCGTGAGGATTTCCCTGTAGCAGAAGATGGCATATGGCGCAAGCATGTCCAGCAGCGACGTGAGCAAGGGATAACGGAGGAGTACATTCATGACATCTAACAGCGAGCATTATGGAGAATTTAGCGGGTATCAGGAGGAACTGACAGCACAAATTCGCAGCTGGCTGCGAGAAGATACAGGATCGGGTGATGTGACCACGCGCTGGACCATCGAGCCGAATCACCAATCCAAGGCGGTAATCCATGCCAAGGAGCCTGGCGTTGTTGCGGGCTTGCCCGTGGCAGAACTCGTATTTCGGGTCGTAGACCCCTCGCTGTCCTTCACTCCACTGGTGACTGATGGGCAGTGGATTGAGCAGGGAACTGTTCTGGCAGAAGTGACAGGGAGTACCCATGCGATTCTGACGGGAGAACGTTTGGCTCTAAACTTGATTCAGCGGATGTCGGGCATTGCGACGCGAACCAAATCCTTTGTTGATCAGCTTCATGGACTCTCGACGCGCTTGGTGGACACACGGAAAACAACACCAGGGCATCGGTTGCTTGAAAAGTACGCTGTTCGTGTGGGTGGCGGTTCCAACCATCGGTTTGGCTTGTACGATGCCGTTATGATTAAGGATAATCATATCAAGGGTGCGGGTGGGATTATGCAGGCGGTGACCCGGGCACGTACTCATATTCCGCACACGATGACGATTGAAGTAGAGACGGAAAATATGGAACAAGTTCAAGAAGCGCTGAATGCCGGAGCGGATATTATTATGCTGGATAACATGTCCGTTCAGGACATGAAGGAAGCAGTTCGTTTCATTCGGGAACAAGCTCCACATGTCAAAACGGAAGCCTCAGGCAATGTATCGCTGGATACGGTGCGTGCGATGGCTGAGAGTGGCGTAGATGTGATTTCTGTAGGCAGGCTGACGTACTCTTTTCATAATCTGGATATCAGCCTTGACCTTAACGCAAAGAAAGATAGGTGACACCGATTGATTCTTGTAGTGGATGTGGGCAATACCAATATTGTGCTGGGGATGTATCAGGGGCGAGAGCTGCTGCATCATTACCGGATCAGCACCTCCAGACAGGCTACCGCAGATGAATATGGCGTGCTCATACATAATCTTTTTAGTATGGGCGGTGTATTGAAGGATGATATTAAAGGGGTCATTATCTCCTCAGTCGTTCCACCGCTGGTTCATGTGTTGGAGGAAATGTGCGACAAATACATAGGCAGAACACCCCTCATCGTCGGACCGGGAATCAAGACCGGTCTTAATCTGCGTTATGAAAATCCGCGGGAAGTAGGGGCTGACCGGATCGTGAACGCGGTTGCTGCTGTCGAGCGGTATGGCGGTCCTCTGGTTGTGGTCGATTTTGGAACGGCGACGACGTTTGATTGTATTGATGCCAAGGGAAACTACCTGGGTGGGGTCATTGTGCCGGGTATCGGGATATCGACGGAGGCGCTGTATCAACGAGCTTCCAAGCTGCCTCGCATTGAGCTGGAAAAACCCAAGAAGGTCATCGGCCGCAATACGGTTCATGCTATGCAAGCGGGGATCATTTTCGGTTATGCAGGGCAAGTGGACGGTATTGTGGAGCGCATCAAGGAGGAAATGCAGGCAGAGCCTACGGTTATTGCTACCGGAGGTCTTGCCGAGTTAATTGCCTCGGAGACACGGAGCATTCAGAAAGTGTTGCCGATGTTGACGCTGGAAGGATTGCGCATCATTTACCAACGTAACGCTGAATAAAAAATAGATATAAGCTGCCGCCGAGGCCAGCCGGAGATGAAACCGGTTTGGATTGGCGGCGTTTTTCGTCTATACTGAAATATGTTACGTTTTTGAACGATTCGCGTGATCTGTAGATACAGGTTATTTATATAGCAGAAAATCATGCTTTGTAGTTATGCGGGAACACTTACTAACGAAAATAACAGCATATAGCTGCTCTGAGAATAGGGGAGGAACTCAATATGGAAAAGAAACAGGATCGACTTATTCGTGGTACAGCTATGGATGGAAGGGTCAGAGCCTTTGCGGTTCGGACAACAGAACTGGTGGAGGAACTGCGGAGAAGACATGATACGTATCCTACCGCCACCGCTGCTTTGGGACGAACGCTTACAGCGGGTGCCATTATGGGTTCTATGTTAAAAGGCAAAGAGCGACTGACCATTCAAGTTAAAGGTGACGGTCCAATTGGACAAATCGTCGTTGATGCTAACGCTGTAGGTGAGGTGCGGGGCTATGTGTCCGAGCCGCATGTACATTTGCCGAGTAATAGTATGGGCAAACTGGATGTAGCAGGTGCTGTCGGAACAGAGGGCTTTATTCATATCATCAAGGATTTGGGGTTAAAAGAACCCTATCGGGGTAGTACCCCAATTATTTCCGGCGAGCTGGGTGAGGACTTCACCTACTATTTTGCTAAATCGGAGCAGACACCTTCAGCAGTGGGTTTAGGCGTGCTGGTGGATACCGATAATTCGGTTATCGTGGCAGGCGGATTTATTATTCAATTGCTTCCGGGCTTGGATGATGATGAGATTACGGCCATCGAAAATGCAGTCGGCTCCATTCCGCCAGTTACAGCTCTGTTGGATCAGGGTTTAGAGCTTGATGAAATGCTGCGCTGGATGCTGCCGGACGTTCGGGTTCTCGACGAAATGGATATTCATTTCCAATGTGAATGCTCGCGAGAGCGTGTGGAAAAAACATTGATCAGCTTGGGAGAAAGCGAATTGGAGCAGCTGATTGAGGAAGAGGGACAGGCCGAGGTGGTGTGCCATTTCTGTAATGAGGCTTATCAGTTTAATAAAGACGAATTGCAAAATCTGTTAGATCAAGCCAAAGCCTAACCGGATGGGCGGTGCGAGCGATGACTACACGGGAGAAAGGATTATGGACGGCTGTCATTATCCTGACCGTCAGTGTCGCCGCCTTGGGTGGTCTTATCATGCTTCGCGGGCTGTTAAAGCCGGGTGATGTAACCAAGGGCGACGGCGATCATGCTGTGGCGGAAATGGGTCAGGAAGGCATATCGGAGGAGCAGTGGATTGCGGAGCTGAAAAAACGCTATGGAGCCACTACACTGTTACAAATGCTAAACCGCAAAGTTGTGGAGGCGGAGGCTGGGCGTCTCGGTATCAAGGTTACCCAAGAGGATTTGCAGCAGGTTTTGGAGCAAGATAGTAAAGGGTATGCTTCGGATCGCGCCTATTTTGAGGAAATGCAGCAACAGTTTGGCTTAAATCCGGATGATTTGCGGAGTGAGGCGGAATACCGGATTGGGTTGGAGAAAATAGCCACACAGGGTATTCAGGTTCAGGAAGCTGATATTGACCAGTACTGGAAGCAGCACCCGGAGGAATTTGCAGTCGGCAAGCAGATCAAGCTGGCAGCTATATACGCGACCCAAGCGGAGGAAGCTGAGATGCTGCTGGAACGGGTCAAGCAGGGAGAAAGCTTTGATACACTGCTTCAAGAACATTCCAGTCATCTTTTCGGCAGAGACAAAAGTGGACAGCTGGGATGGGTGGACGAGTATGATCCTTTTCAGCCGCAAGAGATTATGGAGGCAGCGAGAGAGCTAAGTTCCGGTGATGTTGCTGGTCCCATTGCAGTTAACGAGGGTTATGCCGTCATTTTTGTACAGGATATCCGCCTGGAAGCTCCCACGAACGAACAACAGATTCGACAGCAAATTCGTCGCTCGCTTGCACTCGCTCAAGCTGCTCCTCTGGAAGAGGTAGAGAAAAGTCTGCGTGATAAATACGGGGTACGGATTTTGCCTGGAAAAGATATGCCATCCATTTCTCTATAAACAGAGTGAGCGATTCTTGGATTGAAGGAAGCGCGATGCTGAAAATCAGAGCTGGAGGAGTCGTGTATTTTATGGCTCGTATTGACAATGGATTTGAAGATTGTTATGATTATCGTGGAAAACCCACCTTTTTTATCGGAAATTAAAATCAGGATTGATTAACAATGTGATTCTGCAAAAAATTAATATAACATTCAATGTCAGGGAGGAACTTATCATGGCTAAAGTCGTCAATAACGTTACCGAACTTATCGGGGAGACCCCTCTCGTCCGTCTTAACCGGATCGTACCGGAAGATAGCGCAGAAATTTATTTGAAACTGGAATACCAGAACCCGGGGTCCAGTGTAAAAGACCGCATCGCGATTAGTATGGTGGAAGAGGCCGAACGTGAAGGACTGCTCAAACCAGGCGGTACGATTATTGAAGCTACCAGCGGTAATACAGGAATCGGCTTGGCCATGGTTGCAGCCGCGAAGGGCTACAAGGCAGTAATCGTTATGCCAGAAACAATGAGTTTGGAGCGTCGCAACTTGTTGCGTGCTTACGGAGCAGAACTTGTGCTGACACCCGGATCGGAAGGCATGAACGGATCTGTTAAGAAAATGGAAGAGCTGCTGAGTGAGAATCCGGAGTATTTTGCTGCCGAGCAGTTCAAGAACAAAGCCAATATCAAAATTCACCGTGAAACGACAGGTCCTGAGATCGTGGAAGCCATTCGCTCCATCGGCGGCAGCTTGGACGGTTTTGTAGCAGGGATTGGTACAGGCGGTACTATTTCTGGTGCAGGGGAAGTGCTTAAGAAAGAATTCCCTGAAATCAAAATCGTTGCTGTAGAGCCGGCTGCTTCTCCAATCTTGGCTGGTGGTAAGCCAGGACCCCACAAAATTCAGGGAATTGGTGCCAACTTCATTCCTGAAATTTTGAACCGTGACATCTATGATGAAATTATTCATGTAGAAAACGATGAAGCTTTCGAAGTTGCGCGTACAGTAGCCAAGGAAGAGGGTATCTTGTCAGGTATTTCCTCCGGTGCGGCTGTTCATGCAGCTTTGAAACTGGCTAAAGAATTGGGCAAAGGCAAGCGCATTGTTGTCATCGTTCCAAGTAATGGTGAACGTTACCTGAGTACGCCACTGTATAATTTCGAACTGTAATTACGTTGTAATTGTGTATACTATATGTAAGGAGTCCCTCATTTCCCTGTTGTCAGGGGGGTGGGGGATTCTTTTTAAAAATTAGCATACAGAACTTTGCGCAAAGTAAGGGAAGGGGAAGCACACGCATGAAATCGACAGCTAGAGTAACGGAGGCACAGTGGCAGGCCTGGCAGAAGGAAGGATGGAGTATAATCCCATATATTGCTGAGTATCAGTTACCTGCGGACGGTTTACCGTTATCATGGCAGAAGGCATGGGAGAATTCGTCACCCTATGCCTTTTTACTGGAGAGCGCTAAAGGCGGGAGATACACCTATCTGGGCTTAAATCCGGTTGCTTTATTGGAAGGTAAAGGGGAACAGGCAGTCTGGACCGATCTAAAAAGCGGCAAGCGTGATCTCATACAAGGTCAGCCCCTGACAGTCATGAACGACTGGATCGCTCCCTACCGTGCGCCGCGCGTACCGGGTATTCCTTTTTTCACTGGGGGCTTTGCTGGTTATCTTGGCTACGATGTAGCTCGCTCACTGGAGCGCCTACCGATGCAGGCAGCAGACGATACAGGCATACCGGACTATGTATGGATGCAAGTGAACGAGCTATGGATCTATGATCATGAGGAAGGCCGTATTTATTGCGCTGTTCATACGCCCACACCTGTTCACTTGGATACCGTCAGTAGTAACACCGTCAATGTCGATGATGTCGCTTTGGATCGGCAGAAAGCCATACTTTCCGAATATTACGCAGAAGCTGTCCAGCGTGCAGAACGTATGCTGACCCAGTGGGAAAACATCATACAAGCCGGAGCATCTGACCCTGCCTATATTCGCCGTTGCACAAGGCTTGCTGAAGAAGAGCTGTTCGCTACTCATCATGAAGCAGAAGGCTGGAAAGCAGCTTTCAACCAAGAGGACTTTGAACACGCCGTAAAGCGCGTGCAGGAATACATTGCACAAGGTGACGTGTTTCAGGTAAACCTGTCGATTCGTCAGCAACGTACGCTGGTAGCCCAACCTGAGGATATCTATGAGTGGCTTCGCCTGCTGAACCCTTCCCCTTACATGGGCCTGCTGCGTATGCCGGATTTACGAATCGTCAGCGGTTCGCCGGAATTGTTGGTTAAGCTGGAAGATGGACGCGTCAGCGCACGTCCCATTGCAGGTACGAGAAGGCGAGGACTGACACCGGAAGAGGATAGCGCCATGGCTGCTGAGCTGCTATCGAGCGAAAAAGAGCGTGCCGAGCATATTATGCTCGTCGATCTGGAACGTAATGATATCGGCCGGATTGCTGAATACGGAACGGTGCATGTGCCGGAGTTGCTGACTGTCGAGTACTATTCGCACGTGATGCATCTCGTTTCTCAAGTAGAGGGCAAGCTGGCCGCGGGTCGTACCGCTTTAGATGTGATTGCTGCTACCTTTCCGGGGGGAACCATTACCGGAGCGCCCAAGGTGCGTACTATGGAAATTATTGAAGAATTAGAGCCTGTCCGGCGTGGTCCTTATACAGGGTCCATGGGATGGATTGACTATAACGGCAATATGGAATTAAATATTATAATAAGAACACTAGCTGTCAGAGGCAGCACGGCCTATTTACAGGCAGGTGCAGGCATTGTCATTGACTCAGACCCGTACAGGGAATATCGCGAGTGCCGAAATAAGGCAAGAGCCGTCATGAAGGCAGTACAATGTGGTGAAGAAGAAGCCGCTTTGAGCAAGAGCGGTATCACAGGAGGGTGAGTCGTATGATTTTGGTGATTGATAACTATGATTCGTTTACGTACAATCTTGTTCAGTACTTGGGTGAGCTTGGCGAGGAAGTAACCGTAAGACGGAACGATGAGATTGATCTGAAAGGCATAGAAGAGTTGGCGCCAGAGCATATTCTGATTTCGCCAGGTCCATGCACGCCGAATGAGGCGGGAATATCGCTGGACGTGATTAGCCACTTTAAAGGACGGATTCCGATCTTCGGCGTTTGTCTCGGTCACCAGGCCATCGGACAGGCGTTTGGCGGCCATGTCATCCGGGCTGAACGACTCATGCACGGCAAAACATCACCGATTCTCCACCATAATACATCGGTATTTGAAGGCTTGCCTTCCCCGTTCACAGCGACCCGGTATCATTCTTTGCTGGTGGAGCGCGAGAGCCTGCCTGAATGTCTGGAAATTACCGCTGAAACTGCGGAAGGTGAAATTATGGGCTTGCGGCATATAGAGTTTGCCGTGGAAGGAGTTCAGTTCCATCCGGAGTCCATCATTACGGACCACGGACATCAACTGTTACGCAATTTCCTAAAACGCAAGGTAGGCGTCTGATTGATGAAATACATCGGAGTCAATGGCGCCCTCACGGAAGCCGCAGATGCCGTGATTCACGTAAGTGATCACGGCTTTTTGTACGGAATGGGCCTGTTTGAGACCTTCCGTACCTACAAGGGAGTTCCGTTCCTGCTTGATCGCCATTTGCACAGACTGGCAGAGGGCTGCCAGATGCTGGGCATTCCTTTTCAACCGGACAAGAACCAGCTTACCGAGCATATCCACAGTCTGATGGTCGCGAATGGTCTGAACGAAGCATATATCCGCTACACAGTGTCTGCGGGCGAAGAGATACTCGGCTTGCCGTCTGGTGACTATACGCGCCCTAACCATATTTTGTTCGCCAAGCCGTTACCCGCTACGCATATAGAAGCCGTGGGAACGACTGCCGTATCGGCGCTTCAGTTGTTGCGAACTCCGAGAAACACGCCCGAGGGCGAGATTCGTTTAAAGTCGCTCCATTATATGAATAACATTCTCGCCAAGCGAGAGCTTCAGCAGTACGTCACTGCCGTCCAGCATAAGGCTGAAGGCATGATGCTTACGGCAGACGGTTTCCTGGCAGAAGGAATGGTCAGCAACCTGTTTTTTGTCCGAAACGGTACGCTGTACACCCCAGACCTGTCCACAGGTATCCTGTCAGGGATTACACGTGGACTCATTCTAGAACTGGCGCAAGCGAGAGGTGTCCACTGTGAGCAGGGTCTATACCGTTGGGACGAGCTGCGACTGGCTGATGAAATATTTATGACGAATTCCATACAGGAAATCCGGCCTGTGAACCTGTTGCTGGAGCCGGATGGAACGACGTACCGGTTATCCGATGCCTGGACACAGACCGGTTCCATAACCGCTCTGCTGTTACACGATTACAGAGAGAAAGCAGGGATAAATTGAATATACCGACCATTTACCGACGAAGCTATCAGATGGGCGATGCCGAGCTTACGCTCGGAAATGCCACTCAGGTGATGGGTATACTGAACGTGACCCCGGATTCATTTTCCGATGGCGGATTGCACAATAGTCTGGAGATTGCTGTTTTACATGCCTTGAAGCTGGTGGAGGATGGAGCCGATATTATTGATATTGGCGGGGAGTCTACCCGGCCGGGGCATGATCCGGTAGGTGTGGAAGAAGAGCTGGCCCGTGTCATTCCGGTAGTACAGGCTATTCACCGTATTGCTCCTCACATTCCATTGTCTGTGGATACTTACAAAGCTGAAGTAGCCCGGCAGGCCCTTGAAGCGGGTGCGCATATCATCAATGATGTGTGGGGATTTAAGGCAGATCCTGACATGGCACGTGTAGCTTCACAATTCGATTGTCCAGTCATTTTAATGCATAATCGTCATGACCGTAACTATAGCGATTTTATACCTGATATGATTGATGATTTAAAAGGAAGTATCGGATTGGCGCTGGATGCGGGTGTACGTGCGGAACAGATCATTTTAGATCCCGGCATCGGGTTTGCCAAAGATTACGACGAAAATATTCATGCTATGACCTCTCTGGATACGCTAAGTCAGTTGGGTTATCCGCTGTTATTAGCGACGTCACGCAAAAGATTTATCCGTACAGCGCTGGATTTGCCTGTAGATGATGTAGTTGAGGGTACAGCAGCTACTGTCGCCTTTGGCATTGCCCAAGGCTGTCAGATAGTGCGTGTACATGATGTTGCGCAAATCAAACGCACGGTACGGATGTGTGATGCGATGGTGTACGGGTCTAAAAACGCACTGAGTTATGGCGGGTAAAGCCCGCTTCACGAATCATTTGATCCTGCGATCGCTGTTGCAACGGGATTTTTTGAATTGGTAAAACATGTAGAGGTAAAAATCCCATTGCAAAGGCGAGCGCTACGCTTCTTCGGATTCAAATAATTCGCTACGCTACTGCCCGCATAAAGTCACTGCATTTTCAGAAAAAAATTTATTATAAAAAAATTCAATTAAAAAAGAGGGGCTTATTACCGGTGGATAAAATGGTTTTGCATCGCATGGAGTATTATGGATATCATGGCGTTTTTCCTGAAGAGCGCAAGCTGGGACAGCGTTTCTACATTGATTTGGAACTGGAGCTTGATCTGCGTGAGGCAGGCGAGCAGGATGCATTGGACAAAACGGTTAATTACGCTGAGGTGCATTACACCGTTAAAGATATTGTAGAAAAGGAATCTTACCAATTGATTGAAGCTTTGGGCGAACGTATTGCATCTTCCTTACTGGACACTTATACTAGTGTCAATGCACTGACTGTCAAAGTCACAAAGCCGCATCCGCCGTTCGATATTCATTTTGAGGGCGTGACGGTTGAGCTTTATCGCGCAAGAAAGTAGGAACGGTACATGAACGCACATTCGACCTCTGAGGCATCAGAGGCTTATATTGCTTTAGGGGCTAATTTGGGGGATCGTGAGCATACCCTGTATGAAGCCATCACGGCGCTGGACGAACATCCGGGTATACGGGTGCTGCGTTGCTCCAGCCTGTACGAAACAGAGCCTGTCGGGTACCTGAATCAGCCTTCTTTTCTAAACATGACAGCAGCCGTATCCACAACACTTGCTCCAGAAGAGCTTCTGACCTTCATGTTAGAAGTAGAGAGCCGTCTGGGTCGAGTAAGACATATTCCTAACGGTCCGCGCACCATTGATTTGGATTTGTTATGGATGGAAGCGGTGGAGCTCGCTACATCGGATTTGGAGCTTCCTCATCCCCGCATGCTGGAGCGTGCTTTTGTGCTTGTCCCATTGGCTGATATCGTTCCGAACCAAGATCCATCCGGCCTGTACAGTATCGTGCATACCGCATTGAAATCATTGGATGGAAAGGACGGCATACAGTTTTGGAAAACATGCAGTTGGCACAACGGCTTCGCGCCTTTCGGAAGCTAAAAGGATTTACGCAGCAGGAGTTGGCTGAGCGAACTGGCATATCGTTGGCCATACTGGGTGCTGTGGAACGGGGCAACCGAACAATAGAGCCTGACATGCTGAACCTTATTGCCCAAACCCTAGAAATACAAGTCCGGGAACTGACGGAATGACGATAAGTACACCATATACAAGTATGAATAAAGGAGTGAACAGAGAATGTTGAAAATCGGCGGTGTTGAAATGAAAAATCAGGTCGTCCTGGCTCCGATGGCGGGCGTGTGTAACCCTGCTTTCCGTCTGATTGCCAAGGAATTTGGCACAGGCTTGGTATGTGCAGAAATGGTTAGTGACAAGGCAATCATTCACGGTAACAAGCGCACCCGTGAGATGTTGTTCGTAGATGAGCGCGAGAAGCCGCTCAGTCTGCAAATTTTTGGGGGAGACCGTGAATCCTTGGTGGAAGCGGCGAAGGTTGTGGATCAGGAGACGAACGCAGATATTATTGACATCAATATGGGCTGCCCGGTTCCGAAGGTAACCAAATGTGATGCGGGTGCCCGCTGGCTGCTTGATCCGAATAAAATTTATGAAATGGTATCCGCAGTCGTGGAATCCGTTAGCAAACCTGTTACCGTGAAAATGCGTATTGGATGGGACAGCGAGCATATTTATGCCGTAGAGAACGCCCGCGCCGTAGAACGTGCCGGAGGTCAGGCTGTCAGCGTACATGGTCGTACACGGGAGCAATTGTATACGGGACATGCGAACTGGGATATTATAAAAGAAGTTAAAGAAGCAGTTTCCATTCCTGTAATCGGAAACGGGGACGTGGCAACACCGGAAGATGCCCGCCGGATGCTGGATTTGACCAACTGTGACGGTGTTATGATCGGACGCGGCGCTCTGGGTAATCCTTGGATGCTGTACCGTACGATTGAGTATTTGCAGACAGGGAAGCTTTTGCCTGATCCTTCACCGGAAGAAAAAATCCGCATTGCCATTCTGCATATGGATCGTCTGGTGGCATTGAAGGGCGAAGCCGTGGCTGTACGCGAAATGCGTAAGCATCTGGCCTGGTACCTCAAAGGACTTAGAGGCTCTGCACGCATTAAGGACGTTGTTATGGAAGAAACGAGACGTGATGATATGGTACGTATTTTGGATGGTTTTGTATCCGGACTACACACGGTAGAAAATGATGAACATTCCACAGAGGCTGTTTCTCCTGCCGCCGTTGCGCAATAAGGAAGCTGTTTCTGCCTTTGTATGTGATTGACTTTTCCAATTACTTGCCCTATAATCGTTCAGTATAAAATCTTGATGTATGCTACAAATTGTATGCAGCTCTCAAGACAACAGCAGGAAATGTTCTCATTCCCTCAGAGTGGCATATTATGTTTTGAAAGCGTGCATTCCGATGCACTTTTAAACTTTTCCCATGACAGGAGAATCGGTTAAGATGAGCGATAAAGCAGTCATTCTGACACAGGAAGGTCTTAGAAAGCTCGAAGATGAGCTTGAGAACCTGAAGTCTGTCAAACGCCGTGAAGTGGCGGAACGGATTAAGGTAGCTATCGGATACGGGGATATCAGTGAAAACTCCGAGTATGAGGATGCGAAGAATGAGCAGGCTTTCATTGAAGGCCGTGTAATTACACTGGAAAAAATGCTACGCAATGCCCGCATTATCAATAGTGATGAAATTGAAACTGATGTTGTGGGAGTAGGCGCAACCGTGACCGTTGAGGATATGGAATTCGGAGATGTTACAGAGTATGCGATCGTAGGTTCAGCTGAATCGGACCCACTACAGAATAAAATCTCCAATGAAAGTCCGCTTGGCAAGGCAATGCTTGGTAAGAAAAAAGGAACTGTTGTAGATGTTACCGTTCCAGCAGGCGTTATACAATATAAAATCGTGGATATCAAAAAATAAGACACGGACTTTGGAATTGAATGTAAAAGCTTCCTTGGGGAAGCTTTTTTTCTCACACCCGGACGGACCCCGGCCCGTCTATTCATATTGAAGGAGCTGATTTAGCACCATGTCGGATGAAACTACTAACCAGGAACCTCAAGAAAATCGTGAGGAACTAAGCGAACTGCTGCAAATTCGCCGCGCCAAATTGGACGAGCTTCGCTCGTTGGGCATTGACCCTTTTGGTCGTAAATACATACGCACAGCTGAGGCGGGTGTACTGCTAAGCAAGTATGACAGTCTGACTAAGGAAGAACTGGAAGAAAAGAATATTGAAATTAGCATTGCAGGCCGTATTATGGCCAAACGGGTTATGGGGAAAGCTAGCTTTGCCCATGTACAGGATCTCAGTGGACGTATTCAAATCTATGTTCGTCAAGATACCGTGCCGGAAGCCAAATACAAAGCATTCGGTATTTTGGATCTGGGCGACATTGTGGGGATTAAAGGCGTACTGTTCAAGACCAAAACAGGCGAGACCACCATTAAGGTGCTGGACCTTGAGGTATTGTCCAAATCGTTGTACCCATTGCCGGAAAAATATCATGGTCTGAAGGATGTTGAGCTGCGCTACCGTCAGCGCTATGTCGATCTGGTTATGAATCCGGAAGTACAAAAAACGTTCATTACACGTTCCCGTATTATTCAATCCATGCGCCGTTATCTGGACTCGCTCGGTTATTTGGAGGTTGAAACGCCAACACTGCATTCCATCGCAGGTGGGGCGGCGGCCAAGCCGTTTATTACACATCATAATGCACTGGACATGCAGCTATATATGCGTATTGCCATTGAACTTCATCTGAAACGACTGATTGTCGGCGGATTGGAGAAAGTATATGAGATCGGTCGCGTTTACCGTAATGAAGGTATATCCACTCGCCATAACCCTGAGTTTACGATGATTGAGCTGTATGAAGCGTATGCTGACTACCAGGACATCATGCAATTGACGGAAAACATGGTGGCTCACATTGCGCAAGAAGTGCTTGGCACACAGCATATTCATTATCAGGGCCAGGAAGTGGACCTGACGCCGCAATGGCGCAGAGTATCTATGGTTGATGCGGTTAAAGAAGTAACAGGCGTGGATTTTGGCGCACAATTGAGCAATGAAGAAGCTCATCGCCTTGCGAAAGAGCATAAAGTGCCGGTAGAGCCGCATATGACCTTTGGACATATTCTGAATGCCTTCTTCGAACAATTTGTAGAGGAAACACTTATTCAACCGACCTTTATTACCGGGCATCCGGTTGAAATCTCGCCATTGGCGAAGAGAAATGAACAAGATCCACGCTTTACGGATCGCTTCGAGTTGTTTGTTGTAGCTCGTGAGCATGCTAACGCATTCACTGAGCTGAATGATCCGATTGACCAACGTCAACGTTTTGAAGCACAATTGCTGGAACGTGAGCACGGCAATGACGAGGCTCATGAAATGGATGATGATTTTATCCGTGCCTTGGAATACGGCATGCCGCCAACAGGCGGACTGGGCATCGGCATCGATCGCTTGGTTATGTTGCTGACAGATGCTCCTTCCATTCGCGATGTGCTGCTTTTCCCGCATATGCGTAACCGTACGGTAGAATAACATAAATTATGAATATAGAGGATCAGCCGGGCTTCCCGTGTCTTGTTCCTCTTTTTCATAAGAACGGATGGAGAGAAAACTTCTAATGAAACGCAGCGTCAAGCTAACCCGGTTTGCATCCCCTCCTTTTATATTGGTCATCGGATATTTGCTGATTATTGCATTAGGCACTTTACTGCTGATGCTTCCTATATCCAATCATAGCGGGCATGCTCCACATTGGATTGATTCGCTTTTTACGTCCGTCTCCGCTGCCTGTGTCACAGGATTAGTCGTGGTTGACGTTGATTCAACCTATACGATGTTTGGAGAGACCGTTATTATGGTGCTGATGCAACTGGGCGGACTTGGTTTTATGACCTTGGCGACATTGTTTGCGTTGCTGTTCGGGCGTCGATTGTCGCTGAAGGACCGACTGCTGCTCAAAGAAGCTATTAGTGCCGACAGCATGGAAGGAATCGTGCGTATTATCCGCAAGGTGCTGATCTTCTCTTTTACCATTGAGGCAATAGCTGCCGTAGTCATGGCTTTGCGGTGGATGAGGGAGATGCCCGTCGGACAAGCGATATACTACGGAATATTCCATTCGGTATCTCTTTTTAATAACGGGGGATTTGACCTGTTCGGAAGCAGCTTCCAACGGTATGCCGGAGATTTTGTATTCAATATGATTGCATCTGTGCTTGTCATTTCAGGGGGATTGGGCTTTCTTGTACTAAGTGATCTGTTCGATTTTCGCCGCACCCGGAGACTGAGTCTTCACTCCAAAATGGTGTTAAGTGTGTCGGGTGGGCTTATTGTGATTGGTGCGCTGGTCATATTTATTTTTGAGTTTAGCAATGCACGAACCTTGGGCTCAATGAACTGGGAAGAAAAAGTGTACGCATCTGTCTTTCAGTCCGTTTCCACTCGATCATCGGGTACCAGCACAGTAGATATCAGCGGGTTAAGGCAGGCCAGCCAGTTTTTTATTATGTTGTTGATGATTATCGGTGCTTCTCCGGGCTCCACCGGGGGAGGAATCAAAACGACTACGTTCCTGCTGATGGTTGGCGCCCTAATTGCCGTCATGCGGGGACAGAAGGAAATTGTGTTCTTTCGCCACCGGGTTCCTAAAGATATTATGATGCGTGCGCTGACCATTATTGTATTGGCGCTATTCATCTTCTCCATTGTGGTCATGCTGCTCTTAATGACAGAGGATGCGGCTTTTCTCTCACTTGCGTTTGAGGCTGCCTCTGCGATCGGAACGGTGGGCATGTCGGTAGGTGTGACCCCGGGACTGTCTGATGCGGGAAAGCTGATTATTTGTGTGACCATGTTCATAGGCAGAATTGGGCCGCTTACGATTGCTTATGCCATTCGTCCACGCTCTACCAAAACGCTGTACCGCCGTCCCGAAGGACATATCGTGATTGGATAGCTCAATAGTGTAAAAAGATAAAAGATGCACCCGTGCTGATTGACACGGGTGCATCTTTTTTCATTTTGCATCATCATCGTCTAATGTGCAGCATATCATGAAAAGTATCCAATTTGAGAAAATGAGGCACCATGGACTTGACAGAGACTATTTTTTTGTAGAAAAAAGGCTATTTGTTTCCTTTTATGTAATTATAGACAAGATACTAGGAATATTATGTATAATATTGTATGATAGTGGGCATGGAAGGGGGATAGCTGAGGGGTTTACCAATTTCAATTTGAAAGGAATTATCTATTATGTATTTATTTATTATTAGTGCTGAAGTTTTATTCTGGGTTTTTGTTGTTTTAGGGTTGATCGCAAGATATATGTTTGGCTTAAAGAAATTAGGCGGTCTTCTTTTACTGTGTACTCCTATTATTGATGTCCTGTTACTGATTGCGGTGTTCATCACGGTGAGCAGCGGCATGGAGATTACGACTGCTACTGGCCTGGCGGCTTGCTATCTTGGCATTACGGTGGCATTTGGTCATAGGTTAATTAAATGGGCAGATGTGCGGTTCTCTCATTGGTTTGGCAAGGGACCGAAGCCCGAACGCAAATATGGGGCTGCTCATGCAAAAGAGGAACGGACGGGGTGGTTGCTTCACCTGTTGGGCTGGGTCATTGGCAACGCTCTACTGCTCGCCATCATTGTGTATGTAGATGATCCACAGCGTACGGTTTCCTTGGATGGCATTATGAGTACATGGGCAATCGTTCTGGTAATCGACTTTATTGTTTCCTTTAGCTATACTTTGGCTCCAAAGAAAAATAAGGCGTAGCCCTCAGCACACTCGGATGAAATAAGACCGATCAATCAGGATGTTCAAATCGGAAGGGACATTGATGGTAAAAAATGAAGTTGTCACTTCCGGTAGTTTGCTGAGTCCGTCGCTATTGTGGGGAGCATAAAATAATATTTTTACACTACTCTCGCTTTGACAGTAACCTCATTTTTGCCTCTCTACCTTTTCACTCGTATGGATTCCTTCCGATTTGAACACAGACCAACAGAAGCAGTTCAGATTATTTTTTCGTGAGCTGACAGACAGCACGCATCATGTGTTCTCCTGACCTTTTTAAGAAGGAGAGTAATAAGATGATTTTATGTCTTGCAAATATTTATGAATTTTAGATGAATTCTTGAATCTGCGTAAAACGTCGATTGTTTAACTTTGGCAACTAACATGATAATATTCCAGAAAAGATTACATATGTCTATATATGTAGACATACGAAATTAAGTTGTTTTTTTGTCGAAAAATGTAAATGAGAAAGGTGGTTTCTGTGGCAGCACTGCTGAGTGGTAAGAACATTTTGATTATGGGCGTGGCTAATAACAGGAGTATTGCCTGGGGGACAGCCCAATCTTTAGCTGCTGAAGGAGCAAGGCTCATTTTTACTTACGAAAATGAGAGGGTCGCAGATCGGGTGCTAAAGCTCGTTGAAACGATTCCGGGGTCCATTGTCTGTCCCTGTAATGTACAAAGCAATGAAGAATTGGATGCACTGGCGGATTTTCTAAAGGAGAAAGTAGGCGTCCTGCATGGTTATTTTCACAGTGTTGCCTATGCTAAGGCTGAGGATTTGGACGGCCTGTTCGTCGACACTTCTCGCGAGGGATTCGCCATTGCTCAAGAAATCAGTGCCTATTCTTTGGCTGCTGTTTCCCGACGAATTTACCCGCTGATGACGGAGGGTGGAAGTATCGTCACCATGACGTATATTGGCGCAGAACGAGCGATCAAGAATTACAACGTTATGGGTGTGGCGAAGGCTTCACTGGAAGCAAGCATGCGCTATCTGTCGAACGATCTGGGTACTTATGGTATTCGTGTCAATGCGATTTCGGCTGGTCCCATACGGACTTTGGCCGCATATGGGATTAAGGATTTTAGCACGATGCTAAAGCATATCGAAGAGACGACGCCCCTACGCAAGACGGTCGACACGTCCGAAGTTGGAGATACCGCGTTATTCCTATTTTCCCATTTATCGAGAGGCATTACGGGAGAAGTTATCCATGTTGATGCAGGATACCATATTACGGGGATGTGAGGAGGGAACGCTGTGCTTGTTACGCATACGGATTGCCGTATTATCTCGCCTGAAGGGATTATGACAAGGGAGCGTCTGGAGCGGGATGTTACGATCTTCTCCCGTATGTTGGCTCTCCGGGGAATTCCTGAAGAAGGCAGAGTGATTCTGAAAGCGGCCAATTCTTATTATTTTGTTGTTTCTCTGTTCTCCCTGTGCAACATAGCTGTTTCGGTGACTGTAGTGGACGAGCAGACCGTGCTTGATGAAATAGCTCAAATTTACGACGAAGCGGGTGCCTGCTGTATCCTGACCGATTGCGATCCAGGACTTTCTCATGCTTCAGTTATTCTGATTCAAGATCTAATCCAAGAAGAAGCAGTACACCTACATTGGGTTGGAGAGCCGGAGATCCATGGCATCGACTTTAACAAGTGGTGCGAGAGATCGGATGCCCTCATTCTGTATTCTTCAGGTACGACGGGAAAACCCAAGGGAATCGTGAAAGCTGGTTCAGCTTTTATGGAGAATATCAGGCATTCCATACACGCCATGAACTACCTGCCGTCTGACCATATGCTCCCCGTTGTGCCTTTCTCTCATTTTTATGGAATCTCACTTATCTTCTCCTGGTGGTTAACCTCATGTTCTCTCATCATTTGCAATCCTAAAAACCTCTGGAGCGTCATTGCAAGTATTACGAAGGACCGGGCGACGGTCGTAGACGCTAACCCCTCGGCTTTTTACACCTTGTTGCGTATGCTAAACCGAAAACCCGAACAACTGGAAATGGTCAAGGAAGCTCCGGTGCGCATGTGGTGCGTAGGCGGTTCTCCACTTACCCAAGACCTCGAAGAGAAATTTAACAACATATTTGGACAGCCCTTGCTGAATGGTTACGGCCTTTCTGAATTGGGCAACGTTACGCTGGGGACGCTGGAGTGTCCACAAGGTTGTGGCAAGCCGTTGCCGGGTGTGGATCTGAAAATACTAGATGCTGCTGGCGAGCAGCAGGCGGACGGCATCGTAGGCGAAGTGTGGATACGCAGTGCGGGATGCATGGAAGGCTACCTGAATCGTCCAGACCTGACGCAGTCGGTTCTTCAGGACGGCTGGTTCAAGACGGGCGATCTGGGCTACCTGGATGACGAAATGCTGTATGTCATTGGTCGCAGCGGTAAGACGGTCAACCGGATGGGCTATATGGTATCTCCGGTCTATATCGAGGACCGGATTGGTTCGCTAGGTTACCGATCCTGCGTGATCACCTTGGAGGACGAGGCGAAAGGGACATTGCTTGTTGCATTCATCGAAGGCGAATCCCCGCAGGCTTTGTCTGTACTCCGCAAAGAGATGAATCGGGTACTTCCTTCATACATGTTTCCCGATCTTTTGCTTCCGCTCGCCCATTTTCCTTTAAATCGCAATGGAAAAGTAGATCGGCTGGAGATGGAGCACATTGCCCTGGAGAAAGCTGCTTCTCGCAAAGTGTAAGTGTTGAGTAAACGGAGGCCCTATCTGGTTTATAAAGTATCCTGGCAGAAAGAAAAGATGTCTAACAAAAACTGCATATAGGAAAGGGAGATTGCACCATGAGTATGAATCCGGAACTGGCAAAAAACACGCTTTTTTTGGAAAGGCATGAAGCAATTCTGAAGTGCCTTAATTATTTGATTGAGCATCGGCAGGAAGTGATGGATATTCTCACCCAATTTTCATCTTATCGGGCCGCCGATGCAGAAATTGATTCCACGATCCTCACACTTCAAGGTGCTTTACAAGAAGTGCAGACCTATCAACCAAGCCTGCAACGATCTATGGCTGTATTTATGCCTTCCAACGTCGTTTTGTATTCCTATGCATTATACCTCTTGATTCCGTCCCTGTACGTTGAGAATATAGACTTTCGTCCTTCTTCTCACGTAAACGAGTACGTCAACATGCTGCATGAAAAGCTCCAGGCTGTACATGGATTACCCATCTATATTCGTAAGGTTAGCCAGAGAGTTTTCATGGAAAATTCCGTTTTGCCAGCTGATATTGTGGTGTTCACGGGTAGCTATACCAATGCGGAGAAAATCAAAAAACAGATTCGAAAAGAACAGCTCTACATCTTTTACGGACAAGGGATAAATCCTTTCATCATTGGACCTGATGCCGATCTGGAGCTGGCGGTTACCGATGTGATCCGAATGAGATTGTTCAATTCTGGACAGGACTGCCTGGGGCCCGACATCATTCTGGTGCATCAAGATGTGACGGAGAATTTTAAAAACTTGCTAATTGAGCGGCTTGACCAACTGGTGTTTGGAGCCAACAATGATCCGAACGCGAGCTATTCCCCTATTTTCTATAAAGACACGCTGTATTCGGTTTCGGAATATTTTAATACGAACGATAAGTTTATTATTTACGGCGGTGGCATTGATTTCCGTACGAAAAAGATGGAGCCGACGATTGTATATAGCGAGCTAGATCAGGGTTTGGAGATTATTGAGTATTTTTCACCGGTCTTCAACGTGGTTAGCTACCGAGACGACGAGCAGCTAATCAAGCGTATTTCCTCCAGCTATTTCAGTGAACGTGCGATGGGCTGCAGCTTATACGGGTCTGATCACCTGACGGACGTCCTGCGAAAGAAGCACACGCTGACCATTAATGAGACGCTTGAGGATGTGGATCAGGGCAATAAGCCCTTTGGTGGCTATGGCACGATGTCGAACTATATTTTTTACGATTTCAAGCTCGTTTCGAAGCCCATTTTGATTTCAAAAATTGTCGCAGAATATTTGTCGGAAAAGAGGAGTTTGGTATGACTGCGAGCTTATTCCCCTGGGATGCCATCATTGGCTACTTAAAATCGGCTGGGGTTCAGCATCTCTTTGGATTACCAAGTGATGATCTCAAAATCGTATCGTCACTCCCCTCATCCGGTATGGATTTTATTCTGTGCAAAGATCAACGTAATGCTGTGTTCATGGCAGCAGGCTATGCACTCACAACCAACCAGATGTCCGTATGTGTTGTAGGTAAAGGCCCTGCGCTTAGTAATACACTTACAGGGCTGCTGGAAGCGAAGAACCTGGGTGCTCCGCTTTTACTTTTGGCGCTTGGCACCGGAGGGGACAAGCTGGGTACCCGATCCTTTCAGGAAGCCGATCAAATCTCACTCGTGAAGCCGCTCGTAAAATGGGCTTATCGTGTCGAACATGTAGATCGGCTTGTATGGGCGATGGAGCGGGCTGCCTTTTTGGCGATCAATGGGGCTCCAGGTCCGGTCTATATTGAACTACCCGAAAACCTGATGGACCAGCCTGTGCCGACAGGGCTTCAGTTTACCCCACCAGAAAAGCTGTCGTGCTCTCCGTCTCGTCGGGAGTTGGATGCGGCGTGGGGGATTATTGAGACTGCCCGCAGGCCACTCATTCTGGTCGGAGGCGGAATGAAGTCAGGTACAGGTGATGTGATTGAGCGGTTCGCTAACCAACATGGAGCGGCCTTGTTCGCAACCGCCTCGGGACGAAGTGTAGTTAATGAAGACCACGAACTCTTCTGTGGTGTTGCGGGACTCTATACGGATCTCAGTCTAAGACAAATCTGGAAGGAATCTGATGTGGTGATCACATTGGGCAGTCGATTGGAGGAAACGGCTACTTTCGAGTGGGATATTTTGCTACAGGATACACCTTTAATTCAAGTCAATGTAAATCTGGAGGATTTTGCACACGAATACAGGGGTATCAAGGTGCTTGGTGATGGATATGCAGCGGTGGAGCAGTGGCTTGAACGGCGCGGACAGGAGCCTGATGGAGTGTGGCTTGAAACGATTAGGAGTTGTAAACAGGAGGCTTTTTCTCAAAGGGCTATTTATCTGGAAGAGCTGAAAAAGACCTCTGGAATCCACGTTCCTGAGCTGTTGGACATGATTCAGACAGAGTTCCCTGAGAATCTGGTGCTTCTTCAAGAGAATGGATTGCAGGATATGTGGTCCTATTTTTATCCATATTTTCGCTTTGCCCACGGTTCTCTTTCAATTGTTCCTAGTGATCAAACGAGTCTTGGATTCGGTGCGGCGGCTGCTCTGGGAGCAAGCGTGGCAACAGAACGTCCAGTAGTGGCACTGGTAGGGGACGGTGCGTTTAATCTCTTCTGTTCGGATTTTATGACGGCTGTGCAGTATCAAATACCGCTGATCTATCTCGTACTCAATAATGGCGGGTATGGCTGGTTGCAAAATCAGATGAATTATAAGCACCTTTCAGGGCAGTCCCTCCCATTTGTCTCCGAGGCGGCCAAGACAGGAATCCAAATTCCACAGTATGAGTTTGTGGAAAGTCTTGCGATCCGGAGCAAGGGGGAGGCCCGGGAACAGCTTCAGCTTGCTTGGCAAAAGTATCAGGAGAACAAGCTTGTGGTCGTCGAGGTATATGTTGATCTTGCGGATGTGCATGAGAAAATCAGTCATGTGTATGGCGACTTTCCTCTCTACGAGCAACAGGCTTCCAAGAATTAATTTCAGCGAAGGACGTGGGTAAAGTGAGAAGACGTGTTGTGGTGACAGGACAGGGAGTCGTAACGCCGGTTGGGCTTAATCTTTCAGATTTCTGGAATTCACTGTTGGAAGGAAAGAGCGGAATCGGACCTGTCACTGCTTTTGATACAGCGGACATTCCGACGAAGATTGGCGCACAGGTTACGGGCTTTGATCCGTTGCAATATATGAGCAAGAAGGAAGCTAATAAAGTAGCACAGTTTACCCAATTTGCCTTGGCGGCTGCCCGTCAGGCAGTCGAGCAATCGAAATTAGTGATTGACGAGCGGAATGCAGGCCGCGTGGGTGTTATTGTCGGCTCTGGAGCAGGAGGCCTCGACGTCATAGAGGAGAACTACAGGAAATTAACAGAGCTTGGCCCCAAAAGGGTTTCTCCTTATTTTGTTTCCTCGATGATGATTAATTCTGCGCCTGGTGAAATCTCCATTGCTATCGGAGCCAAGGGACCTTCGTTTGCCGTGGTTACGGCTTGTGCTACTGGAAGTAATGCCATCGGTGAGGCATTACGTACGATCCAGTATGGCACGGCAGATGTTGTGGTCGCTGGAGGAGCAGAAGCCAATTTTAGTCAGCTTGATTTGGCATCTTTTGCGAATATTCATGCTCTTTCCAGACGAAATGAGGAGCCGCAGAAGGCCAGTCGCCCATTTGATGTGGACCGCGATGGATTCGTCATCGGTGGAGGAGCAGGGGTCTTGGTGCTGGAGGAGTTGGAGCATGCCTTGAACCGAGGGGCCACCATTTTGGCCGAAGTTGCAGGTTACGGATGTACAACCGATGCGTATCATATCACGGCTCCAGATCCCTCAGGCTCCGGTCCGGCAGAAGCGATCAGCATCGCACTGCAGGATGGCGGCTTGACACCGCAGGAAATCGACTATGTCAATGCCCATGGTACAAGTACGCCGTTTAATGATCGTATGGAGATTAATGCTATTCAAAAAGTATTCGGGGAGCATGCCCCCCGTTTGGCGATATCGTCTATTAAATCCATGACTGGCCATTTAATGGGCGGTGCAGGGGCAGTCGAATTAATTGCGACTGTGCAGAGCATGATTCACAGCAAAGTACCACCGACACTCAATTGCGACAATCCTGAAGCTCCTGAATTGAATTTTGTGCCGCATGTATATCAGGAACGCGAGGTCCGCGCGGCGATTAGCAATTCCTTTGGTTTCGGGGGGCACAACGTCTGTCTTGCTGTTCGCAAGTGGGAAGGGGTATAAGCCTTTGAGCGAAGAGCTAATCCATATCCCGGATGTGCTTCCGCACCGGTACCCATTTCTTCTGTTGGATGGCGTGACCGGGTACGAAACGTCGCAATGGGCGAAGGGATACAAGCTTGTCACCTGGAGTGAGTGGTTCATTACGGACATTAACCCATACATGCCTCCTATGTTGATTGTGGAGTCGCTTGCACAATTGGCAGCATTCGCTGCGATTGATAAAAAAGGTATTTCATACCTGACTAACCTCAATGGAATTCGATTCCACAGCTTGGCGAAGCCTGGAGACCGAATTGATCTCTATTTTGAAGTGATCAAGCGTCGGCGGGGCTATATTCTCGGAAGCGGTCGGGCCTCCGTAGGGGATCGATTGGTGGTTGAGGCGGAAGAAATTGTTTCACTGGATCAATGACGGGGTGGAAGCGCACGTTATATGGTCCTTTTGTCCTCCTGACTGCCAGGTGCAGCGGGAGGATATTCACATCATGGAATAGGAGTGAATGAGATGAATGACATGCAGTTATATGATTTAACAAATGCGCAGAAGCGTATATGGTATACCGAATTACTCTACCCAGATACGTCAGTGTCACAGCTTTCCGGTACAGCTAAGATGAAGGGGCATATCCATATCGCTGCCTTCATGCAGTCCATTAATTTGATTATCAAACAGTATGATGCGTTCCGCATTCGTATTACCTCAGTGGATGGAGTGCCTCAGCAGTACGTCGTTCCTTATGAAGAGAGACAGTTGGAGTGCCTGGATCTTACCCACTATGAAAGTGCATCTGAGGTGGAAGCCTTACTTGAGCAACATAAAAACAAACCCTTGCCCCTGCTGGATTCTGAGCTCTTCCAGTTTTTAATTGTGAAGATTAGCGAGGAAGAGTATTGGATTAATACCAAGATGCACCATATTATTTCTGACGGAATATCAATGGTGGTCTATGGCAATCAGCTGACAGCGTTTTACATGCAGATCATTCAAGGAAATGAACCGACGCTGAATGACGATTGCTCGTATATTCAATATATTGCAGATGAGAATGCATATGAGCTTTCTGACAGATACCAAAAGGATAAGGCATACTGGCTGGATAAATTTTCTGATTTGCCTGAGCTTACGGGTTGGAAGTCATATAATCCGTTATCTTTAAGCACCCACGCCGTTCGGGAGCATTTTACCGTACCAGAAGTGCTATATCACGAGCTGCAAGCGTTTTGCCAACAGAACAGGATTTCTTTGTTCCAGTTCTTCATGGGTGCGATGTATATCTACATACACAAAATGACGAATCAGCCGGATGTGGTGATTGGAACTTCGTTCGCTAACCGGGGGAACAAAAAAGAGAAGCAAAAGATAGGTATGTTCGTCAGCACCGCTGCTGCCAGAACATACATCAAAAAGGATATGGATGTGTTGAGCTTCCTGCAGGATGTAGCCAGAGATCAGATGTCAGTCCTGCGGCATCAGAAATATCCATACAATCAGTTAATTCAGGATCTTAGAGAAATGCATGGTAACAAGGATATTCAGCGGCTTTTTGGCGTTTCAATGGAATATCGTCTTATCAATTGGGTTGATTTGGATGATGTGCGTATTTTGACGGATTATGATTTCTGCGGGGACGAAGTGAACGATTTCGTGCTTCATATCGTGGAGATCCTGGATGAAGGCGAACTGGTACTGGATGTCGATTATCGGACGGAGCTGTTTGAACGCAGTGAAGTTAAGGACATGGTTTCCCAGTTGCTTACGATCGCCGAGCAGATCATTCATTCACCTCAGCTTTCTATCGCAGAGGTAAACTTATTGGGCGAACCAGAAGAGCAATCCATTTTGGCTCTTTCGGAAGGCGCTGCAGTCGATTATCCACGTGAGAAGACCATACATGGCTTATTCGAGGAACAAGCCGAGCGCACGCCAGATCACGTAGCCGTTCAGATGGACGAGCAGAGCATTACATACCTAGCTCTAAACGAGCGGGCTAACCAACTTGCGAGATATTTGCGCTCCGAGGGAGTAGGAGCAGATACGCTCGTAGGGATTATGGCTGACCGTTCCTTGGAGATGGTCATCGGCATGTTGGCCATTTTGAAAGCAGGTGGTGCCTATGTACCGATTGACCCCGATTATCCCGAAGAACGTATCCATTATATGCTGGAGGATTCAGGTGTCCGTCTGTTGCTCACCCAAAGTCATCTATGGGAGAGCAACACTTTTGACGGAAAGCTTGTGAGTCTGGACGAAGCTGCAACGTATACAGGAGATGCTTCCAATCTGGAGAGCATTTCGGGACCAAGCCATCTAGCCTATGTTATCTACACGTCGGGTACGACCGGCAAGCCGAAGGGCACACTGATTGAACACAAAAATGTAGTTCGACTGCTCTTTAACGATAAAAATTTATTTGATTTCAACTCTCAGGATACGTGGACGCTGTTCCATTCGTTCTGCTTCGATTTCTCTGTTTGGGAGATGTACGGAGCGCTTCTTTACGGAGGGAAATTGGTGATTGTTCCATCTCTCACAGCCAAGAGCCCAGCAGCTTTCCTGGAGTTGTTGAAAGACAACCAAGTCACCATTTTAAATCAGACGCCGACGTATTTTTATCAGGTGCTACAGGAAGAATTAACGCACTCTTCGACAGAGCTTGGCCTTAGAAAAATCATTTTTGGTGGAGAGGCCTTAAGTCCGTCTCTTCTGAGAAACTGGCGGGTCAAGTATCCTGATGTGCAGCTGATTAATATGTACGGAATTACGGAAACAACGGTCCATGTCACCTACAAGGAAATCACGGAACGTGAGATTGAAGCGGGGAAAAGCAATATTGGCACAACAATCCCCACACTTAGCGCTTACATTCTCGATGAGCAAAGACGCCTGCAGCCTGTTGGGGTTCCGGGAGAGCTATACATTGCGGGGGACGGTCTTGCCCGTGGGTATTTGAATCGGCCGGATTTGACGTCTGAGAAATTCGTTGAGCATCCGTATCGGGCGGGAGAGCGGCTGTACCGAACTGGGGATCTTGCTCGTTGGTTGCCTGATGGCAATATTGAATATTTGGGGCGGATCGACCATCAGGTCAAAATTCGCGGCTACCGAATTGAGCTTGGCGAGGTAGAAGCCCAAATTCTCAAGGCTCCGAACGTACGGGAAACGATTGTCCTCGCACGGGAAGACGAACAGGGCCAAAAATTGCTGTGCGCCTACTATGTAGCCTCCAGTGATCTTTCGCCGGGGGAATTGCGGTCTCAGCTGGCGGCGGAACTCCCCGCTTACATGATTCCTTCTTATTTTGTCCGGCTGGAGCAAATGCCGCTTACGCCAAATGGCAAACTGGATCGCCGTGCGTTGCCGGCTCCTGAAAGCAGCGTACAATCCGGCGAGGCTTATTTGGCTCCGAGAACTGCTGTGGAAGCTCAGATGGTACTCATCTGGCAAGATATCTTGGGAGTTGCCCGCGTCGGTGTCAGAGATAATTTCTTTGAAATTGGGGGTCACTCTTTGCGGGCAACAGTGCTCGTTTCACGGATTCACAAAGAATTGGGATGTAGCATTTCGCTGCGTGAGGTGTTTCAGTCACCTACGGTCGAATCCTTGGCGCAACTTGTGAAAAAACACATTCCGACCCTGTACGAATCCATCCCAAGGGCAGCGGAAAGCGAAGCTTACCCAGTGTCCTCAGCGCAAAAGCGGTTATACGTGCTGAGACAGATGGACGGGGGAGAGCTCAGCTACAATATGCCAGGGGCCTTCACAGTGGATGGACCATTGGATCGCACTCGGCTGGAGTCCGCGTTCCAGGCACTGATCCAGCGTCATGAATCCCTGAGAACCGGCTTTTATATGCAGGATGGAGAGCTTGTTCAGCGTGTGCATAGGAATGTGCCGTTCGCGTTGAACTACACAGAGGCTTCTGTGGAGGAGACGGATACGCTCATTCACAGCTTTATTCGTGCCTTTGATCTGAGCCAGGCTCCATTACTGCGTGTTAGCTTGGTGAAGCTCCAGGAGGAGCGTCATCTGTTGCTGTTTGATATGCATCACATCATTTCAGATGGGGTTTCTATTCAAATATTGATAGAGGAACTTACTCATTTGTATCAAGGAGAACAGCTACCAGAGCTGCACATCCAGTACAAGGATTATGCCGTATGGCAACGGGAACAGTCAGAGAACCAATGGCAAGATCTTGAGGAATATTGGCTGCAAGCCTTTGAAGGGGAGTTGCCGATATTGGATTTGCCTACAGACTTCCAACGACCTTCGGTTCGGAGCTTCGAGGGTAGCCGAATTGATTTTACATTGGATGAGTCTGGAAATAAGGCGATACAAGAGCTTGCATCCCGTACAGGTACTACACTGTATATGGTATTGCTGGCCGCTTATTCGGTACTACTGCACAAATATACAGGACAGGAGGACATCGTCGTAGGTTCTCCAGTGGCCGGAAGACCGCAGGCTGAGCTTGAGGGCATTATCGGAATGTTTGTCAACACACTGGCCTTGCGCAGCTACCCGGCAGGAGATAAAACCTTTCAGGATTATCTTCTGGAAATCAAGGAAACAGCGCTCAAGGCGTTTGAGCATCAGGATTACCCTTTTGAAAAATTGGTCGAAAAGCTGGGCGTAGGACGTGATGTCAGCCGCAATCCGCTCTTTGACACCCTATTGGTATTACAAAATACCGAGCAGGAAGAGCAGGAAATGGACGGAGTGCACTTTACTCCTTACTTGATGGACACCGTCACAGCCAAATTTGACCTGTCCCTCAATGTAGAGGAGAAGGAGTCAAAATTAGCCTTTGGCCTCGAGTATAGTACGGCTTTATATCGACGTGAAAGTGTAGAGCGACTTGCAACGCACTTGCTTCGGGTTCTGCACGCAGTCTCAGCCAATCCTCAGTTGCAACTGGCCGAGATAGAAATGATCACACCGGAGGAGAAAGTACAGATCGTTGAAGTGTTTAACGCGACATCGGCTCCTTATCCAAGGGACAAGACCATTCATGAGCTGTTCGCAGAACAAGTCAAGCGTACACCGGAGCAGACGGCGCTTGTATTCGGCGATGTCCAGCTAACGTACCTTGAATTGGAAGATAAGGCGAGCCGACTGGCCCAAACACTGCGTCGTTTGGGAACGTTGAGGGAGCAACCTGTGGCCGTAATGGGCGGACGAAGCATCGAGATGGTCATTGGTATGCTCGCGGTGCTTCAGGCAGGTGGAGCCTATGTGCCGATCGATCCTGATTACCCGGAAGATCGGGTTCGTTATATGCTTGATGATTCCGACGCCAAGCTATTATTGGTGCAAAAGGGCGAGCTTATAAGTGTAGACTACGGTATACCAATTGTCGATCTTAGCAGTGAAGAGGCTTATGCTGCTGAACCTGCCCAGCCGGAGACGGCTCAGGGATCGCAGGGGCTTGCTTATGTCATCTATACATCGGGTACGACGGGTAGACCGAAGGGCGTTATGGTTGAACACCGGAACGTGGTCCGTCTGGTCAAAGAGACCAACTATGTGGAGCTGAATGAATCCACACGAATTTTGCAAACAGGAGCCGTGGCCTTTGATGCTTCTACATTTGAGATATGGGGAGCGTTGCTTAACGGTGGGCAGCTCTATTTTGTAGAGAATGACGACATTCTGATTGCTGATAGGCTCAAAGCGGCTATTGCCAAGTACGGGATTACGACATTGTGGCTTACTTCACCGCTTTTCAATCAGCTTTCCCTGCAGGATGAGTACCTGTTCAGAGGGCTAAAAGCATTGTTAGTCGGTGGTGACGTACTGTCCCTATCTCATATGAACCGTGTAATCGAGGCTAATCCTGATCTTGTCCCTATCAATTGCTATGGTCCGACAGAGAATACGACCTTCTCCACCACCTACAAGATTCCGGGTCGTGCCGAAGGGGGTGTGCCGATTGGTCGCCCAATTAGTAATTCGACCGCTTATGTGGTCAATGGATCGCTGCAATTACAGCCTATTGGTGCTTGGGGTGAACTCATTGTCGGCGGTGAAGGTGTAGCGCGCGGATATCTCAATCGTCCTGATCTCACAGCAGAGAAATTTGTTCCTAGTCCTGTGAAGGACGGAGAACCCTGCTACCGAACTGGGGATTTGGTACGCTGGCTTCCAGATGGTAATCTGGAATTTAAAGGAAGAATCGATGAACAGGTTAAAATACGCGGTTACCGCATCGAACTCCCTGAAATCGAGGCCCAACTGGCCAAGGTGGAGTCAGTAATCGACGCCGTAGTGGTCGTTCGCGCGGATGAGCTTGGAGAGAAGCAGCTTTGCGCTTATTATGTGGCGGATCGCATGCTCACCGCAGGAGAAGTGCGTCTTGCTCTATCGCAGGTACTTCCGAGTTATATGATCCCGTCCTATTTTGTGCAGTTGGATCGTATGCCATTAACGTCGAACGGAAAAGTGGACCGCAGATCTCTGCCGGCTCCTCAAGTGGGTGCGCATACGGGACGGAAGTATACGGCTCCCCGTACACCGGCGGAAGAAGCCTTGGCGTCTGTTTGGCAAGGTGTGCTGGGTGCCGAACAGGTGGGTATCCATGACAATTTCTTTGAATTGGGCGGAGACTCCATAAAGGCCATTCAGGTGTCGTCACGGTTATTGCAGGCCGGCTATCGGTTAGAGATGAAGCAGCTGTTCAAATCGCCAACCATTGCCGAGCTAGGCGCGGAAATACAAATGGCTGTGCATATGGCTGAACAGGGAGTTGTGCGTGGAGCGACTCGCTTGACTCCAGTCCAACAGTGGTTCTTTGGACGGAAGCAGGCAGAGCCTCATCACTTCAATCAAGCGGTTATGCTGTATCGTGAACAGGGATTTGAGGAAAAGGCCTTGCATCGGGTGCTGAGAAAACTCGCTGAGCATCATGACGCCCTTCGCATGGTTTTTCGTCAGACAGAGCATGGCTACGAGGCTTGGAATCGTGATCTTGAAGAAGGAGAGCTATATAGCCTGTTCACCGCTGATTTACGGAATGAATCCGATCCGGTTGCAGCCATTGCAACGCTGTCGGATGACATTCAGCGCAGTATCAATCTGGCAGAAGGTCCGCTGCTGAAGTTAGGACTTTTCCATTGTCAGGATGGAGACCACCTTCTGATCGTGATCCACCATTTGGTGGTGGACGGAGTATCCTGGCGGATTTTGTTCGAGGATATTGCAGCAGGCTATGAGCAGGTGATTCAAGGACAAGCGCTGGTATTCCCGCAGAAGACGGATTCCTTCCGTGACTGGGGAGACGCCCTTGCTCGTTATTCGGAAGGTCCTGAAATGGAGACTCATCGGGCGTATTGGAGAGAGCTGGAGGATCAGCCACTCGAACAGTTGCCGAAGGATGAGACTGTGGAAAGCCTTCTATTACAGGATAGCAAAGTGGTAACAGCACAATGGACTATAGAAGAAACCGACCAATTGTTGAGAAAAGCCCATCGTGCTTATCAAACAGAGACGAACGATCTGCTATTGACCGCTCTGGGCATGGCGGTATCCAAATGGTCTGGCATCGGAAAGGTTGCTGTGAATCTGGAAGGACACGGTCGTGAGCCGATTATACCGAATATCGACATCACCCGTACCGTTGGGTGGTTTACAAGTCAATATCCGGTGATTTTAGACCTGGGGGATAACCCGGAAGTGGCCTCCTTGATCAAGTCTGTGAAAGAAGGGCTGCGCCGAATTCCGAACAAAGGTATTGGCTATGGGTTGCTCAAAACGATGGCAAGTCAGTTGAATGTAGACAGCTTCAGCTTGCAGCCTGAGATTTCTTTTAACTATCTAGGGCAATTTGATCAGGATTTGCAAGGAAGCTCGTTGCAGATTTCGCCTTATCCAACTGGAAGCGCGCAAAGCTCGTTGGAGGAACCGGCCTATACGCTAGATATCAATGGCATGGTGACGGACGGGGCACTTTCTCTGACGATTACTTATAACGGAAAACAGTATAAGTCATCTACGATGGAACAGCTCGCTGGATATATTGAAGAAAGCCTGCGAGAGCTTCTCCATCATTGCGTAACTCAAGAGAGAGCGGTATTGACACCAAGCGACGTGCTTGCGAAAGGGCTGAGTATTGCCGATTTGGAAGAGCTTTCTAAGCAAACCAGCCACATAGGCGATATTGAGAATGTATACAGTCTGACACCGATGCAGAAGGGCATGCTGTTCCATGATATGTTTGAGCCGCATACAGGTGCCTATTTTGAGCAGGCTGCCTTTGACTTTAAGGGTAGCTTTGATCCGAATGCCTTCGGACACAGTCTGGATGCAGTGGTGGAGCGTCATGCCATCCTGCGCACGAACTTTTATAGCGGATGGGGCAGCGAGCCGTTGCAGGTTGTATTTCGGCACAGAGGCGCTAAATTGGTGTATGAAGACCTGCGGGAGATGAATGCATCGCAGCGCGAAGCTTACCTGAAGACATTTGGTGCTAAGGACAAAGCACTGGGCTTCAACCTGGCTGAAGACGAGCTTCTCCGTGTATCGATTTTACAAACCGATGAAGAGAGCTTCCGTCTCTTATGGAGCTTTCACCACATCGTCATGGATGGGTGGTGTGTTCCGTTAATTACGCAGGAGGTATTTGAACACTATTTTGCCCTCCTGGAAGGAAGAGAGCCGCAGCTGGCAGAGGTTCATCCGTACAGTCGATATATCGAATGGCTGGAACAGCAGGATGAAGCAGTTGCGTCCAACTATTGGAACCGATATCTGGCCGGTTACGAGCAGCAGACGCTTCTACCTCAAGTCGGTGGAGCAAGTAAGGGAGAAGGCTATGTAGCAGAAAAGCTGAATTATCCTCTCAGTAGGGTATTGACTGAGCGCCTTGAAAAGGTGGCCAGGGATGCTCATGTCACGGTGAATATATTGCTGCAGTCTATCTGGGGTATTGCGCTTCAACGCTATAACGGTAGCCGGGATGTCGTGTACGGAAGTGTAGTATCAGGCAGACCAGCAGAAATTCCGGGCATTGATCGGATGATCGGTTTGTTCATCAATACAATTCCCGTTCGTGTGAAGACGGAAGAAAATCTCCCCTTCACAGTTCTGATGAAGCAGCAGCAGGAACAATATATGGCTTCTCATATGTATGACACCTACCCGCTGTTTGAGATTCAGGCTCAGACCGATCAGAAGCAGGATCTAATCTCACATATTATGGTATTTGAGAACTATCCTGTTGAGGAGGAGGTAGAGCGTCTGGGTGGTGGCGAGGCTGCCTTTGAGATTGAGGAGGCGGAGCTTCTTGAGCAAACGAATTACGATTTTAATTTAATTGTCCTCCCTGGCGAAGAGATGAGATTGCTGTTCCAGTACAATGCACTTGTTTATGATCAAGTGACGATTGAGCAAATCAAGGGACATCTGGTTCACCTCATGGAACAAATTGTAGAGAATCCTGCCATTTCCGTGGATGCTCTAGAATTGGTCACGCCGCAGGAGAGAGAACAGATTCTGAACGTATGGGGAAATACGAAAGCCATTTACGACGAGCACTGTAACACGTTCCACGGGCTGTTGGAGGAACAGGCGGGACGAACGCCGGATGCGACTGCCATTTGGTTCGAAGACAAGAGTCTGACCTATGCCGAGCTCAATGCAAAAGCCAATGGACTGGCGAGAAGACTCCGTACTCAGGGAATCAAGACGGGAGATCTGGTGGGACTGATTGCTGAACGATCGCTCGAAATGATCGTTGGAATCTACGGCATTATGAAAGCCGGGGGTGCCTATGTTCCAATCGATCCAGAGTATCCGAAAGAACGAATCAGTTACATGCTTGAAGATTCCGGGGCGAAGCTGATTCTTACACAGGCCCATCTCTTGGAGCATCTCGGATGGACGGAAAATATTTTGATGCTGGATGAATCATCGTCCTATGATGCCGACACCTCGAATTTGGAGGATATTGCTGGCCCGGATGATCTGGCTTACGTGATCTACACTTCAGGTACGACGGGTCAGCCTAAGGGCGTATTAGTCGAGCATCGGGGACTATCAAATCTTTCAGACGTATATGGGGCACACTTCGAGTTTACACCGCAGGATCGGATCGTCCAGTTTGCAAGTCTGTCGTTTGATGCATCGGTTTCGGAAATTTTAACGGCGCTGAGCCACGGGGGTGTTCTGTGCATCCCTTCTACACAAGATATTTTAGATCATGCCCTGTTCGAGCAGTTCATGAACGATAAGGGAATTACGGTAGCGACTTTGCCACCCGCTTACGCTATCCACCTTGACCCGGAGCGTCTGCCAACACTGCGGTGCCTGCTAACCGCTGGATCGGCCGCATCGGTCGAGATGATCGAAGAGTGGAGGAAGCATGTACGTTACTCTAATGGCTATGGCCCAACGGAGGACTCCGTATGCACCACAATCTGGTCTGTCCCGGACAGTGAGGAAGCAACGGATATTGTATCTATTGGACGACCTATTGCTAACCATAGTGTGTACATCTTGGATGACCATTTTAGATTGCAGCCTGTCGGTGTAGCTGGAGAGCTATGCATTTCGAGTATCGGATTAGCACGGGGGTATCATAACCGGCCTGAGTTAATGGATGAGAAGTTCGTGGACAACCCGTTTGCTCCAGGAGAGCGTATGTATCGGACGGGTGACCTGGTTCGCTGGTTACCGAATGGAACCATCGAGTACTTAGGTCGAATAGATCACCAAGTCAAAATTCGCGGCTATCGAATCGAGTTGGGTGAGGTCGAAGCACAAATGCTCAGAGTGCCGTCCGTTCAGGAAGTCGTAGCCATGGCTGTAGAGGGCGATGACGGCTACAAAGATCTAGTCGCTTATTTCGTAGCCGCTCAGAAACTTGAGGTATCCGAGCTTCGGGCTGTTCTGTCGGAGATGTTACCTGGATATATGATTCCTTCCCGCTTTATGCAACTGGAGGACATGCCTCTGACGTCGAACGGAAAAATCGATCGAAAAGCGCTGCAGGGCGAGCGTGGATGGGCAGCTGCTTCATCTGAGGCTCCAAATACACCTGTGGAAATCCAATTAGCCGAAATCTGGCAAGAGGTGCTGGGTGTAGAGAACGCGGGAGTGAAGGATAATTTCTTCCATTTTGGAGGTCACTCACTGCGTGCAGCCCTGCTAGTCTCACGAATTCGCAAGGAAATGAATCGCGAGATTAGTCTGAGAGCAGTGTTCGAGTCTCCTACTATTGAAGGATTGGCTCGTGCCATTGAGGGCTATACACCGCTGAATTTCGAAGAAATTCCTACAGCGGGAGCGAGAGAGCATTATCCATTGTCCTCGGCCCAAAAACGACTGTTTATTCTAAGTCAGCTGGAAGGTGGAGAGCTGAGCTACAATATGCCGGGTATCCTTACGGTTGAGGGAGCCTTGGATCGGGAACGGCTGGAGCAGGCATTCCGTCGTCTGATTCATCGTCATGGTTCGCTGCGTACTCGTTTTGTGACCGTGAACGGTGAACCTGTACAGCAGCTCCTGACGGATGTTCCGTTTACTGTGGAATATGCGGAGTTGAGCGAGGAAGAGGCAGGAGCTACCCTTCAGCAGTTTGTCCGTCCTTTTGATTTAGGTGTAGCTCCATTGCTGCGGGTCGGCCTTATTCGAATTGCACATGAGCGCCATTTACTATTGTTTGACATGCATCATATTGTCTCAGATGGGGTTTCTATGAATATTCTCATAGAAGAGTTTCTCCGCTTCTACCAAGAGGAGGACGTATTCCCTGCGCTACAGATCCAGTACACAGACTATGCTGTATGGCAGCAAGAGCAGCTCGGAAGCGAGCGTCTTAAGGCCCAGGAAGCTTACTGGCTGGATGCTTTCCGCGGAAGCTTGCCAGTGCTGGATTTGCCGGGAGATGAAGTTCGTCCTGCGGTGCGAAGCTTTGCGGGCGATCGAATCGACTTCCAAATTGATTCTTCTCTGAGTGCTTCACTTCAGGAGCTGGCTACCCGGACGGGTTCTACTCTGTTCATGGTACTGCTGGCAGCCTATACAGCGCTCTTGCACAAGTACACAGGTCAGGAAGATGTCATTGTCGGTTCACCTGTGGCAGGAAGATCCCATGCGACACTCGAAGGCCTCATCGGTATGTTCGTCGGCACAGTGGCGCTGCGTACTTATCCGGAAGGAGAAAAGCCTTTCGAGGCTTATCTGCAGGAAGTGAAGGAAACAGCGCTACGGGCCTATGAAAACCAAGATTACCCGTTCGAGGAGCTGGTAGAAAAGCTGGAGCTTCAGCGTGATTTGAGCCGTAATCCGCTATTTGATACCATGTTTGTCCTGCAAAATATCGAGCAGGGAGAACAAGAAATAGAGGGATTGCGCTTCACCCCTTACGATAATGTACATCCGGCTGCCAAGTTCGATCTCACGCTGACCGTGAGTGAAGCAGACGGGGCATTGAACTGCACGCTTGAGTACGCGACTGCGATCTACAAGCAAGAGACTGCTGAACGGATGGCAGGCCACTTTGTACAGCTTATTCGGGAAGCAACCGCCAATCTGGCGATGCCGTTGTCATCCCTTGATATCGTGACACCTCAGGAAAAATCAAAGCTGATGCAGGAGTCGGCCGAAGCCAGAGCAGATTATCCTCGTGACAAGACGATTCATGCGTTGTTCGAGGAACAAGCTGCTCGTACTCCGAATGCAGTAGCAGTCGTATGTGAAGAGGCAACCCTGTCCTACAGCGAGCTGAACGAACGGGCAAACAGACTTGCCAGAACGCTCCGCGAGCGTGGGCTCCAACCAGATGGTTTGGCTGGAATCATGGCGGATCGTTCCCTTGAAATGGTGGTCGGGATTTTAGCCATCTTGAAGGCAGGCGGGGCCTATGTCCCTGTAGACCCTGAGTATCCAGAGGACCGCATTCGCTTTATGCTGGAGGATTCAGGAGCCAAGCTACTGCTGACACAAGCGCATCTGGAGAAACGCGTCTCCTTCGCCGGGGACATCATCAATCTGGACGAGACGGCTTCCTACAAGGAAGATATCTCAAACCTGAAGCCTGCAGCCGGACCGGAGCATCTTGCCTACGTCATCTACACATCGGGTACGACAGGCAAGCCAAAGGGAACGCTGATCGAGCACAAAAATGTAGTTCGCTTGCTCTTTAATGATAAAAATATGTTTGATTTCGGTCCTCAGGATACGTGGACACTGTTCCATTCATTCTGTTTTGACTTCTCTGTATGGGAAATGTACGGAGCATTGCTGAACGGAGGACGGTTGGTCATCGTTCCATCGCTTACCGCGAAGAGTCCAGATCGTTTCTTGCAATTGCTTAAGGATCAGAAGGTTACCGTTTTGAACCAGACACCGACGTACTTCTATCAGTTGCTACAGGAAGAGCTCGGTCATCAGGCGGCAGAACTGAGCCTCCGTATGATTATCTTCGGTGGAGAGGCATTAAGCCCGGCCTTGCTCAAGGACTGGAGAACGAAGTATCCACAAGTGCAGCTCATCAACATGTACGGCATTACCGAAACGACCGTACATGTAACATACAAGGAAATTACAGAGCTGGAAATTGAACAGGGCCGCAGCAATATCGGCACCACGATTCCGACGCTGCGAGCGTACATTTTGGATGAACAACGCCGTCCACAGCCGATTGGCATTCCGGGTGAACTCTATGTGGCGGGCGTAGGCCTGGCGCGAGGCTATCTGAACCGACCGGAATTGACGGAAGAGAAGTTTGTCGCTCATCCGTTTGAAGCGGGCGAGCGCATGTACCGCTCAGGTGACTTGGCACGCTGGTTGCCGGATGGCAGCATGGAGTATTTGGGACGGATTGACCATCAGGTTAAAATCCGTGGTTACCGCATCGAGCTGGGCGAGGTGGAAGCGAAGCTGCTCCATGCTCCGTCTGTAAGGGAGGCCGTTGTGCTCGCCCGGGAGGATGGAAGTGGACAAAAAGTGCTAGTCGGCTATTTCACTGCCGATCAGATGCTGACGGTAGGCGAGTTGAGAAAAGCCTTGGCTGCTGAACTGCCAGCTTATATGATTCCGTCTTACTTCATGCAATTGGAACAGATGCCATTGACGCCAAATGGCAAGCTGGATCGCAAGGCGCTTCCCGCTCCGGAGGCCAATGTGCAGACAGGAGCGGTTTATGAACCGCCAAGGACGAAGGCTGAGGAAGCTTTGGCTTCCGTATGGCAAGGTGTGCTGGGAGCGCAGCAGGTCGGCATCCATGATCATTTCTTCGATCTGGGTGGTGACTCCATCAAGGCGATCCAAGTGTCCTCGAGATTGTTCCAAGCTGGATATAAATTAGAGATGAAGGATCTCTTCAAATATCCGACAATTGCCGAGCTAAGCCCGTATCTTCAGGCAGCTGGACGTATAGCGGAACAGGGTGAAATTAAAGGTGCAGCAGAGTTAATGCCAATTCAGCGTTGGTTCTTTGAACGCCATACAGCGGAGCCGCACCATTATAATCATGCCGTCATGCTCTATCGGAAGGATGGCTTTGATGAGGCTGCACTCCGGTTGACAATGGACCAAATTGCGATTCATCATGACGCGCTGCGCATGGTTTTCCGGCCTACAGAAGCTGGATACGCAGCTTGGAATCGGGGAACGGACGAAGGCGAGCTCTACACATTGGACATTGCCGATATGCGGCAGGCGGAAGACCAGACAGCTGCGGTTCAAGCCCAAGCTGATGCCATTCAGGCAAGCTTTGACTTGGAAGGTGGCCCACTGTTCAAGCTAGGCCTGTTCCATTGTGACGATGGCGATCATTTGTTGATTGTCATTCATCACCTCTTGGTTGACGGCGTATCCTGGCGCATCCTGTTTGAAGACATTGCAGCGGGGTACGAGCAAGCATTGAATGGACAAGCAATCGTCCTTCCACAAAAGACCGATTCGTATCTTGTATGGTCTGAGCAAGCGACGAAGTATGCAGCAGGGCCTGCTCTGGACAAGGAGCGTGCATACTGGCAGCTGATCGAGGAGGCGATTTTGGCCCCACTGCCGAAGGATGAGGATCAGAAGCCGGGCACCATTCGGGATACTGAATCGGTTACGGTAACGTGGTCTGCGCAGGAAACAGACCTGCTGTTGCGACAAGCGAACCGGGCGTATCATACGGAGACGAATGATTTGCTCTTGACTGCTCTGGGGGCAGCCGTTCAGCGCTGGACAGGCATGGAGCGGATTTTGGTCAATCTTGAAGGGCATGGACGGGAAATGATCGTATCAGACCTGGATATTACCCGTACCGTGGGCTGGTTCACAACCCAGTATCCGGTTCTGCTGAACCTGCAAGGCGGACAGGAAGTATCTGCGCGAATCAAGCGCATCAAAGAAAATTTGCGAGAGGTTCCGCACAAAGGAATCGGCTACGGTCTTCTGAAGTATATGGCACCGGAGAAAAGTGTCGGATTCGGCGCAGAGCCGGAGATTTCCTTCAATTATCTTGGGCAGTTTGATCAGGATTTGGAGGGTAATGCCCTTAGCCTATCCACATATTCAGTTGGTAAGGCGCTCAGCGATCTCACACCACAGCAATATGCTCTGGATGTGAATGGCATGATTGCCGAAGGCCAGCTATCACTGACGATTACGTACAGCAGCAGGCAGTATCGTAAGGAGACGGTGAGTCATTTTGCTGAATTATTACAGTCAAGCCTTAGTGAGGTCATCCGGCATTGTGTGGCTCAGGAGCGTTCACAGCTTACGCCAAGTGATGTTCTGTTCCAGGGATTAACATTGGAGCAGCTTGATCGACTCACGGCGCAGACGGCCCACATCGGAGAGATTGAGGATGTGTACAAGCTGACGCCAATGCAGAAGGGAATGCTGTTTCACAGCTTGCTGGAGCCGGACTCCTCTTCATACTTCGAACAGGCAACGTTTGAGCTGCGTGGCAGATTCGATGTAGATATCTTCTTCGAGAGCTTCCAGGCTTTGGTGCAACGACATGCCATACTACGTACCGGCTTTTACAACAACATTGCTGATGTACCGCTGCAAGTTGTCTATAAGCAGCGGTTAATCCCTCTGCACTACGTAGATTTGCGCGACGCATCTATGCAGGAACAAGAAGCCCGGATCAAGGCTTACACGGCTGAAGATATGGTTAAGGGATTCAGCTTGTCAGAAGATCCGCTGATGCGAGTGACCGTCTTGCAGAAGGATCAAAGCTGTCTTGTATTGTGGAGCTTCCACCATATTGTCATGGATGGCTGGTGTATCCCGATCATTACACAGGAGCTGTTCGATTATTATTCTGCCAAGAAACAGCAATTACAGCCTGTGCTGCCGCCAGCTCAGCCCTATAGCCGTTATATCGAGTGGCTTGACGCACAGGATGATCAAGAAGCTTCAACGTATTGGAGCCAATACCTCGAAGGCTATGACGGGAACACCGTATTGCCGGAAGGCAAAACGAAATCACAAGCCAAAGAAGCGGGCTATGTTCTGAATGAGCATGTTCTCCATCTGGGTGCAGCCTTGACCGGTAAAATGGATGTTGTCGCGAAGCGAAATCACGTGACCGTCAACACACTCATGCAGACAGCCTGGGGACTGATTCTTCAACGTTATAATGCCAGCTCGGATGTGGTTTTTGGCGGCGTTGTGTCGGGTAGACCTGCTGAGATTGCAGGGATCGAAAATATGGTGGGTCTGTTCATTAATACAGTACCTATCCGTGTGCAGTCATCCAAAGACGAAGCCTTTGTCGAGGTGATGAAACGTACACAGGCACAGTCATTGGCTGGTCGTGCCTACGACACCTATCCACTGTATGAGATTCAGGGGAAAACAACCCAAAAGCAGGACCTGATTTCTCATATTATGATCTTTGAAAATTACCCGCTCGACGAGCAGGTGGAGCAATCGGGTAATCAAACGGAGGACAATCTCGAAGTCGCCAACTTCACCATGTTTGAACAAACCAACTATGACTTTAACCTGGTTGTGATTCCAAGCGAGGACATCAAGGTCTGCATTCGCTACAATGCCTCGGTTTACGAGCAAGAAAGCATTGCACGAATCGGAGGGCATTTGTTGCAGATGCTCGATCAGGTGGCTGCTCGTCCGCAAGCGACGATACAGGAACTGGAGATTGTAACATCTGAGGAACGGATGAACCTGCTTGACTGGGGCGGCAAGGCCCATACCTATCCAAGTGATCAGGGTCTGCATACCTTGTTTGAAGAACAGGTTGTCCGTACGCCTGATAAGATTGCGGCTGTAAACGGGGACATCCAGATCACGTATCGGGAGCTGAACGAGCAGGCGAACAGGCTGGCCTCCACCTTGATAGCCCAGGGACTACGGAGTGAACAAGTGGTAGGTCTGTTGGCAGATCGGTCTGTAGAGCTGCTTGTCGCTATCATGGGTGTGCTCAAAGCGGGCGGAGCCTATGTGCCAATTGATCCTGAATATCCGCAGGAGCGGATTCAGTATATTCTGAAGGATTCCGGCGCTGAGATTCTGCTCACACAGAGCCACTTGACGGAGCTGGCTTCTTTTGAGGGAACGGTTATGGAATTGGATTCGCCGCACATCTACGGAACTGGGGTGGATAATCCCAATATTCCTGTTGGAGGAAACGATCTGGTGTACTTAATCTACACCTCGGGTACAACCGGAAATCCGAAGGGAACCATGATTAACCACAAAGGGATCGTAAACTACATCTGGTGGGCCAATAAGGTCTATTGTGCTGGAAAACCAACGGATTTCCCGTTGTATTCATCCATTTCCTTTGATTTGACGCTAACGTCGATCTTTACTCCATTAATTAACGGAGGAGTAGTGCGGATTTATGATGGTATAGATAAAGCGGAGGTTGTACAGCATATTTTGCGCGAAAATGCAGTGGACATTCTCAAGCTGACGCCGACTCATCTCAGTCTGATTAAAGATATGACCATCCCGGCGGAAAGTCGCATTCAGCAACTCATTGTGGGCGGAGAGAATCTGACCACACATTTGTCAAAAACCATCACAGATCTCTTTGGCGGCAACATCAAAATCTACAATGAATATGGTCCAACTGAAACGGTCGTCGGCTGCATGATTCACCTGTACGATCCGGTGAAGGATACGCGTGAATCCGTACCGATTGGATTGTCGGCAGATAATATATACATCCATATTCTAGATGATCATCTTCGTCTCGTACCGTTAGGCGTGGAGGGCGAAATGTACATCGCCGGGGATGGGGTAGCCCGTGGATATCTGAACCGTCCTGAGCTTACCGCAGATAAATTCATTAGAAATCCGTTCGCCTCGGAAGGAAATATGTATCGCACTGGGGATTTGGCTCGTCGCCTTCCTAATGGAGACATTGAGTACATTGGGCGCATTGACCATCAAGTTAAAATACGGGGCTATCGTATTGAGCTTGGTGAGATTGAGGCCAAGCTGCTGGACATTCCACTTGTCGAGGAAGCTCTCGTTGTTGCGTGGGCAGATGCTCATGGGCAGAAATCGCTGTGTGCTTACTTCGTAGCTGATCGCGAAATGTCTGTCAGCGAACTGAGAGACGAACTGTCTGCCGGACTGCCTGCATATATGATTCCGTCTTACTTCGTCCAACTGGACGTGATGCCTCTGACACCGAATGGTAAGCTGGATCGCAAGGCACTGCCTGAACCGAACTCGGGTATAAAGGCGGGAGCAGACTTTACCGCTCCGCGCACGGATGTGGAGAACATTTTGGCTTCAATCTGGCAAGGTGTACTCGGCGTGCCGCTTGTCGGCATACATGATAATTTCTTTGAGCTTGGAGGGGACTCGATCAAATCCATCCAAGTATCTTCAAGGCTTCTCCAAGCAGGCTATAAGCTTGAAATGAAGGATTTGTTCGGTTATCCGACAATTGCAGAGCTGGCACAGCGCGTTAGTGTGGTCAGCCGAATTGCCGACCAAAGCGAGGTACACGGAGCGGTAAGACTGGGACCTGCCCAGCACAGATTCTTCGATGAACAGTCGATGGATCTGCATCACTTTAATCAGTCGGTCATGTTGTACCGACGGGATGGCTTCAATACCGATGCGCTCGCCGAGGTTGTTCGGAGAATTGCAGAGCATCACGATGCATTACGACTGGTGCTCCGCCAAGGAGAGCAGGGATTGGAGGCCTGGAACCGGAGCGTGGGTGAGGGTGAGCTCTATAGTCTCCAAATCCACGATCTGCGGGATGAAACAGACCCGGATTCAGCAATAGAAGCAGGTTCGGAAGCCATTCAGCGAAGCATCTCTCTGGAGAATGGACCTCTCCTTAGACTGGGTCTGTTCCGCTGTGCGGAAGGCGAACATCTATTGATCGTTATTCATCATCTGGCTGTGGATGGCGTATCCTGGCGTATCCTCTTTGAGGACCTGCAGGAAGGCTACGAGCAGGCAGCACGTGGAGAAGCAGTCAAGCTTCCACAGAAGACGGATTCGTATCGTGCATGGGTTGAGGGAATCACACAATATGCGAATAGTCCGGCGGCTGAACAAGAACGCAGCTATTGGACAGAAGTAGAAGGAGATGGCTTTGTCCCTCTTCCAAAAGACAAGGTAGACGGCGCTCTTCTCATCAAAGACAGCGAGGCTGTCACGGTGAGATGGTCACCAGAAGAGACAGAGCAGTTCCTGAAAGAAGCGAACCGTACTTACAATACGGAGGTCAACGATCTGCTCCTGACGGCTCTGGGTATGGCTGTTCACGAGTGGACGGGAATCGAACGTGTAGGCATCCTTCTGGAGGGACATGGACGGGAGCCTGTTGTGCCAGAACTGGATATTACTCGCACAATAGGCTGGTTTACAAGTCAATACCCTGTCGCCCTTGAGATGGGAGGGGAATTGGAGATCGGCGCCAGAATCAAGCACGTCAAGGAAGGCTTGCGTCGTATCCCGAACAAAGGTGTCGGATATGGTATTTTGAAATATTTAAGCAACGGTTCCGATGTCTCCTCCTTCTCGGCTGAACCGGAGATTACCTTCAACTACTTGGGACAGTTCGACCAGGATCTTGCAGGAGGGACGATGGAAGTATCGCCTTACTCAGTAGGACCTGAGGTCAGTGAGCAGATGGTGCAGCATCAGGCATTGAACATTAATGGACTGATTGCCGAAGGACAGCTTCAACTTTCGGTCAGCTATAACCGTCATCAGTTCCACGGGGAGTCCGTGGCTAAGTTTGTTGGCATTCTGAAGAACCGTCTCAGCGAAGTCATTGGACATTGCGTAAGTAAGGAAAGAACAGAACTTACACCAAGCGATGTACTCCTCAAAGATATCAGCTTGGAAAAAATCGAGGAGTTAGAAGAGCAGACACGGCATATCGGCAGTATTGAAAATATGTATAAACTGACACCGATGCAAAAAGGAATGTTGTTCCACAGCTTGCTGGAGCCTCATTCAGAAGTCTACTTTGAGCAGGCCAAATTTGAAATTCAGGGAGTATTCTATCCAGAGGATTTCAAACGCAGCTTAAAATATCTGATGAAACGGCATGCCATATTGAGAACGAATTTCCATGCCGGGTGGGGCGATTTCCCTATTCAGATTGTGTTCAAAGAAAGAGCGTGTGACTTCGTATACGAGGATCTGCACGAGTTGGAAGCCGATGAAATTCAAGCGCGCCTTGCAGCTTATACTGCTCAGGACAAAGCAAGAGGTTTTAATCTTGCTGAAGAAGCGTTGCTGCGTGTTGCTATTCTACGTACAGCAGAAGAGGCTTACCATCTGCTGTGGAGCTCTCATCACATCATTTTGGATGGCTGGTGTATGCCGCTTGTGCTCCAGGAAGTGTTTGAGACGTATGGGGTTCTGCGTGAGCAAAGGGAGCCTGAGCTTCCTGCAGCTGTATCGTACAGCCAGTATATTCAATGGTTGGAGAAGCAAGGCGAGGAAGAGGCATCCTCTTACTGGAGAGGGTACCTGGAAGGCTACGAGCAGCAGACGAAGCTGCCACAGGCCATCACACAGCCATCGGCAAAAGCAGAAGCCTACGTGTCGGAGAAGCTGGTATTCACGTTGGATGCGGAATTGACCGATCGCCTGGAACAGGTGGCCAAACAGCATCAGGTGACGATGAATACGTTGATGCAAGCAGCCTGGGGAATCGTGTTGCAGCGCTACAATAGAAGCCAGGATATCGTCTTCGGAAGTGTAGTATCGGGAAGACCTGCCGAGATTCCGGGCATCGAAAGCATGATCGGTCTCTTCATTAATACAGTTCCGGTTCGGGTACAGGCTGAGGGAAGCGATACGTTCTCCCATGTGATGAAAAGACAGCAGGAATTATATTTGGCAGGACATGCTTATGATTCCTATCCGCTCTATGAGATTCAAGCACAGAGCGAACAAAAGCAAGATTTGATTTCTCATATTATGGTGTTCGAAAATTACCCGGTAGAAGAGCATCTGGAAGAGAAAATTGCCAGTGAAGAGGCTGAATACAAAATTACGGATGTTCAGATGTTTGAACAGACGAATTATGATTTTAACCTCATTGTGCTGCCGGGCCGTAATCTGGAGTTCTTGTACCGTTACAATGCCCGCGTCTATGATCGGGAGAGCGTGGAACGAATTCAAGGACACTTGACGAGAATTCTGACAAGCGTTTCTGTTCAACCTGCTATCCGTATTGATGAGCTGGAGCTGATCACGCCAGAAGAGAAATCGCAGATTATAGAGGTGTGGGGCGATACAGCAGCTCCTTATCCGCGTGAGCAGACCCTTCACGGTATATTTGAGGAAAAAGCAGCGCTCACACCGGATCGTACAGCACTTGTTTACGGAGAAACGGAGTTTACCTATGGAGAACTTCATCAGCAAGCGAACCGCCTTGCACGTACGCTGCGTGCCCAAGGGGTCAGACCGGACCAGCCAGTCGGCATCATGGTCGAGCGCTCGCTTGAGATGATCATTGGTATTCATGCCATTCTCAAAGCTGGCGGGGCCTATGTACCAATTGATCCGGAGTTCCCGGAAGATCGTATTCGCCACATGCTGGAGGATTCGGGGGCGAAGCTTCTGCTGACGAAGAACCATCTCAAAGATCGTTTCCCGTTCACCGACACGATCCTGGCACTTGATGATCCGCAGGCGTATCATGCGGATAGCTCGAATCTGGAGCCAATTGCGGGGCCGGAGCATCTGGCGTATATCATTTACACGTCAGGTTCAACCGGCAAGCCGAAAGGTGTAATGATTGAACATCGCGCTGCCGTCCATACGCTGAGTCAGTTGGAAGCTGAATATCCGATGTTGGCAGGCGACCGTTTCCTGCTCAAAACGACATTCACCTTTGACTTCTCCGTGCCAGAGCTGTTCTGCTGGTTCTTTGGACAGGGGACTCTCGTGATCCTGCCGCAAGGCGTGGACAAAGACCCGATGGTACTGCTAGAGGCCGTGGATACGAACCGTATCACGCATCTCAATTTGGTGCCGTCGATGCTCAGTGTGCTCGTTCAATACTTGAAAGAAAGCGGCACCCAAGGATTCCTTACTCTGAAATACCTGTTTGCCTGCGGCGAGACGCTGCCTGCCAAACTTGTGGAAGAGTATTATAAAGTATCTCCTAACGCAGTACTGGAAAACATCTACGGTCCTACGGAAGCAGCCGTATATGCGACTCGGTATACAACGAGTCTTGAGACTGCGGCTCTAACGCATGTGCCTATCGGCAAACCGTACGCTAACGTCCAAGTATGGATGATGGACAGCGCTTCTCAGGTATCACCAGTAGGTGTACCGGGAGAACTCTGCATTGCAGGCGAGGGGGTAGCGAGAGGGTACTTCAACCAGCCGGATCTGACGGCAGAGAAGTTCATCCCTCATCCGTACAAGCCGGGAGAACGGATTTACCGAACGGGCGATTTGGCCCGGTGGCTGCCAGACGGGAATATTGAGTATTTAGGGCGGATCGATCACCAGGTAAAAGTCCGGGGTTACCGCATTGAGCTGGGAGAAGTGGAAGCGCAAATTTTGAAAGTGCCATCTGTGCAGGAAGCGGTTGTTCTTGCACTGGCTGATTCCACTGGAAGTACTCAGCTTTGTGCATACTTTGTGGCCGAAGAGGGGCTTGCAGCGGGCGTACTACGCGAGGCACTGGCCAGCGAGCTGCCAAGCTACATGATTCCGACGGCCTTCGTACAGCTTGCACAAATGCCGCTGAATCCGAATGGCAAATTGGATCGCAAAGCGCTGCCGGCACCGGAAGCACTTCTGCGGAGCACAGCGGAGTATATCCCGCCGCGTACGCAGACAGAAGTAGAGCTAGCGCAGATCTGGTCCGAGGTACTCGGCGTGCAGGAAATCGGGGTCAAGGATCATTTCTTCGAGCTTGGGGGCCATTCCCTGAAAGTATTGGGATTGATCCAGAAGATCTCAACCGGCATGGGTGTTCAGCTTCCGCTCCAACTCGTGTTTAATCTTCCGACTGTTGAGCAAATGGCCCATGAAATATCCAAGCTGCGGGCAACAGCCGCTCCTGATGAAGAAGAAATGGAAATTATCCACTTCCCAGGGAAAGGAACGCTTAAAGTGTTTTGCTTCCCTCCTCGGGTAGGCTACTCTCTGGGGTACTATGAGATGGCCAAGGAGCTGGAAGGACATTGCGAGGTGTTCGGGCTAGAATTTATCGGCGATCGTTTCCAGGGTCAAGATATGCTGGATCGATACATCGATGCCATCGTGGATATTCAAGCAGAGGGCCCATATGTATTCCTGGGATACTCACTTGGAGGAAATCTCGCCTTCGAGGTAGCTAAAGCCATGGAAAGCCGAGGCCACCATGTTAGCGACCTTATTATGGTGGATGCTATGAGAAAGATGTCCAAGGATGAATCGACACCAGAGCAGCTTGAGGAGATTGTCGAGACGGTGCTGGACAGCATTGGGGACCAGTACAAATCATTCCTCGCCGATCCAGCTGACAGAGCGCGAGTCAAAGACAAAATGTTGATTTACTCCATCTACCGCAATGAGCTTATTAACGCAGGTGGAGTTCAGGCGAATATCCACGCCTTGGTTGCAGAGGACGATAGTATTGGTCCGGTGACATCATCAGATAAACTGCTATGGCAACAGGCAACGCTTGGTCAATACGAAGAGTATGGAGTCATCGGTACGCACGATGTGCTGCTTGATTCCGGTTATATCGGGGAAAATGCTAAAGTGCTGAGACAGATACTTGGCAAGGTCGCAGAGACCTCATCTAAAAACAAGCCCATTT